>NZ_CP092106.1:0-2400000 GCF_029016485.1 Vibrio sp. JC009 | reverse complement strand
AAAAGCTGCTGGCCTGCTTGACGGACAAAGCACAGAGTTTGAAGTTTCGACTTATGCGAATGTGAACAGCGTCCTTCTTGGTAAAGGTGATGGTAATGTACTGCTCAATCTGGCTGGTTTTGATTCACCAGTTCGACTTGCTGAAGTACTAGAAGTTGGCAAAGCGTAATTAATTCGCTGGCTGGATTAGGAGATTTAAAATGTCATATGTAGCTTTAAGTGGTCTTTCTGCCGCGCAGTTGGACTTGAACACAACCAGTAACAACATTGCTAACGCCAACACGTACGGCTTTAAAGAGTCCCGTGCTGAGTTTGGTGATGTTTACTCAAGCTCGATTTTTACTAACGCGAAGACCACTCCTGGTGGTGGTGCGCAGGCAAGTAAAGTCGCGCAGCAGTTCCATGAAGGTTCCAGTATTTATACCAACAACCCAATGGATTTGCGTATCGGTGGTACGGGCTTCTTTGCAGTATCTAAAGACCGTATGGTACCTCAGCAGAACGAACTAACCCGTAATGGTGCGTTCCATCTGAACAAAGATAACTACATGGTTACTTCTAACGATGAGTTCCTGCTTGGTTACCAGATGAACCCGGATACCGGTGAAGTGCTTTCCTATGAACCAACACCTCTGAGCGTTCCGCCTGAGTTTGGTAAGCCAAAGCAGACGGCAAATATTGATGTTGGCGTAAACTTGCCGGCAAATGGTGACCTGAAGGATCCGGCTCTGTTTGACTTTACAGACCAGGAAACATACAACCGTTCGACTTCGTCAACGATTTATGACTCCATGGGTCAGTCTTACAAGATGACCACTTATTACCTGAAGGATATGACTCAGCCAAACACCTGGCAGACTTATTACACAGTGACGGATGAAGCTGGTGAGAAACCACTTAACATCACTGGCGGTGATGCAACTAATGCAACCGGTCATATTGGTCATACTCTGAAGTTTAACAACGACGGTACACTGGCAAGCCTGAACAGCGGCAACCCAATCGTATCTGACCAGCTGGGTGCGGGTACACCACCAATCGATCTGAATGGTGCCGATCCGACTCAGATGGTAAGTATTAAACTGGATGGCGCAACTCAGTTTGCCGCACCATTTGAATTGGTTAAGTTTGATGAAGACGGTGCTACAACCGGTTTCCTGACTAAGCTGGACTTTGATGAGAATGGTACTGTTCTGGGTACTTATTCAAACGGTGAAAACGTATCGCTTGGCCGTGTTGCTCTGGTTCGTGTTGCTAACGAGCAGGGACTGGACAAGAAAGGCGGAACACAGTGGGATTCGACTCAGTTCTCCGGTGCGAAAATTTGGGGTGAATCTAACAAAGGTTCCTTCGGTGGCATCACCAACGGTACGCTTGAGCAGTCAAACATTGATATGACTCAGGAGCTGGTGGACCTGATTTCAGCGCAGCGTAACTTCCAGGCGAACTCACGTTCACTTGAAGTTCACAACCAGACTCAGCAGACTATTCTGCAGATTCGCTAAATTACATATGACATTTTAATCTCGCAATCATCTGAGATACCAGGCTGTGGTTTGCCGTATTACATTGCCGCAGTCTGGTCTTATTGCCGCCTTAACCGGCAATCTCTCCCTTCAAAAAATTGCCGCCTGGGCAAAACGCTTGCTGTGACAAGTGCTATCCTCCTGTTTTTCATATTGTTCTAAAAACTGGCACGCAGATTGCTTTAACTGATCCAGAAGAGTTTTTTGGAGCAAATGTTATGGATCGTGCACTGTTTCTTGCCATGAGTGGCGCTAAACAAAATATGCAAGAGATGCAGCTAAGAGCGAACAACCTGGCGAACGTAAGTACCACAGGTTTCCGCGCTGACCTTGCACAAGCCCGCTCAATGCAGGCTTATGGTGAAGGTTTGCCATCGCGCGTATTTAGCATGACAGAGCGTCCGGGCCATAGCTTTGCTCAGGGAAGTGTGATCACCACCGGCCGTGATTTAGATATCACAGTAGAAGGCGAAGGCTGGATTTCCGTGTTGGATAAAACCGGGGCTGAAGGTCTGACCCGAAACGGCAACCTGCATATTGATGAAACAGGGCTTTTATCAAATGGCAGCGGCCATCTGATTCTGGATGACCGGGGTGCACCGATAACACTTCCGGTTCCTTTGGCAAAAGTCGAAATCGGCCGTGACGGTACTATCTCCGTGTTGCCGCAGGGTGCGCCTGCAGAGGCAATGGAAGAGGTAGGGCGCATTAAGCTGTCCCGTCCGGATAACCGTTCACTGTTTAAAGACACCAATGGTCTGTTCCGCTCCAAGAATCCGGACCAGGGCTTCGAGGCTGATGCCGGCGTGCGTATTATGACGGGCGCAATGGAAGGCAGTAACGTGAACGCCATTGGTGAAATGACAAGTTTAATTGATTTACAGCGCCAGTTTGAAATGCAAGTCAAACTGATGAGCAGTGCAGAAGAGATGGACAAATCGTCCGATTCGCTGCTGAGAATGAGCTAAGAGAAGGGGATTATTTATGCATCCGGCACTATGGGTAAGTAAAACAGGTTTAGATGCTCAGCAGACCAATATTGCGACCATCTCCAACAACCTGGCGAACGCATCGACAGTGGGCTACAAAAAAAGCCGCGCTGTTTTTGAAGACCTTTTTTATCAGAATATTAACCAGGCGGGTGGTCAGTCATCCCAGAACACCGAACTGCCAAGCGGCCTGATGCTGGGTGCCGGTTCGAAAGTGGTGGCAACCCAGAAAATCCACACCAATGGTAACGCGCAGACAACCAGTAACAGTCTGGACATGATGATCGAAGGTGACGGTTTCTTCCAGATTATGCTGCCGGACGGCAATATCGGTTATAGCCGCAACGGTCAGTTCACCCTGAACGATGAAGGTGTGATTGTTACTTCAGGTTCGGGTTACGCACTTGAGCCGGAAATTGCCATCCCTGATGACGCAATCTCAGTGACTATTGGTACTGACGGTGAAGTGTCAGTACGTGTTCGTGGCCAGACTGATAACCAGGTAGTTGGTGCTATCACAACGGTAGACTTTATTAACCCGGGCGGTCTTGAGCCGATTGGTCAGAACCTTTACCTGCCGACGGGCGCAAGTGGTGAACCGACAGAAGGGGTTCCGGGGTTAGAAGGTTTAGGCCAGATTCGCCAGTCTATGCTGGAAACATCAAATGTGAACGTAACAGAAGAGCTGGTCAATATGATTGAAGCTCAGCGCGTTTACGAGATGAATTCTAAAGTCATTTCAGCGGTTGATAAGATGCAGTCATTCGTTAACCAGCAGCTTTAACTGAGATAGTTGCGTAAGTGAGCTAGTTGCATAAGTGAGAGAGTGAGAGCTATGAAACGTATATTTGGAGTTTTGCTGGTATCGGTTATGTCGGGTTGCACAATGCTGACTGAGCCTGTAACTGAAACCACTGATATTGAAGCGGCAACCACGATTGTAGATGCGGTAGAAGGTGACCGCTCTGAGGTGGAAGATACCAGTCCTATTACAGATACACTTCGTAACCGCGTGGACCCGGTAGCGGATGATCCTGCGTGGGCGCCTATCCATCCGGCACAAAAGCCTCAGCATTACGCTGCGGCAACCGGTTCACTCTTTAACTCGAATGCGACTAACGATCTGTATAACGACTCAAAACCGCGCGGTGTGGGTGACATCATCACAGTCACTCTGGATGAAAGTACCAATGCAACGAAAAGTGCCGATGCGGACCTGTCTAAGACTAACGATGCCACCATGGATCCACTGGCTGTCGGTGGCCAGAACCTGAACCTTGGTGATTACGATTTCTCTTACAACCTGAGCAACGACAATAAATTCTCAGGCAACTCCAGCGCTAACCAGAGCAACAGCCTGTCTGGTTCCATTACCGTTGAAGTGGTAGAGGTACTGGCAAACGGCAACCTGGTGATCCGTGGTGAAAAATGGCTGACCCTGAATACCGGTGACGAGTATATCCGCCTGAGCGGCACGATTCGTCCGGATGATATTGCCTTTGACAACACCATTGCTTCAAATCGTGTATCTAATGCCAGAATCCGCTACTCAGGTACGGGAACTCAGCAGGATATGCAAGAGCCTGGATTCTTGGCACGATTCTTTAATGTATCTCTGTAAGCAAACATAATTGTCGATGTTTTGACGAGTGAAAGAAGGCCTGTGTAATGAAGAAATTAATGGTGTTGATATTCTCTGCTGTAGCGCTGATAAGCAGTGCACAGGCGGCAAGAATCAAAGATGTTGCAGAAGTTGCCGGTGTTCGTAGTAACCAGTTAGTGGGTTATGGATTGGTAACCGGTCTGCCGGGCACAGGTGAGTCAACACCATTCACCGAGCAGAGCTTTAACGCCATGCTGCAGAACTTTGGTATTCAGTTGCCGCAGGGCACCAAGCCAAAAACCAAAAACGTGGCCGCAGTGATTGTTACCGCAGAGCTACCGCCATTTTCCAAGCAGGGTCAAAAAGTCGACGTTACGGTCTCTTCTATCGGTTCAGCGAAAAGCCTGAGAGGCGGCACACTGCTTCAGACATTCCTGAAAGGTCTGGATGGTGAGATTTATGCCGTTGCTCAGGGGAATCTTGTAGTCAGCGGATTTTCAGCAGAAGGTGCTGACGGCTCTAAGCTGGTTGGTAACAACCCGACCGTTGGCCTGATCTCCAGCGGTGCTATGGTGGAAAGAGAAATCCCAAGCCCGTTCACCCGTGGCGACTATATTACCTTTAATTTGATTGAGTCCGATTTCACTACTGCTCAGCGCATGGCGGATGCAATAAATAATTTCCTTGGCCCACAGATGGCAAATGCTACCGATATGACCTCTGTAAAGGTCAGAGCGCCGCGTGATGCCAGTCAGCGTGTGGCATTTCTTTCTGCTATCGAAAACCTGGAATTTAACCCGGCTGATGGTGCGGCAAAAATCATTGTTAACTCGCGTACCGGTACCATTGTTGTGGGTCAGCATGTAAAACTGAAACCGGCTGCAGTTACTCATGGTGGTATGACTGTGGCGATCAAAGAGAATTTAAGCGTCAGCCAGCCAAATGCGTTCGCTGGTGGCGAAACGGTTGTTGTGCCTGATACGGATATTCAGGTAACCGAAGAAGACGGTAAGATGTTTAAGTTTGAACCAGGCCTGACATTAGACGATCTGGTTCGGGCGGTAAACGAAGTGGGCGCGGCTCCTTCAGATTTAATGGCAATTTTGCAGGCTCTTAAGCAGGCAGGTGCCATCGAAGGTCAGTTGATCATTATCTAAGGAGTAAAGCTGTGATTAATAACGGAAATGACATCGGCTTTATTCATGATATCGCCAGCCTGGATAACCTGCGTAAAGACGCAGTGGGCGGCGATGACAGTGATCAGAAGGCAGCGCTTAAGGCTGCGGCAAAGCAGTTTGAATCTATCTTTACCAATATGTTGTTCAAGTCCATGCGTGATGCTAATGCCACGTTTGAATCGGATTTGATGAAGAGTCAGAATCAGGACTTCTATCGTCAGATGTTGGATGAGCAGATGGCCAGTGAGCTTAGTTCCTCTGGATCATTGGGACTCGCCGACATGATAGTCGCCCAGCTAAGTGCCGGTACCGATATGCAGGATGATACTGAAGTGGTGATGCGTAATGCCGCCATGGATACCTCTCTGCGCCTGCCGGTTGACCAGTCCAAAGCGAGAAAAGTAGCAGACGATGCCATTAACGTTATGGCTGCTAACAAGGTGAAAGAGCCTTCAACCTTTGAAAGCCCTGAGCAGTTTGTTGAGTCCATGAAGCCGTATGCAGAACGTGCAGCCAAAGCCCTTGGCATTGAGCCGTCACTGCTTATTGCTCAGGCCGCACTGGAAACCGGCTGGGGTAAAAAGGTTATCAAGAACTCGCTGGGCAGCAGCAACAACCTGTTTAACATCAAAGCCGACAGAAGCTGGAAAGGCGATAAAGTGGCAACCCAGACCCTGGAATTCCACGATAACGTCCCTGTTAAAGAAAATGCTTCTTTCCGTGCCTACAACAGCTACGAAGAGAGCTTCAGCGACTTCGTCCGCTTCCTGAACCAGAACCCGAGATACCACGAAACCCTGGCACAGAACAGCGGTTCTGAGTCCTTTATCCACGGGATTCATAAGGCGGGATATGCGACGGATCCTAAGTACGCGGAGAAGGTGCTGGATGTTAAGGCGCGGATAGATAGGATGTGATTTTGGATTTTGGATTTTGGATTTTGGGGCCCTGGGTTTCTAGGCCCTGGGCCCTGGGAAGAGCGGCAATAATCCTTAATTAACTTGATTAAACATAGATAAGTAAGACCAATAACCTGGCTTTCTGTTTTTTTTCTACCTAAAAACCCAGGGCCCTTTCTACCCAAATCAACCATTTACCCCTAGCGTTAACTTCCTGGCACACAACTTGCAACTATTCCCCCGAGTCTATTTTTTAAGTTTTCCCCGGGGGCATTATGGCATCGGATTTGTTGAATGTTGGTACTCAGAGCGTTTTGACCGCTCAGAGACAACTCAACACCACAGGTCATAACATTTCGAATGCTAATACTGAAGGTTATAGCCGTCAGTCTGTCATTCAGGGGACTAATATGCCTCGCCAATATGGCGGCGAAACCTACGGCATGGGCGTGCATGTGGAAAATGTTCGCCGCTCCTGGGATCAGTTTGCCGTTCGTGAACTGAATGTTTCTGAAACTAATCTGTCAAACAGCGCGGAAATAGAAGAGAGCCTTGAAACTCTGACAGGAATGCTTTCTTCTCTGGCTTCTAAGAAAATCCCTGAAAACCTGAATGAATGGTTTGATTCAGTTAAGACTCTGGCGGACTCACCCAACGATATGGGCGCGAGAAAGGTTGTACTGGAAAAAGCAGGCCTTATCAGCCAGAACCTGAATACCTTCTACGAAACCGTTCGGCAGCAGTCATCCAATGTGAATAAGAAGCTGGACCTTGCCGTTGAGCGCATGAACGAAATTGCCGTTGAGATCCGCGACCTTCACCGCCTGATGATGAAAACACCGGGGCCGCATAACGATTTGATGGATACCCATGAAAGACTGGTTAAAGAGCTTTCAGAGTACACAAAAGTGACGGTAACACCACGTAAGAACAACGAAGGCTTTAACGTTCATATCGGCAATGGTCACACTCTGGTTTCAGGTACTGAAGCAAGTACTCTGGTTATGGTTGACGGTGAGCCGGATGCCCAGCAACGCCAACTTGCCATGATCGAAGGTAAAGGTCTTAAACAGATTAAACATGACGGCATTGACGGCAAAATGGCTGCTCTGTTCAGAACCCGTGATGAACTGGTTCCCAATGTGCAGGATGAACTTGGCCGCCTGGCAACAGCTTTCTCATACGAAATTAACGAGCTTCAGGCGCACGGTCTGGATCTTCGCGGCGATGTGGGTGCCGATATCTTTACCGATGTGAATTCTGAGCGAATTGCTAAATCACGCGTTATCACCGGCAACAACTCACAGGCCGACCTGGCTGCATTTATTGAAGACACCAGCCAGCTACAGGGTGGCGATTATCATCTCCGTTATGATGGCAGTGATTACACCTTTATTAAGCCGGATGGCGAGATGGTGAAAGTGCCGGTTGAGGACTCATCGCTTTATATCGATGGTATGCGTATTGAGCTGAGAACGGCTCCGCAAGCCGGTGACAAAATCATTATCCGTCCGGTACGCCTTGGTGCTGAGCAGATCAAAGTGGTCATGGACGATGCGGCAAAAATTACCGCACAGAGCTATGAAAGCTCACTGACATCAGAAAACGGCGATGCGGACTTCAGAGTCCTGGTTGCCGGTGAATTGAAAGAGTTTCAGGTACTGGTTTCTCCTACCGGCGACAAGTTTGCCGTGCTGGATACAAAAGGTAATGTGCTGCTTCAGCCACAGGAATATCCGCCTTCAGGCCCGGTAACTGTTCAGGGAACCACATTCAGCCTGAGCGCCGGAGCGGCAGCCGATGACCGCTTTGCCGCGAACCTGACTCCGGCAGAAGGTGATAACGGCAACCTGAGAAAAATGCAGGATCTGCAGACAGAAAGAAAACTGGACGACGGCAACTCCAGCCTTCTTGAGGTTTACCATAACCTGAATACGGATATGGGGCTGAAAATGTCCACGGCTATCCGCCTGACAGATGTTGCCCGTCTTGAGAACGAAGCTTCTCTTGAGCGTGTTGCCTCCGTGTCCGGAGTTAACATGGATGAAGAAGCGGCGAATATGATGAAGTTCCAGCAGGCATATATGGCTTCATCCCGAATCATGCAAGTGGCGAACGACACGTTCGACACTATTCTGGCTTTAAGGTAGGAGGCGTAAATGGTTAGTCGTATTTCAAGCTTCCACAATTACCAGTCGGTTCAGAATGATCTGAGAAGACAAGAAGCCAAAGTTATTCACAATCAGGCCCAACTGGCATCAGGTAAAAAACTGATGAAGTCCAGTGATGACCCGCTGGCGACACACTATATCCAGTCGATTGGTCAGCAGAGCGAACAGCTTAGCCAGTATATGGATGCCATTGTTCTGGTGAGAAACCGTCTTGAGCATCATGAAGTTCTGATTGCGAACTCTGAAGAATACGTTGATGAAGCAAAACGAACCGTTATGGAAATGATCAACGGTTCGCACTCCCAGGCTGACCGCGAGGCAAAAGCACGCGAGCTGCAGGAAGTTTTCGCCAATCTGCTTAATCTGGCCAACAGCCAGGATGAGTCCGGCAACTATATCTTTGCCGGTACCAAGCCAAAGAATCAGCCGTTTTTCAGAGACAACGCGGGTAACGTGACTTATGCCGGTGACAGCTACCACCGTAAGATGAAGATTTCTAATCAGCTGGAAATGCCGATTAACGATCCCGGTAATCAGGTGTATACCGAGATTGAAAACCCGTTTGGAGATTACTCTCCGACTTATCAGCTTCAGGAAGCGTCTGAGCTGCTTCTGGAGCGGGCAAATAACACGGATTACTTTGACGAGTCAGTTTATAAGATCACCTTTGTTGATATGGGGGCCGGCAACTACGGGTATCAGCTTGAGCAGAACGGCAGTGTGGTTGCCGCTCAGGAGTTTGACCCTAAAGTTGGTATTCAGTACGAAGGGCTAAACATCGATATTAAGGGGCAGATTACTGCCGGTGACAGTATCACGCTTGAACCTCAGAAGACTATCAGCGTTTTTGACAGCTTTAAGAACGCCATTGCGCTGCAGGAAAAGCCGGTTTCTGATGCTGATGCCACGGCCTTTTTGCACCGAATCACCAAAGAGTTTAATGCGGCGTTTATCCATCTTGGCAAAACCCGTACAGATGTGGGTGCCAGACTGGAAACCCTGGATATCCAGGAAGATCTGCACGAAGACTTTAAGCTGACACTGGCAAAATCAAAGAGTGCCTTTGAAGATCTGGATTATTCCCAGGCTGTCATCGATTTTAATGAGAATTCATTAGCGCTGGAGGCTTCACAAAAAGCCTTCGGTAAAGTGAAAGACCTGACTCTGTTTAACTACCTGTAAATTAGCCAACGCCTTATGTGCCTATGCCATATGTGCGGTTAATTTGACGGCAATTTATACAAAGCAGGCAATACGGAAAAAAGCGGCAACGGCAATTGGCGCCTTGCCACCCGGTAATTGCCGGATTTTCCGGAAAAATCTCTTAGAGATTTAAATGAGGAAAAAGTCTTAGCGATTTAACCTTATGTAATTTAAAGAGTTATAAGTTTTTTTTAGAAAATGGTATTGAGTTGTAAAAAGTTGGCACGTTGCTTGTATACATAATAAGTAGAGAATGAATTATGTTTTGAACCAGGTGATTACACCAGGTTCTGCAAGTGACACCACGGTCAGTGCTTATCCAAATGAGACCTAAGCTGGCCGCTTCGCAAAGAGCTTGCGAACTCAACAGGAGAGCAAAAAGATGGCTGTAACAGTAAGTACTAACGTCGCGGCAATGACGTCTCAGCGTTACCTTAATAAGGCAACAGATAACCTGAATACCTCAATGGAGCGTTTGTCTTCAGGTCACAAGATTAACAGTGCGAAAGATGATGCTGCAGGTATGCAGATCTCTAACCGATTAAACGCACAGTCTCGTGGTCTGGACGTGGCAATGCGAAACGCTAACGATGGTATTTCGATTGCACAAACCGCTGAAGGTGCAATGAACGAGTCCACTGCCATACTTGTACGTATGCGTGACCTGTCCTTGCAGTCAGCTAACGGTTCAAACTCAATGTCTGAACGTCAGGCGATTCATGAAGAGGTTACCGCTCTTCAGGACGAGCTAAACCGTATTGCAGAAACCACTTCCTTCGGTGGACGCAGACTACTAAACGGAACCTTCGGTGAAGCGGCATTCCAGATTGGTGCTAACTCAGGTGAAGCCATGATTATGGGCCTGACCAGTATCCGTGCCGATGATTACCGCATGGGTGGCGAGACATACTACTCTGAGCTTCCGGAAGGTCAGTCAATTGGTAAAGACTGGGGTGTACCAGCTGATGCCAACACCATGACCCTGACACTTAAGGGTGTTAATGAAGGTGAAGACGAGATCATCAACATCAACGCAAAAGCGGGTGATGATATCGAAGAGCTGGCAACCTACATTAACGGTCAGACAGATATGCTGACAGCATCAGTCGGCGAGAACGGTCTGCTACAGATATTCGTTGCAGAGCCTAATGCCGGAGACGGTCTTGATATCGCAGGTCCTTTGGCTGGTCAGATTGGTCTTGGCGGTGCAGAAGCTGTGAATACAACCGCTCAGGATATTGACGTAAGATCGGTGAAAGGCGCTCAGAACGCGGTAGGTATCCTTGATGCTGCATTGAAATATGTAGACAGTCAGCGAGCAGACCTTGGTGCGAAGCAAAACCGTCTAAGTCACAGTATTAACAACCTGGCGAACATCCAGGAAAACGTTGAATCCTCGAAGAGCCGTATCAAAGATACCGACTTTGCGAAGGAAACAACCGAACTTACCAAAAACCAGATTTTGCAACAGGCAGGTACTTCCATTCTTGCTCAAGCAAAACAATTGCCGAACTCTGCGATGTCATTACTTCAGTAATCGATATAACAGAATTAGCGCCACGCTGCATTAGCCGGTTCAGACGTGAATTAATGCAGCACGGCGTTAAATTGGCAATCGCATTTTTAACCGGAAGGCCCGAGGCTCTCTCACTCTCACTGCCAAAGGTCGGAAAGTTTAAAATGCACGCTCAGCCGGTTATGTGATCATTTCTCTCGATCTCCGCATGGCATCTGGCTAGCAACCAGCCCCAGTTCTCTCAAAGGATAGGGGCTTTTTCTTTTCTGTTGAAAAGTAATTAAAAACCTCTTTTCAAAACTATTTCCCAACGCTCTGATACATGTGCATTAAAGCCGCAGTCTCGTTTTGTTGCTCAAAATTTCTTGGATTAAATACTTCCGTTCTGAACATATGTGAATGAGGCGGCAAGAAGGGTAATAACTCAATGTACTGCAACAGAAGGCAGCCCACTAACGAAGTAGTTATTCTTTACCGCAAGCTGATCGTAGTTTGGTCAGCAGTTTTGTGCAAGCATTATCTGGTTAAGTTCTTTACGAGTTATGTAAACCAGTAGGGTGGACGTCCCAATCCGGTTCGAAATCTATTTATCTGTTCTATAACAAGTTTTGTGAACTACTTCTAATAAAATTTTATAAAAATCGTATCATATGAAGGAACGCAATCAGAAAAGCGACCTAAAATGTAAAAGATGCTTCTGTGCTTGAAGAATTGTCTTTCAATCAGAGTATTTAAGAACGGCTAGGTAAATGGTTGGCCTTATATGATGGCTTTCCTAAATAATAATTATGAGAATTAACTTATGAAAACAATATCGCCAATTGCGCTTGATATGGGGGCTAAATATACCGGGGTTTATCTTTCTCAGTATCAGCAGGGAGATACCCCGGAATGTGCAGAAAAAACAGGTATGGTCGTGATGCATAGCGATGCCATGACCTATTCTCAGGTTGACCGTACAGCCAGAAGACATCAGAGCAGAACGGCTAAGCGAAGAAAGATGGCAAAACGTCTTTTATGGCTGTTACTGGACAAATGTTATCAGATCCAATTCCATTCTCTGGGACGTACAGAGCGTGAAGCAATAAACAGTTTGCTTAACCGGCGGGGATTTACCTACCTGTCGGAAAACGTGGATGAAGCTTTGTTAGCAGTATTACCTGCTGAACCTTATGCTCTTTACTATCATGCAGACTTACCAAGAACAGGTAATTTATTGGAAGCTTATCAGGTTATTACTTCTGTGGTAGATACAGCCAAAGCGTTCAAGAATTCAGAGCAGTATAGTTTGAATGCAAAAGAGTTTGAGAAAGTTTTGCCTGATGATTACAAAGAAAACAAGAAACAGCTTTCAAATGGTTTAAAAGCCTTGAGGCAAGGAGTTGATAGCTTTATCAAGGCTGAGTTGGACGGGCATAAAATCCGTTCTGCTTATCTGGATAACATTCGTGCAGATATTGTTAATCATGCTGATTACCAGTTTCTACGTGACCTTTTGCCAGTACCACCTGAACAGTTTGCAAACCTGGTAGGACATATCAGCAATATGCAACTTCGTGTGCTTCGCCGTTACTTTAACGATGAAGCAATGAAAACAAATGATATTTGGTTGCCTGAAAAACTGCACAAAGTTTTCTATCGAAATTTAAGTGCCTTTCATTGCAAAACAGAGCTAGATAAAGCCAATCAGATCGCTCTATTTGAAAAGCGTTCCATACCCATTCTCACACTATTTGAAACCGTGGTTCCCGCGTTGTCGATTCCTCCCTTTGAAGATCAAAATAATCGTCGCCCGCCAAAATGTCAGAGTCTTTTGATATCAGTTGACGCAATGGAGGCGCACCTTCCTTTATGGTCTGCCATTGTTTCTAAACTGGCGGATGAATTGGAGCGTCAAGGTGTAGTTGTCAAAAAAGGACTGGAGTTAGCGAACATTCAAAATAAAGAAGCATGGGCACAAGTACTGCAAAGAATACTGGAGCTTAGCCGCGCTCATGACCCATTTCAGCTAAGGGCCTGGATAGCTAAAGAAGAGAAGAGTGGTGAGTTTATCCAGCGAAGTAAAGATGCTTTAGGAAGGGTTATTCAGGGGCAAGCTTTGGAGTCCTTCATTCAATTTGCCATTAAGTTCTATCAAGAAACAGCAGATGCCCGTCATGCACTATGGTTTGAAGCCCCGGGTCGGATATTAAAAGTGTGTGGTCAAAAACCTCCTCATAAAGCTAACCAGCTTCGCGAACTGTTGTCCGGTGCATTTAGCCATAACTTGACAGAAGGGCAGGAGGAGAGCTTTAAATACTTATGGAGAGAAAACCCTCGAATTGGCAGGCGAGGTATCAAGGGGTGGTGTCAGCTTGCAGCAGAGTCACAGAAAGAGTTTGGCAATGCGCTTAATCACCATATTCAGCGCAATGTATGGCTAAAAGAACAAGGTAAAAAAGTTGAAGATAAGAACCTTATTGAGATTAGTGAGGTAGTACCAAAGGTTGCCGAGAGTATTGCGAAGCAGCTTGGTATCCCTGCACAGAGATTCAGCAATGTTTTTGATTTAGCTAAGCTCTATAACCTGATGGAGCAGGATCAGAAAGGCTTTAGTCGTAACTGCCGTAGCTGTACCAAAGAGAACAACTGGCGCGGCGAAATCGTGCCGGACAGAGAAGATAATGAGGCTGCAGTTGGACTTCGATTACCTGCGGATACCACTCGTCCATTTGATGGTCTGCTTGCCCGCCTGTTGGATAAGCAAGCCTATCAGATTGCCTTGGCTAAAATTCAGCAACTGCCAAAGGAGAAGCAGGAAGAAGGAATTTCTATACCAATTATTGTGGAAGAGAACCGCTTTCGGTTCACTGCATCGCTAAGTGAGATAAAGCGAAATGCCAAAAGCAAGAATGACAATCTGAAGAGGGCAGAACGAGCAGAAGCGCAATGGCTGGATAAAGACGAAAGAATAAAAGTGGCGTCAAAAGGTATATGTCCTTACACCGGAGAGGTTTTGGAATTAGGCGGAGAGATTGACCATATCATTCCAAGAGCAGAATCAAAAGGACGCAATAAAGGGGTATTTAACCATGAAGCGAACCTGATTTACTGCTCTTCAACAGGGAACAGCACAAAAGATCGCAGCTTTTATACACTGCAAAACCTGCATCCCGCCTATCTTGAGACTCAGTTCGGTCATAGTGACAGAGATGCGATTAAACAGGAACTTATCCGACTTTGTAGCGCTTTTATAGAAAAGGGAAGCTTAATCAGTTTTACTGAAATAGAAGCTCCTGAGCTGAGGCAAGCTATCCGGCACGGGTTGTTTGTTGAAGAGCTCAGATTCGATCTTATGCGTTTGCTTTATCAGTCAACCAAAACAAGAGTAAACGGAACGCAGGCTTATCTTGCAAAGTTGATCATGCAGAAAATTCGACAGAACTACACAGTGAATACGGTAGATTTTTCTGTCGGGTATATTGAAGCAGAAAAAGGGCAGTCACAGCGTTCCCGGTTAGCAGAGAAACATCCTCAGTTTGCCAAAGTCGAATATCAACCAGTTGCCAGCCATATGGTTGATGCTGCTATGGTAATGGCAGAAGCTCTAAGGCAACCTCATACCAGAGATATGTTACAAACGGCCGGACTGGATGATTCTGACTGGCTGTTCTCCATTTTGCCAAAAGAGGCTCAGATAAAACGAATTGAGCCTAAACTAAAATTCGAAAAAGCGTCGGTTCAAAGTCAGCGCCTGTTTAAAGATGGTTTGTATGCGGAGCATTTTATTCCACTGATCGTGACTCAAGACAAGCTGGGTGTTGGGTTTAACAATAGGAACGTAATATGGGTGGATGGTCAGGCTCAGGCCCACGAGTTGTGGTGGCAGGCACTAAGGCCATATCTGAACGGTGCGCGTGATAAGACTATTTATGATGTAAAGCAACAGGCCGGAACGAGCTTTAAGGCTTATAGCATTAATAAACCAGCGGCATTTGAGTTATTACACAGAGTGGCAAAAGAGAACTGCAGTGATGAAGATCATCTTGCTGCAGATCTACTTGAATCCCTTCACTACGCCACTCAGAAGGTGAGTTTACGTTCGGCGCTGTTTAATGATCAGACAAAAACCTTTACAGCCAACAGTAAGTTGCTGGATGAAAAAGGTTTTAGTATCAAAGTGGAAGTAAAGAGCCGATTTTTAAAAGCCAAGCAAAGAAAGTTGGACGGTAAGCAGTTGCAGTACCCAGGCAGGCATCAGTGGTTAAAGTTAACAGAGCATGAGTTTGTATGCCAGAATCAGGGGCGAAAACTTGGGAAAGAGGAGTTTTTTGATGAGTCTGGATATCAGTCTATGCTGGAAGAACTCTTTCCCCGGCACATTACAAATACCCGTCAGCATAAAAAGGTAAGGAAAGAATGGTCGTTACCAAAAATAGACTCACCATCAGGTGGTTATCGGGTAAAACGTAAAAATGCAGACAAAAGTGATGTGTGGCAACTATTTGGTGTGGAGGGTTTATCTGCTTCAGGCTTTAAGAGAAGTGGTGAAGAAATTGATTTCTCTGAAGATGTGCCTATTCAGGGTATTGAACAGAGCAGGAATCTTATTGCTGTTGGTTCCAGGCACCAAGTTAAGGCCGATGCAGAGTGTTTTAATAATTGGCGTAAAGTTCCGGCTGAATTACTTGGTGATGTTCCTGTGCAGGGCTTAATGCTATCTCCCAACTCAAAATCCCGATTCAGACATAGAGTATTCGTATCGGTTAAAGATTTTATGGAAAACGTTATTCCTCTTGTTCAGGGAGGAGAGGAGATAAAGCACTGGAGCCAATTACCTGCAGAAATTAAGTTAATAACGCCTAAGAGCTGGTTAGAATTATTTGGAGACTTGTTTGGTAAGCCTCGTTCTAATCTATTTGTAACTCAGGTCGGTGATGTAGTTTCGCTGGAGTATATTGTTGAAAGCTCAAATAAAGCGATGAGGCAGGTTTATCAGTTAGGGGAGCCAGTCTAGGATATATGAAGCATATTACCGTCAATGAGTTCGGCCATTTTATTGGTGTTACCAGTGAGCGGTTGACCGTCAAGGAGGATGGTCAACTTATTGCTGAGTATCCGTTAAGCCGGATTAAAACGGTCACTATTACAAAAAAGGGTGTGAGCTTTTCGAGTAATGTAATAGTTCAGTGTGCGATGCGTGGGATTAAGTTTTTCGTGCTTGATCCTTATACTCATACTATGGCGTGTATCAGCGGCGGTCAGCTTCATGCTGTAAGTAAGGTCAGGGAGCAGCAGTTTCAATTTCTCCAAACTCAAGAAGCAACAGTGTTAGCCCGAAAATTAGTCGTTGGTAAACTGAAGAATCAAAGAGTTATTCTCAACTACTTTTCTAAATACCAGAAGCGACCGGATCAATCCTATCAGTGCCAACTGGCATCAAAAGATCTTAAATTACATATTGATAAAGTGCAGCGTTTGCGAATAGAAAATTACTCTGATTGGCGTGAAGTTTTATTAGGTTATGAAGGAAGTGGAGCGGCAATTTACTGGAAGTGTTTATATCAGTCAGGGCTATTTCCTGAAACCTTTCCGGGCAGAAGTGGTCGGGGAGCAAAAGACCCGATAAATTCAGCGTTGAATTATGGTTATAGCATCCTCAGCACCTATGTATGGCATTGTCTGATTAATGCTGGGCTTGAGATTTATCAGGGATTTTTACATACACAGCGAGCGGGAAAACCTTCACTGGTTTTGGATATTATGGAAATATACCGGGCGTGGACAGTTGACCGGAACGTAATAAAAATTGCCGATAAGCTGCATAAGGCCGGAGAGTTAACCCCGAAATTAAAGAAACAACTGATAGCGTCTATCCATAAAACCTTCTCAACGCACTACTTGTACAAAGGGAAGCGCCTGCGCCTGGAAACAATTCTCCAGCGTCAAATTTACAGATTGTCAGGAAGCTTTTATGGTGAAAAAAACTACAAACCTTATATATTCCGGTGGTAACTATGAACCGAGAGCTTAGATATGAAGTACTGGTTGCTTACGATGTGGAAGATAACAAGCAGCGGAAAAAACTGTTTGAGCAATTGAAGGATATCGGGTTGGATCCGATTCAAAAATCTGTTTTTTGGGGTTTTGTAAACCGGGCTGAGGAGCGTGCAGTTTACCGGTTGTTTTCGAAACTTGATAAAGAGTCGGATAAAGCTTTTCTGGTCAGGGCAAAACTGGGGGACATTATTGCCCGGTATGGATTTGGCTATAAAGCAGAAGAGTTTAAAAGACCTGAACGTTTTGAGGTTCTATGACTGTACCCGCCAGTTTATTTCGTCAGTACTGTTTTTGCCCTCGAATTGTTTTTTATCAATATGTTCTGGGATTAAAAGTACCTTCTCCTTTATGGGTCAAACAGGGGCTTGAATACCATCAGCGTGAGACTATGCTGAGTCAGTCCAGAACCTTGAGCAGATATAAGGCTTCTGAGGGAAAGCTACAGTTCGATGTTGTTTTAAAGTCAGAAAAAATGGGTATTCATGGCTTAGCTGATGCTGTATTGTTTTGTCAGGATCAAAGTTATGTTGTGGAATTTAAGCTGGATTGCATTAAGCCAACTCGGGGACAAATCCTGCAATTAACGGCTTATGCATCGATGGTCGAGGAATTCTTTGGAGTTACTGTCTCTAAAGGTTTTATTTCTTACGGTACTAAAGGGAAGGTTCATCAGATAAATTTTGCGCCTGAAAATTACAGGCAATTGAAAGTCGCGCTAGAACACATTCAGCAAATGCAGAACACACAACTAATGCCTGACACCAGTGCCAGCTACGCGCAGTGCGAACAGTGTGAATATCTTAACTTTTGCAATGACAGAGGCTAAAAAACACTAAAAGCCTCAAAAAGAGGCTATTAGTGTGAAATAATCGCCCATGTTAACACAGAGGGACAACCAATCTTGATTTTTGATGATTTCATTACATCATATGTCTGATAATATTCAGCGTAGTGTCTTTTCGAAAAAATACAACGTTTCTGAGGCGTTGGTATATTTTCGAGAATTCACAATTTTGAACTGTATCACAAGCCACACCCCACCTGGGATTTGAGAGTGACCTTCAATACTGTATCAGACATATGCAGCAATGAAACTGCATCTGTTGGCCTTGGTTCATTGGCTGGCCGCCCTTCAATACTGTATCAGACATATGCAGCAATGAAACTAGTGTCCTCGATATGGAACACGTGCGATTGAGCCTTCAATACTGTATCAGACATATGCAGCAATGAAACAAATAATTGTTCGCTAGTTGAAGTGATCATAAGGGCCTTCAATACTGTATCAGACATATGCAGCAATGAAACGTCTGCTCTTATCGTTCCATGTCCGGGAATTAACCTTCAATACTGTATCAGACATATGCAGCAATGAAACTCCAGCTTGTCATCTCTATTATTTATCTGATCTTCCTTCAATACTGTATCAGACATATGCAGCAATGAAACACCAAACAGCAACAGTGCTTGAGAATCCAGTGCTCCTTCAATACTGTATCAGACATATGCAGCAATGAAACACATCAACCATGCCAGGACAGTTATTAGTGATCCTTCAATACTGTATCAGACATATGCAGCAATGAAACAGAAGAAGTTGAGTCCGATGAAAAAGAGTCTGACCCTTCAATACTGTATCAGACATATGCAGCAATGAAACAGCTGGCCCTTCTTTATCTTCCGGCGCTCTTGGGCCTTCAATACTGTATCAGACATATGCAGCAATGAAACATTAGATAAAGTAATAATCTCCTGCTCAACTTGACCTTCAATACTGTATCAGACATATGCAGCAATGAAACTCTACTAGGCCGTCTGTGGTTTCAACAATTCTAACCTTCAATACTGTATCAGACATATGCAGCAATGAAACAGTACTCGCCGGGATTAGGAGTTGGCTTACTCATGCCTTCAATACTGTATCAGACATATGCAGCAATGAAACTTAACGCTTCTGAACTTCCCTCATTTGAATCCAACCTTCAATACTGTATCAGACATATGCAGCAATGAAACATAAACCCAACGCCAAAGACGGCTGGCCGCATTCTACCTTCAATACTGTATCAGACATATGCAGCAATGAAACGGGGAAATTAGGCGCGGTACGGAAGCCTTCGAACACCTTCAATACTGTATCAGACATATGCAGCAATGAAACGATTTAGGCTCGGTGAAGTTCATGTTGGCAGTAACCTTCAATACTGTATCAGACATATGCAGCAATGAAACTAATGAGTTTGATGCTATGCACGGCAAATGGGGAAACCTTCAATACTGTATCAGACATATGCAGCAATGAAACTAGTTACATATTGTTCGTAACGCTTTTCTATAACACCTTCAATACTGTATCAGACATATGCAGCAATGAAACATCATTTTCAGGTATTGTTCTCCAAATCTCTGTCCTTCAATACTGTATCAGACATATGCAGCAATGAAACGGGAAATTATCAGGGGTAAATGTAGTTGTTCTGACCTTCAATACTGTATCAGACATATGCAGCAATGAAACAAACACTCCGGTATACCTTCCCCTGGCCTGAATGCCTTCAATACTGTATCAGACATATGCAGCAATGAAACGTAGCGGTAGCAAAACAAACCGTAACCACGTCTTCTCCTTCAATACTGTATCAGACATATGCAGCAATGAAACATCATAAGCGCTCTATCATCAATCGCCCCGTCAATCCCTTCAATACTGTATCAGACATATGCAGCAATGAAACTCTTCCATTTCTTCAAAATACAGAGGCGCTTTAACCTTCAATACTGTATCAGACATATGCAGCAATGAAACGACGATCAATAACGGTGCTGCCGGTGCTGGATTTCCTTCAATACTGTATCAGACATATGCAGCAATGAAACAAAGGAGCGGTTGAATTTTCTGTTACTCCAGCTAACCTTCAATACTGTATCAGACATATGCAGCAATGAAACGTAATACAAAATCATTGCCCGAATACCACGTATCCTTCAATACTTAAATTGGCCTTCTTTCAACTTGATAAATACCTCCTTCCAGCAAAACCGTGATATTTCTCGGAGAGTATGGTGTTCATGGTAAAGAATTGAACCTCATATGCTTCGTGTTTGATATCTTGGTTAGTGTTTAGGTTCGGTTGCAACTGATTTTTAGTTGCAGTCTTCAAGGTGAGAGTTAAAATAGCAAATGAGTAAACAGGAAAAGCTCAAAGTACGGCTGTTAAGTAGACCTAAAGACTTTACGTGGAACGAGCTACAGTCCTTTTTAAGGGCCCTTGGATTTGAAGAGTTTAAGGGAAGTGGTTCCCGAAGAAAGTTTTTCAGGGGGGCTGACAAGGTCTTAATTAACTTGCATGAACCCCATCCAGACAAAGTTATAAAGCAGGTATACATAAAGCAAGTGGTTGAAAAACTAATAGAATCAGGTGATCTCTAATGTCAAAGTTTATGGATTATAAAGGGTACTTCGGTTCGGTTGAAGTTTCGCTGGATGACAATGTTTTGCACGGGAAAATCGAGTGCATTAATGACTTAGTTACATACGAAGCTGAGAATCCGGCAAAGTTACGCATGGCTTTTGAAGAAGCTGTTGAAGACTATTTGGAAACATGCGAGATGTTAGGTAAGGCACCAGACAAGACTATGTCGGGCACTTTCAATATTCGCATTGGTTCTGATATGCATAAGCAAGTTTATCTAAGAGCTAAGCAGGAGGGTGTCAGCATTAATGAGCTTATAAAAGTCGCTATAAATGAAAAGCTTGCTGACAAGAAAGAACTTCATATGCATTATCATCTATCAGAAACTTCTGTACATGCTGAAGAGTTCTACTTTGAAAAAGAGTTTTCACGGGTTCCAACACCAGGAGCCGGACTTAAACTACGTTTAGTAAATTAGTTAGGTAATATTGTGCATAGGGATTTAGTTTACATTGGTGCTGAAGCAACAAAAATTAACTTTGAGCTTGCAAGTAAAAGTCCAAACGGTTCTGGCTTCTATAAGTACTATATGAATTTAAATGATGAACTGGAGTTTGTGGTTTTCGATGAAACTAATGAAAGTTTTTTACTCATCGTTGGTAAGTGTGGTGTAGACGGCTTTTTAGGGAAAGAGCCTGATGAAAGCAAAGAGCGTGTATTTGAACTTGGCGTTGAATTTTTTCTTAAATTCAAGCTTGATGGAATCAAACCTTCTGATTTCTCTAAGCAGGAACTGGAAAGCAGTAACTGGTATTTCAATAGCCTAGCTCATGTTGAAGCTAAAAAAATCATAGAGTCGGTAATTGAAAATACTATGCTAAAAGGTACGGTTATTCCTGCTGATCCTCGTGAATATCGAGCTGAATAATTTCGATGTTCAAAGTCTCCAGAACTTAAACCAACACACTCTATCGGCAGCGGTCTTAATAACTTTAGGATGTTTATCCCATACTGAGCCTTCCATCACGATCACTGCCGTTTTCTGCCCTTTTTTAATTTTTTTTCCAATTTTTCCTAAAGGATTTTTTTTCCGAGCCGTTAATGAAAGTAACTTTGAGAGAACTACTTGGTTTTCCGAGACGTCGGAAACCGCTAAACCGGAAAATCAATTGGAGAAATCACCATGGCAGTTAATGTAAATACCAACGTAGCAGCAATGACAGCTCAACGGCACCTGAACAGTGCAGCTAACAACCTGAATGGTTCAATGGAACGTTTGTCTTCTGGCTTCAAAATCAACAGCGCAAAAGACGACGCAGCGGGTCTTCAAATCTCTAACCGTTTGAACGTACAGAGTCGCGGTCTGGATGTAGCGGTACGAAATGCAAACGACGGCATCTCGATTGCTCAGACAGCAGAAGGTGCGATGAAAGAGACCACCAACATCCTGCAACGTATGCGTGACCTTTCACTACAATCAGCGAATGGCTCTAACACTAAGGCAGACCGTGTAGCGATTCAGGAAGAGGTTGTGGCACTGAATGACGAACTGAACCGTATCGCAGAAACCACATCTTTCGGTGGTAACCGTCTGCTAAACGGTACTCACGGTACTAAGTCATTCCAGATTGGCGCAGACAACGGTGAAGCGGTAATGCTTCAGCTAAAAGACATGCGCTCTGATAACGCAATGATGGGTGGCGAAAGCTACAAAGCAGAAAATGGTCAGGGTAAAGACTGGAAAGTATCCCAGGACTCTACTTTCACCATGAGCATGACTGACAAGTTCGGTGACCTTCAGGAAATCACAGTAAACGCGAAAGCGGGTGACGATATTGAAGAGCTTGCGACTTACATCAACGGTCAGCAGGATCTGGTAAAAGCTTCAGTCGATGAAGAAGGCCGTCTGCAGGTATTTGCAGGTAACAACAAGGTTGAAGGCGATGTATCCTTCGGTGGCGATATTGCCGGTGAATTGGGCATGGGTGGTCCGACAGCAGTAACGGTTGATACTATCGATGTAACATCAGTAGGTGGTTCACAGGAAGCGGTAGCGATTGTGGATGCGGCCCTGAAATATGTAGACCAGCACCGTTCAGAGCTGGGTGCATTCCAGAACCGATTCGACCATGCGATTAACAACTTAGACAACATCAACGAAAACGTGAATGCGTCTAAGAGCCGAATCAAGGATACAGACTTCGCGAAGGAAACCACTTCGATGACCAAGTCTCAGATTCTGCAGCAGGCTTCTACTTCTGTGCTGGCACAGGCGAAGCAGGCACCAAACTCAGCACTAAGTCTTCTTGGCTAAAACTGAGTTGTAAAGCAAACCTAACAGAGCCCGGCGAAAGCCGGGTTTTCTTTTGTCTCAAAAATGATACGTTATTGCCTATAATTTGATCAGGTTCACGAAACATCTCACAAAATAGAAAATCCGAAAAAAAAATTAATTTTTCTCTAAAGGATCTATTTCTCTCGCCGTTAAGGGGAACGAGAGAAATGAAAAAAAAGGTGGTCCAAGCGAGGTGAGAGACGCAAAGGCCACCACCCTTAATGCCTTAGGAGATCTATTATGGCAATAAACGTAAACACGAACGTGTCTGCAATGACCGCTCAGCGCAACCTCTTGGGGGCGAATGAGGGTCTGAACAAATCTATGGAGCGCCTGTCTTCAGGCTACAAGATTAACAGCGCGAAAGACGACGCTGCCGGTCTTCAAATCTCCAACCGCTTAACTTCTCAAAGCCGTGGTTTAGACATGGCTGTTCGCAACGCTAACGACGGTATCTCTATTGCACAGACCGCTGAAGGCGCAATGAACGAGAGTACTAACCTCCTTCAACGCATGCGTGACCTTGCACTGCAATCTGCTAACGGTTCGAACAGTCGTTCAGAACGTGTGGCGATTCAGGAAGAAGTTGGCGCCCTTAACGATGAACTTAACCGTATTGCTGAAACAACCTCCTTTGGTGGTAACAGACTTCTGAATGGTACCTTTGGTGCCCAGTCTTTCCAGATTGGCGCTGACTCTGGTGAAGCTGTGGCTCTTGAAATCGGAAATATGCGTTCAGACACCTCTACAATGGGTGGTATGAGCTATGTTTCCCAGGAGTCTAAAGGTGGCGACTGGACAGTCTCAGAAGGTGCTACAGAGTTCACTGTGGCCTATACTGATAGAAGCGGGGATGCAAAAGAAATTACTGTAAATGCCAAAGCTGGCGATGATATCGAAGAAGTCGCGACCTATATTAACGGTCAAAATGACGATATCAAAGCTTCTGTTGGTGAAGACGGTACTCTTCAGGTATTTGCTTCTAACCAGGCTGTACAGGACGGTAGCGTTTCATTCAGTGGTTCTCTTGCTGGTGAGTTGAATTTAGCTGCAGGTGAAAACAAAACAGTTGATGATATCGATGTGACTACTGTGGCTGGTTCGCAGCAGGCAGTGTCGATTATTGATGGCGCATTGAAAGCGGTTGATAGTGAGCGTGCTTCGTTAGGTGCATTCCAGAATCGTTTCAACCACGCGATTAGCAACCTGGAAAACATTAACGAGAACGTGAATGCTTCCAGAAGCCGAATCAAGGATACTGACTTTGCAAAAGAGACTACTCAGATGACCAAATCTCAAATTCTTCAGAATGCGAGTACATCTGTTCTGGCTCAGGCAAAACAGACTCCTTCGGCTGCTTTGAGTTTATTGGGTTAAGTAGGATCGGGTTTTAGCCTGCCCTACTATCATAAGTGATTAAATCGCTAACCCAGAAGGTGGAGGGGAGATCGGTATGGAAATATCATCCTACACATCGAACATCCAGCCTTATGGCTATTCTGGTGGCATAAAACTTGCTTCGGATAGTGGCAACGCGACTAATAATTCGGTATCTACACAAACAACAACGACACGCGCTGAAGAAGCTGATAAGGTTCGGAAAGCGAAAGAGGCGGAAAAACCAAAACCTATTGATGATCTCGTTGAAAAACGTATCGAGAAAAACAAGAAGGAATTGGAACAATTAGTGGAAGAGATGGACGAGTTCGTTAACTCCATTAATAAAGGCCTGTCTTTCCGTGTCGATGAAGAAGCAGGGAGAGAAGTTGTCACGATATATGAAGCCAGTACTGGCGACATTATCAGACAGATCCCTGACGAAGAGATGCTAATTATACTTAGGCGTTTAGCAGCCCGGAACTCAGGATTGTTTGTTGAGGAAAAGGTGTAACTGTCTTTAAGGTGAGTTAAATGAGTTTGAACCCGCTGGGTACGTCTACTGGCATGGATATCAATTCGATGGTCAGCAAAATCGTCGATTCGGAGCGCATTCCAAAGCAGCAACGAATCGATCGTGAGCAGGCCAGGATTGATACCAGTATTAGTGCCTACGGAAGACTCAGAGAGTCACTGGATACAATGAAAAACCTGATGGCTGATTTCCGTCGGGAGGAGGCTTTCGCGGTTCGGAAAGTCGAGTCTACCGACGAGGAAGCAGTATCAGCTACAGCAACGACAGATGCTATCGCTGGTAAATATGCTATCGATGTGTTGCAGCTTGCTCAGAGTCACAAAGTAGCGTCAGACCCACTTGAGGATGACCTGCGCTTTGGGCCGGGTAAGCTGCAGATTCAGCTTGGTGAACGCAAGTTTGCCGTAGAAGTAAAAGAAAACTCCAGACTCATGGATGTTGTTCGTAACATCAATGAGGCTACAGGTAATCCAGGGGTCAGAGCGTCAGTAATCAATGATGCTGAGGGCCAGAGATTAATCCTTGCGTCTGATCGCTCAGGGGCAGAAAACCAAATCAAAATCGGTGTTGAGTCTGAGGCGGGGAATCCGCTGAAAAGACTTGAATACAAAACCCTCGAAGAGCGGGTTAACGCGCTTGAAGAGGCCAGAAATGCGGCAGCAGAAGCGCTGGCTGCACCTATCCCGGGGCAAGAAGTTGCCGATACAGAAGATTCGCAAGCGACTCAAATGGCTGATGAGGCAGAATCAGGCGATCCTGCAAGTCAGCAATCTATCACAGAGAGCATAACTGAAACCGGTACCGATGATGCTGCAACGGCAGCAGCGGCTGCCGCTGGCGCACTTGATGCTACCGATGCGGCGTTAGACGCGACATTAGATGGTACCGCGCAGTCCATTTTGCCGGAAGATACGATTCCGGGCTGGACCGGATCGGCTTCGGGAACTCTGCTTGATTCCTATACTCCGCCGGAAGCGGAGCTGGATACCTTCGCGCTTGAAAAAATGAGCGATGTTCCCGGCTGGTCAATGGCAGCATCGGGAACGCTGACCGATTCCTACGAAACGCCAAAAGAAGCCGAAGCGGCAAAACAGCAGCTGCTGGCTGAGCGAAAAGCCGCCATTGAAGCGGCTATCGAGGCAGGTGAAATCACCGAAGAAGAAGGACACCAGCTAGAGCTTGAGCAGATGGAACCGGCAGAGCGCGAGCGTCAGATAAAAATTGACGATACTCAGGCCGCGCTGGAAGCTGCCCAGCAGTCGGTTGAGTCCTATAGTGGCATGACCGAAATCCAGGCTGCCCAGGATTCTATGGTTATGCTGGATGGTATCGCTCAGCTAAGCAGCGAAAACAACGTGATTGAAGATGCGATTCAGGGAATCGACATCACGGTTAAGGGCGTAACAGACCCGGAGAAAAAGAAAACAGAAATCGGCGTTGAGTACGACAGACAGAGTGTTCGGGATGATATCGAGCAATTTGTTAGTTCTTATAACCAGTTTTACCAGCTTTCCCGTGAGCTGGCCGCTGCCGATCCGGCAACGGGTATGACCGGCCCTCTGGCGGGTGACAGCATAGTCCGCAGTGCAGAATCCAGACTGAAAACCGTATTTACTTCCAATATCAATGCGGCTCCTGAAGATCTGAAAACACTTTCATCTTTTGGTATTACCACCACAAGACAGGGGACACTGGAAATCAACTATAGTATGCTTGATAGACAGCTTACTAATAACTTTACCCGGTTGGGTGAGTTTTTTGGCGGCAAAGACGGTTTTGCCAAAAAGGTTGAAGATGCGATTCAGACCTTGACGGGAGCAACCGGAACCATACGTACCAGAGAGAACTCATTAAGAGATCAGACCTATCGTTTACAGGATGATCAGGTCGCATTAAACCGGCGAATGGAAAGCCTTGAAGAGAGGACCATGAAGAAGTTTAGTGCGATGCAGGATGTGACCGCTAAGATGCAGAGTCAGTTTTCCGGCATGATGAGTGCGTTGGGCTAACATAGATGGCAGACTATTTATCTGAATTGAGTGATCTTGATCATAATTTATTGTCTCAATTGCAAGAAGATGATTTAAAAGCTGAAGAAATCATTCTGCTTGTCGATAAGAGGGAACAGATTTTGCAGAATATCTATGAAGCACAAAAATCTGACCCTGATTTTAAAAATTCGTCACAGTGGCGTGAAGCATTAGGCAGAACAAAGCAAATTGTTGAACTAATGCAGAGCAAAACCAATGAAATTGGCGGACAATTAAGAAAGTTAAGACACGGTAGCAAGTCGGTTCAACGCTACCAGCAGTTTTTATAAGAAGAGGAATACCATGCGAGGTTCATTACAGGCATATAAGAAGGTATCTGTAGACAGTCAGCTTAGCGCGGCATCACCGCACAAAGTGATTCAGATGCTGATGGCAGGTGCGATTGAACGTTTAGTGCAGGGTAAAGCCGCCATGCAGCAGGGTAATGTTGCTGTAAAAGGTGAAAGGCTGGGTAAAGCTCTGGACATCGTTATCAGTCTGCGCGGCTGTTTGTCCATGAGTGACGGCGGAGAGATCGCCCAGAACCTTGATCAGCTGTACGACTTTATGATTTCGCAGATCACCATGGCAAATATCGAAAATAACGAGCAGGCCATTGATGACGTTATTCATATTATTCGTGAAATAAAGTCGGCTTGGGATCAGATTCCTGCGGAGTATCACAACCTGACTGCAGCGGAACTTGGCCAATAAGAAAGTAGTTTCTTATTGGCTGCATTACTTTTCAATATTGCTTCACATCTGGCGACGAGCAAGTTGCCTTATTCTGATAATTCCATAGAATAGACCTATTTAGGATAGAGCCCACTCATCTGGTGGGCTTTTGTTTGTTGTTCTGTACTCGCTCTGATTTAGACCACGAAAGACAAAAAAGATGAAAAGATCTTTATGCATATTGTCATAAATTGTCTATTGTTTATCTATGAGCTCAATGTCTATACAAAATCTTAATAGAACAACTAGTTAGAAAGGCACAATAATATTTTTATGCAGGGTTTGGCAAAATTGCTTGTAATTGAAGATAACAAAGAAAAAAGTCTTCAGTTAAGTACAATTCTTGAATTTGTTGGAGAGCATGCTGAGATTGTTGGCTCAGGCGAAATAGATAATGTAAACCTGTCAAAAGAATGGGCGGGGTGCATTGTCGGGTCTGTAGAAAATGATAAAAAGATCTCGCAAATCGAAAAAATATTAAGTGCAGCTATCCACATTCCACTTCTGAAACTTGATTGCAGCTCAATAAAGCTGGATGAATTTCCACAATACATCGGCGAGCTGGAACAGCCACTTAATTATCCTCAGTTAAGTAATGCCCTGCGACATTGTGCCTCGTTTCTGGGTAAACAAGCCGGCGCGGCATCCTCCAGAAAGAATACGCTGTTCAGAAGCCTTGTGGGGCAGAGTGATGGTGTTCGCGAAGTCAGGCACCTTATCGAACAGGTGGCCGGAACCGAAGCAAATGTACTGATTCTGGGTGAGTCAGGTACAGGTAAGGAAGTGGTTGCGCGCAATGTTCATTACCATTCAAGCAGACAAGGTGGTCCTTTTGTACCGATAAACTGTGGCGCGATCCCGCCGGATCTGCTTGAAAGTGAACTGTTCGGTCATGAGAAAGGGGCGTTTACCGGTGCCATTACCGCCCGGAAAGGCCGCTTTGAACTGGCAGAAGGCGGCACCATTTTCCTGGATGAAATCGGTGATATGCCAATGCCTATGCAGGTTAAACTGCTAAGGGTATTGCAGGAGCGCTCCTTTGAGCGTGTTGGCGGAAACAGCACCATCAAGGTGAATGTACGCATTGTTGCTGCGACCCACAGAAACCTTGAGACCATGATAGAAAATGAGAGCTTCCGGGAAGATCTCTTCTATCGTCTGAATGTATTTCCAATCGAAATGCCGGCTCTGAAAGAACGTACGGAAGATATTCCTCTGCTTATTCAGGAGCTGATGGCAAGAACTGAAGCTGAGGGCAGTCAGCCATTTTGCTTTACGCCAAGGGCGGTCAACTCCCTGATGGAACACAACTGGCCGGGTAATGTGCGTGAACTGGCTAACCTTGTTGAGAGAATGAATATTCTCTATCCGAACAGTTTGGTGGATGTGAATCAGCTTCCGACTAAATACCGCTATTCTGATATTCCTGAGTTCCAGCCGGAATATGATCCATCGGCTGGCGGAAGTATCGAAGAGCAGGAAAGAGACGCGCTAAATGGCATCTTCTCCGAAAACTTTCAGTTTGAAGATGAAGAGCTCAGCAACCACGGAGCATCACAGTCCCTGCCTCCAGAAGGTGTTAACCTGAAAGAGCTGCTGGCAGATTTAGAAGTGAATATGATCAATCAGGCACTGGATGCTCAGGATGGTGTTGTCGCGCGGGCCGCTGACATGCTGGGAATGCGAAGAACCACCCTGGTTGAAAAAATGAAGAAGTATAATTTACAAAGGTAGTCAACAAATTGACATTGCACTTACTTGTAACTCTTTGATTTAAATAAAATAATGACTTGGTGTGCTATTTGCATGTCAAGTCTTTGTTTTTTATGGCTGGAATTCCGACATGCCCCTACTGGATACACAAGAAAATCAGAGTCAACTAGGCACACTTGAAGAGCAGGTCGTGCGCTACAAGCAGGTGCTGGATGTTATGCCGGCAGGTGTAATCCTGCTGGATACTCAGGGGGAGATTGTTGAAGCGAACCCGGAAGCACACCGTCTGCTTGAAGTCTCTCTGGTTGGTGAAAAGTGGTTTTCGGTTATTCAGTCCGCTTTTGCACCTCAGGACGATGACGGGCATGAAATCTCGCTGAGAAACGGCCGTAAAGTCAGGCTGGCAATTTCAGCCTCGTCCACAGGTCAGCTTATTCTTATTACCGATCTCACCGAAACCCGGCTGCTGCAGTCCAGAGTGAGCGATCTGCAGAGACTTTCTTCACTGGGTAGAATGGTGGCATCACTGGCGCATCAGGTCAGAACACCGCTTTCCAGCGCTATGCTTTATGCATCAAACTTAGGCTCACCGAATCTGCCGGCTCCAACCCGGGAGAGATTTCAGGTAAAACTGATGGACAGGCTGCATGATCTGGAAAAGCAGGTTAACGATATGCTGCTGTTCGCCAAGGGTGGCGACAACAAAGTGGTGAAGCCTTTTACCATTGAAGATCTGGTTGCCGAATTCCAGCCTATGGTTGAAACTGCTATACAAAATAATCAGATAGACTACTTTCTTGAAGTGGAAGAAGAGAAAACCGAACTGCTGGGCAACGCCAATGCTATCGCTTCTGCTATCAGTAATCTGGTCATTAATGCGATACAGATTTCAGGAAAAGAGTCGCAGCTTGATGTCTTCTTCAGGCCGGTCGCCGGTGAACTGAAAATATCGGTTCAGGATAGCGGGCCGGGTGTACCAGAAGAGCTGCAAAGCAAGATTATGGAACCCTTTTTTACCACCCGCTCTCAGGGAACGGGGCTTGGCCTGGCGGTAGTACAGATGGTATGCCGGGCGCATAAAGGTAGACTAGAATTGATTTCAGAACCGGGGGATGGTGCCTGTTTTACCATGTGCCTGCCGCTGACAAAAGAACTATCCGGAGAAGAGTAATGGCTCAAAGTAAAGTACTCATTGTTGAAGATGATGAAGGCCTGCGCGAGGCGCTGGTTGATACCCTTGCCCTTGCCGGGTACGAGTGGATAGAAGCCGACTGCGCTGAAGACGCTTTAATTAAGCTTAAAGCGCAGGAAGTGGATATTGTGGTTTCCGATGTGCAGATGGCGGGAATGGGTGGCCTGGCGCTTCTCAGAAACATCAAACAGAACTGGCCGAATCTGCCTGTGCTGCTGATGACGGCCTACGCCAATATCGAAGACGCGGTGGCAGCAATGAAAGAGGGTGCCATTGACTATATGGCGAAACCTTTTGCGCCGGAAGTGCTTCTGAATATGGTCAGCCGCTATGCGCCGGTTAAGTCTGATGATGAAGGTGATGCGGTCGTTGCCGATGAAAAAAGCCTTAAATTGCTGGCTTTAGCAGACAAAGTGGCAAAAACCGATGCGAACGTGATGGTTCTTGGTCCGAGCGGCAGCGGTAAAGAGGTGATGTCCCGTTACATTCACAACGCTTCAAACCGTAAAGACGGCCCGTTTGTCGCCATTAACTGTGCGGCGATCCCTGACAATATGCTGGAAGCCACGCTGTTTGGTTATGAAAAAGGCGCTTTTACCGGTGCGGTTCAGGCGTGTCCGGGTAAGTTTGAGCAGGCTCAGGGCGGTACTATTCTTCTGGATGAGATCAGTGAAATGGATCTTAACCTGCAGGCCAAACTGCTGCGTGTGCTTCAGGAAAGGGAAGTGGAGCGTCTTGGCAGCCGTAAAAGTATTAATCTTGATGTCAGGGTTTTGGCGACCAGTAACCGTGACCTCAAGCAATACGTTAACGAAGGTAACTTCCGTGAAGATTTATACTACCGCCTTAACGTGTTCCCAATCTCCTGGCCTCCGCTGAAAGATCGTCAGGGTGACATTGAGCCGCTTGCCAAACATCTGGCTGAGCGCCACTGTCAGAAACTGGGACTTCCTGTTCCTGAGTTTTCTTCAAGTGCGGTTGGTAAGCTGCTGTCCTACACATGGCCGGGTAATGTGCGTGAACTGGATAACGTGGTTCAGCGTGCATTAATCCTGAGTGAGCAGGGCAATATTGATTCCGACCATATCCTTCTGGAAGGGGTGGACTGGCAGGATGCCGGCAGTCTTCAGAGCGCTGTTGAGTCAGGCGATCTGGCTCCGAGTGTCAGACCGGTGGCTGAGCCGGATTCCAGATACGAGCAGCCAGCGCAGGAGATGCCTAAGCCGCTTGTTTCATCATCGGGTGAAGGTCTGGGTGGTGAGCTGAGAGATCAGGAGTATGCGATTATTCTGGAAGCAGTCAAAGAGTGTAATGGCCGTCGGAAAGAAATTGCAGAAAAATTAGGTATTAGCCCGAGAACGCTACGCTATAAGCTGGCAAAAATGAGAGATGCTGGCATAGATATCCCTTAAATTCTTATCGCTGTAATTAAGCTATGCTCTAATGGCATGCTAATTGCAGCGTCAAGATAAGGTCGCATCAAGAAGTCAAGAAATTGGCTAAGGGTTAAGTAGAATGAATATCGGTGGAATACAGGCAGAAATGCAGGCAATGAGGCTTGAAGCGTTAAACACTTCAGCGCCTGCAACGGGTCAGCAGGTCGGTGCAGATTTTGGTGAGCTGTTTGCCTCAGCACTAAATAACGTGAATTCATTGCAAAAAACCTCAGGTAACCTTCAGATGCGATTTGACAGGGGTGACGAAGGCGTTTCACTTTCTGATGTTATGATCGCCAAAAATAAGTCTAGTGTTGCCTTCGAAGCGACAATACAGGTTCGTAATAAGCTGGTAGAAGCTTATAAAGAACTGATGAATATGCCTGTGTAATTTGGGTGGCGTATGGCTGAAGAAAATCAATCAACCGATCTGGCAGTAACCAACTCTGATACCAATGGTGGTGCGCTGACCACAGGTTCGGACGATGCAATGCAGAATCCGGATTTAGAGGAAAAGGCGTCATCAAAAATTGACCTTGCCATTGGTGACTTAGACCTTCTGAGACAAGTGGTTCTTGTCCTGTCCATTTCTATCTGTGTGGCGTTAATCGTCATGCTGTTCTTCTGGGTTAAAGAGCCTGAAATGCGTCCTTTAGGCACTTACGAAACAGAAGAGCTTATCCCCGTTCTGGATTACCTTGATCAGCAGAAGCTGGAGTACAAGTTAGATGGCAATACCATCAGCGTACCCGTTGCTGAATATGACTCCCTGAAACTGAACCTTGTCCGCGCCGGCCTTAATCAGCAAAAACAGGCGGGTGACGATATTCTGCTTAACGATATGGGCTTCGGTGTTTCCCAGCGACTGGAAACCGAGCGGTTAAAACTAAGCCGTGAACGTCAGCTTGCTAAAGCCATTGAGCAGATGCGCCAGGTTCGAAAAGCTTCCGTTCTTCTGGCTCTGCCAAAACAGAGTGTGTTTGTGCGTCAGAATCAGGAAGCCTCTGCAACGGTTTTTGTTACCCTGCGTACGGGTGCTTCTCTGAAGCAGGAAGAAGTGGACTCCATTGTCGATATGGTTGCCAGCGCTGTTCCGGGTATGAAACCAACGCGTGTTACTGTTACTGATCAGCACGGTCGTCTTCTGAGCTCCGGCTCTCAGGACCCGGTTTCCACAGCGCGCCGCAAAGAGCAGGAGCTTGAGCGTAAGCAGGAAGAAGAGCTGAGAACCAAGATTGATTCCGTTCTTATCCCGATTCTGGGTATCGGTAACTACACTGCTCAGGTGGATATTGAGCTGGATTTCAGTGCCATAGAACAGACGCGTAAAAGTTTCGACCCGAATACGGCCTCAACCCGAAGTGAATACAATCTGGAAGACTATAATAATGGTAACGTTGTTGCCGGTGTTCCGGGTGCGTTGAGTAACCAGCCGCCAGCCGATGCGTCTATCCCTCAGGATGTGGCGCAGATGAAAGACGGCTCGGTGCTTGGTCAGGGCTCAGTGCATAAAGAGTCCACCAAGAACTATGAACTGGATACCACCATCAGTCATGAGCGTCGTCAGACAGGTGTGATTGACCGCCAGACAGTCTCTGTTGCGATTAAACACCGCGCTGTGACCAATGCCGAAACCGGCGAGGTGACTTATGAACCGGTTTCGGATACAGAGCTAAATGCTATAAGACAGGTACTTGTGGGTACGGTTGGCTTCAACGATCGCCGTGGTGATTTGCTGAATGTGCTGAGCGTGAAGTTTGCTGAGCCGGAAGTGGAAGTTGTGCTTGAGACTCCAATCTGGGAGCACCCGAATTTCAACGACTGGGTTCGCTGGTTTGCCAGTGCACTGGTTATCATCATCGTTGTTCTGGTTCTGATCCGTCCAGCGATGAAGAAACTGCTTAACCCGAATGCGGACATCGAGGAAGAAGAAGGCCAGATGTATGGTCCCGATGGCCTGCCTATCGGTGGTGATGAGACCAGCCTGATTGGCAGTGACATCGAAAGCGGAGAAGCCTTTGAATTTGGTTCAGGTATTGAATTGCCTAACCTGCACAAAGATGAAGACGTGCTCAAAGCTGTTCGAGCACTGGTTGCAAATGAACCTGAGCTTGCAGCCCAGGTAGTGAAGAATTGGATAGCCGATGCCTGATGAAATTGTAAAACGCGAAGAAGGCGGACCAGTAGCCACAACGGAAGGAAACACCGTTGATATTGCTGAAATTGCCGGTGATGAGAGAGCCGCGATTCTGCTGCTGAGCCTGAGCGAAGAAGATGCCGCCGGAATTATCCGCCACCTTGAGCCTAAACAGGTTCAGCGTGTGGGTAGTGCCATGGCCCGTGCAGCGGATCTGAATAACGATAAAGTGGGTGCGGTACACCGCGCCTTTCTGGAAGATATTCAGAAATACACCAACATTGGTATGGGCAGTGAAGACTTTATGCGTAAGGCGCTGGTGACTGCTCTGGGTGAAGATAAGGCAAATAACCTTGTTGACCAGATCCTGCTTGGCACAGGTTCAAAAGGTCTGGATTCACTGAAATGGATGGACCCTCGTCAGGTGGCCACCATTATTATCAACGAACACCCGCAGATTCAGACTATTGTACTTTCTTACCTGGAAGCGGATCAGTCGGCCGAGATTCTTTCCCAGTTCCCTGAAAGGGTCCGTCTGGACCTTATGATGCGTATCGCCAACCTTGAAGAAGTTCAGCCTTCCGCACTGGCTGAGCTGAATGAAATCATGGAGAAACAGTTTGCCGGTCAGGCTGGTGCACAGGCTGCTAAGATTGGTGGTCTGAAGGCGGCTGCCGAGATTATGAACTTCATGGATAATAACATTGAAGGCGTGCTGATGGATCAAATCCGCGATCAGGATGAAGATATGGCAACCCAGATTCAGGATCTGATGTTCGTATTCGACAACCTTATCGAAGTGGACGATATGGGTATCCAGAAGCTGCTGCGTGATGTTGCTCAGGATGTTCTGCAGAAAGCACTCAAAGGTGCCGATGAAGGTCTGCGTGAGAAGATATTCAAGAATATGTCCAAGCGTGCTGCTGAGATGATGCGCGACGATATCGAAGCTATGCCACCGGTACGGGTTGCCGATGTAGAAGCGGCGCAGAAAGAGATTCTTGCAGTTGCCCGTAAACTGGCGGACAGCGGTGAAATTATGCTGGGCGGCGGTGCGGACGAGTTCCTGTAACAGATTTAAGAAGGTAACCCTATGTCTTTAGAGCGTAAACGCGGTTTTTTGCGTCCGGATGAGGACGGCTCAGATATTAAACCGGAGAAGTGGGGCGTACCTGACTACACCGCAGAAAGCCAGAAAAACGCCAAGCAGACGGCATTTAATTACGATCCCGGCTGGATTCCCGACTTCGAAGAGCCTCAGCATGTTGAAGAGGCGGTGGAGCTGACCGCTGAAGACGTTGAAGCAATCAAACAACAGGCCTATCAGGAAGGTTTGCAGCAGGGACAGGAAGCAGGCTTTAACCAGGGCTTTGAGAAAGGTAAAGCCAAAGGTCTGGAAGAGGGCCATGCTGAAGGCCTTGAAAAAGGCATGACTGATGGTGTGACTGCCGGTCAGGAGCATATCAATACTCAGGTTCAGCACTTTGTTGAACTTGCCAATCAGTTTGCCCAGCCTCTTGAGCTTATGAATTCTCAGGTTGAGCGTCAGCTTGTTGACATGGTTCTGGCTCTGACCAAAGAAGTGGTGCATGTAGAAGTGCAGACCAATCCTCAGATTATTCTCGATACCATCAAAGAGTCGGTAGAGGCTCTGCCAATTTCAGGCCATGACATTACTCTTAAACTGAATCCCGAAGATGCGGAAATTGTCCAGTCTGCTTATGGTAACGATGAGCTTGCTTTTCGCAACTGGACTCTGGTTAGTGAGCCTTCACTTAACCGTGGTGATGTACAGATAGAAGCGGGTGAATCCAGCGTAAGCTATAAAATGGAAGAACGTATCCGTTCGGTGCTCCACTCTTTTTGCGGTGTGAACCGCCATCAGGGGAGTGAGTAATGCTGGCGCTGGCTGACCGTCTTTCCCAGTACAAAACTACTGGCCTTAAAACCCGCGCTATTGCAGCCGGCAAACTGGTTCGAGTTGTGGGTCTGACACTGGAAGCGACAGGTTGTAAAGCGCCTATCGGCAGCTTGTGTAAGGTGGAAACTCTGTCCGGCGAGATGGAAGCGGAAGTAGTCGGCTTTTCCGGTGATAACCTGTTTTTGATGCCCAGCGAGCAGATCAGCGGCGTTCTTCCCGGCGCAAAAGTGACGCCTGTAACCGGCGAAGGCGGACTGCCTGTGGGTATGGAACTGCTTGGCCGGGTGATTGACGGTGTGGGTAATCCCATTGATGGTCTGGGCGATATCTATACCGAGCAAACCGCTTCTTTCAGTTCAGATCCAATGAACCCGTTGCTACGAAAGCCTATTTCTGAACCCCTTGATGTTGGTCTTAAGGCGATTAATGGCTTGCTTACCGTAGGCAAAGGCCAGCGTATAGGTCTGTTTGCCGGTTCAGGTGTGGGTAAATCGGTCACCCTTGGCATGATGACCAGAGGAACCACGGCTCAGGTCGTTGTTGTTGGCCTGATTGGTGAGCGTGGACGAGAAGTAAAAGAATTTATCGAAGAAATTTTGGGTGAAGATGGCAGAAGGCGCTCGGTGGTGGTTGCCGCTCCTGCGGACTCTTCACCTCTGATGCGGCTGAAAGGCTGCCAGACCGCCCTGACTATCGCTGAATATTTCCGTGATCAGGGACTGGATGTGCTTTTGTTAATGGATTCCCTGACCCGTTTTGCCCAGGCGCAGCGTGAAATTGCTCTGTCCGTGGGTGAGCCACCGGCAACCAAGGGTTATCCGCCTTCCGTATTTGCCAAACTGCCTGCTCTGGTGGAACGTGCCGGTAACGGCAGCCCGGATCAGGGCTCGATTACCGCCTTCTTTACGGTGCTGACAGAAGGTGATGACCTTCAGGACCCCATTGCCGACGCATCCCGTGCAATACTCGATGGTCACATTGTTCTTTCCCGTGAAATGGCAGATGCCGGCCACTATCCGGCAATCGATGTTGAGAAGTCTGTGAGCCGGGTTATGCCGCAGATCACCACCGATGAACATGTGCTTATGTCCAAAGCCGTTCGTCAGGTTCTTTCCATCTGCCGTAAAAATCAGGATCTGGTTTCTATCGGTGCCTACAAGCCGGGAACCGATCCGGCTATCGACAGCGCCTTTACCATAAAACCGACGCTGGACCAGTATCTGCAACAGAGCATGAAAGAGTCTGTTCCTTACGATATGTGCGTCAATATGCTCAAGAGTATATTGCAGCCGGGAGGATAATAGCGGATGGAGAATGCAATGGACTTCCTGCTTGAGCAGGCCAAAGAGAAGGAAGATCAGGCGGTTCTTGCGTTAAACAATGCCCGGGCTGAACTGGATAACTACTATGTACAGCTGAAACAGATTGAGCAGTACCGGCTTGATTACTGTAAGCAGCTGGTGGAAAGAGGTCAGAAGGGCCTGTCTGCCAGTGAGTACGGTCACCTTAACCGCTTTTTAACTCAGCTTGATGAGACCCTGAAAAAGCAGAAAGAAGCGGAAGGCCACTTTAAGTCTCAGGTGGAAAACTGTCAGGAATACTGGCTTGAAATGCGCAAGCAGCGCCGCTCCTATGAGTGGATGATAGAGAAGAAGAAAACCGAGAAGCAGAAGCTTTTGGATAAGCAGGAGCAGAAGCAGATGGATGAGTTTTCTACTTTGAGTTATGCAAGACGAAAAAGTCATCATTAAATCTCAGAAATATTGCAATGCAGATGGTCAGACAGCGACTTCATAGGGGAAGCTGATGGGTACCGATAAGCAGACCGTCCTCGCCATGGATGGCGAGATCGAGCTACATGGATGTACTTGCAGCGTGTCTGTGTTCGGTACCCATTGGCTTTCCCGGAGCCAAAAGAAAAGTGGAGAAGGCTCAGTTACTGACTCGCAATAAGTAGTGATATGCGTAAATATTCTACTACGGTATGCATTCCCACGCCGGAGCATGGGAACGAGATCATAAGTTACCCCAACAGCAGTATTCAAAATGGCTCGAAACTTGCAGATTCCTCATCAGGAGTATCAGAGCGGCAAAATCTGCCGGTTCTGCTGCGGTATAAATAAACCTGATGTGAGACTGATCTTATGAACCAAACTTCCCTTTCAGTTGCCGAGGTTGGCAAAACATCTGCTCTTTTACAGACGGGGGCAGGGAATACCCAATCATCAGGTGAAGCCTCTGAATCAGAGGGCTTTCTTAGTGTTTTAAGCTCTGTCTTCGGAGGTTCAGAAACGGAAGGCGGAGAAGAGGTTTCAGCCGAAGGGGCTGAAGTTTCTGAAGCTGAGCTTTCTAAATCTGAAGTCAAAGCCGAAAGTGTCGATGAACTGCTGGAGCTTGAAGGCGGTGAAGAGGGCGAGAAGCTTGAAGGCGAGTCCGTTGAAGGAGAAGACGCAGAGCTGGTTGCTAAGACATCAGGTGAGTCTGCTGAAACGAAGAAATCAGGCGCAGAGGTTTCGGCAGAGAAAAAGCCTGTTGATCCGGAAGTGACGAAAGCGATGAGTGAAGGCAGTGCTCTGCTGGAAAGACTGGATGAGTCCAGTCAGGCATTGCAAACTGAAAAACCGTCACAGACAGAAGTATCCGGCAAGGCGTTGCCACAGTCAGAAAGCAAGCTGGCAGAAACGTCCGGGCAGGAAGCTAAACAGACTACAGTAGAGAAACTGATTGAGTCAGATCCTCTGTTGTCGAAATACATTAAAGCGGTTGAGCAGGAAACTCCGGAAGAGTCAGATTTAAGCCCTGAAGAGCTGAAAGCAGCTCAGGCAGAGAAGATAGATAACCTGAAAGCCGTTTTCCAGTCTGCGATAGAAGATGGTAAGGCAATAGAAGGTGAAGTGCCTGAGCAGGAAGCGGCGCAACAGCTTAACAAAGAGCTGAGCAGCCTGAAGGTTGCGAAAGTGCTGGAGGAAAATCCGGAGCTTAAGGTTGCCGATCTGAGCGAAAGCGAAATTGCTGCTTTAAAACAGCTTCAGGCCGATCAGATAAAAAATGAAGGTGAGCAGCCACCAAATAGCAAGTTGGTCTGGGATACCGCCAAAACAGCAACAGCGGTCGGTGTGGGAGCGGCTCTGGCAACTGCAGCCCAGGACAGCCCGTCTGTGCAGTCAGCAGATGCATTAGCCGCTGGCCAGGTGATGCAGGAAGCGGTTCAGATAAACGAAGCCGTTGACCCTCAGATGCTGACAGAAGAAGAGCTGGCGGCAATGGCGCAGATAAACTGGGGAGCTGGCACGGCTGAGAATGCAGTTAAAGTCGCTCCTGAAATGGTGAAAGCGGCTCAGCCACAGGTGAATCATCTTCAGAATCAACAACTGCATCAGCAGTTGCAGCAGGCTCAGGCGCAGGCTTTAAGTCAGGGGGCAGAGAGAGCAGCAGTGCAAAATAACCTTCAGCATGTTTCTCCTGAGCTGAGCGCAGCAGCAATGCAGAATAACGCCATGGCACAAACGGTGCTTCAGCAGTCCCAGTCAGCGCCGCTGGCGGGCAAGGCAGCTGTTGATGCGTCTGCTCTGGCCCTGGGAGCGGCAGGAGGTCTGGCTGCCGCAAAAGGTTCATCAGACAAAGATAAAGATCTGTCCCAGCAACTTGCCGGACTGACTTCTCAGCAGGGCGTTCATCAGGCGCAGGTGAGAAGTGAGGTTCAGCAGGCAATCCAGCAGTCGCCATTGCAGTTAGCGACGAAAGAAGCCGGCGCAGAGCAGTTAGCGGAACGTGTTCAGATCATGCTGTCAAAGAACCTGAAAAACGTTGATATACGTCTGGACCCGCCGGAGCTGGGCAGAATGCAGATTCGTATGTCCATGAATGGTGATATGGCGTCGGTGCAGTTTACCGTATCCAACCAGCAGGCCCGTGAGATGATTGAACATGCGATGCCAAGGCTGAGAGAAATGCTGTCCCAGCAGGGTGTTCAGTTAGGTGATTCATCGGTTCATCAGCAGAATTCCGGTCAGCAGCAGAAGCAATATGCCATGGGAAATGGCTCATCCGGTAACGGTGGATCAGACGGTCTGACAGGCGGTGATGAGGCAAACCTTGATGAAAGCATCAATCTTGATGTGAATATTGCGGCAAAAGATGATGGAATCAGTTATTACGCTTAATATTTTTATATTCTAATTCCGTTATTCAGTGTATAAAACGTTTGAGGTTCGCCTTGGAGGGAACCTCCTGAATAACGAAACATTATTAATCAGTTAGGGAATATTATGGCTGAAGAAGAAAACAAAGAAGGCGGCGAAGGCGAAGCACCCAAAGGGAAAAGCAAACTTCTGATTATCATTATTGCTGTGGTGGTTTTACTTGCCGGTGGTGGCGGTGCGGCTTTCTTTCTGATGGGTTCCGATGAGCCGGAGGTGGCAGAAGAGGCTGAGGCCGGGCCAGCCAATGCGTTGCCAGAACCTGCTTCTTACGTAAATATCCCGCAGCCGTTTCTGTTTAATGCTCCCGGTAAGCAAAGAGACAGGCTGGTTCAGATAAAAGTGCAGTTGATGGTTCGGGGAACCGACAACGAAGATTTAGCAAGGCATCACTCACCATTGGTTGAAAGCACACTGTTAAATACCTTTGGTACCGCAACAGTGGAACAGCTAAGAACGCCGACAGGCCGGACTTTGCTGCGTGATCAGGCGACGGAAGATATCCGCGCTACCCTGAATGAGGTCGTGGGTCAGCCTGTGATTGAAAAAGTGCTCTTTACCGATTTTGTAATTCAATAGGAATCACGTGACTGATCTATTAACCCAGGACGAAATTGACGCGCTCTTACACGGTGTTGACGACGTCGATGAAGAAGAAGAGTTTCTGGAGGAATCCGAAGGTGCGGTCACCTTCGATTTCTCATCTCAGGACCGGATTGTCCGTGGTCGTATGCCGACCCTGGAGCTTATCAATGAACGCTTTGCGCGCCATATGCGTATCAGCCTGTTCAATATGCTGCGAAAAACGGCAGAGGTATCCATCAACGGCGTTCAGATGATGAAGTTCGGTGAATACCAGAATACTCTGTATGTACCGACCAGTCTGAACATGGTGAGATTCAGGCCGCTGAAAGGTACGGCGCTGATTACCATGGAAGCGCGTCTGGTCTTTATCCTGGTGGAGAACTTCTTTGGTGGTGACGGACGATTCCACGCTAAAATCGAAGGGCGGGAATTTACCCCAACAGAACGCCGGATTATCCAACTGCTGCTTAAGATTGTATTTGCTGACTACAAAGAGGCATGGTCGCCGGTAATGGGCGTAGAGTTCGAATATCTGGACTCAGAAGTTAACCCGAGTATGGCGAACATCGTAAGCCCGACGGAAGTGATTGTTGTGAGTTCATTCCATATCGAGGTAGACGGCGGTGGCGGTGACTTCCACGTGGTAATGCCTTACTCCATGGTAGAGCCGATTCGTGAACTTCTCGATGCCGGTGTTCAGTCAGACAAGATGGAAACCGATGTGCGCTGGAGTACGGCTCTGCGTGATGAAATCATGGATGTGCCGGTAAACTTCCGGGTGAACCTGCTTGAGAAAGATATTTCACTTCGTGACCTGATGGAGCTGCAGTCCGGAGACATCATTCCGGTTACCATGCCTGAAAACGCAGTGATGTTTGTGGAAGAGCTGCCAACCTACAGGGTTAAACTGGGCAAGTCTTCAGATAAGATTGCAGTTCAGGTTTCTGAGAAGATTAAGCGCCCTGAAGTGGTTAAAAGTGATATTGCCTTCCTTGGCAAAGATATTATGTCGGAGCTGAACAGCGAAAACGCTGAAACGGCTGACGAAGAGTAGTGATAAAGGTCTTGTCCTAAATGACAGGCCGGTTAAAAAAGGTAGTGACGAATGGATCCGAATGAAGATCAAAAACTGGCGGACGAATGGGCAGCGGCATTAAGTGCAGATCCTGGTGCTGCGCTGGGCGCGGAAGAGGCTGAAGTCGCACCACTTGAAGAGCTGTCAGACAGTTCCACACCAATCAGTGATGATGAAAGGCGCAAGCTGGACACCATCATGGACATCCCGGTTACCATCTCCATGGAAGTGGGACGTTCGCAAATCAGCATCCGCAACCTGCTGCAACTTAACCAGGGCTCAGTAGTTGAGCTGGACCGGGTGGCGGGTGAATCGCTGGACGTTATGGTTAACGGTACGCTTATCGCTCACGGTGAAGTGGTTGTGGTAAACGACAAGTTTGGTATTCGTCTGACTGACGTAATCAGCCAGACAGAACGAATTAAAAAGCTTCGTTAATATGCGGCCTGTTGCGATACTGAGTGGCATTTTATCAGCAACGCCGGCATACGCTGCCGGCGCTCCTGATATGGATCTGCTCACCACATTTGGCTCACTGGTTCTGGTTATCGGTGTTATTTTCGGCCTTGCCTGGGTACTGAAAAGAATGCAACTGCCAGCGATGGGCAATCAGAAAGATCTCAGAGTCGTGCGGCAGATGCCCATGGGAGCCAAAGAACGAATTGCGGTTATCCAGGTGGGAGAAGAGCAGTTTGTGATAGGTGTAACTGCCCAGTCCATCAATCTGATATCCCGGCTGGATAAACCGATAACGGAACAGGCAACGGACACCTCACCCTTCGCCAGACAACTTACACAGTTATTGAAGAAAGATGAAAATAAATAGCTATATCGCTGCCTTACTGGCGGCGTTTGTGTTTCTTCTGTCAGCCCCTTTTGCGGTGGCACAGGAAGAGCTGGAAGCACCAATACCGGCCACAGCAACCGGAGCCGAAAACATCACAGTAACTGCGATGGAGAAGGAGAGTGGTGCCAGTCAGACCGTCGCCCTGGGAAGCCGCTCCGGAGGAGGGGCGGGTATTCCGGCGCTGACCATGACAACCAATCCGGATGGCAGCGAAGACTATTCCGTTAACCTGCAAATTCTGGCTTTGATGACCATGCTGGGCTTCCTGCCTGCCATGGTTATTCTGATGACCTCTTTTACCCGGATTGTGGTTGTGATGTCGATTCTGCGCCAGGCAATGGGTCTTCAGCAGACACCGTCCAACCAGGTGATCATAGGTATTGCCATGTTCCTTACTTTTTTCATCATGTCCCCGGTGTTCGACAGGGTAAACACCGCAGCCATTCAGCCTTACCTGAACGAAGAGATAAGTGCCAGACAGGCGTTTGACCAGGCCCAGGGGCCGATGAAAAGCTTTATGCTAAAGCAGACCCGGGTTAAGGATCTGGAGACCTTTGTTAATATTTCCGGCTCAGATGCCCAGAACCCTGAAGATGTATCCATGGCGGTTCTTATTCCGGCGTTTATCACCTCAGAGCTAAAGACCGCTTTCCAGATAGGCTTTATGTTGTTCCTGCCGTTTCTGATCATCGACCTTGTGGTTGCCTCGATACTGATGGCAATGGGTATGATGATGCTTTCGCCAATGATCGTATCGCTGCCGTTTAAGCTGATGCTGTTTGTGTTGGTGGATGGCTGGAATCTGATTCTTTCCACCCTTGCGGGCAGTTTCGCATTGTAGCGGGGGAGTATAGATAATGACACCTGAAGTATTTGTAGAAATTTTCCGGGATGCATTATGGATGGTGCTGGTTATGGTCTGCGCCATTATTATTCCCAGCCTGATGATCGGTCTGGTAGTTGCCATCTTCCAGGCCGCGACCTCAATCAACGAACAGACGCTGAGCTTTTTGCCAAGACTTATTGTGACTCTGCTTGCTCTGATGTTTTTTGCCCACTGGATGACGCAGTCGATGATGAGCTTCTTTTTTGAGATGGTCGAAAGACTGCCGCTGGTTCTCTATTAGGTGGGCTGATGGAGTATCCAACAACCATAATACTGGACTGGATAGCCAACTATTTTTGGCCCTTTACCCGCATATCCGCCATGTTTATGGTGATGACGGTAACAGGGGCGCGCTTTGTTTCCACCCGCCTTCGTCTCTATCTGGCGCTGGCAGTGACCTTTGCGGTGATGCCTGCGATTCCTGCTGTTAGCCGGGAAATCGAACTGCTTTCCTTTGAGGGCTTTTTAACCACGCTTGAGCAACTGATAATCGGCATTGCCATGGGGATGATCACTCAGTTTATGATTCAGACCTTTGTTATGCTGGGGCAGATCCTCGGTATGCAGTCGAGCCTGGGTTTTGCTTCAATGGTAGACCCGGCAAACGGTCAGAACACGCCGCTGCTCGGTCAGCTGTTTATGTTCCTTGCCACCATGTTCTTTCTGGCCACTGACGGGCATCTGAAAATGATACAGCTGGTGGTGTATAGTTTTAAAAGCCTGCCGATTGGCTCAGGTTCACTTACCACGACTGATTTCAGAGAGGTTGCGCTCTGGTTTTCTATTATGTTTAAAACGGCGCTCAGTATGTCACTTTCCGGCATCATTGCCCTTTTGACCGTAAACCTTTCATTCGGTGTTATGACCCGGGCCGCTCCTCAGCTAAACATCTTCTCACTGGGCTTTGCATTCGCCCTTATGGTGGGTTTGTTGCTATGCTGGTTTATTATGCTCGGATTATTCAGTCACTATGAGCTCTACTGGATTCAGGGCGAGCAGCAGATCTGTAATATGATCCGGTTGAGTTGTTAAAGGAGGCTGAATGGCAGAATCAGACGGTCAGGAACGGACCGAAGACGCCACGCCCAGGCGGTTACAACAGGCGAGAGAAAAGGGGCAGGTAGCACGTTCAAAAGAGCTGGCTTCTGTTTCTGTGCTTGTTGTAGGGGCTCTGTCCCTGATGGCATTCGGTGAAACTCTGGCAAAAGGCCTGCTTACGGTTATGGGACGGTTTTTTACCCTTAGCCGCAGCGAGGTGTTTGATCCCGGAAAGCTGCTGGATATCGTATCCGGCGCGCTTGTGCATCTGATTATGCCTTTAGGCATGATTCTGATTACTCTCTTTGTCGCCGCCATAATCGGTGCCGCCGGTGTTGGCGGTATCAACTTCTCTGTTGAAGCGGCCATGCCAAAGCTTTCCAAGATGAACCCGATGAACGGTCTGAAGCGAATGGTCGGCATGCAAAGCTGGGTAGAGCTGATCAAATCGATTCTGAAAGTTGGTCTTGTGGCTGGAGTGGCATTCTTCCTGATTGACCGGGCCAAAGCCGATCTGTTTCAGCTTAGTATGGATGTGTTCCCGCAGAACATATTTCACGCCCTGGAAATCCTTTTAGACTTCATTCTTCTGATTAGCTGCTCCCTGCTGGTGGTCGTTGCCATTGATATCCCGTTCCAGATCTGGCAGCACGCTGAACAGCTGAAAATGACCAAGCAGGAAGTCAAAGACGAATATAAAGATACTGAAGGTAAGCCGGAGGTTAAGGGCCGGATCCGTATGTTGCAGCGGGAAGCCGCTCAGCGCCGTATGATGGCAGAAGTGCCGACGGCTGACGTGGTGGTCACCAACCCGGAACACTTCTCCGTTGCTCTGAGATACGATTCATCCATAGATAAAGCACCGATAGTGGTGGCAAAAGGCACCGACCATATGGCACTTAAAATCCGTGAAGTAGCCCGTGAGCACGATATCTATGTTATTCCGGCACCACCACTGGCGCGTGCGCTATACCACTCCACAGAGCTTGAGCAGCAAATTCCGGATGGTTTGTTTGTGGCTGTGGCTCAGGTTCTTGCTTATGTATTCCAGCTTAAGCAGTTCAGGAAGCGGGGCGGACAGAGGCCAGTTCTGGCGGAAGAGAATATGCCGATTCCACCGGATTTGCGCTATTAGTCAGCTTTCTAACAGATTAAATTGATTTCTGCCCTGATGTTTACTGGTATACAGCGCCTTATCTGCCAGTGCAATGATGTCTACCGGTTTTGTGTCTATGCCAGGTACTATGGCAGCGACACCAATGCTTATGGTTACCCGGTCGCTAATCTGAGAACTGTTATGCGGTATCGCTACCTCAAATATCTGCTTACAGATTTTGGCAGCAATCAGCCCGGCATCAGTGCTGTTTGTTGCCGGTAAGATAATGGCAAATTCCTCACCACCATAACGGGCAACGGTATCACTCGCGCGGGTACACTGTTTTTGCAGTAACCGGGCGACCTGCTTTATGCATTTATCACCGGCGATATGACCGTAGCTGTCATTGTAGTTCTTGAAATAATCAATATCGCACATCATCAGCGTCAGAGGCAGCTCACTTCTTTGATGATGCCGCAGATCTTTATCCAGCTGCGCATCAAAATAGCGGCGGTTGTAAAGATGGGTCAGACCGTCAGCGTCAGAAAGGCGTTGCAGTTTCAGGTTCGCCTCCCTTAACTTCTCAGTGCGCAGCTTTACCTCTTCTTCAAGGTGAATGGCATACTTCGCCTGAAGGCGGTTTTGCTTGCGGGTGTTACTGTACAGGATAATAAGTGCTGCGATAAACAGAAGAACAAAAACCTCCAGCAAAATGGTTTTGTTCCTTTCAAACCAGCTTGGAGGCTTGTTGAAAACGACACTTGCAGCAGGGAGCAACTCTTCATCCAGTTGGTGTTTGTCTACGTAGGTATAGTCAAACATAAACTGGGTAGGGCTTTCGTGTAATATTCCTATTCTATTAGGCTTTTCTCCCTTTAGTATCCTCAGAGCCATTTCGCCCACGGTCTTTCCCTGCAATACACCGGAGGTTATCTTGCCGCCAACTATGCCTTTGTTCAGGTAGAAATCCCAGGAGCCGTAAATAGGGGCGTGCGTATGGCGTGCCAGCATTTCTATCCCTTCTGTGTAAGAGATAAAGTTGTCGGCGCTGTCCCGGTTAAAGGTAAGAATATAGAGCAGCTCATCTTCGCGGAAACGTGCGGCAATATCAGGGATATCTGACAGTAAGAAGTCTCTTAAATAGTGAAAGGTAATATCCTGAAACTCACGTTCCACTTTTCTTAAATCATCACGGATCTGTTTGCCTGTGGGCGTCTGGTCAATAATAACGGTGATGTCGTCAGAGTCAGGATGCAGCTTGCGCATCAGAGCAATTGTGCCCCGGTGATCGGTTGTTTCTACCACACCGGCCACACTTTTAAGATTGGCTGTCAGCTCAGGCTTATAATTGTTCACCCCGGCAAATATAACCGGCGGATCTCCCTGAAAATGCACCTTCTTCTGGTTAAGCATATCAAGCGCATTATTGTCTACAGCAATGATAAGCTCATACTGTATATTATTGTTTTTTAAATTAATAAACTGCACTATCTGATTCAGATAATCCTGACCAGCATTTCTTTTACTATCCAGATACTCATAATAGACTTCGTATCTGGTCTGAAACGGGAAGAACACCTGCTGTATTCCCTGAGTGATATTATCTGTCCACTCAAGGCCCTGGTGGTAGGAGTGAAGAACAAGAATTTTTTTCTTTCTTTCGGCGTGTGCAGGCTGCAAGGCAGTGATTAACAATAGAATTGTTAATAAAAGGTACTTTGCAACAGAAGACATAACATCTGTTTTATGCTGATAGAAATGCTCTTGTTTCTGCATAGTCTGCCGCCTCCTTTAGAGATCTAAGCATACTAGATACCGTATTGACCAGATAAATAACAACATATTTTAACGTTATTTTAACTGGCGCCGGATTTGAAGGCCTGAGCGTAACCTTATGTGTAGTGTGCTATCTTTGACCTAGATACCCATTTTCACATGGAGCTTGCAAAATCCAGTCAGTTTTTTGACTGAATTTGATGGACTGGAACTTGCATAATCACTTGAATGTGCACATATATAAATCTAACCTACTGATTGGATTGAGATAATAAAGTTCAGCTGAAATATGAAATTGCCAATACCGTTCTCAGACAGAATGCCTAACATCCCTACCAAAGCCTTACCGGCTATTGGTGCTCCGGTTATTGTCTTAGCGACACTGGGGATGATCGTACTGCCTATCCCGGCATTCCTGCTCGACCTCTTCTTCACCTTTAATATTGCTCTGGCAATGGTCGTGCTTCTGGTTACCGTGTATACGCGAAAACCGCTGGACTTTGCTGCTTTTCCGACCGTACTTCTGGTTGCAACTCTACTCAGGCTGGCTCTTAACGTTGCCTCAACCCGGGTGGTTCTGCTGTATGGTCATGAGGGCGGAAACGCGGCCGGTAACGTGATTGAAGCCTTTGGTAGCGTGGTTATCGGTGGTAACTATGCTGTCGGTCTGGTTGTATTCTTAATCCTGATGATCATCAACTTTATGGTGGTAACCAAGGGTGCAGGCCGTATTTCCGAAGTAAGTGCCCGCTTTACTCTTGATGCTTTGCCGGGTAAGCAGATGGCGATTGATGCCGACCTTAACGCCGGGCTTATCGATCAGGAGCAGGCCAGAACCCGTCGTTCTGAAGTGACCAAGGAAGCGGACTTCTACGGTTCCATGGACGGTGCGTCAAAATTTGTAAAAGGGGATGCCATTGCCGGTATCCTTATTCTGTTTATCAACATCATTGGTGGTTTAAGTGTGGGTATGGCTCAGTTTGGACTGGGCTTTCAGGAAGCGATTCAGATCTATACCCTGCTGACCATTGGTGATGGCCTGGTTGCCCAGATCCCATCGCTCTTGCTCTCCATTTCAGCAGCGATCATGGTAACGCGTCAAAATACCGAAGAAGATATGGGACAGCAGATGGTGTTCCAGATGTTCGACAACCCTAAAGCGCTTACGATTACCGCCGGTATTCTGGGTGTGATGGGTGTAGTCCCCGGTATGCCGCATTTTGCATTTCTTCTGCTGGCAGCAATAGCCGGTGGTGCTGCTTACCTGATTCACAAAAAGCAGAAAACAGAGGCGGAGAAACCTAAGACTGCGGAAGTGGATAAGGATGCAGAAGCACCAACTCAGAAAGAGCTGTCTTGGGATGATGTTCAACCTGTTGATATTATTGGCCTGGAAGTGGGTTACCGCCTGATCCCTATGGTGGACAGAGAGCAGGGCGGAGAACTGCTTGACCGGGTTAAGGGCGTTCGTAAAAAGCTATCTCAGGACTTTGGTTTCCTTGTTCCTGCGGTTCATATCCGTGACAACCTTGAACTTACACCGAACAGCTACCGTATCACCCTGATGGGGGTTGCAGTGGGTGAAGCTGAAATCCGTCCGGATCAGGAGTTGGCAATTAACCCTGGTCAGGTATACGGAATGGTTGAAGGTGAACCAACCGTCGACCCTGCATTCGGCCTGGAAGCGGTATGGATCAGAGAAGAGCACAGAGAGCACGCACAGGCTCTGGGTTACACTGTGGTGGATTCAGCAACGGTACTGGCGACGCATCTTAGCCAGCTTCTGACGAACAACGCCTCACAGCTTATCGGCCATGAAGAGGTTCAGAACCTGCTTGAAATGCTTGGTCGTTCGGCGCCTAAACTGGTTGAAGGCTTTGTTCCTGAGCAGCTTAGCCTTGGCGTAGTGGTTAAGGTGCTGCAGAACCTGCTTAATGAAGCGATTCCTATCCGGGATATCAGAACTATCGTCCAGACGCTTTCTGAATACTCCAGTAAGAGTCAAGAACCTGACATACTCACAGCGGCGGTTCGTATATCACTGAAACGACTAATTGTTCAGGAAATCAATGGTATAGAGCCAGAGCTTCCTGTCATCACCCTTATCCCTGAGCTGGAACAAATATTGCATCAAACCATGCAGGCAGCGGGTGGTGAGTCGACAGGAATCGAACCTGGTCTGGCAGAAAGACTACAGTCTTCGCTAAGTCAGGCGACTCAGGAGCAGGAACTGAAAGGTGAGCCGGCAGTACTTCTCACATCTGGCGTGTTAAGAACAACTTTAGCTAAGTTTGTTAAGAACACGATTCCGAACCTCAGAGTTCTCTCCTATCAGGAAATACCGGACGAGAAACAGATTAGAATTGTTCAGGCCGTAGGCAACTAAGAGTGATGCCATAACAAGCCTGAATAGATAACCAACCAGCTGGGTTATTTATAATGAATGGGCCATTATCTTGAAAATAAAAAGATTTTTTGCAAAGGACATGAGAACTGCACTGCTTCAGGTTAAAGAAGAACTTGGAGCAGATGCCGTTATTATGTCCAACAAAAAAGTGACAGGTGGCGTAGAAATTGTCGCAGCAGTGGACGGAGATGCAGCTCCGGCACCAGCACCTTCCCCGCGAGCTCAGTCCCGCTACTCCAATGAGTTTGCTCAGTCTCAGGTAAACAGTCGCATCGCAAGTCAGGAAAGAGAACTGAAAGACGACAGAGTCAGCCTGCAGGGCTCTGGCAATGCCAGCGGTTCTATGACCAAGCGGTTTGCCAATATGCTAAAGCAGTACAGTCAGGAAGAGCCGGAGTCCAGAAGTGACACCGAAGCAGACTCGCTGGCTTCTCTGCTGAAACGTCAGGCGGATGCGAGAGAAAACCCAAGAGCGGGTGGCTCTGCAAACGGCGGTGGCCTCTCTACAACCCTTGCTGAACATTCTGGCCTGGCGAGATTGATCGCGGAAGACAGAAGCGCACCAAGGCCGACGCCTAAACTGGACCCAACCCGCTATGACAGAAAGCGTGCAGACACAATGGCTGATACCGACTCCACTCAGGAGCTGGAGTCAATGCGCGAAGAGATGATGTCCATCCGCAGGTTGCTGGAACATCAGGTATCTGGCCTGATGTGGCAGGAGGTGGAGAGAAGAGAGCCTCTGCGTGCAATGTTGATCAAGCGTCTTGAAAGAATGGGGCTTTCTCAGGAACTGGCTGATCAGCTGGCCTGCTACATTCCGGAAGACACAAAACCGGCCCAGGCGTGGAAAGCGCTGCTTGGTCTTATCTCAGATCAGATCACTGTCACAAAAAAAGATATTCTGAAAAAAGGCGGTATTGTCGCCCTGCTTGGCCCGACAGGGGTTGGAAAGACGACCACAATCGCCAAGCTGGCAGCAAGGGCTGCTATGGAATATGGCGCGGACAATGTGGCTCTGGTCACTACCGATACCTTCCGGATCGGCGCACACGAACAGCTGGCTATTTATGGCCGGATTATGGGCTGTCCGGTAAGAGTTGCTAAAGATTCCGGGGAGTTAGCCGAAGTAATATATCAATTAAGAAACCGCCGCCTGGTTCTGGTTGACACGGCAGGTATGGGACAGAGAGATGTAAGGCTGTCTGAACAGTTAGATACGCTAATGCAGGATAGCGGAGAAGCCATCAGCAGTTATCTGGTGCTCCCGGCAACGGCACAGCGTAAAGTTCTTCAGGAAACCATAGATCATTTTAAACGTATTCCTCTTTCCGGATGCATTCTGACTAAAATTGATGAATCCCTGAGTCTGGGTGAATTTATCAGTGTGGCGATACAGAATGCACTTCCGGTGGCGTACATTGCCAATGGTCAGCGGGTACCTGAAGATATTGTTATTGCTCAACCTAAGTATATGGTCGCGAAAGCTAACGAACTTTTAGAAAAGTCGACAGAGAACGAGCCCCATTACTGGAATAGTGAAGCTGAAAGGTTCTAGGTGGTGGATGATTTTATGACGAATAATATGATACATGATCAAGCAAGTGGCCTACGCCGCTTAACACAGCCTACACTTACTAAGGTTATCTCTGTTACCGGTGGTAAAGGGGGAGTGGGTAAAACCAACGTCACCCTTAGTCTGGCCATTTCCATGGCCCGGCAGGGTAAGAAGGTAATGGTTCTGGATGCTGACCTTGGCCTTGCAAATGTCGACGTTATGCTGGGGATTCGTCCGAAGCGTAACCTGGGGCATGTTTTAGCAGGTGAGTGTGAACTGAAAGACGCCATTGTTGAAGGCCCGCATGGTATAAAAATTATCCCGGCAACTTCCGGTACACAAAGTATGACCGAACTGTCGCATGCTCAGCATGCAGGGCTGATTCGTGCATTTGGGTCACTGGAAGAAGAGATAGACGTACTGCTGATTGATACGGCAGCTGGTATCTCTGACATGGTGGTGAGCTTCTCACGAGCTGCTCAGGATGTACTGGTGGTTGTCTGTGATGAGCCGACGTCAATTACCGATGCCTACGCTCTGATTAAGCTTTTAAGTAAAGAACATCAGGTCCAGAGGTTTAAAATTGTTGCTAATATGGTCAGAAGCTACCGCGAAGGCAGAGAATTATTTGCAAAGTTGACCTTGGTCACAGAGCGCTTCTTGAATGTCAGCCTTGAGCTTGTAGCATGTATACCATTAGACGATAAAGTTCGTCAGGCAGTGAAGAAACAGAAAATTGTGGTTGATGCTTTTCCCCGGTCTCCGGCAGCTCTTGCATTGAGCTCTTTGGCAAATAAAGCATTAACTTGGCCAATTCCTAAAACTCCTAGTGGTCATCTGGAGTTTTTTGTGGAAAGATTACTAGCAAGAAAAGAACCAATAGGAGAGCCTTTTGGTGAATAAGGCGCTGACTTATGACCACAGAGCGAATGTTACTAACCAGAAATCCTTTTTAGAGCAGCACACGGATCTGGTTAAAAGAATCGCACATCATCTCTTGGGGCGTTTGCCTCCGAGTGTGCTTGTGGAAGACTTAATTCAGGCGGGAATGATTGGCCTGATTGAAGCGCAGCAAAATTACGACGGTACGAAAGGTGCCAGCTTTGAGACCTACGCGGGGATCCGGATTCGCGGAGCGATGCTTGATGAAGTTCGCAAAGGAGACTGGGTTCCAAGGTCGGTTCATAAGAATAACCGCACAATTAGTCAGGCAATTAATGAATTAGAAGCTACTCTGAAAAGAGATCCTACGGATGCAGAAGTGGCCAAACACCTCAATTTGACGATTGAACAGTATCATACTGCACTGTCTGACATAAATTGTTCACGATTGGTCGGTATAGAAGACCTCGGAGTTTCTGAGGATGTTATCACTAACGAAGACGATTTAGATGAAAATACGCCTTTCCAGGGTGTAGCAGATGAAAATTTTCGTCAGGCTTTAGTCGATTCGATCAAAAGTCTTCCTGAAAGAGAAGCATTAGTTCTTTCACTGTATTATGATGAAGAGCTAAATTTAAAAGAAATAGGTGAAGTGTTGGGAGTGAGCGAATCTCGTGTCAGTCAGATACTTAGCCAGTCTATGCAGCGACTACGTACTAAACTTAGTGCGTGGACACAACTCGATTAATAACACTGACTTGAACCTCAGTGGAGGCAATTTTGAATAAAAATATGAAGATCCTCATTGTGGATGATTTCTCAACAATGCGCAGAATTGTGAAAAACTTACTACGTGACCTGGGTTTTAACAATACTCAGGAGGCGGATGATGGTTTAACCGCTCTGCCAATGCTGAAGAAGGGTGAGTTCGACTTTGTAGTGACGGATTGGAACATGCCAGGCATGCAGGGTATCGATCTGCTGAAGAACATTCGCGCAGATGAAGAGCTAAAACATCTGCCGGTGCTAATGATCACTGCGGAAGCTAAGCGTGAGCAGATCATTGAAGCAGCGCAGGCTGGTGTTAACGGTTATATCGTTAAACCTTTTACTGCTGCAACGCTGAAAGAGAAGCTTGATAAGATCTTTGAACGTTTATAAGCAAAACACACAAAGATTATTACGCGTAATAAGGGCTTATTCAGATGATTTCATTAGAGCAAGCAAAGCAATTGGTTGAACTGCTGGAAAATAATCAGCAGGAAGAAGCTGATCGCATGATCGTTACCTTATATCAAACATCAAATAACCCGATGTTGAAAGAGGTGGGCGCGCTTACTCGTGATCTGCACAACTCACTTGCTGAGTTTAAGTTTGACCCGCGGATGAACGAGATCGCCACAGAAGAAATTCCCGATGCGAGAGATCGTCTTGAATATGTGATAGCAAAGACAGAGCAGGCAGCAAACAAAACAATGGATGCTGTTGAGTCTTCGCTTCCGATCGCCGATCAGTTGCATGAGAGCCTCTTACAGGTAAGACCTACCTGGAACCAGTTAATGTCCGGAAAAATTGAGCTGTCAGAGTTTAAAGCGCTTTGTCACAAAATTGATGGATTATTAGCTCAGGTAGAGGGCGATAGCACAGAGTTACGCAGTCAGCTCACCGAGATCCTGATGGCGCAAGATTTTCAGGACCTGACCGGGCAGATTATTACTAAAGTCATCACACTTGTTCATGAAGTGGAAGATCGACTTGTCGAGATTTTGACAACCTTCGGTGTCGAACAAACAGATATAAATGCCGAAGATGAGAAGAAACCATCGAGCGAGCCGGAAGGGCCAATTCTTAATCCTCACGAAAGAGAGGATGCAGTGGCTTCCCAGGATGATGTCGATGATTTGTTGTCTAGCCTTGGATTCTAGAGGTAATTTATGAGCTATGAATTAGACGAGGATATTCTTCAGGATTTTTTGGTTGAAGCCGGTGAAATACTTGAGCTTCTGTCAGAGCAGCTTATTGAGCTGGAAAATAATCCTGAAGATACCGATCTGTTAAATGCAATTTTTCGCGGTTTCCATACTGTAAAGGGTGGGGCCGGTTTCCTTTCTTTAACAGAATTGGTTGATGCCTGTCACGGTGCTGAAAACGTATTCGACATTCTTCGTAACGGTCAGCGTACTGTTACGGCTGAACTCATGGATACTATTTTACAGGCACTTGATGCTGTTAACGTGATGTTTGCAGCGGTACAAGAGCGTGCGCCTTTGATTCCTGCTGATCAGGCATTGCTGGACGAGCTGCATCGTCTGAGCAGACCAGAAAGCGAGGATGAGAAGCAGGCAGCTCCTGTTGCTGAAGTGGCAGAAGAACCAGCTCCGGCTCCAGAGCCAGAACCGGTTGTAGAAGCTGCGCCAACTGCCTCAAGTGGTTCTATCCAGGCTAATTCAATAGACGATATTACTCAGGACGAGTTTGAAAAACTGCTGGACGAGCTGCATGGTAAAGGCGCAGCTCCGGGCGCAGCTCCGGGCGCAAGTCAGGCGGCTGCACCAGTTGCATCTGCGCCTGCTGAAGCAAAACCCGCTCCGGCACCTGCCGCAGATAGCGGTGACATTACCGACGATGAATTCGAAAAACTGCTGGATGAACTGCACGGTAAAGGCGGGGCTCCTGGTCAGGCTGGCACTGAAGCTCCTGCTGCAGCGGTAACTCCTGCGAAGAAAGCACCTGCGGGCGCTGCATCAGGCGATGAAGACCTGATGACAGACGATGAATTTGAAAAACTGCTGGATCAGCTTCACGGTGTAGGTAAAGGGCCTTCTATTGAAGAGCTTGAAGCGGCGACAAAACCTGCTGTTTCTAATGCACAACCTGCCGCACCGAAGAAAGAAGAACCAAAACCTGCTCCGGCAGCGCCTAAAGCTGCGGCTCCTAAGCCTGCGGCAAAAGCGCAGCCTAAGCAAGATGCGCCGGCACCTGCCGCAGCGCCAAAACAGCAGCAAGCCTCTGCTCCTAAGCCTCAGGCTGAAGCAACGGTTCGTGTGGATACCTCAACACTTGATACCATTATGAACATGGTGGGTGAACTGGTTCTGGTCCGTAACAGACTGGTCAGCCTTGGCCTTAACCGTAACGACGAAGAGATGTCCAAAGCGGTTGCGAACCTGGATATTGTTACCGCCGACCTTCAGGGCGCGGTAATGAAAACCCGGATGCAGCCAATCAAGAAAGTATTTGGCCGTTTCCCACGCGTGGTTCGTGACCTTGCAAGAAGCCTTAAGAAAGATATCGTGCTTGAGATGCGCGGTGAAGAGACCGACCTGGATAAAAACCTGGTTGAAGCTCTGGCCGATCCACTGATTCACCTGGTGCGTAACTCTGTAGACCACGGTATTGAAATGCCGGAAGACAGGGTAGCAGCAGGTAAGGCTCGTACCGGTAAAGTGATTCTTTCTGCGTCGCAGGAAGGTGACCATATTGAACTGGCTATCGTTGATGACGGTGGCGGTATGGACCCGGATAAACTGCGTGGCATTGCTGTTAAGCGCGGGCTGATGGATACAGAAGCCGCATCAAGACTAACGGACAAAGAGTGTTTCAACCTTATCTTTGCTCCTGGCTTCTCAAGTAAAGAGCAGATCACCGATGTATCAGGCCGTGGTGTTGGTATGGATGTGGTTAAGACCGCCATCAATACGCTAAATGGTTCTGTGGATGTTGATTCTCAGATGGGCAAAGGTACAAAGATCACCATCAAGGTACCTCTGACTCTGGCTATCCTGCCAACACTGATGGTTGGCGTTTGTGAGCAGCCATTTGCTCTGCCACTGGCAAGCGTAAACGAAATATTTAATCTGGACCTGACAAAGACCAACGTTGTCGATGGTCAGCTGACAATCATTGTCCGCGAGAAGTCTATTCCTCTGTTCTATCTGCAGAACTGGCTTGTACCTAAAGCGGGTATGGTTGACCAGCGTAAAGGTCACGGCCATGTGGTTATCGTGCAGATCGGAAGCCAGCGGGTCGGCTTTGTTGTTGATACTCTTATCGGTCAGGAAGAAGTAGTAATCAAACCTCTGGATGAGTTACTGCAGGGTACGCCAGGTATGGCAGGTGCGACTATCACCAGTGACGGTCATATTGCACTGATTCTGGATGTGCCAAATCTATTAAAAGAATACGCTACACGCTCACGTATGTAGCAAAAGAAGGGAAATATGGCAGTAAGAGTACTGGTTGTTGATGATTCGAGTTTTTTCCGACGCAGGGTTAGCGAAATAATCAATGGTGATGCTCGTCTTGAAGTTATCGATGTTGCAACCAATGGTAAAGAAGCAATTCAAAAGGTCACAGAGTTAAAACCTGACGTGATCACTATGGATATCGAGATGCCGGTTATGGACGGTATCACGGCGGTACGTGAAATAATGAAGGTACAGCCGACGCCAATTTTGATGTTTTCTTCACTGACTCACGATGGTGCTCGCGCAACACTGGACGCTCTTGATGCCGGAGCCCTGGACTTCTTGCCTAAGAAGTTCGAAGACATTGCAAGAAACCGTGATGAAGCCACTCAGCTACTTCAGCAGAGAGTGGCTGAAATTGCCCGTAAAAGAGCCTTTATGAGAAGGCGTGTTGCCACGCCTTCAGCCTCACCAGTCAGAACTGCAACAGCTTCAAAGAGCACAACGCAACTGCGTCGCACTCCTGTCGGGACATCTTCAGCTTCGGCGCGTAGTGAGTCTGCGCAAACGCCGCCTGCAAGATTTCGGGCAACGGGTAAAAAGTATCAGTTAACCGCTATCGGTACCTCAACGGGTGGCCCGGTGGCACTGCAAAAAATATTGACCAAACTACCGTCAAATTATCCGCACCCTATCGTTTTGGTTCAGCATATGCCGGCGACCTTTACTGCTGCATTTGCCAGCCGTCTGAATTCCTTGTGTAAAATTCAGGTAAAAGAAGCTGAAGATGGTGATGCGCTGCGCCCTGGTGTTGCTTATCTTGCACCCGGCGGCATGCAGATGATGATCGAAGGGCGTCCTGGCAGTGCCCGTCTTAAGGTTTTGGATGGTGGTGAGCGAATGAATTACAAGCCATGTGTTGATGTGACCTTTGGATCAGCTGCAAAAATTTATGGTGATAAAGTACTTTCCATGATTTTGACCGGTATGGGAGCTGACGGGCGTGAAGGTGCCAGAATGCTTAAGTCTGCCGGTTCAACTATCTGGGCTCAGGATGAAGAGAGCTGTGTGGTTTATGGTATGCCACAGGCAGTAGCGAAGGCGGGGATTTCATCGGAAGACCTTCCTCTGGAACGTATTTCTGAGCGCATGCTCGTAGAAATTGGCTTGGCGTAGGAGTCCTTAATGATTGTCTGGAGCGTTGCAAACCAGAAAGGTGGCGTAGGAAAAACGACTTCAACCGTTACCCTTGCCGGATTGTTGAGCAAAAAAGGCAACAGAGTACTGCTGGTTGATACCGACCCTCACGCGTCACTCACCACTTATCTGGGATTTGATTCTGATGCTCTGGCGAACAGTTTATTTGACCTTTTCCAACTGCCGGAGCTGAGTAAAGAGCGTGTTTCACCGCTTATCCTGAAAACAGAGATCGAGAATATCGACCTGATCCCTGCGCATATGTCGCTGGCCACTCTTGACCGGGTTATGGGGAACAGAAGTGGTATGGGCCTCATTCTTAAGAAGGCGCTACTTGCGCTTCAGGCAGATTATGACTATGTGTTAATAGATTGTCCGCCGATTCTTGGTGTGATGATGGTGAATGCACTGGCGGCGAGTGATCGCATACTTATTCCGGTTCAGACAGAGTTTCTGGCGATGAAAGGGCTTGAGCGCATGGTACGCACACTGGCTATCATGCAGAAATCACGAAACCGTGAGTTTAAGACCACGATAGTGCCGACTATGTACGATAAGCGTACCAAGGCATCGCTGCAGACATTAACGCAGCTAAAGCGGGATTACCCTGATGAGGTGTGGGCATCGGCCATACCAATCGATACTAAATTCCGCGATGCGAGTCTTAAGCATTTGCCTGCTTCTCATTTTGCTGAAGGCAGCAGAGGTGTTTTTGCTTACAAGCAATTACTAATTTATCTTGAGAGGCTGGCTGTAAATGGATAAAAAAGATCACGTTTTGTCCGGCGAAGAGGCACTGGATGAGTACTTCACAGCCCTGTTGGATGAAGAACTGCTGGAAGAAGAGTTACTGGATGCTGCGTTTGCAGCAAAATCAGAGCCGGAAGTGACTCCGCAGCCTGAACCAGTAGTTGTTTCTGAGTCGGATGTGGTAGTCCCCAATGGTTCTGACCTGGTTGCGGAAAAAGTAGCGAGTGAGGTGGTTTCAGCCCCGACGCTTGAACCTAAACCAGAAGCTAAGGCCAAACCGGATTATCACTCTCACTATACCGAGCTTGAATACAACGAATTTGAAGCGCCTGAATTTGAAGCGCCGGCACTGGAAGATGTTCAGAAGCTGCTCGATAAACTGGAATCTCTGGACCACGCAGCTGAACCTGAGATTGTCACAATCATCGAGCAAAATACGCAGGAGCTGCTAAAAAGCGAGCCTGCCGTTGAAGAGATTCAGGAATGGGACATAGCTGAAACCCAGCAGGTTGAGATAGCTGAGCCCGTAGTGGCTGATGTTCAGGAAACGGATGTTGATCTTGAGGTCGAAGCCGAAGCCGAGCTGGAAACCCAAACCGGTGGCTTTGACACTGAAGACTGGACCTCCAGAGAGCGCAGTGAAGATTTTCAGGTTCTGTATTTTGATGTTAACGGCGTGACCTTTGCAGTTCCTCTTGATGAGCTGGGCGGTATTCACCGCAAAGGGGATATGAGCCACCTTATCGGCAGACCTGACTGGTATCTCGGACTGCAGACCAGCAAAGAAGATCAGTTCGATGTTGTTGATACAGCGAAATGGGTAATGGCTGACCGTCTGAGAGATGACAGCTATAAGGATGCCTATCAGTATGTTGTGATGCTGGGCCGCAGTGCCTGGGGACTGGCAAGTACAGAGCTGAAGGGAACCGAAATTCTGAATTCAGAAAAAGTCCGGTGGCGTGAAAAAGCGGCGAAACGTCCGTGGCTTGCCGGAATGGTAAAAGAAAAAATGTGTGCCTTAATTCATGTTGAGGCACTGATTAACATGTTAGATGCTGGCCTGGATGTAAAATCCCTGGATAGTTGATAAGTTTGTCCGTAGTGACGCAAAGAGGATAAATCATGTCTCAAGTGAATGAAGTAGAAGCTAAAAAAGACCAAGCGAATGATGAAGTACTTCAGTGGGTAACATTCCAACTGGAAGAAGAGACTTACGGCATTAACGTAATGCAGGTTCGTGAAGTGCTGCGTTACTCCGAAATTGCACCGGTTCCGGGTGCGCCGGACTACGTGCTGGGTATTATCAACCTGCGTGGTAATGTTGTGACTGTTGTGGATACCCGTTCCCGCTTCGGCCTGATGGAAGGTGAAGTAACAGATAACACCCGTATCATCGTTATCGAATCAGAGCGCCAGGTAATTGGTATTCTTGTAGACAGCGTGGCTGAGGTGGTTTACCTGCGTTCATCTGAAATCGACACAACGCCAAGCGTTGGTACTGATGAAAGTGCTAAGTTTATTCAGGGTGTAAGCAACCGTGACGGTAAGCTTCTGATCCTGGTTGACCTGGACAAGCTTCTTACTGACGAAGAATGGGCTGAAATGGCGCATCTGTAATGGATGAAATGCTGGTTTCTGATTTGCTGCCGTTTGTTGTCGGTGGCTGTGCTTTAGTTCTGCTCCTGACTCTGGTTGTCTGGCTGAAAGGGCGTAAACAGACGCAACATGCTGCTGATGCTCAACGTCAGGCAACAAGGCAGATGGAGAAAGAACTGCAGAAGGCGAATAATCAGTTGCTTGAAGTTCGCTCCGTTGTTGTGGGATTAGGCCAGAAGGTATCAGAGCAGCAGGATGTGATTCTGCATCTTTCTGAAAGGGTTAACGAACTCGAACACGCCGATGCTGACAGCCGGTTATATTCACGCGCAAGCAAGATGGTTCAACTGGGTGCTGACCTTGATGAACTTATCGAAGAGTGTGAACTGCCAAAAGCAGAAGCTGAGCTGATGATGTCTTTGCAGAATAAAATCGCCGGTAAAGAGAGTGTTCCGCCTTTAAGCCGGGGCTCAGCTGCACCAGCGAAACGAAAAGCTACACAGCAACGGCCTCGTGCAGTAAAAAAATAAAATCATAAAGGGAGCTTATTAGCTTCCTTTTTTTGTTCAGCTCAATTATATGCTACTGATACAATTTTCTATTTTTGTGATAACACCGATAAAGGGAAGTTAATTACAGTGGGATATACCCTATATGCCATCTAAAAGCTTGTGCTAATATGGCTTTTCTATTTTTTATCTTGATGAATTCATGTTAGAAGTTTCAAATCTTACAGCTATCAGAGATGAACGGGTTCTTTTTGAAGATCTCTCTTTCTCGATCAAATCTGGCGAAATAGTCCAAATTGAAGGCAGAAATGGTACAGGTAAAACAACCTTACTAAGAATTATTTCCGGTCTCGGAGACAGAGACGCGGGTGAGGTATTCTGGAACGGGCAGTCAACGGTAAGTGAGAGGGATGCCTTTCATCAGGACCTGCTGTTTTTAGGACACCAGACCGGTGTAAAAAGAGAGTTAAGCGGATTTGAGAATCTGGCTTTCTATCAGTCGATTCATCAGGCCAGTTCAGATAAAGAAAAACTCTGGTCTGCGCTTGCTCAGGTTGGGCTTGCCGGGCGTGAAGATGTCCCGGTTGCTCAGTTATCTGCAGGTCAGCAGCGCAGGGTGGCTTTAGCCAGACTCTGGATTAGCAAGCAGCCGTTATGGATTCTTGATGAACCTCTGACTGCGATTGACAAACAGGGTGTGAAGGTACTGGAAAACCTGTTTCTGAACCATGCTGAAAATGGCGGAATTGTTATCCTGACAACCCACCAGGATATGTTTGAAGACTCACCAAAACTTAGAAAAATAAAATTGGGTGACTAGTATGCTTAGCCAAATGATCGCCATTATCCGCAGGGAACTTTTGATTGCTTTCCGCCGTCAGGCAGACATTCTTAACCCGCTGTGGTTTTTTATTATCGTAATTACACTATTTCCTCTCAGTATCGGTCCTGAGCCAAATCTATTGGCACGAATTGCAGCCGGGATAATCTGGGTAGCAGCTCTGCTGTCGGTGCTTCTGTCTATGGAGCGTCTGTTTAAAGATGATTTCCAGGATGGCGCTCTTGAGCAGATGATGCTGTTCCCGATACCGCTGCCTCTGGTGGTTATCTCTAAGGTAATTGCTCACTGGCTGCTTACCGGTCTGCCTCTGATTCTGATTAGCCCGATTCTGGCGGTATTGCTTTCTCTGGATTTTGAAACCTGGAAGACGGTGGTTCTGACCCTGCTTGTGGGCACACCAACCCTGAGCTTTATCGGTGCTATCGGCGTTGCACTTACAGTGGGGCTGCAAAAGGGCGGGGTGCTGCTTAGTCTTCTGATATTGCCGCTATTTATTCCGGTTCTGATTTTTGCAACATCTGCGATTGATGCTGCCAGCCTGGGTATGGCTTACAATGGTCAGATTGCAATTATGGCGGCTATGCTGGCCGGTTCAGTGACCCTGACTCCTTTCGCAATCAGCGCAGCGATTCGCGTAAGTGTGAATTAGACTTTTTAGTTAATACCTTAGAGGTATATTGTTTAGACTAAAGTATCTGGATAATTAGTTAGTTTATTTTAAAGCAAGAGTGAGAGAGACAATGTGGAAATGGCTCCACCCCTATTCAAAACCTGAAACGACTTATCGTTTGTGTGGAAAACTGCTTCCCTGGTTCGCAGTTATCACTGTTTTACTTGTGGGCTCAGGGACTCTTTGGGGACTGATGTTCGCGCCTTCTGATTACCAGCAGGGTGACAGTTTCCGCATTATCTATATCCATGTTCCTTCGGCAATATGGTCAATGGGTGCGTATATGTCCATGGCGATTGCTGCCTTTATCGGTATCGTCTGGCAGTTGCGTCTTTCAAATATGGCTGCTGCGGCTATGGCGCCTATTGGTGCCGTCTTTACCTTTATCGCTTTGCTTACCGGTGCCATCTGGGGTAAACCTATGTGGGGAGCCTGGTGGGTATGGGATGCCCGCCTGACATCAGAGCTTATTCTTCTGTTCCTTTACCTGGGTGTTATTGCGCTGTATCACGCATTTGACGATCAGAAAACAGCGGCTAAGGCGGCGGGTATTCTGGCAATTGTGGGTGTTGTGAACCTGCCGATTATTCACTTCTCAGTGGAATGGTGGAATACCCTGCATCAGGGAGCAACAATTACCAAGTTTGATAAACCTTCTATTTCCGGAAATATGCTGTGGCCGCTTCTTCTGAATATCTTCGGCTTTGCATGTTTCTTTATCACTCTGACCCTTGTCCGGTTCAGAAATGAAATTTTGTCTAAAGAGAGTCACAGGCCCTGGGTTCAGGAACTTGTTTCCGATAAACCAGTGATTGGGGATAAGTAGTATGCATTTTGAGAATTTATCTGAGCTGTTTTTTATGGGCGGTTATGGCGCCTATGTATGGAGCGCGTATGGCATTACCTTCCTCGCTCTGTTTATTCTAGTCTGGAACAGCGTATCCACCGGAAAGAAAACAATGAAAGAAATAAAGGCTAAACAGGCGCGTCAGGCGCGCATTGAAGCGGCTAAGAATCTGGAGAACACCCTATGAACCCAAGACGTAAAAAGAGGCTCGGGCTTCTTCTTGCTCTGTTTTTCGGTGTAAGTGCCACTGTGGGACTTATCGTTTATGCACTGAATCAGAACATGGATCTTTTCTATACACCGACAGAGATGGTTTACGGTAAGCCAGACGGCAGTAAACCTCAGGTGGGTCAGAGACTGCGTATCGGCGGTATGGTTGTTGAAGGGACGGTAAAACGCGATCCTTCTTCTCTGAAAGTCAGCTTTGATCTGGCTGATGTGGGCCCGGCGGTCACTATCGTTTATGAAGGTATTCTTCCGGATCTGTTCCGTGAAGGGCAGGGCATTGTTGCTCAGGGTGTGATGACCGACGCGAAAACGATTGAAGCCTTTGAAGTACTGGCGAAGCATGACGAAGACTACATGCCGCCTGAAGTTGCTGAAGCTATGGATAAGGTGCACGCACCGCTTGAGTACAGCAAAGAACAGACGGAAGGAAGTGCCCAATGATAGCTGAGATTGGTCACTTTGCTCTGGTAGTCTCACTGGCGTTTTCGGCACTGCTTAGTGTCCTGCCAATGATTGGCGCTTCCAGACAGTCAGCCGTCCTGATGGGCTCGGCACGTCCTCTTTCCTGGGGCATGTTCCTGACGATGCTGCTGTCGTTCTGTATTCTGCTGTGGGCTTTCTACAGCAACGATTTTACTCTGAGCTATGTTGCCAGCAACTCGAACTCAGAGCTGCCATGGTATTACCGCCTGACAGCCGTCTGGGGAGCTCACGAAGGTTCATTACTGTTATGGGTGCTGATTCAGGCTGGCTGGACGGTTGCTGTTGCAAGCTTTAGCCGTGGTATGCCTCAGGAGTCAGTGTCCCGCGTATTGGCGGTAATGGGCATGATAAACGTAGGCTTTTTGCTGTTTATCATCATGACTTCTAACCCGTTCTTAAGAACGCTGCCATTCTTCCCTATTGATGGCCGTGATCTGAACCCCTTGCTTCAGGATCCGGGACTGATTATCCACCCGCCGATGCTTTATATGGGTTATGTTGGATTCTCGGTAGCCTTTGCTTTTGCTATTGCATCACTGATGACGGGCCGTCTGGATACCGCATGGGCACGCTGGTCACGTCCGTGGACAATTGCAGCATGGCTGTTCCTGACTCTGGGTATCGCACTTGGTTCCTGGTGGGCGTACTACGAACTGGGCTGGGGCGGCTGGTGGTTCTGGGATCCGGTAGAAAACGCCTCCTTTATGCCATGGCTTGCCGGTACAGCGCTGATGCACTCACTGGCTGTGACCGAAAAACGCGGTACCTTTAAAGCCTGGACTGTGCTTCTGGCCATATCGGCATTTTCACTAAGTCTGCTGGGGACATTCCTGGTACGTTCCGGCATTCTGGTTTCGGTACACTCCTTTGCGTCAGACCCTGCCAGGGGAATGTTTATCCTTGCCTTCCTTGTTGTGGTTATCGGCGGTTCATTGCTGCTGTTTGCCACCAAAGGCGCTGCTATCAGGGTAAGGAGTAACTTCGAGCTCTTCTCAAGAGAGAATGCGCTGCTGGCGAACAACATTCTGCTTGTGGCTGCTCTGGTTGTGGTGCTGGTGGGTACAACTCTTCCGCTGGTTCACAAGCAGCTGGGACTGGGCTCGGTTTCCATCGGTGCGCCATTCTTTAATATGCTGTTTATGTGGCTGATGATCCCGTTTGCCTTCCTGCTGGGTATCGGTCCTCTGATCCGCTGGAAGCGTGACAACCTGAGCAGCATGATTAAGCCAATGCTGGTTTCTGGTGTTGTTTCGGTTGTACTTGGCGTGGCTATGGTTGCCCTGCTGGGTGACGGTTTCTCTGGTGTGGCTCTGCTTGGCTGGGTAATGGCACTCTGGATTATCTTCCTGCACTGCTATGAGGTGTATCAGAGAGCAACTCACCGTCATAGCTTTGGCGTGGGTATCAAAAAGCTGCAACGCAGTTACTGGTCAATGATCTTGGGCCATATCGGTCTGGCGGTTACCGTAATCGGTATCACAATGGTGCAGAACTACAGTGTCGAAAAAGACATTCGTCTTGCACCGGGTGAGAGCTTTAAGGTACAGGAGTACAACTTCTACTTTGCCGGACTGAAAGACAAGAACGGGCCTAACTATGACGGCTACGTGGCTGACTTTGAAATCACCAAAGAAGGTAAGCTGGTGACTATGCTTCATGCTGAGAAGCGTTTTTACCGCAACGCCCGCTCTATGATGACAGAGGCTGCTCTGGATCCGGGCTTTACCCGTGACCTGTATGTGGCTATGGGTGAGCGCCTTGGCGATGATGGTGCCTGGGCGGTAAGAATCTACTATAAACCATTTGTACGCTGGATTTGGGCAGGCAGTCTGTTCATGGCTTTGGGAGGCGTGATTTCAATTAGCGATAAACGCTACCGCTTCCGTAAAAAAGCAAAGGCAGTAGAGGCATAAGATGAACAAGAAAGTTTTATTTATACCACTGGTACTTTTCTTATTACTGACGATTCCGTTGCTGACGCAGTTGTTCAAGAACGCCGGTGGCGATGATCCGACGAAACTGGAATCGGTACTGGTTGGTAAAACCGTACCTGTATTTAAGCTGGAAGATCTTGCCGAGCCGGGCAAGTTCTACGATCAGTCTGTATTTAAAGGCGAGCCACTGCTGCTTAATGTCTGGGCAACATGGTGTCCGACCTGCTATGCCGAGCACCAGTACCTGAACCAGCTGGCTGCTGAAGGCGTTAAGATCATCGGTCTGAACTACAAAGATGAGCGTGACAAGGCGGTGGGCTGGCTGAATGATCTGGGTAATCCGTATCTGATCAGTCTGTTTGACGGCGACGGTATGCTTGGTCTGGATCTTGGCGTATACGGCGCACCTGAAACCTACCTTATCGATGCCAATGGCGTGATTCGTCACCGCCATGTGGGTGATGTTAACCCGAATAACTGGGCGGAAAAACTAAAGCCTATGTACCAGGAGATGCTTAAGGAGGCAGCGCAATGAGAAAGTATCTGTTAGCCCTTTTAAGCAGTTTTCTGCTGGTAACCTCAGCTTCTGCTGCCATTGATGTGTTTGAGTTTGATAATGAAGAGCAGGAGCAGCAGTTTAAAGAGTTGAGCGCACAGTTAAGATGTCCTAAGTGTCAGAACAACGCTATCTCAGACTCTAACGCTGAGCTGGCTCAGGATCTGCGTAAGAAAGTGTATGAGATGACCAAAGAGGGTAAGGACTCTGATGAAATCGTCGAATACATGATTGACCGCTATGGCAACTTTGTGACTTACAAACCACCATTTACGGCTGCAACGTCGATTTTGTGGCTAGGTCCGTTCGCTGTGGTTTTGCTGGGTTTTGGTATTATCGTTTACCGTAGCAGAAAGAAAACGGTGAAGGTAAAAGCGGCTCAGAACTGGGATGAAGATAAAGAAGCCCGCCTGAAAGCACTTCTGGAAGAAGATGAAAACGGAGATAAGCAGTAATGACACTATTTTGGTTATCAACCGTTTTAATTCTCTTAGCTTCTGCGGTGGTTATCGCTTATCCGCTGTTTAAGCCGAAAAGTTTTAACGACGATGCAAGACGCGATGAACTGAACAAAGCCTTCTTTAAAGACAGGCTGAGCGAGCTTCAGGAAGAGGCTGATAAGGGCGTGATTACAGACTCTGACGAGCTTGTGGCGGATCTGAAACAGTCGCTTCTGGATGATATTCCTCAGGATGAGAAAGCTGTTGCCGGACAGGGTGATGTGAAACCTATGCAGGTATTTATTCCGTCACTAATTGCACTTGTTGCTATCTCTTATGGTGTATTCTTCACATACGGCAGTCTGGATAAGGTGAATGACTGGGAAGAAGTGGTATCTAACCTTCCTGCATTGACTAAGAAGTTAATGTCGCCAACTGATGACCGTCCGTTATCCGATGATGAGATGGCCGATCTTAAACTTGGCCTGAGAACTCAACTGCATAAAACGCCAACCGATGCCAACGGCTGGCTGCTGCTTGGCAGAATTGCTCTGTCCGATCAGGACGGAAATACGGCGATGGATGCCTTTAAAAAGGCCTACAAGCTTGATCCTGAGAACCCGGATATACGTCTTGGCTATGCGCAGTCTATGATGGTGTCACCTAACGAGTCTGAGAGAGCGGTAGCGAAATCTATGCTTATCGGACTGTTGCAGGACAATTATGTAGACCTGAGAATCTACTCGCTTCTGGCATTTGATGCCTACCAGAACCAGGAATATGCGGGCGCTGTTCGCTACTGGAGAATGATGCAGCAGATGATTGGACCGGAAGATTCCCGCTATGCCATGCTGGAAAGAAGTATCTCTAATGCTGAGAAGCAACTGGGTCAGACTGTTGGCACGGCTAAGGTGCCGGTGACCATCAATCTGCTGGAAGGTGTTGATGTTGGCTCAAATGGCGTACTGATTGTATCTATCCATGATGAGAGCGGCTCACCGATCCCGGTTGCTGCAGCCCGTTACCCTGCAGGCAGTTTCCCTCGCACAGTGTTGCTGGATGAAGGCAATGTAATGATGGATGGTCAGAGTTTATCGTCTCTGAAAAACATCATTGTAAGAGCCCGTATCGACGTTGACGGTGACGTGGTCAGCAAGGAAGGTGACTGGCATGGTGAGAGTGCGGTGACAAAACTGGGTGAACAGGTTGAAATTTTAATCAATAAACAGTATTAATATTCGCATAGCTTGGTATTAGGCTGGCTTTTTAGCCAGCCTTTTTTCTGGAATGCATAAAATTAAAATGAAGTTGTCTAGTTTAAAAATCTTATCTGCCACACTGCTGTTATCTGTGATAACCGGCTGTTCGTCCGCACCTGATGCGCAAGACGTGGAAGCATCTGAAGATCACTCTACGGATGTAAGTGACCCCTTTGAGGGATTTAACCGCAGCATGTGGAGCTTTAACCACGATGTGCTGGATCCGTATGTAGTGCGCCCTGTGTCTCTGGCTTACGTGAACTATACCCCTAAGCCGGTTCGTACCGGCATTTCCAATGTATTATCGAACCTTGATGAGCCATCCAGTATGGTCAACAACCTTTTGATGGGGAACGGTAAGCAGGCACTGAACAATTTTAACCGTTTCTGGATAAACTCAACTTTTGGTATTTTCGGTCTTATCGATTTAGCCGGTGCTGCCGGGATCCCAAAGGAGGGAGACCGATCCTTTGGTGATGCTCTTGGCCATGCCGGGGTAGGAAACGGCCCATACCTGATGATTCCGGCCTATGGCCCTGCCACAACCCGTGATGTAGCCGATACAGTCGATACCATGTATTTTCCGCTCTCTTACCTGAACTTCTGGACCGCACTTGGCAAATGGACCTTCCAGGGCATGGAGTCCCGCGCAGCACTGGTTTCTCAGGAACCTATGCTGGATGCTTCTCCTGACAGCTATATCTTTACCCGGGATGCCTATATCCAATATAGCAACTATAAGGCTGAGGTTGAGCCTGAAGAGGTGTTTGATGAGGATGAGGAGGATTATCTGGATGATTATATGGATGAGTTGGAGTAGTCGGGGGTAATGGGTTATGAGGTTATGAGGTTATGAGGTTATGAGGTTTTAGGTGCAGGTAGAAGGTGTTGTATGTACCTTTTCTATCTTTGTTACGTTTTTCAATTGCAGAAAAGGCCGTAAATATTTTCCGGGAGGAATAGTATTTACGGCCTTTTTTATAAGCGTCGCTCTTATTGAGGTCATTCCTGCGGAGGCAGGAATCTTCAGTCAGCGGGTTGTAGAGTTAGCGGTTTACCTTGTTTCTACAGCGCGCAGAAAGCAGATCCCCGCCTTCGCGGGGATGACAACATTAAGTTTGGGTTGTTCTTAGAACTTGTAGCTTGCCTGTGCACCGAACAGTGTCACTGTGCTGGAAGTTGTACCGGTAAAGCTTGTACCTAAAGTAGTGTCACTCTCGGTTACAGTAGCGTCTTCACCAATGATGTAAGTCATACCGAGATCTAAGGTCAGATTTTCGGACCAGTCATAACCGGCACCAAGACTTAGCCAGGTACGATTAGTATCAGGAATAGTGATGCTGCGTGTTTCGTCATTTACAGCTTCCATATCGTAAGCGATGCCTGTACGAAGCTTCAATTTAGGGTTTAACTGGTATGTTGCACCAAGCGCGAAGCGGTAGTTATCGTCCCAGTTTTCTTCTTTAATTAATCGTGCGCCGTCTACACCATCATTATCGATATATGCTTCAAGCCTTTCAAAGCTACTCCAGTCAGTCCAGTTAATACTTCCGTGCACAGCCAGCTTTTCTGTTAACTGATGGAAGCTGGCAAGTTCAGCGGTAGCTGGCAGAGTGAGTGGAAGGTAACCAGTTGAACTTGTGGTAAAGTCACCAAAGAAACCATAACCAGTAGCTGTACCTTCAAGCTTTAGTTCTACTTCAGATTTATAAGCAAAACCAATACGGTGATTTTCATTGATCTGCCAAGCTGCACCTAATTGCCAGCCCCAGTCTGTCGTATCCCCTTCAACGTATTTAAGAGTCTGACCACCCGCTACATTGGTTGTACCTGTAGCTCCAACCTTACCTTCAGCCATTACGTAACGAATACCACCGCCGATGCTAAAGCGTTCGTCAATTTTATAACCAAGGTTAAGGTTTGCTTCACTAGTTGTGATTTCAGCTTGATCGCCATATTGGCTTGCTTCAAAGGAATCTCCCAGGGTCGTTTCCATGGCGAAGTTAGTGCCAATAGCAAGCCCTGCTGTAACCTGATCGTTGATCTGGTAAGAAGCATATAAATTAGGTATTAAACCGTCAGAAGCGTAATCGCTAGACGACGTTGTGCCATAGGTACTTTCTGTACCCTCAATATCCACATCAGGATCAACATAAACCCCACCAGCAGAAACCTGAATACCGTCAAGGTAGGTAAGCATTGCCGGGTTGCGCCACTGTGCGCCGGCGTTATCTGCCATTGCGGCTTCACCAGCGTACGCTCGGCCAAGGCCGGTTGCTGAGTATTCGGCTAGCTGGAAGCCAGCTGCATTGGACGTTGCACTAAAAGTAAGAAAGCTACCGGCAACGGTAAGGGCAAGTAATGTCTTATTTGTTTTCATAATATGTTCGCTGAAATCGATCTTTGTCTGCCACTTCTGCACCATATAACGGACCACTGACCTTGCTATACAGGGCATCCAGAAGAGGGTAATAGTAAATTCAAGTGATATAAGAGGTGTGAATTCTAAGAACTGAGTAATTACTTTAAAATCAAAATGAAATAAAAGTGTAAAATACAGATGCATTATCTATTATTTACACAAGCTACAGCGATATATTCTAGAGTTAATATTCTAAAAAAATAATTTCAGCGAACAGATGTGCGATGGGATGGGGGTTTTAGGCAACAGGTGTAGGCTGAATTCAGTGACTGGTCGTACCAGAAAACGAAAAAAGGGCTGATAAATCAGCCCTTTTGGTGTCTTGCTAACTGCAATCTTTAGCTTAGAAGCTGCGGCTGTATTGTAAGCCGACTATGATTGCGTCTGCGTGGGTTGTGCCTTCGATCGTTGTACCAAGAGTCGTTGATTCACTCACTTTCACGTCTTCGCCTAACAGGTATGTGAAACCAAAATCAACATTTGATTTTTCAGTCATGTGGTAAGTGAAGCCTGTTGAGAACCACTGACGATCAGAGTCTGGAACTGAAATAGAGGTCTCGGCATCTTGCGCACTTGTATCGTACATATAGCCTGCTCGTAGTGTCCAGTCTGCATCCAAATAGTATGTACCACCGATAGAATAGTGCATGCCATTCTGCCAGTTGTAGGTATTGATAGTACCACTATTATCTGATTTTAGTACGTCAAAAGAACTCCACCCAATCCACTGCACACTATAATGAACTGCGAAGCTGGAATCTTCTATTTTGTGGAAGCCAGAGAATTCAATAATGTCAGGTAGTGGCATATAGATGGTATCACTTGCGTTCACAGAGCCAGCTGCTAGGTTAGTAACAGTGCCATCTGCTTCAAGCTCAGGGCTGTAGTGATATGCCAGTCCAAAGCGGTTATTTTCATCTAGCTCATAGACAGTACCTAGATTAAAGCCTACCGCCCAACCATCAGCATCAATATCTACTAGGGTAGTGTTGCTTGAAGTTAGTGTTCTTTTGAATTTTCCTGAACCATAGATAAGATCAAGGCCAGCACCAACACTCCATTGGTCATCAATACGATAAGAACCAGCTAAGCCTATGTTGAAGCTTTTTACATCAGTCGAACCACCAAATTCCCCGGCAACATAATCGTCAGAAAATTCGGTCTTGGTGCCAAAGTTAGTGTACGCGTTAACACCCCAAGCAAACTTATCATTAACAGGAACAATAAGGTGTAGGTTTGGTGCGATTGATGTATCTCCGGCATCGTCATAATTCGCAGAAGCTACGCTAGTATAAGTAGCATCTTTAACTTCAATTAAAGAAGTAATACTAACAAAACCCAGAGACATCGAAGTCTCATCAAACAACGCCATAGTCGCAGCATTTCGCGCCATAGAAGAAGCGTTATCCGCAATAACAGCATCACCTGCAAAAGCGCGGCCAACGCCGGTAGCAGACTGAGAATTTAGCTGGAAACCAGCAGCAGAAGCTTGCTGTGCAACCAGAGCAACCGCTGCAGCAAGAATAGATTTTTTAAATAGACGCGAGTTAATCATTAAGAGTTTTCCTTTATGTCGCCTTGAGAGTCTGGGGGCGCTGATATTTTGCACGCGATAATATTCTTATTTATATAGATAAGAAATCCGACCATTGTCTAATATGCAGAGAAATTATTAAAAATGGCGGTTAAATGAGGTGAAAAGCATCCGAAAAGACAAGAAATAGAGTTTTAGCTCTATTTTTAAAAGATCCCGGATAATTGCTTCACAATTTCCGGGATAACTAAGGTGGAGTTTGGGGAGTGCTGGCTAATTTGCTTTTATCATAGGCTTTAACACACCAGCGATCTGGCTGATATTTTCTCCTTCGCTACCAACTAAAATCATGCTGGAGTTTTCAACGGGGATAACAACGCCGGACATGCCATCCTTGTTAAAATCAACGCCTTTATCGGAACTGATATTAGTGACAAACAGTGTAACGCGTCCCTTTTCTCCCTGGAAAACCATATGCAGAGCATTAGACTGCCCAAATCCGCAATGATTTAAATAGTAAACGTGATACGGGAAAGTTTCGGTAAACTGGTAGGAAAAAGGGGCCAGTTTGGCGTTAATCTGCTTTGAACTTACCTCTTCGTCTAATTTGTCGGTAAAGGGAGACTCATGAACGACGTGTTCCATAGCGGTATCGGCAAGGCTTGCGTAAGCAGGAGGCGCAAGCAAAGGTCCCCAGTTTATCTGGCCGAGCAGAATGCCGGCAATAAATGCGACTGATGCCGCCATAGCCAGGGCTCGCTGACTGAAAGAAGCCGGGCGTGGTCTGGTTGTCTGACTGAACAAAATTTTATCAGCCAGATCGTCAGGCACATCCACTTTAAATGCTTCCTCTATCTGTGCGTCCAGACTTAAAACATCTTCTGCAAAACGTTGATTAATCTCGCTCTCTTCTATCGCCTGTGTAATCTGCTCGTCGCGGTATTTAGGCTCCGACAGGATATGACGACGGAATTTCAAATCATCCATTTTGAAGCCCCCTTTTGCTTTCTTTTGTATCTAGTAATTCTTTTAACTGGTTTCGTGCTCTGAATAGTCTGGTCATCACGGTATTTTTATTTAGCCCGAGAATTTCTCCGATCTCATCGCCACTAAATCCGCCAATCACCTGAAGAAACAGAGGCTCCCGGTAATCCAGATCCAGTTTCATAATCTGAGATTGTAGCCACTGCTGCTGGTGATGGCTATCGTCGCTCACCTTGGTATCACCATGATGATCGTCAATATCCACCAGATCCAGCTGCTTTCTTTCAAAGCGCCTGGCGTTCTCCCGGCGAAGAATGGTAATCAGCCAAGATTTAACGGCCTTATCATCCTGAAGGCTATCAAGTGATTTCCATGCACGCAGACAGGTCTCCTGAACCAGATCTTCAGCAACTGCTTTATCTTTACACAACCAGTAGGCGTAACGGTAAAGATCCCTGTGATAAGCCCTGACAAGGGCTTCGTATTTTCTATGCTTGTCCATATCAGAGTCGACCGGACTTGCTGACTTTTTCTTTCCTAAAAAACGGATTATTGGCACTTTTGCCCCCACTTTTTGCTCCGGGCTGGATGTGGTGGGTGGTTTTCGATAAGCAGACCTTCTTTGCCATGGATGGCAAAGTAGAGCTACATGGATGTATTTATGCGTGTCTGCTTAGCGAAAATTACCCTCCACGTCCTCTTCACTTGAACCAAATCAACCATAAATTGATCTAATTCAAAATCTCAGTTGTATATGGAGTTATAGTAAGCCTTGTCATCTAATCGGTTCTTGTAACCGATATGTTGAGCAAGATGACACTTCCTTTTGAAGGCTGACTTTACTTTCTCCTAATCAGGAAACTGATTAATTTCAATTGGCGTAAGTTAATTGTTTTATAGAATTCCAACCACACACTAATGTGTGGTTTTTTTTTGTCTCAGATCCACCCTTTAGTTTATTTAACAAACCCCGCTATTTCTATTTTCTTCTTATATTGTTTTTATTCCCCAAAATACATTGAGTTATAGAAGCTGATGTTTGTCTAATCACGTTTTTTAAACGCACGTTTGAGTCTGGTAACATTTTCGTTACAATGTGCTTAATGACAGCAGAACAGGATGGAGAAACCATGAGCAGGCAGGAAGTCAGGACTCGCTCCGGAGAGAGAATTGCAATTGTCGCCGGTTTAAGAACCCCATTTGCCAGACAGAGCACTGAGTTTGCTCAGGTTCCGGCGGTGGACCTCGGTAAAATGGTGGTTAATGAACTGCTGACCAGAACAGAGCTTGCGCCGGAAATGGTGGAGCAGGTGGTTTATGGTCAGGTTATCCAGATGCCCGCTGCACCAAATATTGCCAGAGAGATAGTACTGGGTACCGGGATGAAGGTCAGTACTGATGCGTACAGTGTTACCAGAGCCTGCGCAACCAGCTTTCAGGCTTCGGTGAATATTGCTGAGAGCATTATGGCCGGGAATATCGATATAGGTATTGCCGGTGGTGCTGACTCATCTTCTGTTCTTCCTATCGGGGTATCCAAAAAGCTGGCGGCCAGCCTGATTGCCTTAAGCAAAGCGAAAACTCTGGGCCAGAAACTCAGTATCGCCAAACAACTCTCGCTGAAAGATCTTGCTCCTGTTCCTCCTGCTGTTGCCGAGTATTCCACCGGCCTTTCCATGGGGCAGACTGCTGAGCAGATGGCTAAAAGTTACGGGATCAGCCGAAGCGATCAGGATGAACTGGCACACCGCTCCCATACGCTGGCCTCTCAGGCATGGAATGAAGGCAAGATCCGTGATGAGGTGATGGCAGCCTTTCCTGAACCCTATAAAAAGTGGATAGATCGGGACAACAATATTCGCCACGACTCCAATTTGGAAAGCTATGCCAGACTCAGACCTGCTTTTGATAAAAAGTTTGGTTCAGTAACCGCTGCCAACAGCACTCCGCTTACCGATGGCGGCGCGGCAATTCTTCTTATGAGAGAAGGCAGGGCGAAGGAGCTGGGGATGGAAGTGCTTGGTTATATTCGTTCTTACGCTTTTACCGCCAATCAGGTTTCCCACGATATGCTGATGGGGCCTTCATACTCAACGCCGCTTGCCCTTGAAAGAGCGGGGATTGAACTTTCTGATTTGGATTTAATTGAGATGCACGAGGCTTTTGCTGCGCAGACGCTGGCGAACGTAAAAATGTTTGCCAGTGATAAATTTGCTCAGGAAAAACTGGGCCGATCAAAGGCTATCGGTGAAATCGATATGGATAAGTTTAATGTTCTGGGCAGTTCGATAGCGTATGGGCATCCATTTGCTGCAACCGGGGCGCGGATGATAATTCAGACGCTAAGAGAGCTAAAGCGCCGTGGAGGCGGCTTAGCATTAAATACTGCCTGTGCTGCTGGTGGCTTGGGTGCGGCAATGGTATTGGAGGCTGAATAATGAGCGAAATAAAATCACTGCAGCTAAAAATAGACGAAGATAAGATTGCCTGGCTGACGCTGGATGTTGCTGATGAGTCGATGAATGTGCTCAGGGCCGATTCCATCACTGAAATGGAAGAGTTTCTGTCTGAAATAGAAAATGGCGATAAAGAGGTTGCTAGCATCGTTATCTGCTCAGGTAAGCCGGATAGCTTTATTGCCGGTGCGGATGTGCGCATGCTGGATGCCTGTCAGTCTGAAAAAGAAGCAGAAGAGCTGGCGAGAAGAGGTCAGCTGGTATTTGATCGTATTAGCGCCCTGAAATGCCCGGTAGTGGCGGCTATTCATGGCATCTGCCTTGGTGGTGGTCTGGAGATGGCGCTTTCCTGTGATTACCGGATCTGCTCTGATGACGATAAAACCCGTTTAGGTCTGCCTGAAGTACAGCTGGGACTCTTGCCTGGCTCAGGTGGCACTCAAAGGCTGCCAAGGCTGATCGGGCTGCTTCCTTCACTGGATATCATCCTTACAGGAAAGCAGGTCAGAGCGAAAAAAGCGAAGAAACTTGGCCTGGTGGATGAAAGTGTTCCTCAAAGCATCTTATTGGACGTTGCAAAGCAGTATGCGCAAAAGCCTAAGCGCAAGCTGAAGACGACCGGTAAAGAGCGTCTTATGTCCCGTAATCCGCTGGGAAGAAAAGTGATTTTCGATCAGGCTGCGAAGCAGGCGTTTAAGAAGACAAGGGGCAACTACCCTGCCGCTGACGCAATTCTGAAGGCTATCCGTTATGGCCTGCAAAATGGCATGAAGAAAGGCTTGGAGTATGAAGCTCAGGAATTCGCAAAGCTGGTGATGACATCTGAGTCGAAGGCTCTGCGCTCCATATTCTTTGCTACAACCGAAATGAAAAAGGATTCAGGGTCAGATGCCCCCGGCAGAAATATCAAAAAAGCCGCTGTTTTAGGTGGTGGTTTAATGGGGGCTGGTATTGCCCATATCTCTGCTGCTAAGGCTAAAGTGCCGGTGAGGATAAAAGATATCTCCAACGACGGGGTACTGAACGCTTTGCAGTATAACTACAAGCTGTTTGATAAGCAGCGTAAAAGACGAATACTCAGCAAAGCACAGTTACAGTCAAAGATGATGATGTTATCCGGCGGAGTGGATTTCAGCGGTTTCTCCGCTGCAGATATTGTGGTGGAAGCGGTATTTGAAGATCTGAATCTGAAACAAAAAATGGTGCAGGATATAGAAGAAAACGCCAAAGCAGAGACTATCTTTGCAACTAACACTTCTTCGCTCCCAATCCATCAAATTGCAGAAAAAGCGGCAAGGCCGGAAAATATCATTGGCCTGCACTATTTCAGTCCGGCCGAAAAAATGCCTTTGGTGGAGGTCATTCCTCATGAAGGTACATCCGACGAAACCATCTCCACAGTGGCTGAGTTTGCCCGCAAGCAGGGTAAGACACCAATTGTGGTAAAAGATAAGGCCGGATTTTATGTAAATCGCATTCTTGCTCCGTATATGAACGAAGCCGCCCGTATCCTGATGACAGGAGAGCCGATAGACGCGCTGGATAACGCCTTACTTAACTTCGGCTTCCCGGTTGGCCCGATAAACCTGCTGGATGAAGTTGGTGTGGATATCGGTGCCAAAGTCATGCCGATACTGGTCGATGAGCTGGGTGAACGCTTCCGTGGTCCGGAGGATGTGTTTGACAAACTGCTTAGCGATGACCGAAAGGGCAGAAAAAGCGGCAAAGGCTTTTATATCTATAAAGGTAAAGACAAGAAGGTTGATACCGGCGTTTATACCTTGTTACACCTGTCACCAGAACGAAAACTATCTGAACAAGATATCGCTTTGAGGTGCGTTTTCCCACTACTAAACGAAGCCGTCCGATGCCTGGACGAAGGCATCATCCGCTCAGCCAGAGACGGCGATATAGGCGCCATCTTCGGCATAGGCTTCCCGCCATTCTTAGGCGGCCCGTTCAGATATATGGACCAGTTTGGCTTAGAGGCACTGGTTGAAAAAATGAATCAGTTCGCAGAGAAGTACGGGGACAGATTTGCGCCTTGTGACGGGATATTGACCCGGGCGGGGGAAGGGGGGAGGTTTTATGAATAGCGGCCCTGGGCCCTAGGTTTCTGGCTCTGGGAAAGAGCAAAAAAGTATCTCTTTCCCAGGGCCGAGGGCCAAAAATAAAAACAAAAAAGCCCGCAAAGCGGGCTTTTTATAATTACTTTCTAAGTAATCTTATTTAGTAACACGTAAAACAGGCGTTTCACCAACTGTTACAGAACCAGCAAGTTTGTTCAGCTCTTTGATTTCGTCCATGTTAGAAATAACAACTGGAGTTAGAGTTGATTTTGCTTTTTCTTCAAGGAAAGCAAGGTCGAATTCGATCACTGTGTCGCCAGCTTTAACTGACTGACCTTCTTCAGCGATGCGAGTGAAACCTTCACCCTTAAGCTCTACTGTATCGATACCGAAGTGAACAAATAGTTCAACACCGTCGTCAGACTCGATAGAGAAAGCGTGGTTGGTTTCGAAGATCTTACCGATAGTACCATTTACAGGAGCTACCATTTTGTTGCCTGCAGGCTTGATTGCGATACCGTCACCAACAATCTTTTCTGCAAATACAACATCTGGCACATCTTCGATATTTACGATCTCACCAGATAGTGGTGCGATGATATCAATTGCTCCTGCATCCGCGCTGTCGTCAGATACAAGCTTCTTAAGTTTGTCAAACAGACCCATGTCGTGCTCCTAAAGGTTTAGTCTTATTTCACTGAATTATAATATCAGTTTGATTTTTCTGCGATAAATTTTTCAACATGAGCTTCAATTTCAGCAGCAGTCGCCATTTGTAGTGCTTCATCAGCCATAGCTTTAACTTCTGCGTAGTTCGCATTACGAACAACTTTCTTAATGCGAGGAATTGAAATGCCACTCATACTGAACTCATCCAGGCCCATACCCAGAAGAAGTAGAGTTGCGCGCTCATCGCCTGCAAGCTCACCACACATACCTGTCCACTTGCCTTCTTTATGAGAAGCGTCGATCACTTGCTTGATTACTGTAAGTACAGCAGGTGATAGTGGGTTATACAAGTGTGAGATAAGCTCGTTACCACGGTCTACTGCAAGAGTATACTGGGTTAAGTCGTTTGTACCAATACTAAAGAAAGAAACTTCTTTCGCAAGGTGGTGTGCGATAGCTGCAGCAGCTGGAGTTTCAACCATTACACCGATTTCGATTTCTTCGTCGAATGCAAGGCCTTCAGCGCGTAGTTCCGCTTTGTATTCTTCGATAGCTTTCTTCAGTTCGCGGATTTCTTCAACAGAAATAATCATCGGGAACATGATGCGAAGCTTACCGTGAGCAGATGCACGCAGAATACCACGTAGCTGATCTTTCAGGATTTCACGACGGTCAAGGCTGATACGTACTGCACGCCAGCCAAGGAACGGGTTCATCTCTTTTGGAAGATCCATGTATGGCAGGTCTTTGTCACCACCGATATCCATAGTACGGATGATAACGGACTGGCCATTCATTGCTTCAGCAACTTCTTTGTACGCCTGGTACTGCTCTTCTTCAGTAGGAAGTGCTGTACGGTCCATAAACAGGAACTCAGTACGGTACAGGCCAACACCTTCACCACCGTTACGGTTGATACCGTCACAGTCTTTAACAGTACCGATGTTACCGCACACTTCTACGTGGTGGTCATCCAGTGTTACTGCTGGAAGATCTTTCAGCTTAGCCAGCTCTTCTTTCTCAGCAAGGAATGCGTCGCGGTTTGCTTTTGCTTCAGCAAGTTCTGCTTCAGAAGGGTTGATCACGATCTTGTTGTTGATTGCGTCAAGAACAAGAGTGTCACCGTTCTTCACCTGAGCCGTGATGTCGTTTGTACCAACAATCGCAGGAAGCTCAAGAGAGCGAGCCATGATAGATGTGTGAGAAGTACGGCCACCGATGTCACAAGCGAACCCAAGAACATAGTCAAGGTTGATCTGTGCAGTTTCAGATGGAGTCAGGTCGTAAGCAACCAGGATTACTTCTTCATCGATATCAGCAAGAGAAACAATGTTGATACCAAGAGCATTCTTAACAAAACGCTTACCGATATCACGGATGTCTGTTGCACGCTCTTTCAGGTATTCATCATCCAGAGACTCAAGAGCAGATGCTTGCTCTTCGATTACTGTGTGAATCGCGTTGTCTGCGTACAGCTTGTCATTTTTGATTAGTGCAAGGATTTCTTCTTCAAGTTCTTCATCTTCAAGAAGCATGATGTGGCCTTCGAAGATAGCTTCTTTTTCTTCGCCTAGAGACTCTAGTGCTTTTTGTTTTACAACTTCAAGCTGCTGTGATGACTTGTTACGAGCGTCGAAGAAACGCTGAACTTCCGCTTCTACCTGATCGTCAGCAATAGTGCCAGTGTTAAGAACAATTTCGTCTTCTTGAAGTAGTAGTGCTTTACCGTAAGCAACGCCTGGGGATGCTAGAATTCCTGAAATCATAGCCTTACCTTAGATTGGTTGTGTAATAGGTGCGTGGGGGATGGTTATCTAAGCTGACGCTGACAGCTTGTCAATATCCATATTTTTATATAGCTTGAATGCAGACAAAGCCATTTTGTCATACAAAATGGCTTTGTGAGCGGAAGCTTTTATTAGTCTAGCTTGTCCATAAGAGCAACTAGGTGATCTACAGCTTGCTGAGCTTGTGGGCCTTCAGCTGAGATAGTTACTACAGTACCTTTTACCAGGCCAAGAGTCTGTAGCTTGAATAGGCTTTTTGCGCTAGCGCTTTTGCCGTTAGAAGTTACGTTGATGTCTGCATCGAAAGACTTCGCTTCTTTAACGAACTGAGCCGCTGGACGAGTGTGAAGACCGTTTTCTGCAGTGATTTCTACTTGCTTCTGATACATGTGATATACCCCAATTGATTTATTTTATGTTTGTTTGTAACTGATTTAGCTTACTTATCTGAAGATTATCCTGCCTTAAATTGCGTCTCAAATCTTAGAAAGAAGCAAATTGTTACAACTAAATTATGCCGAAATACTCAGGTGAGCTTTCAACTAAATTTGTATTCTAGCTGTATTATTTTGAAGCTAGAAATAAAAGATGGGTTGATATTACCAAAGGTGAGGAGAGGATCAATAAAAAAGCCCCGTTTCGGAGCTTTTTTTATTGAAAGTTTGATGTAAGCACGTATATGTTACAAAATTATTGCTGGTTCTCTTTTTCGGTAAATAGTCCTGAAAACAAGGCTGTACTTAAATATCGTTCACCAGAACTAGGTAAAATTGTAACAATTTTTTTACCTTTAAATTCTGGTAATTCAGCAATACGATTTGCAGCTACAACGGCTGCACCGGATGAAATTCCGGCCAGAATGCCTTCCTCTTCCATCAAACGGCGAGCCATTTCGATAGCTTCTTCAGAAGTTACCGTCTCTACGCGATCTAATAGTTCAAGGTCCAGGTTGCCCGGAATGAACCCGGCACCAATGCCCTGAATTTTGTGTGGTGCCGGCTGAACGTCATCCCCCGCAAGTACCTGAGTGATAACAGGTGACTCTGCCGGTTCTACGGCCACCGATGTAATCGCTTTGCCTTTTTCACCTTTGATATAGCGAGATGTGCCAGTAATAGTACCGCCGGTACCAACGCCTGCTACAACCACATCAACTTCACCGTCAGTGGCTTCCCAGATCTCAGGGCCGGTTGTTTTTTCGTGGATTTCCGGGTTAGCCGGGTTTTCGAACTGCTGAAGCAGGATGTATTTCTCAGGAGCGCTGGCGACGATCTCTTCTGCTTTAGCAATCGCCCCCTTCATTCCTTTTGCCGCTTCCGTCAGCTCAAGGTTAGCGCCCAGTGCTTTTAGCAGCTTACGACGCTCAAGGCTCATGGACTCAGGCATGGTCAGAGTCAGCTTATAACCACGTGCCGCTGCAACAAATGCCAGCGCGATACCTGTGTTACCACTGGTCGGCTCTACGATTTCAACGCCGGGCTTTAGCTTGCCGCTTTTTTCTGCATCCCAAATCATGTTTGCGCCGATACGGTCTTTAACAGAGAAGCTTGGGTTACGCGCTTCAACTTTCGCCAGAACGTTGCCGTTACTTACTTTATTAAGACGGACAAGGGGAGTGTTACCAATGGTTAAAGAGTTGTCTTCGTAGATTTTGCTCATAACTGTAATCCTTCTTCGCACCGGAAGATGCTGTTCATGTTTGATGAATATGGGGAAAGAATACGACGCGGAGGAAAAGGGGGAAAAGATCAGATGGTTATATGATATGTAGAAGAGTGAGGATGGGCTATTATGGGGCTATGGGGCTATGGGGCTATGGGGCTATGGGGCTATGGGGCTATGGGGCTATGGGGCTATGGGGGCTTCTATCCTTATAGCCCTATAACCCTATAGCCCATAGCCTAATTACTTATAATTCCCCTTAAACTCCTCAACCCACATAGCCGTAGCTCCGCAAACCGCGACCGGCATGACAATCAGGTTAAGAATCGGGATAGCGGTAAATAGCGCGACCATAACGCCAAATCCATATGCTTTCCCCTGCTTGCCTTTCAGGTCATCCCTCATGGCGCGGAACGGGACTTTGTGGTTATCGAAAGGATAGTCACAGTACTGAATGGCCAGAATCCAGGCTGAGAAGATAAACCACAGGAACGGGCCTACGGTCTGGCCCAGTGCCGGGATTAACAGAAGGACAAACAGGCCGATGGCTTTTGGTGCGAAGTACATCAGCTTCTGCCATTCTCTGAGAAGAATGCGTGGGGTGTCTTTTAGCAGCTCGAACACACTGGTATTGCTGTCCAGTTTACCGCACAGCTTTTCTTCTACTTTCTCTGCCAGCAGGCCGTTAAATGGTGCGGCAATAAAGTTTGCTATGGTGCTGAAGAAATAGGAGAAGGTACCAAGAATGGTGATAGTCAGTACCGGCCACAGGATATAAGTGAGCCAGGACAGCCAGTCGGGCATATAGCCTATCCAGGCGTTAATCCACTCGTTAAGGTTGGAAAACAGGTAGAACATAGCGCCGCCCAGCAGCAAAATGTTCGCTAATAGCGGGAAAAACACAAAGCGCCTGATGCCCGGCGTCATTGCAATACTGAATCCCTGAATAAAATATCCGAAACCACTTTGTTTCATTGAAGTTACCTAATCTAAGATTTTTTTACTGTTGGCTATTGTACTTGTCTGAGAAAAGAAAAAAAGCGTGCAAAGAATCAAGTATCTAGAGGTTACTTGGGTATAGAGTTTTGGTAAAGTAACCCGATTGGCTAATGGAATGAATGATTAGCATGTTAAAAAGTGCTCGAATTATATGAGAAATGAATAATGCAGGAATTGCGATTAGTACTCATCTTGGTAGGTGGCCTGGCCATTGTGGCCCTTTTGGTTCATGGCTTGTGGTCCAGCAAGAAGGAAGGGAAGTCAAAGTTTGGTGCAAAGGCACCTGAAGCAGATTTAGATACTCCGCTGCAGAACAATGAGTATGCGAATGATGACTTTGAAGTTATCAGGAAAACTAAGAGCGAACCGAGTTTTGGTGCTGAGCGTTCTTTTGATAGCGATCCGCTGGTGGACCCGCTGGATCAGGATATTGATTTGCCAGACGCTGATGAAGAGTTTGTCCCTCAGGTAAACCTTGATGAGGAGTCGGTAGAAGAGCAGGAAGTGATTTTCTCAAACGGCGATGAAATGATTTCCAGACCAAGGAAAGTGGTTTCAGAGCCAGTAGAGCCGGTTGTAACTGAACAGTATGAAGAGCCTGAGATGGTTGAACAGGATGAGGCAGCAGATCAGGCAGTGCCAGCTCAGGAAGAGCCGGAAGAGCAGCTTGAGGTTATTGTTCTCAATGTTCACAGTGCGCAGGGTCAGGAATTTAAAGGCAGTAAGCTGTTTGACAGCATGGAGCGAAACGGACTCAAATATGGCGAAATGGATATCTTCCATCGTCATAGCGATATGTCGGGCACAGGCAAGGTTCTGTTTAGCGTGGCGAATATGATGCGCCCGGGAACCTTGAAACACGACGACCCTGAGACCTTTACCACGAAAGGCATTTCATTCTTTATGACACTTCCTTGCTATGGTGATCCTGAGCAGAACTTCAAGCTAATGCTGAAAACTGCGCAGCAGATTGCAGATGATATGAGCGGAAACGTGCAGGATGATCAGCGTAATATGATGACACCGGATAAGCTGGATGAATATAAGCTGAAGATTCGTGACTTTAAGGCCCGAAACGCTCAGGCATAAAAATTTAAATGGGCTCCTTCGGGAGCCCTTTGTTTAGTAGTTATTTATACAAGAAACCGAAAATGACAAACTCTGTCGAAGAACAAATCAAGCAACTGAAAGAGCAACTCCATTACCATGGTGTTAAGTATTATGTAGAAGATAGCCCGGAAATTCCTGATGCGGAATACGACCGCATGATGCGCGAGCTGCTTCAACTGGAGAGCGAGCACCCTGAACTGGTGACTCTGGACTCACCAAGCCAGCGCGTTGGAGGAGAGCCTCTTGATGGCTTTACTCAGGTATCCCATGAGATTCCGATGCTTTCACTGGACAACGCCTTCAGTGATGAAGAGCTGGATGCCTTCCAGAAGAGAATGACAGACCGCCTTGCAACGGTGACAGAAATTTCCGCCTACTGCTGCGAGCCAAAACTGGATGGCCTTGCCGTTAGCCTTTTATATGAAAACGGCACTCTGGTTCAGGCGGCAACCCGTGGTGATGGCAGTACCGGTGAAAATATTACGGAAAACGTACGCACCATCAAAGCCATTCCGCTTAAGCTTCAGGGCGAAGGCTGGCCGCAGCGTATTGAAGTCCGTGGTGAGGTATTTATGCCAAAAGCCGGTTTTGATGCTCTGAATGAAAAGGCGCTAAAAACAGGCCAGAAGGTATTTGCTAACCCGAGAAACGCGGCAGCAGGAAGCCTGCGACAGCTTGACTCAAAAATCACAGCGTCACGTCCGCTAAGCTTTTATGCTTACAGCGTTGGTGTGGTTGAAGGGGCAGAGCTGCCTGCCAGTCACTATGATCGTTTCCTGGCTCTGAAAGGGTGGGGCTTGCCTATGTGCCCGGAGACCAGACAGGTCAGCTCACTTGAGGAAGTAAAAGCCTATTACACGGATATCCTGAACCGCCGTGACGACCTGGCTTATGAGATTGATGGTGTGGTGATTAAGGTTGACGATATTGCCATTCAGGAAACACTGGGCTTTGTTGCCAGAGCGCCACGCTGGGCCATCGCTTATAAATTCCCGGCACAGGAAGAGATCACCACGCTTAACGATGTGGAGTTTCAGGTTGGCCGGACCGGCGCAATTACACCGGTCGCCAAGCTTGAACCGGTATTTGTTGGTGGCGTAACCGTAAGTAACGCCACGCTTCATAACGCTGATGAAATTGAAAGGCTGGGTATTAAAATTGGCGATACTGTTGTTATTCGCCGCGCCGGTGATGTGATTCCGCAGGTGACGTCTGTTGTGATGGACCGTCGACCTGATGATGCCAAAGAGATTGTTTTTCCGGAGCACTGCCCGGTTTGTCAGTCAGAGGTTGAGCGTGTTGAAGGCGAAGCGGTTACCCGTTGTAGCGGTGGTCTGGTTTGTCAGGCTCAGCGAAAAGAGGCGCTTAAGCATTTCGTCTCCCGTAAGGCTCTGGATGTCGATGGTCTTGGCGTAAAGGTTATCGAACAGCTGGTGGATAAAGAGATGATCGAGACTCCGGCGGATCTGTTCAAGCTGTCTGCCGGAAGACTGACGGTTCTGGAAAGAATGGGACCAAAGTCTGCGCAGAATGTAGTGGATGCACTGGAGAAGTCTAAACTGACAACCTTGCCTCGTTTCCTCTACTCTCTGGGTATCCGCGAAGTGGGTGAGGCAACAGCTGCAAACCTGGCTCAGCACTTTAAAACGCTGGAGAAAGTCCAGACAGCAACCCAGGATCAACTGATTGAAGTGCCGGATGTTGGCGGTATTGTTGCCAGCCATCTTGTGGCCTTTTTCCATGAAGAGAGAAACCAGAAGGTTATCGCTGATCTTCTGGAGCAGGGAATCAACTGGCCGGAGATCGAAGAAGTATCAGAAGATACGCCTCAGCCTCTGGCAGGAAAAGTGGTTGTTCTGACCGGCTCTCTTTCCCAGATGAGCCGCAATGACGCTAAGGCTGTGCTACAGGCGCTCGGTGCTAAGGTAACCGGAAGTGTGTCCAAGAAGACAGATATTCTGTTTGCAGGCGAAGCCGCCGGTTCAAAGCTGACCAAAGCACAGGATCTGGGTGTAGAAGTCCGTGATGAGCAGGCTCTTGTGGATTTGCTGAATAGTACTCAGTAGTTATTCTTATAAGCGTTAATTTTCGAAGGCTACCATTTGGTAGCCTTTTTTGTACCTCAGGAACCACGCCCTCGTTCCCATGCTTATATGGACTCCCGGGTGTTGTCAAAAAGTTTATTAGAACAGAGGTCAGATGCTTGCTTATATACGGGCTCTAACTGAGGAGCTACCTCGGCCTCTTCGATGTATTCGCACCTTCATGACTTTATCTCCCGCACGGTAGTTTCTACCTGAGCATGGGCCAGTCTCTTGAAGGTTGGTCTTACCTGTTTGTTCTTACGTTCTTTTTGACTAACCTGGTATTAAGCCACAAGTGGTTGTGGCTTATATTCCTCATCACTTTTTATCATGGCAAGAGCCGTTCTCACCGTTTTATTTGCCAAAGCAATAGCTGCAACTTTTTTGCCTCGCCTTGTGGTCAGATCTTTAAGCCATTGCTCTTTTCCTGTCCGGGCTTCTCGTTTTTCCAGTTTACACACAACTGTTAAGGCTCCTCGAAAGAGTGCACTACGCAACATGTTGTGACCACACTTTTTAGCGATAGAACCTATTTTCTGTTTACCACCACTACTGTGTTGAACGGGTGTTAACCCCAGACAAGCTGAAGCTTCTCTACCCTTACTAAAATGCTCTGCCTGGCCTAACGCTACTTTTAATAAAACTGAGCATACTGGGCCAACCCCCTCCAGAGCTTGTAACCGCCTGCACACTTTATCTTGCGCTATTGACTGCTGTAGTTGTTGTGTAAAAGCTTCTACTTGCTCTATCAAATTTATAAACTGCTCATACATCTGACTCAGGCAAGCTCTAAACTGGCCGGTTAATCCGTTATCAGCGTCCTCAAGAACATAAGGAATGGCTTCTCTCAATGCTTTATCACCTTTAGTGATCGGAATGCCAAACTCCAGTAAATAGGAACGCAGTTGATTACTTATACTTACCTTCTGCCTAACCAGTAGATCTCGCATATGAACGATGGATTGCTGACACTGCTCTTCAACGGTTGGTATGCGACAGGATTTTATTTGAGATTGCGTAGCTGCGATAGCAATGGCAATAGCGTCATTGGCATCGGTTTTTTGGCCCTGCCTGAATGCAGCTGCCCGACGTGGGGCAATAGCCTTCACTTCATGCCCTTGCTCTTTAGCATATCGAGCCCAATAGTTGGTTGTACTGCATGACTCCATTGCTACCAGTGTTGCTTTTTCCCTGGCTAAAAATTCCAGCAGTTTCTTACGGCTCATTTCTCGATTAAAAATAATCTTGCCATCGAAATTCATCTTACAGACCTGAAAAACACTCTTTGCAAGGTCAATAGCAATAACGGTAGAATATTTCATGTATGGACTCCTTTTGTAAAAGTTTGGTCGCTTATTACGCTACTCCTGAGGGAGCCGGGAGTCCATACATCTCCAGCGTGGGAATGTATATGGACTCCCCCTGTAACACAAGTAGTTTAAGATAATAAGAGTTTATGCAAGTGCACGTATATTCGGTTTCATCATGGGGCGCTACCCCGAACCTTTATGGCTAAATCCACTAACAAGGCTTCTAATCGCAGTCCAGGCATTTATTGCCTCATTCCCACACAGAGTTTGCCTTGTGTGCTGTGCTAACACTTTATCTTAATTACTTGCTATTACGCTGGTTTGTCGTTTGCTCCAAATTCAGCTTTACCTTATTTCAGTTAAGCTAACTTAAGCTGGTAAGGCTGTTTTGATTTCAATATGGCACACGCCATCCTGACTATCTTATTCGCTAGAGCAATAACGACTTTATTCACATGGTTTCTCTCTAACAGAGAGCGTATCCACTGACTAAGTGGATCAGTTTTATCTTTGACATGACTAACTACAGCTCGGGCACCATGAACGACAAGAGCTCTGAGATAACGATCTCCTCGCTTAGTAATGCCAAGGTTGATATTTCTACCTCCACTTCCTGTATGAGCAGGCACTAATCCAATGCTTGCGCTTGCATCCCTACCACACTTATAAGCCGATGCATTTCCTAACCTGGCATACAAAGCACTGCCTGAAATCCATGAAATACCCGGTAACGAGGCTAAAAGCTTACAATCTTCATTTTGTTTTGCCTGATTGGTAAGAGCTTGAGTGGCATCATCAATTTGGGTATCAAGCGCGAGCAACTGTTCTTTAAGATTATTTAGAATAAACCGAGCAGCATGGGTTAATTCATTTTCAGCATTTTCCAACTCAAACGGTAGCTGTTTTCTGAGCGAATTGATTCCTATGGGAAATTTGATGCCATATTCCATCGCAAGCCCCCGGATACGGTTAGCAAGCTGTGTTCGTTGCTTAATATAACCTTCCCGCAGTCTTAGTAAGCAGGCAAGATCTTGCTGTTCAACAGTTTTAACCGGAACGAAATGAATATCTGTCCGCTGACTGGCTTCATAAATAGCCAAAGCATCATTGGGATCATTTTTATTTCCCGAGCGATACTTAGCGGCGATCTGAGCAGGCACGAGTAAGACTTGATGTCCTGCCTGCTGGAACTTTCGACCCCAATAATGAGCCGTTGCACAAGCTTCCATACAAATAACAGCTTTGGGGTGCTTAGCCACCATTGAAATTAACTTTGATTGAGATACTTTTTGATTAGATGAAAGCTTTCCGTGCTTATTAATTATCGCAACTTGAATAACAGTCTTAGCAAGGTCGATAGAAATAGTGATATTCTTGTTCATGGCATGGGCTCCTTTTTAGTTGACACTCTTACCTTAGCCGATATTTTCGACGAAGGTGAGGGAGTCCATGCCATTGCATACGGAAGCTAAAGGCTTCCACGTAACACACTAAAAAAACAGGAAATAAAGTTAAACAAGGTTAGTGCCTTTAAGTCTGATATGCATTCCCACGGGGACCGTGGGAACGAGAACGTTCAATATCGCATACATTAATTCACATCAAGAAATAACCGGGTCGTTTTCTGATGATAACTCCTCTGCTTTTGTTTTGTTCAGTTTCAATACAGAAAACCTCATCAAATAATAAATCGTTTTAATGTGCTGATATTTAATGATTAATTGAATCTATGTGATTTAGATCTTCATTCTGTAAAAACTTTGCCGGACGTCATATTTTTAAAATTGAAAACTAAAATTCCATTGATAATTTGCGGAGTAAAAATAGTCTGTATGCAAGCCGGTATTTTGTTCCGGTTATAAAAATCAGTAACAGAACTTATTGATTTTAAAAATAATTGCTTTCCTTCTTCGGCGGCCAACTTAAGAGGGGAAGCATTAAAGCAGCTATATATTTTTAGGAGTTATCCATGGAAAAACTTTTTAAACGCACTTTAGTTGGTGCAGCAGTGGCGTCGACAATGATGTTTGGGACTACGGCTTTTGCAAGCGGTGCTGAGACTTCTCAGGTCGGTATCATGTCTGACTTTAATGTTGAAGCATACGGTGTTGCCGCGATTTCTGTTTTCGCTCAGGAAGACGGGACGGGTTATAACTACGATAATGAGTCAAGAATTGGCTTCCGAGCCAGTAAGGATATGCTTGAGGGCGTGAATGTCTTTATGCAGATAGAGTCTGGTTATGTAGGTGAAAATGGCGACGGAGCCACACTTGGTAACCGGGATACCTTTATTGGCTTACAAGGGGATATGGGTAAAGTGCGCTTCGGCCGTATGCTGACACCTTTGTATGAAATTGTTGACTGGCCATACTCTAACCCGGGTCTTGGTCGTGTATTTGACTGGGGTGGGGATGTAAAAGCGCATTATGACCGTAAGGGTGATATTGCACGCTATGACTCTCCGGCATTTGGCGGTTTTAATTTTAACCTTTCAACCGGTCGTGGTGACGTTAGCGTAGATGACTCCAACCACTATGGTGCAGCGGTTCATTACAGCGTTGCGGATGTCATTACACTGCATGGTGGTTATGAGCATAATACAAAACATGACGGTTCCGATATTGACTCGACTACTTATATTGCGGGCTTTGAGTTACCACTACCGGGCGGGTTCGGGCTTGCTGGTGCTTATAAGTATAACGAAGGTGAGTCAAAGCACCTTGCGGGAGAGAAAGGCGAACAAGCGCAGTACTCTATCATTGGTCAGTATTGGAATGGCCCTTGGGGTTTTAAACTAGGCTATGCCTATAATGCCGAGTCCGAAGTTAACGGTACTAAGATGAACGATAAGGATGCTGTTGTTTCCGGTCAGTTGATGTATGTGAAGAACGGTTTTGTTCCATATATTCGAGTTGGTTCTCATAGTGCTTATAATGACGGCACTGCTGGTGCGGATGAAGATAAAATGTTCGTTCGCGTAGGCCTGGAATATGGCTTCTAATCCACACCTTCCATCTTGATTTACTGACGCTGGGCTTTGGCTCAGCGTCATTTTTTGTCTTGTAGTTATACCAAGAAATATGATGATATACTGGCGTAAAAATGCTTCTAAAGAGGAGAGAAAACAGATCGTTGCATGGATTGCACAGCAGTAACGAACTGTTTTACTGTTATGAACATAAGCCAAATCGCCACCCTAACCAACCTTTCCGCCAAATCCATCCGCCTGTACGAAAGCAAGGGCGTGATCACTCCGCCATCGCGTTCTGAAAACGGATACCGGCAGTACGGTGAACAGCATATTGAAGAACTAAAAGTGGTCGCCAGAGCCCGGAGAGCCGGTTTTTCTCTTGAGGAGTGTAAGTCTCTGGTGGAGCTGGCGAATAACAGCAACCGGACCAGTGCTGAGGTTAAACAAAAAGCTGAACATAAGCTGGCGGAGGTTGAGGGGAAAATTGCTGAGCTTATGGAGATCAAAGCTCAGCTTGAAAACTGGATTCAGGCTTGCCCTGGTGATCAGAACTCAGCCTGCCCGATTATGGATGACCTGAAAAAATCCTGACTGAAAGTACGAGGAAGGCTTACCCTTCTTCAGGTTCGACGGTCAGAATAATGCCATCCACATCCGTTACTTTAACTAATGTCCCGGCTGGAAGATCCTGATGGCATTTAGCGGACCAGGTGGTATCACCGATACGGATGCGGAAATTCCCTCTTTGAACACCTTCGTCAATACGGGTTGTTTTTCCGATCAGCTGCTTTTCTCTCTGATTCAGGGTACTTTCTTGCTCGGAAGAGCGATCCTTTTTATGCTGATAGCGCCACCAAAGCCAGGTGGTGACCAGAGAAAAACAGGCAAAAGAGGTCCATTGCAGTTGCCAGCTAATGGGTAACAGCGCAAGGATCAAACCTACCAGTACCGCTGAAATGCCCAGCCATAAAAAGTATCCGGCGGTGCCTAAAAGTTCACCGGATAGCAGAAGTAAGCCAAACGCTATCCAGTGCCAGTGATTCACTTGTTCCAGTAGTTCTATCAAATCTTTGTCCTGTTATTTTTTCTGGTTTTGCTGTTGAAACATTTCAGCGATACCGGCAATGGAACCCATCAGACCTGAAGCCTCAAGCGGCAGCATAATGATTTTACCGTTTTCAGCCTGACCAATGGTTTTCAGCGCTTCGGTATAACCCTGAGCGATAAAGTAGTTTACGGCCTGCATATCACCCTGCGCAATAGCGTTAGATACCATTTCCGTCGCTTTTGCTTCTGCTTCTGCCTGTCGCTCTCGAGCTTCAGCCTGCAGTATTGCCGCTTGCTTGTCACCTTCAGCTTTCAGAATTTCAGACTGTTTCTGACCTTCGGCGCGCAGGATTTCTGCCTGGCGGATACCTTCTGCCTCAAGTACTTCAGCACGCTTGTTTCGCTCGGCTTTCATCTGCGCATTCATGGCTGCTGTCAGGTCTGTCGGTGGCTGAACATCTTTGATTTCAATACGGGTGACCTTAACGCCCCAAGGGTTTGTCGCTTCGTCCACAATGGAAAGCAGCTTGGTATTTATCATATCGCGCTGGCTCAGCATTTCATCCAGTTCCATTGAGCCAAGTACGGTACGGATATTTGTCAGGGTCAGGTTCCGGATGGCGTGCTCCAGGTCGTTAACTTCGTAAGCCGCTTTGGCTGCGTCAATTACCTGGACAAAACAGACGGCATCAATAACCACATTGGCGTTATCTTTTGAAATCACCTCCTGAGCCGGGATATCCAGTACGCGCTCCATCATATTAATTTTGGAGCCGATACGGTCAATAAAGGGCATGATAAGGTTAAGGCCTGGCTTTAGCGTGTGTGTGTATCGGCCAAAGCGTTCAACTGTCCAGTTGTTGCCCTGAGGTACGGTTTTTACACCCGCTGCGATAAAGACAACTACAACAAAAATAAAAATCCCAATCGTAACCAACAGATCAATGTCCATGTTCTTTCCTTTTTAATTTATTGATATTTCGTAAATTTATACGGGTGGAAATTCTGTCTTAGCTTTTAAGTATTAGCAAAAAATAGCGGTTTAGCGAAATTATATATTGGAGCTGTGTAGCATTTTTGACCGGGATTTTATTTTTCGGGCCCCGGATAGAACAAAGGCCTGGCAGAAATACCAGGCCTTTGTCAGCGGTTAAAATAGCGCTGTGAGCAAGGGCGCTATTTTATTGAGACTGTAGGCTGATTTTGTTAGGCAGTGGGAGGAAAATCAGATCAACAGCCTCAATTTTTAGCAGATTAGAAGTCTAAAGATACACCAGCTAGCAGACCTAGCTGATCTGAATCTTCATCGTATACTTCTGCGTATACATCAAGGTTCTTTCTGATGTTATAGTTTGCGTTTACGTACCAGGTAGTCACATCTTCGCTGTAGTTTTCATTACCTGAATCTGGCGACGCGATACCGACACCTGCACCAACGGATACCTTGCTGTTCAGTTTGTACTTAGCCGCAATATCCCAGCCAGTCGCTTCGTTGTTTACACTGTCACCTTTCTCTTTTGCCAGGTAGTTTTCACCGAATACATAAGAAGCACCTAAATAAAGATTTTCGATACCCTTATATTCTACCTGAACGCCGTAAGAAGCGTATTTACCGTCGTCATAGTAATCTTGTACAGAGTAAGTCGCACCGGCCCAGAAATCTGAAAGCAGCTCAGCTTCAGCAAAGATGTCGTAGCCTGTTTCTTCATCTCCGTCATCGTTGTTGTCGCTATCTGCATCTAAAGCCAGGTCGTGAGACATAGAAACAAAGTAGCCATCACCTTTGAAGCTTGCATAGATTACTTCTTTTGAACCACCACGCTCAGAGTCATCAGGGTTCAGAACCATTTCTGTTGCTGTTTTAGCATCCAGGTTTTGACGAACCGCAAAATCATCAACAGCGTAGTCCATGTCACCGTACTTCACCAGCCAGCCGTCTTTCTTAGCTCCGATGTAGTGATCTTTTAGAAAGTCCTTACTGTCACTCTCTTCTTCAGTCAGGCTGGCAAACTCAAATGCATAGTAGCCAAACAACTCAACACCATTCTCCAGTTTGTAACCCGCTGAAACTTCCAGATCGACGTTATCGGTTTTTGAATCAATTTCATCACCGTCATCAACATCACGAGTAAGTTCAAACGCTACTTCACCTGTCAGCTTAATATAAGCATCGTCGGTTTCGTAAACAGTTACTGCATTGGCGCTACCAGCTGCTAATACGCCTGCAATTGCCAGAGAAATAGGAGTAAGAAGTGTCTTTTTCATTATCGTTCCCTTTTGTATTATTAAATTATCAGTGCAGGGAAACAATAGCATCAGATGTATAACTGTGCAAATTAGGTTAATTATAAACATTACGGGTTTAAATGATTGATATATAAAGATTTCAATGTTTGCGCGTATTTAAGTTGTGATCTTTGTCAATATTTTTATTGTGATATTGTATGGAAATATTAGTATTAATTTTTGTTGCTGTGATATTAATCACGCAAATATTTTTGCTGAAATAACATCGATGAAGTGAATGTGCTCAGGTGACAGTTATTTGCAGTTCGCATAGCAGGTTCGGGTAACCGGAGAAGTAGCGATAAGAGGTGCCTCAGACCCCGCAAGAAGGCTTGTAAGCTTGCTTAGCTGAACTGGTGGTAGAGATAGCGGAAACAGGAGAGAAATTGGCTTATCGGCTGGTATTGTGTTGTGTGCAGACAAAAAAGCCCCGCAATTGCGAGGCTTTGAGTCAGGTTAAGGTCAGAGCCTATTTGTATGCACGCTCGTAAGCGCTCTGATAAGCTTTAACGACTTTCTGGAAGCCCATACGTTTGATTTGAGCCTGGTACTTATCCCAGTCTTCATCAACGTCACGAGAGCCCAGAATCCATGCTTGTTGCATTTCCAGCATATAGTCTTTGATTGTTACCCAGTGCTTGTCGTATACCGCCTTCTCTTCCTGATTCATTGACGCACCCAGGAAAGAGTCAACCAGGTAATCACCTGTATCGTACAGTGCGATACCTTCCAGTGCCGTTGCGTTTGACCAGGCTTTCTCGTATTCGAAGTCCTGGTAGAAACCACGCTCGATCTGAGCACCAATGGCACGCATCTGGTTGTTTACTGCGTTATCTGAGTTCAGAACCTCTGGTTTAAACACAGGCTTACCATCAACTACATCGTGGTGTACGCCTTCAACACCGAAGTTAGCCAGGTTACGTCCCTTCGGAGTGAAGAAGAAATCAAAGTACTTAATGGTTTCAATCGCGTGTTCGTTAGTGTAAGAGATAGCCCAGCCAGCAGTCTTCACAGGAGCACGGCGGTGTTCTTCAAAACGTTTACCGGTTGAACCTTCCGGTGGCAGCATTGCTTTAAACGAGATGCCCGGTACTTTGTCTGCCATTGAATCGTTGTAGCTTGATGTTGAGGCAAACCAGTCGTGCGTTGCACCGCCAATGTTGTTTGACAACATGTACTCACGGGAACGGCTGCCGCGGGTGAATACTTCAGCGTCAATCAGCCCCTCTTTATACCACTTGGCAAGGTTACGAATACCGTCACGGTATGCATCTTCTGTGTAACCGTGGCTGATTTTGCCATTGTTCACGTAGAAGTCGTGGAAAGTATCGTTACCGGACTGACGGCCACCCCAAAGTGTAATTAAGCGGGATACCTCTTCCCAATGACGCGCGAAGAATGGAATTTCATCTTTCTTGCCGTTACCGTTTGGATCGCGGTCGCGGAATGCTTTCAGAACTTCATAGTACTCATCTACGGTTTCTGGTGCTTCTAATCCCAGCTTTTGTAGCCAGTCGTAACGGATAAAGTAAGCACGGCCATATTTGCCGTCTGGCAGATAAGGAATGTAGTAAACATTGCCATCGTATGACTTGATTGAGTTCCAGATCTCCGGATGCGCATCAAAGAACTTTTTGATGTTTGGTGCATGTTCCGCAATCAGGTCATTCAGCGGTATAAACGCGCCTTCCGGGCCATACTGGTTTACCTTATCTTTGATAGCAGAACCACCAACGACATCCGGCAGATCACCCGATGCGATTAGCAGGTTAAATGCTTCCTCACTTTTGGTTGTTGCCATTGAAGCGACGTTGTTCAGTTTTACGTTAGTCAAACGTGCCGCTTCTTTCTCTACCGGCCAGTCATTGTTGTACACATATTTTTTTGTGTGCAGGTGGATATCCAGTTCCAGGGGCTTGTCAGAGACTTTGTAAGATTCTTCAGCCATAGCTGGAACCACACCAAGTGCAGAGCTGGCAACAAGTACAGATAATAGAGTCTTTACTGTTTTCATCGTTATTCCTTTGTTCCGTTATTATTTTATGTAAATCATTTAAAGGGGCGTTGTTATTCCTTAACGCCACCTAGCATGATGCCTTTGTTGAAGTATTTCTGAATCCATGGGTAAACCAGAAGTACAGGGATAATTGAGCAAACCATGATTGCTGAACTTACCGTTTCGAATGAGTATGCAGACTCAACAAGTGTTGCTGTAAACTCTTCGTCATCAGTCAGCGAAGTAATGATTTGTCGTAAATATACCTGGAGTGGGATTTTGCTTTCGTCACGCAGCAATACCATCGCCCAGAAGAAGCCGTTCCAGCGAGCCACAATACAGAACAGAGTGACCGTAGCGATTGCTGGTTTCGCCAGAGGTACAAACACTTTCCACAATACCTGGAAGTCATTTGCTCCATCCATGCGTGCCGCTTCTTCAAATGAGCCTGGTACAGCTTCAAAGAAGTTACGTAACAGAATGATGTTAAACGCATTACATGCAAAACCTATGATGATACCGAAGTAGCTATCAAGCAGGCCTAAATCACGCATGTTCAGGAAGAACGGAATCATACCTGCGTTAAACCACATGGTGAATGCAATCAGCATGTTCCAGTACTTACGTCCCATTAGCTGTGGACGAGATAGCGCATACGCACCCGGAATGATGATTAGCAAGCTGGTTAATGTACCGCCCACCGTATAGATAAAGGTGTTTTTGTATGAGTTCCAGAATGCAGGATCTGACAATACCATGTCATAAGCTGCAAGTGTCATGTCAACAGGCGTAAATACAACGTTACCTGCGGTTACTGCGTCGCCCGAACTCATCGATAGAGACGCAACATAGATAAATGGATATAAAGCACTGATGGTGAACATACCCACCAGGAACATATTCATAATCACGAAAGCTTTGTCACCACGTGAATACAAGTTCATATTTGCTGTAGCACTCATGTTACTTACTCCTTACCACAGTGATGTTCTTGAAACGCGCTTACTGATCGTATTCGCGGTGATAACTAACAGGAAGGCAATAACAGCGTTGAACAGACCAGCAGCGGCTGCTAAGTCATATTGTGCTGCCTGGATACCCTGTCGGTAGATGAAGGTACTGATTACATCCGCTGTTTCGTAAGTTGCCGGCTGGTAAAGCATAATGATCATTTCGAAGCCGACTTCCAGGATGTTACCGATTCGGATAATCAGCATGATCAGAATGGTTGGCAGAATACATGGCAACGTAATTCTCCACATCATTTGCCAGCGTGACGCTCCGTCAACTACTGCAGATTCGTATAGTGACGGGCTGACACCTGCTATCGCTGCCAGGAATACAATCGAACTGAAGCCTGCTTCCTGCCAGATACCGGTACCAACAAAGATGGTTCTGAACCACTCTGGTTTGGTCAGGAAGTACACCGAGTCGTAACCCAGGGCGTTTAAGAACAGATTGATAACACCCGTTGATGGCGCGAAGGCGGTGATAACAATACCGGCGATGATAACCGCAGAGATAAAGTGCGGAAGATAAACGATAGTCTGAGCGACACGCTTAAATTTCGCGTTCAGGATCTCGTTGAACATCAGCGCCAGGATAATCGGAACAGGGAAGCCGAAGATTAGGCTGGCACCACTGATCATCACTGTGTTTTTGATTGAGCGAATAAAGGCATCATTCTCAAACAGAGTAACAAAGTGCTCAAAGCCAACCCAGGGGCTGCTCGTGATACCACGGAACACACTGTAGTCTTTAAATGCAATCTGTAGCCCGTACATTGGCTTGTAAAGAAACAGCAAGAACCAGATAACCGTTGGGGCTAACAGCAGATAGATCTGCCAGTCTCGTTTTATGCGTTCTACAAACAGCGTCACTTTTTTTGAAAGTGCCGAAGGTTGCGAAACCGCTGTAGGTTGAATATTGTCCATAATGCAGCTCTCGGTTAGTGGCTATTAGAAACAGCTAAAGCCTGAGTCGTTTTCTTATCGAAAACCGTGATGGCTTCTTTACGGAAATAAAGCGTGTCGATATTTTCCAGATGGTCAATGCGACCATGAGTTTCTGCTTTGATCACGAAAGGCTTGCCATTAAAGTGGCAGTGCAGTAGTGCTTCTGAGCCCAGTGTTTCTACCAGCTCAATCTTCACTTTAATCGCACTGGCGTCTTCAACAGGTTCAAGGTCAATGTATTCAGGGCGAATGCCAATGATCACCTCTTCACCATCGTTAAGCAGGTCAATCTTAGGCAGTTCAGCACGGTTACCATCAAATTCCGCAAACAGACCCTTTTCAGAAAGCGAAACTTTTGCATCGATAAGGTTCATTGGAGGCGAGCCGATGAAGGTTGCAACAAATGTATTTGCCGGGCTGTTAAACAGTTCCATTGGCGTACCCACTTGTTCGATACGACCATTGCTCATTACAACAATGCGGTCAGCAAGTGTCATCGCTTCAACCTGATCGTGGGTAACGTAAACACTGGTTACACCAAGACGAGAGTGAAGACGTTTAATTTCAGCACGCATCTGAGTACGGAGCTTTGCATCGAGGTTAGACAGAGGTTCATCAAACAGGAATACTTTCGGGTGGCGAACAATCGCACGCCCCATAGCAACACGCTGACGCTGACCACCAGAAAGGTCTGCAGGGCGACGCTCCAGTAAAGGAGTCAGTTCCAGGATCTCGGCTACCTCTTCCACAAGGCGTGAGATTTCGTAGCGGTCAACTTTACGAATACGAAGACCAAAGGCGATGTTTTCATAAACGCTTAGGTGAGGGTAAAGAGCGTAGTTTTGGAACACCATTGCAACGTCACGATCTTTCGGAGCAATGTTGTTCACCACACGGTTATCAATAGAAACTTCCCCACCTGAAATTTCTTCCAGACCAGCTAGCATGCGTAGAGTAGTTGATTTACCACATCCTGAAGGACCAACTAATACAACAAATTCCTGAGGTTTAACCTCTAAGTTAATACCATGCACAACGGTCATGTCACCATAACTTTTCACGATACTTTCTAACTTAACACCCGACATATGAACTCCATTGTGTCAAAGATTTTGGGAGGCTTTGCCATACATATATTGTATGACAATAAGATTATATGGCTAATTGAAGCACGCTAAGGGGAAAAGTAAATATTTGTATGTCGCTAATTTGAACTAGGTCATTATTCGAGACTATAAAACCCTGCTTATGTGCTTGCGATCAAACTTTTTCGATATCATCTTTATATAAAAGCATTAATAGCAAAATATCTATATATCAATGGGTTATGGTTATTTTGTGTAAAATGGACACAAAATTGGTGTGAATAAAGTAATTCTGGAAAATTAATGTGAGCTATGCTGAATTCAGGTGGAAATGGCTGAAATATTGAGTAGCAAGGTAGCGTAAAATGAACTACGCACTCAGGATTGTTGGTATTTTAGTATTATTAATTAAAGGCTATCTCTCGCAACATGCTTCTTTCGCAACAAAGTTAGTACTGTTCCAACTATAAAGAACATGATTGGCAACCTCTCTCTCCTGAATAAATGTAACGTCATAGATAGAGCTCTGAGCTTTTTTTTGACTTTCAGATAATACAATAAGTCATTAGATTTAAGGGTGGCGAACCCGCACCTGAATGTGATCTGCTTAACTAACGAGCTTTTGTTGCTGAAATAAAATCACAATTTTGCCACCTGGAGCACATTAAATGTCCGGTTTTCTTCTGGTCACGCATTGCATTAGCACATAAAATCCTAGCTATAATGTAATTTATTAATACATTATAGTTTTTTAGATTTACCTGATATCGTGGATTTTGGTTTCTGTATCCCTCTGTACACAAGCATAAATTGGTTTTATTTGTAATACGATAGTCTCGATATTCAGTGTTCAATGTAATAAAAAATAAGGATAGTAGCTGTGAAAATAACCCTTATCCAACGCATTGTGATCGGCTTTATGCTAGTTACCGTTTGTGCAGTTACACTGAGCCTCAGTGCCTCCATGTCTCAGTCCAATATGGAAGAGCAACTGGAACTTAGTGCATCAACTTATACGCACCTTCTCGACCAAAGTTTAGAACTGAGCTCTGAACTGCAAAGTATTAACCGCTTAACCTTGCTGCATGCTAACGAACGCGATGAAGAGAGACGCACTTATTTCGCTGATCAGATATCTGACGCGATAGACTTGTATCAGGCAGGCTACGACCACTTGTTTCAGCAAACGGAAAACTTCCCGGAACTAAGGTCTAAGCTGCAAGACATTGACGCTCAGATAAGCCGGGTCATCCTGCTGGCGAACCAGCATGTTTTGCTACATGATAAGCGCTTGATTGCTCAACAGCTTGCGGCAAAAGAGCTCACCGGTTTTATGGAAGTGTGGGAGTACTTTAATTCCAGCATTGAAGATGTTATAGCGCAAGCAAAACTGGGTGAAGGAAAGTCCGTGGCCTGGACAATGCAGTTTGTGCAAAAGGAGTCCAATGTTCTGGCTAATTATCTTACGGAATTGCTTGGCGTTACCCGGTTAGACAAACTGAATACAATAGATGAAGCACTCACGAAAGGGTTTACGCAAGTATCCCAAAAAGTGGCCCGGGTTTATGATAAATACCCGGCAGGCAAAGAGAGCCTGGAGTCCTATTTTTCTGAGCTGGAGCAGCAGATCACGGATAAGAGCAAGCTGTTAAATCAGCACAAGCTATATATTAGCAGCAATCAACGCAGTACCGAGATGTTGGCTCAACAAGCATCCATTGTTGCTGACTCCATGGAGCTTACCGCTTCAATGGTCTCCACAATACGAGAAAAAGCTGCGCTCGCATTGCAGGAAGCCAGAGCTTCCAATGCCAATTCATCATTATTGAACCGATCCCTGCTACTGGCAACTATCGTTATCGCATTAGTGGTGACATTCAGTATGGTTCGGGCTATCCGCCAGCCACTCAGCGAAATTAAGCGAGCGTTAGGCAAGCTTGCAGCAGGGGATTTAAGTTACCTTATTCAAAAGGAATTTAAGTCGGAATTTGGTGAAATATCTCAGAGCATTAACCAGCTCGCGATCAAGCTAAAAAACGTTGTTGAGGAGATTAAGTTCACCGATGACAGGGTGAATAACGTGGCATTGCAGGGGCTGGAGCAAGGCAAATCGATAGCCGAGAAAATCGAAACCCAACAAATCCGTACTCAGACAATCGCGACGGCGGTGACTCAGATGGAACAATCGGTCAATCAGGCGGCCAAAAATGCGGATGATTCCAGTGAAGCGATAGGAAGTGTTGTCAGTTTAGCGTCAGGCAATATGCAGAATATGCAAAGCAACGTTGAGTCAGTGACTCAGTTACAGACTTCGCTGGCGCAAGCCAGTAAAGTAATTGAAGAGCTGTCTGCACAATCGCGGGAAATTGATACCATTTTGATGGTGATCCAGTCGATTAGTGAGCAGACTAACCTGCTTGCTCTCAATGCAGCGATTGAGGCTGCACGCGCAGGGGAACATGGACGCGGGTTTGCGGTTGTTGCTGACGAAGTCCGTTCTTTAGCCACGCGTACTCAGGACTCTGCAAATGAGATCAGTATTATGATTGAAAGCCTGCAGTCAAAATCAAAAGATGCGGTTGGGATAGTGCAAACCAATGTTGAGCAAGCGGGAGACTCTGTTGAACTTATCAACGTCAGTCATGACTCTCTGGCGGAAATGGTCGACAAATTATACATTATTGATGAGATGAGCCGTTCCATTGCCCAGACCTCTATCGAGCAGGATTCTGTAACCAAAGAGGTCACCAGTAATATTGTTCAAATCTCTGAGGTTGCCTCTAACATCGCAGACAGTACCCGCATTTCAACGCAAAACAGCCAGTCATTGCGTGACCTTTCTGTTACCCAATCGGAACTTATTTCACAATTCAAGCTTGCATAGAAGGCTTATTACGCTCTTTCTCAGGCATTCGATATAAAAAACCGGGGCGTCAGTTGCCCCGGTTTTTTTAAACTCAAAGATTAGCCTGCGATGTTATGAAACAGATAGCCCTGATAACCTAAAAAGAGCAGTACCAGAAACAGCCCTTTACTGCGACCTATGACCTGGGTTTTGCTTAGCGTCAATACCACGAGCAGCAAAGAGATCACCAGCATAATGGTAAAATCTCGCTGCATGACAAACACACTTAATTCGCTTGGATTGATCAGAGCCGGAATGCCCATCACAGCCAGAATATTAAATATGTTAGAGCCAATGACGTTGCCGATCGCCATATCATGCTCACCTTTAATCACCCCGGCCATAGAGGCGGCGAGTTCCGGCAGGCTGGTTCCGATGGCAATAATGGTAAGGCCAATCACCAGGTCACTCATCCCAAGAAAAGTGGCAATTGTTACCGCAGACTCCACCATAAGATCAGCTGAGTAAGGCAGCACAACCAAACCTAAAACCACCCAAAACAGTGCGCGGGGGCTGGACACGCCCTCGGGTATTTCAGAGTCTTCTTCGCTTTCTGAATCCGGCGCCTCTTTTTTACCAATCCGGTACATGCTGTACAGAAAAGCAAAGAAGAGTATAAGCAGAGAGATTCCTTCGTATACCTCCAGGTAACTATCCCAAAGCAGAACGCCGGCGAACAGAGTCACAGCCATCATAATTGGCAGTTCCCGTTTGACGATCCCGGAGCTGATGCTTAATGGCTTAAACAGTGCCGTAAACCCTAATATTAAAGCGATATTGGCGATATTCGAGCCCAGGACATTACCAATGGCGGTGTTGGTTTTTCCATCCAGCGCGGCGTTAGCGGAAACCACCATCTCCGGAGCAGAAGAACCCATTGCTAAGATCGTCATACCTATCACCAGCGATGGAATTCCGAAATTATTAGCCAAAGCGGCAGCGCCGTAAACCAGCCTGTCCGCACTCCATACCAACAGACATAACCCTATAATTAAAAATATTATTGCTTGTGTCATCACTCCACCAATCAAACAGAAAAAGAAACGTAAAAACCGGCTGAACGTTTGAATGGTTTTGATATGAAATTATTGAGCATATAATAACACAAATACTTTTGCGGCGTCTGTTTTTTAACCGGGTGGATGATGCTCCCCCTGGTTAATTCAGATAACTGCCAGAAAAAACCTCCAAACAGTGTTGGAGGTTTTCCTCAGGTTAAAGCGTTAGCATTTAGCCTTTGTATTGATCGTGCGTAGCCTGTAGCTTGTAGAATGTTGCCTGAACGTAGTCGTCCATATCACCGTTGGTATTCTGGTTGTATGCACCCGCTTTAAAGTACATGTAACGACCACCCTGGTCATAGCCACTTTCACTCATATCAACGACCTGAACCACATCGTCATGACCTTCACGCTTCAGTGTTACCGTCATGGTGTTGCCTTTTACATCGATCTTGTAGCTAAACTTCTCACCCAGAGCGATACCTTTATCACCAATTTCACCTGTCATATCTCCGACCAGGTTGTAGTAGATATCTGTACCCTTGTTGGTGTTTTCATGTGCAAAGTAGACGGTGCCCGTTGCGTGGTTTGGCAGCTTACGGTAGTAAAGGCGGATTGGTTCATCATCCTTATCATGAATCTGACCTATGATAAAACGACCCACTTCATGGACCTGGCCTGTTGTGGTTGTATGGTCAATCTTAAGTGTCGCTTCCAGCGTACCGTCAATCGCACCGGCCGCCTTCAGATCTTCTACCGGTGATGAACTGAATACCCAGTTGTTGGCATTTACACCCTGACGGTCAATGGTTTCGTCACCACGGCGAAGCATTTCACGCAGCTCCGTACGGGCGTATTTGGTTTTTTTAGAGGTACGGACACCTTTCACATAGCTCTTAAATACCATTCCGCCGTCGTCAGCAGTGTAGAAAACTTCAGGGTGCTGGTAGCCGTTTGCCAGATCCCACTCGTCTACATCATCTGGTTTACCATTCTTATCATGGTCAAAGGGTTGTGACAGATACCACTGAGTTAAGTCGAAGTTGTCACTTGGCGCTTTACCCGCTTCTGGCGTTTCAGGAATGGCTGGAACCGGCAAAGCTTTGCTGGTTTCACATACGACACCATTGTCACACGGGTAGACAGCAGGTGCACCAAAGTCACCTTTACGAAGGTTCTTACGTGTTGCTTTCCATGCCTTCTGGGCCGCTTTCATTTCGGCAATGAGGATTTTCTCGGCAGCCAGCACTTCGTCTGTTGGTTTATGGGTATCCGGACACTCATCAATACTACAATTGACAGCAGCAAGCTCCGTTACAGAGTTCCAACTGTTTTTGGTATTACCATGACCAACGAATTTAATGTAGCGAGCCTTTACTGGTGCGAATTCAAAACGCTCCAGGCCGATCATTTTGCCCGAGCTTTTCTGACCTTCTAATACAGCGATCCAGTCGGTACCATCTTCACTGACCAGCAAGTCAAATGTGGTAACACGTTTATTACCCTTGCTGAATGAGGCTTGAACTGCATTAAATTCATGCACTGAACCATAGTCATACATCGCCCATTCGCCGTCGCCATTTGCAGACCAACGGGAGGTAATATCTTGGTCAAAAAGAAGTCTCGGTACATTACCATCATGTGAGCTCGCTGAAATATCAACAGGAGTAAGCACTGAGCTTCTTTGACAGCCACTCATTAGTGCAACAACAACTGATGTAGCTAAGAAGCTTTTTAATTTGAAATTTTTCATTAGACCTTTCATCCGTTTTTATCAGTTCAGTGAATAATTTGTATTACTAGTCCATTTGGGTAGGGTACGTAATTATTGTAAATAGTTCGTTATAGCAGCGGCCATGTAGGGGTTTGGCTATCTACTATGAAAACGCAAATAAACATAACATAATAAAATACTACAAATAAGTGGTGATGCTCATTTATGAGATCACGGTCTACATGAAGTGGGTGGTGACCGGAAAGTAAAGCGCGGATTAAAAAAACCGGGCAATGCCCGGTTTAGTCAAAATCAGTAAAGAAGGGAGTAGAGTTGCCTGCGGTATTTACCCGCTACCGGATTGCCCTGACCTAAGGCAGAAAGGATGTCCATAAAGGATTTTTTCATCTCTCCATCCAGGCTGTTCAGATCTTTCATCAGATAGCGCCAGAGCAACTCCAGTGCCTCTTCGCTTCTTCCGCTCTGGTGGTATTGCAGGGCAAGCTCTGTGGCGACCGCTGCATCTTCAGGCGCAGCAGCATGTTTCGCTTCCAGAGCCTGGATCTCCGGGCTGTCTTTGGCCTGTTCGTGCAGTTCCAGTTTGGCTATCAGGCCTTTGTAATAGTTGTCCTGATACTCCAGTGGGATATGGCTAAGCAGCTCTTTCGCCTGATCAAATTGCAGGGTTTCCAGCAGGCAGTCGGCCTTAATCAGCTTAACTTCCGCTTTGGTGGAGAACTCTTCAGTTAGCGTACTGATAAGTGACAGAGCTTCGCTATGAGCCCCTTCCTGCAATTTTGCATGCGCCGCCTGGAATGTCATTTCGTCCTGACTTGGCAGGTGCTTGGTCAGCATTTCAGTGATGGCTTCAATGGTCTGAGGGCCTCCTAAGCCGTCAATAGGCTGACCGTTTGCAAACAGTGCGATAGTAGGAAGCGCCTGAACACCAAACTGCCCTGCGATAGCCTGCTCCTGCTCGCAGTTCAACAACGCCAGAGTAAAGGCACCGGCATATTGCTGAGCCAGATTTTGTAGCTGCGGGATAATATCTGCGCTTTCAGGGCTCATTGGTGCCCAGAAGTGGATCAGGACAGGTTTTTCCAGTGAGCTTTCCAGCACAGGACGAAAGTTTTGTTCATTTAACTCGACGATGAACTCAGGCTGCATGAGAAGTTCCTTACTATCAATTTATAACAGGTAAATAGGGTCGATAGTCAGAATTATCAAGTGAAAAGCGGATTTAAATCGGGAACGGCCAAACACCCCTGCATCCATTGGGGTGTTTTCCAGGCTGGTCGAACTAAGGTGTTACAGCGCCAATATCCATATCAGTGCAACACCTAAACCAAGCAGATTCAGTTGGTTTAATGTCATTGCATTACCTGATTACACGATCTGTACGAGTCAGGTTGCTTACTTTAATAGCAGTTTGTGACTATTTTATGACATCAGTGCAATGTTTCTAGTCACTTTTCACCAGTATGCGGTCGAGGGTTTTGACCGGAAGAATTCTGCGTAAAAAGCCGAAAAGATAAGTTGGTTGAGTGACGTAATATCGCGGCTTGGGTCTATCATTTTCCAGAATATGAATCAGAGGTTTTAAAACTGCTTCTGGCGGAAGAGTAAAACGATTGGAAGGTGATTTCTTGCCCAGTCTTTCAATTGTATTCTGATAGCTGCTTTTATGCCGTGAGTGTTCCATATCTATATTAAGGTTGAACATGCGCAGTGCATTTTCCCTGAACTTACTGACGATAGGCCCCGGCTCTATAAGGCTAACGGAGATGTCGGTATCCATCAGTTCAAGCCGGAGTGTATCTGTATAGCCTTCAAGGGCAAATTTACTTGAGTTGTAGGCTCCGCGATATTTCATAGCGACAAGTCCTAAAACAGAGCTGTTCTGGATAATCTTTCCTTTTCCCTGCTTAAGCATGAGCGGGATGACTGCTTTTGTCAGCTCATGCCAGCCGAAGACATTCGTCTCAAACTGTGCCCGTAGCGCATCGGTTGGCAGGTCTTCAATTGCTCCGGTCTGACCGTACGCGGCGTTGTTGAATAGGGCATCCAGCGTGCCCCCGGTGATCTTCAGAGTTTCATTTAAGGCGTTATGAATAGATTCAGGATCGGTTACATCTAACTGGACGCAGTTAAGTCCCTGAGCTTTTAGCTCTTCTACATCCTCAGACTTTCTGCAACTGGCAATAACCTGATAACCGGATTGATGTAACTGCTCAGCACAATATCTTCCGATCCCGCTGCTGCAACCTGTGATTAAAATCGAACCTTTCATGTTTGTCCCTATGTCTCAAAAGTAGAGCAAAGCCTCTTGGTTTATTGCTCTATGATAGGTCTTTACTATACTCAAATAATAAAATAATTGGCTAGATAAATAACTATTAATCAATGTGATATGGCTTATGTCTGAGTTAGGGTTTTAGTATTCAGGCAATTTATCATTCTGGCCAGAGTTATGCCGGGAAAGGAGTTTGTTCCGGCAGTTTATAGAATACGCATGTCTGTCAGGGATGGTAAAAGTGACTACTCTAGCTCTTACTCATTTAAGAGAACGCATTCTGCCTGTGTTGCCGTTTTTGGTGATACCGGCTTTTCCTGTTGTTGCCGCTACCGGTGTGAATGAATTGCCCGCCGGGGGCGAGGTGATTATTGGTGATGCCAGCATTTCCGCTTCCGGAAATACCATGACCATCAACCAGAATAGCCAGAAAGCGGGCATTAACTGGAATACTTTTAATATTGGTTCGCAGGCGAGCGTGAATGTCGTTCAGCCAAATACCTCTTCCTCTTTGTTAAACCGGGTAACCGGTGTCGACCCCAGTCAGATTCTCGGTCAGCTAAACGCTAATGGTCAGGTTATCCTGATTAACCCTAATGGTGTTGTTTTCGGACAGGGGGCTCAGGTTAATGTGGGCTCTGTTATTGCCTCGACGCTTGAACTCAGTAATGAAAATTTTAAAGCGGGTGTACTGGAGTTTAACTCTGACGGTCAGGCTGCTGATCTTTTTAACATGGGGCAGATTCAGGCTGATACGGCGATCTTTATTGCCGGAAAGATCGTAAATGACGGTTCGGTTATCAGCCGGGATGTGGCCTTAGCTGCGGGTAGCCGGGTAAGGGTCAGCTTTGATGAAGAGCAGTTGATTTCTGTCGATGTGGAAGCGGCGGACTGGAATGCGGCTATTGATAATGGCGGCGTAATTGTTGCCGATGGCGGACTTGCCATTGTTAAAGCCAATGTGGCCAGCAGTTATCTTTCAGATGTTGTGTCCGGAGTTTCTGAGTCGGCAAGTGGTGTGGAAATCGTTGATGGCAGAATTAAGCTGGTCTCCTCTTCCGGGACGATTCAGGCGGATGACATTGTTGTTGACGCAGGTGATAACGGCTCGGCCGTTATTTCCGGTGAACTGGATGCAAGTTCAGATACTGCAAAGGGAGGCACAGTTACAGTTACCGGAGGAGCGGTAAGTATTGAGTCCACAGCAGAGGTGCATGCCGATGGTAAAACCGGAGGTGGTGAGGTTTATCTTGGTGGTGGCTGGCAGGGGGAAGATCCTGAGATTCGTCAGGCGGTATCTACCACTATCGAAGAGGGAGCTTTAGTTACTGCCAATGCAACGGAAACCGGTGATGGCGGAACGATTGTAGCCTGGTCCGATATTGATAATGCAGAGTCGGTAACAGAAGTTCACGGTAGCTTAGAAGCCAAAGGTGGCAGCGAAAGTGGCAATGGTGGTCAGATTGAGACTTCAGGCCATAGTCTGGATGTTAACGATATAACCGTTTCTACCAGCGCCGAAAATGGTGAGTCAGGAAAATGGCTGCTGGATCCTTATGATTTCACTATCGCATCATCTGGTGGCGATATTACCGGCGCAACCTTGAGTGCAGCTCTTGCTTCGAACTCTGTGGAAATTCAGGCTGCATCAGGTTCGGTGAGCTGTAGCGGGACCAGTTGTGGCAGTGGTGACTCATCCGGGAATGGCGATATTTATGTTAATGATGATGTTTCCTGGTCGGCGAATACCTTAACGCTGACTGCGGACCGGGATATCAATATTAATGCGACCATGAGCACAACCGGGACAGCAGCGCTGACCATGACGGCGAACAATAATACCTCTGATGATATCGACTATTTCGACGAGTCGGTGGTAACCACAGCGGATGCAACGCAGGATGCACTGGATAGCGTTGGTCGTGTACGTGTGGGGTTGGCTTCAGATGACAGCGGGTTTACCGGCAGTGTCGATTATGGTTCCTCTGGCACACTGACCATTAACGGGCAAGAATACTACGTTATAAATTCTATGGATGATTTGGCCAGTTATTCCGGTGACCTGTATACGGCCAACATAGCGCTGGGCAGCGATATCACAGGTTATTCAGGAAGCGGGCTTGAGTTAGGCTCTAACAGTACAACAACTGACTTTTTTAGCGGTAACTTTAACGGACTGGGTCATACCATTGAAAGTGATGGTTCCAGTATGACAAGCAGTTTTTTGGGCAACACTGCTGATGCCACCATTAGTAATCTTGGTCTGATTAACTTTGCTATCGTTAATTCAAACAGTGCTGATAGTGACCACGGCATCTTTTCTGATTACACACAGGGGCTGACGCTTCACAACGCTTACGCAACCGGGACAGTTTCTTGTACCGGGGGAAATTGCGGCGGTCTGATTGGCCGAATGGGGGGAAGCAGTGAGGTTCTGATAGAAGACACTGTTTCAAAAGTTGAAGTGACTTCAACTGGTAACTCTGTTGGTGGCTTGATTGGCGGGACTCTAAATGGTGGTACTGAAGCTTATGATGAGACCCTGATAGCCAATACGCATATTGTAGATGCATCTGTTAATGCGACCACTGAATCTCATGTTGGCGGTTTTGTCGGCAGTAGCAGTGACATAACTATTCTAAATAGTTATTCGTCAATAGTGGTCACAGGTGGCACAAATACCGGAGGCATGTTAGGTAATGCCGGGGATGTGATTATTGATCAAAGTTATACCAGCGGTAATGTTGCTGGAACGTCTGTCGTTGGCGGGTTAGTTGGCTCCTTTTCCGGAGAGGGTGTGATTTCGCAGTCAAATACATCCGGTGATGTGACTGGCAGTAATGCGAGTGTTGGTGGCCTGATTGGTTCTTCACAAGGGGCAGGTGCATCGGTTTCTCTGAATATAACAGGTAGTTACTCCACCGGAGATATCACTGCTGGAAGTAATGCTTCAAATCAAAGTTATGCTGGTGGCCTGATAGGGCAGGCTGGTCACGGTACAACCAGAGTTGATAACTCCTATGCTCAAGGTGCTGTCACTTCCTCCGGAGGAACTTATACCGGGGGACTTATTGGTGGTGCCGGAACAGATGTTGATGTTGAAGTTAGTAACGCTTATTTCTCAGGAACAGTGAGCGGCAGTAATAATTATATAGGTGGCCTGATAGGCTCAGTGCAAGATATCTCAGTAGAAAACAGTTACGTATCAGGAACCGTTACAGGAACAAGTGATGCCAATTTTGTGGGGGGTATTGTTGGCGGGAGCAACAACGGTGTTGTAACGGTAGATGATTCTTATGTTTCAGGTAACGTAAAAACTTCCGGCTCGAACTGGGCAACCGGGTATGGTGTTGGTGGTGTTATTGGTTACTTGTTTAATGGAACACTCACAGTAACGGATACTGCTGTGTTGGGGAATGTGGAAGGTGGCTCTAATGTTGGTGGCGTCGTTGGACATTTAGATCAATACACCCAGGGAGGACAGGCAAGTATCTCAGACACCTATGTTGCAGGCGATGTGACATCTACCGTTGATACAGGAACAGCTGCAAGCCGGGGTACCGGAGGTTTAATTGGCTGGGTTCGCTACTATGATACATCTTCGTTAGATGTGAGTAATGTATTTGCCTCCGGAACAATTTCTTCTGCCAATGCAAGAATTGTTGGTGGCATTGTTGGGGATGCAGGAACTTCAGCCAACAGTAATTTATATGATTACGACACAGATTCAACGGCAGCCTTTTCTAATGTTTTCTGGCGGGATCAGCAGGATATTGCCGGAGCAAACTTATGCGTTATTGGCGCTTACGGTTGTACAAGCGATGCCGGAAACTCAGGCAGCAGCGATACCAGCCAGATACGTTCACTTAGCACCCAACAGTTTTCCGATACCACCCGTGCCCTGGACGGTTATAACCTCACAGATCTGCTGGGCAGTAATTTTGTTTTTGAGCCCGGAAATCCTTATCCGACACTAGATAACTCTTTAGTTTCCTCGACTGTGCAGGAAGATGCTTTCCCTACGGACTTACTTTTTGTCCAGACTTTAGATGGAACCAGTGAGTATGGCGATACACCATCGGGTCTGGGATACCAGTGGGTTGATTCCGACGGAAACCCTGTTGATCTCTCATCCCGAGGGCTGACCGAAAGCGGAACGACAAGTTACCACTTTGCTTTAACCGGTGATACAGCAGGAAGTGGTGACGGAAGTACCACTGACGGAACGCTTTCTGCCACAACCAATGTGGGTGAATATGACTATGTTTATGACTCAGGGCTGAGCCTGTCAGACTCTGATTACTGGATAGGAAGCTGGGCGAGCACCTGGGATATAACACCCGCTTCTTTGATCATAACAGCAGATGATCAGAGCAAAACATACGGAGATTCGCTAACTATTGATACAGCCGCATTCACTTCTGACGGGCTGAAAAATAGTGAAACGATAGGTTCAGTGACACTAACCAGTACAGATAATTACGCGGGCAGTGCGACCAGTAATGCAGGTACATACACAGGAAATATCCTTGTCAGTGCAGCAACCGGAGGCACCTTTGACAGCAGTAATTACACCATAACTTATGTGGCAGGCGATCTGACTGTTGATCCCAAGGTCTTAACTATTTCAGGCACCAGTGTTTCAGATAAAACCTATGACGGAACCACCTCGGGAAGCGGTACTGCGGGAATTTTAAGTGGTTTAGTCGGATCAGAAACACTTGGTGTGACTATTGATAGCGTCACCTTTGCCAGTGCAAACGCAGGCACACAAACTGCAACAGCTAGCTACCTATTGTCCGATGGTTCAGGCCTTGCCAGTAACTATACGCTTGTAGAAACTTCTCTGAGTGCAACTATAGATCCATTCTCAATAACGATTACCGCAGATGATCTGAGCAAAACATACGGTGACAGCGATCCGACTCTCACATACAGCAGTAATGGTAGTCTGATTTCAGGCGACAGCTTTAGCGGAGAGTTAGCAAGGGATAGTGGTGATACGGTATTGGGCGGACCATACAGCATTAATCAGAATACCCTGAGTATTGACGATGGAAACAGTGGTAATAACTACGATATAACTTATGTATCCGGCGTTTTTACTATTGATCCGAAAGAGCTTGATATCAATGACTTGACGGTTAACACCAAAACCTATGATGGAACCACAGACGCATCAGTAAGCGGTTCAGCGAGTATTACCTCCAGTGGCGGCGTTAACGGTAGTGATGGCGCTGTGATGAATGGTGATACGGTATCTTTGGCCGGAAGTGTCACCAATGCCGTTTATGATACGGTGAATGCAGGAAGTGACAAGACCGTTATCCTGTCAGGTTTGAGTCTTACAGGTGCTGATGCAGACAACTATATTCTGAGTAATACCATTTCGGGAGATATTGAGCAGAAGGTGCTGGATATCACTGGCCTGACGGTGGATAGCAAAGTTTACGATACCACAACAGATGCTTCAGTGAGCGGCAGCGCCAGTATTGTCACTTCGGGAGCGGTGAGTGATCAGGACGGCGCGGTTTATACCGGAGATGATGTAACGCTGGCGGGAATTGCCACGGGCGGAAGCTTTGAAGACGCTGATGCAGGTACGGATAAAGCCGTGACAGTTGACGGTCTGACTCTGAGTGGAGCTCAGTCGGCGAACTATGTGCTGGCAGATATCTCGGGAGATATTGAGCAGAAGGTGCTGGATATCACTGGCCTGACGGTGGATAGCAAAGTTTACGATACCACAACAGATGCTTCAGTGAGCGGCAGCGCCAGTATTGTCACTTCGGGAGCGGTGAGTGATCAGGACGGCGCGGTTTATACCGGAGATGATGTGACGCTGGCGGGAATTGTCACGGGCGGAAGCTTTGAAGACGCTGATGCAGGTACGGATAAAGCCGTGACAGTTGACGGTCTGACTCTGAGTGGAGCTCAGTCGGCGAACTATGTGCTGGCAGATATCTCGGGAGATATTGAGCAGAAGGTGCTGGATATCACTGGCCTGACGGTGGATAGCAAAGTTTACGATACCACAACAGATGCTTCAGTGAGCGGCAGCGCCAGTATTGTCACTTCGGGAGCGGTGAGTGATCAGGACGGCGCGGTTTATACCGGAGATGATGTGACGCTGGCGGGAATTGTCACGGGCGGAAGCTTTGAAGACGCTGATGCAGGTACGGATAAAGCCGTGACAGTTGACGGTCTGACTCTGAGTGGAGCTCAGTCGGCGAACTATGTGCTGGCAGATATCTCGGGAGATATTGAGCAGAAGGTGCTGGATATCACTGGCCTGACGGTGGATAGCAAAGTTTACGATACCACAACAGATGCTTCAGTGAGCGGCAGCGCCAGTATTGTCACTTCGGGAGCGGTGAGTGATCAGGACGGCGCGGTTTATACCGGAGATGATGTGACGCTGGCGGGAATTGTCACGGGCGGAAGCTTTGAAGACGCTGATGCAGGTACGGATAAAGCCGTGACAGTTGACGGTCTGACTCTGAGTGGAGCTCAGTCGGCGAACTATGTGCTGGCAGATATCTCGGGAGATATTGAGCAGAAGGTGCTGGATATCACTGGCCTGACGGTGGATAGCAAAGTTTACGATACCACAACAGATGCTTCAGTGAGCGGCAGCGCCAGTATTGTCACTTCGGGAGCGGTGAGTGATCAGGACGGCGCGGTTTATACCGGAGATGATGTGACGCTGGCGGGAATTGTCACGGGCGGAAGCTTTGAAGACGCTGATGCAGGTACGGATAAAGCCGTGACAGTTGACGGTCTGACTCTGAGTGGAGCTCAGTCGGCGAACTATGTGCTGGCAGATATCTCGGGAGATATTGAGCAGAAGGTGCTGGATATCACTGGCCTGACGGTGGATAGCAAAGTTTACGATACCACAACAGATGCTTCAGTGAGCGGCAGCGCCAGTATTGTCACTTCGGGAGCGGTGAGTGATCAGGACGGCGCGGTTTATACCGGAGATGATGTGACGCTGGCGGGAATTGTCACGGGCGGAAGCTTTGAAGACGCTGATGCAGGTACGGATAAAGCCGTGACAGTTGACGGTCTGACTCTGAGTGGAGCTCAGTCGGCGAACTATGTGCTGGCAGATATCTCGGGAGATATTGAGCAGAAGGTGCTGGATATCACTGGCCTGACGGTGGATAGCAAAGTTTACGATACCACAACAGATGCTTCAGTGAGCGGCAGCGCCAGTATTGTCACTTCGGGAGCGGTGAGTGATCAGGACGGCGCGGTTTATACCGGAGATGATGTGACGCTGGCGGGAATTGTCACGGGCGGAAGCTTTGAAGACGCTGATGCAGGTACGGATAAAGCCGTGACAGTTGACGGTCTGACTCTGAGTGGAGCTCAGTCGGCGAACTATGCGCTGGCAGATATCTCGGGGGATATTGAGCAAAAAGAACTGTCCATAAGTGGCTTAGATATTCTGGATAAGCTTTATGACGGTACAACAGATGCCACTATAAATGACCTTGGAACACTGCTTGGTATTCTTGGGTCTGATTCTGTTTCACTTAATGGTGGTTCGGCCACGGCAAACTTCTCTGATGCAGAGGTGGGAGAGGGTAAAACCGTAATGGTTAACGGCATTACTCTGGCTGGCAACTCCGCAAGTAATTATTTTATAGCCAGTTCATTTATCACTACAGCATCAATAAATCAGGGAGATGTGGTTGATACCGCTGATGTACCAAGCACCACAGACCCGTTGACAGGCAACCTTTTAGATACAGGTGATTCCGGAGACAGTGGCAATTCGGCAGATACCGGAGGCACAGTCAACACCAGTTCCGGTTCTGTAAACACTGACACAGGAATTCTGGCAGATGTTCTGGGACCGGATATCAGCTATGAAGTGGGCTCAGACTTTTATTCCGGCCTGGATGAGTACGGCGCTGCTCCGGGAGCAGGGAGTTCAACGAGCACGGATCCCGCAGGAATTTCAGGGGCAGATACGGGAACAGATACTTCTACAGGTACTTTGGTTACCGCTGAGGCTGATGAAGGGACAGGCACCTCAGCGGACGGTTTGGTTGCTGTTGAAGCAGGAGATTCAGAAATTTCAGCTACTAATACAGGGACCGGTCCTTCAGCAGATAGCACAGAGACAGCTGATGTTGGTGATACCGCATCTCCAGCCGATGATAAAGCTACAGCTTTGGTTGAAGGTGGTGAAGAGGAAGAGACAAACGGTGGTGACACGACAGAAGGTACAACAGAAGTAGCTTCAGCGGATGATGATACAGATGTAGACTCGGATGAGGGTGAAAAGCCAACGGAAATAGCCTCTGCCGATGGCGCTTCACCTGAAACTGACCAGGGACAGTCTGTCCATGATGATCAGCAACCTGATCAGCTTGTGGACACAGGTGAGCCAACGGAAACGGCTCTGGCGAATTACGAAGCACAGCTTGATGATGAGCTGGATCGTATTCTGATTATAGACAAAGAACCCCATACTGAAGAGTCTGCCCATCTTGGTTATCTGAAGGTATTTGATATGACAGATCCTGTACTGGAGTCTGATACCAACTATCTGGTCTTTATTCCGAAAAGAACATTTAACCATACCGAAACAGGCGAAAAGGTCACTTACAAAGCGGAAATGGATGATGGAAGTGAGTTGCCTTCATGGATTCATTTTGACTCTGAAAATCTGAGTTTCTCTGTTAATACCAAAGACGGAGCGCCTGCAGGGAAACTGGATATCCATGTACAGGCCGAGGACTCAACCAGCATTGTGGGAATGGCCTATTTTAGCTTTAATTTTTCCGGGTAATGGAATTTATAAAAAACAAATAAAAACAGGATGTATATGATAAAGACCAGATTTGAGGGTCGTCAGTTTGCAGTGTCGGTTCTGGCTTTTTCAGTCGCTTTTCCTGCTCTGGGGGCAAATACACCGGATGCAGGTCAGGTGCTCAGGGATGCGCAGTTACCTTCGGTCAAACCGGAGACACAATTAAAATCACAGGTTAAGCCTGAGTTAAAGCAGGAGCCCGCGCAGCGATTCGGGCCGTTTTTTCAGGTTTTCGATATTGAGATCTCCGGTTCAACCCTGTTTCTCCAGGAAGACTTTACAGATCTTAAGCAGATGGCTATTGGGCCAAAAGTGTCCATCAGTGATTTAGACAGCTTATGTAAAGCGATTGACCATCACTATGTACTTAGCGGATATCTTGCGAAAACGTCGATTCCTGAGCAGGACATTACCAGTGGCCATGTGGTTTTAAAGGTTACCGAGGGGAAACTGGGTGATGTGGTGATTAATACCCATGAAGATCATTTGCGCTTTTCTGAAATCCGGGCTGAAAAAATTACAAGGACAGATCAGCCGGACAGCGGCTTGCTGAATTTACCTGCCCTGAGAAACTCCATGCAGGTGCTGAATAATATGCCGGGCGTGAATGCCAACGCAAGACTGGTTCCCAGCCAGAGAGTGGAAGGGACTGATGTTATTGTGGGTATGGAAAACAGTGAGCTTACCAAAACACAGATCCAGCTGGACAATCATGGTTCACGAAGTACAGGAAGAGAGAGAGCACTGGGTACACTGGTGCTGGATGGTCCCTTTGGCTTTGGTGACAGGTTAGCCGCTATAGCGATGAAAACCGAAGGCATTGAAATGCTTCAACTGTCTGGTTCGGTGCCTGTTTCTGATTACGGCTCAAGGTTAAGTGCATTTTATTCCACCCTAAACTATGAAATCGTAAAAGGGCTGGATGGGATAGATGCAGATGGCAAATCTGAGTCATTCAGTCTTCAGTATGACCACCCGAGACTTCTGGCTCCCGCTTTTAATTCCAATGAAACGGTCAGTTTTAGTTCTACGCAACTGGAAGACTATATCGTTGGCGTTGAGACTTCGGATAAAGATGTTAATGCCCTCAGTTTAAGTAGCCGTGGGACAATTAAAGATGACCAGTTGTTCGAAAATGCGAGTCCGGAAAATGGCACTTATTATCTGTTTACCCTGACAGGCGGCAGAGTGGATTTATCCGGCAACGCCTCTGATCTTGAACAGGATGAAGAGAGTGCCGGTGTTCACGGCTCTTTCAGTAAGCTTAACTTTGAGTTAAACCGCTCAGAATCGTTTATTTCCGACTCTCTTTTGAGGTTAAGCCTGAAAGGGCAATTGGCGAATGAGAATCTGGATTCATCCCAACAGATGAGCTTAGGTGGTGCTTATGGTGTGCGGGGTTATCCCGTAGGGGAGGCTTCAGGTTCTACCGCTTTTCTTGCCAAAGCACAGGTTCATAAACTGGCTTCTGAAACGCTGGATATTTTTGGATTTCTGGATGCTGGCTGGGTGCGTCTGAATGAAAATAAATGGGACGGCTGGGAGAGTGATAACAGCGGTATTCCCAATGAATACGCACTCTATTCATTTGGAGCAGGAGCAAACTGGCAACCTGGCTCTAATGTGAGATTTAACGCGATGGTGGCTCATGTGCTTGGACCGAATCCGGGCGCTGACAGCAATGGTAATAACGCTGACGGCAAAGATGATGACGCCAGATTATGGCTACAACTGGTGGTGGATATCTGAGTCAGATAGCTAATGCTGATGCTCAATAATGTTTTTCAGAGCAGGCTCCAGCCTTGAATAAGCAAAATTAAAGCCCAGCTCGGTCAGGTGCTTGGGCTTGGCTCTGATGCTGTCAAACAGCAGACAGTCAGCTTCGCCCATAACAATATCGAAAAACCATTTTGGTGTGGATATAAAGACAGGTCTTTTCAGAGCGTTCCCCAGTGTTTTACTGAACTCATGGTTGTTTACCGGGTGCGGCGCAGAGAAATTAAAATGGCCTTTGGCATGTGGCGTTTCCAGCAGATACAGAATGCCTTTGACCATATCCTGAATATGAATCCAGGGCATATATTGCTTACCTGAGCCCAGAATACTACCAAAGCCCATTTTAAACGCGGGAAGCATAAGTTTTAAAGCGCCACCCTGGGTGCCCAGTACCAGCCCGGTTCTTATCAGGCAGACTCGGGTATCGTAGTGATCCGCCTTCAGGGCCAGATTTTCCCAGGTGGTGCAGACATGGTGGGTAAATCCGTCATGATAGGTATGCAGAGACTCGTCAAAGGGGTGTTCCTGCTGGTCACCATAAATGCCAACCGCAGAGCCGCTGATAAAGACCGAAGGTGGTTCTGTGCTGGCGTGGATAAGCTCCACAATCTGCTCAGTGATATTCCAGCGGCTCTGACAGATCTTTTTTTTCTGCTTTCTTGTCCAGCGTTTTCCTGCAATAGGCTCACCGGCAAGGTTAATTACAGCATCAAAATGATTCAGGTCGCTGAAGCTTTCAAGAGAGGTGATATAGGTAATGTTGCCGTTATCGGCGTGGCTTAGGGTCTGTTTTGCTCTGTCCGGGTTTCTGGTCAGCAGCACTATCTCATGAGTAATCAATTGTTTAACCAGCTCTGAGCCAATAAATCCGGTTCCTCCGGTTAATAGTATCTGCATACGACCTCCCTGTATTCGCTCTGTTAATTATAGTGCCCCGCCGAAAGATCAAAAGTCTTTTGCGCAGCTTTGATGAAAACCACTGGTTTTTAAGCACAGAGCTGATATGTTAACCAAAGAAGGTAAATGTCTCATTTTTGTAAAGACACATAAGAAATATCTATATTTGTCGACATGTTAGCTACATACTTAATGGAGTATGTTGAATCTAAGTATCAATGACAAATCGAGGAAAAGTACTGGCCAGGGAGGAAGTCTATGAGTGCGATAATTGCTTTATTTAAAGCAATGCTTGGCAGTTTACGTGACCTTCTTCCGATTGTGTGTGTGATTGCCTTTTTTCAGCTGGTGGTGCTTCAGGAGCCACTGCCCAATATCGCCTCAATACTTTTCGGACTGCTTCTGGTTGTCCTTGGTCTTACCTTTTTTATTTTCGGCCTGGAGATGGGGCTTTTTCCCATCGGCGAATCCATGGCGCAGTCCTTTGCCAGAAAGGGGAGCGTGTTCTGGCTGATTCTGTTCGCATTTTGTCTCGGCTTTGGTACCACAATCGCAGAGCCTGCTTTAACCGCTGTTGCCGCAGAAGCCGCCCAGGTGGCTGCCGAAGGGGGGCTAATCCAGCATACCGAAGAAGAGATGGGCAGCTATGCCAATGGGCTCAGGATAACCGTAGCTCTGTCAGTCGGGATTGCCATTGTGCTTGGGGTTATCCGGATCATCAAAGGCTGGCCGATTCATGTCATGATCATTGCAGGTTATATCGGTGTGGTAACCCTGACCTGGTTTGCACCTGAGACCATTATCGGTATCGCTTATGACTCTGGCGGTGTGACCACCTCGACGATCACCGTACCCCTGGTGACCGCACTTGGTGTCGGACTGGCTTCTTCAATTAAAGGCCGGAATCCCATGGTAGACGGCTTTGGCCTTATCGCCTTCGCCTCTTTGCTGCCTATGATGTTCGTTATGGTTTACGGGATGGTGTTGTCATGATTAGCGTAGACCAGCTGGTAGGTACTTTTCTTTCCACCGTGCGCGATGTTGTTCCGATTGCGGTGATTATCTTTGGCTTTCAGATTGCTGTACTGAGAAAGCCGGTGACTAACCTTAGCCGCGTATTGCTTGGTTTTTTCTATGTGATACTGGGGCTTTCACTCTTCCTGCTGGGGCTGGAGATGGCCCTGTTCCCGCTGGGGGAAACCATGGCAACCCAGCTTACCGCGCCGGAGTTTCTGTATAAGTTTAAAGACAGCCTCACAGACTCCCTTAGCTGGATAGATTATTATTGGGTCTACATTTTTGCCTTTACCATAGGTTTCAGTACCACGATTGCGGAGCCGTCTCTGATTGCCGTTGCCATTAAAGCTAATCAGGTTTCAGCCGGGGCGATCAGTGTAAATGGCCTGCGGATTGCGGTAGCCCTTGGTGTTGCCATCGGTATCTCTTTGGGGAGCTACCGGATTGTGGTTGGGGATCCGATTCACTACTACATTATCGCCGGATACGTGGTGGTGGTGATTCAGACCTATTTTGCTCCTAAGTTAATTGTGCCGCTGGCCTATGACTCAGGAGGGGTAACCACATCGACGGTGACCGTGCCTCTGGTAACGGCTTTGGGGCTTGGACTTGCGTCTACCGTGCCGGGGCGTAACCCGGTTATTGATGGTTTCGGGCTTATCGCATTTGCCAGCCTGTTCCCTATGATTTCTGTTATGGCTTATGCCCAGATTACTCAGTGGATAAACCAGAATTCAACCTCGAAGGAGAATGAGAATGCGCTTTAAATTGATCTTAGCTTTCGTAGAGGATGCAAAAACCGATGCCGTCCTGGATGCTGCACGAGAAGCTGGAGCGACCGGAGCGACAGTCATTAATAATGCCAGAGGAGAAGGCCTTAATCAGAAAAAAACCTTCTTTGGGCTAACGCTGGAAGTTCAGAAAGATGTATTACTTTTTGTTGTAGAGGAGCACCTTTCCCGCCATATTCTTGAAAAAATTAACGAGGTGGGAGAGTTCGACGCAGAGTCGGGGCAGGGAATTGCCGTACAAATAGATATAGAAGATGCAGTGGGTGTCGCGCATCAGGTCGAAACTTTAACCAGAGTGGTAGAGGATGAGCTATGAGCAAACATGAGATAATTCGGGTTCGTGATGTAATGGCGAATACTTATGTGATGGTCGATGGTTTAACAACGGTGCAGGAAGGCATTCGCCTGGCGCGTGAACACGCGGTAAAGGCGCTGATCGTAGACAAAAGAAACGATGATGATGAATACGGCATTGTTCTTATGAACGATATCGCCAAGAAAGTACTGGCAAAAAACCGTTCAGGAGAGAGAACCAATATCTACGAAATAATGACTAAGCCTGCCCTGTCAGTGGACCCGGAGATGAACGTTAAATACTGTGCCAGACTGTTTGAAAGGTTTGGGATCAGCCGGGCGCCTGTTATCGAAAACGGTAAGATTATCGGCATGGTGAGTTACAACAATATTGTGGTAAATGGTATGGCCCTGGATACCTGATATTTGGGTACAATAGAAAAAAACAGAACTCAGGGATTATTTTATGAATCTTTTTTTTGCGTCGGATCTGCATGGCTGTCTGACGACAACTCAGGAAACACTGGCAAAATTTGATGCATCTGATGCGGATATTCTTGTACTGTTAGGTGACCTTCTTAATCATGGCCCAAGGAACTCTGTCCCTGAAGGTTATGATCCTGCTGCGGTGGCAGACTTGCTTAATAGCTACAAGGATAAAATCATCGCGGTTCGCGGCAACTGTGACAGCGAAGTGGATCAGATGTTGCTGCAGTTTCCTATGATGCTGGACTCTTCCTGGATACTGCTGGAATCGGGTAAGCGGATTTTTCTTACTCACGGACATATCTACAATAGCAGCAACAGGCCAGCACTAAAAAGTGGCGATGTTATTGCCCACGGTCATACCCATCTTCCGGTTGCGGAGCAGGATGGCGAGCAGATTATTTTTAATCCGGGTTCAGTCACTTTCCCTAAAGGTGGTTTTGTCCGCAGCTATGGCTTGCTTGAAGATGAAATGCTGAAGGTAGTGAGTTTTGAGGGTGAAGTGCTGGCAGAGACCAGAATATAAGCGGTTCCGGTGAGAAACGAATACCGATCAGGATGAGAATTCCCCACGTTTGTCTGACTTTTATACACAAATATTAAAGTGTTCAGAGAATGGTTCTCCCCCTTGAGTGAAAAAGCCTAATTGGTTGATAAAGCTAATAGAAGGGGGAGTTAGAGGGGGTTGGTTATACAATAATTAACTAAATCGTAGAACCTTAAACCTCTAAGCAGCAACCCCTCCTAACCTCCCCTTGGATGTAACTTTTTCTAAAAACCGACCTTTCGTGTCTAAGGGGAGGAATTTTTCTCTGTCCCATTAGACTTGTGTATCAGAGACAGATTTTTGTGGGGATTTTTATAGGTTGTTAATTTGAAGACAGAACCCGTGAACCGTGGTCAAGGCTTGTCAGCAGGATGGCTCTGCTGTTAATCACATCCACCCTTCTGCTCTGTTGAGCATCTGAAACAAATAGTCCTTTAATGATGTCGACCTGCTCCTGACTCAGTGTTTTAGGGCGCGGTGCTGAAGAGTCTTTAAACTCAGCAGGATTAACCAGCAGATATTGATCTGACAGCTCCCATGATCCTGTTTCAGAGATGCCCAGCGTACCAACCAGAGTCTGCTCTTTATCAAAGAGTTCAATGTATGAAACTCTGATATAAGAGTAATTTGGCAGATATTTCACATTGCTTCTTACCGTTACCCTGGCAAGCTGGTTTAAAGGGTTTTCCGGATCATTAACAATGGTTTCAGACAGGAGTGTTGTCATGGTCGACTGCCACTCTTTGGATGTCAGCTCTCTTTCTATCTTTATATCAGAAGCAAAGTAAAGCCAAAGGCTGAAGATGCAGGAAAGAACTAATGTAACCAGTGCGATTCTTTGTTTCATGTCAGCTCCTGCTTTAGCGGCAAAGTTGTTCGATATCCCGCTGATCGGTAATCAACTGGATAGTACTGTTGTCGTTTGAGTATTCTTCGGCGTGTATTGTATTCAGAATGATGTTGTTCCTTGGGCCTGCCGTAATAATAATCTCTGCTGGTTTTCTCTCTCCCGGGTGGTTTTCCAGGTAGGTATCAATACATCGCTTGACGGTATCCTGCCAGGAATTCAGTGGCGGATGTCCGATTGTGGTTTCAATTGGCACACCGCGAACGTTATCAATGACTTTCATTTTCGACCTTACCGGATCGGCTGAAAGATAAACAAATGCCGGTAACAGAAGGGCAATCAGATATACAAATTTATAGGCAAACTTGGTGGTATAACGCACCTTTTCACCAGCTGGTTCAGAAGCTGGTTTTTCTTCGGTTTTAATAGTGCTGGCAGAACTTGCAGCAGATATTGCCGTTTGAATATCTGCTTCGCTTCTCTCCATACTTTCTTCAGATGAATCTTCATCAAGTGCTTCTACCGTTGCGATAAACTTGTAGCCACGTTTTGGCACAGTTTTTACAAACTGAGGTTGCTTTGTTGAGTCACCGAGCATCTTTCTCAGGGTTGAAATTGCCTGAGTCAGGCTTGAATCATCTACCTGAAAACCCTGATCACGCCAGACAAACTCATGCAGCTCATCTCTGCTGATAATTTTGTTAGGATTTTCTGAAAGCATAAGCAGAATTCTGCTTTCGTTGCTGCCGAGACGGATAACTTCACTGTCGCTTGATAAGTCCATTAGCGAGTTATTGTTCGGATCAAAAGTAAATTTTTGAGCAAGTATGAACTTGGTGTCTGTCTGATTCATTGAAATTTTCTTTTTTAACCCTATATACGTAGAAACCGTGTGTAAAAGAACAGCGAGCTGAGCCACCTGAAAGGTTAGTTTTTTACCTTTTTTGAGGTTTGTGCGGGGAAGAATAAATAATCTTCCTTAAAAAAAAATCGTTTTTAGAATTCTTTACAGTAAATTTACACAGCAGGCGTAGTTTACTATCCGTCTGTGCAGTATACAACTGAAATGTGATTGAGTTCATAAAGATTTCTCAATTTTTATTATTCACAATGTCATCGAAAGCAGAATTAATGGAGCTAAAATGACCGAGACAGCTACTCACAACAAAGAAACTTTAGGTTTTCAAACTGAAGTAAAACAGTTACTTCACCTGATGATTCACTCTCTGTATTCAAACAAAGAGATCTTCCTGCGTGAGCTTATCTCAAACGCGTCGGATGCATCGGACAAGCTGCGTTTTCAGGCTCTGTCTGATACCGCACTATACGAAGGTGATGCCGATCTGGGCGTAAAACTGACCTTTGATGCCCAGGCGAAGACCCTTACGGTTACTGATAATGGTATCGGTATGAGCCGCGAAGATGTGATTGAACACCTTGGTAAGATTGCAAAATCAGGTACAGCAGATTTCTTTGCCAAGCTTTCTGAAGACCAGAGCAAAGACTCTCAGTTGATTGGTCAGTTCGGTGTAGGTTTCTACTCCGCGTTTATCGTTGCTGATGCTGTAACCGTCCGCACCCGTGCAGCCGGTCTTGCGGCAGATCAGGGCGTGCAGTGGCACTCTTCTGGTGAGGGTGAATACACCATTGAAGACATCACTAAAACTTCTCGTGGTACAGACATCATCCTACACATGCGTGAAGAGGGTGAAGAGTTCCTGTCTGAATGGCGTCTGAGAGATGTTATCAGCAAGTACTCTGACCATATCGGTATTCCGGTTTCTATCTGGACGGTTGAGAAAGACGAAGAAGGTAATGACAAAGAGGGCAAGTGGGAGCAGATCAACAAGGCCCAGGCTCTTTGGACCCGCAACAAGTCAGATATTTCGGAAGAAGAGTATAAAGAATTCTACAAGCATGTTTCTCATGACTTTACTGACCCGCTGCTGTGGAGCCACAACCGCGTAGAAGGTAAGAATGACTACACCAGCCTGCTTTATGTGCCTTCAAAAGCACCGTGGGACATGATGAACCGCGACCATAAGAGTGGTCTGAAGCTGTATGTTCAGCGTGTGTTTATTATGGATGACGCTGAGCAGTTTATGCCGTCTTACCTGCGTTTTGTTCGTGGCCTGATAGATTCCAACGATCTGCCACTGAACGTATCGCGTGAAATTCTTCAGGATAACAAGGTAACTCAGTCCCTTCGTAATGCGTGTACTAAGCGAGTGCTTACTATGCTTGAGCGTATGGCGAAAAAAGATGATGAGAAATACGCTTCTTTCTGGAAAGAGTTTGGTCAGGTGATGAAAGAAGGCCTGGCGGAAGATATGTCTAACAAGGAGAAGATCGCGGGTCTTCTGCGTTTTGCTTCAACCAATACTGACTCTTCGGAGCAGACAGTGTCACTGGCTTCTTACGTTGAGCGTATGAAGGAAGAGCAGGACACAATTTACTACCTGACAGCGGACAGCTATGCCGCGGCGAAGAACAGTCCGCACCTTGAGCAGTTCAAAGCCAAAGGCATCGAAGTTGTGCTTATGTACGACCGCATCGATGAGTGGATGATGAGCTATCTTACTGAGTTCGATGGTAAGCAGCTTCAGTCCATTACCAAAGCGGGTCTTGATCTGAGCAAGTTCGACGATGAAGAAGAAAAAGAGAAGCAGAAGGAAACGGAAGAAGAGTTTAAGTCTGTTGTTGAACGCACAAAAGAGTATCTTGGCGATCGCGTAAAAGAGGTTCGCACTACATTTAAGCTGGCGACAACGCCTGCGGTTGTGGTAACGGACGATTACGAGATGGGGACGCAGATGGCGAAATTGCTTGAAGCGGCGGGTCAGGCGGCTCCTGAAGTGAAGTATATCTTTGAGATCAACCCGGAGCACGACCTTGTTAAGCGTATGGCTGACGAGGCGGATGAAGTGGAATTTGGCCGCTGGGTTGAGCTGCTTCTTGGTCAGGCGATGCTGGCAGAGCGTGGCTCTCTGGAAGACCCGAGCCAGTTCCTTGGCGCGGTAAATAAGCTTCTGACTAAGGTGTAACAGTCAAAAGTTCTTAAAGGTGATATAAATTGCTTCACCCTAAGGCCCGTATTCTGTGCTAGAATCGCGGGCCTGAATATGAAAGTAACGATTTAAACGGATCGTTTATCAATATAAAGAGGATATAACATGCGCATCATTCTTCTGGGTGCACCAGGTGCCGGTAAAGGTACACAAGCTCAATTCATCATGGAGAAGTACGGTATTCCACAAATCTCTACTGGTGACATGCTACGTGCAGCTATCAAGGCTGGTACTGAGCTTGGTAAGCAGGCTAAAGCAGTTATCGATGCTGGTCAGCTTGTTTCTGATGAGATCATCCTTGGTCTGATTAAAGAGCGTATCGCACAGGACGATTGCGAAAAAGGTTTCTTGCTTGACGGCTTCCCACGCACAATCCCTCAGGCTGATGGCCTGAAAGAGCTTGGCGTAGATGTTGATTACGTTATTGAATTTGATGTAGCTGATGACGTGATTGTTGAGCGTATGGCTGGCCGCCGTGCACACCTTGCATCAGGCCGTACTTATCACGTTGTTTACAATCCGCCTAAAGTTGAAGGTAAGGATGACGTAACGGGTGAAGATCTTGTTGTTCGTGATGACGACAAAGAAGAGACTGTACGTGCTCGCCTTGGTGTTTACCATGAGCAGACTGCTCCGCTTATCGAGTACTACGGTAAAGAAGCTGAAGCTGGCAACACTAAGTACCTGAAGTTTGACGGTACTAAGCAAGTTGCTGAAGTTAGTGCAGATATTGAGAAAGCACTGGCATAATTTTCAGTTCAGTCTGATATAGTATGAGCGGCCTTTTTTAAGGTCGCTTTTTTTTGCTGTTTATCCGGAGATCGTGGCGGGTTAAGGGTACCTGATTGCACAAAACGCTCGGGCCGTCCATGGGCGCTCAAACTTAGCCATCCATGGCTAAGTATGTTTGTTCCATCAGGTACCCTTAACCCACCACATGAAACTCCTGCGTTCGAAAAATAATTGGAAATTACAAGGCATGTCTCAACAAGCTAAAAAAGGAATTCTGCTGGTCAATCTGGGTACACCCGATGAGCCGACACCACAAGCTGTTAAACGGTTTCTTGCCCAGTTTCTTCATGATAAGAGGGTGGTGGATACTTCTCGCTGGATCTGGTGTCCGGTTCTGCACGGCATTATTCTTCCTAAAAGATCACCAAGGGTTGCTGAGCTTTATAAAAGCATCTGGATGGATGAGGGCTCGCCATTGATGGTTTATTCCAAAAGGCAGGCGGAAAAGCTGGCGGCAGCGACCGGTTTGCCGGTTGAGCCGGGTATGACTTATGGTAACCCAAGTCTTCAGAGCGGGATTGAAAAGCTACAGCAAAAGGGTGTGGAGCAGATTGTTGTTCTGCCTTTGTATCCTCAGTATTCAGGTACCACAACCGGCGCTGTGGAAGATGCTCTGGAAAAAGCACTGAAGCAGGTACAGAACGCACCGGAATGCAGTGTGATTAAGCGTTATCACGACCATACGCTGTATATCAGTGCACTGGCGGAAAGTGTGAAAGCGCACTGGGATAAGAATGGAAGAGGGGATTATCTGCTCTGCTCTTATCACGGCATTCCGCAGCGGTATGCTGATAACGGTGATGACTATCCCCAGGAGTGTGAAATTACGACTCAGTTATTGGCGAGAGAACTGGAGCTGAATGAAGAACAGATCGGTTTTAGCTTTCAGTCCCGCTTTGGCAAAGAGGAGTGGGTGAAGCCGTACACGGACGAAACCCTTCAGCAATTGGGCAAAAAAGGCTTTGCTTCGCTGGACATTATTACTCCGGCTTTTTCGGTAGACTGTTTAGAAACACTGGAAGAAATTGCACAAGAGTGTAAAGAGATTTATCAGTCTGCCGGTGGTGCGGATTACCGCTATATTCAATGTCTTAATGATGATGAAGCTCATATCCGGATGATGGCTGAGTTGGTGTTGAATATATAGACTATCGGCAAAGAAACATGAAAGTTTTGTGCCTTGCTGCCCGGTTTAGTGGTAGCATCAGTCTTTATGTGACTTTACTCGAATAATAAAATTATGAAACGTTGGTATCTGCTTTACTGTAAGCGGGGCGATCAGGCCAGAGCACAGATGCATCTGGAGAATCAGGGGGTGGAGTGTTTCTATCCTCAGGTTGAAGTGGAAAAAATTGTACGTGGTAAGCGCCAGGTGGTTAAAGAGCCACTGTTTCCTTCATATATTTTTATCCGGTTTGATTATGAAGAGGGGCCCTCGTTTACCACAGTTCGCTCCACGCGGGGCGTGGTGGACTTTATTCGTCAGGGTAGTTATCCGCAGGAAGTGACAGGCAGTCTTGTGTATGAGCTTCGTCAGCTTGAAGGTGCGGCGGCGGAACCTATGACAGACAGCCTGCCGGAAAAAGGCCAGGAAGTGCGTATCAGAGAAGGGCAGTTTGCCGGTATTGATGCGATTTACCATGAACCGGATGGTGAGAAGCGCTCTATTCTGCTGATTAAACTGATCAGCCAGACGGTTGAGGTTAGCGTGGATAACAAGGATATTGAGCTGTAAAACCGCTCAGGTGTATTCAGGAATTGAGATGAAAAGTGTTATAAAAAAGTGCGTGTATGCGGTAGTCGCTACACTTCTGGTGGCCGGATGTACGGAAGAGGAACAGCCACCGTTTCAGAAGAAGTTTGTAGATAAGGGGCTGGAGTTCTCTCTGGACTTTAATACCGATGTGGTGGACATTGTGACGCCAAGCGGCAGTATCACTAAGCCATTTGCCATTGAAGACAATCACCTGAAGTTGCACTACGCTGATCCGCTGGGCAAGGAGAATGACATTCTTCTGACTTTTTATCAGGATGATACGGGGATGGAGCTTTCCTGTAAGGAGTGTGCGAAATATCAGCTTCCGTCCCGGTGGTATTTGGATATGCTGGGCTCTAAAAATTAGTTAAAAGCGGGATTGATATAAAATTAAGGCTGCCGATTGGCAGCCTTTCTGTTTTATAGCGATTCGTAAGAATCGTTATGTACTGTCTGTACAGCCCGGCCGGATGGGTCAGCCATATCTTTAAATGCTTCATCCCATTCGATAGCTTTCGCTGAAGAACATGCGATAGACGGGCCGCCTGGTACACATTCTGCTGCTGATGGCAGCGGGAACAGCTCTTCAAAGATTTCGCGGTACATGTACGCTTCTTTAGTCTGAGGCGTGTTGTACGGGAAGCGGTAGCTCGCTGTCTCAATCTGCTGGTCTGTGATTTTTGCTTCAGCAGTGTCACGCAGTGAATCAATCCAGCCGTAGCCAACACCATCAGAGAACTGCTCTTTCTGACGCCATGCGATTGAATCCGGCAGGTAGTGTTCAAAACATTCACGCAGAATGTGTTTTTCCATCTTACCGTTAGTGCCACACATCTTGTCTTTCGGGTTTACGCGCATTGCAACATCGATAAATTCTTTATCAAGGAATGGTACGCGGCCTTCAACACCCCATGCAGCAAGAGACTTGTTCGCACGTGCACAGTCAAACATGTTCAGAGCAAGCAGTTTACGAACCAGCTCTTCGTGCATCTCTTTATCGTTTGGTGCCTTGTGGAAGTACAGGTAACCACCGAAGATTTCATCCGCACCTTCACCGGAAAGTACCATTTTGATACCCATAGCTTTGATCTTACGCGCCATCAGGAACATAGGAGTTGAAGCACGGATAGTGGTTACATCGTAAGTTTCGATGTGGTAGATAACGTCACGAATCGCATCCAGGCCTTCCTGAATGGTGTAAGTCATTTCGTGGTGAACTGTGCCCAGTTTTTCTGCTACTTCACGTGAAGCTGCAAGGTCAGGTGCACCTTCAAGGCCGATAGCAAATGAGTGAAGCTGAGGCCACCATGCTGCTGATTTGTCGTTATCTTCAACACGCATTGCCGCAAATTTCTTAGCAACAGCAGATGTAATAGATGAATCCAGACCACCGGAAAGAAGTACGCCGTAAGGTACGTCTGTCATTAGCTGACGGTGTACCGCATCTTCAAGCGCTTTTGTCAGCTCTTCTTTGCTTGTTGTGTTGCCTTTTACTTCGTTGTATTCCATCCAGTCACGAACGTAGTAGCGCTGAGGTTCTGCATCTGCGCTGCCGTAAGAGCAACCTGGAGGGAATTCACTGATGGTTTTACAAACCGGCGTCAGAGCTTTCATCTCAGAAGCAACGTAGTAGTTGCCGTTCTCGTCATAGCCCTGGTACATAGGGATGATACCGATGTGGTCACGACCAACCAGGTACTGGTCTTTCTCTTCATCGTAAAGAACAAAAGCGAAGATACCGTTCAGCTCTTCCAGAAGGTCTGCACCGTACTCACGGTAAAGCGCCAGGATAACTTCACAGTCAGAGTCTGTCTGGAAATCGTACTTATCTTCGTATCTTGCACGGATCTCTTTGTGGTTATAGATTTCGCCGTTTACTGCCAGGATAAGTTTTTTGTCCGGGCTGTAGATTGGCTGAGCGCCACTGTTCAGGCCAACGATAGCCAGACGTTCGTGAGCAAGGATAGCTTTGTCTGACGCGTAGATACCTGACCAGTCAGGACCACGGTGGCGAAGTTTTTTTGACATTTCCAGAGCAACCGGGCGAAGTGCAGCCGCGTCGCTTTTAATATCTAAGATGCCGAAGATCGAACACATACAATACGATTCCCATATTAAATTCTGTTTTGTTATAGGCGTTCAATTTGCCATCCTGAATAAAAAAAGCAACCGTTAGCGATAAAAAAGTTGAATAAATAGCGTTGGAATTAGAAATTATTTAATTAAATGCGAATTTATTAAATGGGATTTAAAGTCTGTTGGTTTTTTGTGCCTGATTTTTACTGATTGTAGCTTTAGTGGGTCTATGGAGTTGATAAGCTCTCTATACGACGGAAAGCCTGATTAGGGCAAAGGTCGGCCCCTCCCCTTAATCTCAGAAGGTTGGATTATCGAAGAAGCCCCATCGAAGGGGAGGTTGGGAGGGGTTGCTTCTCATGAACTTAAACCATTGTGATTTAGCCATGTGTGGCATAACCAACCCCCTCTAACTCCCCCTTCTGTTAGCTTTATCAACTAGTTAGGCTTTTTCACTCAAGGGGGAGAACTGTTCGTTACTCGCTGCTAAATGAGGAGCAAATAATAGAGCTTAGTGATTTCTTGCTGTTAGATCGGTATCCAACTGCTCAAAAACATGCCTGGCAAAACCACTACCAGCCTCACGATAGATATTGAATGCCGCATCAATCCCCTGCTCATACAAAGCATCAATCTGATCCGGATACTCGGCAATTGCCGCAATCTGCCCTTTAAAGCCTTTGTTGGTCAGCATATTCAGGGCTAGCTGGTTTCCCTGGTGGTGGGGCATTGCCAGCAGAACCAGTTTTACTCTGCCTGTATCCAGAATGCGTTCCCAAAAGTCAGGGTCGGTGGCGTCTTCGCAAAGTACATTCCTGCCTTCTTCACTGTGTTGACGAGCTCCTTCTTTGTGCACTTCCACACCCAGGCAGATATCGCCATATCTTTCTCTGATTTCGTCATAGGCGCCGCTGCCAATCCGGCCCATACCCAGGATCAACACCTGAGCGTCACCCGGATTGATCAGTTGATCTCTGTGATTAAGAGATTCAGCGGAATGCTCTTTCAGCCAGCTGGAAGAGCGCTGGTAGATCCTGTGACCAAAGCGGTTGAGCGGCGCAGCAATAATAAAGGAGAGGGAAACGGCGATAGCGACTGAAACCAGAATATTTCCGTCAAGCCACCCTTGCTTATAAGCCAGGCCACCGACAATCAGGCCAAATTCACTGAAGTTAAACAGCGACAGAGACGCAAGCAGAGAGGTCCGGACGCGGAACTTAAAACCGTTGATGACGGCAAAATAAAGTGCCCCTTTTATCGGCAGCAGAAGCATAAACAGCAATGCCATCAGGAATCCGGAAACCGTCGGTTGCTCAGCCAGGCCGATATTAAGGAAGAAGCAGACCAGAAACAGCTCTTTCAGATTAAACAGGGATTTGGAAAGCTCGGATGATTTTTTATGTCCTGCCAGTAGCATACCAAGTATCAGCGCGCCAAGATCCGGCTTCATTCCCACAAACTCAAACAGACCTGCACCAAGCACCAGAGCGGAAAAGATACCAAGCAGAACCAGCATTTCTCCGTGCCCGGCACGGTCAAGTAACTTATATAAAGCCGGACGAATCAGCGGCAGGCCAAACAGAGCAATGGCATACCACTCCGGCAACTTGCCGGTGGAGATGGTGAGAAACAGCACCGCAAAGATATCCTGCATTACCAGAATACCGATGGCGATATTGCCGTAGATGGAGTTCATCTCGCCCTTTTCCTGCAGGGTTTTTACCGCAAATACGGTACTGGAGAAGGAAAGAGCAAAACTGAGCAGCAGTAACTGCTCAAAGGCTAAACCGGCAAGGGTCGTTACGCCCAGAGTTTTTAGCAGCATAAACGCGCTGGTAAAAACTGCGGTGGATAACAGGTTATGCAGCGTGGCACCGGCCCAGATCTCTTTTGAAAGCAGGGTTTTGATATCCAGCTTCAGACCGATGGTAAACAGCAGCAGGGTAACACCGAGGTCGGCAAGTAACTCTATGCTCTGATTGGTCTCATAACCCAGCAGGTTTAGGGTAAAACCCGCCAGAAGGAAGCCCACAAGCGGCGGAAGGTTGACTCTTAATGCCAGAAAACCTGAAACGAAGGCGGCAGAGATGAGTGTAATTTCAACAGGCACGTTCTTGTCTCTTACCGGTTATTCGCCAAGAATTTTCTGCAGCAGCACGCCGTTTAGCATGGCCCGTTTGACCATAGCGAAAGCGCCCATGGTTGGCTGGCTTTCCAGCTCGGAGGCGACGATGGGCAGATCTTTGTGGAACCTTGTCAGAGACTGGGTTTCAACATTCTTACGAATGGCAGGGAAAACAATATCCTGCGCCTGAGTGATATCACCGGCAATAACAATTTTTTGCGGGTTAAATAAGTTGACGGTAATGGCGATGGCCTTACCCAGCATATTGCCGACACGGATCAGGCTCTCTTTTGCCAGTTCATCGCCGTTTAAGGCGTGCTCACAAACGTCCTTCATGGTGATGTTGTCGAGCTCAGCCAGTGAAGAGTTGTACCCACGGCTGATGAGTTTTTTTATTCTGTCGATAATGGCCGGGTTAGCGGCAACGGTTTCCAGGCAGCCAAAGTTACCGCACTGGCACTGTTCCCCTAGTGGGTCTATCTGAATATGGCCGATTTCACCCACGTTGCGGTTATGACCTAAAAATACCTGACCATTGACAATGATACCGGCACCGGTACCACGGTGAACGCTGACCAGAATGGAGTCCTGACAGTCGCGGCTGGCACCAAAGTAGTGCTCGGCCAGCGCTTTACCCCGGATATCGTTGCCGACGAAACACTCGACTTTAAACTGGGCTTTGATTTCGTCTGCAAGCTCCAGATTATCAATGTTGGTGTTCGGCATGTACTCAACCACGCCTGTTTCCGGGTTGACCAGCCCCGGCAGGGCAATCCCGACTGCGATCAGGGTTTTGATAATCTGCTGGTTCTGGTTAAGGAAGCGTCGTATGTGCCTGATCAAGCCTTTTAATAGCTCGTTCTGATTGGCGTAACGGAATTCAACGGCATCGCTGGCAAGGACAGTGCCACCAAGGTCGATAAGGCTGAGCCGGAAATAGTCGCGGCCAACCCGGATGGCGACAGAGTGAAAGGGCTCCACTTCTGTAGTAAGAGAAATCGCCCTTCGTCCTCCGGTGGAGGCCTGTTGAGCGACTTCTTTAATTAATCCCTGAGCAAGCAGCTGACGGGTGATTTTGGTGACACTTGCAGGTGCCAGCTGGCTAACGTCAGCAACCTGAATGCGGGAGATAGGACCTTCCTGATCGATTAAGCGGTATACCGCCGCACAGTTAAGTTGTTTAACTAAATCTACATTTCCTATCTGACCGCTTGTCATATTTATGTTTGCTCGTATTGTCCGTTAACCATTGTCGCAAGGACATTGAAGTCACGATCAAACACGGTCAGGTTGGCAACCATTCCTTGTTTGATACGGCCAAGCTTGTTCTCTACTCCAATTGCTTGCGCAGGGTAGAGAGTGGCCATTCGCAGTGCTTCGTCCAATGCAATACCGACGTGTTCAACACAGTTCTGAACGGCTTCGATCATCGTCAGTGCTGAACCACCGAGTGTGCCGTTTTCATCAATGCACATCCCATCACGGTAATATACTTTCTTCCCAACAAAAATAAAGTATTCCATACTGGCGCCGGCAGGTGCTGTGGCGTCAGTCACTAATACCAGCTTCTCGCCTTTTATTTTGTGAGCGATTCTAATGTTAGCATAATCAACATGATAGCCGTCAGCGATAATGCCGGCATAAACTTCCGGTGTATCGTAAATGGCTCCGACTACTCCCGGCTCGCGCCCGGCCATAGGCGTCATGGCATTAAACAGGTGAGTTGCAAATGTGATACCCGCTTCAAATCCTTTTCTGGCTTCAGCGTAAGTGGCGTTGGTGTGACCAATGGACACAACGATGCCTGCATCTTTCAGACGTTTGATATGCTCAGGGTCGTTTTGCTCAGGTGCAAGAGTCACCTTAGTGACATACTGGCTGTTTTCACACAGAAAGCCGATCATGTCGTCGTCGGATCGACGGATAAAATCTGGGTTATGGATGCCTTTTTTCAGCACATTCAGATAAGGACCTTCAATATGAAGTCCCAGAGACTGGTTGGGGTACTGGCTCTGGTACTCTTTTTCGGCAGCCACTGCCTGACGCATATCTTTATCAGATGAGGTTATCAGAGTAGGCAGAAAACTGGTGCAGCCGGATTTCAGGTTGGCAAGATGCATTGTCTGAAGCGTTTCTGCGGAAACCTCATCGTTAAACATGACGCCGCCACAGCCATTTAACTGCAGGTCGATAAATCCCGGGCACAGATTTGCGCCGTTCAGATCTTTTACTTCGATATCTGCTGGAAGTTCTGAGTCAGGACATACTGAAACGATATCCATTCCGCCGATGACGACGGAATGGTTAAACAGCACATCGCTACCTGTATATATTTTGCAATTGGTTAGCGCATACACTTTATTTGTCCTCTATTATTTCAAGTCCTTGATGCTTTCCGCCTCCAGTTCCTTAAAGTATTTTACGGTTTTCACTTTAAGTTCCTGAGTAGAAGATTCATCACATACTATGACAGATTTTGCATGTAACTGAAGTGCCGTTACTGTCCATAGGTGGTTTACCGAGCCTTCAACGGCGGCCTCTAAAGCCAGCGCCTTGTTATGACCGGTAATCAGGATCATCACTTCTTTTGCATCCAGCAGTGTGCCGACACCGATAGTCAGAGCGTATTTCGGCACCTGATTGATGTCATTGTCAAAGAATCGTGAGTTGGCGATACGGGTATCTTCCGTCAGCGTTTTAATACGGGTACGCGAAGAGAGAGAAGAAGCCGGTTCGTTAAATGCGATATGGCCGTCGTTGCCTACACCGCCCATAAACAGGTCAATTTTGCCGTAAGACTTAATTTTTTCTTCGTAACGTCGGCACTCTTCTTCGTGATCTGACGTATTGCCATTCAGAAGGTTAATGTTTTTTTCTTGAATATCAACATGATTAAAGAAATTTTCATACATAAATGAACGGTAAGATTCCGGGTGGTCCGCAGGAATGCCCACGTATTCGTCCATGTTAAAGGTCACAACATGTTTAAAGCTTACTTCACCCTGATTATAAAGCTCAATCAGTCTTTTGTATGTGCTTAAAGGTGTGCCACCGGTAGGTAAGCCCAATACAAAAGGACGATCTTCTGTTGGTTTGAATTTATTGATTTTATTAACAATGTGTCGTGCTGACCACAGGCCGACATCTTGTGCTGTATTTAGTGGGATAAGTCTCATTGGGACACCTCAAGTTATATCAGAGAACGGTCAAATCATAATCAGTTTGATTTGTTATTTCGAATTATAAAATAAGTTTTATGATCTCGCTAGCAAATTAACCGTATTTGCGATTTTTGTAGTGACAAAAATCACAAATAAGCAGGTTTTAATTTGCGATGTAAAATTACCGGCATAAACTGAAAGGGACTAAATTGGAGAGCTAAAATAAGTTTTCCGAACCTAATATACATCCTATAGGGGGAATTTAAGGTGAATATTCTTGGTTATGCGCAAAAGCTTGGTAAAGCGCTAATGTTACCAATTGCAACTCTTCCGGTTGCAGCACTATTACTACGTTTAGGTCAGGGCGACCTGCTTGATATTCCATTTATGGCACAGGCTGGTGGTGCTATCTTCAGCAATCTTCCGCTTCTTTTCGGTCTTGGTATTGCCGTTGGCCTTTCTAAAGATGGTGCTGGCGCAGCCGGTATCGCTGGTGCTGTCGCTTACTTTGTTCTGACAGCAACCGCCCAAACCATTAACGCAGACATTAATATGTCTTTCTTCGGCGGTATTATCGCCGGTATTATCGCGGGCCATTCTTACAACGCTTTCCACGCTACCCGCCTTCCTGAATGGCTGGCATTCTTCTCAGGTAAGCGCCTGGTTCCAATTATGGCCGGTCTGTTTGCGCTGATCGCCGGTGCTATCGCAGGTATCGTATGGCCGGGTATTCAAAATGGTCTTGATGCACTGGCTCATGGCGTTTCTTCTTCCGGCTCTCTTGGCCAGTTCTTCTACGGTACGCTTAACCGTGCGCTGATCCCTGTTGGTCTTCACCATGTGCTGAACTCTTACTTCTGGTTCGGTATGGGTACTTGTCAGGAAATCGTTGTCGCGGCGGTTCCGGCTCTGAATGATGCAACTAAGCTTTGTGTTGACCCAGAGCTGGCTAAGTCTCTGATTGTCGGTCAGGAGCACACCTTTACATTTGCAAATGCAGTAACACCTGAAGTAACCACGGTTGTTGAGCAGGTGACTGACACTGTTAAATCTGGCGACCTGCACCGTTTCTTCGGTGGTGATAAAGGCGCTGGCGTATTTATGAACGGCTTTTTCCCAATCATGATGTTCGGTCTTCCGGGCGCGGCGCTTGCAATGTACTTTGCTGCTCCTGCTGAAAAACGTCATCAGGTAGGTGGTGCTCTGTTCTCAGTGGCATTCTGTTCATTCCTGACAGGTATTACTGAGCCTCTTGAGTTTATGTTCGTATTCCTGGCTCCGGCTCTGTATGCACTGCACGCAGTATTTACCGGTCTGGCTCTTGTTGTGGCTAACATGTTCGGCACACTGCACGGCTTCGGTTTCTCAGCAGGTCTGATTGACTTTGTTCTTAACTGGGGTCTGGCAACCAAACCTGTGATGTTGCTGATGATTGGCCTTGCTTTCGCAGCGCTTTACTTTGTGACCTTTACCTTCGCTATCCGCACATTCAACCTGAAGTCTCCGGGCCGTGAAGACGACGACGGTGAAGAAGCAGCAGACGATGCCGTAAAAGCGAAGCAAAATGGTGACCTGGCGAAACAGTACCTTGAAGTTCTTGGCGGTCATCAGAACCTTGAAAACATCGATGCATGTATCACACGTCTGCGTCTGACTGTGAAAGATATGGATATTATCGATGAAGACAAACTAAAAGCACTGGGCGCCATGGGTGTTGTTAAGCTAGGCAACAACAACCTTCAGGTAATCCTTGGTCCATTGGCTGAGATCATTGCCGGTGAGATGAAGAGCCTTAATGTTTAAAAATAAAGCCGCAACTATGGCGTCATTCCTGCGAAGGCAGGAATCTGCTCACAGCGAGTTGTAGACTGAGTTGGTTAATGTGACTTTACAGCGCGCAGATAGTAGATCCCCGCCTCCGCGGGGATGACAACATAAAGTTGGTCAATAAAAAACCTCCGAGTATGGAGGTTTTTTTATTGACCTGCAGTCTACTACCCCAAATCAGTATCAACCGGCCTCAACTGAAACTCATCCACAGACCCAATCTCGCTACCAATATTCAAGGATGCATCTTTCTCATGGCTGTTTCCTTTCGAATGCAGCACCAGGCGGCTTGCGGTTCTTGGTTTTAAGATATTCACAACAAAACGGATCATATCGGCACGTGAAAGTTCTTTTAGCTCTTTCAGTACTCTTTCTCTGTTGTCAAAGTCAAAATCCTTATTGCCTATGGCTACCCAGAATCTTTGCGCTCTTCCTCTCAGGTTATTGTCCGGAGCTGCAATCTGATTCCACAGGCCGCGTTTACTGCTGTGCCACTGATATTCGTTAAGCTCCAGCAATACCATATAAAAGGCGTTGAGGAATTCATCAATGGCACTGAGCAGATCTTTAGGTGCCGCTTTCGGCGACTGAACATAAAGCACTAATCCCGGATGGCGGTTTAACGGCATATTGCCGGTTCCTACCATATAGCCAAGTTGCTGCTTGGTTCTGATCTCGTGGAAAAAAGTCGCAGACATCAGATGATTTGCCAGAGTGTACAGTGCGACACTCTTAGGGTCGATATCCGGTGACTGATAGTAGATTACAATGGCAGAGTCTTCCTGATTGCAGAAAACTTCTTTCTGGAAGGTGCCTGAATTGCCCAGCATAACCAGCGGGCGCAGGGATTCTTCATACTGCTGGTCCTGAACACGCATTGCATCTTTCAATGTTTCGGCAATGGCCAGCGCCTGTTTTCTCGGCCAGTCGCCATACACAAACATCTCGATATGCAGCTCAGCCAGGAGTGCATTGACAAAGTTTGCCAGCTCATCGATTTCTATGCTTTCAATGGCTTCGATAAGTGCCGGGTAGGGCGGATTGTTTGGCTGCAGTATCCCCGTCATGGCATTAAACAGCTGGGAGATAGGCCTGTCCTGAGCGGCATTTCTCCAGTTTCTCAGCATCTGCTGCTTAATATAATCGAACCTTTCCTGACTAAAATCTCTGGCGGCAAAACGCTCGAGAATCATTTTTAGCAGTTCAGGCTGTTTCTGGCTGAATCCGGAGATAGTTAAAGTCACACCACCCTGGTGGGCGTAAATGTTGTAGCCCATTCCCGCAATTTCTGCCGGATAGGTTCTTTTGGCCAGAGAATCCAGAAACATCTCCACACAGAGACGCATTTTAACGATCTTTCTCGGCGTCGATACCGCATGCGGGCTGTCGATGGCGATGTATACCACACCCTTAGGAACCCTGAACTCGGTTTCCTGCATATGCCAGAGACGGAACCCCGGCAGATCCTGAATGAGTTCAGGATGGGATGAGCCTGTTTCAACCAGTTTAGGATCCAGGTCATAGCAGATAAACGGGTTCGGCTCAGGCAGGAATACGTCACTGTTTGTACCAGGCCGGCTCCACATGGCGATCTGCTCGGGAGTCAGTTTGTTCACCGAATAAGGAGTAAAGTACCACTTGGCTTCGCGGTCAAAATCCTGATCCTGGGCAATCAGAGTGATTCTGGCGTTTTCCGGGGTAAACCGGGTCAGTACAGACTGAATCAGGTCCGCATCATAATCCGTCATCTTGTAGTCGCCGTAGATAACATCTTCCTGCGGATAATGCTGGAGATTGATTACCAGATGGCTGGCAAGCTCTAATGGCCGGGTCGGTTCCTGAAAACGGAATGCCGACTCAAGTACCGCTTGTTTCTCTTTATAGCGCCACTCTTCAACGCCCTGCGTTTTAATTAGTTCAATGTACTGGAAAACCGCCTGCAGAATCTCATCGGTTTTCTCCATTCCATCGGGAGTGAGCATCAGATTGACAGTAAATTCACGGAAGTTACTGCCACTGACACCACCGCCGGCTGCCAGCGAAGTAATCCAGCCTTTCTCTTTCAGGTTCAGCAGTAAACTGCCGTTACCTTCATAACCGATCAGGTGCGCGATATAAGAGAGCGGCTTGCAGCTGTAGTGCTCATCCATACTCGGAAGGTTAAAGGATATGACCAGCTTACGGGCTTCTTTAATCGGTTCGATTCTGACAAAAATGGCAGACTCATTTTCGGTGACAATCGGAGTATCGATGCGTTTTTGCGCCAGATCCTGATTGCTAACTGATGAAAACTTTTCGCTCGCCCACGCTTCCAGCTCATCCAGAGGTTGTGCTGAGACCAGAACCAGCGTCATTAAATCGGCAGAATAGTTCTGCTGGTAAAAGCCGATGATTTCATCACGGATAGAGCCGGTCTCTCTGTCGCCAAGCGTCTCAAGGTTTCCCACAGAGAATTTTGAAAAAGGATGATCGGGGTTTACTACTTCTTTGTGAACTTGATACAGACGTCTCATATCATCGTTCAACTTTAAGCGATACTCGGACTCTACAGCCTGGCGTTCTTTATCCAGAGCTTCTGAGTTAAACAGAGGCGCGACAAAGAACTGGCTAAAACGATCAAGCGCTTTTTCAAAGGCTTTCGGAGTGACATCAAAGAAGAAGCAGGTGTGCTCGGTTCCGGTCCAGGCATTATTGGTTCCGCCATGCTGGCTGATAAAACTTTGAAACTCGCCGATTTTAGGGTATTTTTCCGTGCCCAGAAACAGCATGTGCTCCAGGTAGTGCGCCAGACCTTCACGATCAGACGGGTCATCAAAGTGCCCCACCTGAACTGCCAGAGCTGCTGCTGATTTTTGAGCCGAGTCATCCTGAATTAAAAGCGTACGTAGTCCGTTACTTAATGTCAGGTATCGGTATTGATTGGTATCATTTGGGCTCAGATGCACAATGTTCTCCAGCAAAAGATGAGAGTGTTAATTGACTAAAACACAAGATGGCAAAAATATTTGCTTACGCCTCTGGCGGTAATTAAGAGTTTCTATAAGTAACCATAATGCCAGAGTTTTTTTTGCAAGGTAATTGATATATTTAATTGTCTAAGTGTAGTTGAAGAGTCTTCGAACGAAAAGAGAGCGAAGTACTCTCTTTGATAAATAAAGGGTAATATCGCATGAAAATTTTCATTATGCGCCACGGTGAAGCAGGTTATTCAGCGACCAGTGATGCAGACAGAGAGTTAACAGAAAGAGGTGGTTCTCAGTCTATCGCAGTTGCGAGAGCTGTGATTTCTCAGGGCTATAGCGAGTTTGACTATGTTCTGGTCAGCCCCTATATCCGTGCTCAGCAGACCTGGGATGCGATTTCCCATGACTTGTCTGCCAGAGAGACTGAGACCTACGATGAAATCACTCCCTATGGTCAGTCGGATGACGCCTACCACTATATTTCAGCACTTGCATCGGCAAAGCAGCTTGATAGCGTATTTATTGTTTCTCACCTGCCACTGGTAGGTTATCTCACGGCTGAGTTTGTTAAGGATATGACTCCGCCAATGTTCCCGACATCCGGGCTGGTTTGTCTGGAGTATGATCCGGAAACTCAGAAGGGTGAGTTTTTGTGGCATGTGCATCCTTAAGAGAAAGCTGTCAGCTATCCACTATATCCTCGTTCCCACGCTCCAGCGTGGGAATGCATATCGGAGCTAAAGAGAACGCACATAATACAGCGACCTTAGCTCTGTATCTATACTAGCGTACTCTGGGAATATCCCTTTAAATTCAATGTCCTTACTTGAATGCTGCATGCTTTTTTCTGGAGAGGAAATGATGGGTGTTATGGATTGCACCTTAGGCCATGGTATGCAATGGCATGGACTCCCTCACCTTCGTCGAAAATATCGGCTAAGGTAAGAGTGTCAACTAAAAAGGAGCCCATGCCATGAACAAGAATATCACTATTTCTATCGACCTTGCTAAGACTGTTATTCAAGTTGCGATAATTAATAAGCACGGAAAGCTTTCATCTAATCAAAAAGTATCTCAATCAAAGTTAATTTCAATGGTGGCTAAGCACCCCAAAGCTGTTATTTGTATGGAAGCTTGTGCAACGGCTCATTATTGGGGTCGAAAGTTCCAGCAGGCAGGACATCAAGTCTTACTCGTGCCTGCTCAGATCGCCGCTAAGTATCGCTCGGGAAATAAAAATGATCCCAATGATGCTTTGGCTATTTATGAAGCCAGTCAGCGGACAGATATTCATTTCGTTCCGGTTAAAACTGTTGAACAGCAAGATCTTGCCTGCTTACTAAGACTGCGGGAAGGTTATATTAAGCAACGAACACAGCTTGCTAACCGTATCCGGGGGCTTGCGATGGAATATGGCATCAAATTTCCCATAGGAATCAATTCGCTCAGAAAACAGCTACCGTTTGAGTTGGAAAATGCTGAAAATGAATTAACCCATGCTGCTCGGTTTATTCTAAATAATCTTAAAGAACAGTTGCTCGCGCTTGATACCCAAATTGATGATGCCACTCAAGCTCTTACCAATCAGGCAAAACAAAATGAAGATTGTAAGCTTTTAGCCTCGTTACCGGGTATTTCATGGATTTCAGGCAGTGCTTTGTATGCCAGGTTAGGAAATGCATCGGCTTATAAGTGTGGTAGGGATGCAAGCGCAAGCATTGGATTAGTGCCTGCTCATACAGGAAGTGGAGGTAGAAATATCAACCTTGGCATTACTAAGCGAGGAGATCGTTATCTCAGAGCTCTTGTCGTTCATGGTGCCCGAGCTGTAGTTAGTCATGTCAAAGATAAAACTGATCCACTTAGTCAGTGGATACGCTCTCTGTTAGAGAGAAACCATGTGAATAAAGTCGTTATTGCTCTAGCGAATAAGATAGTCAGGATGGCGTGTGCCATATTGAAATCAAAACAGCCTTACCAGCTTAAGTTAGCTTAACTGAAATAAGGTAAAGCTGAATTTGGAGCAAACGACAAACCAGCGTAATAGCAAGTAATTAAGATAAAGTGTTAGCACAGCACACAAGGCAAACTCTGTGTGGGAATGAGGCAATAAATGCCTGGACTGCGATTAGAAGCCTTGTTAGTGGATTTAGCCATAAAGGTTCGGGGTAGCGCCCCATGATGAAACCGAATATACGTGCACTTGCATAAACTCTTATTATCTTAAACCACTTGTGTTACAGGGGGAGTCCATATACGTTCCCACGCAGGAGCGTGGGAACGAGAGGCTAGGCACTAGCTTTAAAGAAAGAGGACTACTTCTCAGGAACAGAAAGCAGCACCAACAATGCTCCATCCCCGCCAAATTCAAGCGGAGCCTGGTGGTAGGCCATTACATCCGGGTGCTGCGCCAGCCAGACCGGCACTTTCTGTTTTAGGATGTGCTTGCCGATGCCGTGCATCACACAGGCACAGTGCACGTTTTCTTTGATGCAGTACGCGATCATGGCGGCGAGTTCCGCCTTTGCTTCCTGTTGCGTCATTCCGTGCATGTCCAGATAAACATCCGGAACATAAACACCTCTTCTCAGCCTTTTTACTTCAAACTTAGAAACATCATCTCTGGCGTAGCGGGTCGGGCCATCTTCATCTAGGTGTGGAATAAACTCATCGGAGAAGAAAAACTCGTTATCTTTTGATTCTCTGAAGGTTCGTTGCACTTCTTTTTGTTTTGTATTTCTTGTTGGCTTTTGGATTATGGTATCCTGTCGCAACTTTTTTACGCCCTTTACTGCGTCTTTGAACAGGGAAAAGTCATCTTCAAAGCTTTCGTCTTTGTTACTCATATGGCTGAAAATCGTTAATTACATCTAATCGCAGTATTGTAGCGCTTTTTGGAGGCAAATTTGGATAAGATTTTTGTGGAAGAAGTGGTATCGGAGCTTTATACCCTTCAGGATTTGATTCGCTGGACTGTGAGCCGTTTTAACGCTGCTGGTCTTTTTTACGGACACGGGACCGACAATGCGTGGGATGAAGCTGTTCAGCTGATACTTCCGACACTGTATCTTCCTATCGATGTGCCTCCGCATGTGCTTAACTCTCGTCTGACAACGTCTGAACGTCAGCGCATTGTAAACCGTGTAGTAAAACGCATTAATGATCGTACACCAACGGCTTACCTGACAAACAAGGCCTGGTTCTGCGGCTTGGAGTTCTTTGTTGATGAGCGGGTTCTTGTGCCACGTTCGCCAATTGGTGAGCTGATTGAAGCTCAGTTCCAGCCATGGCTGACTCATGAGCCTATGAGAATTATGGATCTGTGTACCGGCAGCGGTTGTATTGCTATCGCTTGTGCGCATGCGTTCCCTGATGCAGAGGTTGATGCCATTGATATCTCTGCAGGTGCACTGGAAGTGGCTGAGCAGAATGTTCAGGACCACGGTATGGAGCAGCAGGTGTTCCCGATTCGTTCAGACCTGTTCAGAGATCTACCAAATGCAGATAAATACGATTTGATAGTTACTAATCCTCCATACGTTGATGAAGAGGATATGAACAGTCTTCCTGAAGAGTTCACCCATGAGCCTGAGCTTGGTCTGGCTGCGGGTACTGACGGCCTGAAACTGGTACGCCGTATTATGGCGAATGCACCAGATTATCTGAACGAAGGCGGCATCTTAATCTGTGAAGTGGGCAATTCAATGGTTCATATGATGGATCAGTACCCGCAGATCCCGTTCACCTGGATCGAGTTTGAAAATGGCGGCCACGGCGTATTTATGCTGACCCGTGAGCAGCTTGTTGAATGTGCGGATGAGTTTAGTCTTTATAAAGATTGATTAGCTATTAGCTATCAGCTATCAGCCGTCAGTTTTCAGAGGTGGTCATGTTGACCACCTTTTTTGTTACCTGAATTTTGCTCAATACATTGATATTAAGCTGATATTTCATTTGCAAGCTAGGCTTTCTCCAAACTGATAGCTGACAGCTGAAAGCTGAAAGCTAAAAAGAGGTTTACATCCCCCCCCGATAAAGCGACTATGAAGGCACGAAAAACAGATACAAGATAACCTGAAAATGAAATCAGGATCTACAATGAGGATGTAATGGCGGGAAATAGTATTGGACAACTTTTCAGAGTAACAACATTTGGCGAAAGTCACGGTGTAGCGCTTGGTTGTATCGTGGATGGCTGCCCTCCGGGACTGGAAATTAACGAAGCCGATCTGCAAAAAGATCTGGATCGCCGCCGTCCGGGAACGTCCCGCTATACAACAGCACGTCAGGAACCCGATGCAGTGAAATTCCTTTCTGGTGTGTTTGAAGGAAAAACAACGGGTACTTCAATCGGTCTGCTGATTGAAAATACCGACCAGCGCTCAAAAGACTACTCGGAAATCAAAGATAAATTCCGTCCGGGTCATGCTGACTACACTTATCACCAGAAATACGGCATCCGTGATTATCGCGGTGGCGGCCGTTCATCTGCCCGTGAAACAGCAATGCGTGTTGCAGCTGGTGCGATTGCGAAAAAGTACCTTAAGCAGGAGTTTGGCGTTGAAGTTCGCGCTTATCTTTCTCAGATGGGTGATGTTTCCATCGATAAGGTCGACTGGGATGAAATTGAAAATAACGCCTTTTTCTGTCCTGATGCCGACAAAGTTGAAGCATTTGACCAGTTAATCCGTGATCTTAAGAAAGAGGGTGACTCCATCGGCGCTAAGCTTCAGGTGGTCGCAACCAATGTTCCGGTTGGCCTTGGTGAGCCTGTGTTTGACCGTCTTGATGCCGATATTGCGCATGCGTTGATGGGTATCAACGCGGTTAAAGGTGTTGAGATTGGTGATGGTTTTGATGTGGTCAACCAGCGTGGCAGTGAGCACAGAGATCCACTGACTCCGGAAGGTTTTACAAGTAACCATGCAGGCGGCATCCTTGGCGGTATTTCAAGCGGTCAGGATATTGTTGCAAATATCGCTCTTAAGCCGACTTCAAGTATTACGGTTCCGGGTGACACCATCACTAAAACCGGTGAGCCAACTCAGCTAATTACCAAAGGCCGTCACGATCCTTGTGTGGGCATTCGTGCAGTGCCGATTGCGGAAGCTATGCTGGCGATTGTGCTGATGGATCACCTGCTGCGCCATCGCGGGCAGAATCAGGGTGTGAGCACTGAAACTCCGAAGATTTAGAAGGTTACAACAGCCAACTCATTGTCATTCCTGCGAAGGCAGGAATCTGATTGACGCTTGTTGTAAGGCTAAAGATTTTCTGTAGCTCCACAATGCGCATAAATTAGGTCCCGGATAATGGCTTCGCTGTTTCCGGGATGACACGGATACATTTCGTCAGTTGAGAACAACAATGATTTTAGATTTTGAAGAAAAACTCCTCGAATTGATCGACTCTTCTGTTGAAAGCGCATCAGAGGATGAGCTGTTTGCCGGTGGTTATTTGAGAGGACATATCTCGCTTTCTGCCGCCGCATGCGAGTCGGAAGGCATTGATGACCTGGAGACTTTTAAGGCGAGAATTGAAGCCAGTATTGAAGAAGCTAAGTCAGAGTTGTCGCCGGCAGATCGGGTGGTAGTGAACGATATGTGGCAGCAACTGGTGGGGCAGCTTTAATATCGGTGGCTGTGTCGGCTAAATGTACTTGATTCCACAAAACGCTCAAGCCATCCCTGGGCGCTCAAACTTGCCCTTCCCTGGGCAAGTATGTTTGTTCCATCAAGTACATTCAGCCAACACTTTGGATTAATCAACCGCTTTTCCTTTCAATAACTTACGCACCCACATTCTCCCCGGATGCAATAACTCCAGAACATCAGCAGGTAGCGGCAGCGGATCGTTACAGATTTGCGATGTCAGCAGCTCAGCCATAAATGGCGCAGAGCAGACACCACGCCCGCCAAGCCCGATTAATCCAAACAGATTTGCATGAACCGGAATATCCTCAGCCTCTTTCTGGTTGTTCTGCAAAGTGGCATACTGCTCCAGTACCTGCTCATAATCACAGATATTGCCGATATAGGGCAGGTGATCCCGCGTCGCGCAGCGAATGCCCTGACGGGAAAGGTTTCCGCTGGTATCCACGTCTTTTACCCACTCTATCTCCGGCAGGCAGTTAGCAAGCTTTTGCCCGTTATCTATCTGTGCCTGAGGGTCGAACAGCTGATCGATATTCTGACGATCATGGCTGGCCCCGGTACAGTGGTGGCCGTTATTCGGGTTTTGCGGTGTCATATAGCCGTTAAAGCAGAGCACGGTTTTAAGTTTGCTTAGTGACGGTGTGGTCGGAATATGGCTAACCTGACCTTTTACACTGGAAGTGGCAATTTTGCTCGCTTGCTGGAACTGATTAAACAGATGGCCGTTGGCGATAACCACTGCCTGATGAGTAAATGAGTTCTCACCAGAGTGCAGTACCCACTGATTTTCTTCTGCTTGCTCAATGCTATCAATACGGGTGTTGAAATGCGTAGTCAGCAGCTTCTCCTGCTCCAGTTTACTGATCAGCCCCTGAGTCAACTCTTTAGGAGATAACCAGCCACCAAGCGGATAGCTGACTGCTTCTGTTCCTGTAGGTAAGCCGATAGTTTGCTCGGTTTCTTCAACCGACAGCTTTTTAATTAACTCTTCCGGGAAATTACCTTGCAGAATTTTGTTCAGTTTTTCTGCCGCTTTGTCGTTATAGGCAAGCTGAGTAACACCACACCAGTCATGATCAAAGGCAACCTTTTTTGCCGTTTGCTCAACAAACTGGCGTGCAAACAGAAACGCAGGAGCGAAAACTCTGGATAAGTCGCTATGGTTACCGTTTAGCAGAGGATAAACCGCGCCCTGACGGTTGCCGGAGGCATTGGCTGCGGGCTCGGCATCGGCGCAGTAAAGAGACACTTTAACGCCACGCAGGCTTAAAGTCCGGGCAAGCGTAGCACTAGCAATTCCGCCGCCGATAATAGCGACATCGGTAATTTGCTCGTTAGTAGTACGGGCATACCAGGGCTTGAGGTTAGTAAAAGGCGCTTTCTGCGGAAGGTGTCCGGCGATCATATCTCTTTTGGTACCAAAGCCTTTGACCTTTTTCATATCAAAGCCGGCTTCAATCAGCCCGCGTCTGACAAAACCTGCAGCGGTAAAGGTGGCACAAGTGCATTCTTGTTTCGCCAGCTTCGCCATATTATTAAACAGCTCCTGATTCCACATTTCAGGATTCTTACTTGGGGCAAAGCCGTCTAAGAACCAGGCATCAACTATTCCCTGAGGGTTGGTCGGAACCTGTGGCATACAGTCTTTGATATCACCAAACCAGAGATCAAGAGTAACAGCGCCGTCAGCCAGTACGATTCGGTGACATTCCGGAACCGCTATCGGGTAGTGTTGTTGCAGTTGCTCTGCGTATTTTGCAAGCTCAGGCCAGGACTGATGTGCCTTTTCAAGATCCTGTTTTGTCAGCGGGAATTTCTCAAAACTGACGAAATGCAGCTCTTTTAAGGCTGATTCAGGAAATTCTTCTCGAAATTTCTCGAAGTACTGCCATACTGCCAGGAAGTTTAATCCGGTACCAAAGCCTGTTTCGGCTACGACAAAGCGTCGCTGATCAAATGTTTGCCATCTTTCTGGCAGATGATTTTGCTTAAGAAATACGTACCGGGTTTCTTCCAGGCCATTAACGTTGGAGAAGTAAACATCGTCAAAGTGTTCTGAAACTGGAGTGCCGGATTCATTCCAGTCCAGATCTGCATTGGTAATAGTGGTCATAAATGTCGCATTTATTGAATGTGAGTCAATAATTTCAGGGAAAAAGTAACTAATAGTGCAGAATTGTACGGTTTTACAGGAAAGCTGACCACTTTTGTCTGCTAAGTTAGTTATTATTTAACGGTTTTAATATTAATAGGATTGTGAAATGAAACGCGCTGTCATCACTGGAATGGGTATTGTTTCCAGTATCGGTAATAATGTAGAAGAAGTTCTGGAGTCACTAAAAGCGGGTAAGTCAGGCATTACGGGCTCTGAGCAGTTTAAAGAAATGGGACTGCGCTCTCAGGTATGGGGCCAGCCGACAATCAACCCGGCAGAGCACATTGATCGTAAGAAGATGCGTTTCATGGGTGATGCAGCTGCGTATGCATACCTTTCAATGGAGCAGGCAATTGAAGATGCTGGTCTGTCTGAAGATCAGGTTTCAAACGAGCGTACCGGTATCGTAGCGGGCTCAGGCGGTGCTTCTGCACTTAACCAGTCTGCGGCTGTAGATATTATGCGTGAGAAAGGCGTTCGTCGCGTTGGTCCTTACATGGTACCTCGTACAATGTCTTCTACGGTTTCTGCATGTCTTGCTACACCATTTAAAATTCGCGGTGTGAACTACTCAATGAGCTCTGCATGTGCAACTTCTGCGCACTGTATTGGTCACGCGCTTGAACTGATCCAGCTTGGTAAGCAGGATGTCGTATTCGCGGGTGGCGGTGAAGAGCTGGACTGGACTCAGACTATGATGTTCGATGCCATGGGTGCACTTTCAACTAAGTACAACGATACGCCTGAAACAGCTTCTCGTACTTACGATGCAACCCGTGACGGTTTTGTTATCGCTGGCGGCGGCGGTATGGTTGTTGTTGAAGAGCTTGAGCACGCTCTTGCACGTGGTGCAAAAATCTACGGTGAGATTGTAGGTTACGGTGCAACTTCTGATGGCTACGATATGACGGTTCCTTCCGGTGAAGGTGCGGTTCGCTGTATGAAGATGGCGATGCAGGATGTGGACGGTGTTGACTATGTAAACACGCACGGTACATCGACACCAGTTGGTGACGGTAAAGAGCTTGAAGCGATTCAGGAAGTCTTTGGCGGCAACAGCCCGGCTATCTCTGCAACGAAAGCAATGACAGGTCACTCACTGGGCGCGGCTGGTGTTCAGGAAGCGATTTACTCTGCACTGATGCTGGAAAACAGCTTTATTGCACCAAGCATCAATATCGAAACGCTTGATGAAGCAGCTCAGGGTCTGGACATTGTTACTGAGAAGCGCGATCAGGAACTGAAGACAGTTATGTCTAACAGCTTCGGCTTCGGCGGTACTAACGCTACGCTGGTTATTAAGAAGTACGAAGGTTAATTTTTACTTCTTTGATTATGGAACGCCCGGCCTAAGAGCCGGGCGTTTTTTATACTGGGGAGTTTAATAGCAGGTTTAAGGTACTTGATGGAACAAACATACTTGCCCAGGGAAGGGCAAGTTTGAGCGCCCAGGGATGGCTTGAGCGTTTTGTGGAATCAAGTGCCTTGAACCTGCTCTCCTCGGCAATATGTCAGCATATATTGTTGCTAATTCTTGTGTTTTTCTTTTTATATTCGATGTATCTACACCAGAATATCTGCTTGTAAAGAAACTGGAGAAGAGTACTATTCTGGATGCCTCTGATGCTTCCTTCAGCTAAGGTATGCATTCCCACGCTGGAGCGTGGGAACGAGAGGTGTTTCCTATTACCACAAGAATAACGGAAGTTTCCCCTCAAATGAAAATTCTAATTGATGAAGCCATGCCCTATGCGAAGGCGCTGTTTAGCCAGTTAGGTGAAGTTGTCACCAAAGCAGGGCGAGCCATTACTGCTGAAGATCTGACCGATATTGATGCGTTGATGATCCGCTCGGTGACAAAGGTGAATAAAGAGCTTTTGACCTCTGCAAACAAGTTAAAGTTCGTCGGTACCGCCACGGCCGGTATGGACCATGTTGATCAGAGCTTGTTGAAAGAAAAAGGCATCTTCTTTACCGCAGCTCCGGGGTGTAACAAAGTGGGTGTAGCCGAATATGTTATCAGCGTACTCATGGTGCTTGCTCAGCAAAGAGGCTTCTCAATTTTTGATAAAACAGTGGGAATTATAGGTGCCGGTCAGGTTGGCACTTATCTGTCTGAATGTTTGAGTGGCATAGGAATAAAAGTGCTTCTTAATGATCCGCCAAAGCAGAGAGAAGGCGACACGCGGGAATTTACAGAGCTTGAAGAACTGCTGGAACAAGCTGATGTGGTCACCCTGCATACGCCGATTACCCGTGATGGTGATTTCCCGACTTATCATCTGCTGGATGAAGACAGATTAAATAAGCTTCGCAGCGACCAGATCCTGATTAATGCAGCCAGAGGCCCGGTTGTAGACAATCAGGCACTAAAAGCAAGATTGCAGAAAGGTGATGGTTTTAGTGCTTCTCTGGATGTGTTCGAGCACGAACCAGTGGTTGATATGGAGCTGTTACCTTTGCTAGACTTCGCCACCCCGCATATTGCAGGGTACGGGCTGGAAGGCAAAGCGCGCGGAACCACCATGATATTCAACTTCTTCTGTGAGTTCCTTGCGCGGGAAGAGCGTGCAAATGCTGCCGATTTACTTCCGGTCGCGCCAATCCCGGAAGTCAGACTGGACAGAGCCTGGAGTGAGGCGACGCTGCACAATCTTATCCAGTTGATTTATGATGTGCGCCATGATGATGCTATTTTCCGCCGTAAAATTGGGCCAGAGGGCGTATTTGATGAAATGCGTAAAAACTACTGGGACAGACGCGAATATAGCGCAATTCGGTTAGTGGGTGATGAAGAGTGCAATTTATCACCGTTAGCTAAGTTAGGTTTTCAGATTGAGGTTAATTAGATTATGAGCCAGGAATTCAATGTTGCGATATTTGGTGCAACCGGAGCGGTTGGTGAAACCATGCTAGAAGTGCTGCAGGAGAGAAAGTTTCCGGTTGGAGAACTGTTTCTTCTGGCAAGCGAGCGCAGCGAAGGGAAAACCTACCGTTTTAACGGCAAAACAGTGAAAGTGCAGAACGTAGAAGACTTTGACTGGTCTCAGTGCCATATCGCCCTGTTTTCAGCCGGCGGTGAGCTGTCTGAAAAGTGGGCTCCGATTGCCGCTGATGAAGGCGTTGTGGTTATCGACAACACTTCACAGTTCCGCTACGACTACGATATCCCGCTTGTGGTGCCGGAAGTGAACCCTGAAGCCGTCGCTGAATTCCGTAACCGTAATATTATCGCCAACCCGAACTGCTCAACTATTCAGATGCTGGTGGCACTGAAGCCTATCTACGATGCAGTAGGCATTGAGCGAATCAATGTTTCCACTTATCAGTCTGTTTCCGGTGCCGGTAAATCTGGTATTGATGAACTGGCAGGTCAGACCGCAAAACTGCTGAACGGCAGACCGGCTGAACCTGAAAAGTTCAGCCAGCAGATCGCCTTTAACTGTATTCCGCAAATCGACCAGTTTATGGACAACGGTTACACCAAAGAAGAGATGAAGATGGTCTGGGAAACCCAGAAAATCTTTAACGATTCTGCAATTATGGTTAACCCGACTTGTGTACGTGTGCCGGTTTTCTACGGACATGCAGAAGCGGTTCATATTGAAACTCAGTCGCCAATTGATGCAGAGCAGGTTGCTCAGATGCTTGAGCAGACAGAAGGTATTGAAGTTTTCCACGGAGAAGATTTCCCGACTCAGGTACGTGATGCCGGTGGTAAAGATTCAGTAATGGTTGGCCGTATCCGGAATGATATCAGCCATCACAGCGGAATTAACCTCTGGGTGGTTGCCGATAATGTGCGCAAAGGCGCGGCAACCAACGCAGTCCAGATTGCTGAAGTTTTAATCAGAGACTACTTCTGATAGCAAATTCAATCAAAGAGAATACTAATGCGAAGCTTCCTCCTGGGAGCTTCTTTTTTATCTGAACCTGTGAAATTCAATGCAAAAAACAAAATAATTGTCATAAGGCAGCAATTTTTCTCTGTATTACTATAGTTTTCCTTCTTCATTCCGATATATTTAGCAGATCAAAGAATTTTTAATAAAAGTACAGTACCGAGTCTTTATATGCATCATATTCTAAAGCGCTTTATTACGCCTTTAGCGATTTTACTGACAACTCAAATTCAGAGTGTTGGCGCGGAAACTATTCGCCTGGTAGGCCCGGACGGAAATATTCAGTCAGCACCACAATATTCTCAGCCAATAGTTCGTAACACAACAACGACAGCTGTCCCTTCCAGCAATACTTACGGTCCAACCCGCGCTGACGAAACCCTTTGGTCTATCGCAACCCGGCTAAGACCATCCAATGCATTGAGCATTCAGCAGACTCTGTTAGCCATTTACCGCTTAAACCCGCAGGCCTTTGACAACCAAAATATTCACGAGCTGATTCCGGGTAGCCGTCTGCGGGTGCCGTCATTGGCTCAGGTACAGGCCGAAAGCACAGAAGCGGCAAGAAGAATTCTTGAGCAACATCAGCAAAAAACGGGACAACAAGCCGCTCCTGCTCCGCAAGCTCAACCAGCGGCCAGACCAACGCCACAACCGGCACCTCAGCCTGAAAGCCAGCCGGAGAAACCAGCAGCGGAAATAAAACCGGCAACAACAGAAACCGCAGAGACAAAAACGCAAGCGCCAAAACCGGCGACTGAGGAAAAAGCGGTAAGAAATCTTAAAGATAAGCTGACGGCCTCTGAAGGTGAGCTGATTGCACTGGAAGAGAAAAACCACAAACTGCGTCTGATGCTTTCCGAGCTCCAGGGAGAGGTGGGCGATCTTAAGGAAGAACTTGGTGACGAGAGCAGAATCCGCTCGGAAGTAGAAAAGCTGCTTGAAGAGGAGCGGGTAAAGCAAGCTGAGTTTGAAGCGATGCAGCCAAGCCAGATTGACCTGCTGATTGAAAACAAACTCTTTGTTGCCTTGCTGGCACTTATCCCTGGCTCGCTTCTTGTTCTGGCGATCGTTCTGTTTATGACCCGCAGAAGAGGTTCGGAAGAAGCAGTTGCTCAGGTTGATGAATCACCGGTGATTGACTTGACAGAGGACGAAGATGTCCAGGAAATTAATCTGGATGCCGATCTGGATGATGATCTGAACATTGAAGATGACCTGTTTGGTGAAGAGTCCGAAGAGAACATCTTTGATGTTGAAGACAGTGGCGGTGATGAAGAGAGCGATATCTTTGCCAACCTTGATGACAGCGATCTGGACTTCAATCTGGATGAGGGTGAAAGCGAAGGTGACGATCCATTTGCAAGCATTGATGATAACGGCGAGTTAAGCGAAGAGACCGACGCGCCGGAAGCCAGCTCTAACGGTATCTCTGTGGACGGAGATGACAAAGCTCTCAGCCTTGAAGAGATGGAAAGAGCACTGGATGAAGGCGTTCCTGAGTCTGAAACTACAGAGGCGGCTGCGGATGACTTTGACCTGGCTGATGATGATGAGATTTCTCAGGATGAGCTGAATAATTTGCTGGCTGAAGATGATCCTAACGAAGCGCTGGATGCCGATGAGCTGGATCAGTCAATGCTGGATGACCTGTTCAACCAGACAACAGAAGAAGGTGCGGATGACGATAACCTTGATCAGAACGGTTTAGACTTTGATTCTCTTCTGACTGACGAGCCGATGGATGAGTCTGAGTTTGAACTGTCCGAAGATGCCGATTCCGGTGAACCGGTTCTGAACGATGAAGATATCAATGATTTGCTTGCTGAGTTTGATTCAGATGACGAAGCTCCGGACGATAGTGAGTTCAACTTAGACGAGCCATCAGAACTGGCCGAAACAGATGATATTGACCTTGTAGCTGATGAAAGCACTGAGCTTCTGGATGAGCTGATTGAAGATGACTTTGAAAGTGATGAAACGCTTCCGGAGTTTGATGAAAACAGCACAGAACTGCTTGATGAGCTGATTGAGGATGATGAGCCTGATCTTGGTGATTTTGACCTGAGTGAAGACAGCACGGCGCTGCTCGATGAAATTGTAGAGAGCGAAGACAGCTCGGATAGCATTCCTGAAATCACCGATGATACAACCGAGTTGCTGGATGAACTTCTGGGTGATGATGACGAGGATGAAGAGTTAATTGATCTGGACAGTGACAGCACCGCGTTGCTGGACGAATTGGTTGATGACAGTCTGCTTTCTGATTCTGATGAGATTGAACTGGACGAAAACAGCACAGAGCTGCTGGATGAATTACTGGAAGATGAAGACTTTGCTGCGGACGATGAGCCGCATATAACCAATGATATCGCTGCGTCAGAGATCAGTGAACTGAGTAAAGATGATTCAGATATCCCGGATGTTCTGCTGGAAGGTTTTGATGAAGCAGATTCTGAAAGTGAGTTTGATTTTTCACCCGAGATTGAAGCAGCAGAATACCCGGAGCAAGAACCGGAAGCCTTAGCTGAAACTGAGCAAGCAGAGCCGGAACAGAGTGCTGAAGCGGTAAGCAGCGCTGAGGATCTGGCAAACGAATTTGGTGTACCGCAGGATGAAGACTGGCTTGTTGATGAAGAGCTAAATGAGGAGCCAGCCGCATTTGAAGATATTCTTGCTGAAAGCATGGATCAGCAAGAGGAAGAGTTAGCTCCAGCGGAAGAGGCTGCTACGCAACCGGAAGAAATCGCCGGTGATAACCTTGATGCAATTGATCTTGAGGAAACTGGCGCATTTGAAGAACTTGTTTCTCAAGAGCAGGATGAAGTAACTGAGCCTGAAATTCAGGCTGATGAACTGGCGGCTGTTGGCGATGATGATCTTGGTTTACCTGATGAGCCTGTCGCATTTGATGAGTTCATCTCTGAAGGTCAGGGTGAAGTAGCAGAGCCAGAAACTCAGGCTGATGAGCTAGCAGCAGTCGATGATCAAGCTAGTCAGGTTGATGAGTTCATTTCTGAAAGCCTGGATGATGCTGCTGAGCAGCAGTCTCAGACCGATGCGTTGGCAGAAGTTGCCGATGATGAAATAGACCTTGCTGATGATCAGGCTGCATTTGAAGAGTTTGTTTCTGAAAACCTGAGTGATGAAGTGGCAGAGCTGGAATCTCAGGTGGATGAGCTGGCTGAAATTGCTGATGATGAAATTGATGGTCTCGAAGAAGAGGCAGACTTTGAAGAGCTGATTTCTGAAAACCTTGAGCATCATGAGGAGCAACGCCATCAGGCTGAGTCAGAACCGCAGACTGTTCAGGAAACAGATGAAGAGCTGATAGAAGTCAGTGATGAAGATCTGGGTGAATTTGACGAGTCTGCCGCTCTTGATGCAGTTGAAGAAGAGGGTGAAGACCTTTCACTACCGGAGCCGGAAGCTGAGTTAGATGAACTGCTGGAAATCAGCGATGATGATCTTGGCGAGTTTGATGAGCTATCAGCTCTGGAAGCGGCGGCAGAAGCAGAGAGTGAAGAGCTTTCACTGCCGGAAACGGAAGCTGAGTTAGATGAACTGCTGGAAATCAGTGATGACGATCTTGGTGAGTTTGATGAGTTGTCAGCTCTGGAGGCGGCAGCAGCAGAAGAGAGTGAAGAGCTTTTATTGCCGGAGAGCGGAGCTGAGCTGGATGAATTGCTGGAAATCAGCGATGACGACCTTGGCGAGTTTGACGAGCTTTCAGCTCTGGAAGCGGCAGCGGAAGATGAGGCTGAAGAGCTTTCACCGCCAGAGGCAGAAACTGAGCTGGATGAGTTGCTGGAAATCAGTGATGAAGATTTAGGTGAGTTTGATGAGTTTACTGCGCTTGATAGTGCAGTAGATGAGCCTGAGTTGCCATCCGTTCCGGAAACCGAAGCTGAACCTGATGAACCGCAGGATGACGTCTCTGTTGATGATGATGCGTTTGATGAGCAGGCTTTCAGTGAACTGGATGAACTTCTTGCCGAGGTAGAAACTCACCCGCTTGAAGACCCAGCGGTTATGGATGAGTTGCTAAATGACGAGCCGGCAGCAGAAGCTTCACCATTAGCACCTCAGGAGCTGGATAGTGAAACCATTGATAGCGCCGGTATGGATCTCAATGCCATGCTGGAGATGGGAGAGGACTGGAACGGCTTTAATCTTTCCGAAGAGCAGCAGGCAGAAATCTCAGCAGAGGTGCCTGAAGACCAGCAGGCTATCTGGGGCGCTGAATCAGAAGAGCCTCAGATAACCGCTGAGGATTGGGGCAACCAGCCAAGTGTTGATGAACTTGAGAAATCAGACAGCCAGTTTATGAGCGTTGAAGAGCTGATGGCGCAGGTTGAAGGCTCTGAGAATGACACGGACCCTGATGAAGAGGATCTTAACCTAGATGTGGGCCTGAATGAGTTCCCGGACGTTATTGGTGATATAGAGCAGTTTGATGTGGATTCCGGCGGCGAAGCTGCAGGTAAGCTGGATCTGGCGAAAATCTATATTGAAATGAACGATACAGAGGGCGCGATTAAGCTGCTTGAGGAAGCGATTGTTTATGGCGAAGACGCCACCCGCCAGGAAGCGAAGGCGCTGATTGATAAGTTAAACAGTCAGTCGTAAAACGTCCATCATTTATAGCCACGGTAGCCGGGGGGACGGCTCCGTCATCCCGGAATTGCAAAGCAATATCCGGGATCTGCTCACCGGGTGTTGTAGAGTTAATGGTTTATCCGAGACTGACAACGCGCTGCAAGTAGATTCCGGATAGTTTTGCAACTTCCGGAATGACAACGTTTAGCTTCGCTTACTTTTTGTTATTGTCACGGTAGCCAGCACCGTCATGCCTTGAAATCACAGGTAAGTTGGCGTTTATTGATCCTCCCATTGGGTATATACTCTCCCTCCCCTAAAACTCCGAGTAGATAAGTATGCGAATTGCACTAGGCGTTGAATATAACGGCACCAACTATTCAGGCTGGCAGAGACAGAGCCATGCTAATAGTGTCCAGGAAGAGCTGGAAAAAGCGCTCACCATTGTTGCCAACCATCCGGTAGAAGTTCAGTGTGCAGGCAGAACCGATGCCGGTGTGCACGGAACCGGGCAGGTGGTGCACTTCGATACGCCTTCTAACCGTAAGCTGGTGGCGTGGACAATGGGCGTTAATGCCAATATGCCGAAAGATATTGCGGTTCGCTGGGCTAAGGAAGTGCCTGAGGATTTTCACGCCAGGTTTTCAGCAACAGCGCGCCGGTACCGCTACATTATCTTCAACAATAAACTGCGTCCGGGAATTCTGTCTTCCGGTCTTAGTCACTATCACAACCCGCTTGATGCCGAAAAAATGCATCAGGCAGGGCAGTACCTGCTTGGTGAAAATGATTTCTCTTCCTTCCGTGCAGCTCACTGTCAGTCTTTAAGTCCGTGGCGAAATATCATGCATTTGAATGTGATTCGTCAGGGGCATTACATTGTTGTAGATATCAAGGCAAACGCCTTTGTTCACCATATGGTCCGTAATATTGTAGGCAGCCTGATTGTGGTTGGTCAGGGCGACCAGAACCCAGAGTGGATTAAGTGGCTGCTGGAAGCCAAAGACAGGAATCTTGCCGGTGCGACAGCAAAAGCGGGCGGGTTGTACCTGGTCGATGTGGATTACCCGCAGGAATTTGAATTACCGGTAGAGCCGATTGGCCCGGTATTTTTGCCAGATAATTTGAACTAATACTCTGAAAAGCTTTCAAATTGTTAGGGTGCTATTAGGCGATGAAAGATAAACACGCCCTATGTTTGAACATTTCCGATGATAGTTTGCTAGTCTAAGCATAGGTACAACCAGTTTTTTGTCCACACATCGGATAATCTGTGGTTTAATCCCTCAGCTTAAATTGAATAGTACATATTCCTCACCACGGGGCGGGGAAAATCAGATAAAAAGGTCTTCCATGAGCTGGCTTGAAAAAATTTTAACAAAGAGCAGTATTGTAAGTTCTCGTAAAGCTTCTATCCCAGAAGGCGTTTGGACAAAATGTACCTCTTGTGAACAGGTTCTGTATCACGCAGAGTTGGAGCGTAACCTGGAGGTTTGTCCTAAATGTGGTCACCACATGCGAATGAAGGCGCGTCGCCGTCTGGAAACCTTCCTGGATGAAAATAACCGTGTAGAACTGGCTAATGATCTGGAACCGGAAGATAAACTGAAGTTTAAAGACTCCAAGCGTTACAAAGATCGTCTGGTTGCTGCGCAGAAGAACAGCGGTGAGAAAGATGCGCTTGTGGTTATGCAGGGCGAGCTGCTTGGTATTCCTCTGGTAGCGTGTGCCTTTGAGTTCTCATTTATGGGCGGCTCTATGGGTTCTGTTGTGGGTGCCCGTTTTGTAAAAGCGGTAGAAGCGGCGATGGAAAACAACTGTGGTCTTGTCTGCTTCTCGGCAAGTGGTGGTGCGCGAATGCAGGAAGCGCTGATGTCGCTGATGCAGATGGCTAAAACCAGTGCAGCACTGGAGCGACTGACTCAGAAAGGTTTGCCGTTTATCTCTGTGATGACAGATCCGACAATGGGTGGCGTTTCTGCCAGCCTTGCAATGCTGGGTGATATCAACATTGGTGAACCTAATGCACTGATTGGTTTTGCCGGTCGCCGCGTTATTGAGCAGACGGTACGTGAAGATCTGCCGGAAGGCTTCCAGCGTAGTGAGTTCCTTCTTGAGCATGGTGCAATCGATATGATCGTCGATCGTCGCGAAATGCGCGATAAAGTGGGTGGTTTGATTGCTAAAATGACCAATATTGACTCACCAGCTGTCGAGTCTGTGAGCGATAGTACTGAAGAACCTGAATACAAAGTACCAGTTGCCGAAGAAAAAGAGTAAAGTATTCATTAGTAACCAATTTGGAACGGTTTTACCTAATGAGTAACAATCTTATACCTCAAGCCACATCGTCTCTGCCGATGTGGCTTGAATATTTAGAAAATATTCACACCAGCGCAATTGATCTCGGTCTGGACCGGGTGGAGGTTGTGGCTGACAAAGCTAATCTAAGAAAGCCTGCCCCAACAGTTATCACTGTGGCAGGAACCAATGGCAAAGGTTCAACCTGTGCCATTATGGAAGCCATACTGCTGGATGCTGGCTATAAAGTCGGTGTTTACAGCTCTCCTCATCTCATTCGCTACAATGAACGTGTCAGAGTTAACGGTCAGATACTGGCCGATGACAGACATTCCAGTGCTTTCTCTTTTATTGAAGAGCAAAGAGGCGATACCAGCCTGAGCTTTTTTGAGTTCGGTACACTGGCTGCGCTGAAACTGTTTCAGGAAGAGAAGGTGGATGTTGTTCTGCTGGAAGTCGGCCTTGGCGGACGTCTTGATGCCACCAATATTGTTGATCACGATGTTTCTGTCATTACCAGCCTGGCTATCGACCATGTTGACTGGCTGGGTGACGATATCGAAGTTATCGGTTACGAAAAAGCCGGTATTTTCCGAGCTGACAGACCTGCAATCTGCGGGCAGCCTGATGCTCCGGCAAGTGTTGCCGCCCACGCGGATGATATCGGCGCTAAGCTGTATCAGGTTGGCTATGGTTACACTTACACCGATAAAGGTGATAGCTGGGACTGGCAAAGCGGTGCGTTTGATATGACTGATTTACCGAAACCGTCACTGCCACTGCCGAATGCGGCAACAGCATTGATGGCTTTAGGTGTATCGGGGCTTGAAATCACGGATATCAACGTGGTGAACGGCCTGAATAATGCGAAGCTGTCCGGCCGGATGCAGAAAGTTTCTGATGCACCTGTGATTATCCTGGATGTGGCCCATAATCCACAGTCTGCGGCCTATCTTGTTTCTCAGCTAAAGCAGCGCTATGCGGATAAACGTATTCATTGTGTGCTGGGTATGTTGGAAGACAAGGATATCGGTGCCACGATTTCTGAGCTGAGTGAGATTGTTGATTTCTGGTATCTGGGCTCTCTTGACGGTCCGAGAGCGGCCTCTGCTGAGGCTTTAAAGCCTCACGTTAGTGGCAGTGAGGTGAAATGCTTTACCTCCCCGACACTCGCCTATAAAGAAGCTCTGGTAAAATGTCCGCAAGATGAGGTTATTATTGTTGCCGGTTCGTTTTATACCGTTGCTGAAATACTGGTTTACCTGAAGTTACAGAGGAGTGCCTGTGGCAAGTAAATTCCAAAGCCGTCTGGTTGGTACCATCATTCTTGCGGCGGTGGGCATTATCGTTCTTCCCGATGTGCTGGATGGTGAGAAGCTTCACTATAAAGAAGATTTTGCAACTATTCCGGTTAAGCCAGAGATTGCGACTTCTGCAGAGACCTTCGAAGTCCTTGAACCTGTGGAAGAGGTAATTGAACTGCCAGAGTCTCCGGTTGTGGTGACTGAAACCATCGACGATAAGGGTGAAGAAAAAATTCTTGTTGCTGAGAAGCCGGTTCAGGAAAAAAATGAATATCAGTCGCAAGCCTGGATTATTCAGTTGATGGCATTGAAGAATGCTGCCAATGCGGAAACACTGGTAAAAGATCTGCAAAAACGCGGCTATCGTGCACATACCAAGAAGGAAAATGGCTTTACCCGGGTTATTGTCGGGCCGGATGTATCTAAGGCGAAACTAGAAAAGCAGATTATTGAACTTGAAAAAATTACAGGTTCAAAAGGTCAACTACACAAATTTAACGCGTTAAATCTTTAAGAAAACGTTTGCGTCGCGCGATTTTCTGTTAAAATGCGCGCCAACTTTAAGTTGTACAGAGTATGAATTGGATTGATTTTGTCATAATTGGAGTGGTGGGGCTTTCAGCTCTTATCAGTTTAGTACGTGGTTTTGTTAAGGAAGCTTTGTCCCTGATTATCTGGGCAGCTGCTATTTTTATCTCGAACCAGTATTACGAAAGATTAGCCGTCTATTTTACCAAGATAGATAACGACTTGTTCCGGCACGGAGCGGCAGCCATAGCGCTACTGGTAGCAACTTTGATAGTTGGCTCACTGGTAAACTACATTATTGCCCAGCTGGTACAAAAGACCGGCCTGACAGGTACAGACAGGATACTCGGAGTGGTATTCGGTGCTTTGAGAGGCGTGCTGATTGTTGCTGCAACACTCTTTTTTGTTGACGCCTTTACGACAATTCCAAATACAGACTGGTGGCAGGATTCGACGCTTATACCGGAATTTAGCCGGATCATTGCGCCTTTTTATGAACACTTAAAGGAAACATCTAGCTTTATATCTGGCATCACTTGATGCCAGAGCTCTTATTATCGAGGATTAGGACATGTGTGGTATTGTTGGAATCGTGGGTACAAGGCCTGTAAACCAGTCAATTTATGATGCTTTGACTGTGCTGCAGCATCGTGGCCAGGATGCCGCGGGTATTGTTACCATAGAAAGCAATCGTTTTCGTCTGAGAAAGGCGAACGGTCTGGTAAAGGATGTATTTGAAGCAAAGCACATGCAACGCCTGCAGGGAAACGTAGGTATCGGGCACGTAAGATACCCGACAGCGGGCAGCTCAAGCGCTTCTGAGGCTCAGCCATTCTACGTAAACTCTCCATTCGGAATTACTCTGGCTCACAACGGAAACCTGACTAACGCGCATGAGATCAGAGAGAAGTTGTTTGAAAAAGACCGCCGTCATATCAATACAACTTCAGATTCAGAAGTACTGCTTAATGTACTGGCTCATGAAATTGATACTGTAAAAGGCAACGTGACCTCTGAAGATGTATTCCGTGCAGTAACCAATGTTCACCGCAATGTTAAGGGCGCATACGCCGTAGCGGCAATGATCATCGGCCACGGTATGATTGCATTCCGCGATCCTAACGGTATTCGTCCTCTTTGCCTGGGTAAGCGCGAAGTTAACGGCCGTTTTGAATATATGGTTGCTTCAGAATCTGTTGCACTGGATGCTGTTGGCTTTGATTTTGTTCGCGATGTGGCACCGGGTGAAGCTATCTATGCCACATTTGACGGTGAGCTGTTTACTCAGCAGTGTGCCGATAATCCTCAGCTAAATCCGTGTATTTTCGAGTATGTTTACTTCGCTCGTCCGGATTCATTTATCGACAAGATTTCAGTTTACGCCGCTCGTGTTGAGATGGGTGTGAAACTGGGACACAGAATTATGAATGATTACTCCGATCTGGATATCGACGTAGTTATTCCAATCCCTGAAACCTCAAACGATATTGCTCTGCGCATTGCTCAGGTGATTGATAAGCCATACAGACAGGGTTTCGTTAAAAACCGCTATGTAGGCCGCACCTTTATCATGCCGGGCCAGCAACAGCGTAAGAAGTCGGTTCGACGCAAGCTGAATGCTATCCGCTCTGAGTTTAAAGGTAAGAATGTTCTCCTGGTTGATGACTCTATTGTTCGTGGTACCACTTCTGAGCAGATCATTGATATGGCAAGGGAAGCGGGTGCAAATAAAGTGTATATGGTTTCTGCTGCGCCTGAGATTCGTTTCCCGAACGTATACGGTATCGATATGCCTTCGGCAAATGAGCTAATTGCTCACGGCCGTGAACCGGAAGAAATTGCAAAAATCATTGGTGCTGATGCCCTGATTTACCAGACTCTTGAAGATCTGGTTTCTGCAGTCGGTGAAGGAAACAAGGATATCTCTGTTTTCGAAACTTCCGTATTTAACGGTGAGTATGTCACAGGGGATATTAATCAGGCGTACCTGGACTTCCTTGAGCAACTGCGCAGCGATGACGCAAAGCTGAAAAGAGATATTCAGCAGGACCTTGCTAACCTGGAAATGTATAACGAAGGGGCTTAATTGCTGTTAAGCGCCGAAATCTCACCTCACCTTGTTCCCGCGCTCTGCGTGGGAACGAGAGGTGGGGGGGGTTACTTGTTGTCGTGATAATGGGTCACAAAGTCGATCAGAAGGCGCACTTTTTCTGGCTGATGATCTTTGTGGTTATAAAGCATATAGATATCACGCGGGTTTGCACTCCAGTCTTCCAGAATTCTGACCAAAGTTCCCCGTTCAAAATACTCCTGCAGCATGATGTCTGGCATCAGGGTAATCCCCAGACCGTGTGCCGCAGACCTTCTCACCACGTTTAACGCGTTTGCTTCAAACCGGCCTTTATCCGTGTTTACCACCACTTCACCACGGGTGTTGGTCAGATTCCACTTAAGAAGCGGATGGCCTTTAAGCAGCGCATGCTTTGACAGATCATCGGCGTGGGTCAGAGGAGTCGGATTGCTGGCCAGATATTCAGGGCTGGCGACAAGCACATCTTTTACTTCGTCGATTTTGCGCGCAATCAGGCTTGAGTCTCTTTGAGGGCCGGCTCTGAAAATGATATCCCACTCAGTAGGATCCATATCTTCGGCCTGATTACTCATTGTCAGTTCAATACTGATCTCCGGATACTGATCCATAAATTCGTTCAGCATCGGAAGGATAAGGCGTTTGGTCAGGTTCGACGGAGCTGAAATTTTCAGCTTACCCGCGGCCCCTTTACAGTCGTCTGCGATTTCTTCAGTTGTTGCTGCAAGGCGTTTTAACAGGGGAGAGCACTCCTGATAAAAGCGCTCACCGGCTTCCGTTAAAGTCAGCTTACGGGCATGACGGTTAAGAAGTCGAAGGTGAAGAGCTTCTTCCAATGCCTGAATACGACGGGTGATTGTCGCAACTGGGATCAGGGTTTTCCTTGAAGTTGCAGTATAACTGCCGTTTTCTACAACTAGCCTGAAAAGGTTTAGATCGTCAAGTTTCATTAAAACAGATACTTTTTTATTCAGATTCCATCAATCTATACCTAGTTATTAAGGGGTATGTTGCTCAATATCAAAAATTGATGTTGTTTTTAAATTTTTTTTGAATGCTCTGCTATTGTCTTCCTGGAGTGGTGAAAAAGTCAGCATAATAATAAAACTGTGAATAAGAATTGTTTCGTGGAGATCTATATGTTGTATAATTTCCATTTCAGAGCTACTTTTTATAGGTAAGTCGGGAAAGTAAAAGTTCTGTTTTACTGATTTTGATACACGAGGTTTTTATGACGAGTAGCAATTCAGAGGCATTGGTTATTGAGCAGAAGGCCAGTGTCGCTAAACAGAGTATTTTGCTGGTAGACGACGATCCTATTTTCCGTAATTTTATCACTGCGCTGCTGAAACAAAGTGGCTATTCCGTTTCTGAAGCCGAGCATGGCCTGGATGCTTTACGTAAGCTAAAGGGTAACGTGCCGGACCTTATCCTCTGTGATCTGTCTATGCCTATTCTGGATGGTATCGAGTTTGCGGAAGAAGTCTGCTGGGAATATCCTGATATTCCTATGATAGTGGTTTCTGCTACCGAAGATATGTCCGATGTAGCCAGAGCGCTCAAGTTCGGCATCAAAGATTTCCTCTCTAAGCCGATTTCTGTCCCACAAAACCTGATTTCAGCCATCTCCAATGTACTTGAGGAGGAGGCGAAAGGTGCCTGCGCAAATAAGGACTTTAGCAGTCAGTGGTTCCGTGTGGGGGAAAAAGGGGATATTCCTGATGATAAAGAGCTTCACTGGCACCTTGACCATCTGCAGGATAATCCGAGTGCAGCAAGAGAGCTATTGCTGGCTCTGCTACCCGACAGAGATACAAAGCAGGGCAACTGGACATGCAGTTACAATTTGCTCCAGTCATCTGAATCCATGCCTCTGGTTTTTGATTATGCCTGGCTGGTTCAGGGGCAATTTGCTTTCTATATTATCGACTCTTCATCTAATGATGAGTGTGGTGTCGCCGCTTCGCTTCTGGTCAGGGCACTGTTCAATGACAGCCTGAGAAATCAGACGATGCGGGTAGATAAGTTAAAAGAGTTTGTTGTTAACGTAGAGAAAGGGATTGAATGCCTGGGTGCCAACGGCTCTGTTTCGGGCATGGTCGGCATTATTGATATGACCGACGGCACGGCAAAGATACTGCCTGCGGGTCTGGATGCTATCTGGACCGAAGGTAAAAACAGTGTGCGGATTCATGCCGGTAACAGACTGGGTGAAGGTGTTGCGGACAAAGTTGAGGTTACAGATTTCAGGGTCTACCAGGGCGGAAAACTGAACCTTGCCAATATCGGGGTTAGCCACTTCTCACTGGATATTCGCCCTTTACTAAACTGAGAAAGAAGGATTCTTAACCACTCAGTTCTCATTTTCGTGCCTCAGAGCCCATTTGAACGTTTGCGTTCTCCAACGAGGTTGCTCATTATTCAGAAAGTCACTAACATGTGCGGGAAGTGCGCCCATTCTTCTTAGGATGGGCTTTATTTTCTGCGCTTGGTATGTGGGCTATCACATAGGCTTTGGCGCGGTTTAGCAATGCTTGTTGACCTGGATAATTACCGGAATTGGTATAACTAAATATAAAGTGGTATCAGGTAGAGAAATGCAAGCTTAATACGTTACTTTTTAAGATTATGACTACAGACAAAATTTCATTAATTAAATCAAGCATTAAATCAATCCAGGATTATCCAAAACCAGGCATCCTGTTCCGCGATGTGACCAGCCTGATGGAAGACTCAGAGGCTTACCAGGCAACGATTAAATTGCTTGTTGAAAGATACAAAGACCACGGCTTTACAAAAGTTGTCGGTACTGAAGCACGAGGCTTTCTATTCGGTGCTCCGCTGGCTCTTGAGTTGGGACTGGGCTTTGTTCCTGTTCGTAAGCCGGGCAAACTGCCGCGTGAAACAGTGGCAGAATCATATGAGCTGGAATACGGCATGGATACGCTTGAAATCCATGTCGATGCAATCGAAGAAGGCGACAAAGTGATCATGGTTGATGACCTTCTGGCAACCGGCGGTACTATCGAAGCGACAACCAAACTGATTCGTCAGTTGGGCGGTGAAGTGGAACACGCTGCGTTTGTTATTAATCTGCCTGAAATTGGTGGTGACAAGCGTCTGGAAAGTCTTGGCCTTAACGTTTACAGTATCTGTGAATTTGAAGGTCACTAAGAGACATTAATGAGTTATCTAGCACTGGCGCGAAAGTGGCGTCCATCTCAGTTTAATCAGGTAGTGGGACAAGCCCACGTATTAACAGCTTTAGAAAATGCCCTGGCTCAGAACAGACTTCATCATGCGTATCTGTTCAGCGGCACCAGAGGTGTGGGCAAAACCTCCATCGGCAGGCTATTTGCCAAGGGGCTAAACTGTGAAACCGGAATTACTGCGACACCATGTGGTCAGTGCGATACCTGCCGCGAAATTGATGAAGGCCGTTTTGTTGATCTGCTTGAAATCGATGCCGCATCAAGAACCAAGGTAGAAGATACTCGCGAACTGCTGGACAACGTCCAGTACAAACCTGCCAGAGGCAGGTTTAAGGTGTATCTCATTGATGAGGTACATATGTTGTCCCGCCACAGCTTTAATGCGCTTCTGAAAACACTGGAAGAGCCGCCGGAGTACGTTAAGTTCCTGCTGGCAACAACCGATCCTCAGAAGCTGCCTGTGACAATTCTGTCCCGCTGTCTTCAGTTTCACCTGAAACCGATCAACTCAGACACAATTCACCAGCAGCTTGATTTTATTCTTGAAAAAGAAAACGTTTCCGCAGAGCCAAGAGCGGTGGGAATGATCTCCCATGCTGCTGACGGAAGTATGCGTGATGCACTGAGTCTGACAGACCAGGCTATTGCTCTGGGCAACAACAGTATCACGGTTGAAACGGTATCAACTATGCTGGGGTCGCTGGATACCGATCAGGCGATTCACCTGATTCAGGCAATCAGCAGCAAGCAGGCACAGACAGCTATGGCTGCGGTTGAAGCTCTTGCTCAGAACGGTGTTGACTGGGACGGACTACTGAAAGAGGTAGCAACTCAGCTGCACTGCATCGCCATGTACCAGGCATTGCCGGCCTCTCTGGACAGAGAAAGAGCGGACGCCGATAAAATTGAACTGCTGAGTAAGCAACTGACGCCTCAGGACGTTCAGCTTTGTTATCAGATTGCGCTGAAAGGCCGTGAAGACCTGCCACTGGCACCGACGGAACGAATCGGGCTTGAGATGGTTGTATTGCGCATGATTGCGTTCCGCCCTCAGGTGCAGAACGCCGCCTCTGAAATTGTATTACCCTCTGCTGAAGCGCAGCAGAGTGCGCCGGTAAATCCTCCGGCTGTACCTGCTCAGGCGAAACCTGAGCCTCAGCCAATTCAGCCTCAGGTACCTCAGGCTCAGATCCCTTCTCAACCACAGACAAGTCAGCCGGTCCAGCCTGCGCCAGCTCAGCAGCTAGTTGATGGCCCAAGCTATGATGATCTGCCTGCCTATGACGGAGAAGAGCCGGATTATCCGCAGTATGAGCAAGAGCAGAGCACGCCTAAGCCTGCACAGGAAGTGAAGCCTGAGCCGACTCAGCCACAGTCTCCTCCACGTTTGGCCGGATTACGTCATCAATTGCGCTCACAGCGAAATGCAGCCCCTCAGGGAGCTACTCGCCAGCCTTCGGGAGCGCGGCCTGCAAAAAAGTCTAATGCGGCGCCTGCCACATCTGTGTTTGACCGGATCCCTAATCAGTCGGGAAACAGAGCCAGTGTGCCGCAACAGTCATCTTCTGCTGAGAAACCTTCTGTTCCTGACGAGCCCTATCAATGGAAGCCAACAATTCAGGAAGAGGTGAGTGATAAGAAAGAGTTCACTCCAGCGCAGATAAAGCAGGCCCTTGAGCACACCAAAACGCCGGAAATGACAGAGAAGCTGGTTAAAGAGTCCATCGAGTCGGATAAGTGGTCAGCGCTGATTCAGCGGCTGAATGTCGCCAAGCTGGTTGAGCAGTTAGCGTTAAACTCAGCGTTCAGGAAGCAGGGCTCAACAATAGAGCTTTCCCTTCGTGAAGCACACGCTCACCTGAATACAGACAAGGCGCAGCAGGAGCTGTTGCAGTCCATTAACCAGATATTGGGTGAAGAGTGTCACCTGTCGGTTGAAATCGGTACTCAGGGAAAAACGCCTCTGGAAATCAGAGAAGAGATTTATCAGGGAAAACTGCAGTCAGCACACAAGAGCCTGGCAGAAGATCCCAACGTAGAATTTATTGTTAAAAGGTTTGCCGCACAGCTGGATGAAGATAGCGTCAGACCGATATAAAGAACTCATCGGGGTTGAAGAAGTGTTCTTTAGCCTCTATATAAAAGAGAAGTGTAATTTGGTGCAGAATATTCAAGTAAACAAACAGAGAGAAAAACATGTTTGGTGGTAAAGGCGGAATGGGCAACCTGATGAAGCAGGCCCAGCAGATGCAAGATCGTATGCAAAAGCTTCAGGAAGAAATTGCAAATATGGAAGTAACGGGTGAGTCAGGCGCAGGTCTGGTTAAAGTTACTATCACTGGCAGCCATAGTGTTCGTCGCGTAGATATCGACGAAAGCCTTATGGAAGATGACAAAGAGATGCTTGAAGATCTTATCGCAGCAGCATTTAACGATGCAGCACGCCGCGTTGAAGAGACTCAGAAAGAGAAGATGGCATCAGTGACTGGCGGTATGCAACTACCACCAGGCATGAAAATGCCATTCTAACTCGCACAAGAAGTACGAGTAATAATGCGAACCAGTAATATGCTGGAGCAATTGATGGAGGCCTTGCGCTGCCTGCCTGGGGTTGGCCCCAAGTCGGCACAACGTATGGCCTTTCATTTATTGCAGCGAGACAGAAAAGGCGGCCTGCAACTGGCAGATGCGCTGTCAAAAGCCATGACTGAAATTGGTCACTGCGAAGAGTGCAGAACCTTTACTGAAGAAGATATCTGCCATATCTGCAGCAACCCAAAGCGGCAGGAAAACGGCTTGCTCTGTGTGGTTGAAAGCCCGGCGGATATTGCCGCGGTTGAAGCCACAGGTCAGTATTCAGGAAGATATTTTGTTCTGATGGGGCATCTGTCTCCACTGGATGGCATTGGCCCGAGCGATATTGGTCTTGATATGCTGGATTTCAGACTTCAGCGCGGTGATATCAAGGAAGTCATTCTCGCCACAAACCCAACGGTTGAGGGCGAGGCAACGGCGCACTATATCGCCGAACTCTGTCACGCCCATGAAGTCTCAGCCAGCCGGATTGCTCATGGTGTTCCGGTAGGCGGCGAGCTTGAGCTGGTCGATGGTACGACGCTGTCCCACTCGTTATTGGGAAGGCAAAAGCTCTGAAGTGCTTATTGAAAAGAAAAGCCTTAGCGGTTCATTAAATCGCTAAGGCTTTTTTGGTTACTGATTAAGGAAACTTACCGCTTTATCCGGGAAATCGGTAAATAAACCATCCACTTTTACCTGATTGTAGAAGATATCCAGCATACCTTCGAAGCTGTCGGTATAAGCCGGAATTCTGCCCGGATCGGCACGGAAAGTGTACGGGTGGACCTGCAACCCTGCTTCTCTGGCCTCCTGCATCATTGGATTGATGATGATATTGCCTTTCTTGGATTTATTATCAACCAGCATAGGTTTCCACGGACCAATCCCTTCGGCATATTCTGCAATCTTTTTCATTGCACCCGGCTTAAACATCCAGTCGTAGTTGTATGGTGTCGCTTTACCGTCGCTGTACTCCATGGTTTCGTTCCAGTCGGTGTGCGCTATTAACTGGACAAGCTTAAGATCCATATCCAGAGCTGGCATCAGTTCGTTATTGATACGCATGGTTTCGTTAGGGTCAAAACACTGAACGTAAGCTTTGTCATCCATGCTGTCATAGCCGTATTTTTTCAGCTCTTTCAGCACTTCTAAGGAAATATCTTTTCCTTCATGCCTGTGGAACCATGGTGCTTTTATTTCCGGGTAGATGCCGATGTTATAGCCCAGTGTTTTGTTCAGGCCCTGAATCAGCTCAATTTCTTCGGCAAGAGTAGGAACGGTAAAATCGGACTTCCACATAGGGAAGCGGGTAGGGTAGCCCGGTGCGATATTACCTTTATCATCTACCTTAAAGCCTTCAGTTACCCTGAGAGATTTGATTTCGGCCAGAGTAAAGTCGATGGCGTAGTAGCGTCCGTCTTCCCGGGCACGGTCTGGATATTTGGAAGCTACATCGGTAACGCGGTCAAGATAGTGGTCGTGAAGTACCACAATCTGATTGTCTTTCGTCATTACAACATCCTGCTCTATGTAATCTGGTTTCATTGCATAGGCAAGAGTCTTAGCCTCCAGTGTGTGTTCAGGCAAATAGCCTGATGCGCCGCGGTGGGCGATAACCAGGGGTTTTGCTACAGCAACAGATGAGAAGCAGATAGCCAGGGCGGTAACGTACAGAGGGGTTTTGTTCATGTTTTAGTCCTTGGTTTGCGGGAAGCCGGGTATAACCGGCTTCGCCTTGTGATTATTTTGCAGCCTGTTCTTCTTGAAGTCTCTTCTGTTCGTGATGATTGCGCTCACCCATCAGGGCGTAGGTCAGACATACGATAGATGTGATACATGAGCCGACCAGAATGATAAACCCGCCATCCCAGCCAAAGTGGTCCACCGTATAACCAAGTACGGCGTTTGCAGCCACAGCGCCACCCAGATAGCCAAATAGCCCGGTCAGACCTGCCGCTGTGCCGGCTGCTTTCTTCGGAGCCAGCTCCAGAGCGTAAAGACCAATCAGCATAACCGGACCGTAAATCAGGAAGCCGATAGCAACCAGGGCAATCATATCGACAGTAGGGTTACCGGCAGGGTTAAACCAGTAAACAAGTACAGCTATAGTCACCAGGGCCATAAACAGAATGCCTGCTGGGGCACGGCGCCCTTTAAACAGTTTATCTGATAGCCAGCCACACAGCAGGGTGCCCGGAATACCGGCCCACTCATAAAGGAAGTAAGCCCAGGAAGATTTATCTACGGTAAACTCTTTTGCTTCTTTCAGGTAAACCGGTGCCCAGTCCAGAACACCGTAACGAATTAAGTAAACAAAGGCGTTAGCAATGGCGATGGACCACAGCAGCTTGTTAGAGAAGACATACTTAAAGAAGATTTCCTTAGCGGTCATCTCTTTCTCATGGGACTCATCGTATTCATCCGGATAGTCGTTTTTATACTCTTCGATCGACGGTAGACCGCAGGACTGAGGCGTGTCGCGAACTGTTGCCCAGATAAAGATGGCAACAAGAGTTGCGAAAAATGCAGGGACATAAAATGCGGTACGCCAGTCATCATGGAACATCCACAGACCGAGCAGGAACATAGGGCCGATTAAGCCGCCACCAATGTTATGAGCCACGTTCCAGACAGATACGATTTCCCCCCGTTCTTTACGCGACCACCAGTGAACCATGGTCCGCCCACATGCTGGCCAGCCCATACCCTGGAACCAGCCGTTTAAGAACAGCAGAATAAACATGGCTGTGATACTGCCGGTCGCCCATGGCATAAAGCCAAAGCAGAACATAATCAAAGCGGATAAAAGCAGACCGCCACTGAGAAAGTACCTTGGATTGGAACGGTCGGAGACACTGCCCATCAGAAACTTAGATAAACCATAGGCAATGGAGACCGCAGCCAGTGCAACCCCCAAATCCCCCCGGCTGTAACCCTCATCAATCAGGTAGGGCATAGCCAGACTAAAGTTTTTACGAACCAGATAATAACCGGCGTATCCGACAAAAATACCGATAAAGAGCTGCCAGCGTAGACGGGTATAAGTGCTGTCGATCTGGCCGGTATCTAAGCGATCGATATGCGCCTTAGGTTTGAATATTCCAAACATAGAGACCTCATTTCTGTTGTGTGCGATGGTATAAGAGAACGAGCGAACGAATAAATTAGTTTTCGTTCGAAAGAGTTTGGAATTATATGAACAACAGAAAGGCGTTTTGCGAGAGGCTTCTTGTAAGAGTAAATAGCCTCGCAAATACAAAGGGTTAAGTTTGGTATTTACGAGGCTTGTATCATTTTAGCTGAACTTTTCCAGTGTATAGATAGGTTATACTATTGATCAGAAAGGATTTTGCCAGTGCATTAGTAGGTTAATATATCTAGCAAAGCTGTGTCAATAATCACGCATATCCCCAAATAACCATCTATATTCATCTATATAACGTTTTTTCATTAGCGTTCAGAAGGTAAAAACTATATGATGCATGTTCGAATTAGGTATATCTATTAGACATGTCCAAGTATCATTTGGTTATGCTCTGTACTAACATATATCTAGTTATATTACCCTTCTAATGTATCAGTGAATTGTATAGGAAGTCTCCTTTGACGGCTTTAGCACCAGAACCTAAAACAAATGAACTGTTAGATAGCTTGATGGAAGCTATCAGTTCGAATACTGTTTTAAGTGAATTTGAAGTTGCTTATTACAAACGGGAAGCTGAAAAGTTATCGAGCCCTGATCATACTCACTTGATTCTGACTTTGTTATACACCTCCTTGCGACAACAGAAGCAGACGTTAATTCATGCACAAGAAGCTTTGAGATTGAGTCAAGGTGATCGAGCAGTGCACTGCAATGTAATCTGGGCACTTAGCTTTGTTGGAGCTGCGAAGTCGGTGTACAACCTAATAATCGATTTGCCTATTGAGCATAGCTCAGTGGCCATAGTTGAGAATATTGCTAGTGCAAGTGACTTTTACAATAATTTTGATTTCACGGAAAGGGTTATTAGCCATATAGATGATCCTGCGTCTGATACGTTTCAGATAGTTTCACGACACCTTAAGTTAAAAAAGAAATTGTTAACTTTTGCTGTTAAAAATTTCGGTGTGACGGAAGAAAATTTACGAGCAATTTCTCTATTGGCTGCAGAAGTTCTAGAAGAACAAGATATTGCTAGCCCGGTAAATTCTTTATTGCATGTGCTACCAGAATCAGAGCAACTTGATGTCATTTTCGAAGTTGCCGGTAAACCGGAAGCTATTTTTGATCTCAACTGGGCTCTGAGTGAGAAACTTGTTGAGCATGATTTAGTATCTAATGGTATTGTAGCTAGGTTCGATGTTAGTCAAAACAAACGTCAACTAATTGTAGGAGGAACAGCTTAATATGCCGATTACTCCTCAAGAATTACTAGAGCATGCAGAAGTTCTGCACAACAACAGCACTTCAGAAGCGGATTATCGAACTACAATAAGTAAAAGTTATTATGCTATGTACCATTCGGTTCTAGCTATATTAGATAATGAACCACCGGCGGTATCTGGCCAGGGCGTCCATGCCTCTCTTATCAGTTATCTGGATTCACAAGACGCGAAAGATTGCGAACAACATGATCCTAAAGTTCTCAAATCGCTGTCTTATATCCTTGCTCAATATAAGTCTAAAAGAGTATTAGCAGACTATAAGCTTCGGGAACTTGTAAGCGAAGCTCATGCGATTGAAACACTGAATGCAGCTAAAAACCTTAAAGCTAAATGTGATGCTCTGATAGCATGAGCCTTTAATTAAGGAAGCTGAAATACATCCATTTCACAATGACATGGCAAAAGTGCTAAAAGTTTGCCTGGCTACCGGAGGACGATTCCGGGCCACTTTTCAGCATTGGCTATTCAACCGTATACCGCTTTATCAAAAAGCATGTACCACGCCTGAGCAAACAGGCCGCTCACGTTCTGCGGCATACATTCGCCAGCTACTACATGATGAATGGCGGCAAATTTTTTTGATATAGATGGTTGCTGATGATTATTGAGAATAAGGCAATTTTGTAACCCATTGAATAATATCGCTAACCCTCGTCACGACTGATTTCCAGATGCTCACGATCAGGATGATTCAAAATGTGGTCCTCCCAATTTTTAACATCAACCTCATAAACAATCTTATTACGGACACTCTCACCAGCAGCATGCATGGCAGATTTTGAGCCGGTTAGTAGAGGGTGCCAGGAAGGCAGATCTTTGCCTTCGGCCAGGAGGCGGTAGGCGCAGGTATCTGGTAGCCAGTGGAATTCCGGGATTTTGTCTCTGGTGAGCTTCAGGCACTCTTCACCGGACTTAAAGCGGTTTGGATAGTCTTTGCAACTGCAGGTTTTACTGTTTAACCAGCTGCAGGCTACATTGGTGTAGTAGACTTCGTCGGTATCTTCATCCATCAGTTTATGCAGGCAGCATTTGCCACAGCCGTCGCAGAGGGATTCCCACTCGGCTTCGTTCATCTCTTCCAGTTTTTTTTCCTGCCAGAATGCTTGTGTCATTGCTCTGCCTTTAAACATGATTTGGGCGGCAATTTATACCTCTCTGAAAGGCAAAGTTCAAGCAGATTGCTGATCTATTCGCAGACATTTGCTACTATCGCCGCCTATTTTATTGAGAGGTTTGTATGGAATGTCGTTTAGGTTGTGGGGCTTGCTGCATTGCTCCGAGTATTTCAACCAGTTATCCATTGCATCCGCAGGGGAAAAAGGCAGGTGAACGCTGTAAGCAACTGGATGAAAAGAATCTGTGCAAGCTTTTTGGTAAGCCTGAACGACCGGATGTTTGCCACAAATTTCAGGCGGCAGAGTGGGTGTGCGGGGAGGACTCAGCACAGGCCATCGCCATTCTTACTGAGCTTGAGCACTCAACTCAAAGTTAGTGGTAAAGAAACACAACAGCCCGGGCCGGATTTTTCAATCCTTCCCGGGTACGTGCTGTATCAGGCAGTGTTGGTTAAACTACTGCTAACAGAAGTGCCCCGACAGTTGCTGCCCCTTTAAGAAACTGACCTGCGGTATAGCTGTCTTCAGATTCTTTCACGCCTTCTCCCCCTTCCGGCTTATCCATTCCGAATACGCCATGAGCGAAAGATTTTGCATCCGAGGGTTTTTCTACCTGATTACTTTCTTTATCAATCTCGGAAAGCGCAGCCATTAATGCTTTACCTTCTTCGGTAAGCATTACGCCACTCTTTTCAGTTTTGACCGCTTCGGGCTTTTCTTCTGCCAGCTTAGGAGCGTTTTGGGCGCTACTTGGCTGCTGCAAAGAATAAGCCTTAGCTGCATTGTTATTCATTCCTACTGGTGTCATAAATCGGCCCCAATATTTGATTGCTAAATGCATCAGTACGCTCAATAGCCAACGGTACTGATATCAACTTATCGGATGAAAGCGGCAAAACTTTAATCTTTTTTGCCGCTTTACCGTATCGGTTATTTAAGAAGCAAAAAGCAGACCAAATTAATCAGGTTTTTCACATTTCAGATTTTTATTTCTTCCGGCCATTTTATGTATGGACTTCATTTGGTTCTCTTTTTGAATGAAACGGGCAGGTGGGGCGAGTACTAAGAGCTGATAATCTGGCGAGTTATCAGACAATTCACTAACAGGGGTGATCACAGCAACCTTCAGGCCGGCATCCCTCGTTTGTACAGAATTTGCTATGCCCAGGCCTTTCTCAGTATGAAACTTACCGGCAATGTGCATCACTTTATGTGAAGGATTTGCCTTCAGGTAGCGGACAATACTTTCCGCCATGGTTTCATCCCAGGTGACCTGAGCGGCAAAATGGTTGGCGTTGTCTTCAGGTTTGCCGTGATGCATGGATTGCATAAACCTTGTTTTATAGGGTGAGTCGGAAGTGTTGATTGTTTTAGCAATATACAGGCGCTCTTTTTCATCAAGGATATCCAGATAGCCCAGTCCTTCTTGTCCTATACATCTGACGACCTGCTTAGGCGCATTTGCTGCGATAACAGGAATCGCGTTTGCTTTTGAGTATTCCACCAGAGGCCGGTAGTCGCTTTCGTAGTTCGGCCATGCTTTGGCTTCTGAAGTGAGGGTGACTTCGCCAATATCACCATTCAGATACTGATCTAAAATATCCTGTTTATCGCGGGAAAACTGCTCCATTGAAAGGGCAAGCTTATCGAGTTTTCTGTGCAGAGACTGTAGCAGCCGTGCCTGAAAAAGGTGAGTTGCCGGGTGGGTATGCCATTCTCCCACTAAGATTACGTCATAGGAGCCAAGTTCATTAGCCAACTGCTCAAGAGTCAGGGCCTGACCTTTGCCGGAGAATAACTGGTAATCGTAATAGCTTTCCATCGCATAAGCGGAATTAGGCTTGTTTCCGCCTGCGCACCCTGCAATTAATGTGGTCAGGATTAGAGCTAATGAACGCATACCGTTTCCTTACGTACTGATAAACCTGACTTAAAGGGTAGACGAGTATGAAATACAAATCAGCAGGCAGGCTCAGATTTTTTGGTATACGCGGATCATAAAATCGGCTTCACAGGGAAACTCTTTGGCCGATGTCAGCTCTGCTTTGAATTTCGGCGTTGCTTTCCAGGCAAAGGGAGTCATCTGAAGCAGATCAGCCGCTTCCGGGCCGGTCAGGTTCATTAGGTAATTAAGCTTTTCTTCATTGACCAGTGTAAAGCCTTCAATGGATTCTGCAGATTCATCATGCAGTCTGACGCCATCGTAGATACGATCTCTTAGCTCATAAAGATGACGGGCTGCCGGGGTTACCGTGACAACAAAACCACCCTCTTTGATGCAGCGGCTAAGTTCTTCTGCTTTACAGGGGGCATAGATTCTCAGAATGGTATCCAGTGAGCTGTCTTCAAACGGCAGTCTGTGGCTGGAGGCAACAGAGAAGTGGCAGTCAGGGTAACGTTTAGAGGCATACCTTACCGCGACTTTGGCGATATCTAAGCCATAGACCTGGGCATCAGACACTTTCCCGGAAAGCTGCTGACACACTTTTTGAGTGTAATAACCTTCACCGCAGCCAATGTCCAGTAAAGAACCGTTGCTGTATTTACTACAGATCTCAGCAACGCGATTTGCAAGTTTGTCGTAATGGCCGCTATTTAGAAATGCTCTTCGCGCCTGCATCATCTCAGTGCTGTCACCAGGATTTTTGGAGCGCTTCTGATTTGCAGGCATCAGGTTGACATACCCTTCCTTAGCCACATCGAACTGGTGATTGTTTTCACAGCGGAAACTATTTTTTTGAAGATTTAAAGATTGGTGGCAGAGAGGGCATTGGTAGTGCATGGTTTTTCCTTTGAGCTGTCAGCTTTGAGCTGTCAGCTTTCAGTGGTAAGTGCGGTTTAATTATACTTTTCTATTAACTTTAGCAGGATTAAAGAAGGCGAGGTGGGTCAGTAACCCACCTCTGATAGCTGAAAGCCGACAGCTGACAGCTCTAACCAACCGAGATTTCGGTTACCAACTGATAGCTTTCTTCAGGAGCAAGAATTTTACCTTCTTCAATGCTCTTAGCGTGAAGGGTAGACTCAACACACAGCATAGTTTCCCAGCCGTTATCCTGCATATCACCCATACCGGCAGCACCTTCTGCCCAAGGGTTCCAGATAACTGCCGAGTTATCACCGGAGTTACGGATTTCGATGGTACGGCTGTTCTTAGGATCGCTGATCTTAATCAGTTCTTCCGGCTGAGTGTAAACACGGTCAACAGTGTCAGTCAGTTGCAGCTCAGCGCCACCCTGGCAGATTTTACCTTCCTGCAGGCTGTCAATGTACTCAGCACCCATACCTGTAGTCACAGACTCACGGATGTCAGCAATGTTGAAATAAGTGTGCAGCGCACCAGAGAATTTCCACTCTTTGTCGTCAGTGTTGGTCACATCCAGAGTAACTTTCAGTTTTTCAGAAACTTCAACATACAGACGAGCCTGGAATGCGTGAGGCCATACTGCCAGCGTCTCTTCGTTCTCTTCCAGACCAAGGCAGACAATCACGCCTTCTTCTGTTTCCCTGTGCTCAATCAGAGCCCATTCGCTGGTACGTGCGAAACCGTGAGCAGGCGCTGCGACGCGGCCAAACCATGGCCAGCATACCGGGATACCGCCACGGATGGCTTTTTCAGGGCTGAAATCTGCTTTTTCGCTCAGCCAGATAACGTCTTCCTGACCCTGTGGCTTAAATGAGATAACGTGCGCGCCGTGAAGGGCAATCTCTGCCTGTGCTTTTTCATGTTGAACGCTTACGATTTTTGCGCCTTCTCTTTCTACGATAGTGACACAGTCAGCCAGTGCATTAACAACAGATGAATGTTTTTCCATGAGAGCATATTTCCTATAGTTGCCGGGGTTCCCTGGGGGCCGGAAACCTCATTTTACAGAGTGATAAGACTAAAAAAGGCGACCAATGGCCGCCTTTTTCTAAGTCTTTCAAAGAAAGTCTTAACTAATGCTTACTTAGAGATGTGAGCGATTAGGTCAAGAACTTTGTTTGAGTAACCGATTTCGTTGTCGTACCAAGATACAACTTTAACGAACTTGTCAGTTAGTGCGATACCAGCAGCTGCATCGAATACAGAAGTGCAAGTTTCGCCGATGAAGTCTTGAGATACAACTGCGTCTTCAGTGTAACCAAGAACGCCAGCCATTTCGCCTTCAGAAGCTTCTTTCATAGCAGCACAGATTGCTTCGTAAGAAGCAGCTTCTTTTAGGTTAACTGTCAGGTCAACTACAGAAACGTTAGCAGTTGGAACGCGGAAAGCCATACCAGTTAGAAGACCTTTAACTTCTGGAAGTACAACGCCTACAGCTTTAGCAGCACCAGTTGAAGATGGGATGATGTTCTGAGAAGCACCACGACCACCACGCCAGTCTTTAGCAGAAGGACCGTCAACAGTCTTCTGAGTAGCAGTAGTTGCGTGAACAGTAGTCATAAGACCAGATTCGATGCCGAACTTGTCATTAAGAACTTTAGCGATAGGTGCTAGACAGTTAGTAGTACAAGAAGCGTTAGAAACGATGTCTTGGCCAGCGTAAGTGTCGAAGTTTACACCGTTAACGAACATTGGAGTTGCGTCTTTAGAAGGACCAGTCAGAACAACTTTCTTAGCACCAGCAGTGATGTGCTGACGTGCAGTTTCGTCAGTTAGGAAGATACCAGTTGCTTCAGCTACAACGTCAACACCGATTTCGTCCCACTTAAGGTCAGTTGGGTTACGCTCAGCAGTAACACGTACAGTCTTACCGTTTACGATTAGGTTACCACCTTCAACTTCAACAGTGCCGTTGAAACGACCGTGAGTTGAGTCGTACTTCAGCATGTATGCCATGTAATCTACGTCGATAAGGTCGTTAATACCTACAACTTCGATGTCAGCGCGCTCTACAGATGCACGAAATACGAAACGGCCGATACGGCCAAAACCGTTAATACCTACTTTGATAGTCATTATAGTTGCTCCACAACTTAATATTTCTGATGAAAGATAAACTGGTAGTAAAATTACAAAACCCAGCAACTGACTGCAACAAATAATTGGTCTTAACTTGCTCAAAGTCAAAAAAAAGTATGGCTTTTTTTCGAAGCTCGTAAGAAATGACGTTTTTTTGCTCTTTATTGTTGGTGTCTGTTATCAAATTACCAGCTTCAGGCTTTTAAACAGCTATAAAAACCTGAGAATCCTGTCCTAGGGCCCAAAGTATGTGCTACATGGGGTGTGAAGTGCAAGCGTTTAAAATAAAATTAATGAATTCATAAATGAGAATCAGGCGAAATTGTAGTGAGGAAAGCGATGCAAAAAATAGTTAAGACAGAGCAGGAGTGGCGCAACATCCTGACTGATGAAGAATTTTCCGTGTGCCGGGAAGGCGGCACGGAATCCCCTTTCAGTGGTAAGTTACTGCACAACAGAGAGTCAGGGGAATACCTGTGTACCTGCTGTCAGGCGCCACTTTTCCATCACAGCAATAAATATGATTCCGGTTGTGGCTGGCCCAGTTTCGATGCGCCGGTGAGTGAGGGGGCGATTAAGTACCTTGATGATTTCAGCCATGGAATGAAACGAACAGAAATCCGCTGTGCAGCGTGCGACAGCCATCTGGGGCACGTGTTTCCGGATGGCCCAAAGAGCACCGGGGAGAGATATTGTGTCAATTCAGTGTCGTTAATTTTCAACAAAAGTAAAAAAGAAGGCCAGTGAGTGACCTTCTTTGTATTTTGTTTTCAGAGTTGACCGTTGATTACTTGGGTAACCGTGGCAAATATGAGGTACTGAATTTTTTATCCTCAATGGCGCTTAGTATATCGTCTGCCATCTCTTCCAGTTGCTTTTGTCTGCTCTCTTCAAACTGATACAGCACATGAAGGTTTCTGTCTGATGCGACAGGGAGTCCCAGCTCACGGCCAACCAGCACCCAGATATAGGCATGCTCACTTCTTTTTAGTGACTGGTTTACGGTAGCAAGAGATTCCACAATATTGGCAATCAGCTCGCTGTCTTCCGGGCCCATTTTCAGGGCTTTATGCAGAATGGAGACGGTTTTTTCTTTATCCCTTAAGATATAGAAAGTCGCCAGTGCATATTGCAGCTCCGGTGTGTTGAGTTTTTTGCTTCCCTCGTAGCTGAGGAAGCGTCTGAGAGCACGTGAATCTCCCTGAGTCCACATAAAGTAGAGTGCTTCAGGGCTATGGTCTTTTCCAAGCTCTTTAAGAAGCCTCTTCTGATCTTCATAGGTATGCATCAGCGCCTGGAAACGGATCTCTTTCTTATTGTCGATTTTTGTCGGTTCAATTTGCGCAGCCAGATCCAGACACTTCTGATAGTCGCTTAACAGTTTGAACTCTTGGATTTTATTTTGTGCGGTGGGATCATCCAGAACCGTTTTGCGGTGCCAGATTAAGTCAGTTCTTACGACCCGGCACTGACCGTCATTCATATTTAGCTTTTTACAATTTAGCTTAGGGTATTTGGCACACAACTCAGTGGTGTTCAATCTTGGTTCAAAGCATCCAAACAGAAGCGTTGCAGACGCACTAACTATCAGACTTTTATATAAGTTCATTTCCAATCACTTGTGACAGAAGGCTATATTTATGTTTTATATTCTTGAACTAAGTGTAAATGCTATATAACGTCAGGGAAAGCGGCTGGCGCTTTTTTAGGAGAAGACTGGATGAGAGATCAACAAACGACAGAGGAAATAATCAGCGCAATCACGCCTGAAGCCTATAAGAGGCTGCAGTACGCCGTTGAAACAGGCCGCTGGCCAGAAGGTGAGCAGCTCACTCGGGATCAGAGAGATTACTGCATGCAGGCAGTAATGCTGTACCAGTCCAGACATAACACCGAACCGGAGCATATGAGCATAGCCGCCGGCGGTGAAATGAAGGTCAAAACAAAAGCAGAATTTAAGCGAGAGCTTTCAGGCAATCAGCAAGAAATTTTAAGAAATAAGGTTAAATAAGTTACAGACTCATCTCCCCCCGAAGAATCCTCTGCATCTCGGTCTTAATCTCAGTATAAGAAAGCTCCTTGCTAAGCAGGAAATGAAGTTTAGCAAGTGCCGCTTCCGGCGTCATATCGTACCCGCTAATTACCCCGGCTTCTGCCAGAGCACATCCGGTGGCGTAGCCACCCATATTCACTTTACCTGCCAGGCACTGAGTCAGGTTTACCACAATTACGCCACGTTCTGAAGCTTCTTTGAGGTGAGCAAGAAGCTCCGGATTTTGCGGCGCGTTACCAACACCAAAAGTCAGCAGTATCATGGCATTAACCGGTTGCCTTAGCGTGTTTCGGATGACCTCATGAGAAATACCCGGATACATGGTAATCACACCGATAGGCTGTGGAGTGATTTCATGCACCTTAAATTCGCCTTCAGGCTTTTTATCCACCTCAACACTGCTGCTTACCTGAATATTGATACCGGCTTCAAGCAGTGGAGCCAGGTTAGGGGAAGTAAAGGCGTTAAAACCGTCAGCGTGAGATTTTGTACTGCGGTTGCCACGCATCAGCTGGTTATTGAAAAACAGCGTGACTTCGTTAATCGGATAGTTAGCAGCAATATGAAGCGCGTTCAGCAGGTTTGCCTGACCATCGCTTCTCAGCTCAGCCAAAGGAATTTGTGAACCTGTCACAATGACAGGTTTGCCCAGATTTTCAAACATAAAAGAGAGCGCAGAAGCCGTGTACGCCATGGTGTCGGTACCATGAAGAATCACAAAACCGTCGTACTTGTCGTAGTTGGCTTTAATATCGTCTGCGATCTGCTGCCAGTCCTTTGGAGACATATCTGAAGAATCGATCAGCGGATCGTATTCGTGAATCGTGTAGTCAGGCATTTCAGGGCGGTGGAACTCCGGCATATTTGCCAGCTGGCTTTCCATAAAACCGGCAATGGGAATGTAGCCGTTTTCGGACTTTTGCATGCCGATAGTGCCACCGGTATAGGCGATATAGATGTGTTTTCTTGTATTGGTCATCTGATTGATTTGCTCAGGCTGGGGGAAATTCTGGACGGGATTATAAATGATTAATCAGAAATTTGTCATCCCCGCCCATTGGACGGGGAAGTTGGGAGGATTTTATTCCACTGCGCAGTTCAGGCAGAGTGCATAATTGCCCTTTGGATCATTAAAGGTATTAAGCAGCTGCGCATCTTGTAGCAGCTTACTGGAAACCGGCTGCAATGCTTTTGGCAGCATTGAGCTGATATCCAGCCCTGACGATACCTGAACACGCTCTATCAGTTGCTGGAATAACTGCTCCGTCGGTGACAGAGGCTCTTCCACCCAGTAGATGTTATAGTCTTCAAGACCGGCCAGCTCTGCGGCCAGATCCAGAGCATCATCAAAATCACCCAGTTTATCCACCAGTCCGGCCTTCATCGCATCCTGACCAGTCCAGACTCTGCCCTGAGCGACATTGTCTACTTGTTCCAGAGACATATTTCGGCTTTGACTTACCAGGCCGATAAACCGGTTATAGCCACTTTCAATACCCATCTGGATAGCCTGACCTGCTTTTTCAGGAATGCCCCGTGTGATACCTACGCCAGAGAATGGCGTTGTTCCCACACCATCGCTGTAGACGCCATACTTATTCAGACCTTTCTCGAAGGTGGTAATTACGCTGAATATGCCGATGGAGCCGGTTAGCGTGGTTGGCTGAGCAATGATTTTGTCAGCACTTGCTGAAATCCAGTAACCGCCGGAGGCCGCCAGGCTGGACATGGAAACCACAACAGGCTTGCCTGCCTCGCGCAGTGCTTCTACTTCATTGCGGATCACCTCTGATGCAAATGCACTGCCTCCCGGACTATCAACCCGCAGTACCACAGCTTTAACATCTTTATCTTTGCGTGCCTGTCTTAGCAGTTGTGATGTGGTGTCGCCGCCAATGGTGCCCTTCGGATGGCTTCCGTCAAGGATGCTGCCGCTGGCAACAACCACAGCAATATCATCGGCTGCAAAGCTGGTGTCACCCGGTATGCTGGAAAGGTACTTGTAGTAGCCAATGGCTTTGTAGCTGTCTTTGTCTTTAACACCGAACTCTTCGCCCATGGCTTTTCGGACCTGCTGACGGGTTGCCAGTTCATCCACCAGACCCAGCTTGAGAGACAGTTTTGCCACATCGCCATCGGACTCTTTCAGCATAGCCAGAAAGTCATCCATGGTTGGATTGATTTTTTCAGATTCAATCTTGCGATTGTTTGCCACATCAGCAACGTATGCGCCCCACATTTGTTTCAGCCAGACACTGGCTGATTCTTTCGCTTCGTCGGACATATTGTCTCTGATAAACGGCTCTATCGCAGACTTGTAAGTACCTACGCGAAATACATGCGTATTCACATCCAGCTTTTCCAACAGTGTCTTGTAATAGAGTGGGTAAACGCTGTAGCCGCGCAGCAGTATGCCGCCATCCGGTGCCATATAGATCTTATTGGCGTAGCTTGCCAGATAGTACTGGCTCTGGTTGTAAAACTCACTTACTGCGTAAACCGGCTTACCGGATTCTTTAAATTCATTGATAGCCTTAGCGATATATCTGAGTTTAGTCAGGTTGGTTTCCGGCATTTCTCTTAGTGCCAGCACCAGACCTGAGATATTTTCATCTTCAGCGGCGTAGCGGATGGCGTCTACAATCTCAAACAGCACATTTTCTTTCGGCAGTTCCTGACCAAACATTGAGCCGGTAAACGAATCCATAGGGTTTACATAGGTTCTCTGCTCAACAATCGGGCCGGAAAGGTTCAGCACCAGAGCTGATGCCTCTTTAACCGGCTCAGGAGCCGGTTTTTCTGTGTGGGTGTAGCCGATATATATCATCACAAGGATGAACAGGAAGAATAGGTTGAATATGGCAAGGCGAATAAAATTGATGATTTTCCATATCAATTTGAAAAACTTGCCAATATAGCGGAATACTGTCTTCATTTTTATCCTCACAAATGCCTTTAAGCACTTGTTTGAAAAGATTTGATCTGATTCTTCAATCCTACGACATATTAGCCATACCACCAAACCCGATTTGGTCTGAATTACGTAAAATATCACCAGGACGATCGATGTTGCATAAATGTAAACGCATGTTTGATTTTTGATCTAAAGCAAAATAGGCTCATTAGAAGAATCTGACAATAAGAGCGAAGGCCGTTATGTATCCAAATATGTTCAAGCCGCTGGATCTTGGATTTACTCAGTTGAAAAACAGAGTGCTGATGGGCTCCATGCATACTGGTCTGGAGGAACATAAGGAAGGGCTTGGCCGTCTTGCTGCTTTTTATGAGGAGCGGGCAAAGGGCGGAGTAGGTCTTATTGTCACGGGTGGCTTTTCCCCAAACCTGAGGGGACGGCTTCATCCGTTTGGTGCCGAATTCAGTAAGCCGAAACATGCAGCGGCACACCAAGTGGTGACAGAGGCGGTGCACCGCCATAACGGCAAGATTTGCCTGCAGATCCTTCACGCGGGCAGATATGCCATGCATCCTTTTTGTCAGAGCGCCTCTGCCATTAAAGCACCCATCGCCAGATTTACCCCTTCAGAAATGAGTGAAAGGCAGATAAACAAAACCATCAGAGCGTTTGCAAACAGTGCGAAACTGGCGAAAAGCGCCGGATACGACGGTGTGGAAATAATGGGCTCGGAAGGCTATCTGCTTAATCAGTTTATCTGCAAGCGAACCAATATGCGTTATGACGACTGGGGCGGAAGTTATGAAAACCGTATCCGCTTTCCACTTGAAGTGGTCAGGGCGATCCGTCAGGAAGCCGGGGAGTCGTTTATCCTTATCTTCCGATTATCAATGCTGGATCTGGTGGAAGAGGGCAGTACCTTTGAAGAGGTGGTGCAACTGGCAAAAGCGTTGGAAAAAGCCGGAGTGACTCTGATCAATACCGGTATCGGCTGGCATGAAGCCCGGATCCCTACCATAGCCACTCAAGTTCCCCGCGCTGCATTTAGCTGGGTAACCGAAAAGGTAAAGCCACACCTGAATATCCCCGTGATTGCCTGTAACCGGATAAATATGCCGGAAGAAGCTGAGGCCATTCTTGAATCGGGCCAGGCCGATATGATTTCTATGGCAAGGCCGTTTTTGGCTGATCCTGAGTTTGTGGACAAAGCAGCGAAAGGGTATCCAAATCTGATTAATACCTGTATTGGCTGCAATCAGGCTTGTCTGGATAATGTGTTCAGAGGTAAGCGGGCCAGTTGCATGGTTAACCCACGGGCTTGTTATGAAACAGAACTTAAAATGATTCCAACGGATAGCCCTAAAAAAATTGCTGTGGTGGGGGCCGGTCCTGCGGGGCTTTCAGTGGCAACCACTGCGGCCAGAAGGGGGCACAAGGTGGATCTGTACGAAAAACATGACCGCATTGGCGGCCAGTTCAGGCTTGCCATGCAGATCCCGGGCAAAGAAGAATTCAGAGAGACTATCCGTTACTTTGCTAACCAGATTGAGGTGTGCGGAGTAGATTTGAAGTTAAACACTGAGTTCGAAGAAGCAATGCTGAAAAACTACGATAAAGTGGTCATCGCTTCGGGTGTCAAACCAAGAAAAGCAGAAATAAAGGGAATAGAAGCCTCAGATAAAGTCATTGATTATCAGACGCTGATAAAAGAGAAAACTTATCCGGGAAACAAAGTCGCGATTATCGGGGCCGGAGGAATCGGTGTCGATATCGCTTCTATGCTCTCTGAACCACAGGAACACAGCCTGGCAGACTGGTTGCAGGACTGGGGCATAGATAAAGAGTTTACCTATCCCGGAGGCTTGTATCCCTATCCGGAAACCATCAGTCACAAAACCTTCTGGCTGCTTCAGCGGCGCAAGGGCCGCGCCGGAAGAGGGCCGGGCAAAACCACAGGCTGGATACACAAAAAGACCCTTGAACACAGAGGTGTGCACCTGATGAGTGGCGTGAAATACGAGAGCATTGATGAAAAGGGGCTGCACATAAAACAGAGGGGCAAAAGGCTGCTGTTAGATGCCGATAAAATCGTTCTGTGTGCCGGGCAGGAGTCGGTCAGACCCTTTGAAGCCAGTTGGAAAAGTCTGGGCGATAAGCTGCATGTTATCGGTGGGGCGGATAAAGCCGGCGAACTGGATGCGGTAACGGCCATCAGGCAGGGATTTGAATTAGGTTTAGAGATATAAAACAGAAATAACTGTATAAATGTCCAGTTTTACTTGATCTCGGGGGGCTGCTTTCGCTATGGTAGCCCTCTGTTTTTTCCTGCTGTATACCTGAAAATGTCACGACTTTTTATTGCCGAAAAACCAAGCCTTGGAAGAGCCATTGCTTCTGCGCTGCCCAATCCGCAGAAAAAGGAGCAGGGCTATATCCGTTGTGGCAATGGAGATGTGGTGACCTGGTGTATCGGACACCTTCTTGAGCAGGTGGAGCCAGATGCCTATGACGAGCGCTATAAAAAGTGGAATATGGCTGATCTGCCTATTGTCCCCGGGCAGTGGCAGTTAAGGCCGAGAAAAAGTGCCAGCAAACAGCTAACGGTGATCCGTAAACTGATCAAAGATGCCAGTCATATTGTGCATGCCGGAGACCCGGACAGAGAAGGACAGCTGCTGGTGGATGAGGTGATTGATTACCTCAAAGTGAGCAAAGCCAAGAAAGCTCAGATAGAACGCCTGCTAATCAGTGACCTTAACCTACCAGCGGTAAAACGGGCGCTGGAGAAGATGCGCAGTAACCGCGAGTTTGTCTCTCTTTCCGTTTCTGCGCTTGCCCGTTCAAGGGCTGACTGGCTGTACGGTATGAATATGTCCCGTGCTTATACCCTGCTTGGTCAGAAAGCCGGATATAAGGGTGTATTATCGGTTGGCCGGGTCCAGACTCCCGTACTTGGCCTGGTGGTGCGTCGTGATGAAGAAATCGAAAGCTTCGTTCCCAAGGATTACTACACACTGCATGCGCTAATCCCTTACCAAAACAAGGGTGAAGCCTTTGATATCAGAGCGAAGTGGAAACCCAGTGAAGCTTGCAAGCCATGGCAGGATGAAGAAGGAAGGGTACTAAACCGTAATCTGGTTGAAAATGTCGCCAGCCGGATTAAAGGCCAGCCGGCCATCGTAACCGAATCAGAGCAAAAAGAATCGAAACAGTTTGCACCTCTTCCTTACTCTTTGTCTGCACTTCAGATTGATGCGGCGAAGCGTTATGGCCTGAGTGCTCAGGATGTACTTACCATCTGTCAGTCGCTTTATGAGAAACATAAATTAATTACCTACCCGCGTTCAGACAGCCGTTATCTGCCAAAGGAGCACTATGGGCAGGCCGCTTCGGTTTTAGATGCTGTTGCCAATAATGCTAAAGAGATGCAAAGCGCCGTCAGCAACGCTGATCTCTCATTAAAATCCAAAGCCTGGAATGACAGTAAAGTGGATGCGCACCACGCTATTATTCCAACGCCTAAAAAAGCGTCCGTTAATGCGTTATCCGGTAACGAAATGAAGGTGTATCAGCTGATTGCCAGACAATACCTGATTCAGTTTTATCCGCCAGCAGTCTTTGCCGAAGCTAAGCTGGTATTTGATATTGCCGGAGGCACTTTTATTGCCCGTGGCAGACAGCTGGTTAAAGCGGGCTGGAAAGTGCTGATGGGGAATCAGAAGGAGCAGGATGAAGGAATTGATACCGTCCCTCCTTTGGCAAAAGGGGCTGAGCTGGTTTGCCGGGAAGGAGAGATCAAAGAGCGGAAAACAGAGCCGCCAAAGCACTTTACTGAAGCGACTCTGCTTCAGGCCATGACAGGAATCGCCCGGTTTGTGGAAGATAAAGAGCTGAAAAAAATACTCAGAGAGACCGATGGCCTCGGAACAGAGGCTACCCGTGCCGGAATTCTGGACACCTTATTTAAGCGTCAGTTGCTTAAACGCAGCGGAAAAATGGTGCTAAGTACCGAGGTTGGCCGTGGCCTTATTCATGCGCTGCCGGATGAGTCTACCTACCCGGATATGACGGCGAACTGGGAGCACCAGTTGCAACTTATGGTGGAGAAGAAAACCAGCTATCAGCCATTTATCGAATCTATGATTAGCCGCATTAATCTATTGGTTCACAATGTGCAGACAACTTCTGTTCCAGAATCCTTCAGGGAGCTGTCAAAATATCAGACACAGCGTCCGGTAAGGAAAAATAGAGCACCAAGAAAGAAAAAGCGCAACTAGTGGCGTATGCTCTTGTGTGATCTTTATTCCATACTTACTAATCCGCATTTGGTCATGTAAAAAACACCTTAATTTGTATGATTACTCAGATATATTAGTTTGAATTAATAATTTAACTAATTGATTGGTTTTGACCAAAGATAATTGCTGGGATAGGTATAACTCTCAGGTCAGAGGAATAAACAACGCCACGATGTATATCGCCAAAACACTAGCCCGCTTTCTTATCTCCTTCGCTTGTCTGTTTGCGTTTTCTTACAATGCAGTTTCCCGTGATCTTATTATTCCTGCTGAAAAGCTGCCTCTGCCCTTATCCGGTGAGCAGATTGAATGGCTGAACGAGCACCCTGAGATACAACTTGGTGCAATGGATGACTGGCCTCCAATCAACTTTATAAATCAGAAGGGGCAGGCCGACGGCTTTGGTGTTGCCTTTATCGATTTACTTAATCAGCGACTGGGAAACCGGCTTAAGCAGGTGAGTGGTGACTGGCCGGATATTTATCAGGGTGTCATTGACAAAAAACTTGATGCTGTTTTGGATATAACACCAAAAGCGTCGCGAGAGCCCTTTTTCAATTTTACCAAGCCTTATCTTACGATTCCTCATGTAATTATTGGCAGGGATGAGCCACCTTATTATCAGAATGAGAAAGCGTTAACCGGAAAAACCATTGCACTGGAAAAAGGATTTGGAAACGTCACCTTTTACAGAGAAAACTATCCGGAGATCAATATCACGGAATATGCGGGGACTTCTGAAGCTCTGGGTGCAGTGGCAATGGGAGAGGCGGATGCCTACATCGGAAACAGAGCCGTTGCCAATAACATTATCTACAATGAGCTGATCTCTACATTAAAAGTACATAGCAGGGCGGGCAAGAGCGGCTCGGTATTATCTATTGGTGTACGTAAGGATTGGCCTGAATTAACCCGGATACTTCAGGTTGCGCTGGACAGCGTATCAAGCCAGGAATTTCACGCGATTCTTGGCGATGTTATCGAAAAAAGAATGGTAACGGATACGGTCCGGTTAACTCCGGCTGAAAAAAAGTGGCTTGATGAACACCCGACCATACGCTTTTCCAGTACACCGGACTGGCCCCCATTGGAATATTTCAACGATGATGGTCAGCATGAGGGGATTGCGGCGGATTTTCTGGACCTTGTTGCAAAGAAACTGAATATTGAGCTTGTGCTGGTCAACACCTCATCATGGAACCGGGTTCTTGATGGTATCAGGGAGCGCAAGATCGACCTTATTCCTATGGCGATGCCGACGCCATACAGAAAACAGTTTGCCGAGTTTACGGTTCCCTATGTCACCAACTCCATGGGTATTGTGACCAATAATTCTGTGAATTTTGTACCGGGAACAGAGGGCCTTGCGGGGAAAAAAGTGGCGGTTATCGATGGCTATGCATCGCATGAGATGCTCAGTAGTGAGCAGCCGGCAATGGAATTGCTGCCATATAAAAATGCCGTGAGCGCCTTAAAAGCAGTCAGTCAGGGGGAAGCTTTTGCCTTTGTCGGCAATATTGCCACTTCCAGTTATATTATTCAGGAGCAGGGACTGACGAACCTGAGGATCTCGGGCGATACCGATTATAAGTATGAGTTAGCCATGGCCGTCCGCAGTGACTGGCCTGAGTTAAAGAGGATCCTGGATAAAGCGCTTGCGACTATTTCATCTCAGGAAAAAGCGGAAATTTACTCACGCTGGATACGTGTAGAGGTGAGCAGCGGGATCCCGCAGGAGTGGATCCTTGGCGCAAGCAGTATTCTGGTTGCATTACTTATCGTTGTGATTCTGTTTTCTGTCTGGAACTACCAGCTAAACCGCAAAGTGAAGGAGAGGACGGAGCTGCTTGAATACCGCTCTCAGCACGATGAGTTAACCCAGATTTCTAACCGGGCTTCGCTGGTTACACAGCTGGAGCAGAAAATCGCGGGTAGTCAGCACTCTCAGCGAAGTCACTTTTCCGTGCTGTTTATTGACCTTGATGATTTTAAAAAAGTAAACGATACGCTGGGTCATGCTGTTGGCGACAGTCTGCTGATTTCAGTGGCAAGCCGGCTAAAATCGGTTATTCGAAAAACCGATTTTATCAGCCGCTTTGGTGGCGATGAGTTCGTTATTATCACAGACAGGGTAGGAAGTCAGGATGATATAGAAGCATTCTGCTCCCATTTGTTAAAGGCAACCAAAGAGCCTTACCACCTTGACGGCCTGACTCACAGAACCACTATGAGTATCGGGGTTTCCTGCTATCCGGAAGACGGTGATACCCCGGACGAACTGCTGCGTAAAGCAGATACAGCCATGTATGTATCGAAACGGCAGGGAAGAAATCATTTCAATTTCTTTTCCGAGACCATGAATGAGCATATGACCAGACGACTGCTGCTGGAAGAAGAGCTTGCCCTTTCTTTAGAAAGAAGGGAAATCAGTCTTGCTTTTCAGCCGATTGTTCAACTGGATACCGGGGCAGTCAGAAAGTTTGAGGTACTGGCAAGATGGAATAACCAGAAGCACGGTGTGATCCCGCCGGATGAGTTTATTTCTCTGGCAGAGCATAACGGCTTTATCAACCCGCTTGGTGAGTTCATCCTTAAAAACGCCATTGAATCGTGCGCCTGGCTGAGCAAAAAGTTTGATGAAGCCTTTTCCGTCACCGTGAATGTCTCTCCTGTGCAGTTGAACCAGTCAGACTTTATCCCTCTGGTGTTGGATATGCTGGAGCGCTATCAACTGCCGCCAAACAGGCTGGTGCTGGAGATAACAGAAGGTGTCCTGATGAATCGCTCTGAGCAGAGTGAAAAGGCGCTACAGGAGCTGGCGGAAAAAGGCGTACTGCTTGCGATGGATGATTTTGGCACAGGTTACTCTTCGCTAAGTTATGTACGAAACTATCCCTTTAATATCTTGAAAGTCGATAAAGAGTTTATTCAGGATATACCGGAAGACAATAAAGACCTGGAGTTGGTTGAAGCCGTTCTTGCCATGGCAAGCAGTATGAACATAGATGTCATCGCTGAAGGCGTTGAAAGCGAGCAACAGGCGGAGATGCTACGCACTATCGGCTGTAAAAAGGCCCAAGGTTATTATTTCAGTCGTCCTCTGGCCGAACCAGATTTAATTGAGTGGTTATCAAAAGAGAGCAGAGAGCTTCATTGAGTTATAGCAAAGCGCAAACTAGTCTTATTTAAATAGTGAATGTTTGATGTTTATAACAGTTCGTTCTGATTAATCTCATTAATATTTCGTGTAGTAATTTTAATGAAGTACATTGTTGTTATGCTAGCAAGTTAGATGCCGTACGGGGAGTTCCATGAAAAATATAAAAATCAGTAACCTGCTAGTCGGGGGATTCGCCATCCCGGTTGTAGCGCTTATCGGTCTGTTGCTTATGTCCATATCTGAGATGGATGAGATTAATGAGCAGTCGACTATTATTTCAACTAACTGGCTGCCTTCCGTTCAGTTAGTTGAACGAATTAACACTCAGACAGCCGACCTTCGTAATGAAGAGGCCGTGCATATTATTTCTACGGATGCAGGTCAAATCCGGGAAGCAGATTCTAAGATTAAACAGGTTCAGCAGGATGTGGATGACTCTGTTGCGGCCTACAGCAAGCTGGTTTCCAGCTCTGAAGAGCGCTCTTTGCTTGATGAGTTCCAAAGAGCTTATAAGGAATATCTGAGCATTCAGAAAAACCTGCTTGCTCTGTCTGAGCAAAATAAAAATGTTGAAGCGAAGGAGCTTTTCCTTGGTGCTTCCCTGAATGCTTACAACAAGTACTCTGAAACTCTGCTGAAACTGTCTGATCTGAATGAAAAGTCAGCAGCAGAGGCAAGTGAGCACGGTGATATTATTTATGACCGCGCTGTGAATCTTATGATTGGCCTGCTGGTTGCCGTAACTATTGTTGTTGTGCTTATCGCTCTTTATATTTCGAGAAACCTTACGGTGGCAATTACTTCAGTTCAGACGGCCATGACCCAAATGTCTGAAGGTGACCTGACGGTACGTGTACCCAACCAGGGTGAAAACGAACTGGGTATGCTTGCCGACAGCTACAACAAAACAGCTGAGCAGCTTGCTTCAACGCTAAGCCAGTTGTCATCTGTGGCTGATAATGTGGCGGGTTCATCTGAAACACTGGCATCTACCATGACTCAGGCAGACAGCAACTCTCAGACCATGCTGATGCAGGTTGAGCAGGTAGCGGCAGCAGTGAACGAAATGTCGAGTACGGCGCTAGAGATGACACAGAATGCAACCAACGCAGAAACATCAGCAACCGAGGCGATGCAAAATGTCACTGATGGACATGACTCTCTTGGCAATTCCGATGAAATCTCTGTGAAGATTGGTGAGTCGGTACGCGAGTCTGCAGATATTGTTAACCAGTTAAACACTTACTCTACCGAAATCGGTGCGGTTATCGATGTTATCAACGGAATTTCTGAGCAGACCAACCTGCTGGCGCTGAACGCTGCAATTGAAGCGGCACGTGCCGGTGAGCACGGACGCGGTTTTGCCGTGGTTGCAGATGAAGTTCGTTCACTGGCTGCGAAAACGCAGCAGTCAACCATCGACATCCAGGAAATCATCACCAAGCTGCAGGAGCAGGCCGGTAAGGCAAATAAATATATGCAGTCCAATGCAGAGCTGGTGGATGAGTCTCAGCATCTGGCACAGAAGGTTAGGGAAGCCTTTGAAGGTATCTCTCAGTCTGTAAACACCATTTCAGAAGTGAACTCTCTGGTTGCCACTGCGTCGAATGAGCAGTCTGCGGTAACGGATGAAATCTCAGGCAATATTTCATCTACCGTAGAGATGGTTAACCAGAACGTGGCTGGCATTGGTGAAAGTACCCGTGCAAGTCAGGAGCTGTCTCAGGAAGCAGATAAGCAGAAAGAGCTGTTGGCGTTCTTTAGAGTTAACTAATCGGCTTATTTATATTAAGTAATTAGGGCGGCGAGGTGGCCGCCCTTTCATTTTCTACCACGCAATTTCAGTTCCGTCGTAGTTCAGAAAACGTCCGCTATCTTCTGGCTTAAGCTTATCTATCACTGAGAATAATCCTTCCGTACTGACCTCAGTGGAAATCAAAGCATTCGGCCCGCCCATCTCGGTCAAAACCCAACCGGGATGCAGTGCAACCACGGTAAAGTCTTCTTTGCTCAGATCGTTGCTCAGGCTTTTTACCACAGAGTTAACTGCCGCTTTTGATGAACGGTAAATGTATCCGCCTCCGGAAGTATTCTCTGTCATGCTGCCAACTTTAGATGAGATGCAGGCAACGCGCTTTAACCGGCCTTGCAGAAGGTTAGGATAAAGAGTTTCAACCAGCTTTAAAGGGGCAATGGAGTTAATCTCGAAGACTTTACGCCACTCTTCTACATCTGTATTTCCAAAGCCGTAGCCTTTCGGGCCGTAGTAGCCAGCGTTATTGATTAGCAGATCGATTGCCGGAAGCTTAGGTTGCAGCGCTTCTATCGCCGGATAGTCGGTAACATCCAACTGATAACTGCTAAGCTGCGGATGCTGTTTGGTGAGAGCAAGCAGTTCAGATGCGCTCTCTGCATCGCGGTAGGTGGCGAATACTTCCCAGCCCGAGTTAAGGTATTGTTTGACAAGCGCAAGGCCAATGCCGCGATTGGCTCCGGTAATAAGAACTTTATCCATTGTCGTTTTCCATATGAAATGCCATTTTTCATAGGGTAGTGGATTTGGTCTTAATTTGTCACCTGGATTCCGGCAAATCTGCTTACTTTGCCGGAGTGGTTTATTGCAGGCTAAAACTGGTAGTTGTATTCGATTCGGTGATCACCACTGCCAAAGTTTACCTTGTCGCTCCAGTTCGCAAAGTAGCGGATATTGCTGCGAGGGCTTATCTGATAAGAGGCTGCAAATTCGTGGGCAAGTATGTCTCTGTCACCAGCATAAATTCCGTCTTTATACCAGGTTGCTCCGGAGAGGGTTACCATATACATAGGGTTATAGTTCAGCCAGATTTTATCTGTGACTTTTAGCTTTGAATAAACACCGACCACAGCAAAGGTTCCGGGGAACGTATAACCGGAACCGGCATCCGGGCCCTGGTACGCGGAAGACTCTGAGTTCATCACATCTAAACCAACTCCGGCAAGCGGATAGAAGTTTAATGGCCCCATTCTGGGAAGTGCCTGAATCAGGCTGTAAGAGCCGGTAAATGTATCCTTGTCTTTGTTGTAGCTAATATCTAACTGGCTGCCACGCCCATCATTTAAATCGACTTTAAAATTACGCAACCTGAATGAGTCAATAGAATCATCAACGCTTTGATATTTTGCCTCATCGTCATCACGAACCCCCAGGGTTTCACCAGCGATACCTTTTATCTCAATAACATTCATCGCCATAGTTGACGCACTGCCGGTATCGTAGCTTTGACCTATTTTGATATTAAACCCTTTATCGGTAATACCTACACCGCCTTGTGTATAAACCGCCAGAGGATCAGACATATCCTGCAGTTCCGCCTCTTTTGCAAAGGCAGAAGTCGTGCATATGCTCGCCGCAACGGACGCGCAATAAAGAGGGATCTGTGTTTTCATTGTATCCTCGTAACTCATTGCTCGGATTGTTTAGTGCGCATTCTAATGGCAGTAAAAATGAAATTGGCTGCATATGGTGTGATTTTGCAGAAAATTGACCGGGTGTTTACGTGGGCGGGAAAGGAGGGGGAGTTAGGTTCTCAGAAGCGAGCTATAAGCAGGAATTGCAGCTATTGAGAGAAGGTATTGAAAAAATCGAGCCGGGAGCGAACAAGCCAATTTTGACGGTAGATAAAGGATGAAGTTGAAAAAGTAGAAGTTTGTTGCTGGAGAGCCACCCCAGCAACGATATATCAGAAACTCCAAACTAAGTTGGCGTTGATGGAGCTTAATTCTGCATCAAGAGTAGCTATATCACCATTAGAATAATTAACCGTGTACTTTTCGTCATGGTACATAACCCATTCTACTTGTAGTCTGGTTCGACCTCCTTTATTAAACTCTACTCCTAACCCATAAGCGAGGTCATTTTCGGTATCGGAGGCTCCAAACCCTTCCATAGTTCCGGTACCATAGCCTACCAAGCCATATGTGCTAAAATATTTGCATACTGGCAAAATAGCTCGACCAAAAACGCCATAGTATTCGGTTACATCTATTGGAAAACCGTACCACTTGCCATTAGCAACGCTTCGGTAGCCCCTTCCCTCTACAGCCATCCAAGGGTTAAATTGATAGCCGACTAAAACACCGAGTAGTGTATTGCCATGAATATCTTTTTTCCCTGACAGCGTATCGTCTTCACTTGCATCATAATAGCTGCCTTTGAAATCTACAGTTACGAAAGTACTTGTTAGACCGAAGTAAATATCATTGTACCCGTCCGGTAGAGGATACTGTTCTTCAGCGGACACGTTTGCAGATAGAAGAGTTAGTGCCAGCGCAGTAGTGCTTCCAACTTTAGACATTGTTTTCATGCTTAACTCCATTGTTGTTATCAGGAATGCATAAACTATTAACTCCAATATAAAAATAGTTGATGTGCACTTAATAGATTAGTAAGTGGAGAGTAAGCGTGATGTTTTAAAAATAAGAAATTTCGATGTTAAGGTAACGTGGTCCTGCCAATTATAAATGGAACTAAACACAACTAAACAACAGTACATTGTTTAGCTAGCAGCAATTAGACAGAAATAAAGACAGAAAAGCAGAAACGAAAAAGCCCGCTGATTTCTCAGCGGGCTTCTTAATGTGGCGGAGAGATAGGGATTTGAACCCTAGATACGCTATTAACGTATGCCGGTTTTCAAGACCGGTGCTTTCAACCACTCAGCCATCTCTCCGTGTGCGAGGCATAATATAAGGGTATGAAAAACTTGTAAACCCCTAATTTAACTGTTTGCTGAAAATGTGTGCAGATTTTTTAAAAAATGTTGGTTGGCCGGGTGGACTGCCTACATTAAAGATTGCACTTAAATGAAATTATTGTACTGAAAGTTACTGTACTAAAAGTTACAGTAATTTTCAGTACAAAGGCATGAGTTAAGAAGACTTGTAACATAACTGACCCTCAGTTCATTGTTTTAACCCAGAAATGAAGAGCATAAAAAAACCGGGCTTTTCAGCCCGGTTTGAGTATCTGTAACTATCAGTTTTTTATAGGCTTTGGATTAAGCTAGTGCTTCCATCTGGCCTTTAATGATTTCAGAGTGAGTACCGAATACTGCCTGGAAGTTATCGCCTTTAACGAATACGCCAGCTGCACCTAGTGCTTTCAGTTTATCAGTATCTACTTTGCTGCCATCGTTTACTGTTACACGTAGACGAGTGATACATGCGTCCAGGTCTTTGATGTTAGCTTTGCCGCCGAATGCTGTAGTGATGTCCTGAGCAAGCTCGCTGCTGTCAGACTTAACTTCAACCTGAGACTCAGACTCATCTTCACGACCAGGAGTTTTCAGGTCAAACGCTTTGATTAGCGCTGTGAATACGAAGAAGTAGATAGCTGCGTATACAAGACCGATAACTGGTAGCATCATGCCGTTTGTAGACTGACCGAACAGTAGAGTAAAGTCGAACAGACCGTGGCTGAATGTAGTACCGTGCTTAATACCCATCAGAATCATTACTACGAATGCAGAACCAGCTAGTAGAGCGTGAACTACGTATAGTAGTGGAGCTACGAATAGGAATGCGAATTCGATTGGCTCAGTAATACCTGTCAGGAACGAAGTCAGTGCAGCAGAACCAAGGATTGAAGCTACCACTTTTTGCTTGTCGCTCTTAGCAGTTACGTACATTGCAAGACATGCTGCAGGCAGACCGAACATCTTGAACATGTAGCCACCAGCCAGGTTACCAGCAGTTGGGTCACCAGCAAGGTAACGTGGGATTTCACCTTTAACAACTTCACCAGCTGCAGTTGTGAATTCACCTACTTCGTAGAAGAATGGTGCGTTCCAGATGTGGTGCAGACCGAATGGGATCAGAGAGCGTTCAACGATACCGTAGATACCAAATGCAACTTCCGGAGACTGGTAAGCAGCCCAGTGAGAGAATGCTTCGATACCAGCACCGATTGGTTGCCATACGATAGCAAGGATAGCTGCCATTACACACGCTGCAAGCGATGTAACGATAGGTACGAAACGCTTACCACCGAAGAAACCAAGGTAGGTTGGCAGCTTGATAGTGTGGTAACGGTTAAATAGTTCCGCTGCAACCAGACCCATGATAACACCGCCGAATACACCAACATCAGTGCCAGGTGCTACAACGCCAAGTACTCGTGTCATTGTCAGGTAACCAAGACCTGCTGCAAGAGCTGCTACACCGTCGTTCTTAGCAAAGCCAAGAGCAACACCGATAGCGAATAGTAGAGCCATGTTTGCAAACACACCAAGACCAGCTTCAGTCATGATTTGTGCAACGATTTCTGGCAGGAACTTAGCAACTTCTGAGTTACCACCAATACCAAGCAGGATACCAGCAGCTGGCATACATGCTACAGGAAGCATTAGACTGCGACCCATTTTTTGCATTGTACTAAATACGTTCATCGTAAACCCCGATATAGTTTTTGTATTAGATTATTTGCTAACTAATAAAATTGTTTATTAAACTGATTTAATATTTTAATTAGCGAATAAAGCACTGAAGAATAATATTCTTCGTAACAACAAATCCGTAAAATTATCGAACTTGTCTTCACGGGGTATATATTAAAATTCTCTAAACGGATTTAACGAGGGCATGGTCACGCCCAATGTAACATAACGTAACAGAGTGCAATCCAACGTAATCTTCTGGTAAAGCCATGATAGAATCAGGTTACATAACGCACTAAAATGGTTGTCTCACGTTACAATCGCTTACTTTACCCTACTAAGCGGTTACTGAATGTAAGTGGGAAATGAACAACGATATAACACTATAATGAATATATGGTGAGCGAGCATCGCCGTATTATCGTGAAAGAAGGATTAGGTCTATGTCTGTAAAGAAGAAAATACTTGTTGTTGACGATGACTTTGAGATTCGTGAACTGCTGGATGAGTATTTAACTAAAGCCGGATATACGGTTGTATTAGCCTCTGAAGGCGAAGAGATGAAACGCCGCCTGTTGGAAGGCGAGCCAGACCTTATATTACTGGATGTTATGATGCCGGGGGATGATGGCTTCACCTTGTGTCAATACGTTCGTAAAAGTTCCAACGTACCTATTATTATGCTTACGGCGGTATCTGATGAAACCGATCAGATTGTCGGGTTAGAAATTGGCGCGGATGATTATATTGCTAAGCCATTTAGCCCGCGTCAGTTAAATGCAAGAATAAAAGCAATGCTGCGTCGTACCCGTGGTGGTGGTGTACAGGAAGAAAAGCCGAAACCTAAATTTGTTCAGTTTGCTCAGTGGAGACTGAATACGCTTACTCATATGCTGACAAATCTTGAAAATGAGGAAGAGTTCGAGCTGTCCGGAAAAGACTTTAACCTGCTGATGCTGTTTCTTGAAAGTCCGAACCAGGTTCTGGACAGAGATACCATTACTCAGGCAATAAAAGGCCGGAATGCACTGCCAACAGAGCGTGGCCTGGATGTTCAGCTATCCCGTCTTCGGGGCCGCCTGGGCGATAGCGGTAAAAACCCTAAGCTGATAAAGACCATGCGTGGTGACGGATATATCTTGTCTGCAGAAGTGACCTACGATGATTAAAGATAGTGCTGATTACTACAGCGATGTATATAAGCAGATAAAGCAGCGTGCTTCGGAACTGGTACCGCGCTCGCTGGTATCGAGAACACTGTGGCTTACCTTATTGTCCGTCATTCTGGCCCAGCTTGTTGCGACTACCATTTGGTACTATCAGTCAAAATATCAGGGGCAGCAGGGTCTGAAATCAACGGCAACCAGTATGGCAAATAACTTTGCTTCTACTGCCAACTTTTTTCAGTCGTTGCCGTTGCAATATCGCCATGTAGTGTTGAATCAGCTAAGGAATATTGGTGGCACGCGCTTCTTTGTTTCATTTAATGAAGAAGAGATAAAGATAGATCCGGCAAGAAGCAATGAAATGAAAACGGTTGCTAAGCAGGTGTTTAGGGACGTGCTGGAGCAGAAGCTTGAAAAGGTCAGCGATAAAAACGATATCCTGGTTGAGTTTTCTAGGCCTGAAACGCTGCGGGTACTGACCAATGAAACTTATTTAAGTGATCTGCCTAAGTCCTGGGCGCACTATACCCTGACATTGGAGCCGCTGAATCCGCCCATTTTAGTTGTTCAGATAAAAATGGCAGAAAAAGAGTGGCTGTATATTGCGGCATTGCTTCCTTCTCCTTATTCGATGCTTGAAGATGAAGTGCTTTCGACACAACAGATGTTTTTCATCGTCTTTATCACAGCACTTTTGATGACTTTTACTTACGCCATGGTGCGTCGTCAGGTTAAACCGCTGAAAAGACTGGCAAAGGCGGCAAATGCACTTAGCCGTGATATCGACCAGCCGCCACTAAAAGAAGAGGGCGCTTCAGAGCTGGTTACTGCAACACAGGCGTTTAATCATATGCAAAAGGCGCTGAAGCGGCATATTGATGACAGAGAAAGGTTATTTAGTGCAATATCACACGATCTTAAAACGCCGATAACCCGGCTCAGAATTCGCTCTGAGCTTATAGAAGATGAGCAGCGCGGGCTGAAATTCAATAAAGATCTGGATGAGCTGGAGTTAATGGTAAAAGGCGCGTTGCAGATCGTGAAAGATACGGACATCCACGAAAACCTGGTTCAGGTTGATGTGATGGATATACTTGAAAGCATCGCAGAGCGGCACAATACCGACGAGCGGAATGTTATCTTCTCCGAAGATAAAATAGATCCGTTTTTGTGTAAGCCTCTGGCGCTAAAACGCTGTTTAACCAATATTATTGATAACGGAGTGAAATACGGTGACAGAGTTGTAGTTGTAATTGAAGACACTTCTGCACTACTTAAGTTAACCGTAATGGACGAAGGTCCGGGAATACCTTCAGAACGCATGGAAGATGTGTTTAAACCCTATTTCCGCTTGGCGACGGACAGCACAGGTCACGGATTAGGTATGGGGATCGCAAGAAGCATTGTTAATGCGCATGGCGGTAAACTGACCATTAGTAATCGTGAAGAAGGTGGCTTGCAGGTTGAAATAACCCTGCCAAGAGATACAGTGAAATGAAACAGAGTAAATTGAGTCCTTTTAAAGTGCTGCGAAAAAGTAAGTTAAGTTTACTTCTTCTTTTGATGTCGGGAGTGAATGCTTCTCTGGCCTCTGAAGAAGTAGGCGTTGCACCTGGTGCAAAAGGTGTTGAAGTGCTGCACTGGTGGACGTCCGGCGGTGAAGCTCAGTCCGCAGAAATCCTGAAAAATGCCATTGAGCAGGATGGTTATACCTGGAATGACTTCTCTGTCGCCGGTGGCGGTGGTGAGAGCGCGATGATGGTGTTAAAAGCCCGCGCGGTTTCCGGTAACCCTCCAACATCGGCACAGATCAAAGGATACGATATTAAAGAGTGGAGCCAGCTTGGCTTTCTTCGTTCTATCGATGATGTTGCTCAAACGGAGCACTGGGATGAACTTCTTCCTGAGGTGGTTTCCAGAACGGTTAAGTATAAAGGCAAATATGTTGCCGCACCGGTTAATGTGCACAGGGTGAATCAGCTCTGGATTAACGCGCCGCTGTTTAAAAAGTTAAGCCTGCCTGTTCCCAAAACGCTGGATGAGTTTTTCCTGGTCGCAGAAACCATAAAGGCAGCGGGTTACATTCCTCTGGCTCACGGCTCTGAAGCATGGCAAAACGTGACTCTGTTTGATGTGGTGGCGATGGCGGTGCTGGATGCCGAAGACTATTACAAAGCATTTGTGGAGCTCGATTCGGCAACGCTTTCCGGTGACAAAATGGTTGAGGTGTTTGCCACCTTCCAGAGAATGCGTAATTACATAGATGACAAAGCATTAGGCCGTGACTGGAACGTTGCCACTAAAATGGTTATCGACGGAACCGCTGCGATGCAAATCATGGGTGACTGGGCTAAAGGCGAATTTAATGTAGCCGGAAAGGTGCCGGGAGAAGATTATCTTTGTGTTGCAGCGCCGGGAACGGAAGATACCTTCGGTTACAACATCGACAGCTTTGTGTTTTTTAAAACACACGACCCTTCAAATGTTTCCGGACAGAAAGATGTGGCGAAAGTGATCATGTCAGATTCGTTTCAGGAGGCATTTAACTACAGCAAGGGTTCTTTGCCTGCCAGAACAGATATTTCTCTGGAGGGATTTGACCTGTGCGCCCAGAATTCAATGAAAGCATTTAAACGAGCGGAAGGCACACCTGATATGCTGCCAAGCCTTTCCGCGGATATGTCGACAACCAGTTATGTTAAGAACGCGGTCATGGATGTGGTTAACGAGTTCTTCAATGATGAAAATGCCAGCCCGGAGGCAGCAGCTAAGCGCCTGGCAAGAGTGGTTAAAGCTGCGATGTAGTTTTTGCGCTTATGCTACCTGTGACAACAAGAAGCCGCTCATTTCCGAGCGGTTTCTTTTTTGCCCAAAATAACCGATTTTCCCGGAAAATAGTATCGGTATTCATGTTGAAAGGCGGGAGTTGAACTAGACTAAAAGTGTAATTAATCGGTTTGTCAGTATGAGGTTTCAGAATGCGTATTATGAAATCTGTAGGTTTATCGCTGCTCCTGCTATTCCTGTGGAGCCCTCTGACTTCTGCTAGTACCATTTTAGTCATTGAGAGCTATCACGCCGAGTATCTTTGGGATCAAAGTTACAAGCAGGGCCTGAAAGATATGCTCGGTATGGAGCATGAGCTGGTTTTCTTCGAGATGGATACTAAGCGCCTGCCTGAGTCAAAATATCAGGAGCGTGCAGAAGCGGCCTGGAAGGTTTACCAGGACCTGGATCCCACACTGGTGATCCTGGGCGATGATAATGCCTTAAAATACCTGGCTCCTATGCTTTTAAAAACAGACACACCGGTTGTTTACCTTGGCATCAATGCCAACCCGAGGAAATATGGTGTTGTCGGGGCTCCTAATTTTACCGGCGTTATTGAGCGCCCTCTGCTCAGACGTTCAATCCTGATGCTTGAGAAGTTGCTTCCGGTAAAACGTGTGCTGGTGCTGCTTGACTCAAAGGAAACCGCCAGAGTGATTAAGGAAGATATTTTCCAGGGGAAAGACGCCATGCGCCTTTCTGGTATCTACCTGGATATAAAGCTGGTAAGTCGTTTTAGTGAGTGGCAAAGATACGTATTAGCGGCGAAAGATCAGGGGTATGACGCTTTGATTGCCGGCCTTTATCAGACATTAAACGATGACAGTGGCTTGCATGTTGATCCTGAAGTGGTGATTGACTGGACATCGAAGAATACCGAGATCCCTCCTTTTGGTTTCTGGGACTTTTCTATCGGAGCGAACAAAAATATCGGTGGTTATGTCATCTTTGGTTATGAGGAAGGCAAGCTGGCCGGACAAATGGCAATGGAAATGCTGGCGAATAAAGGAAAGCGCCTGCGACAGGAAACCGGCGGGCAGGGGCGTTTTATGTTCAGTAAAAGTCTGTTGCACAAATGGGGGATAGATCTTCCTGACTATATAGCAAAACAGGCAACACTGGTCGATTAACCGCTGCAAAGTGACTGGATTGCGTAGAAAGGAGGCCTGTATATCTGAGCCTCTTTTCTTTCGTCAGAACTGCCCTATAAAATGCATAATTGCCAGTGCAAGCAGCGCACTGCCAACCACCATCATCGTTTTATCACCTTTACTTAAAGAAATCTCAAAGCGGGAATCGGGGCAGGGGCTGTCGTGTACCTCTTCATAAGCCTTGATAATGCGTTCGCGATTGGCCGAGTTATAAGCTTTTGTCTCGAAATAGCCTTTGAGTGGCCTTAGTAAAAATAAAATACCCAGTACAGTGCCAATGTAGTAGGCAGCTTCAATATAAGTTTCATTTAGATACCATGGCATAATTTCCCCCTCAAACACGACTGAACAGGCCATATAGAAAGTATGGTAAAGAACTTACCGATTGTAAAAAATCAGAGGAAATCAAAGAGGTGTTGTAGATTAAATGTACCACAATGAAACTCAGCGTGGGTAAAGGGGGAGGTAACTCTCTGCTGCGTATTGAGTTACCTTTTATATGGTCGGGATGACAGGATTTGAACCTGCGACCACCGCGCCCCCAGCACGGTGCGCTACCAAACTGCGCTACATCCCGTTAATCTTGTTCTTTTGTATAGAAGCGTTTTAGCTCTGATAATCCCTGCATCAGTACAGATAATTTAGGGTTTTCGTCCCGTTTACGCTTATAACTGCTGTCGAATATTTTATAGTTGCCGTACTGGTCAACAACCGTGGTTCTCTTGTCGGTGATAAGCGCTATCTTACGACTGTCTCCGGCTAATATCCAACGTCTTGGTTCTTCGTTAAACAGATTCTGGCCGCTACTGTATTCGCTTGGGTTGGAAGACACACCCATCAGCTCCTGAAGCAGGGTCACTGATATGTCGAAGTGGCTGGATCTGTGTGTATAGACTTTGGCTTCTTTCTCCGGCCAGTGCATGACAACCGGTACTTTTAGCTGATAACTGCTGTAGTTTGTGTTGTGGCCCCAGCTGTTAGTTTTGGTCTCATTAAATTCTGTACCGTGGTTAGAGGTGATAATAACAACCGTGTTATCCAGTACCTCTTTTTCTGCCAGAGTGGCAAGTATGGCGCCGATATGAGTGTCAACACTGTTTACCGCAGCATTGTATGAGGCTCTCAGCTTCGCTGCAGGTGTCGCAAGAGATGCGTCTTTAACATCAAAGTCTTCAAAATCGTTGACTGTGGTTAATTCGATAAAGCTGAACCATGGGGTATTCGGTCCGTTGTCCAGCCAGAGTTTCCAGTTATCGACGGTATTGCTGTCCTGAGGATTTGCCTCTTGTACTGAAGCATTTTCAGCCAGCTTAGACTTGAAAATCGCATCCTGGTAACTGCTTTCTTCAAAATTAGAACTGCTGAATAGTCCGAAGTTATATCCGTTATCCCCGGCTAGCTGAAGAAACAGAGGTTGTTTCTCCTGAGCTTTCACACTGCTGCTATAGCTGCTTGGAATACCGTAAAACAGTCCGAACACGCCATAGTTATCATTACTGGAACTGTAATGGTTGCCAAATAGCTGATTTTCAGCTGCAAAGGCGTATGTATTTGGCATGGCTTCAGGTGACAGAGCGTCGGATCTTAAGTTATCCACCATGACCATAAGAATATTATGTTTAACCGGGCGGCTGCTGAATTTGAGTTCCTCAGTCGGGTAACTGATGAGTTCAGCTTTGTTCTCACTTGCTTCTCTCTTGCGCAGGTACTCTTCCCGGTCCAGCAGGCCGTATTTCTCCATGAAGGTTTTAGCTGTCATCGGGTAGGCAAGCGGGAAGTTCGCCTTCTGACTGGTAATTGGCGTATACAAAAAGGCATCAGCCCACATATAAGTCAGGTGGCTTGAGATAAAACAGATAAAGAAGAGTGCGGCGATGGGCCTGCCGACCTTTTTATGCTGCAGCTTTCTCTGTTTCCTCCATACCCACTCAGAAAGGGCCAGTTCAAGCAGGAATATGACAGGAACAACAATAAACAGCTGTTGCAGTTCTGCAGCAATAGGGCTTTGCTCTCCTTCGAGCAAAACTTCCCATATGATAGGGTTCAGGTGTATGTGAATCTGTTGATAGGCCTGAGTATCGAACAGTAGCAGAGTCAGGCCTGTTGTAGAAAAACAAACGGCAATAAAACGGAACAGCTTTCTTGAAAGGCTGATAAAGGTCAGCGGAAACAGTATCAGCAGATACAGTGCAAAAACCAGAAAACCGAAATGACCAACCCACGACAGTGCGAGGTAGGTTTGACCTAACAGGGTTTCCGGCCATGGTGACTGAGTGATATAGCGAGTACCGACTAACATTGCCGCAACAATGTTAAAGAAAGTAAACCAGTGGCCCCACCCGACCATTTTCGAGACTTTATCGTTGTATGAGTTTCCGCTATCTACCATTTATTTTTAGTTCTTGATCTTTTAGTGAGTCTTATCTTCTTCCACTGAAGACAGTAATGCCTCAGCAAACTTCTCTGCAATGGACTTACGCTGGGCTGCAGGGATATTTCCGTTTAATACGTTTGTAGCTATGTTTCCTGCAATCATCAGTGTAAGCTCTGCGTTTGCTCCGTGCTTTTCAAGGACGGCAGCGACTTCGCTGAGGATGAGTTCGATCTGGTCATCGCTGTATTTTGATGTAATTGGCATATTGACTCTAAATAATGATACTAAAAGCGGCTTATGATAACCTACAATTCCTCACAACTGAAACCTAAACAGTGATTTATTAGCTATGAGCCTTACTCTTTCTAACGTTATTCTACATCAGTTAGCCAAAAATGATCAGGACGAGCTGGTCGTTAATTACAGAAACGACGCTCTTGAACACAACTCTTTTTCTGAAAACCTGGTTGCAGAGTTGCACCGGGTTTTCAACGCCAAAGCCGGCAAAGGCTTTGGTACTTTTCAGTCTGACAGCGAATTTAAACAGTGGTTGCAAGAACTTCGCCAGGGAGAGCAAGAATTTTATCCTTTCTCACAAAATTGCGCAGTTCGCCTAAAAAACGAGCTGTCTAAATACCCGTTTGCCGAGGAAGGTATCCTTGTATTAGCGGAATATCAGTCACTTGCCACTGACTATCTGTTTATTGCACTGCTGCCTTCTAACGAAAGCCTGAAGGTGACCGACGGCCTGGATATCAGTGCGACCGACTATCTTGATATCAATAAAATGGATATAGCGGCAAGAATTGACCTTTCTACCTATGAAGCGGATTCAGAATCAAACCGCTACCTGACCTATATTAAAGGCAGAGTAGGCCGTAAGGTTGCCGACTTTTTTATGGATTTTCTCCAGGCTGAGACAGGTTTGGATACCAAACAGCAAAATCAGGTTCTGATGCAGGCGGTTGAAGATTTCTGTTCAGACTCGCAGCTTAATAAGGAAGAAGCGAACGAGTACCGTAAGCAGGTTTACGATTACTGCAACGAACAGCTAAAGGCGAACGAGGAAGTTGAAGTTAAAGAACTGTCCGGAGAATTGCCGGTGGGTGATGATGGTACTAGCTTCCTGGATTACACTCAGGATCGTGGCTATGAACTTGAAGAGAGCTTCCCGGCGGACAGATCGGCAGTAAGAAAACTGACTAAATATGTTGGCTCTGGTGGCGGCATGACAATTAACTTCGACAGTATGTTGTTAGGTGAAAGGATTTTTTATGATCCGGAAACCGATACGCTGACCATAAAAGGCACGCCGCCAAACCTGAAAGATCAGTTAACTCGCAGAGGCTGATGAGAGCTTAAGCAAAATTTTTGCTGTACAGAGAATGAACTGAAATTAAATAAAACGGGCTTTTCGCCCGTTTTTTAATGTCTGAGCCCGGAAAGAAACAGTTACTTATGAAAAAAATGGCGGTTTAGACTAAAAAAAGCTTGTTTTCTTATGGCTAATTTATTAAAGATGTTGGTATCTGATTTTTTATTACATGGAACGAGGAAGTATGATGAGAGTAGGTTTAGTTGGTTGGCGTGGTATGGTTGGTTCCGTACTGATGCAGCGAATGGTTGAAGAGAAGGATTTCGACCATATCGAGCCGGTATTTTACAGTACTTCTCAGGTAGGCATTCCAGCTCCTAATCTTGGTAAAGATGCGGGCATGCTGCAGGATGCTTTTGATGTTGAAAGCCTGAAACAACTAGATGCGATCATTACCTGTCAGGGTGGCGGTTATACAGAGAAAGTTTATCCTGCACTTCGTCAGGCTGGCTGGAAAGGTTACTGGATCGACGCAGCCTCTACGCTTCGTATGAAAGACGATGCGATTATCACTTTAGATCCTGTAAACCTTGCTCAGATTCAGCAGGGTATCCACGGTGGCACAAACACTTTTGTTGGTGGCAACTGTACGGTAAGCCTGATGCTTATGGGTCTTGGCGGCCTGTATGAGAAAGGTCTGGTTGAGTGGATGAGCGCAATGACTTACCAGGCAGCTTCTGGTGCCGGTGCTAAGAACATGCGTGAGCTTATTTCTCAGATGGGCACGATTCGTGATTCAGTGGCAGATGAACTGGCAGATCCTGCAAGCTCAATTCTGGATATCGATAAGAAGGTTGCAGACACAATGCGCTCTTCTGATTTCCCTGTTGACCAGTTCGGTGTACCTCTTGCCGGTTCTCTTATCCCTTGGATCGATGTGAAGCGTGACAATGGTCAGAGCAAGGAAGAGTGGAAAGCAAGTGTTGAAACTAACAAGATCCTTGGTCTTTCTGACAGCCCTGTGCCAATCGATGGCACATGTGTACGTATCGGTGCAATGCGTTGTCACTCTCAGGCTCTGACTATCAAGCTTAAGCAAGATGTACCGATGGACGAGATCGAAGATATCATCGCGTCTCACAACGAGTGGGTTAAGGTGATTCCAAACGATCGTGATATCACAGCTCAGGAACTAAGCCCTGCGAAAGTAACAGGTACGCTTTCAGTTCCTGTAGGCCGTCTGCGCAAGATGAATATGGGTAACGACTTCCTGAATGCCTTCACCGTTGGTGACCAGCTACTTTGGGGTGCTGCAGAGCCGCTACGTCGTACGCTGCGTATTATTCTTAACGAGAAGAAGTAAATAAGGTTACGGGTTGCAGGACGGACTTCGTCCTACAGGTAACAGGAAAAAGCGCAAGGGGCTGACTCTTGCGCTTTTTTGTTAAAGTCTAATGTAACCTGTGACCCTGACTCTTATACACAAATATTAAAGTGACCAGAGAACGGTTCTCCCCCTTGAGTGAAAAGCCTAACTGGTTGATAAAGCTAACAGAAGGGGGAGTTAGAGGGGGTTGGTTATGCCATGCATGGTTAAACCACCAAAACTTAACCCCATGAGAAACAACCCCTCCCAGCCTCCCCTTCGATGCTACTTCTTCGAAAATCCGTCTTTTCGAGGCTAAGGGGAGGAGCATTCTTTGGCTCCTTAAACTTGTGTATAAGAGTCAGCCTGTAACCAGTAACCCTATTCCTCCACCGGCACCACCCGCTTCTCCGGCTCCGCCAGCTCACTCCCGCAATGTTTACAAAACAGCGCATCCGCTTCATGACCGTTCTTCATACAGTTTGGGCACTTAACCAGATTTTTATGCGAGCTCATCTCCTGATGTAACTCGGCAGTGATAATGCCGGTTGGCACAGCAAGTATCGAGTAACCAAGCAGCATGGTCAGTGCAGCAACCCCTTTACCTAAAGCTGTTTGGGGGACTAAATCACCGTAACCGACGGTAGTGATAGTGACAATTGCCCAGTAAATACTTTGTGGGATGCTGGTAAAGCCGTGCTCCGGGCCTTCAATGACATACAGAAGTGCACCGAATATGGTGACCATAATGGCGACGGTACTAAAGAAGATAAATACTTTTCTTCGCGAACTGAGCAAAGAGCGCAGAAGAAGGTTAGAGTCCTGAAGGTATCTGACTAACTTGAGGATACGGAAAATTCTCAGGACACGTATTAGCCGGATAATCCCCATAAAAGAGGCGGAAGGGAGAATAATGGTCAGATAAGTTGGCAGTATCGCTAGCAGATCGACAATTCCGTAAAAGCTTTTGGCATAGGCTTTAGGTTTGGGAGAGCACCAGAGCCTGACAAGGTACTCTAGAGTAAATAACGCGGTAAAGCTGTACTCAATATACAACAGGGTTTTATGCCATTGCTGGCTCACTGCGGGTACCGAGTCCAGAAGTAATACGATAAGTGATGCGAGAATCGCGACGATCAGGATCAGATCGAACGTTTTGCCTGCTCTGGTGTGCGTACCAAAAATGATCACATAAAGCTGGTGCTTCAATGTTTCCTTTGCCATGAGCAGTTTTCCTTTCTTTTCACTAACATATCTGTGGTTATTATAACCAATAAATAATCTGAACTTTGAACACTTTTCCTGCAAAAGCTGAAAGAAAAATGCGGTGAGGTAGTGAAAAATGTTACTTGCAACACACTTTTTAGAAAAGAAGCTAAGTTGTTATGGTGATCTAAATCACGAAAGGTATACTTCTGTGCAGCACGTAAATCATGTGACTTGTTGTTTTGTTGTATAGAGAGTGAAAGTTTTTTACACAACTTGCTAATTTTTTTGCTTTCAAGGATTTGATGGCTTCTTTTTTAAGCGGTAGAGCAAGCTTGATATTAATGTTTAAAAACAGTGCGTTAGTGAAGGTTAAGGAAGAAATCTACCCAGTAATGGGTAAATAAAAATTCATAACTGATCTGCGTCAATTTTTTTCGTGGCGTGAAATATTATACTCAATCCCGAAAGCAATTTACTAAGTTTGTAGGGTTCTTTCACTTTTACCGTGAGTAGTAAAAGATTGAATTCAATAGTCTTACTAAAGAGTTTTTAATTTTTTAACATTTTTTAATTTATGGAGATTTATTATGCCTGTAACGAATATGGCTGAACTAGATGCTCTAGTAGCTCGTGTAAAAGCAGCTCAAGCGGAATTTGCAACCTTCTCTCAAGAGAAAGTTGACGCAATCTTCCGTGCAGCTTCACTAGCCGCTAACCAAGCTCGTATCCCTCTTGCACAGCAAGCAGTGGCTGAGTCTGGTATGGGTATCGTAGAAGACAAGGTTATCAAAAACCACTTCGCTTCTGAGTTCATCTACAACAAGTACAAAGACGAAAAGACTTGTGGCATTCTGGAAGAAGACGCAAACCTTGGTACTATGACTATCGCAGAACCTGTAGGTATCATCTGTGGTATCGTACCAACAACTAACCCGACTTCTACTGCGATCTTCAAATCTCTTATCTCTCTGAAGACTCGTAACGGTATCATCTTCTCGCCACACCCACGTGCGAAGAACTCTACTAACGATGCTGCTAAACTGGTTCTTGACGCAGCTGTTGCAGCTGGTGCACCAAAAGACATCATTGGTTGGATCGACCAGCCTTCTGTAGAGCTTTCTAACGGTCTTATGAAGCACGACGGTATCGCTCTTATCCTTGCAACTGGTGGTCCGGGCATGGTTAAAGCAGCTTACTCTTCTGGTAAGCCAGCAATCGGTGTAGGTGCAGGTAACGTTCCTGTAGTTATCGATGAAACAGCTGACGTTAAGCGTGCTGTAGCATCTGTTCTTATGTCTAAAACTTTCGATAACGGCGTAGTTTGTGCTTCTGAGCAGGCTGTAATCGTTCATAAAGACGTATACGAAGAAGTTAAAGAGCGCTTTGCTTCTCACAAAGCTCACGTTCTTTCTAAAGCTGACGCAGACAAGGTTCGTAAGACTATCCTTATCGACGGCGCACTAAACGCTAAGATCGTTGGTCAGCCAGCTGCGAAAATCGCTGAGCTGGCAGGCGTTAAAGTTCCTGAAGATACCAAAGTTCTTATCGGTGAAGGTCTGGGCAAAGTTGCTTACGAAGACGAATTCGCACATGAGAAACTATCTCCGTGTCTGGGTATGTTCAAAGCTGACAGCTTCGAAGATGCAGTTGACCAGGCTGTAACTATGGTTGAAATCGGTGGTATCGGTCACACATCTGGCCTGTACACTGACCAGGACGTAAACGCTGACCGTATTAAATACTTCGGCGACAAGATGAAGACTGCTCGTATTCTTGTAAACATCCCTACTACTCACGGTGGTATCGGTGACCTTTACAACTTCAACGTTGCACCTTCCCTGACTCTGGGTTGTGGTTCTTGGGGTGGTAACTCTATCTCTGAGAACGTAGGTCCTAAGCACCTAATCAACAAGAAAACTGTAGCTAAGCGAGCTGAAAACATGTTGTGGCACAAACTACCTAAATCAATCTACTTCCGTCGCGGTAGCCTTCCAATCGCTCTTGGCGACCTGGAAGGTAAGAAGCGTGCGTTCCTTGTAACTGACCGTTTCCTATTCAACAACGGTTACGCAGACGATATCGTTCAGCTGCTTAAAGCACAAGGCATGGAAGTACAGGTATTCTTCGACGTAGAAGCGGATCCAACTCTATCTGTAGTAGAGAAAGGTGCTGAAATGATGAAGAGCTTCCAGCCAGACGTTATCCTTGCTCTTGGTGGTGGTTCTCCAATGGATGCTGCTAAGATCATGTGGGTAATGTACGAGCACCCAGAAACTGAGTTCTCTGACCTTGCGATGCGATTCATGGATATCCGTAAGCGTATCTTCAAGTTCCCTAAAATGGGTCAGAAAGCAGAAATGGTGTGTATCACAACTACTTCTGGTACAGGCTCTGAAGTTACTCCATTCGCCGTTGTTACAGACGACAAGACTGGTGCTAAGTACCCACTAGCTGACTACGAGCTAACTCCTCAGATGGCTATCGTTGACGCTAACCTGGTAATGAACATGCCTAAGTCTCTGACTGCATTCGGTGGTTACGATGCTGTAACTCACGCACTGGAAGCTTATGTATCTGTTCTTGCTAACGAATACTCTGACGGTCAGGCTCTTCAGGCTCTTAAGATGCTGAAAGAATACCTGCCTTCAAGCTACGCGAACGGTGCAAACGACCCAATCGCTCGTGAGAAAGTACACAACGCAGCAACTATTGCGGGTATGGCGTTCGCTAACGCATTCCTGGGTGTGTGTCACTCAATTGCTCACAAGATTGGTGCTGAGTTCCACCTGCCGCACGGTATGGCTAACGCAATGCTTATCGCTAACGTTGTACGTTACAACGCTAACGATAACCCAACTAAGCAGACTGCGTTCTCTCAGTACGACCGTCCACAAGCACGTCGTCGTTACGCTGAAGTAGCTGACCACCTAGGTCTGTCTCAGGCTGGTGACCGTACTGCTCAGAAGATTGAACGTCTACTAGCATGGCTGGACGAGCTGAAAACAGATCTGGATATTCCTAAGTCTATCCAGGAAGCGGGTGTTGCTGAAGCCGACATGCTAGCTGCGGCAGATCGTATCTCTGTAGATGCGTTCGATGACCAGTGTACTGGTGCGAACCCACGTTACCCTCTAATCTCTGAGCTGAAAGAAGTGCTTCTGGCTTCTTACTACGGTAAGCCTTACGTTGAAGGTGAAACTTTCGAAGGTACTACTGTAATCAAGAAAAAAGCTGACCAGAAGCCTGCTGCTGAAGCGAAAGCTAAAGAAGAGAAGAAGTAATTCAGACTCTATAGAGTAAGAATGAAACTATGAGATGGTTTCGCTAGCACGAACTTCTCATGAAGAAATAAAAAACCTCGCCCTAACCGGCGAGGTTTTTTTTATCAGCGACCAGCCTGACTCTTATACACAAATATTAAAGTGACCAGAGAATGGTTCTCCCCCTTGAGTGAAAAGCCTAACTGGTTGATAAAGCTAATAGAAGGGGGAGTTAGAGGGGGTTGGTTATGTCATGCATGTTTAAACCACCAAAACTTAAACCCATGAGAAACAACCCCTCCCAGCCTCCCCTTCGATGCTACTTCTTCGAAAATCCTGCCTTCCAAGACTAAGGGGAGGAGCATTCTTTAGCTCATTAAACTTGTGTATAAGAACTGACGGCTGCTCCTAAGCCTCCGCAGCAACTACACGCCCGCTGAAATAATCATTCGAAACGATATACTCCGTATTACGGATCAACTCATCGTTAATTTGCGACCAGTGGGAGAAGTCGTCGTTATTGGCTGAGTGAGAAAACGAGGGCACAACGCCACCAACCCGGATATTGAAAGGGGTCAACTCTTTTGCCCAGCTTTTTGTCAGTCCGTTGATAATGGATGACGCATTTTCAAAACCCAGCAAGTGCTTGTTGTCGCACAGCGACAGGATATTTACGATCACACCATTCTTTTCGAATTCACGCATCTGACTGGCGCTGGCCTGGCCGTAGTTAAACAGCGGAGTTGCCAGAGACACAAACATTTTAGAGAAGTCTTCACCGCTGACGCCGCTGGTTAAAGCCGGCAGTGGTGAGCTTGGCCAGTAGTTGATCAGAACATCAACACCTTTATCAAACTTATTGGCAATGTAGCTGAGAAGCTCCTGAACGCTTTTCTCGGAGTGGTCCGGCAGTGAGTAGCAGGTCACCTTTTCGGATACTTCTGCGCAGCGCGACGCAACAGAATCCAGAACCTCTTTATCTGTATCAGACAACACCACATTAGCACCCAGGCCCGCAAAATGACTGGCAAGTGTTGCTCCAAGGCTGGAGCCTGCTGAAGTGATAAGTACCACCGAATTCTGTATATCCATAACCACAACCAATTTCTAAAGCGTCAAAACTAAATGTTTGTATTTGTATCTGCTTATATATTGGTAGGAATAAGGCGGGGAAGATGTGAATAGCATCATGAAAAGCTCATTTTGCCTTCGACTAAAGTCGTAAGTTTTGCTGTTACTCACATTTGTTAATGAATTGACAATAAATTGTAGTGAAAAATGAGGTGTTTTGAGGTTTTCGCTAACTATCTGAATTATCGTTAATTTTCAGGATTAGTTTGAGATGGGTAACGCTTTTTATGCATTGTTATGTAAAGCTACTGCATTAAGCTTGAGCTTGAATCTGCGAAGTGCGTCCTGCAACAAGCAGTTTTTGATACAGGTCGTTGGTGCTAAGCGTTGCCGGTGCACCTTTCTCAAGCAAGCGCTGCTCATGAGATGAAAGGTTACGGTACACATCTTCATCCAGGTCATGAGTGTTAAGTGCCATATAAGCCATGGCATCGGGTAACAGACCGTTTTGCAGGCGTGCACTCTGCATACCGCCACCGTGGAACTGACGGGCAATCTCGGCACCACGGTCGTAGGTCGACTCAGAAGATTTAAGAGGCTGGCTGTCACTCACGCCTAACTGCACGCGAATCTGCTCTTCAGAGGTTGAAGTGGTATCGAAAGGTTCAACGGGCTCAATTTCGCGCGCATCGGTAGTCAGCATAGCAAGCATTAGCGCGAAGTCGGCGCGGTTACCGCTGCTTACAGCCTGGCTGATATTACTGCCAAGACCGAATTCGGTAATCAGGTTATTTGTAACTGTTTCCTGAACTTGCATGCTGCTATAAAAGTCGCTTTAAGTGAGTGATGACTTTATATCGTCATCACCCGGAATAACTTTAGACTTTTTAGCCGCTATTTTATGAAGTTTGAGGGCGCAGCTGACTTAGCAGGAAAAAAGCAGCTGCGCTGATCACAACTGAAGGTCCGGCAGGCGTGTCATAGTTCCATGACAGGGCAATACCGCACAGAACCGATAACATGCCGATAGCGGAAGCAAGAAAGACCATCTGCTCAGGCGTTTTACTAAAGCGTCTTGCTGTGGCTGCCGGGATAATAAGCAGAGAAGTGATGATCAGTGCGCCGACAAACTTCATACCGACCGCTATTACCGAACCCACAAGCAGCATAAGTATCAGCCTGATCAAATCTGTATTGATCCCTTCAACAGCGGCCAGCTCTTCGCTGACGGTTGCAGAAAGAAGCGCGTGCCAAAGCTTGAAAAGAATCAGGCTGATCACGACGACGCCCAGATAGATAAAGCCCAAATCATCGGGGGATACCGATAAAAGATCACCAAAAAGGTAGCTCATCAGGTCGATTCGCACATTGTCCAGCAAACTGATGGCGACCATACCCAGGGAGAGTGAACTATGCGCCAGAATACCCAGCAGGGTATCGGTGCCGACACTGGAGCGCTTTTGCAGAATAACGAGCACAACAGCCAGTGCCAGACAGCAAACGACAAGGGCGAGATACAGATTAATATCCAGCAGCAGGCCCATGGCAATGCCCAGCAGAGAGGCGTGCGCCAGAGTATCGCCAAAATAGGCCATCTGCCGCCATACAACAAAGGAGCCCAGTGGACCGGCGATAATGGCTATTCCCAGCCCCGCAAGGATAGCGGGCATTAAAAACTCAATCATGGTGATGTCCATGCTGTACGTGGTTGCAGGTATCGCTTTCACCCTGAACCGGTTGTCCGGCCAGATCATGGTGATGGTGGTGATGGCTATGATCAACCATAGCAAGCGACTTGTCTTCGCGGTCGCCAAACATTGCGATATAAGATGGATGCGCCGCGATGACCTCTGGTCTGCCCTGGCAGCAGACATGGTGGTGCAGGCAGATCACATGATCCGTCTTAGCCATTACGATATTTAAGTCGTGTGACACCATCAAAACCGCGCATTCAAATCTGTGCCTGATAGATTCAATCAGGTTATAGAGATCTATCTGACCCTGAATATCCACGCCCTGAGCCGGTTCATCCAGTACCAGCAGTGACGGGCGGCGGAGCAGGGCTCTGGCCAGCAATACCCGCTGGTTTTCGCCACCGGATAAGGAGTGCATATTGTTGGTCAGCAGATGTTCGGCTCCGACCAGTTTTAAAGCGTCACTCCGCTCCTGACGGCTGTATTTCCCCGCAAGCTTAAGAAAACGGTCAACATTCAGAGGCAATGTATCATTGAGTTTGAGCTTTTGAGGAACATAGCTGACGGTGAGTGACGGCTGCTTTTCAATCTGTCCGGAGTAATCTTTGATATAGCCGAGCAGCACTTTTATCAGGGTAGACTTTCCGGCACCGTTTGGCCCGATTAGGGTCGTGATTTCTCCCTTGTTGAGAGAGAGACTGACTGAGTCCAGGACCTTCCGCTGCGAAAAGCTGACGCTGATATCGGTCATCCTGACAAGCATTGTCATAAATAAATCTCATTTACAAAAGTTAGCGTTATATTATAACATTCAATATTCCTGTCTACTATTTGAAACCACGGAGAGCCGGAAATTGAATAGGCTAGTTCTTCACCTGTTGTTTATTTTAATTTTATCTCCAGCATATGCACTGGCTAAAGATATAAGTATTGTCGCAAGTATTAAACCGCTCCAGTTTATTGCGTATGAAATTACCGATGGTGTCACCACTCCCGACCTACTTGTCGCTTCTACTGCTTCTCCTCATGACTATGCATTGAGGCCTTCAGATGTAAAAAAAATCGCCAGAGCCGATCTGGTTATCTGGTTCGGTCCTGAGCTTGAGCCTTTTATGCAGGGGATCATGAAAGGTAAAAAACAGTCGCTGAGACTGGGTGCTGAAGATTCTCTGTCAGTGCACGAGTATGGAGACGGACATATTGACGATGGCCATAATCATGGTAGCCATGATCCTCACATTTGGCTTGGTCCGCTACAGGCAAGACAGGCTGCAAAGATTATTGCAGACAGGCTTGCGTTAATCGACCCGGAGCATCAGGTGCAGTATCAGTCAAATTTTGCGAAGTTTGAGTCTAATCTGGACTCTGTAACAAGCGAAATCGAAGCGAAACTGGCACCAGTCAGAGATAAAGGTTACTACGTTTTCCATGACGCTTATGGTTATTTTGAAGAGTATTTCTCACTGAATAAGTTAGGGCAGTTTACGGTTTCTCCTGAACGTAAGCCGGGTGCTAAGACGCTGATTAAAATCAAAATGGCCCTGCGTGCGGGAGAGGCGAGCTGTGTATTCTCTGAGCCACAGTTCAAGTCTTCTATTATTGAATCGGTAACAAGAGGCAGTAATGTCGGTCAGGGTGAGCTGGATCCTCTGGGGCTGAATATTAAAGTTCAAAAATCGGCTTATTTCGATTTCCTGAACTCTCTTGCTGATAGTTATACGGAATGCTTGACTGCAAACTAGTGCAACTGTTCTTTTCAGGAAGTGACTTAACCGTACTTCCTGAAATACTGACAAAACTCTTACTATTCGTTACCTTTTAACTCTTTGTTTTAACGCTTCAATCACATAAGTTTGGTGCCCTCCGGTCAGGTTAGTTTTTGGGAGGGAATCACAGTGAACACCAGGCACGCACTTCTTTTTTTTGTCTTATATGCCGATGCTGCTTTTGCATCTGACTCGCGTTTAATTTACTCACACATTCAGCAGTTATCGGATTTCTATTTCTACACTCTGTGTGCTGCGCTTTTACTCTTTTTTCTTGGACTGGTATCGGTTGCAGGAACGGCCTGGTTTTACCGGGCGGCGTCAATTAAATGCAGGTTGTACAGGGACAAACTGCATGACGAAAAAGCAAACTTTTCCCGCCAGGAATTCCTTCTGTCCAGCCACAATTTACTACTAGAGAAAAAATTACGAATAAGGGCGAATTACATCAAAGAGATCTCCAGAAATGTAAAGCGAATGATAGGAAAAAAAACTATCTCTGCCAGTGAGGCGAGTGAAATCCGGACCTATATCTCAGATACCATGGATGTGCTTACCAATGAGAAATCCAACGCTGGAGCTACATGTGACAAACCCTCTTGTGTTTGTATGTACTCACTTATATCTGCGGTGGTCAGTGCCTGGGAAAAGGAGTGCAATGAAGAGGATATAATAATTCGCTTTAAGGCCACCGCTAACCGCTCTTGTATTCCATCGGCAAAACTGATGCTGGATGATATTTTTAACTGCATTCTTGCCAACATACTGTCGTCGGCATACAAAGGACAGTCGTTTCTGATCACAGCAGAGCCGCATATGGGAAGTCTGGTTGTGACCATTACAGAGGATTGTCCTGACAGGAAACACAACGGAAAAGAGCAGGGTATACCGGAGCAGCAACAGACCGCGTTTTCAATCCATGACTTTTCAGGATATACCGAAGAGCTGATAAGAGAGAGTGGAGGTAGCCTGATGACCTATTCCAGAGATAAGCAATATGTCACCTCTATTTCCTGGCCGGAATTTTCGGTAAAACAGTCCGCATTGGATATGCTCAAGGCCGATTGTGATAATCCGGATTGCGAAGACCAGATAGCCAGCCCTGAAACGGATCCCTGGCTACGGGACACGTTTCAGCTTATTGAAGAGAAGTTTGCTGATCCCGATTTTAGTATGTCGGTTGCTGCGGCTTGCTTGTATATGTCGGAGAGAAGTCTGCAACGCAAATTTAAAAAGCTGGCAGGCAAAACCTTTACGGAATACTTAATTGAAGTTCGTTTAGAACATGCAAGATTGTGTCTGTTAAAAGGGGAGAAAGTTTCAGAGGCTGCTTTGGTATCGGGATTCAGTGACCCTTCCTATTTCAGCAGAAGATTCAGGTTAAGGTATGGTATGCCACCTTCACAGGTTAACACTCCACAATAACAGCAAAAAAAAACGTGATATGGCCGGGGGACCATATCACGGGTGTCAAAGACACCTTCGCTTGCTGCCGGAATGATACAGCCAGGAAGGCCATATCATTTCTGGAATTCAGTGAGGAAGGGTTGCTTCTCTCTAGGCATGTAACTTTACTTATATGCATCGGGTGTCTCTAGAATATAAGCGCCAATTTAGGGTGACTATTACGCCAAATTGCATGTGTCCACTGTAAGCAGATAATTCGGCGCTGTATTTGTACTGTGGGTGAAGGTTTGTTTTGACGTTTTTAACGGGGAGTTTGTGTGTATTAGGGGAGGCTCCCTCAGTGGTGTGAGGGAGAGGAGTTATAACTAATTTTGTGGAAGCTGAAAAGAAGGATCTCTGCTGAGTTCTTTTCTGATTTTATCAGCCAGCGCCTGCTGTTCATCCTGTGATCTTGTCACTCCCGCAGTATTACCCCACACAGGGCCGGGCCAGGCTGCGTCGGAGATGAACCTGGCGATATGGTGGATATGCAGTTGCGAAACCATATTGCCCAGAGCACCCAGGTTTATTTTGTCCGGTTTAAATAACGCTTCCAGCGTTTGACTAATCAGCTGGCTTTCAAATAAAAACTGCTGCTGTTTATCCATCGGCAGATGATGAAGCTCTCTTAGTCCGTCTACTTTTGGTACTAAAATAATCCAGGGCACACAGTTATCTTTTGCTAACAGAACAGTGCAGAGAGGGAGCTCTCCCAGTTTCGTTGTGTCATTTTCCAACCTTGGATGCAGGGTAAAAGCCATATTTTTTCCTTATTTTAATGTTTATACCAGGCAATCAAACCAGTATATAAAAAAAGCATCCCCGAAAGGATGCTTTTTACTGAAAATTGAGCTTTTAAACTTAATTGCCGGGATTGGTATTACATACGTTCCAGAGTATTAATACCCAGAAGCGACAGACCCTGCTTGATGGTTTTCGCAGTCAGCGCTGCCAGTTTCAGGCGGCTCTGCTTAACTTTCTCATCTTCTGCAACAAGAATCGGACACGCTTCGTAGAAGCTTGAGAACTGACCAGCCAGCTCGAACAGATAACCACACATGATGTGAGGCTGACCTTCACGGGCAACGGCCTGAACGGCTTCTTCAAACTGAAGCAGTTTAGCGATAAGCGCCTTCTCTTTCTCATCAGTGATCTGAATGCTACCTTGCAGCTCATCCATTGAGATGCCTGCTTTGGCAAATACTGACGCTACACGAGTGTACGCATACTGCATGTATGGCGCGGTATTACCTTCAAAGGCAAGCATGTTGTCCCAGTCGAAGATGTAATCTGTAGTACGGTGCTTAGAAAGGTCTGAGTACTTAACAGCAGCCATTGCAACGGTATTCGCAATGCTTGCTTTTTCTTCGTCAGAGAACTCTGGGTTCTTAGTTTCAATAAGCTTAAGTGCGCGATCCTGAGCTTCATCCAGAAGATCAGCAAGGCGAACTGTACCACCTGCACGGGTTTTGAACGGACGGCCATCTTTACCCAGCATCATGCCGAATGCGTGGTGCTCAAGAGAAACCTCTTCAGGCACGTAACCTGCTTTGCGAACGATAGTCCACGCCTGCATCAGGTGCTGGTGCTGACGAGAGTCGATAAAGTAAAGCACACGGTCTGCGCCCAGTTCTTCATAACGGTACTTCGCACAAGCGATATCAGTTGTGGTGTACAGGAAGCCGCCATCACGCTTCTGGATGATGACACCCATAGGTTCGCCATCTTTGTTTTTGTATTCATCAAGGAATACAACCTGAGCACCGTCATCTTCCTGAGCCAGGCCTTTTTCATTAAGATCAGCAACAATGCCAGGAAGCATGTGGTTGTACATGCTTTCACCCATAACATCATCACGGGTAAGAGATACGCTCAGGCGATCGTAGTTGCGCTGGTTTTGAACCATGGTGATATCAACCAGCTTCTTCCACATCTCTGCACAGAACTCATCACCGCTCTGAAGCTTAACTACGTAGTTACGTGCGCGTTCTGCGAAGGCTTCATCTTCGTCATAAAGCTTTTTAGACTCACGATAGAAGGCTTCCAGATCAGAAAGCTCCATGGAAACTTCGCCGGACTCTTGCTGAACTCTTTCAAGGTTTGCGATAAGCATACCGAACTGAGTACCCCAGTCACCGATGTGGTTTGCACGGATAACTTTGTGGCCAAGGAATTCAAGGGTACGAACGACAGCATCACCGATGATGGTTGAGCGAAGGTGACCAACGTGCATCTCTTTTGCAACGTTTGGTGCTGAGTAGTCAGCAACAATAGTTTTTGTCTCTTCTTTTGCTACACCAAGTCTTTCGTCCGACAGGGCTGTTTCTGCTTCATTTGCCAGAAACTCTTCGCTCAGGAAAATATTGATAAAGCCCGGGCCTGCAATTTCAGTCTTGCTGGCGATACCTTCAAGATCTAAAACATCCAGCACTTTCTGTGCAAATTCTCTTGGGTTGGTGCCAAGTTTTTTAGCTACACCCATAACGCCATTTGCCTGGTAATCACCAAATTGTGGTTTTGCAGATTGACGTACAGCGGCAGGACTTCCGGCTGGTGCGCCTGCGGCTTCTAGTGCCTGAGATACTTTGTCATTGATCAGTGCTTGGATATTCACTCGTCTTTCCTTCCAATTCTTAGAATTGTATAGCTATGCAGTCAAAAACCGGGTAAAACCCATGATTATGCATGCTAAGTAATAATTTTGTTCGAAAAATGGGGCTAATGATACCAATTTCCAATCCGGTCTAACAGATGGGGAAAACGAAATTTTCTACTTTTTTATCAGTTGTTGGTATTATTTGGCAGGCTGACTCTTATACACAAGTTTAAGGAGCCAAAGAACGCTCCTCCCCTTAGCCTCGAAAAGCCGGATTTTCGAAGAAGTAACATCGAAGGGGAGGCTGGGAGGGGTTGTTTCTCATGGGTTTGAGTTTTGGTAGTTTAACCATGCATAGCATAACCAACCCCCTCTAACTCCCCCTTCTATTAGCTTTATCAACCAGTTAGGCTTTTTCACTCAAGGGGGAGAACCGTTCTCTGGTCACTTTAATATTTGTGTATAAGAGTCAGGCTTACAGGTTACGGATCGCTTTGTATGCAAATTCTTATGAAAGGTAGAAAATGAAAGACGTATTGTTGGGGGCGGGGTTGCTTCCGGAACAGATGTTGGATGGTTTGGACGGTTTTAGTCAGAAAATCGCTGAGCTGGCTGATGAGATTGGATTGTGTGTTGAGGATTTTACTCCGGATCATATCGCTCTTCGAATAAATGATAAGGTTGTCGCACAGGCTGCTCATAGAGCCTGGGCCTCGTATGGGGATGAGATTTCCAGTGCCATGATTAATGGCAGACCTATAATAGTTATCTGTTTTGATAAGCCTCCGGTGATGTTTGGTAAAGAAGTCGAATGCCTTGAACTTCCATACCCGGCCGAGGGTAAAAGTTACCCGCAGGAAGGCTGGGAGCATGTGGAATTTATTATTCCATCCCAGGCCACAACAGCCGATGAATACTTAAATGACCTGAAGGAAAGATTCCCGCAGCTGGCAGAAAACTGGTCTCAGCTAAGCGGAAAGGGAATTAAAACCAAACTGTCCAGCCCGAAAGGCGAAGGGGAGCGGCTGGCAAACCCTACTGTTGCGTTTAAGAAGGGTGGGGTTTGTATAAAATTACATCCGTGGTCTTTAAAACAGGTAGTGGAATCGGAAAGAGAGTAACATTGGGGCTATGGGGCTATGGGGCTATGGGGCTTTTCCCTATCGCCTTATTGCCTTCAAGGGCGAAGCCCGCCCCCATAGCCCGGATCTTTACCCCTCTAATCCAGCGCTCGCAGCCTTATTCTGAATCAACTCAATCATATATCCGTCCGGATCTTTCACAAACGCGATTTGAGTTGTGCCGCCTTTAACCGGTCCCGGCTCGCGGGTTACGTTTCCGCCGGCTGCCTTAATGGCATCGCAGGTTGCATAGATATCATCAAAGCCAAGTGCAATGTGACCAAATGCAGAGCCCATTTCGTACTCTGATGTTCCCCAGTTGTAGGTCAGTTCGATTACTGCACCTTCAGATTCATCACCAAAGCCAAGAAAAGCAAGTGTGTACTTATACTCTTTATTTTCGTTGGTTCTCAGAAGCTTCATTCCCAGAACCTTTGTATAGAACTCAATAGACTTATCCAGATCACCCACGCGCAGCATGGTGTGCAGAACACGACCGTCAGACATTGTTTTTTCTCCCAGTTTTCATTTTTGAGGAATCATGGTCTTTGGGTTTAGGTAAAAAGTCAACAAGATTAAGGTGTCTGATCCGACAGGTCATATCCTGGGTTTTGGGCTATATTTCTATTAGTAAACAATAAGAAGTCAGTTGGATATATCAGTTTATTTGGTAGGGGTATGGAGCGGATTATCGTTAGATACTATAAAAAGGCCTGCGCAGGTGTTGCTCTGGTTATTTTCTGCTTGTCTGCAATGCAAATACAAGCAGAAGAGAACATCAATATTGCGGTGGGCGAATTTCCCCCATATTGTACGGAGCGCTTTGAAAGTGGCGGGCCACTTTTGCAGCTGGTCTCCGAGGCTTATGCTGCAGCCGGGGTAAAGGTGAATTTTGGCTTTTTCCCCTGGCTGAGGGCTTATGAGTACGCAAAAGATGGCAAGGATCACAGAGGCAAAGTCTGGCATGGAACGATTCCCTGGAATTACTCCACCGAAAGAGCCGAGGATTTTAAGTTCAGCGACAATCTGATCTATGACTATGTGGTGTTCTTCTATCTGAAATCAAAACCGTTTAAATGGGAGTCTATTGATGACCTGAAAGGGCGGAATGTTGGTTTGGCGGTTGAGTCCTACTATCCACTGATTGCGAATGCGGCAGAGGATAAGTTGCTCACCACAGAAAGAGTTGGCAATTATGACCGGCTCTTAAACAGGCTTAAGCATGAGCGGGTGGATGTAATTCCAATATCGAAACGCGTTGGATTGTATTACATGAATAATGAGCTGGACCGGAGTACCAAAAACTCCATCAGTTTTGCTCAGAAACACTTTGAGATACGTTACTTTCATCTGCTTATCTCCAGAAACGTACAGGAGAGTGATCACTTACTGGACAAGTTTAATCAGGGATTAAGGATGATTAAGCATAGCGGGCGCTATGGAGAAATAGTCTCCTCCCTTAACCAGTACACTCAAGAAAAATAAGAGATTGCCAGGATGATATATCCATGGAGGTCGGTGATGAGAAGATCTATTCAAATTTTATTAGTAACTGCTGCTTTGTTGTTTTACTCCTTCGGTGCATCGGCATTGACGCTGAGATTCGCTCACTCTACATCTCATGACTCTTTGCAACAGGAGATGGCGCTTCACTTTAAGGCGCAACTGGAGCAGCGTACTTCGGGTGATATCCGGGTCGAAATATTTCCCATGGGTCAGTTGGGTACGGATCAGCAACTTTTGCAGGGCGCTAAAAGCGGGACTATCGACATAGTTTTGATGGGGGCGAACAACTATTCGGGTGAGCTGCCAGAGATTGCCGTATTTACCCTTCCTTTTATATTCGGGGATAGAGAAGCGGCTTACCGGGTGCTGGACGGTGAAGTGGGAAACGCATTTCTTTCCATGATGGAGAAGTTCGGGGTTAAAGGACTTGGTTATCCGGAAAATGGTTTTCGCAACATGACCAATAACAGAAAACCAATAAAAATGCCGGCTGATGTTTCAGGGCTCAACATGCGGGTAAATAATTCTAAAGTGCTGGCTGAAATGTTCAGGATGCTTGGGGCTACACCTCATGAGATCCCGGTCGCCGAACTCTATGCTGCTTTTGATATGGGACTGGTAAACGCTCAGGACCATCCGGTGGGGGTTGTGGTTTCGCAGCAATACTACTTTGTGCAACGCTACCTGAGTATGACGCAGCATGCTTATTCACCACTTGTGCTTTCCATGAGCATGAAAAGCTATATGAAGCTGTCTGAACAACAGCGGACCATAGTTGAAGAAGTCGCTAAAAGCTCAGTTGATATGCAGCGTGAGCTTAGTGCTACAAAAGAAAGCGGTCTGTTAGAAGAGCTGGAACAAAACGGAATGATCATTAACCACGATGTGGACAGCGCAACCTTCCAGGAAGAAGTTAAGCCTGTTTGGGATTCATTTATTGAAAAGCATGGTGAGGAGTGGACAAGTAAAATCCAGGATGCGCTTAAGTAAATCTTTATATTATGCAAGGGCACCTTTTTGGTGCCCTTATACTGAGTGAGAGTATTTCCTTTTTTTCCAAAAAGCGGTTAAGTCACTTTTCCTCGGTAATACTCAGGTACGACCTGGTTGCGGCCTTTTAGTTTTGCTTTATAGAGGGCATCGTCGGCTGTTTTATGTATCGCGTCCAGAGATTTGACTTCATTTGGCTGAAGGATACACATGCCAATCGAGATGGTTACATAGCTATTGACAGGATTTGCTTTGTGCTCAAGGTGAAGCTCCTCGATATTCATGCGCAGCTGTTCCATCTGCTTGATAGCACTTGCTTCTGTCTCTGCGTGAAAAATTACAGCGAACTCTTCACCTCCGAGTCTAAAAACATAATCGTCCGCGCGTAGCATTGTCCGTTTAAATTCATTTGCGACCTGTATCAAGATATCATCTCCGGCCAAATGGCCGTATGTGTCGTTATATAGCTTAAAAAAGTCTATATCTATCATAGCGAAAGCAAAAAGCTTTCTGTTTCGTTTGGCCAGAGACTGCTGCCTGATAAAGATTTCGTCAAAGGATCTTCGGTTATAGAGGTTGGTTAAAGTGTCTGTGTTTGTGAGGCTTTTCAACTTTTCTACGTTCACATACTTGGCGTACTCGTAAGCATAGGCGATGAAGGAAAGGATGACAGAAACAGCAACAAACCGAATATATGATTTTAAAGAGATGGTTTCGTCCACAAGCCCGTAGGTTGTGAGGAAGGCGACAAGCAGGAAGATGATTAGGCCGATAAGCCCTTCTTTGTGCCCAAAGGTGACCATCAGATAAAAAATACCTATAAATATCCAAAGATAAACACTGTCCCTTCCTGCTGAGGTATAAATCAGAATATTGATACCGATAAGCATCGTGGTAAGCGCTATCTTAGACTTAAAATAGATGTCTTTATTGCGAAAAACGACCATTGAGGCGGTGAGGGTAAGGAAAAGCGTAGAGTTGGTATAGAAAGAGACGCTATCGTAAATGATAAAGTGGATAATGCTGAAAGATCCCGCAACAACAAAAGCGGTCAGAATTGTTAATTTGGCTCCCGTGAGTTCCAGAGAGTCATTTTTGATATTGGGAATTATATGTTTTAGCATTAAGTACCCAGTTAATTGAGTTATTCTAAATTGGGAAACCGTCGCTAACGGTACACTACTTTAATGATAGAACATTGCTTTTAGCTATCAAAGTTCAGCCGCATATACCGTTCCAAAATAGTCTCACCTAATCGATGGTTTTTCTTTGTACTCGCAGAGGTCTTCTATTAGACACGAACCACATCGAGGTTTTCTAGCAATACAGGCATAACGCCCGTGAACGAAAATGGACAAAAACGAGCGCTGCCATTTGAAATAGCACGCTTTCGTTATGCAATAAAAACGTCAAATTACTCACCAGGCCCTCGTTCCCACGCTCCAGCGTGGGAATGCATACCGCGGCTGAAGGCGTCCACGTAATGCACTAAAAGCAAAGAAAATAAGCCCAGTAACAGTTTATACTCCGGCTGGTGACTTTGAGTCTGATATGCATTCCCACGGAGGACCATGGGAACGAGACTTCTGCATAACTATGCGATTTTTAATCTAATGCTTCAAGCCCTCAAATTACTTATATTTGGGAGAAAGCTTTCACCGTGTTTTAGCTTCCGTTCGTGCAGATAGTGCCGATAAGTTAGGGGCACTATCTATCGGCTGAGAATCGATTTGCCGGTGCAGAGTTATGTGAGGAGCACAAAGGGCAGGTAACCCGCCCTGAAACATTATTCCTTAATCATTGATCTTGTCTTTGAACTCGCATAGGTCTTCTATTAGACACGAACCACATCGAGGCTTTCTAGCTATACAGGTATAGCGGCCATGAAGGATCAGCCAGTGGTGTACATCCAGCTTAAACTCTTTAGGTACAACCTTAAGCAACTTCTGCTCAACAGCATCCACATCTTTTCCCATTGCGAACTTAGTCCGGTTGGAGACACGGAAGATATGCGTATCCACCGCAATTGTTGGCCAGCCAAATGCGGTATTTAAAACTACGTTTGCTGTTTTACGCCCCACACCGGGTAACGCTTCCAGTGCTTCGCGGTTTTCAGGGACTTCGCTGTTGTGCTTATCGATCAGAATACGGCAGGTTTTGATAACGTTTTCTGCCTTTGAGTTAAATAACCCGATGGTTTTGATGTACTCTTTTACGCCGTCTACTCCCAACTCCAGCAGGCCCTCGGGCGTATTGGCAACGGGGTAGAGTTTATCGGTGGCTTTATTGACACTGACATCTGTTGCCTGCGCTGAAAGCAGTACTGCAATCAGTAGTTCAAACGGTGTGTTCCAGTTGAGCTCAGTCTGCGGGTTGGGATTCTCATCCCTTAGCCGCTTTAATATTTCCAGTCGTTTATCTTTGTTCATGTTGAGGCTGTTTACTTTTTTATATATTAAGTTTGAGCCTTTAGTCTGTCACACGTGCTCGCTCAATAACAGACTTAACTTCTTTAGGTTTTCTGTTTTTCAACTGTGTATCAATAACGTTTTTCAGTGCGACCAACATACCTACACCGATAAAAGCACCCGGAGGCAAAAGCGCCAGAAGGAAGTTACTGTTTATTTCGAAAACTTCGATTCTAAGTGAAGCCGCCCAGTCCCCCAGAAGCAGATCTGCACCATCAAATAGGGTGCCATTACCAAGAATCTCACGCATAGAACCAAGTACAACAAGAACAGAAGTCATACCCAGCCCCATCCAGAGACCGTCTAAAACAGCAGGTAAAGGCTCATTACTGGCTGCGAACGCTTCTGCCCGGCCGATAATGATACAGTTGGTTACGATCAGCGGGATAAAAATACCCAGAGACAGATACAGGCCATAAGCGTAAGCATTCATCAGCAACTGAACACAGGTCACCAGTGCGGCAATGATCATAACAAATACCGGAAGGCGAACCTCTTTAGGCACATAATCACGTACCAGAGAGACAGTCAGGTTGGAAAAAACCAGAACCAGCGTGGTTGCAATGCCCAGACCCAGTGCGTTAGTAATGGTTGAAGATACCGCGAGCAGGGGACACAGGCCCAGCAACTGAACCAGTGCCGGGTTATTTGCCCACAGCCCGTTGGTCATAAGTTCTTTATTATCAGTCATCTTTTTCTCCACAGTTTAGTGGCTGTGAAAACAGGGTGCTCTGGTTCTGTTTGTAGAACGTCACGCTATTTTTCACCGCTTTAACCACAGCTCGTGGTGTAATTGTGGCGCCGGTGAACTGGTCAAACTGTCCGCCGTCTTTTTTCACCTTCCAGTCATCCCGGTTTTCCGCTGTTACCGTTTTCCCGTTAAAACCCAAAATCCAGTCTGTTACCCGGATATCTATTTTGTCGCCCAGCCCCGGTGTCTCATTGTGAGCCAGAACCCGCGAGCCGGTGACTGTGCCATTAATGTCCATACCGACAATGATTTTAATTGAGCCGTTATAGCCGTCGGGGGCAATGGCCTCAACTGCTGCGCCGCTTGGCTGTCCGTTAATTTTAGCAATATAAACAGGCATGGACTCGGCAGTGCCCAGTAAATCAGAGCGAACCAGAGTACATTCCTGGTGCAGCGCATTATCGTGCAGCTCATGCGGGATCACCTGATTAAGCTGAGTGATCAGCTGCTTTCTTTCCTGCTCGGCGATCTTATCTGCGGTTAAGTAATTGGTTACAGCCACCAATCCTGTGGAAGCACAGGCAAACAGGGCTAGCGTTGTACCGTTTTTTCTTATTGCGGTTAACATAATTCTTCTCTAGTGCCCGTATGTTTTTGGTTTTGTGTAGTGGTCAATCAGGGGTACTGTCATATTTGCCAGCAGAACAGAAAATGCCACACCATCAGGGAAACCGCCCCATGAACGGATAATAAATACCAGCACACCAATCATAGCGCCAAAGATTAACCTGCCTTTCACTGTGGTTGATGCGGTTACCGGATCGGTTGCGATGAAAAACGCGCCCAGCATGGTTGCACCGGAAAACAGGTGGAAAATGGGTGATGCGGTTTCTCCCGGCAGAGCAAAGTAGAAAAGCGTGCTCGAAACAATCAGACCGACAAGCATACCAGCAGGAATGTACCACTGAATAATCCGCATCTTAATCAGAAGAATGCCACCGGCAAGATAGGCCAGGTTTACCATATCCCAGCCTTTACCTGAAAGCAGGGAGAACTGAGGTTCACTGAATACTTCAGCGGCAGGCAGCCCTTGTCCCAGACCTGTTTTCAGAGCATCAAGCGGCGTTGCCATTGTAATACCGTCAATACCGGCTCTTACTTGTTGCAGAGAGAAGCCATCATCATCAAAACCGGTAAATATCAGCTTCCAAGCATCATATAAACCAATATCCGACGGGTTGATTCCGTTAGGGGAGATCCAACTGGTCATCTGAACCGGAAACGAGATCAGCAACACGACGTAGGCGACCATTGCCGGGTTAAACGGGTTTTGTCCCAGACCACCGTACAAGTGCTTGGCAATCACAACAGCAAAGACCAGGCCGATAACCATGATCCACCATGGTGAAAGGGGGGGGATTGCCACAGCCAGCAGTATTGCGGTGACGATAATACTGAAGTCGCGTAGCGCTCCCACAGGAGAGCGTTTACGTAGAAGCATCACAAGGCTTTCAAGGCAAAGTGCAGCAACAACGGCTAACAACAGCTGGATAAGCACGCCCCAGCCGAACATATAGGACTGAACAGCGATGCCGGGTATTGCAGCCAGTGCAACCCACTTCATCAGGTCTGCGGTACTTTTTTTATTACGCGCATGTGGAGAGCTGGCGATGTAAAAGGCCACTAGTTATTCTCCTCGAGATCTTGTTTATTCTTCTGAGCTGCTTTTTTAGCTTTAGCTCGTGCGATAGCAGCGGCAACAGCAGCTTTCTTTTTGTCTTCAGGGCTTTCCGCATTGTCTGCTTCAGGTGCAGGTTCAGCTGGTTTTTCCTCAACCTGAGCCTGTTTTTTGGCTTTAGCTCTGGCGATAGCGGCGGCGACGGCAGCTTTCTTTTTGTCTTCAGGACTTTCAGCATTGTCTGCTTCAGGTGCAGGTTCAGCTGGTTTTTCCTCAGCTTGAGCCTGTTTCTTGGCTTTAGCTCTGGCGATAGCGGCAGCGACGGCAGCTTTCTTTTTATCTTCAGGGCTTTCAGCGTTGCCTGTTTCAGGTGCAGGTTCAGCTGGTTTTTCCTCAACCTGAGTCTGTTTTTTGGCTTTAGCTCGTGCGATAGCGGCAGCGACGGCAGCTTTCTTTTTATCTTCAGGGCTTTCAGCGTTGCCTGTTTCAGGTGCAGGTTCAGCTGGTTTTTCTTCAACCTGAGCTTGTTTCTTGGCTTTAGCTCTGGCAATAGCAGCGGCAACTGCGGCTTTTTTACTATCGGCAGGCGTATCTGCTGAATCGGCTTCAGACACAGGTACAACAGGCTTGTCTTCGGCCTGAGTTTGTTTCTTAGCTTTAGCTCTGGCGATAGCGGCAGCAACTGCAGCCTTCTTGTCATCAGAAGAAGCTGTTTCAGTTGTCTGGTTCTCAGAAGACTCAACTTTTGCGGCTTTGCGCTCTCTCGCCTGACGCTTTCTCTCTTCTCTGAGTTTGCTCATTTCAGAGTTATCCGGCTCATCATTGCCTGATTTAGCGGCTTCCGCCTGTTTCGCTTTTGCTCTGGCAATGGCTGCGGCTACGGCTGGTTTTGGCCCTTCTGTTTCGGGTTTTACTTCCGCTTTTTGAGCCTTAACTCGTGCAATAGCCGCTGCAATGGCGTCATCGTCACCGGACTTAGCCATAGAAGAGCGGCGATCATCCGCTGCTTTTTTGAATTTGTTTTCTCTTTCTGCTTTTTCCCGCGCCAGACGGGCTTTTTTGTCTTCGAAGCGCTGCTTGGCTCTTTCTGCTGCCGCAGCTTCCTCTTTTGCAGTGCGGATTTCTGCTTTGGAGCGGCGATAGTAGTGTACCAGCGGGATATTACTCGGGCATACATAGGCACAGGAGCCGCACTCAACGCAGTCTGAGATATTCAGCTCTTCACACTTTTCGTAATCTTTATCCTTGCTGTACCAGAACATCTGCTGCGGCAGCAGGGATACCGGACAGGCTTCAGCACACTGACCACAACGAATACAGGCCATTTCAGCGCTTGCCGGTGGCAGTTCTGCTTTTGTCGGAGCCAGAATACAGTTTGAGGTTTTTGTTACCGGCACTTCTGGCGTCGGCAGAGTAAAGCCCATCATAGGGCCACCCATAATCAGGCGAGGGTGCTTTTTCTGTATGTGATAGTTAAATTCACCGAGCAGTGCCTGAACCGGAGTTCCCAGTCGAACCCATACATTACGGGGCTGGCGGAACGCGCCACCGGTAAGGGTCACAATGCGCTCTATCATCGGCTCATGGTTTACAACAGCGCGTTTGATAGCGTAAAGAGTACCGACGTTTTGTACCAGCATACCGATATCGGCAGGAATACCGCCCTTCGGTACTTCTTTATTTGTCAGTACTTTGATTAACTGCTTTTCACCACCGGAAGGATACTTGGTAGGTATAGCCCGGATAACAATGTTGTTTTTGTTGATTGCAGCAGATTCCAGAGCGGCAATCGCATCTGGTTTGTTATCTTCAATGCCGATAATGACCAGCTTTGGCTTTAAGATATGCTCAAGAATTTCAATGCCCAGAATCAGCTCTTCTGCATGCTCACGCATTAGCATGTCGTCGGCGGTGATATAGGGTTCACATTCGGCAGCATTGATGATCAGAATATCTGCAACCCCGACTCCGGACTGAATTTTACGGGCGGTAGGAAAACCGGCTCCCCCCATACCGGCGACACCGGCATGGCGAATAATTTCAATGAGTTCGTCAGGAGAGCACGAACGGAATTCACGCGGCTCAGCTTTTTCAATATCATCCAGCCACAGATCTTCGCCATCGGGCTTAAGTACGATACAGGGCTCTTTCAGGCCGGAAGGGTGGGTGACTACCCTTGGTTCGATAGCGGTAATTGTGCCTGAAGTGGGCGCATGTACCGGCAGCATAAAACTGGCAGTAAACCGGGTAAGCTCCTGCCCTTTTTTAACCTTATCGCCAACTTTGACCTGCAGATCGCCGGGACGGCCGATATGCTGCTTTAATGGCAGGATAAGCTCATCAGGAATACCGGCTTTAACGGTTTTGCTTCGTGTGGACTGTTCTTTATTTTCCGGCGGATGGATACCACCATGAAAATCCCACAGAGAGCCGTGACGAATTTGTTCGATTAACGATGGCATGCTCATTCTTCTATTACCGCCTCTCTGTTTTGTGAGTCAGTAATATCCACAACAGGAATGGATTCCAACTTCCATTTCCAGTTGGCGGTGGTTGCTTCTACTTCTATCATTTCAATACAATCGGTTGGGCATGGGGCAACGCATAATTCGCAGCCGGTACACTCTGCTTTTATCACGGTATGAAGTGCCTTGGTTCCGCCGACAATGGCATCAACAGGGCAGGCCTGGACACATTTGGTACAGCCGATACACATGTCTTCATGAATAAATGCGACCATTTTAACGGGCTCTTCCGTGGCATCGGCAGCTTCCGGTTCTACTCCCATAAGATCTGCGATTTTCTCGATGGTCGCTTGTCCGCCCGGGGCACATTTAGTGATGCTGTCACCGTTGGCGATGGCTTCTGCATAGGGGCGACAGCCCGGATAACCACACTGACCGCACTGGGTCTGGGGAAGAAGCTCATCGATTTTATCTACAATGGGGTCAGCCTGAATTTTAAAGCGAACAGAGGCAAAACCAAGCAGGGCACCAAAAACAGCGGCTAATACCGAGATAGCCAGGATAGCAATCAGGATCACATTCATCAGAGTTTCACCAATCCGGTAAAGCCCATAAAGGCCAGCGACATAAGCCCGGCGGTAATCATCGCAATGGATGCGCCTCTGAACGGAACAGGAACATCAGCTGCCGCAATGCGCTCCCGGATAGACGCAAACAGAATAAGGACAACAGAGAAACCCACCGCAGCGCCAAAGCCATAGATAATGGACTCAATAAAGTTGTGGTTTTCGTTCACATTCAATAGTGCCACACCCAACACGGCGCAGTTAGTGGTGATAAGTGGTAAAAAGATACCCAGCAAGCGGTACAGAGTTGGGCTGGTTTTATGCACCACCATCTCAGTAAACTGAACAACCACAGCAATCACCAGAATAAAGCTCATGGTTCTCAGGTAGCCGATACCCAGCGGAGCCAGAATATAGTTCTCGACCAGATAGGCGCAAACCGACGCCAGCGTCAGAACAAATGTGGTTGCCAGACTCATGCCAATGGCGGTTTCCAGTTTTTTGGAAACCCCCATAAACGGACAGAGTCCTAAAAATTTTACAAGTACAAAGTTGTTAACCAGCACAGTGCCGACCAGCAACAGCAAATATTCGGTCATGGTGATATGTATAAGGGAATTTTGATCCGTGTATTATCCGGTTTTCGGTTGCGAATAACAACCGAACGTCTGTGGGATTTTTACTTATGTGTTGAAAAAATAGTCAGAATTTTCGGGTTTTATGATCCCAATAACGTTAGTGGTTTTGTTGTTGAGAATTAATGCTATTTGTGTACAGCGTTAACAGCTAAGTGTCTAATACTTATGGGGTAGTAGGTCACCTGCAAATCGCAATGTTACGGTGTTAACAAACGACTCCTCGCAAATAGAAATCGCATTCTGACTAATTGTTAGTGAGCAAAATCGCTGTTCATTATCATAAGTCTGGAAGTAGCTTAAGAGAATTTGCCGCGTTCACGTATTGTGAACGCAGCAAGGGTTGGCTATAATGTTCACATAATGTAAACGCGAGTGATAAAATGCATGTTATAAGAAGAGAACCATTTGAGACAGCAAAAGCGCTTTACCCTAACTGCGCTGATGCTTTGGATGCAACTTATAAGGCTTTAGAAAAATCAACAGCACAGACACCAGAAGAGTTAAAAGGATTATTTCCCTCTCTGGATAACTTTAAGTATGTACCTAAATGGTATGTGATAGATATAGGCGGGAACTCACTGAGGCTTATTGCCTTTATTGAGTTTCATGGTAGCAAGTGCTTTGTAAAACACATTGTTACTCATGCAGAATATGATCGTATAACAGAAGGTTACAGGTCGAAAAAGATAAAGAGGTAAGTCATGATAAATATTCAAGATTTACAGCAAACAGTACAGCAGATAGAAAAAAACATGCCTTGGCTAAGAGGCATTTCTAATCAGGCAGAATATGAACAACTGATTGAGCTAATGAACGAATTGGTTGAGGACTATGACGCAAATCAGACTCTGATTGACCTGATGTTTCCGGTTATTCATGAATATGAGTCTAAGTCTGAACAGTTTAGTGAATTTAACAAAGCCATCAGTGAGCTAAATTCTGGTGTTGCAGTTTTACGGGTTATTATTGACCAATACAACTTAACTTTAAGCGATTTTCAAAATGAGATTGGTGCTAAGTCAACGGTATCAATGATACTGAGCGGTAAACGTTCCCTGACCTTGGCGCATATCAGGGCTTTGTCGGAGCGCTTTAATATACCGCCCCAAATGTTTATTTAAGTTTGGTTGAAAAACCTACCATATGAGCGGCGAAAATCTGCTTAATTTCAGTCTATCTCAGGTTGAAGGTAAGAGCAGTTTTCCTGTAGAGTGCCCCTAGAATAACAATTGCAGGTTAGGGAGGATATTGTGATTTCTAAATGGGCTAAGCGCTTTTTCCAGATGTCTGAGCTGGTTGGAAGCTGGAGTAAAGATCCATCGACGCAAGTGGGTGCGGTGATAACGAAACACAACCGTATCGTTTCTGTTGGCTTTAATGGATATCCACATGGTGTTTCTGATAGCGCGGATACGGATGAAAGGGATATCAAATACTTAAAGACATTGCACGCGGAAGAAAATGCAATCTTGTTTGCAAAGCGTGACTTATCCGGTTGCGATATCTGGGTCACACATTTTCCATGCCCGAACTGTGCCGCTAAAATTATCCAGACCGGCATTACATCGGTAAATTGTCCGGAACAGAGCGAAGATTTTCTTTCTCGCTGGGGCGACAAGATTACCATCTCTGCGGAAATGTTTGAGGAAGCCGGCGTAAAAATAAACTGGCTTCCTTTGGATGAGCTTCGGGACTAGGTTTGTCAGACTGAGTGCAGTTTAAACTGGCTTATTGAACGCCTCAGCTCTGCTGCCAGTGCGGCAAGCTCTTCACTGGCCTTTGCTGTGAGTTCAGAGCCGGACTGAACTTCGGCGCCAGACTCACTGATGGAAACCATATTGCGGTTTATCTCCTCCGCAGCAACAGATTGCTGCTCGCAGATGGTGGCGATTTCGATATTTTTCAGGCTCAGTTCATCCACGGATTGTTTGATTTCCTGCAATACCTGGTTGGAAACCTGCGCATGTCCGGCGCTGTCGGTGACCATGCTGTTGCTCTCCTGAATTGCTGTCACCGCGTGCGATGTTTTGCTTTGCAGGCCCGTCACTAAGGTTTGTATTTCTGCTGTGGTTTCCTGGGTTTTAGTTGCCAGTTTTCTTACTTCGTCGGCGACCACGGCGAAACCGCGCCCTTGTTCACCTGCACGGGCGGCTTCTATTGCGGCATTTAAAGCCAGCAGGTTAGTTTGCTCCGCTATTTCATTGATATTGGTAATAAACTCCACGATGTTATTGCTCTGGGTCTTAGCCGAAACAACCTCATCGTTTGCTGAGTGAATCTGAACCTCCAGTTCGTGAATCTGAGTTAAGTTACTGGACACCATATCTGATCCGTCAGCGACTTGTCCCTGAGCTTTTTCCGTTTCCATTGCTGCACTGCTGGTGTTGTCAGCGATCTGCTGAATGGTCGAAGACATTTCATTCATTGCGGTGACGATTTGTTCCGTGTTCATCTGCTGTTCGGTCACTGTCACCTGAGTATTGGCGGCGTTATTTGCCATCTCTTCTGCTGCGGTGGCGATTTCATCGGATGACCTCAGAACCTGTCTGATGATTAACTCAAGGTTTTGCGCCATATGATGCATGGCATTAAGCAGGGTTGAGATTTCATCTTTACCGTTGTTTTCAAGCGACACGGTGAGATCTCCGGCCGATATCTGCTCTGAAGCTTTAACCGCTTTTTTCAGTGGCCGGGTCATAGCGGAAGAAATGACGGCGCTGAGTGCTATACCAATGACAAAACCGGCCAGGCCCATCATTCCCATGCCGTTTAATGCGGCTATTTCGTGCTCTTCGGCGGTTAACAGGGTATCTTCTGTCAGCTTCTCAATTCCCACAAGAAAGGATTCCAGATGCTCCAGCAGGAGGTGCTGTTGCTTGTGTAGCTGAGCCAGTTGTTTCCGGGCTAACTCTGTTTCTTCCTGCTCTACCGATTTCAAAAAACTATCAACCGATTGTTCATAAAGCCTGTGTTCGTCTTCCAACGCAAGTAGTGTTCTTTCCAGAGCCTCTTCTTCCTGCTTAATTTTGCTGTCGCTGGCATGAGAAATCATTGAGTGAAGCAGGGTTTCTGCCTCGACAAGCTCTTGTTCGATAAGCTGGTTGATCTGGTTTACTTGTGCATGAACCGTCCGGATATCAGTATCCTGGCTGTTATCGCTTATTGATGTGTTCTGAATAGCCCGTTCAAGCAGCAGGGCGCTTTCGAATTGCTTAACGGTAATATCTGTTGTGATTTCAGTCAGGGGGATATCTTCGGCGATGATGCTGTGCAGCTCTTTACCTATTTGCTGAAGTTTTATATATCCGTACCCGGCGACGGCACTTAATATCAGTAGCAGAGTTCCTGTTACCACGGCCATTTTTGTTTTTATAGTGAATTGATTCAGAGTTGCAATCATTGCAGGTCACCATTCCTTTTGACGTTAGAGGCAATGCTCTATAAAAACTATAGTCAATAAATGGAATATTGCTGACGCAACAAAAAAGCCACCTCTTGCGAGATGGCTTCTTCTGAATTTGGCTCCCCCTGCGGGACTCGAACCTGCGACATACGGATTAACAGTCCGCCGTTCTACCAACTGAACTAAGGGGGAATAGAGTGGGTGATTCAAATGCCGTTTAAGTATCGTTTAATTACTTAACTGCTCATCACTCAACGGGCGGGGATACTATCATTGCTTTATTTTAAAATCCACTAGAATTGATAAAAAGTTAAAAAAAGCAAAGGGGCTACGTCTGTTAGCCCCATGTTTTGTCCCTGTTTTATGGCCGTTGATGCTAGAAAACTAACGAATTTCTTAAAACAGGCGGTTTCGTTTCTCATTTCTCGCGGTGCCTGATTTGTCAATGTTCGCAGCGTCAAATAGCTAAAAAATAATGAAAAAAAAGAGTTGATCTTTCTGTAGCCCTTGGAGGGAATAGGCTGGTGCCAGTTATCCACGAAATTTGTGGATAAGTTTGTTGATGAATCTTTAACAAAAAATAAAGTATGACAAAGTAGAGTTTTTACTCAAAAGAATGGCGTACTATCTGTTTGAAATCTTTAGTTATTTTTATTGAGCAATAAATGCCAGGGATTGTTATTAACTTAAAATGGTCACAAATTATTCGCAATTTTGCACCAAACTGGGGAAAAGAGGTGGATGAAAATCACAAGCTTTTTGGCGGCTGGAGCTTAGGGGGACCGTTACTCTATCAGAGCGGGAAGCTTATTTCTACACTGGTATTGATATTATTTATTTTTTGTCACTCGCTTGTAGAAGTGTAAACTGCGCAGATAGCTTTAAATAAAATCCAATAAGTAAAGTCTGCCTGTTATGAGTAAAGAATTTGATTTAGTTTCGGAATATAAGCCCTCCGGAGATCAGCCTGGTGCTATTGAGCAGTTGCTGGACGGGCTGGATTCGGGTCTGGCGCATCAGACACTTCTGGGTGTGACCGGGTCGGGTAAAACCTTTTCGCTGGCTAATGTGATTGCCAAGGCGGAGAGGCCAACCATTCTGCTTGCGCCCAACAAGACCCTGGCGGCGCAGTTGTACGGGGAAATGAAAGCCTTCTTTCCGAACAACGCGGTTGAGTACTTTGTGTCTTACTATGACTACTACCAGCCAGAGGCGTATGTTCCCACAACCGATACCTTTATTGAAAAAGACTCCTCAGTGAATGCGCATATTGAGCAGATGCGTCTGTCTGCAACCAAAGCGCTGATTGAGAGAAAGGATGCCATTATTGTGGCTTCGGTTTCTGCTATTTATGGTCTGGGTGATCCGGACTCTTATCTGAAAATGATGCTTCATGTCAGACGTGGTGATTTCATTAATCAAAGGGACATAGTGCGCAGGCTGGCTGAACTTCAGTACAGCAGAAATGATGTCACCTTTGAGCGGGGCCAGTTCCGGGTCCGCGGTGAAGTGATCGATATCTACCCGGCTGAATCTGAGCATGATGCGGTGAGAATCGAAATGTTTGACGATGAAATCGAATGCATCAGCCTGTTTGACCCTCTGACAGGCGCGATTTCACAGCGGGATTTGCCAAGATATACCGTTTATCCGAAAACTCACTACGTTACGCCGCGTGAGCGAATTCTGGAAGCGATTGAGCAGATCAAGGTAGACCTGAAGCAGAGGCAGGCTTATCTGCTGGATAACAATAAGTTGCTTGAAGAGCAGAGAATTACTCAAAGAACTCAGTTTGACCTTGAGATGATGAATGAGCTTGGGTTCTGCTCGGGTATAGAAAACTACTCCAGATACTTAAGTGGCAGAGCGGAAGGCGAACCGCCTCCGACGCTGTTTGACTATCTTCCTCAAGACGGCTTGCTGGTCATCGATGAGTCCCATGTGACGGTTCCTCAGATAGGCGCTATGTATAAAGGTGACCGTTCGCGCAAGGAGACGCTGGTGGAGTTTGGCTTCCGTTTGCCATCGGCTCTGGATAACCGCCCTCTGAAATTTGAAGAATTTGAGGCGCTGGCACCGCAGACGATTTATGTCTCTGCAACGCCCGGCGACTATGAGCTGACTAAATCTGACGGAGAAGTAGCAGATCAGGTTGTCAGACCGACGGGCCTGCTTGACCCTGAGCTGGAAGTTCGTCCGGTTGCCACTCAGGTGGATGACCTTCTGTCGGAAATCCGCATCCGCTCTGAAAAGGATGAGCGGGTACTGGTGACCACACTGACCAAGCGGATGGCTGAAGACCTGACGGAATATCTGGATGAGCATGGCGTTAAAGTCAGATACCTGCACTCCGATATCGATACGGTGGAAAGGGTCGAAATAATTCGCGATTTGCGTCTTGGTGAGTTTGATGTGCTGGTGGGTATCAACCTGCTTCGAGAGGGGCTGGATATGCCGGAGGTTTCTCTGGTCGCAATTTTAGATGCGGACAAGGAAGGCTTCCTGCGCTCTGAACGCTCTTTGATCCAGACAATAGGACGTGCTGCCCGTAACTTGCAGGGTAAAGCCATTCTGTATGCCGACAGGATTACCGGATCAATGAAAAGGGCGATGGATGAAACCAACCGCCGTCGCGAGAAGCAGCAAGCTTATAATGAAGAGAACGGTATTGTGCCTCAGGCCCTGAAGAAAAATGTCAAAGACATTATGGAACTGGGTGATATTGCCAAAACCAGAAAACAGAAATCCGGGAAGCAGGTACCGCTCTCTAAAGTGGCTGAACCTTCAAAAGCTTACGAGGTGCTTTCTCCGCAGGATCTGGAAAAAGAGATTCTTAAACTGGAAGCCGAAATGTATCAGCACGCTCAGGATCTGGAGTTTGAACTGGCGGCTGAAAAACGAGATAAGATCGACGCCCTGAGAAAGCAGTTTATCCAAAATAGCTAACAAAAAAAAAGCCAATCGGAAAGTTGGGTCCGATTGGCTGTATTCTGTGAATATGTAATTCACTAACAACGTCAGTTGGCTAGGTGACCCGTTAGGGTCGATATAATTAATGCAGGTACTGTGCCAACTTTTATTTGAGATCTCCCTAGTTATTTTATTGAATTTCTGGTTATTTATTGAGCTTGTTTATATATCGCTAAAATATATCAGTTGCAAAATGCAATGCATGGTGCAATCATTTCCCATAATGCAAAATAAAATAGTTGGCCAGGCATGAATAATCCCAATACTGATCCCTCTGCAAAAAAGCTGCTGATGGTGGAAGATACCGCCTCTGTTGCTGCTCTTTATCGCTCCTTTCTGATGCCTCTGGGTATCGACATAGAAATTGTTGGCACAGGTAAGGCTGCGATAGAAAGTGTAGAGCAGAGAATTCCCGATCTGATTCTTCTCGATTTACGACTTCCCGATATGACGGGGATGGACGTGCTGTATACCGTAAAGCAGTTAGATGCTGACGTACCGGTTATCTTTATGACGGCGCACGGCTCTATCGGTACTGCGGTAGAGGCCATGAGGCATGGTGCGCAGGACTTTCTGATTAAGCCGTGTGAGGCTGACCGTCTCAGGGTTACGGTGAACAACGCCATTCACAAAGCCGCAAAACTGAAAACCGCAGATACCCAGAAAACTAAGGCGAATACAGGTTATCAGGGCTTTATCGGCAGTAGTCAGATGATGCAGTCTGTATACAAAACCATTGACTCCGCGGCATCCAGTAAAGCCAGTATCTTTATCACCGGAGAGAGTGGTACAGGTAAAGAGGTGTGTGCCGAGGCGATACACGCAGCCAGTACCCGCCGGGACAAGCCGTTTATTGCAATCAACTGTGCGGCGATACCTAAAGACCTGATTGAAAGTGAGCTGTTTGGTCATATGAAAGGGGCCTTCACCGGCGCCGCTACCGAGCGCCAGGGTGCGGCAGAACTGGCCGACGGAGGTACGCTGTTCCTTGATGAGCTGTGTGAAATGGACCTGGATTTGCAGACCAAACTGCTGCGTTTTATCCAGACCGGCACCTTCCAGAAGGTGGGTTCATCAAAGATGAAGAGCGTTGATGTGCGCTTTGTCTGTGCAACCAACAGAGACCCGTGGAAAGAGGTTCAGGAAGGACGTTTCCGTGAAGATTTGTACTACCGCCTGTACGTTATTCCTCTGCATCTGCCGCCGCTGAGAGACCGTGGCGAAGACGTGGTCGAGATTGCTTATTCTCTTCTGGGTTATATGTCCATGGAAGAGGGGAAAGATTTTGCAAGGTTTGACAGCGAAGTTGAAGCGCAGTTTGTCAACTACGAATGGCCGGGAAATGTCAGGCAGTTGCAAAACGTAATCCGCAACGCTGTTGTATTAAATAACGGTAAGCAGATCACACTAAATATGCTTCCGCCGCCGCTTAACCAACTGAGCACAAAAATTGCAAGCATTCCAGATGGAAGAAATGATGAAGAGGAAACAACAAGCCTTTCTTCTTCTGAAGTTTTTCCGCTTTGGATGGTTGAGAAGAGAACCATTGAACAAGCAATCGATGCTTTTGACGGAAATATCCCTAAAGCGGCGAATGCTCTGGAAGTGAGTCCTTCAACCATTTACAGAAAAATTCAGAGCTGGAATAAAAAGGACGATAAGTGACTTGTTATTTGAATTTAGGCAAGATTGATGATTTGTGTAATGAAATCGGAAGAGATAACTTACCTGTGTTGCTTGATATTTTTTTGAGCGAACTCGATGGTTATCATACTGTGCTTTCCGGTGATTTAGAGGAGCTGCAGCATCCTCTGAGGGAAATCAGTCATGCGTTAAAAAGTAGTGCGGCAAGTTTTGGAGCGGATAATCTTTGTGAGCTGGCGAAATCTCTGGATGCAAAAGCAAAAGCGGGTGAGCAGCTAAATACCGATGAATATCGCGAATCTATTTTAGAGAGCATTCGTAAAACGATTCGCGAATATAACGTATTGAAAGAGGATCAGCTGACTCACTAACTCATTTTCTATCTACTTTTTAGTTGGTCAGTTGTTCTACAATCGCGTCATGTAACTTCTGTCTGTCGTGTCGCCAGTCCCGGTTTGGCGACGCGAGATCCCTTACGACAATATTCCAGTCTTCAGCCATGCCAGGATGTTCGATTCCTGAAATTACCGTATCAATTTTTCGCCCTCTGCAGGCACGCTCAACCCATTCCAGCTTTTGCCTGAAACTCATTCGTCCCGCCGGGCCATATTCCGGAGAGAGGTTTTCGATACAGACCACTTTAGCCGAAGGGTTTTGATTGATTGCGTCACAGATTTCCGGCAATAGCAGGGGAGGCATAGTGCTGGTGAGAAAACTGCCCGGGCCGAGAACAATGCAGTCAGCTTCCTGAATGGCTGTGATGGCTTCTGTTGTCGCGGGTACTTCAGGCTCAAGATCCAGTCTTTGCAGGTTTTCTTCCATCTCATCCACACTGGTTTCACCATGAACCCACTTACCGTGTTCGTCCAGCGCCTTTAAATCTGAAGGGTGTTCTGACATAGGCACAATATTGACCTCGACCTTGAGCATATCGCGGATCAGCTGGATGGCAACCATGGGGCGCACAGAAAGGTTATCCAGCGCGGTAAGCATAAGATTGCCAAGGTTATGTCCTTTCAGTTCGCCACTGCCTTTAAAGCGGTATTCAAACATCATTGAGCCAACGGATGGCTGTGTGATTAACTGATTAAGGCAGTTACGGGTATCACCCCAGGCGATGCCTCCCTGACCGTCGCGAATTCTTCCTGTGGAGCCGCCGTTATCTGTGGTGGTGACAATGCCAGTTGCATTGGAACCAAAGTCTTTCAGGGCAGCCAAAACCCTGCCGAGTCCATGTCCGCCGCCGATGGCGACGACTTTTTTCTGTTTATAAATTGTCATTTATCTTCTTATACTGATATATCTTTTAAGCTGGTAGGGACGCTCTGTTAATACTTGGTTAAAAGTATCTCCGAAGTGTGCGAAATACAACGTTTTTAGCAAGAAATACTAGATTCTTGCCGGGTTATTTATTATTTTTATTTGTAGCTACCGTATGATTTACGGTTGCCATAACTCCGAGCTCTGGCTGCTAAGTTTACGAATATGCGTTGAGAGCCGTGGCATAGTGCCACCAGGGTTGATTTAGAAATGAATTAGCCTCCCGTATTTGGAAAGGTGTTCCGTGGCGATACAATTCGAAGATAATTTTCAGCGTAAGTTCTATTACTTACGCCTCTCAGTTACAGATGTATGTAACTTTAAATGCACATATTGTCTACCCGATGGCTATAAACCATCCGGGTGCAAAAACTCATCTTTTCTCTCGCTGCCCGAGATTACGCGTATTGCAAAAGCGTTTGCTGATTGCGGTACCAGTAAGATCCGCATCACCGGCGGTGAGCCAACGCTGCGCAAAGACTTTACCGAGATTGTTCACACTATTGCTTCAACCGACGGCATTAAAAAGGTTGCTATGACCACTAACGGTTATCGTATGGCAACACATGTTCAGGAGTGGCGCGATGCCGGCCTGAATAATATCAATGTCAGCCTGGATAGCCTTGACCCTCGCATGTTCCACCAGATCACCGGTGAGAATAAATTTGGTCAGGTGATGGCGGGCATAGATAAGGCCTTTGAAGTTGGTTACGAGCAGATCAAGGTGAATGTTGTGCTTATGAAAGATCTTAACAGCGGCGAACTGCCTGCTTTTATGAACTGGATTAAGGACAGACCGATTCAGCTGCGCTTTATCGAACTGATGCAGACCGGCGAAATGGATACATTTTTTGAAAAGCACCACAAATCTGGTGTGAGTATTCAGAATATGCTTATCGCTAACGGCTGGGTTCAGAAGGTGAAGGAAGCCAGTGATGGTCCGGCTAAGGTCTTTATGCATCCTGATTATCAGGGTGAAATTGGCCTTATCATGCCGTATGAAAAGAGTTTTTGTAATAGTTGCAACCGACTCAGAATTTCTTCGCTGGGTAAGCTTCATAAATGTCTGTTTGGTGAGCATGGTGTTGATCTGCGTGATCTGCTCCAGGCTGATGAGCAGCATGATGAGCTTATTGAGCGCATCCAATACGAACTACAAACTAAATCCGCAGGCCACTTCTTACATGATGGCCAGACGGGTATGACACCACATCTCGCATCCATTGGCGGATAAAAACTCAAAGATTTAAAAATAGGTGAAACTATGGGACACGCTGTAAGTGATTTTGAGCCGGCGAATATCGCTGTGCTGACTGTATCTGATACTCGTACCGAAGAGAATGACACATCAGGTCAGTATTTTGTTGAGCAGCTAAAAGAAGCAGGCCACAACCTGGCTGATAAGAAGATTGTTATCGATGATGTATACCAGCTGCGCGCGGCGGTTTCACAATGGATTGCTGACGAAAATGTTCAGGCCATTTTGATCACAGGCGGCACAGGTTTTACTTCACGTGACAGCACGCCTGAAGCGATTCTGCCTCTGTTTGATAAAGAAGTGGAAGGCTTTGGTGAGCTGTTCCGTCTGGTTTCTTTTGAGGAGATCGGCACATCAGCGATTCAGTCCCGCGCATTTGCAGGTATGGCAAACCATACGGTTATTTTTGCAGTACCTGGTTCAACAGGCGCCTGTAAAACGGCCTGGACTAAGATCATCAAACAGCAGATGGATGCGTCACACCGTCCTTGCAACTTTATGCCTCACCTGAAGGGGTAAGTGATCATGGAGCAGTTTACTCATATTAACGCGTCCGGCGAAGCAAACATGGTAGATGTGTCTGCCAAGTCAGACACAGTACGTGAAGCCAGAGCAGAAGCTTACGTGAAAATGGCCCCTGAAACGCTGGAGCTTATTGTTTCCGGCAGCCATCACAAAGGTGATGTATTTGCCACAGCCCGTATTGCGGGTATTCAGGCAGCCAAGAAAACCTGGGATCTCATTCCGCTATGTCACCCTTTGCTGCTTTCCAAGGTTGAAGTGACTCTGGAAGCCATTGAAAGTGAAAGCAAGGTTCGTATCGAGTCGGTTTGTAAGCTTTCAGGAAAAACCGGTGTTGAGATGGAAGCACTAACAGCGGCATCTGTTGCGGCGCTGACGATTTATGATATGTGCAAAGCCGTACAGAAGGACATGGTAATTGAGACCGTTCGTCTTCTGGAGAAGAAGGGCGGTAAATCCGGACATTTTCAGGTGGAATCATGATTAAAGTTCTTTTCTTTGCCCAGACCAGAGAGCTGATTGGACAGGACGAGATTGAAGTCGAAGCTGTCTACGAGAGCGCAGAAGCGTTAAGAGAGTCTCTGGCTGAAAAGGGTGACAAATGGCAACTGGCCCTGGAGTCGGGCAAGTTGTTGGTTGCGATTAACCAGACTATCTCACCACTGGAGTCACCCATTTCCGATGGTGATGAAGTAGCTTTCTTCCCGCCGGTAACCGGAGGCTGATATGAGCTATTCTGTATCGGTAATAGAAGAGGACTTTTCCGTCGGTGATGAATACGCACTGCTTGCTCAGGGTACTGATGCCGGTGCGGTTGCAATGTTCTCCGGAAAAGTGCGTGATATGAACCTGGGTGATAGTGTCACCGGCCTTCGGCTGGAGCATTACCCGGGCATGACGGATAAGGCGCTTTCTGAAATCTGTGAAAAGGCAATGGCGCGCTGGCCGCTACTGAAAGTCCGTGTTATCCACCGTGTGGGTGATCTGGATATTGGTGACCAGATTGTCTTTGTCGGCGTGACCAGCGCCCACAGAGGCGCCTCTTTTGAAGCCTGTGAGTTCATTATGGATTATTTAAAGACTCAGGCCCCGTTCTGGAAGAAAGAGCGCACGACCACGGAAACCCGCTGGGTAGAGTCCAGAGATTCTGACCACAAGGCTGCAGACCGCTGGAAGTAAGCCTCGTAACTCATTGAGTTTCCCTCGTTCCCACGCTCCCGCGTGGGAATGCATACCAGACTTAAAGCGCCTGCTAAAGTCAAAGCTTCATAAGCCTGTACATCTCATATTTTCCTTTTTCGCTGTGCAATCTACGCAATTCATAACCTCAGGTATGCATTCCAACGCTGGAGCGTAGGAACGAGATCTTAAGAATTTAACGTATTTTGAAACTTTCTGGTTTTTCTTTGTTCATCATTTATCGTATGGGGCAAATTTGTCGTTTAGGCTCGCAGATTTTTCGCACAAATTTAACATGTGTAAATATTTGTGTACGCAATAGGTCCATGCTTTTTTTACCCGGAGTCCAGAGCAAATTAATCTAATTTGAAAGGGGTTTCTTTTGAGAATAATTGCTATTCAAAGACTGGTTTATAACTTAATGATAAATAAGCGCCTGTATGACTAGTAGTCATGACAAAGTGTGATCATTGTCTCTAATTCGATGCAAAGATGAGAAAATACGCTTATTGGATAGGTTTTCACCAAAAGGTCTTTCGTCCTTGGTCTCATGTCTCATTTTTTTATGTTTGTTTATGGCAAGTTGACTGTTTTATTGGTAATTTGTCGCCCAATCTTTGACAGGTTTATAAAAGGCAGATGAGTGATTTATCTAAATTTTATAAAAATTTACCTGCCGTTCGGGTACCTGTCAGAGCCGTCACGGATGCATACAAAACAATTACTTGGAGTTAATTGCATGTACAAAAATAAAATTACACAAGCCCTTCTGCTAGGCGCGAGCTTAACAGTTGCTGCTACTTCTTTTTCTACTCTTGCAGCAGACGTACCTGCGGGCACTAAACTGGCTAAAGTTCAGGAGCTGGTTCGCGGTAACGGTACAGAAGTAGCGTCTATCGACCCTCACAAAACAGAGGGTGTGCCAGAGTCTCACGTTATTCGTGATTTGCTGGAAGGTCTTGTAAACCAGGATGCTGACGGTAACACTATCCCAGGTGTTGCTGAATCTTGGGATACTGCTGACAACCAAACTTTCGTATTCCACCTGCGTAAAGATGCTAAGTGGTCTAACGGCGATCCTGTAACAGCAGAAGATTTCGTATACAGCTTTAAGCGCGCTGTAGACCCTGCAACGGCTTCTCCGTATGCATGGTATCTGGAAATGACTCAGATGGTTAACGCCGCTGAAATCATTGCCGGTAAAGCAGACAAAGAAACTCTGGGTGTTAAAGCACTTGATGCGAACACTCTTGAAATCAAACTGACTACTCCGCTTCCATACTTCGTAATGATGATGGGCCACACGACTGTGAAGCCTGTACATAAAGCGACTGTTGAGAAGTTTGGTGACCAGTGGACTAAGCCTGCAAACTTCGTAGGTAACGGCGCATTTGTTGTGGACAACTGGGTAGTGAACGAGCGTATCGAAATGGTACCTAACAAGCACTACTGGGACAACGCGAACACTGTTCTGACTAAAGTAACCTTCCTTCCGATCGAGAATCAGGTTGCTGAAATGAACCGTTTCCTTTCTGGCGAAATCGACTTTACTAATGAACTGCCAAACGAGCATTTCCGTCGTCTGAAGAAAGACCACGCTGAGTCTGTATCTATCCAGGGTAACCTGTGTTCTTACTACTACGGTTTCAACAACGTAAAAGCACCATTTGACGATGTACGCGTACGTAAGGCGCTTTCTTACGCTATCGACCGTGACATCATCACTAAAGCACTTCTTGGCCAGGGCCAGAAGCCAGCTTACGGTCTGACTCCGGAAATCATTGCTAACTTCGACCCAATGATGCCAGCATACGGCAAGATGTCTCAGAAAGAGCGTAACGCTGAAGCGATGCGTCTTCTTGAGGAAGCGGGCTTCGATAAGAGCAACCCTCTGAAGTTTACTCTTCTTTACAACACATCTGAGAACCACAAGAAGATTGCAGCTGCAATCCAGTCTATGTGGAAGAAGACTCTGGGTGTAGACATTCAGCTTGAAAACCAGGAGTGGAAAACATACCTGGATACGCGTCGTCAGGGTAACTTTGACGTAACTCGTGCTGGCTGGTGTGGTGACTACAACGAAGCTTCTACTTTCCTATCACTGATGCAGAGCAACAACAGCTCAAACGATCCTAAGTACAACAGCGCTGTGTACGATGATCTGATGGCTAAAGCTCTTAAGTCTACAAGTGAGAAAGAGCGTTCTGAGCTATACGTGAAGGCTGAGCAGGAACTGGCAAAAGATATGCCTATCGCTCCAATCTATCAGTACGTTAAAGCTCGCCTGGTTAACCCTCGTGTTGGCGGTTTCCCGGTGAACAACGCGGAAGATAAGATTTACTCAAAAGACCTATACATCACAGAGTAATCTTTAAATAATAATAAATTACTGACACTGCATGTGGTGACACATGCAGCGTCTTTTTTCGTTTTAAAACTTTTTCATTTTAAAACAATAACCGCCCAACTAGTTCGATAGCCACTGTGATTCACGGTAGTTATCTAAATAGAAAGGCACAATCGTCACAGACTGTAAAACAATAGAGTGAGTTTATGTTTAAATTCATCGCAAAACGGATATTCGAAGCAATCCCGACAATGTTGGTGTTGATTACGGTATCATTTTTCCTAATGCGCTTTGCACCGGGTAACCCTTTTTCTACTGAGCGTCCGCTTCCACCGGAAGTAATGGCTAACATTAACGCTAAGTACGGACTGGATAAGCCGGTTCATGAGCAGTACTTCACTTATCTGACCAATATTCTGAAGGGCGACTTCGGTCCGTCGTTCAAATATAAAGATTTCTCAGTAAACGAATTGATCTCCGGTGCGCTTCCTGTATCGGCTAAAGTTGGTTCGGTTGCATTTATCTTCACTGTCATCATGGGGGTGTTCGTCGGAACCATAGCGGCTCTGCGGCAAAACACCTGGTTTGATTATATTGTCATGGCCACCGCCATGGTCGGGGTGGTTATGCCGTCTTTCGTATTTGCCCCGGTACTGATCTATATCTTCGCCCTGAATTTAGGGTGGCTGCCTGCGGGTGGCTGGCATGACGGCTCTCTTTATTACATGGCACTGCCTGTACTGGCGATGTCTTTCCTGTACATCGCAACCTTCGCCCGTATCACACGCGGCAGTATGATCGAAACGCTAAACAGTAACTTTATCCGTACTGCACGGGCTAAAGGTCTGAGCTATCCGTACATTGTTGTTAAGCATGCACTGAAGCCTGCAATGCTTCCGGTCGTTTCTTATATGGGCCCTGCGTTTGTAGGTATCATCACCGGCTCTGTTGTTATCGAAACTATTTTTGGCCTGCCGGGCATCGGTAAGCTGTTCGTTAACGCTGCATTTAACCGTGATTACTCGCTGGTAATGGGTGTAACCATTCTGATTGGTTTCCTGTTTATCCTGTTCAACACTATTGTTGATATCTTACTTGCGACAATCGACCCGAAAATTCGTTACTAATTGGGGAGCGGAAACAATGTTAACGAAAAAAGAGAATCTTGAAGCGGTCGAGAAGTTTGCAGAGAATCTGGAAATTGAAGGCCGTAGTTTGTGGCAAGACGCCCGTATCCGCTTTATGCGCAACAAAGCGGCGATGGTGAGCCTTGCTATTTTGTTAGTGATGACGCTTGGCGTTATCTTTCTGCCAATGATTGCAGAGTTTGCCTACGACGATACTGACTGGTATGCACTGCACGCGGCACCTTCTGCGGAGCACATTTTTGGTACTGACAGCCTGGGCCGTGATTTGTATGTTCGTACTCTGGTAGGCGGACGTATCTCGCTTATGGTTGGTGTACTGGGCGCATTTGTAGCGGTTCTTATCGGTACACTTTATGGCGCAACATCTGGCTTTATTGGCGGCCGTACAGACCGCATAATGATGCGTGTTCTGGAAATCCTTTACGCTGTGCCGTTTATGTTCCTGGTTATCGTACTGGTGACCTTCTTTGGCCGTAACATCATCCTGATGTTTGTTGCTATCGGTGCCATCGCATGGTTGGATATGGCGCGTATCGTACGTGGTCAGACACTGAGCCTGCGCAGCAAAGAGTTTATCGAAGCGGCACACGTTTGTGGTGTAAGCAACTGGAGAATCATTACCCGTCACATTGTACCTAACGTACTGGGTATCGTTGCGGTTTATTCAACACTGCTTATCCCAAGCATGATTCTGACTGAATCTTTCCTATCTTTCCTTGGCCTTGGTGTACAAGAGCCTATGACCAGCTGGGGCGCACTGCTTCAGGAAGGTTCGCAGACAATGGAAGTTGCTATCTGGCAGCTGATGTTCCCTGCGGCATTCATGGTTGTAACACTATTCTGCTTTAACTATGTGGGCGACGGTCTTCGTGACGCGTTGGATCCGAAAGATAGATAATAGAAACTGGAAAGAATAATGAGCTTATTAGATGTCAAAGATCTGCGCGTCGAATTTACCACCCAAGATGGTATCGTAACCGCAGTAAACGATTTAAATTTCTCCCTGAATCAGGGTGAAACTCTGGGTATCGTAGGTGAGTCTGGTTCGGGTAAATCTCAGACTGTATTCGCCATCATGGGCCTGCTGGCTAAGAACGGTATTATCAAAGGTAGTGCTAAGTTCGAAGGCAAAGAGATCCTGAACCTGCCTGAAAAAGAGCTGAACAAGGTTCGCTCCGAGCAGATCGCTATGATCTTCCAGGACCCGATGACCTCACTTAACCCTTACATGAAGGTGAGTGACCAGCTAATGGAAGTATTGATGCTTCACAAAGGCATGGGTAAAGCAGAGGCGTTTGAAGAGTCTGTACGCATGCTTGAGGCGGTGAAAATCCCTGAAGCACGTAAGCGTATCACTATGTACCCGCATGAGTTCTCAGGCGGTATGCGTCAGCGTGTAATGATTGCGATGGCACTTCTGTGTCGTCCTAAGCTGCTTATTGCGGATGAGCCAACAACAGCACTGGACGTAACCGTTCAGGCTCAGATCATGGATCTGTTGAACGAGCTTAAACAAGAATTCAACACAGCAATCATCATGATTACTCACGACCTTGGTGTGGTAGCCGGTTCCTGTGACAAGGTTCTGGTTATGTACGCAGGTCGTACCATGGAATACGGCACTGTAGATGAGATCTTCTACAACCCGAGCCACCCGTATGCTGAAGGTCTGCTCAAAGCGATTCCTCGTCTGGATACCGAAGGTGAGATTCTGCCGACGATTCCGGGTAACCCGCCAAACCTTCTGCGTCTTCCACCAGGCTGTCCTTATCAGGAGCGTTGCCACCGTGTAATGGACCGCTGTAAGAAAGAAGCGCCGATCCTGACGCCATTTGGCGATGGTCGTCAGCGTGCATGTTTTTCTGATTGGGAGGCTTGGAAGAAATGAGTTTAGAGACAAAAGCAAACAACAAAAAGCTGCTTCTTGATGTTAAAGATCTGAAGGTTCACTTCAGCATTGCTTCAAAATCAGCATGGCCATGGTCTAAGCCTTCTAACCTGAAAGCGGTTGATGGCGTAAATGTACACCTTTACGAAGGTGAAACACTTGGTGTAGTTGGTGAGTCCGGTTGTGGTAAGTCTACTTTTGCCCGTGCGATTATCGGCCTGGTAGAAGCGACTGACGGTGAAGTTCTCTGGCTTGGTCAGGATCTGACTAAGATGAAAGATGTTCAGCGCCGTGAAACCCGTAAAGAGATTCAGATGATTTTCCAGGATCCTCTGGCTTCTCTGAACCCTCGTATGACAGTGGGTGACATCATCGCTGAGCCGCTACAGACGTTCTATCCAGAGCTTTCCAAGCAGGAAGTGAAAGACCGCGTTAAAGAGATGATGGCGAAGGTAGGTCTGCTGCCTAACGTTATCAACCGTTATCCGCACGAGTTCTCTGGTGGTCAGTGTCAGCGTATCGGCATTGCACGTGCGCTTATCCTTAAGCCTAAGATGATTATCTGTGACGAACCTGTATCCGCACTGGACGTATCGATTCAGGCACAGGTGGTTAACCTGCTTAAAGAGCTGCAGCAAGAGCTGGGCCTGAGCCTTGTATTCATCGCTCACGACCTTTCTGTGGTTAAGCATATCTCTGATCGTGTACTGGTAATGTATCTGGGTAACGCAGTAGAACTTGGTGAAGCAGATGCACTGTTCGCTAACCCTAAGCACCCATATACAACGGCACTGATGTCAGCGGTACCAATTCCTGATCCGGAAATTGAGCGCAACAAAGAGATTCAGATGCTGGAAGGTGATCTTCCTTCGCCAATCAGTCCTCCGTCTGGCTGTGTGTTCAGAACACGCTGTCCAAAAGCGACTGAAGAGTGCGCGAAGACTAAGCCTCAGATTCAGGGTAATGATGTACACGCTGTGTCCTGTCTGCATGTCAGCGTTTAATAAATTCAGCCTGTGACGGGCTTAAGCGCGGTCTCTTCGGAGCCGCGCTTTTTTTCGCCCGGGAGTCTGGAGCCTAAACCTGAGGTGCCAGTTCCAGTTCGTTGCTGCTGACCACTTTATTCCGCCCTGTTTCTTTCGCTTCATAAAGTGCCTTATCCGCAGCTGACAACAGGGATGCCGAATCTTCTAAGCCGTATTCTAAAGACGAAACACCAAAACTCGCCGTCACATTAAAATCAGATAGTTTAAATACCTGAACCGATTCGCGAATTCTTTCCACCAGATTATGGGCATCCGCACCACTGGTATAAGGGAGAATAATACAGAACTCTTCGCCGCCGTAACGGCAGACGCAGTCTCCCTTTCTTACATGGGTGCGTAGTATTGTCGCAATACCTTTCAGCACTTCATCCCCAACCAGATGACCGTAGGTATCATTGATGCTCTTAAAGTGGTCGATATCCGCCATTACGCAGCAGATATTGTGATCGTACCGCTTTGCGTTGTAGATATATTCTTCCAGTCTGCTTTGAAAGGAACGCCGGTTCAGACAGGCGGTAAGCGGGTCAATTTCTATCAGTTCTTCAAACTTCTTGTTGGAGTCCAGCAGCTCTCTTTTTAGCAGATTCAATTCGCTTTCATTTTTGCGGATAAGTTTGATTTCCGCAGAGAGAACCTCGATCTCGCGAATAAGCGCAGCTTTATCTTTCGCTGTAATAAAGAGAGCGAAAAAGCTGGCCACACAGAGTGAGAACAGCAGATAGTAAATTTCGTACTTCTCGTTGCCGTTTATCCAGCTAAGAAGTGCATTGCCAGCCCCTGACAGTAAAAGCAATGCATAGAGCAGAGCAGCAAGACCAACCGGGAGTAGTATTTTATTTTTCATTGCTAATCAGCTTATTATAAGTAAATGCAGAAGAGTGATGATTAAAAAGCAATCATCGCATATGCAAGTATGAGCTTAGCAGATATGTATAAATAAAAATGAGAGATAAGAGGGAAGGTGGTTTTATTTTTGGGAAAAAGGTGTTTTTTAGGGGTTACAGGCTGACTCTTATACACAAGTTTAAGAAGCCAAAGAATGCTCCTCCCCTTAGCCTCGAAAGGACGGATTTTCGAAGAAGTAGCATCGAAGGGGAGGCTGGGAGGGGTTGTTTCTCATGAGGTTAAGTTTTGGTGGTTTAACCATACATGGCATAACCAACCCCCTCTAACTCCCCCTTCTGTTAGCTTTATCAACCACTTAGGCCTTTCACTCAAGGGGGAGAACCGTTCTCTGGTCACTTTAATATTTGTGTACAAGAGTCAGGGTTACAGGCTGGCTGACTACATTCTTATGCCTCAGACAGTTCTATCTGCAGTGATTCGTCTTCGGCTTTTTTCAGCATTTTACGGATGATAACAGACGCCAGTAAAGCCACACCGACCATGACAATAGCCAGTATGGTCAGCAGTTTAAAGTAATCACCATAGACAGTTTGCACGATTTCCTGGGAGATTTCCTGACCTTTCTCTAAAGCGATAGAGGTAGAGAACACTGCACCAACAATGCCACTTAATGCAATTGCAACTGAATACAGGCTTACTGAGAAATTCTCGATATGCTTTGGCGTTACAGAAAGAATAAACGCAACTACCAGACTACCGACAATAACTTCGCCAAATGCAAGGAAGAAGTGAATTACCAGGAAAACCTCCGGACGAATAATCACATCTTCACCCACGGTGAGAACGGCAACGGTCAGAGTGCCAAAGGCAATCGCCGTCAGGATGAAGGAGAAGCTTACCTTTGTTGCGGTGGAGAAATTAATGCCGCGCTTTTCAAGGCTTGAAAAGAGTATGGAAATCACAGGACCTGCAACCATACACCAGAGCGGGTTCATCGCCATGGAGCCTTCCGGTGCTATCGGGATGATACCGAACAGATCGCCGCGCATCGTGTTGATGGTGACCATAGTCATGGAAGTCATCATCTGACCGTAATAGACAAGGAAAGCCGTGGCCAGTACAAACATGATAAGTATGGTGCCCATCTTCAGTGCATCGGATTTTCCGGCTTTAAACATCAGTGAGATGAAGTAGATAATAGCGACAGCACCGATGGCGTAAACGATATTTTTGCCCACATCCATGTTGGAGAACATAAAGAATACCAGACCAATCATGGCGGCAGATGTCACCATAAACAGCCCCCAGTTCTTTGCAGAAACTGAAGCCTGATCGATCTCCGCTGCCACTTTCTTCAACGGATTTCTGAAACTAATCAGGGTAAACAGAGCCAGGCCAGCCAGGATCGCTGAAAGCATAAAGCTGCCGTAGAAGCCGATGGTCAGTACCAGCATAGGGAACATATACTGGCCGATCAGAGCACCAAGGTTATTGACGGAATAATTGACCGGATAACCGTTTTCAAAGTTCTCTTCAGTGGCGAAGGTACGCTTGTAGAGACTTGGATAAGAAGGTGACATCAGGCCCCTTGCATAACTTGCCAGTGCGATACCGCAAAGGCTCATTGGCACATTTAATGTTGAAGCGCCCAGTAGCAGCAGTACGTAACCTGATACAAACCCCAGATACGCAATGGTCAGAGACCGGTAGGCGCCGAGGAATTTATCTGCGATAAAGCCACCGGCTATAGCAAAAAGGGGCCCGATAGCTGAGAAAGCACCCACCACCATCATGGTGTCAGCTTCGCTATAGTTCAGCTCTTCCAGGAAGAAACGGGTCAGGATGATCATGACGCCGTAGTATGATAAGCCAAACATGGCCTGACAGAACATCATGGAGCCATTTAATCTATTCCACATAATAATATCTCGCTCAAGTGTTAATTATTAGATTTATGAGTTAGATATTTTACCATTTTACAGTGAAATGTAATTGTTACTAAATGTATGGCAAAGGATTAGAAAAAGTAATGGCCCGGAGATATCGGGCCATATAAAAGGAGTGATAAATTATGCGGTTTGCTCAGAATAGGCAGGAACAAAAATTATGCCTTTAGTATCTTTAATTACGTTTCCTGCCAGCAGGCATCTTCTTGCTCTCAGGTTACAGATTTTTCCTTCCATCCAGCCTTTTAACAGTCTCTGCCATGGGCCAATATAGTGACCGGCACACGCTTCTTTCTGATCGTCAGACTGAGCTTCAGACAAGTTTGCCTGATGGGCAGTATTGCGCTCATTTCTGGCACGATTCATCAGTGGTGCGTAGATTGCGTCGTATCCGTCCTTAGATAATCTCTTGCAAAATGTCATATTGGCCTCTCCCTGTTGGCTATGTTCAAATTAAGAATAGGCGATAAATTAAACAGGGCAAGATGAACTCTGTGCGAAAAATCAGCATTATTTGGCTTTCTGACAAAGAATCGCTGGCAAGGTATTGAATTTAAATTTGATTTTAGATGGCTAACTCTAAAGTGTTAATTTAAGGTTAATGCATGTAAGCGTGATGTTAATCACATGTCAATCTTACGTTGAGCTGATAATAAAATAGAAAGGCAATAAAAAAGCCAGCTCAGTGAGCTGGCTTTGAAAGATGGTGGAGGGGGACGGATTCGAACCATCGAAGGCGGAGCCGGCAGATTTACAGTCTGCTCCCTTTGGCCACTCGGGAACCCCTCCAGGGTATTTTTATCCTTAACTGCTGTTTTCCCAACGCAAGCAATCAAGCTGATTCTCTATTTGAGAGAAAATGGTGGAGGGGGACGGATTCGAACCATCGAAGGCGGAGCCGGCAGATTTACAGTCTGCTCCCTTTGGCCACTCGGGAACCCCTCCAGGGCGTTTTTATACTTAAGGACCGTTTTCCCAACACCGTCATCAAGTGAGGTGCGCATAATAGCAAACTCGCTTTGCCTGTAAAGAATTTTCTTAGCATTTTGGCGCGGTTGCTGCAAATTTGGGCAAAGACGCTAAAAAGTGCACATTTTGTCGGTGATAAATTACCCTTAATAAGACATTACTTAGGTTTAGCCAACCTTTACATTTCTTTACGTTAGCGGCGTTACTTGTTGTTAGAATAGAGTAAACCATTGTTTGAGAGCCCCAAAATGAAAAAACTAAGCTTTATTGCTGTCTGTATATCAGCACTCCTGATTGCAACAGAAGCGCCTGAAGTGGTTGCTGCCGGTCAGGGCAAAGCAGAAAAAATGTCAAAGGCAAGAACCACTCTGGTTGTCACAGAAACGGTTGGAATTCATAACATATCTCAGTCTCTGACTTTAATCGGCAAGCTTGAGGCAGAAGAGTCCGTGGTTATATCACCGGAAGTCTCCGGTAAAATCGATGTGATCAAAGTTAAGGCCAATCAGAAAGTAAAAGATGGTGATCTGCTGGTTCGGCTTAACGACGATAAAACCAAAGCGACATTTGCAGAAGCGCAGGCCTACCTGAAAGATGAACAGCGTAAACTGAAAGAGTTTGAAAAGCTGGCGAAAAGGGGCGCGATAACACAGACCGAAATTGATGCGCAGAAAGCCAGCGTAGAAATTGCCAGAGCACGACTGGCTGCAGAAAAGGCAAACCTGAGCTATCTCAATATTACAGCACCCTTTGATGGCACCACAGGTTTTATCGATTTCAGCCGCGGCAAGATGGTGAGTGCCGGGACCGAACTGTTAACTCTGGATAACCTTTCTGTTATGCAGTTAGACCTTCAGGTGCCGGAACGCTATCTCTCTTTGATTTCCATGGGAATGAATGTGAAAGCCAGTTCAAATGCCTGGACCGGCCAGGTGTTTAACGGCTCTGTTACCGGTATTGATACCCGGATTAACAGCGAAACGCTGAACCTGAGAGTCCGTTTACAGTTTTCTAATCAGGACGAAAAGCTTAAGCCGGGCATGCTGATGTCGGCTAATTTAGAATTCCCGCCTGTGGCCGCGCCGATTATTCCTGTTCAGGCTCTGCAATACGCAGGTACTAAGCGTTATGTCTACATCATTGACGAAAACAGTAAAGCACATAAAACGGAAGTGATTCTGGGGGCTCGTGTCGGCAATGAAGTGGTGATCGAAAAGGGGCTGAAAATCGGTGAGCGAATCGTTGTGCAGGGTATTGTCAATATGCGCGACGGTGCAAAGGTGGTTGAAAACGGTCAGCAGCAGAAACGACCAGGCAAAAAGGATAAGTCATAATGTGGTTATCCGATGTTTCAGTAAAACGGCCGGTTGCTGCGGTTGTATTAAGTCTGCTGCTGGTAGTGTTCGGAATCGTCTCCTTTTCCCGCCTTGCTGTCCGGGAGATGCCGGATATTGAAAGCCCGGTGGTTACCGTATCCACCCGGTATGAAGGCGCTTCTGCAACCATAGTTGAAAGTCAGATCACTTCAGTTATTGAAGATCAGCTTTCGGGTATCAGCGGTATTGATGAGATCTCTTCTACAACCCGCAACGGTATGTCACGCATCAAAGTGACCTTTAATCTGGGTTATGATCTGAATACCGGCGTCAGTGATGTTCGTGATGCAGTTGCCAGAGCCGAGCGGGCACTGCCTGATGAAGCCAGTGAGCCGGTGGTTTATAAGGATAACGGCAGCGGTGAAGCTTCCGTATATATTAATCTGAGCTCCAATGAAATGGACCGGACCCAACTGACGGATTATATCAACCGGGTTTTAATGGACAGATTCAGCCTTATCACCGGAGTGAGTTCCATCGATGTGACCGGTGGTCTGAACAAGGTCATGTACGTCAAGCTTAAACCGGACCTGATGGCCGGACGGGGAGTGACGGCTGCAGACATTACTTCCGCGCTCAGAGCGGAAAATCTGGAAAGTCCGGGAGGTGAAGTCCGCAACGATGCCATTGTGATGTCAGTACGAACCGCACGTACCTATAGCCAGCCGGAAGATTTCGATTATCTGGTGGTAAGACGGGCATCCGACGGCTTCCCAATCTATCTGAAAGATGTGGCCGAGGTTTATATCGGCGCAGAAAACGAAAGCTCCACCTTTAAAAGTGATGGCGTGGTTAACGTCAGTATGGGGATTATTCCTCAGTCGGATGCAAACCCGCTGGAAGTAGCGCAGGCAGTTCATGAAGAGGTGAACGCAATTCAGAAGTTTCTTCCTGAAGGAACCCGGCTGGCTATCGACTATGACTCGACCATATTTATCGACCGCTCCATTACTGAAGTTTATAACACCCTGTTTATTACCGGTGGTCTGGTTGTTCTGGTTCTGTATATCTTTATCGGCCAGGTCAGAGCCACACTGATCCCCGCTGTTACCGTGCCGGTATCCTTGATTTCTGCCTTTATTTCAGCCTACTTTTTCGGTTTTTCTATCAACCTGATCACCCTGATGGCTCTGATCCTTTCAATTGGTCTGGTGGTGGATGATGCCATTGTGGTGGTGGAGAATATTTTCCACCATATCGAAAAAGGGGAGTCCCCACTGCTTGCTGCCTATAAAGGCACACGTGAGGTGGGGTTCGCAGTTATCGCGACGACGCTTGTGCTGGTTATGGTATTTCTGCCCATCTCGTTTATGGAAGGGATGGTGGGCCTGCTGTTTACCGAGTTTTCCGTGTTGTTGGCGATGTCAGTGATCTTCTCATCTCTGGTCGCCCTGACTCTGACGCCGGTTCTTGGCAGTAAGATCCTGAAGGTTAACGTAAAGCCAAATGCCTTTAACCGTGGTGTTGAGGTGATGTTTACCAGGCTGGAATCCGGATACCGCTTTTTGCTGAGCCAGGCAATGCGAGTCAGACTGGTTGCGCCTTTAATCATTCTGGCCTGTATCGGCGGAAGTTATCTGCTGATGAAACAGGTTCCTTCTCAGCTGGCACCGCAGGAGGACAGAGGCGTGATGTTTGCCTTTGTCCGGGGCGCCGATGCAACCAGTTATAACCGTATGGCCGGCAACATGGAGCTGGTGGAACAAAAGCTGATGCCGCTGTTGGGCCAGGGCCTGCTTAAATCTTTCAGTATTCAGACTCCGGCTTTTGGTGGCCGGGCAGGGGACCAGACCGGTTTTGTCATTATGATTCTGGAAGACTGGGATCACCGCAAAGAGAATGTTCAGCAATCATTAGGAGTTATCCGCAGAGCACTTTCAGGTATTCCGGATGCCCGTGTCTTCCCGTTTTTACCGGGATTCAGAGGTGGCTCCAGCGAGCCGGTTCAGTTTGTTCTGGGTGGCTCCGACTATAAAGAGCTGCAAAAGTGGGCTGAGCTGCTAAAGCATGAAGCGGATGACAGCCCTATGATGGAAGGTGCCGAAGTCGGTTATTCAGAGAAAACGCCGGAGCTGGTTGTTTCTGTTGATAAGCAGCGCGCCGCTGAACTGGGTATTTCCATCTCAGAGATTTCTGAAACTCTGGAGATTATGCTTGGTGGTACCAGTGAAACCACCTTCCTTGAGCGTGGTGAAGAGTATGATGTTTATCTTCGTGGTGATGAAAACAGTTTCAATAATGCTGCGGATCTGAGTCAGATTTACCTGAGAACGGCATCCGGGCAACTGGTCACTCTGGATGCGGTTACCAGGGTTGAGGAGATTGCCTCTGCCATTAAGCTTTCGCACTACAACAAGCAGAAATCCATCACGGTGACCGCTAATCTGAAGGACGGTTATACCCTGGGTGATGCTCTGGACTATTTAGATCAGAAAGCGATCGATCTTCTGCCGGGGGATATTTCTGTCAGCTATTCCGGTGAATCTAAAGATTATAAGGAAAATCAGTCCAGCGTCCTGGTGGTTTTTGCTCTGGCTTTGCTTGTGGCTTATCTGGTACTGGCCGCTCAGTTTGAAAGCTTTATCAACCCGCTGGTGGTGATGTTTACCGTTCCTATGGGGGTAATGGGGGGCTTTATTGGTCTGGTGGTGATGAGTCAGGGGCTAAATATCTATAGCCAGATCGGAATGATTATGCTGATTGGTATGGTAACCAAAAACGGCATTTTGATTGTGGAGTTTGCTAACCAGTTAAGAGATCGCGGAATCGCGTTTGAAAAGGCGATTATTGATGCATCTGCCCGCCGTTTAAGACCGATTCTGATGACAGCATTCACAACCCTGGCCGGTTCTATTCCTCTGATTATTTCAACCGGTGCCGGTTACGAGAGCCGGGTTGCGGTAGGTACCGTGATTTTCTTTGGTATGGCCTTTGCGACACTGGTGACTCTGTTTGTTATTCCGGCAATGTACCGCTTGCTTTCCGCTTCAACTGAGGCTCCGGGCCATGTGGAAGCTGAGCTGCATAAGATGCTGGATCACGATACTAAAGGAAGAGCGAGCCACGGTTAACCTGAGTCCCCCTGACATAGCGCTGCTATTTCCGGGGGAACAGTTCAAATCTAAAAATGTCTGCCCATAGTCATATTTGTAAATAAAAATGAATATAAGAGGAAATTTTTCTAGTATTGGTTTAATTTGTAGAAATTAAAACAATCGGAAAACGAAATGAATCTGGATAAAACCGACCGCAAGCTGCTTTCTCTGCTGCAAAATGACGGAACTCTCTCTCTGAATGAGCTGGCTGAAGCCGTAAACCTGACCACAACCCCCTGCTGGAAAAGACTGAAAAGGCTGGAAGAGAGCGGTGTGATCCGCAAGCGTGTCGCCTTGCTGAATCCTGAAACTCTGGGGCTTTCTTTTACCGCATTTGTTTTGGTTAAAACCAGTGACCACTCGCATGAGTGGTACAGCCGTTTTGTAGAAACGGTAACCCCATTCCCGGAGGTGATGGAGTTTTACCGAATGGCGGGTGAGTACGACTATATGATGAAGGTTCAGGTCGCCGATATGAACTGTTTTGATATGTTCTACAAAAAGCTGGTAAATAGTGTTGATGGTATTTCCAATGTGACCTCAACTTTTGCGATGGAGCCGTTGAAGTATACGACGGCGTTACCTATATAGGGCTGTCAGCTTTTGATAGCTATATTACACAAGTTTATGTAGCCAAAGAATGCTCCTCCCCTTAGCCTCGAAAGGAGGGATTTTCGAAGAAGTAGCATCGAAGGGGAGGCTGGGAGGGGTTGTTTCTCATGAGCTTAAACTTTTGTGATTTAGCCATGTAGGGTATAACCAACCCCCTCTAACTCCCCCTTCTATTAGCTTTATCAACCAGTTAGGCTTTTTCACTCAAGGGGGAGAACCGTTCTCTGGTCACTTTAATATTTGTGTATAAGAGCTAGGCGGATAGTTTTAATTAGTAAACCTCATCACTCCTTCCTGAACAGCAGACGCAACCAGGTTCCCCTGTCTGTCAAAGATCTCACCGCGTACCAGGCCGCGTGTGTTGCTGGCTGTGGGGCTTTCGATGGCATAGAGCAGCCATTCGTCCATTTTGAACGGGCGGTGGAACCACATGGAGTGGTCTATGGTTGCGATCTGGAACTTGGGTGTCATCAGGGTGACTTTATGCGGGTGCAGGGCCGTGGTGACAAATCCCCAGTCGGAGGCGTAAGCCAGCAGATACTGATGGATAAGCAGGTTGTCCGGGACAGTGCCGTTGGCTTTAATCCATAAATACTGTTTAGGTTCGGTTTTGACTGGCTTTAGCGGGTTAACCACAACCACCGGGCGCACCTCTATAGGCTTTTCTCCGCAGAAGATCGCCTTGATTTTATCCGGCAGAAAATCTGAGATCTGCTTTGCCAGCTCTGACTCAGACGCATAGTTTTCAGGACCTGGAATATCCGGCATGGCGTTTTGGTGTTCAAATCCCGGAGTATCGCCGTGGTAAGAGGCAGTCAGATAGAAGATAGGCCTGCCGTTCTGAATCGCTTTTACCCGCCTTGTACTCAGGCTTCGGCCATCCCGCAGATTTTCTACATCATAAATAATCGGTTTTTCCGGATCACCCGGGTGCAGAAAGTAACTGTGAAACGAGTGAACAGCTCTCTGATTGTCCACTGTGTATCTTGCCGCGGATAACGCCTGTCCCAGTACCTGACCTCCGTATACCTGAGGCAATCCTAAATGCTCGCTTTGTCCCCTGAAAAGAGTGTTCTCCAGTTGCTCCAGTTTTAGTAGTTCAAGTAATTCACCCAGTGCTTTGCTCATTCCCGGCCTCCGTCAGTTTTTTGTTAATTTAATACTGCTTAGCGGATTTAATTACAAGAGATACTTATAATCCGGCCAGTTTTTTTTGCCGGAGGTAAGTATATGAAAAAGGCGTTGTTAGTAATATTTGCTGTCGTGATGAGCGTTGTGTTACTTGGCTGCGAAACAGATAAGAAGTCAGCGGATACGGCACAGGAGCAAAGCGCAGAAGAGGTAAATATGGCATCGGTAACAGGCAGTATCCTTTACCGGGAAAGAGTTGCTCTGCCCGGAACCGCAATGATTACGGTGACTCTGGAAGATGTTTCCCGTGCAGACGCGTCAGCCATCGTTCTTGCTGAGCACTCCTTTCCTTCCGATGGTGCTCAGGTGCCGTTTGATTTTGAACTGAGCTATGATGCAAACAAAATAGATCCTCGTCATAGATACGCGGTCAGGGCTGTTATTCAGCTTGATGATAAAATCCGCTTTACAACGGACAGAGTCTATTCGGTGATCACAGACTCCGCCCGGACAACAAATTTACTTCTTTTGCTGAAAAGCGTGCCGGGCGATTAATCAAACGTGATACGGAAACTTGAAGGAGCGATCTGTTTAAACCTATACTTTCCAGACTAGAGTGATTACTTAAATTTGAGCCTTGGAGGCAATCTGGTGGGATGGAGATGACTAGTCAGGAAAGTGACTTATTCAGGTTTGATGGTTCTTACAGGGATTCTGATTCAGAAAAGGATTTCCATAAGACGCGCTGGCAGGGTTATGTAGTCAAGATCCGATTCCTGTGTTTACTTTCCGGAGTTGCTTATCTGACGGGGATTTACAGCGATACTGTGACTCTCGGTAATGCAGCTGGTTTTTACTATATGATGGTAGCCAGGCTGATCACGTTTGGTTCTGCGCTTTACTGTATTTTTTCAACCTTCAGCAAAAGTTATAACAAAACCCAGAGAGCGCTGCTGCTCTACTTTATTCTCATTACATTAACGGAATGCTTTGAGTTATACCTGTTACCGGAGATAGGAAAGCAGGGGTTACCACTTCTGTTGATTATCATGTTGCTGTATTCCCTGTTTCTACCGGTCCGGTATGTCTATTCAGCTTTCGCCTGTTTATTTGCAACCGTGCTATATAGCGGGATTTTGCTTATTGTGCATGAGTTTCCCTTAAAGCAGGTCTCACCGATTATTGCCTCTTTTGGACTGGTTACCGCCATGGCACTAAGCATTATGCGCAATATCAACCGCTCTAAACGTTCAGAAGCAAAACTGATATCACAGCTTAAAGAGGTCAACGAAAAGCTGGAGATTGAAATTGCTGAAAAGGAACTGGCGAAACAGGAACTTGAGCAGCTTGCACGGATAGATGGATTAACCAATATCTACAACAGACGCCACTTTATCGAGCTGGCTGAACGCGAGAAGCTAAGAGCAGACAGGAGCAGGCATTGCTTCAGTCTGCTGTTTTTAGATATAGACCACTTTAAAGCCATAAATGACAGCTACGGGCATGATATTGGTGATCTGGTGCTGCGGAATCTGGTCACCACCTGTCAGGAAAATATAAGAGTCATCGACATTCTGGGACGCTATGGTGGTGAAGAGTTTGTTCTGCTTCTGCCGGAGACGGAAAACCAGGAAGCGCGCCGGATGGCTGAGCGACTGAGAGAATGCATTTCAGAAACAGTAACAGAAACGCCAGCGGGTGAAATCTCCATTACTGTCAGTATTGGTATCTCTTCAAATGAAACAGAAGAGGGAGCGACAATTAATAGCCTGCTGAAGCAGGCGGATATCGCTTTATATAAAGCGAAGGAAAATGGTAGAAATCGGGTGGAGTTTAGATAGCGAAAAGGTTAGTTATTAAATGTTTACAGAATGCTATTACTAAATAAATCAGTTGCTTAGGTTGTCTCTGTGTTGATAATAGACCTAGAAAATGAATGTTTCTAGGTTTAGATATGTTTAATGTAATCTATGATCGAATACAGGTGCAGTCTGTTCCTGATGGAAAAGTAGTTTTTTATCCTTTTACTATTGATGATGTGGAATTTGCTTGCACTTTGGTGGAGCTAAGTTGTGAGCTTCCTGATATAACTGATCTTGCATATGATCTAATAGAAAATGAGAAAGTAATTACCAAGGCTAAAGATACATACTGGATTGAGTTCGATACCGTTAGCAACATGACCAACCAAACTCCCTATGAGCAGATGCAAGACACTGGATTTGGTTTCAGGCATTGGGTACATTTATCAAATGCACTTTGTGAGATAATAGCTTTTCATCAACAGCAATATAATTGTGATTTCTATTTTGCAGAACCGGCAAATGACCGTTTGGCAAGGGCTTATCAAAGGTTGCTTGTTCCCAAACTACAGGAAGATGGTTATAATTATTATGTTGATGAGACCGACGATGGAGGGTGGTATGTCTTCTACAAATATTAAGAGTTCGCCTAACAAAGCAGCTGCTGTTTCCCGGGCTCAGACTATTGCATGGGCCATTTCTAATTCTCCTGTTGATACAAAACTGACAGAGAAAGCGCGTAAGGCTGCCCGAAAGTTTAGACACAAAAAATCGGCTATATCAGGATGTCGTGTTTCAAAATCAGAGCTAAGAGCCGCTAACAAGGCTTCTGCAGCATAATCATTATTAATTATTACTACTAAAATGACTTCTCCACTGAGAAGGCGTGACCTGAAAAGCCTGTTTAAAGTGCTTCCTGTACACGCTTTCTGAGCCAAATCCTGCCAGTTGGGCCACATGGGCGATGGAGTAATCGTTACTTTCGAGCAGTTGCTGGCTTAGTTTTAGTCTTTGATTCATCAGCCATTCACCAAAAGTGCAGCCGTAGACGGCTTTGAATTGTCTGGTGAAAGTGCGTCTGCTCATGGCGCATTTTTCTGCAACTGAGTCCAGACTATGCGGCTTATCCAGCTGATGTTCTATCTGTTCAATTACCTTACTTATCCCGGTTTCCTGTTCAGGTCTTGGCGGAATAGGGGTCGGAATATATTGCTGCTGTCCGCCGGAACGGAACGGGGCGGTGACCATAACACGGGCAAGCTGGCTCGCGACTTCGCTGCCGCACATAAGGCGAATGATATACAGGCAGCAGTCCAGAGCAGCGGCGGTGCCAGCTGAAGTGATTAGCTGATCATGAGCGATAAATAACGGTTTGTTGTCAAACTCTACTCTTGGGAACTTACGGGTAAAAAGTTCAGAAAACGCCCAGTGGGTGGTGGCAGTTTTGCCGTTTAGCAGCCCGGTTTCTGCGATAACAAAAGCGCCCAGACAAAGTCCAACCAAAATCGCGCCTCTTGCATGAGCATCTTTTAGTTTTTCAATCAACAGATCCGGTGGCTCAGGAAGGGCGTTAGGCCAGCTTGGAACAATGATCATATCGGCATTATCGAGCAGCGATAAATCGCTATCGACAGAAATACTGAATCCGGAGCTGGTATTCATTGTCATATCCGTCAAGCCGCAGATGTTCAATTCGAACATGGGTTCCCGGTCGATAAATACATCCTGAAATATCAGGCAGGGCACCGAAAGGTGAAATGCACTGATGCCTTCAAACGCGACTACCGCAACTTTTCTCTTTTTTACTGCACTCATACAAATGGCCCGATTTGAGCGGTGATTGTCCTTAAGGACAGTATTGCATTATTTCGCTTCGGTTCATAATGACTTTCAGTTTTTAACAGCAACCGAGTCTTAACATGAAAATCCATCATCTGCGCAGTGCAACATTTGTTATTGAATCAAATGATAAATTTATCCTGATTGATCCTATGCTTGCAGAAAAGGGCACGCTTCCTCCTTTCTCAGTATTCCGCTATAAGGCGAAGAAGAACCCAACAGTTGATCTGCCAGAGAATGCAGATGCGATACTGAGCAAGGTGACTCATGCGCTTATTACTCATAGTCAGACTTTTAACTTTAAGCCTTTGCAGCATATCGACCATCTGGATAAGTCAGGAGAGGCCTTTTTGGCAGGAAAGAACATCCCTGTTGCCACACCAGCAAAGGATAAGGCGTATCTGGAGAAATACGGTATGACCGTTGAGCAGGGCGTTGCAGACTGGGAAACCGCAGAGTTTGCCGGAGGCAGAGTAACCGCAGTTCCTGCCCTTCACGGACATGGATGGGTCAGTAAAGTTTCTGCCAATGGTTGTGGCTTTTACCTGGAGTTGCCGGGTGAGCCTTCAATATATGTAAGTGGTGATACGGTACTGACCGATGATGTTAAGCGTGCGCTTACAGAGTTGAAGCCGGATATCGCTGTGGTTGCTGCCGGTCAGGCACGTCTGGATGTAGGTCAGTCTCTGCTGATGCCGAAAGATGAAGTGATTGAATTTATCAGGCTTGCGCCGGGTAAAGTGGTCGCAAACCATATGGAAGCGCTGAACCATTGTCCGGTTGACCGTAAAATTCTGCGTGATTCTGTGGTGATGCAGGGGTTGGAGGATAAGGTTATGATTCCGGCGGATGGTGAGGTGCTGGAGGTTTAGTAAAAAAACAGAACCCAATAAAGGCTTAAGGATGTCATCCTCGCGAAGGCGGGGATGACAACAAAAATTATTACGCCGCCGCTTTCTGACCTAAGCTTCGTAGATCCTGCATCGTTTCAGCGTAGCTCTTTTCTTTACCAAATAATCCTGCTGTACCCAGAATAAAGTATTCCATTTTATCCTGCAGGCGTTCAATTACCTGCGGGCTGATGGCGCCGTCAATGGCCAGTTTGGTGTTGGTGCCTCTGGCTTCGATCATTTCAATAATGCGGTCGATACGGTTGTAGGCGTTGTCGATAAATGCCTGGCCGGCAAAGCCCGGGTTAACGGACATAATCAGGATTACATCGGTAACATCCAGAACATCTTCGATAGCGCTAAGTGGTGTGCCCGGGTTAATTGCCAGACCAGACTGAATGCCTTTTGCCTGAATATTGCCAAGGGTTCTGTGCAGGTGCGGTGGCGCTTCTGCATGCACGTACATCAGTTTAGGGCCAAGAGAGGCAAACAGATCGATAAACTGGTCGGGATCAGAAAGCATCAGGTGAACATCGTAATCGATGCTGGTCAGGTTACGAATGGCTTTGATGTCTTCTGGACCGAGTGCGAAGTTAGGCACAAAGTGGCCATCCATCACATCGATATGCAGCATATCCACATCTGCTTTTTCCAACTCTTTCAGTTCTTCGGCCAATTTAGAAAAATCGACACACATCATTGACGGACAAAACTTAGGCATGTTGTAACTCCTCAATCTCTGCAATCTGATCAACGCGTCTCTGGTGGCGGCCACCTTCAAACTCTGCACCAAGCCAGCTATCAATAATCATTTTTGCCAGCTCAATACCCACAACCCGTGAGCCAAAGGATAGAATATTGGTATTGTTGTGCTCTTTAGAAAGGCTGGCAGTATACGGGTCACTGCATACAACGGCGCGAATACCCGGTACTTTATTTGCTGCCAGTGAAATACCCACTCCGGTACCACAGATCAGAATGCCCAGGTCGGCCTGTTTATTTACAACAGCATTTGCAACAGCCAAACCATATTGTGGGTAGTCAGTCCGCTCTGTTGACTGAGCGCCCAGATCTTCCACCTCAATACCCTTACTTTCTAAGTGATTGATAACAAGTTCCTTGTGTTCAATACCAACGTGATCACAACCAATAGCGATTTTCATAACTCTTACTCGTAGATGATTAACTTGGTTAAAAGTTTACAATAAAGTTTACGAATGTAAATATCGAAATTTTACAGATAATGCAAAAACTGCTGCAAGTCTTTGTATGTAAGGAGGTAAAAAGTTTACAAAAATATTTATGCGCATAAAAAGTTCACAAAATAATTCATTTTGTGATCTGTGTAGATGTGTGAAGTGAATTTTTGAGCTAACTTAATAGGCAGTTAATCAACACACATAAACCAAACAGGATATGTCTATGTCATATGCGATGATTGCCGAAGAGCTGGTGGGCTCACTAGGCGGAAAAGAGAACATCATCTCCGTTGCACACTGTGCAACAAGACTGAGAGTAATGGTGGCAGATGAAAACAAAATCGATAAGGATAGTATCGAAGATACCGATAAGGTAAAGGGTACTTTCTTTAACAGCGGTCAGTACCAGATTATCTTTGGTACAGGCACGGTAAACCGTGTATTTGAAGCAATTGAAGGACTGAATCTGTCTACATCAAGTAAGTCGGAAATTAAGCAGGCAAGTGCAGAGCAAGGCACCGCAATTCAGCGAGCAATCCGTACTTTCAGTGACGTATTTGTTCCACTGATCCCTGCACTGGTTGCAACCGGTCTGTTTATGGGCTTGCGTGGCCTGGTTACCCGTCCTGAAGTATTAGCGGTTTTCGGCCTGACGCCTGAAGCAATATCAGCCAACTTTATCCTTTACACCCAAATCCTGACTGATACCGCATTTATCTTCCTGCCGGCCATGGTTGCCTGGTCAGCAAGCCGGGTATTTGGCGGCACACCGCTCATCGGTCTGGTGCTTGGTTTAATGCTGGTCTCGCCGGCCCTGCCAAATGCATGGGCAGTGGGTTTCGGTAATGCTGAACCTTTGCTGTTCTTCGGCTTTATTCCGGTCGTGGGTTATCAGGGTTCTGTTATTCCGGCATTTATTGCAGGTTGGCTGACCGCGAAACTGGAACGCCGTATCCGCAGTGTTATGCCTGAAGCTTTTGATCTGGTAATGACGCCTTTCCTGACCCTATTAATTATGAGTGCGGCGTCTCTGCTGATTATCGGTCCTCTGTTCCATATCGTTGAAGTTGGCATGGTAGACGCAACGAAATACCTGCTGGATCTTCCTCTTGGTCTGAGTGGTCTGTTCATTGGCTTTGTCTGGGATTTGATTGTTGTTACCGGTGTTCACCACGTATTTAACCTTCTGGAAATCCAGTTGTTAGCAAATGAAGGCAGCAACGTGTTTAACGGTCTGATTACCGGCGCGATTTCTGCTCAGGGTGCAGCATGTCTTGCAGTGGGTATGAAGTCTAAGAGCAAGAAGATGAAGGCACTGGCATTCCCGTCAACCGTATCTGCCTTCCTGGGTATTATCGAACCGGCGATTTTCGGTGTAAACCTGAGATACTACCGCCCATTCGTGTTCGCTCTGATTGGTGGTGCATTAGGTGGCTTTACTGCTCAGCTAGTGGGGCTTGCAGCAAGCGGCATGGCAGTTACGGTAATTCCGGGCACGCTTTTATACCTTGATGGCCAGTTAATGTCTTACTTCCTGGTTCATGCTGTAAGTTGTGGCGTAGCCTTCAGTCTGACTTATATGTTTGGTTATTCTGACAAGATGCTGGAAAAGAAATAGTAAAAACAGTTAATTAAGAAAAGCCCCTGCATTAAGGGGCTTTGGAGTATGAAATGAAAAATCCGGCTAAATATAACGACCAGGCCTATATCAATGACGTGCTGGCAATAGCACTGAATCATGCCAGCCAGAGCAAGGATGACCACCATCGTCCGCTGTGGCACTTTTCTCCCCTGTTTGGTTTATTAAACGACCCCAATGGACTGGCCCATTTTAACGGTGAATATCATCTGTTTTATCAATGGAATCCAAAGGCGTGTACTCACGGAGCAAAAGCCTGGGGGCATGCAAGTAGCAAAGATATGATTAACTGGACTCACCAGCCTCTGGCGCTGGCTCCCACCGAAGACTTTGAAACGCATGGCTGCTACTCAGGCTCTGGCCTGGTTGTTGATGGCAAGCTGGAGCTGTTTTATACCGGCAACGTAAAATTCACTGATGGCGGCCGCACCGCTTACCAGTGCCGGGCAACGTTTGAACCCGGTTTTCAGGTAGAAAAACAGGGTATTGTGCTTGAGCTGCCCAAGGGCTACAGCGGCCATGTTCGCGATCCTAAGGTGTGGGTCTATGAAGATAAGTTCTACATGGTTTTAGGTGCGGAAGATCTGGACTACAAAGGCAAGGTGCTGCTGTATCGCTCAGATGATCTGAATAACTGGCAGATGGTCGGAGAGGTATTTGGTGATGGTCAGAATGGCTATCAGTCAGACGACTTTATGCTGGAATGTCCGGATCTGTTCCCTCTTGAAGATAAACATGTGCTTGTCAGTTGCCCTAAAAACTGGATTGAGCGTGATAACAGCAAAATTGAAACCTTTGATGTGACTTATCATGTGGGTGACCTTGACTATCAGAGCGCGGCATTTAGTCACGATTCTGGCGTGCTGATGGACCAGGGCTTTGACTTCTATGCTCCGCAGACATTTGAGGACGAACAGGGCAGAAGAATTCTGTTTGGCTGGATGGGAAAACCTGATGAGTTTGAGTCATACCAGCCAACCATTGATTCTGGCTGGATTCATCAGATGACCTGTCCGAGAGAACTGACTCTTCGTGATGGCGTTGTTTTGCAAAATCCGGTGAAAGAGCTGGAAACGATGCGCAGAGATGAACAGCGCTTTTCCGGTCTGATTGCGCAGTTTGATGGGCTGTCTGCCGAGTTGCTGCTTGAAGAGCTTGAGGGTAAAGAGGTTCGCATTGATATCGCGGATGACCTGAAGCTTGAAGTGGATGCAGCCGGTCTGAAGACCTGGCGTAAGAACCTGAAAACAGGTGCATGGGAGTTTATTGCCTGGCAGGGCACTGTAGCGTCGCTTCGGATATTAAGAGATTTGTCCTGCGTGGAAGTGTTTGTTAATGGTGGTGAAACCGTATCGACATCGCGCTTCTTTGGTCAGGCGACAGGTGATAACAGAAATAGCGGGTTTGTGCTAAGCAGCAGTAATCCTGTGTCAGGTTGCCACTGGCAACTGACGAACTAACCCGGTCAGCAGACCCGTGATAGCTGCATTTTGCAGCCATCATGACGAACAGGAATACTCTATGTATAATGATCCGATTGTTTCCCAAGGAATGTTACTGTCTGTGGATATCAATCAAGTAATACCTAACATACGCATGCGTATGCCTTCACTCACGCGTACTGAGCAGTCAATCGCTGAAAACTTTCTTAAGCCTTACTTTCTTCAGAAGTCCACTTCCATTAAAGAAGTGTCTGAAAGACTGGGCGTTTCCACAGCTCTGATCGTCAAGGTTTCTAAGAAGCTTGGTTTTAGTGGCTTTAAACAGCTAAAGGATGCACTTAATGCTCACAAGGGTTCGGAGTCTTATGCGCCGAGCGAGCAGCTTCAGCCGGATGACAGCTGTGAGCAAATAGTGACAAAAGTGCTGCAAAACTCAATTAACGCGCTGACTGAAATCCTTAATTTTGTTGATGCCAAGATGGTGAGCGCTGCTGCCGATGCGCTGGTAAAAGCCAAGAATATTGAGCTGTTTGCCGTCGGTGGTTCAACAATCATCTGCGAAGATTTCCAGCATAAGCTGCTGCGCTTTGGTATCCGGGCATCTGTGCCGCGCGACCGCCACCTGATGCTGATGTCAGCCAGCGTTCTGACTGAAGAAGATGTGGTTCTGGTGGTGTCGCACTCTGGTCAGACGGTGGATTTAATGGATGCAGTCCGCGTAGCCAAGCAGTCCGGTGCGACGATTATTTCTATCACCAATAACTTCCATGCGGAATTATCCCAGCTATCCGATTACCCTCTTTATGCTCCTGCGTCTCCTGAGCCGCTACTGGGTAAAAATGGCATCGCCCGTCTGGTTAAGCTGGCGATGATCGACAGCCTGTATGTGACAATTGCCAGCAAAATTCCGGAAAGGGTAGAGGACAGCCTGAGTAAAACCACTAAATCGGTGGCGACGTTACACCGGTAAATCCGGCTTTCGTTTTTTGAACTGAATGATGTGTTTTATACAACAACATGCTAGAGTGGCTGCTTTACACCTGTAATAGCAGCCACAATGAAACACTCAATTGAAAAAGTCTTACTTCAGATAGCGCTCGATTTAAGCACGGATCTCTCCAAAGAGAATCACTATCAGAAGCTTATCGATTCGGTAAAACAGGTGCTTCCCTGTGATGCTACCGCTCTTTTTATTCTGGATGATGAAGGCTTTCTGATCCCGGTTGCGGTCAGCGGCCTCTCTTCGACCATTCTTGGTCAGCGGTTTTACCCGCAGAATCATCCCCGTCTTGAAGCCATAATCCGCTCAGCCAAACCTCTTCGTTTTGATGCGGACTCCGAGCTGCCCGATCCCTTTGACGGCTTGCTGGAAGGGGCGCCGGATGAAGAGATTGATGTGCATGACTGTATGGGCTGCAGCTTGTATGTGGAAGACAAGCTGGTGGGCATTCTTACTCTGGATGCGCTACAGGTAGGCGCATTTGACTGCATTGACTCCATTACGATTGAGACCTTCGCCGCACTGGCGGCAGCTACCCTAAGAAACAAAACTCTGTTTAATGCGCTTAAAGAGTCCAACCGTCATCAGGCAACCGTTAACCAGCTATTGATTGAGCAGGCCAGAGATAAAGAAGGCAAGCTGGTGGGAACCAGCCCGCAGATGAAGCATCTGCGAGAGAGCATTGCCACGGTTGCCGGCTCTAACTATGCCGTACTTATCAGCGGGGAAACTGGTTCGGGTAAAGAGCTGGTCGCCCATGAGTTGCACGATCACTCTACCCGCCGGGATCAGCCGATGGTTTATGTTAACTGTGCGGCTCTGCCTGAATCTATCGCTGAGAGTGAGCTGTTTGGGCATGTGAAGGGCGCATTTACCGGAGCCAATAATCACAGGGAAGGGAAGTTTGAACTTGCAGACAAAGGGACCATCTTCCTGGATGAAATTGGTGAGCTTCCCTTAGCCTTGCAGGCCAAACTGCTGCGTGTTATTCAACAGGGCGAAGTGCAGCGGGTGGGGGCTGACAGAAACAGCATTGTTGATGTCCGTATTATTGCAGCAACCAACCGGAATCTTGATCAGGAAGTCAGGGAAGGGAACTTCAGGGCCGACCTGTTCCACCGTCTGAATGTCTTTCCAATCTTTGTGCCTCCGCTAAGAGACAGGGAAGGCGATATTCCTGTGCTGACCGGCTACCTTCTGAACAAAATCCGCAGTCAGTTTAATATTTCTAATCTTCACCTGCATCCTGCCTGCCTGAAGTATCTGGAAAACCAGATTTGGCCGGGTAATGTCAGGGAGCTTGAGCATACACTGATGCGTGTGAGTCTGCGTGCTATTCAGCAGGGCGACCATATCATTAAACGCATTCATTTCGGCTCTGAGGCTGTTGATGCCAGCCGGGAAAACGGGAATGACTTCTTCCATATGGAGCCTAAGCCGATGCGGGAAAGTGTTGAAGAGTTTCAAAGACAGCTTATAGAGCATGCACTAAGCCAGTCCGGTGGTGTCTGGGCCCGTGCCGCAGAGTTTTTGCAGGTTGACAGAGGGAACCTGTACCGGATGGGTAAAAAATTAGGAATAGAAAACCAGAGGTGATGTGTTTTATACATCCGTGCGATGTTTATATCACATCGCTATGAAATGTGATTAATTGGAAAATTCAATAAAAACAACAAGATAGAAACTGGCACGCAATCTGCTATAGGGTCTCCGGATATAAAACGCTGTCGGCAACGAACAGACGGCACGGAAATAATTAACTGGAGTCCCAAATATGTTCTGTATTCAATGTGAACAAACAATTCAAACGCCTGTAGGCAAAGGCTGTTCATTCGCTCAAGGTATGTGTGGTAAAACGGCTGAAGTTTCTGATCTTCAGGACGTACTTGTTTATGCGCTTCAGGGCGTCTCTTTCTGGGCTGACTGCGGCCGTAAAGTGGGTGTTGTGGATGAGGAAATCGATCAGTGGGCTCCTAAAGCCTTTTTCGCAACCCTGACTAACGTTAACTTCGACCCTGAGCGTATTGTAGAATTTGCTATTCAGGCGCAGGCTTACAAGATGAAACTGGCTCAGCTGGTTAAAGCAGCAGCGGTTGTAGCAAACTACGAGCTTCCTGAGCTTTCTCCTGCAGCGCAGCTTGACCTTCCAACTGATGCTGAATCCATTCTGGCACTGGCTCCACAGGCAGCGGTAAACCGTGGTCACGATACTCAGCATGAAGATGTTATCGGTCTTCGTCTGCTGTGTCTGTACGGCCTGAAAGGCGCGGCAGCCTACCTTGAGCACGCTCGTGTGCTTTCTCAGACTGATGCAGAGGTTTACGCTGAGTACCATCAGATTATGGCATGGCTGGGTACAGACCCTGAAGACTTGCAGGAACTGCTACAGTGCTCAATGCAGATTGGTATGATGAACTATAAGATCATGGAAATGCTGGACAGAGGTGAGACAGAAACCTTTGGTCATCAGGAGCCAACTCAGGTGAACGTTAAGCCGGTTAAAGGCAAATGTATTCTTGTTTCCGGTCACGATTTCCACGATCTGGAAAAAATCCTTCAGCAGACCGAAGGCAAGGGCATCAACGTATACACCAATGGTGAAATGCTTCCGGCTCACGCTTACCCTGAGCTTAAGAAATACCCGCACCTGGTTGGTAACTACGGCAGCGCATGGCAGAACCAGCAGAAAGAGTTTGCTAACTTCCCTGGTGCTATTGTGATGACATCTAACTGTCTGCTTAACCCGAATGTGGGTCAGTATGCTGACCGTATCTTCACTTGCAGCATTGTAGGCTGGCCGGGTGTTGCGCATATCGAAGGTGATGATTTCAGCGCGGTAATCGACTGTGCTCTGGCTCAGGAAGGCTTTAAGCACGACGAAATCGAGCATATGATCACTGTTGGATTTGGCCGTAATGCACTGATGGCAGCGGCGCCTGCTGTTGTTGAGCAGGTAAAAGAGGGCAATATCAGCCACTTCTTCCTGGTTGGCGGTTGTGATGGTGACAAAGCAGAGCGTAGCTACTACACAGACTTTACTGCTCAGGCTCCAGAAGACAGCGTCATTCTGACTCTGGCGTGTGGTAAGTACCGCTTTAACAAGAACCAGTTTGGTGACATTAACGGTATCCCTCGTCTGCTTGATGTTGGCCAGTGTAACGACGCTTACTCTGCTATCCAGCTTGCTCTGGCACTTTCAAAAGAGTTTGACTGCAGCATCAACGAACTGCCTCTGACCCTTGTTCTTTCCTGGTTTGAGCAGAAAGCAATTGTTATTCTGCTAACCCTGTTTGCACTTGGCGTAAAAGGCATCTACACAGGCCCTACGGCTCCGGCATTCCTGACAGATAACCTGATTAAGATCATCCAGGACGAGTTCGATATGCGTTCTATCTCAACGGTTGAAGAAGATCTGAAAGCTATTCTGGCTGCTTAACCGCTTCGCTTAATCACCCGGCAGCTTCATCTCTGCCGGGTTTGTGTTTCTCAGGATTTGATAAAGGTAATAATTATGAATGCTTGGTTAGGTTCAGACTCAATAGAGCTTGTGTGTAAAGAGAAGTGGAGTGAAACACCAGATACGGTCAGCTTTTCTCTTGTGTCTGCAGATAAAGAAATGCAATTTGATTTTAAACCGGGTCAGTTTTGCTCGCTTGGCGTTGAACTGGGCGGTAAAACAGAATACAGAGCTTACTCTATCAGCTCGGTTCCCTCTGACAGTCAGCTTAGCTTTACGGTAAAGCGTGTTGAGGGTGGTCTGGTTTCAAATCATATTGTCGACAACCTAAAAGAAGGCGACAAAATTCAGGTGCTAAAGCCGGCCGGTCAGTTTAACAGTGTTGATTGTGAACCTACGGCTAAGGTCACCATGGTGAGTGCCGGCTGTGGTATCAGCCCGGTAATGTCTATGGTCCGCGAGTGGCTGAATAAAGGAATTAAGCTGGATATCGACTTTATTCATCAGGCCCGCAGCAAAGAAAACACCATCTACTTTGCTGAACTTGAACAGCTGGCAGATGAGTATGAAAATTTCCATCTGAAGCTGCTGCTGAAAGACAACAGTGAAACTGTGTACTCGCAGGGGCGTCTGGACAAAGAGTGGCTGGTGAACCTTTCTCCGGATATTCTGGAAAGAAGCGTTTATCTGTGCGGGCCGGTTGGCTTTATGCAGGATGGGGAGCGCTACCTTTCTGAGATCGGCTTTGATATGTCGCGTTTCTATGAAGAGAGCTTCACTCCGCTGGAGCAGTGCGCTTCAGATGAGCAGGAAGCGTCAGGTGCGGTAAAAATCGCGGTACCGGACTTCGGTATGGAGCAGGAAGCGGACGCAGGAAGTATGCTGATTGATGCTCTGGAAAGCGGTGGTCTTCCTATCATTGCAGCATGTCGCAGTGGGATCTGTGGCTCATGCCGGGTTAAAGTGAAAGAAGGTGAAGTAGAGCGAACCAGCACTGAAACCTTAACCGAAGCGGATATCGAGCAGGGCTATGCACTGGCTTGTTCATGTAAGGTGAATTCGGATGTGGAAGTCAGTCTGAACTAACGCACGCGTTAACAGACTCTTTACCTAAAATAGTAATGGCCTGATTTAACCTCTTTGTAGCTCGGACGCATTGAATCTGAGAGCTGAAAAAGAAAGTTAACTCAGGCCGTTTTTGTTTTTCCTAGGGCCAGGAACTGAAATTAACAGACATGGCATAGAAAACCAGGTTGTTATCTGCCTGATGTTTGGTGATGCAGTAAGGTGCTTATGGAGCAGCTTAATGAATGTAATCTATATGTTAAATTTAATCATAAGAAAGACAAATGAGAAAAATCATCATGGTTTGTGATGTCTGTTTGTTGGTATGTAAGGGTTGATTGGGAATTTAGGTGTCGTTTCAAAAGTGTCGTTAACACTGATTTTGAGTTGATTTGTGAAAATTGTGTGAGCCAAATGTAAACTTGTGTAACATCGATCACACCTTGGAATATTAACCATATTTTGACTATGGAAATTTGTTTCTGGCTTAAGTATAAATAGCTCACCGCCTCCGGTGAAGGAGTATTCAGGAGGCGTGGATGGAACAAATCAGAACAACTGGGAAACAAAGTTAGACTGTAAGTGAGCTGTATAGAGAATAACGATTGTAAGATTAAAGCAGAAGTTTGATGCTAAATAAGAATAAGGCTAGCCCAAAGTTCAATTGTTCGTAGTTTAATAGTTCGATGCTAACAAGGATTTGAGATGAGCTTAAAACGACTTTTGCTTACAGGTGCCTTTCTTACTTTTGGATCTCTGCTTATGGTTGGCGTGCTTATATATACAATCACGATCAAGCATGACTCTCTGTATGAGAGCCAGGTGGAGCGATACTCTTCTTATCTGCTGGCGGATGAACTCAGACAGAGTTCAGACGATCTGACCCGACTTGCCCGAACTTACGTGATGACCGGTGATGACAAGTACGAAAAAATGTACTGGGATATCCTGGCGATTCGTAATGGCGATAAGGCCAGACCGGTCAATATGGAAAGAATCTACTGGGATCTGGTTCTGAACTATGGCGATAAGCCACGTCAGGATGGTGCCACCGAATCTTTGCAGTCACTTATGCAAAAAGCCGGCTTTTCCGAGCAAGAGTTTAATAAGCTGACCGAAGCGCAGAATAACTCTGATGGCCTGGTGACCACTGAAACCATTGCGATGAATGCCGTGAAAGGTTTATACGATGACGGAAACGGTAACTATACACGTAAAGCCGAGCCGGACTGGGAGATGGCGCGCCGTATCATGCATAACGACCAGTACCATAAAGACAAAGCAAAAATCATGGCTCCGGTTAACGATTTTCTGAGCCTTCTGGATGAGCGTACTCAGGCAAAAGTATTGGTAAATAAGGAAGAGGTTTCGTTTTATCAGAACTTACTTATCACCTGCATGACTCTGACTTTCTTTGTCTTTGCTGCAGTCGCTTACTTTATCTATCTGGGAATTATGAAGCAGATTGGCGGTGAACCGAAAAAGGTGCTGGCGTCTATGGGGCGTATCGCTGACGGTGATTTGGCTTTCCACAAAGACAACAAGTGCAAACACAGGGACAGTCTTGCCAATGGCCTGTCTTCAATGAGTGCCACGCTACACGACACTATTGTTAGTGTTAAAGACGCGGCGAATGAAGTTGCTCAGGCAGCAGAAGAGCTGTCATCTATCAGCGAACAAACAAACAGTGGTATTGCGCAGCAGTTTAGCGAAGTGGAGCAAGTGGCTACGGCGATGACTCAGATGTCTTCAACTGTCGGTGAAGTTGCCAGAAATGCAGAAAACACTTCTGAGTCGGTTGATAATGCCAATGGTCAGGTAGAGAAAGTTAATGAAGTGGTGACCAACGTCATTAACAATGCCCGCGTACTATCCGAAGAGGTTAACTCTATTTCTGATGTGATTCAGGATCTTCAGGCCGAGTCAAATAACATAGGTTCAGTGCTTGGCGTGATTGGTGATATTGCTGACCAGACTAATCTTCTGGCTTTGAATGCTGCAATAGAAGCGGCCAGAGCAGGCGAGCAGGGACGTGGATTTGCGGTGGTGGCCGATGAAGTCAGAACGCTTGCCAGCAGAACCCAAACTTCAACCGCTGAGATTCAGGAGATAATCACCAGCCTGCAAAGTGGCACTGAGCGCGCAACTGTGGCTATGCAAAAAGGATTAGAGCGTGTTGCTGTTACTGTGTCTGATGTTGAATCTGCCGGTGAGAATATCAGTGAAATTGCATCTTCCGTTGCTGACATTAACAACAAGAGCCAGATGATTGCTACAGCTTCCAGCGAACAGCAATCGGTAGCAGAGGATATCGACCGTAACCTTGCCAGAATCAATCAGGTAGCTGATGAATCTGCGAAAGGTTCTACTCAAATCGCTGATGCAAGTATCAAGCTAAGAGAACTTGCGTTAGGTCTGCAGACTCAGGTTGCCAACTTCAAAACTGCAGGATAAGTAATCTGCGCACTTTACTTAAAGAAAAAAGCTCTTGTTACGCAAGAGCTTTTTTGTTTTCTGTCGTCTCTAAGATTCCGTTCTGAAATACCTACACAAACCTGATCATGGGGTTTGATGCTTTCTGACGCGTTCAACGATACTGGTTGCCCTTGCTGTCTTGCTGCAGGGACAGAGCCGTTATCTCCGGCGTCGTGAATTCCGGCTGAACGAGCCGTATATGATTCTAAATTGATGGCAGCATTGTGGTCCCGGCAGATTTCCAGGCCACACTCGCATCGATAAGCCCGGTCACTTAACGTCAGGTTCGGATTGTGTCTGCCACAGGACGAACATCGCTTACTGGAAGGATACCATCTGTCTGCCACGTTTAACCTGACCATAAAGTTCTGACATTTGTATTCAAGCTGCCTTCTAAACTCATAAAACCCCACGTCTGCAATATGTCTGGCTAACCTGCCATTGCTCAGCATACCTTTAACGTTTAAGTCCTCAATGGTGATGTCACTGAAGTTTTTCACCAGATAGCAAGTGAGTTGATGAAGTGTATTGCTACGGATATCAGCAATGCGTTTATGGAGTCTGGCGATTTTCATTCTGAGTTTTTTATAGCCATTTGAGCCTTTTACTTTTTTGGCCAACCGCCGTTGATAGCGGGCCAGTTTGCGAAGATTCTGTTGCAGTGGTTTGGGTGAAAACCAGTAACGGATTTCTCCGCGACTTAAAGTGGCCAGTGCCTTAATGCCTAAGTCCACTCCGACGTCTGCTTGGTTTTGACAGGGGAGCATTGAGACTTCGACATTAATAGAGAAGGAAACGTACCATTTGTCTGCTCTGCGGGATATCGTCATTGAGTTAATATGTCCGCCGTATTTAATTTGCTCGGCCATACGCACCCAGCCTAAATTGGGCACTTTGACAAACCGGCCCCGCACTTTTACCTGGTCTCCTCCTATATAAAAGGCATCACGGCATCGGCCTTTCTTTTTAAACTTAGGGCGGTTACGGTTTCCTTTGAAATACTCAGACCATGCCCGGCCAAGGTGGATAAAAGGTTGCTGGGAGGCGTACTTAGTAACCTCATAAACCCAGGGGTAGTCGGATTTCTTGATGGCATTGAATTCCTTCTTCAGGCTCATGCCATTCGGTTTATTATCCCGTTTACCTTCCTTAACCTGCTGATATTGCTCATTCCAGTTCGCCAGAGCCCAGTTCCAGACGAAACGAGCTGTGCCCGACGCCTTCGCCATGTAAGTCGCCTGCCGGTTATTGGTGAACAACTGAGTTTTGAAAGAAATCTGCATAGCTGAATTATGCTGGTTGCATACACAGTATCAAATAACTTTGGCCTTTTTGTTCGAGTGAGATCGCTTTCCGTAAAGTCTTGCGGAGAACACCGTCATCAGAGTGATGACATCCCTGCATAATTCTTGCTCAAAAGAAATTTCTTTCTCTTCCTTATGGATAATCACTTTTGTTCCAGACCATTGACACAATTGAAAGACAAGCTCGTGGCCAAAGCGCAGCAAACGATCCTTATGTGATAAATGCAGTTCGGACACCTGCTTTGCCAACAGCATAGCAATGAGCTTTCTCAAGCGTGGCTTCTTACAGTTCAGACCGGAGCCTAAGTCCTCTAAGACAAGATCGCAGAAGGGAGCGAGGAACTCGGCTTGCGTGATCGGGTCGGATTTCTGATCATGGCTGCTGACACGGGTATAACCCACTTTGATTTTATCCTGTTTATACAGATGATAACGTCGGTGGTTGCCTAAAGTCCGGCAATCAGATTTGAGCATGCCAGATTTATCCCATCGACGCATAGTTGGTACGGAAACCCCATAGTGTCGGGCCGCTTCACTGATACTGACTAAACTGAGGTCTATTATTTTCATAGGAATTACCTCCTATGATCAGGTTTAATCAACTATTCAGAAACTAGCAAAAGCCCACTTGTATAATTTAAGGCTGACCTTTCCGTTTGAATTGACACCAACGCCTTCGCTTTCCAGGCGCTCTTTCTGCCTGATAAATGAATCTCCCGTTAGTGAGATTTTTCCCTGACTATTGAGAACGCGATGCCAGGGCAGCATAGTATCTTCAGGCAGCTTGCCCAGCGCTTTGCCCACATGGCGTGCGTACCCCGGATATCCGGCTAAGCGGGCAATTTCACCATAGGAGGTGACCTTTCCGTAAGGGATCTGGTGAATTACGGCATATATTTGTGGCAAAAAATCTTCCATAGCGGCATACAATCATTTATTCGGCGGGCCAATTGGCCAGGGTGTGACCTGAGTTAAGCAGGTTTTAAATAACTAGTGACCTGACTCTATCTTTCATTTATTAGACTATCATATTATAAAGTTAAGGAAATGTTTCTTACAGTGTGGTTGTCTGTTAACGGAGGTGACTCATGTTGAGATCTGTAGTCCAGTTCATCATGACATTAATGCTCGTGGTGGTCTGCGCTCATGCATTAAACATGTCGGAAGGCGACATTCCTATTCTCGCCTTTATGATTCCTGTGGTCTGGATTATTCCGCAGAGCGGGCCTGCGGGAATTCTTCTTTTAGCCTCGATCTGTCTTTACGGCTTCACTTTGCCTTATCAGCCGGTTGCACTCTCAATCAGTACCTGGATTCTGATCCCGGTCCTTATGGTAGCCTTTTGTTCCAAGAGCAACCGATTTGTTCGCATATTATTGGCCTTATGTGTACTGGCAATGGAGTCCGGCATTATGCTTACTCAGGTTAACGGCAAGCTGGAAGGCAGCGCGGGAGCAACCCTTATTCAGCTTATCGCCGTTGCCATGATCTGGTACTCCACCATGAACTGGAAGCTGCCGACCAAGCATCAGCATAGCTGGTGGTCTTTGCTGTTTATCTTCCCTCTGTGGCTGGCCGGGTGGTGGGAAGCGGCATTGCTGGCAATTGGTGTCACCGGAATCATGGCTGCTACGGAATCTCTGAAAGAGATAAAATCTTTTAAATGGCACAGGTTGCTTTACTGGTCACTTCCCACCGTGGGCTTTTCCGCATTTATGATGCTACCCAACGCAGAAGTACCCTCACAAGTGCTGGCAGCCTGGCTGTTCTTATTAGGAACGGCATGGGCTACAGAGTATCTTTTATACTCAGAACCTTTGGATGAGGACAATTATTAAGCATTTAAACGCAAATCAGTGATTTTACGTGCCTGATAGCTTGCATTGAAGCGGGGGATGACAGATAATCCTTCGCACTCTCTGGTTCCAAGCCAGCGAAACAAAATCTATGGAGGCCCTGGTCCTCCCGCAACAATACTCTGTTTAATTGGTCAGGTCCGGAAGGAAGCAGCCAGGGCGGACGACTTGTGTGCCGGGATGTGGCTGGGGCTTCCACCCATTTGTCTCCCCGTAAAAATAAACCAACACCTTAAGCCTTACTGTCTCAAATTTTAACTAGCCAGAGTGATTTCTTATGCTTCGTGATTACACCTTTGAATGCCTCGTAACTATGCCTCGCCATGAGCTGGAAGAGTTTAGCGCCCGAATCATCAGCAAAATGGTGCCGGAAGACGTAATGAGTGAAATTTTTACCTTTGAGCAAGAAGAAGTAGACAGTGAAGAGCGCCTGCTATCAGCACGCTTTGATGCAATGTTGCGTATGACAGCCATTGCACTGAGTGAAGTTCAACAAGCTTTTGATGACTCAGAAAACGCAAAGCAAAATAGTGAGAGAATGACACGGTTAGTGTTATGGCACTTCTACGCAATATCATTTAACCTGGAACAGGCCATTTCCCTTGAAACTCATTGTGAGCATGTTGAGTCACTCCTTCGCAAGGCACCTGTGGATGTGTTCGGCTGGGTTAACACACTTACGGAGCTATTACACAGCTACGCCGACATAAGCGCAAAACAAAACTCAACACTAACATGATAAACCGAAGGTAAAGAGCGAAAAATTCCGCCTGGCCCTAAATATTATGTGAAAGGAGTTGTGTATGGGTTCTGCTAACATCAGGAATGTTGTTTTTGATATTGGTAATGTCGTGGTTCGTTGGGCTCCATTGGAGATTATCAGGCTTACATTTGGCGATAGTGAATCTGTTGAAGATCAAGCAAAGTCAATATTTCAGTCTGAAACCTGGTTAAGTTTGAATAAAGGGCTGATTTCTGAATATGAGGCCAAGGCTCAGTATCAGGAAACCCTTGGCTTAACTGAGTTAGAGTGTGAGCAGTTGTTTTACTATGTGAAGCAAACACAAATTCTGATATACGGCTCTGTTGATTTAATCAAACGTTGTAAATCCGCAGGTTACAGAGTCTATGCGTTAACCGACAATGTTCATGAAATCGTGTCTTATTTAAAACAGACCTACACATTTTGGCCATTGTTCGATGGTGCAACGGTTTCTGCAGAAGTTGGCTTACTGAAGCCTCAGGCTGAAATATACCAATCACTACTTTCTCAATATGATTTAAAGGCTTCAGAAACCGTGTTTATAGATGATATGCCGTACAATGTTAGGGGCGCAGAGTCAGTTGGTATTTCAGCAATTCAGTTTGCAAGTGCGTCCCAGTGTGAACAAGCTTTAACATCATTGGGAGTGCAGCTTAAAAAATCTCTGTAGACGACAAGAGGCTCACTATAAGGCGAGCCTTTTGTTCTTTATACCAACCGCTCCATCGCAGTGGATGTTACTATTTTTCCCAGGTTATCTAAGCCAGACAGTTGCTGACGTACCTGATTGAGCCGCTCCATGGAGCGGGCTTGAACAAACAGCAGAACATCGGTTGAACCACTGAGCGCATGTGCCTGACGTATTTCCGGAATTGTTTGCAGTTGTTGCATAACAGAAGTGGGCTCGAAGGGATGAAAGGTGAGTTCAAAATAGGCACAGATCGACTGCTCCTGAGATTCATGGCCCAGTTCTATCGTATATCTTCGTATTGTTCCTCTCTCTTCGAGTTTACGAATGCGTTCATTTACCGCTGTGCGGGATAAGCCAATAGCGTCTCCAATGGTGGCAACGGACTGGCGAGAGTTTTCGGTCAGTAGGTTAATAATGGCTTGATCAAACTTATCCATGGCGTTTTCGGGCAGTTGTAAAGTGTCATTCTGATGCTCATACAGGCATTTTCACTAAAATTCCGTCTTTATGACGGCAGCTTCAGTGGATCTGTCAGCAGTCAGCTCAAGTCGATTAACGTAAGCTCTTTTTCAGGGACAAACAAGAGGTTTTGTCCGCTTTAAATTGAAGGAGCTATACCGTGACACGACTAATCGAGCCAGTTTATTATCATCAGCGAGAGTTGCAAATGGAATCCTGTCAGATCCGTGCGCTTGCTGAAAAGGTGACAACACCTTTTTACTGCTATTCCACAGCCCGTTTACTGGACAATGTGCGTCGCTGCAAAGATGCTTTTGAGTCGCGGGGCATTCAGATTCACTACGCAATGAAGGCCAATAGCACCCTTCATATTCTGCAGTTGCTCGCTGAGCAGGGGCTGGGTGTCGACCTGGTTTCCGGAGGTGAGATGGAGCGAGCTTTAGCCACTGGTTTTGCCGCTCAGCGTATGATTTTATCGGGTGTGGGGAAAAGTACGGCTGAACTCAATGCAGCCATTGAAATAGGTGTGGGGCAGTTTAATGTGGAATCTGCCGAAGAGCTGGCACTGTTAGCCGAGTTGGCCGAACGGCAAAATGCTCAGGTCACTGTAGCATTGCGGGTGAACCCCGATGTAACGGTTAATACCCATAAAAATATTACTACGGGCCAAAAAGGTAATAAGTTTGGTATTGAGTTGGAGCGAGTGACAGAGCTGAGTCAGCAATACGCTGGTAATCGCCACCTGACTATCAAAGGCCTGGCGATGCACATAGGTTCGCAGCTTTGCGATGCTGAGCCTTATCGTATCGCGATTGGCAAAATGATGTCTTTGGTTGAACAGTTGGCACAAGAAGGCGTTGAAATTACCCGCCTGGATTTGGGTGGAGGTTTTGGCATTGACTACGGCCAAGGTTCTGCTCTGGACTTTGAAACCATCGCTGACGTAATCGCTACAGGAACCCGGCATTTTAAGGGCACAGTAATTGTTGAGCCCGGGCGTTCTTTGGTCGCTGATACCGGAGTTCTGGTATCGCGTATAAATTATGTGAAGAAGGCTGATCCCAAAACGTTTGTTATTCTCGATGCAGGAATGAATGACCTGATGCGTCCTGCGCTGTATCAAGCGGTTCATCCTATCGTGACCGTCGCTGAGCCAGTGGCAGATTCTACACAGGAATATGATATCGTCGGCCCTATTTGCGAAAGTACAGATACCTTTGTGCGTGATTATCCGCTAAGTGATGAATTGCAAGCGGGTGATCTAGTGGTATTCCCATACACGGGCGCTTACTGTTCGGTGATGAATTCAGCCTATAACAGCCGTACTATCATTCCTGAGATAATGGTAAATGGTGCTGAAGCCAAGATTATTCGCCAGCCGATAAGTCAGCAGGCACTGATGGCATTTGAACAAAATGTACAGGTGTTATAGTCATACCAAAAATCAGTCTAATAACCAGAAAATATCTTTTTCTATGTGATTAATAATACACAGCATTTAACCAAATAAAGTGCTGATATGACTGATAAAAAAACGCCTCAATCTAGCTTTGAAAATCAAGTGTCCGGACTTATTTATGCTATCAGGCAGCGTGCCGGGGTGGCAGAAGGTTCCGGACTAGCACAGGTTTACTGGCAAGTCGGAAGCTGTATCCGTAATGAGATAGTGAAGGGCGAACTCGCCGCGTTTGAAGAACAAATAGTTACGGTTCTTTCTGAACGGTTAACCGGCGAGTTTGGCAGTGACTGGAGTCAGGAACATTTACACTCTTGCATCAAATTTGCGCAAGTGTTTCCCCATACCGAGATTGTTAATGCGCTGTGTGATCAACTGAGCTGGGATCATCTGAAAGTTCTGATTTATGTCGATGACCCGGTAAAAAGGCAGTTTTATACCAATATGGCGATTCAGGAGCGCTGGCCAGTTTGTACTCTGGGTAAACGAATAGGTTCTGAACCTGCAGATAGCCCGGAAAAAGCGGAATAACCTTATTTGCGTATATACGTATGTTAATGATTAATAACTAAAAATTGGCCTATGCAATGTGTTGCTCAAAAAATGATAGGGTATGGCATAGTATTCTGATAGCATTGTAGATAATTAATAATAAATTTAGCCCCTCAATTTGTGGGGCTAATATAACAAATGAAAGATGTTTGCTATTTACAATGCCTAAACATACAAACACAGCTACGCAGCAAAATGAAAACTCCGTAATTAGGAAATACCAGGCGATATCCGTTCTTATCGTTGATGATGAAGAAGGAATGCAGTCTTTACTGACTAAAATTCTCGGGAAGTTCTTTGTCAACATTTCCTGTGCTTCCAGCATAGAAGAGGCAGAAGAGCTCAGATCCCGTCACTATTTCGATATCGTTATTCTCGATGTCAACCTTCCGGGACGCAGCGGAATCGAATGGAATGAACTATTCGATGACCCGAACGACAATGCCCGGGTCATTTTTATGACCGGATACGCCGATCTTGAGACGACTATTGCAGCCATTAAACTGGGTGCGTCTGACTTTATTCTTAAGCCGTTCAATATGGATCAGATGATCCAGTCTGTTACTCAATGTGCAAACAAGCTCCTGGCTGACCGCATGCACTATGCCGTGACGCGTGACTTTCAGCGCTTTGTGCCGGGAGAGATTATTGGCCAGTCAGAAAAGACCAAAAAACTGCTGGCAACCATAGAGCAGTATGCGCCTTCAATGGCAACTGTGTTGATTCAGGGCGAGTCCGGGACCGGTAAAGAACTGGTTGCGAGAGGGCTGCATGAGAAAAGCGGACGCTCGGGGCCATTTGTACCGGTCAATTGCGGTGCAATTTCTGAAGACTTACTGGAAAGTGAACTTTTCGGTCATGTAGCGAACTCAAGAAACGGATTTACCAGCGCCCGGGAAGGCATGTTCAAGGTGGCTAATTCCGGTACGCTGTTTTTAGATGCGGTGAATGAGATGCCCGATTCAGTTCAGCTCTCGCTGCTACGCGTGCTTGAAGAGCGTAAGATACGCGCGGTTGGTTCAGATCAGTCCATTAAGATTGATGTCAGAATCATTGCCGCTACCAATAAAAATCTTAAACAGGAAGTTGCAGAAGGGCGCTTTCGTAAAGATCTTTTTTACAGGCTGAATGTCTTGCAGATTGATATTGCTCCTTTGCGGGAGCGCAAAGCGGATCTGGGAGAGCTTGCTTCCTATTTCCAAAACAGCATATGTACAGAGAATGGCATTACTGCGCCGGTATGGAGTGACAAAGACTATTTCACCTTGCGTGAGTATGACTGGCCAGGCAATATTCGCGAGCTGAAAAATATGGTGGAGCGCTGCTTATTGCTTGGGAAGTCACCTTACCAATGCCGCTCAGAACTTAATCTGGATGTCGGAGCGCTGCAGAGTAAGATTCATCTTGCGTCGTCACATGACGGCTTCAGCGATCCATTTGCTGATTTCAGCACTGGCAAGTCGAATGGTTATCCCAGTGAGTGGACCCTGAAGGATGTGGAGAAGTCACATATTCAGCAGGTCTTTCATGAACATGACGGCAATAAATCCGCTGCAGCCAAGCAGTTGGGTGTATCCCGAAAGACGCTGGAGCGCAAGTTTAAAGACTGGGAAAGTCAGAGTGGCTGATGGACACAGCTAATCAAACCTCTGTAAAGTGTTCACTAAAAAAGTATTACACCTTAATTAAGACAAAGGTGCGCTATCGCCTGCTTGTTCTGACCACCGTACCTGTTCTTTTAACGATTGTTGTGCTGATAGGCATAGCCTTATATTGGGGCTTAGCGTATACGTGGAAAAATGCGTTAACGGATGTGGAAGAGAGGTTGTGGCATGCGGAGAACTTTGTAGAAACACTTAAACTGCGGCAGAGCGATCAGGTGAAGTCCATCGCAAACTCATCTGAATTGTATCGTCTGTTTCACTCTTCTGAGCCCGGTAAGAATCACCGGGAAAACGAAATAAATCGCTGGTTAGAAGACAAAGAGCAGCAAAGCAGCCTGGACTATTTAAGATGGCGCAGGGCGGACGACAGCTTCCTTAAAGAGCGGTTAGCAGAGTCAGAAAGTCAGGTGACTTTTCTGCAGGTCATGGATTCCTTCACGCTTAACTCAATTTCAACTGAGCTTCGAAGCCAGGCTCACCTGTCAGTTCTGTACTCCCAGGGTATTGAGTCCCGAGGGCTGGTGATCCGGACATTGGTACCTGTGTATATAGATGGCAAGCTTGCAGGTGGCATTGATGCAGGCACCTTAGTCAATAACAGCTGTAAGTTGGTTGATTCCATCCGGGATCATATCTACTTAATGGGTGAGGGTTATCTGGCTAAGGAAGGGACAGTCACCGTATTTTTGGATGACTTGCGTATTGCAACGAATGTTCCGGCAGAAAACCTGAACAGCAAAAACCGCGCATTAGGGACTTACGCTTCACAGGAAGTGACTGAGCGTGTAATTAAGAATGAAGAGAAGTATGTTGATAGTGCCTATGTGTATGATGACTGGTACATATCGTCATATCATGCGTTATACGACTATAAGGGTAATGTCGTGGGCATGCTTTATACCGGTTATAAAGTCTGGCCGCTGATAAATCAATATCTGAACAATCTGTTAGCAATAGCTTTGATGATTCTTGCCACTCTGGTCATTGGTGCATGGTTTGTATACCGGGAGTCGCAAGCGCTGTTTTATCCTATCGAGCGCATTTCAAATGTTGTTTCTTGTATACGAAAAGGAAAAGATAAGCGTATCGGCAATATTGGTCTGAACGATCAGCATGAGCTGAATGTGCTGGCTGAACAGTTTGACCGGATGCTGGATCTGCTGCAGGAAAGAAACCACAGAATTAAGAGTGATGCGGAATTACTGGAACAGAAGGTAGAAGAGCGCACGGAAAGTCTGGTAACGAAAACGATAGAGCTGCAGCATCATATTCAGCTACTTAACGACACCAGGGATAAGCTGGTGGTCAGTGAAAAATTGGCGGCACTGGGTAAGCTGACGGCGGGTATTGCTCACGAGATAAATAACCCGACCGCCGTGATTCTTGGAAATACCGAGCTGCTTAAGTATGAGTTCAGAGATGAACCTGAGCGGGGAAAAGAAGAGCTGGATATGATTTTAGATCAGCTCGACCGCATCAGAAAAATCACCAGAAGCCTGCTACAGTACAGTCGTAGCGATGATACCTGCAGTGAGTTGAGTCAGATGGATATCAATGCGTTGGTTAAAGAGAGCGCCATACTGGTAAAATCGGGTATTAAACCGAACAAGTTTACGATTGATACAGAGCTGAACGCGACTGAGTTTGCTGAGGTAAGCCGAAGCCAGCTCCTTCAGGTGTTGATTAACCTTCTGATGAATGCCATTCAGGCAACCGGGAGTGCGGGAAGCATAAAGGTTTCTACTGAAAACTGGGTAGATAAAGAAGCGTGTCTTGGTTGTGTTATCCGGGTTTGTGATAACGGAGCTGGCATAGCGCCTGATGATATAGCGCAGATTTTCGATCCGTTTTTTACTACCAAAAAAGAGGGTACAGGCTTAGGCCTTTCCGTATCTCAAAGCCTGCTTGAACAGGTGGGTGGAACGATTAAGGTACAATCCGAGCCGGGTAAAGGTTCTGAGTTTGCTATTTTCCTCCGCTCAAAAGCAGAATTTAGTGATGTATCTTAACCGCTATTCACGCTATTGAGCGTATTGCTAATTGTCTGTGAACTGGGTATCCTCCTCTGCGAGTTAATTAGCCTGAGCAAATTATGAACAGAAAGAAGCGAATCAATCAAATCCTGAAGAGCAAGCAAAAAAAGAAAAACGCCAAACTGCACAAGAGCAATAAGCCGAAGTACATCTCTAAAGCCGAACGTGCAAAGCTTGAAGCAGAGCAGCAGGATAATGAAACTAACCTGCCCTAATTTAGTGCCTAAAAGGTTTAAAATCAGTATCTGTTTAAAAAGTCGGGAATTTTCTTCCCGACTTTTTTTGTTTGTATCTATACTTGAGTATATCCAAACAGTTTCATTTAAAAAATAACATATGCTGACAACGTCAATAGGCAAACTGAAACTAGCGCTCTTAGTCTCCTTCCTTATTTTATGGGGAGGGATGTACGCCTATTTCAACAATAACTACAGTACAAAAAAGACGCTGCATCTGACCAAAGAAGTCTCTGTTATTACCACCATTTACAACAGTAGTATTGAATTATTCCGCCTTTCATCCAGACCTCTGGTAGAGGGGGTTATTCAGAATGAAAATGTGCTGAGAACAGTGGCGGCAGGAATCAACTCCAGTGGAGAGGAGCAGGAACAGGCTCGTCAAAAGCTGTACTCTCAGCTAAGGCCGGTTTATGAGCAATTGCGTGATCAGGGATTGGTGTTACTGCACTTTCATACGCCTGATTTAAAAAGTTTCCTCCGCTTTCATAAGCCGGATCTGCACGGAGATTCTCTGAGAGAGGTCAGACCCTCAGTAGAAATAGCAAACAGTTACAAGCGAATTGTAGAAGGGTTTGAGTTTGGCCGGATAAAGTCAGGTTACCGGAATATTTTTCCTCTGACCTATCAAAACCAGCATATTGGCAGCGTTGAGCTCAGTGTCTCCTTTGATGAAATCAGAGATAAAATGGATGAGATGGACAGCGCCAGGAGTTACCAGTTAATCATCAACCGTGATGTTGCCTTTGGAGTGCTGTTTGAGCAATGGAAAGACCAGTATCCCACCTCAATGATTAATACTGATTATGTGATAGATAAGTCTTTATCTGTGGGAAACCATGCAGCGAATGGTGCTCATAATAATGACAAGTTGCTTGTTGCGCTAAGTGAGTACCCTAAAGTTCAGACAGAAATGAAAACTAACAGGCCATTTTCTGTTGCTGTTGAGGCAGATGGCAGAGACTGGACCGTCACTTTTATACCGGTATGGGATATTAAACATCGTAAAGCAGGATACCTGGTCTCCTACGAAGAAAGTCTTTTTATGACCATGCTGGGAAAGAGTTTCCGCAATTCAGTTATCTTAGGTACTCTGTTTTTGCTGGTACTGTTTTTCGTAGCAAGGTTGCTTATTAGGTCTACAGATACGCTGATTTCCCAGAAAAACCATCTGGAAGTGATTAACGATACCATCGGCGATGGCCTCTATGTTATGGATGAACGAGGAGCAGTGACTCATGTCAATGCGACATTTACTGAAATTCTGGGGTATCGGCCGGAAGAGATAATCGGAAAAATCGGCCACGATATTTTCCATGCTCATCAGGGCGAGGAGGAAACGCAGCCTTTAAAGGAGTGCCCCATCTATAAGTCTTTGCAAAATGGCTGGATTTTTGAGGGGGAGGAGCTTTTCACACACAAGAACGGAAGCCTGGCCCTTGTGGAGATAACCAGTAAGTCATTCCGCCATATTTCAGGAAAGAAATATTCGGTATCCGCCTTCAGAGATATCACTGACAGAAAAGAGAAAGAACAGGCCATTGAGGCAGAGAAACTCAGGTTTAATTCACTTCTTGAGTCTACTCAGGATGGGTACTGGCTTATCAATGCTTATGGCGAAATATTAGATGTGAATGAATCCTACTGCCAGATGAGTGGTTATTCTGAACAGGAGTTAATAGGCAGAAAAATTGCCTTTGTTGAAATGGCACATAGCGATGAGATGATCCGCGACAATATCGCTATGGTTAAGCAACAGGGAAAAGCCAGCTTTGAGGCAAAACACAGACGCAAAAGTGGTGAAGAGTTTGACGTGGATGTTTCCGTCAGTTATGCCGACATTGAAGGTGGGCGGTTTTTTGCTTTGATTCGCGATATATCTCAGAGAAAGAAAAACTACGAAAAAATAGAGCAGCAGAAAAGAGAGCTTGAAGCGGTATTTAATTACTCTCAGTCGGGCATTGCTCTGGTTGATTTAGAGTTTAATGTTCTTGAGTTTAATGATGCCTTTTGCAAAGGGCTGGGATTCCACCGGGAAGAGCTTCTGAACATGTCACTGCTGGAGTTGCGCTTTGTCGAGGATGATGACGGTACAAGCATAGAAGATCAGATGAAGGCTCTGTTCTCTGGCGGGGCCGTTAACGATGTCACTAAAACCTGCCACCGGAAAGACGGTACGATTGTTCACACGATTCTGAGTGCGGTAATACTTCCGGATAACGAGAGAATCCTGCTGAATGTAAAAGATATTACCCTGATGAAGGAACTGGAAGAGCAGCTTCAGAAGCTGGCTGAAACTGACAGGCTTACCAATATCAGCAACCGGCAAAAGCTGGAATTTGAGCTTAAAAAGTACACTGAGCTGTCTAACCGTATGGGACTGCCACTTGGCTTAATTATGCTGGATCTGGATCACTTTAAAGCAGTAAATGATGAGTATGGGCACGATGTGGGTGATCAGGTATTAATCCTGGTTGCAGATTTGATTCAGCAGCATATCCGTGTATCAGATATTTTCGCAAGATGGGGTGGGGAAGAGTTTATGATTCTTTTGCCCGGAGTGGATGCGGAGCATGTTGATGAAGCCTCTGAAAAACTCAGAGTTTTAATTGAGCAGCAGGACTTTTCTCCGGTTGAGCAGCTAACTTCAAGTTTTGGAACAACAACTTACAAGGCAGAAGAGGATATTGCTGAGTTCTTAAAGCGGGTTGATATTGCGCTATATGAAGCAAAAAACGCGGGACGCAACAGAGTGTGCAGAAAGTAAGAAATATAAAGTGCTAAATGATAGAACCCCTGATAAACAGGGGCTTAGTTCTATACAGGGTTTTACTAGATAAGTGCAAGAACAGCAGAGATTGATACGATGATCAGACCTGAGATTCGAACCAATAGTGGTGCTTCACTAAACTCAGTGAGTTCGCGCTTGTTCCATGACTTTAGAGCTTTGTTTAAATCTTTGTTTACTGGCATATTGACCCCTTTATTGCAACTGACGACTGTCTAAACATTTCATATACATGGTATATACATTGTATTTCGAATGCAATCCCAAAGTGTATATGTATGTGTGATTTCTGTCAGAAAAGTGCAATATTACTGTCATATAACTGCAATAAAGATTTTTGTGCTGACTTAGTGCTGCATACCGACCGGGCTGACGCTGAAATTTGTCTCGTGATAGACATCCGCAAAACTTTTCTGTTTTGCTTTTTCTCTTTTCTTTACCTTTTGGGGAGTGTGGCTGCGGCTCTGTTCTTTGATTGCACTTTCATGAGCCTTTGCTGAGCGGATAAACTCGGGATCGGCTAGCGCTTTTTTTCGCAGTTCATTAATTTCATGAAGTTTTTCTGTAAGCGTTAACATAGAGACCTCCACATTCGTTACTGAAAAATCAACCAGACATCAGAGGGAATTTGATGCTGTGTTTATATACAGTATGTTCCTGAGTTTTGGTTATGTCAATAAAATACTGTTTATATAAACAGTGCTAAGTTTGAGGTGAAGCTCAAAATTGAAAGATCTGATCAGGCAAAGCGCAGATCCGGCGACTATATTTATAGTGGAGTTCTAGGTAAGTACAGGAGCGAGTAATGGAATTACGTAATAGCAAAGGTGAAACAACCAAATTGGCTGATAACCTGACTCTTAAAGAAGTGGTAGATATGGGTTTCTCTATTGATATTTGTGACAGAACCTTTGACCCAAATGAACATTGGCAAATCGAAGGTCAGGAAATGAAACAGAGAAAAGATTTTCCTGAAGATTGATACCGATAACCCTGATTTCTCAAGCCAGCTCCTGCTGGCTTGATTTATTTCGACTATGATTTAACCGAATATGCGATTTTAACCAGCAAGGATGAACAGATAATTGCTGGGATTGGTATAAATAACAAAAGGATACGGATATGCCTAAAACTGTTGCTGTTGTCCTGGCTGGGTGTGGAGTCTACGATGGCTCCGAGATTAATGAAGTGGTTCTGACTTTGTTGGCGCTGGAAGAAAGCTATCTGAAATATCAGTGCTTTGCTCCTGATATGGAGCAGGCACACGTTATCGACCATTTTAATGGTGGCGACAACGGCGAGAAACGAAATGTGTTGCATGAATCTGCTCGTATCGTCAGAGGAAATGTGAAGCCTCTGGATGAACTTGGCACAGAAGAATACTGCGCATTGATTGTTACGGGGGGATTTGGCGTGGCTAAGAATCTCTCAAGCTTTGCTTTTGATGGCAGGGAGTTTGAAGTATTGCCGTTACTGGCAGAAAAAATGAAAGCCTTCTCTGAAGCAGGTAAGCCTTCCGGATATTTATGTATCGCTCCGGTGATGCTTCCTAAAGTGTTTGACGGGATTGAATGCACGATAGGCACAGACTCAGAGACAGCAGGCGTAATCGAAGCACTTGGTGGCAGGCATATTCCGTGTCAGGTAAATGAGATAGCGTTTGACAGCAAATATAAGGTCGTTTCCACACCGGCATATATGTTGGCTGAGAATCTGATGGAAGCCAAATCAGGGATAGACGCTTTGGTTGCCGAAGTCACCTCTCTGGTATAAGTCTTGAGGTTTTAGAAAACAAACTGGCAACGTAGTTCTACGTTGCCAGTCCTTATACCAATCCCGGCAATCACTGAACAGTTAATTACTGGGGTTGGTATTACAAACGAATAGATGGTTGAAAACAGAGTGTATTATTCGTTTCCTTCTGCACCGGTTAGCAGCATAACCTCTGCTGCAATCGCTCCGGTGGAAAGTGACAGACCTGCCAATAATATAACAGCAGCGTATTTACAGGCGATAATTGATAATCCTAGCGCATTAATAGCTCGTTCCATATAATTTCCCTCTTTGCTTAAACGGTATTTGTATTTTACGCCAGGTGAAATAATAAAATGAGAAGTGAATAGGTTAATGGAAATTAACGAATTTAAATTATTAATAGTTAGAGTTCGCTCCAATTTAAATAAGGTTTTCATAGTTTGTATAATTATTTGGACTTGCTTTTATTTGTCTTGCAAATGCCTGGCATATTTATAATACTTCACTGCTAATAATATTTATGAGTGATGATTAATTGTTTACTACTTACCGATATACATTCTTCGGAGCAACTGCCATTCTGCTCTGGAGTTGTCTGGTTGCCCTTACCCGGAGTGTTGCTGAGCAACTTGGTGCGATTGGTGGCGCGGCAACCATATACACAGTTGCCTCTGTGCTGCTGTTGGTTACGCTCGGGATCCCAAAGCTAAGGCAGTTTTCTTTATCCTACATTGTTATCGGGGGCGGGTTATTCGCCTGTTATGAGGTGTTTTTCTCACTTGCCCTGGGCTTTGCCAATGACAGGCAGCAGACACTGGAGATGGCTATCATCAATTACTTATGGCCCTCACTAACGGTATTGCTTGCTGTGATAGGAAGCCCGAAGAAAGTGAGCGCCTGGATATATCCGGCGATAGCCGTGGCGTTTTTGGGTGTGATCTGGAGTATTACCGGTGACGAAGGGTTTTCACTTCCACAATTATTATCAAATATTGCATCAAATCCTGTTGCGTATTTTCTGGCATTTTCAGGCGCATTTATCTGGGCAATATATTGCAATGTGACCAGACGCCTCTCAAACGGGCAAAATGGCATTACGCTATTCTTTATATTTACCGCTGTAACATTGTGGATTCACTACGCATTTGTGGATGCCCCTCCAATGAAGTATACGGTGAAAAATGTATTTGATGTGGTATTAGCCAGTGCTTTTATGGCTGGAGGGTACGGTCTGTGGAATATCGCCATTATTGGCGGAAATATGGTTTTTCTGGCGACACTTTCCTATTTTACACCGGTTCTTTCAACATTTTTGTCCATGCTCATTCTTGGGGTCAGCTTAAGCAGTACGTTCTGGCAGGGGGTTGCCATGGTGACACTTGGCTCACTTATTTGCTGGAGGATAACTCAGTAAACCGTCTTAAGAAGCAAAATGTGATCGAGAATGTTTGTATTATTTAACATGCACATAACAATAGGGTATTCTGTTTAAGTTATACTTTCATATGTTAAAAAAGAATTCACAAATTCAGAGGATGAGTGAGTGCAATGAGGCTAGTTTTCAGGGGACATTCAGCCAGAGCATTTTCGTTCGCATCGTTACTGATTGTAATGATGGGCTTTCTTTTCTACCTTGGAAACGATCTTTTAGTAAAGCGGGTTTCACTGATAGAGGTCGCGGAAGAGATAAAAGTTGACACCTCTACGGCTCACCTGTGGTTTGAGGAAATTCTTTCCGGTGATACCAGTGAGAATATCGCCGATGTCTGGAACTATCTTGACCGGGCACAAAGTCATGCAGATGCCTTGTTGACCGGGGGAGAGGTTGACGGCAGTTCATTTTCCCGCATAGAAAGCATTACCAGCCGCCAGACAGTTGTCCAGATAAAAAATGAGCTTGCTGAATTTCGTACTATCGCAGAAATCCGCTATGCAAAAAGGCAGTCTGCTTTTGCCGGCACTTTACTGGACGAACAGTTTGATACTCAGTTTTTCCGCCTCAATGCAACCATTGACCGGCTGGAGGAAAGGATAAAACAAGAGCTGAATTCTGATATTTTCAGATTTCAGGTCATCAGCGTTTTGCTAATTTGCATATCCACTATAGGGGCTGCTTTCTTATTTCGTTTTCTTAATCGTCAGGAAGCAAACCAGGATAATCTTCTGGAATCTCTCACCAAAGCCAATAAACAGATAGAAGAGAAAAACAAAAACCTTCACTATCAGGCGCATTTTGATCTGTTAACCGGACTTCCAAACCGGGCTCTTTTGCTGGACAGGCTTGAACAAGCCAGACTGCATGCCGAGAGGGCAGAGCATAAACTGGCCGTTCTGTTTATCGACCTGGACCATTTTAAGGAAGTGAATGACCGCTTTGGTCATCATACCGGTGATACCTTGCTGAAAATGGTCGCTAAGCGGATTCAGAATACCATCCGTGCAACAGACACAGCAGCCCGCATCAGTGGTGACGAGTTTATGGTGGTGCTCGAAGGCATGGTGGACTCGGTTTCGTCGGTCAGGGTGACGAATAAGATTGCTGAAACCCTGATAGAAAGCCTGTCGAATACCTATCAGATTGATGATAAATCGGTGCATGTATCAGCCAGTATCGGCATCGCCATATACCCAGACGATACACGGTGCGAGGAAGAGCTGGTCAGGTTTGCTGATAATGCGATGTATTATGCGAAGTCCAGGGGCAAAAATAACTATCAGTTTTACTCTAAAGAGCTGAACCAGCGCTCGATGGAGCAGGCCGATTTAGAGGGTGATTTAAGAGTCGCCATAGATAATGATCAGTTCGTACTGCACTATCAGCCTCGCTGGACCTTTGCTTCCGGTGAAGTGTCAGGCATAGAAGCCCTGGTTCGCTGGAACCACCCTGAAAAGGGCTTACTGTATCCGGCTGACTTTATTCCTACAGCTGAATATCTGGGGCTGATACATGAAATAGATCTTCTGGTGACTCAGAAGGTGCTGAACCAGCAAAAAATCTGGCATGAGAAGCAGATTAAATCTGTCGTGGTTTCAGTCAATATTTCACCTTACAGCTTTAAACAGAAGTCGTTCCTTCAGAGTCTGTGCTCAGTGATCAGCGACTCAGATGTCGGAGCGCGGGATCTTGAGATTGAAATAAAAGAGCAGGTACTGACGGAAGATAAGTATTTCCACAACGCTTTTTCCCGCTTTAAAAAGCTTGGCCTTAGACTTTCTCTGGATGATTTCGGTACAGACAGTATCTCGCTGAAGCATCTGAAGAGCTACCCGTTTAACACGCTGAAGATAGATAAAAGCTATACCTCTGATCAAATGAGAAGCAAAACCACAGCCATTTTGCTGGAGAACATAGTAAAAATTGCCGGTGAGTTGGGAATTGAAGTGGTAGCAGAGGGCATTGAAACCATGGAGCAGAAAGACAGATTGCGCGCGATGGGGTGTAAAGTCGGACAGGGTTACATGCTGGCTGAGCCCATGGAGGTTTCCGTACTGGAGTCGTATTTTGCTAAGGGGAAGAAAGGCAATATCATTGAATTTAAGCGTAGCTGAAGGAGGCGATTGCTTATTTCTAACTCAAACTGTGTATTGATAAATATAAATTTGTGCTGTTTGTTTCAATTGTTTGACCTTTATGTGTTATTTTGAGCTTATTTGATTTGAATCAAGAGTAAAAATAAGTACAACAAAAATTAAAACTGATCTAAATATAAATGTAATAATTCAGATTTATAAATTCCCTCGCTTTTTAATTTTCAGGGAATGTTATGTCTAAATTTAATAAGGCACTTATTGCAACTTCTATTATGCTAAGTGCAGCAGCTAATGCGTCAGAAACGCCAAAATATGTTCTATACATGATTGGTGACGGCATGAGCTCTGCTCAGCGTCAGATCGCAGAATACTATGTTCAGGGTGAGAAGAATGATCCTGACTACCACCTGGCAATCAACTCTCTGCCTGTAACCGGTATCATCACAACTCAGTCTTCAGACTCTCTGATCACTGACTCTGCAGCAGCAGGTACTGCTCTTGCAACCGGTGTGAAAACTGACAACGGCGTTATCTCCATGACTCCGGACGGCAAAAAGCTTGCGACACTTCTTGAAGGTGCTGAGAAGAATGGCTGGGCGACGGGTCTGGTTTCTACTACTCGTCTGACTCACGCCACTCCGGCTGTATTTGCTGCGAAGAATGAAAACCGTGGCAACGAGAACGAAATCGCGGCAGACTTTGTTGATTCAGGCGTTGATTTTTTCGCTGGCGGTGGTTTCCGCAACTTCATCACTGGTGAAGGTTCTAAGCGCAAAGACGACCGCAACCTGGTTAAAGAGTTTGAAGCGGATGGCTACAAAACTTTCATCGGTAAAGATTCAACTTCTTCTTTTATGAAGATGTCTCCTAAGGCCGGTGACAAAGTATTCGCTGCATTTACTAAGTCTCACATGCCTTACGAAGTTGACCGTATCAACGCAAACATTAATGTTCCTTCTCTTGCGGATATGACAGATAAAGCCATCGAGCTTCTGGCTAAAGACAAAGACGGTTTCTTCCTGATGGTTGAAGGCGGCCGTATTGACCACGCTGGTCACGCTAACGATATCGCGGGTAACATCCACGACACTATCGCGTTCGATAACGCGGTTAAGTCTGCGCTTGATTTCTACAACAAGCACCCTAAAGAGACTCTGGTCGTTGTTGTTGGCGACCACGAAACCGGTGGTATGGGTCTTGGTCTTGGTAAGCAGTACTTTATGAACCTTGACCGTGTAGCGAACTACAAAGAGTCTATCGATGATGGTCTTGAGCACGTTTATAAGAAAAAGCTAAACAAAGATCGCGCGGCATTCTACAACCACATTGCTGACAAGTTTGCCCTTACTGACCTGACTGCAGAAGAAAAAGCAAGCATCGAAAAAGCAATGGACTTTGTTGACGCCGGTCAGAAAGACACGAAGAAAGTTTGGGGTGGTTACGATCCTGTCGCAATGGCTGTTGCTCACGTAACTTCTAAGCGCGCTGGTGTTTACTGGACTTCTTACGCTCACACAGCAATTCAACTGCCTGTTTCTGCAACGGGTGTTGCTTCTGCTGACTTTGGCGGTTTCAGTGACAACACAGACGTTGCTAAGAAACTGGCTAAGCTGATGGACGTTAAAATTGGTGAGTAATTTTTACTTATCTGATTAGCACCACAGGCAGGGGCGGGCTCGCTTCTGCCTTTTCTATTTTTCCAGACAACTTATTTCAGGAACAGATCTTATGCGCGGGCTATCTCTTTTGTTAGCAACCCTTCTGGCTGCCATTGTTTATAATTTTGTTTTTGCCTCCGGTGGTAATAATCCGGTTCGTCACCACATTGCAAAAGTGACTTCGGTAAATAATGAAAGAGTCACCATTATCGGAACCGGCAAGCTTGGTGATCAAAAGCTGATGGCGGAGATAGATGGCAGAGAAGTGGCGCTAACCAATCTGCTTACCGGCGCTATGGAATACGATGAGTTCTATGAGGTGGGCGATACGATTGTTGTGGCTGAAAACAGCGGGCGCTATCACGCTGTAGCGCTATTCCGTTTACCAGTGTTGTTAGGTCTGGTGCTTCTGTTTGCTGTTGGCCTGCTGGCGTATGCCCGTAAGGTGGGTTTTTATGCACTGCTTTCATTTATGGGCTCTGTCGCCATTATTTTCGGTATTCTGATCCCGGGGCTGTTAGCCGGTTTTTCACCTATCCTGATAACCGGTATTACGGTTTTTGTTCTCAGCAGCATGATAATTCTTTCAGTGGCCGGCTGGACAACGAAGGGCAAAGCCGCCCTTGCCGGGACCACAGTAGGCCTGCTGGTTACGACCTTTTTATGCGTCATGGTTGGCCGATTGCTCCACCTTGATGGTATGACTCAGCCACTGGCTCAGCCGCTGCTGTTTGAAAATGGTCTGAAGCTGGATATGGTCGGGATTTTGTATGCTGCAATTCTGGTAGGCGCCAGTGGCGCGGCGATGGATGTGGCAATGGAAATGGCGGCCACCATGGAAGAAGTGAAATTAAACAGCCCGGAGATCAGCCGGACAAACCTGCTAAGATCCGGCCTTCGGGTGGGTAATGCGGTTATTGGCACCATGACAACCACTCTGCTTCTTGCTTATGCCGGTGGCTTTTTAACGCTCCTGATGCTTTTTGCCACCAGAGGCAACGACCTTATGCAGATACTAAATATGAAGTTAGTGGCCTCTGAGATCTGCCGTACTCTGATTGGTAGCTTAGCTTTGATTATCGTGGCTCCGGTTACGGCCTGGATTGCCAGCTATATGCTTGAGAACGGAGCGCAAAACTCACTTTCAGAAGCGGAAGTTTAATTTTATGAACATCTGATGAATCTTTTGTTTTTGTATATACAAAGTGAGTCTTTGATATATTATATGTATATACGACTATTGGGGCGGTTCAGAAGGTGAGAATGCAAGTAACAAATTCAGACGGGAATCCGGTTGGCACCTTTGATGGTGAAACCGTAAAGGGCTTAGATGGACAGAAGCTCTTTCAGGTTAAGAGCAATCAGATCTATACAACAGAGTTCCCTTCACGATTGGTTGGAGAGCTTGACCATGACGTAGCCCTGGATATCTGGGGAAATTTCATGTTCAACGTTTCTGATGACAAACTATAGAGGTAGTACTTTGCACAAGTATTATACCAATCCCAGCAATTATCTGTTCATCCTTGCTTGTTAAAATCGCTAATAGCTGCGTTAAAATTTTTGTAATTAGATCCACTAGTTACTGCAAATTTTGCCTTGCTCTTAGCGATTTTTCCTGCGCAATCACTGAACAGCTAATTACTGGTATTGGTATTACTTCTGAGTTTATTTTTGGTAATAACTTAAAAACATTGCTGCACTCTCATTTGCCAGTCTTTGCAGATTTTCTTCTTCCGGCTTACATCCCATATCTAAAAGCAAAGGCCAGAAACAAGCGCCCTTAAGCATATGATGCAACTGATCGTTGGCAAATTCAAAGTCCATAGGCTTTAACTTTCCATCGGCAACCGCCGCTTCCAGCCATCGATAGAGCGCCGTCTCCCGAGCCGAGTATTTGACCATCTCTTTTTTAAGCGCGTCCGGGTTATAGAAAAAGTGACCGAATGCCACCCGGGAAAGTTCAATGTTCTCACTGGATGAAATAAGCTGTGCCTCAATAAGCAGTAACTGACTAAGTTGCTCATGCAGCGGTTTTTCTGCGCTGTATTTTACGTCAATCTGCATTATGGCCTTTCGCCATAGTTCATTGATTATGTGCATAACAAGCGCTTCTTTGGTTTCAAAATGGTTGTAAACCGTTCTTTTTGAAACCTGAGCTTTCTCTGAGATGGCATCCATGCTTGTGCCTTGCACGCCAGATTCAATAAAGGCCAGCTTCGCCGCTTCGACTATTGCTTCGCGTTTTAGCTCGCTTCGTGTCTTCTTAACCATGTGAGTAAATTACCGTAAAAATAAAAAGTGCCCTTATTTTACACTTTATAGTTTACTTTTCCAAATTCATTAGTAAACTACACAGTGTAGATTGATTCGAGAGAACGAAATGAAAGTCTTTACCCGGCGACGAGCCTTAGTAGGAGTGTTACTTATGTCAACTGCTATCATTACCAACTGCACTATGGATAAAGGAGCAGAGCAGGATAAAGGGAAGTTTGTAAATACAGAAATGCGTTATTCACCATCCCTTGCCAATATCTGGGACATTATTAAGGCGCAGATTGAGTTAAAGCGCGAAGCCGCTAAACCCAATAGCGCGATTCCTGTGCAAGAGCTCAGCAGAGCAGAGCTGGAAGCAAGTAGTGAGGATGCGGTTTACCGTCTGGGTCACTCGACAATTCTGATGCGTCTGGACGGTGAATTTATCATGACAGACCCTGTGTTCAGCGACAGAGCTTCTCCGGTGCAGTGGGCCGGACCAAAGCGCTTTCATCAGGCTCCTATCAGCATTGATGAACTACCGGATATTAAGGTGGTGATTATCAGTCATGACCACTATGACCACCTCGATAAGGCTGCAGTGAAAAAGCTGGCTCCGAAGGTAGAAAAGTTTATTACTCCGCTAAAAGTAGGTGACTATCTGATTAAGTGGGGAGTTGAGCCATCAAAGGTGGTGCAGCTTGATTGGTGGCAGGAGACTCAGGTTGATGAGTTTAAGATAGCTGCGACACCAGCTCAGCACTTTTCAGGGCGCAGCCTGTTTGACCGGGATGAAACCCTCTGGGCGAGCTGGGTTATTCAGAGTAAAGCTTCCAGGCTGTTCTTCAGCGGAGATGGCGGCTATTTTAACGGATTCAAAGAGATTGGTGAGCGTTATGGTCCCTTTGACCTGACGATGATTGAGACCGGTGCCTACAATGAACTCTGGGCTGATATCCATATGATGCCGGAACACAGCATGCAGGCGCATCTGGATTTAAAAGGTAAGGTTATGATGCCAATCCATAACGGTACTTTCGATCTGGCAATGCATGAATGGTATGAACCTTTTGAAAGAATTGCCGATATTGCTGAGGCTGACAACGTGCAGTTAGTGGCTCCGGTGTTTGGTGAAGCCGTATCAGTTCATGAGCCGCGCAGGTATTACGCCTGGTGGCGGGATGTTGAAGAGAAATTCAGCTCTGAAAAGCTGGTTCTGGAGCAGTAGCAGGTTGTAGAGTGGTAGTCGGCTTCCACTCCCTCGTCATTCCCATGAAAATGGGAATCTGATTACAGCGCGTTGTAAAGCAGAGGTTTCTTGTTCACTCTACAACACTCAGAAAGTAGATCCCGGATAATTGCTTTGCAATTTCCGGGATGACGCGGAGGGCGCTTGTATGCCTGCGTATTTCCGGGAGTGTTGAATTTCATCTATTCAGGCAAACAAATCTCCTTCCTGATTATCGCCTTAACCGTCCTCACGACCAGCCAGGTCAGAATCACTGTCACCAGTATCAGAAATACGCCCGAAAGCACATTGAAAAACGCCGAAGGAACAAAACCTTTCATTTTTGCTGTCGCGATAGTAATAGCGGCCATAGGAAATGAATAAGCCCATGATGAAATAAAGAACGGTACTTTCATAAATCTGCCGGCATTGGAGATCAGCAGAATACTGAGAAACAGTGCGATGTAGTAAAGCAGGCGGGCAAAAGTATCCAGCTCTCCGGTCAGGTTAGTGTAAGAAACAAAACCAACTGAGGGTGGCGCCAGCAGGATAAACAGCATGGGCGTCATTCTCGCCGGGAGTGGCTCATGGAAAAACAGCCGGTACATCACTATCGTCAGCAGAATAACCCAGAAAACAATACCGATACTGAAACAGAACCAGCTGATTTCTGTATAGCCAAGGTGCGAGCCGGTAATCGGTACTATGATGTTGCCCACAACCGGGATAAACCAGCTCGGGTTTGCATGCGCCAGGGTGTAATGCGTATGGTGAATCCAGCTGCTCATTACATAAACGGTAAGGCTTACCTGAACAATTGCGCCAACAAACCATAGTGCGTAGGACCATGCCGGGCTGGAATCCCACACAGCAGACAGCAATAAAAGGCTGATAGAAAAAGCGGGAAAGAAGTTCAGCCGGATTGGGTGCCTGGTTTCGCTAATTACCGCTTTGGGGTGTTTTACTACTTTAAGAAAATAGATCCCGCAGATAATGACCATAGCCAGCGAAGCTAATGTGCCAAATAGCAGATAAAGCCCGGGTGCAAAGCTGCTACCGGCGGATTTCCAGGCCAGCGTCAGTCCGCTCAGCCCCATAACCACGGCGAAAAAAGAGATTGGAAAGTGGATTAAGCGCGGCTGGTCTGCACTAAGTTCCTGTTCTTGTGTGCTCATATGTCTTCACTTCCTGTAGATGATAATTATTGGCTAATGCCAAAAACATGGAGACTATAACGCTAAATCCTATATTAGTAAAATCTTAATTAATGTATAAGCCGTTTTTGGGCTTATTTGCTACGCAGTGGAAGGGAGTAAAAACCATTCTCAAGCCTGGAGTATAGTTTGCTATATAACCCGTTAGCGCGGATTTTCTTTAGGCCCTGATTAAACAGTTTAATATACTCCTGGTTTTCAGGCTTCTGTTTAGAGAGTATCAAGTGATACTGGCGGGTTTCGATGACGGTTGGTGAATAGGTGAAGCTTAACGCTTCTGTGACAGAGAAACTTTTAGTCAGGTAATAGAAGCCTACATGTTTTACCAGAGGAGCAGCATCAATTTTCTGGTGATAAACCCGCTTTAACAGGGCATCGTAATTGCCTCCTCTTTCCAGTGTAATAATGCCTCGTTTTATCGCTTCATCGAAAATTGGATATGCAGTGTGCGCAGTACCGCCAATCTTAAGTCCCTTCAGGTCATTAACATTTTCCCATTGAATCCCTTTCTCCTTTAAGAAAAACAGAACTTCATCATCGATAATAACAGGATCGCTATAGTAAAAATCCTGTTCTCTTTCCGGTGTTTTTACCCAGACAACCGTGCCATTCCATTTCCCGCCATAAATATCCTCTCCTTTGAGCGCGTAATTATAGGAGCGCTTCCATGGATAATAGCCGTACTTAACCTTCACTCCCACTGCTGCAAAAGCCTCTGAAACGATGTGTGCGGCAAATCCACCATGCTTAAGGCTGGATGAGAGGTATGGTGGCCACTCTCCACTAGTGATATTTATTGTCTTCCCTTCCTTAGCTGAAAGGAAAGAAGAGAATAAAACCGGGATAAGCAGCAAAAAAAGGCATAGTGGATTTCGCATAACTGTGTCTGTGTTGAGCCTTGTATTACTCTGAATTATAGAAAATTTTCCACCTCAAGACATGGCGGAATCTCCAGATTGCTACACGGCGCATATTGCTGCGCATTTTTTGTTCTAATCTATACTTATATTATTAAGCATCTGAAGAGGGGGCTTAGTGATGGACTTTATGGAAAAACTGCGCTTGCGCGGAAAAGCCGAAGAGGATCGTTTCTTTGCTGAGCTGGATAAGCAGCTTATTGAAGCCATGCATGAAAAACAAAAACTTGAAGAAGAAAAGAGCCGGATTGAAACTGATTCGTTGCCGGGGCAGGGCTATCAGAGTAAAGATAAATAGAGTGCGGATTTGGCGAAGTATACAGGGCTAATCAGAATAAATTAGCCCCTATCTCAGGAAGACTACTTCTTAGCGTGGTCTTTCCAGTAACGGTGTCTGCAGCGCTGTAGCTGCAATTTTCTTGTTTTTTTCATTTTCAGTTCACTTTTTATATTTTTGGTCATTTAGGTACCTGATTGAATATCACGCACAGATTTGTTCAAGGCAAGTATTTTTCATCCAAAAAGTGAATAAAATCACATTACAAGCCTGTCGATAACTTAATCAATTTTGCCGCTAAGTGCTTATTATTTATTCCTATCAATAAAATTGGTAATTCCGATTTAGCAAAATCAAGAATTTAGACGACACTTATAGAGTGTAAGAATCAAAGCCATTGAGTAGCGTTAAGGGGAAAAAAATGGACTCGATAAAGGTTAAAGATTTTATGGATCCGCAGGCGGTAAGCTTTACAGCGGAAATGTCGCTTACGGCAGCATTAGATAAAGTACTAAAATCCGGACATCCTGGTGGCCCGGTTGTGAATGATAAGAAGCAGGTAATTGGTTTTATTTCTGAGCAGGATCTGCTGGATAAGCTGGTTAAGGTCAGTTACTACTGCCAGGATACACACATTGTCAGCGATCTTATGTACAAAGAGGTATTAACCGTATCTCCGGAGACAGGCATCATTGAACTGGCTGAAATGATGAAGGTTGGTAAGCCAAAAGTGTATCCTGTTGTTGGTGAAGATAATAAATTAGTTGGTATAATAACCAGACGTGATGTTCTAAATGCTGTGGGCCAGAGTTTGGACAAGTGTTTCAAACACCCGGTGTAAAACAATCTGGAGAAAGGCGCTCGATGTGCTTTATATTGCAGACAAACTTATATGACGTCATCCCCGCGAAGGCGGGGATCTACTTTCTGCGCGCTGTAAGATAAAAATTTAACGACTAATTCTACAACACGCTGAGAGTAGATTCCTGTCTGCACAGGAATGACCCTGAATTGAGTTTCGTCAATAAACGGAGGCGCATAGTGCGCCTTTTCTTTTGGAGAAAATAATGGCAGACAATTCTGCAAAGTTTGTTGAAGGTTCAACAATGAAGCATATCCTGGTGATGACAGGATCGGCGTCTATTGGTTTGATGGCGCTGTTTGTTGTTGACCTGGTAGACATGCTGTTTATCAGTATGCTTGGTCAGGTTGAACTGGCTGCAGCGGTTGGCTTTGCCGGAACGCTTATCTTTTTCTCCACTTCCGTCTCCATTGGCAGCTCCATTGCTATGGGAGCTCTGGTTTCCAGAGCCCTGGGCGCGCAGAAACGCGACTATGCCAGAGAGATTGCTGCCAGCACTCTGAGCGTCGCGTTTTTTATCAGCCTGCTGGTGACATTTGTGATGTACCTGCATATTCCTGAACTGCTTTCAGCAATCGGGGCGGAAGGTTATGCCGCAGAAAGGGCTGAAGCCTATTTAAGAATTTTGCTTCCAAGTAGCCCGGTTATTGCCATGGGTATGGCTGCCGGTGCCGGGTTGCGTGCTGTGGGTGATGCAAAACGTTCTATGTGGGCTACGCTGTTTGGCGGGATTGTGAATGCGATTTTAGACCCTATCTTTATTTTCGGGTTTGGCTGGAATGTTGAAGGGGCTGCTCTGGCCTCAGTTTGCGCACGGTTTACCGTACTTATTTTCTCTCTGGTTCCGCTTATCAGAATTCATAAGCTGGTGGCGATGCCGGAGTTTGCAACTATCAGACGGGATATCCGGGCTATTGTCAGTATTGCGGTTCCGGCGATTATCACCAACACAGCGACACCAATTGGTAACGCAATTGTGACCACAAGCATTGCCCAGTACGGCGAAGACTATGTCGCCGGTTTTTCGGTTATTGGCCGGATTATGCCGGTAGCTTTTGCTGCAATCTTTGCTCTGTCCGGAGCTGTGGGGCCGATTATCGGTCAGAACTATGGCGCTGAAAAATACGACAGAGTAAAACAGACGCTGAATAACGCGCTGCTTTTTGTCAGCCTCTACTGTATTTCTGTCTCGGTTATTTTGTTCCTGCTTCAGCAGCCGATTATTGCAGGATTCAGCCTTACCGGCGATGCTGCCATTATTCTGTCAGCATTCTGTACTTATGTAGCCGTTACCTTTGTCTTTAACGGCTCCCTGTTTGTTGCCAATGCTTCCTTTAATAACCTTGGCAAGCCTCTTTACTCAACTATGCTTAACCTTGGAAAAGCGACACTGGGTACTTTGCCGTTTGTCTACCTTGGTTCAGAGCTGTCCGGTGCCGTGGGCGTAATTTACGGTCAGGCAGCGGGAAGTGTGTTATTTGGCATTTTAGGCTATCTGGTATTGCGTAAGCATATTTCGGACTTAGTCCAGCACGCAGAAATTGAGCTGGAAGAGGAAGATCCGGCCACCACTTCTGTCAATATGACACCATTTTGCTCATCGGATTGTGTATCGGCAGAGGAGCTTCCGGTGAAAGAGGCTGAGCAGGGTTTGGAGCAGAAATAGCCAATTTTGTAACATGATGAAAATCATAGAAAATGTACTTTTCCTATCGGGTTCCCGGAAATTTGATCTGCTCCCGATACAAGGACAAATAAATAGAAACATAATAGTTACAGACAATCCGGCTCAGGTCAGCCGGTTTTATTTTTAGGATCAGGACAGGGAATAAACCAATATCATGCGTCAGTACATCAAATATATAATCCCGTTACTCATACCATTCATTATTTTGATTTTGCCGCAATCGGCTTTTCCCTTTGAGGGAATAACGGTTATTCAGCAGAGGGTGATTGCAATATTCCTGCTGGCGGCACTGTGCTGGGTATTTGAGCCTATTCCTATTTATGCCACCTCGGTGGTTATTATTGTGCTTGAACTTCTTCTGCTCTCTAATAAAGGCATTATCTTTTTCCGCTCAGGGGCCGGGGAGCCGCTGTTTGGCGATCTGCTTAGCTACAAAGATATTATGGCGACCTTTGCCAGCCCTATCATCATGCTGTTCTTAGGTGGCTTCTTCCTGGCGATGGCCGCAACCAAGTACCGGCTTGATGTCAACCTTGCCAGGGTGTTGCTAAAGCCTTTTGGTAAAGACCCTAAGTTTGTCATGCTTGGCCTGATGCTGATTACCGGTATTTTCTCTATGTTTATGTCCAATACCGCGACAACGGCCATGATGCTTTCTATTCTTACGCCGGTAATTGCGGTATTTGGTCCTAAAGATCCGGGCAGGGTGGCTTTTGCTTTATGTATTCCGGTCGCTGCCAATATTGGTGGTATCGGTACTCCAATCGGTACTCCGCCGAATGCTATCGCTCTGAAATATCTGGTGGGTGATAGTCTGATCACCTTTGGTGAATGGATGGCATTTGGTGTTCCTTTTGTAGTGATTATGATGGCGCTGGCCTGGTTCCTGATAAATGCGCTTTATAAAGCCGATCAGCAGAGCATTGAGCTGAACATTAAGGGCAAGTTCCTGAAAACGCCTAAAGCCATTACCGTTTATATTACCTTTGGTATTACCATCCTTCTGTGGCTGATGGGCTCTGCTCACGGTATGAACTCTTACACTGTGGCACTGATTCCTGTGGCGATTTTCTCCATCACCGGCATTATCAACAAGGAAGACCTGAAGAAAATTTCCTGGGATGTGCTCTGGCTGGTTTCCGGTGGTATTGCTCTGGGGCTTGCACTGGATAAAACAGGCCTGGCGAAGCTGGTGGTAAACAGCATTCCGTTTGATGCCTTCTCTCCTTATGTGGTGCTGTTTGGTGCAGCCTTCCTTTGTCTGCTTATGGCAAACTTTATGTCGCACACGGCAACGGCAAACCTGTTAATGCCGATTATGGCTGCGCTTGGCGCGTCCATGACTTCTCTGGCACCACTGGGCGGGGAGATGACTCTGATTCTTGTGGTTACATTCGCAGCATCTTTGGGTATGTCTTTGCCAATCAGTACACCGCCGAACGCGCTTGCTCATGCCACCGGTAATGTGCAAAGCAGCCAGATGGCCCGGGTCGGGGTGATTCTTGGTGTGGTTGGTGTGCTGGGCAGCTTCCTGCTTGTCTGGATTCTGAACATGGTGGGTTTTATAGGTTAACTTATGGACCAGGATAAGCTGGACAGGCTGATTAACCATTACTTCGTTGAAACAGGACGAACGATGGAAGTCGCGGAAGATAAGCCGCTACTGACTCAGGGCGTAGCGAACGAGCGCCTGTATTATGTACTTAGCGGCAGCTTTGAAGGCTTTTTTACCGATGATGAAGGCATGCGCTCCACCAAAATCTTTACCGCTAAAGAAGGGGCGTTTATCGGGGTATACAGTTTCTTTTCTGAAAAGACGCTCTCATCTTCATCGGTTATTGCAAAAGAAAAGTCCGTTGTCGCCTGGATTGATAAAGAGACTTTGCCAATAGAGCCGGAGTACTACGGTAATCTTACCGAGCAGTTTGCACCGGTAATTATACTTGAGCTGTCCAACCGACAGATGCGAACAGTTCGTGAGGCCATCGCAAAAGAAGAGGCACTGCAAAAGCTCTATACGGCGGAGCAGATGACCACGCTTGGGCAGCTTGCCGCTGGTATTGCCCATGAGCTGAATAATGCAATTGGTGTGGTAAGCAGCAAAACCGAGCGACTGCAACTGGTGATCTCCCAGCTCATTCAGGAGCTGCATCCGGAAGCGATGGCGTTTCTGGAAGAGGGGTTAAATCATGGTCAGGTTGCCAGTTCGTCCGAGGTCCGCAGGCGGGCTAAGGAACTGGAATCAGTGCATAAGCTCCCCAGAGAGACAGCAAAGTCGCTGGCCAGAGCCGTTCCTGAAGGAGAGCTTTCGCCACTGTGGCTAAATGATGTTGAAGAGGCCATCCGGTTTTGGGGAGTGGGCCGGGATTTAAGAGATATGCGCTTAGCGGCTAAGCATTCTGTTGGTATTGTCAGATCCGTGAAGCAATTGGGCCGGACAGATATAGATACCGAAGAGTGGCTGGATGTGAATGAGTCGATAAACAAAGCGATTTCATTGCTTCAGAGTGATTTACGCCGCGTATCTGTGCATCTGAGTCCGGCCTCTTTGCCGCCGTTTAAGGGCTCCTCTACCGAGTTGGTTCAGGTATGGGCCAATATTATGAAAAACGCCTGTGACGCGATGGAGAGGACACCTTCTCCAGAGATAGATATCTCTACGCGGCACACAAATAACCGAATTCTAATCACGATAACCAACAATGGCCCAGAGATAGATGAGGCGACCAGAAGAAAGATTTTTCAGCCCAATTTTACCACTAAGAAGGGCGGGCTTTCATTTGGTCTGGGGCTTGGGCTATCGATAGTGAAACGAATAATTAGTGGATATGGTGGCAGCATTGCGGTGAAAAGCAGTGCAGAAAAGACCATTTTCCGAATCAAATTGCCAGTCGAGGAATAATATGGATAAGTTAAACCTGATTTGTGTGGATGATCAGAGAGAAGTTCTGAGTGCTGTTTTGCAGGATCTGGAGCCGCTTAGCAGCTGGGTGAATATTGAAGATTGTGAATCAGCCGATGAAGCTTTAGAGCTGATGGATGACTTTGATGCCGAGGGAGAGTTTGTTGCTCTGGTTATTTCCGACCATGTTATGCCGGGCAAAACGGGCGTTGAACTGCTGACAGAGATTTCTCAGGACAACCGATTTGATGTGACGAAAAAGATTCTTCTGACCGGGCAGGCAACACATCACGACACTATAACGGCTATCAATCTGGCGCGCATAGAAAGCTATTTTGAAAAGCCCTGGTCTGCTGAACAACTGGTTGCAAGAGTCCGCACCTTAATTACAGAGTATATTTTTGATAAGGGACTGGATTACACCGCCTACCAGAATGAACTGGATCAGACTGTGGTTCTGCAAAGGCTCCGTTAAGCTTAAATTTGCAGTCAGCAAGCGCCTCGCTGTAGCGGGGCGTTTTTGTGACTAATTCTTATTTACCTCTTGACCAAAAGTCCGGTATTGGAGTTAAAATAGGTTAAGGTTAATCAACAAAGGTAAATGATATGTGTACTACTCATAGCTCTTGTCATTCAAAGATAAGCGTACATAAAATTTCAGGCTCCTGCGGATGCAGCAGCGCTCCTAAAATCACTAAGCTTACCGCAGATACAACACAGTCCATCTCCTGCTGTGAATCTACAAAAGAATCATGTTGCAGCACGACGGATGATCCCGGTGCTGAGGACCCAGACCCCGCCCCCTTATCTTCAGAAACACACACCTCTCCCGGCTTATATAAGCAAAGCTGGAAAGTCGAAGGGATGGATTGCCCATCCTGTGCAAAAAAAATTGAAACCGCCGTCAACAAAATAGATGGTGTCCATCAGGTAAAAGTCCTTTTTGCTACAGAAAAACTGGTAGTAGATTTTGACAGCCAGCCTATAGCCGAAGCCATTGAGCGAACGATTATTGAAACGGGCTTTTCACTGGCGAAAGAAGAAAAAGAACTCGCTTCGGCAACAAAAATTACTCCAGCGCAACTGTTGCGGCAGAACTATCCCGTTGTTCTGCTGGCGGCGGGTATGGGATTAGCAGCGGCGGCCGAGCCCCTATTCCCTCAACTCAGTCATTTCTCATTTATTGCCATTTGTCTTTCAGGGCTGTTGCCAATCCTGAAAAAGGCGTATCAGCTGGCAAAATCGGGAACGCCTTTTTCCATCGAAACACTGATGAGTGTCGCAGCCATAGGGGCTCTGTATCTTGGTGAATCTGCAGAAGCGGCGATGGTATTGCTGCTGTTTTTACTTGGGGAGAAGCTGGAGGCATTTGCCTCATCCAGAGCAAGGAGCGGGGTAAAAGCGCTGATGCAACTGCTCCCGGAAATGGCAACGAAAATTGTTGCTGGCGAAAGAGTAGAAGTTTCAGCCAGTGCCATTATCCCTGGCGATATTATTGAGATCAGGGCTGGGGATCGTCTGCCTGCTGACGGCATTATTCAGACCCCGGCAAGCTTTGATGAGAGCGCCCTGACCGGAGAGTCTGTCCCGGTAGAAAAACAGGCCGGAGAACAGGTGATGGCGGGCTCTGTGGTGGTTGATAAGCTGACCCGGATCACAGTGACATCTGAGCAGGGAGAAAATGCGGTGGACCGTATTCTTCACCTGATTGAGGATGCTGAGTCCCATAAAGCACCAATAGAGCGATTTTTAGACCGGTTCAGCCGATGGTATACGCCGGCAATGATGCTGGTTTCCCTTCTGGTTATTGTGACGCCGCCACTGCTTTTTGCTCAGCCATGGGAAACCTGGTTATACCGCGGACTGGCGCTGCTTCTTATCGCTTGTCCGTGCGCTCTGGTTATTTCCACCCCGGCGGCCATTACGTCCGGTCTGGCTGCTGCGGCAAGGAAAGGTATTCTGATCAAGGGCGGGGCAGTGCTGGAACAACTGGGAAGCGTTCAGGCTATCGCTTTTGATAAAACGGGTACTCTGACCAAAGGCAAACCGAGAGTCACAGATGTGATTACGCTAAACGGTGTCAGCGAAGAGCAATTGCTGATAAGCGCCGCATCTATTGAAACCGGCTCTTCCCATCCTCTGGCTCTGGCGATTCTGAATAAAGCCTTTGAAGAAAAGCTGACCGTACCGGAGGCTGAGCAGAGAGAGCATTTAGCCGGAGCAGGAGTGCAAGGGTGTCTGGACGGAAGTCATTACCTGATAGTGGCTCCGGGGAAACTGCCCGAACCTGAGAAGGCTGAAATCGAAGAGCATATCTTTTCGCTGGAGTCTGAAGGCAAAACACTGGCCGTTGTGGTGAGAGATGATAAATGCATCGGCATTATTGCCTTTCGTGATGAGCTGCGTGAAGAAGCCAGGGCAACGGTTTCTGAGCTTAAATCTCAGGGCATTGATTGCGTTATGCTCACAGGAGATAACCAAAGAAGCGCCGCTGTGATCGGCAGCCAGATTGGGATTGATTATGCTGCCGGTCTGCTGCCGGAGGATAAAGTCTCTCATATCAGGCAACTGGCAACGGAGAAAAACGTGGCTATGGTCGGTGACGGTATTAACGATGCTCCGGCAATGAAATCGGCTTCAGTGGGCATCGCCATGGGAAGTGGCACCGATATTGCGCTTGAAACGGCCGACGCAGCGCTGTCTCATAACCGTCTGGACGAAGTGGCGACCATGGTACGCCTGTCCAGAGCTACACTGGCCAATATCCGACAGAATGTTGCTCTGGCGTTAGGTCTGAAGGGGATTTTCTTAGTGACCAGTATCCTCGGTATCACCGGCCTTTGGGTAGCGGTTCTGGCGGACAGCGGAGCCACGGTGCTGGTGACACTGAACGCCTTAAGACTTTTAAGAGCCAGATAGCGGTGTCATTTCAGGTATCCGGGGTGAACTTCCGGATACCTGCTATGCTTGTTCAAAAGCGCAATTACTAATCTAAATTCACTTAAAAGTGTGATGCAAACCGATTAATTCTGTAATGTGTCATTTTGTAACATTATGTATTGTGAATGCGATCACTATAATTCCGGATATGTTCAGCTACAGTTTCTCTGTATCCCACAACCACTACTGGCATTGCCAACAAAAGGAGTCAAATATGTCTCAACCAGTTTTCCATCTGGGTATTACCGAAGCCGATTTAAATGGTGCAACTGTAGCAATTATCCCAGGTGATCCGGATCGTGTGCCAAAGATCGCAAACGAGATGGAAAATCCTGTTCAGCTTGCACGTCATCGTGAATACAACGTTTACCGTGCTGAACTGGATGGTAAGTCAGTAGTTATCTGTTCAACCGGTATCGGTGGCCCTTCAACGTCTATCGCCGTAGAAGAGCTGGCGCAGTGCGGTGTTCGTACATTCCTGCGTGTTGGTACTACAGGTGCAATTCAGCCGCATGTGAATGTAGGCGATATGATTGTTTCTACAGGCTCTGTACGTCTGGACGGTGCAAGCCTTCACTTCGCTCCAATGGAATTCCCGGCAGTTGCAGATTTTGAAGTAGCAACAGCAATGAAAGCAGCAGTAGAAGAGACTGGCGCAACGGTACATATGGGCGTGACAGCTTCAAGTGATACCTTCTACCCGGGCCAGGAGCGTTACGACACCTTCTCCGGCCGCGTTGTGAAGCGTTTCCAGGGCTCAATGCAAGAGTGGCAGGACATGGGTGTGCTGAACTTCGAAATGGAATCCGCAACCCTTCTGACTATGTGCGCAAGCTCAGGCCTGAAAGCGGGTTGTGTGGCGGGTGTTATCATCAACCGTACGCAGAAAGAGATCCCAGATCATTCGACGCTGAAAGAGACTGAGGCTCGTTCGATTAAGGTTGTGGTTGAGGCTGCTCGTAAGATGTTGTAATTTTGGGCTATGGGCTATGGGCTATGGGCTATGGGGCTCTTGGTCCTGGAAAGTAGCATGATCTATAGTTATAAAAAAGCTCTGCAGTAGTGCAGAGCTTTTTGTGTTCGTATTCCCAGGGCCCAGCAGGAAGCGAAGCGACCGCCCCCATAGCCCCATAGGCCTATAACCCCTCATGCCCCCCAGCCGCATCAAACCATGCATGCAAATGTTCCTTAAGCTGCTTTAGCTCATCCGGCCCGATAAGCGCCAGGCCCAGATCTTCTGCGCGGGTAATATCGTTGTGGCGAAGAGGGCGGAAGCTGACCAGCATAGCTCTTGCCTGAAGACCGCCCAGCAGGTCTCTTAGTGATTCCAGTTTGTATAGTGTGTCATCGCCGTCGTCGCGCATGCCTTTGGTCTTACATTCGATGATATGCAGCTTGTTATTGACCACGGATGCCACATCCAGCTCGTTTCTGACTTCGCGCTCGCCAAGCTGGCGGTAGACCTGAACATTCAGGGAGTGGTCCTGAATGGTCGGCAGCTCATCCTGGATCTGTTTTACTGTGCTGTGAACCAGAGTTTCCAGCCATTCGCCGTTGGAGAAGCGTCGGGCATCTTCGCTTTTAAAGGTCAGAATGCCGTTTTCATAGTCTGCCAGTTCAGTGTCTACCAGGTCTGTCAGCAGCATATTCAGCTCACGGTAGCCCTGTTGCTTTTCTGTCAGTGCCACATCCAGTTTTTGCTCTTTACGACAGGTGGTGGCCAGATAGTTTAGCGTGGCAAGGCCCGGACCTAATTCAAGTGCGTTGCCTGCCCACTTCTGCCCTAGCTTATAGAGCTTCAGGTTAAGCTGCTCCGGGATTTCCTGTTCATTAAATTCAGCTCTGGCACCAAAGATGGTGAGGTAATCTGAAATGGTAATTTTGTCGGCGACCTGAATATCAGGCAGGTTTTCCGGGTAGAGCCAGCAGATCTTGTCGCTGTTAGGTTCTACCACAAATATTTCCCAACTGTTTCTGCGGAACATCTCGTAAACGGTAAGCAGCCTGTGCCGAAGTCCGCAACTGGCATTCAGCTTGATGGAATCGCCGCGCTGAAGTAGATCCTGCTCCAGCTTCTGGATAGATTCGCGAATAAGGACGGTGTCTACGATGGAAGGGATCTCAAAAAACTCAGCTTTGATGTCTCTCTGGGCAAGCACCTGCTTAAGGCGCTCATACATACCGAACTGACTTTCGTCGCCGATAAAGATGATGTGCTCGCATATCGCGCGGTGATCCAGCAGCGGTGTGACAAGTCGTATTGGGTCTTGATCTATGATACCAACCTGAATGGCCATATTGGTCCTCGTTATTAGAAGTGATGGCCTGCTGAAAATGGGTAAAAAAAGGTGTCGCCGGCCTACATATTAGAGATATGGTATTTACCATATAAAAAACAAGGCCAAATTGTAATAATCTGCCCTTGTTTTTTATCAAAGTAATGTCAATTTACAGTTTAAATTGATGAACTAAGTCAGACTGCTCCTTCGCCAGGCCTGTCAGGTCACTGTTTACCGCTGTAATTTCAGACATCTTTTCATGGCTGTCTTCCGCAATATGATTAATGTCTTCCAGGCTTCTTGCTATGTCGGAGGTGGTTTTAGTCTGCTCCGCCGCAGCCTGAGAAATGTGGGTGCTCAACTGGCTTATCTCCAGGATCAGAGCCTGAATCTCTTCCATGGCGCTGTTGGCCTGAGAAGCCTGCGAAACAGACTGTTCCATATCCTGCATGCAGCTTTCAATAACATCACCGGCAGAGCGGGAGCTGGATTGAAGGTTACTGATCATATTTTCAATTTCTGAAGTCGATTCTGATGTGCGCTGAGCCAGAACCCGTACTTCATCAGCAACAACGGCAAAACCTCGCCCTTGTTCGCCTGCACGGGCGGCTTCAATGGCGGCATTCAGTGCCAGAAGGTTGGTCTGCTCGGCAATATTCTGAATCACATCCAGAATTGTACCGATCTCAGCACTCATTTTTTGCACGTCAGAGACCGCATCCACAGATTCATTTAACCGGGCTTCCAACTGGTTAATGGTGGTGATGTTGTCACTCATAATCTGGCGGCCGGACTCTGAAGCGTTTTCGACTAGCTGAACTTTTTCTGAGGAGTTCTGCGCGCTCTGAGCCACTTCTACAACGGAATGCTCCATCTCTGTCATTGCCGTAGCTACATTGGCTGTTTGTTCTCTCTGATGGCTTAGCTGGCTTTGCGCGGACTCAGAGGTTTCCTGATTGGTATTGGCTGCACAAGTCAGGTTATCGGAAGCGGCATTCAGCTTTTGAAGAATGCTGTGCAGGTTTTCTGCCAGCGTATTGATGTGGCCACTTACCCGTGAAAACTCGTTGTTATACCGGATTTCAATGCGTTGAGTGATATCACCTTCAGCCAGGCTCTCAAGGGACTTAAGGATGCGGGTCAGTGGTTCTCTTACACTGTGTGCAACATGGTATCCGATGGCAACAGCGATAAGTACCACGGCGATACCTATGATAATCGCATTACGTAAACCGTTGTCGTAGATTTCCCCGGCTTCTTCTAATGACTTATTCAGATCCTGTGTCGCAAGCTGATTAAAACTATCCAGCATTTCCATTGCGCTATCAACCTTGCGGGTAAGGTTGGCAATATTTTGATAGAGCTTTTGTTGTGATACAAGGAAGGTGTAGTGCTGGTCCAGAACACCACCGGGTTTGCCTATGTCCTGAGTAAATTGTTCCACGGAATCTGAAAATTCAGCTTTGATTTCCGGAGACTGAGTTGCCAGGCCATTGAAAGCGTAATTGAGATGAGTGACCGCCTTTTTGTTTACTGCAACTGCTTTTTTTACCAGCTCTGTATCTGCGCTGGCAAGCGCATCCACGGTAACGTCAGAGGCCACCTCCAGTTTGGAGAAATAGCTTTTAGCCATCAGTTTTACAGAGATGCTTTTTTGTTTGGCTACACGCTCTTTCATTCCCACGGTAAGCTCGACATTTAGGCGCTGAAATGCTCTGGTGGACTGAGAGACTTTTTCTTCAGCAGCAAACATACTGCTGAAATTGCCCATGGCTTCTTCTGCTTCTGTAAAATAGCTCTCTTCGAGCTGCCTTAGGTCGGCCATTTTATTTTGCGCACCGGCATAGATCTGGCTCGCTTTTTCAAGCTCTGCCAGGGTTGTGTTAAAGGTTTGTCTCGATTTTACAAACTCTTCACGTATCTGTTTCATTCTTTCCTGATCATCGGAAGTCAGATAATCTTTGAAGAGCTTATCAGAAGATAACAGCTGAACACTGGTCTTATTAGACAATGAAACAAAAGGCAGAGAGCTCTCTGATACCGCACCAAACTTAGCGTATATGCTGTTCATCCCATTTATCATCAGGGCAATGGTGGCAACAAACATAATTACTATTAATGAAAAACCAGCGTACATTCGCCGGATAACTGAGCCTTTCATTAAATCTCTCCATATCAAAAAGGGAAGGTAACAGGAAGTAATTTACTCCCAAAAAATTGATAAAATTGTAACATATTTGATACTCGAAGCGCGTTATGCATAACTTGACTAAGTGCTCAGTTTTGATTTTTTGTGCGCCCGGTAAGTCGTTGTATTGTGATTTATATACGCATGGCGCATACTAAAAAACAAATCAGGGATTCTTAGTATTGGAGTTAGAAATGGCAGAAGAAACCATATTCAGTAAGATTATTCGTAAGGAAATTCCGGCTGATGTTTTGTATCAGGACGATTTAGTTACGGCATTCAGAGACATTAACCCGAGAGCGCCGAGTCATATTCTTATCGTTCCGAATAAACTTATTCCGACAACCAATGATCTTGAAGCCGATGATGAGCTTGCAATGGGACGTCTGTTCACTGTGGCTAAAAAGCTGGCGAAAGAAGAAGGCATCGATGAGAACGGTTACCGTCTAATCGTAAACTGCAACTCGCATGGCGGTCAGGAAGTTTACCATATCCATATGCACCTGCTTGGTGGTAAGCCTCTGGGGCCACTTATTCTGGGTTAATCTAAAGCACTCAGGACAGATTGTTCTGGGTGCCCTTCTTTTATTTGAGGTATGCGGTGAAGAATATTACGCGCTTAGCCTTTATTTCTCTGAGTACTGCTGTTATTTCTGCCTGTGCGAACATGTCCGCAGGCAATATGTTCAGTCACTACAGCGCACAGAACAATGCGGTTTATTCTGCGGTTCAGTCCGGTCAGTATCAGGAAGCAGAAGAGTTGCTTCCCGACTCCACGGCCGGTGATATTCTGGATAATATGGAAAAGGGAAGGGTAACCTTTCTGAATCAGGCCTATCCAAGCAGTCTGGATTATTTTGAGCAGAGTGAAATTGCTGTGCGGGAGCAACAGGATCAGGCTGTGGTTTCCGTGTCTGAATCATTAAACAGCGTTGGTGCTCTGGCGGTTAACGATAACCTGCAGTCTTACTCTCCGGCAGACTACGAATTAGGTTTTTTGCATCTGTATCTGGGCCTGAACTACCTTCAGAGTAACTCGCTGGAAGGGGCGCTGGTGGAGGTAAGAAAAGCCAATCAGGTTCAGGAAAGAGCAAAACAGAAGCGTCAGGATGAATTGGATTCTGCTGAGCAGGAGATGAAATCCAACGGTATGAGTGCCAGCCTGGGCTCTGTTCTTTCTCAGTATCCGGATGCAGGAAAGACGCTTCAGGCAACCCAGAACGGTTATCTTTTCTATCTTTCTGCGCTTTTATATGAAACGGCAAATGAACTAAACGACGCTTATATTGACTATAAAAGAGCGCTGGCGGTTCTTCCGCAAAACCGTCAGGTTGCCGAAGGTGCTATCAGAGTGGCGAAGAAACTGGGGATGAGCCAGGATCTTGCCAAACTCAGAGGTCAGTATCAGGAACCGGCGGCTTTATCGGCTGATGAGGCTCAGATTATCGTTATCGATGAGCAGGGAACGGTATTTGCGAGAGATGGCTGGCAGCAGTCACTGCCGATATACGGACACAAAGGGACCGCATTTTACACATTAGCTTTGCCCTATTATCCGAATCAGGTGACGGAAAGGTATAACAGCCTGAAATTAGATGACAAAACGCTGTCAGAATCTAAACTTGTAGATGTGAACCTGATGGCCAGACAGGATTTGACTGAGCGTATGCCGGCAATGGTGATGCGGCAGGCTCTGAGGCTGGTGATGAAAGAGCAGATAAGGCGAGAGGCCACTAACGGTGATGAGCTGGGAAATCTGCTCTTTAATGTGTGGAACATTTTAACTGAGCAACCGGATACCCGCAGCTGGCAGACGTTGCCTGCAGAGGTTTACAGTAGTTCAATGGTTGTACCGGCAGGTGAGCACCAGCTGGACATAAACGGAAGACTCTACGATATTTCAGTAAAAGGCGGGCGCACTGCTTTGGTCTGGATTTCGCGACAAGGGGAAGGTGCCACAGTTTGGCATAAGCAATTGGGGACATTATGATGAAAAATATAATGATGGCGTTAGTGGCTGTATTGGCGATCGCAGGTTGTACTAAAAACACAGCCGGTTTAAGAGTGGAAGGGGATACTCAGAATGTCCTGTTTGGTGACAATGTTCTGGGTGGCCGCCTGATTATCGATAATATCGCAACCACAGATGTTGATGGACACGCCCGTGGTGTCGTTACATTAACAAGCCAGTACAAAGGCGATCAGAATATCCAGTACCGTTATTACTGGTATGACAATGATGGTCTTGAGGTGAATTCAAAGCTTGCAGCCTGGAAACAGACTTTGGTTAGAGGCTTTGAGACAGTGACGATCTCTGAGGTGTCTGTGAACCCAAATGGTAAGCAGTTCCGTGTTCAAATTCGTCAAGCAGATTAATTGAGGAATCCAAATAATGAAAAAAAGTATTATTGCGTTACTAGGCCTGGCTGTGATCCTGGGTGGTTGTTCCAATAGAGTAAGTTACGGTGATGCGCAGGCAGTAGAAACAACGACAATTGACTTTGGTTCAAGTGATCTGCAGAAAATTGCGGTTGATATGGTTGATAGCATGCTGATGTCCGGCTCTGTGGCGGTCATCACCAGAGACAGCCGCCCAATCGTTTTTGTTGAGCGCATTAAGAACAAAACCAGTGAGCATATCGACACCGAATCCATTACCGACTCAGTCAGTACTAAAATGCTGAACTCAGGTAAATTCCGTTTTGTGGATATGGGTCGTGTGGAATCTGTGCGTAAGCAGCTGAAGTTCCAGAACAACGATGAGCTGGCGGATCAGAGCAACGCTATTCAGTTCGGTAAGATGGTCGGCGCTCAGTATATGCTTTACGGTAACCTGTCCAGTATTGTTAAGCAGGCAGGCAGCGATAAAGACGTATACTATAAAATGACGATGCGCCTTATGGATCTGCAAAGCGGCCTGATTGAGTGGGCTGACGAAACAGAAATCCGTAAGCAGGAGTCAAAAAGCCTGATCGGTTTTTAATCCGTTTGCACCCATTCCGAAGCCAGGGCCAACCGGCTCTGGCTGCTAACCGGGAGCGATTTTTCAGAGAGGTATTTCAATGGCAAAAATGACATGGAATGAAGCCACTTCTCTTGATGAATCTCTCGCTTCTCTGGAAACCTATTTCCGTTCCCCCCCTAAAATGGCAGAACTGCTTTCCGGCGGCCTTACCAACCGTTGCTGGAAAGTGACTTCAACTCAGGGGGAGAGTTTTGTCTGGCGTCCCGTTTCTGCAGCTTCACACGCGTTTGGCATATCCAGAATGAAAGAGCACAGACTGCTTGAGTCGCTTGAGGAGTGCCACCTGGCCCCGGATGCCGCTTATCTTAATCATGCGGGATTGCTGGTTGAGTGGATAGAGGAGGACGATCCGGACAGCAGTTTTCCTGTCGGGGAAATTGAACTGGTCAGCACGCTGGCAAGAATTCATTCCGTGGATATTCACAGCAAACCGATCCCGCTCTTCTCTTACACCGCAAAAGTGGACGGCTACTGGCATCAGCTAAAAAGCAAGCCGGTGGAAAAAGAGTTTGAAGAGATTTACCTCTCCTATCGTGAGCAGCCCATTATCGAGCCGGTTGAGCCGACGCTTTGCCATATGGATCTGGGTATCTATAACCTGATTATGACCAGCAAAGGCATAAGGGTCATTGACTGGGAATACGCCGGAGTTGCTGACCCGAGAATGGATCTGGCGATGACCATCGATATTTCAGAAATTGATATGCCACGTGCGGTGGAGAACTACTGCAAGATCAGACGAATCGAAGATACGGGGGCCTGGCTTGTGGGAATAAACCAGTGGATGCCGAGAAACCGTATGATGGCCATGCTCTGGTACCTTATCGGGCACCAGATCTGGCAGGATGAGCGCTACCTGGAAGAGGCCCACAGGATAAAACTTAAGTTTTAAACAATAAAATGTTTCAAACTTGTTGATTCGTGGTAAATTTAGTGAAGAAGTTCAAACGATAAGTGCCGACAAGGAGTGGGGAGGTACCATGATTATATATTTACACGGCTTTGACTCAACAAGCCCTGGTAACCACGAAAAGGTTCTGCAGCTTCAGTTTATCGATGATGATGTAAGGTTTATCAACTACAGCACCCTTCATCCTAAGCATGATATGCAACACTTGTTAAAAGAAGTACATAAAGTTATTGAGCAGTCCGGTGATCCAAACCCGATTATTTGCGGTGTTGGGCTTGGCGGTTACTGGTCTGAGAGGGTCGGCTTTTTGTGCGGGATCAAGCAGGTGATATTCAATCCAAATCTGCACCCTGAGCAGAATATGCAGGGAAAAATTGACCGCCCTGAAGAGTATGAAGATATTGCCACTAAATGTGTTTCTGAATTCAGAAGAAAGAACAGCGGCAAATGTCTGGTTGTGCTTTCTAGCAACAATGAAGTTCATGACACTAAGGCTCTGGCCGGTGAGCTGGAAGACTATTATGAAATCATCTGGGATGAGACTCAGACGCATAAGTTTAAGAAAATCTCCCAGCACCTTCAGAGAATGAAGGCGTTTAAGGACGCTGAATAACCTTCCTGTTATTTCAAACAATTACCCCTGATTTCCTCGTTCCCACGCTCTGCGTGGGAACGCATACCTGACTAAAAACTTCCACCAACAGCACATCTTTTAAGAGTTTCTAAATAACTAAAAATTGATTTACATCAAAATTTTCTTGCTCGAAATAAATCCGTGTATATAATGCGGATTATTACTTTTATTGATTTATATCAAAAAAAGTTGAGGCAAATAAAGTCAGCAAAATCAAGAGGTGCATAAGCACCCGGTATAGCTAAGTAAATCAAAAATTCTCATGGCTGGGGTAAAACCGGGCCAGATATAGGTTTAGTCTTCTTAAGGAGTATTGTTATGACTCGCATTGTTGTAGTAGGTGGTGGTGCCGGTGGTCTGGAGTTGGCGACAAAGCTAGGCCGCAAATTGGGCCGTAAAGGCAAAGCGGAAATCACCCTGATTGACCGTAAGGCCAGCCATTTGTGGAAGCCATTGCTGCATGAAGTGGCAACGGGTTCCTTGGATGAAGGTGTCGATGCGCTTAGCTATCGCGCGCATGCCAAGAATCACGGCTTTAGATTCCGCTTAGGATCCCTTGAAAACATCGACCGCGAAGGGAAATTTATTACCCTAAGCGCAGCATACGATGAAAAAGGCGAGCAGGTGATGCCAACCAGACAGTTCCCCTACGATATTCTGGTGATGGCAATCGGCTCTACTTCCAACGATTTTAATACTTCCGGGGTGCGTGAAAACTGCATCTTCCTTGATAGTCCAGAACAGGCACGTCGCTTCCGGGAAGAGATGAACAACGAATTCTTCAAGCTTCACTGGAAGGATTACAATGGAACGGTAGATATTGCGATTGTCGGAGCTGGTGCAACCGGTGTTGAGCTTAGCGCAGAGCTTCATAACGCGATTAAAGAACTCCAAGCTTATGGGTTTGATGACTTAGATTCGAGTAAGCTGAATGTGAACCTGATTGAAGCCGGGGAGCGTATATTGCCGGCTCTTCCTCCTCGTATTTCGTCTTCTGCACATAGTGAGTTAACCAGGCTGGGTGTGAATGTACGTACTACGACCATGGTAACAAAAGCAGAGTCTGATGGTCTGACTACAAAGGATGGGGAAAAGATCCCCGCACAAATCATGGTCTGGGCCGCTGGGATCAAGGCTCCTGATTTTATTAAAGATATTGCTGGCCTTGAGACAAACCGTATTAATCAACTGGTTGTAAAAGATACCCTGCAGACAACCCGGGATGACGATATTTTTGTCATCGGTGATCTGGCTCAGTGCACACAGCCTGATGGTTCTTTTGTTCCGCCACGTGCTCAGGCAGCACACCAGATGGCAGATCAGGCGTTTAGTAATATCATCGCAAAGCTGAATAATAAATCGTTGAAAGCCTATATCTACAAGGACCATGGCTCTCTGGTTTCACTAAGTAACTTTTCAACTGTTGGTAGCCTGATGGGCAATTTGACCAAGGGTTCAATGATGGTTGAAGGGCGTATTGCTCGCATGGTGTATATTTCGTTATACAGAATGCATCAGATGGCATTGCATGGAGTGGTCAAAACAGCATTGATGATGTTGGTGGGAAGAATTAACAGAGTTCTTAGGCCAAACTTAAAATTGCACTGATTACGGTTTAGAACCGGAGCAAGCAAGCTCCGGTTTCAGAGGCTTGTTAGTCTGCCTTATTAAAACTGTTGTCTAAACTTCTCAGCAATTAAGCCTAAATTGTGCATGATAGTTCTGTTTCTAGCCTGCTCATGCGCATTAGGAGCAAGAATTGCAATTAAAAGAAAGCAGTTAGGATCTTCCCATCCTTGGCAATACACTAGATGCTTATCACTGGTCTGATAAAATTGAATTTTGCTCAAGAATGGGGCATCGTTGGCTGATAAATGGATATGTTTAACTTCTTCTGATTTCAATATCGGTAGTGTATCAGGATGATCATAGGCTTCGTCTCGACCAAAAATATCTGGCTTTTGACCAGTTTCCTTATACACCCTAAAGTCCTTTGTCAGTCCTTCAAGTTCGTCTTTAGTCAAGGCATCTATTAAAATTTTATGCTTGAAAACTCTAACTTTTAATAGCTTATCACTCACTCTTGGAACTCACCTAAATCGTTCTCATCAAGCTCCGCTAATGCTTGAGCATTAAGATGTGCAATAACATCTAAGCGTGCGCTCATTGGCCTAAATGAAGAAATTGAGTCAGTACCTTTGCCCTCTAAAGCTTTCATAAGCCCTTCAAAAAAGGTCGCGCTCATCATATAACCAGCTGGTTCATTGTTCGACAATACCACTACTGGCTCTCCCGACAAGCAATCCTTGAAATGTTTTCTAGCTTCACTCGATGACACAGCTTTTTCTGCATAGATGGTACTTGTTTTCATGATACATACCTAAGTACTTAATTATGTACTTCTTAGTGTATATCAGAGTGGCTATTTTGTACAAGATAACATGATTGTATTGGAAAAATTCTGCATAAAGTAAATATTACATCGCTGTACGGAGATGGAAGCTCTTGTCCAAAAGCTTGCACGGTCGGTACTGTTAAACCAGACCTAATCTTAATTGCTCTTTTTTACTGAGGGTGCTTGATACGATGCGGTAGGATTCACCTATGTAGTACTTTAAATCCTCGTCCAGGCTCCCGTCAGTTTCTATCTGCTGAATCCACTTCATACCTCGATTTGCAAAGTATGGTGCAGGTCGATAACCACTGTATTCTTTTAAAAAAGCATAGTTCCTGTCGGAGACTTTGAAGGTGTATGCAAGGTCTCCATTTTTTAATGTAAAACCAATAGCAAAAACTTTCTTCCCAACTTTCCAGACGTCAGAGTTTCCCCACTGCACAACGTGATGAGTCGCCTTTAATGACCCGCAAAATTGATTAAATTCTTGTTTATTCATTAGTTAAGCTATCTAAAGTCACTCTATGCAACACACTAACGACCGTTTCATAATCTACGGGTATCGAAGAGGCCGTTACCGAATAGCCCTCAGTTGTAGATAGAAATATAGCAACCGCGTTTGTTAAGTCCGACTCACTCTTTGCTAAAGGACTGAGTTTCTCAGAAACGACCGAAAAGTAGCTTTGGTAGTAGCCATCCAGATACTCTTTTATTGCTTGGTTTCTCGTTGATATTGCCCAGTATTCTCGAAAGATTCGGCACATCTCAGAGATTTCCAGTCCATGCTGGAGAAAAGCTCGTACGAAATCCGTTAACTCATCTTCACTTTTAACTTCAGACATTTCCTGCATCTCCGTCAAGCACTTTGCAAAATAGCGATCAGCAACCGCAATGAGCAAATCGTTTTTAGTCTTAAAGTAGTACTGCACGTTACTCAAGGACATTTCAGATAAGTTGGCGACTTTACGCATCGTAACACCGTAATCACCTTCCGTTTTCAGCAGCTCAAGAGCGACATCTAGAATTTTTTCCGTCTTAGCAATTTTCTTTGACATAAGTTTCTCGTTAAAACAGTGACTTAAAAGTAGCCAATGAAAAATATTAATTTTGATTGTTGACATTGTAGGTCATGAGACCTAAAGTTTCAATCACTAGGTCATGCGACCAACTTTTAAAGGAGCGACGAATGAACAACGTGTTACGTACACCAGATAGCCAGTTTGAAGACTTACAAGATTATCCTTTCGCACCGAATTACATTTCAGATTTAACGGGTTACGAGAGAACCCGTGGTCATTATCTAGATGAAGGAAATAAAGACTCAGAAGAAGTGTTCCTTTTACTTCATGGCGAGCCAACCTGGAGTTACTTATATCGAAAAATGATCCCTATCTTCGCTAAGACAGGTGCTCGCGTGATAGCACCGGATCTACTGGGTTTCGGCAAATCAGACAAACCAACGGCCGAAGAGACTTATACCTTTGAGTTTCACCGAAACTACCTCATTGGTCTGATCAAGCATCTTGACCTTAACAATGTCACTTTGGTGGTACAGGACTGGGGAGGACTATTAGGTCTTACACTTCCTCAGGAAATGCCTGAGCGATTCAAAAGGTTATTGATTATGAATACGGGTTTATTGTTAGAGCCTGTTGATTTTCCGGCATTTAACGACTGGAAAAACGACATTCTGAAAAATGATGAGCTTGAACTTGATAAGTTTATGAAGAAATACGCACCAAACATCAACGAGCAAGAAGCTCGCGCTTATGCGGCCCCTTTCCCAGATGCAAGTTATCAGGCGGGTGTTCGCAAGATGCCTAAGATGGTAGCAAACCCAGAACAAACCTGTAGGGATATCTCGTCGAAAGCAATCCCATTCTGGAGTACTCAATGGGAAGGTGAGTCATTTATGGCAATAGGCATGAAAGACGGCATGTTGGGTCCGGCTGTAATGAACAATATGCAATCTCTTATTAAAAACTGTCCTCAACCTATGGAAATTAATGAAGCAGGTCACTTTGTACAAGAGTTTGGTGAAGAAGTCGCGATTGCTGCACTTAAACACTTTGGTATGTGAAACACTTATATCCCTGGAAGAAGGTAAATAAAACATGAAAGCTTTAAGCAGGTATGATTTTTTAATCTATGTTTTGTTATTACTGAGAAAAATCCATATCGGATAAATAGTCTATCAATGCTCTGACACTTTGCGGGATGTAGTCTCGAGAAGAGAAGTATAGATATACAGGGATAGAAGGTCCCCAGTATTTCTTCAGAACAGGAACCACGGTTTCAGCTTTCAGCTCACTTCTTATCATCCATTCGCCTAAGCCAACGATTCCCCAGTGAGCACATAACATGCCTTTGGCGGCAATAAAACTATCTACTGTTACCTTACCCTGTGGCGTGAATATAAGTTCCTGGTCGTCATCATAGAGGTTAACACTGCGTATTTTCCCTCGCTCTATTGAGCGAATAGGCAGACATTGGTGGCGCGTCAGATCGGCTGGCGCTGTTGGTAATCCGTTTTTCTCCACATACTGAGCTGAGGCATACAGACCAATTTTGCTGGAAAAGAGGCGTCGGGCGATCAACCGGGAGTCCTGGTTGATATAGGTACCAATACCAAGATCGAAGCCGTTTGCCACTAAATCCACACTGGCATCACTAAAATGAAGATCAAATTCGACGTTAGGGTTTAGCTCAGAAAATGCCATTAAATGGGGCAATATGACATCGACACCAAGAGATGTTCCGGGCAGGTTGATCTTAACAATGCCAGAAAGCTCGTTGTTCACTTCCTGACTGGAAGCAATAGCGGAGAATATCCCTTCTACAGCGGGCTGCAGATCAGTGAGTAACGTTTGTCCTACAGAGGTAAGGCTTAACGAGTGTGAAGAGCGATGGAACAATTTAAGTTTCCACTGATCTTCCAGTTTGTTGATGGCTTTGCTCACGGCCGGAGTGGATATCCCCAGGTTTCTTGCCGCAGCAGAAAAGCTTTGCTCTTTGGCAACCTCAATAAATATGGGTAGCTGGCTTGGAAGTGATTTCATAAACTTTAAGTTAACTTTGGTGTTATTTATGGTTTATAGATGGTTAATAAAACTTAGACTACTATTCTCCGCAACACAACAAGAGAGCGAGAGAATTTTATGTTTAAGCATACATTAACCACGTTAGCACTATCTGTATCTGTTTTCGCAAATGTATCGGCATCCGAAGCGCAGTTTATTGAAAAACCGGTTGAGTCAGTCATTTCACTACCTGCCGGTCACTTTTTTGAAAACCTGACCTTCCAAAATAAGGAAGAGCTGGTTGCGACCGATTATACCGGGATGTCGCTGTACAAGTATCATGAAGATGGTCAGGCGACACTCTGGTCTAAAGTAGACGGTCACCCTGTTTCTATCCGTTTCGATGAGAAGGGAGAAGGTCTGCTATCGGTACATGAAACGTCCATACTAGAAGGCAAAGGCTTTCTCAACAGTATGGCACTGTACAAGGTTAATAAAACTGGCGAGCTGACCAGACTACTGGGTATTGAGTCGCCAGCTTTCTTAAATGGTATGGCTTACCTAGGCAATAGTAAGTACCTGATTGCGGATGCTATCAATGGAAAAATCTACCAGTTCGACATGAAAACCAACCAATTGACGACCTGGCTTGATAACGTGATATTGCAACCGGAGCAGGATCGTCCCGGGTTGCCAGGTGTTAATGGTATTCAGCTATATAAGGGATCGCTCTATTTCACGAATTCTGCGAAACAGTTACTCGGGAAAGTAAACCTGCAGGATCAAAAAGCAGGTGCTATCGAGATTATAGAATCCGGTATTCAGGCTGATGATTTTGTTATCGATGGTGACGGTACCTGGTTTATTACCACCCATCATCACGAAATCATTAAATTGACCGCTGGAAAAGAGAAATCTGTGGTGTTGAATCATGGTATTGCGGGCAATACCGCTATCCAGATGAGCAGAAAAGAAGCCGGGATCTTTTATATCACTAACGATGGTGGCCTGCTGTTTGGTGGCAAGGACAATGCAGGCTTGCACAAAGTGAAATTTTAATGTTCTTTGATGGCGAAATATCTACGCCTTACGTTCACCTCATCGGCCAAATCCAATTGGTGTCGCGGTGTTACCAATGGACAAGTTGTCGTTAAACTTCTGTTGCTCTATTTCTGCCTGACAAAATGTGAAGTCACTCGAATTAATAGTTTGGCCTTATTAACAGTTTGCATACTTTTGACATGATTTTTTTGCTTGTTGGCAAGGTTAATGCACATAAATCAGTATGCAAAGTCTTTGAGGCAAAGGTAATCATGGAAATAAGTAATAGAAGAATTTCTATTAACAGGGAGCTCAAAAGAGTGGACAGGCCTATGGAAAAATGGTCAGAATCAGTGCACCTGTTGCTTAACTATATTGAACAGAAGGGATTTATTGGTGCCCCTAAGTTAATAGGTACGGACAACAACCGGGAGCAGTTGAGCTATGTCGAGGGTGAGACCTATGACTCCCATCTGATTGGGGCCATTGCTTCAGAGGAGGCGCTTACCTCGGCTGCTGCTTTACTGCGCCAATACCATGACGCAACGGAAGGCTTTCTTGACGCCAACAAAGGCAAAAAGCTGCACTGGATGCTGGCATCGCGTGGCCCCGAGGAAGTGATTTGCCACGGTGACTTTGCTCCCTATAACGTTGCGCTTGATGGCAATAAAGTGGTCGGCGTATACGACTTTGATGCAGCGCACCCGGCTCCGCGTATGTGGGATATCGCTTACTCTGTGTATTGCTGGGCACCGTTAAAAGCCTGTAATTATGAGTCTCACGGCAGCCTTCCGGTTCAGGTCAGCCGCGCTAAGCTATTTTGCGAGTCCTATGGGGTGGATGCACGAAACTATACTCATTTGGTCGACTGGGTAATTCTCAGAATTCAGGCTCTGGTCTATTTTATGGTGTCCCAGGCGGATCAGGGGGAGCCAAAATACAAGCAGGACATTCAGGAAGGCCATCACCTGAGTTATTTGAGAGATATTGAGTATCTTAAGCAGAATAAAGATGAAATTACGGGCATTCTGCTGGAGTCTATGCACCATTAAACGCTTTCCGGTACAACAGAAAAAACCAGTCCGTCTTTGGGCTTTCCGTTATAAATAAAGCGGTTCCTGACCAGGCCTTCTTCTACAGCGCCACACTTTAACGCAATAATGTGGCCCGGAATATTTTCCGGGTCACAAACAATTTCCAGGCGTGTCAGTTCAAGCTTGGCGAAACAGAATTCTATCAGGGCGTTGAGGGCTTCAATTCCGAACCCTTTGCGCTGATATCTGTCCCCAATCCAGTAGCCTACCTGGGCCATGTTAGAGGTTCGCTGAAACTCTGTGATTGCCACCATGCCAATCATCTCCCCCGATGCCTTGAGGTAGACGCCAAACCCGTAGGAGGAGCCTTTTGCCCAGTTTAAGCGGTTGGCGAGAATAAACTCTTCAGCTTCAGCCTGATTAAAATCTTTATGGGTCCAGTCCATCCAGCGGTGAAGAGAGTAGGATTGTGCAACCAGAGAGGCGAACGAGTTTAGCTCGGAAGTATTGGTAAGCCTGAGTATCAGCTTTTGGGTAACTATGGTGAAGTCGGTATGCATAAACGGCAGGGGCCTGAATGTATCCCCCTCCGACGGAAGGGGATACCGGTATAGGCTTAAGATGCTGGCGGTACAGGCGCTTTACGAACCTGAATAATGATGCCCATCAGAGGATGGTCAAGATAGTGGATCTCACCACTTCTCATCCTGCGTTTTTGCGACAGGCGGTAGCTTCTGAGGAACTCCTCCACTTTTACAACCGGCTTGATTGCCTCCATACGCCCGATCTCCACTGTGCTGGACTCCTCGATAAACAGTGGTTCGTTGTTGAAGTCAGTCTCTACAGCCATTGCGTCTTCTGTTGCAACAGGCTGGCTGGATTCAATCATGATCTCCCTTTTACCCGGTGATCTCAGGTCCAGATCAGACTCCAGGAACAGGTAGTGCTGAACATAGACCTGGAACTTGCCTTCCAGCTCGTAGATAGGCTGGTCTATGCTGGTTTCCTGAGTGATATCGTCGGCGACAACCGGCTGTTCAATCTTTACGCTACCGTCGGAGTTAAAGGATTTAGAGAAGTCACGGCCTGCGCGGATATGGAAAACCGGTGAGCTGCCTTTTGGCTGATCGCCCTGACGCCATGCTTTATGCATCAGCACGGTAAAGCCAGCATGTTTATCCAGTTTCTGTTTCTGGTTGGTAAGCTGGTAATCTTCGTACGGCAGCATCTCTACGCCTTTTTTCTCCAGATAGAGGCTGTTGTTTAGCGTAGCGGCTTTGGTCAGGTCGATGGCAGGTAGCTGATCAGGCCAGGACTCACTGACATTTTCAGGGCTTACCGCTCTTTTAAATAAAATGACTTCAACGTCGAACTCACGCTCTGCTGCGAAGGTGCAGAAGGTTGCCAGCGAGAGCAGAAGAGTTATCAGCTTTTTCATTTTTACTCCAGTTGTTAGTAAATCTTTAACTGCCTTTTAAGGCATCTTGTTATTATGGAACTTCTCAATCAGTTCAGAGACAAATCGGACTCTTTCTCTTCTATCGGCCAGTGGCAGCATAAACTTCAGCTTAGTCGGGCCATCCATCCCATATTTTTTTGGTTCGCCTTGTAATAGTTTAACCAAAAATGCCGGATTTATATCTGCATTTGGTGAAAATTCGATATAGCCGCCTTTATCATGCGCTTCAATCTTAGTAGCACTCACCTTAGCAGCGTTGAGTTTCACTTCGCTGACAGATAAAAGGTTTTTCGTCGCGTCAGGAAGCGGGCCAAAGCGGTCAATCAGTTCCACCTTCATTTCTGCCAGCTCATTTTCATTTTTTACACTGGCGACTCTTTTGTACATAGAAAGCCGGGTGTTGATATCCGGGATATAGTCATCCGGCAGCAGTGCAGGCAGTCTTAGCTCAACTTCCGTCTGCTCCCTTAGTAGTTCATCAAGGGAAGGCTCTTTGCCTTCCTTAAGTGCTTCTACAGCCTGCTCAAGCATCTCCATATAAAGTGTAAAGCCAACGGACTGAATTTGCCCGCTCTGCTCGTCACCCAGCAGTTCACCGGCACCGCGAATCTCAAGGTCATGGGTGGCCAGGGTAAAGCCGGCACCAAGATCTTCCAGTGACGCTATTGCATCAAGACGCTTAATGGCATCTTTAGTCATGGCTTTCGGATGCGGTGTCAGAAGATACGCATACGCCTGGTGGTGCGAACGTCCCACACGTCCTCGTAACTGGTGCAGTTGGGCCAGACCCAGATTATCAGCCCTGTCCATGATAATGGTGTTTGCAGTTGGAACATCAATACCGGTTTCTATAATGGTGGTACACACCAGCAGATTAAAGCGCTGATGATAGAAATCGTTCATGATGCGTTCCAGTTCACGTTCACGCATCTGACCATGGGCAACCGTCACCCTGGCTTCAGGGATCAGTTTTTCCAGCTCGGCAGCCACTTTTTCTATGGTTTCAACCTGATTGTGCAGGAAGTAGACCTGACCACCACGCATAATTTCACGCAGAACCGCTTCGCGGACTACGGCATCATCGCTCTGGCGGACAAAGGTTTTTATCGCCAGTCGTCTTGCCGGTGGGGTGGCAATAATAGAAAGATCGCGCATGCCGCTCATGGCCATATTCAGGGTTCGCGGTATTGGCGTTGCGGTGAGCGTCAGGATGTCTACATCGGCACGCATGGCCTTCACTTTTTCTTTCTGGCGAACACCAAACCTGTGCTCTTCATCCACAATCAGCAGGCCAAGGTCTTTAAATTTTATGTCGCTCTGCAGCAGTTTGTGGGTGCCGACCACAATGTCTACCTTGCCGTCGGCCACATCAGCCAGTACCTGCTTTTGCTCTTTGGCCGATTTAAAGCGTGACAGAACCTCTACCCGGATAGGCAGGTTCGCGAATCTGTCTCTGAAGTTTTCAAAGTGCTGCTGAGCAAGCAGGGTAGTGGGAACCAGAACCGCAACCTGTTTGCCATTATCGGTGGAAACAAAGGAGGCGCGCATCGCCACTTCGGTCTTACCAAAGCCCACATCACCACAGACAAGCCGGTCCATCGCCTTTGGCTGGCACATATCGGAAAGCACCGCATTGATAGCCATGGCCTGATCGTCGGTTTCCTCAAATGGGAAGCCTGATTTAAATGTGGCGTACTGGCCCCGGTCCAGTTCAAACTTATAGCCAGGTTTGAGCTCACGCTTGGCATAAACATCCAGAAGCTCTGCTGCCACATCGCGGACTTTTTCCGCCGCTCTGCGCCTTGCTTTCGTCCAGGCTTCACCGCCCAGTTTGTGTATTGGAGCCGAATCTTCAGCGCCGCCGGAGTAACGACTGATCAGGTTTAATGACGAAACCGGAACATAAAGTTTGGCGCCGTCCTGATATTCTAAAGTGACATATTCCGTTGTCAGGCCACCGGCTTCCAGCGTCTGCAGGCCGATATAGCGCCCGATACCGTGGTCAAGGTGCACCACAGGCTGGCCCGGTTTAAGTTCGGCCAGATGGCGGATAACCGTATCGCTGTTAACCGCGCGTTTGTCTTTTTTCCTGCGCTGAATAACACGGTCACCCAGCAAATCGCTTTCGCAGATCAGGGCAAAATCCGGCGCGTTATGGATAAAGCCGTGTTCGGCAGAACCAAGGATCAGCGCGTGTTTTAAATTGCTTTCGATAGCTTCGTGCAGAGAACCGATTTCGCTCGGCTTTAATTTGATGCCTTGCAGCAGTTCAAGCAGGGCTTCACGACGGCCTTCGGATTCCACAGAGAAAATAATCTTACCGGTAAAGTTTTCGGTGAAGCGTCTTAGTTCTGCCAGAGGTTCTTTTGACTGAGCTTTTGTATCCAGCGCCGGAAGCGCTTCAATAGCCGGATTGACACGTCCGGCTTTTTCAGCAACCGGTTCAATGGACAATTGAACCTGAGGATAATTTTTCAGGTTGGAGTAGAGTTCATCCTTTCTCTGCCACAGGGTTTCCGGTGCCAGCAGCGGTCTTAGCGGATCGACTTTTCTCTGCTCGTAGCGGTAATCCACATCGCCCAGGAAATGATCTATGGAAGCTTCAATATCACCGACAGTCAGAATCTGAGTACTTTCAGACAGGTAATCAAACAGGGTTTCGGTTGTGTCAAAAAACAGCGGCTGCCAGTATTCAATACCCGCAGGCCAGGTGCCTTTAGTGACCTGCATATAGACAGATTCAGGCTCACGTCTGGCTTCAAACTGCTGTCTCCAGCGCGAGCGGAACTCTTCGATAGCCTCTTTGCTGGTCGGGAACTCATGAGCCGGCAGCAGGCGGATCTCTTTAATTTCTTCAATGGTGCGCTGACTTTCCGGATCAAAGGTGCGGATAGAGTCTATCTCATCATCGAAGAAATCGATTCGGAACGGATCAGAGCTGCCCATTGGGTAAAGGTCGATAATCGAGCCACGGCTGGCATATTCACCCGGACCGAAGACCTGATCCACATGGCGGTAACCCGACTTTTCCAGCTGGTTTCGCAGGCTTTCGATTGAGTACAGATCGCCGGATTTCACCATCAGGGTATGCTGCATCAGGTAGTCACGCGGTGACTGTCTTTGCAGTAAAGTGCCTATCGGAACTATGGTGATGCCGGTGGTCTGCGTTGGAAGCTGATACAATTTAGCGATACGCTCGGAAATAATATCCTGATGGGGCGAAAAGTTATCGTAGGGAAGTGTTTCCCAGTCCGGAAACAGACTGACTTCCGCAGTGGTAAATTGTTCAGCTTCACTTTGCAGTTTTAATGCTACCTGAGGATCGGGCACAACCAGCAGGGTATGGCCTTTATGCTGCTCAGACAGTTCTGCAATAGCAAGGGGCAGTGCGGCTCCCTTTAGGTTACCGGCGTATTTTTTGTCTCCCGCTTTGGAAGGGGAGACTAAAGAGAAAATGGATGAGAGTTTAGACATCTTACTTATTTTTGTTCACGTTCCTTAGAACGTTGTCGTAACAGTTTTTGTTGCTGGTATAGAGCGGCCTTGATAAGCAGATCCTGATCCACTTCGCGCAATCGCTGATAGGCCATCACGACCTCATGGCCCAGCTCATGTTCTTTGCTTTCAGCAACTTTGGCGTAACAGTAGATTGCTGCCGGAGGATGATCAAGGAAAAGCTTCACTCTTGCAAGCGTTCCGGGGATCATTTCCTTATCCGAGATATAGGAAAACTGACTGGCACCGAAGCTGGTGGTGTATTTGCGAAAAGACTCTTCATCCTGCTGTGCCAGCATAAAAGTCAGCAGCAGATTCAGCTTACCGTTCTGGTGGTCGATCAGGTGCACCAGATTTTTGAAATCGCTGTTTTTCAGCTCAGCCATAGCGCCGTCCATCAGGCTGTCTAGCTGGCTGAACTCGCTGGCGACAATAAAAGGTGCCGGAATCTCAGAGGTAAACAGAGTTTCATCAGGCAGGGTATAACCGTCTTCAAGAGGTTCTATGTTCACGGTCAGCTTGTGATTTACGGTAAAAAATTCTTGTTGGTCCATACCTTTGGCCTTATATTGCGTCTTCAGCGTTAACCCTTTGATTATCGCTAACTAAGCCAACTAATCAAGGAATGTTAATGTTTCATTATCCGTTTCGTAAGATTTTCTGGAAAACTGATAAATAAACCTACAATCACAGCGCATTAACCGTTACATTACTCTCATAATTTACCTTGGTTTTTCTACTATGTTTCATCCCGTTTCGGCTTATATTGGACTTCGTTATCTGAGAGGACGCTCAGGTGACCGCTTTAGCCGGTTTGTTTCCTATATGTCCACCGCCGGAATTACCATAGGTGTTCTGTCTCTTGTTACCGTTATTTCGGTGATGAATGGCTTTGAGGCTCAACTGAAGGGCAGGATACTGGGCGTATTACCTCAGGCTGTTGTCCATCAGGACAGAGAAAAAACAGAACTCAGCTCTGAGCCTCCCGCATTTATTTCCGCTATAAACAAGGTAGAGAAAGTCACGCCACTGGTTCGCAGTGAAGCCGTTATTCAGAGCTCAAGCCAGTTAACGGCCGGGTTAATGATTGGCATTGAGCCGGAAAGTGATGAGCCGGTAGCGAATTATCTGATTTCCGGTCGCCTGTCTAATCTTGAAGCAGGTAAATACAGAGTCTTCCTTGGACATACGCTGGCACGTACCCTTAAGGTGAACCTGGGCGATAAAGTGCGCCTGCTGGTAACCAGTGCCAGTCAGTTTACCCCGCTGGGCCGGATCCCGAGCCAGAGAAATTTTACGGTTGCCGGGATATTTAACACTGGCTCAGATATTGATGCGCAACTGATGGTGACCAATATTACCGATGCCGGGAAGTTACTAAAGCTGAAGAACGGCCAGATATCCGGCTGGCGTCTTTTCTTTGATGACCCATTTGTTGTTGCCGATATCGATAAATCACAACTTTCTGAAGGCTGGCACTGGAGTGACTGGCGCGAGCAGCGTGGTGAGCTGTTCCAGGCGGTAAGCATGGAGAAGAACATGATGGCGCTGATGCTTGGTCTGATTGTCGGTGTTGCGGCATTTAACATTATTTCCGCGCTTATTATGGTGGTAATGGAAAAGCAGTCAGAAGTGGCTATCTTAAAAACCCAGGGCATGGCCAGTAGCCAGATCCTGACCATCTTTATGGTGCAGGGAGCCAGCAGCGGCGTAATAGGCGCAGTGCTTGGCGGCGCACTTGGTGTCCTGATTGCCTCCAACCTGAATCAAATTATGGAAGCTATGGGCGTTTCACTGCTTGGCGTTGGCGGCAGACTGCCCGTGGTTATTGAACCTGCTCAGATAGCCATGGTCATTGTGCTGGCTATACTGCTTAGCCTGTTGGCGACACTTTATCCTTCTTACCGTGCATCTTCTGTTAATCCTGCTGAGGCTTTGAGATATGAATAACCTTTTACAATGTCGTTCTGTTTGTAAAACATACCGCGAAGGCTCCATGGAGACCGAGGTGCTAAAAGGGGTCAGCTTTGATCTGGAAAAGGGCGAGCTGGTTTCTATTATCGGCAGCTCTGGTTCCGGTAAGAGTACTCTGTTGCATATTCTTGGAGCGCTTGATGATGCATCAGTGGGGGACGTGGAGTTTCTGGGTGAGAACTTAACGGCTTTGTCTTCAAATAAGCAGGCGAAGATCCGCAATCGTCACATCGGGTTTGTTTATCAGTTTCACCATCTTCTGTCGGATTTTTCTGCGCTGGAAAATGTGGCAATGCCCTTGCTGATTGGAGGTGAAAATACCGCTTCTGCTAAACAGCGAGCGGCGGCTCTGCTGGAGAAAGTGGGCCTTAGCCATCGTATGGAGCACAGACCATCGGAGCTTTCCGGAGGCGAAAGGCAGCGGGTTGCCATTGCCCGAGCTCTGGTTAACCAGCCTGACCTGGTTCTGGCCGATGAACCCACAGGTAACCTTGACCATAAAACCGCTCTGGCGATTTACGACCTGATGCGTGAGCTGAATCAGCAGTACGGCACGGCTTTTCTTGTGGTAACGCACGATGGTGAACTTGCCGCGAAAATGGACAGGCAGATGCATATGCAAGATGGTTTGCTGACGGACTCTTCTGCGGAAAAGGAAGGGTAAGGTGTTTTCTTCATTATCATTTTTTATCGGTAGCCGTTTTAGCCGGGGCAAACAGAGAAACAAGATGGTTTCTTTTATCTCCATCTCTTCCACCATAGGAATTGCGGTTGGTGTTGCGGTGATCATTATCGGCCTTTCTGCCATGAACGGCTTTGAGCGTGAGTTGCAAAGCAGGGTGCTGTCAGTGATTCCTCACGGAGAGTTTGAGGCAGTGAACGGGAAACTGGAACAGTGGCAGCAGGTTATTTCGGCTGTGGAGGCCGATGAGAAGGTCGTTGCTGCTGCGCCCTATGTTCGCTTTACCGCGCTCGCAGAGCGGGGAACGCAACTCAAAGCCATTGAGGTTCGGGGAATTGATTCTGATTATGAGAAAAAGGTATCCACCCTGCCAGAATTTATTAAAGGATTTGACTGGGACAGTTTTGAGCCAGGACAGAAGCAGGCGATTCTTGGTAAAGGCATTGCTGATAGTCTGGGAGTTACCCTGGGTGACAATGTCACGCTAATGATTCCAACCACCAATTCAGGTGTGAATAAGGTACAGGCGCCAAGGCGGGTTCGTGTGACGGTTAAGGCTCTGATAGAGCTGGGCGGGCAACTGGACCATTCTCTGGCACTGATCCCGCTTGAAGATGCTCAGTCTTATGCCCGTATGGGAGAAGCCATATCCGGTGTTTCAATTAAGACTAGTGATGTGCTCAATGCGCAGTTTATTGTGCGCAGTCTGGGAAAAAGTATCCCTGCTTACGTTTATCTGAGGAGCTGGAAACAGAAATACGGCTTTTTATACCGGGATATTCAGATGGTACGAACCATTATGTATCTGGTTATGGTTCTGGTGATCGGTGTGGCCTGCTTTAATATCGTATCTACTCTGATGATGGCGGTAAAAGACAGGGCGTCTGAGATTGCGATTTTACGAACCATGGGCGCAACGGACGGTTTGATCCGGCGGGTATTTATCTGGCTTGGTGTATTGTCAGGCGTGCTGGGAAGTATTGCCGGAAGTATCATTGGGGTGCTGATTGCGCTTAATCTTACTCCTCTGATTAAGGGCCTTGAAGGTATGCTGGGACACCAGTTCTTGTCCGGTGATATTTACTTTGTCGATTTTCTGCCTTCACAGGTAAGCCTGTTTGACGTGGCTTTAGTTTCCGGCACCGCGATTATTCTGAGCCTGCTGGCGACCTGGTACCCGGCAACAAAAGCGAGCCAGATGAATCCGGCAACCGTGTTAAGTTCTAAGTAAAAGAATGAAATTTAGACTGATTTAGTCAGAGACAGTACGAGTGATAAAAACCGGCCAGATGTTTATCTGGCCGGTTTTTTTTATCTTGTCTGGCGTTTTTGCCAACTGCGGACGACGGAATAGCGCCACAGGCCCCGGATACCAAAATAGCCGAAAGCCGCGCAAGCAGTGCCGCACAGAAAGCAGCCCAGAAGGAATGGAGGCCCGATAGTACTCATCTGCTCAGTAATAAAGCTCCAGGAGAGCTCAAAATGAAATGACTGAGAAGGGGTGCTCATAACCCAGGCACCTATTTTATAGGCACCGTAGAACATAATAGGCATGGTAACAGGATTGCTGATCCAGACCAGAGCGACAGAAAGAGGCAGGTTAACGCTGAAAAGGATTGCAAGCCCGGCAGCCATAATCATCTGACTTGGCAGCGGAACAAATGCCATAAATAACCCCAGAGCAAAAGCACCTGAGGCCGATTTCCGGTTAAGGATCCACAGGTTAGGGTTATAAAGTACGTTGCCAAAAATTTTTAACGCTTTCTGACGCTTTATCAGATCGTGGTCGGGCATAAAACGCTGTATAAACTTTTTGGGCATAGCTGAATATGACTCTCTTATGTTACTGCTGGAATCTGGTTGTTTTTATTCTTGTAAGCGTTTCCGTCCAGTTTTGGCCTGCTATTCCGAACTGCTACTGGTTGGTAGTCTTACTCCTGTTATCCGTTGTTATCTTCCGATTAACCACTTATAGATGGTTGATTGGTGCGCTCCTTGCCCTGGTCTCTGCTTTTGTACATTTACAAGCATATCAGCAGAAAGTTGAAGCATTATTTCATGCCGGTGCGAATATTACCATAACCGGACGAATTGAGAGTTTTTTTAAGCAAATTAGTCATGGTTATGAGTACTCGTTCAAAGTCGGTGAAATTAACGGAAAAGCAGTGGGTTATCTTCTCCATCCAACGGTTCGTCTGATTGTCGCCGAAGGGGAGGTGATGCATCCGGGAACAAAGTGGCAATACAGCGTAAAACTAAAGCCTGTTTACGGAAGGCTGAACGAAGCCGGGTTTGACTTAGAACGTTATTACGCGAGTCAGGGCTGGGCGGGCAGAGCTGTGGCAACGGATGCAGGTAAAATGCTCAGTTCAACCCAGTCTCTGCGCAGTAGAATTTACAACCGGGTAGAAGCTACGGCTGGTAGCTTGGAATACTACGGCATCATTAAGGCACTGAGTTTTGGTATTCGTCATGACATTTCTTCCACGCAGTGGCAGCTTTTTAAAAATAGCGGCTTAAGCCATCTTATCGCGATTTCCGGGTTACATATCGGTATCGCCTTTTCTCTGGGCTGGATGAGCGGGCGGGGTCTTCGTCTGGTGTTTTTCAGGCTAACTGCCTTGCCCGTTTTCTGTGGCCTGGCACTGGCCTTCACTTATGCCTATTTAGCCGGATTTAGTGTGACGACGCAGCGTGCTTTTTTAATGTGTCTGTTGCTTGCGGTTATGGAACTGAGCCGGATAAACCAGAGTCACTGGCTAAAGCTGTTAACCGCTCTGGCTGGCTTGCTTCTGTTTGATCCCATGTCGGCAATGACATCCAGTTTCTGGCTCTCTTTTAGCGCGGTCGCAGCGGTATATCTGATTATGTTCCATCCCCGGATAGCAGAGTTGCCTGTGCTGCTTAAAATTGTGGTGATTCAGATTGCGCTGAATATCCTGATGCTGCCGGTATCGTTACTGGTGTTTGGTGGCTTTAGCGCTATGTCTCCGCTGTTTAATATCTGGTGCGTGCCTTATTTTAGTCTGGTGGTGATCCCGGCTATTTTTCTGTCTCTGTTTGTCACCCTGATAATGCCCGGCCCGGCAGAGTTACTCTGGGCTGGAGTGAACCTGAGTCTGAAGCCAGTGCTCCACGCTATAGGTTATTCGGTCAGTGGCTGGGTCTCATTGCCTGATGGTTTTTACATCACGATTATCGCTTTGCTTCTCACCGTTATTTTAAGGCCTTTGCTGCGCTCTTCTCAGATCTGGCTTATCTGGGTTTTGAGTATTGTCTGGCTGATGTCACAGGAAAAGAGACATATCTGGCAGCTTGATGTACTGGATGTTGGTCAGGGGTTGGCAATACTTATCAGTAAAGATGAAAAGGCCATCTTGTATGACACGGGAAACCGCTGGGAAACGGGGAGTATGGCTCAGTCTATTATTGCCCCGGTTTTGCGGCGCAGAGGGATCGGTCAATTGGATGGGTTGATTTTAAGTCATATGGACTCAGACCATGCCGGCGGAAAGGCATTTATAGAGTCTGAGTTTACTCCGGGGCTGAAGTGGTCCAGCCAGATAACAGAGGGTTATCTGCCTTGTGTTGAAGGGATAAAGTGGCACTGGAATGATCTGAAGTTTCATGTTCTCTGGCCTCCTCAGCTAGTTGAGCGTTCTTATAATCCTCACTCATGCGTGATCCGGATTTCGGACCCTTTTAACTCTGTGTTGCTCACCGGAGATATCGAAAAGGTGAGTGAGTATTTACTGATAAAGCGGCAAGCCGGTCTTGAGTCTGATCTGATGTTAGCTCCGCATCACGGTAGTAACAGTTCATCATCAGAAAGTTTTATTCAACAGGTAAAACCAGAGCTTGCGATAGCGTCTCTGGCAAAGGGTAATCAGTGGAATATGCCGGACGGGCGCGTTGTTCAACGATACCGGGATGCAGGCAGTGCCTGGCTAGATACCGGAAATAGTGGTCAGATTTCAGTCTATTTCAGTGCAAAAGGGTGGCGGATTAAGAAAATGAGACAAAATCAAACCGATGCATGGTATAGGCAGATGCTGCGTAAGACGGTAGAATAGAAAGATTAAATTACTCAATATTGCATTTCTATGTCTACAAATCATGACGACGCCTCAACCTGGCAATCATTTCAGCGACTCTGGCAAATTATCCGTCTGTACAAAAGCGGATTAATTGTCGCTATCATTGCGCTGGTCATCAACGCAGCATCCGATACCTATATGATTTCCCTGCTTAAACCGCTTCTTGATGAAGGATTTGGCAGTGTGGATTCTGACTTTCTTAAATATCTGCCAGTGATCATTTTTGTCATGATGCTTATCCGTGGGATCAGTGGCTTTATTTCAACCTACTGCCTGAGCTGGGTTTCGGGTCAGGTTGTTATGATAATGCGACGCCGGATTTTTGCTCATTTTATGCATATGCCGGTGGCGTTTTTTGACAAAGAGTCAACGGGCGCACTCTTGTCCCGTATCACCTACGACTCTGAGCAGGTGGCTTCTGCAACCAGTGGTGCCTTGGTTAGCATAGTAAGAGAAGGCGCCAGTATTATTGGTCTTCTTATTCTGATGTTCTGGAACAGCTGGCAGCTCTCTCTGGTTCTGTTTGCTGTTGCTCCGGTTGTTGCCTGGGGTATCACCTTTGTCTCTAAGCGTTTCAGAAAAATCTCGAAAAACATGCAGACAGCAATGGGAAGCGTATCTTCTTCTGCTGAGCAGATGCTGAAAGGGCACAAAGTCGTGCTCAGTTACGGCGGTCAGGAAGTGGAACGCGAAAGGTTCGACAACGTCAGTAACCGTATGCGTCAGCAGTCCATGAAGCTGGTTTCAGCGCAGGCTGCAGCTAACCCTATTATTCAGCTGATTGCCTCTATTGCGATTGTTGTTGTGCTTTATCTTGCCAGCATTGATTCCATCCGAAGTGAACTGACTCCGGGGACATTTACCGTAGTATTCTCTGCTATGTTTGGTCTGATGCGCCCACTGCGTGCTCTGACAAACGTGACTTCTCAGTTCCAGAGAGGTATGGCTGCAAGCCAGACTCTGTTCTCACTAATGGATCTGGAGACAGAAGAGAACAAGGGAACATACTCAGCCGAACGTGCTAAGGGTGAAATTAAGGTTCAGGATGTCACCTTTACTTATCAGGGCAAAGACAAACCCGCTCTGAACGAGGTGAGCTTTGATATTCCGGTTGGCAAGACGGTTGCTCTGGTTGGACGCTCCGGCTCTGGTAAAAGTACCATCGCCAACCTGTTTACCCGTTTCTATGATGTGGACAGCGGTTCAATTTGCCTGGACGGGCACGATATTAAAGAGTACCAGTTGGAGAATCTGCGAACGCATTTCGCTCTGGTTTCGCAAAACGTTCATCTGTTTAATGACACTATCGCGAATAATATTGCCTATGCCGCAACAGAAGATTACAGCCGAGAACAGATAGAAGAGGCTGCACGCCTTGCCTACGCCATGGACTTTATTGAAAACATGGATGACGGGCTTGATACCATCATCGGCGAAAATGGCGCGAATCTTTCTGGTGGTCAGAGACAGCGTATCGCGATTGCTCGTGCGCTGCTGCGTGATGCGCCGGTACTTATTCTGGATGAGGCTACATCGGCTCTGGATACTGAATCGGAAAGAGCGATTCAGGCGGCTCTGGACGAGTTGCAGAAAGATAAAACCGTGCTTGTTATCGCGCACCGTCTGTCAACGATTGAGCAGGCTGATCAAATCCTTGTGGTGGATGAGGGCGAAATCATCGAACGTGGCTCCCATAAAGAGCTGATTGAAAGAGATGGCGCTTATGCACAGCTGCACAGAATCCAGTTTGGTGAATAGTCTGAATGGTTGAGAAAATCTGGTTTCAGAACCATATTCTTGGAAAACTTATGTGGCCACTGTTGTGGCCGCTCAGTCTTATCTATAAGTCCGTTAGCCGGTCAAAGCGCAGTAAATATCTGAGCGGGGACAAGAAGAGCTACCGGGCTCCGGTTCCCGTTATTGTCGTTGGCAATATTACCGCAGGCGGCAATGGAAAAACTCCGGTAGTTATCTGGCTGGTGGAGAAGCTGCAGCAGATGGGCTACAAGCCCGGAGTCGTTTCACGCGGTTACGGTGGTAAAGCAGAGAGCTATCCGCTGGTTCTTGATTCCGATACCTCAGTAAAACAGTGTGGTGATGAACCAAAGCTGATTTTCCTCCGGACCAATGCGCCGGTTGCGGTGGATCCCGTTCGCTCAAATGCGGTGAAAGCCTTGCTTGATGCTGATGTCGGTGTGGATATTATTGTGACTGACGACGGACTTCAGCATTATGCCCTGCAAAGGGATATAGAGTTTATCGTTGTGGATGGCCAGAGACGTTTTGGCAATCAGAGTTATATTCCCCTTGGGCCTTTAAGAGAAGGGCTTGAGCGTTTAAACCAGGTGGACTTTATTATTACCAATGGCGGTGAAGCGCACCAGGGAGAGTTCCCGATGCGGCTTGAACCGGCAATGGCGGTTAATCTGCTTACGGGTGAAAAAAAGCTGGTGACTGAGCTGGGAAGAGTGGTTGCTTTTGCAGGAATTGGTCACCCGCCTCGTTTTTTCAAAACACTGGAGTCACTGGGTGCCGATCTGGTTAAAACTCAGGGATTTGCCGACCACAAAGATTTTAATCAGGCTGAGCTTGAGCAATTGCAAAAGCTTGGCGACAACGTCATTATGACGGAAAAGGATGCGGTGAAGTGCGACAGGTTTGCGGAAGAAAACTGGTGGCACTTACCTGTCACTGCCTGCTTTAATCCAGAGGATGAGCAGCAGATTATCAAAAGAATAAATGAAGTTAGGAAAGATTATGGATCACCGTCTGCTTGAAATCGTAGCTTGTCCTGTCTGTAAGGGAAAGCTTACTTATGACAGAGAGAAACAGGAACTTATCTGTAAACTGGATCGACTGGCGTATCCTATCCGCGAGGGGATTCCTGTACTGCTGGAGTCAGAGGCCAGAAGCATATCAATGGATGAGGGAAGATAATGTCATTTACCGTTGTAATACCAGCCCGTTATCAGTCAACCCGTCTGCCTGCAAAACCTCTGGCGATGATTGGTGATAAGCCGATGATTCAGTGGGTTTACGAGCAGTCACTGAAATCAGGCGCTGATCAGGTGATTGTCGCGACTGATGATGAAAGAGTGGAGCAGGCTGTACTTGCCTTTGGCGGCGAAGTTTGCATGACTTCGCCAGACCACCAGTCAGGCACTGAGCGTCTGGCTGAAGTGGTTGAAAAGCTTGGTCTGTCCGATGAACATATTATTGTCAATGTTCAGGGTGACGAGCCTTTGATCCCGCCGTCGATTATCCGCCAGGTAGCTGACAATATTGCAAACAGCAGCGCGCCAATGGCGACACTGGCGGTTGAGATTCACGACGAAGCAGAAGCCTTTAACCCGAATGCGGTTAAGGTGGTTACCGATAAAGATGGTTACGCGCTTTACTTTAGCCGTGCCACGATTCCATGGGATCGCGACAACTTTGCAGCGGAAGAGAAAACCATCGCACAGCCACTGATGCGTCATATCGGCATCTATGCATACCGCGCCGGTTTTATCAATACCTATGTAAACTGGCAGCCTAGCGTGCTGGAAAAAATTGAGTCTTTAGAGCAGCTACGCGTGCTTTGGTATGGCGAGAAAATCCATGTCGAAGTAGCAAAAGAAGCCCCGGCAGCTGGCGTGGATACACCGGAAGATCTGGAGCTGGTGCGTAAGGTTGTTGCTGACAAAGGGCTTTAACTTTATACACAAGTTTAATGGGACAAAGAATACCCCTCCCCTTAACCTCATAAGGTCGGATTTGTGAGGAAGCAACATCGAAGGGGAGGCAGGGAGGGTTTCTACCTTTCCCCAAATAGCAAAATGGCGCCACTTTAAGTGATGCCGTTCGTGAACGAAAGTGGACAAAGCGAGCGTTACCATTTGAAATAATATGCTTTCTTTATGCAATAAAAACGTCAAATTACTCACCACACCCTCGTTCCCATGCTCCAGCGTGGGAATGCATACCGCGGCTGAATATGTCCACGCAATATACTAAAAGCAAAGAAAATAAGTTCTGAGAAAGTTTATACCCGGCTGGTGATTTTGAGTCTGATATGCATTCCCACGGAGGACCATGGGAACGAGAGTTTTGCGTAATTATTCAGGTGTGCGATAAGTCTGGGAAAAAATATCTTTCAGTCCTGAAGCATTACATAGCAATATCCACACGAACATACCCGGTTGCCAGGTATACAACACGCACCTCATCACCCGCAGTTAAAGGCATACGTGGGTCAATATCCTGAAGGACCATTATCTGGCTGCCATCATTTAAATTGATCAGCATTTCAATAAGCTGGTATTGCTGAATGTGTGTTGAGTTCCCGTGTTTACTGGCTGCGGCACCACCCAGTAAAGCTCCAAGGACGGTTGCGATATCCTGACCAGAACCTCCGCCAAACTGATGTCCGATAACGCCTCCCGCAACGGCACCACCAAAGGTTTTCCAGCCCCTATTTCGGTCTTCTATCAACTGCTTCCGGGTTATATACCGGATGGACTCTACCTGGCCATAGACGACCTTTTCTACCGGGACGGCTTTGTTTCGTTCATAGGCCGCAACCGTTGAAAAACTGGTCATCAAGAAGAGTAGTGACAGTAGTCCGCTAACAAATTTAGTTAAATATCGGGTAGACGCAAACATGAGTTACTTCCTTTGGTCTTGCGTGGTATTTGTTAAGTATACACTGATTCACCGTTGTTTAAGCCAGCTGGTGATATCTTCGGCTGAGGCTGGTCTGGCAATAAAATACCCCTGAACTAAATCACATCCGGTTGAGGCCACATGGTCCCAGTCTGCCTGATCTTCTACACCTTCCGCTACCGTGGTCATATTCAGCTTTTTAGCCAGTTGAATACTGGTTTCTAAAATGGCGCTGGTCGCCGGGTTATCCGCCGCCTTATGAACAAATTCCCGGTCAATTTTCAGTTCAGTAAAAGGAATATTGTTGAGCTGAGCCATATTCGAGTAGTGAGTGCCGAAATCATCGATGGAGAGTTTAAAGCCCTTCAGGCGTAACCGGGTCAGAACATCTAACGATGTGATCTGACTATGAATTACCCGTCCTTCGGTGATCTCCAGCACCAGAGATTCACAGGGCACCTCGTGTTCTTCGCACATTGCGGCGATTTTTTCAGGAAGGTCCATTATATCCAGGCTGTCCGCCGACAGGTTCATTCCCATTGTGAAATCATAACCCGCTTTTCGCCACTGGCTGTATACCGCAAGCGCCTGCTTTAATACCTGTTCGGTTAGCAGATCAATAATGCCGTGCTCTTCGGCAATAGGAATAAAAATTCCCGGAGGAACCAGGCCGGATTCCGGATGCATCCAGCGGGCAAGAATTTCCACCGATGCAACGGATTTATCTGAGACTCTGACCTGGGGCTGAAAGTAAGGAATAATTTCCTGCTGCTCCAGACCTATGCTCAGTTCGTCATAGGTATCGGGGAAATCGGTTTTTCTGCTGGAGAATGTTTGTGGAGGCCGGTACGCCTTAAGCTGGTTTTGCAACGATTCAAGACAGAGTGGTTTGGCGATGGCTCCGATGACTTTGAGTTTATGCGCATTGGCCAGATTCTGGGCAGTACGCAGAATGCGTTCATCCTCCCCGCTAAGCAGAATAATTGCGCCGGAGTAATCCCTTTCGGCCAGGTTTCTTAACACTTCGATGCCATCCATAACCGGCATGTTCAGATCAATGATGGCGATATCGAAAGTCATTTCTGAATCAATATGACTTAGAGCCTGCTCGCCGTCTATGCACCCGGTTACCTCTTTAATCCCGAGCTGTTTCAGAATAACGGCGGTCTGCTGCAAGATAAAATCATCGTCATCAATGACGATAGCTGTCAGAGGTAGCTGAGCTATGTTGTCTGGCATTCTGTATCTCCTTGTACTAAAACAAGGCCAACTTCCGTTTTTATTAGAGTGTAGCAGTACACGCTTTGCTTAACTTAGTTTTTATTTGAACAGCTCCAGAAGCCTGGCTTGATCGTACTGTTCGGCCAGTGTGTTAAGGGTGTGTGCTATTTGCTGATGTTTGGTATCCAGCTGATCAATTAATGTCCGGAGATGAGAGAAATCCCCGATGACGATGGCCTCGTGAATTTCCTTGCGTATGTCTGAAGGTATTTCTGATACTGAGTCTGTAGGGGGCTGAATTACGTCGCTATTGTCAGAGGTGCCTTCCTGCAGGGGGGCTTCATTACTGCCCTTGCCTGCTAGTTGGTCGATTAGCTTGAGCAGATTATTACCGGCCAACTGAATGGCCTCAAGGTGGCGAAGTTTCTCGTCATCCTGTTCTTTTAGCATCAGCATCTGAGAAAAGCCGAGGATAGTATTCAGCGGATTACGTAAATCATGCGCCGTTTTTCTGGTTAACCGGCTGGTATCCTGAGCCATTTCTTTGGGGTGTTCAGATTTCATAGCAAGCCTGCACATTTCAGGTTGGACCTTGGGTTAATTATAGACGTCTATAATTAAGCAAAAGGCATGGAGGCGAAGATGTTAATTGAACATGACCTCAGAGGTGCGTCGATTCTGGCGGCGGATGATGACCCCTCTAACTTAAAGGTGCTGGAGTCAATGCTACAAGAACTTGGCTGTGAAGTCCGGCTGGCAAGGGATGGCGAAATGCTGCTGCAGAGTGTAGCACTCAAACTTCCAGACCTTATTCTTCTTGATGTGCATATGCCGGGCATTGATGGCTACCAGGCCTGTGAGCGTCTTAAATCCAGCGATAAATCCAAAGATATTCCGGTGATTTTCCTCTCTGCTATGAATGAACAGTTCAGTAAGGTGAAAGCCTTTGAACTGGGCGCGGTGGATTACATTACCAAGCCATTTCAGCTGGAAGAGTTAAAAGCGCGTATCGGTGTTCACCTTAAGCTGGCCCATCAGGCAAGAGAGCTGCGTAATTTGCAGGCTGCTGTGGAGCAGAGCCGTACCTCAATCTTTACTACCGATCTGGACGGGTATATTCAGTATGCCAACCAGTCCACCGCGGAAGTCAGCGGCTATCCCATGCTGGAGATTATCGGCGAAAGGCCGAGCCTGTTTAAAAGTGGTGAGCATCAGAATGAATTCTATGCTGAACTCTGGCAGACAATCAGCTCGGGAAATGTCTGGCGGGGTGAGCTTTGTAACAAGAAAAAGAACGGGGAGCTTTACTGGGTGCTGGCGGTTATCTCTCCGGTAAGGGGAACAGAAGGCGCATTTACCCGTTATGTTGCCATTGAAGAAGATGTCACCGAGCAGCGTAAGCTCCGCGAGCAGCTAATCAAAGCGAAGGAGCAGGCAGAATCGGCAAACAAAGCCAAATCATCATTTCTTGCCATGATGAGTCATGAGATCAGAACGCCGATGAACGGGGTAGTGGGCATTATTGATCTTCTTAATCAGACCAATCTGGATCGCGAACAGGTAAGGCTGGCGCATATTGCCAAAATGTCTTCTATGTCTCTGCTAAATATCATCAATGACATCTTGGATTTTTCTAAGATAGAAGCCGGACGGATGAAACTGGAATCCATCCCGGTAGCCTGGCGCAGTGTCATTGATGGTGCGGCAGAGATGGTTTCCGGCGAATTGAAAAGCCGGGATCTCAGGCTCTATTGTCTGGTCGACCCGGCGGTTCCGGAGCGGGTGCATGGTGACCAGGAAAGACTTCGCCAGCTTTTGCTTAATTTACTCAGCAATGCGATTAAATTTACTGAATCAACCGGTGAGAAGGAAGGCGTAATTGTTATCCGCCTTAACTTTAAAGCCGACAGTCTGCGGCAACTGGTTTTGGAGGTGGAAGACAATGGCATTGGGATCAGTCCGGAGCAGTTAAAAACGCTGTTCCAGCCGTTTGTACAGGCTGACAGCAGCACCCACAGACGCTACGGGGGAACCGGATTAGGGCTTTCTATCTGTGTGCGCCTTATCGGGATGATGGGCGGTGAAATAAGTTGTGTCAGTGAAGAGGGAAGTGGCTCCCGGTTTATTGTTAATCTTCCCTGTGAACAGGTGGCTTACTTGCCGGATACCGAACTGTTGCTGGATGGCTGTAACCTGCTGCTGGATAGTACAGATTTGAACCTGAAAGATTTCTTAGCTGATGATCTCAGCGCGCTGGGAGCCAGAGTGATTTTCGCAGATGATTTGCCGGAAAACGTTGAAGATCCAGAGCAGGCTATTGAGCTGGTTCTAATTACTGATTACCGGAGCACGGATGAAAAAATTGTCTTAGTGAAAAAATATCAGACGCGCTATCCCGCCAGCCGGTGTGTGGTTTTAGCTTCGGCAGCGGAGCAGATGGATAAGGAAAAATTCCCTGCCTGCGTTCTGGTGGATGCAAATCCGTTCAGGCCAGAGGAGCTTCATAAAGCACTGGCCATTGCAACCGGACGAATCGCTTCGGCCACTGAGAAAGAAAAACTGCTGATTGATCCGACGCGGACGATTCCGGAAATCAGCCAAGCGGAATCCGAAGGCTGCCTGATCCTGATTGCAGAAGACAATCTGGTTAATCAGGAAGTGATCAAACGCCAGCTGAACTTTCTTGGCTATGCCGCTGAGGTTGCAGACGATGGTGAAATGGCACTGGAGATGATGAAAAAACGCCACTATGGCCTGTTGTTGACCGATTGCCATATGCCCCGGATAGATGGATTTCAGCTCACCGCTGCCATAAGAGAGCGGGAGCTGCACGGCGCATCAAGAACCCCGATTGTTGCCATTACCGCCAATGCCATGCAGGGGGAAGCAGAGCGCTGCCTGCTGGCGGGAATGGACGGATATCTGGCAAAACCGGTAGAGCTTGCCAAACTGAAGGAGTCCATCGACAGATGGCTGCCGATAGAAAAATGTTGCACCTTGAGTGGTTGTACTGAGCCGGAAAAACCGTCAGAGAGCAAAAGTGATATTATCGATTTTGAGCTTCTGGCGCGGTTTTTAGGCGATGACAAAGAGACCCAGCATTACTTTCTCAATAAGTTTGCCAATGACAGTAAAGACACCTTTGAAGCTGCAAAAAGCGCAGCCGAAGAAGAGGATATGGTTAAAGTGGTACAATTGATGCACAAGCTGAAATCTTCCAGCAAAGCCGTAGGCGCAGAAAATCTGTCAGGACTGTGCCTGCAGCTTGAACTGGTGGCAAAGAGCAGGGATGTCGGTAAAGCGGCTATTTTGACTGGAGATGTTCTGGATGAGTTTAGCCGGGTTTGTAGCTATGTTGCCACTTTGGATTAGGTAGAACTAATTTGATGAAATATAACAAATTCAGCTAACTATAATGTGGTAAATTATCAATAAAATCCCGTTTAGAGTTGAAGGATGCATGGGGGTGCACTTTACTTACAGTATGATTTTTAGTCAGGATGTAAGGGAATGCGTTTCCGGACTTATGCTGCGCTTTGTTTCGCATTATCTATTCACAATACCTATGCTGCTGATATTGAGCAGCTGTTAGGGATGAGCCTTGAAGAGCTGACTAAGCTTAGGGTAGTCTCATCAGCCACGCTGACCTCAACGGAAAAGCAAAAAGTGCCCGCCAGTGTCACCCGTATTTCAAAAGAGATGATTGAGCTTTCCGGAGCCCGCAGCCTGGATGAGCTGCTGGAATATTATGTGCCGAACCTGGCTGTATTAGAGCACCATGGCGCCGGGCAGCATATGGGGATACGCGGTATTATTTCTGATCTGGATAACAAGATGATACTGCTGGTAAACGGAAGGGTGATGAACCACAGGGCAGTGTATGGCGTGATTACCGAGCGCTATATCTCTATGCTGGGGGATATAGAGTATATTGATGTAATACGCGGACCTGGCTCGGCATTATATGGCTCCGGTGCCATTGCCGGTGTGATTGACATACGTACTCAGAGTGCCAGAACCTTTGATGGTACCAGCGTTGCCGTGCGTAAAGGCGTGGTGGAAGATTTCAGTTCAATGGAGCTGAAAGTGGGCCGTCAGGCCGATGGAAACCGGGGCTGGTTTTTCTATTACGGGCTGGACGATTATCGCGGCGCATCCGGAAGTGAAGCCCCCGGTTATATCAGTAATGAGTTTGACCGGTTTAGTATTCAGCCCGGTTATGTTTACGATCTTCCGGCGCAACACGGCTCGAAAGATCTGCGGCATAAACTCCATCTGGAATACAGCAGCGATAAACTCGATGCCTATCTCAGGTATACCTATGGCGGCATAGAATTCCGCAATCCTTACTTTTTTAAGATGGATTATTTCCAGACTTATACCCAGCTAACAACCCACCTGTTCTATAAACATGCCTACAGCGATACGCTCAGCCTTGAGCTGTCTGGTGGTCTGGATTACACAGAGGTGAAACGCTATCGCTATACCGATGACTCGGACGATGTGGATTACTATTTTCCCGAAGAAGAAGCCAATATAAGAGCCCTGATGAAGTGGACGCCCTCGGTTGAACACAGCTTTGCCTTTGGTGGCGAGTTTTCCCGTGAGATTTTTGGCGAGGACCACCTCGGTATCGGGGACTACCGGTTAACCACCTATGTTGGCAGTCCGGAAAGGGAGCCCTGGGCAACCAATACCTACAGTTTGTTGGGCGAGTATCAGTGGCGCTTAAATGACAGCTGGGTATTCTTTGCCGGTGGCCGTCTGGATAAGCATACTCATACCGACTGGATGTCCTCACCGAAACTGGCCATGGTCTGGACTCCTTCCGATGAGCAGAGAATCAAGCTTATTTATAACGGCTCGGTGAGAAAAACCGATGATGAACCTTTGCAGCAAATTATTTCACAAAATCTGACAAACGCTGCGGAAGTGGAAGAGCTGGATCAGATAGAGCTACAGCATGAAATCACCCACAGCGATGCTCTGGAGTACGCTTACACTCTGTTTTACTACGACTGGGAAGCGCTGGGCTACTCCACCTCGCTTGCACGGGAGGGGCCGATAGGGGTTGCCAATGCTGCCGGTATCGAGCTGGAGTTGCAGTACCACTATCAGGCTCACGAGCTGAATCTTTCTCATTCCTATACCCAACTGCTGGATCTGAAGCTGACTGATTCCAGTCAAACCGACCAGAACATCAGTAGCGAGCCCTATGGCTATGGCAATGATTTTCTCAACTGGTCCCCCCATATCACCAAGCTGAACTGGCGCTGGTATATAAAGCCAGAGCTGACAATGAACTCGTCTCTACAGGTATTCTGGGGATTTCCCGGTGCTTCCGATTACGCCAGATATAATCTGGAGAACCTGCAGATTAACGGCCGTACCATCAGTGACGGCAGGCAAAAAGCATTCAGAGAATCGGTTTACCTGAACACCGGCCTGAACTATCAGGTGAATGACAAACTAAAAGCGGGCCTGCACTTTTATAACGTCCTGGGCTGGCTGGATGAGGACCTGAATAAACGCAACCGCTTTATCCAGATGGGACAATACAGAAATGAAGCGGCAGCGGCGGCTTTGAGTGTGCGGTATGAGTTTTAACAAGCACGCAGCTTAGCTATCTCAGCATTTTTCTGCTCAATCAGCTTATTGGCATGTGCCAGCTCAAGATGAACACCAATCCGGCTACGCAGCTCTTCAAGCAGCATGGGTTTGGTGATGTAATCAACCGCGCCCATCTCAAAGCAGGTTGATTTATTGAAGCCTTCGGAGACGGCGGTGGCGAAGATAATGGGGATGTGGCGGGTTTGCGGGTTCTCCTTTAACGCCTTACAAACTTCGTAGCCGTTGAGTTTTGGCATATGAATATCCAGCAGGATAAGATCCGGTGCTTTTAGCTCTATGCTTTTCAGTGCCGCTTCACCGTCAATGGCGACTCTGACCTGCCATCCGCACTCTGTCAGCATGGAGGAGGCAACCTGCAGGTTTTGCGGGTTGTCATCGGCAACCAGTACGACGGCGGTGCTTTTATCATCTATGCTCATATCCCTGTTTCCTAAATTACTTTTGAGGCTTATCAAGCAGTTCCTGAATATGGTTCAGGTCAAAATGGTCCACCAGTGTCCGCAGCGCTTCACCGGTTGTTGAGTTGTGCTCTGAAACCCTGGTGCAGAGCGCTTTCAGCTCTTCGATATCACCTACTGTCAGCGCATCCGAAAGTGCTTTTAGTAGTGACTCCGGCAACTCCTGAAGCTCTGCCCGGCTCAGTTTATCCTGGTGTGGCTCTTCAGGGTGTTCTCTGTACAGATATTCAATTCCCAGTTGCTGACGGATCTCGGTAAACAGCAGGTTTTCTCTCACCGGTTTTCGCAAAAAGGCATTGGCGCCCAGTTCCAGTAACTGGGTTTTCTGCTCTTCAAACACGCTGGCAGAAACAATGATGATGACCGTCTCTTTGCCTGTTTCCATTGCGCGGATCCGGCGGGTCACTTCGGCACCGTCCATCACCGGCATTCTCACATCAAGCAGCAGAAAATCGGGTTGCCACTGGCTGAATATATCCATGGCCACTTTGCCGTTCTCCGCTTCGCGCACTTTAAACCCGGTACTGCTGAGAATCTTGCTCAGAAGCAGGCGGTTGCTGTCGTTGTCATCCACCACAAGAGCGCGCACTTCTTCCTGGTTGGGTGCCAGTGAAACAACCGTTGGCAGAACCGGACGGCTCTCTTCATCTTCACTTTTTCCCTGAACAGCATTAATTTCAAAATAGAAGCTGGATCCTTTACCGGGCTCGCTTTCAAAGGTAAGGTCGCCACCCATCAACTGGGCATAGCGTCTGCTGATAGAAAGTCCGAGCCCTGTGCTGCCTTCTTTGCGGGCACCGTCTTCTGCCTGTTCAAAGGGGGCAAATATCTTGTCGTAATCGTTTTGGGCAATACCAACACCCGTGTCAGTGACTTCAAAGCCAAGGCGCAGCTTGGTTTCATTTTCCTGTGAATGCTCAATACCCTGCATGCTGGCTTTTAGTGTGATGCTTCCTTTGCTGGTAAATTTAACCGCGTTACCTAACAGGTTGATCAGTACCTGCCTGACTTTACTCTGATCTGTGGTGATGTAGTGGGGAAGGTCATCATCTTCCTCAAAGATAAGCTGCACATCCTTATCTTCCAACCGGCCCTTAAAAATGGCTTCGATGCCGGTTAACAGAGCGTGCAGGTCAAAGGTGCCTGAACTCAGGGTGATTCTTCCGGCCTCTATTTTGGATACTTCCAGTACATCATTGATCAGACCAAGCAGGTGTTCGCCGCTGCTGTTGATGATATGCAGCTTCTCTTTCTGAGAAGCCGGCATGGCGGGATCGCGCTGCATTAACTGGGAAAAACCCAGTATGGCATTCAGTGGCGTTCTCAGCTCGTGGGACATGGTAGTCAGAAAGGCGGTTTTGGCCCGGTTGGCTTTTTCTGCGGCTTTTTTTGCTGTAAAGAGCTGGCTAGTGGTCTCTTCCAGCTTGGTATTTTGCTCAGTTAGCCGTGTATTGATCCGTTTCTTAGCGCGGATATTGAGCAGAATCACTATGACCAGCAGAGCGCCGAATAAAAATGCCAGCCCCATCGCCTGAAGGTAGTCCTTTTGTGTACCTATTACATCACTTTGCTGATCTAAAAGCAGAAGCTGCCTGGCTATGGTTTCATCCTGCTCGCGGATGGTTGATGCTCTCTCCTGTATCTTGCTTTGCTGACTGACAAGCGCCAGCTCCTGCTGCTCAACTTTTTGGTTCAGCTCTTCATATTTCGCCAGTTTAGCTTCAACCTGCTGTTTCTGATTCATAATGAAGACTTTCAGCGCCTGAGTCTGTTTCTCTGCAGCTTTAATGCGTGTCTGCTCTTTTAATATGGTGCTATTTTGCTGTGTGATTAACTGCTCCTGACTGACCAGCTTTTGTTGCTGTTGCTGGTATTGCACCTGTGCTTTTTCCAGCGAAGCGCGAACCTTGTCCACCGCACTTTTCTGCTCAGCGATTAGCTTTCTTTGTTGTACCAGCTCAGCCTGGTGTGCTTTGGTCTGGCTTTCTGCCTGCTTTAATTTCTGCTGTTCGGCTTGCAGGGCTTTTTTCTGGCTTTTCAGCTCGCGGGCAAGCGCGGCGGCTTCCCGTTCTGACTTTACTGCGCTTTCCTGAAACTTCTGCCTTCTTGAGTCCAGCTCTCTTACCTGTCTTTCCAGGCTTCTTAACTGATTTTGTCCTTCACGGTATAGCTTAGCGACATCGATCTCTGTTCCTCCGAGCAGAATGATATCCGGGTTAACCCCCAGGTTCTGATTGAGGATATTGGCTTTATTGATTTCAAATTTAAGTCTGCTGCTGCCGGACTCAAACAGATTAATCATGATTTGGCGCTGATTGCTGATATGGTCTGAGATCAGCAATATGTTTTTTCCTTCTGTCTGCCGGAGTATCTGGTTAAATTCGCTGGCTTTGGAGCGGGCGAGATAAACAATATGTACGCCTTTTGGTATGTCAGAAGTTCGTGAATGTGTAACAGTGAAAGATTTACCATGCAGTTTGCTTTTTCGGGCAATCTGCTTCAGTGACTGAGAGATATCTTTGCTGCTATCGATAAGATGGAAGCGATAGCGGGAGATATCAGCAGCGTGATACCACTGAATATTTTCGGACAGACGGAAAATATACGCAGCAGTCAGGTCGCTCCGGCTGACCTTGGCGATCGCGACAGAGCTGACGGCCAGTAATGCAAGTGTCAGAACTATTTTCAGAAATGGTGCATATCGCGCAGGATGTTGAGTACAGCTGATAAACGGCACACGCTGCCCCTCTTATCATCTAATTACTTAATAGCGTAGATGATAATGAGAAATCCTTCAAAATATAGCGCCTCCCTGAACGGAGGCGCAGGTTTTAGTTTTCCGGCGTTGTTACGCCACGTTTTGGACAGGTGCCCAGAATATTTCTTCTGCCGGTATCTGTGATCTCCTCCAGAATCACTTCAAAGCCCCACAGACGATGAAGGTGTTTTAACACTTCGTGATAACTGTCATCTAAAGGAATCCGGTTGTGTGGAACATACTGAAGGGTTATTGAGCGATCACCCCGCACATCCACACTCCAGACCTGGATATTGGGCTCCAGATTACTCAGGTTATACTGAGAAGCCAGAGTTTCTCTTATCTTCCGATAACCCGGGTCATCGTGGATGGCATTCACTTCAATGTAGTTTTTCCGGTCGTCATCCAGAACAGAGAATAGTTTAAAGTCCCGGATCAGCTTTGGAGAAAGGTACTGAGAGATAAAGCTTTCGTCCTTAAAGTTATTCATGGCAAAGTGCAGGGCATCCAGCCAGTCGCTTCCCGCAAGATCCGGGAACCACTCTTTATCCTCATCGGTGGGCTCTTCACAGATACGGCGGATATCCTGAAACATAGCAAAGCCCAGCGCATAGGGGTTGATACCGCTGTAGTAAGGGCTGTTATACGGAGGCTGAGCCACCACATTGGTATGGCTGTGCAGAAATTCCAGAATAAACTTGTCGGTCACCAGACCTTCATCGTAAAGATGGTTGAGAATGGTGTAGTGCCAGAATGTTGCCCAGCCTTCGTTCATCACCTGAGTCTGCTTTTGCGGATAGAAGTACTGACTGACTTTACGTACGATTCTGACAATCTCGCGTTGCCATGGCTCCAGAAGCGGGGCGTTTTTTTCAATAAAGTAGAGCAGGTTTTCCTGAGGCTCCTGAGGAAAACGCATTTTCTCTTCTTCGGTCTTTTCCTTAGACTTAGGAACGGTTCTCCATAAATCGTTTACCTGAGATTGCAGGTAGTTTTCGCGCTCCTCCTGACGAATCTTCTCTTCGGCAATGGAAATCTTTTCCGGGCGTTTATATCTGTCCACACCAAAATTCATTAGTGCATGACAGGAGTCCAGGATCTGTTCTACCTCCTCTTCGCCATGTTTCTCTTCGCACTCAGAGATATAGTTACGGGCAAAAATCAGGTAGTCGATGATAGAGCTGGCGTCCGTCCAGGTCTGGAACAGATAGTTGCCTTTGAAGAAGGAGTTATGCCCGTACGAGGCGTGAGCAATAACCAGCGCCTGCATAGTGACGCTGTTTTCTTCCATCAGATAAGCGATACAGGGATCGGAGTTAATGACGATTTCATACGCCAGTCCCATCTGGCCCTGTTTATAGTTCTGCTCTGTCTGAATAAATTTCTTACCGAATGACCAGTGATGGTAATTGATCGGCATACCGATGCTTGAGTAGGCATCCATCATCTGTTCGGAAGTAATCACTTCTATCTGGTTCTGATAAGTATCCAGACGGTAGTGCTCCGCCACTCGGCGTATTTCCCGGTGGTAGTCTTCCAGCATACTGAAAGTCCAGTCAGGCCCGTCCGGCAAAGCTTTGCTTTTGGTCTCAGTTGCCATGCAGTTCTCCCTAATCTGACTCTTTGTGGAACAGTTCCCGGAATACAGGGAAAATATCGTCCACTCCACGTATGTGTTTCATGGCGAAGTTATCGTATTGGGACTGAAGCTTTTCATACTCATGCCACAGGGTCTGATGTGTCCGGCGGGTGATTTCGATGTAAGAGTAATACTGGCAGCTCGGCAGCAGGTTTTCCTGCAGCAGATCCCGGCATTTTGGTGAATCGTCTGCCCAGTTATCGCCATCGGATGCCTGAGCGGCGTAGATATTCCATTCCGCCTGAGGGTACCTGTCGGCGACAATATCTTTCATCAGTTTAAGCGCACTGGATACTATGGTTCCCCCGGTCTCCTGTGAGTAGAAGAACTCCTGCTCATCCACCTCTTTGGCCTGAGTGTGGTGGCGGATAAAGACCACATCGACATTTTCATAGGTTCGGTTAAGGAACATATAAAGCAGGACGTAGAAACGCTTGGCAATATCTTTGGTTGCCTGATCCATGGAGCCGGAAACGTCCATCAGACAGAACATCACTGCCTGGCTGGATGGGACAGGGCGTTTTTCATAGTTCTTAAACCGCATATCAAAGCTGTCGATAAAGGGCACTTTCTGAATCTTTTCTCGAAGCTCTGCGATTTCAGCTTTGATTCGGTTCTCTTCCAGAGGCTGTGCCGGTTCGCCTTCTTTGATGCGCTCCAGTTCTTGCTCCAGCTCTTTCAGGGCTCTGCGTTTTCCGGCTGTCATTGCGGTGCGGCGGGCAAGAGATTGCTGAAGTGAGCGGACAATGGCGATATTGGCAGGAATACCGGCAGTCTGGTATCCGGCGCGGGTGGTTTTCCACTCGGTGATTTTATTGATCTGGTTTTTACGCAGATTAGGAAGCTCAAGGTCTTCAAACAGAATATCCAGATATTCATCTTTTGAAATCTGGAATACAAACTCGTCCTGACCTTCGCCGTCCGGGCTGGCTTCCCCTTCACCTGAGCCACCACCGCCTCCGCCGCCACCTTTCGGGCGTTCCATTTTGTCACCGGTGATAAACTGATCGTTACCCGGATGCACGCGCTCGCGGTTACCGCCCTGACCCTGATGAAATGACGGCTCTTTGATGTCTTTATGCGGGATAGCGATATCTTCGCCCGAATCCGTATCTGTGATCGAGCGTCGGTTAACGGCATCTGCCACCGATTCTTTGATGGCTTCTTTATGGCGTCTTAAAAAGCGCTGCCGGTTGACGGTGCTTTTGTTTTTACCGTTCAGCCTTCTGTCGATAAATTGTGCCATGAGTTACTCCTTGTAAACACCTCAGAGTTAACGCTAGCTGCCACGGGTGTGGCCGCTAGCGTCCTGCTCTCACAAAAAGTTTCATGTGTTAAGAGGATTTACGTACGCGTAAATACCACTCAGACAACAATCTGACTTGTTTCTTGGTGTAGCCTTTCTCCATCATACGGGCGACAAAGTCGTCGTGCTTCTTCTGGTCGTCAGTGGAAGTCTTCGCATTAAATGAGATAACAGGAAGCAGCTCTTCAGTGTTGGAGAACATTTTCTTCTCGATCACAGTGCGAAGTTTTTCGTAACTGGTCCAGACAGGGTTAGTACCGTTGTTGCTGGCTTTAGCACGCAGCACGAAGTTGACAATCTCATTACGGAAGTCTTTCGGGTTGCTGATACCGGCTGGCTTTTCAATTTTTTCCAGCTCTGCATTCAATGCGGAGCGGTCAAACAGCTGGCCGGTTTCAGGGTCGCGGTATTCCTGATCCTGAATCCAGAAGTCAGCGTAGGTGACATAGCGGTCAAAGATATTCTGACCATACTCAGAGTAGGACTCTAAGTAAGCGGTCTGGATTTCTTTACCGATAAACTCTATGTATTTAGGTACCAGGTAGCCTTTCAGGAATTCCAGATAGCGTTCTGCCATTTCCGGCGGGAACTGCTCACGCTCTACCTGCTGCTCAATCACGTAGAACAGATGAACCGGGTTGGCCGCCACTTCGGTCTGGTCAAAGTTAAATACGCGGGACAGAATCTTAAACGCAAAGCGGGTGGACAGACCGGACATACCTTCGTCTACACCGGCAAAGTCGCGGTATTCCTGATAGCTTTTCGCTTTCGGATCGGTATCTTTTAGTGTTTCACCATCGTAAACCCGCATCTTGGAGAAGATGGAGGAGTTTTCAGGATCTTTAATCCGTGAAAGCACACTAAACTGAGCCAGCATATCCAGAGTACTTGGCGCGCAAGGAGACTTAGACAGCTCACTGTGTTCAAGCAGTTTTTTGTAGATCCGGACTTCTTCAGAAACGCGCAGACAGTAAGGTACTTTTACAATATAAACACGGTCTAAAAAGGCTTCGTTGTTTTTATTGTTGCGGAATGTCTGCCACTCGGATTCGTTGGAGTGGGCCAGAATCATGCCGTCAAACGGCAATGCGGAAAGACCTTCAGTACCGTTGTAGTTGCCTTCCTGGGTTGCAGTCAGCAGTGGGTGCAGCACCTTGATTGGCGCTTTAAACATTTCCACAAACTCCATCATGCCCTGGTTGGCTTTACACAGAGCGCCTGAATAGGCGTAAGCGTCCGGATCGTCCTGAGAGAAATGCTCAAGCTGACGGATATCCACTTTACCTACCAGTGAGGAAATATCCTGGTTGTTCTCGTCACCCGGCTCTGTTTTCGCCACAGCGACCTGATCAAGAATCGACGGACGAACTTTCACCACTTTAAATTTGGTGATATCACCACCGAATTCATGCAGACGTTTCGCTGCCCACGGGGACATAATAGAGCGAAGGTAGCGCCGTTCAATACCGTACTCTTTTTTCAGTAATTCAGCGTCTTCCGTTGCGTCAAAAAGACAGAATGGATGGTCGTTAACCGGGCTCCGCTCGCCGTTTGCAGAGAGTACGAAAATAGGCATTTTTTCCATCAGAGCTTTCAGTTTCTCTGCCAGTGACGATTTACCGCCACCCACAGGGCCAAGTAAGTAAAGGATCTGCTTACGTTCTTCCAGTCCTTGTGCTGCATGTTTCAGGTAAGAAACTATCTGTTCGATGGAGTCTTCCATGCCATAAAAGTCTTCAAAGGTTTTATACCTTGAGATGACACGGTTAGAGAATATACGGCTTAATCGTGGATCCTGGGCCGTGTCGATGGTTTCAGGTTCGCCAATGGCAAGTAGTAGCCTTTCTGCTGCATTTGCGTATGCACTCTTATCTTTCTGACATAAAGTTAAGAACTCCTGCAAAGAAAGTTCTTCATCCTTGGCTGCTTCGTAGCGTGCCTGATAATGGTCAAAAATACTCATCGCGAAACCCCTCTAATCCTTCACATTGATCACGGCGAAAAAATACTTATCATTCACTCTTAAGCCTAGATCGTTATTCAGGTTTTGCTTAAAAAATATGGATTTATTTCGTGGAATCTATGCTTGCAGAGAAGTAAAACAGGGAAGGTCAGGGGGTTGTGTGATTTGATTTATATCAAGAAAAGAGCCTGCATTTGCAGGCTCTGAGAAAGAGGGTTATGCATTAAATATTTGCACAAACTCGGCTGCCGATAAGTGATACTGTCTAGGGCAATTCCGCCAGGTTGTCAGCATACGGCGGTATTTATCCAGCATAGGCATTTGTGAGTTGAAGTGGTGATCTGCCTTGTCAAATTGCGGATACAAACCTTCAGAATCAACCAAAAATCTTACATAGTGAACAAGCTGCGATTCGCTGGCGATATCAAAACCAAGGAACTGCAGGCGGCGCTGGTCTACCTTGCTTCGCTCTTCATCAGAAAGCATACGGTTAGATTCCTGCATGGCATGAAACATCTCCATGATATTGATGATTTCGCGGCACTCGTCTTCAGTGATTTCACCAAACTGTTTGTCCAGTTCACGCATCTGCAGCCCGTAGCCACGTTCAACAATGGTTTGCAGTCTTCTGTACTTAGCCGCATTTTCAGGGTTCATTTGCGACATCAGATAGTACTGGTTTGAAAGGATAAGGCGTTGAGCGTTTGTCATTTCCATTTTTTGACCTCAAAGATGGGTTTGTTTTATTTTCCTTTAGATTAACAGCATTTGGGAGAGCGGCAACATATTCTCAACATTTATGGATTCAAATGAGAGTCCGCTGTGCTATCGGAGGTCAGTTAGGAGGAGTTGAGGGAGAGGCAGTTGTCAGATATCGATAAGCAGACCGTCCTTGCCATGGAAGGCAAGGTCGAACCCCATGGATGGGTTTATGTGTGTCTGTGTTCGATATCTGACAACTGCCTCGGTTCTCAGGAGTTAATTCAATTAGTACTTCACATTATCAACATACTGCTTAAGCACATTAACAATTTTATCCATGGTCTCTTTTGAAGGTGGCTCGATATCTTCCAACGGATAATCATGCCCCAGAGCTTCCCACTTGTGAGCGCCAAGCTTGTGATATGGAAGCAGTTCTACTTTTTCTACATTGTCCATATCTTTGATGAACTCGCCCAGAAGATGAGCATCTTCTTCGCTGTCGGTATAGCCAGGCACAACAACGTAACGAATCCAGGTGGTTTTGCCGATTTTTTGCAGGTAGCGGGCAAAGTCCAGTACGCGGGTATTGGATACGCCGATAAAATCTTTGTGGATTTCATCGCGCATATGCTTTAGATCCAGCATAACCAGATCAGATACTTCCAGCACTTCATCAATCACATCTGTGTGCTTACGGATATAGCCGTTGGTATCCAGGCAGGTATGCATGCCTTCTGCTTTGGCTGCACGGAAAAAATCACGCACAAATTCAGGCTGAAGCATAGCTTCACCACCGGAGCAGGTTACACCGCCGCCTGATGCATTCATAAAATGCTTGTATGACTTCGCGTCATTAATGATCTCATCAACGGTTACCACCTTACCGTCATGCATATCCCAGGTATCGCGGTTATGGCAATAGGCGCAGCGCATCATGCAGCCCTGAAGAAAGACGATAAAGCGGATACCCGGCCCGTCGACGGTTCCGCAGGATTCAAATGAATGAATACGACCAGTTGTAGACATATACTTCTCTCGTAATAGTTTTTCTACCTCTGATTTTATTACAAATATGCGTTATTAAATAGAGGGGGAAGGGGGGGAGACATAAAAAAAGCCCGGCGACTGCCGGGCTTAGTATTTCTACTTTACTAACCTATGAATTACATAGACTCAGTGAAAGTACGTGCGATTACGTCTGCTTGCTGCTCTGGAGTCAGAGAGTTGAAGCGTACTGCGTAACCAGATACACGGATAGTTAGCTGAGGGTACTTCTCAGGGTTCTTAACTGCGTCTTCAAGAGTTTCACGGTTTAGAACGTTAACGTTCAGGTGCTGACCGCCTTCGATACCAGCTTCGTGGTGGAAGTAACCATCCATCAGACCAGCCAGGTTCGCTTTCTGAGCAGCGTCATCTTTACCAAGTGCGTTAGGTACGATAGAGAATGTGTAAGAGATACCATCCTTCGCGTCAGCAAACGGTAGTTTACCAACAGAAGTCAGAGATGCTACAGCACCTTTCTCATCACGACCGTGCATTGGGTTTGCACCTGGAGCAAATGGAGCACCAGCCTGACGACCATCAGGAGTGTTACCAGTCTTCTTACCGTATACCACGTTTGAAGTGATAGTAAGGATAGACTGAGTTGGGATAGCGTCACGGTAAGTCTTAAGTTCACGAATCTTGTTCATGAATGTAGTAACAAGTTCACATGCGATGTCATCAACGCGTGGGTCGTTGTTACCAAACTTAGGATATTCGCCTTCAACTTCAAAGTCAGTTGCAATGCCGTCTTCGTCACGAACTGGTTTAACAGTTGCGTACTTGATTGCAGACAGTGAGTCAGCTGCAACAGACAGACCAGCGATACCACAAGCCATTGTACGACGTACGTCACGGTCATGCAGAGCCATCAGAGATGCTTCGTAGCTGTACTTGTCGTGCATGAAGTGGATAGAGTTAAGTGCAGTAACGTACTGCTTAGCCAGCCAGTCCATGAAGTGGTCAAGACGATCCATTACGTCAGCGTAATCAAGAACGTCAGCTGTGATCGCGTCAGTCTTAGGACCAACCTGGATCTTCAGCTTCTCATCCACACCGCCGTTGATTGCGTAAAGCATAGTCTTAGCAAGGTTTGCACGAGCACCGAAGAACTGCATGTGCTTACCGATAACCATTGGAGATACACAACATGCGATTGCGTAGTCATCAGACTCGAAGTCTGGGCGCATCAGGTCGTCGTTTTCGTACTGGATAGAAGAAGTATCGATAGATACTTTAGCACAGAAACGCTTGAAGCCGTCTGGAAGACCTTCAGACCAAAGAACAGTGATGTTCGGCTCTGGAGAAGGACCCATAGTGTACAGGCTGTTTAGGAAACGGAAGTTTGTACGAGTTACAAGAGTACGTCCGTCAAGACCCATACCACCCATAGATTCTGTTGCCCAGATTGGGTCGCCAGAGAATAGCTCATCGTACTCAGGAGTACGTAGGAAACGAACCATACGTAGTTTCATTACGAAGTGGTCGATCATTTCCTGTGCTTGTTCTTCAGTGATCTTGCCAGCAGCGATATCACGCTCGATGAAGATATCCAGGAAAGTAGAAGTACGGCCAAGAGACATTGCAGCACCGTTCTGAGACTTAACAGCCGCTAGGTAACCGAAGTATGTCCACTGGATAGCTTCTTGTGCAGTTTCTGCAGGACGACCGATGTCACAACCATATTTAGCAGCCATCTCTTTGATCTGGCCTAGTGCACGGTGCTGCTCAGCGATTTCTTCACGAAGCTGCATAGTCATCTGTAGGTCTTCGCCGTTCAGGAATTTTTCTTCTAGAGAAGAGAACTGAGCGAACTTGTCCTTCATCAGGAAGTCGATACCGTATAGAGCAACACGACGGTAGTCACCGATGATACGACCACGGCCGTAAGCATCTGGAAGACCAGTCAGAACGCCAGACTTACGACACTTCATGATATCTGGAGTGTAGATGTCGAATACGCCCTGGTTGTGAGTTTTACGGTACTCAGAGTAGATCTTGCTTACCATTGGGTCTAGTTCGCGATCGTACGCTTTACAAGAACCCTCAACCATACGGATACCACCGTTAGGGATGATAGCACGCTTAAGTGGAGCGTCAGTCTGTAGACCAACGATAGTTTCTAGATCTTTGTTGATGTAACCAGCATCGTGTGCAGTGATGGTAGAGATAAGAGAAGTATCGAAATCAACAGGAGCGTGAGTGCTGTTTTCCTGCTTGATGCCTTCCATTACCTGTGCCCAAAGCTTGTTAGTTGCTTCAGTACCTTCAGAAACTAGGAAAGATTCGTCACCTTCATATGGTGCATAGTTCTTTTGAATAAAGTCACGAACGTTAACTTCGTTTTGCCATTCACCTTCAGCAAAACCTTCCCAAGCTTTAGCAAATTGCTCTGCCATGATATACCTACCTTTTTAGTAGAAAAAATTACGCACTGTCTTCACTGACCTCTCAGCTAGTTACCCGGGGAAGGGCAACACAGTACACTCTTTATAAAGTTTAAATAACGATATGTATGTTCACTTTTACCAGCCAACTCGAACATACATATTGTCACTTTTTTTGAGCTATTTATTTCGCCGCTCAAATAATACTGCAAGTTTTAAAAAAAATACATAAAAAAATGGGCAGTACTCAAGTACTACCCATTTTTGTGATGTTTATAGCAGTGGAGGGATGCCGAATTTGCCTTCCAGCATACCTACCGCCAGCATCGCAGCCAGACAGATAACTAGTACAACACTTGGGATGATGATACGGTCAAGCTTGCTCAGCTTAGTTGGGCGCTCTTTGTCACCGATCAGACCGTTGTTGTCCAGAAGCATGCTCAGTGCCCATGCAAGAACCGGGTTAGTTACCATAGCTGCGAATACACAGATACCAGCAGACTGAGAGTCTTTTGCATCTTTGATCATCTGCATACCTGCTTCAAGAAGAGGTAGCGCAACACCAACCAGTAGTGCAACACGCATTACAGGAGGCCATACCGCCGCATCCATTGGGTAACCAACGATAGCGATAAGGATAACCAGAGAACCAAGCAGGATAGAACCGCCAGGGATAGGACGCTTAGCGATAGCTGCCGGGATCATGTAAGTACCCCATGAAGAAGTGATGTTACCACCACCTACAGCTGTACCAACCATTTGACGGATAGAACACATAGTCATAGTGTCATCAACGTCCATCAGTACTTTGTCAGTGCCTTTAGGGTAGTTCAGCTCCTGGAAGATACGGTGACCAAGGAAGTCTGGAGACCACATCGCAACAGCAAGAATCGCAAAAGGAAGAGACGCGATGAAATGCTGAACATTTGGCAGACCTAGTTGCCAGCCTGTCTCAGTAGAACCCCACCAGTAAACCGGGTTCAGGTTTGGAAGGCCTGGTTCTGTAGTAAATACAAGGTCAAAACCAGCGCCTGATAGCATTGCTACAACAAAACCGGTAACAGCACACAGAGGAATCGCCAGCCAGCGCTTACCGTATTTAGCCAGAACGGCGTAAGTGATTACAGTAATAGCCAGAACGATCAGAGCAACATAACCCATATCACCAGCAGCCACACCTTCAGCTTCGCTGCTAAGGCCATTCGCCCAGCTGATTAGCGAGTTGATCTGACTCATTGAGCCGGTGAAGCCAAGGAATACGAGCAGGCCGCCTGCCACCCCTTCACTGGTCAGGTTTACCAGTCGGGAGCCGCCTTTAACCGCACTAAGAATAAGGCCGAATACACCAATCAGGATTGCCAGAGCAAGAGGGTGAGCACCCGCCATAGCGATGACGAAGATCATCGGAATCATCGGACCGTGGTTACCCGCAAGGTTTGCCCTTGGGTTAATAAAGCCGGATGCCAGAACACAGAACAGCAGAGCAGGGATAAGCATTTCTACGCGAGATACTTCGATTGCCCATGCAACGTCCAGGTTTACATGATCCCATTTTTCAGTCAGGCCTGCAGCCCAAGCCATCATTACCGCAGAGTACATCGCGATAATACCGATAGTACCGGCAATTGCAGGTACGAAATCTTCAAGTTCAAAGCGGAAATCACGGCCTGGCAGGTTAAGCGCATAGCGGCGTGGTTTCATGATTTGAAGTTCGTGGTCCAGATACTCAGAGCGGCTAGCAAACTCAGAAGCCGGACGGTGAAGCTCTGAATAGCTTTTCGTCTCGATATCCGAGCGGCCAGTTTTTACTTCTGACATAGATTCCTCGTTAATATGTAAAAGTTAGAAATTAATAAGATTAATTCTGTTTAGCGCCTGCCAATCCTGGGGCTAAAGTCCGGGCCGAAAATGTAACACATTAATATTGTGTTTTAACGAAAATTTTATGACTTTATTGGCGCAAAATGACCTGTATAAATCTTGGCGCAAAAGTGTAGCAAGCTACCCCTATAGGATGATTGATCAAGATCACCTTATAAATATTTGTGAAAGAAAACTACAAGAAACAAGAGATTGTTTCGCCACTAATCGCGTGTTTTGTAACCATCTTTCAGTAAATTTACGCCGATAGAATTCATGACTTCCACTTTTCTTAATATGATCTTTGTCAGAAAAACTGTTGTTTAGTGCACATTGTGTCCAAATTCTGCATTCCTGAGACGCGTTATACCAATACCAGTGATTAGCTATTAGCGATTTTGACAAGGTAAGGATGAACAGATAATTGCCGGGATTGGTATTATGTGACCTTTTGGACAAGAAAACAGCATTCAGTCCATTGCTGTTAGTTTTGTTTGTAATACTGGCGCTGGGCAGAAGCTTTGCTTATGGAGTGCTGCGCAGATTAATCTTTGTGTAATTTTATTAAACTCAGGCCATTATGTCGCAACAAAAGAATGTGCTAGATGAATGTGATAATTCTGTCACATGGCGGAAACTGAAATAAATTGCCGTATGCTATTTTATTCAGTGCGAGTTAGATATATAGTCTGAATCTGAATATAAATGCAGTACTATCGGTTAAATATCGTTTGTGTTCTGGTTAATAATTTGTTGCATGTTTCTTTTGGGGATGCTAGCTTGTACCGAATTGGTCGGAGAGCCTGAAAGAAAATACAAGGAGTAATGGCGCATGAATGATGTTGCAGCGCTAGACATCAAAGATCTTCATAAAACTTTCGGTGAGAACGAAGTACTGAAAGGTATCTCTTTAGAAGCCCATAAGGGTGACGTTATCTCTATTATCGGATCTTCTGGTTCCGGTAAGAGTACATTTCTCCGTTGTATCAACCTGCTTGAAACTCCGACTGCCGGTGAAATTTGGGTAAACGGTGAGCTTATCAAGATGAAGAACAACCGTCAGGGTGAACCCGTTCCTGTAAACGAGAAGCAGGTACAGCGTATCCGCTCCCGTTTAGCCATGGTATTCCAGAGCTTTAACCTCTGGTCTCATATGACGGTTCTTGAAAATGTTATTGAGGCTCCGGTACATGTACTTGGCGTTCCTAAAGCGCAGGCAATAGAAAATGCAGAAATGCTGCTGAAAAAAGTAGGCCTGTATGAACGTAAAGATTATTACCCGGGGCATCTGTCCGGTGGTCAGCAGCAGCGTGCTGCAATTGCAAGGGCGTTGGCGGTAGACCCGGAAGTGATGCTATTTGATGAGCCTACCTCAGCACTTGACCCTGAGTTGGTTGGTGAGGTACTTGGTGTAATGCGTGACCTTGCCAGCGAAGGCCGTACCATGCTGGTAGTAACGCATGAAATGGCATTTGCCCGTGATGTTTCTAACCATGTTATGTTCCTGCATCAGGGGCGGGTGGAAGAGCAGGGGGCGCCGGGTAAATTGTTTACTAATCCGGAGTCGGAGAGGCTTCAGCAGTTTATATCGTCGATTTACTAAAATAGGGCCCTGGGCTATGGGACGGGCTTTGCCCTACAGGGCCCTGGGTTAAAAGCAAACACAACAAACACGTAAATTAAGGGAAGAATAATTTCCCAGGGCCCAGGGCCTAACAACCCAGGGCCCAATAAACACAACAAAAACTCAACTAATAAGGACGAAAAGTCCTAGGGCCGAGGGCCTAGAAACCCAGGGCCAAAATTAACACAGGAGTATGGATATGAAAAAGTGGTTACTTGCAGCGACGCTTGCTGCGACAGCGGTATCAGGTGTAGCTCAGGCTAAGGACTGGAAAGTGGTACGTTTCGGTATCGAAGGTGCTTACCCTCCGTTCAGCAAAACTGAAGCAGACGGCTCACTTAGCGGTTTTGATGTTGATATGGCAAACGCGCTTTGTGAAGAGATGCAGGTGAAATGTAAGCTTGTTGCTCAGGACTGGGATGGTATTATTCCTTCTCTTCTGGCTCGTAAATACGATGCAATCATCGCAGCGATGGATATCACTGAAGAGCGTAAGAAGAAAGTAGACTTCTCTGAAAAATACGCTCAGATCCCAAGTAAGTTCATCACTAAGAAAGGCTCTGGCCTGGAAATCACTGACGCTGGTCTTAAAGGTCAGAAAGTAGGTGTTCAGCGCGCGACAACTCACGATAAATTCCTGACAGCAACTTACGGTGACGACGTAGAAATCGTTCGTTACGGCTCTTTTGATGAAGCATACCTTGACCTTGCAAACGGCCGTATCGTTGCAGTAATGGGTGACGTATCTGCACTGGAAGAAGGTGTTATCAATCAGGCTGGTGGTGACGCGTATGAGTTTGTTGGTCCGGCATTCAGCGACCCTAAGTTCTTCGGTGAAGGTATGGGTATCGCTGTTCGTAAGCAGGACAAAGACCTTAAAGCTAAGCTTTCTCAGGCTATCAAGTCTCTTCGTAAGAGCGGTAAATATCAGGAAATCTCTGCTAAATACTTCACATTTGACGTATACGGCGAGTAATTGCTGAAAATGATGGCGGTGACAGCCGCCATCATTATTTGCTGCCATTTAACGGATCTTTATCAATGCTTGATTTAAAAGGGTATGAATTTGCCATACTCGAGGGGGCTTTAGTAACCATAGAGGTTGCGGTCCTTTCTCTTTTTCTGGCTACCTTGCTGGGAATGCTGGGTGCACTGGCTAAACTGGCTCCTTACCGTGCTGCCAGAGCTGTTGCCACTCTCTACACCACTATTATCAGGGGCATACCTGATCTGGTGCTGATGATGCTGATTTTCTTCGGCGGCCAGATGCTTCTGAACAATTCACTTTATGCCATCAACGAATGGATAAACGAGTGGATGACCTCGTCTGACCCAAATCATGAATGGACCTCTTATCTGCCGGACTATGTGGATGTCAGCCCTTTCGTTGCAGGTATTCTGACAATCGGTTTTATTTTCGGCGCTTATATGGCTGAGACCTTCCGCGGAGCGATTCTTGCGGTAGACAGCGGCGAAATGGAAGCGGCAAAAGCTTATGGTATGAGTGGCCCTCTGGCATTCAGACGCATTCTTCTGCCTCAGATGATTCGTCATGCGCTTCCCGGCTTTGGTAATAACTGGCTGGTTCTGCTGAAAACAACGGCGCTGGTTTCTATTATCGGCCTTGAAGATATGGTGCGTATCGGTTCACTTGCTGCCGGTTCAACCAAGATGCCATTTACCTTTTACATGACAGTTTCACTTATCTTTCTGTTTTTCACTTTCGTTTCTACCAGTATTCTGAAAGTTGTGGAACGTAAATACAGTATTCATACGGGGTAGATATGGACTTTTCTATTATTATTGAAAGCCTTCCTATCTATCTGGAAGGGCTGTGGACCACAGTCTGGCTTGTGGGTTTGTCACTGATACTGGGCCTTTGCCTGGCAATTCCGCTGGCGATCGCACGCAACAGCCATAACCCGATTTTCAGGCTCCCGACCTGGGCTTTTATCTATTTCTTCCGTGGCACCCCGTTGCTGGTACAGCTTTACCTGATTTACTACGGGATGGATCAGTTTATTACGGTTAAAGGTACCCTGTGGGAACACGCCTGGTTCTGTGCTCTGATCTCTTTCTTTCTGAACACTGGCGCATACACAGCGGAAATTATCCGCGGCGCAATCAACGGTCTTCCAAAGGGCGAAGTGGAAGCGGCAAAAGCCTACGGCATGAGCACCTGGAAAACCTACCGCCGCATTATCCTGCCAAGCGCACTGCGCCGCGCACTACCGGCATACAGTAACGAAGTTATCTTTATGCTTCACGGTTCTGCGGTAGCGGGTATTGTCACTATCCTTGACCTGACAGGCGCAGCCCGCCTGGTAAACTCAAGATACTACGCACCGTTCGAGTCTTTCCTGACAGCAGGGCTGTTTTATATGATGCTTTGCTTTGTGATTCTTTGGGTGTTTAAGCAGGCGGAGAAAAAGTTTTTGGCTTATTTGAGGCCGCTTAGCTAAAGAGGTTCCGGGCCCCAGGGAAAACCAGGGCCCGGTTTCTTAGGCTACTGACTTCGTCAATTCGTTCTGAAGCCCCCCCTTGTCCGCTCCCTGTTCCCGTTCAATATTTACATTAATCTCTTCAAGAAGTTCTACAACCTGTTCTGAGGTTTTCATCAGTTCCTTAAATATTTTTTCTGCTTCGTCTAATTTGCCGCTCTCTTTGGCTCTTTTCAGCTCTGCAATTTTGGCATGGAAGGCCTGGTGTGGCTTATCCAATTCATTAACGCCGCCGATATGTCTAAGCTCTACCAGGGCTTCTTTGTTATACCATTGACCCAACTGGCAGGAATGATGACATGAGCCTTCACCTTCATGCAGGTGTTCTTTACCAGCGAGGTAATTGTTTATTCTGCCCAACCAGAGCTGGTGAGCCATTTTTGCCAGACTGAGGTGATAAACCGGATCCGAGATTTTAACTGTATTGACTTCCTGATAAACCTGAGTCACCAGCTCATGGATTTCTCTTGACGCTCTGTCGCTGTTTTTTACAAGGTTATGGGTTTCAGAGGCAATATCATTAATGACGGTGATATTTTTGCTCATCTCTTCACTGACTGCGCTCTGTTCTTCAGAAGCGGTGGCAATCTGAGCCGTCATGTCTGCAAGACCGTCCAGTAAAGCGGTAATAGCGGACATTTTTTGCTGGGATTCGTTGGCAACACCGACACTGGCCTTAGCATTATTGATGCTGCTGGCAATATTTTCTACGACTTCGGAAACCCGTTCCTGAAGATGCTCTATCATGGTGCGGATTTCTGAGGTTGAGTGGGTGGTCTTTTGTGCCAGTTCCCTGACCTCATCGGCAACAACGGCAAAGCCCCGGCCCTGTTCTCCGGCTCGTGCGGCTTCTATTGCGGCATTCAACGCAAGGAGGTTAGTCTGATCAGCAATATCGCTGATAACATCAACCACGGATTCTATCTGTTTGCTGTCTTTTTCAAGTTGCTCTATGACGTTGCCTGAAACGGCCAGTTCAGATGATAGGTTTGTGATAGAACCTGCGGTTTTTTGCATACTGCTTTCTCCGCCCTGAGCCAGCTCTTTTACTCGTGAAATTTCATCCGCTGCCGTATTTGAGTTGTTTGCGACTTCTGAAACCGTAGCCGCCATTTCATTCATTGCCGTGGCGAACTCTTCTATTTCACGTTTCTGATCCGACATCCCGCTGGTTGCACTTTTACTCATTATTTGCTGTTGAGCCGCTGCCGCTGCTACGCGTGAGGTGCTGTCTCCCAGAACATTGATGACACGGTTAAAGGTGGTGAAAAGTACATTAACACCGGTTTCCAGTTGTGCTATCTCATTGGTGTTTTCGGTATCAGCCACGCTGTCGCCAAATTTGCTCTCAAGTCCCCGCTGTATCCAGCCAATTTTGTTTTTAAAGAATCTGGAAATGATAATTATCAGGAAAATCACACAAACAATCAGGGCTAAAATTCCCATGATTACCTGCTTGAGCACTTGCATAAAGGCATGTTCAGCTCTGGATACATAAACACCACTGGAGAGTACCCAGTTACGCTGCTTTAAAGGGGCGATGTAAGTCGCTTTTTCTTCAACTTTACCTGTGGCCGGGTTATTAAACTCATAGTGAACCATTCTGGCCTGCTGAGCTCTGACCACTTCCTGCATTGTCTGCTCAAGCGTTCCTCCGCTTAGTAATGTGATGGCGACGGTTGGTTGTCCGTTTAGCTCCGGTTTCACAACATGATGCACCTGGGTATTGGAAAGAGTTTCATTGATGAACAGATAGCCGCTGCCACCATCCCAGCGGAAGCTGTTCATAAAATCGACAATCTGCGGTTTTGCTTTTGTAATATTATGGTCAGAGCGGATTATGATTTCGTCAATTGCAGCAGCGGCAGCATCGACCTGATCCCGCAACCCCAGCTCAATTTCCTCTCTGACCTGTTGCTGCGCACTACTTGCAATAAACCAGCCATTGACGATGATTAATAACATTATAATTATGCTAAATAGCGTCATTATCCCCGATATAGTAAAGCGGCTTAGAACTCTATCCATGTTGTTATCCATTCAATTACGAAGCAGTTATAAACATAAATAAACTCAGCGTACATCCGTGCTGAGTAATCTTGTAACTATAAGAGTTTGTTCCTGTTATTAGGTATATAACATATGCAATGGGCTGCAAGTGCGAATCACGAAATATACATGTTGTTAATGATGTTTTAACATGTAGAGTGATTACTTACTCGTAAATATGAGATGTGTTGCTTTTGTTACATGTATGAGTGTGATGAAAGTAGTAACTTCATATGAAGTTACTACAAGTTTCTGATAAGAACGGATGTGAATGTGAAGCAGATGATTTAGCTGAATACTGCCCAGATCGGAGCATGATCAGAGGGCTTTTCAATTCCCCTCAGTTTATAGTCGATATCTGATTCAGAGCATTTCGCCGCCAGTTTTTCTGTTGCCAGAATAACATCAATTCGCAGGCCACGGTTGTCAACAAAGCCTTTTGAGCGGTAGTCGAACCAGGAGAATTTATCGTCGGCGTCCGGATGCAGGTTGCGGAAAGTGTCTTCCAGGCCCCAGTCGGTCAGCGTTTTTAGCATTTCTCTCTCTTCCGGCTGGAACGAGCACTTGCCTGTTTTCAGCCAGCGTTTGCGGTTTGGCTCGCCAATGCCGATATCTGCATCAATCGGACTGATATTGATATCGCCCATAACAATCAGCTGCTCGTCATTGGAATGGTGGTCATTCAGATAAGTCATCAGATCTTTATAAAACTGACGCTTATACGGGAACTTGGTCTCATGTTCGATGTTTTCGCCCTGAGGGAAGTAGCCGTTGAGGATAGTGGTTTTCTCACCGCTCTCATCCTCAAAGGTGGCCATAATCATGCGCTTCTGATGTTCTTCATTATCAGTAGGGAAACCTTTCTGAACGCTGACGGGCTCCTGTTTGCACAGCATAGCAACGCCGTAGTGTGCTTTCTGACCATGGAAATAGACTTTGTATCCCATAGCCTCAACGTCTTCTACCGGGAAGGCGTCGTCATGCACTTTAATTTCCTGCAGGCCGATGACGTCTGGCTGGTGTTTATCAATTAGAGCCTGTAGTTGATGAAGACGGGCGCGAAGTCCGTTTATATTGAAGGAAATTACTTTCATTATTTGTCCTTTTTTACTGAAGGCGTTTTCTGCTTTTCCATATAAGTTAAATGAATGCGGATAAATGTCCAGCTTTGAATGTTTCATAAAAAGCTCATCCATTGTCAATCAGATAGCGCGAGATCATGTTATTCGTTGGAATTGTGATAATGATTAGCATTTTTGGTGTAAACCTTTCCACTAAGCGGGCGCTCAATAGCGAACTTCATATATAATCGTATTTTTCTGAATCGACTGCTATTTTTATAATTGCTGGGATTGGTATAACAAGCAATTAGTTTTAAAAGGTATTGAAATGCGCTCTCTTTCTGTCCAATGGAAAATTACGCTGCTGTCTGGCCTGTGTCTGCTTTTGACTTCTATGCTGCTGATTGGATTCTCTGTGTACAGTGCACTGAGTAACCAGGCGACTATCAAAGAACATAGCTCAAATTCAGTTATCAATAAGTCTCAGCAGCTTTTGGAAAGTCAGGCTCTTTTGAATGTGACCGAGTCGGTTCAGTACCTGGAGGAAGCCTTTTACCGCGGACAGATGATGGTGGAAACCGCCCATTTCCTGAAAGCTAATGCTGAGTTCAATGAAACGCCGGCTGAAGATTTGCGTACCGCATTAGATGAGTCTGTGCGCATTATGGTTGAGCAGTTTGAGATTATACAGGGCGCCTACCTGGTTTATGGCAAAGACAAACTAGACGGAGAAGATATTCAGTTTCAGGGGTCGGATTATTTAGGCTCAAATGAGGCTGGCCGCTTTGCCACTTACTGGGCGGTATCGCTTCAGGGTGACGAAGTTCTGTCAAATGTGGTTTATGAAGCCGTTTTGCAGGATCCTATAAATAAAGAGCGCTTCCTCTGCCCCTTTGAGACTGGTCAAAGCTGTATGTCCACGCCTAAATTTAGCGACTTTGGCGAAACCACTAAGCTCACCACTTCCATTACTTTCCCAGTGTTGTATGAAAAAGAGGTAATTGGCGTGCTGGGAATTGATATCAAGCTGGATAAGCTGGACAGCATTGTTGCAACCACGGATGCTAAGCTGTTTGACTCAAAGGGAAGCGTATCCATCGTCACTGAAGACGGAATGCTTATCGCCTCTGATAGTGCCGATATAAAAGTCGGTGAAGCCTACGTAAGCCCCAATGTTAACGCCAATGAGCTTAGCGCCTTGATTGGCAGCCAGGACCTGACAGCCAGATGGAGTGAGGATGGGCAGTGGCTGCTGGTTTATACTCCGGCGAAGATATCCAGTCAGACATGGGGTGTGCTGCTTGAGATGCCCCGCGCTGAGGTGCTAAGGGATGCGGTGACTCTGGACAGTATTATTAACCGGCAGATTGATAAAGGCGTTATCACAGAAATTACCGCAGGCTCTGTTTTTGTTCTGCTTGGCCTGATTGTTATCTGGCTTTCTTCATTAAATCTGGTGAAACCTATCCGGGTTGTGGCCGCGCGTTTAGACGATATAGCTTCTGGAGAGGGAGACCTGACCCAAAGACTGGAAGTAAAGTCTGAAGATGAAATCGGACAACTGGCAGGCGCTTTTAACCTGTTTCTTGATAAGTTGCAGAACACCATCAAAAAGATTGTTACCACAACAGAGCAGGTGGCACATACAGCCGAAAAAGCGGAGGAGTCGGCTATCGCCACAAGAAGCAGCAGTGAAGCGCAGTTCAGAGAAGTGGATTTGGTTGCAACAGCCTCTGAGCAGATGACACAAACCTCAGGGCTGGTACACCAAAATGCTGACCTTGCTGTGAGTGCGGCAAGCCGTGCCAATGATGCGGCAACCGAAGGCCAGACGGTTATTGAGCAGTCTTCGGTGCAGATGAATGACCTGGTTGAGAAAATGACCGAAGCGGTTCCTGTCGTCAATGAACTTGCGGAAAACAATGCTGCCATTACCGATATTCTGGAAGTTATTGAGGGCATTTCCGAGCAGACTAACCTGCTGGCACTTAATGCGGCTATTGAGGCTGCCAGAGCCGGAGAGCAGGGCAGAGGTTTTGCAGTGGTTGCTGATGAAGTAAGAAACCTGGCAAGCCGCACACGGGACTCTGTTGATGAAATCAAAGAGGTGATAACCAGTGTACAGTCGGGAACCGACGATGTGGTGAAGGTTATCGATGAAGGAAACCTGCTTGCCAATAAAACTTCCGCTCAGGTGCAGCAGGCGGTTCAGAAACTAAATAGTGTATTTGAATCCATTGCTGAAATCAGCGATATGAACAGTGAGATCGCCCGCGCAGCCGAGGAGCAGAAGTCAGCGTCTGCGGAAGTTAACCAGAGTGTGGTGAATATCCGTGAGCTGAGTAGTCAGATACTGAATCAGGCAGAAGCCTCCGAGACTGTGGGTAAAGAAATTGCCGGGCTTTCTTCTGAGCAGCAGAAGCTGGTGAATCAGTTTAAGGTGTAGAGGTTAAATTCGATAAATAGCGGATTTTGGTTATACTGACCGCCTCTGTATCTTTCGGAATATCAAATGAGTAACTCCAAACGAGCTGGCATTATTGCGCTTCTCGGTATCCTGTTTCTGGCTCTGAACTTAAGAGGGCCTTTTACCAGCTTAGCTCCGGTACTGGGGCAGATAATGCAGGATCTATCGCTTTCAGCCTCGGCAGCCGGCTTTCTTACTGCTTTGCCTCTGCTTTCCTTTGCTGTTTTTTCCCCTGTGGCTGCCTGGCTCTCCGGCAGGCTGGGCCTGTATCCAAGTTTATTGTTAGCGCTTATCTCCATCGCCGGAGGGGTTGTACTCCGCTCCTGGGGAATTGAGGTGTTTCTCTACCTGGGAACCGTGTTGATAGGCGCAGGTATAGCTGCGGGCAATGTACTCTTGCCTGTTGTGGTTAAAATCAGTTTCCCTGCCCGGATTTCCGCGATGACCTCTCTGTATGTTTTCACCATGGGAATAGGTTCCACATTAAGCTCAAGCCTGATGGTGCCGATTTCAAATATGGGTTTGGGCAGCATTTCCGGCTGGCAGTTGGCTCTGCTGTTTAATCTGGTTTTTCCTGTGTTGGCTCTGGTTCTCTGGCTTCCTGAGGTGGTAAGAGGTAAGCAGGGTGTCCAGAGGAAAAAACAGACCCGGCAGGAAACCAAAATGCGGGACCTGCTCCGGTGTCCCATCGCATGGCAGGTGACTCTGGGCATAGGGCTCAACTCATTTACTTTTTATTCCTTTGCCGGCTGGTTACCCAAAATGCTCAGCGATCTCCACTTTAGTGAGATAGATGCCGGGTATATCTACGGCTTTCTGCAGTTTTCCACTATGGTTCCCGGACTTTTACTGCTGCCGGTTCTGTCCAGAACCAACAATCAGAGAGCGCTGATCTCTCTGTGCGCTCTGTCCGTTTTTGTGGCGGTTCTGGGGCTGATTACTTTCCCGGAATATGCCATTTTCTGGGTAGGTCTGTTTGGTCTGACAAACTGCTCGACTTTTATTATCGGAATGTCTTTTGTTGGTCTTAGGACGGATAATCCTGGGCAAGCAGCTGCGCTGTCGGGTTTATCCCAGAGCATAGGTTATGCACTGGCAGCAACCGGCCCTACGCTTGTTGGTTATCTGCACACTGCAACAGACTCATGGGACATACCACTTCTTTCCATTGCCGCCATCGCCCTGCTTTGTGCTTTCTTTGCAAATCTTGCCGCGCGGGATAAGAAAGTACTGTCGTACTGCTAAGACAGGATAGAGGTCACACCGTTAAAGCAAAATCTTACTAACATTCGGATAGTTACAGAAAAAATGTGTGGGTAACCTATAATTCTAAGGTTGGTATTAGGGAAGGAGTATGCCATGCGGACTATGCGGAGTGTTTTCGCTGCATTTATTATTTTGTTTTGCTTTCAGGCCAAGGGATTTGCTTCAGAGCCAATACATATTTATGTGGATGCAGACCGGACCGCAGCCCGGACTTCAGGTGTCGCCATTGAAAGGGGTATTCGCGTTGCCCTCGATGAAGTGGGCAATCAAATTGCGGGCAGGCCGGTAAAGGTGCTGACTCGTGACCATCATGGCAGTGCCGTAAGAAGCAAACTACATCTGAAGGAATACCTGTCGGACGAGAATGCTCTGGCAGTGTTCAGTGGTTTGCATTCCCCTCCTTTGCTGGAAAACCTGCGCTTTATTCATGACCACCAGATTCTGGTTTTAGATCCGTGGGCCGCTGCCGGTCCTATTACCCGCTATCCTTCAGAGCAAAACTGGGTTTTCCGTCTGTCAGTAGATGATACAAAAGCCGGCCGGGTAATAGTTAATCACGCCCTTGCGGAAGGGTTTACAAAGCCTTACCTACTGCTTGAAGATACCGGCTGGGGTAAGTCGAACTATAAAACTATGTCACAGGCGCTTGCCGAACAGGGTATCAGCCCTATAGGCGTGAAGTGGTTTAACTGGAATCTGGGCAGCACCGGAGCCAAGATGTCTCTGCGTGATATCTATGCATCGGGTGCCGATGTGATACTTATGGTTGCTAATGCATCTGAAGGCAAAACTTTTGCACGCGCTTTGCTAAAAGTTTCCAGAGAATTTGAAAGCAAAAAAGCCCTTCCGATCCGCAGTCATTGGGGCATTACCGGCGGGGATTTTCCTCAGGTAATTAATCCTCAGATGAGAAAGGAGATGGATATTAAGTTCCTGCAGACCAGGTTTTCTTTTATCTCGTCACCTCCTACGCCTCTTTCTGAGTCAGTGCTGGCAAGAGCGAAGAGGCTCTATCCGGAAGAGATCCGTGATGCGTCAGATATTACCGCGCCCACAGGCTTCATACATGCGTATGATTTGACTAAGCTTATGTTAGCAGCCATTAACCGTCAGGGGCTTTCCGGGGACATTCAGGCGGATCGCCTTGCTTTGCGCAGTGCACTTGAGCAGATAGACGGCCCGGTAGAGGGGTTAATCAAAACTTACCGTCAGCCGTTTTCACCTTATAGCGAGTCCAGGCCGGACGCTCATGAAGCTCTGGGGCATGCTGAACTTGTGATGGGGGAATATGATATGGAGAACAGGATTGTCATTGTTCAGGAGTGACACAGAAAAAAGAAACGGGCGAATGCGATTTAAGATTGCGTTTGCTTTTATGTCTTTCGTTCTGACAATTATCGCGGTGCTGGGTATCAGCCTCGGTTCCGTTCTGTTGCTGAAAATTGACTCTTTGATTAAACACGACAGACAAGCTCTGATTTATCAGCAAATGCAGGGCATTGCGGATGATATCAGCAGCTATTTCTACCTTCGTCACCTGGTGCTAAAAGATTATGCCGCTTTTCCTGTATTGCTGCAGGGTGTGATGCAACCTTCTGCCGGACTGGCGAATACCAGTGACTTTATTGATGATCTGAGCCTGTTTGGCGAGTACGTACCGCTGCACCTGTTTGATATTTCAGGTGATCTTGTCTATACCACAAACCCGGCGTCAGCCTGTCTGGTGAAGCCGGGTTTGGTTCAGAAACTCATTACAGAATCATCTGTGCCGGGTGTTACCGTCGAGGCCTGTCACAATAAGTATGACAATACAGTCAACTGGATGATGGTAACGCCCATTATGTACCACGATATGGCGGAAGGTTACCTGGTTGCAGAGTTAGACAACAACGTCATGGTCAGTGATATCGGTCTGACCAAATTCTTATACGAGCACAGGATAGAGGTACTCAAGGGCGAAGAGTCTATTTTTGCTATGGGTAAACAACTGCAGACCGAGCCGCGTGAAGTTCATATTCCGCTGCTGGGGTTTGTACTGAAATACCGAAGTGATGGTGCTCAGGTTGCGGAAGCTCGCATGGAGGTTATCTACAACTTTGCCTTAATTCTTCTGATGATCATGCTTGCGGTGATTTTAATTACCCGGCTTCTTGGCTATACCTATCTGGTCAGGCCGTTGCAAAATCTCAGAGAGCAGGCTCAGAAGGTAGCGGAAGGGGAACATCATGATGAGCATATTAATGATGAACGGATAGAAGAGATTCAGGAGCTGTCGGAACACTTCGAGCAGATGGCAGGTAAGGTTGAAAGGCGGGAGCAGGCACTCAAGTCAGCAAATCAGTCACTACAGACCCTGAATGAAAAAACCTTGCAACAGCAGCAGTTGCTGGTTCAGTCTGAAAAACTGGCGTCGGTTGGTCAACTGGCCGCCGGGGTGGCGCATGAAATCAATAACCCTACCGCTTATATCAAAAGTAATCTTGAACAGCTGGGTTGCTACGCCCATGCTATGGAGCAGTTTGCAGCCGAATACAGAAAGCTTGAAGGTCAGTTGCGTGATGCCGGTATGGCTGAGTATCTGGAGGAGATTGATAAAATCCGCTCCCAGTATGATCTGAAAACGGTTGTTGAAGATATCGTAGATATTTCCGATGACTCCATAAAAGGCATTCAGAAAATTCAGGATATTGTTAATGATCTTCGAAGCTTTTCCAGAGTAGATGATCAGGACATGCAGGAAGTTAATATCAATAAGGATGTGGTTGAACCTGCGTTGCGCCTGGTGACCAATGAACTTAGTTATAAGTGCAAAATCAAAAAAACACTGGAAGAGTTGCCAATGGTTCAGTGCCGGGCCGGTGAGATAGGCCAGGTGGTGATGAACCTGCTGCTCAACGCAATGGAGGCCATTGACAAGACAGGGGTGATTAAAGTTTCCAGCTATCTTTCTGACGGCTTTGTCTGTCTTGACGTGACGGATAACGGCAGAGGCATTGATGAGCATATAATGTTAAAACTGTTTGACCCTTTCTATACCACTAAGCCGGTAGGCAAGGGGCCGGGTCTTGGCCTTGCGGTTTCTCAGGCGATTTTGAAAAAGCATGGTGGCAAGATCAGCGTTCAGAGCGACCCCGGGAAAGGAACGACATTTACCGTCTCTTTGCCGGTAGCAGAAGCGAAAAGTTAGAAGCGGAAAGGTTCAGATAAAAATCGCGATTGGCAGGTCTAACTCTTCTTCGATGGCTTTGAGCTTTTTCAGCATATGAGCGTTCACTTCCTGCCCGGCGGTGACCATACAGACGCCATTGGGAAGGTAGATGTCCTGCTTGACGATAGCACCAACTCTGAGCTCGTCCAGGCCTATGCACATATCGGTATCCAGCTCTTCGGCTTCCTTTTCAATCAGATCCAGAAAGACCTTCGCGATTTCTTTGTCATACAGAGAGCCTGAGTGATCCTTGATAAAGGCTCTGGCACTGGACGGTGTCATCCGCGTCTCATTACTTAAGTCTGAAACCAGATAGTCGTAGTTTTTCACGATACGTAAAATTCTGGCTCCGACGGGAATTTCATCCTCAGCCAGATGATCCGGGACACCGGTTCCGTTGTAGTTTTCATCCTGAGAGCGGATGATGGGAACAAGAGGTTCAAACCGTTTTATCTGGCTGATTATTTCAGCACCCAGTTCACCGTTTGCCAACGGAGTATAGGTAATGGTGGACGAGAAAGCATCACCCACAATGGTGGGGGAAAGCTGCGGTCCTGCGTTGAGCAGGCCGATTTCGTGGATAAGGCTGCACAGATAGATCTCAGTAACCTCTGACTCCTCTAAGCCCATCTTCAGGGCCACTGCCTTTGATAAAGCCGCAATGCGCTCTGTATGCGAACCGGAAGAGCCGGTGGAGAACTGAATGATGGCTTTTAGGGTGGCGAGAATATCGTTAAACGTCTGGCTGCGGTTTTTCACCAGAAGCTGCAATTTGCGGTTAGATTTACGCAGCTCAAATGTGCGGGTGAGCACCGTATCTTCCAGACTCTGATTTAACTCCAGAAGTTCGCGGTTTTTCTCTTCTAACTGCTTTGTCAGGCGCTGTTTGTCTTTTTTCAGGTTATACAGCTCGACACCTTTCGCAATAGTCAGCTTAAGCGCCTCATTGTCCCATGGTTTGGCGATATAGGAGTGGATTCCGCCTTCATTGATGGCTCTGACTGTGGAGTTAAAATCACTGTATCCGCTAAGAAGGTAGCGGACTGAGTCCGGACAGAGCTCTCTGGCTCTGGAGAGCAGTTCAGCACCGTCCATCTCCGGCATCCGCATATCTGAGATAATCACTGAAACTTCGTTATCTTTCAGATAATCCAGCGCTTCGCTGCCACTGGTAAATGAAACAACGTCGTATTCGTGTCGCAGTACTCTGGTCAGTGACTTTAAAATATCAGGTTCGTCATCCACCAACATCAGAGAGTGATTAGCGGCCTCAACAACTTCAAACTGGTCGGATAAATCGCTGCTCATAACAGACCTCCGTTAGCTGACGACCTGATTGACCGGCAGGGTTAGAGTAAAGGTGGTGCCTTTGTCTGGCTCACTTTCCACTTCGATTTTGCCATGATGGGCCCGCACGATTTCGTCGGATACGGAAAGTCCCAGACCGGTTCCCGCGCCCTGCGGTTTTGTGGTGAAGAAGGGCTCAAAAATATGGGCAATATTTTTTTCATCAATGCCGCAGCCGTCATCGCTGATTTTTATCTGAACCTGCTCAGTGTCAAGCGGAGCGATAGATATCTCAATATGACCCTGCTCACCAACCGCCTGAGAGGCATTGACCAGCAGATTCATAAATACCTGGCTGATCTTCATCATCTGGCAATACACTTTTGGTGTATCCGACTCATAGTTTTTCACCAGATTGATGTTGTATTTAATCTGGTTGTTCACGATTTTTAGCGTATCGTCCATACCCTGAGTGATATCACTGTAGGACCACTGAGTGTGATCAGAGTGAGAGTAGTCCTTCAGGTTATTTATTATCGACATGATTCGGTTGGAACCATCCAGAGTTTCATTCACCAGCGCTTTTACATCATCAAGCACAAACAGAATCTGGCTTTTATCCAGAATGTTGCTCTTCTGGGAAATGAGAAATGGATCGTCAGTCGCCTCAATAATGGAATCCAGCTCAGTGATGGCTTCCCCGATTTTAAGGTAGTAGCTATCCAGTGACTGAATATTGGATGCAATAAACCCCATAGGGCTGTTAATTTCATGAGCGATACCGGCTGTTAGCTGACCGATAGAGGCCATTTTTTCTGCCTGAAGCACCTGTTCCCTGGTTTTTTGTAGCTTCTGCTGTGTTTGCTCCAGTTGACCGGTTAACTCCTGAATGGTGTTTTTCTGCGTTTTGTTGGCAGAGCGGTCATAAAAGCAAAGACAGATTAAGCCAGGCTCTCCTCTGGCGTGGTTTAGTTTGGCGATTTCCACGTCCACCGGAAGGCTCTCGGGGACCTTGGTATCAGATTTTGCGGTTACCGGAAAAAGCAGCGGGATCTCTTCATAAGTCAGGTACAGTGAGGGGATGCCATTAATCACCGAATGGATGGATTCCTCAAGTTGCGTTTCAGATTGACGGAAAAACGGCGGCAGCGGACGACCAATCAGTTGTTTTCGGTTTAGTCCGCTGTACTCAAGAAAACAGTCATTCACGGATACGATGTTCAGATCCGATCTGACAATACATACCGCAAAAGAGAGCTTGTTGATGAGCTCTGTGAGTAACCACTTGGTCGCCATTTTGTCCCCTACGCATCAGTGATGCATGAAAAGATAAATTATATTAAAATAACAGCTTGATTTTATTTGATTACCGTCTTTTTATTGTAGCTGCTTATCAGCAGCCTGACGGCAATTTTCAGGCATTTTTTCACCGGCTTATGAAGTGACGCATGAAAATATCAAGCCATATTTATAATTTTAGCTATAGTCACCTTTATTCTTATCTTAGGGAAGGAATCAATATCACAAAATGACATGTAATGTGTGAAATTTGTAAAATATGTGAGAATAATGTTTCTGCCACCTGCCACCTGCCACCTGCCACCTGCCACCTGCCACCTCTAAATTCGAATTTCCTTCCATTCCCCCGGAGCCAACCCACCAAGCGTCTGCCCCCCCATCGCATACCGGATCAGCCTTAAAGTAGGATAACCAATATTTGCCGTCATCCGCCTGACCTGACGGTTTCTCCCTTCGATAATTGTGATGGACAGCCAGCAAGTGGGAATAGATGCCCGGAATCTGACAGGAGGGTTCCGCTCCCATACCTCCGGCTCTTCTATCCGTTCAACCTTTGCCGGAAGCGTTATGCCATCTTTAAGTTCCACCCCTTTTCGCAGCTTATCCAGATCGGCTTCTGAAGGTTCACCTTCTACCTGCACCCAGTAGGTTTTGGGAGATTTTGATTTAGGCTGGGTGAGTCTGGCCTGAAGGATGCCGTCATTAGTAAGGATCATCAGACCTTCACTGTCGCGGTCCAGTCGTCCGGCAGCGTATATATCCTTAACCGGGATGTAGTCTGCCAGCGTTTTGCGTCCGGATTCATCGGTGAACTGGCTCAGGGTATCAAAAGGTTTATTGAAGATAATGACTTTACGATCTTCGGGTCTTACCGGCTTTTTCGCCGCAGAGGGTTTGGTCTTACGGGGGCCTTTTCGCGCGGTGGAAGGACGTTTGCTGTGTGAGGGTTTTGAGCCGAAAGTTCGTTTTCTGGATGTGCCTTTTGAAGCCGCTGGCATGTTAACTATCCTGCAGATATGTGATAAAAATGTATAAGAAAGTTTTATAAAATATGGTTTTAAGCTATGATTTTGGCGCTTAAGAACCGGATTATGCACAGAATGATAGACTAATACACGGAGTTTGTTTAACAATATATAGACCTAAGTGATCTCAGGAGACAGGATTCAGAGATTATTTAGGGAAAAGGAACTGCGCCTGATTTATGTAAAAGCCGGATTTTTTACACTCGTTGGGCGCGCACCGGCGTATACATTTGGATGTATCAGTAATTTGCCGGTGTTCAACTTATACAGGCTTTTCATTCAGAAACGGCCTGTAAATTAATAGGGAAATTTCATGCCTAAGAAAACACCAACTATTATTTATACCATTACTGACGAAGCACCAGCGCTGGCGACGCATTCACTGTTGCCGATTATCCGCGCCTTCACGTCTTCTTCTGGTATCAATGTAGACACCCGGGACATTTCACTTGCCGGACGTATTATCGCTAACTTCCCTGAATACCTGAGCGAAGAACAGCGTATAGGTGATGCGTTAGCTGAACTCGGGGAAATGGCTAAGACTCCGGAAGCAAACATTATCAAGCTTCCAAATATTTCCGCTTCTATTCCTCAGCTTAAAGCTGCAATTAAAGAACTGCAGGCCAAGGGCTACGCTCTGCCGGATTACCCGGAAGAGCCGGCAAACAGCGAAGAAAAGAAAGTTAAAGCGGTATATGACAAGATTAAAGGCAGTGCTGTAAACCCTGTATTGCGTGAAGGTAACTCTGACCGCCGTGCGCCAGCTTCTGTTAAAAACTATGCAAAGAAAAATCCTCATTCCATGGGGGCATGGTCTGCTGACTCTAAGTCTCATGTCTCAAGCATGGACGACAGTGATTTCTTTGGTAGTGAAAAATCGGTCACCATCGATGGTGCTACCGAGGTGAGTATCGAATTTGCTGATGCCAATGGCGGTGTTGAGGTTCTTAAGGACGGGCTTGCACTGCAGGACAAAGAGATCATCGATGCATCTGTCATGAACAAAGCGGCACTGGTTGCCTTCTTTGAGAAAGAGATTGCTGACGCGAAAGAGCAGGACGTGCTGCTGTCGCTGCATATGAAGGCGACCATGATGAAGGTTTCCGATCCGGTTATCTTTGGTCATGCGGTAAAAGTCTACTACAAAGACGTATTTGCCAAATACGGCGAGCTTTTTGATGAGCTTGGTGTGGATGTGAACAATGGTATTGGCGATGTTTACGCTAAGATTGAATCACTTCCGCAGGAGCAGAAAGAAGAGATCGAAGCGGCGCTTCAGGCTGTCTATGAAACTCAGCCAGCACTGGCTATGGTTGACTCAGATCGTGGTATCACCAACCTTCATGTTCCGAGTGACATTATTGTCGATGCTTCAATGCCTGCGATGATTCGTGCGTCGGGCCAGATGTGGGGCCCGGACGGCAAACAGAAAGATACCAAAGCAATGATTCCTGACCGCTGCTATTCAGGCGTTTATCAGGCGGTTATTGAGTTCTGTAAGGAAAATGGTGCCTTTGATCCGACGACCATGGGCAGTGTGCCTAATGTTGGTTTGATGGCGCAGAAAGCAGAAGAGTACGGCTCACACGACAAGACCTTTATCATACCGGAAGCGGGTAATGTTCGTGTCATTGATCAAGCAGGTACTATCCTGATTGACCAGCCGGTGGAGCAGGGCGATATCTTCCGTATGTGTCAGGTGAAAGATGCACCGATTCTGGACTGGGTGAAGCTGGCGGTTTCACGGGCAAGAGCAACGGGTGTACCAGCGGTATTCTGGCTTGATGAAAACCGTGCGCACGACGCAGAGCTGATCAAGAAGGTAAATGCATACCTGCCTCAGTTTGATACTGACGGTCTTGAAATCAAAGTTATGTCTCCGGTTGATGCAACACTGTTCTCTCTGGAGCGAATCAAGCAGGGACTGGATACCATTTCCGTAACAGGCAATGTTCTGCGTGACTACCTGACGGATCTGTTCCCGATCCTTGAGCTGGGCACATCAGCTAAGATGCTTTCTGTGGTGCCTCTGATGAACGGTGGCGGCCTGTTTGAGACCGGTGCCGGTGGCTCTGCGCCTAAGCATGTTCAGCAGGTTGAGAAGGAAAACCACCTGCGCTGGGACTCATTGGGTGAGTTTCTGGCACTGGCGGCTTCTCTGGAGCATTTAAGCAGTGTGACCAAGAATGCCAAAGCGAAAGTACTTGCAGATGCGCTGGACAAAGCGACAGGCAAATTCCTGGATAACAATAAGTCACCTTCACGCAGGGTGAACGAGCTGGATAACCGTGGCAGCCATTACTACCTGGCGGCTTACTGGGCTCAGGAACTGGCTGTTCAGTCAGAAGATGCTGCAATTGCTGAGCAGTTTGCGCCTGTTGCAGAAAAACTGGCTGCAAACGAGCAGGTGATTGTTGCTGAGCTGAATGATGCTCAGGGCGTGAAGGGGGAAATGGGTGGCTACTATGCACCAAGCGATGACCTGACTTCAGCGCTGATGCGTCCGAGTGCAACGCTAAATAGTATTGTTGATGCTGTTTAATTGCCTGCTTTGTGGCTGCTATTCTCGCAGCTAAATAATATCATCCCCGCGGAAGCGGGGATCTACTTTCTACGTATGATATTCCGGATCTATCCAGCTCCGCAGCCAGGACATAAGGCTTCTTGCTTGTCTTGGACAGGTACATGGCCTTATCAGCCTTGCTGATCAGTGTTGCCAGATCTCTGTCGTCAAAGGGCATAATACCGATACCAATGCTGACTCCGACATTTAACTCCCGGTTGAGTTTTTCGATATAAATCGGCTTTTCAATTATCTCATGTACTTTACTTCCGACCACGGTAAGCTTCTGTTCATAATTATCCGGGTTGTTAATGCCAAACAGCAGTAAAAACTCATCCCCACCAAGGCGGAAGCTAAGGTCACCGGTACGCATCTGTTTTTTTAGCCGCCCTGCAATTTCTATCAGCAACTCATCACCGACATCATGACCAAAGGTGTCATTAATCGCCTTAAAACCATTCAGATCCAGATAAGCCACACCGAATACAGGCGAGCCGTTAATTTCCGTATTATGGTTGCTGGTAATATTTTCAAGGTGGCGTTTGTTAAATAGCCCGGTCAGAGAGTCCGTGCATGCTTCACTGGCGAGTTCGTTAATCACGGACTGAACGGAGGAATAGTCCTGAATAGTGGCAATGCCGCACTGTTTCCCTTTGAACTCTATGTTAGCGATAGAGATCCGGGCGTTGAACTCATGACCTTCGGCATTGAGACAAGGCATTATTTTCCTTGCCATCATAACCTTAGCCCGGGACTGGTTCCTGATAAAACCGGCTACCTTTTGACTATGATTATGGCTCTGGATACCTGTTGCCATCAGGTTATCTATTTTCAGGGTTAGCAGAGTACTCTTATCGTAGCTAAAGAGCCGGGCACATGAGCTGTTGGCAAATAGGATATTTGATTTATCATCAACAATAAGGATGGCATCAGCAAGGTAATCTAAAAAACGTTCAATTTCTGTATATGTATCCACACTACTTACCTGATTTAACAAGCTTATTAAACAAATGATACATATTGGCATCACCAATAACAATGTTGCTTGTCTCAAAAGGAATATGTTTCACTGCGTAACCCGTATACGCAAAGAACCCGCCGGCTGGCGGGTTCCTGTCTGTAAAATTAACGTCTATTGGCAGCGTTATTTAGCTGGCTGGGCCTCAACCGGTACCACAGAGCTGGCGTGGAAACCTTTAGGTCCTTGTTCAACTTCGTATGTGACGGTTTGTCCTGCTTTCAGAGTTCTGTATCCATCCATCTGAATCGTTGAGTAGTGTGCAAAAATATCACCGTCCTCACCTTCAGGGCAAATAAACCCGAATCCTTTAGCGTTGTTGAACCATTTAACTGTACCTGTAGCCATGCTTTACATCCTTCTGCATTTTTTAACTGATGTTGCTACCAGCAAGCCAACCCAACTGACTTACTGAGAATCGAGTGAATACAAATTCAGGCGCTGCCAAATTCCTAGTCACTACAGAACACAATTTAGTCAATCAATATGCACAGTCAATAGACAAAGAGGCTAAAAAGCAACATTTCTCTAAAGAAATCAGTTTTGAGATTAACAAATTCCTAACTTTGTGATCCATTATGCAAACCTATGAAACAAATTTTATTCTGTTCAAACCTGGTTAGGTATTGAGCACTTAGAAGCAGTGTGCACTCAAGATGGTAATGTTTGATTTGCAGGGATACAATTAGTGCATTAGTCTCTAAGTTAAAGAAAAGTTATTTTTCAAAGTGCTCAGCAGAGTGCTGTGATCGGTTTTGAATAACTTTTCGTATAGAAGATGTAGAAATGGGCAAACAATACGAATGGATAACTCCGGATTCTGACTTACTGGAGCTAGAAAAAACTAAAGTCAAGCCACCATCGCTGTATAACGTCGTACTGAATAACGATGACTATACGCCAATGGATTTTGTAATTGATGTACTTGGGCGTTTCTTTTCAATGGATTTGGAAAAGGCAACTCAAGTCATGTTGAAAGTTCACTATGAAGGGAAGGCAATTTGCGGCACTTATTCCGCAGAGATTGCAGAAACAAAGGTGATGCAAGTAACCATGTACTCAAGGGAAAACGAGCATCCGTTGTTATGTACGATGGAAGAAGCTTAAGACGAGTAGCCATCTCATAGGGTGTTCACTGCGGAGGTACCTATGCTTAACAAAGAATTAGAGACGAGCTTAAATGGCGCATTTGCGCGGGCGAGAGATAAGCGACATGAATTTATGACAGTGGAGCACCTTCTGTTGGCTCTGCTGGACAATGATACTGCCCGCGAAACACTCAGAGCATGCAATGCTGACATTGATGTGCTTAAGTCCGAGCTCGATAAGTTTATCGATCAGACCACACCTCTTATCCCAGAAACCGATGAAACCCGGGAAACCCAGCCAACACTGAGTTTTCAGCGGGTTCTGCAGCGCGCTGTTTTTCATGTTCAGTCCTCAGGTAAAAACGAGGTATCGGGTGCGAATGTGCTGGTTGCTATATTCAGCGAACAGGAGTCTCACGCCGCTTATCTGCTGAAAAAGCACGATATCAGCCGACTGGACATAGTCAATTATATTTCCCACGGCATTACCAAAGGTCCGGGCGACAAAGAAGAGGACTCTTCCTCTGATATGTTCAGCAATGATTCTTCTTCGGATGAAACGCCGGCAGAAGAGCGTCTGGAAAGCTTTGCCACCAACCTGAATCAGGTTGCTAAGCAGGGTAATATAGACCCGCTGATTGGCCGTGACAAAGAGCTGGAACGTACCATTCAGGTATTATGTCGCCGGCGTAAAAATAACCCATTGCTGGTGGGTGAAGCGGGCGTGGGTAAAACCGCAATTGCTGAAGGGCTTGCCTGGAGAATCGTTGAAGGTCAGGTGCCTGAAGTGATTAAAGACAGCGTTATCTATTCGCTGGATATCGGTTCACTGCTTGCGGGAACAAAATACCGTGGTGATTTCGAGAAGCGCTTTAAATCGATTCTTAAGCAGCTCGAAAAAGAAGATGACGCCATTCTGTTTATCGATGAGATCCACACCATTATTGGTGCTGGCGCGGCTTCCGGTGGCCAGGTGGATGCGGCGAACCTTATTAAGCCACTGCTAAGCAGCGGTAAGCTTCGCTGTATCGGTTCAACCACTTATCAGGAGTACAGCAACATCTTTGATAAGGAGAGAGCGCTGTCACGCCGTTTCCAGAAAATCGATGTGGTTGAACCGTCGCTGGATGATACAACCAAGATCCTGATGGGGCTGAAACCGAAATACGAAGCGCACCACGAAGTGCGTTACACCAATAAGGCGCTGCGTGCGGCTGTTGAACTTTCAGCTAAATATATCAATGAAAGACACCTTCCGGATAAAGCCATTGATGTTATCGATGAAGCCGGTGCCAGAAGCCGTCTTGCTCCTGCGAGCAAACGTAAGAAGACAGTTGGTGTGGGTGATATTGAAGCCATGGTGGCTAAGATGGCCCGTATTCCTGAAAAGTCCGTATCTTCTTCAGACAAAGATGTGCTTCAGTCTCTGGACAGAAAGATGAAGATGCTGGTATTTGGTCAGAACAATGCCATCGATGCCCTGTCTGAAGCGATTAAGCTGACACGTGCCGGGCTAGGTGCAGATAACAAACCTGTCGGCTCCTTCCTGTTTGCAGGCCCGACCGGTGTGGGTAAAACCGAGGTGACCGTTCAGCTTGCAAAATTGCTGGGCATTGAGCTTCTGCGCTTTGATATGTCTGAATATGGTGAAAGACACTCCGTAAGCCGTCTGATTGGTGCGCCTCCGGGTTATGTGGGCTACGATCAGGGCGGTCTGCTCACCGATGCCGTTATCAAGCATCCGCACGCAGTTGTGCTGCTGGATGAGATTGAGAAAGCACACCCGGATATCTTTAACCTGCTGCTTCAGGTGATGGATAACGGTACGCTGACAGATAACAATGGCCGTAAGGCAGACTTCAGAAATGTTATTCTGGTGATGACCACCAACGCAGGTGTGGCTGAGACAGTTAAGAAGTCTATTGGTCTTATTCAGCAGGATCACAGTCACGACGCCATGTCGGAAATTAAGAAAGTGTTTACACCGGAATTCAGAAACCGTCTGGACAACATTATCTGGTTCAATAGCCTGGATGAAGAAGTGATTCATCAGGTGGTGGACAAGTTTGTTGTTGAACTTCAGGCGCAACTTGACCAGCGTGGAGTATCGCTTGAGATTTCTGAAGAGGCTCGCCACTGGCTGGCTCTGAAAGGCTATGACAAGTCCATGGGAGCCCGTCCGATGGGCCGTGCGATTCAGGAGAACCTGAAGAAGCCTCTTGCGAATGAGCTGCTGTTTGGTTCACTGGTGGACGGCGGTACGGTCCGTGTCGAGCTTGAGGATGATGAGCTGCGCTTTCATTATCTGAATAAGCAGGAAGAGGCGGTTCACTAATACCAATACCAGTAATTAGCTGTTCAGTGATTGCGCAGGAAAAATCGCTAAGAGCAAGGCAAAATTTGCAGTAACTAGTGGGTCTAATTACAAAAATTTTAACGCAGCTATTAGCGATTTTGACAAGCAAGGATGAACAGATAATTGCTGGGATTGGTATAAGGTTCGTGCAGGCAATAAAAAACGGAGCATTAAGCTCCGTTTTTTGTGTCCGGTAAATCAGTATTGATTAACGAGCACGGAAGACGATGCGGCCTTTTGAAAGGTCGTATGGAGTCATCTCTACAGTTACTTTGTCACCAGTAAGAATACGGATGTAGTTTTTACGCATTTTACCAGAGATGTGAGCAGTTACTACGTGGCCGTTTTCAAGTTCAACGCGGAACATAGTGTTTGGCAGAGTGTCAAGGACAGTGCCTTGCATTTCAATTACGTCTTCTTTAGCCATTTAATCCTCTTTAGAAATTAGGCGCTTATCAATGGGCTTAGTGCCACTGATGTGTAATACAATAAAAGTTGGGGCGTATTCTACCCTTGCCACAGGTGATTTACTAGCCTTTGATGACGATGAAAGCGAACTTTGTAATTCATCGCCGGGCATTCGTCTATTTGATAGCCTAAATAGAGCCATTGTTTGAGCTGTTTCTGGCAGAATTCAATTTGGCACAAAACCCCAAGTGTACCAAGGGAAAGCGGATAATCCGGGTCAAAAAAAGTGTAGAAGGCACTGGCACAATTGTCCATCACATCGGTAACCGCAATCAGGATTAATTTTTCTTCATCATAGAGGTGAAGAAAGCGGGTATCTAACCAGTCGCAGTGAGCAAATTTAAAAAACTCTTTCTCCTTTGGCGGATACATCGAACCGGAGGAATGTCGTTTGGTGATATAACGGCTGTAAAGATCAAACCAGTTTTCATCCATCTCAGTTTTTAATTCCCAGCGCAAATGCTTTGCTTTGCTCAGCAGCCGTTTCTGGCTTTTTGATAGTGCAATGTCGCCGATAGAGAGTCTGATAGCCTGACAGGCGCTACAACTGGTGCAGTGTGGGGTATAGATGGTTCCGCCACTGCGCCTGAATCCGTTTGCCAGCAAAAGCTCATAGCCCTGATTACAGTGCAGCACCTCATCCAGAGCCACCGCCACTCTCTCTTCCTCGCTTTCCAGATAATTACATGGATTAGTGGTAGAGAGGCCTATTCTTATCTGCTGCACTTCAGGGATCATTGCGTATTCTCTTTGGATAGACTCAGCCACTGTCTGCTAAAACAGCCTGGTGTGAGTCTGTGTTCTTTTAATTCTTTAAGCTTTTTCAGGTATTCAGAGCGGGCAATTTCCTGCGCTCCCAATGACGCTGTATGTGGATTAATGATCTGACCGTCAACCAGCTCACCTCCGCAACGGGTAAAATGCTGACAGAAAAGCCACATGGCTATCTTTGAGGCGTTGGTTTTTTTACTGAACATAGATTCGCCGCAAAAGACGGAGCCCACAGCAATACCGTACAGGCCGCCAATCAGCTCTCCATCTTCCCACACTTCTACCGAATGACAAAAGCCCATCTCAGACAGTTTCTGATAGGCCTTTACCATATCGGAAACAATCCAGGTCTCTTCCAGCGGTCTTGATTCTGAACAGAGTCTTATCACATCCTTGGTTGCGTGATTCACGCTGACCTTATAGTTCGATTTCCGGTAAAACTTTTTCAGACTTTTCGAAGGCTTATATTCATCTGGAAAGAATACCGCACGCGGAGACGGGCTCCACCAGAGAATAGGTTCACCCGGTGCATACCAGGGAAATATGCCTTTGCCATAGGCACTTATTAACCGCTCCGGAGACAGGTCTCCACCCATAGCCAGAAGTCCGTTGGGATCTTTTAATGCTTCGTAGGGTTCCGGAAATTTAAGGGCGTTGGCGTCTAACTCTGGTAGATAAATGGTCATATCAAATGAAATTACTGCTCGGTTAGAGAAAGTATATACGCCACAGGCGTGATAGGACTAGCCTTAAGTATTATTTTTAGTTAGTCTGCGTGTACGAAGAATTATATAGCTCGTCATAGGGAAAACGGGCTTCTATAGGATAATAAGTTTCAATGGAAAGCTTAACGCTACAACCAATTCATCAGGTAAATGGTGAAATTAATCTGCCGGGCTCAAAGAGTGTATCAAACCGCGCATTGCTGCTTGCTGCTCTGTCTAAAGGCACAACCCGCCTGACTAACCTTCTGGACAGCGATGATATCCGTCATATGCTGAATGCGCTGACAAAGCTTGGTGTGACTTACAACCTGTCTGACGATAAGTCTGTTTGTGAAGTTCAGGGGCTGGGTAAGCCGTTTGTGGCTTCGCAGGCTCAGGAGCTGTTCCTTGGTAATGCCGGTACAGCGATGAGACCACTTGCAGCAGCACTGTGTCTGGGTGAAGGTGAGTTTGTTCTTACCGGTGAGCCACGAATGAAAGAGCGTCCGATTGGTCACCTTGTAACTGCGTTAAAAGAAGCGGGTGCTGACATTGAGTACCTGGAGAATGAAAACTATCCGCCTCTGAAAATCAAAGGCACGGGACTTAAGTCCGGTACGGTTTCAATTGATGGTTCAATTTCCAGTCAGTTCCTGACGGCATTTCTGATGTCTGCTCCTCTGGCTGAAGGTGAAATCACCATTAAAATTGAAGGTGAGCTGGTATCTAAGCCGTATATCGACATTACCCTGCATATCATGAAACAGTTCGGTGTGAACGTAATCAATAACAACTATGAAGAGTTCGTTATTCCTGCGGGCCAGGGTTATGTTTCTCCGGGTGATTTTCTGGTAGAGGGTGACGCTTCTTCTGCATCTTACTTCCTTGCAGCGGCTGCAATCAAAGGTGGCGAAATTAAGGTTACCGGCATTGGCAAAAACAGTATTCAGGGCGATATTCAGTTCGCTGATGCACTGGAGAAAATGGGCGCTGAAATCGAGTGGGGTGATGATTACGTTATCTCGCGCGTTGGTGAGCTAAAAGCCATTGATATGGACTTTAACCATATTCCTGATGCGGCAATGACCATTGCAACAACCGCGCTGTTTGCCGAAGGCACAACGGCGATTCGTAACGTGTACAACTGGCGTGTTAAGGAAACAGACCGTCTGGCTGCGATGGCGACGGAACTTCGTAAGGTTGGCGCGCAGGTTGAGGAAGGTGAGGACTATATTATCGTTACACCTGCCAAAGAGCTGAAGCACGCTGCGATTGATACTTACGACGACCACCGCATCGCAATGTGTTTCTCGTTAGTAGCGCTGAGCGATACGCCTGTGACTATCAATGATCCTAAGTGTACTTCCAAGACATTCCCGGATTACTTTGAGCAGTTGGAAAGGCTGAGTAAGTAAGGTCGTTTATATCCCCTTAACTTGCGGCCTATTATGCATAAGTTGAAGGGAATAAAGAACCGCTCCTCCCCTTAACTTCGGAAGGTTGGTTTTTCGAAGGAGTTACATCGAAGGGGAGGTTGGGTGGGGTTGTTTCGATAAACTGTAACTTATTGATTAAAATAAGTTATAACCAACCCCCTCTAACTCCCCCTTCTATTAACTTCATCAGCCACTTAGGTTTTTCACTTAAGGGGGAGAATGTTTTGTTGAACGCTTGGAGATTGGCACTAAGAACTTTTAGTTACGCCAAGACAGTGAAAACTACTTCCCTTCCAGCGTAAATTCTTTCGACAGGTGATGAGCCAAATATTTAAACATATTAAATACCGCCGTCGTCTGAGGCGTCGGCAGACCTTTCTCATCTAAAAAATAGTTACCTTTAAACACCAGTACATCGTCTTTCTCTTCTACCGAATCTGCGCGCATTCCCTCTATATAGTCTTCATGTTCCTGAATAATCTGGTTCGCGATAATAATCAGATCTAGTTCGGAAATTACTTTTCTCTCACTCATTATTAGTTCCTGCTTTTTGTGATGGGGGGTAGTTTATTGGTTTTTTTTGGGGGAGTCGATAGTAGGCTTGGCTATGGGGCTATGGGGCTATGGGGCTATGGGGCTATGGGGCTATGGGGCTATGGGGCTATGGGGCTATGGGGCTATGGGGCTATGGGGCTATGGGGTGTAGATGATTTGCTATTGGAGTTGGTTTTGTGACTTGTCGCAGAATTCGTGGGTTGTTGTTGTGTACATTTGTCTGGCCATGGATAAGATGTGCTGCCTGAAATCTGGGGTTGCGAGATTGGTGATAACTCGACCAAACAAAATATTTAATTTAAAAACTGGTTGACACTGCAATAAAACTCGCTCAATAGTAAAAAAAGAAGAATGTATTGCATGGCGTGAAAGATAGCCATCGGAAACTGAGGACGTCTGGTTCAATTATGGGTAAGTCACTCGTTATAGTGGAGTCGCCGGCAAAGGCTAAAACTATAAACAAATATCTGGGAAAAGACTTTATTGTTAAGTCTAGTGTCGGCCATGTGCGCGACCTTCCTACCGCCGGCCAAAGCAGCGGGCAGAAAGCAGCAGCGATTTCTACAAAAGGTATGAGTCCGGAAGAGAAGGCTCGTATCAAGAAAGAGAAAGAGAAAAACGCGCTAATTAAAAAGATGGGTATCAACCCATACGACGGTTGGGATGCGAATTATCAGATTCTGCCAGGCAAGGAAAAAGTGGTTGCCGAGCTGCAGAAACTGGCGAAAGACGCGGACAACGTCTATCTCGCAACCGATTTGGACCGCGAAGGAGAAGCTATCGCCTGGCACCTTCGTGAGATCATCGGTGGTGATGAAGAGCGATATAAGCGCGTTGTTTTCAACGAAATTACTAAAAATGCCATTCAGCAGGCTTTCCAGACACCTGGTCACCTGAATATGGATGGCGTGAATGCGCAGCAGGCGCGACGCTTCCTGGACAGGGTTGTGGGCTTTATGGTCTCACCTCTGCTATGGAAAAAAGTGGCGCGTGGTCTTTCTGCCGGGCGTGTGCAGTCGGTGGCGGTTAAGCTGCTGGTTGAGCGTGAGCGTGAGATTAACGCATTTATCCCGGAAGAGTTCTGGGATATCCATGCTGATACCAAAACTCAGGACAAAACCGATTTCCGTCTGCTGGTTGCTCAGAAGGATGGCGGTGCATACAAGCCATCTAACGAAGATGAAGCAAAGCAGGCTCTGGCGACTCTGGAAAAAGCCGCTTACGAAGTCTGCAAGCGTGAAGACAGACCGACTTCAAGTAAGCCATCTGCGCCTTATATCACCTCCACACTGCAACAGGCAGCAAGTACCCGCCTTGGTTATGGTGTGAAAAAGACCATGATGCTGGCTCAGCGCCTCTATGAGGGTGGTTACATCACTTATATGCGTACTGACTCCACTAACCTGAGCAGCGAGGCTGTAGAGGCCGTACGTGGCTTTATTGGTTCTGAGTTCGGAGACAAGTACCTGCCGGCGAAGCCAAACCTGTATGGCAGTAAGGCGGGAGCTCAGGAAGCGCACGAAGCGATTCGCCCATCGGACGTGGACGTAAAAGCGGATGATCTGCAGGGTATGGACGCGGATGCGCACAAACTGTATCAGCTAATCTGGAACCAGTTTGTTGCCTGTCAGATGACGCCTGCGAAGTACGACTCAACAACAGTGAGCGTAAAAGCAGCCGAGTATACGCTGAAAGCCAAAGGCCGTATTCTTAAGTTTGATGGCTGGACTCGTGTACAGCGTCCGGTTGGTAAGAACGAAGATCAGATTCTTCCGGCAGTTCAGGTGGGTGATAAACTTGACCTGCAAGCGCTGGATCCTAAGCAGCACTTCACCAAGCCACCGGCACGCTTTACCGAAGCGGCTCTGGTTAAGGAGCTTGAGAAGCGTGGTATCGGCCGTCCGTCAACTTACGCATCTATCATTTCGACCATTCAGGATCGTGGCTACGTTAAGGTAGATCAGCGCCGTTTCTACGCTGAGAAGATGGGCGAGATTGTGACAGACCGCCTGGATGACAGCTTTAACGACCTGATGAACTATGACTTCACCGCTCGCATGGAACAGCAACTGGACCAAATTGCCGAAGGTGATGCGAACTGGAAAGGCGTTCTGGATGATTTCTTTAGTGACTTCACCGGTCAGTTGGAAACCGCTGAGATGGATGAAGAGCAGGGCGGTATGAAGCCAAACAATATCGTACTGACTGATATTGAGTGTCCGACCTGTGGTCGCCCAATGGGCATCCGTACTGCTTCAACAGGTGTATTCCTGGGCTGTTCTGGGTATGCTCTGCCACCGAAAGAACGCTGTAAGACAACCATTAACCTGGGTGACGAAGAAGGCATCATCAATGTTCTGGAAGAGGATGTTGAAACAGCGGCACTTCGTGCTAAGAAGCGTTGTCCTAAGTGTGAAACCGCAATGGATGCTTACCTGATTGATGACAAGCGTAAGATGCATGTCTGTGGTAACAATCCAAACTGTGACGGTTATGTGGTTGAGTACGGTGAGTTCAAAGCGAAAGGCTATGATGGTCCGGTTGTTGAATGTGACAAATGTGGCTCGGATATGGTTCTGAAAAACGGTCGCTTTGGTAAGTATATGGACTGTACCAGCGAGACCTGTAAGAACACCCGTAAGATTCTGAAAAACGGTGAAGTGGCTCCTCCTAAGGAAGACCCGGTTCACTTCCCTGAACTGCCGTGTGAAAATTCAGACGCTTACTTTGTTCTGCGAGATGGTGCTTCCGGCCTGTTTATGGCAGCAAGTAACTTCCCTAAATCGCGTGAGACAAGAGCGCCACTGGTTGAAGAACTTGTAAGATTCAAAGACCGAATCTCTCCGAAGTTTATGTACCTGACAGAGGCGCCGACGGAGGATCCAGATGGCCGTCCGACGGTAGTTCGCTTTAGCCGTAAGTCTAAAGAGAACTATGTGCGTTCCGAGATCGATGGTAAACCATCAGGATGGACAGGTCTGTACATTGACGGCAAATGGGAAATTACGGATAAGCGTAAGAAACCTAAAAAATAACGTCAACAGGACTCTACGGAAGGCAGCCACAGGCTGCCTTTTTTGCGACCAAGCAGAGAGCAATATTTATCCAAACCAACAAAAATAGAGCCGGTTCGCGAGTTTTACTTGATTTGAACGGCTATAGTTATGATAAGCTCATCAGCCATTTACCAATTAGATAAAGTTATGTCAGAGAGTCTGTTGTTCCACAAAACCTATATTCATCCAACCAGTAAAGAATGGGTGGTATTTGTGCATGGAGCCGGCGGCAGTTCTTCTATCTGGTTTAAGCAGATAAAGGCCTATAAACAACACTTCAACCTGCTGCTGGTGGACCTTCGCGGACACGGGCGCTCTTCTGATTTTATCAAGGGTATTATCACTAACCGCTACACCTTTAAAGAAGTCACCATGGATGTACTTAAGGTACTGGACCACCTTAAGATCCATTCTGCACACTTTGTCGGAATGTCTCTGGGGACCATTATCGTGCGCAATATTGCGGAGTTGGCCACCGGAAGGGTTCGTTCCATGGTTCTTGGCGGAGCGGTTACCCGGTTAAATACCCGCTCTCAGGTTCTGGTCAGGCTTGGTAATCTCAGTAAACATATTGTCCCTTACATGTGGCTCTACCGCCTGTTTGCCTACATTGTTATGCCGCAGCGCAACCAGAAGGAGTCCAGGCTCCTGTTCGTTTCAGAAGCGAAAAAGCTGTGTCAGAAAGAGTTTAAGCGCTGGTTTATTCTTGCTGCAGAGGTAAATCCTTTGATGCGTTATTTCAAGGATAAAGAACTGCCTATACCGACGCTTTATCTGATGGGGGATAAGGACTATATGTTTATCCAGCCTGTGCGGGAGATGGTTAATTCGCATAGTCAGAGCTTTCTGCGTGAGATCCCCCAGTGTGGTCATGTTTGCAATGTAGAAAGACCGGACGAGTTTAATAAGCACTCTATTGAGTTTATCCAGCGGGTTAGCGGCTAGATTAGTTAAGCCTTCTGGTGGATTTAGGGATACTTCTGTTTAACCGGTTGATATCCCTTTTCTTGGTAAAATAGGCCTCAACCTGAAGCATCACCCCTGGGTTGATTTTGTAGTCGTATGTTCTGGGAAACTCGATCTCCGGAGTTACGTAAAGATAGAGCCAGTCTTTATAAAGCTTTTGACGCCACGATGTCGATATCCAGTAGTTTGTTATTTTCTCATCCTCATCCGGGTTGGCAGACAAGCCTATGGCGTGTTCCAGCAGGTGCCGGTCATTAAGCCGGTCGGAATAGACAAACTGTTGCAGTAACTCCCAGCTATGGTCTTCATGCAGGTATTGAGCACTGGATGTGGCGGTAATAATATCGGATTCATCTTCGTTCACGGCGTAATAGAAGCTAAGCTCGCTAAGGGTGCCGGAACCAATGGAATGAAAATGGAAAACGCGTTGCTTGAATTGTCCTGTCCAGTTTTCTGACAGCTCTTCCACGCGACGAATCTCTCCCCGGATGAAGGGATCGAAAGGAAGTTTTATTTTTATCCCAATATCCAGATCGCTTGTCCAGAACTTATACTGCTCTTGCGGTAAATCGACACCGGCAATGGCTCCGTCAACAGAGTCATTGGCCGTTTTGGCTGCTGTGTCTCTCTCTTTACTTTCCAGTGATTCATAATCATCCGGCTCAGTTTCCAGAAGCAGTTTCCAGTTTTTCCGTATATGAGGTAAATGAATACGCGCTTTTATTCTGCCGTCAGAACTATAATCATCCCGGTGTGTGTACACTGAGGTGGCATCGATTTTGACGTAACTTCTGTTGGTAATGATTTCCTCATTTTCATCTTTTGCCAGATGATGGTCCAGAAAGGAGCTGAAATCGTGCACTGTATCAGATATATAAGTTTCAGTTAGATCTACCCAGGACTCCGGTTCCGCCAGTAATATCTCAGGTGAGTATGAAGTATCAGCAGCTTCACTGATTTCAGCTTCAGCTGCCGTTAACGGGGAGTAGGCTATACTGAATGATAGAAACAGAACAGAAACTTTGCGCCGTGCAGACAAAATGCTTCTGGTCTCAGCCCAAACTTGTAAGTTGCGGTGAATAAAAATCCCTTTAGTACAGCGCAATATATTTCCTTATATTGATAGACGATTTTATATAAGTATAAATAACATAATGAAATACTGTAACTAGTGGAACATTTATTTGCCTTTAGTGTCAAAATTGAGTAACAAAACTGAGCGATAACTAGTGGTTGTCACCAGTAAATTTAGGTCAATGGGTCTTACGGATATGTTAAGAAACACAATAAAAAAAATTGGGGTATTGTCTCTGATAGCAGCTCCATTTCATGCAAGCGCCATTGCTTATGATGCGTTTAACGGGGAGTTTGTCGTCGGGTTTGGTCCGCTGACGTTGGGCCATGCCACCATGCTTGCCAAGTGTGAGAAACAGAACTGTAACTACGAAACGAATGCAAAGGGCTCCTTTATGTGGATAAAGGCTGACCTGAAAGAGCGTGGTTCATATATCAGAAACGGTGATTTACTGGTTCCGGTACAGACCAGTTACAAACAGAAAGTCGGCTCCAAGAAAAAGGCTTATGACTGGGATTTTTCACAGAAACAGTTTGTGAATGGCAAAAACAATAAAAAGGAAGAGTTCGAAAAAGATGCTGAAGGTGCATACCCTTATGTGCCACTCTTGTATCAAATTACCTTAGATCTAAAAAATGGCGGCCCCAAGGAGCAGTATGATTATCTGTCCAAGCAGAGAGCAAAGCAGGTGCACATAAGGGGTTATAAGAAAACTCAAATTGAAGAGGGCACCTTACACTTCTTTGTGGCGAAAGGTAAAGAAGACGAAATGGAGTGCTTCTTTTTACAAAAGGGCGACAATATCTGGCTTGAGAAGCTAAAATACGGAAGCTTTAAGCTATTAAGAAAAAACGGCGTCTTACCTAAAAATATTAAGTAAGACCCGCATATTACCCCTGCTGTACGCCTTTTCCCGGTTTAACTCTGGCCATAATCCACTTTGCCAGAATAGGGAACAGGCCCAGCAGGGCAAAAGAGATCAGCACATTTGGCGAGACAATACCTGAAAGGCTGTCTATTGTTGCCAGTTGAGTACCAGCGTTAAGGTAAACCATTGTGCCGGGAAGCATACCCAACTGACTGACCAGATAAAAACGCAGGGTTGAAATCGGTGTCAGTCCCATAAGCAGGTTTATCAGGAAAAATGGAAACACAGGGATCAGCCTTAGCGAGAAGAGGTAAAATGAGCCGTCCTTTTCGACACCCTTATTTATTGCATGCAGTTTTCCGCCAAATTTAGTCTGAACCCAGTCTTTCAGCAGATAGCGGCTGCTGAGAAACGCAAATGTCGCTCCCAATGTACTTGCAAACGAGACCAGCAAAAGGCTTAGTGAGAAGCCAAACAGCGCCGCTCCCAGCAATGTTACCACTGCCGCTCCCGGAATAGAGAAGGCTGTAACCACCACATAGGCCAGAAAGTAGATAAGTGCAGCTGAAACTTTGTTGGCTTCAATATACTCCGCTAACAGCGCCTGTTGCTGTTTTGCATTTTCCAGAGTCAGGTGTTGACCAAACTGGGTGGCAAGGGTGATGATAACAAGCAGAAGCAGCAGGCCGATAATCAGTTTTTTATTCATAATATCTTCCAGATCATAATGGAGCATTATAGCTTTTTTAGGTCACATGGATATAAGGACAGGGGCGGAGCGGTTTTTATTTCATAAAAAAATAAAAACCGCTGTTTGGTGACAGCGGTTTTATGTTCAGTTAGCTGAGAAGTTGAAACACTAGTCCAGCTTACTCATCAACTCATCTCTGCGTTCTTTAGTAATCACAGACCAGTGCTTGCCTTTTAGTGCGCCTTCCAGCGCCCAAAGCAGTTCAAGGCTAACGGTTGAGTTTGTCTGTTTGATCGCTTTAAATGCGCCAACAGAGCCAGCTTGTCTTAGTTCGGCTACGGAATTAATCCCGGCCTTTTTTAGCATGCGTTCTGTGCCCAGACGCAGGTTTGGAAGGTCTTTCAGGCGGGTTGGTTTTTCCTCTGCCTGGTGTGCCTTTTCTTCCTTAGCGAGATTTAGGGCATGCTCAGCAATTTTCAGGATGTCGTTAGTGTCATCCCAAAAGTCCTGCGGAAGTGCGAAGTATTTTGTAACAACCGGGAATCCACGCTTCTTATAAACATAAGGCTTATAGCCAGCAGCTTTGAATTCTTCAATTGTAGAATCGTTTGAGCGAATATGAAGGGCATCATTTACGACAAGAGCAAACATCGTCTCATCAACAAAAATGCCAAATCCACCAAACATTGAACGTGATTTGACTTTACCAAAATGTTCGAAAAGTCTGAGTGAATCTTTTAATACTGGTTTATCCATGGTGCTTGTCTCGGGTTAAAAATTGCTTCAACCAATTTGTTTCCGAGAAAATTAGCAAATCTATGTGATCTGTTGTCAGAAAACGGTAAAACTCGCGTTTTCTGAATGCTAATTTGCTTTCGGCAACCCCGCTGCCTTTCTATTAAAATCAGTTGGTTAAACTAATTATAGGCTAAGGCCGGTGGCTTTGCGTCCCATTTTTTCAAATGGTTTGCCTTGGTCGTGACCTAATAAATATAGTAAAAAAATGAACAAAGATCACGCTATTTGATGGTTAACGTGATCTTTGTTCAAAAAAGATAGGTAATATTGGGTGAGATATTTAACAGAAACTCTTTTTATTTAACAACTCAGTTACGAACCAAAACACTCTTACGCGAGATTATTTCAGGGTGCATCTCAAAAATACGACGCTCATGCTCCTTGTTTTTGATTCTCTCCAGCAGAATTTCAAACGCGGTTTTACCTACACGGCGTTTTGGCTGGTGCACAGTCGTTAGCGGTGGAGAGTAGTAGGCTGCAAGGTCGATATTGTCATAACCGATCACAGAGATGTCTTCCGGAATGCGAATGCCTTTTTCCTGCAGGCGGCTCATCAGCCCTAGCGCCATAATATCGTTGAAACAGAAAACGGCTGTTGGTCTGTTTTCCATCGCCAGAATCTTATCAGCGGCTTCAACGGCAGTATCACACTCAAAGTTACCTTCAAGAATGTTCTTTTCGTTAAACTCAATATTAAACTCGTCAAGAGCGCGCTTATAACCCTGAATACGCTCAATGCAAAGCGTTCTGTCTCTGAAACCGCTCAGGCAGAAAATATTTTCGTGGCCCCGCTCTATCAGATATTTGGTCGCAAGGTAGCCACCCTCTTCTGAGTTATCGATAATCTTATCTGACAGTGATTCGCCATGGCCCCAGTCCATAATCACTTTAGGAATATCAGTCAGGCCTTCAATCATTTCCTGAAGCTCAGGAGTCAGGTCGCTACAGAGAACAAAAATGCCGTCAACGCGCTTTTCTGCCAGCATTCGGATGTAATCACGCTGTTTCTCGTAGATACCGCCGGTATTACACAGGATCAGCGTATAGCCCTGACGGTAGCAGTAGCTTTCAAAGCCATCGACAACTTCAGCAAGGAAAGGGTTAGTTGACTGAGTTACCAGCATGCCCACGGTACGGGTTGAGTTACACTTAAGGCTGCGTGCAACAGCACTTGGTGCGTAATTTAATTCTTTAACCGCTTCCATTACTTTTTGCTGGGTGGTTTCAGCAACAAAACGGGTTTTATTTATAACGTGGGATACAGTAGTGGTAGATACACCTGCCAGGCGTGCTACGTCTTTAATTGTGGCCATAAATTTGTCCTGTGTATGCTGCCAACATCAAATGGTTTGTGTTTATTATAGTATTATCAACAGTAGGTTGAGTTGTGATTAAAACACAAAAACCGCTATTAAAAGTGATAGCGGTTTGCAGCAAGATTCATATTTTATCGATTGCGGCCCCGATTTTAGACCTATTTGCTTCGGCAGACAACGCCCTAAACGGGCGTTTCTTCACAAATATACTTAATGGGTACTATTCACCGCCTAAGTATGTACAATCCAGTTTGCAGAAGTCCACAAGAAAGGCTGCGACGCTGGCATAAAAACCAAATTCATCAAACTTCTGGCACTTCTCGCTAAATTGAGGGAACCAGCTCAGCATATATTTTTCGATAAAGGCTTTTTGCTCAATAAGCGCGTCATTAATATGTTCCAGCTTTTCCAGCTCGTTGGAACGGATAATCATGTTGCCCAGGAAGTCTAATTCCAGAGCAATATGGTCAGCTGGCTCATTTAAGCCTTCCTGAATGGCGATGCCTTTTTTCTGCATCAGCTCGGCCATTTCCTGAGCGGGTTTATCGTTCAAAAGGCCAGAGTCACCGATATACAGTGAAGCATAAGGTAGTGCTCCGCCCTTATCTGATTTCAGGAACAGGTCACAAAAGTCAGCAGCAAGCTCTAGTTGTGCGTCTTCTCTGTCCTGCAGGCGGTTCAGTGCATCTGTCAGTCTGTCGACTGATGGTTTTAAGATCTCATTTTCACCAAGGCCGGATAAAAATGAACGTATTTCCGGTGTCTGATAAGCATCAAGCTCTTTTTGAGTTAGTTCTTTGGCAAAAAGGCTGGATAACCACCAATAAATTTCCGCTCTCTTTTCGTTAAACGCTTTTGTTTCTTCCATCACTGAATTCCTACCAAGTCTTATTAATATATTGATTATAAGTGTAAACAAAAAATATGAATAAAACTAACCACTAATATGAAAAAATGTGACACTTTATATTTAAAAATTAACGCAACTTCAGATACTTGCGTTGAGTCAATAAACAGTAATGTTTTTCACAGTTCCGGCAATATGAACTAGAATTGTTAATAGTTATGAATAGAATCCCATTAATAACTCTGGACTGAATGAAAGCGGTGATTATGAGCAGCCATGTATTAGTAGTAGAAGATGATATTGTGACCAGAAGCAAGCTTGTGGGTTACTTTCAGAATGAAGGTTACCAGGTAAGCGAAGCGGACAGCGGTGAACAGATGCGGGATGTACTGAGTGAAAATGAGGTAGATCTTGTGATGCTGGATATCAACTTACCCGGAGAAGACGGACTGATGCTGACGCGTGAGCTGAGAAGCCAGTCAGATATCGGTATCATTCTTGTCACCGGACGTACTGATAGCATAGATAAAATCGTCGGGCTGGAAATGGGGGCTGATGATTATGTCACCAAACCGTTTGAACTAAGGGAGTTGCTGGTTCGGGTGAAGAACCTGTTGTGGCGTATTTCTCTGGCTAAGAATCCAAAGGAAGATACCCCTGATTTGGATTCGGGCAATATTATCTGTTTTGGTGACTGGACATTTGATATTCAGAGACGCTCGCTGACCCGTGACGGTGTACCTGTGAAGTTGACTAAGGCTGAGTATGAGCTGTTAGTGGCGCTCTCTTCTTATCCGAATACTGTGCTTAGCCGTGAGCGTATTATTAATATGATTAGTCACCGAGTAGATGCGCCTAACGACAGAACCATTGATGTTCTGATCCGCCGTATGCGGGCTAAGATGGAGTATGATCCTAAGAATCCTCAGATCTTTGTTACTGTGCATGGGGAAGGGTATATGTTTGCGGGGGATTGAGTTCCCCCCCTTAATTCTCTGCCAGTTCTGTCATGCTGGCTTCCAGCTCTTCTGTGTCTACCAGTTTATCCCTGATTTCGCGCCACCAGATGCCAAGCTTTTCATGCCAGTAACGTTCTGACTGCTCCAGATAACGGGCTTGTGGGGTGTATTTTACCCAGGTCTGTTTTATCTCGGTCTGGGCCAGGTAGTTGGTTGGTGCCGGGATTGGCTTTAAGCCAGCTTCGTTAAACTCCTTCAGTGCTCTTGTCATATGACTGGCAGAAGTGACAAGAACCAGTTTTCCCTGTTTCACAAAAGCGGCAGCCTGTCTTGCTTCTTCCCAGGTGTCCTTTGCTGTTTCCAGCAGAACAATATCAGGTTTGGCAACACCTAGTGCCAGAGCCACACGGGCCATCATCTTAGCGTGACTGAACTCTGCTCCACCTGCGTAGCCGGATAAGATGAGTTTTGCATCAGGATACATGCGTAAAACCCGGATCCCTTCAGCCAGTCTCATCAGAGCAGTCCGGCTGAGTTCGGAAGTTGGTGGTATCTGATCGTCAACAACATGACCGCTGCCAAGCACCATTACGTAGTCAACCGTTCCTTCTACGGGGAAAAAGGCGGTGTGTTCTCTCTCCATCGGCAGCAGAAGTTTGGTAGAGACAGGTTGGAAGGAGATTAAGAAAATTCCGGTAAGGGAAGCGAAAACAAAAAGCACACCAAAGCGGTGCCTGGTGGTAAACATTATCAATGCTAAACCAAAAAAGCCTATGATCAGCAAGGCTGGAAGTGGCATAGCAAGGGACGATATTACTTTTTTCAGCTCAAACATTGCTCAATAGTCCGAAAAATCATCACTTAATTATAAAAAAAGAGCATAACTCTTTATTCCTGATATTCCTATGACAGAATAAGCAGCACGATTGGACATGATAACCTAAGCTGACGTGACTGAAGACCGAAATTTCGACGACATCGCACACAAATTCGCAAAAAATATTTATGGATCAGAGAAAGGAGCCATAAGGCAGACCATTGTCTGGGAGGATTTGACGGCTGCGCTAACGCATTTAGATAAGGGTGAAAAGCTGGATATTCTGGATGCCGGAGGCGGTCTTGCGCAGATGTCTCAGAAGCTGGCCGAGCTTGGTCATAAAGTGTCGTTATGTGACATTTCTTCAGAGATGCTGCAACTGGCAAGAAAGGATATCGATGCCCATGGCCTTTCATCACAGTACCGTTATATTCATTCACCGGTGCAAAGGGTGGGGGAATATCTTGATAACAATGTCGATATGGTGTTGTTTCACGCTGTAATGGAATGGCTGGCATCACCGAAAGAGGCACTGGATATTGTGCTTGAACAGGTGAAACCGGGCGGTATTGCTTCTGTCATGTTTTATAATCATCATGGTCTGGTACTGAAAAATGTGATTTGCGGCAATATTCCCCATGTTCTGGAAGGGATGCCGCACAGAAAGCGTTTCAAGCTTCAGCCTCAGAAGGGCTTAATGCCGGAAGAGGTTTATAAGTGGATTGAAGACGCGGGATTTGAAATTTGTGGTAAGTCGGGTATCCGCTCGTTTCAGGATTATATTGGCAATATGCAGTATATGGGTGATTACGAGTTTGACGATGTTCTGGAGCTGGAAAAGAGGCTCTGCCGTCAGGAGCCGTACTTGTCACTGGGCCGGTACATACACGTATGGGCTAAAAAAGCTATCTGATTTCGGGGACACCGGAAGCAGGCAGGTATTGAACACAGACACACATTAACCCATCCATGGGGTTCGACCTTGCCATCCCTGGCAAGGACGGTCTGCTTATCAATACCTGCCTGCTTCCTAAATAACCCACGGAGAAAGAAAAAGCAGACAGAGACTGATCTGAGTATCAATAGGTGTCTAGTTTTTAAGATTCTGAACAAATTTCAGATGGCTGTAGAGAGAAAAAACAGGATTAACAATGAGTGAATTAGCTCAGGATGTTGCTGAAAAGCCAATTGATGAATTGGTCGGTTGGGTTCAGCAGCATGACTTTTCACTGAACCTTTCCAGCGAGCGTTTAGCATTTTTGATAGCTATCGCGGTAATGAGTAAGGAAAGGTTTGATGAAGAACTTGGTGAGGGCGAATTGCATGATGCATTTAAGATCGTCACCAGACAATTTGAAACCACAGGCGATGCCTCGGCCTTCAGGGCGAACAATGCGATAAACGAGCTGGTAAATCAGCGTTTACTGAGCCGTTTTACCAGTGAAATGACCGATGGTGCGAGTATCTACCGTCTGTCGCCATTAGCTGTTGGTATCTCTGATTACTATATCCGTCACAGAGAATTTTCCAGGCTGAAGCTTTCCATTCAGCTTTCCATGGTTGCCGATGAAATGGCAAAAGCGATTGAAGCTGCACGGGAAGGTGGTACAGAGGCGCACTGGCGAAAGAATGTTTACGGTGTGCTGAAGTTTTCAGTCGCCGAAATTTTCGATCAGATTGATCTGAACCAGCGGGTCATGGATGAGCAGCAGCAGGATGTTAAGCAGCAGATTGCCGATCTTTTAAATAAGGACTGGCGGGATGCGATTAATAACTGTGAATCCCTGCTGTCTGCCACATCAGATACCCTGAAAGAGCTGCAGGATACCCTTCAGGCCGCAGGTGATGAGATGCAGGCGCAGATCATCGATATTCAGGAAATCATCTATGGCGATTCTGAGCTGGAGTTTATCGAAGAGCTGCTGTTTGGTCTGCAGATGAAGCTGGACCGGATTATCAGCTGGGGCCAGCAGTCTATCGACTTGTGGATTGGTTATGACCGCCACGTACATAAGTTTATCCGTACGGCCATTGATATGGATAAAAACCGGGCATTCAGTCAGAGACTTCGCCAGTCGGTGAAGGAGTACTTTGATGCGCCCTGGTATCTGACCTACGCCGATGCTGACAAGCTTACCGATCTCCGGGACGAAGCGCTTTCGCTCCGTGATGATGAAGTGACCGGTCAGGCTCCGGCTGAAGTTGAATATGAAGAATTTGAACAGGTTAATGATGAGCTGACTCAGCGCATTTCAGGCATGCTGAGTGTGCATAAAGAGCAGGGGACGCCAATCGATCTTGGATCGGTTTTGCGTGATTACCTCGCAACACACCCTCAGGCTTATCATTTCGATTTAGCCAGAATTGTTATCGACCAGGCCGTGCGTCTGGGCTACTCCGAGTCCGATTATATGGCGGTTCAGCCAGACTGGAAGGCAATTAACGATTTTGGTGCAAAGGTACAAGCAAATGTCATCGACAAATATTGAGCAATACATGCCGGTTAATCTGGCAAAAGCGATTGCAAACCCTCTGTTCCCTGAACTTGACAGCATGCTGCGCGCAGGCCGTCACATCGCGACAGAAGATTTAGATAACTACACATTTTTAAGTGATTTTGAAACTGAACTGGCGCATTTTTATCAGCGCTACAATATTGAACTAATCCGTGCTCCAGAAGGCTTTTTCTATCTGAGACCCCGCTCAACCGCTCTGATTGGCCGCAGTGTGCTTTCTGAGCTGGATATGCTGGTGGGTAAAGTTCTCTGCTTCTTATACCTGAGTCCGGAGCGAATCGCTCATGAAGGTATCTTTACCAATCTGGAGCTCTATGAAGAGTTGCTGGGACTGGCAGATGAAAAGAAACTGATGAGACTGGTGACCAACCGTGCCACCGGCTCTGACCTTGATAAAGAAAAGTTGTATGAAAAAGTGCGTACTTCTCTGCGCCGCCTGAAACGCATTGGAATGATTATCTCCATTGGTGAAGAGGGTAAGTTTAAAATCAGTGAAGCCGTGTTCCGCTTTGGTGCCGATGTTCGTGTCGGTGATGATGTGAGAGAGGCGCAGCTAAGACTGATCCGTGACGGTGAAGCGGTTGTTGAACAGGCAAATGAAGCAGAGGAAGAAGCATGATTGAAAGAGGTAAATATCAGTCACTGAGCATGATCAACTGGAACGGCTTTTTTGCTCGTACCTTTGATATCGATGATCTGGTGACCACACTTTCAGGTGGTAATGGTGCCGGTAAATCCACAACCATGGCCGCATTTATTACCGCTTTGATCCCGGACCAGAGTCTGCTGCATTTCCGTAACACAACAGAAGCGGGCAGTTCACAGGCATCACGTGATAAAGGTCTGTACGGTAAGTTGCAGGCGGGCGTCTGTTATTCCGCGTTGGATGTGGTGAACTCCAAAAAGCAGAGACTGCTGTTTGGTGTAAAACTGCAGCAGGTGGCAGGCCGTGATAAGAAAGTGGATATCAAACCCTTTGTGATTCAGGGGCTGCCAAGTGCTGTTAAACCAACCGATGTGCTGATTGAGAAGCTGGAAAACGGTCAGGCAAGAGTTCGCTCAATTAACGAAGTTAAGCAGATCGCCGGTGAGTACGAAGGCGTACAGTACAAAGCGTTCAATTCCGTGGTTGACTACCATTCGCGTATGTTCGAGTACGGCGTATTGCCGAAGAAACTGCGTAACAGTGGTGACCGCTCTAAGTTCTACCGTCTGATTGAAGCCTCGCTTTACGGTGGTATTTCAAGCGCCATTACCCGTTCTTTAAGAGATTATCTGCTGCCGCAGAACGGTGGCGTTAAAAAAGCATTTCAGGATATGGAATCGGCGCTGCGCGAAAACCGCATGACGCTTGAGGCGATCAAGACGACTCAGTCAGACCGTGATCTGTTTAAGCACCTGATCACTGAGTCTACAAACTATGTGGCTGCGGACTATATGCGCCACGCCAATGACCGCAAAAATAAGCTGGATAATGCACTGGCTATCCGTGGTGAGTTGTTCGGGTCAAGAACCACACTGATTGCCCAGAATGAATTGCTGAACCGGGTAAAAGAAGAGCTTGAGCAACTGGTGGAGCAGGAGTCCGATCTGGAACAGGATTACCAGGCGGCTTCTGATCATCTGCAACTGGTTCAGAATGCCCTGCGTCAGCAGGAGAAGATTGAACGCTATCAGGAAGATCTTGAAGAGCTGAGCGAACGCCTTGAAGAGCAGGTGATGGTGGTTGAAGAAGCTCAGGAACGTGTGATTGAAGCGGAAGAGAATGCCACCATTTCTGAAGAAGAGGTGGACAGCCTGAAGTCTCAGCTGGCTGACTATCAGCAGGCTCTTGATGTTCAGCAGACACGTGCATTGCAGTACCAGCAGGCGGTTCAGGCTCTGGAAAAAGCCAGGCAGCTACTGGCGGATGACTCTCTGAGTGCCGAAAATGTTCAGCAGCAGCTTGCCAGCTTAAAAGAGCAGGAGAGCGATAAAACAACCAGTCTGCTTGCGGTGAAACATAAGCTGGATATCAGCTCCAGCGCAGCAGAGCAGTTTGAAAAAGGCTTTGCTCTGGTTAAGAGCATTGTGGGCGATATTGCCCGTGATCAGGCATCGGAATTTGCCCGTCAGGCAACCGCTCAGGCTCGCTCCGCTGAAAACCTGCTGGAAAATGAATCCCAGTGGCGGGCTCAGTACCGCGATCTGGAAAGGGATATCAGTACGCAGCGGGCGGCAAAAGAGCTGGTGAAGGAGTACCAGAAGAAACACAATATCGATATTACCGGTCTGGGCGCACTGGAAGAAGAGCGTGATAAGCATCTGGCTAATATCGAGCTTATCGAGGCTGAGCAGGAAGAAATCCGTGAGCAGCGCAGTGATAAGCGCCGTGAAGAGCAGAGTCTTCAGGCTGAAATAAAAAGACTGGAATCTATTGCACCTAAGTGGATTCAGGCCAGCGATGCACTGGAGAATCTGAAAGAGCAGAGCGGTGCCGATCTGTACGACAGTCAGGCTGTGATGTCAGAAATGCAGAAGGTTCTGGAGAATGAAAAGCATCAGTCTCTGGAAAAAGAAAAGCTGGCTGCAAGACGAGGCGAGCTTGAGAAAGAGATTGAGCAACTGGCATCTCCGGGCGGTTCTAACGATCCTCGCCTGAAAGGTCTTGCCGATACCATTGGCGGTGTACTTCTGTCTGAAATCTACGATGACATCACTATTGACGATGCGCCGTACTTCAGTGCTATGTATGGCCCGGCGCGTCACGCGATTGTGGTTTCTGACCTTACCGGCATTAAAGAAAAACTGGTTGAACTGGATGACTGCCCGGAAGATCTCTACATTATTGAAGGCGATGTGGATGCCTTTGATGACAGCACATTTGATGCCGATGAGTTAGAAGGCGCAGTTTGTGTTCAGTTTAACGAGCGTCAGATGCGCTACTCGCGCTTTCCTGAAATTCCACTGTTTGGCCGCGCTGCACGCGAGCAGAGACTGGATATTCTTCGGGAAGAGCGTGAGGATGTGGTTGAGAAATACGCTAAAGCTTCTTTTGACTCTCAGAAACTGCAGCGTCTGTACCAGAGCTTTAATGATTTTGTTGCCAGCTATATTCAGGTGGCCTTTGAAGCAAGCCCTGAGCAGGCTCTGATAAAGCAGCGTGAGTTGCGTAACAACCTGTCCCGTGAACTGCGCGACTTAGATGAAAAAGAGCAGCAGCAGAAATCTCAGATGGCGTCCAGCAGGCAGGCGATTGTCGCTCTGGATAAGATCTCTCCGCAGATTCGACTGATTGAAGATGACATTCTTGAAGCCCGTTTTGAAGAGATGGGTGAAAAACTCAATGAGCTGTCTGAAGCGAAAGTGTTTACTTCTCGTCATGGCAAGGCAGCAAAAGAGCTTGAAGGTTTGATTGCCGCGCTTGATGCGGATCCTGAGCAGTTTGAAGAGCTGGAAAAAGAGTATCAGCTTGCCGATGAGCAGCTGCAGTCCATTAAAGCTAAGCTGTTTGCGCTGGAAGATGTGTATGAAAGACGTCACTACTTCTCCTATTCCGATTCAGTTGCTTTGCTTAACCAGAGCAGTGAGCTGAGTGATCAGCTAAAAGAGAAGCTGGTCAATGCAGAAAGAGCGCGTACACGTTCAAGAGATCAGTTTAAGCAGACTCAGGAGCAACTGAGTCAGTACAATCAGGTTCTGGCATCGCTGAAGAGCTCTCATCAGGCAAAATCTGAAACCGTGCAGGAATTCCGTATGGAGCTGCAGGAGTTCGGTGTTCATGCGGACGAGGGTGCTGAGGAACGAGCGCAGAGCCGTCGTGATGAACTTTATGAGCGTCTGCATACATCACGTTCGCGTAAAAGTGAGTGCGAGAAAACCATCACTTCCACTGAGCTGGAAATGAAGGGCGTAGCGAAAAAAGCCAGAAAGCTGGAAAAAGAGTACCGCGAGCTGCGAACCTTTGTTGTCCTTGCTAAAGCTGGCTGGTGTGAGGTGCTGCGTCTGGCGAAAGACAACGATGTTGAACGCAGACTGCATAAGCGCGAACTGGCTTATATGAGTGCTGAAGAGCTTCGTTCTATGTCGGACAAATCGTTAGGTGCGCTACGACTGGCTGTCGCTGATAACGATGATCTGCGTGATGCACTTCGTGCGTCAGAAGACAATGCTCACCCTGAGCGTAAGGTACTTTTCTATATTTCGGTATACCAGCATCTGAGGGAGCGTATTCGTCAGGATATTATCCGTACCGATGATCCGGTTGAAGCCATCGAAGAGATGGAAGTTGAACTGGCAAGACTGACAGAAGAACTGACTCAGCGCGAAAACCGTCTGGCAATCAGCTCTGAATCTGTTGCAGCCATTATCAAGAAGACGATTCAGCGAGAGCAGAACCGAATCCGTATGCTGAACCAGGGGCTGTCGAATATCCACTTTGGTCAGGTAAACGGTGTTCGCCTGAATGTGAATGTGCGTGAGAGTCATGAGATTTTGCTAAGTGGTCTGGCTGAACAGCAGGATCAGCATCAGGATCTGTTTGAGAATTCGCGCTTTACCTTCTCAGAGGCGATGACCAAGCTGTTCCAGCGAGTGAATCCGCATATCGATATCGGTCAGCGTTCGCCGCAGGTATTTGGTGAAGAGCTGCTGGATTACCGTAACTACCTCGAACTGAGCATTGAGGTTAACCGTGGTACGGATGGCTGGCTTCAGGCTGAGTCTGGTGCTCTGTCTACCGGTGAGGCAATTGGTACCGGTCAGTCCATTCTGCTGATGGTTGTTCAGAGCTGGGAAGAGGAATCGCGCCGCCTGAGAAGCAAAGATATTGTTCCGTGCCGTCTGCTCTTCCTTGATGAAGCAGCCCGACTGGATGCCAAATCTATCTCTACACTATTTGAGCTTTGTGATCGTCTGGATATGCAGCTTCTGATTGCCGCACCTGAAAATATCAGCCCGGAGAAGGGCACCACCTATAAACTGGTGCGTAAGATATTTAAAGACCATGAGCATGTTCATGTTGTTGGCTTGCGAGGGTTCGGTAACTCAGGCTCTAATGAAAAGGAGCTGAATCCGGCTCCGGAGCCGGGTAAAGCGGTTCAGGCTTCTTAAAGGTAATAAAGGCGCTGATAAAGGCGCCTTTATTTTTGCGCGCTTGTCTTGTTGTACTAGTTAGCGAGAGCGCGATCACGAACTCGGTATTTTCCTGTTATTCCATATACTCAAAAAGTTAGCGGCGCGATACTCTGTCCGGGTATCAAATATGTAGAAAGGAATAATAAAATGAAGAACAGTTTTGAGCATACTCTGCCTAACGAAGAGGGGTATTTTGGCGAGTATGGTGGCAGCTTTATCCCGCCGCAGCTTGAGTCCATCATGCAGGAGATCAACAAAGAGTATCAGGTGTGCAGGCAAGACCCTGAATTTCAGGCAGAACTGGCTCGTCTGTATAAGCACTTTGTGGGCCGTCCAAGCCCGATATTTCATGCTCAGAACCTGTCCGAAAAATATGGTGTCGACATTTACCTGAAACGTGAAGACTTAAACCATACCGGTGCGCACAAGATTAACCACTGTCTGGGTGAAGCACTGCTTGCTAAAAAAATGGGCAAGAAGAAGATCATTGCGGAAACCGGTGCCGGTCAGCACGGTGTTGCTCTGGCAACCGCTGCTGCACTGGTTGGGCTTGAGTGTGATATCTATATGGGTGAAGTGGATATTGCCAAAGAGCATCCGAATGTGGTTCGTATGCGTATTCTTGGTGCAAATGTTATCCCGGCGACTCATGGCAGAAAGACACTGAAAGAAGCGGTGGATGCTGCATTTGAAGCGTATCTGAAAGATCCAATTACTCAGCTGTATGCAATCGGTTCAGTGGTTGGCCCGCACCCATTTCCTATGATGGTTCGTGATTTCCAGTCGATTGTCGGTAACGAAGCGAAGATTCAGTTTGAAGAGATGACGGGCAAGCAGCCTGATAACCTTGTGGCTTGTGTGGGTGGTGGTTCAAACGCACTGGGTCTGTTTACGGCTTTCCTTGATGATGAAAATGTTGCAATCCACGGCGTTGAGCCTGCGGGACGCTCTCTTGATGAAGTGGGTGAGCACGCGGCAACACTGACTCTGGGCGAGCCGGGTGTGATGCACGGCTTTAAGTCTTACATGCTGAAAGATAAAGATGGCGAGCCTCAGGAAGTATATTCAGTGGCAAGTGGCCTGGATTACCCGTCTGTTGGGCCTCAGCACAGCTATCTGAAAGATCTTGGCCGTGTTAGCTATGGTACGGTAAACGACAAGGAAGCGATTGATGCCTTCTTTGAGCTTTCCCGCCTGGAAGGTATTATCCCGGCCATTGAGTCTTCTCACGCTGTCGCTTACGCCTTTAAGCTGGCTAAAAATGGCTTGAAGGGCAGTGTGCTGATCAACCTGTCTGGCCGTGGTGACAAGGATATTGATTTTGTTGTTGAGCAGTACGGTGATCAATACGGCATTGAATCACTGATTTAAATAGACTCGGTGATAAAGAAATCAGGGCGAACCAGATGGTTTGCCCTAATCATATTAAGTGATGAATTCGCTTGTGAGTTATTCAGCTAAAGTTAACTCACAAAACGTTCTCTCAAACTTCCCGTCTTGATCGTATTTTGATGTTCCGGTCAGGCTAACTGTTAAAGTTTCGTTATCTTTGGTCCTGATTTTTAGTGGTACTTCGTTGACGTAACCAAAGTCTTTCAGGTAAGGAAAATTTTTCTCGACACATAAAAGCGACTCCATCGCAAGAAACTGCATAAAGTGCTTTCCAATTACTTCTTCTCTCTCATATCCGGTCAATTCGAGCCATGCAGGGCTGACATCAATCACTGAACCACTTAAATCAAGCGACTGGACCACTTTATCAGCGCTGTTTAAATCCATGCAGTGAGTTCTGGTATTAATATAGGTTTCTCTTGCCACAACAGTCATACAAACTCCTTCTACGTTGAGTTAGTATACATAACTAATGTGAAAGTTAATATGAAAAATATCACAAGAAATTAACAATGCCACAATAAGTTTTCTAACAGTTGAGAAAACCTAACATTTCTTTAGGCCATCTGTTGCATTCGGATATCTGAAGACATAGCCAAGAGAGCGGATTTTTTCAGCAGATATGCGCTTATCCGGGATGTCTGCAAGTGGAGGTAATGAGAGTGCTTCATGGTAGGTGCCTACAGCCGCGCGGTAAAATTCTGCTTTGCTGACAGTATCGGGAGAGGTCGCGTTGATGATCTGATCACTGAGTTCTTTTATCGCGAAGCAATTGACTCCAATGGCATCATCCAGATGAAGCATATTGGCCGGAGCGGAGCTGCTAATTTGCTTTAACTTGTTTACAAATCTTGCCGGGTGCCGGTCCGGGCCAAAAAGACCGGAAAAACGCACGATGACATACTCCAGCCCTGAGTCGATCACTTTCTGTTCTGCTTTTAGCATGGTAACCGCATTTTCAGTAAATTCAGGATTACCCTGCGCCAAAGTCAGAGAGGCGTCTGTTTCAGAAAGTGTGGCATTTCTGGATGGATAGACGGTAGTCGAGCTGATCATAATGATTTTGGTCACCTTTGCCTGTTTGGCTGCGGTAACCAGTTTTGACCAGTAGGTGGCGTATTCGCCTCCTAAACCCTTTCTGAAGCCGGGAGGAAAAGCACCAATGACCACATGGACGCGATTTTTGCGGAGCTGCGTAGTTAATTCATCTATAGCGCAATGATGCGATAGGTCACAGATAAAACCGGCCAAGCCGGATGAGATCGCTTTATCCAGAGAGCTCCGGGAACGGGTACTTACGGTGACGTTGTAACCTTGTCTAATCAAAGAGTGCGCCAAAGGTTTTCCAACCCAGCCGCACCCTATAATGGCTATATTTGTCATCGTTTACTGTGAAGAGAGGATCCGTAGTACACGATCAGCATGCTCGGCTGTTTCAATACCTTCGTCAGTCAGATAGCCGCCATCGGGTAAGGTACACAGACCTTTGTCATAAAGCCTTTTCACTGCAGCCTGCATTTCTTCTGACGCATCCTGATGAACTTTAATACCGGTAGCGGCACTACTGATATCAAATTGCAGCAGAAGGTTGAGCTCAGACAAAATATCAGCGGTAAATTTCATAATGTATTCCTTCGGTAGTTCTTTTACATCCACCATAAGTCCCTGACAGCATAAGAACAAGAAGTTGAGACCAGTTCTGTTACATAGAAACAATTTGGTTAAATGAGAAGCAGTTTAGCCTGGCCTGTTTACTACTTATTTAGTATTTTGTGAGCTGTTAAATAAAATATTCAGTATATATTTCTGAATATTTTCTGATAGAGTAAATAGCATAATAATTCCACCAGGGCATAATTCGCCCGACATTAAATATTAAAGAGATAGGCTGATGAAATTTGTAAAAACTATGGTAGTAGCGGGGGCTTTTCTTTCCTTAGTTGGCTGTCAAAGCACTTCGGATGAGCCAAAGCAGTTGGAGCAAACCAATAGTGAAGCACAAAAAGAGACTTCTTTTGCTGCATACGAGAAAGCGAAATCAGATTACGAGTCGTGGCTGACAAAGTTGCAGGATGCAGTGAGTCTGAAAATTTATTCAAAAGATCTATACAAAAAAATGCTGGTTGAGTGGGATGATGCGGTTGATGTTTATGAAGATATCGCTAAAGACCCCTCAGTCACAACCAAAAGCTACTCTGTATTTTCATCCGGCACTTATATTGAACATTTTGAAAAATACCTGAATGGCGTAGAAGAAAATTACACTAAGTTGCAGGAGCTGAAAGTGGTAGCCGATGAGGTGCTGGGAGATGCTCAGGCTCAGATGCGTTACCTTGATGAGATCGGGGCAGGAAAAGTATACCCGTCCGACTATAAGAAACTGGCTTCTCAATATTCTGATCTGTTTGAAGATGTAGAAGATGGCGATATTGACGATGCGCAGTCAGGTCAGGTTAAGTTCCTTAATAGTGCCAAAATGCTTGAGGAAAAAGTGGTGCTTAAGCAGTACATTGAACCTCTTAAGAAAGAACTGGCTGAGCTTCGTCGTCAGGACTTTAATGATGTTGCTCCGATAAGTTACGCTAAAACAAAGGCAGAGATTGCGGCAGCGGAGCAGACCGTACGGGCAAATACCCGCGATGTGGAAGTGATTAAGCTGGCAGTACAAGATGCACAGTTTGAACTGGACCATGTAAAAAGCGTTGCTCTGGAAGTAAAAAAACTGGCCAGCGTTGAAGATGATAAATTTGAGTCCTTTGTGCTTGAGTTTGAAAACAAGCTGCTAAAGCTTTCCAAGGCACTGAGCAATTCGGATTATCGTGATAACTCGTTGCGTGAGCAGGCAGAGCACATTCTGTCTGATGCCAATGAGATCAACTCTGAGCTGGAGGTTTCGCGCTTAAACCATGAAGAGAGTGTTAACCTGCTGAGTGATGAAAACAAAGAACTTAAGCTGAAGGTCAAACAAGAGTCGGATAAATTGACCCAGGCTCAGTCAGAGAAATCCATGGTGATGATGCAGCTTGAGCAGTCGCAGAGTCAGATTTCAAATCTTGAGTCTTTACTTGAGGCGTACAAATCCAAACTGGTCGCGGCTGAAGCCAAACCAGAGTCAGAGAAAGAAACGGTCATAGAACAGGAAACGGTTGTAGAAGACGTTGCGGGTGATGGGCCTGGCACCGTGGCCGAAGAAGTTGTAACGGAAAGCTGAGTTGATAAACAAAATCTGTTGAGAAAAAACAGCGTTCTTTGAGGCGCTGTTTTTTATTGCGCGTTTATTGATATGCTTCACAAAAACAATTTTTATCGTTAACACAAAAATTGCTTGAAAAAGCTGCGCGATAGGTAGAATATGCGCGCAATTTTAATATTACAATATGTGTTTTCGATGCTATGAACCAGTTTGATTCTTTATTACCCCCTCAAATGGCCGAACGCGCAGCAGAAGTTGGCGTAGGCAAAGCAACCAAGGACCCGATGAAGTCCTTCTTGTTGGCAATTACTGCCGGTATTCATATCGGTATTGCTTTTGTTTTTTATACCACCATCACTACTGGAGCTGAGGATCTGCCCTGGGGGCTTATTCGTCTGGTTGGTGGTCTTGGATTTAGCCTTGGCTTGATTCTGGTTATTATCACAGGTGGTGAGCTCTTTACCAGTTCGGTTCTGACTTTGGTTGCGCATGCTTCACGAAAGATTAATTCAAAAAGTCTGGTTCTGAACTGGGTGGTGGTTTATCTGGGTAACCTGGTTGGCGCTCTGTTACTTGTCGGGATTATGCTGACGGCAAAGCAGTACATGTTTGACCACGGTGAAGTGGGCATTAACACCATGAAAATTGCTCAGCACAAACTGCACCACAGTTTTTTCCAGGCTGTTGCCCTTGGTGCCATGTGTAACATTCTGGTTTGTATTGCGGTATGGATGACATTTAGTGGCCGCAGTCTGAATGACAAAATCATGGTGACGATTCTGCCGGTTGCTATGTTTGTTTCTGCCGGTTTTGAGCACTGTATTGCGAATATGTATCAGGTGCCTATGGCGATTGGAATCAAGACCTTTGCCTCTCCGGAGTTCTGGCAAATGACAGGGGCCAACCCGGCAGATTTCGCTGATCTGACGATGACGACATTCGTTGTTAACAACCTTATCCCGGTTACGCTAGGTAATATAATGGGGGGCGGGATATTTGTTGGTATGGGTTACTGGCTTATCTATCTGCGCGAATAAGCGCTCTATACCAAGTGTTGCAAAAGCCCCGGCCTGAAAACCGGGGCTTTCTTTATCACACAGCTCTGTCGGTTGCTCAATCAGCCAGTCACGATTTTCTTCGCCAGCTTTGGCTACTATATGACGTGTTTTCGCCGGCACTTCATATCCGTTTGTGGTTATCATCTCTTTATCCACCGTACTTAGTTAAGGAACCTGATAACAGGGCTCTGTCCCTGAACCATGGGGAACTTAGCATGCCGACTATTGCAGATTGGTGAAAAAAAGATGTTGTTTCTTTGTCTCTGATAAAAAGTTTTCCACAATAACTGTGGATAAATGTGTGAAACCCTTCTAAAACTGGGCTACTCAGCGGTTGCAAGCTATTTTTCCAGAAAGTTGACGACTATTTTGCCTTCCTTTGTTATTGCACGTTTTAGCGACAGTTGCAGAGATACCGCCACAGAAATGCTCATCATGACAAAGATGGCGATCAGAATGACCATCTGATACTTGATGGCAACCATAGGCGATGCTCCGCCAAGGATCTGACCTGTCATCATTCCCGGCAGAGTAACAATGCCTGTGGTTGCCATAGAAGCCATAATTGGGGCCAGTGACTTTTTGATTGCGTCTCTGACAAAGCTTGTGCAGGCGTATTGAGGGCTGGCACCAAGAGAAAGCGCAGCTTCGTATTCGCTGCGTCGTTCGTTAAAGGCACTGAACAGGTTTTGCAGCGCGACAATGTTACCGCTAAGGCTGTTGCCAAGCAGCATGCCTGCAACGGGGATCAGATATTGTGCGTTGTATACCGGGCTGGGTTTAATGACGGCAGAAAACAGAATCAGAAGCAGGGGAGCCAGTCCAACGAATAGTCCTGCGGTCACAGGGACAAAAAGCGCTTTTTTGGGAAGATTGGTTTTTCCTATGATGGCGCTGCTGCCTACCATGGTCATCACCGCTATCCAGAATATATTCAGGGCGGCATTGTTGAGTGAAAAAACAACTTCCAGGTAGAGTCCTACCAGAGATAACTGAACAGCCATGCGAGAAAGGCTGACAGCGAACTCCTTTGTCATTTCTAAGCGATAGTAGGAGTTAATCGCAAATGGGATAAGGAGTGTCAGGGAAAACAGTCCAAGGTTTAGCCAGGAAATATCGATTGCTGATTGCATTGATGGTTATCGTCCAAATTGATTCAGGCTCCATTATAGCCGAAGGAAAACGTCATAATAAGCACAACATACAGTTAACACTCTTGATGGTGATATGTACTTTTTTTCACCAAATCGAGCCGGGTTGAAGAGCATTTTATCTTGTGAAATACGTTTATGGATAACACATAACTAACATATCGATCATTTTATTAATATTACAGAATATTAATAAAATGACACATTTCTTCATATAAAAACTTAATAAAACACATCTCCGTTTGATATCAAAGATTCCTTATCTAGTGGCACGTTAAGGCGCTTTTTACATTGAACCACACACTTTCTGTGGTCTAAAATTTCATCCAGTAATAGAAATGTAGATTAGGTTCGGGGATCAGTTTCTGGGCCGATAATATCGAATCAAGGTAAGTATGTATGAAAAATGTTAACGCAGCTGATAGTGAAGGAACACGCTCGTTAGAATGGAAATCGTTTCTCATCATTACAGTGCTGCTGTTTCCGGTACTGAGTGTGGCGCTTGTTGGTGGATATGGATTCATCGTCTGGATGATGCAGGTTCTGTTTATGGGACCTCCGGGTACCCACGGTTAATTTAATCCTTTTTGTAAACAGTTTTTAGAGAAACAGAAATGACCTCCACTATCAAAAATATCTGGAAAACCATGAACCGTCCGGCTGCGCATATCAGCCTTGGTGTGCTTACACTGGGTGGTTTTATCGCCGGCATTATCTTCTGGGGTGGCTTTAATACTGCTCTTGAGGCAACCAATACAGAAGAGTTCTGTATCAGCTGTCACGTTATGGAAGATAACGTTTATAAAGAGCTTCAGGAGACGATTCACTGGTCTAACAGCTCAGGTGTTCGTGCAACTTGTCCTGACTGTCACGTACCGCACAACTGGACGGACAAAATGGCTCGTAAGATGCAGGCTTCGAAAGAAGTATTCGCCATGGTATTTGGCGGCTATGACGAACCTGGAAAGTTTGAAGAGCGCCGTGGCGAACTGGCTCAGCATGAGTGGGACCGCTTCTCTGCAAACGGCTCGCTTGAGTGTAAGAACTGCCACAACTATGACTCAATGAACTGGGACACAATGTCTCAAGCTGCTGTTCAGCAGATGAAACCTGCGGCAGAGAAAGATCAGAGCTGTGTTGACTGTCACAAAGGTATCGCGCACAAACTACCGGAAGACTACAACAGTGCAGGCGATATGATGGGTACGCTGGAAGCGCTGTCTAAAAAGGCAGAGTTCACCACCGGCAAAGAAGTGGTATCAATCCGCCACCTTCCACTATTTGAAGACGCAGCAATGACGATTGAAGCAGGTACTCTGAAACCAGCTTCAGGCATGAAAGTTTTGGCTGAAGAAGGTGACGCAGTTCAGATTGAACTGAGCGGCTGGCGTAAGGCCCGTGGTTTTGCCCGTGTGATTCAGGAAGAGTTTGGTCTGAATATCGGTGTTGCTTCTCTGACTAAGAAGGCGGCGAAGAACAAGCAGATCATCAAGAAATTTGAGAAGAAGGTTGATGATTTGACTGGCCTGCCATGGCAGCGAGTGACCGCTAAGGTATGGGTGAAGAAAGAAGGCCTGATCAACGGTATTGACCCTATCTGGGAGCAGGCTGAGCAGGCTTATAAAACGAATTGTTCTACGTGTCATACAGAGCCGGAAGAAGCTCACTTTGACGCGAATACATGGCCGGGTATGTTCGATGGCATGCTGGCATTTGTAAACTTCGATGCAGATACAGAAGCATTGATATTGAAGTACTTACAAAAACATTCTTCAGATTTTGCTGAAAATAGCCATTAAGCTTAAAGGAGTAAAACAATGACAATTACACGCAGAAGCTTTATTAAAGGCGCCGCAGCTACTTCAGCTGCGACTGTAATTGGTCCAAGTTTGCTTGTATCTGCCTCTGCTAACGCAGCTGATGCAAAAGGTGCTTGGAAAACCTCTGGTTCACACTGGGGTGCATTCCGCGCTCAGGTAGTGAACGGTAAAGTAAACGAGATCAAACCGCTTGAGCTGGATAAATACCCTACAGACATGCTTAACGGTATCAAGGGCATTCTTTACAGCCCGTCTCGTGTTCGTTATCCGATGGTTCGTCTGGACTGGAAGAAAAAGCACAAGTACGCTGCGGACACTCGCGGTAACAACCGTTTTGTTCGCGTAAGCTGGGACGAAGCACTTGATCTGTTCTACAACGAACTAGAACGTGTTCAGAAAGAGTACGGTCCATGGGCTCTGCACGCAGGTCAGACTGGCTGGCGTCAGACTGGTCAGGTTCACTCTGCCGGTAACCACATGCAGCGTGCTGTTGCGATGCACGGTAACTTCATCAAGAAAGTAGGTGACTACTCAACAGGTGCTGGTCAGCATATCCTGCCTTACGTTCTTGGTTCTACCGAAGTTTACGCACAGGGTACTTCATGGTCTGAAATCCTGAGCAACAGTAAGAACATTGTGCTTTGGGCAAACGACCCGGTTAAAAACCTTCAGGTTGGTTGGGCAACTGAAACTCACGAGTCTTATGAGTATCTTGACCAGCTGAAAGAGAAGGTTGCTAAGGGTGAAATCAACGTTGTTTCTGTTGACCCTGTTAAGAACAAGACTCAGCGCTTCCTGAAAAACGACCACATGTACATCAACCCGCAAACTGACGTTGCGATGATGCTTGCGGTTGCGCACACGCTATACAAAGAAGAGATCTACGATGCAGATTTCGTAGACACTTACTGTCTTGGTTTTGAAGAGTTCATCGCTTACGTTAACGGTGAAACTAAAGATAAGATTGAGAAGACGCCTGAGTGGGCTGCAGAAATCTGTGGCATCAGTGCTGACAAGATCCGTGAATTTGCACGTATGCTTGTTAACGGCCGTACTCAGCTACTGTTCGGCTGGTGTATCCAGCGTCAGGAGCACGGTGAGCAGCCATACTGGATGGGTGCTGTACTTGCAGCAATGATCGGTCAGGTAGGTCTGCCGGGCGGTGGTGTTTCTTACGCTCACCACTACAGCTCAGTTGGTGTTCCTTCAACTGGTTTTGCAAGCCCGGGTTCGTTCCCTCGTAACCCTGATCAGGGTACTAAGCCTAAGTGGGACAACGGTGACTTTAACGGTCACAGCAAGGTAATCCCTGTTGCTCGTTGGGTTGACTGTCTGCTTGAGCCTGGCAAAGAGATTAACTACAACGGTAACAAGGTTAACCTGCCTGGTTACAAGATGATGGTTATCTCTGGTTGTAACCCATGGCACCACCATCAGGATCGCAACAAGATGAAGAAGGCGTTTAAGAATCTTCAGACTGTTGTGACTATCGATTTTGCATGGACGGCGAGCTGTCGTTTCTCTGATATCGTTCTTCCTGCATGTACTCAGTGGGAGCGTAACGACATCGACGGTTACGGTTCTTACTCGAAGCGTGGCATGATCGCAATGCACAAGCTGGTGGATCCTCTGTTTGAATCACGTTCTGACTTTGACATCATGACTGACCTGACTAAGCGTTTCGGTCGTGATAAAGAGTACACTCGTGGTATGGACGAGATGGGCTGGGTTAAGCACCTGTACGCAGAATGTGCTAAGAAGAACAAAGGTAAGTTTGATATGCCTTCGTTCGAAGAGTTCTGGGAAAAAGGTTACTTCGACGCTGGTAAAGGTAAGCCTTGGGTTCGCCACGCAGCATTCCGTGAAGATCCTGAAACAGATGCACTGGGTACACCTTCTGGCTTTATTGAAATCTCTAGCCGTAAGATTGGTAAGTACGGTTACGAGCACTGCCAGGAACACCCAATGTGGTTTGAAAAATCTGAGCGTTCACACGGCGGCCCAGGTTCTGACAAGCACCCACTATGGCTTCAGTCCTGCCACCCTGACAAGCGTCTGCACTCTCAGATGTGTGAATCTGAAGAGTTCCGTGCAACTTACGCTGTACAAGGTCGTGAGCCTGTATACATCAACCCGACTGATGCTAAAGCGAAAGGTATCAAAGACGGCGATATCGTACGTGTATTCAATGACCGTGGTCAGCTTCTTGCTGGTGCAGTGGTTACTGATTCATACGCTCCTGGCGTTGTACGTATCGAAGAGGGTGCATGGTACGGTCCTCTGAACGAGAAAGAAGGTGCTCTGGATACTTACGGCGATCCAAACACACTGACTCAGGATATCCCATCTTCTGAGCTGGCTCAGGCAACTTCTGCTAACACTTGTCTTGTTAGTATTGAGAAGTTCACTGGCAAGGTACCGCCTGTTACGGCATTCGGTGGTCCTATGATCGTGGAAGGCTAATCGCCTGAAACACTGAAATCGAAACCGGCCTGAAAATGGCCGGTTTTTTTATGCCTGTTACTTTTTTCTTTATGAGGACAGGCGCCTTAATTGGAACAACCCTACCAGCTTCTGTTTGGCTTATGGGGACAGGCACCTTAATTTAGCCTTTGAGGGGCGAAGCAGGTAGGGGCATTCCTGCGTAAAACCGCCGCGAGTACGTCCATGTAGGCTCCAATTTTTCTTCCCTGAAAAATAGGTTTTACTCCGGAACAACCCTACCAGCTTCTGTTCGGCTTATGGGGACAGGCACCTTAATTTAGCCTTGAGGGGCGAAGCAGGTAGGGTCATTCCTGCGTAAAACCGCCGCGAGTACGTCCATGTAGGCTCCAATTTTTCTTCCCTGAAAAATAGGTTTTACTCCGGAACAACCCTACCAGCTTCTGTTTGGCTTATGAGGACAGGCACCATAATTTAGCCTTTGTGGGTCGAAGCAAGTAGGGTCATTCCTGCGTAAAATCGCCGCGAGTACGTCCATGTAGGCTCCAATTTTTCTTCCCTGAAAAATAGGTTTTACTCCGGAACAACCCTACCAGCTTCTGTTTGGCTTATGAGGACAGGTACCTTAATTTAGTCTTTGTGAGTCGAAGCAGACAGGGGCATTCTTGTGAGTATCAAAATCCGCCTCGGCGAGGTTCAATCTCATCGATATAAATAGTTGGTTTAGATATTTTCAAATACTCCCCTGCTAATAATTTCGCCTCCTCAACCTCTGACTCTGTTAGATCTGGTCTGTTTATCTCGTTTGTTAATACATATCGATAAATTCTCAGGTTTCCGGGTGGATTAAACTTACTGTTATTTTCATAATGGTCAGCGACAATAGACCATGCTGCTCCCTCAATTACGTTTTTTCTATCATAGTCAGACTCTGTGAGAAATAGTTCAATAATAGCTGATGTTCCAGCTAAAGAATTACCGAGTATAGGTAAATACCTTTTTGTTATTTTGTTTTTGACACCAGTGTCAAGTTTTGGGTCTAAGCGGACTGTATTTAGTGAAGGAAGATAATTATTGTTGACAGCAATTAGTATCATTTTTCTGAGTAGTTCTTTTTGTGATTCAAAATTCGGGTCAAGTTTGTAAAATAGTAAATCTTCTTCATTCAACCCATGGTATGAATCTATTAATTTAACTAATGGTACATAGTAATTCTGCTTTATTGCTTCAAATGCAATATTTTCAAGCTTTTTATGCTCCTCTTCTGTTGCCTCCCATCTGTGAGGAATAAGAGCAAAAGCTGCTTTTATATCACCCTCATCAGCACGTTCTTTTAGGATTTTTCGGCCAAGTTCTCCCCATTTCTTATCGCAGTACAGCCCCATCATTAACTGGCATTCATAGTTATCTTCATCCAGCCTTAAGGCTGCATATGGGTTACCAAGCTCAGCGGCCTTAATAAAAAGCTCTGCACCTGTGCGACTGCTATTAACACTTAAGGCGTAAGTTATCTCTGCCAGCCAGTACATTGCATCAGTATCGCCTTCACTGACCAACTTTTCTAGTGGCTTTCTGGCATCGTAGCTTCTCCCTTGTTGGATAGCTAATACAGGTTCAAACAGGGGATCTCCGGGTTTGTATGTGCTGGATGCATAAGGATCAGGATTTATAAGGACACCTTTTTCAGCGAGTGCATTTAGTTTAGTCAATAATTGAGGTCCCTTAGAAGTTCGTAACTCAAAACCGCTGGGATATTTTAAGTAGAGGTTATATCCAAAAAGCGATAGAGCTGCTAGAACAATAATAACTAACATGCATTTTGAAATTACAGTTAAATATTTCATTGTATTTCCCATTTAATTTCTACAAAGTTATTGTTGTTTGTGCTCTTGGTTTCTATGAGTTTTTTTACGTTGTTTCTATATTCGATTATATTTAAGTTATCCGTAGGGTTAGTTACCTGATAAGCAATGTACTCCTTTTTATTTTTATAATTGATAAACTTATAGCCTTTAATTCTTTGGCAAAGAGTCTTCGAAGTATCGTTAAAGTTGCGGAAGACTTTGTTTCTTTTTCGGTTATAATTTGGGTTGTCATCTATTATTGCCAAGTTCAAGATAAAACTGGTTATATGCTCCCAACTTTCAGTGAAACGTTGCCATTTCACATAATAACTCTTACAGGTTTCCTGATTTCCACCCATAAGAATCAGTGCTTTTTCAAACTGGCTACACCTGTGTTCGGTGTCTTTCCTATTTCCAGAAATCGGTGTTATCCATTTCATTATTGTTACTAATGCTTCGGCCTTAATTATCTCATTACCCAAACGTTTTTCTTTATCTATGATATCCTCTCGAAACCATGGCGCTTCAACTATATTAGTCAGACATAAGAACAGTTTCGCCAGTGTCTCTGGGGGAAGCTTTCTTACCCATTTCCTCTGCTTATCTTGTTTGTTTTCCAAGATATGTTCGGCAATCATGGGAGCATACTCCTCCTGCAACGCCTCTGTTTTATATTCACCGTACGCTACAGCAGGCAGTAGCAGTACATCAGTTACGGTAATCCCCAGAGCCATAGCAATCGTCATGCACATATTCAGTTCTTCAAAGCTTCTGTTTCGGCCGTTTTCATCCAATTCACCAAAGAAGCTGACATAGCGAAAGCCAGATTCTTTCAATACGCCTAATGCACACTCCAGAAATCGGTCCACATTCAATGGGTCTAAACCAAAGGCTTATGAGGACAGGCTCCTTAATTTAGCCTCTGTGGGTCGAGGCAGATATAGGCTCATTCCTGCGTAAAACTGTCGCGAGTACCTCCCTGTAGGCTCTGATTTTCCTTCCATAGAAAACAGTTTTTACTCCGGAACAACCCTATCTACTTCTTGTGAGCATCAAAATCCGCCTCGACGAGGCTCAATTTCATCGATATAAATAGTTGGTTTAGATATTTTCAAATACTCCTCTGCTAATAATTTCGCCTCCTCAATCTCTGACTCTGTTAGATCTGGTTTGTTTATCTCGCTTGTTAATACATATCGATAAATTCTCAGGTTTCCGGGTGGATTAAACTTACTGTTATTTTCATAATGGTCAGCGACAATAGACCATGCAGCTCCCTCAATTACGTTTTTTCTATCATAGTCAGAATCTTTAAGAAAAATTTCTTTAATAGCCATTGTTCCGGTTAAGGAGTTGCCAATTATGGGTAAATAACGTTGGGTAATTTTATGTTTTAAAGTGGTTTCAAATTTTGGATCAAAACGAATAGTATTTAATGAAGGAAGATAGTTATTGTTGACTGCAATTAATATCATTTTTCTAAGTAGATATTTTTGTGATTCATAATTCGGTGCAAGATTATAAAAAAGTAAATCTTCTTCATTCAACCCATGGTATGAATCTATTAATTTTACTAGTGGTGCATAGTAATTTTGTTTTATTGCTTCAATTGCTATATGCTCAAGTTTTTTATGATCTTCCTCAGTCGCGTACCAAAAGTGAGGTATAAGAGCAAAAGCGGCTTTCATATCGCCATTGTCTGCACGTTCTTTTAAGATCTTTCTGCCAAGTTCACCCCATTTTTTGTCACAATATAGCCCCATCATTAACTGACATTCATAGTTATCTTCATCTAGTCTTAATGCTGCATAGGGGTTACCAAGTTCAGCCGCCTGAACAAAGAGCTCTGCACCAGTACGGCTGGTATTAACACTTAAGGCGTAAGTTATCTCTGCAAGCCAGTACATGGCATCAACATTGCCTTCGTTGACCAACTTTTCTAATGGTTTTCTGGCATCGTAGCTTCGTCCTTGCTGAATAGCTAATACTGGCTCAAATAGAGGATCACCTGGTTTGTATGTGCTGGACGCATAAGGATCAGGATTTACAGGGACACCTTGTTCCGCGAGTGCATTTAGTCTAGTTAAGAGTTGTGGGCCCTTCGAAACGCGTAACATAAATTCGCTGGGATATCCCACATAGATATAGTGCCCAACATAGAAAAATATGAATAGTAAGAGAAGTATAAAAACAGACTTTAAAATAATCATTAAATATTTCATTTTATTTCCCATTCAATTTCTACAAAGCTATCGTTATTTTTACTCTTGGTGTCTATAAGTGTTTTGATATTGTTCCTATGCTCTACTATATTTGAGCTGTCTGTTGGGTTGCTTGTTTTATAAGCAATGAACTCTTCTCCGTTTTCATAATTAATAAATTTATAAGCTCTAACTCTTTGGCAAAGAATTCTTGATGATTTATTAAATTCTTCAACAACTTTGTTTTTTCTGTCAGTATAAGCTTGGTTGTCACTTATTATTGCCAAGTTCAAGATAAAGGCGGCCATATGCTCCCAACTTTCAGCAAACCGTTGCCACTTAATGATATAGCTTTTACAGCTTTCCTGATTTCCCCCCATCAGAGCCAGTGCTTTTTCAAACTGGCTGCACCGGTGTTCGGTGTCTTTCCCATCTCCCGAAATCGGAGTTATCCACTGCATTACCGTCGTTAATGCCAGTGCTTTTGTTACCTCATTATTAAGGCGTATTACTTTGTCTTTAATATCCTCTCGAAACCATGGCGCTTCAACTACATTAGTCAGACATAAAAACAACTTAGCCAATGTTTCGGGAGGAAGGTTTCTTGCCCATTGTTGAGTTTTTTGATCTTCCTGGTTGCGAAGAATATGTTTTGCAATTACCGGAGCATACTCCTCCTGCAACGCTTCAGTTTTATATTCACCGTACGCTACAGCAGGCAGTAGTAGTACATCAGTAACGGTAATCCCCAGAGCCATAGCAATAGTCATGCACATATTCAGTTCTTCAAAGCTCCTGTTTCGCCCGTTTTCATCCAACTCACCAAAGAAGCTGACATAGCGAAAGCCAGATTCTTTCAATACGCCTAATGCACACTCCAGAAATCGATCCACATTCAATGGGTCAAAACCTATGGCAAGTGAACCCGATGCGCCGGGACCACAAATCGCTTTTGCAGAGGCGATTAGATATATCATTCCGTCCTGAAAGCAGAGACGGAGCTCTCCGGTAAAACCAACCCCGGCACTGACGGCAAGGTGGGATTTCAACTGTCCAAGTTTTAGCAGAGGTGAGCTTGTATTTAGCACTGGCGCTACCGGCGGCTTCCAGTAAACTTCAGAGTTCAACCGGCCTCCGGCTTCTACTCCGGCAAAGGCATCCACTTTTGCCGTGGTCTGTAAGGCGGTTGATTTTGGCAGCTTCAGACTTGTATCGCGAAAATATGCGTCTATGGCAGAGGCCTGATTAAAATCTTCGCTGGTGTAGGCACAGCCTTTGACTCCAATGCTGTTGTTATTTTCTGCGGGTCCGAAGGCAATATTTCCGGATAGCTGGCAACTGGCTGCAGCCAGCCCGTATACAGTGACATCCAGCTTTACAAAAAACTGGCCCGCATCGTAGTGGTTCTCCTGAGATTTCTTTTCATCGGGCTTTCTGGTGACGTAAGGAATATTAAATTGATAACCTTCGGCTGGACGTTTTGTACTGTTTCCAATAGCGGGAAACCAGCAACTGAAACTAAGTTGGGCGCTGAGCAGAGATAGTGATGCGCCGATGGATGCCTCAGAAGACAAATCAAGTTTAGGAGACAGGCTTTTAATCTGACGATACGGAAGGTTAAGTGAGCCGGTAGCCCGGTTTGTCAGCCGGAAAAACTGAGCCTGGGCGTTGGCACTGTAGGCAGACTGGCCATCTGGCCCCATTCCATTCTGCCAGTGATAGCTGTCACTCCAAAATGCCTGTGAATCAAAACCGGCTATTTCTTTACTCAGGTTTATAGGGTTCGACGCAGGTTTTGTCAGGCTCTTTAGTGCCTCTTCCAGAGAGGAACCTTCACTGACATCTGAAGCGGCAAGAGTTACTTCCAGAGTGACATCTTTTACATGTCCTCCGGTTATGTCTCTATCTTTTGGACCGGGCATATACCAGCACGGCCCCCGCACCCAGCTAACCTTTCCTTCTGATATCAGGCTGCATTCAACGGCCTGAATATCTGAAGCTCCCGCTCTGTTGATAAATGCTCCGGCTCTTTTTTCTGTTGGTTTGTGCATGGTCTCATCCCAGATAAGATGGAATGAAGCCGGTATGGCCTCTTGTTTAAGAAAGTTTTTGGTCAGTTGGCCATCATTCGCATTTTGTATCGCAATGTTCTTTAACTGATTGATACGGGCCAGAGCGACTTTTTTTACCCAGAGCAAATTGTGAAACAGATTCGGAATGGAGACATTTTTTCCGATAACAGACTTCATTTCGCTTAACCAGCGGCTTAGGGTTCTGTCGATAAAAGCGATTAGTGCAAGAGTAGGGTAGTAAGCCCATTGAGAGGCGCTACATTCGGTTGAATTTATCATGCGCTCTATCTGTTCTGAGTCACTTAGCGTGGAATTCAGGTTTATGCATAATTCCTGTAATAAGTCATGAACTAGCTGACGTTCATCTTCTATATCAATGCATAACGAAGTGTCTTCTCTCCATCTTAGATACTTGGGGTACTTATTTTCCGAGGTTAGGATTTTAGGACCCAGATGCTCCACTTTTGTTCCCGTTAGCTGATCAGGTGTCAGGCATTGCTCTTTCAGGACGTAGCCAAGAGTGTTCAGCTTAAGCAGGTTCCCTGTAAACCCGGAAGCATTTGATATTGAGCGTCGTAAGTTGGGTTTTATTTCCGGGTTACCAGGTGCCTGATAATATGACTCTGCCTCCTGTGGTACTTGTTCGTTCCAGAAATGGGTAAACTGTTTAAGTGCTTTCTTATGTGGTTGCCGGGCTATTTCTGATTCCTGCCAGGGACGCTCCAGAGTTATATACTTAAGGTAATAGGCGATGTTTCGTTGCTTTTCACTGGTGAAAAACCTTTGCTCCTGATCAAAAACAAATCTGGTTCCATCATTGGTATCGATGTCTCCGGCAGACCTTATAGCCTTGTTTTCCAGGCTTCGGATCTCTGTTTCAATATGTTTAACTACAAAGGCTTTGACTTTATGCCGGGCTTTGTCCCTAAGTTCTTCTTCCCGGACTATTTCTTCTATAGAACCTGAGTTTGTATAGGTGAATGAAAAATCGAAGTAGTCGGCTTGTCCTCTCATGTGCTCCGTTGCAAGCCTGCCACTAAGAAGTCTTTGATAATTTAACTCTTCCTGCTGAGCGACAGCCTGAATAAACTTGAATTCACCTCCTGAATAATTCTTGGCTGCGCCTGTACGTATGGTTTTCAGGCACCAAATCAGATATCGCAGCCTTTCTCTGTCCTGCTGCTCGGACAAAAAGTGTTCGTGAGCTTTGACTTCGAATTTAGACAGGATTCCAAGTTTATTAAGATTGTTGAATGTTTCCTGCTGATTCACAGTAACACTGCTTTCCAACAGTTGTTGTTCATCCAGTATCACCATTTGTGCCTCTTTAGTCAGGGCATACCAGGCTTTTTCTCCGGTCTTTGGGTGTGCCGGAACATAAAGAATATCAACATATTCAGGATGGGCTGAAGAACACAGGTCTGCAGCGCACTTTAGTTTTTCAGGGGTGGCAGGCAGAGGAATCCTTTTACCTTGCTCCACCGAAAACGGATTGTCGAATTCGCCCGGTAAGTTGAGGGTGTCGCCGGCATATATCAGGTCGATATCTTTAATTTGATCGCTGTTTAGCTGCTGAAGAAGTTGGATATCAAGGTCGAACTTTTCTGCAATTAGACTCAGGCAATCACCTGTTTTGATTGTGTATGAATTTGCCATACTGGTAACTACCTTATTTGTTTGACCAGACAGGGGGAGAGGAGACTGTAGGGCATGCTTAAGGAAAGCCTTTCCTGGCTACTTTTTGTTGTAGAGATCGAACGGATTTCACGATTGCTCTCAACCCAACTTAGTAAGTCACAGGGGCCAAGCAGACATTCAATATCCTGCGGGAGCAGGTTGTTATTATGTTCTTCCCAGAATGCACTGCTGTAAAACCTGAAAAATACCGGGTTACCGTTAATAAGAACCGTCAGAAGTGCGTGAAGATGACTTAATACATGCTTTGGAGAAACACACCTTTTAAAAGAAAAGAGTACACTGCTGCTTCTTATTCCTTTGTCCGATTGCCATTTTTCCAGCATTTCTCTCGTGCCTGTAAAATTGAATACAACCGGGCTGAGTGTTTCCAGATGAGAGAAAGGACTGTTTGAAAACAGCTTAAATAACTCAGGGAAAGGTTCGTATTTATAAGCGGTCTGAGTGATATCCGGTACACGAAGAGTATCAGTAACCAGCCAGTGTCTGAATTCATTGTCAGAGAAAAGATAATCAACGTCCTGCATGCGATCCCTCCTTCTGGCAAGGGCAATCGGATCGCGGACAGCTTCCGTCAGCTTGTTTCTGGCACATCTTTGCAATAGCTGCATCTATTGCGGATAACCTTACCAACCCTTCCGCACAGACAAGTTGGGGAGAGGCACTGAAGTTTTCGATTTCTGCAGGAGGTTCTGTCTGTATTAAACCAAAAGGTAAGCTAGCTATTTTTTCTGAAAAACCAGCTCCGGAGCCTGCACAACCACCTGAGTTAAGATTAATAGCAGGGCCGCTTATATGGATTCCGGCCGGATCAACTTTTACAAAACAGCTTCCTACTTTCAACGTTAGTTCTGAGCCGGACTCTAAAACGATTTTTGTGCCACTTTTCAGGTGCACTTCTGTACCGGCTTCTAAAGCGCAAAGTGATGTTGTTTTTTGTTCGAGGTTACCCCCGACAATAAGGGTCTGGTCTTTGTTAACTTTGTACCTGCTTTCTCCTTGTACTGTGGTGTGTTGGTTATTTTTGGTCAGAATAAAGCTGTCGTTCTTAATTACCTTGTGACTATTCTGACCAATGTGGCAGATGAGATCGTTTTTAATCTCCGCCTGGTAATCCCTTTGTGCCCGCAGGTAGATTTGCTCTTGATCTGATTGGTCTTCAAAACTCAGCTCATTAAAGCCTTCTCCCTGATGGGTTTTGCTTCTTAGAACGGTTTTCGTTTTATGGTCAGGAAGTTTATAGGGAGGGGGATTAGTCGCATGAAATGTTCGCCCTGTGATAATAGGCTGGTCCGGGTCGCCATTTAAAAAGGAAACAATGACTTCGTGTCCGACCCTCGGAAGCACCATTTCGCCGTATTGGCTCCCGGCCCAGCTTTGGGAAACTCTTACCCAGCATGTGCTATGGTCGTTATGCTCTGAGTATCTGTCCCATGGGAAATGTATTTTCACTCTGCCGTATTTATCACAATAAATCTCTTCTCCTTCAGGCCCAACCACAGTCGCTATCATTGGACCATCTACCAGAGGCTTTGGTTTAGGTGTTGCCCGCCACTGGTTCTGAGCAGGAATAAGCAGTAATTCATTATGGTAAGTCGTTGACTCGCTTCCGCCTTCTTCTTCTAACGCTTGAGGTTGAGTACCACGATGAGTTACCGATACGACTGTCCAGGTGCGACGTTTTTTTGAATCTAATTCGTTGTGTAGTTCAAATCTTACCCCGGCTCTTAATGCCGGATGGTTACTTGTTCCTGCTGCTGTCCGGGCTTCACGTCTGAGATATTCAAGGCGTATCCGGCTAAATACTTTTCCGTTGTGGTCATCCTTGTATCGCCCGGGAAAATCAAAATATTCGTAGTCTGAGCGTTGATATTTCAAGTTGTCAGCAATGGCTGAGTGAGAAAAATTATAGCGGGGCTTTTTAAAGCTATGGTCATTTAATCTGGTATGGCTTGGCTGACTTTGAGTACGTTCGCTAAGAGAAAAAATATAAGGTGAGTCAGCCGTACCGCCAGAAATTGGGTTGTAGAGAACAGGAAAATCAAGCTTAGGTAGTGCAGATTTGTCGTCGCTAAACAGCAGAGAGTGTTTACCTTTCTGAAAAGTAAAACGGTAAATCAGGCCTTCTTCTGCGGCTATTCGATGGAGAAACTCCAGATCCGTTTCACGGTACTGAACACAGTACTCCCGGCTACTATACTCCCGTCTCAGATCAAACCTGTAGTCTGTAATGTTCATTTCCCTAAGTAATATAGACAGAATTTCCGGAACGGTTTTAAGCTGAAATATGCGGCTGTTATGACGCAGAGATAAGCGTTCCAGTGCCGGAACCAGAGTCAGGGAGTAAAAGGTATGGTGGTGGCCGGTATCTCTGGCTCTGAAAGAGCGGACAATGCCGTTTATTGTTTTAGTAGTTTGACCATCGCTGAGCATAACCAGTTCAGCTGATTGGTCAACAACGGATGCGATATCTATTTTGGGGTGGCGGCTGGCTAACTCAATTTTGTAACTGAAACCATAACAGGGAGTATTCCAGTTATTGCTGTCAGACAGAGATTCGTGCCCTTCGTAGCTGCGTACTAAAAAGCAGTCAGGATCCAGCCCATTAACCAGGAGCTTAAAGTGAAGCTTAGCCATTTATGTCTCCTAATAGAGTAGGGATCTATTGTTTGCAAATTGACTCTCTAAAGAGCAAAGGTAATACCAACAAGGAGGTGCTATATAAATCAAATGGTTAACCTAAAGTGCTGGCCGGTATGTCAATGCTTAGGGCGAAAACTTGCTTGTATTGGGTAAGTTTTTGTTTGTGTGAGCAATAAGTTGCCTGAAAGAATTCTTATTATTGGCAATGACAAATCTGATTTTTCCTGTAAAGTATTCAGCAACTGAAAAAGAGGGGCGCAAGCCTTGTAACGGCTGAGTTAACGTCCTGATTAAACCCCAATAATTACACTTGTATAGGAAGAAACATGATTCAAGTAGTTGGTCATAAGAACCCGGATAGCGATAGTATTTGTGGTGCGCTGGTAGCGGCTGAGTTATTGAAGGCTCGTGGTCTGGAAGCGAAAGCGGTTCGCCAGGGTGAGCTTAACCGTGAAACTCAGTACATTCTGGAACAAGCTGGTGTTGAAGCGCCTGAAATGTGCACAGGCGTTGCTGGCGAGAAAATCTGGCTGGTGGATTATTCTGACGTAGCTCAGGCTCCGGATGATATCAACGAAGCTGAGATTCTGGGTATTATTGACCACCACCGTCTTGGTGATGTGATGACAGTAAACCCGCTGGAAGCTTGGATCTGGCCTGTTGGCTGTACTTGTACAATTCTGTTTAATCTGTTCAAGATGGAAGAAGCAGAGATTACTCGTCCTCTTGCAGTTATGATGATGTCTGCAATTCTTTCTGACACTGTTGGTTTCGCGTCTCCGACTTGTACTCAGAAGGACAAGGATGCCGTTGCTGAGCTGGCTAAGTTTGCGCAGGTGAGCGATGTTGAAGAGTTCACTAAGAACCTTCTGATTGCTAAGACTGATATTGAAGGTCTTTCTGCTGCACAGCTTGTAGAGAAAGATCTGAAAGAATACCCGTTTAACGAGCGTCAGGTAGTGGTTGGTCAGGTTGAGCTTGCGACTCTTGAGCAGGTTGACGGTATGATTGAAGCGCTTGAAGCAGATCTTCAGCGTCGTTGTGACGAAGACGGTCTTGCGTTTGCTTCTGTAATGCTGACGGATATCACTACAGCAACAACTCGCCTGCTTTACAAAGGTGAGTGGGCGCAGAAGCTGGTTAAGCATGAGAAAGATGGCATGCTGATGATGGAAAATACACTAAGCCGTAAGAAGCAGGGTTGGCCTTGGCTTCAGGGAGAGCTGGCTTAATCGCTTTTTTGGTGTAATTTAAAGGCGAAGGTGCTTACTCCTTCGCCTTTTTTTATTAATGATAAATAGTGAACGATGTGAGTTTCGGGGGGACCGAAGCAAATAGGGTTATTTCTCCGTAAAATCGCCGCGAGTACGTCCTTGTAGGCTCCAATTTTTCTTCCCTGAAAAATAGGTTTTACTCCGAAACAACCCTATTTACTTCTACAGTAACCACCGGGTAGAAACTGACAAGCTGGAATAAAGGCGGATAAAGCTATGGCTGAAAAACTAGAACAATCCCGTATTGACGAGATCAATAAGTTTAATGAAGAGCAGCGTTTTAAATACTGTATTAAGGAGATTGTTGCGAACCGTGAAGTCTGGATTCTGACCGATGAGCATGGTTGTGTCATGCTGAATACGGAAGATGAAGACTGTGTTCCAGTATGGCCAAATAAAGAGTTTGCCGAGGAGTGGGCGACCGGGGAATGGGAAGAGTGTAAACCTGAGTCTATTTCTCTGAATAAATGGCATAGCCGCTGGACTTATGGTCTGGAAGATGACGAGCTGTCGGTGGTTGTTTTTCCTAACGCTAATGAGGAAGGGGTTGTCCTCTATCCGGAAGAATTTGATTTCGAGCTGAAAAAGCAGGCGAGGTAGACTCATTTTATTAGCTGAACGTTAAAGCAGTTCTTAGTTTCTGATAATAAAAGCCGAGGGTGTTCATATCACCTTCGGCTTTTTGTATTATTAAATTTGTTGATGGTGATCACGTATTTTGGATTTATCGTTTTTCGCAAGGTTAAGAAAAGAAATATAAGATAGGTTTAATATATTAACTTGTTGTAAGCCTGAGTATTTTACTTCCATTTTTGAGTCAGTATTGGAATGATAGGGACAAATAAGTTGCGGTTGATTGCATATAATAATATCAATAATTGGAGGGCCTTAGCCTTGTTTTTTCGCTGTCTGCTATATGTTTGCGTACTTGTTAGTACTTGTCTTAATTTCGCTAATGCCGGAGATGAAAAGCGTCCGTTCAGAGTACTCCATGTGATGAGCTATCACAGTTCCTGGGCATGGAATGTTGATCAGTTTACCGGATTTAAAGATGGGCTTGGTGACCTTGATGTGGAGTATAAGGTGGTGGAGCTTGATACCAAAAGAGACAGCTCTCCTGAGGCTATTGAGGCAAAGGTGGCTGAAGCGAAGAAGCTGATCTCTGCCTGGAAGCCGGATCTTCTTTATACCAACGATGATAATGCACAAAAATATCTGGCGCAGGATTACGCCAACACTTCTTTGCCGATTGTGTTTAGTGGTGTAAACCGGGATCCTTCTGAATATGGATTTCTGGGCGCTAAAAATGTTACTGGTGTGATGGAACAAGAGCACTTTATTCCGTCAGTTAATCTGCTTCGCTCTCTGAAAAAAGATATCAGGAAAATTGCCGTGGTTATTGATACGGGGCCAACCTGGAAGGGCGTTGTGACCCGAATGAGAGCGGGTGTAAAGCATATCGACGATATGGAGATTACTGACTGGATACTGGCCCGGACACTGAGCGATTACAAAGAACAGATTCTGAACCTTCAGGGTAAGGTGGATGCCATCGCGTTACTGGGGATATTCAATATCAAAGATGAGCAGGGCAATGATGTTGATTATGAAGAAATTCTGAAATGGACTGCAGAAAACAGCCAGCTACCGGATTTCTCATATTGGGAAACCAGAGTGGAGAGGGGAACTTTATGTGCGGTTACGGTTTCCGGATACGAACAGGGTTATCTGGCCGGACAGATGGGTCATCAGATTCTTAAAGAAGGAGTGTCTCCGGCTGATATTGGTATGCGCCCGAGTGACAAAGGGCAGCCTATGATTAGCCTGCGACGGGCGAAGGCGCTTGGTATTATGCCTGATGTAGAGTTGCTGCTAAATAATATGGTTAAGAAAGATTACGCCTGGGACAATTAATGATAAGTACAATGCGCAATAAAATCGCTTTTGTCTTTACTGTTAGTCTGTTTCAGATACTGCTGATAGTGATGTTTGTTGTCTCTTCAGAAGTAAGTAAAAGCTATCGGACTCAGTATATTCAGAGTGGTAAAAGCGCCGCCTATCAACTGGCATTGAAAACAGAAGAGCTTTTGCAGTTGGGATTGTATCCGGAAGAATTTGCCGGATACGATAAGCTTTGCCAGAAAGCCATTTCCGGTTTCGAAGAGATTATTTATGCGGCATTGCTGGATTCAGATAACAATCCGCTCTTTCAGGCCGGGAAAAGTATGGCATGGGATACCGGGAAGCCCTCCAGCGAGTTTTCCATTCAGGTGCCTTTGAAAGGAGCTACGGCAAAAGGTAGCTCAGTTCTGGTTTTGGTTGATGAGAGCCTGGTGGAGACCAGTACATACCAATTTATGCAGAATATTTTTATCTATTCCAGCGTAGTGATTGTTCTTGGTATCGGAATTGTTTTGCATTACCTCTCTGTCAGTCTCGGTAAGCCAATAAACGCACTGGTTACCCGCATTGAGGGAATTAAGCAGAGTAAGAACAGCGGTAATATGGGAACTTTGCCTGACCGCAGAGATGAAATCGGGGTGGTTGCCGAAGCAATCGAAGGTTTGGTGCAAAGATTGTCTCACAGTCAGGGCATGTTAGTGCGTTCAAATGCTGAGTTAAGTTCTTTGTCTGAAAATATGGAAAGCCGGATTAAAGATCGTACCAAAGAGTTGGTAAGGGCTAACCAAAAGTTAAATATCATCGCACATAAGGATAAACTGACAGGGCTTCCTAACCGGTGGAGCTTTGACAGAGTGTTAAATGCGCGTTTATCAAAAGCGAAATCCAGCCTGGATAACTTTGCGGTTGCAATGCTTGATTTAGATGGTTTTAAGGTGGTTAATGACAGATATGGACACGCTGCCGGTGACTATATTCTGATGACGATAGGTGAGCGCATTCGTCTCCTGTTTAAGGATGATGGTGATGTATTCCGGATTGGAGGTGATGAGCTGGTTTTTCTTTTTGAAGGTTACCTGAATCAACAGGCACTGGAAATTGAAATCAAGAAAATCAGAAAAACGGTTCTGGCTCCGGTCTATTATCAGAATGAGATACTTTCTGTGGGAGCGAGTGTTGGAGTCGTGCGTCTGGAGCGTCTTGGAGACTGTTCAGCGGCAGAGCTATTGTCCCTGGCTGATGAGGCGATGTATAAGTCGAAGCAGAATAAACAGGATTATGTTTTTAGTGATAAACATTCATTTTACGAATCAGTACGTGAATAAGTTTGTCTGTCAGGAGATCTATTGAGTAGTTGATTGCAAAATTATTAATAAGCACTTATCTTATTAATGATCTATCGCATTTAGGTGTAGGATATTATGAAGCAGAAGCAACAGTGTCTGATAGCCGTGTTAGTCATGACGCTGTGGCTGATAGCTCCTGCCTATGCTGCTACCGGGAAAGGAAACAGCGAGCCCCGGATATTGCTGCTTTACTCCTACCATCCTACTTTCCCTACTTCCGGAAAAATTATCGAGGGGTTCAGGCAAGGGCTGGGTGATCTTCAGGTAATTATCGAAGTTGAGTATATGGACACCAAAAGGCACTACGATGATGCCTATTTGGATCTTTTCCACCGTTCTCTGCGTTATAAATTGCAGCACCGTGACCCGATAGATTTGGTAGTGACGGCAGATGACAATGCACTGAATTTTATGCTTAAGCATGGCGAGGCGTTATTTCCTCAAACGCCGGTTGTTTTTCTCGGAGTTAATAATAAAGAACTGGCCATGCAGATGGACTCAAATCCTGATGTGACCGGGGTGGTTGAAGCGGTTTCCATAGAGGAAACCATTGCACTGGTAAGATCATTCAGGCCTGGAACCGATACGCTACATATTATTGTCGACGGAACCATCTCCGGGCGTTCAGATCTGCGCTCTGCACTCGCATTAAAGAGAAAGTTTCCTGAGCTTCAGTTTAAAGTTATCGACCTTGCTGGCTTAAGTTGGGCTGTATTTACCGAGCACATTCAGGCTATTCCTTCCAAAGATGCGATCTTACTGCTTTCTGCTTTTCGTGACCTGCTTGAGGAAAGCCTCTCTTTTGAAGACTCGCTTGAGCTTATTAGTATGTCTGCTCAGGCACCGGTTTATCACCCCTTTGAACATGGCCTGGGCGATGGGGCACTGGGTGGCATTGTTATCAGTCATTATGAGCAGGCCCGTCAGGCGGCGCTGATGGCTACTCAGATTCTTACTGGTACTGAGGTTAAAGATATTCCTGTTCTGGATAAAAGCCCGAACCTTCCTATTTTTGATAAAAGGCTTCTGGATAAATTTGATATTCCGCTGGACCGGCTACCGCGTAAATCTCAGATTAGGTACAACCAACCTACGCTCTTTGAAATTTACTGGGTGGAAACCTTAGTTGTGGTGGCCATTATTGGTCTCTTGCTCTCTATTATTGCCATTCTGGCGAATCAGAACCGGCTGCGTAAGGCTCTGACTTATTCTTTGAGGGAAAGTGAGTTTAAGCTAAGGACCATACTGGACAATGTGGATGCTTATATCTATATGAAAGATGCCAAAGGGCAGTACCTGTTTGCTAATCAGAGGCTTCGGGCATTTCTTGGTCTTTCTTTAAAGGAGATCATTTCAAAAAATGATAATGAGCTGTTCGACCCGGATACAGCAGGAAAAATCATTCATGCGGATCGGAAAGTGCTCTCCAGTGGTGAGCTGTACCGGCAGGAAGAGAATTTTCATCTGGCTGAAACGGGAATGGATCAGGATATTCTTACCACGAAAATTCCTTTGATTGATGAGCATGGTGATATTTATGCTATCTGTGGTATCTCTCTGGATATCTCGGAGCAGAAAGCTTATGAATTAAAACTTGAGAACATAGCGCACTACGATCAGCTTACCGGGTTGCCAAACCGGGTGCTTTTCTATGATCGTCTGCAACAGGCGATGAGAAGTTGTGTCAGAAAGGGAACTCAGCTTTCCGTGCTCTATTTCGATCTGGATGGATTTAAAGAGGTAAACGATAACTACAGCCACGCCTTTGGGGATGAGCTGTTAAAAGTCATTACTGAGCGAACTCAGCATGTCATCAGAGAAAGTGATACTGTCGCCCGTCTTGGTGGCGATGAGTTTATTGTGTTATTGGTAGAGTCCAGCTCCCCTCTTAATGATGTTGAGATTTCACAGCGGATCCTGCAGCGGATTTCTGAGCCCGTTGAATTCGAAGGAACCGTTGTTTCGGTGACCGCAAGTATAGGTATCACCCGTTATCCTCAGGAGATACAGCTTGAGGCTGACCATCTGCTGAGGCAGGCTGACCAGGCAATGTATATCGCCAAGAATGATGGCCGGAACCGTTATCACTTTTACAGTGCGGATCTGGAAGATAAAGCTGAGCGCAAACAAGAGCTGATAAATGAAGTATCAGACGGGTTAGGTAAAGAGGAGTTTGTTCTTTTCTTCCAGCCTAAGGTTGACCTGACAAATGGTGAATTAATAGGAGCGGAAGCCCTGATAAGGTGGCAGCACCCGGAAAAGGGCTTGCTTGCGCCCGGTGCCTTCCTTCCGGATATCGAGCATCATAAGGTGATGTATCAGCTTGATGAGTGGGTAATAAGCGAAGCGCTGAATCAGTTGCAGAAGTGGCAGGAGTCTGGCTTTGAAATACCTGTGAGTGTCAATGTCAGCCATCTTTTCTTCAAGCAGGATAATCCGGCGCAGGTGCTAAGGGAAATCCTGAAAAACTACCCGGATGTCTGTTCGTCACTGCTTGAGATTGAAATCGTAGAAACCCAGGCTCTGGACAACCTTAAAGAGGTGGCGTCCATTATGCGCAACTGCCAGCGTCTGCCGGTGCATTTTGCGCTGGATGATTTCGGGACAGGGTATTCCTCCCTGACTTACCTGAAACAGTTGCCTATCGACGTGCTAAAGGTCGATAAAAGCTTTGTGATTGACATGCTCGAGGATGAAGAGGATCGCACCATACTTGAAGGTATTCTGGCGCTTTGTAATGCCTTCAATATTATGGCGATTGCAGAAGGGATGGAAACCATAGAGCAGGGCGTGCAACTGAAGAAAATGGGTTACCGGTATGTGCAGGGCTACGGGGTTGCTAAACCAATGCCTGCCGGTGAACTGCCAAAATGGCATAAAGAGTGGAAAGTACCCGATCAGTGGTTAAATGAAAGCGGGTACATTTCAGATATGTATCTGTCTTTGTGATTCAGGCTGTGCCTGTTAACACTTTTTATGGTTCGGAGCGGTATAGAAATGGCTCTCTACCAGACGCTGGGTAATGTTGTGTTTAGGGCAGTTAAGAACTTTATCTGTATCGCCGTACTCAACCACTTCACCTTCATGCATCACCATCACCTTGTCGGTGATATGTTTTATCAGCCCGATATGCTGGGAAACGTAGACAAAGGAAACCCCCATCTCTTCCTGCAGTTCAAGAAACAGGTTGATGACCTGAGAGCGCATCGCCATATCCAGCCCGTTTAACGCTTCATCTGCCACAATAATCGATGGCTGAAGGACCAAGGCCCTGGCCAGGCATACACGCTGTTTCTGGCCTGCTGCCAGCATCTGTGGATAGAAATAGGCGTGTTCAGGTAACAGGCCAACTCTGGACAAAGTCTCCTTCACACGCGCCATTCTGGCTTCAGGTGGCATATTGGTATTTCGCTTTAGCGGACCTTCCAGAATTCTGCCAATCTGAATACGCGGGTTCAGAGAGGTATTCGGGTCGCGGAAAATCATCCGGATAAGCTTACAGCGTGTCGAGTAATCTTTGTGTTCAAGCTTCTCACCGTTTACGCGGATCTCACCGCTGCTTGGCTCAACAACGCCGGCAAGCATTTTCGCTATGGTCGATTTTCCGGAACCATTCTGTCCGATAAGCCCAATGGTCTGTCCTGCATCCAGAGAAAAACTTACTGGCTTCACTGCCTGCTGAACTTTTTTGCCGAAAAAGCCTGAACGAGTGATGAAGCTTTTAGACAGATCTTCAACTTCTAACAGCGCACTCATGAACGTTTCTCCGTGTTAAGAGGGAAGTGACAGGCAAACTTATGGCCTTTGATTTTCTGGCTGTACGGATACTCCACGCACTGCCTCTGTGCATAAGGACAGCGAGGTCCTAACCGGCAGCCGATTGGCAGGTGCTGAAGCGGCGGGATAGCGCCAGGAAGAGACTGCAGTTTCTGCTTGTGCGGGATCCAGTCAGCAAAGTTTGGCATGGCCTTTATCAGCGCCAGCGTATAAGGATGCTTGGGGCTGTTAAGGATCTGCTCGGTTGAAGCAGACTCAACCGACTGGCCGCAGTACATAACGGTAATGCGTTTTGCCCACTGAGTAATGGTGGTCAGGTCGTGTCCGATCAGCAAAATTGTGGTGTTGTTAACCTGATTCATCCGGCTTAGCAGACGGAGAATCTGGGACTGGGTAATCGGGTCCAGGTCATTGGTTGGCTCATCTGCGATCAGAATACGCGGTTTGGCGGCAATCGCCATGGCGATCATCACCTTCTGGCATTCACCTTCAGTAAGCTCGTAGGGATAACTTCCCATTATCCGCTTATGGTCTTTAATCCCCACTTTGTGCAGCAAGGCAATAGCCTGCTTTTTACGCCACTTAATGCGCTCCCACCATCTGCCTTCAAATGAGCCCGACGGGATAGACTCGGCTAACTGACGGCCTACTAATTCTGAGGGGTCAAGACAGGTTTGCGGCTCCTGGAATATCATAGCGATATCCCTGGCAATCACTTTTCGCCTCTCTTTTGGCGACAGTTGCAGCAGGTCCACATCACCAAGGCGCATTCTGTCCGCGGTGATTTTCCAGTTGTCTTTGCAGATGCCGACAATCGCTTTTGCCACAAGGCTTTTTCCTGAGCCCGATTCGCCTACCAGCCCGCGGATATCGCCTTCAGAAATAGTCAGGCTCATTCGGTCCACCGCTTTTACCAGGCCGTGTGGCGTTTCGATTTCGATGGTCAGATGCCTGATATCAAGTAATGGCATTATTCCACCCCCGCATTTAACGCTTGTCTTACACCGTCACCAACAAGGTTAACCACTATGATGGTAAACATAATGACCAGACCCGGCAGGGTAACAGTCCATGGCGCCAGATAAATCAGTTCCACTGAATCGCCCAGTACCGCTCCCCACTCAGTACTTGGTGCCTGAGCGCCAAGGCCAAGGAAGCCAAGTGCCGTAATATCTAAAATGGCAACCGTCAGAGCCATGGTGACTTCGGCGGCAATCACAGGAAGAATGTTCGGGAAGATGGAGTTCCACAGCAGGTAGAAATCGTTGGCACCATCAAGGCGGGCGGCCATGATATAGTCCTTTTCAACCTGCTCATGAACCGCTGTGTAAAGCGAGCGGATAAAGCGTGGCACCAGAGACAGACAGATTGCCAGCAGGATATTAAATTCACCAAAGCCGAGAAAGGCGACAAAAATAATCGCCAGCAGCAGGGAAGGGATGGACATTACGGTATCAAACAGGTGATTCAGGGTGCTTGAAAGTACGCCCTTTGTCATCCCCGCCAGAATACCTATCAGGCAACCCATGAGAGCCGCAACGATTGTGATTGCGATACTTGCACCAAAGGTCAGCTGCGAACCGACAATCAGTCGTGACAGAATATCCCGGCCAAGGTCGTCGGTTCCGAGGAAATACTCTACGCTGCCTTCCGGATTCCAGGATGGCGGGATCAGAAGATGACCTGTCTGCAACTGAGGGTCGTGAGGTGCTACCCATGGTGAAACAAGAGTGATAAGAATAATACCCAGCAGACACCAGAGGCCAAACATCGCCAGGCTGTTGTTTCTGTAACTGCGCCAGAAACGTTCAAACTGGGTAGGAATATGCTCTTCCTGATAAACACTATTGCTTAGCATACCATTCCTTCCTTACCAGTGGATTCGCCATGGTTCCGATCAGATCTGACAGAATATTGGCTGTCAGGACAAAAGTGGCAACAACCATCACGCCGGCCTGAATCGAGGTGTAGTCTTGATTGGACAGGGCATCCAGCAGCCAGCGACCAATGCCCGGCCAGTTAAATATGGATTCTGTGATAATGGCAAAGGTAAACATGCTGGATAACTGCACGCCAAACTTTGGAATAATTGGCGGCAGGGCGTTTCTCAGAACATGCTCCAGAACGATTTCGTACTTGGACAAGCCCTTGATTCGCGCAATCCGGATATAGTTCTGGCCCATAATGTCAGATACGGAGGCTCTCATCAGGCGGGTGATCTGTGTTGTCGGCCCAAGCGCCAGCACAAGGCAAGGCAGGATAATATGCTCCAGCACGCTTTCCAGCGCTTCGGCTTTATGAGGCTTATCCGACAGCATGGCATCGATAATGGCAAAGCCGGTGACATGGTCAATTTCATACAGCAGATTGTAGCGTCCGGAAACCGGCAGCAGTTCAAGGTGCAGCGAGAAGAACATGATCATCAGCAGTGCCATCCAGAACAGAGGCGCTGAATAACCCGCCATGGAAATAAATGAAATGATATTATCGGCCAGCTTGCCCTGCCGCATACCGGCGATAGTCCCCAGCGGGATACCAATCAGCAGGGAGAAGGTGAAGGCGATAATGCAGAGCTCCAGTGTGGCCGGGAATACGACAACCAGCTCTTCGATGACAGGAATCCCGTTGTTATTGATGCCAAAGTCCAGTTGGAGAATCTGCTCAATATAAGCAGCCCAGCCAGCCATAAAGCCAATTTCAGGAAGATTCAGGTTCAGTCTTAATATGCTGTAGCCCACCATGGTTAATATGGTGAGCGTAATAACAAACAGGTACAGGCGTCTTATGGTGTAACGTAACATTATTGGCGCCTCTCTACCTGATAGAAGGATTGCGAACTAAACGGAGTGATATCAAATCCGGTTAATGAGCGGTGGTGGGCCTGAAACTGCACACCGTGCGCAAGAGGAATAACCGGAACCTCTTCGTTCATTATGTTTTGCGCCTCTTTGTATAAGTTGATTCTGTGACGCATCTGATTGGTCTCTTTCGCCAGATCGAGAAGGAAATCAAAATCAGGGTTACACCACATGGAAACGTTCAGGCCGACCTGCTCTGCGTCGCAGGAAAGCAGAGGCCGCAGGAAGTTATCCGGATCGCCGGTGCTGGCAATCCAGCCGGTGAGAATCAAATCGATATTAGCTACTTTGCTTAGTTCGCTGCGGTTAAAGCGGTCGCTTGTCAGCAGCTCAAGCTTTACGCCGATATCGGCAAAGCTTGCCTGAATCAGTTCTGCGGTTTTTCTTGGACTCGGGTTATACGGCTGAGGTTCCAGCGGAACCCACATGGATAACTCCAGACCGGAAGCAAAGCCGGACTCCCTTAGCAGGGCAACGGCATAGTTTCTGTCGTATCTTAAACGGACTGTGTCTTTCTCATAAGCCCAGGATGACGGCGGAAGCAGAGAATAGGCCTGATAACCGGTGCCGTAATAAACTGAATCGAGGATATTTCTCCGGTTTATGGCAAGGCTCAGCGCTTTACGGACTCTGTGGTCATTCAGAGCCGGGTGCTCAGTATTGATGGCGACAAAGGCCACGTTCATGGCATCATTCGCTTCCAGAACCAGTTCGTCGTGCTGCTTGATAATCGGGATCTGACTTGAAAGTGGCGAGGTCAGTACATCGCACTCCTTTCGCAGCAGTTTTGCCAGCGGGCCTGTTCCCCGGGCAGAGATATCAAACACGATCTGCTCCATTTCAGGCGTGCCGCGCCAGTATTGGTTATGCCGTTTTAATCTGACCAGATCGCCGACCTGATATTCGCCAAGATAAAAAGGCCCGGTTCCAATCGGGAACATATCAATATTTTGTTCTTCACCGCTTATTTGCAGCCTTGTGGCGTACTCTTTTGAGAGGATTACCGCATAGGAGGTGGCGATATTTGATAAAAAGGTATTGTCAGCCTGTGCCAGAACAAACTTAACTGTGTGCGGGTTTATCGCTTCAACTTCTTGTATCAGATCGGAAAAACCGATCCCGCTAAACCAGGGATAGGTTGAGTTGCCAACCTGATGGAAGGGGTTGGAGTTGTCAATGATACGCTTAAAGCTGAAAACAACATCGGATGCGTCCAGTGCCCTGGTTGGCGTGAACCAGTCGGTTTTCTGAAACTGTACGTTTTCACGAAGGTAAAATGTGTATTCAGTGCCATCTTCATTGGCAGACCAGCTATGTGCAAGGTTAGCCACCGGCTCATGGGTAACTGGATCGAGTTTTAGCAAGGAGTCGAATAACTGCTGACTCAGTACTTCTGAGGTAATTCCGCTATCAACCAACTGGGGATTAAATGATGAGGGGGCAGTCTGACCACAAAATACGAAACCGCGCTCTCTGACCTGCGAATCGTCGAATTTTTTTCCGCATCCGGCAAGCAGGCTAATCATGCTTATTGAAAAAATTGCTTTTGCTATTGCTTTCATAGAAAGATTTATCTTAATAAAAAGAGGCTAAGCACATCGTCCAATAACCTCATGATCCGGTTAATTTAACACTTTTGCCTTTTGAGACCAAACATATAGCCCTACATTGGCTGAGTTTTTTATTTTTCTGTCTGTTGTCCGACCAAATTGTATTTCCTGAGCATTCCCCGCATCTGGTGGTAACTCAGGCCAAGCATTTTTGCAGCTGCTTTCTGATTATGTCTGGCTTCGGTTAATACGGAATTAAGAAGCTCAATATCCAGTGTTTCCTGCCACTCTTTATAGTCTAGCGGAAAGGAGAAACTTCTCTTGGTAATGGTTTCTTTTTCTTGCTCTTTTTCCTGCCAGTCTGCAACAAACGGGTTCAGGGTCAGCTCCTGTATCGGTAACTCTGAATTACCGCTTTGATAAACCGCCCGCTCAATCACGTTTTTTAACTCCCGCACATTGCCTGGCCACTGGTAGTCGTTCATCTGTTGTCTGGCCTTCTCACCAAATCCGCTGAAAAACGGAATGGAAAGTTCCCGGCACATTTTTATGGCAAAGTTTTCCGCAAGAAGCGGAATATCTTCCTGTCTTTGTCTCAGAGGGGGGAGGTGAATGACATCGAAAGCCAGCCGGTCAAGCAGGTCGGGGCGGAACTTATCCTGTGTTGCCAGATCCTGAATATCAGCGTTGGTGGCACAAATCAGGCGTACATTGGCATTTAGCGTGCGGTTACCGCCCACACGTTCGTATTCACCATATTCGATGACGCGCAGAAGCTTTTCCTGAACAGATAGCGGCGCGGTGGCAAGTTCATCCAGAAACAGCGTACCGTTTTCTGCCCGTTCAAAACGCCCCTGATGCTTACCCTTTGAGCCGGTAAAGGAGCCGGATTCATGGCCGAAGAGCTCTGAATCGATTAACCCTTCACTTAAGGTGGAGCAGTTAAGGGAGATAAGTGGCTGATCCCACCGCTTTGACAGGTAATGAAGGCGCTGCGCTATCAGCTCTTTACCTGTCCCCCGTTCACCCAGAATGAGCACAGGTCTTTCAATGGGTGCCAGTCTGGAAACCTTATCCAATACGGCGAGAAATTGAGGGGATTCACCAATCAGTGTCTGCTGTTTCATGTTTTGTGATTCCATATAGGTAAAATTTACCACCTGGTGGTATTTTTTATCATAGCACCCTTTGTGAAAAACGTCCTCTTTCTGTAACCTGTTGAAAATTAAAGAGTGAAAGGTTGGCACGTATCTTGGTTATCTATTGGTAACAGACTGGCAGACAGTCACAGACTACAGATAGGTACGCAAAGGAGTAAATTATGGGTATTTTCTCTCGTTTCGCTGATATCGTGAACTCAAATATCAGTTCACTGTTAGATAAAGCAGAAGATCCTGAAAAAATGATTCGTCTGATTATTCAGGAGATGGAAGACACACTGGTGGAAGTAAGAACCAATTCAGCTAAGGCTATTGCGGATAAGAAAGAGCTTGCCCGCAGAGTGGATGCTGTTGAAGTTCAGATTCTGGAATGGCAGCAGAAGGCGTCTCTGGCTCTGGCTAAAGAGCGTGAAGATCTGGCCCGTGCCGCATTAATCGAAAGGCAGAAGCTTCAGGATATTGTTAAAGGGCTTCATACCGAGCAGACTCTGGTTGAAGAAACCATTGATAAACTGACCGGTGAAATTGGTAAACTGGAAGCGAAAATCAATGAGACCCGCGCGAAACAACAAGCGCTGGTGATTCGCAGAGAAGCGGCCGGCAGCCGTCGTGATGTTCAGAGATCACTTCATACCAGCCGTACTGACGAGGCAATGTCCAAGTTTGATCAGTATGAAAGAAGAATCGATGAACTTGAAGCCGAAGCAGACAGCTATGCGCTTTCAGGACAGGGTAAGTCTTTAGACCAGGAATTTGCAGAATTGCAGGCTCAGGATGAGATTGAGCAGGAACTGGCTAAAATGAAAGAGCAGATGAATAAAGATAAATAACAGGAGTGAATTATGACAGCAGCCATTATTACAGGTCCATTGGTTGTATTTCTGATCTTCGTGGCACCTCTGTGGTTGTTTCTTCACTACCGGAGCAAGAAGACGTCGGATACCGGGCTATCTTCAGAGGAGTATGAAAAGCTGGAGACTTTGTCTGCTAAGGCAGAGTCTCTGCAGATGAGAGTTCGTACTCTGGAAAAGATTCTGGATTCAGAGTCGCCTAACTGGAGGCGTGACTATGAGCGATAGACAGTTATTCCGCGATACGGTAAACGGCAAGCTGACCGGAGTGTGCGCGGGTATCGCCGGATTCTTCGGCTTAGAGATCTGGCTGGTGCGGATACTGGTTGTATCGGCCGCGCTGCTCGGCGGGAGTTTCCTGGTTATTCTTGCCTATGTGGCATTAACACTGATGCTGGAGAAGCAACCCTACGATCAGCGCGATTTTCAGTCGCCAAGAGATTACAAGCTGAAAAGTAAAGCATGGCAGGCCGGACAGTCGCCGTCGGGCTTGCTGGATAAGCTGGATTTTGAGCTCGGTGATGTTGAGAGCAGAGTGAAGGATATGGAAGCCTATGTCACTTCAGAGGCTTTTAAAGTGAATCGCGAGTTTAAGAACTTATAGTGAGAGGCTTTTATTTAAGTTTAAGGGGCAAAGAACTGCTCCTCCCCTTAACCCTGAAAGGTAGGATTTGCGAAGAAGTTCCATCGAAGGGGAGGCTGGGAGGGGTTGTTGCGTCTAGGATTAACTTATTGATTAAGCTAATATATCACCAACCCCCTCTAACTCCCCCTTTTCTCGGCTGTCATGAAAATACTCAGCTCTATCGCTCAAGGGGGAGAACCGTACTGCGGTCATTTTGATATTAGTGTTTAATGAGGGGCAACCAAGACTATTCGGAGAAAAAGCTATGTGTCAAAGATGCCCCTGGGTGGATTTAAGCAAACCGGACTATGTGAAATACCATGATGAAGAGTGGGGTGTACCGGTCACGGATGATAAAACCATGTTTGAGTTTTTAGTGCTTGAATCCGCTCAGGCCGGACTGAGCTGGTATACCATCCTTAAGCGCAGAGGCGGATATCAGAAGGCATTTGCAGATTATGATGTTGTGAAAGTTTCTGAGTTTACCGATGACGATGTGGAACGTCTGATGCAGGATGCCTCCATAATCCGAAACCGAGCGAAGATCTCCGCAACCATAAATAACGCCAAGCGCTTTATCGAAATCCAGAAGGAGTTTGGTAGCTTCTGTCGCTATATCTGGTCGTTTGTGGGTTACAAGGTGAAAGTCAGTCACTTTGACAATCTGGAAGATTATCCGGCAATGACACCAGAATCGGATGCACTGGCTAAGGATATGAAAAAGCGTGGCTTTAAGTTTGTTGGCTCAACCATTATGTACGCGCATATGCAGGCGACCGGGCTGGTCAATGACCATGTAAAAGGGTGTTCGCGAAGGGAAGAGGTGATGAAAATACCGCTTCCGGATTTTTCGGCTCACAATGAAAAGTAGTCAATAAGAAGGGCGCGAATATGCGCCCTTCTTAGCTCTTACCCGAATGAAGCCCAGATGACCGTAGCAACCAGAACCGGACAGACAAACTTAACGTATATCGGCCATAGCTTACCAAACCAGCCTTGCTGAAACTCAGGGTAGCCCTGCTCCAGCTCTTTAATTTTGGAGTGACGGTTCCAGACCCAGCCGCCGAACAGACAGAACATCAGTGCAGCGGTTGGTTGCAGGTATTGTGTCGCCACCGTCGCTACCAGACCAAACAGAGCGCCAAAGTTGTAGACAATCACCACGCTGAAGGCGGCAATCAGTCCGCCCAGTACCCATGAGGTTGGAGTTCGCTTTGTATTCATACGCTCGCTCACCAGAGCAACCGGACATTCCAGCATTGAGATTGATGAGGTCAGGGCAGCAATTGTCAGCAGAAGGAAAAACACCACAGCAAACAGCTGACCAAACAGTCCAAGGCTGTCGAACATCAGCGGAAGCACAGTAAATACCAAAGTATCTGAGCTAAGCAAAGAGCCGTCTTCGGCATAAATCTGAACACCTTTTTGCATTGCCACGAACATAGCCGGCATTACTACAAGACCTGCGATAAAGGCAACGGCGGTATCTACCAGAGTGACATTCATCGCCATTTTCGGCAGGTTCTCTTTCTTACTCAGGTAGGAGCCGTAAATCAGCATAGAGCAGCCGCCGATAGTCAGCGAGAAGAAGCCCTGGCCCATGGCGGCAAGGATCAGTTTTCTGTCCATTACTTTAGAAAAGTCGGGGATAAGGTAATGTTTTAACCCGTCCATTGCACCCTGCTGCATCATAATGTAGACAAACAGCAAACCAAACAGAACAAACAGCGCCGGCATCAGGCGTGTAGACCATTTCTCAATACCTTGTTTAACACCGCCCTGAACGATCAGGATAGTGAGCACATAAAAGACAATGGTGCCAAACAGGTTACGCTCTACGCTGAACCCTTTAAACCACGCGGTCGCGGCTTCAAGCCCCATCAGATCGGTAATCGCACCCAGCAAGAAACAGATAAGCCAGCCACCAACAATGCTGTAAAACGCCAGAACCGCACTCGGAACACTCAGGCCAATCCAGCCAACAAGACCGCCGATTTTCTTGCCCAACGGGTTGGCTGTCAGCGACTTCATACTGTCGACCGGGTTAGCCTGTCCATAACGACCGATAGCCATCTCCACCACAAGCATAGGGAAGGCGACGATCAGGATCATTACCAGATAAACCAGAAGAAAAGCACCACCGCCATTACTGGCCGCCTGGGTCGGAAATCCCCAGATATTACCAAGCCCCACCGCAGCCCCTGCTGCTGCAAGAATAAAACCTAAACGGGAACCGAAACTTTCACGGGATGGACCGGACTGGTCCAAAGAGACAACATCTACCTGACTCATTTATTTATACAACCATAACTGCGAACTAGTTTGCTAGTACAGTAATGTAAATGAACTATGTGAGCAAGCAATGCCAGGATAAAAGTTAGGTGAGGGGATGAAATGATAGTGAATTAGACTGTAATGATATGTGTACACTTAGCATTCGTCATTCCGGAAATTGCGAAGCTTTTATCCGGAATCTATCTTCAACGCGCTGTAGAGCCAGAGATAATTTGCGAGTCCACAACGCGCTTGAAGAAGATTCCCGTCTTCACGAGAATGACGAATTGTTAGCGATTTAAGGCTGCGTTGTAACGCTCAAAACCCGCTTCCAGATCAGCAATCAGATCGTCCGTATGCTCTAAACCAATATGAAGACGAATCAGAGTTCCGGAGAATTCAGGATCAGAAACCGTTCTGATGGATTTAATTGCTTCAGGCTCATGAGCAAGAATAAGGCTTTCAAACCCACCCCAAGAGTAACCCATGCTAAAGTGTTCCATCTCATCCAGCAGTGCGGTTGTTGCTTTTTCGTCAGATGTTTTTAATACAAAGGAGAAAAGGCCGTTAGCGCCGGTAAAGTCTCTTTTGTAGAACTCATGGCCCGGACAGGACTCAAAAGCCGGGTGACGGATATGATCCACTTCAGGGCGCTGTGCCAGCCAGTTCGCAACTCTAATACTGTTTTCTTCATGCTGACGTAGGCGTATATCCAGAGTTCTGATCCCGCGAAGACCAAGATAAGCATCATCTGGCGATACGCAGTAACCAAGCAGGTAGCTCTGTTCACGCAGGTGAGGCCAGTATTTTTCATTTGCCACTGCGGTGCCCAGCATAACGTCAGAATGACCAACGATATATTTGGTCGCTGCCTGAAGCGAGATATCCACGCCGTGGTCAAAAGGAGAGAAGTTAACGCCAGCGCCCCAGGTATTATCCAGTACAACGACGATGTCAGATTCGTGAGCGATGCTTGCCAGAGTCGGCACATCCTGCACTTCCATGGTAATTGACCCCGGAGACTCCAAAAACAGCAATGCGGTGTTTGGCTGAATCAAGTCACGAATTTCTTCGCCGATCATGGGATCAAAGTAAGTTGTCTCGATGCCCATTTTTTTCAGCATATTTTCACAGATGTTACGTGTCGGCTCGTAACAGTTGTCTACCATCAGGATATGGTCGCCGGTTTTAACAAAAGCGAGGATAGCAGCAGTGATAGCTGCGGTGCCGCAAGGATAAAGATAGCAACCCGCGCCACCCTCAATTTCTGTCATAGCATCCTGGAATGCAAAATGGGTAGTCGTGCCGCGTCGGCCGTAAACCAGCGCGTTATTGGCAATATTTGCCTGCGCTTTCTTTTTGTCTGCCACTGTGTCAAAAACAATGGTCGAGGCTCTTTGTACAGGAGGGTTCACCACTCCGTTGGTATACTTTTTCGCACGCCCTGATGTTACGAATTTAGTCTGTTTCTTCTCAGGCATTACACTTCCTTATCAACTTATTTTGTAAAAATAAAACAGAATATGAAGTGTTAGGCAAGCGTTAGTTATATATGTGTTTGTTATAATAAAGGACTAAACAGATAAAAGGCCCGTTCCAGAAAGTGGTAGTACATGGGACGGCTGTTCCAGCTTTCTTCTGTTACCTGAGATGAAGACTCGATATAGGAGAGCTGAAGATCGTGCAGGTTCTGAGTGAATGCCACATCATCGACAGCCAGTGTCAGCTCAAAATTCAGCCACAGGCTGCGCATATCCAGATTTACTGTACCCACAAGGCAGTATTGCTCATCAACCACAACCGACTTGGTATGCAGCAGACCACCGTCAAATTCAAATATGCGAACGCCTGCTTCTAAAAGCTCAGAGTAGTAAGCCCTGGATGCCCACTGCACCATAAGAGAGTCATTTTTCTTTGGGATAATAATATCAACCTGAACGCCGCGCTGAGCGGTCATTTTCAGCTCTTCAAGCAATTCGTCGCTTGGTACGAAGTAGGGGGTGGTAATACGCAGGGAACGTGTTGCCTGGTTAATTGCCAGCGTGAGTACTTGCTGGATAAGGTTTGTCGGCATACCCGGACCGGATGGGACGACCTGAATAGGCAGCGAACGAGCAGACTTATCGATCAGGCACTCAGGCAGTTGAGGCAGGATCCGGTGACCGGTTTCCACTTCCCAGTCCCAGGCGTGGATAGCCGATAGCACATTCACTGTCGGGCCGGTAATCCGGGTCATCACATCTATCCACTGACCAACACCAGCCTCTCGTTTGAAGAAAGAAGGGTCAACCAGATTCATTGAGCCGGTATAGGCAACAGTGTCATCAATCACCACGATCTTTCTGTGCTGACGTAAATCCAGCCGGCGAAGAAATACCCGCCATGGGCTAACTGCAAGTGCCTGCTGAACATCGACACCAGCATTTTTCAGAAGATCTACCCAATGGCTTTTAAAGAAACGATTACTGCCTGCTGAATCAAGCAGTAGCTGAACCTGAACGCCCCGCTTAGCCGCTCTTGCCAGTGCAGAGCCCACCGCATCAGCAAGACCTCCGGTATTCCATATATAGAACACAACCCGGATATGAGACTGAGCGTTCTCAATATCTTTTACCATGCTTCTCAGGATCTGCTCTGGTGAGTCCATCAAAGCAAGAGAGTTTCCGCAAAGTGCCGGAATACCCATTCTGTGGCTGCAAAGAAGGTCAATTTTGGTGATCTGCGGGCTCATTAGCTCAGGTTTATGAGCCTGGCAGTATTGCAGTTGGTTAAACCACTCCTGGTAGGGAGTAAACATCTTCTGTGCCCGTTCCGCTCTTTTGCGACCAAGGTTCAGTTCGCCAAACAGGAAATAGCAGAAAACACCGACGATAGGCAGGATATAGATGATCATCAACCAGGCAAGGGAGATGCTGACAGCCCGTCTTTTCAATACCACCCGCAGGGTAACACCGGCAACCAGCACCCAATAACCAATTAAACTGACAAGCGTTAGCACCTGGTAGAACTTTTCCATTTTGCCTTTCGTTCTGTAACCCACTAATTATTCAGATAGTAATACGATTTAAGGGCTTTGTCCGTAGTTTCTTTTGCAGTAATGGGATGCAAATTAGAAAGATATTCCTGCTGCCATGCAGGTTTATAAGGTGGATGGATAGTTTGCAATCTATCAATTAGAGTAAAATATTTCAGGAATGCAATTCAGAGGAGGTAAAACGTAATGGAGATCATAAAAGAAAAATAAAAGACGGGATTTTGTATATTTTGAGGAAAAATACACTAACGGGGGTTCCAATTTTAATCACAAACTGGTTTACTTGCCACCTTTCAGGTATCACCTCGATTTTATCTGTCTGTACAGATTAATTTACACTTTTAGATGCCTGCTTTAAACACAACATAAAGATTGGAAAAATATAATGGCAAGTAGTTCTAGAGGACAGTTTTCCTCGAAATTCGGTTTCATTATGGCGGCGGCAGGTTCTGCTGTCGGCCTTGGGAATATCTGGGGATTCCCTACTCAGGCAGCAAGTAACGGTGGTGCTGCGTTTCTGTTTGTTTATCTGGCAATGGTTTGCATTCTTGCGTACCCGATGTTGGTTGCGGAACTGACAATTGGTCGCTACGGACAGTCAAACCCGATTCAGTCACTAAAAAAAGTGTGGCCAAAAGGTAAGCTTGGCGCGGCTCTTATCGGTGCCTGTGGCATGCTGGCGGCGTCGCTTATCCTTAGCTTCTACGCTATCGTAGCTGGCTGGCTGGTGGGTGCTTTTGCCGGAAGCGGCTTCGAGCTGATTGGCCTTGATAGCGCAGCGAACTGGGTAAACAGCTTTGGGGAATCCAGAAACCTTCTGCTGATGGTTATCTTTATGGCGATGACCATGTACGTGGTTAAAGCCGGTGTACACGATGGTATCGAAGTCTGGTCTACACGTCTGATGCCGGTTCTGTTTGTACTTTTCGCTGTACTGATTGTTTATATCTTTACTCAGGATGGTGCAATGGAAGGTCTGAACATGTACCTGGTACCTGACTTCTCACAGATCAGCCCTAAGATGCTTGTAAGTGCAATGGGGCAGGCGTTCTTCTCGCTGTCGCTGGGTGTGGGCACCATCATGGTTTATGGTTCGTACCTGAGCAAAGAAGTTAACCTGCCAAAAACCGCAGCACAGGTTGCTATGGTTGATACGGGGGTTGCACTGAGTGCAGGTCTTCTGATCCTTCCGGCTATGTTTGTTGCTAAGAACAATGGTGTTGAAATTTTCTCTGAATCCGGTGCGCTGCTTAGCTCTGATACTCTGGTATTTACCGTTCTGCCGAGCATGTTCCATACAATGGGCACAGTGGGCATCTTTATCAGCCTTGTATTCTTCCTGCTGATGGTTATTGCGGCACTGACTTCATCTATCTCTATGCTGGAAGTTCCGGTTGCCTGCGCAATTGAAGAGCTAAACCAGAAGCGAAGCACTGCTGTACTTTGGATTGGCGGCCTGATCACGGTTATCTCTGCAATCATCGTATTCAACTTTGGCGCTCTGTTTGGATTCGTTATTCAACTTACAACCGTTTATGCACAGCCGCTGCTTGGCCTGTGTTTTGCTCTGATTGTCGGCTGGGTATGGAACCGCGATAAACTGCTTAGCGAAATTAAGCAGGGTTACCCAGAGCTTGAGCAAGGTCTGTTCTGGAAGATCTGGCCTCTGTATGTACGTGTGGTATGTCCGGTACTTATGCTGTTGGTGTTCTTTGCGTAATAGCGTAACAACCGATATATCTGAGAGGGCTGCGTTTTACGCAGCCTTTTTTGTACTGGCTTCTTGCTGCAATAAAGCTATACTTGCCGCCTGCAAAGGAGCCAGTTGATGTTTGATATTCTTTATACCCACCCCGATTTTTTAGTGATCAATAAGCATCATGATGTGAGTGTGCATAAGGATGATGGTGACACTATGCTGCTGGAAGAGGTGGCAAAGGTTTCAGGAGACGGCCAGCTTTACCTTATCCACCGTCTGGATAAAATGACTTCAGGTATTCTTCTGCTGGGCAGAAACCAGATGGCTGCAAGTACGCTTTCTCAGCTTTTTGCCAGCCGGGATGTGGAAAAGTTCTACCTTGCTATCGGCACTAAGAAGCCCAAGAAGAAGCAGGGGCTGGTTGTCGGGGATATGGAGCGTTCACGCCGTTCAGCCTGGAAGCTGGTTAACTCCCGCAATAATCCTGCTATTACACAGTTTTTCTCTTTAGCCGGAGAGCCGGGTGAAAGGCTGTTTTTGTGTAAGCCTCACACAGGTAAAACCCATCAGATCCGGGTTGCGCTTAAATCTGTTGGCTCTGGCATAGTGGGAGACCCTATCTACAACGCTTCAGTTAAGTCCGACCGGGGCTACCTGCACGCCTACGTTTTAAAATTCAGCTATCAGGGCGAAGAATTTACCTTTGTCTGCAATCCGGCAGATGCTAAAGCATCCGGAGCCAAGTGGCAGACTGAAGCGGTTATCGCCGCGCTACAGGAATGGGCGCAACCATGGGCTATCAACTGGCCGGTTATCAAATAGAAAAGTACATATCAAAATGAATCACTCAGCATTACCACTCTTTTTTCAACATATTGAAGCCGAACTGGCGCTTGTTCCCGATGAAATTCGCCGGCTTTTCCATGGCAGGGGAAGAAAGTGGGCCGGCCTTGAGCAACTGACCTGTGACTGGCTTACCGGGCAGCTGGTTGTCAGCTTGTTTAAAGAGGTTGATGAAACGTTTCTGCTTAAGCTAAAAGAAGGCTTATCGGGGCTGGCTGACTCAGAAGTCTGGAAAAACAGAAATGGCCGGGCGATTTTGCTGCAACACCGTTATCAGGAAGGTGCGCCTTCTGAAGTTGTTTATGGTGAAACTGACTCGAGACCTGTAGTGAAGGAATCCGGATTGAAATACCAGCTGGATCTTGGCCGCAATCAGAACTACGGCCTGTTTCTCGATATGCGCTATGGCCGTAACTGGGTGCGGGAAAATGCCGAAGGTAAAAACGTGCTGAACCTGTTTGCTTATACCTGCGGATTTTCAGTAGCGGCCATTGAGGGCGGGGCATCGAAAGTGGTAAACCTGGATATGGCAAAAGCTTCGCTATCTAAAGGCCGGGATAACCACAGATTAAATGAGCATGACCTTTCCAGGGTCAGCTTTATGGCACACGATATATTTAAATCCTGGGGAAAGATAAAAAAGTCAGGCCCTTATGCTCTGATTGTCATCGATCCGCCATCCTTCCAGAAGGGAAGCTTTGCACTGACTAAGGACTATAAAAAGATTTTGCGTCGCTTGCCGGATCTGTTAACTGAAGACGGAAAGGTGCTGGCCTGCGTTAACTCTCCGGCGGTCACTTCTGAGTTTCTGATTGAATCAATGAAAGAGGAAGCGCCATCAATCGTATTCACAGAAAGGCTGGATAATCCGCCGGAATTTCAGGATGTTGATGATGAAGCCAGCCTCAAAGCTCTGGTTTTTGCGCGGCTCTAATGTAAATTAAAGATACCCTGCATTAGTTTTGTGTGGTGATTGTTATCGTTTCCCACTATACTCCGCGCGCTCTTTTATTTTTACATTATCTGAGGTTGTTATGTCTTTTGAATTCCTTAATCTGCACCCGTCACTATTAAAGGCCATAGCTGACACCGGTTATAACAAGCCGACGGATATTCAAAGTAAAGCGATCCCTCAGATACTGGAAGGCCGTGACCTGATTGCCGCAGCACAAACCGGTACAGGTAAAACGGCCAGTTTTGTTTTGCCGATCCTGCATAAATTGCTGGATGGAAAGACAGAAAAGAAAAAGCGATTCCGCGCACTTATTGTGGTGCCAACCCGTGAACTGGCGATTCAGATTGAGCAGAAGATTGCGCTCTATGCAAAACACACTGAACTGGCCTGCATGGCAGTTTATGGTGGCATGGATGAAAAGGTTCAGAAGCAGGCATTGATTCAGGGGTGTGATATCTTAGTGGCAACCCCCGGCAGGCTGCTTGACCTTTATGGCCAGCGGGCACTCTACTTTGAAGAAGTGGAAATGTTTGTAATGGATGAAGCGGACCGTATGCTGGATATGGGCTTTATCGATGATATTAACCGCATTGTTTCGCGCCTTCCGCAGGATACTCAGAATCTGCTGTTCTCAGCAACGTTGTCCCACAAGGTACGCGACTTAGCCAGAACTGCGGTTCATAACCCGCATGAAATCTCTATTGCAGCGAAGCAGGCGTCAAAGAGCTCCATTGAGCAGTGGATTGTTACCGTCGATAAAGATAAGAAGTCAGCGCTGCTTAGTCATCTGATTCAGACATACCAGTGGAGTCAGGCACTGATCTTTATTGAGACTAAGCACGGCGCGGCAAAGCTGGTTACTCAGCTTGAAAAACGAGGCATTGCTGCAGAAGCTTTTCACAGTGGTCGCAGTCAGGCTGTGCGTAATCAATTGCTGGAGGATTTTAAAGCTGGCAAAGTTCAGTACCTGATTGCTACCGGAGTGGCAGCACGTGGTATTGATATTGCTGATCTGCCGCTGGTGATTAACTACGACCTGCCATTCCCGGCAGATGAATATGTTCACCGTATCGGACGTACCGGGCGTGCAGATGCAAAAGGTGAGGCAATCTCTCTGGTTTCTAAAGATAACTTTAAGAACCTTTGCATGATTGAAAGCCGTTTAGGTCACCTGCTGGAAAGGCGAGTGGTGGAAGGCTTTGAACCACGTAAACCGGTTCCTGTTTCTATTTTGAACTATGTGCCTAAACACAAAAGAAAAGAGAGCTAGTTGCTCTCTTGTCCAGACTCATATTCCCTGATGGTATGAAAACCGGCCCAGATGCGGTTAAAAGTGGTTATCCAGCAGAGCGCACCAAAGATATAAGCTATCAGGGCAAATGAGCCCGGAAACAGACAAAAGAGAACAAAACAGGCGATGGTTTCAGTGCCTTCAGTGAGGCCACTCATATAGTAGAGCGATTTGTTCTTATACACCGGGTTTTCAATTTTGTTTTTTCCTGCCATCACCGCAAAGGCTAAAAAGCTGGAGCCTGTCCCGATAAAAGAGAAGATAAGAAAAGCGCCAGCGATGGCGTTCTGCTCCGGGTTTGCCAGTACAAAGCCAAAAGGGATTAGCGAGTAGAAAAGAAAGTCCAGGCTGATATCCAGAAAGCCGCCTGAATCGGTCACTCCCTGAATTCTTGCCAATGCGCCATCCAGCCCGTCACAAATGCGGTTAATCAGGATAAATGCCAGTCCGGCGGAGTAGTAGCCAGATATAATCAGCGGAAAGGCAATAAAGCCCATAGCAAAGCCAAAAATGGTCGTCTGGTTTGCGCTTATGCCACGGTTATGCAGAACTCTGGCTGCGGTTTCCAACGGCTTTTTAATCAGTTTAATACTAAATCTGTCCAGCATAATTACGTCCTGTTACTTCCATGGCCAGATAAGGCAAGGGGAGTTGTCGGGTACATCTTCATGATCATGAGTCACCATAAGGGCAGGGATATTTGCTAAGGCAAGCTGGCTGAAGACCCAGTCTCTGAATGTTTGCCTCAGCTCTTTATCCAGCTTATTGAAGGGTTCATCAAGCAGCGCCACCTTTGGTTCGGCCAGCAGCATTCTCAGCAGGCTGATTCGCGCTCTTTGCCCGCCGGAAATCTGCTCCGGGTAGGCGTTTGCCAGACTGGTTAATTCAACAGTTTCCAGTACCTGAAGCACTTTTTCTTTGCGCGGTTTGCCTTTTACAGAATCGGGCAGGGCAAATGCCATATTTTCCCAGACCGTCAGGTGCGGAAACAGCAGGTCATCCTGAAAAAGGATACCAGCTTTTCGTTTGTGTGGCGGCTCTTTGTTTAGCAATGAAGCATCAAGCAGAATTTCACCTGAATAGCTAAAATCACCGGCAAGGTGCCCGGCAATGGCGCTAAGCAGAGTGGATTTCCCGCAGCCGCTGGGGCCCATCAAAGTTAACACTTCGCCTTTTTCTACCTCAAAGCTGACCGGAGGGAAAAGCGTCTCGCCGGTTTCGGTTTTAGAGATGGTGAGGTTCTTTAGCTGCAGGCTCATACTTAACAAGACTTCCTTTGGTTTTAGTTGTTTTAATCTGAATTTGGTTAATGGCTATCACGGCAGCGAAAAACAGCAGAGGCAGTAAGGTCTGCCAGATAGCGTAAATAGAGGTGACTCTGCGGTCAAAGCCGCTGGAGAGGGCAACAGCTTCCGTTGTCAGCGTAGAAATCCTTCCGGCTCCCAGCATAAGCGTCGGCAGGTACTGAGCCAGGCTCACACTGGCACCTACCGCCCATGAAAATAAAATGGCAGAGAACAGCAGAGGGAGTTTTATCTTAATCCAGGCGGTAAAAGGTGTTTTACCCAGGCTTAACGCTGTATGGAAATAGGCCTGGTTAAAACTGCTCCAGGGCCCGTCTAAAGCCAGATAGACGTAGGGAAAAGCAAAAAATACATGAGACCAGATCACCCAGAAATAGTAATACTCTGAATTAAGGTACAAAGTCGTAACCTGAATACCAAACAGCAGCGACAGTTGCGGAACCAGCATGGGAATTGCAATCAGATAACGTGGAAGTGCCAGTGAGTGCCTGATCCTGTACTCCTGAGCAATCAGGGCAAAGATAAGCGCAGCAGTGGCTGAAATTACCGCCAGATAGAGGCTATCCAGTATCACCGGAGTGATGCCCGGCCATTCGCTTGCCCAGAAACGCAGGCTGAAACTGGAGGGGACCAGATCCGGAAAGCGCCAGCGCTGGGCCAATGTCCACACAGCCAGAACCACAAAAACCGCAGCAAAAAGCAGAGCCATAGCAAACCAGAGCGTTTTCCCCGGAAGAGACGGAGCACTGCGTCCGCTGATCTGCCAGTTTCTTTTGTTCTTTAATAAATACCATTCTGCGGCTCTGGCGAAAGCGATTAACAGGCTACAGAGAATAAACAGAATCATCGCTCCGGCCGAGGCGCGGGGAAACAGAGTAAGATCCGGCTCGCTGAACCACTGCCAGACTAAAACCGGAAAGGTTGGGGGATTGGTCGGCCCGATAATCAAGCTGACATCCACAACTGAAGCACCGTAGGCAACCACGGCGATAAGAGGGAAACGGATTTTCGCCAGCCACTGAGGAAGAAGGCATTTCCACCAGAAAGCCGCCCGGTCATAGCCTAAGCTGTTCGCTATCTTCTCGCTCTGCTCCGGATTAAGCTGACGCAGTATCGGAATACTCATTAAAAGCAGAAAAGGTGTCTCTTTCAGTGACAGCATCAATATCAAACCAATGCCGAACGGGTCCTGTACCAACCATTTTAAGACTTCGTTATTTAGCAGTGGATCAGCCAGACGTGCCAGCATTCCCGTTGGTGAAAGCAAAAACGCCAGTCCGATAGCAAAGGCAACATGAGGAACGGCTAAAAGCGGTGAGAGTGAGCGTTCTACTTTCTGCCAGAGCGGGCTCTTCCAGGTTGAACTCAGAATGGCGAAACAGGTTATCACCGCAATAAAGCTGCTTAGCAGGGTTGTAAAAATGGTAAGCCCGATGGACTGCCAGACTCCGCTCCAGTTAAAGACGGCCGCAAATCCGGAAAGATTAAACTCAAAAAGGTTAAGCGGCGGAATATAGCCAAAGGCAGAGGTCATCACACCGGCTATTCCGGGAATAGTCGGTGTGATGCAGACAAAGATCAAAAGCAGATAGAGTAAGCGGAACATCAAATCAGTTCTTACCGGCCACGGCCGTTACTGGCCATAGCGCTTAAGCCATTCTTGCTCAAGTGCGCCCTGCCAGCTTGGGTGTGGCTCGGGAACAGATTTAAACAGTCTGGTCTTTTTCGCGCTTCCGGTCAGATGCTTCGCAGAGAGAACGGATGGATCGCCCCAGATATTGATATCACCTTTGCGCGACTGAGCTTCAGGGCTGAGCAGGAAGTTGATGGCAACTTTCGCTCCGGCTTTTGCATTGGCATTCCAGGGAATCGCCAGAAAGTGAATATTGGACAGAGCGCCACTATCCATCGCGTAAGCCTTGGTGGAAGTGGCAAGCTTGCCGCTGGCGTGAGCGGAGAATACGGCATTAGGATTAAAGGTGATTGCCAGATCAAGCTGTCTGTCGTCCAGAAGCTGAATGGTTTCCGAGGTGCCGGAAGGGAATTGTTTACCCTGACGCCATGCAACTTTGTGGAACTGATCCAGATAGTCCCACAGAGGCTTAGTGACAAGAGTAAAGTTTTCCTCACTAACTGGCATATACAGAGATTTATCCGAGTTAGTCAGTTCAATAAGCAGGGCTTTTAAGAAACTGGTGCCGTGAAACTCAGGTGGTTTCGGGTAGCTTAAACGGTCCGGAAAAGCGTTGGCATAGCTTAGCAGTTCAGAAAATGATTGCGGTGGGTTATTAAGCTGTTTTTCATCGTGGATAAACACCAGTTGACCCACGCCCCATGGCGCTTCTAAGCCTTCCGTCGGCTCAGAGAAGTCGCTGTCTACCGGCAGGCTTTTATCCACCAGTTTCCAGTTAGGGAGTTGCTCCACAAAGGGCTCCGATAGAAGGCCATTGCTCTTCATGGACTTAAAGTTTTCGCCGTTAATCCAGACCATATCGACGCTGCCACCACTGTTTTTACCCGCCGTTTTTTCGGCAAGCAGCAAGGAGGTGGTTTTCGCAATATCGGTCACTTTGACATGCTGGAAATTGATATTGTAGCGTTTTTTCAACTCACGCCCGGCCCAGCGCAGGTAAGCGTTAATTTCCTGGCTTCCTCCCCAGGCGTGGAAATAAACGGTCTGGTTTTTCGCTTTCTCTTCAGTGTCCTGCCAGTTTTCAGCCGCAGACAGCGAAAAGCAGGAGAGAATAAGTGTGGTGAGCAGCAGTAACTTTTTCATTGGATTCCTTTCTGAAGATCGTTTTTTAATTATAAGAACTGACTTTTCTTCTATTTCTTTCATTATGAACGAAAAAAAATAAGAGACAAAAAAGTATAAAGCGTAAATCTGGTGAAAAAGCCCTTTACGCAGGATAAGCGCAAAGGGTTTAGATTATTGACAGGAGTCAGCAGAAATTCCCTGATCGGTCAGAAGCTGACCGCGGGAGTTTCTGATTTTGATTTGGTAAGAAAGGCCAAGGTCAAGGTTTTGTTTAACGTCAGGGTTTGAACAGTAGTAGTTGATACTGCTGCTAATCAGCTTCTGAACCGGGATTGCACGGGAGTCGTTGTATATCATCATAAGCTTGATAACTTTCCCGTCGGCTTTTGCCTGCATAACCTTTAGCGGGCCATGCTCAATCGGCAGACCGGCAGAGAGAACCTGGGCTCTTTGTGATGCAAGTGCAGCCAGGCGCTCCTCTTCCTTATCAGAGGAAGCGCAGCCAAACAGGCTAAGACCTGCCGCAATGAGAGCGGCTGTTCTGACTGTTTTAGTAAACATAAATCAGAATACTTTCTTAAATGGTTTTACGATGACATTATCGTAAACACCGGCTTCGATATACGGGTCGGCGTCTGCCCAGCTTTTTGCCTCTTCAAGAGAGTTAAATTCAGCAATTACCGTTGAGCCTGTAAAACCTGCTTCACCCGGGTTTTCAGAGTCAATTGCCGGCATAGGGCCCGCGGTCAGAAGTCTTCCTTCATCCTGAAGTTGTTGAAGACGCGCAAGGTGCTTTTCTCTTACACCCATACGTTTTTCCAGAGAGTTCTCAACGTCCTGAGAAAAAATGACATACCACATATGTGACTCCTTGATGTTTCTTAGTTATTGGGATTAACTGCGCGAGGCTTTCCTTCGCTGTCAATTGCAACATAGTTAAAAGTCGCTTCACAAACCTGAAAGCGTTCTTTTGGACCTTCTTCATAAACGGGTTTTACCCAGACCTCCAATGCTATCTGCATGGAGGTGCGGCCGATTTTGGTGCATTCACCATAGCAGCATACAACATCGCCAACGCTCACTGGCTTTTTAAAGGTAATGCCGGATACTGAAACGGTTACCGTGCGACCTCCGGATATTTCCTTTGCCAGAATACCACCGGCAAGGTCAATCTGAGACATGATCCAGCCACCGAAGATATCGCCGTTGGCATTGGTATCTGCCGGCATAGCCAGAGTGCGCAGAAGCATTTTTCCACGAGGTTCTGTTTTAGATGTGTCGTTCATTATTTTGTTCCAACTGAATTATTTTTCTTCTGATTCTTCTTTGGGCATATGTTTGTAGATATAGATGCCGGTCAGCAGAGTAAATGCGAATGTGGCGGCCAGCAGGCCAAAGACCTTGAAGTTAACCCAAACATCCAGCGGCAGGCTAAAGGCTACGTATACGTTGCCAACGGCACATACACAGAAGAAAGCGACCCATGCCCAGTTGATTTTGTTCCAGGTGGTATCGGGCAGAGTGATTTCCTGGCCCAGCATGCCTTTAATCAGTGGTTTACCCATAAAGTGGGTCACTGTCAGCCCAAGCGCGAACAGGGCATACACTATGGTTACTTTCCATTTGATAAAGTTGTCATCGTGGAAAAAGATTGTCATTCCACCAAATACGGCAACCATCACAAAGGTGATAAGCTGCATTTTTTCTACTTTTTTGTACAGAATGTAGGTAAGGCCAATCTGAACGGCTGTTGCAACGATAAGCGCGCCGGTTGCGACATAGATATCGTACATTTTGTACAGAGCAAAAAAGATAATTAGCGGAATAAAATCAATAAGTTGTTTCATTTTAAACAGGTGTTCCGGTTACTGCGTTGGCAACAGTCTAACGAATTTAGCGCTAATGCAAAACAGTTATGATGGTAACGAGGGGAAAATCGGTTGTTGAGTCACCAAATTTCTTTGTTTCCATGTTACTGCGTGGGAATACATATGGGGCTCATATGTACTCCTAATAACCCTGACTTTTATACAGAAGTTTAAGGAGCCAAAGAATGCTCCTCCCCTTAGCCTCGAAAGGCTGGATTTTCGAAGAAGTAGCATCGAAGGGGAGGCAGGGAGGGGTTGTTTCTCATAAGCTTAAGTATTGGTGGTTTAGCCATGCATGGCATAACCAACCCCCTCTAACTCCCCCTTCTGTTAGCTTTATCAACCAGTTAGGCTTTTTCACTCAAGGGGGAGAACCGTTCTCTGGTCACTTTAATATTTGTGTATAAGAGTCAGCCTAATAATCTTGGAGCTAAAGAGTTGTTTGGAGATGCCGAGGTGTTTTTATGTCATCCCTGCCTCCGCAGGGATGACATATATTAAGCTTGCAAGTACTGAGAATTACTTCTGAGTAGCAGCCTTCATAGAAGAGACAAATTCACCCAGTTTCGCCAGCATTGCAGCATTGTCACCAACATTGGCTTCAATGATTTTTACAACAGCAGAGCCTGAGATTGCACCTGCTGCGCCGGCTTCAATGGCTTCTTTCACCTGCTCAGGCTGAGAAATACCAAAACCAAGAAGAGCTGGTGGAGCATCAAACTGGTTCAGACGTTCAAGCAGACTGGTTACCGGCATGTTCGCCTTGGTTTCAGCGCCGGTAACGCCAGCGCGTGAAAGCAGGTAAGTATAACCGCCGCCTAAGTGAGCCACTTCTTTCAGAGTTTCATCCGAAGCGGTTGGTGGTGCGATAAAGATAGAGTGGATGCCGTACTTATCAGCCGCACGTTTAAACTCACCGCATTCGTTGGTCGGAACATCCGCAATCAGTACCGAGTCAACACCTGCTTCAGCGCAAAGACCATAGAAGAAATCCACGCCTCTTGAGTAAACCAGGTTGGCATACATCAGCAGACCGATTGGCAGTTCAGGGTGTTTTTCACGAATTTTGCCGATCTGCTCAAGGCAGATATCCGGTGTTGTGCCGGAATCCAGCGCCCGGATGTTTGCACCCTGAATGGTTGGTCCATCGGCCAGCGGATCAGAAAAAGGAATGCCCAGTTCCAGCGCATCCGCACCAGAATCTACCAGAGTTTCCATAATTTTCAGAGACTGCTCAGGGTTAGGGTCACCGACAGTAACGAAGGGAACAAATGCGCCCTGATTTTTTTCAGCAAGACGCTGAAACAGAGATTGATAGCGATCCATTACAGCGCTCCTTTTTCATCAAGTAGTTTATGAACGGTGAAGATATCTTTATCACCACGGCCAGACAGGTTTACCACCAGAATCTGCTCTTTTTCAGGATCGGCTTTAGCCATCTTCACTGCGTGAGCAAGTGCGTGTGACGACTCAAGAGCCGGGATAATACCTTCATTACGAGCCAGAAGCTGGAAGGCTTCCAGTGCTTCATCATCGGTTACTGAGTCGTATTCCGCACGGCCGGTCGCGTTCAGGTGCGCGTGCTGAGGGCCTACTGACGGGAAGTCCAGACCCGCAGAAACAGAGTAAGACTCTTCCACCTGGCCGTTTTCATCCTGCATCAGAGGCGCTTTCATACCAAAGAAGATACCGGTTTTACCGTGTTTCAGTGGCGCACCGTGCTGGTCGGTATCAATTCCTTTACCTGCCGGTTCAACACCAATCAGTTTTACGCTCTCTTCTTCGATAAAGTCTGCAAACATACCGATAGCGTTAGAGCCACCGCCAACACAGGCGATTACTGCATCCGGAAGACGGCCTTCGCGGGCAAGGATCTGGTTCTTGGTCTCTTCGCCAATCATACGCTGGAATTCACGAACTATGGTCGGGAAGGGGTGAGGGCCCGCTGCAGTGCCAAGAAGGTAGTGAGCGGTTTCGTAGCTGCCTGACCAGTCGCGCAGCGCTTCGTTACAGGCATCCTTAAGAGTTGATGAACCAGAGTGAACCGGGATAACTTCCGCGCCCATCAGTTTCATACGAAATACGTTCGGGCTTTGACGCTCAACATCTTTTGCGCCCATATAAACACGGCACTTAAGGCCAAGCAGTGCACATGCCAGAGCAGTTGCTACACCGTGCTGACCAGCGCCGGTTTCTGCGATGATTTCGTGCTTGCCCATGCGTTTTGCTAAAAGTGCCTGTCCCAATACCTGGTTGGTTTTGTGCGCGCCACCGTGAAGCAGGTCTTCACGCTTTAAGTAGATCTTGGTTTTAGTGCCTTTTGCTAGGTTACGACAAAGTGTCAGAGCCGTTGGTCTGCCAGCATATTCCTGCAGCAGAGTCATAAATTCAGCGTGAAACTCAGGATCGTCCTGCGCTTTTACAAATTCTTCTTCCAGTTGTTCCAGTGCCGGAACCAGTATCTGAGGTACGAACTGACCACCGTACTCTCCGAAATAGGCATCTAGTTTAGCCATCTTATGTCCTTACTCTTTAAATCTTGTTCTTAATAATTTCGAATCTGTGCAAAGGCTTTGTTAATTAAAGCCGCGTCTTTTTTACCCGGTTCAGACTCAACACCTGAATTCAGGTCCAGTCCGGTGCAGCCCAGTTTTAAGGCTTCCTGAACATTGTCCGGGTTAAGTCCGCCCGCAAGCATGACAGATTTTCTTTCGCTAATGACTGACCAGTCGAATGTGGTGCCTGTCCCTCCAGACTGACTGCCCACTTTGCTGTCCAGCAGGTGTCGGTTAACATTTGACTGCAGAAGTTCCGGCATGGCGTCTGTTACGCCATAAGCTTTCCAGATATCACAGCTTTCCGGAAGCTGAGCTCTGATGGAATCAACAAATGCCTGATCTTCATCACCATGCAACTGAACTGCAGAAAGGCCCAGCTCTTTTGCCGCTGTGACAACGGTATCCTGAGACTGATTCTGGAATACACCGACATATTTCAGTGGTGCACCACTCATGGTCATGCGGGCCTCTTCCAGATCGACTTTGCGTTTAGAACCTTCTGCAAAGATGAGTCCGCCATATACAGCACCAGCTTTATAAACCGCAGCTGCATCGTTGGCATGAGTCAGGCCGCATACCTTGTTGTCACCAATCAGTACGCTTCGTACTGCCAGCTCCAGATTATCTTCAGCCATCAGTGAGCTACCGATAAGGAAGCCGTTTGCGTACTGGCTCAGATCTCTTACCTGCTGATTGGTGTAAATACCGGACTCAGAGATAACCGTTGTTCCCTCTGGCAGCTTAGGAGCCAGCTCGCGGGTGCGGTTAAGGTCGATAGAAAGGTCACGCAGGTTGCGGTTATTAATACCGACCACTTTCGCTTTAAGGCGAATGGCGCGTTCCAGCTCTTCTTCATTGCTGACTTCAGTCAGAATGCCCAGACCCAGAGAGTGCGCAACATCAGCCAGTTCCTGATACTCGTCATCGCTGAGTACTGACAGCATCAGCAAAATGGCATCAGCGCTGTAGTGGCGGGCAAGGTAGACCTGATAGGTATCGACCATAAAGTCTTTGCACAGCACAGGTTGCTTGGCAATGCTGCGGACTTTTGGCAGAAACTCAAAACTGCCCTGAAAGTACTTTTCATCGGTCAGTACCGAAATAGCACTGGCGTGGTTGTTATAAACCGAAGCGATATATTCAAGATCGAAATCATCCCGAATCAGCCCCTTGGAAGGAGAGGCCTTTTTACACTCAAGAATAAATGCGGTTTTCCCGGTGGAAAGTGCATCGTAAAAGCTTCGGTCTGAATTTGTCAGGCTGCCTTTAAAGCTGTCCAGCGGCTGCTGTTTTTTACGCTCTTCAACCCAGATACGTTTATCGGCAACAATTTTTGCCAGTACCTGCGCCATTTCGCGGTTTTGGGATGTGATGTGCTCGGACATTATCAGCCTCTCTCTGCCAGTTGCTTAACCAGCTTGTAAGCCTGGCCGGAGTTCATCACTTCAATCGCTTTTTGCGTGTTGGCTTTCAGGTCTTCCTGACCAAACAGGCGCAGAAGCATAGCAACGTTAACGGCTACGGCTGATGTCTGAGCTTCTGTCCCGTTGCCTGTCAGAATATCTGTGATGATTGCGCGGTTTTCTGTTGGCTCACCACCTTCGATTGCTTTAAGTGGATGAGTGTTTACACCAAAGTCTTCCGGAGTCAGTGTGTATTCTTTAATTTCGCTGCCGATGATTTCGGCAACCAGAGTTTCACCGTGAATTGCTACCTCGTCCAGACCACTGCCGTGCACAACCGCCGCGCGCTTCATGCCCATTTTTGCCATGGTTTCAGCGATAGGGCGCACAAGTGATGCGTCATAAACACCCATCAGTTCAATATTCGGGCGGGCAGGGTTAATCAGCGGGCCAAGAATATTGAAGATAGTGCGGGTCTTCATTGCCAGACGGGCAGGCATCGCGTTACGGATACCCCAGTGATACTGCTGGGCAAACAGGAAGCCGACACCCAGATCATCGACCGCATCGCGTGTTTGCTGCGGTGTCATGGAAAGATTGATACCAAAGGAGTCCAGAAGATCTGAAGAGCCTGTTTTACTGGAAACGCTGCGGTTACCGTGTTTGGCCACTTTTACGCCACATGCAGCCGCGACAAAGGCGGCTGTAGTGGAAATATTGATGGTATTGGCACCGTCTCCACCTGTACCTACGATATCGGCAAAATCATAGTCAGGGCGAGGGAACGGATTGGCGTTTGCCAGCAGTGCAGATGCAGCACCTGCAATTTCATCGGGTGTTTCACCTTTGATTTTCATTGCAGTAAGAACGGCGGCAATCAGAATCGGGTCCATTTCACCCTTGATAATGGTGTCAAAAAGCTGCTCGCTCTCGTCCCTGGTTAAAGACTGTTGTTCGTATAACTTATTAATAATCTGTTGCATTCTACTTCCCTAAAATTTTTATCTGTCTTTAACTTGTTGGCTATTTACCCAGTGCCCAGTCGATGCTATTTGCCAGCAGGGCAGCGCCATAGGTTGTCATGATAGATTCCGGGTGGAACTGAAACCCGACAACCTTGTCCTGCTCGTGAACAACAGACATAACCAGTCCGTTTACTTCTGCTGTTATTTTTAGCTCATCAGGTACTGAAGTGGCAACTAATGAGTGATATCTGGCGATGGCAAGTGGTGAAGGAAGATTACCATATACCGAATGCCCTTGGTGTTCCATCATTGAAACCTTACCGTGCAGAATTTCACCTGCTCCGGCTACCGTGCCACCGTAGGCTTCAACAATAGCCTGATGGCCCAGGCATATGCCAATCATTGGCACTTTGCCTTTCAGTAACTGGATTATCTCTGGCATATTTCCGGCTTCTGAAGGAGCGCCCGGACCAGGGGAAAGAAGTACAACCGGATTTTCCAGCTCGTTGACAATTGCTGCGATTTTGTCTGCAGCGATATGATTACGGTAGATGGTGACTTCATGACCCAGTGCCCGGAACTGATCAACAAGGTTGTAGGTAAAGGAGTCAAAGTTGTCTATAAATACAATATCAGCCATCTTGTTTACTCCTTGTGTGCTTTTTGAATCGCAGAGATTACTGCCTGCGCTTTTGCCCGGGTTTCATCGGCTTCTGACTGTGGATCTGAGTCATAAACAATACCGGCACCAGCCTGAACCTGAGCGATACCGTTTTCCACATAGGCAGAGCGGATAACGATACAGGTATCTAAATCACCTTCGCCTGTGTAGTAACCTACGGCACCGCCATAGCTACCGCGGCGTTTTTTCTCTACGTCGCGAATTAGCTGCATAGCACGAATTTTTGGCGCGCCTGACAGAGTGCCCATATTCATACAAGCCTGATAGCCGTGCAGGGCATCAAGGTCATTGCGAAGCTGACCGACTACGCGAGATACCAGGTGAATTACGTGGCTGTAACGGTCTGCTTTAAGAAGGTCTGCCAGATGACGGGTGCCAGGTTCAGAGATTCGGGCAACATCGTTACGTGCCAGATCTACCAGCATCATATGCTCGGCTTTCTCTTTCATATCACTTCTCAGATCCAGCTCCATGCGGCTGTCCAGATCTAAGTTAATCGTGCCGTCAGGGTTCTTACCGCGTGGACGTGTACCTGCGATAGGGTAAATCTCGATCTGGTTTGTATCGGCAGAGTATTTCAGCGCACTCTCTGGCGATGCACCAAACAGAGTGAACAGCTCATCATGCATATAGAACATGTACGGGCTTGGGTTGCTCTGCTTCAGAGACTGATAAGCGGCCAGAGGCGAAGGGCAAGGAAGGGTAAACCGGCGTGATGGTACTACCTGGAAAATATCGCCTTTCACTACGTATTCCTTCAGGTCACTGACAACCTGACAGAAGTCTTCATCAGAAACGCTTGGTACGGCTTCGCATTTGCTTAGTTTTACACTTTCTTTTAACGGTGCAGGCTGGTGGCTTAGTCTGTCAATTTCATCAAGGCGACTTACCAGTGCTTGCTTGGTTTCGTCTGAGCCGTCAAACACACTTGCCTGTACTGTGCAGCTTTGTGTCTGATGATCGACAATCATCAGGGTTTCTGCCAGATAGAACAGGTAGTCAGGGCAATCGTTAACCGGGTCTGCATCACCAAGAGGTTCAAAGTTTGCTACTAAGTCATAGGCAAACAGTCCACCCATGAAGAGTGCAAACTTGTCTTTACCTTCAATATCAAAACTGTGCTGAATCAGACGAAGCGCATCAAAGGAAGAGGCTTCACGCAGACGGCTGTCTTCATCTAACGTGTTATCAGGCTGCTCAAAGTGAAGCTTGAGTGTTTTTTGCTTATCGCCGGACGTTTGAATTGATGACTGAACATGATCTGAAATACGCTGAAGTGCTTTTTCACCGTTTGCCGTTAATGCTTCCAGTTCAACGTCATGCTCGCGGCAGACAATGCGCACTGCAGCATCAATCAGTAGCATGCTTTTCAGGTCTTCTTTTGAATCTATATCGGCAGATTCAAGAAGCAGGCTGTTGGTTTTATCGCCGCATAAAACCTGAAACAGGCGTGTGGGATCCTGAGTATAAGAGACATCTTTGGAGATGATGTCCAACTGACCTTTCTGTTTTATTTCAATGGCCTTATTCACAAGACCTCCTGTATATCAAATTGGTATAATTCCTTTTCCTAGATAGTGTCACAAACTTTTGCCGTACCCAATCAGGAAAATCGTTATTCTGTTCTATTTTTGTTCAAACAATCCGGAAATAATAAAAAAGCCCGCAATTCGTGCGGGCTTTTTATAAATTCTTCTGTAAATAACAGTCGTTAGCCCGCCTCTGAAATTAACCAGATACGCCACCAGCTAAGCTCAGCGTGCACTTTGGGTGCTGCTGTCATAATTGCGCTGGGCTTTCTGTAAATTTCTTGTAACATGGGCATAAATTCGATTCTGTGAAAACAGGTACTAGTTAACTAGTACAGAGAGATAAAGTCAAGCATCAAATGAAAATAGATCTACACAGTCATACAACGGCATCCGACGGACGCTACTCCCCACAGGCGCTGATCGACAGAGCTTGCGAGTTTAATATCCGTGTTCTGGCCATTACCGACCACGATACTATCGATGGTCTGGAAGAGGCTCATCAGCATATTGCAGAAAATCAGCTGGATATTAAGCTTATTAATGGCATTGAGATCTCTACAGTTTGGCAGAATAAAGATATTCATATTGTCGGATTACGAATCGACCCGGAAAGTGAAGCCTTGTCGGCCCTGATTGAAGCTCAGAAAGAGCGGAGAAGCGCCAGAGCGCAAACCATGGCCGCAAGACTTGAAAAAGCAACCAGAGCGGGCGTGTATGAAGAGGTGCAGAGCATTGCCGGAGAGGCTCCCATAACCAGAGCTCACTTTGCAAAGTGGATTGTGGACAACGGCTTTGCCGCCAATATGCAGCAGGTATTTAAGAAGTTTCTGACCCGCAACAATCCCGGCTATGTGCCGCCAAACTGGTGCTCAATGAAAGAGGCTGTGGATGCCATTCACGCAGCCGGAGGTATGGCAGTACTGGCTCATCCCGGGCATTACAACCTGACAGCTAAGTGGATAAAAAGGCTGCTTAGCGCTTTTATTGAAGCCGGAGGAGAGGCAATAGAAGTTGCCCAACCGCAGCAGGCGCAACATGACAGGCGCAATTTGGCCGATTATGCTATACAATACAAACTATTAGCTTCTCAAGGTTCAGACTTTCATTATCCCTCTCCCTGGATGGAGCTGGGAAGGAACCTCTGGCTACCTTCAGGAGTAGAACCAGTATGGAAAGACTGGGGGCTGACCCCGGCTGAAAATGTCGAGTCTATCGACAGTGAGGAATCCAAATGAGCCAATTTTTTTATCTTCATCCAGAAAACCCACAGACAAGACTGATTAATCAGGCTGTCGCAATAATCCGTAATGGTGGCGTGATTGTTTATCCGACCGATTCAGGTTATGCGCTTGGCTGCCAGCTTGAAAATAAGCAGGCACTAGACAGAATTTGCCGCATCCGCAAGCTGGATAATAACCATAACTTTACTCTGTTGTGCCGCGACCTTTCTGAACTTTCCCTTTACGCGCGGGTTGATAACGGAGCCTTCCGTCTGCTGAAAAACAATACACCGGGACCTTACACCTTTATCTTTAAAGGTACAAAAGAGGTGCCGCGCCGCCTGATGAATGCCAAGCGAAAAACCATCGGAATCCGTGTGCCGGACAACAAAATTGCTCTGGATCTGTTGGAAGCTTTGGGTGAGCCGCTAATGTCTACCACCCTTATCCTGCCGGGTAGTGAGATGGCAGAGGCGGACCCGGAAGAGATCCGCGATAAGCTTGAGCACGCCGTTGACCTTATCATGAACGGCGGCTATCTGGGTGAGCAGCCAACAACGGTTATTGATTTTAGTGATGATGAGGCCGTTGTTGCGCGTGTAGGCGCGGGTGACCCGGCACCGTTTGAGTAGTATCTTCTCCCACTAATATTTTTCTATCTAACAAACTACAATCTAATGTATAATCACCAGCCGCAAAAATTTTGCTGCTGGTGGATTGTGATTCATCAGTACCTTCATTTTCAATGAAAACTGACGTCTGAGAAGACGACAATAGGAACTTTAATGAGCGAAAAATTACAGAAGATATTAGCACGTGCAGGTCATGGTTCTCGCCGTGAGCTTGAAGCATTAATCAAAGCTGGTCGTGTTAGTGTTAATGGTCAGGTAGCAAAACTGGGTGAACGGCTGGAAGACGAGAATGCCGTTGTTCGTATTGATGGACACACAGTATCCGTGAAAGCACAGGAAGAAGTTGTTTGCCGTGTTCTTGCTTACTACAAGCCGGAAGGGGAGTTGTGTACCCGACACGACCCTGAAGGTCGCAGAACTGTTTTTGATCGCCTGCCTAAGATTCGTGGTTCTCGTTGGATCTCTGTTGGTCGTCTGGATGCAAACACCTCCGGGCTGCTTCTGTTCACCACAGACGGTGAACTGGCAAACCGCCTGATGCACCCGAGCCGTCAGGTTGAGCGTGAATACCTGGTTCGCGTATTCGGTGAAGTGAACGAAGAGAAAGTTCGTAACCTTGTGAAAGGCGTTGAGCTTGAAGATGGCATGGCCCGCTTTGAAGACGTGGTTTACGCCGGTGGCGAAGGCATCAACCATACTTTCTATGTTGTGATCAACGAAGGCCGTAACCGTGAAGTTCGTCGTCTGTGGGAATCTCAGGATACAACGGTTAGCCGCCTTAAGCGTGTGCGTTACGGTGATATCTTCCTGGAGAAAACTCTGCCACGTGGTGGCTGGATGGAACTTGAACTGAAGGAAGTCAACTATCTGAGAGAGCTGGTTGAGCTTCCGCCGGAAAAGAACACAATGATTGACAAGAACGACACATCCCGCAAGCGTGAGCGTTCAAGAAGCCAGAAAATCCGCCGTGCGGTTAAGCGTCACGAAGAGAGAATTAACACGCCTAAGGGTCGCTCGAATTCACGACGTAACAGAACGAACAAGCCTTCCAGACAAAGATAATTCTTATCACAGAGCCTGAGCAACCTGCTCAGGCTCTCGCTTTTCTTTTCTTCATATAATCCTTTTAGGTTATTTAAATCGATAATTGTCATACAAATTATTTATTGTATGATTTTCGTCACGTTTTTCCCTGCTCGTTTTAGAGTATTTTATTCAGCCACAACTTATATACCCAAGTGACCTCGGTGTTTGTGGTGAGGTCGCTTGGGTATATATGCTTTGTTATTTCTTAACGAAAAATTTTTCATTTTGCACTGGAAAGGTCTGCTGACTCTCCATTGCCTGGCTTGTTGCGTCCTGAAAAAAGGAGAGCGGCACCTATGGTGGTGGAAGAAGCGCAGCCTTTGTGTTTTGTTAAGCAATAAAGGAAAGCAATATGATAAAAACCACAGCTTCTGTGTGTCCGTACTGTGGCACAGGATGCGGCATAGGTTTGCGAAGTGACGGAGACAGGGTAATAGGTGTGGAGCCTATATCCGGTCATCCAATCAGTAAGGGACGACTCTGCTCTAAAGGCTGGAGTTCAGCGTTTGCTACCAGCCACGAAAACCGCGTTACCAGCCCGCTTATCCGGGAAGGCGATGGCTTCAGAAAAGCCAGCTGGGACGAAGCACTTTCACTGATTCATGAACAATTCAGTTATTATCGTGATCATCACGGCCCTCAATCGGTAGGGATGATCAGTTGTGCGCGTGCAACCAATGAAGATAACTACGCTATTCAGAAATTTGCCCGCTCTGTACTAAAGACCAACAATGTTGACCATTGTGCTCGTATTTGTCACAGCCCCTCTGTTGCCGGGTTGAAGCAGACGCTGGGTGAAGGCGCGATGACCAACAGCATCGGCGATGTGAGCAAAGCGGATGTGATCGTTATTTTCGGCTGTGACCCGACAGAAAGTCACTCCATTATCGGCAGCGATATCATTAAAGCTAAAGAGGCCGGTGCGCTTCTGATGGTGGTCGACCCGCGTAAAACCCGCCTTGCTGAAATGGCCGATGTGCATCTTCAGCTTCGCCTGGGAACCAACGTTGCGCTGCTTAACGGTCTGGTAAATATCATTCTGAGTAAAGGCTGGGAAGATAAAGCTTTCCTGGCAGAGCGCTGCGAGCATTTAGATTTGCTGCGTAAAACTGTTGCGGAATATACGCCAGAGCGGGTGCAGGAAATTACAGGTGTTCCTGTGGATCAGCAGACCCAGTTTGCCCGTCTTTACAGTCATGCGCGTGCGGCATTCTTAGCTTACGGAATGGGTGTTACCCAGTATGTAAGCGGCACAAATAACGTTATGGCTGTGTCAAACCTGGCACTGGTTAGTGGTCATGTGGGTAAGCCGGGTGCGGGTATTAACCCGCTGCGTGGTCAGAATAACGTACAGGGTGCCTGTGATATGGGTTGCCTGCCTGGGGTATTTCCGGGTTATCAGTCCACCGATGACGAAGCTGTGCGAAACAAATTCAGTGCCGCCTGGGATACCACGGTCGCCGACCATCCGGGCATGACGTCTCTTGGGATGAATGAAGCTGCCCTGCAGGATAAATTCCACGCCATGATGATTTTTGGTGAGGACCCGGTTGTGACGGATCCGGACCAGAATCAGGTCACTAAATCGCTTAAGAAGCTTGATTGCCTTGTGGTGGTTGAGATGGTGATGACAGAAACGGCAAAACTTGCCGATGTTGTTCTTCCAGCGGCAAGTTTTGCGGAAAAAGAGGGCACATTTGCCAACTGTGAACGCCGCGTGCAGAGAGTCAGACAGGCTGTTAATCCTCCGGGTGAGTGTAAAACCGACTGGCAGATGCTTGCTGAACTGGCGAAGAAGTTTGATGCGTCAGGGTTTGAGTGGAATAACGCCGAAGAAATCTTTGATGAACTGGTTTCACTGGTTCCTATCTATTCTCAGATGAGCTACCCGAGACTGGCAGATGCACAGGGGCTTCAGTGGCCTTGTGATATCAAGCATCCGGACGGCTCTGCAGTGCTCCATGAAAGAAGCTTCCCGAACGGTAAGGCACGTCTGATGCCGGTTCACCATCTGCCAACGGCAGAACAGCCTGACGGCGAATACCCTTATTATCTGACAACCATAAGGCTGCACTTCCACTACGGTTGTGGCTCTATGACCCGAAAATCCCCCCTTCTGGAGCGAGAATCTCCAAAAGGCTTACTGTTTATGAACCCGAGAGATGCGAACAATCAGGGACTGTTTAACCATGCGCCTGTGGGGGTACGCTCACGCCGTGGCTATCTGGAGACCCGGGTTATTGTGACTGATCAGGTGCCGCCTGGTCTGGTCAGTATTCCGTATCACTTTAACGATGTGCCGTCGAACCAGCTGACCAACGATGCGCAGGATCCGGTGACACGCATGCCGGAACTGAAGGCTTGTGCGGTAAGAGTTGAGCCTCTGGCAAGAGATGCTGAGCCGCGCTCAATCGATGTGCTTAAAAAGTCAGGTGCCATTCTGACGACTGCAGAATTATAGGGAAGAAATAAACATGTACGTATATGAACTGGACCGGATTGAACACCTCCGGGATTGGCTGGCGCTGCGAAATGAAGTATATCAGCCGGTGGATAAAGGGACAGGCAACAGTAACTGGGAAGCGATTGCTCATGGAGAAGTGGCCCATTTTGACCCTGAGCTAAGACCTCTGATGTCACCGAAAGGTCTGTTCTTCTCTGAGCGTGAAGATCTGTTTTACTTTGATGGTGAAACCTTTAATGCAACCAAACCAGAACACAGTGCGCAGGTACTGTTCGGGGTAAAAGCCTGTGATTTAACGGCAATTTCCTATCTGGATAAGCATTTTAAAGAGGATCCGTATTATCAGGAGCGTAGACGAAACACCTTGCTGGTAGGTATCGACTGTTCTGCTCCCTGTGAAAATGGTTTCTGCCGCAGTGTGGATGCCGGCCCTCAGGTAAAAGATGAAATCGCAGATTTGATTCTGACGCCGATGCCGAGTATTGGCGGCGATATGCAGGGCTGGTGGCTGATTTGCAGCAGTGATGCAGGCCGTGCCGCGGTTTCCGGAATGGACTTGCGCCCGGCAGACAGCAGCTGGAGCTCATGGCGTGAAATGAACCGCCGTCATACCGAGGCTGAGTTTAAAAGTGATACCCACATCATCAATGGCATTCAGCGAATCAATGCCCGTGCGGTACCGGATGAGCACTGGGCCCGCTTTGCACACCAGTGCATCAGTTGCTCTGGTTGCAGCCAGGTCTGCCCGACCTGTAGCTGTTACACCACGCATGATGTAAAACAGGATGAGGGTTATGTCCGCCAGCGGGTATGGGACTCCTGCCTATTGGAAGGTTTCCAGAAGGAAGCAAGCGGCGCAAACCCGGCTGCGCAGGCTGGTAAGCGAATGTACCGCTACTGGTACCACAAGTTCTCTGAAGATATTGCTCAGAGAATGGGCCGTTATGGCTGCGTCGGTTGTGGACGCTGTGAAACAACCTGTCCGGGCTCCGTAGGAGTGCATTCCATTATGGAGAAGATTTCAAATGCTTGATTTAACGCCACAACCTATCCGTCTGGTGAGAGTTTATGAGGACGGACAAGATATCAAACACTTCACTTTTGAGGCTGCGGATCAAAGCCGCGGTCTGCCGGATTTCGCCAACCCTGATGTCGTTGAGCCGGGGCAGTTCTTTATGCTGTCCATTCCCGGCTTTGGTGAAGCTGCATTTACTTATGCCAGTATGCCGGATGAGAACGGTCGCTTTAATGCGCTGATCCGCCGTATCGGTTCCTTAACGGACGCCCTTTTCCTGCATGAAGAGGGAGACTTGCTGGGGGCTCGCGGGCCTTTCGGTAAAGGTTGGCCTGATCTCAAAGGGACAAAAGTACTGGTGGTTGCCGGTGGTGTGGGACTTGCTCCGGTCGCAGCGCAAGTCGACACCCTGATTGCCGCGGGCTCTGAACCAGTGGTTTACTTCAGTGCCCGTAACGAAGCCATGCTGGTCATGAAGGAAGAGCGCGCCCGCTGGGAAAGTCAGTGTACGCTTTATCAGGCGGTGGACGATATTGATAACGCAAAGGGCGATTATATGCATGGCCGCAAACTGGCGGACAACCTGCACTTTATTGAAGAAAAGCAGGGGCCTTTTGACCATGTGATGACCTGTGGCCCGGAAGGGATGATGGAAGCGGTTTGTAAAATTATGGCGCAGCATGGTCATCCGTCAGAGTGTATCTGGCTGTCACTGGAGCGCAGAATGCATTGCGGTGTGGGTCTTTGCGGTCACTGCTACGTGGCTGATGACTTAGTCTGCATGGACGGCCCGACCTATCGCTGGGATCAACTGGGTGAGCTGGTTGTGAAGGAGAAGGCGATTAAACCGCCTTCGGAGCCTGTTGATATGACGGGTGGGGCTTCTAAGTGTTGTAGCGCTTGATAATAAGCTATCAGCCGTCAGCTTTCAGTATAAGAGGTGGTCGTTGTGACCACCTTTTTTTACTTTAAGCGACAAGAATATTACGTGATTTCTTGACTAATGGTGATGAAGATAAAAATCATGGTAGCCCATAGCCCATAGCCCATAGCCCATAGCCCATTACCCATTACAATCGCGCCTCAAGCTGTGATTTATGCTCCATAACCAAATTCATAGCATCCAGATACTGATACAAACCACTTCCGTCCAGCTGATACTCATCTATCTCACTTCTTTCCAGCTTAAAGCCTTTTGAACGTGCTTCTCCCTCAAGCTCGGTAGTATCCAGCAGTTTGAAAATCAGGCCATCGTTTTGTTGCTCGGTGGATAAAATTTCTTCTCTTAGCTGATTGTTCAGATCGTATAGCTGGTGCTCTTCATCTGAAGTCGCAGCGGCCGGTGAAAACTTGCTATGCAGAATCAGGCCGACAAAATAGGCGATAAGCAATCCGACAACCGTAACCAGATTTAGCCCGGTAGTCAGGTAAGTGACAATAATCACCAGAGTTGAAAGTCCGCTAACCCACAGAAGGCGATTTAGCGTCTGTTTAATTCGCCGGCTGCGCTCTGTCTTTAACAGGATCCGGTTCAGGTCAAGTAGCTGCGCGCAACCAGGCTTAAGTCGGGTTTCAAATAGCTTAAATGCGGCGCTGATTTCACGGGAAGAGACTTCAGACGCCTGTGTGCCTTTTTGAATGCGGGAGTCGTGGATGCCAACGGTTGATGAGTTCATTGTTACCTCAAGATCGATTTTTGATTTTTGCAAAAAATATCAAAGTAACAAAGTCAGAAATGTTATTTGCCCCCTGAGCATTTAGTGCGGCAAAAGCATTAATTGGTTTTAATAAATTCTATTGGAAAGAGATAGAAGCGGGAGAATAAGCTCACTGGCAGAGGCCACCAGTGAGCAGAACTAAGAAGCTTAATCGCGTTTCCAGAACATATGACAGAATTTATGCTCAGGATCGCGGCTTATCAGCATTCGGGCGAAGACTTCATCAAGCTCGTCTGACTCTTCATTCACAAGTCCGATACGAACTTCAGCATAGACTTCCTTATCTACTTCAAATCCGACTTCGGCCTGCCAGTCATCGCCGGTTTCTACCAGCTCTGCGGCGCCGCGGTCTTCAAACTGAGCGGTAAAAATAATCACGTCAGCAGGCTCAAGATTGTCCTGAGCCATTTCAAGGAAGATATCGTACGCAGTGTCAATGGCATCGTCGTAGGACATCAGTTCGTTAGCATTGTCAGACATAATAAACTCTTATTCAGCACGGCCCATAAATTTAGCTTCAGTGGTGTTAACCTTCACTTTTTCACCGGTAGAGATATATTCAGGCACCTGAATGGTCAGACCGGTAGCAAAACGGGCAGGCTTAGTACGAGCAGAAGCAGAAGCGCCTTTGATTGAAGGATCAGTCTCTTCAATCACCATATCTACAGAAGCCGGAAGCTCAAGGCCAACAGCGTTGCCATCGATAAGAACAGCCTGAATGCCCTGAGTCTCTTCATTGATGTAAAGAAGCTCGTCTTTGATATCTTCTTCTTTGAAGGTGTACTGGCTGTAATCTTCATTATCCATAAAGATGTACTCATCGCCGTCAATGTAAGAGAACATCACGTTGCGCTTAGTCATCTCAACGGTATCGAGCATTTCATCACTCTTGAATGCTTCTTCAACCTTTCCGCCTGTTGCCAGATCTTTAAAACGGAACTTGTAAATCTTTGCACCGCCACGTCCACCCGGAGTGGTAATGTCAAAATCTTTAACCAGCAGAATTTTTCCGTTCAGGCTTACTGCAAAGCCTTTTTTGATATCACTTGCCTTTGGCATCAGTATTGTCCTTTCGACTCAGTTTTTATGTATAAATCTACTTGTATTGCAACTTGGCAGATTATCTCTGGTGCCACATTGCCCAAGATGTCCGCTATTAATAGGGTCAAAAATCCTAAATTTCAACCTCTGGATTGAATTCTAGTCTCAAGTGAATATGATATCTAACAGTTGTTTATTAATACTCAGGTATTTTTTCTAAATATGTCCTCCACACTTCCTATTATTGACCCGCGAGACCCTTTTCAAAGTGCCTATATTCCGGTGATAAAAGATCTGATTCGTTATCTCAGGGGCGGGATGGGAAGTAACCTTCACAGCGTATATCTGTTTGGAAGCGTTGCGCGTAAAACGGCGGTGAAAGGGCGCTCGAATCTGGATGTGGTTATTGTTTCTCACAACGAACCTGATGCTCAGTTTAATTCGCTGCTAAGTACGGTTAAGTGGCGGTTTAAACGCGCTTATCCCTATGTCAGCGGGTTGTCGGTTCAGTATGCTCCTGCAAAAGAGATCCTTAATCTGGAGAGCATTTTCACCTGGGGCTTTATGCTAAAGCATTGCTGTGTCTGTATTTATGGTGATGACCTTGCCACCCGCTTTGGTGAATTTGAGCCAAGCTGGGAGATAGCCAAATACTGGAATATGGATGTGGAAGAGTGGCTGACTCTGTACCGGAAAAAAATTGCTCAGTCTGAAACACCGCAGGAGCAGGCATACCATCAGGTGGTGATTGCGAAAAAGCTGCTTCGCGCCAGCTATTCATTGATTATGCATAAAGACAAACGTTGGTTTGATGACCCGGTTGAGTGCGGACAGCACTTTCTGGAATATCACCCGGAAAAGCAGACAGAAGTAGGCCGGCTGGAGATACTGCTCAGCGGTAAGGCGATACCTAAACGTTCGGTAATCGGCCTGCTGGACAGCTACGGCGACTGGCTGGTGAAGGCGTATAAGAAAACAGAGTTTAAGATTGGTTAAACTCAGAACAAACCCAGTTGAGGCGCATTCAGCGCATCAAAGTCCAGCCCGATAAACGGAAGAATGGCATCGGCGACCGGCTTTAGCTGTTTGTCGATATAGTGCTGATAGTCGATGGGGCTTTGCCTGTATTCTGCCGGCTCCGGGCCGTTGATGGTGATGACGTACTCAATCCGGCCACGGTTTTGGTATTGTAGCGGTCTGCCGAGTTTCTGGTTGATCTCATCGGCCATTCTGGCGGCGCGAACCTGTGGCGGGATGTTTTTCTGATAGTCGCTGAGCTTTCTTCTTAGCCGTTTCTGGTAGATCAGTTTATCATCGTAATCGCCCGCAAGGGTCGCTTCAACGTATTCGCGGATATATCCGGCAGGATCACTGCCGTGGAATATCATCAGATAAAGGTTCTTCTGAAATTCCTGTGAAAGGGGCGTCCAGTCTGTGCGGGCGCTTTCCAGGCCCTTGAAGATCAACTGCTCGTTTTTGCCTTCACCAACCAGACCGGCATAGCGCTTTTTCGAGCCTGTATCAGCTCCGCGGATGGTCGGCATCAGGAACTTTCTGTAATGTGTTTCGTATTCCAGTTCAAGGAAAGAGGTCAGCCCGTACTCTTTAGTCAGGTGTTCTCTCCACCAGGTGTTGATATAAGCGGTAAGCTCATTGCCTGTCTTGTCTGCTTCTGACTGAGGCATGGCATGATTCAGAGAAACAAAGGTGGAGTCGGTGTCACCATAAATCACCTGATAGCCTTTTTCTTCTATCAGCTTCCTGGACTGCTTCATGATTTCGTGGCCACGCATGGTAATGGAAGAGGCCAGACGATAATCAAAGAAGCGGCAGCCGGATGAGCCAAGCACACCATAAAAGGAGTTCATGATAATTTTGATGGCTTGAGAAAAGGCCTTTTCATTATTCTTTTTCGCCACATCACGGGCAGCCCATAAATCTGAAATCATATTAGGCAGGAAGTGTTTTTCACGGTGAAACTGAGCACCCCGGAATCCTTCTACTGCTTGATGGGACTCTGGACCGGCCTCTTGCATCAGCCCTTCTACCAACCCCATAGGATCTATCAAAAAAGAGAGAATGATGGAGGGATAAAGACTTTTAAAATCCAGCACCAGCACAGAATCGTAAAGACCGGGAATGGAGTCCATCACGTAACCGCCGGGGCTGGCCAGCCAGTTTTCCGGTTCAAGGTTGGGAGCGACATACCCAGCACGGTGCAGTTGAGGCAGATAAAGGTTAGTGAAAGCGGCAACTGAACCACCCAGCCGGTCTAACTCTACGCCTGTCAGTTTGCTGCGCTCAATAGCAAACTCAATAAGATGGGTTTTCTCAAAAATTTTGTTTACCAGTACACAGTCCTGCAGATTGTATTTGGCAAGTGAAGGCTTATCCTCACGGTACATACGGTTGATTTCATCCATACGGTCGTGAACATTGTGGATCTCTTTGCCTTCGCCAAGCAGCTCCTGAGAAACGGATTCAAGTGACCATGAACGGAAGTTATAGGTGGCGGTTTTTAGTGTATCTATACCGTCCAGAACCACGCGTCCGGGGATGGAGATAAAGCCCTGATTTGAGTTAGATGACTGGCGAAAATAGGCGTTCTGATTTCCCCTGCCAATAGCCAGTTTGATATCGTGCCATTCGGCGCGTTTTGCCAGCAGGCGAAAATCAAAGTCGATAACGTTCCAGCCCAGAATCAGATCGGGGTCGTAGGTCTGAATCCAGTTAAAGAGCTCAAGGATAAGTTCTTTTTCGGTCTTTACCCATTGGATATTTGTTGAGGCGGGCTCAGGCTCGCCGACCATAATGACGCGATTGTCCATGGCGCTGGCAAGGCCGACAGAATAGAGTATCCCTTTTTCTGAGCACTCAAAATCGAGGGAGACATAGCTCAGGGTAGGGTGATAGCTACCCTTCCGGCATTTGACCTGGCTGAACTGCTGCCATGGCCCCATATTTTGCTGAGTTCCGGTAAACTCAAGGCTGCCACAGATAAAGCGTTCCATCAGGTAGCGCTCTGTCAGTCTTATATCTGATTCGTAGCAGGGAATTTCCTGCGATTTTAGCGCAGAGACAAACTGATTCATTGCCGTAACTGTCGCGCTGTAGCAGGAGGCGACGGCATGCTGGCGGAAGGTTTTTAACTCAATGGGTTGCAGCTCGATACTCAGGCGGTGTGACTGAATAATCCCGGTAATTTTCTCCAGGTCGGACTGATGGACAAAAACGACAGGTCTTTCATTCTGAATTAACAGCTGAGCCGGGCCTTCTGGCGTATTTATCCAGAACTCTATCTGATTTTTTCCGCCTCTTTCCCTTGTGTGTCGGGTTAATACAAAACCTTCGCCTATGTTCAATGAGCTGCCCCTTGGTGAAAAAAGTTGAGCCATAGTAGCAATTATTATTGGTAATTTTCCATATCACAGGGTAGTGTGTCTGCAGAAAATATGTTTGAAGCTTATTATTTGATCGGAATTGGCCTTTATCAGGGCTAAATCAATAGCTTACTTGCATGGATAATAAATATGTTTTCGTAAAACTTTGAGTGATAGCGCATATTGTTCTAAAGTTTTTTATAGGAAAATGAGTTAGGATAGCAATTTAATGCTTTACGGTTTTCCGAAGAAAGCAGAACCAATGTTAGTTGTGTGGAGATACAAGTTTGATTAATGTTTTCCTTGTAGATGATCACGAGCTGGTTCGCACAGGGATTAGACGTATTATTGAAGACGTCCGTGGAATGAAAGTAGCAGGGGAAGCTGACAGCGGTGAAGAGTCTGTAAAGTGGTGTCGCAATAACCATGCTGACGTCATTCTTATGGATATGAACATGCCAGGTATCGGCGGCTTAGAAGCAACCAAGAAGATTTTGCGTGTCAATCCGGACATCAAGATCATCGTTTTAACTGTTCATACAGAAAACCCGTTTCCAACGAAAGTGATGCAGGCCGGAGCGTCGGGGTACCTTTCTAAAGGAGCAGGTCCTGACGAAATGGTTAATGCCATTCGTGTGGTTAACAGTGGGCAGCGTTATATTTCTCCGGAAATAGCGCAGCAGATGGCGTTGAGTCAGTTTTCTCCCGCATCTGAAAACCCGTTTAAAGATCTGTCTGAACGCGAACTGCAGATAATGCTGATGATCACTAAAGGGCAGAAGGTGACGGATATTTCCGAACAGCTGAATTTAAGCCCTAAAACGGTAAACAGCTACCGTTACCGATTATTTAGCAAATTAGGCATCAATGGCGATGTTGAGTTAACTCACTTAGCAATCCGTCATGGCATGCTGGATACCGAATCACTTTAGAATGGTTTTGTTGTGACACAAACATTCGATTCGGTAGCCTTCCTTAAAACGGTTACTAATCAGCCCGGTGTATACAGAATGTATAACGCCGGGGCTGAGATCATTTATGTAGGCAAGGCAAAAGACCTCAAAAAACGACTTTCCAGTTATTTTCGTAAAACCATAGATAGCGAAAAGACTAAAGCGTTAGTCAGTCATATTGCAAAGATCGACGTCACCGTTACTCATACGGAAACAGAAGCGCTGATCCTTGAGCATAATTATATCAAGCAGTACCTGCCTAAGTACAACGTTCTTCTCCGGGACGATAAATCTTACCCTTATATTTTTCTTAGCGGTCATAAGCATCCGCGTATCTCCATGCACAGAGGTGCGAAAAAGAAAAAGGGCGAATACTTTGGCCCATACCCTGACTCGGGCGCTGTCAGAGAAACCCTTCATCTGATCCAGAAAATATTTCCGGTAAGACAGTGTGAGGATACGGTATACAGCAACCGTACTCGCCCGTGCCTGATGTATCAGATTGGCCGCTGTGTTGCTCCCTGTGTGCCGGATATCATAGGTGATGATGAGTACGGGGAACTTGTCGATTATGTGAAATTGTTTCTAAAGGGCAAGGATACTCAGGTAGTAGGGCAACTGGTTGAGAAGATGGAATTGGCCAGTCAGAGCCTGAAGTTCGAGCAGGCAGCTAAGTACAGAGACCAGATCCAGGCCATACGCCGTGTTCAGGAGCAGCAGTTTGTTTCTGAAGACAGCATGGATGATATGGACGTGCTGGGCTTTGCCCAGGAGAATGGCATCGCCTGTATCCATATTCTGATGATACGCCAGGGAAAAATCCTGGGCAGCAGGAGCCATTTCCCGAAAATACCGAACAATACGGATCAGCAGGAAGTGTTTTACAGCTTCCTTAGCCAGTACTATCTGGGACAAAACGAGTCCCGCACTATTCCGTCGCGAATTATTCTGAATCGCGGGTTGTTTGATGATATTGAGCCGCTTCAGGAAGCCTTATCTGAGCTAGGTGGCAGAAAAGTACATTTCCATCAGAGTCCGGCGGGGACCAGGGCAAGATATCTTAAGCTGGCAAATACCAACGCTCTGACGGCAATTACCACCAAAATTAACCACAAGATGACCATCAACCAGCGGTTCAATGCGTTGCAGGATGAACTGGGAATGGAATCTATTCGCCGTATGGAGTGTTTCGATATCAGTCATACCATGGGCGAGAGCACCATCGCGTCTTGTGTTGTGTTCAATAACGAGGGGCCTGTTAAGCAGGAGTATCGTCGTTACAACATAACCGGAATAACCGGCGGCGATGATTACGCTGCGATGGGACAGGTTTTGGAGCGCAGGTACAGTAAGCAGATTGATGTGGAAAAGATTCCGGACATCATTTTTATTGATGGTGGTAAGGGGCAACTAAACCGCGCACATGAAATCATCTCTCAGCACTGGCTGGACTGGCCGAAGCGTCCGCGTCTGATTGGTATTGCCAAAGGCGTTACCAGAAAGCCGGGTCTGGAAACTCTGATAACAACGGATGGCGAAGAGTTTAACCTGCCTTCTGATGCACCTGCTTTGCACCTTATCCAGCATATCCGCGATGAAAGTCATGACCATGCCATTGCCGGTCACAGAGCCAAAAGAGGCAAAACGCGCAGAACGAGCCCGCTTGAGGGTATTGAAGGCGTAGGGCCAAAGCGCAGACAGGCACTTCTTAAATATATGGGCGGATTACAGGAGCTTAAGCGGGCAAGTGCTGAAGATATAAGCAAAGTGCCGGGGATAAGCTATTCATTAGCAGAAAAAATACATCAGGCATTGAAACAATAGCGAATTTGGCGCACCATTGTGGGGTTATACCCAAGTGACTTCAGAATGTGTGGCTATTAAACGTTTTGTGAGGTTGCTTGGGTATAAATAATCACTAAGCATTGAGCACTAAATATGCGTTTAACCATCCCTAACATTCTTACTCTTCTGAGACTGATACTGATACCGGTATTTGTTGTCGTTTTTTATCTGCCGTATAGCTGGTCTCCTTTTGTCGCAGCACTGGTTTTTGCTATTGCAGCTGTGACGGATTACTTTGATGGGATGCTGGCAAGAAAACTCGGGCAGACGTCGCGCTTTGGTGCGTTCTTAGACCCGGTTGCTGATAAAGTGATGGTTGCCTCTGCGCTTATTTTGATCACAGAGCATTTTGCCAGTATCTGGGTAACGATTCCGGCACTTACTATGATTGCGCGTGAGATTATTATTTCTGCGCTTCGAGAGTGGATGGCTGAGATTGGTAAGCGTTCTAATGTTGCCGTTTCCTGGGTCGGTAAAGTTAAGACTACTTCGCAGATGTTTGCGCTTGTTGTTCTGGTCTGGCGCTATGATGAGTGGATGATATGGGTTGGTTATGTGGCCTTGTATGTGGCGACGATTCTGACTTACTGGTCTATGGTTCAGTATCTTGCTGCAGCAAAAGATGATCTATTGGCAGAAGAGAACCAATAATTCAGATTTTTAACCGGTTCACTAAGGTTTTCCTTTTTAAGCCTCCCCATAAAAGGGGAGGCTTAATTTTATCTCTAAATTTATCTTAGTTATCCTGGCGAAAATTAAGCACTTATCGTTATAAAAATAGACAGCTTTACCGTTATTGAGCGTAAAGTAGTCAAACAATACAAAATTTGAAAAATAGTGTTGACTCATCTCCATGAATCCGTAAAATGCCTCCCCGTACTCAAGAGGAACACAGCGTTCCAGAGATGAGATACAAAGGCGCGTTGGCAGAGTGGCTATGCAGCGGATTGCAAATCCGTGGACCTCGGTTCGACTCCGGGACGCGCCTCCATTTGCGACACTAGCTCAGTTGGTAGAGCGCAACCTTGCCAAGGTTGAGGTCACGAGTTCGAACCTCGTGTGTCGCTCCAAATTCAGAAAGCCCCGGTAGAAATGCCGGGGCTTTTTCGATCTTGCTCCTCTTCTTTAGAGGGACAGGCGCCTCATGCTTTTTATGAGGACAGGCACCCCATGAAATGAAAACTGGGTGTTGCAGGATTATGCTGTTTGTCTCGTAATGCATTAACGTTGTTAATCTTTCTTTGCTTTGGTTAGTTATCATTGGTGAGATTTCTTTGTAGGAGAATCTCATGACAACAGCCAGAAGCCGTCAGGTAAACCCAGATGTCACACCTTATTATCATGTAGTTTCCCGGTGCGTACGTAAAACCTATCTATGTGGATTTGATGAAACATCGCAGCGATGTTACGAGCATCGTCGGGAGTGGATCGAAGGGCGAATCAAAGATCTTTCCAGAGTGTATTGTGTTGACATTTGTGCATATGCGGTGATGAGCAATCACTATCACCTGGTGGTGCACTTAAATCGTCGTAAAGCTCAAAAACTGACTTGTCAGGAAGTGATAGAGCGTTGGTCCGGGTTGCATCATCAACCAAACCTTATTCAGAAAATGGTAGATAAGGAGCTTAAATCGGAAGCTGAATATTTGAAAGCTCAGGAAATCGTAGAGAGTTGGCGAGAGAGGCTGTCAAATCTGAGCTGGTTTATGAAAGAGTTAAACCAGGATATTGCCCAAAAGGCCAATAGCGAAGATAAATGTAAAGGGCATTTCTGGGAAAGCAGGTTTAAAAGTCAGGCTCTGATGGATGAACAAGCATTGCTGTCGGCAATGGCTTATGTGGATTTAAACCCGGTCCGGGCTGGAGTTGCAGAGGTACCGGAAGAATCGGAGCATACATCAATAAAAGAGCGGATAGATTGTTTGTCACGCTTTCAGGCTACTCCTGCCTGCTTGTTCCCATTTACCGGCACCAGAGGCGGCGACAAGGATGAGGGTATTTCGTTTTCGCTTTTTGACTATATAGAGTTGGTTGACTGGACTGGTCGTCAGTTGCGTGAAAACAAATTGAGTATTGATAGCCAGCAACCACCCATTATGGACAGACTCCGCACTGATTCCAGCGCCTGGCTGCAAGTCTGTACCCGACTTGAAAGTAAGCGAGCAGTGTTGGTCGGCCAAAAGCGGAATCTTGAGAGAGCAGTTCCTAAGCTTAATCGGACAAGAGTCGTTGGTTATGCTTTAAACTAACCTGCTAGAGTATTTCCCTTCCAGAAATATCAACAAACTTTTAGAAGTTTGATTTTGGCATGTGCGCTGATGTCATAATTATCATTTCAGCTTATTGAATTGTAATCCTCTATAACTCTCAGAAAAGATAGAATCTCTCTTGAAGGGATAAGATGTGTTCTCGTTGAAAATTTAGAGCAATTTAGAGCAATTTAGAGTGCCTGTCCTCGTTGGAAGAGCATTGGCTGTCTTGGCTAAAGGCGTCTGTCCTTATTGGATTAAGGTGCCTGTCCCGATAAGGGAAAACAAAACGAGCCCACTGGGGGACCAATGAGCTCGTTACAGGAATAATGTTGACTTATTCAGCGACTGTAGAAATCAGGCTGTTGTCGCTTCCGTATTGGTTGCTTACATAGCCGTCTGCTACAGGATCGTTTTCCCATGAGTCTTCGTCAATGCAGTAACGGAACTGGAAGTTCTCGTTCTTAGGTAGCCTTGTCTTGAATGTGAAAGCCTTAGCTTTCTTATTCAGTTTCATAGGTTGTGCAGTCCAGTCGTTGAAGTCACCAGCGATAGCTACACTGCTTTCTTCTCCCTGAGGCCATTCAAAAGTAACTTCGACTTCGTCTTTAGTTTTGAAAAAGCGCTTTTTAATCATTTTTGTATCCTAATTTGTACCAATCCTAACGACTAATTTGTAATCGATTTCGTGAGAAGGTTCAAGTATTTTTCCGCATATTGTTAAGAAAAAGATGCAGAAGTCTCATGAAAACGATTAAAGCCTAAATATTATACCAAAATCATAACAAATTGATTTATAAAATATTTCAAATTTACTTACATAATTAGAAAAAATGATTGTGAAAAAGAGGGGATACCCGCATTTTTACGTTTGTGAGCTATGATTAATACAGCGCTATTTTGTTGGCGGTTTGTTAATCCTATTGACTGAGTGGTCAATATTTAACGTGACATTGATTCAAAATATGATGTAATAGAGATTGCTAATAAAGCTAGTCTTACTAAGTGCATAATAGATAATTAGGATATTGACATTGACCTCAACTCGCTCCCCGGAATTGCTTTTTAGTGATAAACGCTACAACGAGCAGGCCAAGGAAGTAGCAAGAAAAATCACCGAAAAGACCAATGAACGCTACTCGACCTGGCTGGTAAGTATGAAATACCTCGTCGATCAGGGCGATGTTGACAGTGTTTTGAGCCTGCAGGGACGGTACTGTGACTCTGTGATCTTTGAAGAGAAAGAGAGGGTCACTGAAAACCAGCGTATTCTTCTTCAGTGTGAAAAGCTGAAGGTCATCGAGAGGCAGGCTCAGATAGAAGAAAGGCAGCAGGTTATTGATAAAGTGGTTACCAGAGTAGCACTGGAGACCGAGAAAATGATGACCACCAGGCTGGCTCAGCTTGATGTTCCAAAGTTACTTTGGGGTTTCCCCGATTTTGCCCATTTCGCTTCTTTCGCTTACTCTGCTTCATTAACCTTTACCAAGCTGGGCACTCTTACAACGCTTAGCCATTCACTTCGTGGAAGCATTCTGGATCTGGTCGGAAATCAAAAATTTTGCGAATTGATGGGGAAGGCACCTAAGAGTATCAACGATCCCAAAGTGGCTATCGGCTATATCGGAATCGAAAATTGCAGAAAACTCTTTCCTGTGTTGATGGCCAGACCTCTGCTGCGTTGGGCGGACAAAAACACCAAGCTGATTGCGCCTAAGATGTGGCAGCATACTGTGGTTACATCTAATGTGGCCAGAATGAGGCTTGAAGCCGCAGGCTACAAAGAGCCGGATGAAGGTGTTCTTCTGGGAGTCATCCGGACAATTGGCATGTTTGCCATCTGTAACTACTTCAGCCAGATTTTTGAAGATGCCCTTGTTGATGTGATGCAGAACTATCGTGAAAACGAAATGATGGATGAGTACTTTGCCTGCACAGAAGTTAAGCCAACGCTGTCAGTTCTGCCCCGGATAATTCATAAGTTAGAAAAAGTGCTGACCAGAAACATTGTTGAACATATAGAGTGGGATAGAAAGGTTTTTCACCTGAGAACCGCTCTGATTGAGGACTTAGATGATGTCCCCATTTTGGAAAGAACACTTCATGGTGTCGCTCTTGGGCAGGCAAGAACTTACTCAATCTACGACATTATGCAGCGAAGCAACGCATTTGTAGATAAGCACAAGCCTTTCTGGTTTGCCAACGTTCAGTTGGATGGTCTGGCGCTGAGAAAAATTGAAGAAAGCAACCCGGGTAAACTGACCTTGTCAATGTGACGGGTATAAAAGAAACCCCGCAGAGCGGGGTTAAAAAATTGAAATATTACTTAGCAATAATGCTGGAAATATCATTCTTAAGCTGATCAGATTGCTTGCCAAAGATAGCCTGAACATTCTTATCCAGTACCACAACGCCCATAGCGCCCAGCTCTTTTAGCTTGTCCTGATCTACTTTTTCAGTCTCATTCACATCAACTCTCAGGCGAGTCAGACATGCGTCAGCTTTAGTGATGTTTTCAGAGCCGCCAAATGCTTCGATGATTGCACCTGCAACGCTGGATTCCGGATGCGCTTCCATCCAGCTTTTCATCTTGGCTCTTACTTCATCAGCCTGCTTGCCCATGATCGCCTGTACGATGCCGTCGGCAAATACAACGCCCATAGCGCCCAGCTCTTTTAGTTTGTCCTGATTTACCGCGTCAAACTCTTTAACAGTCACGCGCAGGCGGGTAAGACAAGCGTCCAGTTTTGAAATGTTAGTCTGTCCGCCAAAGGCGTTAACGAGTTCTTTGCTCATCTGAGCGTCTTGTGCAGAAAGGCTGCCGGTCATAAATTGCTCCTAAATTGATAAATTTTTCATCTAATACTTCGGCCATTATATAGCAATATTTCATGTTGTAACATTCACAAAATTTATCTCCGGCCTAAAAACAAGATTATCAGGCCACCACAATTTCTTTGTTGCTGTTATAGTTATATAGAGTTAGCTATGAATAACGGTGTCCGCGTTGAAAGCATTTAAGTTTATAATCTGGGGCTTAGCCATTGTCATCTTGTTGCTTGTTGCCATTTTTGGTATCGAGATTGAAAGTGAGCCTGTGGTTAAACAACTTCCTTCGGAGGAAGCTCCGGTAGTCGAAGAGGTTGAAGAGCCGCCTCTGTTTGATGAATCTGAGTTGATAGATGTCGAACTGCCCAGACTCTCTGATGCGCAACTTGCTGTGATGCCTGATTTTATTAAGGTTCTGCCCACGAATCCGAAAGATGGCGATCGCAACGGCAACTTGCTGCGTGACGATATTGAAGTCTTTATCGCCTACAAATTCCCGACTTCCCCCCAGAGAAGATCCATATATATTCAGCTTGCCAAGGCAATCGACCGGGTGGCAACGGATGCAGGACAAACGAAAATTGCCCGCCAGGTAACGCTGTGGCAGCAACTGGTGACCGCTGAGAAGTGTTTTTACAGCTCTGGTTTTACAGAGCGGGATTACAAAGAGCTCAAATCTTTTATCCTGAACAATGTACACCGAATCGACGGGTACAAAATGGTGATGGAACGAAGAGCGGATATTCCCGAAGACCTGGCTGCCAGTATCAAGGTTCCTGAAGAGCCTTGTGATTCGATAATTCTCGAAAACGAAAGAGCTTTGCAAGCCTGGAAACCTTAAACGAACATTTTAACTCTGCGTTTGTTTACATTTTGCTGTCCAGATCACAACGATGATTTAACAAATCGTTATGATGACACTTACCCCCCTCTCTTCATTAAGAGTGAGTCCGGTACGTCGTTGGACAGGAGAATTAAATGAATAATATTGAGAAAAAAATAGAAGCTATATTTAACCAGGCTTTCCCCGAAGCCGAATTAAACCCATCGCTAAATCAAATTGACCTTGGCTTGCACGAGCCAAAATTGATCGGATTGTCAGTTCAGTCAGCAAGTTTTGAGTTTGCACCGGAAGGAGACTGCAGACGCGTCCACCTTCAGGCTGAACAAAATGGCGTGCCATTAGACATCTATGATGACCTTGCTGAGCATACTGAAATCAAACTGGACGAAGGCAAGCTACGAATTCACGATATGTCGATACGCTCTGTTGCGGACTTTAAAAGAGTGATCAGGCAGAATTATTGTTAATATCTTCAACTCCCCCTTTTTTGGGGGAGTTTGGTTTCAGGGCTTAGTAGTCTTTTTCCAGACTAATCACTTCAAATATTTCAACCCGCATTCCGTCTGACCAGTAATCAGCCTGCCATCCGGCTTTCAGTTTAAGGTGTTTCAGAAAATCAACCGGCTCCGGCAATTGTTCCCAGACCTGGGGCAGAAACAGCGCCTGATGGTACCCTTGGGAAAGGATGACTCCCGCCTTATTTATGGTCAGATAGTCAATCAGACCTTTTTCGCTATCCACCTTAAGCTCAGAGGGCCGGGTCAGAACGGAAACCTCAACAGTAAGATCCGGTAACTGCTCTTTAGCCAGAGGGCTAAAGCGATGATCGCGATGCGAGGCCGCAATGGCCATTTCATGTACTTCTTCAACCAGAGGTTTTCTGGGTAAAATCGTCCCCAGACAGCCCTGAAGCCGGCCTGATACTTTCAAAGTGACAAAACAGCCTGCAGGCTCTGCAAGAGTTTCGGGGTATTTGCTGACTTGCGGCGTTGGGCTGTTTTCCTGGAAAAGAAACTCCCGGATGCTATTACGGGCCAGATCCACAAGCAGGTTCAGCTCGTTTTGATTAAGTTTCTGAGATGACATAGCTCACGTATCCTACAACTCTCTCTTTATCTGTATATCTGTCACCTGAATTAATCTGTTCAAGTTTATGCAGGTGATAGTCCCTGGATTTTGCCATTAGCAGCATAGTGTTAATGCCGGTGGCACCACACGCCTGTTCCGGGCTGAGTGTGGAGTCAAAGTGCTCAATTTGCTCGCAGGTTTCGCTATCGAGCATTTGAGCTTCGCTGTATGAGTGAAAGTGACTTAAATCGCTACTGATGATAACAAGAGTCTGTTCATTCCAGAATGGCTCCAGCAATAAGGAAAGTGATTTGGGCGAGATATTGCTGGTTAAAACCGGCATAACAGTGGCGCCGGACAGAGCGTACTGAATAAAGGGCAACTGCACTTCCAGGCAGTGCTCGTCGCTGTGCATCTGGTCGGAGAGCATCACATTGGTATCCCGGGACAGTTCAGCCCTAAGGTGGGTGTCCACCGGAACATTGCCAAGCGGGGTTTCGAAGTAGTTGGATTTCGGTAATGCGCAGCCCTGGAAGTAATATTTATGGCTCGGCCCCACAAGTATCACCCGGGTGATATGGCTGGCGTGTTTTACGATATTAAAATAGGCTTTAGCTGCGGTCGGGCCGGAAAACATATACCCGGCGTGAGGAACAATAAGGCCGCGCACATGGTCGATATCTGTGGTTGATTCTTTAAACCACTGGTTAAACTGCTTAATCAGCACTTGCGGGGAGGCGTCATAAAAACGCCCGGCAACCGCCGCTTTGCGTACCATTTCACTGGACATAATTCACTTCCTTATACTAATACCAACCCCAGAAATCACTGAACAGCTAATGACTGGTATTGGTATAACTCAGGCAATGAGCTGGTCAGATAATTGCCTGAATTAGTATCAGACCTGCTATACCTAAAGTATAGATAATATAAAGAGCTGCCACATGTCCGGAACATGCAACAGAAGGGGTCAAAGCAGGATTAAAACAAAATTCTGGCACCGGAACGAAAACGGTCTGGTTGTTTGCGACTTATGTCCGAGGTTTTGTACTCTGCGAGACGGAAAAAAAGGCGCGTGCTTTGTAAGAGAAGCGTGCGATGGAGAGATCGTTTTTACCAGCTACGGCCGCTCCAGCGGGTTCTGCATTGACCCCATCGAGAAAAAGCCGTTAAACCATTTTTATCCGGGCAGCTCAGTGCTCTCTTTTGGTACTGCCGGATGCAACCTCGGCTGTAAATTCTGTCAGAACTGGAATATCAGCAAGTCTCGCGAAACCAGTTTGTTATCCGCAGACGCCTCTCCTGAGAGCATTGCCCGTCTGGCTCAGGAGCGAAATTGCACCAGCGTTGCCTATACCTATAACGACCCGGTTATTTTTCTTGAATACGCAGCAGATACCGCAAGCGCCTGTCGTGAACTGGGTATAAAAAATGTTGCAGTCACTGCGGCTTATATTAACCCGGAACCTGCTAACGTCTTCTTCAGAGATATGGATGCCGCCAACGTAGATTTAAAAGCATTCACAGAGAAATTTTACCGCAGGCTCTGCTCGGGCCATCTTGCTCCGGTTCTGGACTGTCTGCTTTACCTGAAACATGAAACCGATATCTGGCTGGAAATTACAACGCTTCTGATCCCCGGTGAGAATGACAGCAATGAAGAACTGGAGGCGCTGTGCTGCTGGGTCAGCGATAACCTGGGGCCGGATGTGCCTATTCATTTCAGTGCCTTCCATCCTGATTTTAAGATGTTAACGACTCCCCGCACGCCGGAATCCACACTGCTCAGAGCCAGAGAGATAGCAATATCAAATGGCCTGAGATATGCCTATGTGGGAAATGTTCACAATGTTGATGCAGACAGCACTTATTGTCCGGGCTGCGGAAAACGGTTAATTAAGCGCGACTGGTATCAACTAAGCAGCAATGAAATCACTCTGGAAGGGAAGTGCGGCTATTGCGGTTTTGATATTGCAGGACGCTTTTCAAAGCTGGATACGCCCCCTGCCTGAACATTATTTGTTCAAATACATCTATACCAATCCCAGCAATTATCTGTTCATCCTTGCTTGTCAAAATCGCTAATAGCTGCGTTAAAATTTTTGTAATTAGACCCACTAGTTACTGCAAATTTTGCCTTGCTCTTAGCGATTTTTCCTGCGCAATCACTGAACAGCTAATTACTGGTATTGGTATTACTCCATTTGCGAATAAATATCAGCTAAGCGTTATAGTGTGATCTACCCTAAAGGTTTAACTCTTTGTGGTTATTTCCCCGAGCTTTGTGCGGTTATTGCTTGTATATTAGAAAAAAAATAATAAAGTAATGTATGCATTAGTGTTGACTAAATTTTGACGTCGGTTTTTTGTCGAATACGGGATTCACTACCATTAGGGCGATACTAAATAATGAAAAAAATTATTACATTGTTCGCAGGGATTTTAGTTTTATGGAGTGGTTTGGTTACTGCTTCGGGAGCTGAAGCAGTACCTGTCAGTAAGAAAAAGGCGACATCAATAGCCAGCACAGCAGATCATTCAACTTTCGAATCACTGCATGAAGAGTTCGATTATGCGCCGGATGTAACTCTGGCTTGTATTGAATGTCATACCGAGTCTGCCAAGCAGATCCACAGCACCTTCCACTGGACATGGGCCAAAGAAGTCGATGGCGTGATGGTGGGTAAATCGCAAAACGCGTTTAACAACTACTGCGTATCAGCCAGAGGGAACGAAAGCTGCACTCAGTGTCATGTGGGTTATGGCTGGCGTAATGAAGATTTCGACCTTGAGGAAGAAGAGAATGTAGACTGCCTTGTCTGTCACGACACAACAGGCACCTACAAAAAGAACGGCGCTTCCTCCGGTCACCCGTACTACGAAGATAAAGTAGTAAAAGGTGAGGTAGTACAAAAAGCGGTAGACCTTTCTTATGTCGCTCAGCACGTTGGTACGCCTGACCGGGAGAACTGCCTGGCCTGTCACGCCAACGGTGGCGGCGGTAACGGTGTTAAACACGGCGATACCGATATGTCACTGGTCAATCCGGAGTTCGCGCTTGATGTGCATATGAGTCCGGACAAGCTGAACTTTGCCTGCCAGGACTGTCACACGGCAAGCGAGCACGAAATCTCGGGCCGGTATTACGACCGTAAGGCACACATTGACCATGAACTGAACATGGGACGTAAAGAGCGTGAAGGTAACAACGTCTCCTGTGAATCCTGCCATAGTGAAACACCGCATAACGACAGAGAAATCGATAACCACACATCTAAGGTTGCCTGTGCATCCTGTCATATTCCGGAAATGGCCCGTGGTCCATATCTGACCAAGCTTTCCTGGGACTGGTCTACAGCCGGTAAAACTAAAGATGGCAAACCTTATGTTATTGATGAAGTTTTTGATGGCGTAGAGCACCACGCTTACATGAGTAAGAAGGGAACTTTCACCTGGGGCAAGAACGTTGTTCCTGAATATCGCTGGTATAAGGGTGAGCTGGATCAGATGACCTTCCAAGACACCATTGACCCGGCTAATGCGCCTATCGATATTAACCCGCCGACCGGTAACTACAGTGATCCGGAAGCAAAAATCTGGCCGTTCAAGATCCATAAAGGTAAGCAGCCATATGATAAAGATCGAAATAAAATGCTGCCTATCAAGCTGTACGGTAAGAAAGGAACCGGTGCATTCTGGACCGAGCTTGACTGGGATAAAGCCCTGGCAGCCGGTGCAAAACTGAATGATCTGGAGTTCAGCGGCAACTATGACTTTATTGAGACCAATGGTTACTGGCCAATCAAACACATGGTCGCACCGGCAGATCAGGCGGTTGCCTGTGAGTCTTGCCACAGCAAAGAGAGCCGTCTGAATGGTCTGAACGATTTCTACCTTGTTGGCCGCGATAGCTATAGCATTGTAGAGATTATCGGTGCACTGGCAATCTTCGGTGGTCTGGCTGGCGTTATTCTGCACTCACTGATCAGAATCATGACAATCCGCCGCAGAAAAGCAAACCAGAAGTAAGGAATACGGGTAAGAACTATGAAAAAGACAGTATTAATTTTTAAACGATTCGAACGCTTCTGGCACTGGGCTCAGGCACTGCTGATTATCGGCCTTATCGTGACCGGACTGGAGCTGCACGGGCTGATTTCTGTATTCGGTTTTGAAGACAGTTCAGAGCTTCACCACTTCGGTGGTTTTATCTGGGCCGGACTGCTGGTGCTGATCTTCACCTGGATATTTACCACAGGTGACTGGAAGCAATATGTGCCGACCATGCACGGCATTGATGGTGTTCTGCGTTACTACCTGTACGGCGTATTTGTGGGTGAAAAGCACCCGCACCATATGACAGCGGAGGATAAGTTTAACCCGCTTCAGCGACTGGCTTATATCGGCATTGTATTTGGTGTGCTGCCTGTACAGGTGATTACCGGTCTGATTTTTTTCTTCTATCCGGACCTGAGAGAAGCGGGATATATCGACCATATCGGTTTTGTTGCAGCAGTGCATACCTTCTGTGCGTATATGCTGATTGCATTTTTAGTGACACATTTGTACCTGATAACGCTTGGTGAGAAGTTGAGTAGTCATATGAAAGCTATGCTTACAGGTAAAGAAGAAATTGATGAATAATTTGAATTTAAAAATCTGGTAAAGAGGAACGATTATGAAAAAACTAGTTATCGGTATGGCTGTTGCCGCTATGTCATTCGGTGTTATGGCGGATGCCCAAAAGGGGCAGGAAGCTTATCTTGAGCACTTAAGACCACTGTTTGGCTACAACGGCCAGGAGTTTGCAGCGCAGCACCTGAAGGTTGAGTGGAAGCGTTACTTCAAAAAAGATGCGAAACGATTCATTAAAAAATTCAGTAAGAAGCATCCTGAATCAGCCGAGTTTTTAAAAAGCGACAAGTTCCAGGAAATCGCACCTGATATCGCTGACTTTGCAATGAAGTATGCGGCAGACAGTGGCGAACTGGCAGCCTGTGATTAAGTAAAACCAACCCTACAACAAATGCGTCCTGATATCAGGGCGCAACAATAATTGGAGGAACTCTATGTTTAAGAAAACAGCACTTGTCGCATCTCTTGCTCTGGTATTGCCATTCTCTGCTGCGGCAGAGCAGGTCGTCGGTAAGATTCAGTCTGCGGTTCATATGTCCAAAACCATTCAGTACCTGAACCCGAAGACCAAAGAAGTTAACGTAATTAAGTATGATGAGAATACGGTTTTAGTTGACGCGGAATCCTTTAAAGATCTTACCGTCAATACAAAGTTCAAGGCAGAAGTGGATGAAAACGGATACGCAAGCAAGATCAAGCGCGTTCTGGTAAAACTTCCGGCGGATCAGGTAATCGATACCGATACGCTGTCTGATATGCTTGACGATGGTGAGCCGGTATTTATTGGTGATGCTCGTCCGGTCAGCAAATACAATATCGGTCATATTCCCACTTCCAAACCAACGCCATCAGATAAGTTAAAACAGAACCTGGACTGGCTGCCGGAAGATAAAGATCAGTTGCTGGTTTTCTATTGTGGCGGTGTGACCTGCCCGCTCAGCCCGGCGGCGCTGAAAATTGCTCAAGCGGCTGGCTATACCAATGTTAAGGCGTATGTTGAAGGCTTCCCAGCATGGAAAGGTGATGTTTATCCGGCTCATGTGAACGCAGACTGGCTGAAGAAGAATCTGAATAAGCATCATGTCATTCTTGATGTTCGTGACGATGCTGACTCTTTCGTTAAGGGTGCGGTGCATATGCCGGCTTCGAAGCTTGCTGACATGCATGAGCAGTGGAACGAAGAGAAGTACCCGACAGCCAAGCGTACGATTTTCGAACTGCGTGATAAAAAAGCGCCGATCATTATCGTGGCGGACGGCGATGATTCCGATGAAGCGATTGAAGCCTTCGAAACTCTGACTTTCTGGAAGTTTAAGAATGTCACCATTCTGAAAGACGGTCTGGAAGGCTGGAAAGCCGCCAAACTGCCAACCGGCGAAGGTAAAATTGCCACTAAACTTGTCTATGAGAAGAAACTGGCGAAGGGCGCGGTAGAAGAGCTGGCCTTTGTTAAGGCGGCTAAAGAAGGCGCGGCAACCATCATTGACGTTCGTAACCCGGATGAAATGAGCCAGGGCAAGGTGAAAGGCTCAATTAACATTCCTCTGGATCAGCTTGAGCAGCATCTTGCGCAGATCCCTAAGGATAAGCCGGTCATCCTTCACTGTGTTGGCGGAGCGCGTGCGGCATTGGGTTACACTATGCTGTCGAAGAAAGGCTACAAAAACGTGAAGTATCTGAACGATACCTTTGTGGATGTGGCTAATGATAACGGTATTGCGCTAGTTAAATAACCAAGTTTCATAGTTTACAGAACGTCTTAGTAACGTCATCCCCCGCGGGTGGCGTTTTTTTATAGATATTTCAAACTCCTCAGCAATCAAAATGTCATAAATCGCCTAACTGTCTTACAGTTAAAGAAAAGGAAAGAATATGACGCCTGCGCAGAATGAGAGGGAAAGGTCTCTGGAAAAGATAAAACGCCTTGTGGACAAGGGACGTTATCTTGATGCCTATCATTCTGCAACCGAACTTTGGGGCGACTACCGTTCCTGGACTGACAAAGAAAGGTTAAATCAGCTTGGCCGTATTTTTCGTGGCCTTGGGCGTATCCGCTTAGCAGACTGGGTAAACCTTCGCATTTACAGAAAGTGGCCGCAGGACTCCCTTGCTGCTATCCATCAGATCCTTCATTCCACATCATCTTGTGGCGCTATCGAGTGCTATGAAAAGGCAGAGCAATGGCTGAAAAAAGTGTCATCCAGTGAAGGTGATATTGCTGACTGGTTTATTGTAAAAGCCATCATCCTGCTTAATGTGCGTGATTTTACCCAGGCACATCAATATCTGGATAAAGCAGCGAAGGTCAAAAGCTCTGAAAACTGGGCAAACCGGGTAAGAGCCAATGTGCTTGAAGCTGAAGGCCGCAGAGAAGAGGCGCTAAATATTGCCTGTCGTAGTTACGCTGTAACTAAAGGGCCAGTTGAGCTGGAACGTTATACCGAGCTTTTAAAAGTGACTACCGGAGCGCAAGCCGCACTTAATTTTCTTCTGCAAAGAGTGAATCAGTATCAAAGTGTCAGCCTCTGGCGGCGAGTGGCGGGATACCAGTTTGAGCTGGGAGAGTATGATGCGGCCCTGGAAAGTAATGCCCAAGGTGAAAAGCTGCAGATTTTCGGCACCGATAAATACGATGAATTTTCAGATTCGCTGCGTTATCAAATAGCGCTGGAGAAGCGGGACTTAACTGCGGCTAAGAACCAGCTTGTCACACTGAAAAGTGAATACTTCAGGGAGCAGGCCAGACAGCTTGAAAAACATAAGGAGTTAAAGCCGGTCCTGAAGCTGCCGGTTCCGCATATCACGCAAAAGCATATGACTTGTGCGCCATCCTGTATGGCTTCCATTGCGCAGTACTGGGGAATACATGCCGATGAAGATAAGATAGCGGCGCTTATCTGCTTTGACGGAACCGATGACAGGCTTCAGCGGGAGTGGCTGGCCGGGAATGATTTTATTTACCTGGACTTTGACCTGTCGGCACAGGCCGCCGGGGAGTTACTCAGCCGCAAAATTCCCTTTACACTGGTGACCACATCCGGCCTTTCCTCACACCTTCAGGTAGTTAAGGGAATTGATAACGAAGCGGGTATCCTTTACCTGATGGATCCGTCTTTAAGTGCGGAGAGCAAAGCGCTTATCGATGGCACCTGCAGCAAGGATCTTGCGAACGGGCCCAAATGCCGTGCGGTTGTACCTGAAGAGAAAGCCCATCTTTTACAGGGATTAAGCCTGCCATCCATGGATTTATATCCCATAAAAAACCAGTTCGATGCTCAGGCGAACAGAGGCGATATTTATGCGTGCCGGCAGTTAATCAGCGAGATTTCACAGATAGACAGTGACCATAGGCTGGCTCTCTATATGAAGCGCTCTCTGGCTATTCTACTCAATGATGAGTCTGCGATTGCCCGATATACCAACCAGCTTCTGGAGCGGTATCCGGATTCGGTTTCTCTTCTTTTATCAAGATACTACAGCCTGAAAACCACCAAAGGGCATGCTGACGCCTATCAGTGGCTAAAAGAGAAGTACAGTAAATACAGAGAGCTGGATCTGCTGAATATGCTGTTAGAAGATATCCAGTTATCACAGGATATAGGTAAAACCAAAAGAGAGTTGCTGGCAAGAAAAGCTATGTGGTCCAACCCTAAGTTTTTCTGGCTTGAAGGACACGACGCCTGGGCGAGATCCGATAAGGAGAGCGCTTCACTTTATTACTACTGGGCCTTATGTCTGGAGCCGGGGAACCCAGGCTATCTGAGAAGCTATTTTCTGACATATCTGGATCAGGGCAAAGCGGAGCAGGCACTCAGTACAATAAAAGCTATCTATGATTCGTCGGTTCATATCAATCCCGGAGTCGCATACAGCCTCTACCGGGCATACTGTTTCAGGGGGCAGGAGCACCTGGGGCTGGATGTTTTACAGGATGTCTGCGAGTTGCACCCGGATGACAGTGCATTAATCGCCTTTTATCTTCAGGAGTTATCGGATAAAGGACAGTGGCAGAGGTTTGAGCAGGCTTATGAGAAATACGCGTTATCTCTGCCGGGTATCGAGCAGAAAAAGCTGACGGCACTTTATTATCTGGACAAGGGGGACAACCTCGCCGCCGTTCATGAATACGAGGCTTTGCAGACACAGATACCGGGAAATCTACAGATTTCAGAACGCCTTATCGATGCCTATAAACGAGCCGGGCTGAATAAACAACTGGAGAGCTTCCTTGAGCGTCTGATTGATCAGTTGGGAGAGCGTCCATCAGTACTGAATCTGGTACTGGAGAGCACCAAAGATGAAGCAAAAAGGATTGGTACACTGAAGCGTCTGGTAGAGCTGTTTCCCGCTGACTTTGATGCGCAGAGAGCTCTGGCCTGTCACTATCTGATCTCAGACAACCTGACGGGAGCACAGCAAATCTCAGAACAGCTAAATCAGATAGAGCCCGGTTATGTCGAAAATCTGCTGCTTCAGGCTGAGATTTTGCTGGCTAAGGGAAAGCAAACCCAGGCCAGAGCCGTTGCCTGCGATGCAATAAAGCTGTCGCCAAATCATAGCGGCGCATTTCAGATGCTGATGAGAACTCATATCCAGCCAGATGAGAAAAAGCAGGCGCTGAAAGAATTTGCCCGGCAACTGGCAAGCATACCAAACGCCGACGATGGCGTGTGGAATTTCTGGCATACCGCCAGGTACTGGTTTACCAATCAGGAATTGAGAGAGTTTTGCGATCAGATGATAGCCAGGCATGGGGACAACTGGTGTGTCTGGGTAGTGAGTGCTTACCAGAAAGAGATAGCCAATGAGCTGGACGATGCCATTTCAGAGCTGGACAAAGCGGCAGAGATAGCTCCGCTAACGGCCAGGGTCTTTGTTGAGAAAGCCCGTATGATGTCAGTGCAGGGGCGCAAACAGGAAGCGGCTGAGGCTTTCGGGTACGCAGCCACATTAGCGCCGGGGTGGGACTATATAGCGATAGAGCACTATAAACACTGTGAGCGTTATGCAGACATAAAAACCGGCCTGGCAATCCTTGAACAGTGCAAAAGGTTTAATGACAGAGATGCTGTGCTCAGGGGGTATATGGCCGAGTGCTATTACAATCTGGGCAGAACCGAGCGGGCGCTGGAATTGCTGGTGGAAGCGATTGAAAGAATGTTTGATTACTCCTGGGCATGGGAAAAGCTTCAGCACTGGGGAGATGAGTCCGGAAGCAGTCAGTTGTGGAAAGAGATGCTGAATAAACGCCAGAGCCAGCTTCCGGATAGCGTGGACACCTGGATAATTTCGGCGCAACTGAGCAGTGATAACAGTGAACGTTGCAGATATCTTAGTAGAGCGATCGAGATAGAGCCAACACATATCGAAGCGAACAAGGAGATGGTGGATGTTCTGGTGGCGATGCAAAAAGAGCAGCAGGCATTGGAGTTAATCAGAAACAACAAATGGAATCGCAGCGCACCGATTTCAATCGCAGTAAAAGAGTGTCACATTCTGCACCGGCTGGGAGAGACGGAATCCGCGATTGCTCAGTTGGAAATACTGCTGCAAAAAAGTCCGCGCTATATCGAAGGCTGGTTGCTGCTGCTTAGCTGGGTTTCAGGAGCAGAAGATAAAAATAAGGCGCAATTTTGTGCCGCGCAGCTTGAAGCAGTCGGGGGCAATGATGCTGAATGCCTGTGCGAGATTGGAGCTTATTATGAACGCTATGGCAACCCGGAGCAGAAGAGCAGGGTGCTTTCGCTGTATGAAAGGGCACACGTACTTTCTCCCGAGTCAGGAAATGCTGCCTTCTCTTTACTGGACAGGCTTATTTTTGAAAAGCATAGCGACCGGGCATGGCGTCTGCTCTCGAAAATGGAAAGCAGCTTCGAAACGCCGTGGGTTGATGTAAGACGGATTGAGTTGCTAATCCGAGAGGGGGCCATAGAGAAAGCACTGGCGCTTTACAGAAAGATTGTTGCCAGCGGTGAAAATACGGCCTGGTTGTACTACCACCCGCTGGAAATGGTAAGCAGCACAGATAGCTCACTGCTGCCACCGTTTGTGGATGCATTACAAGAGGCGGTATCAGAAAACAGAGACACCCCTCAAATGGCCGAAGTTCTGGTTCGCTATGCAATTAAAGGCTAAACTTTAATTGATCTTTTCGCTTTGCACATGGAGCGTGTCGTGAGAAAAGCTTTACTGACCATTATCAATAGCCTGTTTATTCTTTTGTCTGCTAACTGCTTAGCAGGGGGGACTGTTCGCTTGTCCGCAGGTGAATGGAAACCTTATATTTCAGAATCCTTAGACAATTACGGTTATTTTACCCAAATTGTTACTGAGGCTTTTGCCGCTGCCGGTATAGAGGCGCAATACGATTTTTACCCCTGGAAACGAGCCGTCTATCAGGCAAGAACCGGTGTTCTTGACGGCTGTATCGCCATCGCTAAGTCAGAAGACAGGGAAAGAGAGTTCTGGTTTAGCGAACAGCCAATTCTTGTTGGTGAGCGTGTCTTCTTTTATCGTAAAGAGCAGCCCTTTGACTGGGTCAGTGTTTATGACCTCAGGGGTATCCCGTTGGGCGCGACACTGGAGTATTTTTACGGCGATGACTTTGAAAAAGCAGAGGAGTCAGGGGAGCTGGATGTTGACCGGGTTACCACGGATAGCCAGAATTTTAAAAAGCTGGTAGCGAAAAGGATTCAGGCTTTTCCGATCACCAAAGAAGTGGGCTATTACATCCTAAACACAGAGTTTGATGCAGAAAGCGCCAAAATGATCACTCATCACCCTAAGCCGCTTATAACCACATCTTTTTATGTGATTCTTTCTAAAGCAAACCCTGAGAACGAAAATCTGATGAAAACCTTTAATAAAGGATTTGAAGCCCTGAAGAAGTCGGGCAGATATGAGGAGTTAACTGGCTTGCTTCAACGCAGCGTTCAGGGTAACTAGCGGCAGAAAGAGTTCACCAGCCTCCGGTCAGCACTGTTTATTTCGCAAGATGACGCAAAAACAGGCACTTGAGAGTGAAATTTAACCATACAGTTCAAAACATTACATTTTCTTGTTGACGAATTTTCTCAATGGAGTAAAGTACACCCCGTTCCCAAGGCGAAGCCCAGCAGGAACACAGATGGTGTCTCCATCGCTTTCAAGCGTGCCCTGGTGGTGGAATTGGTAGACACAAGGGATTTAAAATCCCTCGACGTTCGCGTTGTGCCGGTTCAAGTCCGGCCCGGGGCACCATCTTGCGACACTAGCTCAGTTGGTAGAGCGCAACCTTGCCAAGGTTGAGGTCACGAGTTCGAACCTCGTGTGTCGCTCCAGATTCAGAAAAGCCCGATCAGAAATGGTCGGGCTTTTTGTTTTCTGCCGTCTGGTCGTAATTTTTGGAATTGACGCAAACAGCACAATCAAAATTACACAATTAGCCTGGATTGATTTGGAAATTAAAAAGCCCCGAACAGAAATGTCGGGGCTTTTTAATTAAATCGAAATATCACTGAATCTTAATAATCGAGTTTTTCTGCTGTTTCACCTGCTGATCCTTAATTTCAAACAGGTTCGGTAGCTGATTCAGCAGTGCTCTGTCATGTGAAACCACCAATACAATCGCGTGTGGTGCTTCCTGTTTAATGTATTGCATGATTGCGGAAACATCTGCGTTTGACAGGTTAGAAAGAGCCTCGTCCAGGACAATTAGGTGTTTGGTCGGCTCTATGCTCATCAGAATAAGCAGCTTACGCTTTTGGCCGGTGGACATTGGTATCTGGCTGATATCACGCTGGAAAATAAATTCATAGTCGATGGAAGTATGAGTAAAGATCAGGCTACAGATCTTGGTAACTTTATTCACATCAGTCACGCCGCGCATATAGAAGTTGGAATAGACGCTGCCACGGATAAACTCTGAACTTGGGTCAATAAAGACGACCTGTTTGGCAAAAACATGCGGATCGATATCCACACCATTATAAAACCCGTTATACAGAATGGTTCCGGTATACTCTGAATGAGACTGCACTATGGTTGAGAGCAGAGTGGATTTACCGCTGCCTATCTGGCCAAAGAAGCCGTAGATATTGCCTTTGGTCAGCTCAAAATTTACGCCGGCTAGTAGCGGAGTTTGTTCGGCACTTACACTGACATCTTTCAGGGTAATATTATTAATCGCATCCAGGTGAAGCCCTTTTGAAACCACCTTTGGCTCCAGGTTCTCAAATAGATCATTAACGGCTTGTTTTAAATGATAGGTTGAGATTAATACAAAGAAAGTTTTGGTGACAAAGTTGATAACACTGGAAGCGGCACGGCCATTTAAGATCAGAAGCGCAAACAGAACATTAAAGATACTGGTATCCATTTTGGATGTATAAAAAAGCACCAGAAACAGACCGAAGCTGGCTAAAAATGAGCTGACACGAACAAACTCTTCCCAGTTAAAATTAAAGCTGGCCAGGCTATGATCACTGTCAAAGGACTTTTTACAGGAGCTTTCAAAGTTATTTAGCAAAGACTGAGTATTTAAAAACCTCAGTTGTTTGTTATTGCGGTAATAAGAGATGCGCTCATTAAGTAAATCCTGTTTGGCAGACTCTAACTCGATAAAGATTTTGTAGTTGCGATAACGCATATAAGTGGATGCACCAACTATCACCATATAAAAACCGAACAAGGCCAGTGCATAACCACCGATAAACAGAAACAGCAGCGACATTATCAGCATAAAGCTGGCGGCATCCATCATAAGACCGGGCAGGTTATCCCAGATAACTTTACGGTTTGACTCCACCATACGCATCTTGGTCAGGCTGTCTTTCTGTTTAAAGGCAGGCATGATTGAGAGGAGGTAGCGTTCCACTTTTAGTGCATTTTTATCTACTTTTCTCAGGTGAATATTCTTTATTGCGTATTTCAGCGCGTACTCACAGCCCCACAAAATAAGAAATGCCATGGTGACAAAGATAAGGGTTGATACCTGTGAGTTATAGATTAAACGCGTGTTAAACAGGTTACTGTAAAATGCCGGAATAAGAACAAAAGGAACCGCGGCGAGCAGGAAAAAGTTAGCCTTCGGAAAAAGCTGATAGATAACCTCAACAAACTCTCTGGTTTTCAGAATTTTTGGATAACCTTCGATAAAAACGATCTCTTTGCCAATCAGGGTTCCGGCTTCTACCTGCTCATGTTTTTCATTAACCAGGTTCACTCCCACACGGTGCACATAAATGGGCTCCACGCCTGAAATGATAAAGGCTTCAGGAAGGTCGTTGACTGACTTTACTTCTCTTTTTTCGATGGTGTAGTTGAACAGAGAATCAGCAAAGAGTGGCTTAAGTTGTGAGATGATCTGATCAAGTGTCTCGCCTTCAATATGCTTAAAAGCCTTCCAGTCAAACTTGGCCTGAGCTTGTCTGATTAGCAGAGTAACGGTTGATTTCATAAAGACCTCACAAACGATAAGTATCAGTATGATAAGAAGTATGAGCAGAGAGCACAATCCTTATACTGAGCTTTTGCATTAATTTGTTTGTAAAACAGCCAGATATCCTCGGTGTTTGTATGAGATTCAGACTAAACCGGTATGATTACCAATTAATATAAAATTAACAGCAATATAGATACAAATTATGTATTTATTGATATAATTTCTCAGTTAAGAATACGGTATGTTATAAATAATTTTGTCAGTTGTTAATTAATGATTTTCAAAGGATATATGAAAATCTGCATGTGGTTTATATGCCGGGTAATCAGGCATCTTAAACTGACTATTTTTTCAGACCTATTCGGTTGATTTTTGGGCAAGTTGCAAATTAAATATTGGGTCTTTTATTATGCAAAAAGTTGTAGTTGATTCTGTTGCAGATATCAATATTAAAGGTTTTAACATTGAGGTTACTTTGCCCGATGGTAAGGTGGAAGTGATCGAAGATGGTGTTGTTTCTGTAGCTCAGGGTAGTTTGGAAGTTGAAACTCGTGAAGGCGAGTTTTCAATGAACGACCTGATCAATCAAACAGGGGTTAACCTTGAAACTGCATCTAGCGTTTTCTTAGAGAATCAACTTTTTGCAACAGGGGACTCAGTAAAAGGCGATCTTGCGGGTGAAGGTACCAGTGAAGAAGAGCTAACTGGTGAGGGTGATAAATCACTGGAAGGTGAAGAAGGTCTGCTTGGTGTTTTCGATGATGAGAACAGTGAAAATCAGGAAGAGTTAAATGCGTTGATTGAAGCTCAGGCCCAGGAGCGTCAGGCAGCGTTAGAAGCACAGTTTGCCCAACTGACAGAACTACAGGAAGCATTAGATGCCCAAAAGGCTGCTCTTGATGCAGAAAGACAGGAGTTAATAGAGCTTGCACAGACCCAGCAAGCCGTTCTGGAAGCAGAGACAGAAAGCTTGCTTGAATTGGCAGAAGCCATAATCAGTAATAGTCAGATAGATGGAGACTACGAGGTTGAAGATTATATCGTAGAGCTTCAGGGAGAAGGGGTTGATGTTGAAACCGGCTCTGACTCCACCGATGATTCTGGATCTAACGCCACTTCGGGCTCTGCTCTGGTTGATGCCATTGAAGAACTGATTGAATCCCAGGCAAGCGCCAGTGATTCTGCTGTTGCCAGCAGCAGTGCTGATGATTCGTCGGCAGAGTCTTCACAAACTGAAAGTGTTTCAAGCACAACTGCTTCCAGCAGTACAAGTACTTCCACAAGCACAGAAAGTTCAAGCAGTTCGTCAAGCTCTTCTTCAAGCAGTTCATCAAGTACTACAGATGCAAATACGGACGCGACTACGGATGCAAACACAGGGGTAGAAGTCCCGACTGATGATGGTACAGGTGAGAGTGAAGACTCCGGGGTATTGTCATTCCTGACCCTTCTTCTGGAGAACGAAGATGACTCAGGTACCCTTGGCGACTTTATTACCAACGTGAATACCAACCTGAGTTTTTACGGTCAGACAGACCCGGAAACGACCGTTAATTTCGTTATGACCGACGGGGTAGGCAATGTTGTTTATCAGGAGTATTTAACCTCTGATTCAGCAGGTGACTTTGCGGTTGAACTGTCCGATGAATATGCTGACGGTTCCTATTCCGTTAAAGTGACGGCAACCTCTGAATCCGGGGAAACTCTGGAAGTGGCAGAAACCCTGGTGATTGAAACTCAGGCACCGGAAGCGCCAACGGTCGCGCTTAGTGCTGAGTCGGATACTGCGGCCTCTTTTAACGAGGAAGCAGACGGGTTCAATACCGATACCATCACCAATGATACCAATCCAACCTTTGTAGGTACCGCAGAAGCCGGTTCTACCGTTACGCTTTATATTCCGGTTATTTCAGATGACTCGGAAGAAGTTACCTATACCACCTACACAACCACAGCGGAAGATGACGGCAGCTGGTCAGTAACCATCAGCTCAGCGCTGACCACCGATGGTTTGTATAACTATTACGTCACTTCAACCGATACCGCCGGCAACGAATCAGAAAAAGCAGAGTCCAGCTTTACGCTTGATCGCGAGGTAACACAGGAGTCCGGCAGACTGTCTGAAAGCTCAGACACAGCGGCAGATTTTAATGAAGATACCACCGGCCATACTGACGGCATTACCCGTAGTATCGAGCCAAGCTTTAACGGTACGGTTGAACCTGATGCTCAGGTTACCCTGGTGGTTAATGTGGATGGCACGGACTATTTTATTAAACCGACAGCCAGCCAGTATGAAGACCCGACGACGGATGATCAGGGCAATACATCGCAAGCCTGGTCTGTCAACAGCACATCTGACGGCTATTCGGATGTCTTTACTGATATTGAAGACGGCACTTACAGTTACTATTTTATCTATGAAGATGCCGCAGGCAACGTAACAACGTCAGATTCGCAGGATCTGGTCATTGATACCCTGGCACCTGAAGTCACAAGCAGCTTAACCACGGATACCGATACCGCACCGGAAGGTAGTGATGACACCAGCCTGAAAATTGACAATATCACCAATAATACCCAGCCAAGTCTGGAAGGTGAGTCAGAGGCTGGTGCTTATATTGAAATCAGCGTTAAATCCGGCGATGGCACAGTATCACTCTCTTACAACACTTTTGCAGACAGCGACGGAAAGTGGACGATAGATCTGGATGAATATTTAGACCAGGGTGATTACACCGTTGAGGTGACAGCGACAGATGCAGCGGGCAACCATTCCGATACCTCGCACACCATTACCATTGATACTGAATCAGAGCTTTCTGTTAGCGCAGGAATTGTGACTAATAGTGATGGCGTAACCAATACTGCAGCGCAGACACTAAACGGTACAGCAGAAGCGAACTCAGCAGTCACTGTTAACATATACGGCACAGATTCAAGAGGTGTTTCCTATGTTGCCTATACCCAAACCGGAGAGGCAGGTACAGACGGCAACTGGGAACTTACTATTCCGGATGATGTTAATCTGACCGACGGAATTTACACCTATACGGTGACCGCAGTAGATATTGCCGGTAACAGTACCACGACAGACACTTTAGGTACATTTACGCTGGATACTGAGGTTTCGCTGCTTACCGCAGGTCTGGATGACGACTCTAACAGCGCAGATAAAACCGATACCATAACAAGTGATACAACTCCGGTTATCAGCGGTGAGGTTGAAGCCGGAAGTACGGTAACTCTTACCATCACCATTAATAGCGTTGAGTATGTGCTGACCACAAGTGATACCGATGATGCAAACTGGTCCATCGACATCAGCGAACAGCTGCCAAGTGGTGAAGTTGTGCCTGATGGTGAGTACAGCTACACAGTGGTTGCCACCGATGCGGTAGGGAATACCTCCGAGACGCTTGTCAGAAGTGTGACGATAGATTCTAAGATCAGTGCTGATGGTGATTTAAGTACTGACAGCGATACCGGCGTGGATAACACCGATGGTATTACCAGCGACAACACGCCAACATTTTCCGGTACCGGAACCAGTGGTGATACCATTACCGTAACCATTCAGGATAGCGACAACGCCTTCCTGGCAGCGGTTGTGAAAACGGCAACCGTTAACGAAGATGGTTCATGGAATATCACCTTTGATGCATTGGCCGATGGCAATTACGAATACAGCATCAGCGCTTCAGATGTCGCCGGTAATGAAACCGATGTGGTGATCGACGGGGATTCCACCCCGACTTCAGGCTCACTGGTGATTGATACTGAAAACCCGACACCATTAACCGGCGGATTAGACAGCGACAGTGACTATCTGACGGATGCCGAAATTACGGATATCGAGAATCTGTACACAGGCGATACGGATTACGCGAGCTACCAGTACCAGGATGATTTAGATGATCAGACCACAGACACCACTCCGGTTCTAAGCGGTACTGTGGATGCAACCAATATTTATTCCGTTTTTGTTTATCTGGACGGTAGCGAAACGGGTATTCAGGCCACTCTGGAAAGCGATGATGACGGCGATGGTGTTATTGTCTGGTCAGTGCAACTGACTGATGCGCTTGGCGAAGGGGAGCACAGCTTTACCATTGAGGCGACAGATCTTGCCGGAAACATCACTGAATCAAATGAACAGACCTTCACCGTTGACAGTGCCACCAATCAGCTGTTTACGCTGGATACCACAACCGGACTGATCACACCAAATGTGCTGAACAGTGCTTCAGATTCAGGAACCAAAGGCGATCTGCTGACCTACGAACTGACCCCTAACTTTAGCGGTGATGCAGGGAGCGCAGAAGCAGGCTCTACAATCGTTCTTGAAATTAATGACAATGTCTATCAGACAACGGCAAATGCCGATGGCAGTTGGCTGATTGAGGTTACCGATCCTCTGCTGAGCGATGATGAGATAGCAGCAGGCACAACAACAGAAGATTTTGATTTCACCCTGTCTCAGGTGGACAGCGCAGGTAACGTGGCGTCGGCCAGCAATACACTGAGCATTGATGTGAGCACGGATGTCACCGTTCACCTGGAAACTGCAGCTGATCTGGATAGCGTACCGGGTGATTATGTCAGTTCCGACTCAGGTAATGTCGGTGATGATATTACCAACGTTAGTGCGCCAACCTTTACCGGTACGGGTGAGTCTGGTGCCAGCATTACATTTTCTATCGATAATCAGGTGTATACCACGACGGTTGATTCTGACGGCACCTGGAGTGTTGATGTACCCGGGTTAGATCTTTCAACTGACAATGCCACAATTAACCCATATACCGGCGCTCAGAGCTTTGAATACACAGTATCCAGCACAGATGAGGCGGGGAATACGGCCACAGTAACAGATACGCTCAATGTTGACAGCAGTGTCGTCTGGAGCAGCGGATTCGGAACCGGCACTATCACTACTGAGGCGGATGACGGTACAACTTATATTGGCATGACTAATGGCTCAGCTTCGCTCAGCTTCAGCGGTAAGATTGAAACCTACGATTACGCTACAGTTACCACAGAGTCTGTGGTACTGACAATTACGTCAGCCACAAGTGGTACTTTTGTTATTTCTGCTGATATCAGCGCAGACGGCAGTTGGGTGATTGATTCAACGGAGCTGCAGAATCTGAATGACGGGGAAACCTACACCTATACCCTGGTTGCCACCGATGTGGCGGGTAATACCGATAGCATCAGCGACAGCTTTGTTGTCGACAGTACGCTGCCGGAAATTCTGAATATGGATCTGGAGTCGGAAACCGGCCTGTCCAGCGACAACGCGGCAACGGATGCAAGCGGCACCTACAGCGATAACATCACTTCTGAAACTCTGCCGACCATTTCGGGCTACAGTCAGGTAGGTAACGATGTCAGCGTGGTTGTGACTGACTCAGACGGTGTGACCGTTGATACACTGACCACAACCGTTACTGCCACGGTTGACCCGGATAAAATCATAACAGTAAATGGCGAAGAGTTTGTTTACTGGTCGGTAACGCTTGATAATGAACTGACAACCGATGGTACCTATACCGCAACTGCAACGGTATCTGAGGGTTCAGGTAAGTCGGCGACTTCCAGCATAGATATCAAAATTGACACCACAGATCCGCTTTCTGAGTCGACCACCGGCGATATCCTGACCAATGAAATGCCGACCTTTATCGGCTCTGCGGATGAATCCGGCCAGAAAGTTACGATTACAATTACTACAGTAAATGATCAGGGACAAACCAGTATCGCTTATACCGGTACTGTTGAAGCGAATGCAAACCAGACATGGTCGATTACGGTTCCGGATGGTGAGCTTGCTGAGGGTGACTACACCTACACCATTACCTCTGAAGACTATGCGGGTAACATTGCTGACTCAGTGACGGGTAGCCTGGAAATCGATACTTCAGCGCCCGTGATCACTGCGGGGCTGGATTATGACTCTAATACCGGTGATAAAAGCGACAGCGTGACGGCAGACCCTCTGCCGGTTATCAGTGGTACGGTGGATGATCCGGATGCAAGTATCAGCGTCACCATAGACAACCAGACTTATACCAATGTAACTATTTCTGATACAGCCGACAGTGACGGAAAATATGCATGGTCGGTTGAAGTTGGCTCGTTATCAGACACTTCTGAACTGGAAGATGGTGAATACACCTATTCAGTCACAGCTACGGATGAAGCCGGCAATACGACCGTTCCTGCGGTGAGCGGTACGCTTACCATCGACTCCTATATCTCAGTGACCACCCAGTTTGACTCAAGAACTAACGATGAGTCAGATGCGGATATTCTTACCAATGACTCAACGCCGGACTTTAGCGGTACCGGTAACGGCATTGGTGATGAGATCACCATCGTTATTACCAGTGAAGATGAAACCGATGTAAACGGTGACCCGGTTACATACAGCTTTACAACTACAGTCACAAGCACGGAAGACGGCAATGGTAATTACACCTGGAGCTACACCATTCCTGAGGGCAGTGAGCTTCCTGCCGGAGATTACACCTATCAGGTAACCGCATCAGATACCGTTGGCAATACAGCCACCGTTGATGGTGAAGATTTCACGGTTGACCTTGAGGTGGCTGAATTTACCGCGCAGCTGGATTCAGATTATCAGGAGTATGCAGATGGCGATGCCACTGCAACCTATACTACAGATTCAACTCCGGAATTTTCCGGCAGGGTAGAGTCCGGCAGCTCAGTGATTCTTACCATAGGAACTCTGTCGGTAGCCGCGACAGTGAATGCTGATGATGGCACCTGGTATATTGATGATGCCTCATGGAGCGACTATGTATCCGGTCTTTCCGATGATGAGTACAACTACACACTAAAAGCAACGGACCGCGCAGGTAACACGGATACCATCAGCGGCACACTAAACGTTGATACCGGTATCGGCACCTTTAACGGTGGATTGGCGACAGAAGATGACACCACCAATAATCAGGATGCGGCATACAGCAGCGACAATTACACCAGTGTGGTTCAGCCAACCTTTGAAGGCAGTGGTGATGAAGGTGATACCGTTACTCTGGCTATCTATGCCGTAGATGCCTCCGGTAATAAAGCGGCCAACGCGACTTACACCTATACCACAACGGTTGATACCGATAATGGTGATAACACCTTCTCATGGGATATTGACCTTGAAAACGATGCCGATGCAGATGGCATTATCAATACTCTGGTTCAGGGTGATTACGTTTATGAACTGGTTGCAACGGATAAAGCAGGCAACACAAGTTCGACCATTAGCGAAAATCTGACCATAGATACAGAGACAAGCGTAGATGGCGGAGTAAGAGCTGATACCGATACCGGTTCAAGCGATACAGATGGCATCACTAAAAACACAGCGCCGGTATTTACCGGAACAGGTGAGGAAGGGGCATTTGTCACCCTGACGCTGACAAATGCGACCGACACTAGTGCCGAAGATATTGTTGAGACGCTGACCATTGACTCAACCGGGACATGGACGGTTTCTCTTACTGGTTTAGATTTAAATGCTACCTATGGTTACACCATAGTTTCTCAGGATATTGCAGGTAACTCTGACAGCGAATCCGGCACTTTAATTATTGATAACAGCGAGCCTGTTATCACTTCTTCGGCGCAACTGGATTCTCTGAGTGACACCAGCCCAGATGATGACGCGCTGGTGAACAAAACCGATGCAAGCGTTGATTTTGCTGCTGACAGCCTGACTTCAGATGTGACGCCGACCATTTCCGGTGTAACAGAGCCGGGTACAACCGTTCTGGTTCAGCAGGGCTCGGATACGGAAACTGTGACGGCAGACAGCGACGGTAATTGGTCTGCGACACCATCAACTTTTGCCAATGACGGCTCTGATGATGGCAGCTATACCTTTACGGTGACCTACACAGATGCGGCGGGCAACTCTGACACAGAAGAGGTTGTCGTTGAGCTGGATACTCAGAACACGGTAACCGGCTCACTTTCTGCTGACAGTGATACCGGCAGCAGCGATTCTGATACCATTACCAATGCGAATATTGACGCAGACAGCAATACCAATACCTTGTCGTTCAATGGTACCGGTGAGGCCGGTCAGAAAGTTATCCTTTATATTGATACCGATGGCGATAATGACTATGACATCGCAGGCACTGCGGTTGTCGGTGATTCAGGAAACTGGAGCATTGATAATATCGATGTAAGCAGCCTGAGCGATGATACCGCTTACTCTTACTATATCGCTTCAACGGATACCGCCGGTAACTACGACGCAACAGACGTACAAACTTTCACCCTGGACCGCACGGATCCGGTTATCACAGCGGATCTGGCTTCAAGTTCAGATAGCGGTATTAAAGGTGATACGGTTACCAATGAGACCTTGCCTGTGTTTAGCGGCACCACTGATTCAGCAGATGATGTTGTTACCATCAGCATTGGTGGCGACTCAGTAAATGCTGTCGTGAGTCAGACCGCTGATGAAAATGGCAACTACACCTGGACCGCGCAGTGGGAAAAAGAGCTGACCACTGATGGCACCTATACCTACACAGTAACATCAACAGATATTGCGGGTAACGTAACGACGGACAGCAGTCAGTCCATTACTCTTGATACCACCGCTGAGGTAACCGCTTCTATTGCCAGTGCTTCCGTTGCTGAAACTCAGGCCAATGGCTATGAGCTGCTTGATGCCGATCAGCAGATTACCTTTGAGGGTACGGTCGAGCCGGGAGCATCCCTGACACTGGTTATTACTGATGAGAACGGAAACCCGGTTTCCTACACAATTGGCGATCAGAATATTGATACATCTTCAGTTGACGCCAATGGCAACTATGCCTGGAGTTATACGCTTTCAACGGATGAGCAAAACGCTCTGGCAGATGGCAATTACAGCTATCAGGTTGTGGCTGTTGATGAAGCGGATAACACGGATTCCACAACAACCGGCTACTTTACAACGGATGCTCAGGTTGAGGACTTTACTGCACAGCTGGATTCTGACTCTGGCCGCACGGATGATTTTACTGCAGACCAGATCACCAATGAGTTGCCACTGACATTCAGCGGTACAGCGGAAGCGGGCTCTACGGTTGTTCTTAATATCGATGGCTACTCCTACCAGGCTGAATTTAGCACTACAGATCCGACTATCTGGACCCTGGTGGTGGCTGAAGAGAACTTAGTCAGCGGCAACTGGGCAGCAAATTATGATGCAAGTAACCTGATTGATGGTAACTATACTTACAGCTTTGCGGTAACCGATGCCGCAGGTAACAAGCTGGTTAGCACCACCACAGATGCAGACGCTGTGGTTGGTAACGGTACGGATGTTACCGATCTGAATGGTATGGTAGTACGCGATACACAAGTGACTCAGTCCGGAACTGGCCTGAGTGAAGGCTCAGATACCGGGGCAGATACCAGCGACGGCATTACCCAAACCAAATCACCAACCTTTACCGGCACCACAGAGTCCGATGCGGAAGTGGTGATCAATATCTACGCAGGCAGCGATACCACAGCGGAGCCGGTTTACAGCTACACCTTTGTTAACAGCGAAGATGCAGCGTCAGGCAATGCGTCACTGGCCGTGACTGAAACCGGTGATAACGGTGAGTGGAGCTACACTATTGCCAATGAACTGGCCGATGGCGACTACACCTACGAAATTGATATTACCGATAAAACCGGTAACACCACGGTGGATACGGCAGAGACTGTCACAGGCAGCCTGACGATAGATAACCAGTCAGAGCTGATGGTAAGCGGTATCACAACGGCAACCGATTCGGCGCAGGGTGGCACTACTAACAGCGACCAACTGACCAATATTACGCCGACCATCGCTGGTACGGCGGAAGCAAACTCAGAAATTACCCTGACCATCACTCAGATTGGCGATACCACTCTGACTACTCCGGTGGTTATTGATGGTATTACTGCAGACATTAATGGTGACTGGTCAGTCGATCTGGCAACCAATTCTGATGCTGCGAGTCTACGTGATCAGTACGGTGAACTGGCTCAGGACGGCGAGTATTTCTATAACGTTTCCGCCACTGATACGGCTGGCAATGTGACGGAAACTGCGCTGACCGGTAACTTTGAATACGATTCAACGGCTGAAACCGGTGTGGCCTTTGATGGTGGATTAGATACCTCCAGCGATTCCGGTACATCCGATAATGACGATCTTACCAAAGAGTCTCAGCCTGTCTTTAGCGGCAGCGGTGAAGTGGGCGCAACGGTCACTCTGACCATTGATGGCGTGGGAAGCACCACCACTGAAATCACCAATAGTGACGGCTCATGGTCGATTAACCTGGCAACCGCCGGACTGACGCTGTCCGAAGGGAGCAACAGCTATACCCTGAGCCTTGAAGATGAAGCCGGTAATACGGCAAGTAACATTACAGGCTCGGTAAATCTTGATACCACTGTGAACAACTTTGATGGCGGTCTGGCTGCGGCGGATGATTCAAGTAACGGCCAGGATGCAGCCTACAGCAGCGATAATTACACCAGCGAAGATCAGCCAACGTTTGAAGGCAGCGGTGAGCAGGGCGATACGGTTACTCTGACGATTTACGCCGTTGATGATTCTGGTAATAAAGCGTCGAATGCCACTTATACCTACACCACCACAGTGGATGGTACGGATTCCTGGAGTATCGATCTTGCCAATGACAGCGATACAGGTAGCGTGATTAATACCCTGATCCCGGGCGATTATGTCTATGAACTGGTGGCAACAGACAATGCCGGAAATACCAGCGCGGTGATTTCTGAAGATCTGACGATTGATACCGCGACCTCTGTTGACGGCGGATTAAGCACAAATTCAGATACCGGCTCAAGTGACAATGACGGTATCACGAAATCCACAGCACCGGAATTTAACGGCAGCGGAGAAGAGGGCGCCTTTGTGACCTTTACTCTGCATAATGAAACCGACAACACAGCAGTCGATATCGTCAGAACCCTGACCATTGATGCCAGCGGAACCTGGACCATCGATGACATAACGGGTCTGGATGCTGACGCGACTTACACCTACACCATAGTATCTGCAGATATTGCCGGTAACACAGATACCGAAACCGGTACTCTGGTGATTGATAATTCCGAGCCGGATATCTCCACTAACGCAAAACTGGATGCAGACAGCGATTCTAAGCCATCTGATACCAGTCTGGTTGTAGACAGCAGTGTTGACTACGGTGCTGACGGTTTGACTTCCGATGTTTCACCGGCGATTTCCGGTGTGACTGAAGCGGGCACGACGGTTGTGGTGACACAGGGCTCAGAAACCGTCACAGTGACTGCTGATGCGGATGGCAAATGGTCAGCCGCTCCGTCCACCTTTACTAGTGACGGTACAGAGGACGGCACTTATACCTATACAGTGACTTATACCGATACTGCCGGTAACTCAACCAGTGAAAGTGTGGATGTGGTTCTGGATACTCAAAACACAGTGACAGGCTCACTGTCTGAGGCCAGTGATACCGGTAGCAGCAATACCGATTCCATTACCAATGCTGATGTTGATGCTGACAGTACTGATGTTCAGAATAAGTTGTCTTTCAATGGTACCGGTGAATCCGGCCAGAAAGTGATCCTGTACATCGATACCGACGGTGATAACAACTACGATGTTGCTGGTACCGCAGTTGTCGGTGATTCAGGTAACTGGAGCATTGATGATATCGATGTGAGCGGCCTGAGTGACAATACCGAATACTCTTACTATATTGCCTCAACAGATACCGCCGGTAACTACGATGCAACGGATGTGCAGACCTTTACTCTGGACCGCTCCGATCCGGTAATTACTGCTGAGCTGGCTGACGGATCAGATACGGGTACCAAGGGCGATACGGTAACGAACGAGACGCTACCGCAGTTTACCGGTACCACGGATTCAGCCGATGACACGATTACCGTCAGCATTGGTGGTGATTCAGTAACAGCAACAGTAAGCGATACCCCGGATGCCGTTACCGGTCTTTACACCTGGACGGCGCAGTGGGACACCGAAATTACCACAGATGGTGACTACACCTACACAGTGACCGCAACGGATATCGCGGGCAACGTCACTACAGACAGCACACACACCGTAACTATTGATACCATAGCAGAAGTTACCGCTTCTATTGCTTCAGCTTCAATTGCCCAAACGCAGGATAACGGCTATGAGCTGCTGGATGCCGATAAGCAACTGACCTTTGAAGGCACAGTAGAGCCGGGTGCGGAACTCACTCTGGTGATCACCGATGAGAATGGCACTTCAGTCTCTTACCCTATCGGTGACGAGAATATTGATACAGACTCAACCGATGCCGATGGTAACTACAGCTGGAGCTACACTTTGTCAGCTGAAGCGCAGGCGGCACTGACTGATGGCAACTACAGCTATCAGGTTGTGGCGCTGGATGATGCGGCCAATACCGATACCACGGCGACCGATTATTTCACCGTTGATACTCAGGTGGATGATTTTACCGCGCAACTGGATTCTGATTCAGGCCGCAGCGATGCCTTCACCGCCGACCAGATCACTAATGCTGATACGCTAACGTTTAGCGGTACGGCAGAAGAAGGCTCAGAGGTGATACTGAATATCGGCGAATATGCGTATAAAGCCGAATTCAGCGATACGGATCCAACCAGCTGGACGTTGGTGGTTGCTGAAGAGAACCTGGTCAGTGGTAGCTGGGCATCCGGTTATGATGCAAGTAACTTGTCGGATGGTGATTACTCATACAGCTTCAGCGTAACGGATGCGGCCGGTAATGAACTGGTTAGTACAACCACAGCCAGTGATGATGTTGTGGGAACAGGCACCGATGCTACTGACCTGACGGGTACAGTGACAAAAGACACTGGTGTTACTCAGTCCGGAACATCTCTGAGCGCAACTTCAGATTCGGGCTCTGCTACGGATGACGGCATTACCCAAACCAAATCACCAACCTTTACCGGCACTACAGAATCTGACGCTGAAGTGGTGATCAATATCTACGCAGGCAGCGATACCACAGCGGAGCCGGTTTACAGCTACACCTTTGTTAACAGCGAAGATGCAGCGTCAGGCAATGCGTCACTGGCCGTGACTGAAACCGGTGATAACGGTGAGTGGAGCTACACTATTGCCAATGAACTGGCCGATGGCGACTACACCTACGAAATTGATATTACCGATAAAAGCGGTAACACCACGGTGGATACAGCAGAAACCGTAACAGGCAGCCTGACGATAGATAATCAGTCAGAGCTGACGGTAAGCGGTATCACAACGGCAACCGATTCGGCGCAGGGCGGCACTACCAACAGCGATCAACTGACCAATATTACGCCGACCATTGCAGGTACGGCGGAAGCGAATTCAGTAATTACTCTGACCATCACTCAGATTGGCGATACAGCTTTGACTACTCCGGTGGTTATCGATGGTATTACTGCAGACATTAATGGCGACTGGTCAGTGGATCTGGCAACCAATTCTGACGCAGCGAGTCTGCTGGATCAATACGGTGAACTGGCTCAGGACGGCGAGTATTTCTATAACGTTACCGCCACTGATACGGCGGGCAATGTGACGGAAACTGCGCTGACCGGTAACTTTGAATACGATTCAACGGCTGAAACCGGGGTGACCTTTGATGGTGGATTAGATACCTCCAGCGATTCCGGTACATCCGATAATGACGATCTTACCAAAGAGTCTCAGCCTGTCTTTAGCGGCACCGGTGAAGTGGGCGCAACGGTCACTCTGACCATTGACGGCGTGGGAACCACCACCACCGAAATTACCAATAGTGACGGCTCATGGTCGATTAACCTGGCAACCGCCGGACTGACTCTGTCTGAAGGGAGCAACAGCTATACCCTGAGCCTCGAAGACGAAGCGGGTAATACGGCTGACAACATCACAGGCTCGGTAAATCTTGATACTGCTGTGAACAACTTTGATGGCGGTCTGGCTGCGGCGGACGATTCAAACAATGGTCAGGACGCAGCCTACAGCAGTGATAATTACACCAGTGAAGATCAGCCAACCTTTGAAGGCAGCGGCGAGCAGGGCGATACGGTCACTCTGACGATTTACGCCGTTGATGATTCTGGTAATAAAGCGTCGAATGCCACTTATACCTACACCACCACAGTGGATGGTACGGATTCCTGGAGTATCGATCTTGCCAATGACAGCGATACAGGTAGCGTGATTAATACCCTGATCCCGGGCGATTATGTCTTTGAACTGGTGGCAACGGACAATGCAGGTAATACCAGCGCGGTGATTTCTGAAGATCTGACTATTGATACCGCGACTTCAGTTGATGGCGGATTAAGCACAGATTCAGATACCGGCTCAAGCGACAGTGACGGTATCACGAAATCCACAGCACCGGAATTTAACGGCAGCGGAGAAGAGGGCGCCTTTGTAACCTTTACTCTGCATAATGAAACCGACAACACAGCAGTCGATATCGTCAGAACCCTGACCATTGATGCTAGCGAAACCTGGACCATCGATGACATTACGGGTCTGGATGCTAACGCGACTTACACCTACATCATAGTATCTGCAGATATTGCCGGTAACACAGATACCGAAACCGGTACTCTGGTGATTGATAATTCCGAGCCGGATATCTCCACCAACGCCAAACTGGATGCTGACAGTGATTCTAAGCCATCTGATACTAGTCTGGTTGTAGACAGCAGTGTTGACTACGGTGCTGACGGTCTGACTTCCGATGTTTCACCGGCGATTTCCGGTGTAACTGAAGCGGGCACGACGGTTGTGGTGACGCAGGGCTCAGAAACCGTCACTGTGACCGCTGATGCGGATGGCAAATGGTCAGCCGCTCCGTCCACCTTTGCCAATGACGGTACAGAGGACGGCACTTATACCTATACGGTGACCTACACAGATACTGCCGGTAACTCAACCAGTGAAAGTGTGGATGTGGTTCTGGATACTCAAAACACAGTGACAGGCTCACTGTCTGAGGCCAGTGATACCGGTAGCAGCAATACCGATTCCATTACCAATGCTGATGTTGATGCTGACAGTACTGATGATCAGAATAAGTTGTCTTTCAATGGTACCGGTGAATCCGGCCAGAAAGTGATCCTGTACATCGATACCGACGGTGATAACAACTACGATGTTGCTGGTACCGCGGTTGTCGGTGATTCAGGTAACTGGAGCATTGATGATATCGATGTGAGCAGCCTGAGTGACGATACCGAATACTCTTACTATATCGCATCAACGGATACCGCCGGTAACTACGATGCAACGGATGTGCAGACCTTTATTCTGGACCGCTCTGGTCCGGTTCTTACGGTTGCGCTTTCGGACAGTGCCGACAGTGGCACCAAAGGCGATACGGTGACAAATGAGACGTTGCCGCAGTTTACCGGTACCACGGATTCAGCCGATGACACGATTACCGTCAGCATTGGTGGTGATTCAGTAACAGCAACAGTAAGCGATACCCCGGATGCCGTTACCGGTCTTTACACCTGGACGGCGCAGTGGGACACCGAAATTACCACAGATGGTGACTATACCTACACAGTGACCGCAACGGATATCGCGGGCAACGTTACTACAGACAGCACGCACAGCGTAACTATTGATACCACAGCAGAAGTTACCGCCTCTATTGCTTCAGCTTCAATTGCCCAAACGCAGGACAATGGTTACGAACTGCTGGATGCCGATAAGCAGCTAACCTTTGAAGGCACAGTAGAACCGGGTGCGGAATTAACCCTGGTGATCACCGATGAGAATGGCACTTCAGTCTCTTACACTATCGGTGACGAGAATATTGATACAGACTCAACCGATGCCGATGGTAACTACAGCTGGAGCTACACTCTGTCAGCAGAAGCGCAGGCGGCGCTGACTGACGGTAACTACAGCTATCAGGTTGTGGCGCTGGACGATGCAGCCAATACCGATACCACGGCGACCGATTACTTCACCGTTGATACCCAGGTGGATGATTTTACCGCGCAACTGGATTCAGATTCAGGCCGCAGCGATGCCTTTACCGCCGACCAGATCACTAATGCTGACACCCTGATCTTCAGCGGTACGGCAGAAGCGGGTTCAGAGGTGATTCTGAATATCGACGGATACGCTTACAAAGCGGAGTTTAGCGATACGGATCCAACTAGCTGGACCCTTGTGGTTGCTGAAGAGAATCTGGTCAGCGGTAGCTGGGCATCCGGTTATGATGCAAGCAACTTGTCAGATGCTGATTACTCATACACCTTTAGCGTAACCGATGCGGCCGGTAATGAACTGGTCAGCACGACAGCAGCAGGCGATGCAGTTGTCGGAACCGGCACCGATGTGACAGACCTTAAAGGGACAGTCACCTTAGACTCTGAGGTAACTCAGACTGTGGCAGCCGATCTGGACCAGAGTTCTGACACAGGTACATACGACTACGATGGCATAACACAAACCAAGTCCCCAACCTTCAGCGGTACCACTGAGTCGGATGCTGAGGTTGTGATTAATATTTATGCGGGCAGCGATACATCCGCAGACCCGATTTACAGCTATACCTTCGTTAACAGTGAAGACGCAGCAGCAGCCAATACCTCGCTGGCGGTGACGGGATCAGGTGACAACGGTGAGTGGAGCTACACCATTGCCAATGAACTGGCTGATGGCGACTACACCTATGAAATTGATATTACCGATAAGACAGGTAATACCACGAAAGATACGACAGAGACGATAACTGGCAACCTGACTGTAGATAACCTGTCAGATCTGACAGTAAGCGGTATAACCACTGCAACGGACTCCGCGCCGGGTAATACTACCAACAGCGATCAACTGACCAATATCGTTCCGACCATTGCAGGTACGGCAGAGGCAAGCTCTGAAATTACCCTGACTATTACTAAGATTGGCGATACCACTCTGACTACTCCTGTGGTTATCGATGGTATTACTGCAGACATTAATGGTGACTGGTCAGTGGATTTGGCAACCAACTCTGACGCAGCAAGTCTGCTTGATGAGTACGGTAATCTTGCCCAGGACGGTGAGTATTTCTATAACGTCACGGCAACCGATATTGCCGGAAATGTAACGGAAAGTGCGGTAGCAGACACCTTTGAGTACGATTCCTCTGCGGAAACCGGCATAGCATTTAGCGGCGGTCTGGAAAATGACAGCAGCAGCGATTCAGGTACTTCCGATTCTGATGGCTACACCGCCATCCAGACGCCAACCTTTAGCGGCTTTGGTGAAGTGGGTGCGACGGTTTCTCTTGAGATTGAAGGCCAGCAAGCTATCACCACAGAGATCACCAATAGCGACGGCTCATGGTCCATCGACCTTGCGACGGAAGGCGTTACCCTGTCTGAAGGCGAATACGATTATGACCTGACTATCACGGATGATGCAGGCAATACTAAATCGCTGGATACTCAGGTTCTGAATATTGATACTTCAGCGCCGACAATCAGCTCCTTCACGTTAAGCGATTCGGCAGACAGTGGCGAGTACAACTACGACGATATCACCAATGATACCACGCCGGCATTTAACGGCACTATCAGTGAGCAGGGCTTTGTTACCCTGACCATCAGTGATGGTTCAACTGACCTGGCCGTTGTGGAAAATATTGCCACCGATGAAAATGGCAACTGGAGCTATGACCTTTCTGATTTAGACGGCTTTACCGGTTTAGATTCCGGTGACGGAACCTATTACTACAGCGTAAGCGCTACCGATCTGGCCGGTAATACATCGGCAGAATCGGCGGATCAATCCTTCGAGCTGGATACTTCCAATGATATGACGGCAGCGATGGACTCAGGTGTTCAGCTAACCTCCGGCGCGGTAGCCGCTGAAGATGATGACTCAGCTGTTACGGATGAAAAATGGACTAACCCGGACCGCCTGACTAACGATCCGACACCAAGCTTCTCTGGCTCTGTTGAATTTGAAGATAATGCCGTACTGACCGGTGCTGTGAATCTGGTTATTTATGACTCAGACAGCAATGCGATTCTTACCGTAGCGATTGATGCAAATGCAGCGGGAAGCTGGAGTTATGATCTGGGCACCGATGAGGCTCTGGCACTGCTGAAGCAGGCAGATGCAAGCTATGAAGATGGCCTGACAGACGGCGATTACTCCTACAGCATTTCCTCCACAGACGTTGCCGGAAACATCAAAACCGTTAGCGGTGAGTTTGAAGTTAAGACAGATTCCGATGTGTTTATTACCTCTGTTGGTCTGACAGATGAGTCAGATTCCGAACCAAGAGTGGGCGCATCAGCAGAAGAGTCTTCAGACAACTACACCAACAAAGATCCGGTTATCGAAGGTGTTGCGGTTGGCGCAGATACAGTGGAAGTGATTCTGGTTAGCTATACAGGCAGTGATGGCGTCACTAAGGATGCCTCTGATGTGCTTACCACTGTTGAATCCGCAGCTGTGGATGTTGCCGATGACGGAAGCTGGACGGTCGATCTGAGCAGTCTTGGACTGATCACCGATGACCATAGTCTGGACGGTACGTATGTTTATAAAGTAGTGGCAACGGATGATGGCGTTGAGGTTGAACTGGCGACAGATGAGTTAACCTTCACCATAGATACTGAATTTGAAAATGTCGCAACCGCGGATATCAGCCACAGCACATCGTTTAACTCAGGTGATGCCAGCGACAATATTGTGGATACCGGTGAGCCTGTCTTTACCGGTACAGCCGAAGAGAACGCGGTTGTCACCGTTACTATTTATGAAGTAACCACGGTTGGAGACAGTGAAGTACGATCAGAAGTCGGCACACTGACAACCAGAGCCAGCTCGGAAGGGACAGATGGTACTTATACCTGGGTAATCAACAGCAGCACTTCCGGATACGGAGATGTTATACCTGACGGCGGACTGGATGACGGCACTTATCAGTACGATGTGGTGATGTACGATACGGCTGATAACAGTGAAACCATAGAAACCAAAGAGTTTGTTGTTGATAGTACGCCGGCTGTGGTTAATGTCTATGGCCTGGCAACAGCCAGCGATACCGGTGACTCCACCACTGATGCCTATACAAAAGACAGCACACCTACCATTACAGGTTATGTTAACGAAACCGGCTCTATCACCCTTTATCTGAAAAATCTGGATGATGGCAGTACGGAAGAGGTCACTCAGACAATTACCCAGGCGGGCGACTGGTCGGTTGATGTCTCTTCCACGCTGACAGAAGGCGACTGGGAATACTATGTGGTGATGACCGATGAGGCCGGAAATACCACAACATCAGACACATCCAGCTTTAGCCTGGATTTGGAAAATGATCTGACTGGTGAAATTGCGGCCACTCAGGTAAACGGCAGTGATACTTCGGCGACGACAACCAATGATGATGGTTCAGTCACAGTTACTATGCCAGCCACCATCACCAACAGTGGTGCTCTGAGCTTTAGTGGTCAGGTGGAAGCGGGTAATACCGACACCGGAAATACAGTTACCCTGACCATCTATGATGAAAACGGCAACACAGTTTACTTCCAGGATGAGGCGGTGATAACCGGGAATGATGATCCGGAAACTCTGGTGGACTGGAATATCACAATCGCAGATGATCAGGCACTAACGGATGAAATCAATTACTACTACACCATCACCTCTGATGATGCAGCAGGTAACGAAAAGACTGTTGAAGGTTACGTCACCTTAGACCTGACCGACAGTGTCATTACCGCATCCGGCATCAGTGATGAGACAGACTCCACCAGTGTTGCAAGTGACAGCGATGACTATATCTCAGCGGAAAATCACGACAACATAACCAATCAGGTCCCAGAGCTGGAAGGTACAGTATCAGATGCACAAGCAATCTATGTTCAGTTGCTGACTCTGGACAATGCTTCTCTGGTTACCGGAACAGATTTGGTTGATGAAGACACTACAGAAGATACGATTCAGAGCCTGTTAGCGGCAGATAATGCGTATATCTACTCGGCAGATATCAGCGACAGTAAAAACGATTCTGACACCTATGACTGGAGCGCAAGTGTTGATGATATCTTAACTAATGCAGATTTAGGTGAAGGTTCATACACTTATCAGGTAATAGCTGTAGACTCATCAGGTAACGTTTCTGTTCTGAATGAAACCACAGTAGACAGCGAAGATACCACCAGCGCGGCGAATCTGTCCTTTGATATCGATCTGACGGTTGAGACTTCAACCAGCGTGGGGTACATACACACAGCAGATAACGACACAGGCTCAAGCAACAGTGACCAGCTAAGCAGTGATACCAAGCCAACCTTTAGCGGTTACGGTGAGGCTGGTTCGCTGGTCACAGTCACCATTTATGACGATGCAGACGGTGAAGTAATTTCATTTACCACCAGAGTTAGTTCGGTTGATGGTAACAATGACGGAAACTATGCCTGGGAAATCGATACCGCTGACAGCGAGTATGATTCTGTATTTGCAGATGCGGCGTTGGATGGACTGGAAGATGGTTTGTATTCGTACAAGATCAGCATGACAGATATTGCGGGTAACACCGTTAATGATGTGACTCCGACCAACAGCAATATCTTTGAAGTGGATACTGAGCAGCCTTCTGTTGTCGATTTCGATATGGTTTCGGATGCGGCAGAGAACGCGGAAATCACCGTTGATTCCAGTCCGAAATTTGAAGGCACAATCAATGACGGAACCGTCAGCGATGAAAGCATTGTGACCGTTACCCTGACGGTAACGGATTCTGAAGGTAACTCCCATGATATCGCGGTGGATGTGTCAGACACTGACAACACAGATGGCGCGTGGAATGGCAGCTGGAGCATTGACCTGTCCGATCTGGCCGATGGCGCAGAAGATATCACTCTGTCTGACGGTCTGGCGAGCTACTCAGTGAAACTTGTGGACAGCGCAGGTAACGAATACACAAGCGAGACAAAAACGTTCACTGTTGTTACCACCAACACCATGACAGGGGAAATGACAACCTCGTCAGACTCCGGTGTTGATGATGAAAACAACTACACCAACCCGACTGACCTGACAGATATCAGTTTTGAAGGCACAGTGGAATCCGGTTCAACTGTAACGGTGACGCTAAGCGACGGCAATAGTGCCACTGCGGATATTGTGCTTGATGGTGACGATATTACCTACGACGGAGAAGGGAACTGGAGCTGTACGCTGGCCGATGGTTCTGTGCTGCTTGACGGCACAACCTATGAGTATGAAATCTCATCAACCAACTCTGTGGGTATCACCAAAACCATCAGTAACAACGGCATTGTTGAGACTGCAACCATAGACGGTGAGACAGTTACTCTGTCTGCCGATTATGAGGTGTCCGGCTATGACTTTATTGTTGACTTAACCTCGCCGGATGCTGCCACCGTTAGCGGATTAACCTCTGCAACGGATACCGCAGCCAGCGAAGAGATCTACGCAGATTCCGATGCCTATGCGGCAGCGTTGGACGATAACATAACAAGCTCAACCACTCCGACTATCGAAGGCTCCTTCGCAAGCAGCGAGAAAGGTTTGATCGCAAGCGTTCAACTGGTTCTGCTGACTCAGGATGGCAATGCACTGGATGCAACAAGCTACACCTACGACGCTGTTATCGGTGAAGATGGTACAAGCTGGACGGCAGCACTGTCTGGTCTTGATGACGGTACTTATACCTACAAAATTGTGCTGACCGATCTTGCCGGTAACACAAGCGAAGACACGGCACTATACACCTTTGAGCAGGATACTCAGGGACCAGCTGCGCCAACCAATGACGGCGATGTGGATGCTGATGCAAATGACTTCCTGGTGCACGATGATTCCGGCGAGAACACAGGTGACACCGGCGATAACATAACCAGCAATACCACACCAAGCTTCCAGGGCAGTGCGGAAGCCGGTTCAACGGTCACGCTATTTATTGATGGCAATTACTACTCTGCTCAGGCAGGTTCCGATGGCTCATGGCTAATCGACCTTTCTGATTACGAAGATGCTGCGCTGGATGAAGATGGCACCTATGTTTACACCATCACCTCCTATGATCCTGCCGGTAACAGCAGTGATTCGGTTGAAGGTGAAGTGGTTATCGATACGCAGGTATCCATTATCACCGTAGAGCTGCAGCCTGATGAATCGGTAGAAGATGATACCTGGGCGAGTGAAACTGATGCCACTCTGAAGGCAACGCTGGAAGATGCTTCAACGTCGAAAACCACAGTTATCGACGGCAGTAATGAATATGAAGTTCCGTTACTTGGTGAAGCAACGCCGGTATTTACCGGTGAGGCTGAAGTTGGGGCGGTTGTTACACTAACCATTACTGACTTGAATGATGAGTCTAAGACATATTCCTACGATGTAACCGTAACGGATGCCGATGATATTAATGGCGACGGCGTTGGTACCTGGTCAATAGAAGTGAGCGAACTTGCGGTAGATGACACAGGTACAGCGGAATACAAATACGAAGTGTCAGCCGTGGATGCAGCTGGTAACCAGGCCACGGGTGTGATCGAAACGCCGACCGTCGATGGTGAAACGCTGGACGGCGGTTACTTTGTGCTGGATACCGAGACTTCGCTCTCTGAAGTTGCTCTGGCAGCAGAGAGTGATACCGGTTCTGACGATGCCGATCAGGTCACCCGCGAGACAACACCAACCTTTGAAGGTGAAGGTGAAGCCGGTTCAACCATCCAAGTGGCGCTGGTTAATGCCAGCGGTGAGACGGTGACAACGGTGACCACTGAAGTGAATTCAGACAATACCTGGTCTGTTGATGTTAACGACTTTGATTACGATGTTGATCTGGATGGTGACAGCACCAATGACATTTATGGTCTGGCTGATGGTGTTTACTCTGCCGTTGTTACCGCAACGGATGAAATGGGTAACCAGACATCCTACACCATTGATGATATCTACATTGATTCAGAAGCACCAACCGCATCGGATCTGGATTCAGATTCTGACGGTGATTATGACATTACTCCGCTTTACAGCGCGGCTTCTAAGACTTCTTATGATGAAGGCAAAACCGGCGACTATATCACTTCAGCGAAAACAGTTGCCATCAGCGGCAGCGTTAAGGATGTGGATGGCGCGGTTGAAGAAGGTTCGGTGGTTACGGTTACCGTTTATGAAGTGGACGGTTCTACCATTGTAGAGGGCGGTGTTAGTAGTCAGGTTACCGCAACAGTACAAAGCGACGGAACCTGGACTGCAGAGGTAACATTAGAAACCAACACCTATGATGCAACCACATTCGGTTACAGCGTATCTATCGTGGATGTCGCCGGTAACTCAGATAATACTGAGCTGACCACTGAGGCTGATGGTCTGCAAACCTTCACCATAGATCCGGTTCAGCTTTCATTTAGCGGATACGACCATGGTGATGCACTTACAGGTCAGTATCTGGGTAATGGTAATTCGGATTACTACACCAACGATAATACATTCACTGCCTCAGGTGCGTATGAAGATGATGTTACTTCACTTGATATCAGCATTCAGGCAACTGGTGACGGTACGACTTTAACTGCGGGTACGGATTACCAGTATGCGTTTAATTATGCTAATGGCGAATGGACACTAGACCTTACAGGTTTAGAGGACGGTTCATATACCTATACCATTACCGCGACAGACGCTAACCTGCTGGAAGCAACCATCACTAAGACGGTTACAGTGGATACAGAACTGCCTGTTGCACCTGCTGTGACTAAAGTTGATGATGAGTCGATTTCTGACAGCGAAGTTAACTATGTTAATGACCTGACCTTTAATGGTACAGCGGAAGCCTACTCGACAATTACGCTGTACTACTCGTCTGGCTCGGATCTTAGCAGCGGTACGGCCTATTCAGTGACCACTACGGCCAACCAGAATGGTGTCTGGGAACTGGCACTTGATGAAAATGATGTTTCAGATCTGCTGACGGGTGAGTTCTACTACGCCTTTACCGCAACAGACCTTGCCGGTAATGAAAGTGATATCGCCACATCCACAACCTACCAGATAGACTACGATACAAACGATCCTGTTTTTGCATCGGTAACCCTGAATGCAGGTGAAGCGGGTGCGACTGATGACTTAGCGGACACTGAAAACTGGTGGGTAATCGGAAGCCAGGATGAGCTTGTGGTTTCCGGTCAGCTAACCGATGCAAGTAATGATATCGATACCGTGGATCTGGATCTGACTATTAACGGAACGGATTACACCAGCAGCCTTGTACTCAACAGCGATGGCAGCTTTAGCGTTGATCTGAACACCATATTTGGCGGTGAGCATGGCGACTATGAGCTGGTATTTACCGCAACAGATCAGAACGGCAATGTCACCACATTTAACAAGTCAATTAGTTATGACGATGCGGTAAATGTGACGGCGCAGCTTTCTGCTGATTCAAACACAGGTTCGGATGATGACACCATCACCAGCGAAACTCTGCCGGAACTAACCGGTGTTTCTGACCCGTATGCGATTGTGTCTGTTTATGACGCGGATAACAATCTTGTGGGAACCGTAAATGCGGATGAAAGTGGTGTATGGAGCTATACCTTTACCACTGAACTTGAGTCCGGCACCCATACCTTCACGGTAACGGCTACTGACACTGATGAGAACAGCGACAACCTGGCAACAACAAGCGTAACCTTTGATGTTGATGCGATTGCGCCAGTGCTTAGCAGCGTGACAGTTACGGCTGCGGAAGCGGAAGTAACAGATGCTAATGAAGCCACGGTTGACACCACAGAAGCAAGTGCGTCAAACGCAACGGATGCGACCACCTGGAATGTACCGGATATCGAGACCTTCTATAACTATGTCACGATTGAAGGTGATATTGGCTCAGATGATACCGATGCAACGGTCAGAATCTATGTCGGTGGTCAGTGGCATGATGTGGAAGTTGATTCAACAGGTCATTACAGCTACGACATTGCTCTGCCGGCAGACGATGACGCATACCAGTACAAAATAGAAGTGACCGATGTGGCCGGTAATGTATCGACCTCTGAAGAAGGCTCTATTAGGGTTAACGCAACCACAGTGAGCATCAGTGCCGATGCCGCGCTTTCTACCGTTGTGATAAATAGTGACGGTGAAGTGGTCATTAACGACAGCGTGGGCGATGGTGCCTACGTAAGACTGACCGGTACTGCCGTAGTTGGCAATGACTACACAGTTTATCTGGCTGACTCAGAAGGAAACAAGGTAACCGATGATCAGGGTAACGCGGTTTACTCGGTAACCAATACCGTGACCTCGTCTGACGGCACCTGGGAAATTAATGGCCTGAGCATTGACTCGCTTTCTCTGGAAGAGGGCGGCTCATACCAGTTTGTGATTAGCTCTTCGGACGGACGTACCGACTCGATAGATATTGCTGTCGATACTGGGGTTGATGTTTCTGACGTTCAGGTGATGGGCGATGAAGAAGACGGCGTGCTGTACTTCAACGCAGATGATGCGGACGGTTCAATTATTACCGGCACCACAGAAGCGGGTGCAACGGTAACGGTTGAATTAACCAATACCAATACCAGTGAAATCTTTAATGAATCTCAGGTCTCAGTGGTTGTGGATGCAAATGGTAACTTTACTATCAGTAACCCAGACTCTGTTCTGACTGAAGGCTCGTACTCTTACGAAATCACCATAACCGATACCGCCGGAAACAGCGAGACTATCACCTCAGCTGACCATAGCACCTTTGTGGTGGATACTATTGCGCCGGCAGAAGAGACCAGTAGCTCCGTTGTTCTGAAAGAGATTGATGATGAGACTTCAGCGACAACAACTCTGTCGTCAGGCTCTGTGACGGCTGAATCAGCTGTTGAGCTGAGCGGCACCATTGATCTGAACAATGATGACTACAATCAGGTTTCACTCGTGGTGAAAGACACTGAAACCGGAATTGAAACCACATATGTTATCCGTCCTGCGGATAGCGGCAGTCTGCAAACCTCAGATGGCGTGACCTATGCAGAAAGCGGTGATTCTGGAGACTGGTCACTGACGCTAAGCGATCTGGCAAGTACTACCTACACCTATACGCTGGTCACAGAAGACTCTGCCGGCAACCAGACAGAGCATACGCTGGATGACACAGACAGTTTCAGCGGCAGCTTTACCGTGAAACAGTCCACCGATGGCGATGTTAGTTACTCGCTGATCGATGGTACAGAAAGCTCGTCCAACACTTATACCACAACGGATGGCGTCTTTGATGTTGAGCTGTCGACGGCAAGTACCACGGATGTTGTGGTTGTGGCGACTCTGTACAGTGGCTCAACGGCGCTGGGCTCACAGCAGCTAACTCTGAACGCGTCGGATGCGGGTGCAACCACAGTTACCTTTGCCGATGTTAACGATGCAGACGGCACCTATCAGGTGAAACTGGATATTACCGATGCTTACGGCAACACCGGCACGGAATATATGACGGTGGAGTACACCGCAATACCTAATGATCCAACCGTAGATTTAGTCTCTGAATCAGATACGACATCCGGCGCTGGCATTGATTCTGAAGCGAGCGATTACCGGACCAATGATGAAACAGCGACGATAAAAGGCACAGCGGACGCTGGTGATACAATTTCTATCTGGGTGAATGATAAGCTTGTGGCTGATGATGTTGTCGTTGGCGATAATGGCGAGTGGTCATACACCTTCAGTGCGGGCCAGTTAGACGTTAACAGCAGCAACGAAATTAAAGTTCAGGCAACGGACAGTTTTGGCAATGAATCTGCTGTTGTCACAATGGACAACGCTATCTATCTGGATACCGATGCCCTGACAGCTCCAACCTTCAGCTTTGAAGGTGGCAGCACAGTGACAACCGATGATTCAACGCTTGTATCCAAAGTGAACGAAATTGATGTGGATATCAGCCTAGATGCTTCCATGTGGGAGTACTCGCTGGATAACGGCTCAAACTGGATTATTGGCAGTGATAGCAAGACGATTACGCTTGCTGACGGCTCTTACGATTTGGTTATCCGCCAGATCGATAATGTGGGCAACGTAAGCAGCGAAACCTCTCAGTCGATTGAAATTGATACCGTAGCGCCGGAAGCGGCGACCCTGTCACTGGCAACAGATACAGGGGTAACCGGTGATTATGTGTCTAACGTCGGTACTATCGATGTTGGTCTGCCTGCTGAGTTTGATGCAGCAACCTGGTCATACAGTTACACAGGCACAGACGGCACGGTTTCTGATACAGGGACAGGCACCAGTTTCTCACTTCCTGCCGGAGGTACTTATACCAATGTATCGGTAACTGTGACCGATCAGGCCGGTAACTCAACCGTGACCACATTGTCAGAAGTGACTATCACAGATGGGTTCGACACACTGGAGTTGATACTGCCGGATAATACCGATAGTGATCCTTCAGATAACGCAACCGTTACGGTTTCCGGCTTCACAGATGCAAGCAGCAACTGGATGTACTCTGTTGATGCTGGTGAGACCTGGTATGTTGGCTCAGGCACAATGACGCTAAATGATGACGGCACCTACAGCGTTAGCTTTAATCTTGATGAAGACCGTACTTATGATGTCGGTTATATTCAGGTTAAACAGGTGGATTCAAGTGGTGATGTAAGTGCCACTGTTAGTTCATCTTCTGCAGTTACTGTGGATACAACCGCACCAGGTGCAGCGACGGTAGCGCTTCAGGATGATACCGGTGTTGACGGTGACAGCATCACCAATGACGGCAAAGTCGATGTCACTCTTGCTGATAGCAGTGATAGCTGGACTTATGAGTACAAACTGGAAGGGGATTCCGACTGGACAACCGGAGCGAATAAGCTGGATAGCGATACCTTCGAATTAGCTCCTGGTACTTATTCCGAAGTGAAGGTCACGGTGACAGACAGTGCAGGTAACTCAACAGAAACCATTTTGTCAGATATCACTATCACTGAAACAACGGTGACAACAGATGCATCCTTCTCGGTTGGCCTTCAGAGTGACTCTGGCGCGGCTGACTATGTAACCAATGATTCTACAGTAGTCGTTTCAGGTATTACTTCCGGTAATAGCTGGATGTACTCCTTTGATGGAACAAACTGGTACTCAGGCTCAACGGTTAACGATGCAGGTTCAGGAACTTACAGCGGTACTTTTGAACTTCCGGCGGGTACTTATACTGAGAATACGATTCTGGTTAAACAGCTAGATGTCAGTGGCAGCGAAAGTGAACCAATTACGATAGGTTCAGCTGTAACCGTGGATCTGAGTACTCCGACTACACCGGTTATTTCCTACAACCAGACGGGTGATGATACAGAAATTACCAACGATCCAAGCATCACAGTAAGCGGTATTACCGAATCAAGCTACTCATGCACAGTCAATGGAACGAGTTATACCCTGACTCCGGATGCTGATGGTGTCGCCATTATTACGCTGACAGATATTGGCTCTGATGCGCTTTATGCAATTGAAGTGAACCAGACCAATGAAGCGGGCACTTCTGCCACGGCATCATTGAGCGTGACGCTCGATACTGATGCACCGGATGCCGTCACCTTCACCTATGATGAAAATGGTGATGCCGGGTACACCAATGACAGCACCATCGAAGTTTCAGGCATTGAAGCTAACTCCAGCTGGAAGTACTCCACAGATGGCGGTTCAACCTGGAGTGACAGCTTTGACACAACCTCTGGTACCATCACGCTGACCAGTGAAGGCACTAACACGATTCTGGTTTCGGTAACCGATAGCGCAGGTAATACCAGCATCACATCAGAAACGGTGATTTATGACAGCACAGATCCTGTTGTAAACGCATCGACCAGTGTGAACACCATTTCCGGTGATACGGATGAAACAGTAACGCTTAAGTTTGATGTTGATAACAACGGCTCTGTGGATCTGGAAAAAGTGGTCAGTGCCGGTGATAACTGGAGTGTGACTGCGGCTGATCTTGGGCTGACGGATACTGACGGTGATAAATCTGTCTCGGTAACAGCAACAGACAGTGCCGGTAATGTTACCGACCTGGGCACTCTGACTCTGGATGTGGATACACTGGCTCCAACATCAGCAAGCTACGCGGTCAGTGATGTCAGCGGAGCGCTAACGGCGACATCGGCTGATAACTACTCAACAGCCGATAGCCAGCCAACCTTCTCAGGTACCACTGAAGCGGGAGCGACGGTAACGCTGACCATTGGAACAGAAACTTATACTGTTACCACCTCTGACGGTAACTGGAGCATTACTTCAGGAGCCGAATTGCAGGATGGCAGCTATGGTTACTCCATCTCCATCACAGACAGTGCAGGAAATACTTCCTCAACCACAAACGGCACTCTGAACGTTGCGCTGGATACCACCGCGCCTGATGTGAGTAGTGTGACATTTACCTACAATGCATCTGGTGAGGCGGGTTATACCAACGACAATACCATTGAAGTTTCCGGTATTGAGTCAGGTGCAAGCTGGAAGTACTCCATTGACGGCGGTTCAACCTGGAGCAGCAGCTCCACAAGCACATCGGGTACAGTGACACTTGCAGCGGCAGGCACCTATACGATTCTGGTGGCGGTAACCGATATTTATGGTAATACCAACACCACATCAGAAACGGTGGTTTATGATAATGTTGCTCCGGGCGTAACAACCTCTACCAGCGTGAATTCCATTTCAGGCCAGGCTGACGAAGATGTCACCTTAGTATTTGATGCCAATAATGACGGCTCGGATGACTATAGTATTGAGGTAAGTGCTGGCAGTGACTGGAGTGTAACGGCAGATGACCTAGGTTTGTCTGGTACACAGGATGATGTTTCAGTTGCGATTACAGCAACCGATAGTGCAGGGAATGTCAGCCTGTCTAACCTGGATGTGCTTCTGGATGTGGACACAGATGCACCGACATTAACCGGTGGTGTCACAGTGACGGATGACGTTACCAGCGGTTCCACCGATGATACCGGCACACTGGCCACCGGAGACTGGACCAACGATAACCAGCCGACCTTTGAAGGTACAACGGAAACCAGTGCGACCGTGACCCTTACTATCACTGATTCTGGTACCGGGACTGAGGCATCTTACAGCGTAACTTCTGATTCTGATGACGGAAGCTGGAGCATAACGCCGGATACAGCCTTAGCGGATGGTGAACATACCTACTCAATCTCAATTACGGACAGTGCAGGTAATACTTCATCTACCGTTAATGGCACATTGAATGTGGATACGGTAGCTCCGACGATAAGCAATGTGGTGGATGATGAATCGGCTAATGAGATTAGTTTTGATGTTGCAGACGGCACTGGCTCAGGCATCAGCAATATTACAGCGCTTCTGGATGGTCAGGAGGTAGATGTCGATATGTCTGATATTGATACGACCGGTAAAGCAACCATAGATACTTCCGGAGCGGCTGACTCGTCTCATGATATTGTCATTACCATTGAGGATGCGGCAGGTAACGAAACAACGTTCTCAGATCCTGACTTGTAATCTGAAACAAGCTTCATAATAAAACCTAATAACGCCAGTCAGTTACCTGACTGGCGTTTTTTTGTCCTATTATTTAATCAGGATGAACCTCAAAGATAAAAATTAGCTATTTAAAAATGAAATATATTAATAGTATACTTAACCCTGAGTTATTGCTTTAGGTTAGAGGCTGCTCTAACATGGCTATTTACGCGCGCGCTTTTAGGCACTGTATTATCAGTGAGCTGTTTAGGAATTGTACGATCAGATGAGAAATTATAAGAAAGTGGCATGTTATAAATTTGTGCTAACTTGTTGCGGTTGTGTTTTATTGTGGGGATGTAAATCTCTGAATAAAGAACCTCAGCTTTCTTCTGACGTAAATAATAAACCGGCAGCAGAAATGGTTGCAGAATCTGCTGAGGAAAAACCTCAACAAACTGAAACCGTTGAATCAGAAATTGCAGAAACCAAAGCACCGGAAACTCAGGAAACCGAAAATTTAGCCATTGAGCTCAGCGAGCCGGAAGAGGCCGTTTCTGAGCCGGTTTTATTGACGCCAAAAGACGGCTACCTGCTTAATTTTGATGATGTTTTTGAACTGGCCCTAAGCAGCTCAAAGGAATATCACGCACTTGGTAAAGAAGTAGACTCAAAGACCATTCTAAAAGACAAAGAAGAGAAGTATTACTACCCGACGGCGACAATGAACTCTGAGACCACAAAATATTACGGCAGCCCGACACCGGATGCCACAGAAACTCAGAAGTTCATACTCAAGCTGAATTCAAAACTTTATGGCAGTGCAGTAAAAGATAAAATTGCCGCCAGTCAACAGTCACTGGATGCAGGAAATATCAGCTTAGAAGCTCAGGAAATATCCATTTATTACACCGTTTTAAAATATTTAACCAAAGTAGAACTGACACGGCAATATGAAAAAACAGCGGAAGAGTTCCGTAAAGAAATAGAGATCTATTACCTGAAGCAGGTGAATTCCACAAACGAGGGTGTTTCCACCCAGACCGATGCAATGGAAGCTAAGCTTTCCGTAGCGGAGTTTGATGACTCTGTATACTCGGTAGTTTCAAATATTGAGCAGTACTTTAAAAAGCTGAGTGAAGAGACGGGGATCGATCTGGGGACGGATGAAAATATCTCCATGGATAAAATTGGTGTCAACTACCAACGCCTTGAGCCATATCTGGCGATGGACGTTCCGGAAATAACGCCAAAAGAGCTGATAGCCACTAACTCTGAGCTAAGAAAGATTCAGAAAAACCTGAAATCCTCACTCTATAACGCTCAGGCTACCCGTGAACGTTTTACCGTTGAACTGACCTCTGAAAACTACCTGATGACCAATGGCGACACCAATAGCCACTCCTGGGGCGATACTGATGAGTCTTATATTCAGCTGAACCTGGAGCTGGATCTGTTTAACCAGGGTACCCAGGCAGATCAGGACTCGGCTTATAAAATGTATGAGGCGGAAAAGCTAAGATTTGATAAGCAGTATAAGCAATATATGGATCAGTTCAGAACGAATCTGACCAACTACAACCAGCAGCAGATTAAACGCCAGAAAACAGCGGATCAGGTCGATATCCTGGCCGGACTGATTGAGAACCAGAAAGAAGAGATATACACGGACCAGGTAACCTACAAGGATATCGTAGACAGTATTAAAAAGTTGAACAACGCTAAACAAACTCTGCTTGAAATTGATTTAAACTTGTTCGATACCCTGTACGAATTAGAAACCCTGAAATCACAGAAGTTACTGTGATTGAGAATTTTCCCGGAAGCATAAGTAAGCAATGAACCTACGCAAACACCGAAATAAACTGATATTAGCGGCACTGGCCATTGTGGCGGTCGTTTATATTCTGCTTTATAAGGAAGTGGAGGTGGTTGCGCCGGGCACCGGTCTTACCGGTATTAAGCAGAGTAACGTCTCGGTTAAAGCGCCAACCAGCAGTTATATTGTGGAGCTGATGGTGGCTCAGGGGCAGGAAGTGACGGAAGGGCAGCCGCTGTTAAAGTACCGCAATTTGGAAGATGAATACCGTCTGAAGCAGACCAGTGAAGAGCTGGAGCAGAATGAAAAGCTGCTCAATGTGTATCACAACGAGCGCTGTTTCTTAACCGGGCCACAGTTTGCTTCGGTGACCAGAGAGAAACTGGATCATGGCTGTGAAGGCACAGCGCTTTTAGCCAGCGCGGGTGGCCTGTATATCCTGAGTTTTTACGAAGACTATCTGCAAGAGCAGCACTACATCCTCAATGTTGAGCAGGAAAGGCAGCGAAAAGAGCGCGAACTGCTGAACAAAGAAGAAATCCTGACTAAAAAGAAAAACGCGTTGCGCCGTGGTAAAGGGGCAACCGTCAGTTTTTACGATGTAGACACTGAGCTCTCCAACGTTAAGACGGAAGTGATTAACCACCAGATCTCTTCCATCGATGCCACCAAAAAGCTTAATGACAAACTGATGGTATTCCAGATGCGCCGTTCAGAGCGCCTGTTGTCGCTTGAAGAGCAGATAGACAAAATTCAGCCCCTTATTACCCAGCAGAAATACACCAAAAGACTGCTGGAAGAGAAGAAGCTTAAATCGGTTATCCGTTCTCCTATTGACGGCAGCATTCTGGAGCTGACCGAAGGGCTCTCCACCGGCACCTTTATTCAGGAAGCTGCGCCTCTGTTTGTTCTGAAAAAGAAAGGGGCATCGCAGCAGGTTGAAGCTAAGTTTGATTCCCGCTACCGCCATTTCTTAAGTATTGGACGAAAAGTGCGGTTGAAGATTAATTCGCCGGGATTTAATGAAATCTTCAACGGCACCATTATAGAATTGAGTTCTGACTCTATTAGTTATGAAGATCAAAGCCACGCAGGGCAACGTTATTACCGGGTGACCATTCAGCCCGATGATGAGTTCCTGGATTTGTCTCTTGATCTTGGTATGGATGTTCAGGTTTTTGTTGTTAACGATAAAGTCAGTGTGCTCGGGTTTATATTAAGTGTGTTACCAGATGAAATTAAGTTTGAGGTGTGGTAGATGATAGGGTTTGTTGCCGCTATTACAGCCTCACTGGCCGTGATAATACTGGTTGTTATATCCAGCCTTATCGGCTTTGTGCAATCTATCATGCCAACCACAGGTCTGATTAAGATTGATGAAGTGACTTACCGTTATAACCTGCAAACGCCATATGTCAGCCGGGAAGTGCTGAAAGACCTGGTGCTGACGGTGGACGGCATGAGTTTTAATGACAGGGTTAAGTCTTATCAGACCGGGTGCAATTTTGGTTTTAATACCAATGAAAATGAAATGGTGCATATTGCGACTTTTAATTATATTTCGCTAAACCAGTTTTTCGCCGGCTCATACCCCATCGAGCATATTAATGTTGTGTCACAAGATGACAGAATGAACAGTTGCTTTATTGATATCCATCTCTTCCCTGAAGAGAGCGGTAAAAAAGCGCCTTCAACCGGAAATACAGGAGAGAGTGATGGATGATGATACTCTGGCCCCCTTTGTGGATGCACTGTCTTCCGCTTTGATCTTAATGGTTCTGGTCAGTATTTTCTTTATGCTGCAGACAGCCACCTCATTAAGTTCGGCCGCAAAGCAGCACTCAATCAACGATATTGATGAAAACAAGTACAGCCCCATCGTTTACCACGATGTGATGCGCGCTAATCTGGATGAACACCAGTTCGAATACCTGATTAACTTTAAATTAGAAAAGGAATTTATCGAGCAGATCCGTTCACAAATGCTCGAGGCAAAAAAAGTAAAAATAATTATTCACAGCAGGGATGATGTGAAAAAAAATACCGTCAATTTAATGCGACTTTTAGCCTATTTAAAGTTGCCGTCAGAAATAAAGGTTGAAACCTCAATGCAAACAACAACAAATGTATTATCGACAGTGGAATGGGAGATAAACTAGATGTATATCTTTGGCTTAATCCTTTATTTAGGCATACCCGCGTTTGTTTACTTCTTTCCGGCAGCGAACGCACTGGTCTCTCAGTGCCTTACGCTTTCTCCTGAAATTACGGTACTGATCACGCTGACCTACTTTTATCCGCTTTCTGTTTTTGCGTATAACTTTATTCGTAAGTATAAGGATGCAAGTCATCTCGCTCACTTCAGAAGTCAGGTGACACTGGCCTCATCACTGGCGGTCTCTTTCGGTCTTATCGGTACCTTTATCGGTCTGTCAGAAATGATCGCCGGTATTGCAGCTGGTATGGGCGCAGACGGTGACTTCTCGGAAAAAATGGAAGCGCTGCTGAGCTCCATCGGTACGGCTCTGGACTCCATGTCCTTTGCCTTCCTGACCTCTATTCTCGGTGTAAGTGCCTCGGTAAGTATTCTGCTTGCTTCTAACTATCTGAACGGATTTTTTGAAAAAGAGCACGTTCAGGGTGCGGATGATGAATCAGGTCCGGGAGCCGGCAATTCCATCGACGGTATTTCAGAAGAGCAGCAGCAGGTTATCAATGAGAACTTCAGAAAAGTTCAGCAATCCATTGACGACACCATAAACCTGATCAACAGCAAGGACAAGGTCTGGACAGATCTCTTTACTCTGCTGGAAAACAACTCAGGCTCAACTGTGGTGCAGGCATTCAGCGACAGCCTGGCTGAAAATAACCGCCTTGCGGTGCAGCAGTCAGAGCAGGTTAATCAGATTTATACTGAGCAGACCAATATGTATCAGAAGATGGAAACTTCTCTGAACGATTACTCGCACTATATGCAGCAGCAGACGCACTCTATGGTGAACGCCATTACTAATATGGCGTCAGAGATCGACAGAATGGGCTACCTGATTGAGCAGTCTTCTAACCGCACCAATGAGAACATTATCCAGAATGGGCAGGTGTTTGAGCGCGTTAACTCAGCGTTTACTGAAGCTCTGAGCAATACCAATGTTCAGCTGCAGGGCGTTGCTGAAATTTTGCATGATATCCGCGTGGCAACGGCGCTGCCTCTGGAAGAGTCTTTAAATGTGGCTATTCGTGAGAACGCCTTCCATCTGGTATTCCAGCCTCAGTTTAATGAAGACCAGACCGTTATCGGTGCCGAATCTTATATCCGCTGGATTGAGCCGGTTCGTGGCCTGATTCCAAACGGTAAGCTGTTTGATATCGCCAAGAAAGAGGGCGTCTCTGTTCAGCTTGAGCTCTGGGTGATGCGCAATACCATCCAACAGGTTTCCCAATGGCAGCAGCAGGGCATGTGGGATCAGGACTGGACCGTTTCCATTAACGCCACCAGCGAACTGCTTCTGGCTGCTAACTTTATCACTGAAGTTGAGAAAACCGTTAAGCAGTACGATGTTATGCCTGGCTCTATCGCCTTTGAGGTAACCGAAGATGTGCTGATGCAGCATAACGAACAGGCCAAGGATAAGATCCGTCAGCTGCACAATATGGGCATGAAGCTGTTTATCGATAACTTCGGTACCGGCTACACCAACATTGGTCACCTGAGTGAGTTCAACCCTGACCGTCTGAAGATCGCCCGTACCATTGTTAATAATCTGACCGATGCCACTCAGTCCGGCGTTGCGGTTGTGCGCTCGGTAATGTCACTGGCTCAGCAGCTGAATATTACCGTTTCTGCTGACGGCGTTGAAACCGAAGAGCAGTTCGAACTGCTGAAAGGCGAAGGCCTGAATCTGTTCCAGGGCTGGTACTTTGAGAAACCGCTGGAAGTGGATGCCTTTGAACAGAAGCTGAACAGCAGTACGCTTTTAGAAGATGCAAGTGCTGAAGGTGCTCAGCAGATCGAAGACGCTGAAATTGTGGAAAAACCTGAAGAGTAAGCAATAAAAACAACCGGACTGGCGAAGAAAAGCCAGTCCGGGCTCTGTGAGCTAAATCAAACTCCCGCCTGTAAAATTCTAAATTGCAAAAAATGACTTCTAAATCCGCTGTGATTTGCGACCAGAAAAAGGGCGCAGATATGACTAATCAGGTCAAAGCAGGGATTTATATCATGTCGTAATTTTCCATATGATTCTCTTAACTCATTGAAAAATAAGCTCTGATGCTGTTCATCTTTTTTGACATTTGAGCTCTATTCCAGCAAATCGCACGTCATTTTCTGAATGGAAAAATCCGGCGCATCATGCCTCTCGTTCTCATCCCCCAACGGTTTTAATGCCGTTTTACAAACAACAACGAGAACCCATTTAAGAAAAAGGCAGATTATTATGAAAAGAATTATTCCCCTAAGCGCACTTTCTTTGGCTTTCGCATCCACCGCATTTGCAGGCTCTTCTTATGTGACCGGTAATGTGCAGTTTCATTCGGATGCGCAGCCGGATGCGACATCCACACTGGAAGCAGGCCATACTTTTGATTCTGGCACTACTATTCTTACGGAGTTTGATGGTATTGGTTTAGGCGGCTATGACAATGAAAGCTATGAACATGGGAAAGGGGTTACGCCATGGGTAACGCTTGGTGTTGAACAGGCTTTCAATATTACCGATAACTTCTGGGCAGCAGTTGGTTACCACCATTTAGTCAACAACGGTGAAACAGTACAGTACCGTCCGCTATTTAAAATCGGCTATAACTTCGATAACGGCCTGTCTCTGAGCAACCGTACCCGCTACCATGCTCAGGAAGATGACAGACTAAGTGACGAAACCCGCTTTGATAACCGTATTGGTTACGTTGTAAATGAAAAACTGGCACTAAGCTACAACAACGTTTACGTTATCCGCGACGAAGGTGACGACACCATGGACCACGAGCTACGCGCCACCTGGACCCGCGCAGGCGTACAGCCATACTTCGAGTACCGCAACCAGGGTAATGGTTCAGACAACACCAATAACGCCTTTGTATTTGGTGCTTCTTACGGGTTCTAAAGAGACAGCCTTTACACACACGTCTAATGGGGCAAAGAAAACCCCTCCCCTTAGCCTCGAAAGGCCGGATTTTCGAAGAAGTAACATCGAAGGGGAGGCTGGGAGGGGTTGTTTCCCATGAGCTTAAGTTTTTGGGGGTTAACCATGCATAGCATAACCAACCCCCTCTAACTCCCCGTTCTATTAGCTTTATCAATCAATTAGGCTTTCTCACTCAAGGGGGAGAACCGTTCTCTGGTCACTTTAATATTTGTGTATAAGAGTCAGGGTTACAGGCTGACTTTTATACACAAGTTTAAGGAGCCAAAGAATGCTCCTCCCCTTAACCTCGAAAGGTCGGATTTTCGAAGAAGTAACATCGAAGGGGAGGCAGGGAGGGGTTGTTTCTCATGGGTTTAAGTTTGGTAGTAAACCATGCATGGCATAAGCAACCCCCTCTAACTCCCCCTTCTATTAGCTTTATCAATCAATTAGGCTTTTTCACTCAAGGGGGAGAACCGTTCTCTGGTCACTTTAATATTTGTGTATAAGAGTCAGGGTTACAGGCTGACTTTTATACACAAGTTTAAGGAGCCAAAGAATGCTCCTCCCCTTAACCTCGAAAGGCCGGATTTTCAAAGAAGTAACATCGAAGGGGAGGCAGGGAGGGGTTGTTTCTCATGGGTTTAAGTTTGGTAGTAAACCATGCATGGCATAAGCAACCCCCTCTAACTCCCCCTTCTATTAGCTTTATCAATCAATTAGGCTTTTTTACTCAAGGGGGAGAACCGTTCTTTAGTCACTTTAATATTTGTGCATTAAAGTTATGCTGATAGCTTTCTTGGCATACCAGCCTAAAACCTGCTCACTTTTCCACCACCATTACACAAATCATATGAATCAGTTGTAGCATCCAACTCAACAGTGTATAAAGACTAGTCAAATTAAAATAGCGTTCTATAAAATGTCAGGCTGGTTACTGTTAATTGTCTTTTTGTCGATTGCCTTGCTGTATATTGTCTTTAAGTGGGGAACCATTTACGGGCTAAACAGCGTCAATCTTCCCATGTTTGTTACCGACAAACAGGGAAAAATATCGTTTGCCAATAAAGCGGCCAGAGCGAGGTATGCTGGTTTGCATAATATCAGCAATCTTCCCGATACCTGCGTGACTTCTTCTTCAGACAGTCTGCTGGCGATACTCTTTGGCCCGAAATGCCGCCTTGTGACCCTTGATGCCATCCGGGAGCTGCCAGACGACTTTGCTCCGGACCCGCTAAATACCAACCTTATCCATACCGTGATTCAGGATATCCCGGATGCTATCGGTATGATGGACCATAATTTCAGATATCTCGCCTGTAACCCGGCTTTTGTAAAACCACTGGGGATTAAAGACCCGGGTGATTTGCTTGGCAAAACACTAAAAGAAGTGGCTCCGCGAGAGATTTACCTGAAATTTAATGTATCCGACCGCAATGTACTGAATACAGGCAAACCTTTTTTGATTGTTGACGAGAGCAGGGATGACAAAGGCTTGCCTGTTTATATCGATGCAAGAAAATTCAGATATATCCACCCGGAGACGCAAAAGCCGGGCGTTTTTATTATCGCCAGAGATGTCACCAAAGCTGAGATAACCAGGCGGGAGCTGAACGAGGCCAGAGATAACTTCAAAAAGCTGAGTATGATAGACAGCCTGACTCAGGTTGGTAACCGCAGGCTGTTTAACGAAAGCCTGTCCGCTGAGTGGCGCAATCATATCCGCAACAATATGCCGTTTTCGCTGATCATGTGTGATATCGACGAGTTTAAAAAGCTGAATGACAGCCGCGGCCATATTTATGGTGATGAAGTGCTGGTGGCGGTGGCTTCTGCGCTGAAAAAGGCGTTAAAGCGTCCGATGGACAATGTTTACCGTTATGGGGGAGAGGAGTTCGCCTTTATCCTGTGCGATACCGATTCCTCCGGCGCAGGCACGGTAGCCAACCGTATTCACTATGAGATTGAAGCTTTGAAAATCGCCAATCCGCACTCGGTTGTGAAAGAGTTCCTTACTGTGAGTCTTGGTGTGTATACCTGTTATCCGGAAGCCAAAGATGAGAGCCTGGAAGCGCTGATGCTGGTTGACCAGGCCCTGTACCGCGCCAAACACGAAGGGCGGAACAAGACGGTTCAGGCCGGGCAGTGGTATGAAAAGTCGGGCGGGAAGATTACTGTTTAGACCTGTATTTTCTTTACTTACGGCGTGTACCTTTGGCCAAGGTATGCAAATGGCTTGAAATGACCCAATGCAGGTTTAAAGCGTTATACACAAATATCAAAGTGACCAGAGAACGGTTCTCCCCCTTGATCGAAAAGCTTAAGTGGTTGATAAAGTAACTAGAAGGGGGAGTTAGAGGGGGTTGGTTATACAAAAGTTAACTAAATCGTAGAACCTTAAACCGCTAAGCAACAACCCCTCCCAGCCTCCCCTTCGATGTTACTTCTTCGAAAATCCAGCCTTTCGAGGCTAAGGGGAGGGGTATTCTTTGATTCCTTAAACTTCTATGAAATTAATAGAAATTGTATTGAGCTGAATTATTTCAACTTAAACTGCCCCACAATCCGCACCAACTGCTCATTAGTCTCAGTCAACTGATGCGTACTTTCCACAGTCGCGCTGCCGTTGGCATTCAGTGTCTGAATCATCTCCTGAATCGCCGTCATATTGCGGTTAATCTCCTCGGTTACTGAGCTCTGCTCTTCTGCTGAGGTGGCGATTTGCGCCGCAAGGTCGTTGATTTCTGCCACTGAGCCTGTCATCAGATCCAGAGAGTTCATTACCTGCGAAGTGCTCTCTGCTGTCTGCTGGCAGCTTGATTTGGTGCTTTCCATGCTGGAGACCACCGCGGTGCTGCCGGACTTCAGCTTAGACAACATCTCATTGATCTCTTCGGTGCTCTGACGGGTACGCTCAGCAAGGGCTCTTACCTCATCGGCCACCACGGCAAAACCACGGCCCTGTTCACCCGCTCGCGCGGCTTCAATAGCGGCATTCAGTGCCAGAAGGTTGGTCTGGTCGGCAATATCGCCAATAACATTCAGGGTATCGCCAATCTGCTCCGTGTCTTTGCTCATCTGAATAATCGACAGAGAGGTGTGCTCTACCTCTTCAACCAGAGCGGTAACATTGTCAACCGCCTGACGAACAATTGCCTTGCTCTGGTCCGCTTCAGCACTTGCACTCTGTGTCTGTTTTGCCGTTGTCGCAGCGCTTTCTGCCACCGCATCCGCTGTTGAACTCATTTCATTAATGGAAGTGACGGCCATCTCCATCTCAGAACTGTGCGCATTGAGCAGCTCCTGAGTGGTATCTGCCTGAGATTCCAGCTGTGAAATTTCATCGCTGATTTGATGATTTGAAGAAGAGACTTCCAGCATCATCTTCTGCAGGTTTTCAATAAAGCGGTTAACACCGTCGGCGATTTTGCCAAGGTCATCCTGAGACTCTACTTTCAGGCGATGAGTAAGGTCGCCACTGCCGTTTGCCAGATCGCTGATCACATCACGCAGACTGATGATAGGGCGGAAAGCCAGAGTCAGCAGCGCAATAGAAATCGGAATAATAATGGCGGCAGAGATAAGCAGCGCAATAGTGATGGCGCCATTTAGCGTATCGGTATTTTTCTGAATATTGGCTTTGTCGATATAGCCGTTCAGCGTCCAGGTTTTACCGTAAACATCAAACTGCTGACTGATAAGGGTTAAATCACCTTCCTGCTTGTTGGAAAAGATAACCGTCTGATTGGCATCAATCAGCTCAAGATAGGAGCCTTCAGCCGTCGCATCTTGCAGCAGGCGTTGTGCCGGGCTTAAATCCATATAGAAAATATTACCTGAGCTCTGATCTTCAGACACTACGATTGAGATCAGAGGCCTGTCCTGCTCAAAGTAGACATCGCTGATCACCAGTTGCCCGTTCGCCTTTGCTACCGCGTCGACATATGGCTTGGCCTCTGCTTCATCATCAATCATTCCGTTTTTAGTCATCGCCAGACCGTAGGTGACCTTGATGATGTCGTGGAAACCTGTCTTGGTGATGATCTCTTTGGTTTCAGTGATATTAAACTTGGTGGCCTGAGCAACTCTTATCTGGCTGACAATATTCGCAGCCAGGCTCTCTTTGGCGATCACAATCTGGCGGTTAATGTTGCTTGAATCGCTCTCTTTGATGTAATTGCTTATAAAGTAGTTGGCACTCAGATAGGCCGTAACAATGGTTATTGATATAACAGATATCAATAGGGTAAGCAGCTTAGCTTTAAAAGATATAGCTTTCATTATGGGTAAATCGATCCGGATATGTATATATTTATTAGTAGTCGCATTCTACTCACTTTTATTCAAATTTCTTATGAAGCTCATCACCTTTCTGAGTTTAAGTCATACAAGTTACAAAAAAATGAGAGTTGTTAGGAGAGTGATAAAGGCCTGAACTTCAGTTGTTAATGCTGATTTTCGTACTGATAAAATTGTTGCCCGCTCGCAAAAATGCGAGTAAAATCGCGCGCAATCTCGGAGCAGGCTCTGGGGGATACGCGAAAAGTCCATTAAGGCTGGTGACTTTTCGTAGGGTAGGTACTAAATACCCCTGTATTTAGTAGACGGGATACTTATGCCAAGACGGCATTTTTTTAGGAAACCCAACATTGTTATCAATACATTCAAACTTCAAAATCAGCTTAGTTCTTCCTAGTTGCAGTATTATCACTGAACCTTGATCTGCTGAAAATACAATTGGTTAGCTCTGTCTAACAGTTTTCCTGTGTCTGGAAGATGCAGGTGTTTTCCTGTGCATCCTATTCGAAAATGAACAAAGCACAGATTTGATATTTATATACCAATGTCAGCAGTTTTTACGCAGATGCCCTCGCATTGGTATCACTATAAGGGTTTATTCAGATGAGCACAGTACTGGAACTGGAAACTTATAAAGCAAACAATCCATTCAACACAAACACGCCTGTACTTGAAGGTGTCTACGATCTGTCGCTTGACCAGCTGCTTGTGGACCAGGAAGAGCACGAATCAGAAGTGCGCTCTTATCCACGCCGTCTTCCTCTTGCCATTAAGCGTGCCTACGGCGCATTAGTGGAAGACACCCGTGGTCAGCTTTTCTTAGACTGCCTGGCCGGTGCAGGTACGTTGGCACTGGGTTATAACCACCCGGAAATTAACCAGGCACTGAAAGATCAGTTAGATTCAGGTCTGCCGTATCAGACGCTGGATATTACAACAGAATCAAAAGACCGCTTTATCAAAGCAGTAAAAGCTTTTCTTCCGCAAGATTTTGCCAAGAACTCAGCAATTCAGTTCTGCGGTCCTTCAGGTGCGGATGCGGTAGAAGCGGCTATCAAGCTGGCGAAACAGACCACAGGCCGCAACACCATGTTTGCCTTCCGCGGTGCCTACCACGGTATGACCAACGGCACCATGGGTATGATGGGTAACCTGGGTACCAAAGCGCGCCGTACCGGTCTGATGTCAGACGTTCACTTTATGCCGTTCCCGTACAGCCTGCGCTGTCCGTTTGGTATGGGCGGTGAAGCCGGTGCTAAGCAGAGCATTCGTTATATTGAGCGCCTTCTTCACGATGATGAAGCAGGTATCCAAAAACCAGCTGCGATTATCGTTGAACCGGTACAGGGCGAGGGCGGTGTTATCCCGGCTCCTGCATTCTGGCTAAAAGAGCTGCGCCGCATCTGTGATGAGCACGGTATCCTGCTTATCTTTGATGAAATTCAGTGTGGTGTGGGCAAAACCGGCTACAACTTCGCCTTTGAAGAAGCGGGTATTGCGCCGGACATTCTTTGTCTTTCTAAAGCCATTGGCGGCGGTCTGCCAATGTCGCTTCTGGTATTTAACAAAGAGATCGACACCTGGAAAGCGGGTGAGCACACAGGTACATTCCGTGGCAACCAGCTGGCGATGGTTTCCGGCGCTAAAGCCCTTGAGATTATCGAGCGTGATAATCTGGTAGAGCACGCCAATGTTGCGGGTAACTACCTGCGTATGGGCCTTGAAAAGATTCAGGAGCGCACAGGTTGTGTGGTTGAAGTTCGCGGTAAAGGTCTGATGCTGGGCGTTGAAATCGTTAAGCCATCCGGTGAAGAGAACCGCTTTGGTGAGCGCGTTGCTGACCCTGAACTGACGCTGAAAATCCAGCGCGCTGCTCTTGAGCGCGGCCTGATGGTAGAGAAGGGCGGTCGTGAAGGCTCTGTTATCCGTTTCCTTCCGCCACTGATTATCTCATTTGAGCAGATTGACTTTGCGCTGCGCACGCTGGAAGAAGCGATTCTTATCTCTGGTGGTGCTAAAGAGGAACAGAAGTAATGTCCAACTGGCAAAAACACTTTGTTCATACCGGCGCAAATGGTGCAGATGAATACGCATCGGTAATGGCGCACACAAACAGCAATCTGAAAGCGTTGTTTGAAACGCTGGATAAGCCATACTCCGGCCTTGAGCCTGCTAAGCTTGAGCAGGCAATTAACGCTATTGATTTAGACAGCGGCAATCAGTCGCTTAAATCGGTTATCGATACAGCAACCGCTCTGGTAGCAAAGAACTCCATCATAGTTCAGCATCCAAACTGCATCGCGCACCTGCACACGCCACCGCTAATGCCGGCGATTGTGGCAGAGGCGATTATCGCTGTATTAAACCAGTCAATGGACTCCTGGGATCAGGCCTCTGCTGCAACTTATGTTGAGCAGAAAGTGGTCGACTGGCTGTGTGAAAAATACGAGCTGGGCGAAAAAGCTGACGGTATCTTCACCAGTGGCGGCACTCAGTCAAACCAGATGGGTCTTCTTCTGGCTCGCGACTGGGTTGCAGATAAAATCAGCGGTCACTCTATCCAGAAGCTGGGTCTTCCTGAGTATGCTGCGGATCTGCGAATCCTGTGCTCTAAGAAATCTCACTTCACAGTGCAGAAAACCGCTTCAATTATGGGCCTTGGTGAACGTGCTGTACTGTGTGTGGATACTCACGAAGACGGCACAATGAAGGTAGATTCCCTAAAAGAAACCGTCGCTAAGGCAAAAGAAGAAGGTTTGATTCCTTTTGCTCTTGTAGCCACTGCAGGAACCACAGATCACGGCGCAATCGACGATATTGACGCCCTGGCAGATATTGCAGAAAACGAAAACCTCTGGCTTCATGTAGACGGTGCATACGGCGGCTCACTTATCCTGAGCAGCTACAAATCCCGCCTGAAAGGGATCGAGCGCGCAAGCTCTGTAAGCGTAGACTTCCACAAACTGTTTTATCAGACAATCAGCTGCGGCGCAGTCCTTTTAAAAGACAAAGCCAACTTCAAGTACCTGCTACACCACGCAGACTACCTGAACCGCGAACACGATGAACTACCAAACCTGGTAGACAAGTCCATCGCCACCACAAAACGCTTCGACGCCCTGAAAGTTTTCATGACAATGCAAAACGTAGGCCCGGCCGCGCTAGGCGAAATGTACGATCACCTGCTGGAACAGACACAACAAGTAGCAGAAATGGTAAACGCCCACAGCAGCTTCGAACTGCTGGCAAAACCATCCCTCTCAACTGTCCTGTTCCGCCTTAAAGGGACAGGCACCTCAGTTAAGGGGACAGGCACCACAAAAATTACAGGGACAGGCGCCCCAACAGGCGCCCCAACAACGAGCACCGAAACCCCCATAGCCCATAGCCCAGCCCCCCATAACCCTGATCTCTTACAGGGACAGGCACCTTTAGTTGATAACCCAGTTGAAGGGACAGGCACCATAACAACAGGCGCAAACACCCCCATAGCCCCTAGCCCAGAGCCCCATAGCCCTGATCTAGACGCCCTAAACCAAAAGGTTCGCGTCGAAGCCTTAACCCGCGGAATAGCAGTACTCGGCGAAACCACAGTCGACGGAAAATCCGCCCTGAAATTCACAATACTAAACCCATGTCTGACCCTGTCAGATTTTGAAAACCTGTTAAATCAAATTGATACGCTGGCATCTGAGCTGGCTGAAACCTTATAAGGAAAAACACACTATGGCTATTTTACAGATCGGTGCCGGTGGCGTTGGATGGGTTGTTGCACACAAAGCAGCACAGAATAACGATGTACTTGGTGATATCACGCTGGCTTCACGCACAATCAGCAAGTGTGAAAAAATCATCGAATCAATCAAAAACAAAAACAATCTGAAAGACACAACGAAGAAGCTGGAAGCGCGCGCGGTAAATGCTGACGACGTAGACGCTCTGGTTGCGCTTATCAAAGAAGTTAAGCCTGATCTTGTTATTAACGCAGGTCCTCCGTGGGTAAACATCACCATTATGGAAGCGTGTCTGCAGGCGAAGGTGTCATACCTTGATACTTCAGTAGCGGTAGACCTGTGCTCAGAAGGCCAGCAGGTTCCTCAGGCTTACGACTGGCAGTGGGAATTCCGTGACAAGTTTAAAGAAGCAGGCATCACAGGCATCCTTGGCGCTGGTTTCGATCCGGGCGTAGTAAGTGTTTTCGCAGCCTACGCTGTGAAGCACCTGTTCGATGAAATCGACACAATTGACGTAATGGACGTAAACGCAGGCGACCACGGCAAGAAGTTCGCAACCAACTTCGACCCTGAAACCAACATGCTTGAAATCCAGGGCGACTCTTTCTACTGGGAAAACGGCGAGTGGAAACAGGTTCCTTGCCACTCTCGTATGTTTGAGTTTGACTTCCCTCTGGTTGGTAAGCACAAAGTTTATTCTATGGCTCACGATGAAGTGCGTTCCATGCAGGAATTCATCCCGGCGAAGCGTATCGAGTTCTGGATGGGCTTTGGCGACAAATACCTGAACTACTTCAACTGCATGCGCGATATCGGCCTTCTTAGCCCGGATCCGCTGACTCTGCATGACGGCACGGTTGTTCAGCCTCTGCACGTACTAAAAGCAATGCTGCCAGACCCAACTTCACTGGCACCGGGCTACACAGGTAAAACCTGCATCGGTACCTGGGTTCAGGGCAAGAAAGACGGTAAAGAGCGCAGCGTATTTATCTACAACAACGCAGATCACGAAGTGGCCTACGAAGACGTAGAGCACCAGGCAATCTCTTACACCACAGGTGTACCTGCAATCACAGCAGCACTTCAGTACTTCCGCGGCAAGTGGGCAGACGCAGGCGTATTTAACATGGAACAACTAGATCCGGACCCGTTCCTGGAAACCATGCCAGAAATCGGCCTGGACTGGGGGGTTCAGGAGCTGGAAGTGGGGCAGCCGGATATTCAGGTTCTTAAGTAAGGTTACCGCGATAGAAGCTTGGTGGTTTTTAGGGCTATAGGGTGAGGGGACTATGGGGTGTTGAATCCCTATAGCCTTCATCCCCCATAGCCTTATAGCCCAAATGCATACCGGACTTAAAGAATCTGCATCCAGCACAACGTCTCCTATACATGCTTTTAGCGCCTTTAAACTGTTGCGATACCCGGAACCAAGCAATACACCTTAAACCAAGATACATTTCCACGCGGGATATGTATGGAACGAGGGTAATAACTAGATTACTTAGGTTAAGTAGCCAAAGAACGGTTCTCCCCCTTAGACGCTGAAGCCAAATTGGCTGATGAAGTTAATAGAAGGGGGAGTTAGAGGGGGTTGCTTATACAAGCATGGCTAGATCACAAATGTTTAATTCCATGAGAAGCAACCCCTCCCAGCCTCCCCTTGGATGCTACTTCTTCGTAAATCCGGCCTTTCGAGGTTAAGGGGAGGAGTATTCTTTGTCTCTTAAACGAGACCAAACTATAATACCTAAGTAGGAATACTGATAATGATGCGGAAAGTTAGGTGACTTATGCTAAAGATCTTAGATGTCGATTTACATAAAGATTATATTCTGGAACTCACGTTTAGTGACGGATTTTGCGGCCGTGCAGATCTGACAGAGTATTTCTCTAAGCCGCCATTTTCTGAGCTGAGTGATTTTAAACGTTTCGCATTGACTGCAGATGGTTCACTAAGCTGGAGCGGCAATGAGCTTTCTGCTGAAACTCTCCGCGCAATATCTGTTGGTACAAGGAAAAAGCCGGAATTGATTATCAATATAAACGACATAGAAGCTGTGATCAAACAAGCATCATGGGAGTCTATGCAGGAAGGTCGTCCGGATATACTTCAGGCAGCGATTCGTTCCTATGTCGAATACTTCGGCCACAAAGACGTAATCAAAAGAGCCGGAATTAAAAGCAGAACCAGCGCCTATCGTTCACTAAAACCAGAAACCAAGCCGAATTATGGCACTCTAGTGCAATTAGGCCACGCAATAATCGAAATCGCGAAAGACCGAACAACAAGGCTGCATGTTTGAAGTATTAATAAAGCTTTCAGCCGTTAGCTGTCCCTCGTTCCCACGCAGGAGCATGGGAACGAGGTGATAAAGTTTTGGGCTTTAGAGGTTAAAGGGAAATGGGGCGATGAGGAGTCGACCCCCCATAGCCCCCAAACCCATAGCCCCATAACCCCAAAAAAACCAGATTAAAACTCATGACCAAAACCAACCTAACAACCCCATATTTCATGATCAACGAATCCGCGTTGATCCAAAACCTTGAAAAAGCCAGGCACCTGAAAGAAATCTCAGGCGTGAAGCTGGTACTTGCACTTAAATGCTTCTCCACCTGGGGCGTGTTTGACATCATCAAGCCGTACCTTGACGGAACCACCAGTTCCGGCCCGTACGAAGTTAAACTGGGCTATGAAACCTTCGGTGGTGAAACGCACGCCTACAGCGTGGGTTACAGCGAAGATGACGTTAAAGAAGTAGCAGACATCTGCGATAAGATGATCTTCAACTCTCAGTCACAACTAGCTGCTTACCGCCACCTGATCGAAGACAAAGCCTCCATCGGCCTGCGCCTGAACCCGGGTGTAAGCTACGCAGGGCAAGACCTTGCCAACCCCGCACGTAAATATTCACGCTTAGGCGTTCAGGCTGATCACATCAAACCTGAAGTATTCGAAAGCATCGACGGCTGCATGTTCCATATGAACTGCGAAAACAAAGACGTAGATGCTTTCATTAAGCTGCTGGACTCCATCTCAGAGCAGTTCGGTAAATACCTGAATAAGCTTGACTGGGTCAGCCTTGGTGGCGGCGTATTCTTCACATGGCAGGGCTACGATATCGAAAAGCTGGGTAAAGCACTAAAAGCCTTCTCAGAAAAGCACGCTGTTCAGCTATACCTTGAACCGGGTGAAGCCATCATCACCAAAACCACCGACCTTGTGGTAACAGTGGTCGATATCGTAGAAAACCAAATGAAAACCGCGATTGTAGACTCAGCAACAGAAGCGCACCGCTTAGATACCCTAATCTACGACGAGCCAGCCTCAGTACTGGAAGCCTCAGAAAACGGTGAACATGAATACGTAATCGGCTCCTGCTCATGCCTGGCAGGTGATCAGTTCTGCGTTGCCAATTTCGACAAGCCACTGGAAATCGGCCAAAGACTACACATCATGGACAGCGCAGGCTACACCATGGTCAAACTAAACTGGTTCAACGGCCTGAAAATGCCATCCATTTACTGCGAACGTGCAAACGGAGAAATTCAAAAGCTGAATGAATTTGGCTATGAGGATTTTAAGCGGTCGCTTTCGCAGTGGAAGGTTGATTTATAAGGAAATTAATGTGGCATGAAAAGCTGCAAATAAGCTCTGAACACTCGTTCCCATGCTTATATGGACTCCCGGGTGTTGTCAAAAAGTTTATTAGAACAGAGGTCAGATGCTTGCTTATATACGGGCTCTAACTGAGGAGCTACCTCGGCCTCTTCGATGTATTCGCACCTTCATGACTTTATCTCCCGCACGGTAGTTTCTACCTGAGCATGGGCCAGTCTCTTGAAGGTTGGTCTTACCTGTTTGTTCTTACGTTCTTTTTGACTAACCTGGTATTAAGCCACAAGTGGTTGTGGCTTATATTCCTCATCACTTTTTATCATGGCAAGAGCCGTTCTCACCGTTTTATTTGCCAAAGCAATAGCTGCAACTTTTTTGCCTCGCCTTGTGGTCAGATCTTTAAGCCATTGCTCTTTTCCTGTCCGGGCTTCTCGTTTTTCCAGTTTACACACAACTGTTAAGGCTCCTCGAAAGAGTGCACTACGCAACATGTTGTGACCACACTTTTTAGCGATAGAACCTATTTTCTGTTTACCACCACTACTGTGTTGAACGGGTGTTAACCCCAGACAAGCTGAAGCTTCTCTACCCTTACTAAAATGCTCTGCCTGGCCTAACGCTACTTTTAATAAAACTGAGCATACTGGGCCAACCCCCTCCAGAGCTTGTAACCGCCTGCACACTTTATCTTGCGCTATTGACTGCTGTAGTTGTTGTGTAAAAGCTTCTACTTGCTCTATCAAATTTATAAACTGCTCATACATCTGACTCAGGCAAGCTCTAAACTGGCCGGTTAATCCGTTATCAGCGTCCTCAAGAACATAAGGAATGGCTTCTCTCAATGCTTTATCACCTTTAGTGATCGGAATGCCAAACTCCAGTAAATAGGAACGCAGTTGATTACTTATACTTACCTTCTGCCTAACCAGTAGATCTCGCATATGAACGATGGATTGCTGACACTGCTCTTCAACGGTTGGTATGCGACAGGATTTTATTTGAGATTGCGTAGCTGCGATAGCAATGGCAATAGCGTCATTGGCATCGGTTTTTTGGCCCTGCCTGAATGCAGCTGCCCGACGTGGGGCAATAGCCTTCACTTCATGCCCTTGCTCTTTAGCATATCGAGCCCAATAGTTGGTTGTACTGCATGACTCCATTGCTACCAGTGTTGCTTTTTCCCTGGCTAAAAATTCCAGCAGTTTCTTACGGCTCATTTCTCGATTAAAAATAATCTTGCCATCGAAATTCATCTTACAGACCTGAAAAACACTCTTTGCAAGGTCAATAGCAATAACGGTAGAATATTTCATGTATGGACTCCTTTTGTAAAAGTTTGGTCGCTTATTACGCTACTCCTGAGGGAGCCGGGAGTCCATACATCTCCCGCGTGGGAATGTATACCGGACTTGCCCCCACCCAATTACTATCCAATGTTACTTATCATTAAAAATGCCTAAATTTCTCAAGAGGAAGTCCGTGATTTTCAACATATTCATTCGAGCTATCAATAGCGTCTTTGTTTCCTTCTAGCCAAAGTGTTTTTTTACGCAGTTTTACTGCTTCCGCAATACCTTGTTCTGCAGAATGAGACAGGTTAATTCCTAGCTTTCTGGCTTCTTCAAGCAAAGTGCTGTTCAAAGATAGGTTTGTTCGCTTTTTAGGTGATGAGCTAGTATGTGCCACTATTTGCTCCTGGCAGTATCGTTGTTGTGTATCAATTATACACAACAACGATGCACTCTTCACAGTAGGATTCCCATCTAATAACAAAGTACTACGTTTGGTTTTAGCCGTTCTATCCGGTATTACGTTCATTTTTACTACGCTGCCTTTCTAGTTGTAAATCAAGGGTAGAGCATATTTTCTGAAGAAGTATTTGCCAACAACACCATCTCAAAATCAGTCTTTTTTCACACTTTTTCCTAATAGTGCTACCATAACGTTTTGCCAATTTCATCAGGTTTCATGAAGCAAAGATGAATTCATCAAGTCATGATGAATTTTGATGAATGCCTTTCTGCAACATCTAAATTCCCATACCTTTTGACAAACCACCCACTTCCCGGTATATCAATAACTAACATCTGAAAAAAAACTAAGGAACGACCATGAGCTCAACTACCATGCTCACAGAGGAACAGATCATAAGTGGGCGTGATATCCCGTTAAATGAACTGCTATACGCGAAAAGAGTGTTTCACAACTACATGCTGATAGGTAAAGAAAGCAGCCCTGTAGAGCTGCTCGCTGAAATGAAAGAGGCCATCAAAGGCCTTGAGTACTTCAATACATCAGACGACCCGTGTGAAGCCAGAAACGTGCTAAGCAGCATGTTTGCAGAAGTAGAACCGGCTGACTCATTTGAAAGCTTCAACACCCTGGCAGCAAAACCATTCCAGGCAGTGAATGAGCTGGTAGAGGACAGAGTGCAGCTAATCAAAAAGGAACGCCAGCTTCTGCTTGATGCCGGTTATGATGTATCTCAAATCTAAAACTCTTGCCTGACTGTATTGATGATTCCGTATTTCAAAGGAATGCGGAATCATAGTGTCACTTTGAACTACCGCTCAATCATGCACCTTCTGGTGCGAGGGCAAACACGCATAAACCCGCGCACCTCGTTTCCACTCCTGCGCGGGTTATTTATCCTTGTTGATACCACGAGTTAATAATTAATAACACTTCACCTCTCTATATACGCGAATAATATTGCGTGCATGTTAACAATGTTGCCAGTAAGGTTATTTATTGTTGCATCTGATATGGATATAAATGTATTGCTGTTCAATTTGTGCCATATGCTGGAATGCATCAATAGCAATGCTATTAACATTATTATTTATATTGTCACCTTATAGTGCTATAAAAATGTACTTTGGCTGGATTTGGGCGCGTTTGTGGGCTGATTAAATTATAAACATATTGAAATTCTCATTTATGAGACGCGTATTCATAATCTATGTATATGGTTGATTTGTTCATTTACGAAACGTAGTATGGTTCTTAATGTTTGTGATATTAGTCCAACGAATGAACGGTGTAATGCATTCTTTTGGAGAGATGACTCTAGCTTATTTTGGCCCTCCCAAGATCCAATTAACTGTTTATAGGAAGTAAGTATGGATACCTATGACGATTTGAAACGTTTTTCCGATAAAACGGGTCATGGTTTTGTAAATTTTAAAAATATCTCTTCGCATGCCTCTAAAAGTATTTCTTCGCATGCTTCAAATCACTTTGGTAGAGCGCGAGCAACGTCGGTATTCAAGGAAGTCGCCAGTGCAAAGGTGGAAGAGACCAAAATAGAAGTAGCTCCTGAGCCTTTAAATACTTCAAGCCAAATTGGCGAAAGAAGTGGAAGTGATTACGCTCTTTTCAATCAAGTTGCTACGGCTAACTCAAATGAAACAAGAAAGGAGTCAAAGCCTGAAGTAATAGCAGAAGAAGCATCTCAACCTTCAATCATGTCAGCCGTGTCTGAAGATACCTCTGAACCTTCAATTATGTCGGCTATGTCTGAAGGTACTTCCTCTGAACCTTCAGTTATGTCGGCCATGTCCGAAGATACCTCTGAACCTTCAATTATGTCAGCTATGTCAGAAAAAAGCTCAGAAGTTACCCCTTCAACTGAGAGTAAGGAAGTTGTACCAGCAGGAAATGCAACAATCGTTCAAAATCACAGAACGGTTGTTATTCCGGAAAGTCCGGAAAGAAAGCAAAGCGGTATCGCTATATTAGACGCAGTATCAGATATTTCTTCTGTAAAGAAAGCGGATAAGTCTTCAGATAAAAAGCAAAAACCGAAGAAAGAGGGAATATTTTTTGCCCTTGCGGAAAGGGGAGTTTAATGCCGCTAATTACAATTTATTCACCAAAGGGCGGTGTTGGCAAAACAACACTTACTGCAAACTTGTGTTATTCCTTTGCCAGACAGGGTTTGCAGGCCATTGGTATTGATTTCGACCCACAAAACGCGTTACGCCTTCATTTTGGGGTTCATTTAAACCACGAAGAAGGGTATGTGCCAGGTTCGGAAGAGAGTGCTGACTGGAGCGACTTTGCTCTATCTTATAAAAACAAAGATAACCTGTTTGTTCTTCCATACGGAACCGCAACAGAACTTCAGCGCCTGGAATTTGAAATGAAGTTGCTTAAAGACGAGACTTTTTTAACAAGAGGTCTGAGAGCGATACTTGAAAACCCTCAACTAATTGTCATTGCTGACCTGCCTCCGGGGCCTTCAGCTGCAATCAAGGCTATCTCACCTTTAACCGATCTATTTGTTATGCCTCTGCTAGCGGATTCTGCCTCTTTATCACTGTTACCAACCGTTGAGAATGAAAACTTCGGCAATGAAACTGCCGAGCAGTATTTTCTGTTAAATCAGGTTGACTACAAAAGGCGGATCAGTAGTGATGTGACTGCTTTTGTACAAGACAGGCTAAAAGATAAGTTACTTGGCGTAGTGCACCGCGACGAAAGTGTCGTAGAAGCTAATGCGTTGCAAAAAGCAATAGTTGATGTAAACCGGGCTTCAGTCGCCGCATTTGATATCGAAGATCTAAGCAAAAAGATAGCCGATATTCTTGGGGTTGGGGTAGCTGGCGGATCCATGTTTATAGCTCCAATGTAATGGAAATACTAAGATGAAATTAGTTGCAGGAATGCGAGAATATTGATGAGTAAACTAATGTTTTATCTATTACTATTGGTGTTTTCGCCTCTAGTATACCTTATCGTTGTTACCCCTATGAGTGATCATAGCCAATATATGTTTGGCTTAATAAGTATCATCCTTGTATTTATTATGGGGCACGTTAAAAGTCGAAAATTAGCCATGACAATGATGCTATTTTCGTTACTGACTTCTACCCGCTACCTCTATTTCAGGACAACTCAGACACTGATTTTTGACTCGTATCTTGAGGCGGGTTTAGGAATAGGTTTGTTTATCGCAGAGATATACGCCTACATAATGCTTTTCCTGGGCTATCTGCAGAGTACATTCCCACTAAACAGAAAAATTGTTCCTCTTCCGGAAGATCAGTCTACCTGGCCGACCGTGGATGTTTATATCCCGAGTTATAACGAACCGCTAGATGTTGTAAGAGATGCTGTCTTAGCGGCTCAGTGTATCGATTATCCGAAAGATAAATTTAAGGTTTATCTGCTTGATGACGGTAACAGACAGGAATTTGCGGAATTTGCAGCGGATGCTGGTGTGGGTTATATCACGCGAACAGACAATAATGACGCAAAAGCCGGTAACCTGAACCACGCCATGACACTGACAAATGGCGAACTGGTGTGCATTTTTGATTGTGACCACATAGCGACTCGTATCTTCCTGCAGGCTACGGTTGGTGCCTTTATTAAAGACTCTAACCTTTCACTTATCCAGACACCGCACTACTACTATTCAGACGACCCATTTGAGAGAAACCTCTATGGTGGTCGTGATATTCCCAACGAAGGTGAGCTGTTTTACGGACCTGTGCAGCAGGGCAATGACTTTTGGAACGCGACCTTCTTCTGTGGTTCCTGTGCGGTAATAAGACGCAGCGCTCTGGATGAAATTGGTGGTATTGCTACAGAAACCGTTACCGAAGATGCGCATACAGCACTTAAGCTGCAGCGTCTTGGCTGGGATACCGCATTTCTTCCTTACCCGTTGGTAGGCGGTCTGGCAACAGAACGTTTGGCTCTGCACGTAATCCAGCGTAACCGCTGGGCCAGGGGAATGATCCAGATATTCCGACTGGATAACCCACTGCTCGGCAGAGGGTTAAAATGGCAGCAGCGACTCTGTTATTTAAGTGCAATGATGTATTTCTTATTCCCGCTGCCCAGGGTTATTTTCCTTACGGCACCGATGGCCTATCTGTTGTTTGATTTAAATATCATTCATGCGCAGTCGGGGATGATATTCGCCTACGCCTTGCCGCATTTTGTCATGTGTACCTATGTCGCCTCCAGGTTGACGGGGAGGTACAGGTACAGTTTCTGGGGGGATGTGTACGATATTACCTTAGCCATGCATCTTCTCGTCCCTACAGTTGCAACACTATTTTCACCGAAAGTGGGTAGTTTCAACGTGACCGATAAGGGCGGGACTCTGGACAGAACTTACTTCGATTTAAACGTTGTGCGTCCTCACTTAATCATTGCGGTTGCCTTGATAATCGGCCTTAGCTGGGGTGTATGGCGGACGGTAGTTGCCCATTACGCCATTATGGAGCCTTCGGTCATTATGCTGAACGTTGGCTGGGCGACATACAGTTTGATCTTCTTACTTGCATCCATTGCTGTAGGACGAGAAACCCGCCAGGTACGTAAAACCGTTCGTCTGGATGTGGAAATCCCGGCCGTAATTCACTATGCCGATGGTGTATCTTCAATCACCAGTACTGAGAACGTATCAATGGGTGGTTGTCTGGTGAAAATTCCGAATGACGGTCGCTTAGGTAACGAGATAGAAGAAATAGAGCTTCGGCTTGCTTCCGGTGTTGTCTCAATACCGGTTAAAAAATCAGTAAAAATCAAAAACACCTATGGTCTGATGTTTGATGAGGTCTCCGTTGATCACCGAAGACAGATAGTCCGGGTGGTGTTATCCCGTGCCGATGCGTGGGTCAGAGAACACCCAAGAGCGGAAGACAAGCCTCTACGCTCCCTGGCGACAATTATTGTGTGTACTATCCCTGTACTGTTTTCACTGTTTAAAAGAAAACCGAAACCAAAAAGAGCACCTGTAGGTGCACAGGCACAAACCCAAAAAGGCCCTCAAGGGGAAGCAGTATGAAAATGAGGCTCTTTTTCCGAGCAATAGTGCTGACAGCATTCTTGCCTGGCTTTGTTGCGGCAGCGGATAAAACCGCAAACGCCAACAAAGCGCAGGAAACAGTAGAGGATACAATTACATTCGCGCAAATGGGACGCTCTGAGGGCGTTCTGTTTGTGAGTGGCCAGAGTGAAGCCGGCATCGACTTTACCATGCCCGAAGATAAGATCGTCACTGACGCAGAACTTCACCTGGATATTAAAGCGACATCAGATCAGATTACCGATGACACTATGTTGGAGGTAAGGGCTAATGGTGTATTTCTTGGTGAACTTGCATTGAAAAAGGCTCTGGACGGCAAAGCGTCTTACCAGGTGAATCTTCCTGCAATGCTGGTGACAACAAGCAACGCACTAAACTTCAGGTTGAGTGACCGCGACGAATTAATCTGTTCTCCGGAACAAATTGGTATTTCGCAGCTAAACATCTTGCCGACTAGTTACGTGAAAGCAAAATCTCAGCTGCTCAACTTTCCAGCTGATCTGAGCTTTTTTCCCAGACCTTTTTGGGACCCACTTGACCTTACCAAAGGTTCAGTAACAGTTTCACTGCCAGAAACCCCGAACACAGGGCAGATTAGCGCAGCTAGTTTGCTGGCGTCATGGTTTGGCACAGTAACTGACAAAAGAGGGGTCTCTTTTGAGGTATTAACCGGCGATTTACCGTCAGGTAATGGTATTGTTATCGCGGCTCCGGGTGATGAAATCGGCGGATTAGAGATAGCAGATTCGGAAGAGCCGTACCTTCAGGTTATTCCTAATCCGTTTAATTCTGCCAGCAAGTTGCTATTGATTGTGGGTAAAGACAGAAAGGATTTGCGCAAAGCAACCTGGCGACTGACTCAAGGTGATTTTGAAACCCAGGCAGTACAACACATTGTCAAAGAAGCGGGCTCAATCCCGAAAAGCAAGGCTTATGATGCACCGCGCTGGTTGTCAACCGAGGAGCCGATTTATCTTCACCAATTAATGGCGAAAGATGAGCGCATGGTTTCCACCGGTTTCTGGCATAAAGCCATCGACATCAAGTTCAGAACCGCTCCGGATTTATACCTTTGGGATGCAAAATCTTTCCCGTTGAATATCAGCTACCGTTTTCCGACCAAGTCCTGGATAGACGAAGACAGGTCGTCTCTGGGTGTCACTCTTAATGGTGAGTTTTTAAAAGCTTTGCCGGTAAACGAGCAAGGTTTGATTGAAACAATATGGAGCAAGCTTGGTGGCGATGCCCGTAAAGAAGAAGCTTTGATCCCGGTTCAGCCTCGTGATGTTTATGGCGATAACCAATTATCGTTGTATTTCAACATTGTTAACCAGCCGGGGATTTCCTGTGATGAGCTGATGAACTCCGACATTAAGAGTAGCATCGAAACGGACTCCAGGATTGATATGAGCAAGGCAAGCCACTTCGCATTAATGCCGGAGTTATCTTACTTTGTCGGCGCATCTTTCCCGTTTTCAAAGTTTGCAGACTACTCTAAAACCGCAGTTTTGTTACCTGAGGTTCCGGGTTCAACGCATCTTGAAACCTTGCTGGACTTAGGTGCCCGCTCAGGCGCAGCGACAGGTACTCTTGTTTCCCGTGAAAATATATTCCTGGGGATTCCTAAAACCCGCTCATCACTGGAAGGCAGGGATGTTCTGGCAATATCGACCATGGCAGACGATGACTTCAACGAGGAAATTTTTGAACAATCGCCATATATGGCGTCAGACAGAGACGTTCTAGAGTTGCGTAATCTGAGCCTGATTCAAAAGGTGACTAACTGGATATTGAGCGACTGGGAATTAGACCATCTGGATGCGGAACGTTATTTCTCTTCGCAGACTGCCTGGCGAGGCTTTGTCAGCTATCCTTCACCGTGGAGCTCTGGCCGGATGGTCGTAGTTGCAACCGGTTCGGATAGTGACCAGCTATCACGTCTTGAATCAGACCTCAGAATAAGAAAAATTAACGAAAATATTCATGGTAACGCCTCCATCATCACCGATCTGGATGGTGTACGTAGCTTTTACATTTCCCCTCAGCGTCCGACAGGTGAGTACTCCTGGTACAAACTGGTGTTGTGGTACGGGGGCAAGCACATAATTTTACTTGCACTTGTGGCAGGGCTGATATCGCTGATACTGGCGTTCCCGCTGCACGGAGCATACAAAAACCGAGTCAAAAGAAGACTGAATGCAGAGCGTTAAGTTTTAATTATTGGTAACCACAAAATGAAGAACAAAAAAACACAGTTATTTGCGACAGTTTGTTTGCTAGAAGCCCTTGCAGTGGGACTAGGCTCTGCACCAGTATTGGCGGCAGAAGGGGACAGCGCTAATGTACAGGCTTTGATTGAGCAGGCTAACTATTGGCATGACAGATCAAATGATAAGCTTGCTGGCGAGTCTATCAATAAAATTCTTATGATAGATGCTAACCATGCCGAAGCGCTTTACCTGAAATCGCTTTGGGCAGAACAGCAAGGTGATGCTGATGAAGCCCAGTTGTGGCGTGAACGTCTGGAGAAAGCCGATCCGTCATCGCCTTATTTAGAAAGCCTGAAGTCGTCAAATCAGGTTAAAAAGCTTCCTCAGGATAAGATCGCTAAGGCCAGGCAGCAGTCAAACTCCGGAGACATAAAAGGTTCACTGGCGACCTGGGATAGCGTATTCCAGGGGCAAGAGCCTTCGGGAGCACTTGCCATGGAGTACTACCAAACCATGGCTGGTGACAAGTCTCGCTATGGTACTGCAGTGAAAAAACTGGAAGGCCTGAGCAAACTGCACCCGAACAATACGGCAATGAAAATTGCTTACGCAGAGGCACTGACTTACCGGGAGAAAACTCGTCGTTCAGGTATAAAAATCCTGGAAGGCCTGGCAGACTCCCAGCCAGATGCAGATAAGAGCTTACGTCAGAGCTTGCTATGGTTAAATCCAAAAACTTCAGATAAAAGTCATTATGACAAGTGGATGTCAAGACACCCGAAAGACGCCACGGTAATGAACTATTACAAGAAAAAGCAGAAAGGCACTGCGACAACGGACGCCTTTAGCCAATTAAATAGTGGCAATGTAGAAGCTGCGAAAAAGTCCTTCCAGAAGGTACTAAAAGTTAAGCCAAATAATGCTGATGCATTAGCGGGCATGGGCTACGTGTACCTTCATCAGGGAGACAATGCAAAGGCCGCTAAATACTTAAACCGCTCGGCGGACCAGGGTGGTAAGCAGGCGAAAAAGCGCAGACAACAAGCAAAAGAAGCCGCATTCTATAGCGAGCTTGCTAAAGCGCAAGCGGCCTATAAGGATGGTAATATCCAGCGAGCGCTTGAATTAAGTAAACCATTGTCTGTTCAGCCGGGTGAACTGGGTATTTCAGCAAAACTGTTCCGCGCCGACCTGTTGCGTCAGGATGGTGAATACGCACAGTCCGAATCGCTGCTACGAAGTGTTCTTAAGGCTGACCATGGCAATAATGAGGCAAAAGAACAGCTTTATTATGTGCTGACTGAGCAGGATAAAACCAAAGAAGCTAAAAGCGTTCTTTCCTCACTGCCTCAGGATGTCCGGACAAGAATTCAAAAAGAAGACACTTACGGAAATATTCGTAACCTTGCGAACCAGGCTGCAAGCATAGGTAACACAGAGACAGCGGTTGTAATACTTGAGAACGGCGTGAGTCGTTTGCCGAATAACCCGTGGCTGCGCCTTGAACTGGCCCGTATGCAAAAGAAACTAGGCCGGAATTACGAAGCAGAAAGCACTATTTCCCAGCTATACCGCTCTGATGCAAATAACGAAGAGGTGTACGTAGCCGCTCTGTATTCTCAGGATGCCGGTGACTGGAAGCGGGTTAACTCATTGCTTAGCCGTATTCCTGAAGATAAGCGTGATGGTAAGGTTAAAGAGCTCTACGCCGAGTCTCTTTTTAACCTGAAACTACAGCTGGCTGAGAAATACCTTTCGCATGGTGACAAGAGCCAGGCAATGATGGTGCTGAAAAATATTTCCGCTGAAGCGCAGGAAAGCCCGTTAAAAGCGGGTCAGGTTGCTTCATTAATGATGAAAGCGGGCGGTGTTGAGCAGGCTGTATCTCTGGTTAAGCAAAATATTGCCGGTGGCATTAAAGGTAATGCTTCCGAATACACCAACCATGTGACGGTTCTTTATCAGGCCGGGTTAAGAACCGATGCTCAGAACCTGTTGAATGATCCTAAGCTAAGAGCCAAGAGTACGCCGGAACAACTTTCTCAGGCGCGAAACATCTTTGTTATTAAAGAAGCAGACAGGCTGCGTAATATGGGCAGCTATGCTGAAGCATACGACCTTCTCCTGCAGGCACTGCAACAGGACCCTCATAACACAGATCTGATGCTGGCGATGGCAAGGTTGTACCAATCTGGTGATATGAACGACAAAGCAGGCACAGTTTACGATTACCTGCTTGCAAACAATCTGGATACGCCTGAACAGAGTGCACGCGTGGGCGCAATTAATGCAGCCCTTGCGAGCAAACAAACCAAGAAAGCCCGTGCTCTGGCCGATGGTCTGACGGATACAAAGAGCCCGTCAAACCTGCTGCTATTGGCAAGAGTAGCAGAAGCTGAAGGCAATAATAAGCAGGCAGTTGCATTGCTGAAGAAAGCCCGTGGAAGTCTGTTAGGAGCTACTCCCGGCACATTTGACGACGGTTCGGAGCCTCAAATGCAAGGCGGAATGCTCTCAATGGATAACCCGTTCAGAGCCAAACCTAAAGCATATAATACTAACACAGCACAGTCGGTGTATGGTGTCACCATGCCATGGCAAAAAGCCGGGCCGAACCAGTCTGTACAGGTGACAAATGCTCAGGGTGAGAGCGTAGCATTGAACTCTGAAAAACTGCAGACTCTGCAACAAGTTGATGAAATGCTGATTCAGATGGACGAACGAACCTCATCATGGGTTCAGGGTAAACTGTCTATACGTAACCGTGTTGGCGAGAGCGGGCTAAGTCAGCTTACTGAGGTAAAAGCGCCGCTGGAGTTTTCGACAATACCGGTTAGTAACGACAGACTGACGGTGAGCGTTACACCAGTAGCCCTGGCGGCAGGTAGTTCATCGGGCGATGCAAGCCGAGAGTTTGGTACCGGGGCATTGGAGCAAGGTGAGTCTGCTTCAAGCTCAGGTACATCAACGCTAAACGGAGATGAACTGCCAGATGTAGCTTCTCAGGGAAGCCAGAGCGATGCCGGTGTAGAACTTGCTGTTGCTCTTGAAGGTGACACCTACAAGGTAGATGTGGGTACAACGCCACTGGGGGCTGAGAAGAGTACTCTGGTTGGTGGTGTTCAGTGGACACCAAGAATCACCAATAATAGCACTTTAACACTTGCCGCAGAAAGAAGGTCTATTAACGAAAGTATTCTCTCTTATGTTGGTGTTGTGGATGAGTTCAGTGGTGATTACTGGGGTCTGGTTACTAAAAATGGTATCAGAGCCGGAGTGAATTATGACAACAGCAAAACAGGCATGTACTTTGGTGTCGCAGCTTACAAATACCTGGGTACTAATGTCGCGGATAACGATAGTATTGAATTAAATACCGGTATGTATTCGCGCCTTGTTGCTGAAAAAAACCGGGAATTCAGACTTGGTGTGAACCTGCTTTATAAAGATTTCTCCGAGAACCTGAGCTACTTCAGTTATGGGCAAGGTGGATACTTCAGCCCGCAGGACCAATGGACACTGTCGTTCCCGGTTGAATATAAGCACGACTTTTTGGATTCAGACGTAAGTTTGTCTATCGGCGGCTCGTTGGGTTACCAGTCTTATGACCTGGATTCATCGGCATACTTCCCGGATGATGCAAGCCTTCAGACCCAGTTGGAAGACTATGTGACACTTGGCTATGCTGAAGAGGCCTATTACGATGAAAACAGTGTTAGCGGAGTCGGTTATAATTTCCATGCCGCTCTGGAATATGAACTTGAAGACAATATGACATTAGGTGCAAGTGCAGCATTCGATGCATTTGATGACTACAACGAATACCTGGCTCAGGTATGGCTACGTCGTTACTTCGATGAGTAAATCTAAGCCTATGAATTTACAGATGGATCTGAAAATCATTCAGTATTAGTTTTATTATGTTTATTAGATTATTTTTAATAGCCCAGCTTTCATTGATACTTTCCTGCTCTACGGCCTTTGCGGCCGTAGACTGGGATCCGTATAAAACACGTTTTTTAGCGGTTGACGGCAGGGTAGTGGACACAGGAAACCAAAACGTAAGCCACTCGGAAGGGCAGGGTTTTGGGATGCTGTTTGCGGTTTCAGCCGCGGACAAAGAGAGCTTTGATAAAATTTGGAACTGGACTAAGAAGTACCTTCAGGATCCGAAAACAGGGCTTTTTTACTGGCGTTATAAGTACGCTAATGCAAACCCGATAGAAGATAAAAACAACGCCACTGACGGAGATGTGCTTATTGCATGGGCTCTGTTAAAGGCGGGTAATTTGTGGAATGAACAGCGATACCTGACAGAATCAGATAAGATTCTGCATGGGTTGTTAAAGTATACCGTTAAGGATTTCTCTGGCAGAAAAGTGTTGCTTCCCGGCAAGGAGGGCTTCGTTTTTTCTGATCATGTTAACCTTAACCCATCTTACTTTATCTTCCCGGCATGGAAAGACTTTGCTGATCGTGGCTATTTTGATGAAATCTACACCTTAATCGCCGACACGCAGGAGCTATTAGAGCAGATTAACTGGGGACAGCATAAGGTTCCGACCGACTGGATCACCCTTTATTCTGACGGAACTACCAGCCCTGCAAGCGACTGGCCTGCCAGAGTAAGTTATGACGCCATTCGTGTTCCGTTATATATGAAGTGGGACAGGCCGGATAACCCGTTGCTGGACAGATGGAAAGGTATGTATAGTCAATACACCCGCCAGTTCACACCCGCATGGGAAAACGTAAGCACCTTAAACAAGGCAAGCTACGTAATGACCGGCGGCCTGTTAGCGGTGCGAGATCTGACCATGGGTGAGTTATCTTATACAGAAACTCAGGTGAGCCATCAGGACGATTACTACTCAGCAAGCCTGAAACTACTGGCAGCCCTCGCGCTGCAACGCCTTTGACGAGCTGGAACACCCATTTCCGACGCCTGAGTCAATAGTAGACCCACTGATTCCCACGCTAGGCGTGGGAACGCCCCAAAGTGCAGAAATAACCCCACCTGCAATAAAAAGCAACTAACCACATAGCATAATACCAATACCAGTAATTGCTGGGATTGGTATAACAGCATGCACGCGCACGCGACGTCGTCATTCCCGCGAAAGCGGGAATCTTATCAAGGCGTGTTGTAGAGTTAAAATAAATTAGATATCTAAAAGAGGGGGGATAGAGAAACAAAACCACTACCGAAAGGAACCTAACTCGCGAGCGCTTTTTTTTTCCTGCCATACATTCCAGGATATTTTTGTCTGAGATGCATCTGCTCCTGGGTCATTCTTCTAAATGAAATGCCATCATCAATAAGCTTAACAGCTACTTCTGATTCGTGCTGACGTAGAATAGTGCCTTGTACTTCGACAGACTTGTCATCATAAAACGTAACTAAACCAGAAATAATAACGCCAACTTCTACCGGAGTATCGCTTACAAATACAATGCGCATACCTTGCTCAGATATTTCACATACGTAAAACTCTTCATCCATTATGCTGATGATTGGCCTGTCGTGATCGGGGTAGCGTAATCTGTAAAACTGACGTTTTTGCTCCCATTGTTCCTGATCCATTAAACCTAGTGTCCTTTATCTTCTTATTCGTATGATAAATATTAGCATTCCTGACGCCTTATATCTAAGGCTTTGTTCGGTTCATTAATAAAATTCAATTTTTTAACATTATCACAACAGTAATAGTTACAAATCATAATGAGTAAAATAATAATAATAAATTGATGACTTGTAAGTGACGGGAAATACGACAAATAATTTATAGTTTAAAATAAATTGGCTGCGAGTATTCGAATGACAAATGACAGTATTATCAATTTTCAGGGACGGACTTTTGCCAGAAAAATATGGATTAACTTGCTGAGTTTACGGGGTAAATTCGCATTTATAATAGGTGTGTAAGTGGCGATAAAAGCGCGGCTTACTGTTAAAAAATAGGATCTTCAGCAAATAAGCTCTGTCTCAAATTTAAGAATGTGCAGTGTTTGTGGAAAGAACATCTTTATTCTTACGCAAAGTAACTGTAACTTGTCTCATAAGTGATTCACGGTCTGAATGTGGACATCTGATGTATTATTTTTGTCATAATGCGCGTGCAAGCTTTACATCAAACGAGTTGCTTTAATAATAAAAGTGCATTGTATAACGATGTCATAGGTAATATCCCTGAGCGTCGGGTACTGATAAATAAAACGATAACTTCTGACGATGTCAGATTTTGAATTGATAGTTTAACAACGTAAACGTAATAGAAGCATGTATCTGAACCAGGTGCTATCAGGCGGCCTGTGGGGTTATTTGCTCTATAAGAAAGTATTTGCCTTATAGAAAGTTTGAACGGCGATCTGGACAGGGAAGCGCAAATTTAGTTGGTAATGTTTGAGCAAGGTAGGAGCTGTCAACCTAAGGGCGGTAGCGTGCTTAAACATAACTAGGGAAAGACCTATGGGATATTCAAATCATATTAAGCACCACTCGGAAGAGTCAGCACTTTTAAACCGTGCAGTTGATATTATTCTGATTTGCGCGGTATTAATAGTGACATGTTTTGCATACCTGGGCGACTTAACGCTCATTTATGAGCTGATCATGTGCATTGTTGTTATCGCCTATTTCATGATAGCTGACATATGCGGGCTTTACCGTACCTACAAATACACTTCTCTACGACAGACCTTCATGACCATCACCACTATCTGGTGTATCTGCATCGGTATTACACTTGGTCTTGGTTTCTTCCTGAAAATTTCCGAATCTTACTCCCGTGCTGTACTTGGCATCTGGTACTTTTTGGTCCCCCCTGCATTAATTTTGTGGCGTTTGGCTGCCATTCGCATTCCAAGGCTACTAAGGCCATCCGACTCTTATCAGGATAAATCTATCATTATAGGTGCCACCCGATCCGGTATGCTTTTAGCCAAGCAGATCAAAGAAAACGATTATCTTAACGAAAAACTCATTGGTTTTTATGATGACCGTACGCTAGACAGAATTGGTCATGAATTGCCAGTTCCCATGCGTGGTAATATAGACGATGCATTGCTGCTGGCGAAAAACCGTGGGGTAAAAAACATTTATATCGCTTTGCCAATGGAAGCGTCTATGCGAATTAAGCAGATCTTAAACGAATTTGCAGATTCAAACGCCAATGTTCATATCGTTCCTGACTTCTTTATTTTTGACTTAATGCAGTCACGCTTACGAAATGTAGGCAATATGGTTACCCTTAGTGTGTATGACACACCATTTATTGGCTTTTCCAATATACTGAAACGTGTGGAAGATATCGTCCTTGCATCGGTTATTATTACGCTGATTAGCCCGATACTTGCTGTTGTTGCTATTGGTGTAAAACTGTCATCCCCCGGCCCGGTTATTTTCAAGCAGGATCGCTACGGCCTGGACGGAAAACCAATCAAGGTTTGGAAGTTCCGCTCTATGCGCGCCATGGACAACGGCGAAAAAGTGAAGCAGGCAACTAAAGACGACCCGCGCATCACACCGTTTGGTTCTTTTATCCGCAGAACGTCGTTAGATGAACTCCCGCAGTTTTTTAATGTGCTGACAGGAAGAATGTCGATTGTAGGCCCGCGCCCACACGCTGTTGCCCACAACGAAGAGTACCGCGGCCTGATAGACAAATACATGCTGCGCCACAACGTAAAACCAGGCATCACAGGCTGGGCGCAAATCAACGGCTTCCGTGGCGAAACCGACACCCTTTATAAAATGGAAAAAAGGGTAGAGTACGATTTAACCTATATCCAAAACTGGTCACTATGGCTGGACATCAAAATCGTATTCCTAACCATATTCAAAGGATTTGTAGGCAAAACCGCTTATTAGATAAAGGCCCTGGGCCCTGGGGACGGACTTTGTCCTATAGGGCCTGGGAGTTAATGAAGGCGCGAGACCTCTCTGCATAGGGTAATCCTCTCGTTCCCATGCTCCTGCGTGGGAATGCATACCGAGCTAAACGAGCATCCGGAATCTGGCAGAGTGACTTGGTACACGTACCACCAAAACTAAACCAAAACAGATTTCCCAGGGCCCAGGGCCGAAAACCCCAGGGCCCAAAAACAACAACCAAGGCCCGAGGGCCAAAAACAGGTACACCATGCTTAAAACGATAACAAAGCTACTACTGACCACAATAACTCTACTATTCGCGTCAAGCGCTTTGGCCGACCAATACGTCCTTTCAGCCGGGGATACAATAAAGATTTCAGTATACGGTGAAGACGATCTGTCAATAGCCGAATTAATAATCGATAGCAGGGAGACCTTCGATTACCCTTATCTTGGCAACATCAGTACCCAATACAAAACACTGGAAATGATCCAAAACGAGATCGAAGATGGCCTGAGAGGCGATTATCTCATTGATCCCAAAGTAAACGTAAGCATAGTGAAGTACCGCAATATCTACGTAAACGGTGTAGTAAACAGGCCTGGCGCTTATGAATTCCAGCCAGACCTGACTGTTGACAAGGCCATCGCCCTGGCAGGAGGCTTTTTAGCCAAATACAGAAAAACGAAAGGTATTTACCTGACCAGAAATGACGAAGTAAAAGGTTTATCCCAGAGTGAGATAAATAATTTGCTAAAAAACAAAGAACCAGTAGACAGAACAGCATCAGTAGAACCAGGCGACACCATCTACGTAGTAAGTTCCTTCTGGTAAATAAATAACCCTCGTTCCCACGCTCCAGCGTGGGAATGCATACCAAAGGTAAAGGGAACCACAAAACCAAAAGCCCCACAAGTCGTCATTCCTGCGCAGGCAGGAATCTACTAACAGCGCGTTGTAGACAAACCGAGCAAGAAAACTTTCCCTCATTCCCATGCTCCAGCGTGGGAATGCATACCAAGGGTAAAGGGAACCGAAAAACAACTTATAAGTAATACTCAGGCCATTTATGCAGCAACTACTCGAAGACAAAAATTTTGCTCAGGGTGAGATGATCGACTTTGCACGCTACATCAAAGTGCTAAAAAGAAGTTTCTTATCTATCCTTTTTTTTGCAACGTTATTCGCCGTAATCACAGCCGTAGTTGTACTTTCAATCACCCCAAAATATACTGCTACAGCAACCTTACTGATAGAAGCTCAGGAAAAGAAAGTTGTATCCATTCAGGAAGTAGTAGGCATAGACACCAGCCAGGCAGAATATTATCTGACACAGTTTGAGTCCCTGAAATCGAACCAGCTTGCAGAAAAGGTAATCCGGGACCTGAAAATAGATGAGCTTGTAGAGTTCAATACAGCTTTAGACACCGAAAAAGGTATTATCGACAAAATCAAAGAGATGCCTTTTGTCGCCTCTCTGCTGAACAATAAACAGGAAGATACGCCATCAAAAGAGATGATTCGCCAGAAGGTTCTAAAAGCATTTAAAGAGAATCTGGTAATTTTTCCAGTACGTAAAACTCAACTGGTAAGAATTAGCTTTACGTCAGAAGACCCTGAACTGGCGGCGAAAGTCGCAAATGCTGTTGGTTCTGCCTATATAGAATCGAATCTCGAAGGCAGAATTTCTATAACCAAACATGCATCAAGCTGGATTTCCAGTCGACTGATTGAACTGAAAGGCCAATTGGAAGAATCTGAAAAAGCATTATCTGATTTCTTAGTGAAAGAACAACTTATTGACGACAGTGGTATAGATGTTTTAGCAAGTAAGGAACTGGACAACCTAACCGAGCGCATTGCAGAACTGCGTGACAAAAGAATAGAAACTGCATCTACTTACGATGCGCTTCGTTCATCTAATGTCACAGATGTTTCATCTTTAACTGCGATACCAAGCATTTCAAAACATCCACAGGTTATCGCGATTCGTGAAGCTGAAATTCTGGCAGAAAATAACGTAAATGAACTAAGCAAACGTTATGGCCCTAAACACGACAAAATGAAAGCAGCACAGGCAAAGCTTGATGCTGTTCAATTGCAGGCTAAAAACACCACGGAAAAGCTGATTAATGGTATAGGAAAGGAACTTCAGGCCATACGTAAGCAAGAAGCATTAATCAACCAAGAGATAAGCACCCGCAAAGGTGAATTTCAGTCACTTACGGTTAAAAAGAGCAAGTATGAAGCCCTGAAACGAGAAGTGGAAACCAACCGAAATGTACTTAATGTATTCCTGAGCCGCGAAAAAGAAACAGAAGCGACCAGTGACTTTGGTGCATCCAACGCAAAAATTGCAGATAAAGCATTAGTCCCACTAGAGCCAAGCGCGCCTAAGAAAACGGCAATTGTAGTGATAGCGTTTGTGGTGAGTGCCGGTCTTGCGATAGTGATGGTATTGATGATCGAACTACTCAAAAATACCATCGAATCAGTGAAAGATTTCGAAAACCGTTTTGGTATGATCCCGTTAGGCTGTATCCCACAGATTAAAGCCAAACGCTTTAAGAAAAGACCGCTGGATCACACCGTTCTCTTCGATGAGCAAGAGTTTGGTTTTAGTGAATCTATTCGTTCAATTCGCACATCTCTAACGCTTAGCTATATGCATAGCGATCGCAAGCGCTTAGCCATAACTTCATCTTTACCTTCAGAAGGTAAGTCTACAGTGGCTTTAAATCTTGCTATGTGCATGGCTAAGATGGAAAACACCTTGCTTATTGACTGTGACCTGCGCAAATCAGCCATTGCTGGCCGCTTTGGCCTGAAAAAACGTCAGCAGGGTTTAGTTGACCATTTAATGAAGGGCTTGCCACTTCAACAGTGTCTGCTTAAAGATGAGCAGTCTGGCTTGTATATTTTACCAGCTGGTATGGCAACAGCTAACCCACAAGAGCTACTAAGTTCTAAACAGTTTGAAAACCTATTGGATGAACTGGATGAGTTGTTTGACTGCATCATCATAGATACTCCGCCAACACTCCCTGTTAGTGATTCATTGATTATTGGCCAAAATGCAGATTCTGTTCTTCTGGTAGTAAAGGCCAACTCAACCAAGCTGGACACAGTTAAAATGTCCATGGGGATACTAATGAGTCACAACATCGTAGTAGACGGCGTAATTGTGAATCAACTGGATCCAAACGTAAGCAAATCCGAATATGGCTATGGTTATGGTGCTAGCGAGTATGGCGACCATGGAGACGAAATAAACGCAATTAACACATGATACAACAACCCCTAACAAATAGATTTTCCATGACCCTGGGCCTAACATCCCAGAGTCCGTTAACAAAAAACTCAGGCCACCTATGCAGCAGTTATTAGAAGAAAAAAAAGTCGAATCCGAAGAGATAATCGACCTGACACATTACTTCAAAGTCCTAAGAAAAAGCTGGTTATCCATCCTTCTATTCGCCATCTTAGTGACCGGCATTACCGTTCTGGTTGTACTATCCATCACACCTAAGTACACAGCAACCGCAACCCTGCTTATTGAAGCGCAGGAAACAAAGGCGGTTTCCATTGAAGATGTAGTAGGCATAGACTCCACTCAGGACGAATACTACTTAACTCAGTTTGAAATTCTGAAGTCTAACCAGATTGCAGAAAAGGTAATTGCGCAGCTAAAAATCAGCGAGTTAGAAGAGTTTAACGCTTCACTGAACACAGAAAAATCCATTGTCGACGAAATCAAAGAGATCCCTCTTGTAGCTTCTCTCCTACAAACCGAACTCGATGAAGGCCCAACCGCAGAGGGTATCCGACAGGCAGTACTGGAAGCATTCAAACAAAATCTGGTAATTTCGCCTGTACGTAAAACACAGCTGGTAAAAATAAGCTTTACTTCAGAAGATCCCGATCTGGCAGCAAAAGTGGCAAATGCGATTGGTTACGCCTATATCGATATTAACCTTGAAGCGCGTATCTCAACCACAAAATACGCCACAAGCTGGATTACTACCCGCCTGGTTGAACTTAAAGATCAGTTAGCGGCATCTGAACAGGCACTTTCTGATTTTCTGGTAAAGGAACAGCTGATTGACGATAGCGGTATCGATGCGCTGGCAAGCCAGGAGCTGGCAAACCTGACAAAACGCCTTGCCGAAGTTCGTGATCAAAGAATAGAAACCGAGTCTGCATACACCGCACTTCGCTCATCCAACATAACCGATGTCTCTTCACTCACAGCGATTCCAAGTATTTCAGAACACCCACAGGTTATTGAAATCCGTAGAGCTGAAATTGAAGCAGAAAATGATGTACAGAAGTTAAGCAAGCGCTATGGTCCAAAACACGACAAAATGAAAGAAGCGAGTGCAAAGCTTAAAGCGGTTCAGGATCAGGCAAGAAGCATTACGAATAAGCTGATTAATGGCATTGGTAAAGAACTGCAGGCGATTCGTAAGCAAGAAGCTCTGTTAACCAAAGAAATCAGTTCAATGAAAGGCGACTTCCAGGAATTAACCGTTAAGAAAAGCAAATACCAGGCACTTCAGCGAGAAGTACAGACCAATAGAAATGTACTTAATGTGTTCCTGAGTCGCCAGAAAGAAACTGAGGCAACCAGTGACTTTGAAGCAGCAAATGCAAGGTTTACAGATGAAGCGCTGGTTCCACAAGAACCAAGTGCACCAAAGAAAAAGCTGATTGTTGCATTGGCCTTTGTAGCAAGTTTTGGTTTTGCTGTAGTCATGGTCTTCATCATAGATGCAATGAAAAACACCATTGAATCAGTGAAAAACTTCGAAGATCGTTTCGGGTTGATTCCTCTTGGGGGCATCCCACAAATTAAAGCCAAACGCTTTAAGAAAAAGCCATTGGACAACACAGTATTTTTCGATGAAAACGAAGTCAGCTTTAGTGAATGTATCCGCTCTATCCGTACATCACTAATGCTTAGCTTTATGAACCGCAACGACAAACGCTTAGCAGTGACTTCTTCATTGCCATCAGAAGGTAAATCGACGTTAGCGCTTAACCTTGCTATGTCTATGGCAAAAGTAGAAAGAACACTACTAATCGATTGTGACTTGCGTAAATCATCAGTAGCTGAGCGCTTTGGCTATAAAAAACACCAGCAAGGTCTGGTAAACCACCTGTTAATGGGTACCGAATTGCAGGATTGCGTATTTAAAGACGAGCAATCTGGTTTGTATGTTCTGCCAGCCGGTATGATGACACCAAACCCGCAGGAGTTACTAAGCTCGAAGCAGTTCGAAGAGCTGCTAAATAAACTGGACAGCAAGTTTGACCGCATCATTATAGACACACCACCAACACTACCGGTAAGTGATTCGCTGCTTATAGGCCAACATGCAGCAGCCGTACTGGTAGTAGTAAAAGCAAATTCAACCAAGCAGGATGCGATTAAGAAAACCCTGTCTAAGCTAATGAGCCACAACATCACAATTGATGGAGTAGTAGTAAACCAGGTAAGCAGTAAAACAGGCAAAACAGAATACGGCTACGGTTACGGCGAATACAGCCACTACGGCGAACAAGCCAAAGCCTAAAGCACTTTGCTCCTCCCCTTTCCAAGGGGAGGCTGGGAGGGGTTAAGCACACAGATGCTTACCATACCAAACAAAGTCAAAGTTTGTCATTCCGGACGAGCCCCAGCGAGCATCCGGAATCTGGCAAAGTGATTAGATACACGTACTAACAGATATCAACCAAAACAAAGAATGGTTCTCCCCCTTCCCAAGGGGGAGTTAGAGGGGGTTCATACCTCCGAAATAAACCAATAACCAAAAAACTCAACGCTCAGTAAGGACACAAAATGAAAATCGCAGTGGCCGGAACAGGATACGTAGGCCTATCAAACGCCATGCTACTAGCGCAAAACCACGAAGTAGTAGCACTAGACATAATCCAAGAAAAAGTCGACAAACTAAACGACAAAATATCCCCAATTGTTGATGCAGAAATAGAAGACTTCCTGCAAAACAAACAACTCAACTTCCTTGCCACTACAGACAAACAAACCGCTTACCAAAATGCAGAGTTCGTCATAATAGCCACGCCCACCGATTACGACGTTGAAACCAATTACTTCAACACAAACTCAGTAGAAGCAGTAATCAAAGACGTAATGGAAACAAACCCAACAGCGGTAATGGTAATAAAATCGACTGTACCGGTGGGTTACACAAAGCGCATTAAACAAAAGTTTTGTTGTAACAACATTATCTTTTCGCCTGAGTTCCTGAGAGAGGGCAAAGCGCTTTACGATAACCTTTATCCATCCCGAATTATTGTTGGTGAACAGTCAGAGCGCGCCCAAACCTTCGCGAGTTTATTAGCTGAAGGCGCTATTAAAGAAGACATTCCAACCTTGCTGATTGAATCAACGGAAGCTGAAGCCGTTAAGCTTTTCTCAAATACCTATTTGGCAATGCGAGTTTCATATTTCAATGAATTAGACACATATGCTGAGTCCCGTGGGTTAAATACACGTCAGATTATCGAAGGAGTGGGGCTAGACCCCCGTATTGGTAATCACTATAACAACCCTTCATTTGGCTATGGTGGATATTGCTTACCTAAGGATACGAAACAACTTTTACGTAACTTTGAGGATGTTCCTAATAATCTTGTTCAAGCTATAGTTGATTCGAACACCACCCGAAAAGACCATATCGCATTTTCTATTCTAAACAAACAACCCAAAGTAGTGGGCATCTACCGACTAATCATGAAAGCTGGCTCAGATAACTTTAGAGCGTCATCAATTCAAGGAATTATGAAGCGAATTAAAGCTAAGGGGGTTGAGGTTGTTGTTTATGAGCCAGTATTACATGAGAAAGACTTTTTTCATTCAAAAGTAATAAATGACCTGGAAGAGTTTAAAGCTTCTTCAGATATTATCGTTGCGAATAGAGTAGTTAAAGAATTGGAAGACGTAATCGAAAAAGTTTACACCCGAGATTTATTTAGAAAAGATTGATAAATCTAGGTGGTTAAAGTTCTTGGGTAAATAAGTTTTCTAGTAAATGCAAAGCTATGAGGGTGACTCATGTTTCACTCAAAAAAAGAGCCATGAAAGACTTGAGACTCAGGGAAAATTCATGTACATGCCCATGTTTAAAGGGTTTGTGAGCTGGTGAGTTCTCAATTTTTGAATCTTAGTGGTTAGCGTTATCACATAACAATCAATTCGTTAATGATCGATTTGTAGATCATTTTCAGTGTTTTTAAATACCTCCATAAACTATTTGGAGGTCCAACAATGAGTAACCAGCACCCATTTATGCATTTCGATGTTATTCCAGATTACCGACAAAAAGGCAAAGTCGAGCACAAGTTAACTGATATCATTCTGTTAACAATTTGTGCAGTGCTTTCTGGTCAGGATGACTGGAAAGCAATCAGCCTTTATGGTGAAGCCCGGTTGGAGTTCCTGAAGCGATTTGGTGATTTTAGTCATGGTGTCCCTTCAACATCGACGATAGCCAGAACGATGGGAATGATTAGTGCAGCCCGACTACAAAAGTGCTTTATCGAGTGGATGAAAGATTGCTGTGAGCTGACCAAAGGTGAAGTCGTTGCTATTGACGGTAAAACTGTCAGGGGCTCTTATGATGATTCCCGCGGACTTGGTGCTATTCACATAGTCAACGCTTTTGCGACTTAAAATGGTGTGAGTCTCGGACAACATAAAGTTTACGAGAAATCTAATGAGATCACCGCTATTCCAGAGTTACTCGAGCTGCTTGATATATCTGGTTGTCTGCTTACCATTGACGCAATGGGATGCCAAAAGAAAATTGCTCAAAAAGTGCTGGATAAAAACGCTGATTATTTACTTGCAGTGAAAGGCAATCAAGGTCGCCTGGAGCAGGCATTCGACAATTATTTCGATATGAGTATGCTGCAAAAACACGATGGTGATTCTTACAGCACGCAAGAAAAATCACGTGGCAGACAAGAAACGAGGTTGGCATTAACAAACACAGATTTGAGTGTATTAGGTGACTTAGAGTTTGATTGGCCAGAGCTAAAAACAATGGGTATCGTTGTTTCCGTGAGACAAGAAGAAGCCGTAGCGAAAGAGTCAGAAATTACGGTGAGATATTACATTAGCTCGAAGGATTTAAATGCTAAGGAATTGTTAAATGCAACGCGTTCACACTGGTTAGTAGAGTCGATGCACTGGAGCCTGGATACCGAATTTGGTGAAGATGCTTGCCGAAAACGGGTGGAAGAGCGTGCAGAGAACTTCGCAAGGATCAGGCAGATGTGTTTAAACATGCTGAAGAGTGAAACGACTTTGAAAGCGAGCATTAAACACAAAAGAGCGATGTGTGCGATGGATTCTGAGTACCTTTTGAAGGTATTGGCAAGCCTTTATTGACGGGGATGTTCATGAATTTTCCGTGGGATAAAGAGGAAACAGAAGAAGGCGAACAGAAGTAACGCCTATCTTTCTCAAGTCCTTGCAGGGCAAGGGGTTTCGTAATCTTGCCCTGGCCCTTTTAGGGCGCAACCTAATAAGCCTCCGGCTCAGTCGGAGGTCATTTAGATTTATTTCTTTATTATATATGTGAGTGCTTAATGGATAAAATTGCAGTAATTATACTTCAATATAATAAGTCAAATTTAACAATTGACTGTTTAAGTTCAATGAAGGAACATGAGTGTGTAGATAAGTTTGATATCTTCGTCGTGGATAATAATTCGTTAGACAGTGAATATGAAGCGATTGAGTCTTATCGTGATAGAAACGATTTTTTTAACATCATAAGAATGGAAAAGAATTATGGTTTTGGGGTCGCTCATAATATACTGATAAATTCTATTTCTAATAAATTCGTGGTTCTATTAAATAATGATACTTTATTGATTGACAATGCTATTACTAAGATATCTGAATACTATCTCAACAATGATTGTGATTTTTGCACAGGCACGTTATTGAATACAGATAAATCATATCAAGAAAATTCGGCAGGGTATTTTTATTTCCCCCACCCACTTATTAGATTATCGAACGCTATAAAGAATAACCTTTTGAAAGGGAGTGTTACTAGAATAAATTATGTAAATGGTGCATTTTTTATGATTTCTAAAGAGCTATTTTTAAAGGCGGGGGGGTTCTCAAAGAACATATTTATGTATGGGGAAGACTTAGATTTCATGATAAAGCTAAATTTGATGGGGTTTAATAATGGTATTAAATTAAATAATACAAGAATAATCCATATTGGAGGAGCTAGTTCTCTACAAAAATGGAATAACAAAGAAAAATCAAGGTTACAAATATCCCAAGGTAACTGTATTGTAAAACAACACTATGGTAAAACTAAAAATTTCGTATTCGCTATGATTGCATTTGTAGTTACTATTTTAAGTGTTAATAAATTACTATTTTCAACTGAATTGTACAAAAATAATTTACTAAAGAGTATATATAGACTAACACAATAATAAAATAGATGTATATTTTAATTCTAAAAGTTGGAATCGGAGTGTATGAATTGTTTATCTGTTGCTGATGGCTTTGGACAATAAATGAATTACTTAAAATTTAACAAATTATACTTCGATTATAAGGTTCAATTATTTTTATTGTTCTGTGTATTTACTAATATACAAGGCTATTTGACCAATAGGTTTGTAAATCTTTGGTTTTTTAACTTGGTGGATGAATGCCTAATAATATCTATATATGTTTTGGTATTGTTTTATGCTATAAAAATATCATACACTACAGTTTTATTTGTTATGATTCTTCCTGTCATATCCATACTTTACGGGGTTATTATAAATTATTATAATGGATGGAGTGTTAATTGGTTTGTAGTTATTGCACAATCATTTATTAATGTGAAATTTTTTATATATTTCATTCCATTTTATCTGTTTTCTATTAGCACAGAAGAAAAAGTTGATGGTGTGGAAATGTATATTATGAATGTGGTTTTTTTGGTTTCTCTTGTAGGCGCGGGGCTTAGTTTAGTGGAACCACATATTTTTTCTGTAGCAGTAGGCGTTCATGAAATAGAAAGAACAAGGCTCATAGGGTTTCAATTTAAACCAAATGATCTCGCAATATTTTTATCACTCTATTATTCGGTTATTCTTTTTGATAGCAAAAAAACGTGGTTAAAATATGTATTGATGATGTTAGCTTTTTGTACAGTAATATATAGTACTTCAAGGACGGGTTTATTTGTCGTTATTATCTCTACTATGTTTTGTTTTCTGAGATTAAGGATGCTTAAATATTTATTATTTTTTGCAACTGCCATTATACTTATACTCTCTTATGATAAGATTAAAGATTCATTTTTTATTACAGAAACCATAAGGAACTTTTCTGAGTTTTTCGACATTGAAAGATCAAGATACATAAGATTTATTATGTTATATCTAGGATTCGACATAGCATTAGATAACTTTCCGATAGGAGTAGGGCCAGGAAATTTTGGTACAGTGTTATCTGAAAATAGTCCTGTATATTATCTTATAGGAGTGTCTTCTATGTCATTTTTTGAAGAGTTGAAAGGCATTTATGATAGTAATATTGCTTCTATTCTTGGTGAATACGGTTTTCTCGGATTAACATTTTTTTTGTATATCAGTTATAGAGTGTTTAAGTTTTTCGCAAAAGGAAATTTGTTCTATTTATCTCTGTTTTTTTCAATTTCAATTGTCATTGCGCTATTTCAACCATTTTATAGTTATCATGTGAACGCGATTAATATGCTTCTATTTATGTTAACAATGAAAAGACTAATCAAAGAAACGGTGTAATAACGATACCTAATTAACAGGGCAAGATCATGAAAAAGCCTTATGGAATAAGGGCTCAATCGAGAAGAAAATTTAACTAAACTTATCGCCAACCACTCAAAATTGCAAACAAAATAATGATCGATTTGACGATCTAAACTCGCTGTGATCATATACTGTTTTTTACAGTTGAGATTCCAAGTCATGAACGGATTAAGCCTTTTGGACCACATTTCAATAATACAAGACCCACGCCAAGCCTGGCAGGGAAAATTCATGTACATGCCCATGTTTAAAGGGTTTGTGGGCCAGTGAGTTCTCGTTTTTTGAATCTTAGTAGTTAGTGTTATCACATAACAATTAATTCGTTAATGATCGATTTGTAGATCATTTTCAGTGTTTTTAAATACCTCCATAAACAGGGTGAGATCGTGAGTATTTTTTAAGCAAAAAGTAAGATCGATTTGACGATCACATCTAGCTGTGATCATATACTCTCCTTTTAGGGAGAACACCATGCACATTGACCACTTCAAAGAACATTTTCAACCAATAACCGACCAACGTCAGAGTGCAAAAGTTACTTATTGCCTATTTGATGTCCTGTTTGGCTCATTGTGTGCGGTAATAGCAGGTGCTAAAGGTTGGTTTGATATTCGAGAATACATTCTTGGGCATCATGACTGGTTTAAACGTAATGGATTGTTTATAGAAGGTATTCCCGCCGACGATACCATCGCTCGAATTATCTCCACTATTGAACCTGAACAGTTTCATGAATGTTTCGTCAATTGGATGTCATCGGTACACACGCTGACAGAAGGTCAAGTGGTAGCTATTGACGGAAAAACGCTTCGTGGATCATACAACCGCGAAGATAGAGCCAGCACCATCCATATGATTAGTGCGTATGCTTCCTCAAATAAATTGGTGCTTGGACAGCTCAAAACCGATCAAAAAAGCAATGAGATAACAGCGATCCCAGAGCTGATAGAAATGCTTGATATCAAAGGAGCTTTAGTCACGATTGATGCAATGGCATGCCAGACCAAAATAGCCAAAGCCATTGTAGACAAAGGTGGAGATTACTTACTTGCAGTAAAAAGTAATCAAGGGAAACTCCGAAAAGCAGTGGAAAATGCCTTTTCAGCTCAGCGGGCTAATATGCCAGAGACAATCTCCTTAGAAAATGGACACGGACGTATTGAATCTCGTCAATGTTATGTCTTTGACAGCAAAGATCTTGGAGGTAATTTCTCACGCTGGAAAGGCCTGAAAAGTATCGTAATGGTTGAGAACTTCCGCCTTGAAAAAGGAAAAGCGGTTGACCTTGAATATCGTTACTACATCAGTTCCAAGGCTCTTAGCGCAGAGCAAGCCTTAGCAGCGGTAAGAGAGCATTGGGGCATAGAGTCCATGCATTGGGTTCTTGATGTCAGTATGGGTGAAGACGCCTGCCAGATATATAAAGATCATGGTGCAGAAAACTTATCTTGTCTGCGTCATATGAGCCTGAATATGCTTCGTGCTGAACCGACAAAGGTGAGCATTGTTGGAAAACAAAAGCGATGCATGATGAATACATCAATGCTGGAAACCGTTTTAAATGCAGGTTTTAGTCAGGTGGCGAAAAGCTGAGCACTCATGCGGTTGCCCTGCCTCCATAAACTATTTGGAGGTCCCAACAATGAGTAACCAGCACCCATTTATGCATTTCGATGTCATTCCAGATTACCGACAAAAAGGCAAAGTCGAACACAAGTTAACTGATATCATTCTGTTAACAATTTGTGCAGTACTTTCTGGTCAGGATGACTGGAAAGCAATCAGCCTTTATGGAGAGGCCCGGCTGGAGTTCTTAAAGCGATTTGGTGATTTTAGTCATGGCGTCCCATCAACCTCGACGATAGCCAGAACGATGGGAATGATTAGTGCAACCCGACTACAAAAGTGCTTTATCGAGTGGATGAAGGATTGCTGTGAGCTTACCAAAGGTGAAGTCGTTGCTATAGACGGTAAAACTGTCAGGGGCTCTTATGATGATTCTCGTGGACTTGGCGCGATTCACATGGTCAATGCGTTTGCCACTGAAAATGGGGTGAGCCTCGGACAACATAAAGTTTACGAGAAATCCAATGAGATCACCGCTATCCCAGAGTTACTCGAACTGCTTGATATATCTGGTTGTCTGGTTACCATTGACGCCATGGGATGCCAAAAGAAAATTGCTCAAAAAGTGCTGAAAAAAACGCTGATTATTTACTTGCAGTGAAAGGCAATCAAGGTCGCCTAGAGCAGGCATTCGATAATTATTTTGATATGAGCATGCTACAAAACCACGAAGGTGATTCTTACAGCACCCAAGAAAAATCACGTGGCAGGTTAGAAAGCAGGTTGGCACTAACAAACACAGATTTAAGCGTGTTAGGTGATTTAGAATTCGATTGGCCTGAGCTAAAAACGATGGGCATCGTTGTTTCCGTGAGACAAGAAGAACCCGTAGCGAAAGAGTCAGAAATTACGGTGAGATATTACATTAGCTCGAAGGATTTAAATGCTAAGGAATTGTTAAATGCAACGCGTTCACACTGGTTAGTAGAGTCGATGCACTGGAGCCTGGATACCGAATTTGGTGAAGATGCTTGCCGAAAACGGGTGGAAGAGAGTGCAGAGAACTTCGCAAGGATCAGGCAGATGTGTTTAAAAATGCTGAAGAGTGAAACGACTTTGAAAGCGAGCATTAAACACAAAAGAGCGATGTGTGCGATGGATTCTGAGTACCTTTTGAAGGTATTGGCAAGCCTTTATTGACGGGGATGTTCATGAATTTTCCGTGTTCTCAAGTCCTTGCAGGGCAAGGGGCATCGTAATCTTGCCCCAGGGTGAGATCGTGAGTATTTTTTAAGCAAAAAGTAAGATCGATTTGACGATCACATCTAGCTGTGATCATATACTCTCCTTTTAGGGAGAACACCATGCACATTGACCACTTCAAAGAACATTTTCAACCAATAACCGACCAACGTCAGAGTGCAAAAGTTACTTATTGCCTATTTGATGTCCTGTTTGGCTCATTGTGTGCGGTAATAGCAGGTGCTAAAGGTTGGTTTGATATTCGAGAATACATTCTTGGGCATCATGACTGGTTTAAACGTAATGGATTGTTTATAGAAGGTATTCCCGCCGACGATACCATCGCTCGAATTATCTCCACTATTGAACCTGAACAGTTTCATGAATGTTTCGTCAATTGGATGTCATCGGTACACACGCTGACAGAAGGTCAAGTGGTAGCTATTGACGGAAAAACGCTTCGTGGATCATACAACCGCGAAGATAGAGCCAGCACCATCCATATGATTAGTGCGTATGCTTCCTCAAATAAATTGGTGCTTGGACAGCTCAAAACCGATCAAAAAAGCAATGAGATAACAGCGATCCCAGAGCTGATAGAAATGCTTGATATCAAAGGAGCTTTAGTCACGATTGATGCAATGGCATGCCAGACCAAAATAGCCAAAGCCATTGTAGACAAAGGTGGAGATTACTTACTTGCAGTAAAAAGTAATCAAGGGAAACTCCGAAAAGCAGTGGAAAATGCCTTTTCAGCTCAGCGGGCTAATATGCCAGAGACAATCTCCTTAGAAAATGGACACGGACGTATTGAATCTCGTCAATGTTATGTCTTTGACAGCAAAGATCTTGGAGGTAATTTCTCACGCTGGAAAGGCCTGAAAAGTATCGTAATGGTTGAGAACTTCCGCCTTGAAAAAGGAAAAGCGGTTGACCTTGAATATCGTTACTACATCAGTTCCAAGGCTCTTAGCGCAGAGCAAGCCTTAGCAGCGGTAAGAGAGCATTGGGGCATAGAGTCCATGCATTGGGTTCTTGATGTCAGTATGGGTGAAGACGCCTGCCAGATATATAAAGATCATGGTGCAGAAAACTTATCTTGTCTGCGTCATATGAGCCTGAATATGCTTCGTGCTGAACCGACAAAGGTGAGCATTGTTGGAAAACAAAAGCGATGCATGATGAATACATCAATGCTGGAAACCGTTTTAAATGCAGGTTTTAGTCAGGTGGCGAAAAGCTGAGCACTCATGCGGTTGCCCTGAATCTTGCCCTGACCTAATTAAAAACGGGATATACACATTTTGAAAATTAGCATTTGTTATGAGAATTTATTAATAATAAAGACGAGGATTATAAATGCATGAATGAAGCGCTAAAGAAGTTGATATGGCTTATATTGTCATATGTTGGCTATGATGATAAATTAGAATATTATCTGTTAAAAAAACTTATTTTAAGACACAGGGATACGAAGTTACCATTAAGTTATAGAGAAAGAAGTTTATTTTTTTCGTATAACTCTAAAATTTTGTTTATACATATTCCAAAAGCTGCTGGAATGTCAGTGGTTCATAGTTTATATGGTGAAAATAAATCGCATCACGCCAAAGCTATAGACTTTATAGAACAAAGTGAAGTTAAATATAGGTCAGCATTTTCGTTTACTATCGTCCGCAATCCATATGAAAGACTATATTCAGCGTACAACTATCTAAAGAAAGGTGGTATGAATGTGATCGATCAAGTTTGGAGAGATATTTATGTTAATAAGTATAATGACTTTCGCAGTTTTGTTACAGAAGGTGGTTTACAGTTTGCGGTTTCTTGCAGTGCTGAACATTTTATTCCACAACATGAGTTTGTATTCTTAGATGAAATCCAATTGTGTGATTACATTGGTTATTTAGAGCAGCAAGAAGAAATCGAAAGAACTATATCTAACCAATTAGGATATAAATTTGTACTATCGAATAAAAATACTACTTTGAAAAATGAGTATAACTTTAAAAAAATTTATAATGACGAGATGATAGCTATTGTAAATGAAGTATATAAAGATGACTTTTCTTTGCTAGGATACAAAATGATGTGAGTTTTTGAATAATATATACCGTATTATTTTTTATTCGCTGTTTAAATGACTTGGCAATGATTTTACGAGAGATTGTTTTTAATGTGTGATATTGAAAGATATGAAATGATATGAGTTTTTACCTCCAAAGTAAGTTAAGAAAGTTTAAAGATAATAATATCATGAGCGAATTACTAAAAGGTGCGACATTAGCCTTTTTTATTAAGGTATTAGCTGCAGGGTTTGGTTTTTTTTTAAATGTTGCTGTTGCAAGAAATATCGGTGCAGAAGAAGCAGGCTATTTTTTTCTTGTACAAACTATCGTTATAATTTGCTCATTAATTTGTCGCCAAGGAATGGATAATTCTCTAGTTAGGTATATATCTGAATATAGAGTTTCTGATAATAATTCCAACATTATCGGTTTGTACTTTTTTGGGCTTAAAAAGATTACGATACTATTGCCAGTTTTTGTTGTAATGTTATTTTTTGGGAGTGATTATATTAGCGTTTACTTATTTAACAAGGAGGATCTTGCACCAGTATTGATTGCTTCTCCTGTAGTTCTTATTGCTATAACAATAAGTCAATACCATAGTTATTGTTTCCAAGGAGAAAAAAGGATAATTGAGTCAATGCTTTTCCAAGCATCTTTACTTTCAGTTGTAGCCACATTGGTACTATTGATTTCTAGACCTAACTCCGCAAAGGAATGCATGCTCATATATGGTACATGTTCGTCATTTGTGTGCTTCTTGTCTTGTTTGCTTTGGTTTAAAATAAAAAAGATAAATATAAAAAATATAAAAAATATAAAGATACTTCCCTGTGGTGAAAGAGAAAGATTTATAAAAACATCTAAACCGCTTTTTATGATTTTATTGTTAAATCAAGTTACTCAATGGTTAGGAATGCTGTTGCTTGGAGTATGGGCAAATGCTTATGATATAGCATTATTTGTATCAGCTCAGAAAACAGCAATGTTGACTTCGTTTGTGTTAGTAGCCGTCAACGCAATAGCTGCGCCAAAATTTGCGGAAGCCTATGCTAAAAAGGACTTCAATCAGCTGAAATATATTTCAGTTAATGTCTGCAAATTAATAATTTCGATGTCACTACCCATAGTGTTAGTTTTGTTTTTATTTTCTTCATCTGTAATGAGTTTATTTGGCTCTGAATTTATTAATGCAGCACCTATCTTAAGGATTTTGATAGTAGGACAATTTGTGAATCTTATTACGGGCTCTGTTGGATATTTATTGCAAATGACAGGTTATGAAAAATTAATGAGAAACAATGTTGTTGTATCGTCGTTGGTCATGGGTATAGGTGGATATCTATTTATTCCTAACTATGGAACATATGGTGCTGCTACTGTTACAACTATAGCTATATCAATTCAAAATTTGTTAGGTGTTTGGATGGTAAAGAAACACCTTGGATTTAACACGATTAATATTTTTCAAAAATCAGAGTTGTAGTCGAATAATATTCAATTTAAATAAAGTATGAGTGATGTTACTTTAATTTTCTTTCAATTATTTCTTATTTTAAAAACGATGTAAAATGAAAATATGCAATATAAGTCAGCGATCAACTTTAAATGGTGGGTCAGACCTTTACTGGTATAACCTATCTAAGTTGTTGAGCGAGTATGGTCACGATGTTTATAATTTTTCCTCTCGGGAAATATCACAGAAAGATTATCCCTCGGGTATAAAAGAATTCTATAAAGATTATCCATTGTCTCCGAGTTTTGAAAGGCCTAAGCTAGGTGATTTAATTAAGTATATGTACTCTTTGGATGCAAAAAATAAGTTAAATGCAGTTATAAAGAGAGGCGAGTTTGACATCGTTCATATGCATATTTACTACGGAAAACTAACATCATCTATTTTATCTCCCATTGTTAATAATAATATTCCAATAGTTCAAACTTGCCATGATCTGAAGTTGGTGTGCCCTTGTTATTTAATGTTAAGAAATAATGATGTCTGCTATAAATGCAAAAATAATAAATTTTATAACGCTATAAAATATAAATGTAATAGAAATAAGTATAGTCGTTCAATGCTATCAATGGTTGAGTCTTATGTCAGTGTTTTTTTTGGCTCACAGTCAAAAATTGATAAATATATTGCTGTCTCGCATACTCAAAAAAAATTATTATTAGGTATGGGAGTTGACGAAAAGAAGGTTTCAGTAATACATAATTATGTGGATATACCTGATAATATCCAAAGTGTAGTGGAAGAAAAAGAATATTTTTTATACGCGGGTAGAATTGAAGACTACAAAGGCATTTTTACTTTGCTTCGGGCTGTTAATTTTCTTAGAAAAAAAGGTAAGGTGCCAAAAATAAAAATTGCAGGTTCAGGTTCGAAAATAAAGCAGCTTAAAGAATATGTACAAATGAACAAGTTGAGCAACGTTGAGTATTTAGGGCAACTTACGCAAGAGGAAACTTATGCTTATATGAAAGGTGCGATAGCGTTAGTATCACCATCAAATGCGATGGAAACTTTTGGCCTCTCAATTGTTGAATCAATGGGTTGCTCAACTCCAGTAATTGCAACAAAAACGGGGGCGTATGTCGAGATTGTAAAAGATGACGGACTTGGCTTTCTTTTTGAAAAAGATGCGTACGAAGAGTTAGCTGAAATCATTGAATACTTATATGTTAATAGCTCAAAAGCTGTTAGTTTAGGAGAGTATGCCGCGAAACATGTCAATGAATTCTACTCAAAAAGAAAGCATTATGAAAAATTAAACTTATTATATTCTGAGGTTATTAATGGTCGCTCAACTTGATGGTGATTTTATTAAAAAATCATGGTTAAAAACATATACACGATTAGTTTCTTATTTATTCTATGAAGGTAGGCCACTAACTACTAAAGGTCGATGGATCAATCCTCTTGTGTTTGCACTTTTTAAGCTACAAGAGTACATCCCTGTAGGGAAAAAAGTCATAAGTCCTATTTTTATTTTAGGCACAGGGCGAAGTGGGACAACTATTTTAGGTGTAACGTTGGGGATGCATCGAGATGTGGGCTTTTTAAACGAGCCTAAAGCTTATTGGGCTCATTTAAATGATAAAGATGACCTTATTGGAAGCTATCAAAACCAAACTGGTTGTTATTGTCTTGATGATAAGGAAGTGGATGATTCATTGACTCGAAAAGCTCATGCAATTTATGGGAACTATTTAAGATTTACTTTTAGCAATCGCATTGTAGATAAATATCCTGAAATGGTTTTTAGATATAGTTATCTTAATAAGATATTCCCAGATGCTAAGTATCTGTTTCTTTACCGGAATGGCTGGGATACATGTCATTCAATCGAATTGTGGTCTAAACGCTTAGGGGTAACACAAGCTGATGAGAAACATGACTGGTGGGGACTAAATGATCAAAAGTGGTTCGCACTATGCGACCAAGTGGTTAAGAGTGATCGGGTGTTGGGAAAGTACCATAGAAAAATAAGAAGTTATAACAATCATGTCAATAGAGCCGCTGTCGAATGGATTGTAACGATGAAGTGCGGTCTAGCGTTAGAAAAGCACACGAATGTAATGCCAGTAAAGTATGAAGATTTTGTTGCTAACCCAAGTTTTCGAAAAAGAGTAATTGAGTTCTGTGGATTATGTGATGACTCTAAATTTGCATCTTATAGTGACAAAGTCCTTTGCCCGGTAAAACCAAAACCAACTTTTGACATGCCAGAAGAAATCTCAGAAGAATTTAAAAGAGTGATGCAGCAGCTAGGTTATGAATAACAAAAAATTAATTTTACTGGGCATTCGTGGTGTTCCAGCTTCCCACGGTGGTTTCGAGACGTTTGCAGAGTATTTATGTAAGTTCTTAGTAAAAAAGGGCTGGGATATAACAGTATATTGTCAAGAAGATGGAAGCGGTGATATTTATGAGTCAGAGTGGGAAGGTGTAAATAGGATTCATATACCAGTTTCTACACCAGGGCCTCTTGGTACCATTTTTTTTGATTTTAAGTCTGTAGTTAACTCTCTAAAGTATAACGGTCTTTACTTAACGCTTGGCTACAACACCGCATGCTTTAATATTTTTCATCGTATTTTTAGAAAGACAAACATTATTAATATGGATGGTATAGAATGGAAGCGTCAAAAATGGGGTAGGGTTGCAAAAACATGGTTTTGGCTTAATGAAAGGTTTGGTTGCTGGTTTGGCAACCATTTGATTGCTGACCACCCAAGAATCGAAGACCACTTAGCTACACGAGTCTCCAGAAATAAAATAACCATGATTCCATATGGTGCTCCAGACGTAAGTGGAGCTGATGTTTCAGTTCTAGATAAATATGGTTTAGTCCCAAATAAATATTCTATTCTAATTGCAAGGCCAGAACCTGAAAACTCAATACTCGAAGTTGTTAAAGCATTTTCTGTTAAGAAAAGAGGTCAGAAATTGGTTGTTTTAGGTAACTTCACCCCAGATGAGAAAGAGTATCATAGGAGTATAATAGACTCAGCTAGTGATGAAGTTATATTTCCTGGTGCTATATATGATTATGAAAAAGTTGGTGCATTAAGATATTTTTCTCGTTTTTATATCCACGGTCATCAAGTTGGGGGGACAAATCCGTCTCTTGTTGAGGCGTTAGGAGCAGGTTGCGCAGTAATAGCACATGATAATAAATTCAACAGATGGGTTGCAGACGATGGTGCCAGCTACTTCAAATCCGAAGAGCAGCTTTGTACCTTTTTTGATGATGAATACCAAAATGAAGAATTAGTCAGTCAAAGGAAAAATAATTCAAAAATGCAATTTTATAACCGTTTCCAATGGGACTATATCTTATCAGGGTATGAGTCACTTCTTCTTAAATACGTCAAGTAATGGTTAATATGAAAATCTTAGTTACTGGTGGAGCCGGATTTATCGGTAGTGCGGTCGTCCGGCACACCTTAGAAAATACAAAAGACACGATAATTAACGTTGATGCACTAACATATGCTGGAAATACTGAATCTATTCCCGAATCATTGTTAACTGATAGGTATGTTTTTGAGCAAGTTAATATATGTGACTTTAGTCAGATCCAGAGAGTGTTTGAAAAACATAAACCGGATGCAGTAATGCATTTGGCAGCAGAATCACATGTAGACAGATCAATTGACGGCCCTACCGAATTTATTCAAACGAATCTGGTAGGCACCTTTAATATGCTAGAAGCTGCTCGTCAGTATTGGGATGCGTTGAGTACTGAAAAAAAAGATACTTTTCGTTTCCATCATATTTCTACTGATGAAGTATATGGCGACCTTGAAGGAACAGATGACTTATTCACTGAAACAACATCTTATGCACCAAGCAGCCCTTATTCTGCGAGTAAAGCAGGTTCTGACCATCTAGTTCGTGCATGGGGGCGTACTTATGGCTTGCCAGTATTGGTAACCAACTGCTCGAACAACTACGGACCATACCACTTTCCTGAGAAGTTAATACCACATATGATCTTAAACGCGCTTTCAGGCAAAGCACTGCCCGTATATGGTGATGGAAGTCAAATTCGTGATTGGCTATTCGTAGAAGATCATGCAAGGGCTTTATATAAGGTTGTGACAGAGGGAAAGACTGGCGAAACCTACAACATAGGCGGCCACAACGAAAAGCGCAATATTGAAGTTGTAGAGATAATTTGTGAATTACTAGAGGAACTTGCGCCAAATAAACCTGAAGGGGTCACGCAATACAAAGATCTCATTACTTTTGTTAACGATCGTCCTGGGCATGATTTACGTTACGCCATTGATGCTTCAAAAATGCAACGTGAATTAGGTTGGGTTCCAGAAGAAACCTTTGAGTCGGGGATAAGAAAAACGGTTATTTGGTATTTAGAAAACCAGAAATGGTGGCAGCGTGTACTTTCAGGAGAGTATTCATTGAACAGGCTGGGTGAAGGAAGCAATAATGCGTAAATATAAGGGAATTATTTTAGCGGGTGGTTCAGGCACAAGGCTTCATCCAATCACTATGGGCGTATCTAAGCAGTTGCTTCCAATTTACGACAAGCCTATGATTTTCTATCCGTTGTCAGTTTTAATGCTGGCAGGGATTCAGGATATTTTAATTATCTCTACACCAGAAGATTTGCCTAACTTTCAGAAATTGTTAGGTGATGGTAGTCGTTTTGGAGTGAGTTTATCCTATGCTGAGCAGCCTAGCCCAGATGGGTTAGCGCAAGCTTTTGTTATCGGTGACCAGTTCATTGGCAATGAAAATGTTAGTTTGGTACTTGGCGATAACATTTTTTACGGGCAACATTTTTCTGATACGTTAGTTAGCGCAGTATCTCGTGATAAAGGTGCTACTGTCTTTGGTTATCATGTGTCAGACCCAGAAAGATTTGGTGTAGTTGAGTTTGATGCAGCTGGAATGGCTGTGAGTATCGAAGAAAAACCAGAAAAACCTAAATCAAACTATGCTGTTACGGGGCTGTATTTTTACGATAATGATGTACGGGCAATTGCCCGTGATATCAAACCATCTGCTCGTGGAGAGCTTGAAATTACAGATGTGAATAATGTATATCTGGAAAGAGGGGATTTACATGTAAGTCTTCTTGGGAGGGGGTTCGCGTGGCTAGATACTGGCACTCATGATTCGCTTTTAGATGCTGGTGAGTTTGTACAAACTATTGAGCACCGCCAGGGCCTTAAAGTGGCCTGCTTGGAAGAGATTGCTTTTCAAAAGGGTTGGTTGAGTGCAGAGCAAGTATTTGAAGCTGGTAATAAGTTGCATAAAACAGGTTACGGTCAGTATTTAATGCAATTGGTTAGAGGGGTTTAACAGGTGGAAATTATTAATACCTCTATTCCAGAAGTAAAGATAGTTCAGCCAAAAGTGTTTGGTGATGAAAGAGGTTTTTTTCTGGAAACTTTTCAGGCTGAACGATACAGAGATATCATTGGCTCAGATCTTACTTTTGTGCAAGACAATCACTCTAGGTCTTCTAAAGGTGTACTGAGAGGGCTTCATTTCCAAAAGACTAAACCTCAGGGAAAGCTAGTTCGTGTAGTGAGAGGTGAAGTCTTTGATGTTGCAGTTGACATAAGGAAAGGTTCTCCTACATTCGGCAAGTGGGAAGGCGTTATTCTTTCTGAACAGAATAAAACACAGTTCTGGGTACCACCAGGTTTTGCACATGGGTTTGTTGTGTTGTCTGACACTGCAGATTTTGAGTACAAATGTACTGATTTTTATGATCCAGCGGATGAAGGAAGTATTCGTTGGGATGACCCAGACTTAAGCATCAAGTGGCCTGTAGAAAAGCCGGTTTTATCTGAAAAAGACGCGGTAGCAGGTTTGTTTAGGGATTTATGATGAAGCTATTAATTGTTGGCGCTAATGGGCAACTGGGGCGTTGCCTACAAGATAGGGTTCAATCCAAAAAATACGAGTGTCTTGCTACTGATGTCGATCAGCTAGACATTACCGATACAAGCTCAGTCATGTCGCTAGTAACTGAATCTATGCCAGATATCATCATTAATGCCGCCGCTTACACTGCTGTGGATAAGGCTGAAACTGAAAGTGAACTGGCGTATGCCGTAAATTCCGATGGCCCCAAAAATTTGGCAGAAGCCGCCAAGAGCAGAGATATTCCGCTAATTCATATTTCCACAGACTATGTTTTTGATGGTAAAAGCACCTCACCGTATAAGTGCGATGCATTAACTAATCCCCAGGGTGTTTACGGTGAAAGTAAATTGGCTGGTGAACGTTCCGTCATTGATACAACTTCGCAACATATTATAATTCGTACTGCGTGGGTTTTTAGTGAATATGGGAATAACTTTGTAAAAACCATGATACGTTTAGCTACCGAGCGCGATGAGGTTGGCGTTGTTGCAGATCAGTATGGTTGCCCTACTTATGCCGGAGATCTTGCAGACGTTGTGCTTAAAGCGGTTGATGAGTATTTTGCTAGCTCAAATTTCTCCAAGTATGGTGTATATCATTTCTGCGGTTCTGAAGCGACGTCTTGGCATGGGTTTGCCCGAGCGATATTTTCACAAGCAGAGTCTCTTTCAGTTATTAATAAACAGCCGAAACTAAAGGCGATTAAAACTGAAGACTATCCGACACCTGCCAGACGACCTGAATATTCAGTACTTGATTGTAGCGCTATTGATAGCTGCTGGTTAGTTAACCGAGACTGGCAACGCAGTTTGTTTAAAGTTCTTAAGCAATATTAATTGTTAATGACCAGTTCATATACTGTATTTGTTCTTTTTTTATCCACGATAGTAGGGTTAGTTAAATATCAAAATAAGCCAGAAAGAGTATTTGGTGCATTGCTACTGGTATTATACGCAGCCCAACTAGCAACAACAGACCAGTTAATAGCAAGCTTTTCCAATCAGGGTTTATTAACACTAATGCTTATAATGGTCTGTTCTCTAGCTCTGGAAAAAACTAGACTACTACGCATTATTGCTGGCTATGTAATTCGAGAAGGCTATCGTGTTACTTGGTTGCGATTAGTTTCTTTAACTGCCTTATCTTCAGCGCTACTAAATAACACTGCCGTAGTTTCAACCATGCTGGCACCAATACGAAATAACTCGTACCATCCAGCAAGCAAACTGCTACTGCCACTTTCTTACGCAGCAATTCTGGGTGGCACATTAACCCTTGTCGGCACCTCAACAAACTTAATCGTAAATAGTATGGTTCTGGAAATGGGCCTACCTTCAGTTAGCTTTTTTGAGTTTACACCAATAGGTGCTGCCTTGGTGTTAGGGTGTGGACTCGTTTTATTTGGCATTTCCAGGTTTCTTCCTGCATCCGAAGAAAGTAAGGCCGTATCTACGGATTACTTTATCGATACTAAGGTATCTTCAGGTTCTGTACTTGTTGGTAAAACCATTGAGGCAAATGGGCTAAGAAATCTAGAATCGCTTTTTCTGGTTGAAGTTTTACGTGATGGAAGATTAATTTCTCCGGTTTCACCAAGTGAAGTTCTTGAAGAGAACGATCGGCTGGTTTTTAGTGGGGATATTAAGAAAGTTACTCTGTTAGAACAGATTAACGGTCTTGACTCTTTTGCTTACCGAAACGGCCTTCCTCTTGAAAATCTAACTGAAGTTGTAGTGCGTTCAGATAGTATTCTGGTTGGAAAAACACTTAAGCAAACCGGTTTTCGTGCGCTGTTTGATGCTGCTGTGGTCGCTATAAAAAGAGATGGTGCAACTGTATCGGGTAAACTTGGTGATGTTGTGCTGCAGCCGGGTGATTTTTTGGTGTTAGCGGTTGGTGAGGATTTTAAAGCTCGCCGTAATATCAGTAAGAACTTTATTGTACTTAGTGGGGTTGAGACTGAGCAGTTGTTAAGTGGCTGGCAGGAGAAGCTATCTGTATGCGGTTTCCTTGGTGCCATTTTGCTGGCGGCTACCGGGGTGGTTTCGCTGTTTCAGAGTATGTTTCTTTTGTTAGGACTGTTTTTGTTTGCCGGAGTATTAACACCTAATGAAGTGGTGCAGAGAGCGCCTAAACAGATCTGGCTTATTATTGCTTCTGCTTTGGTTTTGTCTAAATCGCTGCAGTCCAGCGGGGCGCTGGATGTAATTGGTGATTTGGTTCGTCAGCATCAGAATGGGTTTAGTCCTTTTACCGGGTTGCTTGTTATTTATGTTTTGACCTGGTTGCTGACTGAACTGGTTACCAATAATGCTGCTGCTGCGCTTATGTTTCCTATTGCTTATGGGCTGGCGGTTAGTTTATCGGTTGAGCCTATTGGGTATATTATGGCGGTGGCTTTTGGGGCCAGTGCCAGTTTTATTAGCCCTTATGGGTATCAGACTAATCTTATGGTGTTTAGTGCGGGGCAGTATAAGCTGGGTGACTTTGTGAGGATTGGGTTGCCGGTTAGTTTGGTTTATGGGGTTATTGCTGTTAGTGGTATCTCTTATCTTTATGGGATCTAGTTTGCTTACGTGGCGGTTTTGAGCCTGGTACGTATTTCTACGTTGGAACGTGGGAATGAGTTCTCTTTCGCTTTCGTTTGATCTTATTTTTTGTTTTCCTTTCGTTTATCTGTGCCTTTGAGCTCGGTATGCATTCCCACGCTGGAGCGTGGGAACGAGGGGGAATCTTTCAGAAATTACAGTTAGTTTAGTTGGAAAGGAATATATGAAAATCTCTCCTGAACGGATGACTCATTTGAAACAGCTTGAGGCTGAATCTATTCATATTATGCGTGAAGTGGCGGCGGAGTTTGATAATCCGGTGATGCTTTATTCGGTTGGTAAAGATTCGTCTGTGATGCTGCATTTGGCTAAGAAGGCGTTTGCGCCTGGTATTCCACCGTTTCCCTTGATGCATGTGGATACAACCTGGAAGTTTGTTGAGATGATCAAGTTCCGTGATTATATGGCGGAAAAACTGGGTATGAAGCTGATTGTTCATCAAAACCCGGAAGGGCTTGAGATGAATATTAACCCGTTTGTTCATGGCAGTTCTAAGCATACGGATATTATGAAAACTCAGGGGCTGAAGCAGGCGCTGGATAAATACGGCTTTGATGCTGCTTTTGGTGGTGCGCGTCGTGATGAAGAAAAGTCCCGTGCTAAAGAGCGTGTTTACTCTTTTCGTGATGAGCACCATCGCTGGGACCCTAAAAACCAGCGCCCGGAGCTTTGGAATACCTATAACGGTAAGGTGAATAAGGGCGAGAGTATTCGTGTATTCCCGCTTTCTAACTGGACAGAGTTAGACGTATGGCAATATATCTACCTTGAGCAAATTGAGATTCCAGGTTTGTACCTTTCGGCTAAGCGTCCGGTTGTTGAGCGTGATGGCCTGCTTATCATGGTTGATGATGATCGTATGGAGCTTAAACCAGGTGAAAAGGTGGAAGACAAAATGGTTCGCTTCCGTACACTGGGTTGCTACCCGTTAACTGGTGCGGTTGAGTCTGAAGCGACAACACTGCCGGAGATTATCCAGGAAATGCTGCTGACTACAACTTCAGAGCGTCAGGGCAGGGCGATTGACCACGACAGTGCCGGCTCTATGGAGAAGAAAAAGCGTGAGGGGTATTTCTAAGCAATGACGCCTTACGAAAGAAAAGAAAACGAGTCAGTAAGCGATGATGTGGTGTGGCATAACACCACGGTTTCCCATTCTGAAAGGGTTAGCTTAAAACAGCAAAAACCGGTAGTGCTCTGGTTTACCGGGTTAAGTGGTTCCGGTAAATCAACTATTGCCAATGTAGTAGAGCATGAGCTTCTTCAACTTGGTAAGCATAGCTACCTGCTGGATGGTGACAATGTTCGCCATGGCTTGAATAAAGACTTAGGTTTTAGCGATAACGACAGAGTCGAAAATATCCGCCGTATCGGTGAAGTAGCCAAATTGTTTGTGGATTCAGGTTCTATTGTGCTTACTGCATTTATCTCACCATTTATCTCCGACAGGGAGCAGGTGAGAGATATCCTTGAGCCAGGGCAGTTTCTGGAAGTGTTTATTGATACGCCACTGGACATCTGCGAGCAGCGAGATCCAAAAGGGCTGTATAAGAAAGCGCGTGCTGGAGAAATAAAACATTTCACTGGCATTGATTCTGAGTATCAGCCGCCAAAGGCTGCGGAAATTCATATCCGTACGGAAGACAAAAGCGTTAAAGAGTGTGCCGATATGATTATTGCGGAACTGAGCAAGCAAGGCTACCTGAAGATTTAGGTTAAGGATAATTTAATGCATTACGATGTTTTTAATGGCGATGCGGACGGTATTATTGCTTTGCTTCAGTTAAGGTTAGCCGAGCCTAAAGACGCTACTCTGGTTACCGGGGTAAAGCGTGATATTAAGCTGCTGGAAAAAGTCGTTGCCGAAGGTGATGCATCAGGCCTGACCGTGCTTGATGTTTCCATGGAAAAAAATATGCCTGCGCTGGAAAAGCTTCTGGAGCAGGGTGTTAAGACTTTTTATTGTGATCACCACAGAACGGGAGATATTCCTGAATCTGAGCACTTAGAAGCACTGATTGATCTGGATTCAGAAGTCTGTACCAGTTTGCTAATTAATAACCGCCTTCAGGGGGAATATGTTAGCTGGGCAATAGCAGCAGCTTTTGGTGATAACCTGATTTCCACTGCCAGCAAAATTGCTGAAGAGCAGGGTTTAAGCAAAGTCGATACCGAGTTTCTGAAAGAGCTGGGTACCCTGGTTAACTACAACGGATATGGTGCGGCTACAGCTGATCTGCATATCGCACCAGACCACCTGTATAAAGCACTTCTGGAATATTCCGACCCCTTTATGCTGCGGGATGACCTGGAATCGCCATATTACCAGCTTAAGAAGGGCTATGAAGCGGACATGGCGAATCTTTCTGAGTTATCACCTCTGGTTGATTCATCAATTAGCCGGGTATTTGAACTGCCGTGTGAAGCATGGGCACGTCGCATCAGTGGTGTATTTGGTAACCAGCTTGCGAATGAAGAGCCGGGTAAAGCACATGCGGTATTAACGTTAAATGGCAGCGGTGAAGATTACACTGTAAGTGTCAGGGCTCCGCTTGAGAACCGGACCGGAGCTGATGAGGTTTGTACCCAGTTTCCTACCGGTGGTGGCCGTAAGGCGGCGGCGGGAATTAATGCGCTTCCGGTTGCGGATAAGGCGCGTTTTACTCAAGTTCTTGAAGAGTTTTATCAATAATTTAATAAGGAAAGAGTTAGCCCCCCCCTCTAACTCCCCCTTCGGAAGGGGGAGAACTGGTTTGGTGGAGTGTTTTACTTATTGCACATGCTCTTTCTATAACAGGATATAAAAAATGTCACATTCATCAGAGCTAATCGCTACGGATATTGAAGCTTATCTGAACGTTCATGAAAATAAAGACCTGCTGCGCTTTCTGACCTGCGGCAACGTGGACGATGGTAAATCTACACTTATTGGTCGTCTGCTATACGATAGCAAGTTGATTTATGAAGATCAGATGGCGGCTATTGAGCGCGATTCTCAAAAATTTAATACCACAGACGATGCGTTTGATTTGGCGCTTTTGGTAGATGGTTTACAGTCTGAACGCGAACAGGGTATTACCATTGATGTTGCTTACCGTTATTTCTCTACCGATAAGCGTAAGTTTATTATTGCCGATACTCCGGGGCACGAGCAGTACACCCGTAATATGGTAACCGGAGCTTCTACCTGTGATTTAGCCATTGTAATGGTTGATGCCCGTAACGGTATTCAGACTCAGACCCGTCGTCACAGCTATATTTGTAGCCTGCTGGGTATTAAGCACATTATTGTTGCTATCAACAAGATGGACCTGATGGACTACAGCCAGGAGGTTTATCAGAAGATTAAAGCGGACTACCGTGAAATGGCGGAAAACTTTAACTTTAAAGATCTGCGTTTTGTGCCTATTTCAGCACTTAAGGGTGATAATGTGGTAACTGCCAGCCAGAATATGGACTGGTATCCGGGTGCAACGCTAATGAAATTGCTGGAAACGGTGAAGATTAACCAGGATGTGAATCTTGAGCATATGCGTTTCCCTGTTCAGTATGTTAACCGTCCGAATCTGGATTTCCGTGGATTCTGCGGTACTCTGTCTTCAGGTATTGTTCAGGTAGGTGATGAGATCACCGCACTGCCTTCTGGCAAGAGCTCAAAGGTTAAGTCTATTTATACCTACGATGGTGATTTAGCATCGGCGCAACCGGGCCAGGCAATCACTCTTACTCTTGAAGATGAAATCGATATCTCTCGTGGAGATATGATCGTTCATAAAGGGTTTGAACCTAAAGTCTCTAACAAGCTTGCTGCTCATATTGTGTGGATGGGTGAAACACCAGCTCGTTCTTATAAAGAGTATGCGTTTAAGTTCGCGACTAAAACTTGTTTTGGTAAGCTGGATAATATCGATTACAAAGTTGATGTTAATACGCTTGAGCGTGGTGCGCAGGGCAGTGAGACGGTTGAACTGAATGAGATTGCTCACGCAACTATTTCGTTAACCGATAAGGTTGCGATGGATAAGTATCAGCAACTTTCGGGTACGGGTTCGTTTATTATTATCGACCGCCATACTAACGTAACTGTTGGTGCGGGTATGGTTGATCTGATTAATGGTGAGTCTGTTGAAGATAAACGTACTTACTCTCAGGCTGATCGTGATCTGAATGCTTATATCAGAAAGCATTATCCTGAATGGGGCTGTACGGAAATCTAATGATTTTGCCAGTAATTATGGCAGGCGGCTCTGGCACTCGCCTATGGCCGCTTTCCCGAACTCATTTTCCCAAGCAGTTTCTCTCATTAGCAAGCGAGAATACGATGCTTCAGGATACTGTTTCCCGCTTAGCCGGCCTTGAACATAAAGCCCCACTTTTTATCTGTAACGACGAACACAGATTCATTGTGGCAGAGCAGTTAAGAAAAGCTGAATTTAAACATAGCGGTATTATCTTAGAGCCGGTTGGCCGGAATACCGCGCCAGCGGTTGCACTGGCTGCGCTTCAGGCTGTTCAGAATGGGGATGATCCGTTACTCCTGGTGCTTGCAGCGGATCATGTGATTAAAAATGAGGCTGCTTTTGTGGCATCGGTAGAGGCGGCAGTGCCTGAGGCAAGGAAAGGTAATTTGGTTACCTTTGGTATTGTGCCTACCGCGCCTGAAACGGGTTACGGTTATATTCGTCAGGGCGAAGTAAGCGGTGAAAACAGCTTTAAAGTCGATTCCTTTGTAGAAAAACCAAATCAGGAAAAAGCGCAGGAGTATCTTGCCAGTGGTGAGTATTACTGGAACAGTGGCCTGTTTTTGTTTAAGGCTTCTGCATTTTTAGCTGAGTTGGAAGCGCACCGTCCGGATATTCTGGCGGCATGTAAGGAAGCGCATTTAAGCAGTTATCCTGATCTGGATTTTATCCGGCTGGATAAAGATGTGTTTGCAAATTGCCCGGATGAGTCTATCGACTATGCGGTAATGGAACCCACTCAGAATGCGATTGTAGTACCGATGGATGCACACTGGAACGATGTGGGCAGCTGGTCTGCTATCTGGGAAGTTAACGATAAAGATGCAAAGGGCAATGCAACCCGTGGCGATGTTATCGCAGAAGATACCCGGAACAGCTATGTCTATTCTCAGAGTAAACTGGTTTCCACTGTGGGTGTGGACGATCTGATTGTTATCGAAACAAAAGATGCCGTATTGGTTGCACATAAAGACAAAGTTCAGGGTGTAAAAAACATCGTTAACCACCTTAAACAGAATGGCAGAGAAGAGTACCTTAAGCACCGGGAAGTTTTCAGGCCGTGGGGCTCTTACGACGCAATCGCAAATGGTGAACGTTTTGAGGTTAAGCAGGTCACGATCAAACCCGGTGAAAGAACCGCGATTCAAAAACACTATCACAGAGCCGAGCACTGGGTGGTGGTATCCGGTACCGCCAGAATCATTCGTGGCGATAAAGAGCTGATTTTAAGTGAAAACGAGTCTACCTATATTCCGATCAATATGGAGCACGCCATAGAGAATCCGGGTAAAGTACCTCTGGAAATCATAGAGGTGCGCTCAGGTAGCTATTTAGCTGAAGACGATATTGTGCGTATCAGCCGCGATGGTTATGTGGACTCAGAGCAAACGCTGCTAACATCAGAAAGTATGCTTGTTGCTACTCAAAGCGCGAAAGAGGCTATCAATGAATAAGGCTAAACTGGCGCTTAGCTGCTTTAAAGCCTACGATATTCGCGGCAAACTGGGTTCGCAGCTAAACGAAGATATCGCTTATCGTATTGGCCGGGCTTACGGTCAGTACTGCAGGCCAGAGAAGGTAGCCCTGGGCGGGGATGCGCGTTTAACTTCTGAATCCTTAAAGGCTTCGCTGGCAAACGGCCTCATGGATGCGGGGGTAGATGTTGTTGACCTTGGCATGACAGGCACGGAAGAGATCTATTACGCGGCCTTTGCCATGGATGTGGATGGTGGCATTGAAGTGACTGCCAGCCATAATCCGATTGATTACAACGGTATGAAACCCGTTGGTAAAGGTGCGGCTCCAATCGGAAAGACCAGCGGCCTAAATGAGATTCAGGCTATTGCGGAAAGCGGTGAGTTTGAACCGGTTGAGGTAAAAGGCTCATTGTTTAACACAGACAACCGCCCAGCTTATATTGAGCATATTCTAAGCTATATCGCCCCGGCCAATATTAAACCGCTTAAACTGGTGGTAAATGCCGGAAATGGCGCAGCAGGGCCGGTTGTTGATGAAATAGAAAAACGTTTTAATGCGCTGAATGTGCCGGTCGAGTTTATTAAGGTGCATCATCAGCCGGATGGCACCTTCCCAAATGGTATTCCAAATCCACTTTTACCTGAAAACCGTGCTTCAACCTCTGAAGCTGTGCTTAAGCATAAAGCAGATTTTGGTATCGCCTGGGATGGCGATTTTGACCGCTGTTTCCTGTTTGATGAAAATGGCCGCTTTATAGAGGGTTACTATATTGTCGGTCTGCTTGCGCAGGCTTTTTTGCAGCAGGATGCAAACCAGAAAATTATTTTTGATCCGCGTGCTTACTGGAATACAGAGCAGGTAATTAAAGAACTGGGTGGCACACCTGTGATGAGCAAGTCTGGTCATGCCATTATTAAAGAAAAAATGCGTGAAGTGGATGCGGTATACGGTGGTGAAATGAGTGCCCATCACTATTTCCGTGACTTTGCCTATTGTGACTCGGGTATGATCCCATGGCTGCTGATTGCCGAGCTTATTTCGGTTAAAGGTATAAAGCTCTCTTCTATGGTTGATGAGATGATCGCGGCTTATCCGGCGTCCAGTGAAATAAATTTCAAGCTGGAAGAGCCGAAGAGGGCACTGCAAAGAGTGCAGGATTACTATGCGCCTAAGGCTGACTCTATTGAAGATATTGACGGAATCGGTATGGCGTTTAAAGGTTCCGGTTCTGCATGGCGTTTTAATCTTAGATCTTCAAATACTGAGCCGGTTGTGCGTTTAAATATTGAGTCTGAGGGAAACCGTAATCTGATTGAAGAGAAGATTAGGGAAATATCTAGCTTGTTAAATGCTTAGTATTACCTAATCATATTTAGTATTTTACTTTGTACGACCACAGTATCAGTGAAATACCGAAACAAACCAGAACGTGTTTTCAGTCAGAAAAACTCCCGAGTTTTCTGCGGATTATGGGATTGTTGCTGTAACTGGTATTTCTTATGCCTACAGCTTTGAATTTGAATCATTTGTTCTTTGTTGGATTTACAAAATGAGTATAACAATGGAAAGAAGAGAGCACTGGGTCGATTACGCAAAGGCAATCGGAATTATCTTAGTTGTATTTGGACATGTGTCTAGAGGGCTTCATAACGCAGGTATTGAGATACCTACGGAGTTCTATGAGTTAGCAGACAGTATCGTTTATAGTTTTCATATGCCTTTATTTTTTTTTCTATCAGGGTTATTTTTTTATAACTCATTCATTAATAGAGGAATAAAGAACTTAGTGCTCAACAAGATCGATACAATTTTCTATCCTTACGTTATTTGGTCAATTATTCAAGGAACTATAGAAGTTATTTTGTCTACCTATACGAATGGTGAAGTGTCTATTACACAAGTGCTTGAGTTTTTATGGGCACCACGAGCACAGTTTTGGTTTTTGTATGTGCTGTTATTTACTTTTATCTTTTTTTCATTTGTTTATAGTTCGCTCTCAAAAATTAGTGCAGTAATAGTTCTCTCAGCGATATCAATTTTTTTCTATTTTTCTGCGCCACATATAGGTAATATTGGTGTTGTTAAACAGTTTATGGGTAGCATGGTTTTTTTTGCTTTAGGTGTACTATTCACCATACATATTAAAGTTAATTATGTTTCCACACCTAAATTCTTGATTTGTTCTGGAATTGTCTTTATATTATCTCAATGGTATTTCCACAGTATATTGTCCTTAAGGTATGTGGATAAAGGAGTCGAAACGTTATTTTTGGCGATTGTTTCAATATTTTTCGTGGTCTCAGTGTCGACCTACCTCAGTTTAAAAAATGCTAAACTTCTTGCTTACATTGGTTCATCTTCAATGGTGATTTACTTGATGCATATTCTAGCCGGAAGTGGTATTAGAGTAATATTAGGAAAAGTATTTAATGTTGACTCCTATTATATCCATATTACTCTTGGATGTATCGTTGGTGTCAGTGCTCCTTTGTGCGCTCTTTGGTTAATAAAAAAGCTCAATATTAGATTTCTCTTTTCTGCACCACTCAGTTCGTGTTTAACACAAGGGTTTAAAAAATTGGTAGCGAGAACTTAGAAACTTCTAAATATGAAGGGGACAGTGTTTTGGTTCAGGAAAAAGTAGAAGAGCTGTTTGTTCTATTCGCTTCTTCATAAATAAGGTTGTAAATAATTAATGACAAAGGGTTCAAAAGTCAGTTTAGCGGTTATTGGGTTGGTTTCACTTGCAACAATTTTTGTTGCAAGTCAGTTTGCTGTGGGGTCGCTGTATAAGATAGGTTTGGATAATCAGATCGAGGTTTATAGTAAATACCGGGCAAAATATGCCAATAGTGATGATCAGGCGGTATCGGATAAAAAGCTGAGTATCTTGGAGCGTTTAAATATGCTTAAGGACAATATGCTGGCCTGGAATCAGTATAATCCTGAGTATTTGACTTATTCTGCTTATGTTGAACTGGTAAACAGTTATTCCGGTGAAAGCAGTGAAGTACCTGATTCGTTTGTGAGTCAGGGACTGGGGCTGACTCAAGAGGCTGCTAAGGCTCGTCCTCTCTCTTTTAAGACTTATGTTCAGCAGGCTTATTCGTTTAATGCAAAGGGTGATGCTTTGCAGGAGGCGCTTTCGCAGTTATATCTTGCTGAGCAGTTTGGGCCTTATGAGAAAGCAACAGCCAGGGCCGGGATTGATTTTTATTTTGGTTACTGGGATAAGGTTTCCGCTAAGGACCGGGCTAAGGGTGTTCGGTATGTTTTAAATCCTCAGCAGTATGGCTTTAATTGGGGGTTTAGTCGGGGAGAGTTGGTTGAGTTGCTTAATGGTTCTTCTTATAAAGAGCGGGTTTGTCAGATTTTGATTTTTAGTGGGAAAGAGCCTCGGGTTTGTCAGTAGTTTTTTTAGTTTGATCAGGCGAGCGTTATTTTTTGAGAATTTTTTGAGTTTGGTATGCAATGGCATGGACTCCCTCACCTTCGTCGAAAATATCGGCTAAGGTAAGAGTGTCAACTAAAAAGGAGCCCATGCCATGAACAAGAATATCACTATTTCTATCGACCTTGCTAAGACTGTTATTCAAGTTGCGATAATTAATAAGCACGGAAAGCTTTCATCTAATCAAAAAGTATCTCAATCAAAGTTAATTTCAATGGTGGCTAAGCACCCCAAAGCTGTTATTTGTATGGAAGCTTGTGCAACGGCTCATTATTGGGGTCGAAAGTTCCAGCAGGCAGGACATCAAGTCTTACTCGTGCCTGCTCAGATCGCCGCTAAGTATCGCTCGGGAAATAAAAATGATCCCAATGATGCTTTGGCTATTTATGAAGCCAGTCAGCGGACAGATATTCATTTCGTTCCGGTTAAAACTGTTGAACAGCAAGATCTTGCCTGCTTACTAAGACTGCGGGAAGGTTATATTAAGCAACGAACACAGCTTGCTAACCGTATCCGGGGGCTTGCGATGGAATATGGCATCAAATTTCCCATAGGAATCAATTCGCTCAGAAAACAGCTACCGTTTGAGTTGGAAAATGCTGAAAATGAATTAACCCATGCTGCTCGGTTTATTCTAAATAATCTTAAAGAACAGTTGCTCGCGCTTGATACCCAAATTGATGATGCCACTCAAGCTCTTACCAATCAGGCAAAACAAAATGAAGATTGTAAGCTTTTAGCCTCGTTACCGGGTATTTCATGGATTTCAGGCAGTGCTTTGTATGCCAGGTTAGGAAATGCATCGGCTTATAAGTGTGGTAGGGATGCAAGCGCAAGCATTGGATTAGTGCCTGCTCATACAGGAAGTGGAGGTAGAAATATCAACCTTGGCATTACTAAGCGAGGAGATCGTTATCTCAGAGCTCTTGTCGTTCATGGTGCCCGAGCTGTAGTTAGTCATGTCAAAGATAAAACTGATCCACTTAGTCAGTGGATACGCTCTCTGTTAGAGAGAAACCATGTGAATAAAGTCGTTATTGCTCTAGCGAATAAGATAGTCAGGATGGCGTGTGCCATATTGAAATCAAAACAGCCTTACCAGCTTAAGTTAGCTTAACTGAAATAAGGTAAAGCTGAATTTGGAGCAAACGACAAACCAGCGTAATAGCAAGTAATTAAGATAAAGTGTTAGCACAGCACACAAGGCAAACTCTGTGTGGGAATGAGGCAATAAATGCCTGGACTGCGATTAGAAGCCTTGTTAGTGGATTTAGCCATAAAGGTTCGGGGTAGCGCCCCATGATGAAACCGAATATACGTGCACTTGCATAAACTCTTATTATCTTAAACCACTTGTGTTACAGGGGGAGTCCATATACGTTCCCACGCGGGAGCGTGGGAACGAGGGTCTTGTGATCGCGAGGGCATGCTAAGGTGAACTTTGGTTATATGTGCGAGTGATGGAAGCGTTGGTGTTTTTTTATCGGTATCGGTTTCCTGTTTTTCTTTTGGGAACTTTAATTTGTGGTGGTGCCTCTTTGTCTAAGAGCTCGGGGGTATTTCTTAAGCAGATTCACTTTGCTGAGCACTTTGTTGGGGGGCATCAGTTTTTACATTTGGCTATTGCTACCTCACTTAGCTTTTTGGCAGCCTGGTGTACTTTGCCGCAAGCTCGAAGATTTATGTTTAAAACAGTTGGCTTACCAACGCTTGTGCTTTTAGCTTTGGTTATTACCGATGAGCTGTTGCAGTATTTTCTACCAGCCAGGCATTACTCACTGGTTGATTTGTCTATTAATGTCGCTGGTATTATCGCAGGGACGTTTATTTACTTTTCTCTCAGTATCATAAAGGAGAAAATAGGGAGGTTTTTCATTTAATATGTTGAGAGTTGCTTATTATTGGATATTATTTCGTTTGTGAGCTCGTTTCACAACTTAGTTTATTAGTTTGACGTTCTCAGTGATCGTAAATAAGAGTTAAGGAATTTATACATGAAAGTTAAAAAATTATCACTAAGCATTGTTGCAGCTTTAGCGATACTTTCAGCGCCAACGTACGCTGCGATCACTGCGGCACAGCAGGCGGAAATCGATGCGGTTTTATCTGGCGGGCTAACAATTGAAGAGCAAGCGGCTCGTTTGGCTCAGCTGGCTTCTGCTAATCCAGAAATTGCAGCGGATATTACCAGGGTTGCAGTGGCAGCTGCGCCTGAAGCAGCTGCGGTAGTAACATCAGCAGTAGTAGAAGCTGCTCCAACAGCAGCGGTAGCAGTAACAGCCGCCGCTGTAGAGGCTGCGCCAGCGCAAGCTGCGGCAGTAACGGCGGCAGCGGTAGAGAAAGCACCGGAAGCGGCGGCGGCAGTAACGGCGGCAGCGGTAGAAAAAGCACCGGAAGCGGCAGCGGCAGTAACGGCGGCAGCGGTAGAGAAAGCACCGGAAGCGGCGGCGGCAGTAACGGCGGCAGCGGTAGAGAAAGCACCGGAAGCGGCGGCGGCAGTAACGGCGGCAGCGGTAGAGAAAGCACCGGAAGCGGCGGCGGCAGTAACGGCGGCAGCGGTAGAGAAAGCACCGGAAGCGGCGGCGGCAGTAACGGCGGCAGCGGTAGAGAAAGCACCGGAAGCGGCGGCGGCAGTAACGGCGGCAGCGGTAGAGAAAGCACCGGAAGCGGCAGCGGCAGTAACGGCGGCAGCGATTGAAAAAGCACCAGAAGCGGCTGTGGCAGTAACGATTGCAGCAGTAGAATCTGTATCCGATGAGTTAGCAGCGGAAGTAACGGCAGCGGCAGTTGAATCTGTTTCAGATGAAGTGGCAGCAGAAGTCACAGCGGCAGCGGTAGAGGCGGCATCAGATGAAGTAGCGGCCGAGGTAACGGCAGCAGCGGTTGAGTCTGCGTCGGATGAAGTGGTAGCGGCCGTAACAACGGCAGCGGTTGAATCTGTATCCGATGAGTTAGCAGCGGAAGTAACGGCAGCAGCAGTTGAATCGGTATCAGATGAAGTTGCGGCAGAAGTAACGGCAGCTGCGGTTGAGGCTGCATCAGATGAAGTTGCGGCGGAAGTAACGGCGGCAGCGGTTGAATCTGCGTCAGACGAAGTGGCGGCGGAAGTGACAGCAGCTGCGGTTGAGTCGGTATCTGATGAGCTGGCAGCGGAAGTAACGGCAGCGGCAGTTGAATCTGTATCAGACGAGGTTGCGGCAGAAGTAACGGCAGCGGCGGTTGAGGCAGCATCAGATGAAGTTGCAGCAGAAGTAACAACAGCAGCGATAGAGTCGGCTTCAGAAGAAGTGGTTGCTGAAGTGGCAGCGGCAGCGGTTGAGTCGGCATCGGATGAAGTGGCATCGGATGTAGCAACAGCAGCGGTAGAAAGTGCTTCTGAAGAGGCAATTGTTTCTGTTGTAGAAGCGGTTGTAGATGCGGCTTCAGAAGAGGTTGTTGATGAGGTAACTACTGCAGCGGTAACAACGGCAATCAGTGAAGGTGCTGACCCGACAGCGGTTGCTGAAGCATCTGCGGCGGGTGAGTCTACTGTTACTGACGAAACACCGGTTTCTGCTAGTTAATTTTAAAAATAATTATTAGATTAGAAAGTCCAAATTTCAGTTTGGGCTTTTTTGTTGTTTGAAGGTTTTTTGGGTTGCAGGTTGCAGGTTGCAGGTTGCAGGTTACGGGTTGGGATAGTCGGTGCTTGTTGATTTATATGTAACCTTTGTGCTTCCTTATTTTCATTTTTTTCTTATCTTTTTGGTTTATTCATGACCCGCACTGAGAGTTTTTGTTTTTATAGTCTTCTTGTTCTTATTATCTGGTTGCCTATTCCTTTGGCTAGCCACAGGGTTTGGGCCTGGTCTGTGTTCGAAATCTGGATTTCACTGCAGACCGTTGCGCTTATTTTTACCCTGAGGGGGGATTTCCCGTGGCATAGGGTTAAGCGGTTTGCCTGGTTGTTGGTTCCCTTAGTGCTGTTTCAGTTATGGACGGCTTTTCAGCTTGTTCCGTTACCACATAGTGTTGTTCAGTTTATGTCTCCGAAGGCGTTTGAGATCTATAGCTCGCTTGCGCTGGAGTCTATGACGCTGTCGCTGGACAGGTACGCGACCCTTACCGGGTTGTTAAAAGGGCTGGCTTATACGCTTTTTGCTTTTAATGCGGTTGTGCTGATTAACAGTGTCGACAGGGTTAGAAAAGTACTGCTGTTTGTGGTGATCAGTGGCACTTTCCAGGCGTTTTATGCCGCCTTGATGATACTTACCGGAACCACGGAAAGCTGGGTGTTCGGAATGCGACAAGGGCCGCGGGCTAGCGGCTCTTTTGTTTATCATAACCACCTTGCCAATTATATGATGATGTCGCTTTGTTTAGGTACAGGGCTAATTGTTGCCGACCTGCACCAGAGTGCTTCAGGTAACTGGCGTGTGCGGATTACGCGCTGGTCAGAGGCGCTGCTTTCCCCGAAAATGATTGTGCGTTTATGCCTGGTGATAATGGTGATTGCACTGGTTATGACGCGCTCAAGAATGGGCAATACCGCGTTTTTCTCGGTGACCGTGATTGGCGGTATTGTCGCGCTGCTGTTTTATAAAAACCGGCCAAGAGCATTAACGGTATTAATTATCTCTCTGCTTGCCATTGATACCTTTATTGTGGGCACCGTATTTGGGCTGGGTAAAGTAAAAGAGCGTTTAGAGCATACTTCCATGACTCAGGAAACCCGTGATGAGGTGGTTAACTGGAGTATGGAGATTATTCAGGATTACCCTTATACAGGCACTGGTCTGGGAAGCTTTTATTCCACTTTTCCCTCCTATACTAAACGTAATATCGGTTATTATGACTTTGCTCATAATGAATATGTTCAGTTTGCGGTTGAAACTGGAATTCCGGCAACGCTGCTATTAGGGCTTTCTGTGCTTTTTGCGCTGTGGTTAAGCTTTAAAGCGATCCGCAGCAGAAACAGTAAAACTCTAAAGGGAACTGCGCTGGGCTGCTTTATGGCGATTATCGGCATGCTGATACATATTTCAGTGGACTTTAACCTGCAGCCACCGGCGAATGCAGTGACATTTATATTGGTTCTGGTGCTGGCCGGGTGTTCGGTGAATTTGCAGGCTGGTTCTAAGCGAGCCTTGCAGCAATAAATCTCAGTAGAACCGATAAGGAAATCGGAGGTAACTATGAGTGAACTAGTCAAACCATTTATGCATTTCAGCATCATCAAAGATTACCGTCGGTAAGGAAAAGGGGCTTCGTAATCTTGCCCTGTACGAGCCAGAAAACAATAGTTTACATAAAAAGAGAGGGATGTGTGGGTAAGTTTAAATATCGTCCAGATATAGATGGTTTGCGTGCGGTTGCTGTAATATCTGTTATTATATTTCACCTAGATGAGTCATACCTTTCTGGTGGTTATCTAGGCGTAGATATATTTTTTGTCATTTCTGGATATTTAATTACAGGGATTATATATAGAGAGTTTATAGAAAACAGATTTTCATTATCCAACTTCTATACTCGACGTGCTAAGAGAATATTACCTCCACTCTTTTCGGTTCTTCTAATGGTAATGATTGTGGGTTATTTTGTAATGCTACCTTATGAGTATTATAAAGTGGGGGTTTCAATTATCAGTGTGCTTCTATTTATATCCAACGTTCAGTACTCCTTACGAATAGGTGATTATTTTTCCGGTGAATCTTCTGAATGGCCACTTTTACACACATGGTCTTTGTCTGTTGAAGAACAGTATTATTTTATATTTCCTTTAACATTATTTGTTTTAATTAAGTTTTTTAATTCTAGAAAGACAGTTTTCCTATTTGCTATAGCTCTCATGAGTTTTCTGTTGGCAGAGGTTCTATCGGGTAATGATAAGTTTCAATCAATTAGCTTTTACTTGATATTTACCAGAATGGGCGAGTTATTGATAGGGTCGGTTTTAGCAGTTTTAGCTCAAGATAATAAAATAAAACCTATAACTTCAAGTTTTATTTCTGTGTTGTCTCTGGTTATTATCGGATTAATGCTAATTACGATAAATGAAACATATACAACTCCTGGTTTATTATCACTATTGCTCTGCGTATGTGTCGTAATAATAATAAATAGTCATAACACTTTGGTTAACAAGTGGTTATCGAACCGTGTAATGGTTTCTATTGGATTGGTTTCTTACTCGTTGTATTTATATCATTGGCCTATAATGGCATACTATCGTTATTTATATAACTTAAAAGTAAAAATACTTGATATTCCTGTTATATCTCAATTTAGTATTGTTCTACTTACATTTATATTAAGTGTGGCATCTTACTTTTTAATAGAAAGACCGCTTCGACGAAACTCTCTAAAAGGGAAAAAAGTTGCACTCTTTTATTTTATACTTCCTTCCCTAATAATGGGGGGGCTATCTAGTTTTGTTTATTTAAGTAATGGGTATCCGACTAGATTAGATATCAATAATATCCTTGCTAAAAAGCAATATAATCACATTGATAAGGAGAAATGCCCTTCTTTAGTTAATGAGGGATGTAAAGGTGGCAATATAGGTAGTAAAAAAAGTATTTTCTTATTCGGTAATAGTCATGCCGAGCATTATTTCGAATATGTATCATTGCTTGCAAATGATCATGGGTACGAAGTTCAATTATATGCTTCTGGGGGATGCGGATTAATGCCTGTTTCTTCTAAATGTAAACATATTCAGGATAGTTTTAATAAAGTTAAAGACAGTGCGGATATTATAGTTATTTCATACAGGTGGGATGCTTTGTATAAAAAAACTGGTTTCGATAATGATTTGCAAAAAATTATTAGAGGTGTAAAAAGTAACAACAACAGAGTTATTGTTATGGCTCAGCCCCCATTGCTAAAATTTTCTCCAACCAAATTACAGAACTGTAGTCGACTTGGTTTGAACTGCATAGTTGATGAGTATTATTCGGATCAATACCCTGATTACAACAAGGTTGTAGAAAAAGTAACGACATTAAGTGGTGTTGAGTTTTTTGATCCTTATACATATGTTAAACACCCAAAAACTATAGAGGAAAAGGGTAAGCTATATTTCTCAGATAATGACCATTTGTCAGTGTATGGTGGAGACTGGCTCTATTCACAATATCAAAAGAAAAACGATATATTTAGGTGATATTGTGAAGAGGTTCTTTCTATCAGTAATTTTATTATTGGTTTTAATTTCTATAGGAGGACTGCTCGGTTTACACCATCTAATTATTGGGGTAGCTAGAACTATTGTGGTCCCAGATATTACAACCACTTCTGATTATAAAAATCGAATTGAAATTATCCGAAGCTATCCACTATCAACTGATGGTATTGTACTTTTAGGGGATAGTATAACCTATCAGTTCGATGTGGATAAACTTTCTGTAAAGAATAAAGTAGTTTACAATATGGGTATATCAGGTGATACCACGAGAGGAGTTATCAAGCGCTTAGACTTGGTAAACAGAGTTAAACCTGAGGTTGTATTTATCATGATTGGAACTAATGATCTTGGAAGAAATATTAAAGTTAAAGAAATAAGCCATCATTTTCAGATAATTTTAGATGCTTTAAAAACTGACGAAAGAAAGATCATTGTGCAGTCGGTGTTACTATCAAATGGTTTTAAACGAAATAATGATAAAGTTAAATTGCTCAACTTGGAAATAAAGAAGTTGGCGGCGTTAAATAACGTTAACTACTTGGACGTAAATCGAGTACTTAGTAAAAATGATTATATTATTCCTGAATACACTACAGATGGGCTTCATTTAAATGATAATGGAAACGACAAATGGAGAATATTGATTAACGAATGTTTGAAAGAATCGAAGTTATAAATTGATTTTATGTGGGGTCGTTATTGAATGATAAAGAAGGATATCTGAGTTAGAGAACTAAGTTAGCCCAAATAACTTACTTTAAAAGATAAATAGGTTAGTTTACTTAAGTGCTGAGAAATTGTTAAACTATACACGCTCCCATTGGCAGGTTGAATCAATGCACTGTACAGATTTTGTACCATTTACATTGCTGGCGTCTCATAGGTGAGACTGGCGTTGTTATTGGAATTCATTCCTTTATTTGTGCATTTACTCTAGGTAGATTGTTTTACAAATTGCTTACTGAATAAGTACTGAGTGGGCGGTATACAGGGTTTACCTTGGTGAATTAAAGCAGGGTGGGAGCTTTGGACCCAGGGGCGGTAGCGTCACCCATCTTATCTATCAATATAGAGTCGGCAGAGATTGAAACTAAATGAAGCTATCAGTTGTTATTCCATCTTATTGTGCAGAGGCGAATCTTAATTCTGCGCTGGCTTCGATAGGAAAGCAGATTGACAGTGAGGTTGAATGCATAGTTGTAGACTGTTCGCCTCATAATAAAGTTGAGGATATCTGTAATCGATACCCGTTTGTTACCTTTATTAAATCAGAGCAGAGATTTGATCCCGGGCAGGGGCGTAATATCGGTGCAAAGGCTAGTACAGGTGAGACCTTAGTCTTTATAGACGCCGATGTGGTACTTCATCATGATGCCATAAAGAATATTAAGAAGGCTGTGGAACAGGGCTACAGAGCCTTTGGTGCCGCATTAGATTTAAATACAGAAGTTCACGATAGTTTTCCTGCTAGGGTTGAGCACTATTACTTTAATCATGAGTCTCAGTCCACAAGAAGTTTCACCTTACGTAAGAATTTAAGCTCTGCCTTTATGATTATAGAGAAGGCGCTGTTTTTGCAGTTTGGCGGCTTCAGTGATATTCCCCGCATGCAGGATACAGAGCTTACCGAACGGTTAGTGGCCAGTGGTATTGAACTGTTTCTTGTTCCTTCTGTTATCGGGTATCAGATACAGGACTCTCCCCTAGAAAAGGTGTTAAGAAAAATTGCCATTACAGGTAACAACACCTATTTTATTCGCTATCAGAACAGCAGTGGTTTACGAAAGCGTGGACTATTTGCACTGCTTGCCCCTCTCATGATGCTGGCTAAAATAAGCCGGATAAATTACCGCAACCTGCGCTATTCATTTAGCTTAAAGATGCTGTTGGTATATTCACCCTATATGTATATATGTGGCCTATATTGGATGAAGGGATTTTACCGTGCTCTGGTTACTAATAGCGGAATATCGTCGGGCAGATAAATGAAATTGAAAATTAGCCAAATAGTCTTAATTTATTTTATATTCTTTATATCTTTTGCAAATTCCGGGCAGTCTGATGCGTCGGTGCAGAACGCCTTCCATTGGAATAAGCTTATTGGCCGTGGCATCAACCTTGGTAATGCCCTGGAAGCGCCGAAGGAAGGTGACTGGGGGCTGCGCCTGGAGGCCGAGCATTTTAAACTGGTTGCTTCTAAAGGCTTTCAGTCGGTTCGGATCCCTATCCGCTGGTCAGCCCATGCGCAAAAACAGGCACCTTACACAATAGATGATAAGTTTTTCAAGCGTGTAGACTGGGCGGTAAAGCAGGCACTGGATTTGAATCTGGTTGCGATTATCAATATTCATCATTACCAGGAGATTATGGCGTCTCCTGAAAAGCACAAAGCGCGCTTTCTTGCGTTCTGGAAACAGATTTCTGAGCACTATGCCAGTCATCCTGAAACGCTTTATTTTGAAATATTGAACGAGCCAAGTAAAAAACTAACCAGCGAAATCTGGAATGATTATTTAGCTGAGGCTATCAGCATAGTGCGAGAGAGTAACCCTAATAGAGCAATTCTTGTGGGACCCGGCCATTACAATAGTCTTGAGTCATTAACTAAGCTGAAACTTCCTGATGATAGAAAAAACCTGATTGTTTCTTTTCATTACTATGAGCCGTTTAAATTTACTCATCAGGGGGCTCACTGGCTAGGTAAAAAAAGCAATCAGTGGCTTGGTACAACCTGGGACGCAACCTACATTGAGCGCCGGGCTATTACCCGAAGCTTAAATAAAGCGAAAACCTGGGCGTTAAAAAATAAAGTTCCGCTCCATATGGGAGAGTTTGGTGTTTTTGAAAAAGCAGACATGGAGTCTCGCGTCCGCTGGACAACCTTTTTGAGGGAAGAAGCGGAGAAAAGAAGAATTTCATGGTCGTACTGGGAGTTTTGCAGGACATTTGGTATCTACGACCTTGATAATAATAAGTGGCGAAAAGATTTGTTAGAGGCACTTCAGCCATAATACCCTGCGTTATTTGTCCACTGAGATGTGGCTTTAAGTTGTAATAACGAATCGATTTTTTTGGACTATTTATGACATTTACCAATGTGTTTGGGATTAGCTTTCTTAATACCACTATAGAAGATCTTTCTTCAGAGATAATCAATGGAGAGTTATCTAAAAAAATGGTGGTGACGCCTAATGTGGACCATATAGTCCGCTTTCATAAGAATAATGATTTCAGAGCTGTTTATTCAAAGGCTGATTTGTACTTGAACGATTCACGAATACTTCAGGTACTTTCACGTTTTACAAAAAACAGATTAACGAGTCTGGTTACAGGAAGTGATTTAACGGCGTACTTATTTAATCAACTCAGACACAATGAAAATATCAAAATTGCGGTAATTGGTGGTGAAGACCCGGTTATTGAAAAAGTTATTAACGAGTACGATATCAAGAATGTTGTTCACTATAATCCCCCTATGGGCTTTCATACCCAGCAAGGTGAAATAGATAAGTGTGTTGCGGTTTGTAAGCTCGCTAACCCGGATATTGTTTTTCTTGCGGTGGGTAGTCCTAAACAAGAAATTGTGGCCAAGGTGTTAAGAGATAATGATGTGCCTGGCTGCTATCTCTGCGTGGGTGCATCTTTGTTGTACCTTGCAGGCGAAGAGAAGCGTGCGCCTTTATGGGTGCAGAAGATGCATTGTGAATGGTTTTACCGGTTAAGCCAGAATCCGAAGAGACTAGCAAAGCGGTATTTGGTTGATGGCTGGGGTATCTTGCCAGTCGTATTAAAAGAGCGAAGAAAGTGACATTCAGATATGACATAAATGGCCTTAGAGCGATAGCTGTAATCGCTGTGGTATTGTTTCACTATGAGCCTGACTTGCTGCCTGGTGGCTTTGCGGGTGTAGACGTGTTTTTTGTTATTTCTGGTTTTTTAATGACCGGAATAATTTTCCGAGGAGTAGAGCAAAATAGCTTCTCTGTTTTGAGGTTTTACATTGCTCGCGCAAACAGAATTATCCCGGCGCTGGCAGTCGTTTGCTTAGCTATCACTGTTTGGGGATACTTTTTTCTTACGCCTTGGGATTATAAAACCGTAGGCCGTGATATTGCTACCAGCATGTTTTTTGTCAGTAATATCATGTTTAGCTTCAGACGTGGCTACTTTGATTCTGAAGATAATTTTTTACTTCACACCTGGTCTTTGTCTGCGGAATGGCAGTTTTACATATTATTCCCTGCGATCTTAGTACTTATGCGCCGGTTTATGTCTGTTAAGGCGATGAAAGCATGCGTATTGGTTGGGACTGCTGCAGGATATGTGTTTTGTGTTGCTGCAACTTATAAGTGGACAGCATCATCCTATTTTCTGTTGCCAATGAGAGCCTGGGAGATGATGGCCGGAGGGGTGGCTTTTCTTTATCCAATTAATTTGCAAAGTAAAGTAAAACACCTGGTAGAAAAGACAGGAATAGTATTAATTCTTGCATCGTATATTTTTATATCTAAGGATAACTATTGGCCGGGATACCTAGCCGTGATCCCGGTTTTAGGCGCATTTCTGGTAATTCAGGCACAAAACGACAGTATTTTTACCAATAATATTGTTTTCCAGAAGCTGGGTAGCTGGTCATACTCGATTTACTTGTGGCACTGGCCGATTTTATTGTTATTCAGCTATTACTTTATAGATGAAAAGTACGAGATTCTTGGCGCTCTTCTTTCTGTCTTGATCGCTTATCTGAGTTACCGTTTTGTTGAAAGCAGACGTATAAGGCGAGTTGACGAATCTGTATTGAAACCTTTGCTCAAATACTCGTTAATTCTGATTGTTTTTGGTTTCTTCGGAACCGCTATTTTCAAAACTAAAGGGTTTGCTCAACGAGAAGACCTTACCGCCAACTCTTTAATTCGCGGCGGTACCATGGATGATTATCAAGAGCATGAAGGGGTGTCGTTACTCAACAGTGAAATAGAGTACGATTATGTATTGATTGGTGACAGCAATGCAGACCATTATGTCCGCGGCATCCTTCATAAAGGAACAAAGGTTAAGCTTTCATGGTACTCAGATTGCCTCTCTTTTCCTCATTCTATATCTACGCGACAGGGCGTCTACGTCAGTTGGAAAGAAAACTGTAGAAATAATTTCAGGATTGGCCTTAATGAAAGCAAGCCGATTATTATTGCCCAACGGTGGCGACGCGCAGGTAAGGGTAGTTTAGAGTGCGTAGACGAAGGTTGTAATCTAATCGGTGAATATGACGCCGATTTAAGAACCCAGTTAAATGATTTGTTTAGAGCATACTCTGATAGCAAATCTGTCTATTTGGTTGGTGAGTTGCCTAAGCCGGTAGATAATCAGATTATGAAATGCCTGAAAACCAGCAAGTATTTTGGCGTTGATTTGGATTGCAAAGTAACGGATAAACTTCAGGATGATATCAGAGCAATGAACCGGGCTCTGAGAGCAGTCGCTTCTGAGTTCTCAAATGTTACTTTTATTGATCCAACTAAATACATTTGTTCAAACGGTCGCTGCAAATATTCCTTTAACGGTAATTCAATATTTATGACGGACGGAACTCACTTGTCTGGCTACGGCGCTGAAGTTATATGGAGTGATATAATTGATGAGATCAAGCAATATAATTAGCAGGCAGATATTGTTTATATGAAAAAGTCAATTATAATTTCTTTTATAGATCAGGGTATGTTGAGTGCCTTTAATATGGTTCTCTCTATACTGTTTATTAAAGTGCTTAGTTTTTCTGAGTTTGGTTCTTATAGCCTGGCATTTGCATACGGGCTAACACTTATCTCGTTTCAGAACGCGCTTTCTACTACTCCTATGTCAATTATGACTAAGAAGCGAGTAAGTTCAGGCCTTTCCAAGTATCAGAACTTATTCAACCTCAATCAGTATATATTTCTTTTATGTACTGCTGCTATTTCTCTGTTGTTTAGTGGGTTTACGGGACACTCCTGGCTAATTATCTGCTTTTATTCGATCAGTTTTTGCTTCAGAGAGTATGTAAAAAACCAGTTATTACTTAACTACCACCTTGTTTTGGTGTTTATAGTAGATCTGGTTTTCGTTGTTCTGACATCTGCTTTGCTGCTTGGTTGTTTTTTTCTTGATATGTTAAGTGAAAGTACGGTGTTGGTATCTCTGGCTTTCTCTTCATTTGTCGGAACACTTTGTGTGAAAGGTTACTGCTTATTAGGGATCGATGTTAGCAGAACCAGCGTAATGCTTTGGTTTCGTTTTTTTAAAGTGAAAGTATGGAGAATGGCTCGATGGACAACGCTTGGTGTTTCTTTAACCGAGTTATACGGCCGCTCATATTTATATATTATTAATATCGCCTGGGGGCAGGATATTCTCGGTCTTGTTCAGGGCGCAAGAGTCTTGTTTGGACCGCTCAATCTGTTTTTGATGGGGTGGTTCCGAGTAGGCCGGAATTATATGGCATCGTGCGTTGGTGCTGATGATAAAAAGGGGTTCAACCGGTTTTTTTGGCTAAGTATATTTGGCTTTGTAGTCCTGAGTACTGGGGTGATTATTTTAGTTAACCTTGCCTGGGGTATAATAGAGCCTTTATTGTTTGATGAAGCGAACCAGGATATGTATTACGCGGTTATGTGCTGGGGCCTTGTTATGTTTACCGTAAATATAAGAATGGTCGTTTCTACCGCTCTGCAGGCATATAGTGAGTTTAAGAAGCAGGCCTTATTCAACGCTCTATGTGCCATTGTTACGGTTGGCTCCGGTTATATTATCACTCAGTACCTTTTCTGGCAGGTTATGCCATTTTCTGTATTTTTAGGCGAACTTACACTCTTGCTATGTTGTAGCTACTATTTGAAGAAAATTAAAAATAAAAACAGTCGCTCCCTTACTAAGGTTGTTGTGAAGTAATATTTTATATGTACGATAGGGAGAATATGGATATTTATATTTATCCTGAAATAGAGAACGATAACAAATATATAAAGCTCATCTCCGATTTGTTCAAAGGTGACTTTAATGTGCGCTACATTCCAAAGCTTAAGTCTTTACCTCCATTTTTATTCAAAAGCTGGAAGAAAGCGAATAATGCTTGTTTGATACTTAACTGGTATGAAGACAAAGTTTCAGTACAAAAGTTATTGCCATTTACACTTGGGGTTTTATATCTTTTGTTGTTTAAGCTTATGTTTAAGAAAATCATTTGGATAAAGCATAACTTAAAACCCCACTCGGGAAAGCACTATAAAAGGTATAACCTGATGTGCCGACTCCTTGAGCGGGTATCATCTGAAAAAATAACCCATAGGCATTATGCTGATTTTTCCTACGTGCCGCACCCCACCTATCGGGTAGATGCCAGTTACGATCTTAAGAAATTTGAAGAGAGAGATATAGATAACTTGTACTTCGGTATTATCAAGAGATACAAGGGAATACCCGAATTATTAGCAAACTGGCCGAGAGAAAAACAGTTATCCGTTATTGGTCGATGTGAAGATAGTGTGCTTTTCCAGGAAATTGCGAACATCATTGATGAGCGATGTTTGCAGGTTGATTTTCAGAATCGTTTTATCAGCGATGAAGAGCTGAATTCTTTGTTGTGCAGGACTAAAACGGTGATACTGCCACACAAGAAAAACAGTATGATTGTTAGCGGTGCTTTCTACCACGCAGCTTCCTTTGGTGCATCTGTTGCCCTGAATGAGGGTGAGTTTTACGACTATTTGAAAGGCAACTTTAGTTTTGTGAGGTTAATTAATGAAGACCTGACAGAGTGCCAATTAACAAGTGATATCCGTTCGGAATTGTTGTCTGAGTGTTCAGATAAGATAATAAGAAATGAACTTTCCCGGTTGCTCTACAATAACTAGTTAAGATACTTGATAAATTATGACATCATTAGGTAATCGTGCTGTTTTTTTATTTGAAAAGTATGGCTTTTCTTTGGTCTTGCTGTACTGCTTTAAAATATTTTCACCAAACCTGAGTTCCAAATCATCGATCATGGAAACTGACTTTGCCAACATGGTGGCAAGTGAGTCGGGGTCGAATGCTTTCAAGCAGATTTTTCTGGTTCTTATGTTTCTTTCTTATCTTTTCCTAGCATATAGGCATTCGAAAAATTTATCGTATAGGGTGTTGCTTCATAATTTAACGCCCAATATCTATTTGCTGGTAACATTAGTTGCTTTGTGCTTCATTAGTGTTTTTTGGTCCGCAGCTCCTTTATTGACAGTGAAACGGATATTGGCTCAGTCTCTGTTAATTTTTATTATCTCTCAATCTCTGCTGTTTTCTACATTGCATAACAATAATTATAATAACGTGAAAATTTTGGTACTATCAACGCTGATTCTAGTACTTATATCACTGGCAATGGGAGGGGGGTTAGATACAAACGGAGAGTTGAGCGGTTATCAAAACTCGAAGAATGTGATGGGTAGTACCCTTGCAGTCATTTTTATAATTTTCTACATCACGGGGAAAGCTAAGCTTGATACTAATCAAATTTTGTACATTACTTTACTGGTTGTTGTTTTCCTATTTCTTATTTTTACCAGAAGTAAGACAGGTTTAGCATTAACCGTTTTATTTATGCTATTAACTTGTTTCTCTAACCACCTGCTCAGATTCTTTATTTTGTTGTTTGGGCTTGTTTGTATTGTGACCTTCTTAGTTGCCCCCCTTTATTCATTTATATTGGCAGACTCGTTACAACCTACGGATAATTGGAATATAGCCAAAGTAGTTGGTTCGGAATTTTTTACTGATAGAGGACTTATATGGGGCTCAGTATATTACCAGTTAGAATACTTCGATAAAATGCTTCTGGGATATGGCTATGGCGCGTTTTTTGGGACGCAGGATATACCATACTTTTTTGATGTGAAAGACAGTTTTTTACGGTTTATTAATTCTGCCCACAATGGATATATTGAAATACTCTCACAGTTAGGTGTTTTTGGTGTCTTTCTTATAAGTTTTATTGTGCTAGGGTTTTCTATGTTGAGAAACGGCCATCTATTAAGTGCAGCTTTGTTCATATTGGCTTATAATTTTACCGAGTCTAGTTTTCTCAGAGGTGTACACGTTATTTGGGTTATGACAATATTAATTTTGCTATACGATCGGATTGATAATATTACGAGAAATATAAATGAAAGTTAGGAACTTGTCATTAGACTTGCTAAAGGTACTGATGGCATTTATGGTTGTTGCCTTACATGGGAATTTTTTAAAAGATATAAGCCCATTAGGGCACTACTTAACCGTTAATGGGGTTTTTAGAATTGCAGTTCCTGTATTCTTTTTAATTAACGGTTACTATTTTGTTTCAATATTAGAAACAGGAAAACTGATTCATTGGACTAAGCGTGTAGTTTATCTTTATGCTTTATGGATGTTGTTTTACGCGTATTTTTGGTTTCGACCTGGTACTTTTACTGTTAATGAATTAATGAAAATTGTAGAAGCTATTTTGGTTGGTCACCAACATTTATGGTATCTAAATGCGATGTTGGGTGCGGGTTTTTTGACGTTTTTTGTGCAAAACAAGAGTAAGTTAGGGGTTATACTAGCAACTATATGTTATTTTTGGGGTGTTCTTATCCAGTACATTGGGAACTATCATGTTTTTCCTGAAACTATTGTGGATCAAATTTTTAATATGTATTGGGCACACAGAAATTTTTTGTTTTTTGGTTTCCCATTTTTCTATTTAGGTTATTTAATAAACAATAATAACTTATTTTCAAAAAATAGCACTTTTACATTGGTACTGTTGTTTTTGTTTGGTTTGGGGCTTCTTGTAGGTGAAAGTTGGTATAATTTCAATAACCCGTTTAGTAACGGCGGTTTTGATAACTATATTTCTCTTATTTTTGTTTGCCCTGTTTTGTTTATTATTGCAATGCGAGGTACTTTGAGAATAAATAGCAAGTTTTTTACTTTGATCTCAACTGCTATATATTTAATTCATCCCTTATGGAAACAAGTTCTTTATAAGTTCCTTAATCTAGAAAATACACAATTAACATTGGCGTGTTTGTTTTTTTCGATAATTACATCGTATTTACTAATACGGTTAAATGAAAATTTTAAATTTATTCTTTAATGGCGCTGGCAAGATTGAGTATTAGTTAATCTTGCTGTTTTATAAATGTGATACATATGATTTTGAGTTTTATCCTGTGAACTTTCGTTATGATATAAATGGCCTTCGGGCTTTGGCTGTTATCGCAGTTGTTCTTTTCCATTTTGATTCAAGCCTCATGCCAGGTGGCTTTGCAGGAGTAGATGTCTTTTTTGTTATTTCAGGATTCTTGATGACTGGAATTGTCATCCGAGGGTTTGAACGAAATACATTTAATATTTTTAAATTTTACGTAGCGCGTGCGGATCGAATTATTCCTGCACTGGCAGTTCTTTGTTTAGTGCTTCTGGTTTTCGGTATGTTTTACTTAACGCCATTAGACTATAGAGAATTAGGTAAGCATATTTTGAGTAGCATAGGTTTCTTATCAAATATTGTTTACTGGAAGGAATCTGGATATTTTGACGTTTCCTCACAAGATAAATGGCTGTTACATACCTGGTCTCTATCCGTAGAGTGGCAGTTCTACATTATCTATCCACTTTTGCTAGTTGCTATGAAGCGCTTTCTCTCTTTGCAAAGCATCAAAAAGTTATTAGTACTTAGTACATTGCTTGGTTTTGCATTTAGCGTTGTAGCTACGATTAAATGGACTAGTCCCGCGTATTATTTACTGCCTACCCGTGCGTGGGAGATGATGTTTGGGGGGCTCGCTTATGCTTATCCATGGACGCTAAATGAAAATAGAAAACGGTTTGTAGAATATTTGGGTGTGATTTTAATTTTGTCATCTTATGTATTTTTCGCAAAGTATACGCCATGGCCTGGCTGTCTTGCTTTGTTACCGGTACTAGGTACATATTTTATCATAGTTGCAGATAGGCAAAATAGCATTATAACTAATAACCCCATTTCTCAATCAATTGGAAGGTGGTCATATTCTCTTTACCTTTGGCATTGGCCCATTGTTGTATTTGAAAACTATTTCAGCGTATCCGGGTGGTCTTTTTATGGAATAGCACTTTCATTTTTATTTGGTTTTTTAAGTTATAGGTTAGTGGAGAGTAAGCAGTGGAGTATATGGGAAAATTTGAAAAGGGTTATTAAATTAAGACCTGTGTGGTTGGTAACTATAGTGGCTACTTTATCCACATTCGTGTACATAAGCAATGGTATGCTTTATTATTATGATGCCAATTTCCAAAAACTGGTAATGTCTGCAAGTAACGCTTATAGCGATTGGGGGTATCCCGAAAAATATGAGTACATTGATGGTCTTGAAGTAAGAATAATTGATAACGATAAAAGAAAAAACATTCTCTTTATGGGAGCAAGTCATGCAGAGCATACATACCCATATGTTAGCAACATTAATTCCGACTATAATATATACTACCTAACAACTCCGGGGTGTTTTTCTACGCCATCTATGAAAAACCCTAAGTGGAGTTGTTCTAATTTGCAGAATTATGAAAAATTACTATCCAAAATTAACTTTGATAAGGTTGCTATTAGTTTTTATTGTTTTGATTGTTACCTTTCTGACAATGAGATTAGAAGAAACTCTCAAATCCAGACGAGAATTTTAGAATTTGATCGAGTTCTGAGTAATATAAAGGAGAAAACAAAAGAAACATTTCTTATTTTAGGCGAGCCTAAGGGAGATGAGTTTGATCCCAAGTTAGCAATTCGGCATTCACTTCGACCCTATATCACCTTAAAAGAAGCAAAACAAAACTACGTGACTCATCGCTATGCTTTATCAAAACTAACGCAGCTAGGGGGCGTTACTTTGATAGATCCAATGTCTATTTTATGTGAAAACAACATTTGTGCTACTCGTGATGACAACAATCGATTTTATTACCAAGATGGGAACCATATGCGTCCATGGTACGTTCAGAATAAGGGAGGGTATCTATCTTCCATTTTTGACTAAACCACTCGATTTTTACCTACGGCGTTAATGGTTTTGGGGCTATAGCGCATATTTTCAAGCGAGATGTTTGTATTTAGCGGGAATGTTAAGCTTGAGGGTGTCTCATTATTAAGAAAAGTGCATCATATGCAATTAATTTTAAGCTTTGCAATAAAGTTTTGCTCATTAGCCCGTATCTTTTTTGGTATTGTACTCTAGAAGCAAAATACTACTTTTGTCATATTTATAGAGAGAAAGACTCCGACAGGAGAGGGAAAAAATGAGAAAAACAATTTTAGCAGTGGCAGTTGCAGGTACAGTTGGTTCAGTCCAGGCCGCTGAAGTCTATTCACTTGATGGTGTAACTCTTAATATTTCAGGCGACGTTGAAGTTCAGTACATCAAAACTCAGTCTGAAGATCAGGACCTGGAGTTAAACGTCGCTGATGGTACCTTTGGTTTTGATATTGACTATGATTTGACTGAAGATGTTACCTTTGGCGCTGCATTGGATATCGAAGTGGACGATGCTACTGACGATTTTGAACGTGGTGACGTTTATATTTCTGCTAAGTACGTTCAGGCTCACACTCTTACGCTTGGCAGCCAGTCTACTATTTATTCCGATGCCGGTATCGGTGATGACTATGAATTTGGTTTTACCGCGGCTGTTGAAGATGTCGACAGTTCAGGTAATCAGGTTGTTAAGTATAAGTATGATGGCGGTGAGATGTTCTACGGTGGCATCGCGTACTTAGCTAACCAAAATACGACAGATACTACTAATGCGTCTGGTAGTGATTATGTAGTCGATGGAAAGATCGGTATGCGCATTACCGATTATGATTTTACTTTCTACGCTCTGCAGGGTGAAACTCTGGATCTTGACCGTGATGTATACGTGCTTGAAGCGAGATACAACTTGGGTGATACCACTTTAGCTGCTATGTACTCAAACTCTACTACAGAGAAAGCAGATGCTGCTGATGTCGATATCGACTCCGTTGGCCTGACGGCAACCTATAGTGATGGCGGCCGTATGAAGTATGCAGCTGGTTGGGCATACATAGACGATAACAGTAAGACAGAAACTGTGAACGACTTCTATGTGAATGCGACTTACACTCTTACTGATGACCTGAAAGCTTATGCTGAAGTTGGCCTGACAGATGAAAGTAATACTGACACAGGTTATGTTGTTGGTATGAAGGCTAGCTTCTAAGTTATTTTTTTGGAACAGAGCTAACTCCCTGCCTTGGTAACAAAGCAGGGATTTGTTGTAGGAATCTTTCAACGTGCATTTTAAAAAATCATTAATTTCAGTTCTTAGTTTTTCCACATTTTTTATCCCTTTTTGTTCTCACGCCGACTTTACCTTTCCGAGAACGGTTAATTTATTAGTAGTGAATGGTAATAAAGTTTCCGAGCCGGATTCTATAATTCTCCCTAAAGGTGATAACCAGCTTGTTATTCGGTATGAGCAGGAACTTAAAAAGGGTTCCGGGACTAAAAAGCTTGTTACTAAGCCGTTGGTGATAGTGGTAGAAGTTGGTGATAGTAGTGATGAAATGGCTATTACTCATAAAAGGTTTAGAGAGTACCACGCGGCTAACGCGGCCTTTGCAAATAATAAGGCTGACTGGTCGTTAATCATCAATGGTGAAAAACAGGCTATTTCTCCCGTTATTTTACCGGGCAATCCAGGAATGCTTCCTTACCGGGATATTGAAAAGGCGGTGGCAAATTTTAATTTGGATCACGGTATTAAACTTACCAGTGTTGAGTCACTACAAGAGCCTATTGATGAAGAGGTTGCTGCGCAAGTACAATCAGAAACAGAAATGGTTATTGTTGAGCAGCCAGTGGAGCTAAAAGTAGAGGATACTTTTGTTACTGATATTAAAAAGTGGTATTTGAAGGCTTCTGGTGAAGAGAGAAAATCACTTTTGAAATGGATGATTGATAATCAATAGGCTGTCGGCTTTCAGCTGTCAGCTATCGGTAAAAACAGACAACTATATGAACTAATCGCCTCAGGCAGCCGATTGATAACATAAGGAATTTCTTTGTTTAACAGTATATTAGTGATTTGTGCCGGTAATATCTGTCGTTCTCCTTATGGTGAGTTTAGGCTTAAAGCTTTGCTGCCAGGGAAGAAAATTACCTCTGCAGGTGTTGCTACTAAAATAAGCAATCTTCAGGATAAACCTGCTGACATACTGGCGATTGAGGTCGCCGGAGAGTTTAATGCTGATATTACAGAGCATAGGGCTAAGCAGGTTACTCAAGAGCTGGTTGATGAATACGATCTGATTTTGTGTATGGAGCGGAATCAGCTTGAAAAACTTTGTGAATTGCATCCTACTGCGAGACATAAATCTTTTGTTTTTGGCCATTGGGTAGGTTCGAGCACCATAGAAGATCCGTATCAGAAGGATGTTCATGCTTTTCGGCAAGCGTTTACTAATATTGATAACGCGGCTGAAAGCTGGGCTCGTAAACTGGGGTAGTGTTTGTCCCTGTTGGTGTTCAGTTCGCCTTTGGCATAGGTATGCATTCCCACGCTGGAGTGTGGGAATTTAAGTTTATTATTTTAATTAGAAAACCCTTAAGGATATACGAATGATTAGAAAGTGCCTTTTCCCGGCAGCAGGCTATGGAACACGTTTTTTACCGGCAACTAAATCTATGCCGAAAGAGATGATGCCGGTGGTGAATAAGCCGCTGATCGAGTACGGCGTGGATGAGGCTATTGAAGCTGGCCTTGAAGGTATCGGGATTGTTACAGGTCGTGGCAAGAACTCGCTGTTTGATCACTTTGATTTAAACTATGAGCTTGAGCACCAGATCATGGGCACAAATAAGGAAGAGTTGCTTGATGGTATCCGCAGTATTATGGATTCTGCTCAGTTTACTTATATTCGTCAGAGAGAGATGAAAGGCCTTGGTCATGCGATTCTTATGGGGCGTGAGCTGGTTGGTCATGAACCATTTGCTGTGGTTCTGGCTGATGACCTTTGTGTTAACCCTAAGGGGGATGGTGTACTTGCTCAGATGGTTGCGCTTTACAAGCAATTCCGTTGTTCTATTGTCGCGGTTCAGGAAGTGCCTAAGGAAGATACTCACAAGTATGGTGTTATCTCAGGCGAACCGATTCGTGATGATATTTTCCGTGTTGATGATATGGTTGAAAAACCAGAACCGGGAACAGAGCCAAGTAACCTTGCGATTATCGGCCGTTATATTCTGACTCCAGATATTTTCGAGTTAATTGAGCAGACAGAACCTGGTAAGGGTGGCGAAATTCAGATTACCGATGCTCTGCTTAAGCAGGCGAAAGCTGGCTGTGTAATGGCTTACAAGTTTAAAGGTGAGCGTTTTGATTGCGGTAGCGTAGACGGTTATATTGAAGCGACAAACTACTGTTATGAAAATTTGTATAAAATGGATGCACATAAACAGGAGCTGGATAGCCACTCAACTGTGAGAGAAGAACCCATTGAAAGTGAAGTTTCTGTGGCTAAAGAATTAGAAGCAGTATAAAAAGCGTTGATTAGTATCCCGGACCATTGCCATGCAGTATCCGGGATTTTTGGTTAGTCCGGATTAGAATTTGGGAAAGTTATGGATAATGAGCGAACCTTGATATCAGAGGGCACAATACAGTCGGCTCAGCAGGATATCAGACGGGACCCTACGGTTGCTCGGTTGCTTGAGCGTATGCCTAAGTCGGTACAAGATAGCTTTGATGATGAGCAGCTTATGCATATCCGTAACGCTGTTGGCTCGCGTAAGTGGGGGAATCATAGCGTCGATTTACGTGGCGTAGTCAGCATTCCTATGATCCGCTGGCGCTATTACTATGTTTTTCTCATCGGTAAAAACCGCCGTGAGCTTAGTGTAAAAGAGAAGTTGCTGTCACTATGGCTAGGGGCAATATTTATGACAGGGTTTACTGTTTTTGCAGTACTTTGTGTGCTTCTTATTTTGTATCTTCTTAAATCGGCAGCTGGTATCGATCTTTTCCCTGGGTTTTCTTTGGGAATTTGGACTTGGTTTAAAGCTAATGTGCTGTAACGTTTTTAAGACGGTTTTTTACAATAGCTAAATTAACCTATTTTGATCTTAAGTTTTTTTCAGTTAACTCGATTCAGAACTTCAGGCGGTGATTTTACAGGGTCAGGTTGAATATGCGTAAAAAAATGGAAATATCGTGCTTTAACTCTTCGGGCATTTATGGAAAGCGTGGCAAAGAAATCACACCGGATGTTGTATATCGCGTTAGTCGTGCGTTTGGTCAGCTTTCAAAAGCGAAGACAATCGTAGTAGGCAGCGATAATCAGATTTCTTCAGAAAAATTGAAAGCTTCGGTTTGCGATGGGTTACGGGATGCTAGCATTGAAGTTCTTGATATTGGTGCCGTCAGCTCTGAAGAGGTGCGCTTTGCAACACGGTATTATGAAGCTGATGCCGGGATATGCGTTATAGGCTACCACCATCCGGCTTATAACGGGCTCAAATTTCTTGGAATAGACTCATTAGAAGAAAGCGCCCCAGAGCTTCTCAGAGGTGTCAGGTTAATCGCTGAAAGTGGCAGCTTTATTAACCCTATTGGTAAAGGGGTATGTGTTAACCGGAGTGTACTGCCTGATTACATTTCTTATCTGCTTAGTTATATCCAATTAGAAAACCTTGAGCCACTAAAAATTGTGGTTAATTCCAATAATGTTCCGGCAAGCAGGGTTATTAACCAGATTGAAAAGCGCTTTAAGGTGCGGGATATTCCGGTGACTTTTGTTAAGCTGGAAAATCAAGATGATGAGCCTTTACTTACGAACAATTCCGGCTCTTTAAAAGATACCCTGGATGCCACTTCCGATGCGATTATGGAACATGAGGCAGATTTTGGTATCGCCTGGGATCATGACTTTTGCCGCTGTTTCCTGTTTGATGAAAGTGGCCGTCAGATTGAAGGTTATTATATTGTGGGTTTGCTGGCTGAATTATTCCTTAAAGCTGATGCAGACCAGAAAATCATTAGTGATCCGCGAGCTTATTGGAACACAGAAGCTATCGTCAGGCGCAATGGTGGCATTCCGGTTAAGTCCAGAGTAGGGGACGACTATATCCGAAAAAATATGCGTAAGGAGAATGCTATCTACGGTGGTGATATGGCTTCTTATCATTACTTTAGGGATTTTGACTATGGCAGCTCGGGTATGATCCCCTGGTTGTTGATTGCCGAATTAATTTCTTCTTCCGGTGAAAGGCTATCTGCACTTCTGATGAATAGGATTGATGCCCATCCAATTTCTGGCGAAATCCATGTGAATACGAAAGATCGTAGAGAAGCGATTCAGCGTGTTTACGAATTCTATCATTACAAGGCCTCCAGGATTGATAAGATAGATGGGTTAGGCATGGAGTTCGAGAGTTATGATGCTGCGTGGCGGTTCAATATTCGAGCGTCCGATTTTCAGCCCGGGCTTAAGTTAAATGTAGAGTCAGAAGCTGACTCTGAGTTAGTCGGCAGAAAAATTACGGAAATCAGCCGCATTTTAGCCGGATATACTCCTGTATACGCACCTGTTTATTAGTTGCTTCTTAGGAGCTGGGAAAAGGGGTTTTGCTAGGTTCGCAAGAGCTAAGAGGGGGGCTTTTATGAGAAATATGGGGCTTTTGAGTAACTCTGTTAATCGATGATAGCTTGTACTTTTGCAAGGACTTCACTGAGAACATCATAATCTACATATTCGATGAATCTGGCTCTACGTTCTCGCATATCAAGGATACGGGCTTGGTTAGAAACGATGACGCCTTGTGTTTTGGTACCTGTCCCCATTAGTGTTGTTGTGAATCCACCTTCGCGATGGTATGTCCCTTGTGTTATGGGACACACCATCGCCATTTCAGATTGGTTGAATGTATCGTTGGAAATAACAAGAGCAAAGTGTTCGCCCTTCATTTCTCGACCTGATGATGGGTCAAAATCCAGATGAACAATAGAAGATTGATTGAAAGAATACTTAGACATCTTCACGACCTACTGGTGACATGTTATTCCATTCTTTTAAATCAGGGTCTTGCCTCTGTGCCTCAAAATCAGTATTAGCCATTAATTCATTGATGTTGTACTTTGGCTTTGCTTTTATTGGTTTAATTCGGATTTCGCCGTTCTCTGTAATTACGTTCACTTTTGAGCCTTTTTTAATGTTTAATTCAGCCAGGAATTCGGCCGGAATACCGACTCCGGTTGAGTTCCCCATTGAGACCAATGTTCGAATCATAAGATATCCTAGTATGTACAGTGTTATTACTAATGTTAGAACTCTGTACTTACATATTCAACCTTCTTTGCGTGATATTAACGTTTGGGATTAATCGGATAGTTTGAAATAGTTTGATTTGTTTAGCTCTGGTATGCATTCCCACGCTGGAGCGTGGGAACGAGGGGGAGGGGTAAGTTGCTGAGGGAAAAGCTATTCTTCGCTGGTTAAAATAACCCTTGTATCTTCACTTAGTGATTCCAGCTCTTTGGTTACATCATCAATGCTGACTTCAGCCGGAAGGCGGATTGCCAGGTTGGCGGTAAACAGGCTGTTGCTTACGCCACCACCGCTGGCGATAAATACGCGCTGGCAGTCCATATCTAAAATGCTGATGCCCTGGCCGTCCAGTACCTGAGTAATTTCATTCACTACACCGGCTCTGTCTTCTGAGTCGAATCTTAGCTGGTAGATTTCGTCTTTGTCGTGAGCGGTGTCACCGGCCTCTACAAAGCGAACTAACAGGTCAGGCACTTCTCTGAAGGCTTCTTTGACCTTTTCTTCGTTCTCTTCCGGTAGTTCAATTTTAATGACTGCCGCGACCTGATTTTCTATAAAATTGACTTTACTGATTAGCCATTTGCCATCATTTTCATGCGTGGTAGCTGCCAGTTGTTTAATTGTTGAAGGTGAAGCATTGCCTACAAAATTAACAATGAAAGTAGTGTTCATAGAACCCTCCATATCAGATTAGCGCACTTAAATCGAAAAAATGATGGAAATAGAGCAATAAACCTAAGTGCATGAATTCCTTTGTTTCCTTTAGTTTAGAGAGTAACTGACTGAAAAGTATGACACTTGTCTGATTTTTGAAGTTCGGTCGATAAGGAGTTTTAAAGAATGATATGTGATACGCATTTTGTGCATTTGCGAGTTTAAAATTTTAACTTCAATTCAACGCCAACAAACTGATAATCATAGGGTGCTCCGGCATCAATGGCGAAACTGGCTGCGTTTGAGTTGTTTAGCCACTGGTCGGTTGTTAGGTTAAATTCTGTTTCGTCTCCCCAGGTATCAGTTATCCAGTAGTGGATATGGCCTACCGGGTTTAGCAGGAATAGTGAAGCATTGCCGAGCGTTTCTGATCCCCAGACTTCTCCGCCACTTGCAACTATATTTTGCTCAGCTCCCAGCATTAACTCGCCCGCCAGGGCTCCGAAAAATGGTGTGATAAACAGATCCTGATAAGACGGGGTTTCTGCGAAGGCTTCTACGCCGTATTCCCAGAAGAAAGTGGACATGGTCCAGGAGTAGACGAAGGATTCAAATTTGGTAAAGCCTGCGTGACGGGCAGAGGTGTAATACACACCGCCAAAGTAGGGGTGCATTATGTAGTTGAGGTAGTGCTCGTCTTTGTCCCATACCGGGCCGTCAGTTACGTTGTCTTTCCACTGTTCGCCAAGATCACCCAAGCTGGTTTCGTCAGTGTCCCATTTAGTGACGCTTTCCGGGAGAAAGGTCATCAGGCCAGCTGTTGCCACACTAAGACCTAAAATGGTGTAGGTCTGCTCTTTAAGGTATTGCCAGTCTTTTTCTGGTTTTACGGTAAGGTAGAGCTCGGATCCTTTTTCTGCTGGTGGTTCTGCAGCAAACATTGATGCAGTCGCCAGACACAATCCCGAAGCGATGATTTTTTTTATCACAAATTTCCCTTGTTAACGGGCTGATTAACTTAAAGTTATTAGTAATTATTGACTATGATTCATGTTATGAGAACAGAGTCAGGTAAATTCTTGTTCCGAACTTGGTTAAGATTGCTCTACAATAGTGAGTTGAGTCAGTAAGTTAGAATAGATATCTGAAGTGAAAGATAAGGCGCGCCAATGAAAAGAATAGCAATGCTGAGCACCGGAGAAGAGGTGCTGCACGGAGACATTGTAGATACAAATGCTGCTTGGTTATCACGAAAGTTTTATGAAGAAGGCCTGGCGCTAAGTAAGCGCTCGACGGTTGGTGATCAGAAATCGTCGCTGGTAAATGAGTTTATTAACCTGAGCCTGAATTACGATATCGTTATTGTAAATGGCGGCCTGGGGCCAACCTCTGACGATTTGACCGCAGAAGCGGCAGCAGAGGCAGCAGAAGAGGAGCTGACTCTGTTTAAAGAGTGGCTTACCCGCATTGAGTCGTTTTACCAGCAAACGGGCAGAAAGATGCCTGAGAGCAACATAAAACAAGCTGTGCTGCCAGCATCTTCTGAAATAGTGGATAACCCGATTGGTACAGCTTGTGGCTTTAAGATGCAGATCAATATGGCGACCTTCTATTTTACACCGGGAGTACCGCGTGAATTTAAGGTGATGATTGAGTCTCAGGTTGTGCCGGATATTAAAGCGTCGGTTGAGGGTATTCAGGCGAATGAGGTAACACGACTTTATACTTTTGGTCTTTCTGAGTCAGGCATTTCCGATCTTCTGAACAAGATTAAACTTCCGGAAGGGTATGAATTTGGTTACCGCTCTTCGCTGCCTTTTATTGAAGTGAAGCTGTTTGGCCCGGCAGGGCAGGACGAGGTACGGATGAAGATCCTGCAGCTTGTTTATGGTCACCTTGCCGACAATGTAGTGAGTGTGGATGAGCCGCTTCTTGCCAATATTGGTTCTGTGCTGGCTGAGAATAGTCTGCGCGTTTCCGTTTCTGAGCGTTCTACCGGCGGGTATCTTTCCAGCTGGATGAGCTCGGAAGCACATCTGGAGTCTGTGATGGGGCAGTCTTGGGTGCTGTCTGCCAGTTCTAAGCTGGAAGGTTTTGAGCAGGAGGCATTGGCTTCTGCGCTGGCACTGGCTGCTTCCATTCGCGAAAAAACCGGCACTCAGATAGGGCTTTCAACCGGTAAGCTTGAAGACAATACTATTGCGGTTGCTATGTCCATGGCAGAAGGGGACTGGGGGCAAATCATCCGTATTAAGCGTGCCTATGAGACCGAAGATTTGCGTAAACTGGTTTCCACTGTGGTTCTGGATATGCTGAGAAGACGTCTGGAAGGCAAATCGGTTTTCGGTCAGTACACCTTCATTGAACGAGAAAAAGAACTGTTTATTCCATCAAGTGCTTTGTAAGATATTTTTTGGAATAAGGCTGAAGTGCCGATAAACTAAGGGCTGAATGGATGGTTTACCTGTGTCCAAAAGCCCTTTTTTCATACGAGTTATAACGATTTTTCCGGTCAAAATTCAATTCAATATAACATATTGTTCTATATGTTAACTTGCTGTTAAAAATGTACTTTTCCGGATCTACTGATCTGATCTGTGATCTCCTGCTAGCGTTTATAAATAAAAGGAATAAACTAAAGTTATGCTCAAGTTAAAATAGTGTTGAGCATTCCATGTGAGGGTTAGGGAGGAACCTTTATGCAGAATAACTCTAAAATAGAAGTTTGGTATAAGGTATCAGGAGATCACGTTCTTCTTGGCGAAACCAGCAGCAGCAAAAAGATGGATGTGATTTCACTTTGGGTAAGTTTACCTTTTGATACAGAGTCGTCAGAGCTTGCGGGTTATGAGTTAACACTAGTCGATGATGACGGTCGTAAGATCGGTTCTAAGAAAGTAACTCAGGAACACGCTGAAATTGTGTTGGGAAAGCAGCAAGACCTGGAGTTCAGCCAGTTGCTCCAGGAATTCGTCAATTTTGACCGTCAGGATAGTTATGCAGACTGGGCTTTGACCTGATTGGGATTGGCCACTGCGTTTATACATCAAATTGCATTTGTGCCCTGCCTGATGGTGGGGCTTTTCTTTTTCTGGGCTCGATATTGGCTTAGTGGTTCACATTCACTAACACAAGATCCGTTTTCGCCCTGCTGATGCAGGGCAAAATCTCTTCCGGCTGAGTAAACGCCATCTTAAACCCGGTTTCTTCAATTTCCCCGGAAACCAGCTTACAACGACAGGCACCGCAGTGCCCGTCACGGCAGTGGTATTCGGGACGCAGCCCAGCGGATTCCATGGATTCCAGGAGGGTTAGGGACGCATCGGTGGGGATGCTAGTCAGGTTGTTGATGGTTATTTTCGGGCCCATAACTACAACTCGAAATCCCCAAAATCATCAGCCGTCACTTCATTATCAATCTGACCGACAAGGTATGAACTGATCTCCGCTTCTTGTGGGGCAACCTGTACATTGTCAGATGATAGCCATGCGTTAATCCATGGAATCGGGTTTGATGTCGCGCCAGGGTAGGCGGCATCCAGACCTACAGCCTGCATACGGATATTGGTGATGTATTCAACGTACTGACAAAGGATATCCTTGTTCAGACCAATCATTGAGCCGTCTTTAAACAGGTATTCTGCCCACTCTTTTTCCTGCTCAGCTGCGGCTTTGAACAGGTCAAAACATTCCTGTTTACATTCTTCTGCAATTTGCAGGAAGCTAAAGTCATCCTGTCCGTTACGCAGCAGGTTCAGCATATGCTGAGTGCCGGTAAGGTGAAGGGCTTCATCGCGGGCGATTAATTTTATTATCTTCGCGTTACCTTCCATCAGCTCACGCTCAGCAAAGGCAAATGAGCAGGCAAAACTAACGTAAAAGCGGATGGCCTCCAGCGCGTTAACCGACATCAGGCACAGATACAGTTTTTTCTTGAGATCGCTTAGCTTAATTTCGACCTTTTCGCCTGCGATGGTATGTGTACCTTCGCCAAAGCGGTGGTAGTCGTTAGTCAACTGAATCAGGTCGTCATAGTAGTGCGCGATATCTTTAGCGCGCTTTAGGATATGCTCGTTTTCTACGATATCGTCAAAAACTACAGACGGGTCATTAACGATATTACGGATAATATGCGTATAGGAACGGGAGTGAATGGTCTCGGAGAAGGACCAGGTTTCAATCCAGGTTTCTACTTCCGGCAGTGAAACCAGAGGCAGAAGCGCAACATTCGGGCTTCGTCCCTGGATTGAATCCAGAAGGGTCTGATATTTCAGGTTGCTGATAAAGATATGCTTTTCATGATCCGGCAGATTGTTGTAATCAATACGGTCGCTGGAAACATCCACTTCTTCCGGACGCCAGAAGAAGGAAAGCTGCTTTTCAATCAGCTTTTCAAAGATTTCAAATTTTTGCTGGTCGTAACGCGCCACGTTTACCGGCTGACCGAAAAACATCGGCTCTTTTAGTTGATCGTTTTTTGTTTGGGAGAAGGTAGAGTATGCCATTTTATTCACCTTTGGTGATTTTGGGGCCCTGGGTTTTTAGGCCCTGGGCCCTGGGAAGAGCGCTCGAATGTTAGAGGCTGTTCTTTAAGTTTTAATTACTTAGTTCAATTTAGACGTGATAGCTTCTGTGCCAGAGAACCCCAAAGCCCGGATACCTAGGGCCCAGGGCCTATATCTTGCACGCCCCGCTTTCACAATCATCCGCTTCCACAACCGGGGCCTTACCCCCCTGCTCATCACTCGCCCCATCCCTTGTGTTATGGTAATAAAGCGTTTTAACCCCAAACTTATAAGCAGTAAGCAGATCCTGAAGCAGGGCTTTCATTGGTACTTTGCCTGTTTCGTATCTGGCCGGGTCGTAGTTGGTGTTGGCGGAAATCGCCTGGTCGATAAACTTCTGCATTATGCCGACAAGGTGAAGGTAGCCGTTGTTGTTACCGATATCCCACAGCAGTTCGTAGTTGTCCTTCAGGTTGACGTAATCCGGTACTACCTGTTTAAGAATGCCGTCTTTTGAGGCTTTAACAGAGACAAAGCCGCGCGGTGGTTCGATACCGTTAGTGGCGTTGGAAATCTGGGATGAGGTTTCCGACGGCATAAGGGCTGTCAGGGTTGAGTTACGCAGGCCGTTTTGCTGGATTTCTGTGCGTAGTGTTTCCCAGTCGTAGTGAAGTGCTTCGTCACAGATCAGGTCGATATCTTTTTTGTAGGTATCGATAGGCAGAATGCCCTGAGCGTAACGCGTTTCGTTAAATGATGGGCATGCGCCTTGCTCCTTTGCCAGTTCCATCGAGGCTTTTAGCAGGTAGTACTGCATCGCTTCGAAGGTGCGGTGAGTCAGGCCGTTTGCACTGCCGTCTGAATATTTCACGCCATTTTTTGCCAGGTAGTAAGCGTAGTTGATTACGCCAACACCCAGTGTACGGCGGTTCATTGTTGATTTGTACGCAGCCGGAAGCGGGTAGTCCTGATAATCCAGAAGGGCGTCAAGTGCGCGGACAACCAACTCTGAAAGCTCTTCAAAATCATCCAGAGATTTGATTGCACCCAGGTTAAATGCAGACAGGGTACAAAGTGCGATTTCGCCTGAGTCGTCTTCCACATTGTCCAGTGGTTTTGTCGGCAGCGCGATTTCCAGGCACAGGTTAGACTGGCGGATAGGCGCAACGCTTGGGTCAAACGGGCTGTGCGTGTTGCAGTGGTCTACGTTTTGCACGTAAATACGGCCTGTTGAGGCGCGCTCTTGCATCAGCAGAGAGAAGAGTTCGATAGCTTTTACTGTTTCACGCTTGATGGATGTGTCCGCTTCATACTGAGCGTATAGCTTTTCAAATTTCTCCTGATCTTCGAAGAAGGCATCGTACAGGCCAGGTACGTCTGATGGTGAGAACAGGCTGATATCTCCACCTTTGATCAGGCGGCTGTACATGGTTTTGTTAATCTGTACGCCATAGTCCAGGTGTCGAACCCGGTTTTCTTCTACGCCACGGTTATTTTTAAGAACCATGAGTGACTGCACTTCGCCGTGCCACATTGGATAGAAAACGGTAGCCGCCCCACCGCGAACACCGCCCTGTGAGCAGCATTTTACTGCTGTCTGGAAGTACTTATAAAAAGGGATACAACCGGTGTGGAATGCTTCGCCACCGCGGATCTCGGAGCCAAGCGCTCGAATACGGCCTGCGTTGATGCCGATACCGGCACGCTGAGAAACATAACGAACCACAGAACTTGCGGTTGCGTTTATGGAATCCAGGCTGTCATCACACTCAATCAGAACGCAGGAGCTGAATTGCCGGGTAGGGGTGCGCACACCAGACATAATTGGTGTTGGCAGAGAAATCTTAAAGGTAGAAACAGCATCGTAAAAGCGGCGCACATAATCCAGGCGTGTTTCCGCAGGATACTTAGCAAACAGGCAGGCAGAAACCATGATGTAAAGGAACTGCGCACTTTCGTAGATCTCTTTGGTTACACGGTTCTGAACAAAGTATTTGCCTTCCAGCTGCTTAACCGCGCCGTAAGAGAAATCAAGGTCACGCTTGTGATCGATAAAGCTGTCTAGGATATCCAGCTCTTCTTTTGTGTAATCTTCAAGAAGGTGCTTATCGTATTTGCCGGTTTCCACCATCTTTGTAACGTGGTCAAAAAGTGCTGGTGGCTCGTACTGGCCGTAGGCTTTCTTGCGCAGGTGGAATACAGCAAGGCGGGCAGCAAGGTACTGGTAATCCGGCGTTTCTTCCGAGATCAGATCCGCTGCTGATTTGATGATGGTTTCATGGATATCCGTAGTGGTGATGCCATCGTAAAACTGGATATGAGATTTGATTTCTACCTGAGAGACAGAAACGTTATCAAGGCCTTCTGCTGCCCAGGTAATGACGCGATGGATCTTTTCCAGGTCGATATTTTCTTTACGACCATCCCTTTTAGTGACGGTGAGCCGGTGCATTTTGTTGTTTTCCTTTAAGACTAACTTTTTTCTAAAACGTTTTAGACACAGCTATCCCTGAAATTGCAGGAGCAATAACTAAAAGTTTCAATTTGTTATTAGTGCCCCGGATTACTTAAGTAATACTATATATGGGGTCAATTCGTTGAGCTGGTTACAAGATAGAGGGTTCTTCAGCGGATTTCAACCTATATGTAGTTGAATGAACTGTGGATAACTTAAGATGAAATTGCATTTGTTAGTGGCTCCTAACTGATGCAATTAGGTGGCATTTGACCGGGGAATTATGATGGTTGTTATTTGTTCAGGGAGAAGAAATTAGTAAATATTTTGCTTGATTTTTTCCAGGACACTGGTGAGTTCATCCGTAATATCAGCATTTGTAAACCGTAATACTTTTAGTCCTATTTGTTTCAAGTATTGATCGCGGATACGGTCTCGCTGTTGTTCCGTGCCCAAATAGTGGGAGTCTCCGTCAATTTCCACCACCAATTTATACGTAGGACAATAAAAGTCGACAATGTATGGCCCTATTCCATGTTGCCTGCGGAATTTTGCTCCAATTTGCTGTTTTCTTATGTGGTTCCATAGCCTTCTTTCTGGCTCTGGCATGTTTAGTCTCAACTTTTTTCTGAATTTTGTGTTGAAGGGAGCGTTGAAAACTCGAGCTGCTTTGGACATGTACATACTCCTGTGTTTTGGGTGATAGTAACGGTGCGCCGGTATGCTGTGAGTATGATTTGATGGGAAGAGTATCGAATATTTACAGATGGTTAACGGGTCAAAGAATGCCCCTCCCCTTAGCCACTAAAGGCTGGATTTTCGAAGAAGTAACATCGAAGGGGAGGCTGGGAGGGGTTGCTTCTTAGAGGTTCAAGGTTTTGCGAATTAGAAAAGTTTCGTGTAACCAACCCCCTCTAACTCCCCCTTCTATTAGCTTTATCAATCAGTTAGGCTTTTTTACTTAAGGGGGAGAACCGTTCTCTGGTCACGTTAGCTTTTGTGTATAGGAGTCAGTCATGAGCTGATTTTTATACACAAGTTCAAGGAGTTAAAGAACACTCCTCCCCTTAGCCTCGAAAGGCTGGATTTTCAAAGAAGTAACATCGAAGGGGAGGCTGGGAGGGGTTGTTTCTTAGAGGTTCAAGGTTTTGCGAATTAGAAAAGTTTCGTGTAACCAACCCCCTCTAACTCCCCCTTCTATTAGCTTTATCAATCAGTTAGGCTTTTTTACTTAAGGGGGAGAACCGTTCTCTGGTCACGTTAGCTTTTGTGTATAAGAGTCAGCTCTGATACTTCTACTGTGTGAATTATTTGAACTAAAACGAAGTATGAACAATATAATTAGTATCAACCCGCTTCCCAAGATAAAACGAGTCTTTCAGAGGGTTATACATAATTCCGGTAATTCCTCTGTCGGTTAGCTGTGTTTTATCAATCAATCTCAACAATTCGGAAGGCTTAATAAACTTGCTGTGATCGTGCGTGCCTTTGGGCACTATTCCTGTGATGTATTCCGCGCCGACAATGGCGAACAGGAACGATTGAATATTTCTGTTCAGGGTTGAGAAGAAGACATGCCCGCCGGGTTTTACCAGTTTGGCGCAGGACTGAACTACAGAAAGCGGATCTGGCACGTGTTCTAGCATTTCCATGCAGGTAACCACATCGTATTGCTGCGGGTTCTGTTCGGCGTGCTCTTCAATGGTTTGCTGGATATAATTCACTTTTATGCCACTTTCCAGAGCGTGCAGCTTTGCGACTTGCAACGGTTCTTTACCCATATCTAAGCCGGTAACGTCCGCGCCTTCTTTTGCCATGCTTTCTGAAAGGATTCCACCACCACAGCCGACATCCAGAACTTTTTTGCCAAACAGCCCGTCAGCGCACTCTAAAACGTACTGCAGGCGAGGGGGGTTAATTTGGTGAAGCGGCTTGAATTCGCCTTCTAAATCCCACCAACGCTCTGCCATATCTTCAAATTTTTTGATTTCTGCCGGGTCGACGTTTGCTTGTTGAGTCTCTGGAGTCATGATTTTGATTCTTTTTCTGATAGAGGTTAATTAATACCAATCACTGAACAGCTAATTACTGGTATTGGTATAACCGATTATATACAAATAGATGAAACAGATGCATCCTGCTTTTTTGGTTACTTTTAATCTGATTATTTTTGGACTGAAAATACGCCATTTTTCAGAAAGATAGATATCAATTGTGTGTTTTCTGTGCGACTTCAGCAAAACTTTGCTCACAAGCTTATAAAAGAAGAGGGAAAGTTATGCCGATCCGGCGAGTTTTATGTTATATTTTTCGACCTTGTACTATAGAGGGATATTGGCTCTATGAGCGATCTAGCTAAAGAGATCACGCCCGTTAATATCGAAGATGAGCTAAGAGGTTCATACCTGGACTACGCGATGTCTGTAATCGTGGGTCGTGCTCTTCCTGATGTGCGTGATGGCCTGAAACCTGTACACCGTCGTGTTCTTTTCGCGATGAATGTACTGGGTAACGACTGGAATAAACCATATAAAAAATCTGCCCGTGTTGTGGGCGACGTGATCGGTAAATATCACCCGCATGGTGATAGTGCTGTTTATGACACAATCGTACGTATGGCTCAGCCATTCTCGCTGCGCTACATGCTTTGTGATGGCCAGGGTAACTTCGGTTCTATCGATGGTGACTCAGCAGCTGCGATGCGTTATACCGAAGTTCGCATGTCTAAAATTGCGCATGAACTTCTGGCTGACCTTGATAAAGAAACAGTGGATTATGTACCAAACTACGATGGTACAGAGCAAATTCCTGCTGTTCTTCCGACAAAAGTTCCTAACCTGCTGGTTAACGGCTCGTCCGGTATCGCGGTAGGTATGGCAACCAACATTCCGCCACATAACCTGACGGAAGTTATCGATGGTTGCCTTGCATACATTGATAATGAAGACCTCACTATTGATGAACTTATGCAGTACATTCCAGGTCCGGACTTCCCGACAGCAGCATTAATCAGTGGCCGTAAAGGCATTGTTGATGCTTATAAGACTGGTCGCGGTAAGATCTATATGCGCTCTAAAGCGGATATCGAGGCCGATAAGAATGGCAAAGAGACCATCATTGTTACTGAAATTCCTTATCAGGTGAACAAAGCTCGTCTAATCGAGAAGATTGCTGAGCTGGTTAAAGATAAGAAAGTTGAAGGTATCAGTGCACTGCGCGATGAGTCTGACAAAGACGGTATGCGCATTGTTATCGAATGTAAGCGTGATGCTGTGGGCGAAGTGGTACTGAACAACCTGTACGCTCAGACTCAGCTTCAGACTACTTTCGGCATCAACATGGTTGCGCTGGACAATGGCCAGCCTAAGCTGTTCAACCTGAAAGAGATGCTGAAGTGCTTCGTTGATCACCGCCGTGAGGTTGTGACTCGTCGTACTATCTTTGAACTTCGTAAAGCCCGTGACCGTGCTCATATCCTTGAAGGTTTAGCACTTGCACTGGCAAATATCGATGAAATCATTGAGCTTATCCGTCGTGCGCCGACGCCAGCGGAAGCAAAAGCAGGTCTTACTTCACGCGGCTGGGATCTTGGCAACGTAGCAGCAATGCTGGAGCGTGCAGGTACAGATGCGGCTCGTCCGGACTGGCTTGAAGCGCAATACGGTATTCGCGATGGTCAGTACTACCTGACAGAGCAACAGGCTCAGGCAATCCTTGATCTTCGTCTGCAGAAACTAACCGGCCTTGAGCATGAGAAGATTCTGGACGAATACAAAGCACTTCTGGAAGAAATCGCTGAGCTGATGCATATCCTTGCCAGCACTGAGCGTCTGATGGAAGTGATTCGCGAAGAGCTTGAAGCGGTTCGTGAAGGCTTTGGTGATGAGCGTCGTACTGAAATCACAGCAGCTTCGCACGATATCGACATGGAAGAGCTGATTGCTCAGGAAGATGTTGTGGTTACGCTGTCACACGAAGGTTACGTTAAGTACCAGCTGCTAAGTGATTACGAAGCGCAGCGTCGTGGTGGTAAAGGTAAGAGCGCGACTAAGATGAAGGATGAAGACTACATCGAACGTCTGCTGGTGGCCAATACTCACGACAATATTCTTTGTTTCTCTACCCGTGGTAAGGCGTACCGTCTGAAGGTGTATCAACTGCCTCAGGCTACCCGTACTGCGCGTGGTAAACCTATCGTTAACATCCTTCCTCTGGAAGAGAACGAGCGTATTACTGCGATTCTGCCGGTATCTGAATACTCTGAAGATAAGTTTATCTTTATGGCGACCGGTGACGGCACTGTTAAGAAGACATCACTGGATCAGTTTGCAAACGTGCGTTCTAACGGTCTGATCGCTGTTAACCTGCGTGAAGATGATTCTTTGATCGGCGTTGATATCACTGATGGCGATAGCGACATTATGCTGTTCTCGAAGCAGGGTAAAGTGGTTCGCTTTAAGGAAGAACTGGTTCGTGCAATGGGCCGTACCGCTTCCGGTGTTCGTGGTATGAAGCTGGCAGATGACGATCAGGTGGTTTCACTTATCGTTCCTGCTAACGAAGGCGATGTACTGACAGTCACTCAGAATGGTTACGGTAAGCGTACTGAGCTTGAAGAGTACCCGACTAAAGGCCGTGCAACACAGGGTGTTGTATCTATTAAGGTTTCTGAGCGAAACGGTCCTGTCGTTGGTGCCATTCAGGTGGAAGACGGTGATGAGTTTATGATGATCACCGACGCTGGCACACTGGTTCGTACCCGCGTTGCTGAAGTAAGCCAGGTTGGCCGTAATACCCAGGGTGTTACGCTAATCCGTACCGCTGAAGATGAAAGCGTAGTTGGCCTGCAGCGTATCGACGAAGTTGAAGAAGCAGAACTTCCGGAAGAGGAAGCCGAAGGTGCAGAAGCACCAGAAGCAGTTGCTCCTGAAGCGGACGCGGATAACAGCGAAGAGTAATCTTTTCTACTGAAATGAAAAATGGGCTGGTTTTAGCCCATTTTTTTTGTCTGCTAATTACCCAAATAATTCACTATGTGTGCCTATCCGGGCTAGTTGTAGTGTGCTGTGTTCTATTCTATAGATTAATACTAAGTCAGGTTTTACGTGACAATCCCTGAAACCAGCCCAATTACTTGTTAATGGATGATCTACAAACTTCTCTTCAAGTGTTTCACCTCTCTGCAGTTTTGATACTACATATCCAACTTCCATGATGTCAGAAATAGGCTTTTTAGTTACCTTCTTGAAGTCTTTCTTAAACTGAGTGGAATACTCAAGAGCGTACATGGCTAACTTTACTATCCGTGAGTTCAGATATCAGAGCATCAACCGATTCCGCTTTATGACCCTTACCCTGAGCGAGTTCTTCCATGGCTTGCACAGTTGTGGTGTTAGGTTGAGGTGCTTTTATCTCAAACGGAATGCCGCCGTGATTAATTACTGCCTTAGCGAATAGTTTGAGTGCTTGTGAAGGACTTAATCCCACATCATCACAGATCTGAGTAAAGGCCATTTTGGTGTCATGATCAATTCGGGTACTTAGCATTTCGGTTTTCATAAAATCGTTCCGTGTATTACTATGTATTACATTGTAGCACGGGCTCGTAGTTTGCCGGTATGGTTTATTTTCCATCCAGGTCTCCCATTAAGATGATTCGTTAGAGGATATTCTTTAACGGAAATGTATGTGATCTCTACAGCTTGTAATTACGAGTCTTATCTAACTTTTTGCTGGCAGTAATGTTATTATTCCTATCACTAATTTCTGATAATGTCTGTCGTATGCCAGTTATAACTCTTTGTATCCTTGCGGTTATTTTTATTTTTGTTAGTCATCAATATTTCGGCAGAAAAGCGGCTGCCAGAACGTCACTGGTGTTTGCTTTGTCGGTTGGTGCTGTCACTTTGGTGCTTTGGTTTTCAGAGTTTGACCAGTCGGAGAAGCTGGAAGTGGCACAACAAAAAGCTGAGCAAAAAATTGAAGCAGAACCTAAAACGGTCGACGAGCTAATTGAGCAGATTGAGAATCAGTTAAGAGAAGACAGAAACAACTCTAAGCTTTGGTACGAACTGGGTCACGGCTATCTGGCTTCAGACCGGTTTGAGGATGCTTCCCTTTGCTTTAGTTATGTACTTCGCCTTGAAGATACGCCAGCGGCATCTGTATTAGCGGCAAAAGCTACCGCAGATTATTACGCCAACTCACAAAGAATAAATAAAAATATTCAGGCGCTTTTAACGGAAGCCTTAGAGAAGGATGAGTTTAATTACCCTGCGCTGATGCTGATTGGTAACGACCACTTTATCAGTTTCCGTTATCAGGAGGCGATAGACACCTGGCAGAAGATTCTGGATTCAGAACGCCAGGGTCTGGACCGGGTTACAGTGATCAACTCAATTAATAGAGCGAAGGCGATGTTGTAGGCTTGCAGATCTTCACCGATGCAAGTGCTATCAGGTAGTAGGCCAGCAACTCTGTGCCTTCTTCTGCTATCTGTTTTACAATCCGGACGTAGTTGTCGTCCATTACCGCTTTCCAGAAATCTCCCATCCCGACCAACCGGCTGAATACGACCAAAAGCGTGGTACCGAGGATCAGCAACCCAAAGTGTTTGTTAGTAAGAAGGCTAAGTAGCTGGCTGTGACTTACACTCATTTTGCTGAAAAACACATAGAGCCCTATGCCTGCAATAAGCAGGGCAGGGAACGCCCAGAATCCATGTACGACAAAGTCCAGCCAGTGATCCATTTCCCGGACAAAAATGACAGCATAAAAGCAACCAAACAAAAATTTTGCTCTGTTAAAAGGGTATTGCTTAAAGGCAGCGCCGAGAAAGCTGTAAGCTGCGACTCCCGCCAGAATTTGCTGACTCAGTTCGGTTAACGATGATTCGCTCAAGGAGTCTGCGTAAACGATGCAGTCAAGGTAGACGGTCAATATCACGAGTAATGAGACGGATAAGAAATCGATAAAGGTTAGAAACCGCGCTTTTAGTATCTGATTAATCTCCGGATGCGCTACTGTTTCCCGGACATTAGCGTCATTCCAAAGATCCAACTTAGACCGTTCAAGTTTTATCATTATTATTTCTTCTTGTTGTAACAATACGGCTAATGGTATTTCGAAGAAAATTGAGAACTGTGATCTAGATCATTTTGACTGTCATAAAAATGTAAAATCTAATAAAAGAGTTAAATATGCAAATGATTTAAGTGGCAGGTATTTGTTTACTGAATAGCGGAAAGGAAAAAGCCAGCAGAAATCTGCTGGCTTTGGGGATTAACGGAGTTATTTAGAAGCGTTAGTAGTTGTAATTCGCTTCGCGAGCTTCTGCTTTCTTCTTCCACTCAGGAACAAGAGTTTCTAAGAATTTCTTCTTATCAGCATTCATCTTATCCATGTCCATACCCAGAGCAGCTTGTGCTTTCTCTTTAGTAGAGATGTCAGGGATTTGGATTGGATCAGTGATGCCTTTCTTAGCCAGAAGACGAGCAAGTTTAGTACGAGCGTCTGTTGCTGCATCTACAGCAGTACCCAGGATTTCAAGAGCAACTTCAGGAGCGTGCATATGAACGCCGTGAGATGCAATTGCGTAGTCCCAACGCCACTGAGCATGACGGATATCCATCAGGATGTCTTTCATTTCTGCTTCAGTTGCGCCAGCTTTCCAGGCTTCACCAGCTTCGAAGTGAGCTGCTACGATGTGTTTCTCAGCAGTAAGCTTCATGTTAGTAACCTGAGCTTTACGAGTTGAAACAACACCTTGCAGGAACTCTTTCTCTTGAGTGTGACACTGAGCACAAGTTACGTCGAACGAGTCAAGTGGGTTACCCACTTTGTGGTCTGTGTAAACTGTACCGTCAGCTTTTTCAACTTTAGGCATGTGACAGTCTGCACAAACAACGCCGTTCTTACCGTGGATACCAAGTTTCCAACCTTCAAAGCCAGGGTGCTGTGCTTTCAGCATAGGCGCTTTAGAAACTTTGTGTGTCCAGTCTTTGAAGTTAAGATCGTCGTAGTATTTTTCCATCTGGTCAACGTTAGTACCGTTGTCCCAAGGGAATTTCACAGACTTGTTAGGACCAGTGAAGTAGTATTCTACGTGACACTGAGCACAAACAGCTACTGACTTATCAGCATCGTCCATTTCATCAAATGGCATGTTGATAGTTGCAAATGCGCGCTCTGCATAAGGGCGAGTTAGCATAAGCTCAGCAGATTCGCCGCTCTTGAAGTCATCGCTCTTAGTGTTGTGACAGTCAGAACAACCGATAGCGTTATTGATTTCATGACCCAGACGAGCCCACTTACCTTGGAAGTAGCCGTCTTCACCTTTTTCATCGATTACGCGAGCTACGTCAGGGCTCTTACAGCTCCAACAAGCCATTGGCATTGGACCAGTTTTCTCATCAACAGGACCGCCGGTACGTAGTGTGTTTTGAACATCATTCACTGCGTAGAAGTGACCGCGAGCTTTGTTATAGTCTTTTGCAAAACCATAGCCAGCCCACATAATTACCATATTTGGATCATGCGCCAGTGCATCTTCAATTTCTGAGCTTTCAGAAGTTGCCTTCCAGGACTCGTATTGATCTGCATGTGATGCTTCGAACTGTTCGTTTCGAGGATCACCTATTTTATCTGCTGCAGCTACATTTGCTGCACCAAATAGCATGCCAGCAGCCAAAATCGATAGGGATTTCGTCATCCAGTGCTTTTTCATGGTGTTATCTCCATGTTTGTATTGTTTATTCCCAAAAAACTCCGTTACTTTTACCAGCGTTGTGGACTAGTTTAAAAATAAGGATATTGAGTATTACAGACGTAATATTAGCTAAGGATTTTACTTTTGTATTTGGGAGATTTTTCAAACTTGTTTTAGATCAATTTATACAGGTGATCTGGAACACGAAATAATTTATTTAACCCTAAAGGGGTATTGGGGGTGTTTTGCTGAAAAATAATAAAAGGTGATCAGTAACTTATTAGCTGTCAAATAACCCTAATTAGGTATTCATTTTCATTTAATATTATTGATGAGTTTATCCAATTAAAACCGCCTAACTTTCAATCAGTTAATAAGGTGGAATACTTGATCTGGCTCACTAAAACGCATGCTGTTTTGTTGTGTGAAATAAAAAGATACTTATATAATAACGCCACTAGCGTTGTGGCTATTTAGAAATGGGAATTATTATTATTTGGGGCTTGTAAAAGCTCCAAATTTTAGTTGCGTCCTGCAATTATTATTTCGATTACAGGAGTTGAGTAAATATTTTACTTTCAGTGGAAGAGTATTTAAGAAAACAGGCTTGTAATATTGGCTGTTTTATACTTTTTTTACATTGTGAGTTGTCAACATACAAAGATATAAAGGAATAATATGGCCAATAGTAATTTGACCATAGCCGTAATACTCAAGAGTCTTCTTATATTATGTCTCTATGGTTTTTCAGTGAATCAGGCTGTGGCTGCGACAGGTAGTACTGCCGAACAGTCTGAAACAGCCACAAAAACGGTGAAGCTAAAACTTGCCAAAAGTGACAAGAGATGTCTTCAGTGTCATAAACAGGCTTCTAAGTCACAGCATGTCACCCACGGGCAAGATGCTGCAAATATTCTTGGCAAATCCATCAGCTGTGTTGATTGCCACAATAAAATCGGTTCTAAGCACAGAAGAAAGTCTGACAAAGTGGTTAAGTATTCCTCTGCTCAGTCTAAACAGGGAACTAAGAAAAAACTGCTGACTCAGGATGAAGTGCTTAAGGCCAATCAGATGTGTGTGGATTGTCACGAGCCGAAGCAACTTCAGGAAGCGAACTGGACTCATGATGTACACGCTTTGAATCTTACCTGTTCTAACTGTCACGATGTCCACCTTTCATCTAAAAATAAACCAGTTAAGCTGGTTAAGAAAAGAAAGCCTAAAGATCCGGGCGTGAATGTCCTTCTTTTCGATGACCACAAAACTAAGGTTAAGATGTGTGTTGACTGTCACTCTGACTTCAACCAGCTAATGCAAAAGCAGGAGGCAGAGTAAGATGAGTTGTTCAAGACGAAATTTCCTTACTGGTGCCGGTGCAGTCATTGTGACTACTGGTGTGGCCGGTACAAGCATGGTGTGCGGCAATAAAGTGCTGGCAAACACCATGGAAGATGGCGATAAGCGCTACGGCATGGTGCATGATGAAACTAAATGTATTGGCTGTACTGCGTGTGTGGATGCCTGCCGGGAAGTTAACTCGGTTCCTGAAGGTGTTACCCGCCTGAAAATTGAACGCAGTGAACCTCAGGGTGAGTACCCGAATGTGGATTACCGCTTTACCCGTGTTTCCTGTCAGCACTGTGACAACGCGCCTTGTGTGATGGTTTGTCCTACCGGTGCGGCGTATAAAGATGAGAAAACCGGCATTGTTGATGTAGACAAAGATAAGTGTGTCGGCTGTGGCTACTGTATTGTGGCTTGTCCTTATCAGGTGCGTTTCTTCCATCCTATCGAGGGTTCTGCATCGAAATGTAACTTCTGTCGTGATACTAATCTGGCAGCAGGTAAACTTCCTGGCTGTGTTGAAGCTTGTCCGACCAAGGCTCTGACTTTTGGTGATCTTAACGATCCAAACTCAGAAATTAATGCAGTACTGAAAGACAAAGTGGTATTCCGCGAGAAAGCGCACTTAGGTACTAATCCTAAGCTTTACAAAGTTCCACATCAGAAAGGGGAGATTTAATCATGGCTGAAGCATTTGCTGTTCCTCTTGTCTGGGACTGGATTATTGCGGTTTATCTGTTTTTGGCCGGTATGTCTGCCGGTTGTGTAATGATCTCGCTTTACCTTAAGCGCAAGGTCATTGAAGGCGACCCTGCCCGCGATGGTGTTTTGAAAACCATGGCCTGGGCGGCACCGTTCGGTATTATTGCCGGTTTGACTATTCTGGTGTTCCACCTGACTAAGCCGCTGATGTTCTGGAAAATCATGATCAACTTTAACGTTACTTCGGTAATGTCTATGGGTGTGATTCTGTTCCAGACTTATATGATCTTCCTGTTTGCCTGGATTGCGATTATTTTCAGAAAAACCATTATGGATTTTTTAAATACGCTATTCAGAGGCAAACTGAACTTTGTTGATAACATCATTGCGAAGCTAGAGAAGTTCGAAAACAGCATTGAATGGCTTCTGGCGATTCAGGCGTTCGCTCTTGCTGCTTACACAGGTTTCCTGCTGTCTGCGCTGAAGAGTTTCCCTATGCTGAATAACCCAATTCTGCCAATTCTGTTCCTGTTCTCCAGTCTTTCATCTGGTGCGGCGGCGAGCATGCTGTTTGGTACGGTGGTGTTTAAAGAGTCAACGGGTAGTGCGACTATTAAGTGGGTGCACAGTTTTGAGCGTCCGGTTGTACTGTTTGAGCTGTTTGTTCTTGTGGCTTTCTTCACCGGTATGATTTTCGGTGGCGGCAGAGCACAGGAAGCGGTTTACGCAGCAATCGGAAGTGGCTTCTGGGCTTCGTGGTTCTGGTGGGGAGTCATCGCCTTTGGCATGCTGATACCGCTTGCTCTGAACACCTTTGCGCCTTCTGAAGTGAGACACAAAGTCGGGTTTGTGGCACTGGTGACCACATTAAGCTTGATTGGTGTTTTGATGTTGCGTACGTTTATTCTGTATGCTGGTCAGTTGACCGTAGTTTAGGGAGTTGGTGTTCCAACTCCGTCGTTATCGTTGTGAAGGCGTAGTGGGACATTTAAATCCTGTCGTCATTCCCGTGAAAACGGGAATCTGGCTGAAGCGCGTTGTATGGTTTAAGGTTTGCCTTTACTCTACAACGCGTTGACAGTAGATCCCGGATAAAAGCTTCGCATTTTCCGGGATGACGTTGGGGATATTCCAACTCCGTCGTCATTCCCGTTATGACGATAATATGATGTTTCTTCAAGGGTATTATGTTAGCTGAAATCGGACACTTTTCTCTTCTTCTCGTTGCAGTCTCCTCTCTGCTTGCCGTTGTAAAATCTCTGTATGATATAACGCTCAGTAAAAGTGAGCCGGTATCTGTTCAATTGACGGCGGCTCATTTCAGTGTGGCTTTTTCTCTGATATCGGTTTTTGCACTGGCAGGCTGTTTTGTTTACGACGACTTTTCGCTTGCTTATGTTTCATCCCATTCGAATTCTCAGCTTCCGGTTTTCTTTAAAGGCGCCGCTGTCTGGGGCGGACATGAAGGCTCTTTGCTGTTTTGGGTGGTGATGCTGGCTTGCTGGTCATCGGCAATTGCCTTTATCAACCGGAAAATTTCGGCTCGCTTTTTAAATTATGCGCTTTGCTCATCGCTGTTTTTAGTCTCAGCATTTGCCTTCTTTACCCTTTTTGCATCCAACCCTTTTGAAGTGAACGCCATTATCCCTGAAGAGGGAAGGGACCTTAACCCTATGCTTCAGGATGTGGGACTGATTTTCCATCCGCCACTTTTATACGTTGGCTATATCGGTTTTGCCTCCAGCTTTGCTCTGGCGATGGCAGCTTTGTGGAATAAGCAGAACGAAGAGCAGTGGCTGCTATATGCAAGAAAATACGCCCTTTTTGCCTGGAGCTTTCTAACCGCAGGAATTGTACTGGGTGCCTGGTGGGCCTATAACGAACTGGGCTGGGGTGGCTGGTGGTTCTGGGATCCGGTTGAAAATGCCTCTTTGTTGCCATGGCTTACCGGTACGGCGCTGCTGCATAGCCTGATTGCCGGCATTCACAGAAGGTCGCTGGTTCGCTGGTCTCTGTTTCTTTCCTTTATGACCTTTACCCTGAGCATACTGGGCACCTTTGTGGTGAGATCGGGAATACTGACCTCGGTTCACGCCTTCGCCGTGGATCCGACCCGTGGCATTATCCTGCTTCTTATTCTGTTTGTTCTGGTTGTTGCCGGGTTTGGCTCGCTGCTGGCGCGCTCTGATAAAGTGAGCTCAGAGCCGGTGCAATCGGTAATGAGCAAAGATTTTCTGTTTATGCTGGGCAATATTGTTTTCTCTGTTGCCATGCTTACGGTTGTTCTGGGCACCTTTTATCCGATGCTTTTCCAGCTTTTCGGGCTGGGTAAAATCTCGGTAGGTGCGCCATATTTCAACGCCTTGTTTGCACCGCTTACCTTTGTTGCCCTGCTGCTGATGGCGGTTGCTCCCTGGTTAAACTGGGGGGAGGAAAAAGCGCCGGCAGCTAAATCAAAACTGCTGGGCATTTTGATTGCTGCTTCACTGATTTTAGGGTTTGTCTTATACCGTGCTCAATATGCACAAACTGAGATGATGCCGCTTGTGACGTGGTCACTTTCATCTTTTGTTGTGCTGACGCTGATTCTGCGTTTACTCAGACTTCCGGATAATGCCATACGTCTGAAAGTACTGCCTATGTTGCTTGCTCACCTTGGCGTAGCTATTGCTGCAGTCGGCTCTTCCATGAACGCTTATCACTCTGTGGAAACCAGCGCCAAAATGGCCGAGGGGAGTGAGGTTGTCTTCAGCCGCTTTGATCTGGACTTTGAACAGCTGGAGCTGTTTGTCGGACCAAACTATACGGCAGAAAGGGCGCATATGAAGGTAAACGGCGGTTTGTATGTGATTCCCGAGCGACGCCATTACGCGGTACGGGTGATGAATATGACTGAGCCGGGCATAAAAAATTACTGGCATGGTGACTTGTATATTACTCTGGGCGAAAAGCTGAAGGATGGGAGTTTTGCTGTGCGTATTCAGTATAAAGCGTACGTGATGTGGCTCTGGTTCGGTGGCATACTCATGGTTATTGGTGGTGGACTTGGGCTTTTCACCAGAAAAGATCTGAAGGTTGTAAATGTCGGACAGTAAAAGCAATTCAAAAATGAAACTGGGTATTTTCGCGCTGGTTATCGCCGTGGTATTCGGGGCGTTTATTTATGCACTGGAGGGCGATGTAACAGCGTCCAACCAGGCCATGCTTAATCAGCCTGTGCCTGAATTTACGCTTCAGGATTTAGCGGAACCGTCGGTTGAAAGGCAAACAAAAGACGTACTGCCGGGAAAATATTCGCTGCTTAATGTCTGGGCTTCATGGTGCGCAGCGTGCAGGGAAGAGCATGGTTTTCTGATTGAGCTGAAAAATCAGGGCGTGCTTATCTACGGGGTTAATTACCGTGATCAACGTAAAGATGCATTAAAGGTGCTTGATGAACTAAGCAGCCCGTATCAGTTTACCCTTTATGACCATCAGGGTTCGCTGGCGCTGGATCTCGGCGTTATCGGTGCGCCTGAAACTTTTCTCATCAGTCCTGATGGAAAGATACTCACCCGTTTTAGCGGTGTTCTGGATAGGAAAGTCTGGGATGAGCAGTTTGTCCCTATGATGAAAGAGGCAAGATAATGCGCAAAGCCATTCTGTTTTTTGTTCAGATTTTTATCCTGACGCTTACCTTTACTGCTTCTGCTGAGCAGTCCGTTGATTCTCAGATTTTCTATGACAGTAATAAAGAGATTGCGATTAAAGCGGATCTGTTTGAGTTTGACAGTGAAGAGCAGCGGATGCAGGCGACAGAGCTGGCCCGTCAGCTAAGATGTCCGCAGTGCCAGAATCAGAACCTGATAGAGTCTAACTCTCCGGTGGCGAAGGATTTACGCCTTCGGGTTTTTGAGATGGTCAAAGCCGGTGATTCTGAAGAGGAAATTGTGGAGTATATGACGCAACGTTTTGGCGAGTTTGTGCTTTATGACCCGGTGGTTTCATCCAGAACCTATGTATTGTGGTTCCTTCCTTTGCTGCTGTTGGTTATCGGTGTGGTCGTTGCGGTTAAGAGCGTTTCCCGCAAAAACTGAACTGCTTGATTTCCTTACTTTCTGTAGGTTGATAATTGATGGTTTTGTTATAACATAACAGCCATCAATTCTGATTCCGACCTTGAATTTTCCATACAAAGTCCCAATCATTAAAGCATTCGGAAATAGTGAGCAATAAATATGGCTGAAGTCCGCGCCAGAGTAGCATTAAAAGTAGGATTGAAAAGCGACATCGACGCTGAAATCCTGTCATTCAGCGGTTTAAAAAGCGATAAAGAGCACGTGGCTCTGATTTTTAAATCTGCCGACCAATCAGAGAAAACCCCTTTAGTTCGTATGCATTCAGAGTGCCTGACCGGGGATGTATTCCATTCTTCCCGCTGTGACTGCGGAGAGCAGCTTGATGAGACCATCAATAAGATGGGCCAGGAAGGCGGGATTATTCTTTATTTGCGCCAGGAAGGACGCGGTATCGGGCTGTATAACAAAATTGACGCCTATACGCTGCAAAGCCAGGGTATGAACACATACGAAGCAAACAACCACCTGGGTTTTGGTGATGATCTGCGTGACTTTACCGATGCATCCATGATGCTGAAGGCACTTGGTATTACTAAGATTCGCCTGGTGACGAACAATCCGAAAAAAATCAATGATCTGAAAGAGCTTGGTATTGAAATCGAAGAAGTGATTCATACCATAGCGCACGTAAAAGACGGCAATGAGAATTACCTGAAGGCGAAAGTGTCACACGGTAAGCATCAGTTAGATATTGATTAATCCCGAATTTCTCGTTTCCCTGTTCTGCAGGGAATGACGAATATACGTGAACGCTGAGCTTTCCCGGTCATCCCGGAAATTGCGGAGCTTTTATCCGGGATCTACTGTCAACGCGCTGTAAAGTAAGAAATAGCCACACACTCTACAACGCGCTTTGATAAGATTCCCGCCTTCGCTTGACTCTTATACACAAGTTTAAGGAGCCAAAGAATGCTCCTCCCCTTAGCCTCGAAAGGACGGATTTTCGAAGAAGTAGCATCGAAGGGGAGGCAGGGAGGGGTTGTTGCTTAGCGGTTTAAGGTTCTACGATTTAGTTAACTTTTGTATAACCAACCCCCTCTAACTCCCCCTTCTATTAGCTTTATCAACCAGTTAGGCTTCTTCACTCAAGGGGGAGAACCGTTCTTTGGTCACTTTAATATTTGTGTAGAAGAGTCAGGCCTTCGCGGGAATGACAAGCTTTGAGTCTGCATGACCGTATCCCGAGCTCAGGAATCGCATGACTTTTTATACGAATCATTTCAAATTTAATAAATCTTCCCCGAATTATTCCTTCCTCCCATAAATTATTTGCCATAATTTAATATATCCGGATAGCCTCAATTTGCTTTGGGCAGTGCGTGTTGTGTGAGGGGTAAAAAGTGAGAAGATTTTATATAGTGTTAATAACATTGCTGTTTTCCCTTACAGCACATGCTTTTGAAGATTTTTACCAGCAAAACTGGGTAGTAAGAAACAGTCCGCTGGACGCTACCCTGGTTAACCGTGACCATCTTGGTGCGCTCTACCGGCAGCGTGATTTTCAGTTTATCTGGTTTTCTCCGCAAGCTTCGCAGCAGTTAGAAGCTCAGCTCTCTTTTCTCTATTACTCCAATATCAGCCCGGACTTTTCAAAGCGTTATGAAAAGCTACGCATGTACCGGCTTCAGCATGACATGTTTTCCTACGATATTCTGGCGACGGATACGCTGATAAATTACGTCTCTTATGTGAAATCCGCTGCTGCTGAGGGCGGCAGCTGGTATTACACAGCGCCGGTGAGCCAACCTCTGAGCGGGTTTGATACCAAGGATTTTCAGGCTCTGGTGAATGCGATTAACGGGCAGAAGTTAGAACAGTACATACACAGTTTTGCGCCACCAAATTTTGATTATTACCAGAGTGCGGCGAAAGATCTGATCCATTTTATCGGGTTGGGGGACACCGGTGTTTATCATCAGCGCGGGTTAAAGCGAAAAGGGGATGCGCTGAAAAGTAAGCCGGAGCTTTTAAACCGGCTGGAAGTTGCGGGGATGGATATTTCTGCGGTGAACAGAGAAAACCGTTTATTCGACAAACCACTTGAGCGGGTCGTTAAGGCATTCCAGAAACAGCACGGGATAAAAGTGGACGGGATCATTGGCGAAAATACGCTGGGCTGGCTTAATTTCCCGCTTGAGGACAGGCTGAGATCGCTGGCAATCAATGCAGAAAGGGCCCGGCTGGTACCAAAGAAACGTGACTCGCTTATTGTGGTGAATGTACCGGGGTTTAATCTTTCTTACTGGCATGAAGGCGAACCTGTGTTCAGCGCCAAAGTGATTGTGGGACAACAGGAGCGCAAAACACCAATAATGAATATCCGGCTTTATTCTATGGTGGTGAATCCAACCTGGAATGTGCCGAAAAAAATTTTCTATGAAGATCTGCTCCCTAAGATACAACATGACCTGACATACCTTGAGAACTTCCATTTTAAGATTCTGAAAAATGGTTATGACGGTGAGGAAGTCGACCCCACCACCATAGAGTGGCAAAACTATACCGAGGATACCTACTTTCCCTATCAGGTTCGTCAGGATGCGGGGGCGCGTAATGCGCTGGGGTATTACAAATTTAATACGCCAAATAATCATGCGATCTATCTGCACGACACTCCTTCAAAATACCTGTTTGATACCGACACCAGAACTTACAGCTCCGGCTGTATCAGGATTCAGCATGCAGAGAAGTTTGCCAGCATTCTTCTGGAGACTCAGGGAATCAAATCCGACCTTATTGAGGTGAAAGAGAGCAATGAAAAAGTGTCGATCCCTATGAAAAAGTCTATCCCGGTATCCATTATTTATCAGACTGCCTGGTATCAATCGGGCTATATAAATTATCGCAAAGATGTATACGAGTATGATATGCGAAAAGGTGAGCTAAATAATAAAGAAGATTTCTCAGTTATTTTATCGAACTATCAATAAGTTGTAAAAAAGTGGTTGTAAATGACCAACTAATTGTTGACTGGTTAAATAATATACTATACCTTTTATTCCTGACAGATTTGTAACTTAAAAGGTTGTGTACTCATGCTGAGCAGACGTAACTTCTTAAAGCTTACAACAGGAAGTGTAGCTTTAGCATCAATCGCCCCAAGTATTGTATTGGCATCATCAGTGGATAAAAGCCAGATGATCCCTCGCGAAATCAGTCTTAATAACCTGCATACCGGTGAAAGACTAAAAACCTGCTTTTTCGATGGCGAAAATTTCGTTGAAGAAGCGCTGGACGATATTGCACGCCTTTGCAGAGATTTCCGTCGCAACGAAGTATTCCCTATCGATAAACGTCTTCTGGTTCAGTTAGACAATATCAGAAACCAGCTTGGCACCACTGCTGAAATTCAGATTATCTCAGGCTACCGCTCTCCGGCGACTAATGAAATGCTGGCAGCTAAATCAGGCGGTGTAGCAAAGAAGAGCATGCATATGCGCGGTAAAGCCATCGACTTCCGTATCCCGGGTGTTGACTTAAAGAAGGTGCAAAAAGTCGCACTGGCGCAGAAAGCGGGCGGTGTGGGCTATTATGAGAAAAGTAACTTTGTTCATATTGATACCGGTCGTGTAAGGTTCTGGTAATTTAATACTGATTCATTGAAGGGGCGCTAAATGCGCCCCTTTACTTGTTTGGTCTCTGATGTCATAGTCTTCTCTCTTCAAAAATAACCCGAGCAAAGTTATGAGTTTAAAATACAAAGTCGTTCCCGTTACTTCATTTGCGCAAAACTGTTCTATCGTCTGGTGTGATGAGACCATGAAAGGTGTGGTTATCGATCCGGGTGGTGATGAAAAGCAGCTTTCTGCACTCATTAAAGAGCTCGGTGTTGAAGTCGAAACCCTTTTGCTGACTCATGGTCACCTTGACCATGTTGGCGGTACGGAACGTCTGGCAGAAATGGAAAGCGCACAAATCGTTGGCCCGCATAAAGACGACAACTTCTGGCTGCAGGGCCTGGAAGGGCAGAGCCAGATGTTTGGTTTTCCTCTGACTACTGCATTTGAGCCAAACCAGTGGCTGGTTGAGGGAGATGAAGTGACTTTCGGCAATCAGTCAATGAAGGTAATTCACACGCCGGGCCACACGCCGGGTCACGTTGTTTTCTACAGCGAAGAAGCAAAACTGGCGTTTGTCGGTGACGTTCTGTTTAACGGCGGTATCGGCCGTACCGATTTCCCGAAAGGCGACTTTAATACGCTGATTGATTCAATTAAAACTAAACTCTGGCCTCTGGGCAACGATGTTGAGTTTGTACCGGGACACGGGCCTTCTTCGACTTTTGGCCGGGAAAGAGCCAGTAATCCGTTTGTAGCGGATGAGATGCCGTTGTATTGATTTTTTATGTTTATATTTCCCTCAATAACTACAAATCCTTCCCAAATTTTGGTATAAAACGCGCTTTGTATTTTTAAGTGCTGCTATGAGTGCGGCAAATGAAGGAATCAAATTAAATGAGACTTGCTCATAAACGTAAAGTGCAGATGAAACTGCAAAAGCGTCTGAAATTAACTGTTGGCACTAAACTGGTTACTCCACAGGCAGAAAAGAAAACTGCTGCGGTAGCTGAAAAAGTGGTTGCAGAGAAAGTTGAATCAGTAGCGAAAAAAGCAGAAGTATCTCTGACTCCAAAGCAGCAGCAGGTACTGGATATCGTTGCTAAGAATGCTGAAGGTATCAACCCTAAAGGTATCGGCCTTGAAGCGGGTCAGGAAGACGCAAAAGCAGCATCCTGGGCGACAGGTGCGCTGAAGAAGCTTCTGGAAGAAAACCTTGTAGTTAAAGAGCAGCTTGCGGGTAATAAGGTTATCTATAAGGCTTGCTAATTCCCGTTGCGGGAGGGGACCAGGGTTATTGGGCCCTGGTTCCTGGGAAAGTGTTTGTTGGAAGGCTTTCCCAAAAAGTACCGTTAGTGTACAGCCTCTCGTTCCCATGCTTATATGGACTCCCGGGTGTTGTCAAAAAGTTTATTAGAACAGAGGTCAGATGCTTGCTTATATACGGGCTCTAACTGAGGAGCTACCTCGGCCTCTTCGATGTATTCGCACCTTCATGACTTTATCTCCCGCACGGTAGTTTCTACCTGAGCATGGGCCAGTCTCTTGAAGGTTGGTCTTACCTGTTTGTTCTTACGTTCTTTTTGACTAACCTGGTATTAAGCCACAAGTGGTTGTGGCTTATATTCCTCATCACTTTTTATCATGGCAAGAGCCGTTCTCACCGTTTTATTTGCCAAAGCAATAGCTGCAACTTTTTTGCCTCGCCTTGTGGTCAGATCTTTAAGCCATTGCTCTTTTCCTGTCCGGGCTTCTCGTTTTTCCAGTTTACACACAACTGTTAAGGCTCCTCGAAAGAGTGCACTACGCAACATGTTGTGACCACACTTTTTAGCGATAGAACCTATTTTCTGTTTACCACCACTACTGTGTTGAACGGGTGTTAACCCCAGACAAGCTGAAGCTTCTCTACCCTTACTAAAATGCTCTGCCTGGCCTAACGCTACTTTTAATAAAACTGAGCATACTGGGCCAACCCCCTCCAGAGCTTGTAACCGCCTGCACACTTTATCTTGCGCTATTGACTGCTGTAGTTGTTGTGTAAAAGCTTCTACTTGCTCTATCAAATTTATAAACTGCTCATACATCTGACTCAGGCAAGCTCTAAACTGGCCGGTTAATCCGTTATCAGCGTCCTCAAGAACATAAGGAATGGCTTCTCTCAATGCTTTATCACCTTTAGTGATCGGAATGCCAAACTCCAGTAAATAGGAACGCAGTTGATTACTTATACTTACCTTCTGCCTAACCAGTAGATCTCGCATATGAACGATGGATTGCTGACACTGCTCTTCAACGGTTGGTATGCGACAGGATTTTATTTGAGATTGCGTAGCTGCGATAGCAATGGCAATAGCGTCATTGGCATCGGTTTTTTGGCCCTGCCTGAATGCAGCTGCCCGACGTGGGGCAATAGCCTTCACTTCATGCCCTTGCTCTTTAGCATATCGAGCCCAATAGTTGGTTGTACTGCATGACTCCATTGCTACCAGTGTTGCTTTTTCCCTGGCTAAAAATTCCAGCAGTTTCTTACGGCTCATTTCTCGATTAAAAATAATCTTGCCATCGAAATTCATCTTACAGACCTGAAAAACACTCTTTGCAAGGTCAATAGCAATAACGGTAGAATATTTCATGTATGGACTCCTTTTGTAAAAGTTTGGTCGCTTATTACGCTACTCCTGAGGGAGCCGGGAGTCCATACATCTCCTGCGTGGGAATGTATATGGACTCCCCCTGTAACACAAGTGGTTTAAGATAATAAGAGTTTATGCAAGTGCACGTATATTCGGTTTCATCATGGGGCGCTACCCCGAACCTTTATGGCTAAATCCACTAACAAGGCTTCTAATCGCAGTCCAGGCATTTATTGCCTCATTCCCACACAGAGTTTGCCTTGTGTGCTGTGCTAACACTTTATCTTAATTACTTGCTATTACGCTGGTTTGTCGTTTGCTCCAAATTCAGCTTTACCTTATTTCAGTTAAGCTAACTTAAGCTGGTAAGGCTGTTTTGATTTCAATATGGCACACGCCATCCTGACTATCTTATTCGCTAGAGCAATAACGACTTTATTCACATGGTTTCTCTCTAACAGAGAGCGTATCCACTGACTAAGTGGATCAGTTTTATCTTTGACATGACTAACTACAGCTCGGGCACCATGAACGACAAGAGCTCTGAGATAACGATCTCCTCGCTTAGTAATGCCAAGGTTGATATTTCTACCTCCACTTCCTGTATGAGCAGGCACTAATCCAATGCTTGCGCTTGCATCCCTACCACACTTATAAGCCGATGCATTTCCTAACCTGGCATACAAAGCACTGCCTGAAATCCATGAAATACCCGGTAACGAGGCTAAAAGCTTACAATCTTCATTTTGTTTTGCCTGATTGGTAAGAGCTTGAGTGGCATCATCAATTTGGGTATCAAGCGCGAGCAACTGTTCTTTAAGATTATTTAGAATAAACCGAGCAGCATGGGTTAATTCATTTTCAGCATTTTCCAACTCAAACGGTAGCTGTTTTCTGAGCGAATTGATTCCTATGGGAAATTTGATGCCATATTCCATCGCAAGCCCCCGGATACGGTTAGCAAGCTGTGTTCGTTGCTTAATATAACCTTCCCGCAGTCTTAGTAAGCAGGCAAGATCTTGCTGTTCAACAGTTTTAACCGGAACGAAATGAATATCTGTCCGCTGACTGGCTTCATAAATAGCCAAAGCATCATTGGGATCATTTTTATTTCCCGAGCGATACTTAGCGGCGATCTGAGCAGGCACGAGTAAGACTTGATGTCCTGCCTGCTGGAACTTTCGACCCCAATAATGAGCCGTTGCACAAGCTTCCATACAAATAACAGCTTTGGGGTGCTTAGCCACCATTGAAATTAACTTTGATTGAGATACTTTTTGATTAGATGAAAGCTTTCCGTGCTTATTAATTATCGCAACTTGAATAACAGTCTTAGCAAGGTCGATAGAAATAGTGATATTCTTGTTCATGGCATGGGCTCCTTTTTAGTTGACACTCTTACCTTAGCCGATATTTTCGACGAAGGTGAGGGAGTCCATGCCATTGCATACCAGATTCACCGTAATCATCCACTTCGCTTAATCTTATGCTCTTTAACCTTTTGATTTAAAGGTGTTTTAAGTTAATTCAGGACACGGTTCGCGTTAGAGTTTAAGTGATTAAATTAACTCCGATATGCATTCCCACGCTGGAGATGTATGGACTCCCGGCTCCCTCAGGAGTAGCGTAATAAGCGACCAAACTTTTACAAAAGGAGTCCATACATGAAATATTCTACCGTTATTGCTATTGACCTTGCAAAGAGTGTTTTTCAGGTCTGTAAGATGAATTTCGATGGCAAGATTATTTTTAATCGAGAAATGAGCCGTAAGAAACTGCTGGAATTTTTAGCCAGGGAAAAAGCAACACTGGTAGCAATGGAGTCATGCAGTACAACCAACTATTGGGCTCGATATGCTAAAGAGCAAGGGCATGAAGTGAAGGCTATTGCCCCACGTCGGGCAGCTGCATTCAGGCAGGGCCAAAAAACCGATGCCAATGACGCTATTGCCATTGCTATCGCAGCTACGCAATCTCAAATAAAATCCTGTCGCATACCAACCGTTGAAGAGCAGTGTCAGCAATCCATCGTTCATATGCGAGATCTACTGGTTAGGCAGAAGGTAAGTATAAGTAATCAACTGCGTTCCTATTTACTGGAGTTTGGCATTCCGATCACTAAAGGTGATAAAGCATTGAGAGAAGCCATTCCTTATGTTCTTGAGGACGCTGATAACGGATTAACCGGCCAGTTTAGAGCTTGCCTGAGTCAGATGTATGAGCAGTTTATAAATTTGATAGAGCAAGTAGAAGCTTTTACACAACAACTACAGCAGTCAATAGCGCAAGATAAAGTGTGCAGGCGGTTACAAGCTCTGGAGGGGGTTGGCCCAGTATGCTCAGTTTTATTAAAAGTAGCGTTAGGCCAGGCAGAGCATTTTAGTAAGGGTAGAGAAGCTTCAGCTTGTCTGGGGTTAACACCCGTTCAACACAGTAGTGGTGGTAAACAGAAAATAGGTTCTATCGCTAAAAAGTGTGGTCACAACATGTTGCGTAGTGCACTCTTTCGAGGAGCCTTAACAGTTGTGTGTAAACTGGAAAAACGAGAAGCCCGGACAGGAAAAGAGCAATGGCTTAAAGATCTGACCACAAGGCGAGGCAAAAAAGTTGCAGCTATTGCTTTGGCAAATAAAACGGTGAGAACGGCTCTTGCCATGATAAAAAGTGATGAGGAATATAAGCCACAACCACTTGTGGCTTAATACCAGGTTAGTCAAAAAGAACGTAAGAACAAACAGGTAAGACCAACCTTCAAGAGACTGGCCCATGCTCAGGTAGAAACTACCGTGCGGGAGATAAAGTCATGAAGGTGCGAATACATCGAAGAGGCCGAGGTAGCTCCTCAGTTAGAGCCCGTATATAAGCAAGCATCTGACCTCTGTTCTAATAAACTTTTTGACAACACCCGGGAGTCCATATAAGCATGGGAACGAGGTGTTTTGTGTTTTTCTTTCATTATTCCCCCATTTCCTCATCTTCCCCTGAAATTTAGTTACATAAGTGCTAGCATATTCTTAGTATCTACAGATTTAGGCAGAAACTATGACAAAAGGAATTGATAAGTACAGTATCGACAGTACCGATTATCAGGTTGGTCAGGATAACGTACAGAAGTGGGGTTTTGATGTTCATAACCCTGTATTCGGGCTTAGTGCCGGGATTATGGTGCTGATCTTGATTGCACTGGTTGTGATGGATCCGGGAACGGCGAAATCGGCGCTGGATAGCATCAAATGGGGTATCATCAACCAGTTTGATGAGCTGTTTATGTGGTCGGGGAACATCTTTCTGCTGTTCTGTATTGGTCTGGTGCTTTCTCCGTATGGCAAAATTCGTATCGGTGGCACGGACTGCAGGCCTGAGCACTCTAATCTTTCCTGGATGGCGATGCTGTTTGCCGCCGGTATGGGGATCGGGCTGCTTTTCTGGGGCGTAGCTGAGCCGCTGGCTTATTTTACCGGCTGGTATGAAACACCGCTTAATGTGGAAGCCAATAGCCAAGAAGCGATCCGTGTTGCGCTTGGCGCGACGGTTTATCACTGGGGCTTTAACGCCTGGGCAATGTATGCGGTGGTAGCACTGGCACTTGCGTTCTTTGCTTATAATAAAGGTCTGCCACTCTCTATTCGTTCTATCTTCTATCCGATCCTTGGTGACAGAGCCTGGGGTTGGTTTGGCCACGTTATCGATATTATGGCGGTTGTCGCCACCATCTTTGGCCTTGCGCCTTCGCTTGGTCTGGGCGCTCAGCAGGTAACCAGTGGTATCAACTATGTATTTGGCACCGATGGCGGTCTGATGACCCAGATGGTGATCATCGTATTTGTTACCCTGCTGGCAACTTATTCTGTATATCGTGGTATCGAAGGCGGCGTGAAGCTAATCAGTAATATCAATATTATCGTTGCTGCGGCACTGCTGTTTTTCGTGATCGCAGTAACCATAGATACTGCGCCTCACTATATGATGGAAACAACGCTTGGCTATATCGAGAACTTTGTCGCGCTGAGTAACCCATATGGCCGTGAAGATGAGCTCTGGATGCACGGCTGGACAGTATTCTACTGGGCCTGGTGGATTTCATGGTCGCCATTTGTCGGTATGTTTATCGCACGTGTTTCTAAAGGCCGTACAGTCCGTGAGTTTGTGGTGGCTGTCATTATCGTTCCGACTCTGGTCACTATTCTCTGGATGTCCACTTTTGGTGGTATTGCCATTGATCAGGTGTTTAATAAGGTCGGTGAACTTGGCGCAAACGGGTTAGGGGATGTCAGCCTGGCTCTTTTCCATCTTTACGATTCGCTTCCGCTTAGCAGCGTGATTTCGCTGTTATCCATTGTTCTGATCATGGTGTTTTTTGTGACCTCTTCAGACTCCGGCTCTCTGGTTATTGATAACATTACCGCAGGCGGCAAAATCGATAACCCGGTACCGCAACGCGTATTCTGGGCGGTTATTGAAGGCGCAATCGCTGGCGTACTTCTGTATGTCGGTGGCGCAGAAGCGCTACAGGCACTTCAGGCGGGGGTAATCGTTACGGCGCTTCCGTTTACGATTGTTATGATATTGATGTGTATTAGCCTACTTATGGGGCTTACGACGGAGCCGAGGGAGTAGGTTTTTCGGGCTATGGGGACGGACTTTGTCCTATTCCCCATAACCCGCTCTTCACTTCCAAAACTTACTAATCGGATCCATATCCGAATAATGATGCGAAATCTGCGCCTGCAAAAGTTCCGCTGTAGCAATCGCGTCGGTAAGCGCGTGGTGGGCTGAATAAACCGGCAATCCGTATCGTGCACGACTTTTGGCTAACCTGACAGAAAGCGGCCTTGTACCTTTTAAACGGTTAACAATTCCCTGAGTCCGCTTTTTCTGAATTTCCGCTTCCACTTCCATGGTATCGACAATCGGAAACAGCATACCTTCGCCGATTCTCTCTTTTAACGCTTTATCCAGAAAGTTGCGCTCAATCTTACGAAAATGCGCCACCACGACATGTCCTGCGAGTGACTCAAGTACCTGTTCAAGGATGCGGGTCAGATCGGGCGCGTCCACAATATCGCTGTGAGTGATGCCGTGGATAATCACAGATTCTTCCTCAAGCGGCTGGCTTGGACTGACAATCCAGTGTTTAGCCTGGTTAAGATAAATCCGGTTTAGGGTAAATGGCACCAGGCCGATACTGATAATGTCGTCTTTGTCCGGATCCAGCCCTGTGGTTTCAAAGTCCAGCGCTACAAAGCGAATCTGGGAGAGCGGGGTTTCCGGAGAAAAAATGCCCTGCTCAAAAAAGCTCAGAAGCCTCTGATCTTTCACCCGCGAAGGCGCCTGATGGTAATACTCAGGCCAGTTACAATTGTTGCTCTTTTTAAAAAACATCGCCGGCCTGCTATTTAAAACTGTTACTTGCCTGATAGCGGAACTTAAGGAAGTTCTGTGCATTACTCAGGATCTGGAAGGCATCTTTCAGGTTTCTGCGTTCAAAGTCTGAGATGTTGTCCGGTTCGATATTGTTATCCGGGTCAATCCCGCTTTCCACATCAATCGCCTGATGGCGGATACGTACCATAGAAACAAACTCCATCGCATCACGCAGGTCCTGCGCGCGTCCCTTAGGAAGAATGCCGGCCTCTTCAATATCATCCAGCCTTTCAAAGGAGTTTTGCGACTGTGAGCCCACCGCCAGGGCGTGAACGCGGATAAGATCAGCCAGCGGAGCGGTACCCCGGCGTTTCAGGTTAATGGAGTTTTTGTGCTGACCATCTTTTTCCATCACAAAGCTTTTGAAAAAGCCCAGTGGCGGAGTGCGGTTTAGCGCATTCCGGGCAAGACATGCCAGGAAGCGGTTGTTCTTGCGGGCTCTGCGGACGATAAAGCTGTTAAGCTGCTCAGCCCATTTCAGGCGGCCGTGAATGCCGTCCAGATCGAAAAAGATAGACGCATTCAACAGGGCTTTCGGATTCGGGTTGTCAATCCAGTCTGAGAAGCACTCTTCCCATTCTCTTCGGGTCATGCGCCACATCGGGTTGGTGGCCATAATGTCGCCGGTGCAGTAGCGGTACCCGCACTCATCTAAGCCGTCACAGACAAATTTCGCCAGTTTAGAAAAGTACTCGCCGTGCTTTTCTTCGTTATAACTTTCATCAAGGATAATCGCATTGTCCTGATCGGTAACCAGAATCTGCTCATCGCGCGCCATGGATCCAAGCGCCAGAAAACAGTAAGGCACCGGAGGCACGCCAAGCTTTTCTTCAGCAAGTTCAATAATCCGCTGTTTAAAACTTCGGCCGATAACAGACATAGCGGTACCGACCATATGCGAGTTGGCATCTTCGTTAACAAGACGGACAAAACTGTCCCGAACCTGCTGAGAAACCGCTTTAAGTTCTTCAATTGTGGTCTGCTGGAATATGGTGTTAACCAGTAGCAGCGAGTTCTGCGATTCGTAACGAACGATATCGGCGGTCTCGATAACACCAATGGGAACGCCACCCTTAATAATAGGAAGGTGGTTCACATTGTATCTGAGCATGGTTAGCATGGCTTCGTAGACATAGGCGTTATGATCCAGCGGGATAACTTCATAGGTCATCACATCTGAAACTGGCGTGGTCAGGTCTAACCCTTCTGCAAGAACGCGGGTACAAAGATCACGGTCGGTGACAATACCGGCAATCTGGTTCTGATCTTCTTCTTCGTCTTCCTGTTCCGGGGCCATCACTATCAGGCTGGATACGCCTTCATCGGCCATTTTTCTGGCCGCATTCTGAATGGACTCAGTCGTCGTTATGCTGATTGGCTCTTTGGTAATAAGGGTTGTGACTTTAGAAGTGGTCAGATCGTTGGCTTCGTTATTATTGGATATGGCCTGCCTTAAGCGAACGTTATTTTCTACTTCAACGAAATCGGCAAAGTTGTCGTAGTTGTCGTAAAGTTCATGAAACAGCTCTTCAGGGATACAGTAGAGCAGGGTATCTTCCGTTGCTTTGGCCGGGAAGCGGACTTTGTTGTTGGTCATCAGCCCCATCTGACCAAAGATGTCGCCTTCATCCAGGCGGTTATAAAGCTCACCGCTACGTCGCAGTATCTCAACCACGCCACTGCGAACCATATACAAATCATGGATATGATCACCGAAATGAATTATCGGCGTATCTGCCCGGAAATAGGAGATTTCGACTTGTTTAGTGATATGTTCCAGCGCTTCTTCCGGCATTTCAGAAAATGGCGGGTACTGAGCGATAAAGTTTTTAATTTCTAATAATTCTACATCCATTTAGGATTCACCTGTAACCAAAGACTTAGCTATAGTACACCATTAGTTAAACCACCAAAACTTAAACCCATGAGAAACAACCCCTCCCAGCCTCCCCTTCGATGTGACTTCTTCGAAAATCCGGCCTTTCGAGACTAAGGGGAGGAGCATTCTTTGGCTCCTTAAACTTGTGTATAAGAGTTAGGATCTAAGGTTGTAAATAGGTTGTTTTTTCGTTTGATAGGAAGAAACAAATACCGGAAACATTGGACGATTTCCGGTATCTTTGAGTTTGGTATGCAATGGCATGGACTCCCTCACCTTCGTCGAAAATATCGGCTAAGGTAAGAGTGTCAACTAAAAAGGAGCCCATGCCATGAACAAGAATATCACTATTTCTATCGACCTTGCTAAGACTGTTATTCAAGTTGCGATAATTAATAAGCACGGAAAGCTTTCATCTAATCAAAAAGTATCTCAATCAAAGTTAATTTCAATGGTGGCTAAGCACCCCAAAGCTGTTATTTGTATGGAAGCTTGTGCAACGGCTCATTATTGGGGTCGAAAGTTCCAGCAGGCAGGACATCAAGTCTTACTCGTGCCTGCTCAGATCGCCGCTAAGTATCGCTCGGGAAATAAAAATGATCCCAATGATGCTTTGGCTATTTATGAAGCCAGTCAGCGGACAGATATTCATTTCGTTCCGGTTAAAACTGTTGAACAGCAAGATCTTGCCTGCTTACTAAGACTGCGGGAAGGTTATATTAAGCAACGAACACAGCTTGCTAACCGTATCCGGGGGCTTGCGATGGAATATGGCATCAAATTTCCCATAGGAATCAATTCGCTCAGAAAACAGCTACCGTTTGAGTTGGAAAATGCTGAAAATGAATTAACCCATGCTGCTCGGTTTATTCTAAATAATCTTAAAGAACAGTTGCTCGCGCTTGATACCCAAATTGATGATGCCACTCAAGCTCTTACCAATCAGGCAAAACAAAATGAAGATTGTAAGCTTTTAGCCTCGTTACCGGGTATTTCATGGATTTCAGGCAGTGCTTTGTATGCCAGGTTAGGAAATGCATCGGCTTATAAGTGTGGTAGGGATGCAAGCGCAAGCATTGGATTAGTGCCTGCTCATACAGGAAGTGGAGGTAGAAATATCAACCTTGGCATTACTAAGCGAGGAGATCGTTATCTCAGAGCTCTTGTCGTTCATGGTGCCCGAGCTGTAGTTAGTCATGTCAAAGATAAAACTGATCCACTTAGTCAGTGGATACGCTCTCTGTTAGAGAGAAACCATGTGAATAAAGTCGTTATTGCTCTAGCGAATAAGATAGTCAGGATGGCGTGTGCCATATTGAAATCAAAACAGCCTTACCAGCTTAAGTTAGCTTAACTGAAATAAGGTAAAGCTGAATTTGGAGCAAACGACAAACCAGCGTAATAGCAAGTAATTAAGATAAAGTGTTAGCACAGCACACAAGGCAAACTCTGTGTGGGAATGAGGCAATAAATGCCTGGACTGCGATTAGAAGCCTTGTTAGTGGATTTAGCCATAAAGGTTCGGGGTAGCGCCCCATGATGAAACCGAATATACGTGCACTTGCATAAACTCTTATTATCTTAAACCACTTGTGTTACAGGGGGAGTCCATATACATTCCCACGCGGGAGCGTGGGAATGAGAGCGCGAGGGTGGTTTGGGAGCTTACGATTAAAGAACCGCAGCAATACCTTTACAAAGTGGTCCCATGTTTGCTTTAGTCATACCGGCAACGCTGATACGGCCTGAACCAACGATGTAGATTGCGTGTTCAGTTTTTAGCTTCTCAACCTGATCTTTCGTCAGGCCAGAGAAAGAGAACATACCATTCTGACGCTCGATAAAGCTAAAGTCACTGGTTACGCCTTCATCTTTCAGAGTCGCAACGAAAAGCTCACGCATCTGCTTGATACGGTCACGCATTTCTGCCACTTCGTTTTCCCACTCAGCGCGAAGCTCAGGGCTGTTCAGTACATAAGTCACAATCGCTGCACCGTGTGCCGGTGGGTTAGAGTACATCGCACGAATGATTGATTTAGCCTGAGAGAATGCCGTCGCAGCAACTTCCTGATTTTCAGCAACCAGTGTAAATGCACCAACACGCTCGTTGTACAGACCGAAGTTTTTAGAGAATGAACTTGCTACCATCATCTCTTTGTTGAATTTTGCGAAAGTACGAAGACCCTGAGCATCATCTTCTACGCCGGTTGCAAAGCCCTGATAAGCGAAGTCAAACAGAGGGATCAGGCCTTTGTCTGCACAAAGTTTTGCCAGTGTTTCCCACTCTTCAGGTGTCGGGTCGATACCGGTTGGGTTATGACAGCAGCCGTGTACCAGTACTACGTCACCCGCCTGAGCGTTTTCAAGGTCGGCAAGCATACCTGCGAAATCTTTATCTTTCGTTTCCGCGTTGTAGTATTTGTACTGAATGGTTTCAAGACCGGCAGCGGTGAAAATCGCATTATGGTTTGCCCAGGTCGGGTTGCTGATCCAGATTCTGTTGGTTTCAAGCTGACGCTTAATAAATTCACCGGCAACACGCAGAGCACCTGTACCGCCCGGAGCGTGTGCTGTCTGAGCGCGCTTGTTTGAAATGATTTCTGCGTCACTGCCGAACAGTAGCTGCTGAACCGCCAGACCATACTCCGCTGTACCCTGGATGGACAGGTAAGATTTGGTGGTTTCGTTTTCAACCAGTGCTGCTTCTGCTTTTTTTACCGTGGCCAGAACAGGGGTGTTACCTTGTTCGTCTTTGTAAATACCTGCGCCAAGATTGATTTTCTCTGCGCGTGAATCGTTTTTAAATGCTTCAGTAAGGCCCATGATAGGGTCGGCAGGTGCCGCAGCGACTTTTTCAAACATAATGTATTCATCCATGTAAATTGTATCGTCAAGTATTCTCTTTATACCTTTATGACAGGTTAGTGACAACAGTAAAACTACGCAAAACTTGATTTTTTTTGCACTTGAGCTGAATTTTTAGTTAAACATCCGTTATCTTCAACTTAAAGGCAGCAGAATCGAGCAAAATAGCCAAGTAAAGTTAAAAATAAGTTGAAAAATTAATCTATTTTTTTAACTTGTCATTGCAGGTAAATACAAGTAAATGGTAGGTCAGTTTGCAGATAAAAAACAGGCCACCAATTGGTGACCTGTTATAAATTAACTCAACTGTGACACAATGTGGTTTTAGCTGATTAGAAGTTCGCACTTCTTGGCGTACGTGGGAACGGAATTACGTCACGCACGTTTGCCATACCGGTCACGTAAGATACCAGACGCTCAAAGCCCAGACCGAAACCAGAGTGTGGCACTGTGCCGTAGCGGCGCAGGTCGCGGTACCAGTTCATGTGCTCAGGGTCGATGCCCATCTCGCGCATACGGCTGTCCAGTACGTCCAGACGCTCTTCACGCTGAGAACCACCGATGATTTCACCGATGCCAGGTGCCAGTACGTCCATAGCCGCAACAGTTTTGCCGTCGTCGTTCATACGCATGTAGAAAGCTTTGATGTCTTTCGGGTAGTTCTTCACGATAACCGGCGCTTTGAAGTGTTCTTCAGCAAGGTAGCGCTCGTGCTCAGAAGACATGTCGATGCCCCATTCAACCGGGAATTCGAACTCTTTGCCTGAATCAAGCAGGATCTGAATTGCATCAGTATAGTCAACCTGAGCAAAGTCAGAGTCAACAAACTGCTCAAGACGGGTGATCGCTTCTTTGTTGATACGCTGAGCGAAGAACTCAAGGTCATCACGGCGCTCATCAAGAACGGCTTTAAATACGTACTTAAGCATGTCTTCTGCAAGACCTGCAACGTCGTTCAGATCCGCAAACGCAACTTCCGGCTCAACCATCCAGAATTCCGCCAGGTGACGGCTGGTGTTTGAGTTTTCTGCACGGAAAGTCGGGCCGAATGTGTAAACCTTGCTTAGTGCACAGGCATAAGTTTCAGCGTTTAGCTGGCCAGATACCGTCAGGAAGGTCTCTTTACCGAAGAAATCTTCGTTGTAGTCTACCGCGCCTTTGTCAGTGCGAGGCAGGTTTTCCATATCCAGCGTAGAAACGCGGAACATTTCACCGGCACCTTCTGCATCAGAAGCTGTGATCAGCGGAGCTGAAACCCAGTAATAACCCTGCTCGTGATAGAAGCGGTGGATAGCCTGAGAAAGACAGTTACGTACACGTGCAACTGCACCGATAACGTTAGTGCGCGGGCGCAGGTGAGCAACCTCACGAAGGTATTCAATGGAATGGCGTGTTTTTGCCATTGGGTAAGTGTCGGCATCTTCAACCCAGCCAACCACTTTTACTGCCGTTGCAGCAAGTTCGAAGTCCTGACCTTTAGCCGGAGACTCTACGATTTTACCGGTTACTTCAACAGAGCAGCCGGTTGTCAGTTTAAGAACGTCTTCATCGTAATTATTAAGGTCATTTGGGACCACGGCCTGAATCGGGTCGAAACAAGAGCCGTCATAGATGGCAAGGAAAGAGATTCCAGCTTTGGAATCACGACGTGAACGAATCCAGCCGCGAACAGTGATTTCACTGTCAACCGCTAACTTTCCGCTTAATACGTCAGTTACAGGCGCGTAAGTCATTTTAGATATATTCTCCGTTAAGGGTCTTACAATATTTTTTAATCCAGCCCGCAATATTACCTGTCAAACAGATAGCTTCAAGTGCTATTGCAAAATAAACCCAGAAAATAAGTGAATTTTTTCACACTGTTTATCATCAAACTACTCAAAAAGTATATTTGTAATAACGAAATGCTATGATGTAAAAGAAATTGTATTAAAAGTAAGCTTTATCAGGGAACTAATATGAAGAAACTGCTCGGTCTTATACTCACCATTCCTTTTCTTGCTTCATGCGAGAAATCAGACCCGATACCGGAGCAGAAACCTCAATTACTGGTTTATTGCGGAATCACCATGGCTCACCCGATTACCGAAATTGCCAAAATTGTTGAGAAAGAAAAAAATGTCGAGATTTTAATCAGCCAGGGCGGCTCTGAAGATCTCTACAAAAGCCTGGCTTCAAGTAAAAAGGGTGACCTTTATCTTCCGGGCTCGGCTTCATACCGGGAAAAACATATAGATGAAGGGCTTTTAGGTGACTTTGTTCATGTGGGCTATAACCAGGCCGTTATGCTGGTTAAAAAAGGAAACCCGCTTGGAATTAAGTCCGATCTGAATGAGCTTACCCGCAACGATTTGTCCGTTGTTATAGGCAATGCTGATACGGGCAGCATTGGCAGAGAGACGAAAAAAATCCTGGATAAACAGGGCAATTATTCAGAGGTTCTGCAAAACGCGGTTTATGTGACTACGGATTCAAGAAATCTGAACAAAGCATTAAGAGAAGGCGATGCCGACGTTATTATGAACTGGCGCGCGACGGCGTTTTTCGATGAAAACCGGGAGTTTATGGATATTCTGGACCTTGATTCTTCCGTTGCTAAACCGAAAAAGTTGCTGCTCAATCAGCTCACTTTTTCGAAGTATCCTGAGATTAGCGCCTACTTTATGGAGCTGGCCGCTTCTGAAAAGGGACAGGAAATTTTCAGAAACTATGGTTTTATCGATAACAGTCACTAAACGATGTTAAAAAAACTCATTTTTAAACCGAAGCAAAAAGAAGAGGGTAATCCACAGGGGGCTCAGGGCTCACTCTGGATCTATCTGCAGGCTGTTATTTACTTAGCTGGATTCGGCGCGCTGTTCGCTATCAGTACTTTTTTCACCAGCATACATAATCAGTTAAGCGATGATATCGTTAATGAACAGGCGCGCCTTACCATCGGTGAGCTTATCGTTCTTGATTTGAAGCAGATAGAGTCCTCCTTTTATCAGATGGCGACCACCTCCAATATCAAAGGCCAGCGATATATCAGAAAGCAGATGCAAAAAGGGGTCGACGACCTCAAAGAGCTGCTGGTGGTGCTGGAAAAGGGGGGAACGGTTACCCGAGAAACCCACCTGAATATCGAAAGTCAGGATAAGATGAGGCGGGCTATTTTATACCGTCGCACGGAAGGCAAGGGCGAATACATTCTTGAGATTATCGACTTGAGACCAAAGCTGACTCAGATTGAGCAGGAAGGGGACAGGTTGCTTGAGTTGCTGCGAAACCGGGAGCAGCTCAGAAATCAAGGGAATGTGGAGGAATACGCTAAGTCTATTAAGACGATAAAAACTTACCTGATCACTCTGCCACAGCTGTTTGTCCGCTCCATGGAAAATGCCAACCGCTTGTTTTATCAGAGTCAGCTGGTGGTTAATCAGTTAGAAGAGAGCGCTGAGCAGCAGAAAGAGTGGTACCGGCTTTTGCAGTCTGTTCTTTCTGTTGTGGTTGTTCTTTTGGTGGTGTTAACCAGTTATCTGAGCCTGCGTCAGGTTGAACGCTCCAAGCGCCGTTTGCAGGAGCTGGCGAGCGATCTCGAACTGCAGAAATTCGCGCTGGATGAGCACGCTATCGTAAGTGCCACCGATACCGAAGGAAATATCATTTATGCTAATGATAAGTTCTGTGAGATTTCCGGTTATAGCCGGGAAGAGTTGTTAGGTAAGAATCACAGAATATTTAAAAGTGACGCTCATTCCGAGAATTTTTATCAGGGGCTGTGGTCAACGGTGGCCAGAGGCGAGATCTGGAATGGAGAGGTTAAGAACAGAAACAAAAATGGTGGTTTTAGCTGGTTTTCAGCCACCATTGTTCCTGTTCTGGATAGCGAGGGTAATAAGAGTCAGTACTTTGCCATCCGGACCGATATTACCAGCCGCAAGGAAATGGAGTTTACCATACAGGAAAATAACCGCTTCCTTCAGAGCCTGACAAATACCATGGGTGAAGGTGTGTATGCGGTTGATAGAGAGGGGAAATGCAGCTTTATCAACCCTAAGGCTCTTGAGTTAATTGGCTATTCTGAACAGGAAGTTATCGGCCAGGATATTCACGAGCTGATTCATCACCATAATGCCGATGGAAATGAAGTCGACAGCGAGCATTGTCCAATCATGCTCAATATGAAGCAGGCCAATAACTATGCGTCTGACGATGAGCGCTTTTTCAAAAAGAACAACGAAGCTTTTCCTGTATCAGTGAATGCGGTGCCTATCTATAAAGATGGCGAGTTGGATGGTCACGTGGCGGTGTTCCAGGATATCTCGCTGAGGAAGGAAGTGGAAGCCAACCTGCAAAGTGCTAAAGAACAGGCCGAGATGGCTAACAGTTCTAAGAGCCAGTTTCTTGCCACCATGAGTCATGAGATCCGAACACCGATGAATGCCATTATCGGTATGTCTTATCTTGCGCTGCAATCGGATTTGTCTGCCAAGCAGAGAAACTATGTGGATAAGATCCACAGGTCGGCGGAATCTCTGCTGGTGATCATCAATGATATTCTGGATATCTCCAAGGTCGAAGCCGGTAAACTGGAGCTGGAAAATAAAGAGTTCTTTATTCAGGATACATTTGAAAACCTTGCTGATGTTCTGACTATCAAAGCGGAGCAAAAGGGACTGGAGCTGCTGTTTGATATTGACCAGAATATTCCAAACTGGCTTGTTGGTGACCCGCTGCGCCTTCAGCAGATCCTGCTTAACCTTTGTAATAACGCGATTAAGTTTACCCATTCCGGTGAAGTGATCGTCAGTGCGACGGCTAAGACTCAAAACGACGAAGCCATGATTACCTTTCAGGTAAAAGATACCGGAATTGGGATGAGTACCGAGCAGATGGCAAATCTGTTCCAGCCGTTTCAGCAGGCTGACCGCTCCACAACCAGAAAATTTGGCGGTACCGGGCTTGGCTTGTCAATCAGCAAGAGGCTGGTTTCCATGATGGGCGGGAATATCTGGGCGTCGAGCAAGGAGGGCACGGGTAGCCGCTTCTATTTCACTGCTAAGTTCCCGTTAGCCAAAAGTATGGAGCAAAGCTGCGCTGAGCTTTTAGCGGCCAAAGACTTAAAAGGCAAAAATGTGCTGGTGGTAGACGACAGCCAAAGCAGCCTGGATGTCTTTACCCGCATGCTGGACAACTTCAATGTTAAGTATGACACCATGTCCGATGGCGCTGAGCTGATTGAGGAGCTAAACAGCGAAACGCCGCATCTGGAGTACGATGCTGTCATACTGGACTGGAAAATGCCGGGCGCATCGGGTTTTGACTGTCTTGCTTCATTGGCTGAAAATGCTTCTCTGAAGGTTCCGCCTGTGATTATGATGTCGGCATACGGCACCAGTGAACTGGATCAGATTATCTCTGCAAGAGATATGTCGGTAAGTCAGATCCTTTCAAAACCTATAACACCTTGTACCTTGCTGAAAACATTGAGGCAGGCTTTTGGTCTAAGTACCGATATGTTCGGTTCTAAGCAGGGCAAAGAGAGCAGCAGAGAGCATGATGTCTCACTTCTTGCCGGGAAAAAACTCCTGCTGGCTGAGGATAATGTTTTCAACCAGGAAGTGGCGATAGAGCTCTTGTCTAAGTTTGGCATTGAAGCCATTGTTGCTGAGACCGGTCAGCAGGCGGTTGATAAGTTGCAGACGGCTGACTTTGACGGTGTTTTGATGGACATTCAGATGCCGGTGATGGATGGCTACGAAGCCACCGCACGTATCCGTAAGATGGACGGCTATCTGGAGCTGCCTATTATCGCGATGACCGCAAACGCCATGCATGATGAAGTGAGTGCCATGATGGATTGCGGTATGAATGACCATATTGCCAAACCCATTAATGTGGAAAACCTGCGCAATAAGCTGATTAAATGGTTTGCTACGCCGGTTGAAGAAAAGGGTGCTAACGGGCTCGGTGAACCGATAAATGAGCGCTCTCTGAGCCGGCTAAATGTTGAAAGAACCAAATTTAGTATGGAACTGTCGGATGAGGAATACAGAAAGCTTGTTTTGCGTTATCTGGAAAATGAAGAAAACTTTATTACTGAGATAGCCTTTGCCCAGGAAAATGCCGACCGCGCGTTAATGTCCCGCCTGCTGCACACATTAAAAGGTACAGCAGCCACCATAGGTGCGGAGATCCTGGCCAAACTTGCTGCCGGAACAGAGAAAGCGGTTGATAGCGAATCAGAAGATAATCTGATGCTGGCAGAGGTGGAGGATGAGTTTTTCCGGGTAGAGAAGGAAATCAAGAAGTACCTTGCACAGACTCAGGACGGTCAGAAAGCGGAGCTGGAGGCGTTAAGTGATGAGGAATACCGGAACATGCTTGAAAGGTTGGCAGCTCTGCTTGAAGACTTTGATGGTGAAGCAGAAGAGGTGATTGATTCGCTTTTAGAACATCAGATGGATACCGAGGCCCGGATGCAACTAGAGAGTGTTGCCCGGTCAATACGTCAGTATGATTTTGAACTTGCTCTGACTGAAGTCAGAAAGCTAACGCATGGCGCCTGAAGAAATGGATGAATTAACAGAAAAACAAAACCTGCTTATTGTTGACGATACCCCTGAAAATATTGACGTACTAAAGGGGATTCTTAGCGATGAGTATCAGGTACGAATTGCAACAAACGGACAGACTGCGTTAAAAATCGCAAAACTAAAAAAGCCCGATCTGATCCTGCTCGATGTCATGATGCCGGAAATTGATGGTCATGAAGTCTGTAAAAGATTAAAAGCGGACGAAGAGACAGCCGCGATTCCTATTATATTTGTTACCGCCATGACAGAGGTGGAAGACGAAACCCTGGGGCTAAAACTGGGCGCGGTTGATTATATTACCAAGCCGGTGAATGCAGCGATAGTTAAGGCTCGTGTATCCAATCATCTTGCGCTTGCTAATCAAAGGCGCGCAATCGAGCGGGAAGTGGTTAAGCGAACTAAAGAGTTAGATGAGTCGCATAAATCTGCGATTTTTATGCTGGGTGAAGCCGGGCACTATAACGACAACGATACCGGTGTTCATATCTGGCGTATGGCGGCCTACGCCGGCGCTCTGGCGAAAAAGGTCAACTGGCATGTGGATGATGCAAAAATACTGGAACTTGCCGCCCCTATGCACGACACAGGTAAAATCGGTATCGTAGATTCGATTCTTAAAGCGCCACGGAAGCTGAATATTGATGAGTGGGAAGTGATGAAAACCCACTGTGAAATTGGTTATAAAATCCTGAACCGAAGCGAAGCCCCGCTGTTTAAGCAGGCAGCCGAAATTGCCCGTTATCATCATGAAAAATGGGATGGCAGCGGATATCCGTTTGGCCTGGAAGGTGACGATATTCCTGAGTCCGCAAGGATAGTGGCCCTGGCAGATGTGTTTGATGCACTAACCATGAGAAGACCATACAAAGAGCCCTGGCCGGTTGAGAAGGCATTTGAAGAAATTCAGAACTCAGCAGGCAGTCACTTTGAGCCAAGACTGGTCGATGCCTTTATTGAAATGAAGGACGAGTTGATGGCGATTATGGAAGAGTGGAATGCAAAAGAGCAGGCGGAAGGGAGCTGAAGCTGACTCTTATACACAAGTATAAGGAGCCAAAGAATGCTCCTCCCCTTAGCCTCGAAAGGCCGGATTTTCGAATAAGTAACATCGAAGGGGAGGCTGGGAGGGGTTGTTTCTCATGAGCTTAAGTTTTGGTGGTCTAATCATGCATGGTATAACCAACCCCCTCTAACTCCCCCTTCTATTAGCTTTATCAACCAGTTAGGCTTTTTAACTCAAGGGGGAGAACCGTTCTCTGGTCACTTTAATATTGTGCATAAGAGTGACAGTACACAACTCGATATTGTGTAAACTTAACTACGAAAAACTATCCAGTCTCTTTCTAAGAATATGCTGGGGCCCGAAGTCACCGCCGCGATAAATATCACCTGTGTCTTTAAACCCGGCTTTCAGGTAGCAGTTATAGGCAGCTTCATTTTTCTTATTCACGGTAAGGCAGATAGAGCGGTAGTCTGAATAGGCACCGTACAGGTAATTAAGCAGTTTTTTCAGCGCCTCTACGGCATAACCTTTACGCTGATGCTTCTCATCAATCATAAAGTTTCTCAGCCCTAATTCACGCTGCTGAGTAAAGGTGTACTCCTTGGAGTAGGCTTTATCTATCAAAAAAAAGCCAAGCAGCTCAGAGCCGTTATTGATAACAAAAAAGTCATGATCAGGCGTGCGGTTCTGGTACAGTTCAGAAAAACCGGTGACAAAGTTGCGCTGCTCTTCGGACACTTTCATATCCATAAGAATCGAGTAATCTTTTAGTTTCGCTTTTCTGATTGTTATCATTATTTACCGTTATGGTTATCTGCCGGGCCAACTCCCCTCTAATATACCTTCTACGTCGATAATTTAAAGTACGGCGTGTCTATTTTATCTGTTGTTGTAGAGCCTGTATGATTTGGGCGGTTACGCCCCAGATAAAATGATGCTTATATGGAATGGCAAATACCCTGTGGTTGATACCCTGGATGTTAAAACGCTGGCTGTAGAGTTGCTCAATATTAAGCAGGTGGCTGGCCGGGACCTCAAACAGATCGTCCACTTCATTTTTATCAATGACAGGCTGATAATCTGCGCTGACTCTGGCGATAACCGGGGTGACGCTAAAGCGGGAAATGGTCACCAGCTCAGGCAATTTGCCGAGAACTTCAACCTGATGCGCGGGAATTCCGGTCTCTTCCCAGGCTTCACGAATCGCGGTTTGTTCCAGCGAATGGTCGGATTCTTCATACTTGCCTCCGGGAAAGGCGATCTGCCCCGGATGGTGTCTCAGGTGGCGGGCTCTTCGGGTAAGAATAATATTCAGGCCGCTATTTCGCTCAACGCAGCCAATCAGCACAGCCGCTTTTCGAAAATGCGCGGTGCTTTGCCCGGAAAGTCTTTCAAGACTTTCGCTGTGATACTCCACAGGCAGGTTAAGGGAGAAGTTGCGGATAAACTCGTCACTGTTCATCGCAGCACCGGAAGAATCTTACTGAGTTTGTGATAGGTCTCCTGATACTCTTCGTCACATTTACTGTCTGCGACAATCGCTCCGCCGGCACTGGCGTATAGCGTATTTTCAGAGGCGATCAGAGTTCTTATGGTGATACTGGTATCCATTTTTCCGCATCGGCTGATATACCCAATGCTTCCACAATATACCGAACGACGCTGAGGCTCCAGTTCTTCAATGATTTCCATGGCTCTGACTTTAGGCGCGCCGGTTATTGAGCCGCCGGGAAAGGCTGCTCTTAACAGATCTGTAGATGAGTAACCGGCACCCAGTGACGCTGTCACAGTGCTCACCAAATGATGAACTGACGGGAAGCTTTCAATCTCAAACAGCTTGGGCACAGAGACAGAGCCGGGTTTGGCAACGCGTCCGATATCATTGCGCAGCAGGTCAACAATCATCAGGTTTTCAGCCTGATCTTTAGGTGCGTTTTTCAGCTCTTCAGCATTTGCCTTGTCAGTGACAGGGTCACTCGAGCGGGGGCGGGTGCCTTTAATGGGTTTTGTTTCTACCATCTGCCCGTTTACGCTGATAAACCGCTCCGGTGATACGCTGAGAATGGACGCTTGCGGAATCTTTATAAATGCAGAAAAGGGCGCTTCATTGTCCTGTTCAAGTTTGCTGTAGGCTTCCCATTCGCTACCTGTGTAGGATGCGGAAAATCTTTGTGAAAGGTTAATCTGATAGCAGTCGCCGGAGCGCAGGTATTCCTGAATTGCGTAAAACTTATAGGAATACTCAGATTCACTCATATTTGATGACCAGTCTGATGTCAGTGCAAACGGCTTCGTTGTCTGCTTTGCCTGAGATTCCAGCCACTGTCTGTTATCACTTAGGTTATCGCCAACAAAAAACGCCGACTGTAGTTTATGGTCAACAATCAGTGCCCAGTCATAAATGCCCACAGCCATTTCCGGGATTGCGATATCGGCTTTTGCGATTTCCGGAAGCTTTTCCACCCGGCGGCCTAAGTCATAACTGAAATAGCCAAGTGCTCCGCCGGTAAAAGGAATATCTTCAGCCTGTTGTCTTTCAGGAAGCTTTTCATTAAGGTGCTGATCCAGAAGAGAAAACGGGTCATCTTCAGACCAGTTTATCTGGCTGCCTTCAGAAATCTTTGTCTTTTTACCTGTGGTTTCCAGGGTGACAAGCGGGTTTGCGACCAGGATGTCAAAACGGCTATCCGGATGTGTTGCAGATGCGGATTTTAGTAACATTGCCCATGGCTGATCTGAAATCGGTGCAAATAACTGCTGTGCAAGTTGCGGAAAGTAAGGAAGTTTTAGAGTATTTAACTTGTGAGACGTATTGTTATTCATTTGTATAAACTGTGACAAAGACTGAAAACAGCGAATGGAATGCTGTGGCGAGCAAGAGTATCATAAAATCAGTTCAATAATTAAAAAAAGAGGGAAGCGATGACCATTATTAAGAAGCAAGACTTCATCAGCAGTATTGCTGATGCTCTCCAGTACATCTCTTATTACCATCCTCTGGACTTTGTTAAAGCGTTAGAAAAGGCCTATGAGAAAGAGAAGAGTCAGCCGGCAAAAGATTCCATTGCCCAGATTTTGATCAACTCTAAGATGTGTGCAGAAGGGCATCGCCCGATTTGTCAGGATACAGGTATAGTGACCTGCTTTGTTAAAATCGGCATGGATGTTCAGTGGGAAACCGACCAGACGGTTCAGGAAATGGTGGATGAAGGAACGCGTCAGGCGTACACCAATCCGGATAACCCGCTGCGTGCCTCTGTACTGATGGATCCTGCCGGTAAACGAATTAACACCAAAGACAATACCCCGGCAGTGGTTCATATCGACATGGTGCCGGGTGATAAGGTTGAAGTCCTTATTGCAGCCAAAGGCGGCGGCTCGGAAAACAAAACCAAGATGGTTAAGCTAAATCCTTCCGACAATATTGCCGACTGGGTAGAAGAAATCATGCCAACACTGGGCGCAGGCTGGTGTCCGCCGGGGGTTCTTGGAATTGGTATCGGTGGTACAGCTGAGAAAGCAGCAGTAATGGCAAAAGAAGCACTGATGCAGCCGGTTGATATTCAGGATCTGATTGAGCGCGGGCCTTCAAACTTTGAAGAAGAGCTGAGACTTGAGATTTATAACCGGGTGAATGCGTTGGGTATCGGAGCTCAGGGGCTTGGCGGTATGACGACAGTGGTCGATGTAAAAATCATGACAGCACCGACTCACGCCGCATCTAAGCCAGTTTGTATGATTCCAAACTGCGCCGCGGTTCGCCATATTCACTTTAGCCTGGATGGAAGCGGCCCTGCGGATCTGGTTCCGCCTAGCCTTGATGAGTGGCCGGATATCGCCTGGGATGCAGGTGCAACCGCACGTAAGGTTAATCTGGATGAGGTGACTAAGGAAGAAGCCGAGAGCTGGAAGACAGGTGAAACTCTGCTGCTTTCCGGTAAGATCCTGACCGGTCGCGATGCCGCGCATAAACGCATTCAACATATGCTGGAAAATGGCGATGGCCTGCCAGAAGGTGTCGACTTTAAAGGCAAGTTTATCTACTACGTAGGGCCTGTTGATGCGGTCCGCGATGAAGTGGTTGGTCCGGCAGGCCCGACAACCTCAACCCGTATGGATAAGTTTACCGAGATGATGCTGACAAAAACCGGGCTGACCGGAATGATAGGTAAAGCGGAACGTGGCCCGGTTGCCATCGATGCCATCAAAAAGCATAAAGCGGTTTATCTGATGGCGGTGGGCGGCGCTGCGTATCTGGTGTCTAAAGCGATTAAGAAAGCACGGGTTGTGGCGTTTGAAGATTTGGGTATGGAGGCTATCTACGAGTTTGAAGTGGAAGATATGCCGGTAACCGTAGCCGTTGATTCAACCGGCGCCAATGCGCATGAGATTGGCCCGGATATCTGGAAGGTTAAAATCGCTGAAGCGTCTGACAAACGGTAGGTTTACTTAACTTTACTTTGCGGCCGGTTTATTACTGGCCGTTTTTGTATTTATACTATGGGCTATGGGCTATGGGCTATGGGCACCGGACTTCGTCCTATAGGCCCTGGGAAAGCGGTAAAATGTACTTCCATCCCAGGGCCCAGGGCCTAGACTCCCCAATACGGCTAATCATATGAGGTAATAAATGAAAAAAATTCGCCAAGAAGTAAACGACCTAATTAATCGCGGGATGGACAGCCATTTGCGGCTGGCGGTGACCGGGCTTTCGCGGGCGGGTAAGACGGCGTTTATTACATCACTGGTGAATCAGCTTCTGTTTTCCTCTACGCATGACAATTTGCCGCTTCTATCGGTATCGCGTGACCGTCGCCTGATTGGCGCAAGAAGAGTGCCGCAGGAGAACTTGATGGTGCCGCGCTTTGCCTACGATGAAGCGGTTGAGTCGCTTCATAATTCTCCTCCATCCTGGCCGGAGCCTACACGTGATGTGAGTGAAATTCGTCTGGCGATCCGCTACAAGCCGCAAAAAGGAGCTAAGCGTTTTATTGCTAAAACCTCCACTTTGTATCTGGATATTATCGACTATCCGGGTGAATGGTTGCTGGACCTGCCTCTGCTGGAAATGAGCTTTGAAGAGTGGAGTAACTCGCAGTTTGCCCGTTTAACCGGACCAAGAAAGAAATTAGCCGAAGGCTGGATTGAAGCAGTAACAAAACTGGACCCGCTCGCAGAAGCGGATGAAAAACAGCTTCAGCAAATTTCCGGCATGTTTACTGATTATCTTCATCAGTGCAAAGAAAAAGGTTATCACTGGGTTCAGCCGGGGCGTTTTGTTCTGCCGGGTGAACTGGAGGGCGCACCAGTGCTGCAGTTTTTCCCTTTCCCGACCAACAACCGTGAAGAGTCATTAACCAAAGCGCCAAAGCATTCAGTGTTCGATATGCTGAAATCGCGCTACGAAGAGTACAAAAAGCAGGTGGTGAAAGGTTTCTATAATGACTACTTTTCCACCTTTGACCGCCAGATTGTGCTTGTGGACTGTCTGTCACCGCTAAACTCGGGACACGACTCATTTAACGATATGAAATCGGCTCTTGAGCAGATAATGAAAAGCTTCCGTTACGGCCAGAGTTCAATCTTAAGGCGTCTCTTTGCGCCGCGAATAGATAAGGTTCTGTTCGCAGCAACCAAAGCCGATCATGTTACGCCGGATCAGCATTCAAACCTGGCTTCTCTGCTTCAGCAGATGGTTCATCCGTCCTGGCAGCACGCCGCATTTGAAAACATTGATATGAGCTGTATGACCATTGCCTCTATTCAGGCCACGACGCCTGGGTTTGTATCATCCAACGGCACAAGCAATCCTGCTATTCAGGGCGTGATGCTGAATAATAAGCCAATTACCCTGTATCCGGGAGAGGTACCTAAAAAGCTGCCAAATATTGAATACTGGCAGAAAGCAGGCTTTGAATTTACCAGTTTCAGACCTATGGAAACCGAACCCGATCAGCCATGTACGCATTTAAGGCTTGATAAAGCTCTGCAGTATTTAATTGGAGACAAATTAAAATGAGTGAATTTAAAACCAAACAAGTCTTTGATGAAACGATTAAAGCTGAAATTGAAACCGAAGATCTGACATTAAAACAGCAGTTCGAAGCTAAGGAAAAATTTGTTCCTGAAGCGATTGCGGAAAGTGATGAGCAGGAGCAAGAGGACGAAAAGGAGCTGGAAACCATTATCAGGCCTTCAGGTAAGAAAAAGTGGCTGGCAAGCGGATTTCTTGCCGCCTTTACCGGACTTGTTGGCTGGCAGGCCGTGGATACGGTCACAACCGCTTTGCAAACCTCAGACTGGCTTACCGTGGGTTGGGCGGCATTTAGTGCCTCTATTGCCGGTTTAGGTATTGGCGCGATTGCAAAAGAGCTGTGGAAACTGAGAAAGCTGCGTAATCATTTTTCGGTTCACGAGCAGAGTGAGGAGCTGCTTAGCAGTGACAGCGTAGGCAAAGGGCAGGCGTTTTGTGAAAATCTTGCCAGTGAAGGCGGGATCCTGAAAGAAGACCCTTACTTAGACCGCTGGAAAAACAGCATAAACCCGTCACACAGCGACAGCGAAATTTTGGAAATGTATGACGCCATGGTTATCAGTCAGCAGGACAAAAAAGCCAAAGAGCTGGTTGCCAAGCTTTCTACAGAAGCGGCTATGCTAGTGGCGGTTAGTCCTCTGGCGATGGCGGATATACTGCTGGTAGCATGGCGTAACTTTAAGCTTATCGATAAGCTTGGAGAAATCTACGGCGTTGAGCTGGGTTACTGGTCACGTATAAAACTGTTCCGTCTGGTGCTGATTAATATGGCCGCAGCCGGTGCTACCGAGATTGCGACAGATGCCAGTATGGATCTGCTTTCAATGGATCTTGCCGGAAAGGTTTCAGCGCGGGTAGCGCAGGGCTTCGGCGTTGGCATTCTGACCGCCCGCCTTGGTCTGAAAGCCATGGCGTTGTTAAGGCCGATTCCATGGCGCAAAGAAAACCAGGTGAGACTGGGTGAAATCCGCAAAACTTTAGTATTAAGTTTAAAGGATAAAATTTAATAAATTCAATCTTATACCTCGTTCCCACGCTCCAGCGTGGGAATGCATATCTCGGTTAAAGTTTCAGAATAAAGCACAGCCAATTCGGTTCATCTGTAATCCATCACTGTATAGCAAGATGTTGGTCTGGTATGCATTCCCACGCCGGAGATGTATGGACTCCCGGCTCCCTCAGGAGTAGCGTAATAAGCGACCAAACTTTTACAAAAGGAGTCCATACATGAAATATTCTACCGTTATTGCTATTGACCTTGCAAAGAGTGTTTTTCAGGTCTGTAAGATGAATTTCGATGGCAAGATTATTTTTAATCGAGAAATGAGCCGTAAGAAACTGCTGGAATTTTTAGCCAGGGAAAAAGCAACACTGGTAGCAATGGAGTCATGCAGTACAACCAACTATTGGGCTCGATATGCTAAAGAGCAAGGGCATGAAGTGAAGGCTATTGCCCCACGTCGGGCAGCTGCATTCAGGCAGGGCCAAAAAACCGATGCCAATGACGCTATTGCCATTGCTATCGCAGCTACGCAATCTCAAATAAAATCCTGTCGCATACCAACCGTTGAAGAGCAGTGTCAGCAATCCATCGTTCATATGCGAGATCTACTGGTTAGGCAGAAGGTAAGTATAAGTAATCAACTGCGTTCCTATTTACTGGAGTTTGGCATTCCGATCACTAAAGGTGATAAAGCATTGAGAGAAGCCATTCCTTATGTTCTTGAGGACGCTGATAACGGATTAACCGGCCAGTTTAGAGCTTGCCTGAGTCAGATGTATGAGCAGTTTATAAATTTGATAGAGCAAGTAGAAGCTTTTACACAACAACTACAGCAGTCAATAGCGCAAGATAAAGTGTGCAGGCGGTTACAAGCTCTGGAGGGGGTTGGCCCAGTATGCTCAGTTTTATTAAAAGTAGCGTTAGGCCAGGCAGAGCATTTTAGTAAGGGTAGAGAAGCTTCAGCTTGTCTGGGGTTAACACCCGTTCAACACAGTAGTGGTGGTAAACAGAAAATAGGTTCTATCGCTAAAAAGTGTGGTCACAACATGTTGCGTAGTGCACTCTTTCGAGGAGCCTTAACAGTTGTGTGTAAACTGGAAAAACGAGAAGCCCGGACAGGAAAAGAGCAATGGCTTAAAGATCTGACCACAAGGCGAGGCAAAAAAGTTGCAGCTATTGCTTTGGCAAATAAAACGGTGAGAACGGCTCTTGCCATGATAAAAAGTGATGAGGAATATAAGCCACAACCACTTGTGGCTTAATACCAGGTTAGTCAAAAAGAACGTAAGAACAAACAGGTAAGACCAACCTTCAAGAGACTGGCCCATGCTCAGGTAGAAACTACCGTGCGGGAGATAAAGTCATGAAGGTGCGAATACATCGAAGAGGCCGAGGTAGCTCCTCAGTTAGAGCCCGTATATAAGCAAGCATCTGACCTCTGTTCTAATAAACTTTTTGACAACACCCGGGAGTCCATATAAGCATGGGAACGAGTGGTCTGGGGAGAGATTAGCGGTAATATTTGGTCATTATTTTATCAATTACGCGCCAATTCTCACGAATAGCGCGTGATACCTTGACGCAGCAAAGTCCTTAAGAGAAACTTGGGTGTAAATTATTCCTGACACTTAAAGGACTGTCCGTGCGTCTTGAAGTTTTATGTGAAGACCGTCTGGGTCTGACCAGAGAATTACTCGATATTTTAGCCTCTATGAACATCGACCTTCGTGGTATTGAGATCGATGTGGTCGGCATTATCTACCTGAACTGCCCAGAAACTGATTTTGAAACCTTCAGTGAACTGATGACTCAGATCCGGAAAATCTCCGGGGTAACCGATGTGCGCAAAATTCAGTTTATGCCCGCAGAACGCCACAACTACGAGCTGATTTCAATTCTGGATAATCTGCCTGAGCCGGTACTGGCAATTAACCTTAAAGGCCAGGTGGATCAGGTAAACCACGCCGCTGAAACTTTGCTTGGTAAGGACAGCGATTCTCTGCTGGGAGAAAATATCTCCACTTTGATCTCTACCTTCGCATTTTCAAAATGGCTTGATGGCGACAGAGTCCGCCAGCGTGAAACCGTGGTTATCGAAGGTATCGATTATGTTATGGATATCATGCCGGTTTATATTCAGGGCGAATCTTCAAACGAATCTATTTTTGCCAGCGTGTTGATTACACTCCGCGCCGCTGCTAAGCAGGGTGGCGAGATTGAGTTTCTTGCTGACAATAACACGCTGGGCTTTGACCACTTTGTCGGTATATCAAACCGCCATAAGGCGTTGATGAGCCATGCTAAGAAGCTTTCCATGCTTGAGCAGCCTTTGCTGATAGAAGGCGAGACCGGGACGGGTAAAGAGATGCTGGCAAGAGCCTGTCATAACCGTTCATCTCGTGCAGACAAACCTTTTCTTGTTCTTAGCTGCGCTTCTATGCCTGATGACGTGGCAGAAACCGAACTCTTCGGTAACGCACCGGGAGCGCTAAATCAGGACGAAGGCCATAAGGGTATTTTTGAACTGGCTGATGGCGGCACTGTTTTCCTCGATGAAATCGGTGAAATGAGCCCGCACCTGCAGATGAAGATTTTGCGCTTCCTTCAGGACGGCACCTTCCGCCGCGTTGGTGAAGAGAAAGAGATGCATGTGGATGTACGCGTTATCGCATCCACTAAGCAGAATCTTGCGCAGTTAACAGAAAATAACGAGTTCAGGGAAGATCTGTTTTACCGCCTGAATGTACTGACCCTGACCATTCCTTCTTTAAGAGACCGCCCGAGTGATGTGGCGGCTCTGCTTGAGCTGTTCCTGACTAAATACAGTCAGCAACTGGGCATCGATAAGCCGGAAGTTTCTGAAAAGCTTTTGGAAGAGCTGTCCAATTATCAGTGGCCGGGCAATATCCGGGAGCTGGACAATGCCGTATTAAGAGCGCTGACCCGCATTACGGACAGCGAGCTCAGCATTGAGCATTTCCAGTTGCCTAAGGTGGAATCTTCATTTGCCAGCGCTATTGGAATTAACCTTGAAGGTTCGCTGGACGATATTATGAAAGAGTACGAGGCTAAGGTGCTGGATCGTCTCTTCCAGTCATTCCCTTCCAGCCGCAAGCTGGCAAAACGTCTGGGTGTTTCACACACCTCGATTGCCAATAAGCTGCGTGATTACGATATCAGGAAACAGTAATGTGGCGGGATCTTGAGTTGAACAGATTAAATATCATTGCTGATGATATTCAGATTCGTTTTGCCACCACCGAAGATGCAAAACTGGTCAGTCACTATTTCATCAAAAACCGTGAGTTCTTAAAGCCCTGGGAGCCTGACCGTGAAGACGGTTTTTATACCGAGGAAGGCTGGCGAAAAAAGCTGATTAAACTGAACGAACTGCATTTAATGTCGCTGGGTTTTTACTGTCTGATTATCGAAGTTGGCTCAGGCAGGATGCTCGGCACTATCTCTTTTAGCAATATTGTCCGCTTTCCGCTGCACGGCTGTAATGTGGGTTACTCACTGGATGAGAATGCACAGGGCCGCGGAATCATGCGCAGGGCGCTGAAACTCGCCTGTAACTGGATGTTTGAAAAGCAGAATATGCACCGCATTTCCGCAAGCTATATGCCGAGAAACCTAAAAAGTGAATCCGTGTTAAGAACAGTTGGCTTCCAGCAGGAAGGGTATGCTAAGGATTATCTCCATATCAACGGGCAGTGGGAAGATCATAAGCTAACAGCACTGGTAAATCCCGGATGGCAGGATAAAAGAAAATGATCCAGAGAGTAAAATGTATTAATGATGCGGTTAAACAGGGCTGGTTTAAGCCATAGCAGAGGAAAAAATGAGTTATATTGATCTGAATGAATACAACCGTAAGTGGATTTTTACCCATCAGTCCATGCCGGTGGAGGAATCTGACCTTGAGCTGATTAAGCCAATGTCACAGGCGCGATCAGCTCAGTTCTGGAAAGAAAACATCAGCTCATCCAGCCCGGATGCAGACAGACTGGCAAAAGAAGACTGGCCGCGCAACAGCAAAAACTGGAGCGAGGAAGTGGACTGGATGCATTGCTGGGAATCTGATGATGAGGCGCTGCCGGAATTGGTGCTTGAGCATATTCAGTGGCAGGATGATGTTACGGTTTACTTCTGCTATGAAAAGTACAATGTGATTGAAACCAAGTGGTCGGTGTTTAAACGCAACTGGAAGAACTTTCTGTTTTTTGATGATGGCCCGATTCTGGTTGGTCGCAGAAGGGGTGAGGCGCTTTGGTTTAATTCTGGTGGTACTGTGAAGCTTGGGAATCGGAAATAATATTCAGAAAAGCGGGGCTCTTTCGTCATTCCCGTGAAAACGGGAATCTGGCTAAAGCGCGTTGTAGATTAACAAGTTACTTTAGCCTTACAGCATGACTCTTATACACAAATATTAAAGTGACCAGAGAACGGTTCTCCCCCTTGAGTGAAAAAGCCTAATTGGTTGATAAAGCTAATAGAAGGGGGAGTTAGAGGGGGTTGGTTATGCCATGCATGGTTAAACCACCAAAACTTAAACCCATAGGAAACAACCCCTCCCAGCCTCCCCTTCGATGTTACTTCTTCGAAAATCCGGCCTTTCGAGGCTAAGGGGAGGAGCATTCTTTGGCTCCTTAAATTTGTGTATAAGAGTCAGCCTTACAGCGCGCAGACAGCAGATTCCGGATAAAAGCTTCGCAATTTCCGGAATGACGATCGCATTGCTTCGCTTGCGGTTTTTGCTAAAGTCGCATATGTCATCGTTGCGGACATATACGTTGTCATCTCGGAATTGCAAAGCAATATCCGAGATCTACTCACAGAGTGTTGTAAATTCACCAAGGTTTTTCGCCTTATTAATTCAACAAATGTAGCCCGTGCGGCAGCGCATCACCAAAGGCGCGTTTAGACTCCGATTCATCCATCTCTTTCACTTCAGTGACCAGTGAAACCCAGGACTGTGGCACCTTACTGCTTTTCAGTTTTTCGATTACCTGCTCTCTGAACTCTTCGGAAACATCAAACAGTCTGTCGCCGGTTTTACGGCAGAGCATGACGGCAGCAAAACCGATAATCGGCTCTTTATTCCAGTTCTGTTTTATCAGTTCCGGAAGCCAGTGTTCAATCTGCTCTCTTGGGATCACGCTGTGCTGACTGCCGTACATAAGTCGGCGAGAGCCCAGACGACCAAGCGCCCACCAGTGTGCCTGTGCATGTTGCGCCTGAGAGGTGGCTTTGTTGATAAACCAGGTGGCAAGAAGCACCTTGTCTTCCACATCCAGATTTTCAAGCGAAGCGGCCAGGCGGACCATAGCTTCGTAGCCACGTTCCTGAGACTCTTTTGCTACTTTGGCATTTCTCAGTGAGCCCGGATGCAGATATTTGGCGATATCAGCGAGGATCTGCTCCTGCTGCTCCTGATTCAGACCTCCGGACACTCTGCGCCAGAACACCCACCAGTCACTCCAGCCCTGATGATTCTTGTACTGGATGTTATGCTGATAAAGGTTCCATGCCTGATCCATTCGCCATTCGTCAGCCAGGTCACCAAATCCCGGACGCAGAGAGTAACCGGCCAGCCTTAGCCAGTTTTTCTCATGCTGCTCTGAGCGTCTTCTCCGTTTTCTGCCTTTTGCCAGCGCATCGAAAATCTGACGGGTGGTTTTGAAATCCCACTCTTCACGTTTTCCAAGGCGGCGTTCCAGTTCTTTAACCAGAGTTTTGATGGTTTTAGGATCGGCGGATTTTTTATTGCCGCTGAATGTGAAAGCAATCAGCTCCAGAGACTCTAGCAGCTTCGGAGAAATTGCTTCAGACTCCTGAGCAAGTTCCTGTTTGCCGCGAACTTCAAATTCCACCGCCCATCGCTGAGCTTCGTCCTCTGTGCTGACACACTCAATCTGCAACGTGCCGACCTCAGAAAGCTTACAGGCCAGCTGAACTTCAACGCGTTCTTTCTGGTTAGCATGCAGTTCACCGTTCGAACTTCCTTCAAGTGTTGTGATATAAGGCGGAAGAGGGGTAAACAGATCCGCATCGACTTTATACAGCGCGCCGTTTAATGCCGCCTTATCGTCGGTAAGTTTATCGTGCGTGGAGGTGAGAATACTAAAGCGCACCGGTTCACCAAGCGTTAATGAGAACTTACGGCCACTTAAACGAATTTCCTGACCTTCTTCGGTTCCTTTTGCCAGCAGACAGAGCGCATTGCCCAGCCCTTTTTTCTCAGGAAGGTGCAGAAGATAAGAACGAGCTGAACCGCCACCGATTTTTAGCTGAGCACCACGGCGGGCTTTGGCAAAAGCGACCGCACCGAGGGCAACGGACAGATCGGGATGAGGGTTACTCAGTACCGATACCGGGTTATTGTTCCAGCCGGACAGCAGTTTGGTCACACGCTCTGTGACCAGTTCGCTGTTAAATACGCCGCCGTTAAGCAGCAGGCCAACCGGCACCGCAGGCTGGGTGCTGTCGGTAATGCCAAGCGCGTTTTGTGAAACGGACTGATGCTGCTGCAAAAACTCTGCGATATGTTTTGAAACCGCAGGGTCGGCAACATAAGGTAGACCAAACTCTACCACCGCGCTTTTGCGTTTGTCGGGCAGTTCATCAAGCGCAGTCAGAGGGAAGAAGCCATCAAGGGCAATCTTATGAACTTCCTCTTTGGATACGGCAATACTTTTGGTTCCGCCCAGTAAGCGGGAGCCGCTTCCCAGCATAGTGATCTTTACGCTTTCCTGTGCGTCAGGAGCCAGCAGGTTTTCTTTGGCTTTACGCGTTTGCTGAATCAGCTTGGTCAGATTAGAAGCGTTTAGTTTTTTCTCTTTGCTCAGCCTTTGTTCCGCAAGATGCGCCAGTGCCAGGTCAAGGTTGTCACCCCCCAGCATCAGGTGCTCGCCCACGCCGATCCGGTTAAGCGAAAGCTCGTCCTTGTTGATGTTGGCTTCGATTAAGCTAAGGTCGGTGGTACCGCCGCCCACATCACAAACCAATACCAACGGGATTTCCGCAAGTTCTTGTTTTGCACTTTCAGAGTGGCGTGAATACCAGTCGTAACAAACGGCCTGAGGCTCCTCCAGTAGAAGGATTTTATCCAGCCCGGCCAGTTTTGCCGCTTCAAGAGTAAACTTACGTGCGCTTTCATCAAAGGAAGCCGGAACTGTAATCACTACTTCCTGATTTTCCAGCACATTAATCGGATTGTGGTAGTTCCATGACTGTCTGACATGGTTCAGATAACTGGCTGTGGCGAGTACCGGTGAAACCTTATCGACATCATTATCTGCCACCCAAGGCAGTATTTCGGACTTACGGTCCACCCCCTGATGAGACAGCCAGCTTTTGGCACTGGATACCTGGCGGCCTTCAATTTTGCTTCCCAGCTCCCGCGCCCATTCACCAACAATTGCAGAGGGAATATCGCCTTCTACCGGTTGATTCTCCCAGGGAAGAACCAAATCAGCGGAAGAAAAATGTCCCGAAGCCGGATGAAAACGAAAAGAGGGCAGCAGGGGTTTTCGGACCACTTCACCCGGACCGATAAGCTGGTCTATTTCAAAGACAGTTACCGGCGCGTTTTTCAGATCTTTTTCAATTTCACTGTAGGCGACAACGATATTGGTTGTTCCTAAGTCGATACCGACTAAGTAGCGAGGAGAGGCCATTTATGGTCCTTATAATCGGGAAGTGCTACAAGAGATTATAGAAAATTCAGCGCCTTTTGATAAGGCGCTGAATAGGAGTTTATTTATGCTTCGGCTGTTTCGGCTTCAGTTTCTGTGGCGTTTTCGCGCACATCGAATTCAACATGCCATTTCTGACCGTTATCTGTTGCAACCGCTTCCAGGTAGAGGGTACCCAGTTCTGTTACGCGAGAAGCCAGTTTTACCGGAACCACTTCACCTTCATTGCGCCCTTCGGATGCCTGAAGGGTAACCTGAATTTCAGGGAGCTCTTCCAGCTCTTCCGGTTTCCAGTAATCCAGATGTGTACCGGCTTCATCTTCGCGACGAATGGTGGAACCGTAGAACTGGAACTGAACCGGCTGACCGATAATCAGGCCAAATTCTTTATCTTCCACCTGAGCGCTGGAGCCTTCTTCCATACCGAACGGCGCAACACAGATGGCTTCCATCGGAGGCGCCATACCAGGAATCGCCGGCATAGAGCTTTCGATGCCCACATAGTAGCTGCTTGCAATACCGCCACGGATACGCACGCCGTTGCCTTTTTTCACCGTGCCGTAGTAAGACGCACCGTTGGCAACTGCAAGGTCAAGATCCAGACCGGACAGTTTTTTCGCTTCTGTACCTTCTGCCTGAGTAATCCAGCTGTTAATGGTAGAAGTCAGACGCTCTTCAAGCAGCGAAGACTTAAGCACGCCACCGTTAAACAGGATGGCCGTTGGCTTGATAAAGTCAACAGGCTGCTGCTCACCGAACATTCCGCCAAACACATCCTGAGTCGCATCAGACTGCTTGCAAAGGAAAGCGGCGATATGACGGGTGATGGCTGCGTCCTGCGCGTAAGGCAGACCCATCTGAGTAAGAGCGCTACGCGTGCTCTGCATCGGGTGTTCACTGACCTGTACCTGAGGGAAGAAGCCGTCAACCAGAGTTTGCTGCACTTCTTCTTTGGTCAGGTCAGTTTTCAGTGTGCTGCCAAGCAGTTTTGAACCACGGCTTGGGATCACGATTGGCACGGACTGAACGTCTGCATCGTCAAGCAGCACTTCTTTTGCATCACGACAAGCCTGAGTAATCGCCTGAATCTGCCATGGCTGAAGATCTTTACCTTCCTGAGCCATTTTCATTTTAATGCGGTAAGCCAGGGCAAGGTCCATATTGTCACCGCCCAGAAGAATATGCTCACCAACAGCCACACGGTTCAGGTTCAGATTGCCGTCTTCTTCTGTTACAGCGACCAGAGAAAGGTCGGTTGTACCACCACCGATATCAACAACAAGGACAACATCACCAACTTCAACTTCGTTACGCCACTGGTCGTCGCTGTTGTTGATCCAGCTATACAGAGCAGCCTGCGGCTCTTCAAGCAGAGTCAGGTGCGCGAAGCCAACGTTGCGCGCGGCTTCTGCAGTCAGGTCGCGCGCTGCCGGGTCAAAGGATGCCGGAACGGTAAGGGTGATATCCTGATCTTCCAGTCTCTGCTCCGGATTTTTATGGTTCCAGGCATCTTTCAGGTGCTCAAGATAAAGCTCTGTCGCGCGCAGAGGTGACACTTTTTCCACTTCTTCAGGGCTGCCCTGTGGAAGGAAAGCGTCTCTGCGGTTTACGCCACCATGGCAAAGCCAGGATTTTGCACTGGCCACAAGGCGCATTGGTGTTTTGCTGCCAAGGTTTCTTGCAATGGCACCAACAAGCGCATTTGGTTCTGTTGTCCACGGTAGTGTGCGTGAACCTTCGCCCATTTCGTGTTCATGTGGCTGATAAAGGAAAGATCCAAGCTGGCTTTTCTCTTCTACCTGGCCCGGAGCGGTTAACTGAGGAACGGCAAAGGTGTTAACCTGAGTTTCCTCGCCATGTTCTGAGTATGAAAGTACGCAGTGCGTGGTACCTAAGTCGATACCCACACTGTATTTTGCGTTATGGTTTTCCATTACAGCTCTACCTCCGCCGGTGCAATTACTGACGCATCATAGTTTTCTGCAAGCTTAGGCAGAGTCACTTTATCGGCTTTCCAGCCTTTGTGGATTAGCGTGCCGGTATATGGCGCGCTGCCGGTCACATTGCCGGTCAGACGTACCGCCTGAGGGTTAAATCCTTCATTAAGAGTGATTCGGGTCTCTTCATCTTCAGTGCGAACGTGAGAAAGCTGCACATAATCGGTAAGCACCTTCTGGCCGCCTGAGTGGATAACGCGGGCTGCTGCGCCCACTTCTTCATCGGAGAAACCAGCCAGATCTTCTTTAAGGAAATCAATTAAACGCGCTTCGCTCTGGAAAATAGAAAGAAGCTGCATTGCAGAATCTGTGGAAGCAGTTTTTAGCTTAGATTCAACTTCAACGACTTTCTCAACAACTTTCTCTACTTCTACAACCTTTTCAACTTCAACGATTTTTTCCACCGGCTTTTCTACTTCTACAATTTTCTCTACCGGTTTTTCCACTGTTTTTTCGATTACTTTAGATTTACGCGATACTGCTACTGCAAGTAATAAAAGAGACGAGGCCGCAAGCCCACCATGAAGCATGTCAAAAGTGGTCGGAATCAGGCTCATATCAAAATTCATATTTTGCTCTCTGTTTTGTCTATCCGCTAAGCATACATAGCTTACGGATGTAACCATTTATAAATAACTGCCAATAGAATTGGGATTATCACGAAAAATTTCAAGTATATAAATAATTTTTATCTTTGTGATAGCAGAGGTGAGAAACTTTTTCAGAGGAACTAGAGTTTAAATATGATTTTAAGTTCGCTAGAATTCGCGTCTTAATTTTTCTTAACGATGAGTTTGCTATGAATTACAACCGGGTCGTTTGTTTCGATTTGGAAATGTGTTGCTGGAATGTGGATGGTAAGGGAACAACCGGTGAAATCATCGAGGTGGGCCTTGCCGAGATTGATCTGGCAAAAAAAGAGATCGTCAAACGCGCGCAATATTACGTAAAGCCGGAAAAAGATGAAATCTCGCTTTTCTGTAGTGAGCTAACCGGTATTACGCCAAGAAAAATCCAGAAGCAGGGCAGACCGCTTGCTGAGGTTATTCAGTCAATGGTGAAGAACTTTGGCGGCCCGAATAAAATTTACGCTGCCTGGGGCAGGGATGACCAGATTCTGAAGCTGGAATGTAAAGCAAAAGATATTGAGATGCCTTTTAATGAGTTTATAAACCTGGCAACCATATTCCGTATGCAGAACCGTCTTAAAGATAAAAGAATCGGTCACCGCGCCGCGCAGGAGTCGAAAGAGATTGAGTGGGAAGGCCGCCAGCACTCCGGGTATGTTGATGCGTATAATCTGGCTAAACTGGCTCTGGAAATGCTTTAAATACTTTAGTTATCTTTTTAAACATGGGCTTAACGTGTCAAAGAACGGTTCTCCCCCTTGAGTGAAAAAGCCTAACTGGTTGATAAAGCTAATAGAAGGGGGAGTTAGAGGGGGTTGGTTATGCCATGCATGGTTAGACCACCAAAATTTAAACCCATGAGAAACAACCCCTCCCTGCCTCCCCTTCGATGCTACTTCTTCGAAAATCCGGCCTTTCGAGGCTAAGGGGAGGAGCATTCTTTGGCTCCTTAAACTTGTGTATAAGAGTTAACTTTTTCCCTTCTTTGGGCTTTTTACACAGGTTTTATATAAGCATCAGTTACTTATCAGTTACTTCCAGTTTAGCTCGGATAAACTCACTGTGGTCAACATATAAAAGCTCTGCCACTTTCCTGATCACCGAATCTTCCATCGGGTCAATATGCCCGTCGGCATTGGCGACTTCCCACATGGCTTTGACCAGGTTATAGCGTTGCTCCTGGCTTAGCTCTCGCAGGTGTGACGTGAAGTCATACAGTGAGGCAGATTCTTTCACTTTCTTCTGTGCTTCAGTCAGCAGCGACTCAGCTTCTTCTTTACTAATTTCGGTCAGGTGTTGAATTAACGCCAGTTTTGCGTTGTACTCTTGCTCTTCTACCTGATAATCGGCGGCGGCCACTTCACAGAGCAGGGCGGCAATAGCCAGGTTTGGGTTAGTTAAATTGGACTCGGAAAGGTCATTTCCGTCTAAAAACTGTTTGAACAGTGAAGTGATTGACTGAAGCATAATAGAACTCATTTTTTACAGCGTACTTTATACATTGTAGCTTTATACCAATACCAGTAATTAGCTGTTCAGTGATTGCGCAGGAAAAATCGCTAAGAGCAAGGCAAAATTTGCAGTAACTAGTGGATCTAATTACAAAAATTTTAACGCAGCTATTAGCGATTTTAACAAGCAAGGATGAACAGATAATTGCTGGGATTGGTATTATACGTTAATTCCAAGCTATTCATTACACAAATTTACACAGGAGCAAAAAGCGTGGAAGAAGTTTCCCAAACCATAATCATTGCCATGGCGGTGATCTTTGCCGGGTCATTTGTGCAGAGTGCTATTGGTTTTGGGCTGGCTATTGTCGCGGCTCCCATTCTTTTTCAGATATCTCCTGAATATGTTCCGGCGCCTATTTGTGTTGTCGGTTTTTTTGTTTCAGTGCTTAATACTCTGAAATATCGCCAGAATATTTCGGTGGGAGGGTTAAAAGCCGCTCTTATCTGGCGCGTTCCGGGTTCGATTTTGGGGGGCGGATTAATCAGTCTGGTTTCTGCTTCTGTTTTATCGCTTTGGCTTGGAATTTTGGTACTTATCTCTCTTGGAATTTCTCTGTTGCCGTTTAAGTTAGAACCGACCCCGAAACGTATGGCCTTTGCGGGATTGCTGTCTGGCTTTATGGGAACCAGCTCCGGAATAGGCGGCCCGCCGATGGCGCTGCTGCTTCAACATCAGGAAGCCAACACCTTGCGGGCGAATCTTTCGGCTTTCTTTCTGTTTAGCTCAGTGATCTCTATTGTTGTGCTTGTGGTTATGGGGCATTTTACTTTGCACCAGTTGTATATCAGCCTGCCGTTATTGCCTTCCACCTGGCTTGGCTATAAGGCAGCACGCGCTTGTGTGGATAAGCTTTCTAAGGAGTGGATCCGGCGTTTTGCGCTGACATTGTGTCTGATAAGTGGTTCATCTGCGATTATTGATGGATTGATTTGAGGCTAGGAATCCCAACTTTCAGGATCTTCCAGAATTTCAATAATATCTGAGCTGCTTTTTTCGTGGCCCATAACAAAAAGCTTAAGAAAGATTTCAGCCTTGGTTTTGGAATCGTGAGATTCCAGCATCAGCTGTTCTATCTTATCTTTAATCATTGTAAGCTCATGCTCGACAAAACCACGCGCCTCCTCGTCACCCTCTATCTCGTCCGGTGCGTTATCAAATTCCAGATGCACCATTTCGCCGTCAAACTGCGCATCTGTCAAACGCTCAGGAAGCCAGATTTCTCCGGTGACAATATCGGGGTCTTTGGCATCGGGCAGGGTGTCAAAAAATGATTTAAGTTCAGATACTTTCACGTTTGTTTTCTGCTTATTGTTTAGGCTTCACCTATTCTAGCGGCAAAGAGGTGAAAACATTAAGTGTTTTTGTTGTGAGTTAGGTATTTACTGACCTTGTGGTACAATCGCCGCAATTTTTCATTATGAAGGTATAGCTTTGACAATGTCTCAGCAGAGCACCGATAAATCTGGTGCAGATAAAAAACAAAAAAACAGCAATTCTCCGGCAACTCTGAAAAAAGCCCTTCGTGAATGCCTGATTCGCGACCGTTTCAGGCTGCAAAAACGCATTAATGGCGCAAGTAAAATTAAAAACGAAAAGTCCAGAAGTGCGGTATTTGATGAAATAGCGATGGATATCGCCAGATCCATGATGGCGGTGCAGGAGCGTAGCCAGAACAAACCTAAGATTGAGTACCCGGAAATACTGCCTGTCAGCCAAAAGCGCGACGATATCGCCAAAGCGATTGATGAAAATCAGGTGGTGATTGTTGCCGGTGAAACCGGCTCGGGTAAAACCACTCAGCTTCCGAAGATCTGCTCAGAGCTGGGCCGGGGTAAATATGGTCTGATTGGTCACACTCAGCCGCGAAGACTGGCAGCCCGCTCAGTGGCAAACCGTATTGCAGAAGAGATGGAGACCCGGCTGGGCGATTTTGTCGGTTATAAGGTTCGTTTTAACGATCAGATTTCCGATAACACCCAAATTAAACTGATGACAGACGGTATTTTACTGGCTGAAATTCAGCACGACCGATATCTGAATCAGTACGACACCATTATTATCGATGAAGCGCACGAACGCTCGCTGAACATCGATTTTATTATGGGTTATCTGAAAGAGCTTTTGCCGCGCAGACCCGACCTTAAAATTATTATCACCTCAGCAACGATCGATCCGGAACGTTTCTCTAAGCATTTTAATAATGCACCGATTATTGAAGTCTCGGGCAGAACCTATCCGGTAGAAACCCGTTACCGACCGCTTCATTCGGAAGAGGCCGACGACAGAGACCAGCTTGAAGGTATCTTTGAAGCCGTTGATGAGCTGTGCAATGAAGGTCTGGGCGATATTCTGATCTTTATGAACGGTGAGCGTGAGATACGCGATACCGCCGATGCACTGCATAAACGTAATCTGCGTGATACCGAGATTGTGCCTTTGTACGCGCGTCTTTCTGCCGGTGAGCAGAACAAGATTTTCCAGCCTCATGCCGGGCGTCGTATCGTGCTGGCAACCAACGTAGCAGAAACTTCGCTGACGGTTCCGGGCATTAAATATGTTATCGACCCGGGTACGGCGCGTATCAGCCGTTACAGTTACCGGACTAAAGTACAGCGTCTTCCCATTGAGCCTGTTTCTCAGGCCAGTGCAAACCAGCGTAAAGGCCGCTGTGGCCGTGTGGAAGAGGGGATCTGTATCCGCCTTTATTCGGAAGAGGATTTTCTTTCCCGCCCTGAGTTTACCGATCCTGAGATACTGCGAACCAACCTGGCGTCGGTTATTCTGCAGATGACGGCACTGGGCCTTGGCGATATTCAGGCCTTCCCTTTTGTAGAAGCGCCGGATAAACGTAATATCCAGGATGGTGTTCGCCTGCTTGATGAGCTGGGTGCAATCAATGACAAAGCGAAAGATCCTAAGAAACGTCTTACTGCGATTGGCCGTAAGTTGTCACGTCTGCCGATTGACCCGCGTCTGGCAAGAATGGTGATTGAAGCGCCGAAATACGGCTGTCTGAAAGAGGTGATGATTATCGCTTCTGCGCTCTCTATTCAGGACCCGCGTGAGCGTCCGTCGGATAAGCAGCAGTCTTCCGATGATAAGCACAAAAGGTTCTTTGATGCGGAATCGGACTTTATTACCTTTGTAAATCTTTGGGATTACATTCAGAAGCAGCAAAAGGCGTTATCCGGCAATCAGTTCCGCAAACAGTGTAAGCAGGATTATCTGAACTATCTGCGTGTGCGGGAATGGCAGGATGTCTATTTCCAACTGCATCAGGTGATGCGTGAACTGGAAACCAAGCTCAATGATGAGCCTGGCAGCTATCACGGTATTCACAGCTCGCTGCTGGTTGGTCTTCTTTCGCATATCGGCATGAAAGATCAGGAGAAGAACGAATACCAGGGCGCGCGTAATGCCCGTTTCCATATTTTCCCGGCTTCCGGACTGTTTAAAAAACAGCCCAAGTGGGTGATTTCTGCTGAGCTGGTTGAAACCTCCAAGCTTTGGGGACGTGTGGTTGCTAAGATTCAGCCGGAGTGGATTGAACCTCTGGCCGGTCACCTGATCAAACGCAGTTACAGTGAACCGCACTGGTCGAAAAAGCGCGCGGCGGTGATGGCTTATGAGAAGGTGACGCTTTACGGAATACCGGTGGTACCGAAGAGGCTGGTCAACTACGGGCCGATTGATTCGACGGTAAGCCGTGAAATCTTTATCCGCTCTGCGCTGGTGGAAGGTGACTGGGAAACCAGACACGCCTTCTTTAAGCAGAATCAGAAGCTCATTAACGAAGTGGAAGAGCTGGAGCATAAGTCACGTCGCAGAGACATTCTGGTCGATGATGAAGATCTGTTTGAGTTCTACGACCAGCGTGTGGGAACGGAAGTGGTTTCCGGCCGTCACTTTGATACCTGGTGGAAAAAGGCCGGTCAGCAAAACAAAGAGCTGCTGAACTTTGAAAAAGAGATGTTGTTCAGAGGCGATGCCAGCCATGTTACGGATCTGGATTACCCGAACTTCTGGCATCAGGGCGGGTTGAAGCTCAAGCTTTCCTACCAGTTTGAGCCGGGCGATGACAGTGACGGTGTCACCGTTCATATTCCGCTGCCAATTCTGAATCAGGTTGAGCAGAACGGCTTTGACTGGCAGATCCCCGGGTTGCGTCAGGAATTGGTTATCAGCCTGATCAAATCTCTGCCAAAAACGCTGCGCAGGAATTTTGTTCCGGCGCCAAACTACGCCGATGCCTTTCTTGCCAGAGTCACGCCAATGGAAGCGCCGCTTCTGGATGCGCTAGAAAAAGAGTTGCGCAGAATGACAGGTGTGGAAGTGCTCCGTGAAGACTGGAACTTAGAGCAGGTACCGGAGCATCTGAAGATGACATTCAGAGCAGTGGATCACCGCAGACGTAAGCTGAAAGAGAACAAAGATATCTTTGAGCTGAAAGAGAGCCTGAAAGATAAGGTTCAGGAAACACTTTCCAAGGTGGCCGATGATGATATTGAGCAGCAGGATCTGCACACCTGGAGCTTTGGTGAACTGCCTAAAGTCTATAAACAAAAGCGGGGCGGCTTTGATGTAAAAGCTTACCCGGCGATTGTGGATGCCAAAGACAGCGTTGAAATTAAGCTGTATGAAACCGAGCATGAGCAGCAGAGCGCGATGAAAGCCGGTCAGCGAAGACTGGTTCTGCTTAACGTGCCGTCGCCGATCAAATACCTGCACCAGAACCTGCCGAATAAATCTAAGTTAGGCCTTTACTTTAATCCTTATGGAAAAGTGTTGGATCTGATTGATGACTGTATTGCCTGCGGGGTAGATAAGCTGATTGAAGAAAAGGGCGGTCTGGTCTGGCAGGCTGATGAGTTTGAGCAGCTTAAAGAGTTTGTTCGTGGCGAGCTGGGTGATACCGTTGTGGATATCGCTAAACAGGTCGAAACGATTCTGACCACCGCCTTTAATATCAACAAAAAGCTGAAAGGCCGGGTCGATTTATCCATGGCATTTGCACTTTCTGACATCAAGTCACAGATTGAGGCTTTGATTTTTAAAGGATTTGCGACAGAATGCGGCTGGAAAAAACTCCCGGATATTCTAAGGTATATGAAGGCGATTGAGCGAAGGATGGAAAAACTGCCAATCGACCCGAACCGTGATCGTCTGCATATGCTTAAGATTGAAGCGATATATTCAGACTACAAAGAGTTACTGAATAAAATTCCTAAGGGAGTTGTCGTGCCGGATAATGTTAAAGAGATCCGCTGGATGATTGAAGAGTTGCGAGTCAGTTACTTTGCTCAGCAGTTGGGTACGCCTTATCCGGTTTCAGATAAACGTATAAAAAATGCGATAGACGCCTGTTAGGCATAAAACTTGTATAGCCTACAGGGAACTATCAAATTGCAGGACTAGTGGCATTATTTTGCCACATCCTTTTTACAAGCGGAGAAGGTAAGGTATGAAAAAGGCACTATTAGCATTGACACTGGCAAGCTTTGCCGGTTCTGCAGCAGCGGATGCACTGATTTATGGTGGCGCGAAAGTCGGTCAGTCAAATTATGAAGGTAAAGATTCTACCTCAACCGAAGTTTATGTTGGCACAGGGCTGCTGCCATTTCTGGGGCTTGAGGCTGGCTATGTCAATCATGGCTCGTTCGAAGTAACGTCAAATCTGGATACGGATATAGACTCAGTGTATTTCGCTGTTCGTCCAAGCATTGATATTGGTCCTCTGCATATTTATGCTCGCGGTGGTGTTCATCGTTGGAACTGGGAAACAGGTGCCCTTGAAGATGATGGTACAAATATGCTGTACGGTGTTGGCGTTGAATACTTTATGGCCGGACCTATCGCTATCGGCGCGGGCTACAGTGTTTATGAAATGGATGACCGCGATGACATTGAACAGTTTACGCTAACAGCGACATTCCATTTTCTATAAATTCAATTTAACCAGTTGTTAACATTAAAAAAGCCGGCATTTGTCGGCTTTTTTGTATTAATGGATATCTCTATGTATATCAAAATATTGAAGTTATTCAATCAGGCATCACAAAACCGGGATAAATAAAGGTGAATTCACGCTTTTCATACTACTACTTATGAGTGGCAGATGCTTTTTTAGCCGATAATCCGCGCATAGTGTGATAATTCTATCGAAATAAAAAACAACATTTGCGTTTCAAAGGTATTGCAGGCTTATACTGATAGTTGTGTTATTTATAGCTTGTCACTATTGCTGGGATTGATATAACAACGTCGGGAAGACCAAACGTGAGTAGGGACCCCATACATGCCAGTCTGTCGCAGACCGTTGCTGCAAAGACTGGAGAATAATTAGATCCACTTGTATAGGAAGTTTACTGCCGGATGCAAAAATTTAAATTTCAGATAATTGGGACTATCAGTGCCATCATAGTGCTGATAGCGACGACTCTTGTCGTTTTAAGCTATAACGCTTTTAAGTCAGAAAGTGTTGAGCTTAACAAGGAGATCCTGCGTCAGAGAAATCACCTTATTCAGACTGAGCTGGTGGAAAAGTTTACCAGTTATAAAAAAATCCTTTCCTCTGTTCAGGTAAATGAGTCTGACATCAACGGCGATGCACTTTCTGCTGCTGCAACCTCTCAGCTAAGCGCGCTTTCACTGATTCAAAAAGGGGATAGTGATGGTATTTATCTGTTCAGAAAGAACGGTGATATTTACGCTAAAAATGGCGCTAAACTTGGTGTAAACGTTAAGCAGCTAAAGCGTTCCTACCATAAGGCGCTGTTTAGTGACGGTAAGTCCTTCTTTGTATCTGAACCCTATAACTCAGCGGCGACAGGTAAAAAAATTGTTAGTGTGGCATATAAGCTGAACCAGGATATTGCGGTTCTCTCTGCTATGTATGTCGATACCATTTTCGGTGAGCTTAGCAAGCGCAAAGATATGTTTTTGTTCACTAGTGGGGGCACCATTCTCCTTGCTCCATATCCTGATTATGTCGGTGAAAGTATTTACGATAAGCGCCCTCTGTATAAGCAATTTAGTGTCGATTCACCAGAGCTGTCATACGATGCCGTTGTTGACGGAGAGAACGTCGCTTTTACCGCTTTCTGGGATCAGATTGAGGTGAGTGAATGGGGTTATGCTAACTTTGTCCGTGACAGCGTTATTGAAAAAGGCGCAAATGAGCAGTTAACCGCGTCTCTTATTATCGGCTTGGTCTGCCTGGCTATTGCCGCTGTGGTTCTGCTTATCGTCGTAAATAAGCTGATCCTAAAACCTGTGGGTGGTGCTCCGGAAGAAATCGCTTCTCTGATGGAAAACATGGCTTCAGGGGATCTGACTCAGAACCTGAACGCTTCTGCTGATGATTCAGGGATTTATAAGTCTTTGGTTAATTTCTCCGGCCAGCTTTCTGAACTGATTAAAAACTCTCACGGAATTTCGCAGAGCGTCTCTTCAGCATCACAGGAGCTGAATGTGGTGATGAATACTTCGCAGCAAAATGCCCAAAATGAGCTTAGCCAGGTAGAGCAGATTTCTACCGCGATTAACGAGTTGTCCACCACCTCTCACGAAGTCAGCAACAAAGCGGTGATGGCAGAAGATGAAACCAGAAAAGCGAAAGAAAACCTGAACAGTGGTAAGAACACACTTGAGAAGAATATCGTTTTGAATGCTGATATTAATGGTTCAGTTACTGAAACCGCCACACTGGTGGAAGAGCTCAGAGAGTTTGCTGTAGAAATCGGTTCAGTGACCGAAGTGATTAACGGTATTTCAGAGCAGACCAATTTGCTGGCTTTAAACGCCGCAATTGAGGCTGCAAGAGCGGGCGAAGCAGGACGGGGGTTTGCGGTAGTGGCGGATGAAGTGCGTAATCTGGCGTCTAAAACTCAGGAGTCGACGGTCAGTATTCAGGAGATTATTGGTAAGCTTCAGGATCAGTCTGAGCGGGCCAGTCAGAATATGGCGAAAAATGTTGAGCTGATCGAAGAGTCGGTCTATCTGGCTGACAATATTAAAGCATCGTTTGAAGAGATCTCCTCTTCGGTTGAATCAATCTCCGAAATTAATGCTCTGGTTGCCACGGCTTCTCAGCAGCAGCATAGTGTGACTGAAGAGATCTCTAAGAATACGACGCAGACATTCGACCTGGTTCAGCAAAATGTTTCTGCCGTGCATCAAACACTTCAGGCCTCTTCCGAGTTATCTCAGCTTGCTGAAACGCAGCAGAGCGAACTCGCTTACTTTAAAGTTAAATAACGACTTCGGGTGCAGTTCTGACTTGGGCTGCACCACTTTCAATTCAGTTGCATTCGTTTCTCTTCTTTATCCTAAACAGAAACGGCAAATATCCCATTTTGTTTATAAGAATACGAGCAAGTTGTCAGTTTCTGACGTATTATCGATAGAATAAATAAAACACCCAGTTGGCTATTGGTAAAAGAAATAGAAAGGCTTTATTTTAATGCTTGAAAATCATGTAGATATTTTCCCCTGGAATGATAATTTTAATACCGGGGTTGCCGAAATTGACCGGCAGCACAGGCACCTTGTCAGTATCCTTAATAAAGTTGCCAGTTATGTTACGCTGCAGCGCTCCCATGTAGAGCTGGATTCTCTGATCGGCGAGTTGGTCGATTATGCGGCCTATCACTTTAGCTCCGAAGACAGTTTCTGGCTGGATTCATTACCCGAAAATGCGCACACCGAACAACATCGTAACAGTCACAACCGATTTATTCAGAGTGTGGTTGATCTAAAAGCTCAGGCCTCAGAGCAGTCCGAGGAGGAGTGGCTTGAGGAGTTATTGTCCTTTCTGGCAAGCTGGTTAGCCTCCCATATTCTTGAAAGTGATAAGCAAATGGCGCTTCTGGTTGAAGGTTTTCAATCAGGCAAGTCCATCGAAGAAGCAAGCTTATGGGCTGAGCAACAGATGCAAGGTTCAGCAAAAGAGACGATAGATATCATTCTGGCGGCTTATAAAACGCTTTCGGCGAATACCATCCGTCTGATGCGTGAAATTCAAGCAGGGGATAAAACACTTAAGCAGTTAAGCGACAGTGAGCAGCACCTTCAGGAAGCAATGAACTACGCAAAGATTGGTAGCTGGTCTTTTACTAAAGAAGGGGCTGTCGACTGGTCACCGCAAATTTACAAGATATTCGGGCTGGAAATGACGGTTGCTCCGGGCCCCGACTCACTTCGAACAATCATGCTGGAGCAGTATCATGAGCCGTTTGAAACATCGCTTCAGCGAAGCTTCGAAACCGGGCAGGAGCACCGGATGGAGTATAAGATCACGCGCCCGAGCGATGGCGAATTGCGCTGGATAGAGTGCCGGGGGCAGATCGTTCATAATGAGGACGGTGTTCCAGAGAAACTGGAAGGGTTTGTACGGGATATCACCGAGCAGAAAGAAAATGAGCAAAAGATTGTTAAGCTTGCTTATTATGACCCGCTAACCATGCTGCCAAACCGCCGTTTACTTCTGGACAGGCTTAATCACTCGCTCGCCGTAGGAGAGCGTAATGATAAATACAATGCGCTGTTATTTATCGATATCGATAACTTTAAAACCATTAACGACAGCCACGGCCATGACTATGGCGACCTTCTGCTTAAACAGGCCGCCCGTAAAATCCAGCAGTGTATCCGCAAAGGCGATACTCTTGCCCGTATTGGCGGCGATGAGTTTGTGGTGATTCTTTCTGATTTAAGCAGCGATGAAATAGAAGCCGCATCCAGAACGGAACTGGTTGCGGACAAAATCCGTCGTGTCACCTCAGTTCCATACGAAATCAATAATCTGCAGTTTAACTCCAGTGCCAGTATCGGTATGGCGCTGTTTAACGACAATTCTGTACCATCGCTGGATTTGATGAAGTTTGCCGATATTGCCATGTATCAGGCGAAACAGTCGGGGAAAAACTCCGCCTGCTTTTATGATCCTATGATGCAGCAGGAGATCTCCGAGCGGCTGAGGCTTGAATCTGAGCTGCGAAAAGCCATAACAAACAAGCATTTTGAACTTTATTATCAGCCTCAGATAGACACCCATAATAATATTACCGGAGCTGAGGCTCTGATCCGCTGGACCCATCCTGAAGACGGACTAATTAGTCCCGACAGTTTTATTCCGCTTGCAGAGGAAACCGGACTTATTGTGCCAATTGGTGACTGGGTGGTGGAGAGCGCCTGTCAGCAACTGAAAAAATGGCAGCAAAACCGCTCTACATCTCATCTGACACTTTCCGTTAACGTCAGTTACAAACAGTTCCGCCAGCCTGATTTTGTGTTTAAAATCAGTGAGCTGATGACTAAATATGGTGTTGAGAAAGGCAAGCTTAAGATTGAACTGACAGAGACCATGCTGGTTGACGATATGGAAACCACCATCTCACATATGGAGAAGCTAAAAGAGCAGGGGATCCAGTTCTCACTGGATGACTTTGGCACCGGTTACTCTTCGCTTCAGTACCTGAAGCAACTGCCTCTAAGTCAGTTAAAAATAGACCGCTCTTTTGTCTCTGAACTTGAATCTAACCTTAATGACCAGTCTATTGTAAAAACCATTATTCTGATGGCGAATGCACTGGGTATCGATGTGATTGCTGAAGGGGTAGAGACCCAGAAACAGAGAAGTTATCTGGGAACGCATGGCTGTCTGTCTTATCAGGGGTATTTGTACAGTAAGCCTGTACCTATTCTCGACCTGATGGAGTTAAATGAGTCCTTTCACCCTTGTATAGCTGAGAAAAACTAGCAGAAACTCCCCGCATTATCGGCCTGCCTCTTATACTCCAATTTAAGGGGTCAAAGAATGCTCCTCCCCTTAGCCTCGAAAGGCCAGGTTTTCGAAGAAGTAACATCGAAGGGGAGGCTGGGAGGGGTTGTTTCGAATGAGTTAAAACTTTTGTGATTTAACCATGCATTGTACAACCAGTGGAGATTACTGTTTTAGCTCGACGCGATTGCGGCCGGTTTGCTTCGCCCGGTAGAGCGCTTTGTCGGCTTCTCGTACCAATTCTATAAAGTCTTCTTTGGCCGGAGACTGATTCGAAACGCCGAAACTTGCTGTGATTCCGGTGCCGGAACTGAACTTATAGACACTGATTTCACTACGAATCTTTTCTGCTCTTTGAATGGCATCTTCAGAGCACTCAGTTTGCAGAATCATGATAAATTCTTCGCCACCCCAGCGGCCTACGATATCGCCCGGCTGGCTGTGCCTGTTCATAATATCCACGAACTCACACAGGATTTGATCGCCAACGTCGTGACCGAAGGTATCGTTCACCTTTTTGAAGTGGTCGATATCGGTAATTATCACTGAGAAGGGGATTTCCTGTTTATTCAGGTTCTCTACATGCCGGTTAACGTAACGGCGGTTAAAAGCCAGGGTGAGCGGATCAACCGAAGCCTCTTTAACCAGATTATCCAGGCTCTTTTGCAGAGTCACTTCTACGCTATGGGCAATGTAAGCGTCAGAATCACTCCAGTTATCCAGAAGCAGTTTCATTGCCTGATCCAAAGAAGCTTGCGCCTGTTGCAGCGTAATATACTTGAGCGTCAGCTTTATATGCTTCTTTTCTGTCTCTGATAATGGTTTACTGCGCTCAACAATAACCACATAGCCTTCATATCGGCAGGCGTACAGCTCACCGGTTGATACCCGGATTGAGTGTTCATCCCGGGAGGCGAGCTGAAGAGAGATGATTTTTACTGTATGTTCACTTAGTGATTCTGACAGCAATACCTGCTCATTTTTAACTACGCCAAACTGATCGGTATTGCCTAAAAAAGTGGCCAGATTCTGAAGGAGCTGACTTTCAAAATTACTCTGCGCAGAGGCTTCAAGCAGGCTGTGTGAATCACGCTTTAACACAGTATACTTCTGAGCCAGTTCACTGTGATGATCTAATGCGACGATGCAGTCGTTCAGCTTTTCCCTGATATGAAATTGTTGCTCCGGTGTGGTGCCGGGCTTAATACCAAAATAGAGGCCTACGGATTTTAACGGAAATGCCAGATGGTCTTCGGGCAGACTCTCTTTTGAGCTGCCCAAAGAAATAACCTCTACATCTTTTATGGAACTTACCAGCAAATTTATCGGGTTGGATTTATCCGGCACTAGTCACAATCCTTACGAAGGTATCTCGGTCTAACTCTGCCTGATAGTAGCCTTCCTGAACGATATTGTCGAAATTTATTCGTTTAATCAATGAGTCAAAGTCAAAATCCAGATCATGTAAAACCTCCTCAAGCAGACGAACATCTTTCAGATCGTACATATAAGAGGGCACATAAGAGATTTCGTTGACCAGCATATTGAGTGGCAGCACTTCCAGAGGTGAGAAGTAGGTGCCGATTAAGATTACGTTGCCTCCTGGTTTAAGGAATAAGTGAGCCTGCTCAAAGGCCTGTGTGGTATGAAACGCATCTTTACCGGCGGCGTCGATAACCACATCGTACTCCTGCCTGATATCTTCCATGTTCTCGATCACGTCGATACCGCATGCTTTGGCTTTAGACAGACGCTCAGGCAGATGTTCATACAGATGCAGGCTTTTAGCCCCCATCTTTTTCCAGAATGCTGCGCAGGATACTCCCACCGCTCCGGCGCCAAGTATCAGCACTTTTTTATCTGAAATATCCTGCTTGTATCTGTTGTAAGAGTGGGTTGCCACCAGAAGGGGTTCTACAAAAGTAAGGAGTTCAGGCTTATGAACTTCAATGATATTGTCGGCTTTTACTGCTGAATATTCACAGAATCCGCCATGAGCACCGACAAGGCCGTAATAGGCTTTCTCTTTGCAGTAATAGACATTTCCTGCTTTACAGTCTTCACATTCGCCGCAATAAATAAGAGGCAGAACAGCAACGGTTTTGCCAATTAAATCCTGTAAAACGCCGTTTCCGACTTCTGTGATGGTTCCGCCATACTCCTGGCTTGGAATCATAGGGATGCCGACACCGGTTTTAGGGTGAGGTTCTGAGTTTAATATGAAGGGGCCTTCAATAAACTCGCTAATCTGGGACTGACTGAGCCCGGCAGCGGTTACCCGGATCAATACTTCGTCATCTTTTAACGACGGAACAGGAATATCCTCAAGCCGGATATCCCTGCGGTCGTAAAACATCAATGCTTTCATTGAGCCCTCTCTAGTTTCTGCTTTATTATTTAATATTAGTTAATTGGCTCGGTTGTAAAAATTAATTTTCTTTCAGCGCTGTCAAAGTAACTGTACGGCTGATTGCGTAGCTGACTGGTTAGCGCGTCCATCTCCTGTTCGTTACTGATTTCCAGCGCGTATTTCTTTAACCCTTCAAGGCTTAACAGTAAATCGCCACCTTCTGAGTTGCCCCAACTTACGGTAAATCCGGTCACTTTATCTTTGCTCATAACTGCTCCTTGCACACTACCAACCCCTGCATTTCTGTTGTTTTGTTTATCTGAAATTGCAGTTTTTAGTACAAGCTTTATTTCGGTCTGTAAATATATTAATAAGTTTTGATCGCCGAACGTTTTAAAACCTAATGTAATAAGCTTGATGGGCTTTTTATGTGACAGAAGTTAGGAAATCAGAAACGAAATCCTTACTATCAGTAAGCGTAGGTGGAAAAGGTTAACCCGGTCACGTTGGGGTGCAAACAGGAGCTTGGTTCTGATTTTTACTTGTGGCCTCAGGATTGCGGCTGGTCATTTTCTGTATAAGTTTATTTCTCGTTTTATAAGATATGAAAGCGCTTTCTGTGTATTTTTGACGTTTACGGCATGAGTGGCTGGATTTTTGTCAATACCTAGTTTGCTGTTGTCAGAAGTTATAATCTGGCGAATCCTATAATTCGCTGAAATATCTGGTTAAATGTTTTTATGCTTGTCGAAGGACACACTTTTGCTACAGGGTTTCTATTTTTTAATGGACTTAAAGCAGGGGTTAGGTGTATCTTTCGCACGACAACAAAAGAAAGCGCTTTCTTTTGTTGTCGTGCAGAAGCAGATAGGCAACGGACTTACTATGAACAAAGAATACTATTTAGAAAATGAAGAGTTCGTAATCAATGATTACGATTTAAAGAAAACATTCTCATCTTTTTTGCCTGGTCTGGCTGGTAAGAAAGGCGTACCGCTATGGGCTTTTTATGTAAACAGAGGGCAGGGCTTATGTTCTTTTGGTGTTGAGAACAAGGAAAATCCTATTCTGGAATTTTCGCCTGCTGTAACCGCCTACCAAAACGTAAGCCGGGTTGGCTTCAGAACCTTTATTAAAACAGATGGCGAGGTTTATGAGTTCTTTGGTCCGCAGAGAACGGCGGATACCAGCAGAAAAATGTACATTAAACGCGGCCAGTTTAAGATCACTGAGGAAAACCGCGATTTAGGTCTGTTTGTTAAAGTGACCTATTTCGGTCTTCCAAATGACAACCTGGCTGCGATTATGCGAAAGGTTGAAGTGACCGACTTATCGGGTAAAGCGCGCAGCTTTGAGCTGCTTGACGGTATTTCACAAATTTTGCCTTACGGCACGTCTAACTCACTGTTTAAAGAGATGTCCAATCTGATGAGAAGCTGGATGGATGTCTTCAATATGGACAAAGAGGTTCCATTTTTCAAAATGCGATCCACCACTTCAGATAGCGCGGAAGTCGGTACGCTTGACAAGGGTAACTTCTATCTGTCGTTTGCAAACCAGAAGCTGATTAAGCCGATTGTTGACGGCGCTCTGGTATTCGGCCACGACAACTCGATGACAACGCCGGTTTCATTTGCCGCGAACTCAATAGCGAATCTTTATGCCAAAGAGCAGATCACCGCGAACAAGATCCCTGTGGGTTTCTCTCCGGCAGAAGTGGAATTAGCCGCTAACGAAACATTTACTTTAAGAACCATTATCGGTCACGCGCAGGATGTTGACCTTCTTAACGCCAAAGTATCCGGTATGGTGTCTGACGAGTATTTTGATTTAAAACAAGCGGAATCAGAGCTGGTTATCAGCGATCTGGTAAAAGATGTTGAATGTAAAACAGCAAACCCTGTGTTTGATGAATATATCAAACAGAACTATCTGGACAATGTTCTGAGAGGCGGCTATCCGCTGGTATTTGAAACTGAAGACAAAAATCACGTTTACCATATCTTTTCAAGAAAACACGGCGACCTGGAGCGGGATTACAACTTCTTTAATGTTGCTCCTGAGTATTACTCTCAGGGGAACGGTAATTTCCGCGATGTTTGCCAGAACCGCCGTGTTGATTCGCTATTTAATCCAAAAATTGGTGACTTCAACGTACTGCTGTTTGCTTCACTGATTCAACTGGATGGCTATAACCCGCTGGGTGTTAACGGTTCAACATTTGAGCTTAACCAAAACGCGGATGTGAAAGCCCTGGTTGCAGAAAACTTCAGCAACAAACCTGAAGTGATGGAAAAAGTGCTTTCCGGAAAGTTCACTCCGGGCGTTATCATCAACACAATGTCCAACGAAGGCATTACATCAGAAAAAGAGGATATGACCCTGCTGGTGGATATCCTCAAACACGCTGAGCAGAATATTGAAGCCTCATTTGGCGAGGGTTTCTGGGTCGATCACTGGACTTATATTCTGGATCTGGTGGAGTCTTACCTGGCGGTGAATCCTGATACTAAACAGGAATTTTTGTTTGATAACTTTGATTATAAGTATTATTCATCCCCGGTTACGGTTGTGCCCAGAGATGAAAAAACCGTTATTACAAAAGAGGGCAGCATCAGGCGTTACGGATCCCTTTTGCATAATGATGACGAAAAAGTCGAAAAGCTTGGCATGGACCTGAAGGGGTCGAACTGGGCTCTTGATGCATCCGGAAATATCATCAAGACCAACCTGTTTACCAAGCTGTTTACTCTGGCCTTTAATAAGTTTGCCACGCTGGATCCTGAAGGCATCGGTATCGAAATGGAGTCTGACAAACCGGGCTGGAACGATGCGATGAATGGCCTGCCTGGTCTGTTTGGCTCCGGCGTATCGGAAACCGTTGAACTTCTGAGGCTGATCCGCTTCCTGCAGGCGTCGGCAGAAAACCGGGGTGCAATGCTGCTGCCAAAAGAGTTCACCTCATACGTGAATAGCGTAATGGATGTACTGGATTCCGACGTTCAGGGCTTTGAGTACTGGGATAAGGTTTCGACTTTAAGAGAGCGCTACAGAGAAACGGTCAGATTTACCGTTGAATCCAACGATGAGCAGGTAGATGTCACGGATATCGCAGCTCTGCTGGATAAGATGGTTACCAAACTGGAAGCAGGAATCGAAAAGGCGAAGACGCTGTCCGGTGGCATCCTGCCAACCTTCTTATATTATGAAGCGGTGAAGCATGAAGCCATTGTTGAAAACGATCAGCCAAAAGTGGGTCACTATGGTCTGCCGCTGGCGAAGGTTAAGGCGTTTAAACTTCACGTTCTGCCACGATTTTTGGAAGCGCCGGCAAGGCTGCTGAAGACATCAGGCGATTTGGCGGCAAACCGGGATTCCTATAACAAGATTAAGCAAACGGGAATCTATGACCAGGAGCTGGGGCAGTTTAAAACCAGTGAATGTCTGGAAGAGATGAGCATGGAAATCGGCCGTGCCCGCGCCTTTACCAAAGGCTGGCTTGAGCGCGAGTCAAACTTCCTGCACATGAACTACAAATATTTGCTGGGCCTTCTGAAATCCGGAATGTACAGCGAGTACTTTGAAGAGATCAAAACCAACCTGATCTGTTTTATGGATCCGGAGGTTTACGGCAGAAGTATTCTGGAAAACTCTTCCTTTATTGCGCCGACATGTAACCCGGATCCTATGGTTCACGGCCAGGGATTTGTTGCCCGTCTTTCAGGCTCTACGGTAGAAATGCTGCATATGTGGACGCTGATGATGTTTGGTGGCCAACCCTTTGTTATGGATGGTGATAAACTGGCACTGAACCTGAAACCTGCACTTGCGGCCGAGTTCTTTGACGAAAACAACGAGGTATCATTTAACTTTCTGGGTCGCACTAAGGTGACTTATGTGAACCATTCCAGAGAGAATACTTTTGATAAGTTTGATGTTAAAGAATACCGGCTGACTTTTGTCGGTGGTGAGAGTAAAACGATGTCTGAAGTGAAAGGAGAAGATGCCGTTGCCCTGAGAAATGGCATGGTATCGGAGCTTGTTGTGACGTTTTAGTCTGTCTCACTCTTTGTTCAATAACAACGGCCACCATAGCGGTGGCCGTTGTGGTTTTCTTTATCACTGCGGCGGGCTGGTAGGAAATATTTAAGCCTGACCTCCAACTTATGCGCATTATTGACCATACTATCTATAAAGATATTGGATAGACATCAATGAGCAAAATAGCGAAAGGGAACCGGCTTCTGTTGCATCGCTGCCTGGCGGTGCTGTTAAGCTTTGTTATCGCTTTGGCGGGCGTGGTAAACAGTGCCATCGCGGAAGAGCCCGGAGTGCAGGGGTATCAGGCTTTCCGGAATGAGTTAACCCCAAAAGAACTGGCGTGGCTTGATGCACATCCGGTCATACGTCTTGGTGTTGACCCTGGCTTCGCTCCGTACAGTTTTAAAGATGACGGTGGCGGGTATCAGGGGATCGCTCTTGAGTTCACCGACTATTTCAGCACGCTCATGAATGTAGAAATGGAAGTCATGCCGGATTTGTCCTGGTCCGGGATTGTTGAAGGAGTAAAAGAAAAATCTCTTGATGTGGTGCTCACCATGTCTTACCGGCCTGAGCGGGAAAGCTTTGTTAATTTTACCGACCTCTATTTACCGACACCTCTGGTCATTATGCGCTGTCGTGATAAGTGTTCTGTTTCCTCAGAATCTGAGTTATCTGGGCATAGGGTTGCGCTGGTGAACGGCTACCACTCATCAAAACGTGTTATCAGAGAGCACCCGGATGTCGTTCCTTTAATGGTTGATACTCCTTTAGAAGGGCTTTTAGCGGCTGCAACGGGCAAAGCGGATGCCTACGTAGGAAGTTTAGGGGTCAATGTTTACTTAGCGGAAACAAACGGTATCACCAACCTGGAAGTGGCCTCAGTTTACGGCGATGGTGCCAATGGTCAGCGATTTGGCGTGCGTAAGGACTGGCCTGAACTGGCCAGTATTCTGAATAAAGCCCTCAGAACCATGCCACTGGAAGAGAAACGGAAACTGTTCGAACGCTGGTTACCGTCACAGGTCGTTAAGTTGTCCACCGAACCCGCTGAACGTCAGCGCCTGACTGAAAACGCAGAATTGGCCTCGGCCCGTTTTCTGAAAGCGTTAGCTCCGCAGGAGTTAGCGTGGCTGAAGAGCAATCCTGTGATTCGCATTGGCTACGACAGAGATTACCCTCCGGTAGAATATGCAGACAAACAGGGGAAGTACCGGGGTATCAGCTCAGATTATATGTCACTGATTGCGGATTTACTTCAGATTGAATTTGAATCCGGTTCTCCGCAATCCTGGCCGGAAACCATAGATGATCTGAAAAAGAGAGAACTGGATATCCTACCGGCAGCGATGCGAAATTCAGAGCGGGAGTCTTACCTGAACTTCACCACGCCATATCTTACTTTTCCCATGGTAATCATCACTCAGGTCGATTACCCCTATATCAACGAAATGGATGCATTAGCCGGGAAAAGGGTAGCAATAGTTGATGGCTATGCCATTCAGGATATTCTGAAACAAGATTACCCGAATCTGATCCTTCATCCGGTGAAAGACTACTCGCAGGGACTTAAGGCTGTTGAGGCAAATCAGGCTGACGCTTTTATCGGTGCTTTGGTAGCCGTCAGTCACCTTATGGGAAGAGAGCATAGCTTAGGTCTGAAAATATCCGGTGAAGCACCATTTAAAAGCGAGCTTTCCATCGCAATCCATAAGGACAAACCTGTGCTGGCCGGCATTATCCAAAAAGCACTGGATGCGATTCCCGAATATAAACGGCAGGAAATTTTTAACCGCTGGGTCTCTGTGCAATACGTGCGTGAATTTGATTACTCGTTATTGTTCAAAGTTATTACTCCGATCTTAGTGATTCTTTTACTGTTTGTTTACTGGAACCGCAGGCTGACAAATGAGATTCAACAGCGAAAAGCGGCCGAATCAGCGCTTCACAGCGCCAGGAGAAAAGCGGAAATTGCCACACAGGCAAAGAGCGATTTTCTGGCGAATATGTCTCATGAAATCCGGACGCCGATGAATGCCATTATCGGCATGTCTCATCTGTGCTTAGGTACAGACTTAAATTCCAAGCAAAGGGATTATATCCAGAATGTCTACCGGGCCGCGCAGTCCCTGTTAGGACTGGTGAACGATATTCTGGACTTTTCAAAAATTGAAGCGGATAAGCTCAGCATGGAGTCGATTCCGTTTAAATTGGACAAAGTTTTGCAGGACTTAAGCGATTTAATAGCCATTAAAGCCCACGAGAAGAATCTGGAACTGGTATTTGAAACCCACACAGACTTACCGGCAAATCTGATAGGCGACCCGCTACGGCTGGGGCAGATCCTGCTGAACCTGACTTCCAATGCGGTTAAGTTCACCCAGAAAGGAGAGATTATTGTACGAACTAAGCCGGTAACCAAAACGCCAGATGAAGTGGAAGTGAGGTTTGAGGTGCAGGATACCGGCGTTGGTATGACGGCTGAACAAACAGAAGGTCTCTTTGAGCTGTTTTCCCAGGCCGATAGTTCAACCACCAGAAGGTTTGGCGGTACCGGGCTGGGACTGGCGATTTCTAAAAAGCTGGCCGAAATGATGAATGGTCAGATTTGGGTGCAAAACAGTATGCCTGGTGGCGGAAGTACCTTTGCTTTCACCGCTGTATTTAAACTGGATCAGGCGCAGCTTCATGCCTCTCTGCCGCAGAGTTTGGCTCAGCTAAATCAGCTTAAAGTACTGGTTGTGGATGATGCAGAGAGTTCACGCAATGCTTTGGCACTGATCCTCAACTCCTTTGCATTCCGGGTGAGCTGCGTTGACTCTGGTGAGGCTGCGTTGCGTATGCTGGATACATCACCTGCCCATGATCCTTTTCAACTGATTCTGATGGACTGGGATATGCCGGAAATGGACGGGCTGGAAACACTCAGCCAGATAAAATGCCGTCAGAAGCATAAGCATTTACCGACCATCATCATGGTGGCAGCCTATGACCGGGAGCGGGTACAGCAAGACGAAAAGGTGTTTATATTTGACGCGATAGTGACCAAGCCGGTGACCAACTCAGCGTTACTTGACGTGATCATGGAACTGTTTTTAGGCGAATCCGGGCTAAGCAGCAGTGATTCCCCGGCAGATGCCTGGAGAATTGAAAAGATAAAAAGCATCCAGGGCGCCCGCGTGTTGGTAGCGGAAGACAACAGAATTAATCAGCAGGTTGCGCAGGAAATTCTGACTCAGGCCGGACTGGCTGTAACTGTGGTTGGTGATGGCCGGGAAGTTCTGGCGATACTGGATAAAAACCAGTTCGATGCCATCCTGATGGACATACAAATGCCGGAGTTGGATGGCATTGAAGCTACACAGGCGATTCGGGAAAACACAAAATATGCTGACTTACCTATCATCGCCATGACAGCCAATGCAATGCCTGAGGATCGAGCAAGGTGTATTGAAGCCGGGATGAACGATCACATCGCAAAACCGATTGACCCCGGCAGACTGATTCAGACTTTGTCTAAGTGGGTTACACCTGGCCTTGTCGGGGTGACAGGCAGTCCTCATTTAAGAGTTATGAAAGGAGAGGCACTATCACTCTTATCCGGGCTTAAACAAATAAAAACAGAGTCGGGGCTGAGACGGGTAAATGGTAAATCTGATCTTTACCTGAGCCTGCTGATTGATTTCTACCATGAGCATTATGATGATGCCCGGTTAATCAGACAGGCGGTGCAAGATCAGAACCTGGATTTAGCCCGGCGGTTATCACATACGATTAAAGGGGTTGCCGGTTCAATAGGCGCAGAAGCGTTACAGAAATCAGCGCAACAATTAGAGCTGGCCCTAAAAAACCGGACGGGCGAAGCTTATGACGATCTGCTGCCGGATTTTGCCCGGTCTCTGCAAAAGGTAATGGATGAGCTGTCCGAGATTGCACCTGCTTCTGATATTAATGCGGATGACAAACATCCGGAGACCGGGCTTGTGCCGGTCGATTCAAAACTCATTGCCCCTAAGCTTGAATTATTGCGCTCACAACTGGAACAGATGAACGTTAACGCAGCGGATACCGCTTCCTATCTTGAAGAGCTGTTAGACAACAGCAAAGGGCAGGGCTTACTTCATGACATCAAAAAGCACATTGGTAACTTTGATTTCGATTTAGCGGAAGAGTCGCTTTCCGAACTGCAAAAAGTGATATCCGGGAGGAGAGATGATAAACAGTAATGGAAAAATTCTTATTGTTGACGATGAAAAGCACAATCTGATCGTGCTGACTGATTTGCTGAAATCCACCTATGAGGTTATTGCCACTAAAAGCGGAAAAAAAGCACTTCAGGCCGCCAGCGGTGAAAATCCTCCGGACTTGATTCTGCTGGATATTATGATGCCGGAAATGGACGGTTATGAGGTCTGCCGCCGGTTAAAAGAGAACGAAGCCACCCGCGATATCCCGGTTATTTTTATAACAGCAATGAATCAGACTGAAGATGAGATCAGAGGGTTTGACATAGGAGCGGTGGACTTTATCACCAAGCCGATTTGTCCTCCAACTGTGATGGCTCGTGTGGAGACTCATATAAAACTTCGCAAAGCCATTCTCGAACTAAAGAGACTTTATAGCGCTGCGCTGGACGCAAATCCTATGACCGGCCTTCCTGGAAATAACAGTATTGCCAATAGAATTAACCTTGCGTTAGAGAAAAATGAAGAGGCATGCATCATATATTCGGATTTAGACAGCTTTAAAGCTTTTAATGACAGGTATGGTTTTGTTAAGGGGGATCTGGCAATCATGTACACATCCACCATCCTGCAAAAAGCCGTTAAAGCGACAAAATCCGATAGCGCTTTTATCGGCCATATCGGAGGCGATGATTTTGTTCTGGTTGTTCCCTCCGATCAGGCAAATCAAGTGGCAGCAGATGTTATCCATCACTTTGACCAGGGCATCTCACAGTTCTATTCCACAAAAGATGCGAAAGCAAAATGCATTCATTCGGTTAACCGTATAGGTGAAGAGGTCACCTTTCCCCTGATGTCTATCAGCATGGCCGGAGTTGATTTATCGCGCGGAGCTTATAAAGAATATGTGGAGATAAATGATGCCTGTGCGGAAACTAAGAAGAAGGCGAAAGAGACACCGGGGAGCGTCTTTTTTATGGATAGGCGTTCGAAATAGGGGGGGAAGATGTCGATATGCCTATGATATTTGCTGGGTCTTCTGAAATCCGGAATGTACAGCGAGTACTTTGAAAAGCTAAACACAAACGCCACTTCTGAATCCTCAAATGGCACAATTTGATAATATGTTGGCGTCTTTGGGTTACGTAAAATATATTCAGGTCAGTAGACTAATGGGCATACCAATGACACATTACGTGGAGCCTAGAATGCTGAATTTAGACAAAACTCGCCCTGTTCTTGTTACCGGTGCAACCGGCTATGTAGCCGGTTGGCTGGTGAAAACCCTGCTTGATAATGGCCTGCACATTCACGCGGCGGTGCGTAACCCAAGCCCTGATCGTGTCGGTTATCTTCAGGAACTTGCTGATAATTCCGAAGGTGAAATCACCTTTTTCAAAGCGGATCTTCTGACAGAAGGTTCCTATGACGAGGCGATGCAAGGTTGTGAAGTGGTTTACCATACTGCATCTCCATTCTTCCTGGACTTCAAAGACCCACAAAAAGAGTTGGTAGATCCTGCTTTGAAAGGCACCTGTAACGTTCTGGGCTCTGCAAACCGTACCGAATCAGTAAAGCGTGTGGTTGTGACCAGTAGTTGTGCTGCAATTTATGGTGACAACAAAGATGCGCAGGATAAGCCAAATCAGACGCTTACCGAAGAGCACTGGAACCGCTCATCCTCGCTTGAACATAACCCATATTCCTACTCAAAAACCGTAGCCGAGCAGGCCGCCTGGGAAATGCAGAAAGCCCAGAACCGTTGGGAGCTGGTGACCATTAACCCGTCTTTCGTTTTAGGCCCAGGCATTAAACCAGCTGCGACTTCAGAGTCATTTACTATTGTGAAGCAGATGGGTGATGGCACCATGAAGGCTGGCCTGCCGCATATCGGTTTCTGTACAGTGGATGTTCGTGATCTGGCCGAAGCTCATTTTCAGGCAGGCTTTAATCCTAAAGCTAACGGGCGTTATATCATCAGTGGGGCGGATTCCTCTTTCCTTGGCATTGCTGAAACCTTGCTGGATAAGTACGGTGACAGATACCCAATTCCACGTCGCAGACTGCCTAAGTTCCTGATCTGGCTGGTGGGCCCGATGAACGGTATGAGCCGCAAGTTTGTCAGTAATAACGTGAATTACGACCTGAAAGCAGATAACTCAAAAAGTAAGCGGGAACTTGGCATCATTTACCGTCCATTAAAAGAAACAATGGAAGATTTCTTCCAACAGTTGATCGATAACCGAGTTTTTGAAAAGTAGTTCTAAAATTGAATTTCATTGTAACCATAGTGCCTATTTTTAGTCAGTGACTTTTGACGTGTCCGGAGCCCGAAAAGGCTCCTTTTTTTATACTTCAAAATTCCATATGTAGCTCACGCTTGTTCACTATTGAAGTGAAAAATTCAGAGTACATCAAGATTTGAGTGTTTATATGTTTACATATATTGACATAAATGCACATATAACAACATAATCAAACCTTAATGTTGTTACTTTGTGATAATGAGGTTTCAGTAAATCACAGACAATTAGTGGAACTGTTAAATTAAGGCAACCAAATCATGAAGAAGTGGCTAATCCTGCCATTAAGTGTACTTGCAATCGCTAGCAGCTGCTTAGTACACGCAGAGACGATACGCGTAAAAAAAGTTGAAGGCGCTAAAGAAGAGCTTACCTTTGAAATACTGCAACTGGCACTTAGCAAATCAGCGCCGGGTACTCAATATCAGCAGAGCTCAGAAAAGTTAAATGATGCCCGTTTAATTAATGAGGTTGAGGCAAACCGAATTGATGTTATGTGGGCGGGAGCGGCACCAGAAAGGGAGCAGAGAATGCTGACTGTGAGGGTTCCAATCTTGAAAGGTTTGCTTGGTCACCGCATCTTTATTATCCGCTCGGAAGATCAGGCTAAGTTTGCCCGTATTAAAACCCTAAGCGATCTAAAAAAATATAACGCTGGCCAGGGGACTTTTTGGGGCGATACCAAGGTTCTGAAAAATGCAGCGATTCCGACTGTTACCACCATCAAATATGGCAACCTTTTCCCTATGTTGGAGGGAGGCAGGTTTGATTACTTTCCAAGAGCTGTACATGAACCATGGACAGAGGTGAAAAGCCGTCCTGAGTTAAATCTGGTTGTAGATAAGAATGTGATGTTGGTGTATCCGTTCGCAATGTATTTCTTTGTTAATAAAGAGAATCGAGAGCTGCATGACAAGATTTACCAGGGATTCGAAACAGCTATCTCTGACGGCAGTTTCGACAAGCTGTTTTTCAATCATCCGATGATTAAGGATGTACTGAACAAAGCGAATCTTAAACAGCGTACAGTATTTAGAATCGACAACCAGAATATGCATCCGGATACACCGTATGACCGTGCGGAGTTCTGGCTGGACGTAAATAAACTATAAGAACAAAACCTAATAATTTCCCTACTAATGAGGCATTAAAAATGAACTCGATAAAACAAAAGTCGATGCTGTTTCTGACGGGGATTTCCCTGATAGTGATGGTCGTTATTTTTTTCGGGGGATATCTGACGGCAAAGCAGTATTTTGATGATGAACTCGCCACGCAGATGAAAGACTCGGATCAAACCTTGTCTATTGTGCTTAAGGAAGCTGTGTTTGCTTACGATACGGTGCTGACGGAAGATATTCTTAACTCTTTCGTTGAGTTCCCATATATCCATGAGATCAAAGCATTTGATCACAGAGGGAAAGCGATAGGTAGTGCCATTGAATCGGCAGCTAAGCCGGAAACGGAAAATATAGCGACTAACAGTATTGAGATACTCTGGGCTGGTGGTAAAAAAATTGGATATGCCGAGGTAAGCTATCGTCTGGATGCCAATGCTGCAGTGCTAAGCTCTGCACGAGTTATGTTTATCCTGATCGCAATTGTGTTGCTTATCGCGTTGCAGGTCGCTAACTGGGCAATCTTAAGCAAACTGGTTATCAATCCCATTCAGAAGGTTGCTGATGCTATGTCGGAAATTGCCCAGGGGGGAGGTGATCTGACAAGCCGTCTGAACATTCAGAGCAATGACGAGGTGGGTGTGCTTGCCAGTGGTTTTGACCGGTTCATTTCTAACCTGCACGGTCTGGTTAGCCGGATTGTAAGCTCTGCGCAGGAGCTGTCCCAGTGTGCCGAGCAGATTAAGTCAAATGCAGATAACAATGCTGTTGCCACTCAGCAGCAGCTTAGTGAGATTGAACAGGTTGCAACAGCGCTTAATCAGATGGCTTCTGCAACACAGGAGGTTTCTAACAACGCCAACACCACAGCGGATAAAACAGCCAGCTGTAACGATTTGGCAATCGCGGGTAATGGCAGCGTACAGAAGACGGTGGCGGAAATTCACAACTTGGGTGAAGATATTAGTGCCACATCGACCACCATATCTGAACTGAAAGATAAGAGTGAACACATCAACACGGTACTTGAAGTGATCAAAGGGATCGCTGAACAGACTAACCTATTGGCGCTTAATGCTGCGATAGAAGCTGCACGAGCCGGGGAGCAGGGCAGGGGCTTTGCTGTGGTTGCGGATGAAGTACGAGCTCTGGCGCAGAGAACGCAAGTTTCTACCCAAGAGATTGAAGGGATTATCAAAGACCTTCAAGTAAGCTCCGAAGGGGCGAACAAACAGATGCATACTACACGCGATACCCTGACAAAAACGGTCGACGAGTCAGCACAAGCAATCCAGTCTTTGGAAGATATTATTACCGATATCAGACAGATCAATGATATGAACACTCAGGTCGCCACCGCAACTGAACAGCAGAATGCGGTTGCCGGAGAGGTGAGTGAAAAGGTCGTTGCAATCAATAATATTACGACTTCTGTTACTGATAATGCCGCACAGGTTGGAGAATTGAGCATTAAACTTGAGTCTCTAAGCGACAGCATACAGGCAGATCTTTCTAAGTTTAAATTATAGTTACGCGGGGTATAACCTAACCCTGAATATTAATCTAGGGAAGTCATTTAGTTAAAGAAGTCATGGAGGAGATCTGTTTTAAAGCAGCAGTGGTATTGGTATGAGATTTAGTGACAAAAGAGGAGCGGAAAGCGCTGAAAAGTCCGACACCATTTGCAAGCTATTTGCATGGATGGATTTGGTGCTTGTTATTATTCCTTCTAAAATCTTAGTTAACTAAGATGTATTTGATTCTGAATAGGGTATAAGATGAAAGTTAGCCAGATCAGAGCTGGACTGTTTGCTATGTTTCTTTCCATACATTGCTCTTTTGCAAATGAGGCTGATGTACTGACACTTGCGATATCCAGCGAAGAATCAACCCCGGCCTATAAGTTTTTCGACCTGTATTACAGTGAACTTTTTTCTCGTATTGGGCTGGAAGTAACTCTGGAGTACTTTCCGTCAGCAAGAGCCAGAGAGCAGGGTAATCAGTACCGGGTTGATGGTCAGGCTGCCCGGTCGATTAGTTACGAATCAATAACCACTCACCAGATTAGAGTGCCGGAAGTCGTTGTTTCGGTTTCTTTTGCTGCATACGCAAAACTTCCTGCTTTATATGATGAAATATATGGCTGGGATAGTTTTAAAGATACCAGCCTTAAGGTTGAGTATCAGCGTGGTGCCACAGTACCTTCACAAAAACTGAAGGAGGTTATACCGGCAGAGCAGCTATCTTCTGTGACCAGAATTCTTCAGGGACTTCAAAAACTGAATGCAGGTCGCTCAGATATTTTTGTTGGCGCAGAAGTTCTGGTTGTCCCTTACCTTCATAACCCGGAATTTAAGTCAATATACCGAGTGACCCGCCTTGGTAGTGATGAGCTCTACCTGTATTTAAGCGATGAGCACAAGAGCCTGATTGCTCCCCTTGCTAACGAAATTAAGAATATCAAGGAAGAGGGGATGGTGGAGGAATTTTTAGCTCAGACTTCATTGGACATAGATTAAAAGTAAGCCGGTTGACCGGTGTTGTAAATACTACAATTGATAGTGCTGCTGAGCGAATGCGGCTTTAAATTTGGACGTTGCGAACCCAGCACGCTTCTTCATTATTTGAGGCGCTATAAGTCGTTGTTAATAAAAGCATATCGCTAATATTGCTGTTTTGTTGGTATATCTAAAAATAGTACCTTTATCACAAAATTAGTGTTTTACAAAAAAACGTAAAACGATTATTAAATCTGTCAAAAGAAACCATTGTTTCACTGTTGTAAGGTATGTTTAGATTCGCAATTAGGTGAATCGTACCCTATATAAACGTGATGCAAAGGACAGTAGAATGAAAAAGTTTATAGCACTTCTATGTACAGCACAGGGTGAGATCGTGAGTATTTTTTAAGCAAAAAGTAAGATCGATTTGACGATCACATCTAGCTGTGATCATATACTCTCCTTTTAGGGAGAACACCATACACATTGACCACTTCAAAGAACATTTTCAACCAATAACCGACCAACGTCAGAGTGCAAAAGTTACTTATTGCCTATTTGATGTCCTGTTTGGCTCATTGTGTGCGGTAATAGCAGGTGCTAAAGGTTGGTTTGATATTCGAGAATACATTCTTGGGCATCATGACAGGTTTAAACGTAATGGATTGTTTATAGAAGGTATTCCCGCCGACGATACCATCGCTCGAATTATCTCCACTATTGAACCTGAACAGTTTCATGAATGTTTCGTCAATTGGATGTCATCGGTACACACGCTGACAGAAGGTCAAGTGGTAGCTATTGACGGAAAAACGCTTCGTGGATCATACAACCGCGAAGATAGAGCCAGCACCATCCATATGATTAGTGCGTATGCTTCCTCAAATAAATTGGTGCTTGGACAGCTCAAAACCGATCAAAAAAGCAATGAGATAACAGCGATCCCAGAGCTGATAGAAATGCTTGATATCAAAGGAGCTTTAGTCACGATTGATGCAATGGCATGCCAGACCAAAATAGCCAAAGCCATTGTAGACAAAGGTGGAGATTACTTACTTGCAGTAAAAAGTAATCAAGGGAAACTCCGAAAAGCAGTGGAAAATGCCTTTTCAGCTCAGCGGGCTAATATGCCAGAGACAATCTCCTTAGAAAATGGACACGGACGTATTGAATCTCGTCAATGTTATGTCTTTGACAGCAAAGATCTTGGAGGTAATTTCTCACGCTGGAAAGGCCTGAAAAGTATCGTAATGGTTGAGAACTTCCGCCTTGAAAAAGGAAAAGCGGTTGACCTTGAATATCGTTACTACATCAGTTCCAAGGCTCTTAGCGCAGAGCAAGCCTTAGCAGCGGTAAGAGAGCATTGGGGCATAGAGTCCATGCATTGGGTTCTTGATGTCAGTATGGGTGAAGACGCCTGCCAGATATATAAAGATCATGGTGCAGAAAACTTATCTTGTCTGCGTCATATGAGCCTGAATATGCTTCGTGCTGAACCGACAAAGGTGAGCATTGTTGGAAAACAAAAGCGATGCATGATGAATACATCAATGCTGGAAACCGTTTTAAATGCAGGTTTTAGTCAGGTGGCGAAAAGCTGAGCACTCATGCGGTTGCCCTGCTGCATCACGTATCTCTGCATACTTATGATTACTTCATGGCTTGAATATGGGCGAAGCCGCTATATCCAAGTATCTACCGGGCAGAAGCTTTCGTTGGAAAAAGAGCGAGGTTATCTTAAACGTGAAATCAGAAAGCGGTTGGAATTGCAAAAAGAGCTTCAAAAGCAAGCAAATGTAGATGACCTCACTCAACTATACAATCATCGACACTTTTGGTTCACAGCCAATGGAGAAATAGATCGTATTCGCAGCTTTAATTCTACAGCTACGATGGCCATTTTGGATATCGACAGATTCAAAAGCATTAATGATACCTATGGCCACCCATCAGGAGATGAAGTTCTCAAATACTTTGGACAATATTTCAAACAGCACCTGCGAAAATCCGACACTGTGGGACGGATTGGTGGTGAGGAGTTTGCCATATTGCTCCCTTACACGAGTATTGAAGAGGCCAAAAGCATCATGGAAAAACTTCGTCAGCAGATTAGCGATCATCGTTTTACCTTCCAAGAAGATTCGGTTCAGGTCACCGTTAGTGTAGGAATATGCGAGTTTGGACAGGAAACAAACAACATTGAGTGCTTATACGCTCTTGCCGACAAAGCACTATTTGATGCTAAAGAAAACGGGCGAAATCAGGTTCAATGTAGATAGGAAAAATGCATGGCAGATAATTAATGATTCTTCTATGGCAGTGACTAAAGAGTCTGCCCAGACTGCAGAAATGGTATAGGAGTTGCTATGAGTAATTGCTTTTTTATTTGACCAAAGCAGCCTGGTGCCCCATTATTAACTTATTACGCAATTGATATAAAATAACACTCATATGAGACTGCACCATCTTCTCTCCGTAACTGTATTTCTATCCCTGTTCGCTGGAAACTTGCACGCTAGTGAAGAGCTCCAATTCGCCCGCATTAATAACTGCCCCATACAAAACGTAGGAGAGAAAGTGGTAGAAGAAATCTATCGCAAGGCTGGTGTAGGAATAAGCGTTAAGGCTCTCCCTGCAAGACGGGCAACATTTGAAGCGAAAGAAGGTGTGCGTGATGGTGAAATTATGCGGATACTTACTAACCATGGGGCGGAGTCGCAACTCTACCGAATACCATACTCCCTTGGTGATGTTAAAACACAGGTTTATGTACAGGAGTTAAACTCCCAGCTACCAATTAAAAATCTTAGCCTCTATTCGGTCGCTGTTGTCCGGGGGATCCGGCATGCCAACACCTATGTAAAAGACTTCCCTCATGTTATTCAGGTTGATGATGTCGCTATGGCAATTAGGCTACTGTCCATGGGCAGAGTTGATGCTGTTGTAATCAGCCAGCTAAATGGTGAGTATGAGATCAGGGCGCAGAAAGTAAAAGACATTGTGCCACTTTCGGATCCCGTCATTGTTCAGGGACTCTATCACTACATAAACAGGCAGCACCCGGATGTGATTGAGAAAATTGAAAGTACCCTGAAATCAATGCATGAATCCGGTGAGCTTAAGGCCCTGTGGAAAAGATACGCAGAAAAAGAACTTAATGAGGCAGCAGCTAAGTAATACCAATCCCAGTAATTAGCTATTAGCGACTTTGACAAGCAAGGATGAACAGATAATTACTGGGATTGGTATAATATATTAAAATGAAAAGAAGCCCGGCCCACTTTAAATAGTTGGCCGGGCTTTATAATTTAACCCTGATTACAGCTTATTTCTTGTTGTTTTTAGGACATATTCCATCAACAACCATTTGTCCGGCAAGCTTAACAAAGTGCCCCCAGCTCTGATGCACAGAGAACTTGGAAGCGTTGACCAACAGGTGCTCAAATTGCACTTTGTTAGTCAGAGCAAATGTCATCGCAGTAAAGTCATCGATAATGACTGACTTAATAATATTGTTGAAGTTTAAGCCATTACCAAAGTTACCGACACCAGAGACAAAGTTTTCGGCAGTCTCACCACAGCCGCCCCAGGTCAGGTAAGGGTTCAGCCAAATATTTGGCGGAATATTGTTTACTGCAATACCACCGTAATTTAGCTCTTGAACAGCCTGGTGAACACGCTCTTCTTTTTCCTTAAGCGTGTCATTGTCGACTAAGACCATACAGCCCAGAGAGCCAAGCAGCTTAGTATTACAAAACTCTGTGGCTTTAGTCAGGTAGTCGTCAGCATCGTTTTCCGTATCTAACGGTAGTTCACTAAACAATTGGCAGAAAGCTTCGTTTGTAACAGCAAAATCATCCTCACCGATATCCGGAATAAAGATGACGTCTCCAAACGGATTGCTGCCATCTTCAGGTTTTAATATTTCTGCCGTTGGCTGATTTTCCATAAATGCGGCTTTAGTTTTCTCAATGCCCGGATAATAAGTCGTTGCTGCAAAAGTGACTTTTGTAATTGCATTGCGCAGGGCTGCAATAAATTGCTCACGCTGAGGCCAGGATTTAGATGTAATGATGGTCTGCGGACGACCACAAACTGCGCCGCCATTAAGCTTACCGGCTGACACAATTTGCATCGCCCATCTGTCAATTTCCTTTTCAGTCCAAGGCCGAATACCTGGAACGATCAGACACGGATTGTTTCCGCCACACTCGGAAACAAGAGGTGCACTGGCAGCATCCTGAATAGCGTGTGCGACACCGGTAGAACCAGTAAAGTAAATGGAGTGCAGTCCCTCCAGAGCGGACATTGCATGTCCCTGGTCGGAGCCGATAAATACCAGAGCCTTGCGTTCAATTAGCGGAGCAAATATTTTCTCCCAGACTTTATCTGTTGCTTCGTTTAATTGGTGAGGCTTGTGAATAACAGCCTTATTTTCAAGGAAAAGAGCCATAACCATTTCGATTGATGAACTGTAGTTACCAGCGCCAGAGACAGCGATAATACCTGCTGGTTTATCAAGAGGGTGTACCTGCTCAGGTGTTCCTTTGATATGCAGATAGCCTTTCATTTTGGCAGCCATTAGCTTATCTTTTTTATGGACCGGATAAACTTCAACTTCAAAATTATCATCCCCAAGAGGAGTAATGTTGATAGGCTTAGGAAGTTCACCATGAACCAGGCTCTCATAAAGTCGGCGAATACCTAACAGGGTATTTCCCATTGAATTTACAGTTGTCCCGACTCCCTCACCAAATGTAACAGCTCCTTCCGCCGTTAGTTGGCATTTCATATTGGAGTCTACACTGCCAAGCTCGTCCATAAACTTTAAGAGGTTATCCTAAATCTCTTCAATAAGTGATAAACGTTCAACAACCGGGGTCTCTGCCCATTGAGTTGGCTCTAATTGGTTATATGCGTCTTTGGCTAGCATTTGTTATTTCCTTGCTTAGTGGGTACAGGGTAAAAATAGACCTGCTTGAGTGCGATGTCTAAGCAAAGCGCGCCAGCGCACTCGCTATCGGCGCCAAAGTCCAATAGTGAGAAGTAAACACTGGATGAACTGTTTCAGACTGGTTTTGTGACGCGTGTTATAAATTTAACTTTAGACAAAATCAAACCGGAAAATCGATAAGTTTATTATCAAAATATATAAGTTTATGTTGGAGCGCTGTAATAATGTGTACGTTACATGGTCAAAAATGTAATAAAAGGAATAAATATGAAAAAGGCATTACTTGCACTGGCGGCAACGGCGGTATTTTCCGGCTCTGCCCTTTCCGCAGAATATACCTTAACAGTCCCTCACGTTGCTAACCTTGATAACTATAACCACCAGTCGCTGCTGGTGTTTAAAAATTTGGTAGAAAACCGTTCTAATGGCAGAGTGGAAGTTAAAATTTACCCGTCAGCACAGCTTTGCTCAACAACCAAAGAGTGCATGGCTGGTGTACAAGCTGGTATGTTTGATTACTTCCAGAGCACCAGTTATCTCAGAAAATCACCAGGATTATCGTCAATACGCCTATGTCAAAAGAGGCGGCAATTGAACTGCAAACCCGGTACCCCAAAGTAGATTTCTTATTTATCGATGTCCCTAAAGGCACCCCGGTTAACTGCGTCTGCTGTGATAACCATCAGGGGGCGAATCTGGCGATAAAACACCTGACTGAACAAAACAGAAAAAAAGTCTTTATTGTTGCCGGACCGAAAAACTTTAATGTATCTCAACTGAGGCTTGAACCCTGGCTGGAGGCTGCAAAGGAGTCAGGTGTTGATATTGTTGGTATATACGAAGGTAACTGGCTGCCTGAAAGTGGCTTTTTAGCCGTTCAGTCTGTTATCGCTAAGGGCGATTACTTTGATGCCGTTTTGTGTGCAAATGACCAGATGGCTCTGGGGGCAATCCGCGCTTTAAGTGAAGTGAATATTTCAATACCAGGAGAAGTCTCAGTTGTCGGGTTTGATGGAATAGAAGACGCAGCTTACTATTTCCCTCCTTTAACAACAAGTAAGCAAGATTTTATTCTAATGGGGAAAACTGCGGTCGATACTCTTGTTCAAAACGGAGCAACCTCTTCACCTGAAAGGATTGAAACAGCGGTAGAGCTTCTTGTCAGAAAAAGCTCTGTGGCCGCTCACGCAGCCCATGACAGAGCAAAGGTAAGCATGCTGATCAAAAAACTAAACAGCCTGATATAGTGTTCATCGCTCTGCCGATTCTTTAACTAAAAGCCCGGTCTTACGGTTTTTATCTACCACGATAATGTGCATTATCGGGTTGCCGCAATAGGGAATGAGCACGTCTTTATGGGCGTCAGACTGCTCAATGTCCTGGCTGAGCAATGTTCCGAACTGGTTATCATCCGAGGTTATCAGGATGTCAGACCTGATAACCTGCTGCGCATGCTTGAGCTGGAAAGTGGTGCGCTCTAAGGTTAAAAAGTTACCGTCAAGCAGCCGCAGTTCATAATCATCTGCCTGGCACTTTCGGCCCGAAAGTACACAATCAATAACCCGGTAATCCGGAGGAAGCTGTACAAACTCCATCTTTTTCTTCCATTGCAGCAGGTCCGGGGCAAAAAAGCCTGCTGTAAATACCAGTAGAATCAATCCAAACTGAATAAGCTTCATCGTAAAACGAACCTGCTGCTCAGGGTGAGCAGTTTTTCTATAGAGGCAGAAAGCTCAGATATTGACAATTTCTGGTTCTCTGACTTTTCGCTGATTATCCGCGAAGAAGTATTCACACTGGACATATTTTCGTTGATCTGCTCAAGGGCAGTATTCTGCTCTGTCACAGAGGATGCAACGTGATACATTTCATCACTCACTTTGTTGATATTGCCAGATATCTCTTCTGTCACTTCTATAATGGCATCAACTGAGTCGGAAACCTCTCCGGAAAAAGCGATCATGTTGCTGATATTATTTGTTGAGAGTTTGATGTTTTTGTCTAATACGGAAAGCGACTGGCTAATCTCATCCACACTGGCGCTGGTGCGGGTTGCCAGTTGACGTACTTCATCGGCTACTACAGCGAAACCTCGCCCGGCTTCACCGGCTCTTGCCGCTTCGATGGAAGCATTGAGTGCTAACAGATTTGTTTGCTCAGAAATGCCTGTAATTGTCTGTAAAATCTGGTGAATACTTTCAGTATCTTTGACAACATCCGCAACGTTGGTTTGTGTATCGGTAACGATATTTCGCAGCTCTGCCAATGTGCTTTGACACGCAGCAGATCGGGCCAGAGCGTCGTTACTAAGCTGATTCGCGTGTTGAGTGCTATCACTGCATGTCTGACTGGTGTGCGAGATGCTATTAAATGAACTGCCCAGTTCTTCAATTGCGGTTGCAACCATTTCGGTGTTTAGTGAATTTTGTGAGATTTCATTGTCCACCGCTTCCAGGTTAGAGATAAAGTCTGATGATACGGTTTCCAATTCACTGATGGATTGCCGCTGGACGGTTGCCATATTTTGCAGTTGGATAATAATCTGATTGAACCTGTCATAAAACTCATCACCTGACTGAAGCTTGATGTCCAGATTTAGTTTTTCTTCCTGAACCACTTCGCTAACAAGCTCATTAACATAATTCATGCGTTTCAGCCCTTTGTTAAGGGCTAAACATCCGTAAATTGAAGCACTTGCCTGAAAGGCTGCATAGAGGCAGTGCTCAATAACAAGGGTATAACTACTATTCGGGGGGAAAATAAAAACAGGTACACCAGAGACCTGCATCCAGTGGAAAAAGATATGGTGAAGAGCTGCGGCGATCAGGCAATGCAGGACCATTAACCAGTCGTTATATAGTGTCATTAGCCCAAGCAGGATGAACACTTCAAAGTGAAGCATTGTATCACCATAGGCCTGGTGGATATGGAGTGCCACAAAACCGTATAAAAGGTAAGGCAACAAAACACGAAATACCTTTTGATTTAACGCAAACGTCACAGAGGCCAGTATAACGGTAACGATCAAGTCCACCGTTGCGTAGCCATATCGCGCAAAGTAGACAAATGAAAGAATCGTCATCGGAATAGCGATAACATAGGTTTTTTCCTGAAAGGTTAGCTCTCGATCCAGTTTCATAGTAATCGCTCTCTTTGGGTATTTACTAGATTTAGGTATGAATGTTTCTATGGTTATTTTTGTTAGTAATTATTAGCATAGCAGTACACAAAAAAGTTGCTTTCTTTGCTCTAGGTCTCCAATTTCAGTTTTCTGAGTGAATAAAGCCCCGCTCCGATTAGCATCAGCTCTCCGGACAGATAAAAAAGTAAAAAATATCCGGGTAAACCATCAATAAAAATGCTGGTTATGCGCGCAGTAGCCAGGCCGGTTAAAAAGAAAAGTGCAACGACAATAGCTTGCCGGTGCATTTCCGTTTTAAACGAAACATAAAACCAATAGAGTGACATCCCGACATAAAGGCCCATCACTGCCCGGAATATATGGGTCATATCTAATGAGATATTTTCGATATTAAAAAGGGCAGGGATAAGCACATCCGGCTTTATCCCATATATAATCCCAACACAGGCAATGATTGTTGCACAGGCCAGAAGATAATAACGGCTTATCGGCATTTGTGACTCCTGTTTGGTGACTATTTTAGTTCCCTTAGTTTGACGCCAATTTGCTCTTCCAGAACCGGCTGTACTACTGAACGGACATCATACTGAACATCGCCCTGGTAACGCGGCGCATACTTAGCGTAGGCTTTTTCCAGCAGAGCGTGCCGCTCATCAATGCGCTGCATATTGTGGGCGTGTGAAACAACATAAAACTCGCCTGCTTTTAACTGTGGCATCGCGGTCGCGATAAACTCATTCGTTGGCATACCGTGTTTCATATTTTCTTCCGGACCAAGCTCAGAAAAAACGAAACCAGGGCAAATCAGGCTTACGTCAATATAGTCCGGAAGTTCTTCATAAAGGGAGTGAGTCATTGCATAGACGCCATGCTTGGTCGCTACGTAAGCGCCGTTAAGTGGCGTACCATGGAACAGTGAGTTCTCTGAGCCTACATTGTAAATGGCAGCGGGAATGCCCTGTTCAATAAAGCGCTGACCAAATACTTTTGAGCCGTTGATAACACCAAACAGGTTTACATTGAATATATGTTGTATATGCTCCATAGGCATGGTGAGAACCGGAGCGTGGGGTACCATTACACCCGCATTGTTGATGATAACTTCAACACGGCCTTTCCACTGCCAAGCGAAATCAGCCAGGGCAGTAACTTCGTTATAATTAGTAACATCACAGACAAAAGATTTTGCACTACCCCCTGAAGCTTCGATAATTTCTACAGCTTCACGCAGTCGGTCTTGCTGAATACCGGCAATAACAACATACGCGCCTTCAGCTGCGAAGGATTTGGCGAAACCTAATCCAATACCTGTTTCGCCACCAGTAATAACGACGACTTTTTCTTTGAAGTTTTCCATGAGATGCCCCGACAATATCTTTTTAATTAAGGTTGTCTGACATTTTAGGCAGTGATGGAAATAGCTAAAAATCAATCGGCGCCAAGCTATGCGCTAACGACGCCAAACTGAATGATTACTGAAGTGTCTTTATGAGCTTTTGTCTAATGAGCAACCTGTCTTTCATCCAGAATCTGATTTCTTGCCTCAAGCGGCGTCATACCTGCCCAGTTATGAAATGCCCGGCAAAACGAGTTTGGCTCCTGGAATGCCAGAAGAAACGATATCTCATAAACGCTGATATCCGGTTTGGATAAGTAATAAAATGCCAGTTCTCTCCGGGTGCTTTCCAGAATCTGTTTGTAGTTTTTCTCTTCTGCCTGAAGTTTTCTTTGCAAACTGCGTCGGCTCATATGAAGCTGCTCACTCACGGCCTCAACACTTGATACACCCGCTGGTAAAAGATCCATCAAAGCACTTCTCACATGTACGGAAACAGGTTGCTCGCTATCATTCTGAATCAGTTCTTTTTGTAGCTCTCTTTCAAATGATGTCCATAAGCGGGCGTTTTCAGAGATAAGAGGCAACATGGAATCTTGTTTTGATATTTCGATTCGAAGTGCTGAGCTTTGAGTGATAGTACAACCCAGGTACTCTTCATAGGCGGCCCGGTTTGGAGGCAGCTCTTTCATCTCTACCTTCAGTGGCACAATGTGGCTAGTGGTTAAAGAACGACAGCTTTCCATAGTGTAAAGCAGTTCGAACCAGTACATAGAGTCAGGGAAATGGGCATCGGCAGTTGGAGAATCGATGATAAGCGCAACGCTTTCCTGTGTTTCTTCGACCGTAAATCTTATCGGACCCAGCAGTGGCTTAAATACAGAGAAACGCTTTAAGCCTTCCAGTATATTAGGGCTGCAGGAAAAAGCATAAGCGGGAGAGGCAAACGGGGCATGAGCCATCGCCATCGCCAGTTGAAATACACTGCATCGCTCTTTTTCTGTGTATAGCGTGGACTCCCACAGCTCGAAATACTGTTTAGCGCTTATCTTTTTATTTTTCTGATTCAGATAGTCACGGGGAAGGTTTGAGCGCTCCAATGCTTCTGCCGGATCAACCTTCAGAATGCTCGAAACAAGTTTCAGTGAATCCACAAACGAGTACTGTTGCATGTTATAGAGCTCCTTTTTTTTATTCCGGCTCATTATAACTTGGACAGGAAAAGTCATCATTGATTGGCTTAACAAAAAAATTGCCAACTGGTGGGGAACCGGTTGGCTAAGGTAAATTTACCGCATTTAAACGTCATTTGACTTGATGACCTTTGTTTCTACTAAAGGGTCGGAAGTACTATAATACTGACTCGTTACTATGACCCTATCAGGTTGCGCCAAAATCCTATCCTAATGTGTCATTTTTTGAATGAACCTGTATTTAGTTCACATAGTTGAGCGATATTGTCACTATGACATAAAAAGAGAGGACGCTTAGCCATGACGCTAACAAACTTTACTGACGACAATTACGATTTACTTATCCGCTGGATAAACTCAGAAGAGTTGAATTATCTATGGGGAGGGCCGACATTTGAATTTCCGTTAACGAGAGAACAGCTCTCTGAACACTTTGGTAAACCCGAAGTTACCCCCTACATATTTGTTGTTGATGATAAACAGGCAGGCTTTGTAGAGCGGTATAAAGTATCAGAAGATCACTATAGAATATGCCGGGTTTTCATCGCTGATGAGTTCCGGGGACAGAGCTTATCAAGCATAATGCTCCGTGCTCTGATTTCGAATGTAAAAGAGATACCGGGCTGCACCAGGTTAAGCTTGGCGGTCTACGCTCACAATACTGCTGCCATAGCTTGTTACAAGTCATTAGGATTTGAGATAATTGCGACAGAGAGCGGGAGTATTTCCTGTAATGGTGAAACCTGGGACTTGCTTAGAATGGCAATGAAAATACCTTAACTCCTTTTTCGGTAAAGCTCTTTCCTGTATTGATACTAACAAGGAAGCCTAAAATGCTGACTGACGATCAGTTGTATAAATTAAATCTCGAAAACCAAACATTAAAAAGAAAGCTTGCTGATTATCAGCGATTGTTCAACACTTCGGAGGCCGCATCAATCATTATTGACAGCAACGGTACTCCGCTTGATTGTAATAACGCCTATTTTAAGCTTCTTGGTTTTTCTGATCTTTCTCAAGTCACAGAAAGACAGATTATTTGAAGCTATTGAGCAGGTGGACAGCTCAACAACCCGAAAATACGGAGGGACCGGACTTGGTCTTAACATCAGTAAAACTCTGGTTGAGATGATGGGCGGAACACTGTCTGTAACCAGCGTTCCGGGACAGGGTAGCTGCTTTAGTTTTACAGTTTGTTTCGTTAAGAATGTGATCAGAGATACAGAAAAAGGTCACTTTCCGGATTTAAAGCAGTTGCAGGAACAAAGGAATGCCGCACTTAAGGGCGCCCGGGTTCTGTTAGTTGAAGATAATCGAGTCAATCAAATAGTGGCTCAAGCATTGCTTGATAGTCAGGGCATTGAAACCGTTCTGGCTGAAAACGGCAGGGCCGGTCGATATGGTACTCTCGGACAATCGATTTGATGCTGTGTTGATGGATATACAGCTGCCGGAGATGGATGGTTACGCTGTAACTGAATTAATCCGAAAACACATTTACCGCTCTGACTAAGTGGATTTGTGTGCCGGGGACAAATTAAGTGTACAAAATAACGTGTACTAACACTGACTGAGCTTCATCTAAGCCAAGCTGTCTCAGTTTCACATCTTGATACACGAGTAGATATACAAGTGTTTCATGAATGAATTCTCTGACGTTCCTGGAGTCTCTTCGTTTGGTTTGCTTTCAGTTGAAAGCCCTGTATTCCAAACGTCAAAAGCATCAGATTTGGGGTCATAGCCTAAAGCTTTCTTAGTTTCAGATATATCCAATCTCTTAAATCGATTGTTTGAGATACCATGAGCAATAACAAAAGGCTCATCAGCCAGGTCAGATTCGATACTATTGATAAGCAAAGAGCATAGGTCCTGGGGCTCGCTCCATGCGCTTAAGTCTCGGGAGCTTAACTGGCTCCACTCGTGTTGATACTCAAATGCTCCAATTCGAATTGCAATAACTTCAGTGTTTCTTTGATATGCGTAGTATGCACCCAAAGCTTCGCCAAACACTTTACTAACCCCATACAAGTTTTTGGGACGCACAGGCATATGTTCTTTTACTTGAATATCAAGAGGGTAGCCTTCTATCGTTTGGGCGCTACTTGCGTAAATGACTCGCTTTACCCTTGCCTCAGAAGCGGCCTGGAAGATGTTATAGGTTCCAACTATGTTTGCAGGAAGCAGGTGTTCAAAAGGCGTATCGGGAGAAGCGAGCCCAGCCAAATGAACAACAACATCTATATCATTATTTTCAAAAACCGTGCGAGTCGCTGCTAAGTCACTCACGTCTAATTCAATGCCTCTTTTTTCGGTAATGCTTAGATCACCTAAGATCAGATTGTAACCTGAGTAGTTAGCATCAATATATTTGACGAGTGCAGAGCCGATCCTGCCGTTTGCACCTGTAATTAAGATTGTTTTTGACATATCTCATCTCCAATGAACAACACACTTGATTTCTGCATAGCGGACTTCATGCTTCAAAGCTATGTGTTCACATTCTAAGTTTATGCTTTCTAGTTGTGGGAAGAATAACTACAATGGTGATATGAATAAAATGATATAAATTTATACCCATATGAAGAGTGCTAATATCAATGTGATGATGTTAAAGACATTAGATTCCTTGAGAGAAACGGGCAGTATCAGTCGCACAGCACAGCAGCTCCATGTAACACAATCAGCGGTAAGTCATGCTGTTAAAGCTATAGAAAGGACTCTGGAGACTCCTGTTGTAATACGAGAGTCAAGAGGGATATCGCTTACGGCTGCGGGGCTAGCTGCAAGCGAATCGGCAACCATCGCTCTTGAGGCTATAGATAATATCCTACAACTCGCGAGTTCTTCTGTTTCAGGAGCAGTGAGTATTGCAGCGATAAACTGTGTTTCGAGAGTCATTCTTTCCGAGGTCTTGGCAAATATCCGAAAGAGTCACCCTAAAATAGAAATCAATCTGTTTACGGGAACTGATCAAGAAGTTGAGCACTGGGTAAAAAGTGGGATTGCAGATATCGGCATCGCATATAACATGGATGTTTCGTGCAGTGAGCTGCTCTTTGATGATGAATTTTATCTAATCACACCGTATGGACAGTTAAAAACGTCGACCGTCGACTTAAAGAGTTTAGATAGCAAGCCGATTATTGTCTCATCATCTGGATGTGAAATATTTATCCAGGCGCTATTTGACCAACATAAGCACGAGCTATCTATTAAGACAACAGTATCCGATACGGCTGCACTGTTTTCGATAGTGTCATCTGGTTATGGTACTTCATTGATACCAGGCCTGGCTTTTCCAGATGACTGGAAGAAATTAGTCACTCGTCAAACTGTCTCACCAACCTTAACGTGCTCTTTGAGATTAATGTGTGCAAAAGAGCAAGCGTCGAACGATGCGGTTCAGGCTATAATCAACGAAATTCAAGAGGTTGCACAGCTCAAACAAAAACTGATCGGATAGGGCGGAATCCTCCTATTATCTGGAGAACTAAACCCGACAGTTTGTTTTTAGAAAACCTGATTAGAGGTAACGACTTTTTAAGTGAGCTTTAAAGTGTTCAGGGTTTAAAGTCTCACCAGTAGCGGACATGACCAGTTCATTGGTTGTGAGCAAGCGGTCTTTACTTCAGGTATTCTCAGACAACCAGTTAAAGATAGGTGAAAGATCAGCACTGCGAATTGCAGTATCCACATCGACAGTTTTATTCATCGCGGCCATAAACTGAGCGGCATACATTGCGCCTAGTGTGTAGCTTGGGAAGTATCCCAATGCGCCATCTATCCAGCGTAAAATGTCAAATGCATATTAAGGCGTTGATTACTTTGGAGTAAGTGCCTTTAATCGAAGATCAAGATTTGGTAAAACATGTCTGGCAGGGCAGTAGGGGACATTCAATTGACAAAATAATGCGACTGCATTACTGTTATATGAAGCAAACAACAGAGGTGAATTTTATGGAATTGCTGGCAGTAGAATCATCAGTGACAAGTCGTTATCAAACTACTATCCCACAAGAGATTAGAACGGCTCTGGGTCTTGAGAAGAACGATAAGATACACTACGGCTTAAATGAGCGTGGTGAGGTTGTTCTTAGTCGTGTAGCACAGCATGTAGATCCTACTGTTGGTGCGTTTCTATCACTAATTGACCAAGATATTAAAAATGGTAAATCAGTTAGCTCATTGTCTGCACTCAACCCAATGGGTTTAGAGTTGACAGCTGGAATGGATGTGGATTTAGATTCAGAGCTGTTTGACGATGAAGATTAATAGCTGGAATTGCTTTACGCATTCCTGTTTTTCCGAGCAGTACAATGAGCTGGTAGAAAAAGTTAAGTTACTAAAAGAGAAGCACCCAACCACATTTCAGAAAAAATCAGCCACTAAATTACTATTTGCCATTCAGAAGTTAATTTTCGAAGTTATACCAACGAACCCTGCATTACCTTCATACAGGCATGGTGGCACTGCAGGTATTAATCGACATTGGTTTAGAGCAAAATTCTTTAAAGGGCGATTTCGGTTGTTTTTTAGATATGATCACAAAAGCAAAACAATCATCTATGGATGGGTTAATGACGAAAGCACACTGAGAACTTACGGCTCAAAAAGTGATGCGTACTCAGTGTTTAAGAAAATGCTAGTGGATGGAACCCCGCCTGATGCGTGGGATGATTTAAAACGACAATCAGTTGATGTATCCGAACTAATTGAAGACAGAGACTAAATGTATACTAACCTTGTAGGCCGTTAATCCACTGCTTCCCTTAACCAAGATTTGCCCCATTGTAGCTTTTATCCTGCGATAAGGAGTCCCTGTGTATAGTGATGAAAAACTAGCCGAACTGATCTGCCATGAAGAGATGATAGTGAGGTCACTATGAACAAGACACATACAATGTCACAACGTGCAGCAAAAGACTGCCTTGGTAATCCTGATGCATTTAAAGGTGGTTGTGTTGTGACAAAAAATGGTACGGCTGAATTATATATTCAAACAGCGGAAGAAAGAGAACAAGAAGAAAAAATTCTCCATGCAGAGCGACAAGCAAATGCGTTATTAAAACTGGCAATGATGGCTAAAGAAGATGTTGCTATTGGTCGTGTTCATTCAAAAGAGCAGGTGCTAGACCGCCTTCGTGCTGCGAGGAGTTGATTCTTGGAAGTTGTTTTTACTGAAATGGCCGTTAACTGTTGATTGGAAATAGAATCTCTTGCAGTTGAAAATCACTCCGAAGAGCAAGTGGCAACATTTACTGATGGTTTAGTAAATCGCAATTATGATGCGATCTCTGAAAATCCTGAACGTTATCGATATAACGCTACATTGTTAGATTTTGGCATTAAGTTTCAGGAAAGATTAGATAGTTCATATCGATGCTTATATGAAGTAATTGATAGTAAAGCCTATGTCATGCTTATTTTACATACTAAGCAAGATCTAATTAGTGCTTTGTATCGGCATCAGATCATCAAGGACTTTAATTAGATACGAGAACAGTCTATCAGACTGTTCTCGCTGTAGGCTATAAATAACGATTTCTTAAATGATCCTGGAAGAAAGCAGCATTCAACGTCTCACCAGTAGCCGCCTTAACCAATTCATCAGTAGTCAGCAAGCTACCTTTGCTCCAGATGTTTTCAGACAGCCAGTTGAAGATAGGTGAAAGATCACCACTGCGAATTGCAGCATCCACATCAACGGTTTTCTTCATTGCCGCCATAAACTGAGCTGCATACATAGCGCCTAGTGTATAGCTTGGGAAATATCCGAATGCGCCATCCCTCTAGCGAACACTGATCACTGGCTCTTTTCATATTATTCTGCGTATCTCACGGAATCTCAGTCACAAATCAGAAAATACGTTTTCTTTAAAAATGCAGTATTTGCACGGACTTTCAATTGATTGGAGTATGCAAATGGACAGCAAACTACTTGGAGCAGTTCTAACCGTTATATTTCTTGGAGGGTGCTATGATCAGCTACCTCCAGATCCTGGTAAAGAAGGTATGCTTACGCTCGAAGGCATAGATTCTGATGAGGATGGGGTGAGAGATGATGTGCAACGTTACATAGGAGAAAACTATTATCTAGATAAAGAGCTTCATACCGCTTTAACGGGATTAGCAATAGCCTATCAAGACACAATTCTTCAGCATACAAGCAAAGAAGAAACTTTCAAACAATGGAGTGAAACCACTCGTGCTTTACATTGTCTCTATCTCGCAGATCCAGAAGGTGCTTATTCAAAACAACAAGAGCTTAAGAGTGTCACTTTAAATACTCGGGCAAGAATAGAAGCACATTTTGAAGCTCAAAAGCATCTATCGGGAAGAACATTAACCGTTCCTAGCTCTAAGTATGATGAAGAGATTTGCAACGGAACAATGCAGGCTTCTGTTGTGAAGGAGTTACCGTAATGAAGATTATTATCTATATATTTTTGCTATTCCTTCCTCATGTGAGTCTTGCGTCAGATTGTTCAATCGATAAGGTCGGGACTAAGATATTTTATGCAAATGGGATGTTTAATGACGCTAATGACCATTATTTGAGCATCAGAACATTGGAGCAAAAATTGAGAAAAGCTATTCCTGTAAATAACGGTCTAAAACCGCCACTATTTGCCGCAGATCTTTAAAGTCTAAATTTCCCAGAGCCTAAATATCCCCGCAGAGAATGATCTCTGCTCAGGTAAATTTTCAGACTAAAACAGGCAAGATTTTCAGAGTAGAGCTATAACAAGAAGTGCCGTGAGAACGGCATGACGCCATATTTGATTTGGCGATCACCGACGTCATGCCTTACCAGCCCGCGCATGGTGCGCGACCCTCTTAAGTGTTGCTGTAGAAGAGGAATAAATCCAGCCCTCATCGGCCTTTTTTTGCCGATGCCTGATTCCAGCCGACTGTTCAATTGCCAACGCTGCCATAAGCAAGTGATCATCTGTACCCGGTGTGATCGCGGTAACCGCTATTGTTCTGACGGGTGTGCTGAAAAAGCCCGTGCAGACTCCCTCAAAAGAGCGGCGATGAAATACCAGCAAAGTCGTCAGGGAAAGCACAATAACGCCCTGCGTCAAAAGCGCTATCGTGCCCGCCAAAAAGAAAAAGTAACGCATCAGGGTTCCGCCCCTGCTCATAGCCATGTTGTACTGCGTGCAAAGCCGGTTTCTCCGTCAATAAGTCAGTACAAGGGACCGTCAACGGCGATGCTCTGCTGCCACTTCTGTGGATGTGCCTGTCAGCCGTATTTACGCTCCCATTTTCTGACTACGGGACGGTTTCACCGCTCGCGCAGCAGACATGAGTCCGCTGCTGTCAGGGTTTATCACCTCACAGGAGGCCACTCATGACGATAGACCAAGCCCTTGAAGCAAAAATATTGCGTTATTATCACGTCGAGAAATGGCGTGTCGGCACCATTGCCAGTGAACTGAACGTGCATCACAGTGTGGTTGACCGGGTGTTGTCGCAAGCAGGGATACCTAAAGCCCGGCGCACCAGTCGTCCACTGCTGATTGACCCCTATTTACCCTTTATCCTTAAAACTCTCAACGACTTCCCTAAGCTCACCGCTGCACGGTTGTATGAGATGGTTCGTCAGCGTGGTTACCCCGGTAAACCCAGCCAGTTCCGTCATCATATTGCTCAGCTTCGCCCTAAACCGGCCCCCGAAGCCTACCTGCGATTAAGGACCCTGCCAGCTGAGCAGGGTCAGGTTGACTGGGGGCATTTCGGTTACATTGAGGTGGGCAAAGCCAAACGTCCCCTGATGGCGTTCGTGATGGTGCTGAGCTTCTCGCGTGCAATCTTCCTGCGCTTTTACTTAAACCAGCAAATGGAGAGCTTCCTGCGTGGGCATGTCGCAGCCTTCAACACCTGGGGCGGCCTTCCCAGAGTTCTTTTGTATGACAATTTACGCTCAGCGGTATTAGAGCGCCAGGGTAATGCCATTCGATATCACCCTACCTTACTGGCTCTGGCTGCACATTATCACTTCGAACCTCGCCCCGTCGCAGTCGCCAGAGGAAATGAAAAAGGTCGGGTAGAGCGGGCGATCCGCTATATCCGGGATAACTTCTTCGCCGGTCGCCAGTGGCGTGATCTGGAAGACCTAAACGCTCAGGCGGCGCACTGGTGTCAGCACCAAAGCATGGAACGTACATGTCCGGAAAACCGGGACATGACCGTGCTGGAAGCCTTCAACGAAGAGCGGCCACTGCTGCTTCCCTTACCAGATACGCCGTTTAACACGGATGAGCGAAAGGCATTACGCTCTGGCAAAACACCTTACCTGCGCTTCGACCGCAATGACTACTCGATCCCGCATACGTTGGTGCAAAAGCCGTTAACCCTTTATGCCAGTCTGACCCGGGTACGGATCTCCGATGGTGAATGCTGTGTTGCCGAACACCGGCGCAGTTTTAGCCAGGGCGAGCAAATTGAAGATAGCGCTCACATTGACGCTCTGGTGGCACACAAGGCGAAGGCCAGGCAACATCGAGGGCAGCATCGTCTGCGCCAGGCCTGCTCCAATATCGATACCTTACTGGAGCAGGCCGTTAGCCGGGGACATACCCTGAGAGGGACGGTTAAGGCACTTATCGCCTTGCTGGATGACTATGGCTGTGAGGCATTTAATCTGGCGGTCAATATGGCGCTGACTAAACAGGTACCGTACCCGGGTGGGGTTCAGCAAATTCTCGAACAACGCCGGGAGCAGCATCAGTTACCACCGCCTGTTCCCATGAACTTGCCCCTGCAGGCGCAGGGATATCAGATCAAGTTAGCCAGCCTCGCCGATTACGATCAACTCAATACCCGGGAGTCAGACGATGAGCAGTGATAAAGAAATCCTGAAAGTACAGGCTAACATGCTCAGACTCTATGGCCTGCAAGCGCATTGGGCTGAGTTGACAGAAGAGCAACAGCAATGGCTGAGCGTCTGGTTCAACTGGGAGCTTACTGAACGTCAGCAGCGCTCATTAGAGCGTCGGTTGCGAAGCGCCAAACTGGGACACTTCAAACCACTGGCAGAGTTCGACTGGGACTGGCCACAGCACATTGATCAACAGACTATCCATGAACTCATGCAACTGACCTTCTTCGCTGAAGCCAGTAACGTGATCCTAATAGGCAGTAACGGGGTTGGCAAATCCACTATCGCGCAGAATCTGGCCCATCAGGCGGTGATTGAAGGGCATACAGCCCTGTTTATCACAGCGGCTAATATGCTCAGCGACCTGGCAGCACAGGATGGCGATAACGCTTTGCGGCGCAGACTTAAACACTATGCTCAACCCGACCTGTTGGTGATAGATGAAATCGGTTATCTCTCTTACTCAAATCGTCATGCTGACTTACTGTTCGAGATCGTCAACCGCCGTTACGAGCAACGCTCAACGGTGATCACGACCAACCGGGTCTTCAGTGAATGGAACGAAGTCTTCCCCAACTCAGCTTGTGTTGTCTCACTTGTCGATCGGCTCGTACATCACAGCGAGATCCTCACTATCGAAGGCGAGTCCTACCGGATCAAAGAAGCCAAAGAGCAGGCAGAAAAACGTAAACCAACCAGGCGGGGGAAAAACTGATGAGAAGAATAGCGGTGACCATATACTGGTCTGCGGAAGAAGCGGACACCGTTTACCAGTTCCTTGGCGAGCTGAGAGAAGTTATCTGGCAAATCTATGGTCAGGATATAGAGGAAATGTACCGGGAAGCAACATCACAGGAAACGGATAGCTTTAACGATGATCTGACGTTCTAAATCTACAGCGCCAGTGAAGGTCGCGATCTGTCCTCAAAAAACTGCGGCAAATAGTCGCGGTTCTTCACCGGCGTTAACAATTCCAGAGCACAAAATCGATTTCCATTTGTCCCTTAACAGTAATGAAGCATGGTACCCACAACTTGTAGAAGTTTATTATCATAAACGAAGCGATACTTGGGGCAAATTCTTCCATTATTTGAGTGGAATTGAAGTAGCTCCTGACTGGTTTCAAGATGCAGTCAAAGATATCGCAATCAACGCCTATGGAAGCGTTCTGGATAGTGATTTAGCAATACATGTTAAAGAATACCGAAAGTCTATAGATTCATGTAATCGAGTCCTTGTGGTGGCGCACTCACAGGGAAACTTCTATGCAAATTACGCTTGGAGTGAGATATATTCTGGACAATCTTCCAAAGGTTATAAGCAAGAAGATTTTCATTCGTTAGGCATTGTATCTGTTGCCACACCTGCCAGTTATGTTGGGAATTGGATCAAAAAAGTTGATGACCATAAGTTAATTACCGACTATGTTACTTTGACTAACGATAGAATTATGGTTTTGGTTCGGACTGTTTATCCAGCAACACTGCTAGGTAATTACACTAATAGTCATGATGATCCTGATTTTTGGCATCATAACTTTGTAGAGTCTTATTTAAAGGGAAATAGAAGTGGTCCAAGAATTATTTCCTCTGTAAAAAGTATTTTAGATAATTTGGAACCTCTTCCTTTAGCCAGAGAAGAAATTCAGTCGTCTTCGATCAAGTCAGTCGGGTACCTGAAAGAATCTGAAATACTGGAAGTCGAATTTTTAAGTAATGAAAGTGTTTATCGCTATTATCAGGTACCAGAGGCGGTGTACAAAGAGCTGATGTTCGCTGATTCAATTGGTGGTTACTTATATTCGAAAATACGGAACAAATATAAATATAAGAAAATAATTGAAGGTGTTTAACTATTTTCTTCTCCAAGATGAACTGCAAATTGCTGCTCATCTTGGAGCTACGGATTATAGATAACGATTTCTCAAATGAGCCTGGAAGTACTCAGCATTCAAAGTCTCACCTGTCGCCGCTTTAACTAACTCATCTGTAGTCAGCAAACTACCTTTACTCCAGATATTCTCAGACAGCCAGTTAAAGATAGGTGAAAGATCACCACTGCGAATTGTAGCATCCACATCAACGGTTTTCTTCATTGCGGCCATAAACTGTGCAGCATACATCGCGCCTAACGTATAGCTCTGGAAATAGCCGAATGCGCCATCCCTCTGGTGAACAATGGTCACTATTATCTCGATTCACAGTTGAATGAAAGAACTGGGAGGTTCTGTTCATGACAATCTAGAAGCCATGAACAGTTACTTCAGTTAACAGGAATGCTTATTGTACCAGTCAAGCATCTGCTCAGGGTTTTCAGAAAAATAGGTATAGCCACGGAACCGTTGAGTGGTTCCCTCAATCCAGAACAGTTCTTTTCCCGTTACCGGAATTGCTTCATAGATCTTCTGCACATCATCGGAGTAGGTAAAAGAGTCATCCTTAACTTGCGCTACGAAAGTTGGTACTTTTACAAACGGCGCATCTAAGATGGGTGATGAATCAGAAATGCTGAAGCCCCAGATTTCACGGTATTTTTCTTCAAAAACCTTGTAGCCACGTTTGGTCATACGCATGTTTTTACATAGACGCCTTACCAGCGCATCCCCGGAAATCGGCTGAATCAGCATCATGGATTTTACGCCCTCAAAGACTTCCGGCTGCTTTCTCATAGCAACCAAGGTTGCGTTTCCACCCAGACACATACTGTGCAAGTGAATTTCCATGTCTTTGGTTTCTTTTCGGCTACGTACATAGTTCAGTGAACCAATAACATCTTTGTATTCGAAAAATTTTGGATTGTACGCACCATTCTGAGCAGGAGCACTAAAGCCATGGTTACGCAGATCATAAGCCAGAATATTGTATCCCGCTTCATGAAGAGCCTTATATTTAGGAAGAAAATTCACCTCAAATCCACCGGCTTTATGCCATGGTTTAATATGGCCAGCGTAACCGTAACGGTTGCCCGGAGAGAAGTGATTACAGATAACAATCTTATCGGATTTCTCTTTTGCCGGGATATACCAGCCCTCAAGAACAATACCATCAGAAGCAGGAAATGATACGTCTTCGTAATCCATACCATATTCATCCGGACGCCTTAAAATCGGGGTTCTTGGTACCTGAGCTATCATCTTTACTACTTTGGTCATCATAAATTCGGTAATCATTTTCGGCCTCGTAATTTTGTTGTAAGCAAGTTGTTTGCTTTCCTACAGATTAACTAAGCCGAAGAAATCCCACGTATATATATCCCCGCAATACTTATACATATTCAAAGAACACGGAATCTCAATATGTATACATCTTTCCGGAATATGTATACGTTGGGCGCAGCTCTTCCTCTATACAATGGCTTCACTAACCAAGTGATTGACATTTAGTTACGAACCAAAATATCTATAAATTTAAGAGGTGAAACATGAGCAATAAAACTGTACTTATCACAGGATGCAGTTCCGGGTTTGGTCGTTTAGCGGTTAAGACTTTTCAGAGCAATGGCTGGAATGTTATTGCGACCATGCGCTCACCAGAAAAAGAGACAGAACTCAATGAGCTGGAGAATGTACTGGTGACAAAACTTGATGTAACCAGTCAGGAAACTATAGATGCAGCGCTAGCCAAAGGTATCGATACCTTCGGAAGCATTGATGTCCTGGTAAATAACGCAGGCTTTGGCGGACATGCTATGTTTGAGCAGTTCACTGAAGAGCAGATTCAATCTATGTTTGATACCAATGTTTATGGCCCGATGCGAACTGCCAGAACGGTGTTGCCATACTTCAGAAAACAGAAATCCGGTTGTATTATCAATGTGACCTCTATGGCCGGTGAAATTGGTTTGCCATGCACAACCACCTATTCAGCCAGCAAGTTCGCCATGCAGGGCTGGTCTGAAGGCCTGGCTATGGAACTGGCTCCGTTTAATATCAAAGTACATACCATAGCACCTGGCGCGTTCGGTACAAACTTCAACGCTGCTACCGATAACAACATAGCGGCTGGTGATGAAGAGCTTCAGGCGCAGGCTCAAAAAGTGGCTGCACATTTCGCTGAGCTGGCCGCACAGATGCAGCGTCATAGTGGCAAAGATGCCGATCCTCAGGATGTGGCTGATGCGATCTATCAGTGCGCAACTCAAGATATGCCTATTCATAATGAAGTCGGTTCAGATGCCAGTATGCTGCTTGGTATGAAGCTGTCTATGCCGCGAGAAGAGTTCTTGCAGAAAATGCAGGAAATGCTGCTACCCCAGTAACAAATTAGCCCAAAGGTGGTTTACAGCGGTAAACCACCTATATTTTAACCTCCCGGAGAGCCTCTGAATGCCACTACTATCAACCACACTTATCACCGCTACCGCATCACTTAGTGCCATGTTGGGGGCAAAATCTGTTCATACTGAAATCGACATTCCCGCATCACCAAGTAAAGTCTGGCAGGTATTGACTGACGTTGAGCGTTATCCGGAATGGAACCCGGTGTTTACCGTGCTGGACGGCAAACTGGAGCAGGGAGAGAAAATTACGTATCAGGTGCAGGAATCAGAAGAGAAGTCAGCCAAAATTGCGGCAAAGGTAAAATCTTATATTCCTCACAAATTGTTGAATCAGTCCGGTGGCTACTGGGGTATTCTTACCTTTGATCATACCTATCTGCTTGAGCCGGTGGAAAATGGTACACGCGTTATTATTCATGAAGACTACACCGGGGCCTGGGTTAACTTCTGGGATCCTTCCGGTGTGGAGAAACAATACAAAAAGCTGGCTGTTTCACTGAAAAATCGTGTGGCTGAGATAAACTAATATGCATAAGCTGACTAAAACACAGGCTGCTATGAAAGAAATCATCCATATTTCCAGTATTTCTCAGATCCACGATGCGCTTGGTTTGCCTGCACCGAGGCACCCGCTTGTATCTCTGATTCAGATTGATAAATCAGTAACAGATTATGATTATGGTGATCATACCTATGTTTATGATTTTTATCAGGTAGCACTCAAATCTGGAATAAAGGGCGATATTATCTATGGCCGGAATCACTATGATTTCCATCAGGGTAGTATGATATTTACCAAGCCCGGTCAGGCTCAGCAATACTCAAATACCCGTGAACTGGAAGGTGAATCTGGCTGGACACTGCTTTTTCATCCGGATCTCATCCGCCGCTCTGGTTTGGCTAAACATATCGAAGAGTATTCGTACTTCTCATACGATACCCACGAAGCCCTGCATATTTCAGATCGTGAACAGAGGATCCTGACCGATTTAGTCAATCAGATAGAAGAAGAGTACAACCAGAATATTGATAAGCATACGCAAAAGCTTATTGTTTCTAATATTGAGCTGATACTGGATTATTGTACCCGTTTCTATGACCGGCAGTTTTACGTTCGCAGTAACCACAACCTTGATCTGATCAGCAAATTGGATGCTTTACTGAAGGATTACTTTGACACCGAAAAGACTCTTGAGCTGGGGCTGCCTTCCGTAAAGTACTTTAGTGAAGCCATGCATATGTCAGGCTCGTATCTCAGTGACATGCTGAAAAACGCCACAGGCAGAAATGCTCAGCAATATATTCAGGACTACCTGATTGAAAGAGCTAAGAATCACCTTCTGGCAACCGATGAGCAGGTAAGTCAAATCGCTTATGGTCTTGGATTCGAGTACCCACAGCATTTCAGCAAGCTGTTTAAAGCTAAAACCGGCATGAGCCCGCTGGAGTATAGAAAGCTCAACTGATCCCCGATATTAAAGAAACCAGGGGGATTTTAGGAAAAACAGCCAGAACTACTTTTCCACCGAATACAGAGCCAGAAACATGGTCACCGTATCGCTGACTAATTTATCTTTCTCTGCTTCATTCAAAATTGGCATATGTTGTACCAACTGGGGCCAGAAGGCGCTGCCGCTTAACATGTTATTTAACTGAGTATAAGCATATTGTATGTCATCTATGTTTAGCTTCTGGTCGTTTGATGCTTCTGTTAACCATTGCAGAAGTGGTGTTTGCTGCTCAGATAACCTTTGTCTTTGCGACAAAAGCACTTCCGGATGGAATAAGAAGTGCCCCGCAGCAACACGAGCCAGATTGATAAACGATGGATCACTTGTGGTATTTACGTCCGCCATCAGCAACTGATATAGCTGCCCATCCAAAGGCTTATCTCTGTCGTAGCACACTTCAACCTGACTTACGGCACTGCTCCAGAGATCGGAAAGCAGGTACATAATCAGCTCTTCTTTTGATTCGAAGTGGTTGTAGATGGTGCGTTTTGATACCTGAGCAAGCTGCGCAATTTTATTCATGCTGGTTGCTTCAACGCCAAACTCCTGAAATGCAGACATTGCTGCGAAAATGATGGCCTCACGCTTTAACTCGGTACACTTTTTTCTTTTCTCTGCCATTGGATTACAACCTGACTTTGGATACGACTAAATCAAACTAACGCAAAAAATACACCACTGGGTTTACATTTTCAAACTTTATCGATATATTGCACCGACTGGTTTACATTTTGGTGTGACCCAAACAAGCCATACCCAAGCCTACTGTTATGTAGGAAAGCATCTTCAGAAGGTGCGTGAATGGTCGAGTGTTTAATTAGATTTAGTTCAATAAAGCAGGATACAGAATATGTTAGGCAGAATTTTAGCGGATACCATGATCAAACCTTCTAAGTCACCGGTATTTGATACCCCGGCAAACTGGGGAATGGATTACGAAGATGTCAATTTTAAAGCCGCTGACGGCGTAACGATTTCGGCATGGTTGATCAAAGGAAGTAAAAACAAGGTCATTATCCAGTCTCATTTTGGTATCCAGTGCTGCCGCTCTGGCTACACCCGAAAAGACAAAGGCATGATAAAAGGCTACCCAACGGATATCGAGTTTCTGAATCAGGCGAAATACCTGGTGGACGAAGGTTACTCTGTCCTGATGTATGACATGAGAAACCATGGTGACAGTGAGAAAGGCACTATGCCGTGGATAACCTGGGGTAAAGAGGAAGCAAAAGATCTGATCGCGGCCGTTGACTACATCAATGCTCACCCGGACTACCAGGACAGCGAAATTGGCCTGTTTAGCATCTGTATGGGTAGCAGCGCCTCAATCTACGGTTTTGCAATGGAAAACGGTCTTAGTAAGTATACTAATATTAAAGCCATGGTTTCTATTCAGCCGGTGGATTACCCGACATTTGTTTCCGCTATGGGTATTCCGGGTTTCTTGCAGAAAAGTACCAACAAAGTGATAAAAAAACGCACCGGCATTGATTTTATGGACAGTACCTATCTTGAGGATGCGAAGAGCATCAAGGTACCAACTATGATTATTCAAAACAAAAACGACCCGTTCTCTAAGATGGATTTTGTCCAGAATATCTATGACAACCTTGCCGTGGAAAAAGAGATGCTATGGCTTGATATTCCGAAGCTTAAGTCTGCTGCACACAACAGAGCCGCAGCCTATGACTGGATAGGAAAAAATCCTGCACCGATTGTGGGATGGTTTAATAAATATATTGGTTAAACCCAGGGTTTCAGGAAACGAGTTTAGTCAAAATGGTTAATGAGGCTGGAGTCAGCCTCCCTTTCAGAGGGAAATCAGTATGAAAAAATCGATTATAAGTTTGCTTACTTTAGGTTTAGTCGGCTGTGCATCAGTGAATAACGAAACCGTGATTGAAGCTTCACCTCAAGAGGTATGGGCGGTACTTACCGACACAGCATCCTACCCAGAGTGGAACCCTGTCATTCTTTCTGCCGAGGGAAAACTTGAGGAAGGTGAAAAGGTCGTTATGCAGTTCAGAGAACCTGGTGGCAAGCAATATGAAATCAAGGCGAAGGTGAAGCAGGTTATCCCTGAGAAACTGCTGAACCAATACGGTGGCACATGGGGAATCATTACCTTTGATCACACCTATGCGCTTGAGCCGGTACCTGAGGGAACCAAAGTCACTATCCATGAAGACTACAAGGGAGCATATGTTCTCTTCTGGGATCATACCCCAATGGAAGTGAGTTATGCCGAAGTCAATAAAGCGCTGAAACAGCGGGTAATGGACTTAAAGAGTCAGTCAAAATAGAAAACAAGCGATCTGAAAATGTATACATTTTTCCGTGAAATGTATAAGTGGATGCTGCTTGGAGCTGGTTATAATACGTTCAATAAGAAAAATCTGTTCGCGGATGAGCAGCTGTACTAAAAGAGACATTCAGTTAGCTTTATATTTGAATGACCCAGGAGAGATAAGATGACAAGGCATATTGCCGCACGAGCCATTTTCACTATTGCTCTGGCAGCGACTCCTTTTGCATATGGACAGAGTGAGTCCAGCCTGCAAGGAGAGATTAAGCACTTAATGCACTTTGTTGAGAGTTCAGAGTGCCAGTTTATACGTAATGGGAAAGCGTACAACGGTCAAGACGCTGTAGCGCATATCCAACGTAAATATGACTATTTCAAGAAACGTATCAAAGACACGGAAACCTTTATTGAGTTAAGTGCTACGAAGAGTACCTATAGCAATAAGCCCTATACGATTCAGTGCCCTGGCGAAGCCGTAAAGACTTCTGGTGATTGGTTAACTGCTGAGTTGCAGGCCTACCGTCAGGTAAGTGTTGCCTCGAACTAAGCCGAATATTTTCATATTCACTGAACACAACAGGTATTCAAAGGTTATGACTTCACATATTAAAAGTTTCAAATCTTCAGCAAAGCTAGCGATATCCGGCGGCTTCATTTTGGCTGCAACGCTTTCCGGGTGCGTTAGTAGTGAAGCCAAGGATTACAGTCATCTGGATTATTATCATGACGGGAAGTTCCATAACGAGAAAAAGATGGATGAAGTGAGTTTCACTAAGTTCTTTCGCGGTGGTTGGGCAATACTGTTTGATAGTGATCCTGAGGCCGAGCCGGATGTTGAAATACCGGTAACGATGATGACAAAAGAAGGTCTGGAGTATGATATCGAGAGCGAAAACCTTGTTCTCTACCGGTTAGGCCATTCCACCATTCTTATGGCGCTTGAAGGCCGTTTTTGGTTGTTTGATCCGGTATTTTCAGAAAGAGTTTCGCCTTATCAGTGGATCGGACCTAAACGCTTCCATCAGCCACCCATTGATATAAAGTCGCTACCGCCGTTAGACGGTGTGATCATCTCTCACAATCATTTTGATCACCTTGATGAAGCTAGTATCAGGGAGTTGGCTGACAAAACCGCACACTTTTATCTTCCGCTGGGTAATGCAGGGTTTCTGAAAGGTTGGGATGTACCTGAAGGTAAAATAACAGAGTTAGGATGGTGGAGCGTGGCTTCTAACGCTGGCACTGAGATCATTTCTACACCGGCTCAGCATTTTTCCGGACGCTCGCTAACAGACAGAAATGAAGCGCTATGGTCGTCATGGGTAGTTCGCACAGAAAACCATTCTGTTTTTTTTAACGGCGACAGCGGCTATTTTTCTGGCTTTAAGCAAATTGGTGACAAGTACGGTCCTTTTGACATCACAATGATGGAAAATGGCGCTTATAACCTGCTTTGGCCGGATGTTCATATGAGACCGAAAGAGACCGTTATGGCTCACCTGGACCTGAAAGGACAAGTGATGCTTCCGATCCACAACAGTACTTTCAGCCTGAGCACACACTCATGGAAAGATCCTCTTACCAAAATACGAATGTATTCGGAAGAGATGGGGGTCGAGCTGGCAACTCCGGTTATAGGTGAGCGGGTAGTGATTAATAAAGGTCAGGCATTAAAAGGAAAGTACAATAACTCCTGGTGGGACAAAATTTTAGATTTAGCTAACAATTAGATTTAGTGAATAAGACTGGTTGTAGTGAGATAAACCAATAACTCCCGGGATGAGGAACATATATGAGCATGGCACTATTTATCGCACTTAATATAGTGATTCTACTGGCTATTATTGCCGGCACTCTCTATACGCCTCATAAGCTGGGAAAAATGCTGGGGCTAACAAAAACCCGTTGGCTCATCATCGCTTTTAGCACTCTAACGTTTATCGGGATCTGGGGAACAGGTGCTGCTGCGCAGGAGACAAATCCGGTTATGCTATCGCTGTTTAAGCTTGGCAACGTGTGGCTTGGATTTATGTTCTTTGTTGTGTTGCTGTTGATTGTTTATCTGGCTACGAGCAAGCTGTTGCCAATTACTTCAAAGGTAGCGGCGACGGCAATTATTGTGCTCTCTCTGGTGATATCTTTTTATGGTTATATCCATGCCCGGAGTTATGAAAACATTGAGTTAGACATTGAAATTGCAGGGCTAAAACAACCCGTTACTTTATATCATATCCCGGATATTCACCTCGGCCCCTTTGGTGATAAGTCCAGGTTGGAAAGCCTTGTCGACGATATTAACCGGCTGAAACCAGACGCGGTGCTAATCAATGGTGATCTTATAGACGGTATGGAAGGACTGGCTCCAGATATCTTAGACCCTCTCTCTATCTCAGTGAGTCCTGTCTATTTTACCACTGGCAATCATGATAACTATGTCGCTATCAGGGAACTTCAAAATAAACTCAAGGCGCTGGGTGTGCATGTACTGGAGAACGATATTGTTGAACTGAAAGGAATCCAGTTGGTTGGCCTCGATTACCTTAACGCTGATGAAGACACACTCGATCTCCATGCCTCAGATAAAGAGGAAACAATCAAAAGTGTAATGCCCACGTTGAGCCTCGATAAAGAGCGTCCTATTGTAGTCATGCACCATAGTCCGGTTGGAATTAAGTATATGAACATGGCTGGAGCGGATCTTGTGGTCAGTGGGCATACTCACGCAGGTCAGATTTTCCCTGCTACGCTCTTTGCACAGTTTCAGTTTGAATACGTGAAAGGATTATATCAATACCAGGGTACTCAGGTTTATGTCGGCCAGGGAGTGGGTACCTTTGGCCCTCCGATGCGAATCAGCACAACAGGAGAAGCAACCCTTATTAATCTTATCCCTAAATCTTAAAAGGTCTGCAATGAAAGTATTATTAACCGGTGCAACAGGAATGATTGGCGGATTGGTTCTGGAAATGAGCCTGAACGACTCGCGTGTATCACAGGTCGTTTCTTTGGTCAGACGGAAGTCAGGCATAAGTCATAAGAAGTTGCATGAAATCGTAATTGAGGATTTTTTCAGCCTGGAACAAGTTGAGGAGTATCTGACAGATACGGATGTGGTTTTCTACTGTCTTGGTGTTTATACAGGGCAAGTAGACAGACAAACTTTCCACGATATTACGGTAGGTTATCCGCATGCTCTGTCGCAAAAACTGGTTAGTTTAGGTAAAGAAGTTCGCTTCTGCCTGCTAAGTGGTGCTGGAGCTGATCGTTCAGAATCGTCAAAAATGATGTTTGCAAAAGATAAAGGTGAGATCGAAAACATCTTAAACAAGGCTCACCCTGAGTTTTATACATTTAGACCAGGATACATCTATCCGGTTACACCAAGAAATGAGCCAAACATCTGGTATCGTTTATACAGGATTCTATACCCGCTGATCTCTCGTTTGGGTTCAAGCTATAGCGTTAAATCGACAACGCTGGCAAACGCTATTTTTGAAGTGGGAATGCATGGAGCCAGGCAACAGGTTCTGGAGAATAAAGATATTATAAACCGGGCATTTTAAAAGGAAAGCCTGCCCTGGAGCGGATGGCTGAGCGAGTAATAAAATCTTTGGTTATCGGTCAAAAAAATATACAACTTCAATATGTATACATCTTTCCGGAATATGTATACGTGAATAATCTTTCTCCTTTTTATACTGAATCCATCTTATAGCGATACTGTATTTTCAGGAGACTGCCATGCTAACCAAATACCTTACAGACATGATGACCAAAAGTGGTCAATCCCCCGTATTCGAAACGCCAGATCAGTATGGTTTGAAATATGAAGATGTGACGTTCAAAGCGCAAGACGGGGTAACGCTTTCAGGATGGCTGATAAATGGCGGCTCTGACAAGATAATTATTCAGTCTCACTTTGGTGTACAGTGCAGCCGGGCCGGATACACACCGGAAGGAAAAGGCATGGTTAAGCTGATGAAGAAAAATATCTCATTTCTTCGTCAGGCAAAGCACTTTGTTGAGCAGGGTTATTCAGTTTTAATGTATGACTTACGTAATCACGGCAATAGCGGCACGGGTACCAGTGAATACATTGCCTGGGGTTGTGAAGAGGCTAAAGACGTTGTTGCTGCCGTTGATTACATTTCTAACCACCCGCAATACAAAGAAAGCAGCATCGGTCTTTTGAGCATCTGCATGGGCACAAGCTCTACGTCTTTTGCTTACGGCCTGGAAAACGGTCTGCAAAGCTACCCTAACATTAAGGCTCTGATTTCTGTTCAGCCACTACGTTACCTCGATTATATGAAAGCGATGGGGATTCCAAATTTTCTGACGAACCGCGTCAATAAATACAACATGAAACGTGGCGGTGCGGATCTGTCGGATTCTTTCTTCAAATATGTCAGCGAAATCAAAGTTCCGACTCTGGTTGTCCAGAATGAAAATGACCCGTGGACTAACCTGGATGCCGTTCATGAGTACTACAATCTGCTTGGTGGAGAGAAGGAGTTGTTGATGCTGGATTTAGAGAAAAATCGCGCCGCAGCGTATGACTGGCTTGGCACTTCGCCAGAGCGTCTGACAGTCTTTTTTAACAAATATATGTAGAAGGAGAGAGTTATGTCTAAACAAACGGTGTTAATTACGGGTGCTAGTACCGGTATTGGTCGCGCCACGGCGCTGTATTTTCATGAGAAAGGTTGGAACGTCATAGCTACAATGCGTAACCCCGAGAATGAAGTTGAGCTCTATGACCTTGAGGATGTGTTAGTAACCTACCTTGATGTGACTGAGCTTGAGTCTATTGCCAGAGCGGTGAAAGTTGGGATTGAGGCTTTTGATAAAATCGATGTAGTGGTTAACAATGCCGGTTACGGCGCGTATGGGCCACTTGAAACTTTCCCGAGGGAAAATATTGTCCGCCAGTTCAACACCAATGTTATTGGCTTACTTGATGTGACAAAGGCTATTCTGCCGCACTTCAGGCAGAACAAAAATGGCACTCTGATCAATATTTCATCTGTTGGGGGCAAAGTAACTTTCCCATATGGCGCTCTGTACCACGGTACCAAATTCGCAGTAGAAGGTATCACTGAGTCGCTTGCATTTGAGATGGAGTTGATTGGCTGTAAGGCAAAAATTGTTGAACCAGGAACCATTGTTACTGATTTTGCTGGTCGCTCTTTTGATTTCCAAATTGATGCGACTATTCCGGAATATCAGGGAATGGCAAACGCAATGATGGCTGCTCTAGGGGATATTACTACCGATGAATCCCGAGCAGCTCCACCAATTGAAGTGGCTAAAGTCATTTATCAGGCTGCGACAGATGGAACTGACACACTAAGGTACACCGCAGGCTATGATGCTCAGGCATTTCTTGATGCTAAGGCATCACAGAGTGACGAGGATTACATCAGATCTGTAAAGCAGATGTTTGGTCTATAGCACTCTGATACCGAGGAGGACAGGTGCATTACCGCCTAAGAAATAGTAATGCACCGTTACTCAACAAGCTGAATTCTGCGTTTAAGGTTGTCGGGTATTTTTATTTTCCAACGGCTCAGTTCACTCTCACTAAACAGGTATATTCCATTTTTAGGAAGTGAAACATAGGGCGCTTTCCCCCTTTCTAAGATAATATTTACGGCATCTGCAGCACCGGCACCCTGATCGTAACCACTAATTACTATCCCTCCGATTGCTTTGTTTTTACCTACGCCATTTGTTGTAAAAGAAAAAATTGGTTTCTGGCTGTGGGTATTTGTCCACTGGGATATAACAGAATCTGGAACGTGGGCATTGCTCTCATCAACAAGGTTGGCATAGCTGCCAACGATCAGAGCGTCAAAATGTCCGCTCGAAAGCTGTTCAACTTTATTTTTCCACTTTTCAAAGGTATTGGTTGTCCAGAGCTCAACAACTATATCACCCATATGAAATTCGTTTTGGCCACCAAAGAGCGTATTGGCAACTGCTTGAGTCGTTACGCCATTATCCATCATCACGAGGATCCTTTTGTGCTTCTTCGGTAGCAGCTGATAGATAGTATTTACATTCGCTCTGAGGAGAGGGCGCTCAACCACCCCCGTGACATTTAACGGAAGAAAGTCGTCGTTAAAATACTCAGTGGGTTCGTTGTTAACTCCCATAAATACCAAAGATATCCCCGCATCGGATATTCGTTGCCCTAACAACCGCAGCGCGTTGTCATCCATAGTGACCACTATATCAGGGGACTGTTCGACAATTTTGTCCCAGGCTTTATCGGCCTGTTGCTCATGCTTATCCCTATGAACGCGTTTTGTATCTAATTCGTGAAAGGTAACGTTGAATTTAGGATCTATGTTTTCTAAAAAACCTTTACGGCATTCCATCGTCCAGGGAAAAGTTGCATGATAACTGTCGATAACAAGGACATTCGATCCGAACGCCTGGTACATGTACTGTTCAATCAGACCTTCTTGCTTCATTTCGGTAATGGCCCGGGCCAGAGCCGGGATCAGCATTTTGTGCTTTGCATCCAGGTAAGGATAAAAATCGGTACTTTCCATCAGGCCGGCTTGTACGATGTCATTGACAAATTCTGGCGAGGATATAAATGGCCAGGCTGATAAATCCGAGGCGATGAACACGTCAGTACGTCCGGCTTTTAGCTTACGAAAGCCTTGCTCAATGGTGGTTACAGTGGTTATGTTGTTAGCAGGAATGAGCGAACTTACGTGCTTCTTAGGCAGAGAGGCACCCCGCATATATTCCACCTTCAGTGATTTACCGGCAAGGCTCTCCCAACCATCAAGGCTTTGGTTCGTTGAAGAGCGATGTACATACGCTCTCAGATTGAGGGAATACAGCGGAACGGGGACCCGGAGTTGATTAGTGGTACCGTTGTAGCTTGCTGCACGTCCTGCCTGTCCATCCAATGCGCCTGATTGTGCCAGTGAGGTTGACCTTGCTGCCGGAACATATTTCAGCTTTGCATTTATCCCAACTCTGGAAAAAAGTTCGGAATACACGCGAGATAACCCGCGAAAAGAGGGGGTTCCCTCCGGCTGGTGGACCGAAAATACTAACGACTCAGAAGTGTTGGAAGTCTGCGCTTGCACACCGGTAATGGAGAATAACAACAAAGCGGTAACGAAGAGTAGGGAAAAGTGAGTCAACTGTTTTAGAAAGAAGACCATGGGGTACTGCCTGGTTGATGATGAACTACACTTAAAGTGTACGATATATCGCCAGTGTCTTCCCGCATTTTTTATTCTCTTCGACACTGCAAAATTAAAGGACGATAACCCTTATTAATCTTATAAGGTCTACAATGAAAGCGTTATTAACCGGTAGTTTTTCGGCTGGCATTAGGAATGTAGGGGAAAAATTAGCGAGATTTATCGGACATAAATCTCGCTGGGATATACGTGAAAAGCCCCGGGTAGAGCTAATCCTTCAAGCGCATTAGTAAAATCGCTTATAGCAGCTAAAGAGCTATATCCGGCTCCTATTTCTACCCAAGATAACGATTTTCAAGATGAGCTCTAAAATGAGCAGAGTTGAGCTGTTCTCCAGTCGCTTGCTTAACAAGTTCGCCAGTTGTTAACAAACTACCTTTGCTCCAGATATTCTCAGATAGCCAGTTAAAGATAGGTGAAAGATCACCACTGCGAATAGCAGCATCCACATCAACAGTTTGCCTCATAGCAGCCATAAACTGCGCAGCGTACATAGCACCTAAGGTGTATGAAGGGAAGTACCCGAAGGCCGAATCCGTCCAGTGAATATCTTGCATACAACCATTCTGGTAATTGCCTTTAGTTGACAGTCCCAGGTAGGCTTTCATTTTTTCATCCCACAAGTCCGGCACATCTTTGTAGCTGATTTTGCCGTTGATAAGATCGCGTTCGATCTCGTAACGCAGGATGACGTGCGCAGGGTAGGTGAGCTCATCGGCATCTACGCGGATAAAATCTTTTTTAACCCGCGTGTAGAGTTTCTGGAAGTTATCCAGGCTAAACAGTTCCGGGTTATTTGACGAGAAGTGCGCTCCGGCTTTTTTAGCAAGGTGCTCAATAAAGGCATCGCTTCGGCCAACCTGCATCTCGAAGAAAAGAGATTGTGACTCATGAATGCCCATGGATCTTGCTTCGCCGGCCGGCTGTCCTGCCAGCGCCTTTGGCAAGCCCTGTTCATAGCGCGCATGACCGGTTTCATGAACAATGCCCATCAGGGATTGTACAAACTCATCTTCGTCATAACGGGTAGTCAGGCGAACATCTGACGGTACACCACCACAGAAAGGGTGCACACTTTCATCAAGGCGGCCATGATTGAAGTCGAACTGAAGCAGTTGCATCATTTCCAGACCAAGTGCTTTTTGCTCTGTGTGAGGGAATTTGCCCTCAGGAGCAATATAAGATTCGGTGTTTTGTTTTTCGATAACCTGATCAATCAGCCCCGGCAGCCAGCTTTTTACATCAGAGAAAAGCTTGTTCAGCGACTCGGTATTGGCTCCTGGTTCATAGAGATCCAGCATTGCGTCATAGGGAGTAAGACCGGTAGCTTCAGCCCGGATCTGCGCTTCTTCCTGAGACAGTTTTACCACCTCTTCCCAGTTTTTAGCAAAGCCTTCCCAGTCGTTTTCTTTGCGTTGTGTGCGCCATGCGTGTTCACACTTAGATCCGGCAAGAGATTTTGCTTCAACCAGCTTTTCAGGAACAACCGTTGCCTGTTGCCACTGTCTCTTCATTTCTCGCAGGCTGGCACGCTCTTGCTCACCCAGGGTTTCGCTTTCTGCGTTTGAAAACAGATCTGTCAGTTTTGGGTCGGTATTCATCTGATGAACAAGCACATGCAGTTCGGCCATCGCTTCTGAGCGGGCCTGTGCTCCCCCAGAAGGCATCATGGCAGCCTGATCCCAGCCACAAATCGCTGACAAGTGATTAAAATTCGAGATTTTTTTAAAGTGCTCTTTTAGTTTTATATATGAGCTCATCTTATATATTCCGTGACTAAATAGTAGGTGGACGCAGTTTACCAATAGAAACTGCTTATACCAAGTAGCTTAGATATTTGATATAACTGAATAACGTTTGATTTAAACCACCACCAACCCATGCATATACTGAACTTTGAAGCCTTTCTTATCGCCATTACCATTCTTACATTAACTCCGGGCCTGGATACTGCTCTGGTAATAAAAAACACCAGCAGAGCTGGGGGCAGAGATGGCGTGGTAACCAGTTTGGGTATCTGCCTTGGGTTGTTTGTGCACGCCAGTTTTTCCGCTATTGGGATCTCTGCCATATTACTTCAGTCGGCAGAGCTGTTTCAGTTTGTGAAATGGATTGGTGCCTCTTATCTGATCTGGCTTGGTATCAGCGGCTTAAGAGGGATGCTAAAAGGCGGTGAAGGACTGAAGATTGAATCACAAAAAGTTCGGGAATTTAGTGCATCGCGTTCACTTCGCGAAGGCTTTCTGTCTAATGTTCTGAACCCTAAAACGGCGGTTTTCTATCTTGCTTTTCTGCCTCAGTTTATTGACCCCGAGTATTCCCCATTTGCTCAGTCTATGCTGTTGGCGGGAATCCATTTTGTTATCGCCATGGTTTGGCAGTGCATGATTGCAGGCGCGATCAATTCAGCAAAGCAGCTGATTTCAAACTCCTCTTTTATTAGGTGGATGGAAGGGGTTACTGCCGGAGTTTTGGTGATCCTCGGTGTCAAGTTGATTCTGGAAGAACCTCAGGTGAAGTTTCATTAATGAGACATTTTTACTTTCCGTCTACATAAAGCTGGGCTACTATTAGAATCGTCATTAAATAATAAGAAGTTGTTGTGATGGTTTATGTAGCGCTGATAGCGGCTATTTTTCTTCTAAGCTATATTTTTTGGCATATTCGCCAGCATAAGATTTTAAAAATTGCGAGAGCTGTAGCCTTTTTGAAGCGGTATGAATACGCCGGGGCAGAGGAGCTGACCGATGCTGAAGTTGATGAATTGAACCAGCAGGTAACACAAGACTGGAAAGATCCGGTAAAGAAAGCTGAGATGCTCAGGCAAGCCAGTGTTTATGCCAACAAAGATGCCGGTTTTTTAATGCAGATTGCCGCTGTTTCGGGTTATAAACAAGAATAAAAAAAGGTGCCCACATGAAGGCACCTTTTCGTTTATACAAAGTTAATTAGTTCTGAGCAGCCAGTTCATGCTCATCACTGTTATATCCGCTGAAGAACTGCTTAGTTTCTTCTATCACAACCTGGCGAAGTGCAATCAAACCAATCAGGTTTGGAATTGCCATCAGGCCGTTCACAATATCCGCGATAATCCAGATCATATCCAGGTGCAGGAATGCGCCCGAAGCAACTAGTACAAGGAAAATTACCTTGTATGGCAGAACGGCTTTTGTACCCAGAAGGAAAACAACACAACGCTCACCGTAGTAGTTCCAGCCAAGAATTGTGGTAAACGCGAAAAACATCAGACCGATTGTTACCAGCATCGGACCAAAGGTTTCTGAGTTAAGGCCAACCTGAAATGCGTGAGTGGTCATTGCAGCACCGGCGAAATCGCTCTGCCATGCGCCGGTCAGGATAAGAGCCAGACCCGTCATAGTACAGATGATGATAGTATCGAAGAAGGTACCCGTCATAGAGATCAGGCCCTGACGCACACATGAGTCCGTTTTAGCTGCAGCAGCTGCCATCGGCGCGCTACCAAGACCAGATTCATTTGAGAATACGCCACGAGCGATACCAGATTGAATCGCAAGCATAATGCTCGCACCCAGGAAGCCACCTGTTGCTGCTGTAGAAGTAAATGCAGATACAACAACCAGTTCAATTGCAGCAAGCAGCTGGTCAGCGTTTGAAATAAGTACGCTTGCACAAGCCAGTACATAAAATACCGCCATTGCAGGAACCACTTTACCCGCTACTTTTGCGATAGACTGAATACCACCGATAGTTACGAAAGCAACCAGAAGAGTAAGGATCACTGCCGAAGTATTGCGTGAAACGCCAAATGAAAGCTCGGAAGCATCAAGAATTGCGTTAACCTGCGGGAAAGTACCGATACCAAAACACGCTACACCAAGAGCAAAAATAGCGAACATGATCGCAAGCGCTCTGGAACCAACACCATACTGAAGGTAGTACATCGGGCCGCCAACCATCTGGCCTTTGTCATCAACTTTACGGTATTTAACCGCCAGCAGACACTCAGCGTATTTGGTTGCCATGCCGAACAGAGCAGCAAGCCACATCCAAAACAGCGCGCCCGGACCACCAAGCTTAATTGCTGTTGCAACGCCAACAATGTTACCAGTACCTATGGTTGCAGACAGTGCAGTACAAAGCGCAGCAAAGCTTGATACATCACCCTGAGTTTTGCCGTTGGACGACTTGGTAAATACAAACTTCAGCGCGGTTGGCAGGTGACGAAACTGTAGTAGCCCAAGGCTGAAAGTGAAATATACACCCGTACCAACAAGCAGAATAAGAAGTGGTGGACCCCAGACAAAGCTGTCGATGGTTTGAAGTAAAGATTGAATATCGTTCATGATTTCCCCTTAAAAAAATAACAAATAAGGAGAAGAGGGAAAGGGCGGTCAATTGAAGAAAAATGACCACAAAACGCGAAAGATCGCGCAAAGCTATGTCAGAGAAACATAGGGTATGCTTTCCACTCCTCTGTCCTTTTGCCTGAGAGTTTCACCCGGTTTATCACCGGACTTGCTCCTTCGGCGGCCGATTTAACGGCTCTCTCCAGAGGCTTCTCCAACTACAGTCCTCACGATAATCCTTAAAATTACCGAACCTGAAAGATTTACTTCTTCGGCGATATTTTGTCTTTCGTTCTGGTTAAGAACTAAGCGCAAAACACCTTCTCCTGTAGTCTTCATCGAAAGAATTAACTGAAAGTAAGTTACTTACAGCTATTTCGTAGCGCGAATCCTACATAAAATCTTACGCTTTGTCACCCCTGTTTTTATCTTGTGAGCAAATAATGAACTGATGAGGAAATATTTGCTGATTACTGCGCGTAACTTTCGGATTTAAATGCTATAAATAGGGTAACAAGGAGGAACCATGAATCGATTGATAACGATAATAGGGTTAATAGCACTTGCGGTATTTATGTTTAAATACGGCACAAATGAAAAAGTGCAACGGCTTGTTGTTATCACAGCTATTGTCGGTTTGAGTATTTATACCGCAATCGTTGTTGTGAGTGAGTTACTTCGTTAAAGCAGTTACCTGGAGTGATACGTGAGTAAAGAGAATAAGTCTCTGAATAGTGATGATGATGATGTTGTCGTTATTGAAGAGCGCGATAAGCACACACTTTTATACATCGGGCTTTCGGCCATACTGGGCTTAGCCATTGGCGGGCTGGCCGGTTCAGTGTTGACTAAAGCAAAGTGGGAAACGGCTTATGGGCATCTGGAAGCGCATATCTTGCAGATGGAAAAGGATAAGACTCAGGTTATTGTCAAAGTAGAAGAGAAAGAAGCTGAGATTGATAAAGAAGTTGAAGAACGCCTGCAGCAGGAAATTCTCGACCTCAAAGCAACCCATGAAGAAGAATTAGCCAAATCCAGATCCATGGTAGAAATACTGGAAAAGGTGAACTTAGACCTTGATAGCCAGGTCAGTGAGCTCAAAGCTTTGCTAAAGGAAAAAGAAGGTGATGAGGCAAGGTTAGCTAAACAAAATGATATGCAGACTCTGGTTATCGAACGCTCCCGGGAGCTGTTCCAGAAAGAGTATAAGGTAAAACAGGAGCTGCAAAAGCTCAGAGAAGAGAGGGAAAAGCTGGCACCTAAACTGGAGCGCTTTAAAAAAGAGTGTGATATCTATCTGGACGGAAAATCTTGGGACGCTTCAGCAGACGCTTGTGATAAGCAGGATGAGACTAATTCCCGCCTTTCCCAAATCGATCAGATGATTGAAGTGCATAAAATGGATCTCAGAGAGATTCAGCAAATTGCGGATTCGGTAGGTTTGTGACAATGTAAAAACTATTGCTTCAAAAGGCACATCCTTGTATGTGCCTTTTTCTATGTCTAAAAAAATAAATTGCTACGACGCTATTCAACTGGCTCAATCTGGTTTTGGGTGCGGCTGTAGCAAAGCAGGGCAATACCTCCCCAGACAACCAGTTGACCAAGCATGAGTTTTATCTGAGGGGTAATTTCGCTCATTTCTGCTCCCATCTGATTCACCATCAGGAAGCTTTGAATGGCGGGCGTACACGGAAACAGGTTAGAAAGATAAACCATCGCCACTGGCAGACTTTCTACCGGCCAAATAAATCCGGCAGAGAAAATCAGCGGCATGGAACTTACCAGAACAACGACAGTAACCAGCTCTCTTCTTGGCAGTATTGCGCCAAGGGTAACGCCGATAAGCGAACTGGTAAGCAAAAATGGCGCAAGAAGTAGTAACACATCCTGAGGTTTAGCTAAGCGGGAGATGTTATAAAAGTCGAAGCTCATTCCCATGTAATACATAGACATTACGTAATAGATGGCAACAAAAATAAGACTTCTCACCAGTACCAGTTTCAGCGAGGAGATGTTTCGCCAGTATCCGAGGCCATATTTCTGAGTTCCTCCAAGCAGTCCCACGCCCATAATTAAGGTTTGTTGCAGGATAAGAACAAACACGGCCGGCACGACATAATCAACATAACCGACGGTTGGGTTAAAGGTCGGCTTAAGATTGCTGGAAACCGGATTGTAGTGTTTGGATGCGGCTGAGATTGGCTCTCCCTCCATCACTAAACGGCTAACCCGCGCCTGAGCTGAAAGCGTGCCGGTTGCGGTTGCCAGCCCTTCAACAATGGTGCCGTACACCAAAAAGAAAGAGGCGTCACCGGCATAGGAGACAGTCGGGGCCCGGCCAAGTAACAGATCTTTATAAAAGTGGCGCGGGATGACGAAGATTCCTTTTACTTCTCCGTTTAAAAAGCGATCTTTGGCTTCTTCGATTGAGTAACTGCGGTTAACGATTTTTACCTGAGGTGTCGCATCTACCATGCGCTCCAGTTGCCTGCTTACCTGGCTGTTATCCAAATTAACCACGGTCACTTCCTGCTCCCTTGGCGTCTGATGAGAATAGGGAAGCGGGTAGAGCAGTGAGTAAAAAATCACGCCGGCAAAAATAGTCAGAAGAATAACCGGGTTGCTAAAAATGGATTTCAGTTCGTTTGCGACTAGTTTAACTAACGACATATCAGGCCTCCTGCTTTGCCAGGTGCTTCTTAGCCAGAACAGGCAGAAGCAGGAAAGGGATAAAGTAATAAAGTACCGGTGACAGCGACTCTATTGTTGACCAGTTAGTTACCCCGTAACTAGATTGCGCAATCTGAGCTTCGATATAGTGGCTGACAGGCAGAAGGCTGCGCCACCACTGCGCCAGTGCTCCCATATCAGAAACCGGGAAGGTCACACCCATAAAAGCAAAACTTGGCGCGGTAAACGCACCGGCAAAGCTCATCGCTCTGGCGGCATCAAGTGTTAGCAGGTAGAAAAACGCGCCCATGACCAGACAGGCAAAAACGGTGACCAGTTGAGCAAAGAGCAGTGCCTGATAACTACCGTGCATCGGCCAGCCCAGCACATGATAAAACAGAAACAGAAAGCCCGCGCCCTGAAGCATAAACAGCGGCAGGTAAAATGAGCCAATGCTTAGCATTGATCTCACCGTACCGGCACTGAGCATACCTTTTAATCCATACACTCTGTGGTTGGCAGCAAGGATTAATACGGCGGATACCACCATCATAATCTGCCAGATGGCCGGAATAATAGCACCAACCAGAAACTGGCTGTAGTTGGTATTACGGTTAAACAGCGGCGTAATCTGATTCCGGATGGTCACCGAGCGGGCAAGGGCACTCTGCATGGTCCGGTTTCCGGAAGAGAGATTGCTGACTGCTCCAACCTGAGCATTAAAGGTGCCAATGGTAGAAGAGACCGCCGAGCTTATCAGGCGGCCAACAAGAATATACTGGCTGTTATAAAAGACAGAAATATCCGGCTGTTTGCCCAGATAGATGTCTTTTTCAAACCGGTAGGGTATCACGGCATATCCGTAAATCTCGTTACGACGTAACGCTTCTTTTGCCTGCTCTTTGCTCTGAAAAGAATAATCAACCGACAGCGTTGAGGTCGCATCCAGCTCTCTGACCAGCATACGTGACAGGCGGCTGTCTGATTCAGCGACGACACCAAAGGGCAGATCCCTGACGATGCTCTGGGAAAAAATCCACCATATCATCAGAGTTAACAGCAAAGGGATCACTGTCAGACAAGCGATCAGCCATTTGTCATGTCTGAGCACATGCAGTTGAGATAACTTAGTGTTACTCATGGCTTACAGCTCTAAAGATACGCTCATGCCCACACGCAGGACATCGTTATTGTTTACCGGTCTGGCTTCCACTTCAAAGGTTCTTAAATCAAAACCTTGTGTCGCGTCGGTAGAACGCCATGTGGCAAAGTTACCCATTACCGAGATATGACTGACTTTAAAGGTAATATCCTTATCCAGTGCCGGTACGAATGCCTGGAACTCCTGACCTTTCTGGAAGTGTTTCAGGTGATCTTCTCTCACATTAAATACAGCCCATGAATCATCAAGGTCGACAACGGTTACAACAGGGAAGCCCTGTGGTGCTAACTCACCGCCGTTCAGCAGAACCTGTGAAACTTCACCGTCAAACCAGCTTGTGATTCGGGAATCTTCAGCAATGGCTTCCACTTCAGCAACCGTACCGGCTGCTGCTTTCACTCTTTGTTCAGCTGCTTTAACTTTTTCTGAACGGGCACCTTCTTTTGCCATTTCATACATCTGATAAGCGGCACTTTCGGTATGCTTAGCGGCCTGCCACTGGGTCAGTGCTTCATCGCGTCTTTGCTCTGCAACCACACCGTCTTTAAACAGCGCATTAACCCTTTTATAGGTTTTTTCTGCCAGTTGTGTTGCCGCATGCGCGGTTTGCCACTGGTCTTTTGCTGCGCGGATCTGCTGCGGCCTTGCGCCGTTTTCTGCTTCTTCTGCCAGTGCAGAAGCCGCTTCCTTACCTGCGATAGCCTGGTCAAGCTTGGCTTCCAGTTCCGGGCTATAAATGGTGAAGACAAGATCACCCTTGGAAATGGCGTCCCCTTTTTTAACCAGCACCTGATCAATACGACCAGCGACTTTAGAGGAAATACTGTACTGCTGAGCTTCAATCTGACCCTGAAGTCTTACAGGTTGTGGCTGATAGGCTTCAACGTAGCTGTATCCGACCCAACTGATGATCCCAATCCCGGCAATGGCAAATAAAGAAGTTTTTACAGCGCTCATAGTGTTTCCTCATTGGTCTTGTTCTGATCGGCAGAGAGCTCATATTGATTAAAGGTTTGTATTTCATTCGCCAGTGCAAGCAAAGTATTTAGCGAAATCAGATAGTTATATTTGGCCGCCAGTTGTTGGGTGCGGATGCTGGCCAGGTAAAGCTCAGCATCAACCACATCCACCGACGTAGACAAGCCCTGTTTAAAGGCCTTGTTTCTTAGATTAAGGTTCTCTTTTGCAAGCTTAAGGCTGGATTCAAGCCCCTGAGCTTCTTCCATAGCCTTTTCTGCTTCGTAATAGGTTTTCTTTACCAGTACAGTAAGATCCTGCTCTGCCTGGGCCTTTAAGTGGTTAACCTGAAGCAGTGCAGATTTGGCAGATTTAACGTTTTCACTCCGGCCAGAGTTATCAATCAGCGGAATGCTGACGCCAACACCCACTAGCCAGTCAGGCGTCAGCGAACTGGCAAGGCTCTCTTCCTCGTAAACCGTGTAGTTACCGTATAGATAAACTTCCGGATGATAGGTGCCTTTCTCTGCCTTAATTAACTGGTTTGCCTGTTTCTCTTTCGCTCTTAGCACATCCAGCCCTGGGTAAGTATTCAGGGTCTGCTCGGTAAAAGCCGCTAATGGTGGCAGTGAGTCATTGATAAACAGCGTGGTTTCAGGAACAACAGGGCTGTCCTGATTAAGAATTTCGGTCAGAGCCGAAATCGCAATTTCCAAATCTTTTTCTGAGGACTTCCTGTCAACAACTGCGTGATCCAGTGACGCTTCAGCCTGAAGCCGCTCAACTTTAGCAATCTGACCTTGCTCTTGAAGTTTGATGGCATTGTTGCGGTGTTTTGTCAGTCCGGCTTCAACGGTTTTTCTGGTTTCAACAACCTCTCTGGCAAGCACAACACTGAAGTAATAGCGGGCAAGATCCTGATAGCGTTTTTTCGCTTCAATAGCCAGATTGGCCTCAGCTTCATCCGTCTGGCTTTCAGCTACTTTTTGGGCAGCAGTAATTCTTCCGCCTGTGTAGATGGGCCAGACAGCGGTAATGGATGAATGGAGGATTTCTCTTTCGGTAATGGTTGAATAACTTTCCGCTAACCCAGACAGAGTTAATGCGCCCCCGGATAAAGCAGGTAAAAGTGTAGACAGAGTTGATACTGTATTGGAATCAAGGCTGTCTATTAAATCTTCACCGGTTAATTTAACGTCCTGATCTAATATTGTGTAATTTGCACCCAATGAAACAGAAGGGTAGTTAAGCGCTTTTGAAGCTTCTTCCTGTTGTTTATACCGTTCTACATTCGCTCTTTGCGCAGCAATGGAGTTGTTTTTAGTTTGTAGTACCTGCCAGGCTTCAGCAAATCTCATCTGCTGGGCGCTTGCCGAGAATATCGAGCAGGCGAGCAGTGAAACTACGAGTCTTGAGCTGTTTTTACCTTTTATCATCTGCAACATCGTCAATTAACAAAATAGATTAGAGTATAAACTCTAATTTTGAGTAAAAAAATACCCGGCATAATTATTCTGCCGGAAATGTGCTATTTGGTGAGATTCATCATCATAGCAAAGCCCGGTAATTCTATAAGTCCGGAGTCAGCGAAACTTTGAGGTAAACGCATATTTTTCTCATTAATAACAATCTATACTCTAAAAACAATATTGTTATTTAAAAGATTTTTGCTGTGACTAAGATAACTATCCGCCATGCCCAATATGATGATCTTGATGAATTAAATGCCCTTATGTATGAGCTTCATGCCTGGCATCATCAAAGTCAGCCTGAACATTTCAAAACTCCGGAAGCGATCCAGCAGGAAAAAAGCATTACCACCTATTTAGATGAACCTGAATGTATGGCTTTTGTAGCGACCGACTCTGAAAAGGTGGTTGGCTTTATTACGGGGCACTTTTGCGAGTTGATTTCTACGGTGAGTAAGCCGGTACAAATGGGCAGTATCGATGAGCTTTATGTATTGCCCGAGTACAGAAAACAGGGCATAGCTGAGCAGTTATTCCACCGCCTTGAACACAGACTTGAGGATTATGGTGTTAAGCAGATTTTTGTCGAGGTGTGGGATTTTAACCAGGCCGCACTGAAGTTTTACGATAAGGTGAAGTTTAACCACCATATTCACTGGATGCGGAAACCGGTAACCAAGTGAAACCTGGCGAGAAAATCTCGTTCCCATGCTCCAGCGTGGGAACGAGGGGTAGGCCCTCACCTTCGCAGAAGGAAGCGAGGGAGGTCGCTTTAAATCAGGACTTTAGAACAAACTCTTCAATAACAGCAGCAACACCTGAATCATCGTTGCTGTCGGTAATATGATCCGCCAGGGCTTTGGTAGCTTCGGTTGCATTTGCCATTGCCACACCAAGGCCTGCGTATTTAATCATATGGTGATCGTTCTCTGCATCGCCCATACAAATGATCTGATCTTTAGTGATATTTAAAAGCTCGGCCACGGATTGAACACCAACGCCTTTGTTGCTGTCCGGGTTCAGAAACTCAAGGAAGATATCAGCGCTTCTGACAACGGTATAATCCGATTTCAGTGTCTGCGGAAGGTTAGTTGTTGCCTTGTCCAGATTATCTTTATCGGCCACCAGCATAACCTTGATGATATCTTCATCGTCAGTCAGGCCCGCAAAGTCAAACTCTACAATATCAACACCGTTAATCACGGCTTCATGCTCAGTGTACGGATTGTTTTCAGGGGTGATCAGGCCGCGCTCCGGACTGAATGCATGAATATAAACATTCTGCTCGCTGGCGATTTTAGCCAGAGCTTTCGCATCTTTGCCGCTAAGAATGTTCTGCCTTACGGTTTCGCCAGTTGAAACTTTCTTAACCAGAGAGCCGTTGTAACAGATCACAAAGTCGTTATCAGAGGTAAGATCAAGCTCTTTTAGCTGAGATGTCATGCCTTCCAGCGGACGGCCGGAAGCAAGAACAACGGTAGCTCCGTTACGCTTTGCATCTGCGATTGCCTGCTTATTTCTTTCTGAAATTGTCTTATCACTACTTAGTAGTGTCCCGTCCATATCTAGCGCAACTAGCTTATACATGACTCACCCAATAAATAATTTAAAAGAATACCGCGGAAGGATATTCAAAAGAGAGGGGAATTAACAGTGAAAATTTGATGTCGCGCTAAATGCGGTAGCTAAGACTTAATCAGTTGACCAATGCTTTACTCTGTTTTACTGTCTGGTCAAATTTGAAATCACGGGATTAAAAAATGCGCAAAGCAGTCGTTGTATTTAGTGGCGGTCAGGATTCTACAACTTGTCTGGTTCAGGCAATGAAAGAGTTTGACGAAGTTCATGCCATCACGTTCGACTATGGCCAGAGACATAAGCTGGAAATTGAAGTGGCTCAGCAGGTAACTCAGTCGCTGGGCATCAAAAACCATAAAGTGATGGATGTTGGTCTGCTCAATGAGCTGGCTATCAGCTCCCTGACGCGCGATGATATTGAAGTATCCCATGAATTACAGGATAACGGTCTGCCAAACTCCTTTGTTCCCGGCCGGAATATCCTGTTTTTAACGCTTGCCGGTATCTACGCCTATCAGATTGGTGCTTCGGCTGTTATCACAGGTGTTTGTGAAACTGACTTCTCCGGCTATCCGGATTGCCGCAATGATTTTATCAAGGCGATGAACAGCGCACTGGTACAGGGTATGGACAGAGAGCTTGAAATTATTACGCCTCTGATGTGGCTGAATAAAGCAGAGACCTGGGCGCTGGCGGATCAGCTTGGCGCTCTGGATATGGTCAGAAACAACACATTAACTTGTTACAACGGGAAGATTGGTGATGGGTGCGGTGAATGTCCGTCGTGTGTTCTGCGTAAAGCGGGTCTGGATGACTATCTGAATAATAAAGAGCAGGTGATGCAGTCGCTGGTAGCTAAGCAAGCTTAAATACCAGACACAAAACGTAAATTGGTCATTCCTGCGAAGGCAGGAATCTACTTGTAACTACAACACTCTGATAGTAGATCCCCGCCTTCGCGGGGATGACACACATTGAGCTGTGTCAGACACATTAAGCCCGTTGGTTATCTTATGTATCCTGAATAATTACAGATACATTTTCGCCAGCTCTGAAGGCTCAACCTCTTTACCTTCCAGCTCTGCATTCCAGTTAGTACCAACTAAAACACCGTCTTCACCAAGGGTGATTAGCCAGTCTTCTACAAAGATATCTAATGGGATTTCTACAACGGTAAAGTCAGCCCACTCTTCCACGTTATGGATTTCTGCATCTTCTTTTGCTGACCAGAACGGCATTACTTCGCTCTCTTCGAACTCAGCAGAATCACATGCCAGCCAACCTTCTTCTTCGTTTCTCAGACCCCACACAAGGTTATTTTCTTTTGTCTCTTTTACAAATAACTCAAGGTTTGCCTGAATATCGCCCGTTAGTTTTGTCATGATTATAATCTCATAGGAAAAGTCGGCCGTAGAATACCACTTGTCACTGCTCCCTGAAAGGTTGTGTCAGCATTCTGCCGATTGTTTGTTCCTCCGGAGAGCGAAATTGCGTCAGGCCGATTCTGCATCCGAGCTGGCCTTGCTCAGGTTGAGCCCGATAGGTTTTAAACCATTGGTCCCACACAGATAAAAAGAAACCAAAGTTGGAATGTGTCTCTTTAGGAATATCTGAATGATGCACTCTGTGCATATCGGGAGTCACAATAACTTTGCGCAGTCGCCTGTCCAGCCAGTCAGGCAACGTGGCATTACTGTGATTAAACATAGCGCTGACGTTTAATACGATTTCAAATATCACCACAGAAAGCGGCGAAGCACCAAGCGCCATCACACATCCTATTTTTATCAGCATGGAAAGCAGGATTTCGATAGGATGAAAACGGGCGGCAGTGGTGACATCAATATCCTGATCAGAATGGTGCATTCTGTGCAACTTCCAAAGCAGGGGAATTCTGTGGAATATAAGGTGCTGCAGATAGATAAAGAGATCCAGAAGAAGAACACAAATCAGAACTTCAACGACAAACGGAACTGAAACCTGATTAAAAAGACCTAGCTGACGTTCATCTGCAACATAAGCGGCCTGAAAGGCGACAATGGGTAAAAACAGCAGGACAAAATTATTAAGCACAATCAGCCCGAGGTTGTTTATCCAGCGGGTACTTTTGTCCTGTGTCAGCATGCGTCGTGGACGTAGATATTCCCATACGGCGCACAGAGCAAAGCCCAGAAAAAAACAGAGTAACCGGAGAAGGGAAGGATCATCCATAAAACTACCTTTCAGAAAATCGATATGATTATTCTTACTTTAAGTACAATCGGCGAAAATGTCTGTAACCAGAACCTAATAAACGTCAGGAAGTGATTATTCCTTGCGCAAACTACCAAAATCTAAAGCGTTATTTGCATTGCATCACGGACTCTGCTGCTCTGGATATGGATAATAGCTTTTTATTTTTTGGTTCCGGATTGGAACTTTTTTATGGAGAGAAATTAATATGTATTACGGTTTTGACGTTGGTGGCACAAAAATCGAGTTTGGCGCGTTTAACGATAAACTTGAGCGTGTTGCAACTGAACGTGTACCTACACCAGGTGACGACTACCAGAAACTGATCGACACACTGGCTGGTCTGGTTGAGAAATACGATGCTGAGTTAGGGGTAGAAGGCAAGATCGGTATCGGCCTTCCTGGGATGGAAGCGGCTGATGACGGTACTGTGCTGACAGTTAATGTACCAGCGGCGAAAGGTAAGCCATTGCGTAAAGATCTTGAAGCGAAAATTGGACGCAGCGTTAAAATTGAAAACGATGCAAACTGTTTTGCACTTTCTGAAGCATGGGATGAAGAACTGCAAAACGAAAAATCCGTTGCCGGCCTTATTCTTGGCACCGGTTTCGGTGGTGGTTTCGTTTTTGAAGGTAAGGTTTTTTCAGGCCGCAATAACGTAGCGGGTGAAGTTGGTCATATGCGTCTGCCTATTGATGCCTGGTTCCACCTGGGTGAAAACGCTCCTCTGTTTGAGTGTGGCTGTGATAAGAAAGGCTGCCTGGACAACTACCTGTCAGGCCGTGGTTTCGAACAGCTGTATGAACACTACTATGGCGAGAAAAAGAAAGCTATCGACATCATCAAAGCTCAGGCTGAAGGTGAAGAGAAAGCAGTAGAGCACGTTGAGCGCTTTATGGAACTTCTGGCTATCTGCTTTGCAAACCTGTTTACCGCACTTGACCCACACGTTGTCGCATTGGGCGGCGGTCTGTCTAACTACGATCTGATTTACGAAGAGATGCCTAAGCGAATTCCTAAGTATCTTCTGTCTGTGTCCAAGTGTCCGAAGATCATCAAGGCGAAACATGGTGATTCGGGCGGTGTGCGCGGCGCGGCGTTCCTGAATATTAAATAAAAGGCTATAGGGTTCTAGGCTATGGGCTCTGGGAAAGTGGTCGCTGAACCTCTTTCCCAGAATCTGAAACTTAAGTACAAGCCTTAATAGTGGGAAAGACGCACAACAAGCACTTTCCCATAGCCCACAGGACGAAGTCCGTCCCCATAGCCCCAAACCCTAAAAAACCTACTTCTTCTTCCCCACACCCAGATTTTCCTTCTGAGCCAACGTTATCTTCCCAAACCCAAGTTTCTTAAAATAATTATCCCGGTAATCGCGTACCGCTTTTGTATCTGATACCGCTTCGATTTGCTGTTCCATCTTCAGGTACTCGGTTAAGTCGATGCCTTCCGCTTCCGCCACTGCTTCGTGGATGGTGCGGTATTTCTCATAGGAAAAGGTCAGTGTTTTTTCCTGCTTTTTATATGTGTAAATAATCGTGCGAGCCATGTTCTCAGCCTTTATAGTTCTTTACATAATCAACGACAAATTTGGCAATGCCTTCAATGTCATTGATGTCCATTTGTGGTAATTCACTCTCTACTTTTGTATCGGCAGCAATGGCGATAATGTCTGTATCGTCCTGATACAGCCAGGGTTTGCCTACTGCTTCACGGTGAAGCTCAATTTTAGGGAAAGAGAGGTTTTTGCAGCCTTCAACCAGGATCAGATCCAACTTTGAGTGATCAAACATATTCAGAAGATATTCAAAGCTGGCTTCTTCTTCGGGAGTTTCTGTCATCAGTACATGTCTTTTCCCTGAAGCGATCAACATTTGGTCAGCGCCTGCTTTTCTCAGGCGGTAACTGTCTTTGCCCGGCTTATCCACATCAAAATCGTGGTGAGCGTGTTTTAGTACCGCAAGGCGGATTCCCTCTTTTCTGATCAGAGGGAGTATTGCTTCAAGCAGAGTCGTTTTACCGGTTCCGCTGTAGGCAGCAAAACCTAACAGAGGAAGAGCAGGGAAGTTAGTTGTCATTATTATGTCCTAATTTGCTAAGGTCTTCGGGATTGTTCAGGTTAATAAAGCAATCGGGTTGATCGCTGAAGTCGATATGTCTGGTATTTATCTGCTCAAAAAGCAGCATGATTTTTCTGTCGCCGTTTTCAAGATAGCGGGTCAGGGTTGGGAGCACCTTTTTATTCCATACACTAAAAACAGGTTGCACTTTATTGTTCACAACAGCTACATAAACATCGGTCTCGTCATCTAATGATTCAGTCAGCCTAGAAACCAGATCGCCTGGCAGGTTAGGGCTGTCGCAGGGAACAAAACCTACCCAGTCTGATGCTGCGCTTTGTAAACTCATTTCAATACCCGCAAGCGGCCCCTGAAAGCCGGTGCGATGATCTGAAAAAACTTTTGCATAGCGGGAGTAACTATCGTGATTACGGTTAGCGTTTATGGTAACTGACGGGACTTGTTGCTCCAGTTTATGGATAACATGCTCCACCAAAGGCTTTCCGTCCAGCATTACAAGGCCCTTATCATGGCCTCCCATTCTTCGTGCCTGACCTCCGGCCAGTATTATCCATTCGATATTTTGTTTGTTATTGTTCAAAACTTCTCAACCAGGTTAACTGCTTATCGGTTGCTTTATCGCCAATTATGCTAAAAAAATATATATTCAATCTAACACATAACAAAATGCTAGAGCAGAGCGCAACTTTTTGCTAAGGTTAGCTCTGTGTGAAATAAATAGATGTGCAATTCATTGCACATATTAAGGAAAATAATTCCAACCACAGATGCTATGAGTGATTCACCAAATTTTATTTCTTTCGGCGAGCAAATGACAGCAAATATTCGTTATGAAGGCTTGTCTGTGTTAATAGTCGACAAAGACCCAGAAGTTCGTAAGAGTTTATCTGGAGTCCTACACATGTTTTTTACGCAAGTGTCTTCCGCTTCAGGTTTAGAGCAGGCTGAATTACTCTGCGAACAGACTCATTACGACATTGTTCTGCTTGATATTGATTTTCCTGAACGTTCTGGCATTGAGTGGTACGAAACTCTGAAAAACCGCGATAACAGTGTCGATACCTGCATTATTTTTATGGCCAGCTACGGAGAGCTGACTACCGCCATAGATGCAATGAAGGTTGGAGCCTGTGATTTTATCATCAAGCCATTCAGTATAGAAAAGATAATCAATGCCGTTCAATCCTGTGCTGCTAAGATTATGGCCCAGAAAATCCGTTTTGCTCTGGCGAAGCAAACAGCATCTATTCCAAGCAAACAACCAATTCATAATAGTGCAGAGTTCACTCAGGCTCATTCCGTAAATCCATCGCATAACACTACGCCTGACTTGTCGGTTTCCATTCCGGATCTTTACGAGAAATCAAACACAAAAGGCTACCCCAATGAGTGGACATTAAAAGAAGTTGAAAAGGCTCATATCATTCAGGTTGTGAACCACCATGACGGTAATAAATCGGCGGCTGCAAAAATGCTTGGTGTGGCCAGAAAAACGCTGGAAAGAAAGTTTAAGGAGTGGGATAAGTAACCAATTGGGCACTTCTGGTGCCTAAATGCCCACCCATACTTGTGCAAAAACGCACTATCATGGTGCGTTTGCCCAGTATTTATCACTGCCCTCAAGCAACACCTTCCTATTTGCCAGATCTATTTTTTTACTTAATATCATTAAGTTAGTCGATATTTTTTAATCATTTTTCCTTCATCTCTGTTTTGGTACGCATATTGCTCAATAGCGTTTTATAAATTTAATTGACCAATTTTGGTTAGAAAAATGATTAGAACGCACTAACGCAGTGCGCCTAAACGGAGTAGCAAACAGAATGAGTAACAATCTTGAACAAGTCCACGGTGCGGTTCAGACTTTGACCCAAAGTTCGGACACACTATTTCTTCTACTTGGTGCAATCATGGTTTTTTTGATGCACGCCGGTTTCGCCTTTCTTGAAGTTGGTACCGTTCGTAAAAAGAATCAGGTTAACGCATTAGTTAAGATTCTTGCCGATTTTGGCGTATCTGCCATTGCTTATTTCTTTATTGGCTACTGGGTCGCGTACGACGCCACCTTCTTTGCAAGTGCAGAAACCCTTTCTGCCGGCAACGGCTATGAGCTGGTTAAGTTCTTCTTCTTACTTACTTTTGCAGCGGCTATCCCGGCTATCGTTTCCGGTGGTATTGCGGAGCGCGCGCGCTTCTACCCAATCCTTATCGCCACATTCTTCACTGTAGGCCTGGTATATCCTTTCTTCGAAGGCATTATCTGGAACGGTAACTTTGGTGTTCAGTCCTGGTTTGAAAGCAGCTTTGGTGTTGGTTTCCATGACTTTGCCGGTTCTGTTGTGGTTCACGGTGTTGGTGGCTGGATTGCACTGGTTGCTGTTATCTTCCTGGGTATGCGTCGTGGTCGTATCCGTGCTGGAAAACACACTAACTTTGCGCCATCTAACATTCCTTTCCTTGCGTTGGGCGCATGGATCCTGTGTGTAGGCTGGTTCGGCTTTAACGTGATGTCTGCTCAGACTCTTAACGGCATTAGCGGCCTGGTTGCTATGAACTCTCTGATGGCGATGGTCGGCGGTATCCTGGCTGCGCTTATTGCAGGCAAGAATGACCCGGGCTTTATTCATAACGGACCGTTAGCAGGCCTGGTTGCTGTTTGTGCTGGTTCTGACCTTATGCACCCACTTGGTGCGCTCGTTACCGGCGCAGTGGCAGGCGTACTCTTTGTCTGGCTGTTTACCTTTATGCAAAACAGAACCAAGATTGATGACGTACTGGGTGTTTGGCCTCTGCACGGCGTTTGTGGTGCATGGGGTGGTATCGCGGCAGGTATCTTTGGTCAGAGCGCGCTTGGCGGTCTGGGCGGTGTTAGCCTTACGGTTCAGATCCTGGGTACAGTGATGGGCATTGCCGTTGCACTGATTGGTGCAGCTGCGGTATACGGCGCACTGAACACAATTACGGGGCTGAGACTTTCTGACGAAGATGAGTATAACGGTGCTGACCTGGCTATCCACAAGATCAGCTCTGTTAACGAAGAGTAAACCTCTTACTTATTATTTTCTAAAACGGCCTGAGGGCCGTTTTTTTTTCGACTATGGTCTAAATCCTTACAACTGTTACAGATTTTTCCTAAGTGATAGACTTTAATGAAGTTATGTCATTCTATAAGGAAATAATCATGTCATTTCCGTATCAAAACATCGTCATACTCACAGGTGCAGGTATATCGGCAGAGTCGGGCATTCAGACCTTCCGTGCGAGCGACGGTCTTTGGGAAGATCACCGGATTGAAGAAGTTGCCACTCCTGAAGGTTTTTATGCCAACCCGGAGCTGGTGCAAAACTTCTACAACCAACGACGTAAAAAACTGCAAAGCGAAGAGATCAGACCAAATGCCGCCCATATCGCCTTAGGTAAGCTCGAAGCTGAACTGGATGGCTCTGTCACTGTTATCACCCAGAACATAGATAATCTGCATGAGCGCGGCGGCACTAAAAATATTATCCATATGCATGGCGAACTTTTAAAAGTACGCTGCTCCGAATCCGGTCAGGTGGTAGATCACACTGAAGATCTGCTAACCGGAGATCTTTGCCACTGCTGCCAAATCCCCGCACAAATGCGTCCTCATATCGTCTGGTTTGGTGAAATGCCACTAAAAATGGGCGACATTTATCAAGCCATAGAAAAAGCCGATCTGTTTATCTCCATCGGCACATCCGGAGTGGTATACCCGGCAGCAGGCTTCGTACACGATGCTCGTATGCATGGCGCTCATACTATTGAAATCAACATTGAGCCGAGTGCGGTTGAGTCTGAGTTTGAGGAAAAACGTTATGGGAAGGCGAGTGTGGAAGTGCCGAAGCTGGTGGAGGAGTTGCTTGGGTAAGGGCTAGGGGGACGGACTTCGTCCTGGGGGGCTATGGGGAAGGAGGCTGACTCTTATACACAAGTTTAAGAAGCCAAAGAATGCTCCTCCCCTTAGCCTCGAAAGGCCGGATTTTCGAAGAAGTAACATCGAAGGGGAGGCTGGGAGGGGTTGTTTCTCATGGGCTTAAGTTTTGGTGGTTTAACCATGCATGGCATAACCAACCCCCTCTAACTCCCCCTTCTATTAGCTTTATCAACCAGTTAGGCTTTTTCACTCAAGGGGGAGAACCGTTCTCTGGTCACTTTAATATTTGTGTATAAGAGTCAGCCCCAGTACCTTCCCTTACTGATCCACCTTCAGCTTCTGAAAATACTCCTCATAAAGCACCGCAGCTTCACCCACTTCATCCTGCCAGAAGCCGGAGTTCATTACTTTCTGAGGAGGGAAGATGCTTTCGTCTTCTGCAAATTCTTTCGGCAGCAGGGCGTAAGCAGATTTAACCGGAGTAGGGTAACCAATCTCTACTGCGATTTTGGCAGCGTTTTCCGGGCGAAGGAGGAAATCAATCATCTTATGTGCCGCTTCTGTGTTTACCGCACCTGATGGAATTGACAGGCTGTCCATCCAGAAAATAGTGCCTTTTTCCGGCCAGATGATTTCGATATTGGCACCTTCCTGACGCGCTGTATAAGCTGAGCCGTTCCAAAGCATACCAAGAGGTGTTTCACCTGCCAGGTATGGGTTAGCCGGGTAATCAGAGTTAAACACCAGAACGTTAGGCATCAGCTTCTTTAACTCTTCATAGGCCGCTTTGATTTCATCCGGATTGGTTGTGTTAGTGGAATAACCAAGCTTAACCAGTGCGATATGGAAAAACTCACGCGAGTCATCCATCATCATCAACTGACCTTCCCACTTCTGATCCCACAGGTCATCCCAGCTGCGAATGTTGGTTGCATCGAGCATATCGGAGTTAATGCCGATACCGGTTGCGCCCCAGATATACGGAATAGAGTAGTCGTTGCTCGGGTCGAAAGATTTGTCCAGATAGTTTGGATCCAGATCGTTAAAGTGAGATAGCTTTTCCTTATCTATCTTTTGCAGCATGCCTTCTTTACGCATTTTGGAGACAAAATAGGTAGAAGGAACCACAAGGTCATAACCTTTGCCCTGAGTTTTCAGCTTGGCATACATGGTTTCGTTTGACTCATAAGTGGAGTAGATAACCTTGATGCCTGTTTCTTTAGTAAAGTCCTGCAGGACAGAACTCGGGATATACTCAGACCAGTTATAAAAATAGAGCTCTTCGTCGGCAGCAAAGCCAGGAGCCGAGATTAACGCACCGGATACCGCTGCAACTCCCAAAGCCCGAGCAAAAAGTTTAGACCAGTTGTTCATGATATTTCCATCTCACTGATAATTGTGTTGACACATATGTACATGATTTAATGCAAAAATACAATTGATTCATTATCTGTATTTATCGGATTTTTTCTCTTGCCAGAAACTGGGAAAATATCACCAAAACAAGAGAAACCAATAGCATAACGGTAGCCAGAGCATTTACCTCTGGGGATATTCCCACTTTAACCATGGAATAGATTTTTAACGGCAGTATTTCATAGGTCGGCCCGGTAACGAAGGAGCTGATAATCACATCATCCAGCGACAGGGTAAAGCTCAGTAACCAGCCTGCGGCCACCGCAGGTTTAGCCAGGGGAAAAATGATTTGCTTAAGGATGACCCATTCACCGGCTCCCAGATCCTTCGCCGCCTCAAGCATTTTTACATCAAAACCATTCAGGCGGCTGTAAACAGTGACCACAACAAACGGCAGACAAAAAGTGATATGAGCAACCAGAAGAGTTAAAAAGCCAAGCTGGGCGCCAAGAACCAGAAACAGTGCCAGCAGAGAAATCGCCATTACGATATCCGGTGACATCATCACGATAAACAGCAAACCATTTACCATACCTTTGCCCCGGAACTGATAGCGGAACAGGGCGACGGCAGTAAGGCTACCCAGCACAGTTGCAGCGGTTGCGGAAAACACAGCAATATTTAACGAATGCCAGGCGGCCTGAATCAGACTGTCGTTATTTACCAGTGCGCTATACCATTTTGTGGTAAAGCCTCCCCATTTAAAGCCAAACTTATTGGCGTTAAATGAGTTGGCAATCAGCACAATAATCGGCAGGTACAAAAACAGGTAAACCAGGCCCATAAAGCTGAAGTTAAATAATTTTTTCATGATTCCAGCTCCACTTTGCGATTTAGCATGCGCCCGGCTCTGTAGTAGGCATAGAGCAACACCGCCATTGCCACAGTAAGAGAGATACTGGTGGCTGCGCCAAATGGCCAGTCTCTGGCGTTTAGCACCTGACTTTTTATTACGTTACCGATCAGCAGATTCTTGGCTCCACCAAGCAGGTCTGAAATATAGAACATGCCAAGGGCAGGGAGCAGTACCAGCAGGCAGCCACCGATAATTCCCGGCATAGTCAGCGGCAGAATCACTCGGATAAACGTCTGGATCTTATTTGCGCCCAGATCTCTGGCCGCTTCAATATAAGTATGGTCCAGTTTTTCAATCGCAGAATAGAGCGGCAGAATCATAAACGGCAGCAGAATGTAAACAAGGCCAATCATCACCGCAGATTCGCTGTACATAATCCGAAGCGGTTTGTCGATAATATCAAGGGCGATCAACGCCTTATTAAACACGCCCTGAGTGCCGATGACCGCTTTTAATCCGTAGGTACGGATCAGTGAGTTGGTCCAAAAGGGAACAATCACAAGAAACAGCATCACCGGACGCCACTTTTCAGGCATTTTGGCCACGATATAGGCAAACGGGTAGCCAATCAAAAGGCAGAGCAGGGTAGCAACAGACGCCATATAAAAGGAGTGCAGCAGAACCTTTGCGTAGAGCGGATCAGCCAGCCTTGCGTAGTTGTTAAGAGTGAAGGTTAAATCAATAAGACTGGCTTCGTCACGGGTCAGAAAACTGGTACCGATTATCATCAGGTTTGGCAGCATGACAAACAGCAGCAGCCAGGTAACGATAACGTAAACAATGACCTTTTCCAGGCTCAGCTTATTCATTTTCATCTTTTAGTACCACTTCCCAGCTTTCAACCCAGCTAACCGACACCTTCTGGCCAAGAGAGTGGTCCACATCCGGGTCGTCCTCGTTAAAGAACTCGCTCACCATCACTTTAGTGCCGGACTCAAGTTCAACGACGGAATCCAGTGTCATCCCTTTGTAGGTTCGTTCAATCACTTTTCCCACAATTCCGCGGTTTTCGTTCTCGCCAATCTCTTCCAGACGCAAGTCTTCCGGACGAAGCAGAACCTGAAGTTTTTCTTCAGTGTTAAGTGCTTTATCGTAATGGACAACGGACTCAACCCCCTCGATTTCCGCAAGAATCTTAGACTGATCCAAGCGCTTTAATGGCTTTGCGCTGAAGAGGTTAATCTCACCGATAAAGCGCGCAACAAACAGGTTGCACGGCTCTTCATAGATCTCTTTCGGTGTACCGTCCTGCTCAATAACGCCTTCGCGCATGACGATGATACGGTCGGACATGGAAAGTGCTTCTTCCTGATCGTGAGTGACAAAGACAAAAGTGATACCCAGTTGTCGCTGCAACTGCTTAAGCTCTATCTGCATCTGCTTGCGCAGTTTATAGTCCAGAGCGGACAGGGATTCATCCAGCAGCAGCACCCTTGGTTTATTAACCACAGCGCGGGCAATGGCGATACGCTGCTGTTGTCCGCCCGATAACTGGTGTGGCTTTCTTTGTGCCATGGCCTCAAGCTTCACCATCTTTAAGGCGTCGTTTACTCTTAGCTCGATATCTGCTGCCGGGACCTTTTGCATTTTCAGGCCAAAAGCAACATTTTCAAAAACCGTCATATGTGGGAAGAGGGCATAGCTCTGAAAAACCGTATTCACCGGACGAAGCTCTGAAGGGGTATCTGTGACATCTTCGTTATCCAGTACGATATGGCCGGAATCCGGAGACTCAAAACCGGCAATCATTCTTAAAACGGTGGTTTTACCGCATCCCGATGGTCCCAGGATAGTAAGAAACTCGCCGTTATTAACGGAAAGATTCAACCCGCTGATAACGTCTTTACCATCAAAACTTTTAGAAATACCTTCCAGCTTTACAACCGGATTATCTGAAACTGAAACATTGTTTTTCAATGCAACGAATCTCCAAAACAGGGAAAAAAATAAGTATAAGATAGAGAAACTTGGTTTCGGCTATTGATACTACGACGCGTTGTGAACAGATTCCTGCAACCGCAGGAATGACTAATCGATTACAATAGCGGACAAGATATTACGCTTCTATTTTGTCCTGATAAAGCTTTTATCCAAGATTATTACTGCGCTTTCTGTAAATTTTACAGATACAGTACGAGCGAAGATTTAACAATGATTTGAAATAGATTATCTTTCAAGAAAGCGCAACAATTAAGTATACTTACAATATCGACAACAGAGAGGCAGCAAAGCAGTTCGCTGCCTCGGAATTATTTATGAATAACAATATTGAAAAAAGCTTTACTCTTGGTGGCTCCGTAGAAAAAGCCCTGTCGGGCAATTACGAGCTCAGTCCGGTAGCCGTTTTCCAGGAAGCGTGGAAGTTTACTATCCGGAATTTTCTTTCGTTTTCCCCGTCCATTCTTACTTTACTTATGGTTCAGGGAGCCATTTTCTATATTGCCCTGAAATTACAGGTAGGTGATCCGGCAGCTTTGCTGGAGATGTTTCTTCACCCTGAGACCTTAGACCCTGCCATATTTCAGGCAATCTTTGTGGCTAACTTCAGCTATGAAGTCATTAGTGCACCTATTTACGCCGGAGTCAGCCTGATGGCAATGAGCCATGCTGCCGGTTTAAAAACGTCACCAAGACATATTCTGAAGGGGTTGCAGTTTACCGTACCTCTGATTCTTGCAACGCTTGTGGCACTGACTCTGCAGGGCATTGCCGGCACCATAGTTCCTGTTTTATCTATGTATCTTGGTCTGGCATTTAGCAACTCTGTCCTGCTGATTTGTGAAAAACGCGTGCCTCCGATGCAATCTCTTCTGCTCTCTTTAAGAGCGATTAATAAGAAGCTGTTCCCAATAATTGCGATTTACATGCTGCTAATGTTGCTATTTATCGCATCTGTTGTATTTTACGGCATCTTTTTAGTGGTAGTTCTGCCGCTGTTTTTCCATGTAAAAGGCATTATTTACCGCAATATGTTTGGCATTTCATTGAAGATCATCGCCACTGACAACAGTGACGATACAACGCCACCGGATAGCACCCAAACCCCTGACAACAACACTGAAAAACCGACAGGTTCAGACACTTTTGATGCGTAATTTAGTTAGTATTTTCGTAGCGATATTTATTGGTATCGCTACGCTTTACCCTTTTCTTAACCCTGATTATCTTCCGGACAACCAGACAGCTCAGACAGAGCCCGAAACGGCTCCAGCTCCGGACTTTACTGCTCACACTGACGTAAATCAGAAAAAGCAGGCTTTCTTTGACTTTATGAGACCAAGTATTGCAAAAGCAAATGCCAACGTATTAAAACAGAGAGCAACACTGGAGGGCATTAGCAAGTCGTTTGAAGGTGGCTCCATAACTCCAGATCAACTGACAGAAGCTAAACGCTTAGGAAAGCTCTATAACGAAGCCATAGTTAGTGACATTGTCACAGATGTGTGGCTGAAAAATATGCTTCTAAAAGTCAATGTGTTACCCGAGTCTTTAGTGTTAACGCAAGCCGCTAACGAGTCAGCATGGGGAACATCCCGTTTTGCCAGAGAGGCAAATAACTACTTTGGCCAGTGGTGTTACACCAAAGGTTGTGGTCTTGTTCCTCTTCAGAGGGTGGAAGGAGCAACCCACGAGGTAGCGAAGTTTGATTCTGTGTATGGTTCGGTTAACGCCTATTTCCTGAACGTAAACCGGAACAGAGCCTACAGCGAGTTAAGAGAGATTCGCAGCCAGCTTGCGCAGCATGGTGACAGCCTTACCGATGTGAACGCGGCTAATCAGCTCACACAGGGATTACTTCGTTATTCGGAAAGAGGGCAGGAATACGTTAATGATCTTCAGTCTATGCTCAGAGTAAACAGCAAGTACTGGAAAACAGAATCCTGATAACTTTTCAGAATTAGCAGAGAACAGTTAATTTTTGTATAACCAACCCCCTCTAATTCCTGGCTCTTATACACAAGTTTAAGGAGTCAAAGAATGCTCCTCCCCTTAGCCTCGAAAAGCCAGATTTTCGAAGAAGTAACATCGAAGGGGAGGCAGGGAGGGGTTGTTTCTCATGGGTTTAGTTTTAGTGGTTTAATCATGAGCTTAAAGGTTGGTAACATCCAGCTTTAGTGTATCACCTTCACCAACTGCTTCCTGCTTTGAAATCGATTTAAAGTCATGCAGTTCTGAGTCTGCAAGATGGCTGGGAACGACATTCTGCATTGCTCTGAACATAGTCTCCAGTCTGCCCGGGTGCTTTTTGTCCCAACCGCTCAGCATCTCTTTAATACTTTCTCTCTGACTGTTTGGCGTGATATCGATACCGCACAGGTTACCCGGAATAATCGGGTAATCACGCACGTTGGCGTACTTAATAATGTCTTTTTCACGGCAGTAAGCCAGAGGGCGGATCACAACATTTTGCCCGTCATCGGAGATCAGTTTAGCCGGCATACCTTTCAGCTTGCCACCGTGGAACATATTAAGGAAAAGCGTTTCCAGAATATCGTCTCTGTGGTGCCCAAGAGCGATCTTTGTTGCTCCAATCTCTTTCGCTGTACGGTAGATAATGCCACGGCGCATACGAGAGCAGAGCGAACAGATCATTTTCCCTTCTTCAAGCTTTTCATTAACCAGAGTATGGATGTCTTCTTCAACTATCAAATAAGGTACGCCCATCTCTTCAAGGTACTCAGGAAGAATGTGAGACGGGTGACCCGGATGCTTTTTATCGATGTTAACGGCGATAAGCTCAAAAGAGACCGGCGCGCTTCGCTGCAGGCTGATTAGGATATCCAGCATGACATAACTGTCCTTACCACCTGAAAGACAAACCATGACCTTATCGCCTTCCTCTATCATGTTGTAGTCGGCAATGGCTTTACCGGTTGCACCGCGAAGACGCTTCTGAAGTTTGTTGATGTTGTACTGTTGCGATTTAGTAGGCTGTTGCTGTTCGGTCATGGTATTGATGTTCTTGAAAGTAAATCGAGACGGGTATGATACAGATAATTGCCGGGATTGGTATTAATCCAGTGATAAAAATCCCCGGAGCAGGTCCGGGGATTGAGATGTTCAGATGTGGAATTAATCAACCTGATTAGGATCGAGAGGGCTGATATATCCCTTTGGTTTCAGGGCGAGAATGTCACAATTGATTTTATCGATAACATGCTCTGCGGTGTTACCGATAAATACCGCTGACAGCCCGGTTCTTCCCGTTGTTCCCAGAATCACTAAACCGGCATCCAGCTCTGTTGCGATTTCAGGGATAATGTCTTCCGGTAATCCTTGCTCAACTTTAGTCTGCTCTTCGCTGTAACCGTGCTTATGTCTGAGCGCTTTCATAGACTTAAGGTGATGTCCGCGCACCGCGTCAGTATAGCTGGCCGGATCAAACTCAGGAAGCTCAATGGTGATATTTGCCGGTGTCACCGGGTAAGTATTAACAAGGCATGGATTCGCATCCAGCCGGTTACACAGACTTTTCAGCTGCTCGACAATACAGTCATTGAGCTCCAGATGGGTCGGATTTTCCGATCCCACATGAACCGCAGCGATGATATTACCGTTTTCCGGCCACTCATGGTTTTTAACCAGAAGCACAGGGCAGGGACACTTGCGCAGCAGGTGCCAGTCGGTCGGAGTAAAGATAACGGATTCCAGTACATCGTGTTTCCGGGTTCCTTTAATTAATACATCATGCTCACCAGAGAACACTTCGGTAATAATTGCTTCATAAGGACGGTTATGCCAGACCACCTTAACATCGAAGTCGACACTGTCATCAACATAAGGCTCGGCGACTTCACGCATCCAGCTTTCACGCTGATGAATGACGCCTTTTCGCATCGCATCACGCTCTTCGCTGGACAGCATTGACGTCATTTCATAGGAGAAATCATAGATAGAGAGGAAAAACGTGATATGGCTTTTCGTGGTACTCTTCTGAGCAAGTTGCATAGCCCGGGACAATGCAGATTGAGTTTCATTGTTGACATCAGCAACAACCAGAATCTTGCTATAAATACTCATAAAAACTCCTTTTTTATGGAGAATAACCAACGAGTTAAAAGATTATTATTTGATCTAACTGTAGCTTATTTATGGGATATTTATTAGTAAATTAGGCAGTTAAGGGGCAGAAATATGAAGTGGCTCTTGCGAGCCACTTCAAGGATAGGAGAATTACTCTTCGCTTGTTGCAATTCCGGCAAGAATTTTAAGCTCTTCGTGGTCAAGGATGGTGATGTACTTGCCTTTTACACTCAGAATATCGGACTTCTGGAAACGGCCAAGCAGACGGCTGATGGTTTCAACAGTCAGGCCCAGGTAATTACCGATATCACCACGGGTCATTGTCAGTCTGAATTCACGAGGGCTGAAACCACGCTGCGAAAAACGGGTGGATAGATTGTAAAGGAACGCAGCCAGTCTCTCTTCGGCATTCTTCTTTGACAGAAGCAGGATCATATCCTGATCGCCTTTAATTTCACTGCTCATCAGACGCATGATTTGCTGACGAAGCTTAGGCATTTTTCCTGACAGGTCATCCAGAATTTCATATGGAATTTCACACACCATTGACGTTTCCAGAGCCTGAGCAAAAGAGGGGTGAGCACTGCCGTTAATCGCATCAAAACCCACCAGATCACCTGCAAGGTGGAACGCTGTGATCTGCTCATCACCCTGTTCGGTAATGGTGTAGCTTTTTATGGTGCCTGAACGGATGGCGTACAGTGACTTGAGTTCGTCACCAGCTTTAAACAGTTCCTGACCCTTCTGGATTGGCTTTTTACGTTCAATTATCTGGTCGAGCTGATCAAGCTCAGATTCACTCAGGGTGAATGGGATACACAATTGAGAAATACTACAGTCTTGGCAATGAATTGCACAACCGCCGGATTGAATTCTTTTTGTTGCTGGTTTTTCCGAAATCATAACTTCCAAGTCACTATTTGATATACATCAATATTTTATCACCGCAGCCGAATAAAGGATAGTTAAAAAAGTCTTTACATTACAGTGGGATGATTAAACATGGTGAATGTTCTTGAGTATTTGCATAAAAATCTTATAGGAGTGGTGCCGTACTGACAACGATATAGATCCCATAAGCCAAAAGTATTAGAGCACCAATTTGCCTAAACCAGACCGAATTTCTGAGCTGATTTGCATGAGTGGCACCAAAACCGACCAATAGCATGGAAGGTAAGGTGCCAAGGCCAAAGCAGAACATGATCAAAGCACCATTAAGCGCACCACCGGAAACGGCAGCCCAGGTTAATGTTGAATAAACCAGACCACAGGGAAGCCAGCCCCATAAAAAACCAAGCGGCAGTGCGTGAAAAGGGCTACGCAGCGGCAACAGTTTTTTAGTAACGGGCGCAATGTGCTTCCAGATATGTTGTCCTGCTTTTTCTACAGTCAGCAAACCCTGCCACCATTTACCTATATACAGAGCTAATACGATCATGACGACAGCGGACAGAAGCCTTAGCCAGTTAAGCGCAGAATTGCCCGTTAAGATTTGTGAGGCTGAAGCAATGGCTCCTCCAACCACCAAACCCATCAGCATGTAACTGAGTAACCGGCCAAGGTTGTAAAAAACAGGCGTCAGATATTTACCGGAAGAGGAGAGAGAGCTCATTCCCACAGCCGATGCAATACCGCCACACATACCAACGCAGTGAGCAGAGCCCAGCAGCCCGATCATCAGTGCGCCAATCCAGTCGTTATTTATCATTTTCGTTTAGCTCTGACGTTTCATCTTCTTCAAACAAAATATTTGAACCCTGCCGTTCCAGATCTTCATATTGATTGCTTTTCACTGCCCATAAAAACACGGCAACCGCGATGCAGACAAATAAGATAGCGATAGGTATCAGAATATAAAGGCTAGCCATTTCGTTTTAATAACCTTAGTGAGTTTGAAACCACAATAATTGAGCTTGCTGACATACCGACCACAGCAATATAAGGCGCAACCAGGCCAGATACTGCAAGCGGCAGTATCAGAACATTGTACCCCAGTGACCAGAGTAAGTTCTGCCTGATAATGCGCCTGGTTCTTAACGCCAGCTCGCGGGCCTCAAGCAGCTTTATCAGCTTATCACCAAGAAGCACCATATCGGCAGAGGCTTTGGCGATATCGGTTCCGCCCCCCATAGCCACAGACAGGTGAGCACCAGCCAGCGTGGGGGCATCGTTAATACCATCACCGACCATCAGAGTAATATCATCCGCTTTTAACTGACGCAGATAAGCAAGCTTTTCGTCAGGAGATGCCTGAGCCACAACCGAATCAATACCGATTTCTTTTGCAACGGCAAGCGCATTACTTTCTGAGTCTCCGGTCAGCAAAGTGGTTTCTATCCCTGCAACGGATACTTTTTCGATAAACTCCCGGCTTTCTTTGCGAATAGGATCTTTATAGGTAAAAGTGGCGATATGCTCGTCATCGATCGACAGATAGACAGATGAACTGTCCGCTGTACTCTGACAACTTAATGCAAAATCTGCGTTACCGATTTTACACACCTGTTTATTCCAGATCCCCTGAACTCCTGAGCCTATAATGTTTTTGGGTTCGCTTATCTGAACATCAACCAAGCTGAATTTTGCAAACGCTTTTGCGATAGGGTGATTAGCGTTTTTTTCCAGGGCAGAAGCAAGGGCAAGTGCCTTATTTTCTGTCCAGCCGTTAAACACTTCCACAGAATCTATCTCGATTTTTCCCTCTGTTAATGTACCGGTTTTATCGATAACTAAGTGGTTAACCTTGCACAAGGTTTCAAAAACATGGCTTTTGCGTAACAAAATGCCGATGTCACCCATTCGCGACGTAGAGCAGGTGATGGCGGTAGGCGTTGCTAAAGAGAGGGCGCAAGGACAGGTAGCAACCAGCACCGAAAGCATCACCCAGAAGGCATCTTCAGGCTGGTGTTGCTGCCAGTAAAGCCAGGTAGCGCTGGCGATTAACAAAATCGCGCCAACAAAGTAACGGGCAACCACGTCAGCTATCTGGGCTATCTTAGGCTTGGAGAGTTGCGCTTCGTCCTGCAGTCTGACTATATTGGAGAGCACCGAATCAGATTTGCCGGAGAAGACTTCCAGCTCAAAGGTTTCATCGGTATTTAACGTTCCGGCATAAACCTTATCGCCGGGCTCTCTGACCACAGGAACGGATTCACCGGTGAGCATAGATTCATCCACATGAATACGGCCGTTTTTAATCACCCCATCTGCCGGTATATGTTCGCCTGCCAGAACGCGAATTTGATCGCCGGGTTTCAGTGAGCGAACCGGGATCTGCTCTCCATCCAGTTTGGTTGCCATATTGGGCACAAGTTTTAACAGGTTGGAACTGGCGGCTGCCGCTTTTCGCCGGGCTCTTAACTCAAGAAAACGCCCCAAAAGCAGAAAGAAGGTAAACATCGAAACGGATTCGAAATAGACTTCGCCCTGCTCAGTCACCACCGCAATCAGGCTGGCAACATAAGCAAAAATCAGCGCGATGGAAACCGGAACATCCATCCCAAGAGTTTTCCCGCGGATACTTCTCCAGGCATTCAGATAAAACGGCAGGGCAGAGTAGAGCAATACCGGCGTAGCAAATATCAGGCTTACTACCCTCAGGTATTGTTTAAACTCCGCATCAAGATCGCCAAATATCTCAAAATAGAGCGCAACGGCCAGCATCATTACCTGCATGGTCGCAAGACCTGCAATTCCCAGCCGGTAAAGGTACTGCTTCATCGATTGCTGATAACTGGCTTCCTGACGATCCGATTCAAAGGGCGATGCTTTATAACCAAGCTGGTGAATAGCCGAAAGAAGCTCACTAAGTTTTGCGGTTGAATTGTCCCAGCGGAGAATGGCCCGGTTTGTAGTTGTATTTACCCGGATGGAATCCACACCCGACTGATCGTTAATCTGTTTTTCAATAAGCCAGGCACAGGCAGCACAGGTAACGCCTTCAAGGGAAAGGGTCACCTCTGAGCAATTCTCACTGGTGCGGACAAATTCTGACTGAACCTCTTCGTTGTCATAATTCACCAGAGACTGCAGCTGCTCAGGAACCAGTTCTGCTTTTTCAGCCACCTCAGTACGGAACTGGTAATAACTTACCAGTCCACTGCTGACAATGGTTTCCGCCACGGCCTGACAACCGGGGCAGCACATCTGGCGAACTTGTCCAAGTATTTCCACCTGAAAGTGACTGCCTTCAGGCACGGGTTCTCCGCAGTGATAACAATTACAACTTTCTGTCATCGGCGTTTTCCAATTTTCTAATGGAACGTTTTTTATAATGGGACAGGTTCAGACGACGGGAAGGTCACCTTTCCCTGAATTAGCCACTCTTTTGAATAGGGCTCCAGTTCAATAAACCAGGGGCCGGACAGCGATTTATCCAGCGTGTGCCTGTATACCCCCTTGGCATCTGCCGTAAGCAGAAGTTTAAAGTCTTTATCTGCTAATGTCCGGTGGGTAAAAGTAACATTAAGCGCGACAAAATGCTCAAGCTGGCCTTTATCCAGAGTAATACGGAAATCTTTACCGTCGGATTTAACAACCGCTTTTAAATCCAGGCTTTTTGCCGCTTTTACCCGGGTAAGGTCGATGTTAATCGCCTTACCCTTTTTATAATAATCTTCAGCAACCAGAGAAACGCTATTACTGGAAAAAATGGAGAGTGTAACGAAACTTCCTATCACGGCGCAGGAAGGAAGCGTTATCAGAAACCATGGCCAGAACTGCTTATACCAGGGATGTTCCATATGTTTGACCCTCAGTTTTCCGGTTATTTCTCTTTGTTTTGCAGGCTCCACACATAAGCAGAGACAAGCTGAACCTTATCCTCGCCAAGTATGTCCTTCCAGGCCGGCATTACACCTGCGCGGCCATTGGCTACGGTATCGGTGATTTCTGCACGGGAGTCACCAAACAGCCAGTATCTGTCCGTTAAGTCTGGTGCACCTACCGCCGGGTTACCTTTACCATCTGTACCGTGACATGCCGCGCAGACTACGAAGCGTTTTTTACCGGCTGCAGCCTCACGGGCATTGACTTTGCGTCCGGAAAGACTCAGCGTATAAGTAACCACTTCCTCGATTCCCTGTTCTCCAAGAGCATCTATCCACGGCGGCATCTGACCGACACGGCCATGCAGGACAGTGTTCAGAATCGCTTCAGGTTCACCACCGTACAGCCAGGATTCATCTGCAAGGTTAGGGAAGCCTTTCTGCCCCCGGGCATCCGAGCCGTGACACTGTGAACAGTTTTGCAGGAACAGACGCTGGCCCACTTTTAGTGCCTCTTCATCTTTGGCAATTTCCGGCAGAGAGCGGAAGTCAGAGCCGTTATCCTTATAGGCAAACTGTTTAAAGGTTTCACCGTAATGGGACTCTGCGGTATCCAGCTCTTTGGCATACTCATCTAGCTGTTTGTTCTTCTGAGCATTGGCAATTGACGCTTTTGATTCCGCCAGGTTTTTTACGCTCTGATCTGAACTGGTCCAGCCGAGAAAGCCTTTAAAATTGCCAAGACCGGGATACAAAGCAAGGTAGATAACGGCAAACACAAAGGTTCCGATAAACAGAAAGCTCCACCATTTTGGAAGAGGGCTGTTAAGCTCACGAATACCATCATATTCGTGGCCCATATCTTCACCTTCGGGAACGCCCATATCATCCTTAAGACACCAGGCAAGAATGACAGCACAGCCAACCAGAGTGCCAATCGTAATTACAATAATCCATAGACTCCAGAATGTTGTCATTTGTTGGTCACTCCCTGCTCTGATTCAGAAGAAGAGGATTCTGATTCTTCATCGTCAAATATCAGATTTGCATCTTCTTCAAAACGGGCCTTGCGTTTTTTTCCGTAAGCCCACCAAACCACACCAAGGAAACTGACAAAGATAATCAGGGTCCAGATGCTGTGAAAAGTACCAATATCCATCTCTTTCCCCTTACTTCATTGCGTGACCAAGCGATTGCAGATAAGCAATCAGTGCTTCCATTTCGGTTTTACCGGCAACGTCCTGCTCAGCGTTAGCAATCTGTTCGTCGCTGTAAGGCACTCCGAAGTTGTCGCGGAAAACTTCCAGCTTTTTCTGAGTCAGCTTTCCGTCCAGCGTGTTTTCCTCAAGCCAGGGGAAGCCGGGCATATTTGACTCAGGAACCAGAGCACGCGGGTCGATAAGGTGAACACGGTGCCACTCATCGGAATAACGGCCGCCAACACGGGCCAGATCCGGACCGGTACGCTTAGAGCCCCATAAGAAAGGATGCTCCCATACCGATTCACCGGCAACGGAATAGTGACCATAACGCTCGGTTTCAGCCCTGAAAGGGCGGATCATCTGACTGTGGCAGACGTTACACCCTTCGCGGATGTAGATATCACGGCCTTCCATCTGCAGGGCGGTATAAGGCTTCAGATTATCTACAGGTTCATTAGTCTGCTTCTGGAACATCAGGGGAACAATTTCCACCAAGGCTCCCAGGCTGATCGCAAATATAATTAAGATCGCCAGCAGGCCAACGTTCTTCTCGACAATCTCATGGCGATTATTTGAATTATTACTCATTCATCAATCTCCTTATGCCGTCTGTTCAATAGCCTTAAGGCTATTTTTCGGTGCTGAAATTGTCTTATAAGCGTTATACGCCATTAAGAACATGCCAAGCAGGAATACAAGCCCGCCGATAAAGCGAACCGTGTAGAAAGGATAGGAAGCCTGAACCGATTCGATAAAGCTGTAGGTCAGGGTGCCGTCATCGTTCACTTTGCGCCACATCAGACCCTGCATTACACCGGAGATCCACATAGCTACGATGTACAGAACCGTACCAATGGTTGCAAGCCAGAAGTGGACATTAATCAGGCCGACGGAGTACATTCTCTCCTGACCAAACAGTCTTGGAAGCAGGTGATAGACCGAACCGATGGAGACCATAGCAACCCAGCCAAGCGCGCCGGAATGGACGTGACCGATAGTCCAGTCGGTATAGTGGGACAGGGCATTCACTGTCTTGATGGACATCATAGGCCCTTCAAAGGTAGACATACCGTAGAAGGAGAGAGAAACAATAAGGAAGCGCAGAATCGGATCATAGCGCAGTTTATGCCAGGCTCCCGACAGGGTCATGATACCGTTAATCATACCGCCCCAGGACGGCGCAAACAGAACCAGTGACATCACCATGCCCAGAGACTGAGTCCAGTCCGGAAGTGCGGTGTAGTGCAGGTGGTGCGGTCCCGCCCAGATATAAAGCGCGATTAATGCCCAGAAGTGGACAATAGACAGTCGGTAAGAATAAACCGGACGCTCGGCTTGTTTAGGCACAAAATAGTACATCATACCCAGGAAGCCGGCGGTTAACAGAAAACCAACCGCATTGTGTCCGTACCACCACTGAACCATGGCATCCACGGCACCGGAATAGACGGAATAGGATTTAGTCAGTGAGACAGGAATCGCCATGCTGTTCACAATATGTAACACAGCTACGGTCAGGATAAATGCGCCAAAGAACCAGTTCGCTACATAGATGTGCGAGGTTTTCCGTTTAATCAGGGTGCCGAAAAAGACAATGGCATAGGCAACCCAGACTAAAGCGATGGCGATATCAATCGGCCACTCCAGCTCTGCGTACTCTTTGCTGGTGGTATAACCCAAAGGCAATGAAATCGCAGCGGAGAGTATGATGGCCTGCCAGCCCCAGAAAGTGAAGGGGACCAGAGGTCCGCCAAACAGTCTTGTCTGACAGGTGCGTTGTACCACGTAATAAGATGTTGCAAAAAGGGCGCTGGTTCCGAAAGCGAAAATCACGGCATTGGTATGCAGCGGACGCAGGCGACTGTAGGTTAGCCACGGTGTATCAAAGTTCAGCTGTGGCCATACGAGTTGTGCAGCAATCAGCACACCCACACCCATTCCGACAATTCCCCACAGTATGGTGACTAAGGTGAATTGGCGAACAACAGTGTAGTTATACTTATGCTCAAGTTGGTTTCCCTGGCTCATTATTGTGCTTCCAATTTTAGGTTGACTTCTTTACTTAGAATTTTTTACAAATAATAAGTCATTTAACATTTTAATGACAATCATTTAACCTTTAATTTGTCAGCAAACCTGTCAGTTAATCCAAAAACTTTGAAGTTTGTTACAACATAAAAACCGATGTTGTGACAATGTCACTCCAAAAGCAGGGGCTGAAAAATTTAGAAGCAAAGTACAGTCTGACTACCCTGAACTGAAATAACTCAATAAAATTGTGATACCACTATACTAAATTTGAACATTAACGGTTCTAATACCGACCGCTAACCGATAACATGTATTGATACATTGGCTTAATGGAAAAAGCCGAAACAGAAAAATTAAATTATTAATAATGAAAATCACGTCAAGCTATTCACATATCAGGGAAGAAGAAAAAGCCGTTAGTGATATCTGTAACAGGCTAACCATTTCTAATCCCGGCTTTATCGTCTGTTACTACACAGAAGAGTACTCTGCGGCCGCGCTTTGTGATGCCTTAACTAAGGCATTCCCTAAGAGCAAAATTCACGGCTGCTCATCATCATCAGGGGTAATGACCGATGAGGGCTACCATGAAGGCCCGGTGGTTGCTGTACTTGCCATCGCTGACGACGCGCCTTTTTCCTCCTACGGCACCGCTATTCAACACTTCCCTGAAAAAGATAAATGTAACAAACAACGAATAAAGCTGCTTACACACCAGGTACTTGAACAGGCGATAAAGAATGCTGACCGGATTGGTGAACTACCGGATTTGGTGATAATTCATTCCACCTTTGGCTATGAAGAATTTATGGTCGAGCAGGTGGAAGAGCAACTGGGTGGCAGAATAAAACTTATTGGTGGTAGTGCTGCCGACAATAACCTTACCGGCGACTGGTCGATTATAACTGAAACGGCTTCGTCTGACAGTGGCCTCTCTATCTCTGTCCTCTATCCGTCCAAACCTTTACTTACCGCTTTTAGCAGCGGTTACGCACCCAGCGTTTACGGCGGCACGGTAACAAAAGCCAAAGGAAGAGATCTGATAGAGATAAACGGTAAAAATGCCGGAGAGGTGTATACAAACTGGGTCGATGAATACCTGATGCTAAGTGAAAACACCTTTAACAGCGAGAATATTAATGCGCTGTTTCCACTGGGAAGGATAGCCGGGCGGATATTTGGAAACCCTTACTACAAACTATCACATCCACAAATGGTGAACCCAGATGGTTCAATCACCCTGTTTACAGATATTGACCAAGGGGAGCATATTCATCTTATGGTCGGCGGACAAGAGCAGCTTGTTAACCGCGCAGCTCAGGTAACCATGTCTGCAATCAACTCTCAGCCAACTGAAATAGACCTTAAAGGTGGCATCAATATTTTTTGTGCCGGTTCACAGCAAGTCATCGTAGACGAGCTTGACCAGATCCACAAAACAACAAAGCAAGCCTACAGAAATGCTCCTTTTATCTGTCCTTTCACCTATGGCGAGCAGGGCTGCTTTGCCAACGGAGAAAACGCACACGGAAATCTGATGCTTTCTTCGGTGATTTTTTATTCTGAAGTGACCCCTTTATGACCGATTTTTTAAAAGAAGAGTTACAGGAAGCTCTGGTAGAGCTCCAGAAAAGCAGATTAAGGGAAAGAAGGTTTGCCGAAGAAAATGACGCCATCTTAACCGCCATTTCAGCCTTGAGTGACGCCCAGACTAAGCAGCAGATGTTTAATGCTCTGCTGGTGGCGCTGAAAAAATACATCCATTTTGATGATGCTTTAGTCCTCTCTAAAGCTGAAGAACAACCCAATTTTTGCAGTTTCCTCAGCACTAACCCGGCTTTTGACGATACCTGCTGGTCACACAACAGTAAATTTGCACGAGCCCTTGCCGGTGAGTGTCTGGTTATGTATGACCCTGCGAAAATAAGTTTCTTCGAAACCCTGAACCATATGGGCAGTGGCGAAATCCAGTCTGCGCTTATCTGCGGCGTTTCTTCAGAAATAAGTCAGTCAGTCATCATTCTGGCCGGGAAGGAAAAAGGGCAGTTCAATTCCGACAGTAAACACACCTTATCCCGGCTTATGCCACTGGTAAGGCGAGCGATGCAGGAGATCGATCAGAAAGAGAAGCTCCAGTTAATGGTTGATTTAAGAACCAGAGAGCTTGAGAACAACCGCCAGCGATTCATTGACTTTGCGCAATCCACAGGTGACTGGTTGTGGGAGACGGATCATCTGCTGAATATCAGCTACCATACAACCAGCACCAATAGCGCAATTTTGCAGATTAAAAAGAATCTGCTGATCTCGCTAAATAGCCTGAGCAAAGGATCTGAAGCAAAGAGAATTTCTGCTGCTATTGCCAAGTTTGAACCCTTTGTTGATATCGAGCTGGAAACCGGTGATGGCCAGTTCATCAGCATCAGCGGTAAACCGTACTTTACCGACAAAATGAACTACCTTGGTTACCGGGGAACCGCCAAAGATATTACCAGTAAAAGAAAACAGATACTGGCACTAAAACAGGCGCAACAACAGGCGCTGCAAGCCAGCCAGGCCAAGTCTGAGTTTCTTGCTGTGATGAGTCATGAAATCCGGACTCCGCTCAATACTATTTTCGGCTTTATGGATATTCTCAGAGACCAGATGCAGGATGAGCAGATTGATATTCTGAAAAAAGTAGAGTCTTCCGCAAGCCTGCTTGGTGTATTGATCAGTGATATCCTGGATCTGTCCAAAATCGAATCAGGGCATTTTGTTCTGGACCCGCAGACAACCAATCTCCCCGAACTAATTCGCGACAGTGTCACGCATCATATCGCAACAGCGCAGAGTAAAGGCATTGATCTTCATGTTGATATCACCCCTGATGTGCCAGAGCACATTGATGTGGATTCAACCCGTTTAACTCAAATCCTGTTCAATCTGGTAGGCAATGCGGTGAAATTCACTACAGAGGGAGAGGTACGCCTTACTGCCGCCTGTACAGACGACAACCAACTGCTTATAAAAGTGAAAGACACAGGCATCGGTATTCCGGAGGATTCCATCGATAGTCTGTTTAACGCATTCCAGCAGGCGGACAGCTCAATTACCAGAACATTTGGTGGAACAGGCCTGGGTTTAGCCATCACCAGACAACTGGTCAGCCTGATGGGAGGAGAGATCAAAGTTAACAGCGTTATTGGTCAGGGCAGTTGCTTTATCGTTCAAATGCCAATAACAAAGATCCTTTCCGGGCAAAAAAGCGAAGCCATTTCAGTAGACCATCCGGCGCCAAAATCGCGGAAGATACTGCTTGTTGAAGATAACAAAACCAATCAGATGCTTATCGAAATGCTGCTGAAAAAGCTGGGGCATCATGTGGAACTGGCTTCCAACGGCCTGGAGTCAGTAGATATTCTGACCAGGAAAAAACAACAGTTCGACCTGATTTTTATGGATCTCTCCATGCCCGTTATGGGCGGTCTTGAAGCGACCTCCATCATTCGTTCAAAAGCAATCCAGACTCCAATAATAGCCTTAACCGCGCACGCCATGGAAAGCGATAAAGAGAGCTGCCTGAATGCAGGCATGAACGGATTTGTCACCAAACCGATAAGATCGGCAGACCTGAGACAGGCGTTAAAAGAAGTATTTGGTGACGAGTGAGTCTTAATGACGCAATTATCAGCAAAAAATTGATTAAAACCATTTTTCTCTCCGGCAAATTTCCCCGCGTCTCCTAATCTTTAAGTAAATGGAGACGATAGGAGAGAAAAATGGACTTTCCTGAAATCAGAAAAGATCCGGGTGTTGCTGAAAAGCACAACTTAGTATCTTACGATGACACATGCCAACATTTTAACTGGCATGAAGCCAAAGCTAAGTACATCGACCCCGAACATCCCCTGAATATCGCCTATCAGGCAGTTGACCGGCATGTTGCCGCCGGATACGGCAGTCAGACCGCGATTCGCTGGCTGGGAAAAAACAACGACATTCGCGATATCAGCTACCGGATGTTAATGGATCAGACCAACCGCTTTGCCAATGTGCTGGAAGGGATAGGGATCCAACCCGGAGATGTGGTATTTGCACTTTGTCAGCGCGTTCCTAACCTCTATTACGCCATGCTTGGCACGGTAAAATACGGCGCGGTATTTTCCCCTCTGTTTTCTGCATTCGGACCAGAGCCGATTCACTCCCGGATGGAGATTGGTCATGGTAAAGCGCTGATCACCAGCGAGGCCCTGTATCGCAAAAAAGTGATGCCCTGGCGTGATGAACTGGAATGCCTGAAGTGGGTCTTTCTTTACGATGTTTCCGGAGAGCTGCCGGAAAACTGCCTGGATATCGACGCACTGCTGCAAAACGCAAGCCCTGATTTTACCGCAAAGGATACAGACCCCGAGCAACTGGCTTTGCTGCACTTTACCTCAGGCACAACAGGTAAACCGAAAGGTGCTATGCATGTTCACAATGCCGTGCTCTGGCATCAGATTTCCGGACGTTACGCACTGGATATGCAGGCGGAAGACGTTTACTGGTGCACTGCCGACCCCGGCTGGGTAACAGGTACATCCTACGGAATTATCGCACCGCTTTGTAACCGCCTGACCATGATTATCGATCAGGCTGAGTTTGACGCTGGGCGCTGGTATCAGATCCTGAGCGAGCAGAAAGTTAATATATGGTATACGGCTCCGACCGCTATACGGATGCTGATGAAAGTGGGCGGGGAACTGGCACAGGATTACGATTTAAGCCAGCTCAGATTTATCGCCAGTGTGGGAGAGCCCCTGAATCCTGAAGCGGTTGTCTGGGGACAAAAATGCTTTGGACAGGCAATCCACGACAACTGGTGGCAAAGTGAGACCGGCGGGATCCTTATCGCCAACTTCGCCACCAGTGATGTACGTCCCGGCTCCATGGGCAGACCACTACCGGGCATCGAAGCCAGCGTATTTACAGGCCCGGATGACAACAAACACCTGAGCATAAAGTCAGGTGAAGTGGGTGAACTGGCAATAAAGAAAGGCTGGCCCTCCATGTTCCGCGGATACTTAAACCAGGAAGAGAAATACAGAAGCTGCTTTAACGGAGACTGGTACTTAACCGGCGATCTGGCCTACAAAGATGAAGACGGTTACTTCTGGTTTGTCGGCCGGGCCAATGACGTCATAAAAAGCTCCGGGCATTTAATCGGTCCTTTTGAGGTAGAAAGCGCACTAATGGAAAACCCGGCAGTAGCAGAAGTCGGGGTGATTGGGCTTCCTGATGATGTGGCCGGAGAAATCGTCAAAGCCTATGTGGTACTCAAACCGGGCAACGAAGCCGATGAAAAAATGCTGAAAACCCTAATGGGGCACGCGCGCAAGCGTTTAGGTCCTGCTGTTGCCCCACGGGAAATCGCATTTCGGGAAAACCTGCCGAAAACCCGCAGCGGCAAAATTATGCGCAGGCTTTTAAAAGCACGAGAACTGGGACTGCCTGAAGGTGATATTTCCACTTTAGAAAGTGACGAGCACTAAGGAGGCGCAGATGGTTCAGAATAAAACACATATCAGCCGGGAACATTTGCATTACCTTCTCACTGAAATGATAAGGATCCGCCGCTTTGAAGAAGCGTGCGTCGGACTGTACAACGAGCAGAAAATCCGAGGCTTTCTTCATCTGTATAACGGTGAAGAAGCCATATCGGTCGGCGTAATGCAGGCTCTGACGAAAGACGATTCTGTACTGGCAACCTACAGAGAGCACGGTCATGCGCTTGCCAGAGGAATGTCCATGGAAGCCATCTTTGCCGAGATGTTTGCCAAAATGGAAGGCTGCAGCGGGGGACGTGGCGGCTCTATGCATCTGTTTGACAACGAGCTTAAATTCTACGGAGGCAATGCCATTGTCGCAGGTGCGCTTCCTTTAGCGGTTGGCATGGCTCTGGCAGATAAAAAGCAGAACAGAAACAACGTCACCTGCTGCTTCTTCGGAGAGGGAGCGGTAGCAGAAGGCGAGTTTCATGAAAGCATGAACCTGTCCAAACTCTGGAACCTGCCGATCCTCTTTGTCTGCGAAAATAACCTCTATGCCATGGGGACAAAGCTTTCCATTGAAGAGTCCAACCAGCAAATCTATACCAAGGCGGCAAATTACGGACTGGCCGCTCAGCAGGTTGATGGCATGAATGTGGTCGATGTGGAGGCCGCCAGTCAGTTAGCCTGTAATGCGATCCGAAACGGGGCAGGGCCACACTTTATCGAATGCCGGACTTACCGGTTCCGGGGACACTCGATGTTTGACTCACAGCAATACCGCAATAAAGAAGAAATTCAGGAATGGCAGAAAAAAGGCCCGATTGTGCAGCTCAGTCACTGGCTGCAGAACAACCAGCAGATCTCTGAATCTCAGATAAGAGAAATCGAACAGCAGGCCGACCGGGAAATTGAAATTGCCGCCAGAAATGCACTTCAGGGTACAGATGAACCCATCAGTGACTTGCTAAAACACGTCTATGCAGAGGAGGCTTAAAATGACTGAACTTTCATACAGAGATGCATTTAAAGCCGCCATTGCCGAGGCGATTGAAAATGATCCCAGAGTATTTCTGATGGGTGAGGATGTGGGCGATTACGGTGGTTGTTATGCGGTAAGTAAAGGGCTTATCGAAAAGTTCGGCAGTGACCGCATTATGGATACGCCGCTTGCTGAGTCTGGTTTTGTCGGTGCGGGTATCGGCGCCGCAATGGGTGGTATGCGGCCTATTGTTGAAATCATGACGGTAAATTTCAGCCTGCTTGCGCTGGATCAGATCATCAATAACGCTGCGACCTTGCGGCATATGTCCAACGGTCAGATAGGCGTGCCTGTTGTTATCCGTATGGCTTGTGGGGCAGGCAAGCAACTTGCTGCGCAGCACTCACACAGTTTTGAAGGCATTTATGCTCATATTCCGGGTATCAAGGTGCTGTTCCCCGGAACCATTCAGGATGCCAGGCAAATGCTGAAAATGGCGCTGGATGACCCTGACCCTGTGATTATTTTTGAGCATGTTATGCTCTACAATCGCATTGAAGAGTTCGATGAACAACTGCCACCTGTGGATATGCATAAGGCCGTGGTTCGCCGTGAAGGGAAAGATCTTTCCATTTTCGCATGGGGTGGATGCTTGTATAAAGCAATGGAAGCGGCAGATAAACTGAAAGAGAAAGGTTTCGAGACTGAAGTGGTCGATCTTCGTTGCCTGAGACCATTAGACAGAGAAAGCATCATCAAATCTGTACAAAAGACCCATAAAGCCATCATTGTCGATGAGTCCTGGAAAAGTGTGGGCATGTCGTCAGAGATCAGCGCAACGCTTGCCGAAGAAGCCATTTACTACCTGGACGCACCAATATGCCGCATCAACAGCAAAGAAGTTCCGATACCTTATCCCGAACACCTGGAGCAGGCTTCTATTCCGCAGGTGGATGACATTGTTACCGCAGCGCTAAATATGCTGGAAGGTCATTGAGGAGGCGGTTATGACGCAACAAACTCATGATTTAACTATGCCGGCTTTTGGCGCAGATATGGCAACCGGTACGCTTATCGAGTGGCAGGTAGAGCAGGGGCAAGAGGTCAGGCGCGGGGATATTATTGCGGTAATTGAAACCAATAAAGGCGCTATTGAGCTGGATATCTTTGAAGATACGGTTATCGAAGGGCTGCTGGTAGAAGTGGGTGAAGAGATTAGCGTTGGTACACCGATAGCTAAACTCAGAGGGCCAGCCACTCAGGAATCCGAAGATACACCGGATGAAGCAGTTGAGGCTGAGTCAGAAGAGTTAGTCATAAATGCTCCGGATCCAGTTCAGAGTGTGCCTGAAATCGCTGTGGTCGAGACCTCTTCTGATTTTATTCTGGCATCACCAGGAGCAAGGTATGCAGCCAGACAGAACAATATAAACCTCGCTGAAGTATCCCGAGGCAACACATCGCCTGTCACTCTGAAAGATCTTACGGTTTCAGGAACAGCAACTGAAACAGTGACAAAATCCCAGTTAAAACCAGAGCCACAGAGCGATCCGGAAGCCTTAATGAGGCAGGCAATAAGTGATACTGTCACTTTATCAAAACAGACGATTCCTCATTACTATCTTAGCCAACGCCTTGATATTACGAAGCTTCAGGAATATCTCATCGATTATAACGGCGATAAAGAACCAGAAGACAGGCTGCTGCTTGCAGCCCCACTGATAACGGCGGTAGCCCGGTTACTGGCTAAGCATAAAGCACTAAACGGCCAGTTTATTAACGGAAAATTTGTTCAGTCTAAAACTGTGCACCTTGCTCATGCTGTCAATATCAGAGGCAAAGGTTTAATCATGCCGGTTATTCGGGATGCACAGACCTTCAACGCTATTACGGTCATGCAAACCATCACCAGACAGGTAGCAGAAGCCAGAAGAGGCATGCTTCCAATGTCGCAACTGACAGGGGCTACCTGTTGTGTCAGCAGTATAGGTGAGCGGGGGGCTGAGCAGATGTCTGCCATTATTCAGCCACCTCAGGTAGCGATTATTGCACTGGGCAGCCCGCACCAGGAGCCTTTAGTTATTAACAACCAGGTAGAAATAAGGGACGTAATTACTTCAACTTTGGCAGCGGATCACCGGGTCAGCGACGGCCACGTTGGCGCGAAGTTCCTGTATCAACTTAACCAGCTAATACAAAAACCGGAGCAGCTATGGACAGTAAACAATTAAAACAATTGATCATCAACCAGCTAATTGCCATCGCGCCAGAGCTGGAGGGAGATGAGTTAGTAACAGATGAAGATATGCGCGATGCATTTGATCTGGACTCAATGGATTTTCTGAATTTAGTGGCAGCAGTAACTAAGAACACAGGGATAAATATTCCGGAAAAAGATTATCCTAGGGTGATGACTATCGACGATATGCTTAACTATCTGATAAACCGCTAATCAATACATAACTTAAACAGCAGGGCTCAAGGGTTACGCAGTAACTTTTTGGGCTTTGTTACTTAAAGCGCTAACTGGTAAACAGATAGATCAACGCCATTGTCAGAACCGCAATTATCAGGGTTTTAATACCACTGATTAACCAGGTTTCACCGGAAATCCGGCCAAGAAACACCCCAAATAAAAAGATGATAAGCACGGCAATAATTACTGCCATCAACAACGGGGAGATCATTAAGCTGATACCCTGATTGGCAATCCATAGGGGCGCGATAATGAGCAACGAAATAATAAGTGGAGCAGAACCGTTAACGATAGCAATTAAAACAGGCACCCAACGCGCCGCTTCAGCATGAGCTCCGCTCTGCAGTTTTGTCAGCATCGCATGCTGAAGGTTGCTCAGAGCCAGACGCAGTTCTGCCTGTTCGCTGACATAAGCACTGCTGGTGCCGCTTACAGCCAGAGCAATTGTGGCTCCCATACAGGCATTAATGATAACCTCCAGACTCGCGGGGGTACTGAACAGGAAACCAATGATAATTCCCAGCATAGTAAGAGCACCGTCAAAGCCGTTAACAACGAAATAGCGGCGCATTATGCCCTGAGAGCTGGTGATTTGCAGGTAAAAACTGATCTGACTAAAGGGGTTCAGCAATAGTTACCTCTGAAATCTACTCAAATTTACGTACATCCGATTTTTCATTTTTAACATCCACCACATCAACGCTGTGTAGCGAACTACTCATTTTGCTGATCATGGCCTTTATGGCTTCAAAATCAAGGTCATAGCCTTCAATAGATACTGAAACCGTTTCGGTATCCTGATCAATTTCAATGACAGATAAACTCACAGAGTAGTCGTCTCCAACTTCTGCAAGCTTGGTGCAAAAATCAATAGAAGTAGGCAGGTGTGGCTTAAGAACATCCAGTACTAATCGTTTAACTAACACCATATCTTTTCCTTAGGCTGGTAAAAGGAATAAGCGCAGTTTGGTCTTATTAGTAAGTATAGTGGAATTATCGGGTGCTCTTGTACGCCTTGATTCAGAGAACGCACCGGAAGAGAGATAAAAGAAAGCCGTAATGGGAATACGGCTTGAAAAATAGCGTTTAACTCGAAAACGGGCTCTCTAGAGCAGGTGAGAGAACGTCTTCTTACAGGAACAGTGCAAAACTCTATTTAACATAATATACATAATACGCACTAACGAATCACACCCTGAATTCGCGTCATTGTCGGATCCGAGTGCAATTCTGCCTCCCAGCCAAACTCATGGAACTTCTCGTTGAGCTTTTTCACCACGTAATTGGTAACGCCTGGTTTGATGTCTTTATCTAGAGCAAGATCAACCTCAGTGTATCCGCGTTCGATCAGTTCTTTTGCTATTTCGGTAATACACTCATGAGTTAAGTCTTCGATAAGCCGCTCGTTGTTCTTAATAAACACTTTCTTAGATGCAGATTCCATTTCATATCCTCCGAAAAACGCTCAGGTTCTCAGGCTTTTTTTCCTTTGGTGGTTTTAAAGCCCTGATGCGGAAATACGTTTCTTATCCGTTGCTGAATTTTACCCGGTACATCTTTAGAAAAATTAAGCTTTGCGCCTGAGCGCGTCATGTAAACTTTAACGATGCCGTCAAATGGTGTTCTATGGCCGATTTCTTTACAGTTATGGGCAAACCCTGAAGGAAGTCGTCCCTGATGCTTTACTAGATCTCCTTCCTTAAACGTCATTTTTAAAACTGGTCTGTCGATAAATACCAGCCAACAAACGACAGCTGCACCAATTAAAATCACGTACATCATAGTAAAGCCTCCTAATTTGAAAGTAATTTGCTCAAATCTTCTTTTAAACTGCTTACCGTCTGATTTGCTTTTTCGCTTTTTGATGCCTCTGACAGCAGATATTCAATGGCATCAGACAAAGTACAATCAAGCTCGTTAGCTCTGACTGAAAGCTTTTCCCAAACCCGGTAATCAAGATCTATCGATTTCTTTTTAGTATGGACCTGTTCTGCATTAAAGTGGCGTTTTCGTTTTGCACGAATGGCCTGCTTAAGCTTATTATCCAGCTCCAAAGACATATGTTTTTCAATCCACTCAGGCACTTGAGTCGGTTCATGCTCAATCTGTTTAAGTAACTCAACAGCCTGATCAGCTTCACTGGTATCTATGTGCTTTGTTATTGCTTCGCCATCACGCCACTTTTTCATGAGATATTGCCATTTCCAGCCACACTCAAGGTTTTCAAGTTGTTGGTATTTCATTGAATCATGCCCCTATAAAAACTACAGCTTTACTGTGACAGCGTAACCCAAACCTAGCATAATGAACAGTTTATTTATCCAACACACTTCGCATATTCATTAACTCAACTAAACTCTATATAGGGTTTCTCTTTTTCTATATAATCAATCTCTTTATCAGTTTTGAAGTACGTATGATCCAAGAAGACTGGCGTTCCGTCACACCACAATTTGAAGCCTATACTGATGCTATTCACCAGTATGACTCCTTGTCTCCCCTAACCTTTTTAGATCTGCAACCCAGGCTGCGTAACGCGCTGGAGCGTTTTGAGCAGTTAAAGAACTGGACAAAGGTTTTGCTGGTCAACTCAACGGACAACGCTATCTACAGAAATGCGGTAATCGACGCACTGCAGGAAATTACAGATAACAGACCAGTAGTTAAAGCCGAAACACTTGAGATTGATGCGATTCTGGGTCAGTACAAAGCAAGAGACGGTGAAGTGGTTTCCTCAACTCAGGGACTGCTAAACAAAGCCCACGGCGGTTACCTGGTTGTTTCGGCCAATCTGATTATGGTGAACCCTTCTTCCTGGATGGTACTTAAGTCAGCATTGCTGGGAGAAGCGGTATCTCCGGTTAATATTGATCCTAAACATATTGCACTTGAACCGCCTGCACATAAGGTTGATGTAAAGCTTATTGTGGTTGGCGACAGAGAGCAGATGAGCGAGCTGGATTATTTCGATGCTGATGTTCAGTCCGGCTTTTGTATATTCAGTGAAATAGAACTGGATCTTAAGCTTAATGATACCTCCATCAATGATTATCTTCGCTATATAAAAGGTCTGTCAGACCGGTTTAACCTGCCTCATCTGGATGAAACCGGTATTAAAAGACTTATGGTCGCCGGTGCGCGTGAAACAGAAGATCAGGAATACATGCCGCTTTGCCTCCAGTGGTATAACTCTCTGCTTTCCGAGGCGGCTATTGAGTCCGGCGGAAAAACTCTGACTGAAGAGAGCTTTGATAAAGCACTTGATAACAAGTTCTACCGCGAGTCATACCTTCCTAAACGGGCTCTGGATGATATCCTCGACGGACAGGTCATCATTGAAACCAATGGCGAACAAGTTGGTCAGGTTAACGGCCTGACAGTGATTGATGTTCCCGGTCATCCGGTTTCTTACGGTGAACCTGCGAGGATCTCCTGCGTAATTCATTTTGGTGACGGCGATATTTCCGATGTAGAGCGAAAAGCTGAACTGGGCGGTAACCTGCATGCCAAAGGCATGATGATTATGCAGGCTTTCGTCAGCAGCGCTTTAGATTTGGATGAACCTCTGCCCTATGCTGCCTCCATTGTATTTGAGCAGTCCTACAGCGAAGTAGACGGAGACAGTGCTTCTCTGGCGGAGCTTTGTTCACTGGTGAGCGCCTTATCCGAGTGCCCTATTAATCAGCAGATAGCCGTTACCGGTGCGGTGGATCAGTTTGGCCGCGTGCAGGCAGTTGGCGGACTGAATGAGAAAATAGAAGGTTTTTACCATGTCTGTGAGCATCAGGGGCTGACCGGTAACCAGGGTGTCATACTACCGAAATCAAATTTAAAACATCTGTCGTTAAACAGAGATGTTGTTGAAAGTATTCGTAACAATCAGTTCCATATCTGGTCTGTTGAAAACGTGGATGAAGCCATTGCGTTAATCACAGGAAAACAGTTCAGAGGAGAGGAAGAAGATACGATACTAAATAGGATTTCCGACAGAATTGAGAATTTTGCCCGAACCGAGATGAACGAAGGGCTGATTCAGAGAATTAAAAATCGTTTCTCATCAAACTGATCGGAGTTGTTAAGCGTACACGTGTTCACTAAGATGCACCTACAATAATTTGGAGTAAATATTACAATGCAGAACAAACGCAGCTCATACAATCGTGAAGACCTACTGGCATCAAGTCGTGGTGAACTATTTGGTCCGGGTTACCCTCAGCTACCAGCACCAAACATGCTGATGATGGACAGAGTAAACCTGATGACCGAAGATGGCGGTGCATATGGTAAAGGTTATATCGAAGCTGAACTGGATATTACACCAGACCTTTGGTTCTTCGACTGTCACTTCCCAGGTGACCCTGTAATGCCTGGCTGTCTTGGCCTTGACGCAATGTGGCAACTGGTTGGATTCTTCCTTGGCTGGGTTGGCGGCGAAGGTAAAGGCCGTGCACTGGGTGTGGGTGAAGTGAAATTTACCGGCCAGATTCTTCCTACAGCGAAGAAAGTAACCTACCAAATCGATATGAAGCGCGTAATCAACCGCAAGCTTGTTATGGGTATGGCTGATGGCCGTGTTCTGGTTGACGGCAAAGAAATCTACGTTGCTAAAGACCTGAAGGTTGGCCTTTTCCAGGATACATCTTCGTTCTAAATTAAGAATTTTGATAAAAACAGCTTTCGGGCTGTTTTTATTTTGCTCAACTCGGTTAGTTATAGTGCATTATATATCTAAAAATATGACCCCTTTCGGGGCCAGACCTCAGTATAGTGGGTTGTATGGGATTTATATGTTATTTATAGAGACCAGAACTTTTGTCATCTCTGGCATCACGCCATCCGCCTAACCAAACCGACCTCGCATCTGTCTGTTGATATGGACAATCTTCCATTGATCTTCCGTTCAGACCAGCTTTATAGCCTTGAGATTGAGCTCGTTCCAGGCGATCACGCTTCTGTCTCTTCATAGTGCAGTTCCTCATACATTTCGTTGTCCTAACGTACTACTATTACTACTTTGTGGAATTTTTGTTATCCCACGTTTAAAGAATGCGATATCTGAAAATTTTTCTCAAGCACAAAAAAAACACAGACTCATTTTTGTGAGCCTGTGCCTTTTTTCAATGAAAGCTTATTTTCTTCTTCTGAATCCTAATAAGCCTAGCAGGCCTATAGAGAACCAGCCTAACGAACCACCACTTCTGCTAACTGTAGTGCTTGAAGAAGTTGAACGCGCTGAGATGTCTGAACTGGTTGCACCAGCAATAGGTACCAGTTTAACCGCAACAATCCTTTCTTGAGTTGAACCGCCACCACAATAAGCAAAATGATCTGTACTGTCATAGCCAGAAGAACATTTCAGGGCCGTAGCGGAAATCACACCGGCATCATTGATATCAGTAGCATCAATAATACGGTATTTGTTGTTATTGTCGCTGTATGTTCCACCGTTAGTCAGGTCATCTAACCACCAGGCTTTATTACTGAATATCGCCCTTCGGGTTGTTTCGGTGCCACGGGTATGACTGTAAGGATAGATAAAGCCTCGAATATCCCTGGCCTTACCGCCTGACTCACTATGGTTTTCCGCATCCACAGAGCCAACTATCTCATTGTAGTTGTTTATGGCATTTGCCTGACCACCCGCGCCAGTAAAGAAAATATCTTCCGACATATCGTTGAAATAGACGGCTGTAGGTGTGCTTGTCGCATCGGCAATAAACATCTTATTGGCATAAGCACCATTTTCAGGCGTTTTTAATTTTGCTTCACCAATAACAAGCAAGTTATCGTTTATATCTGTCGCGACTGAATTGCGATAGGTGCCTGATGTGGCCTTTGCATTTTCAATAAAAGTGGATGTCCACTTTTCATTACCATCAATAGCAAACGAGCTTGTACTTGCCGGTCTGAAAACTGCAGCCTGCATATAAAAGGCACTACTGTACTCGTCAGTGTTGTAACCAACAAGAACCGGAAGCCCGTCATAAGCAGAAGTGCTGACATCTGCAATGGTAGCAGCTCTCACACTTGCCTGAGCGGCAGTATCATCATCCAGAGCTGTTGTCGCTGAATCCAGATCCCAGTCAGCAACATAATATTTGTTGCTGGTGTTACTTGAATCCCAGATGTATGCACGGTTAGCGAAAGCAAAATTCTGGCAATCCTGATACAGAGCCGGATCAGTGTAATCAACACATGCTCCAACATCACCCGTGTAATCTTTGTCATCATAGCTATAGGAAAAAGGTGCTACGGACGCACTACCAACGATATACCGTGTTCCACCATAACTAAAAGAATCAAAGGCCATAGTCCGGCCCATCTGATTTACTATTGTAGAATCTTTAGAACTGTCACTGGTAACACTAGAATCATAATCTGGTTCAAGAACTGTTATTGATGAACCATCACTATTGGTAAAAAAGCCACGCTGACGATAAAGCTGAGCGTAATTACTATTTCCATCAGTAGTCGTATAATAGCCACTGTTGGTGATACCTGTTACACCAACCAGCGTACCACTCGTATCAGTCATAATGTTCGTAACAACCTGCTCAGTTGTTCCACTGGTGGGAGCACTACTGATACCGCTTGATGGAGCGCTACTTCCCTCATCAGGATCAAAAGGAAAAATACTGCTGGTAAAGGCTTCAAAGAATGAATCTGCGTTGGTGCTATAGTCCTTATCGCTAAATGCGTTCCGCTCTTTCTCTAAACCACCTATCCCTGTATCCGTATCACCAGACCAATGCCATGTAGCCCATGAGTCACAAGTTGAGTAACCAAGATAAGCATTACAATAAGTTTCCAGATCATCCTGAGTAAGGATATCGTAGTCACTATCAATACCAAAAGGCACTTCTTCTTTATAAGAGATACCTTCGATTGCTCTGTAAGTCAGCTTACTTGACATACTTGTCGACTGACCGGCATTAAGAGTGTCTCCTGCCAGATTATAGCTACTACCGCTACAACCAGAACCTGAGTCAAAACAAGATGTAGGTGAAGAGCCAGCCCCTTGAATTGCACTACTATAATAATCACCAGCTGTAGTCAGTGATGAAGCATCGGACTCAACCACCTGGTACAGTGCAGCATTAGCATTAGTAGCAGCTAAAACAAAAGCGGCTACCGTAGTTAGTTTAAAATTTTTGACACTCATTTATTTAAAATTCCTGTTGCATCGCTTCCAGTTCTTCCCAACGTTCGAAAGCGATTTCCAGTTCCTGCTCCGATTCAGACAGTCTGTCTAAAATCGGTTGTGTTTCCTCTACCGGGCGAGTAAAGAATTCCGGTGAATTCACCGTCTCCTGCAGAGACTCAATTTCACCTTCCAGCTCTTCCAGTTTACCTGGCAGGGCTTCTAACTCGCGCTGTAGCTTATACGATAACTTGTTCGGTTTATTGCGAGATGGGTTGTTTTTGGGACTTTCTTCAACCACTTTCGCTTTTTTCGCCGGCTTTTCATCCAGCCGGCTCTGTTTTACCTGTGCTCTTTGCTGCTGAGCATCGTGGTAACCACCAACAAACTCTTCAATAACACCGTTGCCTTCGAAGATCCAGCTGGTAGTCACCGTGTTGTCTACAAACTGACGATCGTGACTGACCAACAACAAAGTACCCTCATAGTTGGCAAGTAAATCTTCTAAAAGTTCCAGTGTTTCGATATCTAAATCGTTAGTTGGTTCATCAAGCACCAGTAAATTGCTTGGTTTTAGGAAAATACGCGCCAGTAACAGACGGTTTTTCTCACCACCAGAGAGTGCTTTTACCGGCGTTCTGGCCCGTTTCGGCGGGAACAGGAAGTCTTGCAGATATCCCAGCACATGGCGCTGTCTGCCGCCAATCATCACTTCCTGCTTGCCGTCAGCAAGGTTGTCCATGACCGTTTTTTCCGGGTCCAGAATCTCACGGTACTGGTCAAAATAAGCCACTTCCAGCTTAGTACCGCAGCGCAACTTGCCGGATTCCGGCTTTAGCTCTTCAAGCAACAGCTTCAAAACCGTACTTTTACCGCAACCGTTAGGACCGATAAGCGCGATCTTATCTCCGCGCATAATATTAAAACTGAAATCCGATACCAGATTCTTGCCGTCAATGGAGTAATTGACCGATTCCGCTTCAAATACCACCTTTCCTGAGCGGGCTGCGTTGTCGATGTTGATATTGGCTTTACCCTGAACCTCAACACGCTCTTTGCGCTCTGTACGCAGCTTTTTAAGGGCCCTTACCCTGCCCTCATTACGCGTCCTCCGGGCCTTGATTCCCTGACGAATCCACACCTCTTCCTGCGCCAGTTTTTTATCAAACTCAGCGTTCTGCATATCTTCAACACGCAGCGCTTCTTCTTTATCAATAAGATACTGATCGTAGTTGCCAGGAAAAGAAGTCAGATTACCGCGGTCAAGGTCAACAATTCTTGTTGCCATGGACTTGATAAAAGCACGGTCGTGCGAAATAAACACGATAGAGCCTCTGAAATCCTTCAGAAAGGTCTCCAGCCATTCAATGGTGGTAACATCCAGGTGGTTAGTCGGCTCATCCAGCAGCAAGACATCTGGGTCACACACCAGCGCCTTAGCCAGAGCGGCTTTTCTCTGCCAGCCACCGGAAAGATCGGTCAGCAAGGTGTGGCCGTCCAGTTTCAGCGCAGCCATTACGTTCTTGATTCTGTCTTCAAAGCGCCATGCGCCAGAATGTTCGAGCCTTTCCTGTATTTTTGCCAGCTTGTTGATATTGCTTTCACTCGGGGCTTCCGCCACAAGATCAAGTTGATCCTGATAGATCTTCAGCTGTTCCCCAATGCCAGCAAGGCCGGCGGACACATAATCAAATACCGTTCCGCTCTGATTTCTTGGCGGGTCCTGCTCCAGCCTGGAAACCACCACGTCCTGAGTGATCTGAAATTTACCATCGTCCATTTGAACTTCACCGGCCAGCACCTTCATCAAAGTTGATTTACCGGCTCCGTTTCTGCCCACAAGACAGACTCTTTCGTTCTCCTGCAGAGCAAAATCAGAGTGATTTAACAGAGGATGATCGCCAAACGCTAGCTGGCCATTGTTTATCGTAAGTAATGCCATGATTCTTTACTGTATTACCTTATTATTCTGCGTGCTCTATCAGCCAGCAGTTATGAATCTGTTTGTTCCTTGAAAAATCCATCGGCAGTGTCTGAGAAGAGATATTCCGGGCCGACAGTCCCAGCTCTTTCAGTGCTTCCTGGTCCATTTTAAAATGACGTTTGTTGTTTGAGAAAACAATGGTTCCCTTCTCTCTCAGCAGCCTTTTCAGGTCCTTCATCAACAGGATATGGTCACGCTGAATATCGAAACTCTGCTCCATGCGCTTTGAGTTTGAGAAAGTTGGCGGGTCAATAAAAATCAAATCATAACTACCCTGAGCACTGCGCAGCCATTGCAGACAGTCAGCCTGCTCAAATTTATGCTGGCGTCCAACCTTACCATTGAGTTCAAGATTTTTCTTAGCCCAGTCCAGATATGTTTTGGACATATCCACTGTTGTCGTTGAGTTAGCGCCGCCACAAGCTGCATGAACAGTGGCCGAACCGGTATAAGCAAACAGATTAAGGAAATCCTTGCCACCAGCCAGTTCACCGATTTTCTTTCTGGTGATCTTATGATCCAGGAACAGACCCGTATCCAGATAATCATGCAGATTCACCAGCAGCTTAACGCCATACTCATTCACTTCCAGGTATTCAGAGCCCTGATTCAGCTTCTCGTACTGAGATTTACCCTTCTTCTTCTCACGGGTTTTCAGCACAACATTATTGGCAGCAACACCTGTAACCTGAATAGCCGCGCGGATAACATCCGTCAACCTTCTCTTGGCTTTCTCTTCCGGGATGTTCTTAGGAGCGGCGTATTCCTGAATAACCAGATGATCCAGATAAACATCAATAGCGACATTGTATTCCGGAAGGTCTGCATCGTAGATACGGTAGCAATCCAGCTCTTCTTTCTTCGCCCACTTGCCTATTTTGGCAATATTCTTCTTAAGGCGGTTTGAAAAGTCAGGAGCCACTACAGCCGTTTCACCTGAAGAAGCCGGATTATCATTGCGCTGAGCAATATTGTAGTTTTTTTGGTGACATTGTAACGCACCATTATGCAGTTTAAACTGCTTATCGGCACGCATTCTCAGGCAGCTCAGCAGATCATCTGAACTGGAGAAGATAGAGGCATTACAGCCGCCAAACTCAGCCTTAAGCTGTGCGCCAAATGCAGTATACAGCGCAATCAGACCCGGCTCGGTACCCAGTCTCTCACCGTATGGCGGGTTACAGACGATAGTGCCCTGCTCAAAGCCCGCAGGCTTGGTGATCACAGAGGCGTCACCGCTGCCAAATTCAATCAGTTCACTGACACCTGCTCTTTTAGCATTTTCTTTTGCTGTAGCAAGCACTCTTTTATTGTTATCAAATCCATAAAACTTAGCGTCAACTTTTTTGACACCGCGTCTTGCCTGTACATTGGCCTCAGATTTCAGCTCAGCCCAGACGTCCGGCTCAAAGTCATTCAGAGCTTCAAAAGACCAGCTTTTTCTGTTTACACCCGGTGCCATATTAGCCGCAATTAACGCCGCCTCGATAAGCAAGGTGCCGGAGCCACACATTGGGTCAAGCAGTGGTTTGTCGGTTTCCCATCCGCTACGCATAACAATAGCAGCCGCCAGTGTCTCTCTAAGCGGAGCGCGGCCAGATTCAGTTCTGTAACCACGCTGGTGAAGACCTGAGCCAACCATATCAATGCCCAGAATCGCTTTCTCTCTGTGCAGGCGAACATGTACGCGCAAGTCCGGACGCTCTTTACTTACCGAAGGTCTCTGCTGCCCTTTCTTATTAAAGCAGTCAACGATGGCATCCTTCACTTTCAGTGCGCCGTACTGGCTGTTTCTGATCTCACGGTTGGTACCGTTAAAGTCCACAACAAAACTCTTCTTAGCATCAAAGTACTGTGACCAGTTCACTGCTGAGGCTGACAGGTACAAATCCATATCATCCTGGCAGTTAAATTCTGATAAGACTCTTACAAATCGTGAAGCAATCCGGCTCCACAGGCAGACTTTGTACACATCTCTGTTACTTGCCTTAAATCTTACGCCTGCCTGAACAGGTTTTGGATCAGAAATGCCCAGTGCTTTTAACTCTTCAACAAGAAGGTTTTCGAGCCCGTTAGAAGTGATTGCTAGGTATTGATTCATATTGGTCTTCAGGTGCAAAAAAATGGGTTTGATTATACCTGAGAAAGCTATCAATTTATAAACTTAACCTGACTTTTCTCTTCAAACAGAGCCTGTTCGGCTAAATATCCTTCATTTCTGGCGCTTATCTTTCTGCTGCTCAGATATTTTCCTATTAAAAATATGTAAGTGTTCACTATTCACTTTATTCTACGTTCATAAAAAGCCAATCATGAAAGTGCATACTTATTCGCGTCATTATTGGTATATACCACCACTCTATTTGCATCGTAATTTAATTACATTTATCAGGTAAAACAGGAATAATTTGATTAAAATGCACTCAATTCACGTCTGAAACGGGAAAAAAATAATTAAAAAAATATTAGCTTTGGTGGCTATGTCTCACTGCTTAGAGAAACAGAAATCAAAAATTACGATTAGGTTTGACCGGTTTGAGAAGAACTGCGGAGGCAGAAAACTAGCAGGCAAAAAAAAACGGCCCTCTGCGGGCCGAAAGTACTACTTTGGAACGAGTTAGCTAAAGGGAGGGTTTCAGCCAACCAGAGCGACCAGGGGCTCCTCAAAGACATGATTAGCACACTCCATCCGGTCGTGCATTACCTTAATAGGCTGTCCGAACTGAAGCGATTTAACGCCGTCCAGAGAGAACTCATCCTGCTCGATAAAAGCGCAGAGACTTGCGTTGTCGCAAACCTCTACCACCATAAAATAACCACTGCTTAATCTGTTTTGTAGATGTACGATATCACCTTCTTGCGGTTGATATCCTTCGCCCTGGCGATCAAAGAACCAGCTTTTTGGCTGAACCGGCTTGTGAAAACGCTTTGCGGCAACGCAATTTAGCACCAGTTCGGCCTGTCTTGGCTCGCTAAGGTCAAGTTGTTCGGTTTGTTCTTGGAAAATTTGGTATGCAGATGCATCGTCAACGTTAAAATCACTGTAATGAAAGGCACAGTCGACCAGCATCTTTTGAGGAAGGTTGACACGAAACAGCATGTCATTTCCAAGGTCCAGCATCAAAGCGCTCTCACACTTATCAAAGTACCAATTCCATGTATCTCTGGGTTTAAGCATCGTTCCGTCTCATGTTTTTTACATATGATCAGTCAGTTAGACAACCAAGAGAATTGCCTAGCACTGACGTTACAAATAAGTCTACAAGCGGAAAATCAAAAAAAAAGAGGAAAACTAATCCCTCTTTCTTGTTAAAATGCTTACAAATTTGACTACTGATTATTCAGGTTACAAATTTTTCACGATATCACGAACCAGACCAGGTCCATGGTAGATAAAACCAGAGTAAACCTGCACCAGTTTGGCACCAGCCATCATTTTCTCTTTGGCAGAAACATAGGAGTCAATACCACCAACACCGATAATCGGTAGTTTATCACCCAGCTCCTTGTTCACCATTCTGATCACTTCAGTGCTGCGCGACTGTAATGGACGTCCGCTAAGACCGCCGGTCTCTTCTGCGAATTTCATGCCCTTCACAATACTACGGTCAAGCGTGGTATTTGTGGCGATAACACCATCAATATTGTGTCTTACCAGAGAGTCACAAATCTGAACAATTTCTTCATCACTCAGATCAGGTGCGATCTTAAGTGCCAGCGGAACATATTTTCCGTGCCTGGCTTCCAGATCTTTCTGCTTCGCTTTCAGATCTGACAGCAAATCGTCTAACGCCTCACCGTATTGAAGCGATCTTAGTCCCGGCGTGTTTGGAGAAGAGATATTAACGGCAATATAGCCAGCATGCTGGTAAGTCTTTTCCATGCAGATCAGATAATCTTCACTGCCTTTCTCCAGCGGAGTGTCTTTATTTTTACCTATGTTAATGCCAAGAACGCCGTCATAATTGGCTTTCTGAACATTCTCAACCAGCTGATCAACACCTTTGTTGTTGAATCCCATGCGGTTGATAAGCGCTTCTGCTTCAGTAATTCTGAAAAGACGCGGCTTGTCATTACCTGGTTGCGGTCTTGGTGTTACTGTACCCACTTCGATAAAACCGAATCCCATTGCGCCAAATGCGTCAATGCACTCACCGTTCTTATCCAAACCAGCGGCCAGACCTACCGGATTTTTAAAGGTAATCCCCATACAGTCAACCTGACGGTTTGGCAAAGTCTGACGGTATACAAGATCGAGTGGTGTTCCCTGGATACGTTTGAAATTTTCAATGGCGAGATCGTGTGCCTTTTCGGCATCAAGTTGAAAAAAGCCAGTCCTGGCTAGGCGGTAGAGCATTTATGCCTCCGAAAGATGTGAGCCCCGTGTAAACGGGTGAGTATTATTGTTCTATTTCAACAATAATTCAATTCAAATAGGAAAGAATTCACACAAATGGCTGAAATATTGGTGATTTCAGTATGATTTTAACCTTAAAGAACATGTTACAGCGTAACTCAAAGAAGATAGTAAGCTTTACAACGCGCTCCTGCCTCCGCAAGAATGACGTCTGACTAACAAATGAGGCGCAAGAAAGCGCCTCATCTACTACCCGAAATATCAACTACTTTCAGGATTAACTTCTGGTTGAACAACTCAAATTCAGCAACATCAGCTCACGTAATGCCACGGAGAATTTTGCGAATTCATGTGCAGAACCCACTTTGAACTCGTTAAGAATATTTTCCCAGCGCACCAGTGCATTACTGTTACTGCTCATCCAGCTTTCAAGCGCAGATTCCGGTTCAAACTGATCAACAGAGCAACTGCAGCCTAAAACCTGAGCGGTTAACTGCCGCTGTTGCCAGTCCAGATCTTCTCTGAATGCTGCCCTTGCCAGTGCCTGCCAGTTATTATCAACCGGCTGTGCATTGATCTGTTTCAGGAACCAGTGCAATGACAATCTGTCCCCAAGAGTAAAGTAAAGCTTGGAAGCATTTTCGACCGTTTTAGCACTTTCTTTGGCAATGGTTGAAATATCAAGTGCAGAGTTCAGGCTAGACAAACGTGAAACATAAGTGGCAATTTCTTCGGACACGCCTTGCTCTATCCAGCTGTGTGCCAGTTCATTATGCTCTTGCACTTCATCAGGAACCAGTGAATCATCCAGGCACTGAATCACTCTTGTTACATCACCATTATAAGATGCAACCAGCTCATGAACCGATGAGTTCGCCGAACGGTTTCTGATTAACCAGCGGGTCAGCCTTCTTAAGGTTCTTCTGACAATATAAAGAATCTCGTACTGAACCTGGGTCGTTGCAACATTATCCAGTTTTCGGATCTGCTCAAATACATCGGCAAAGCCATAAATTTCACGTGCAGCAGCATAGGTATTGGCAATCGTTGTCACCTCTGCCCCGGTTTCTTCTTCCAGTCTGGTGACAAAATTGCAGCCCATCTCATTAACCATCTGGTTTGCGAGCGATGTTGCGATAATTTCCACCTTAAGAGGATGATTTGAGAAACTTTTTTCATAGTTACCGCGTAACTCCGAAGGAAAATATTCCGCCAGTAACTGCTTGTGGAACTCATCTTCAGCAATTGCGTTACAGGCAAGCTGCTCTTTTAACAGCATCTTACTGTAAGCCACCAGCACAGACAGTTCCGGACGGGTGAAAGCAACGCCTTGTTTTTCCCGTTCAAGCAGAGTTTCATCATCAGGAATATTCTCAAGCTGGCGGTCAAGATACCCGCTCTTCTCCAGAGTATGAATAAAACGCATCTGCTCTTTAACCAGTGAAGTGCCCTGCTGCTGGCTTACAGAAATGGATTCAGCCTGGCAATATGCCTCTTCAAGAACAATCTCGCTGACTTCATTTTCCATCTTATCCAGGATCACATTACGCTGCTTAACGGTCAGATCACCGTTAGTAACCAGGGTGTTTAAAAAGATCTTAATGTTCACTTCTTTATCGGAGCAATCAACACCGCCAACATTGTCAATAAAGTCCGTATTTACCCGGCCTCCTTTCAGTGCATATTCAATACGCCCCTGCTGAGTCATACCAAGGTTTCCGCCTTCACCGACAATTTTGGCCCTAAGATCACAACCGTTAATTCTTAAGCCATCATTTGCCCTGTCTCCGACCTCACTATTTGATTCCGAAGCACTCTTCACATAGGTGCCGATCCCACCATTCCACAGAAGATCCACTTCCATCTGCAACAGCATCTGAATCAGATCATTTGGCGCCATCGACGCTTTACGGGTTCCCAGCATTTTCTGGATTTCTGGCGTTAATTTGATCGACTTGGATCGTCTTGAAAATACACCGCCACCGGAAGAGATCAACTTGGTGTCGTACTCTTCCCAGGATGATCGTGGCAGATCAAACAACCGCTTACGTTCATTCCAGCTTGTTGCGGAATCCGGAGTTGGATCTATAAAAATGTGCATATGGTTAAACGCCGCCTGCAGGCGAATGTGTTTAGAAAGCAGCATCCCGTTACCAAAGACATCACCGGCCATATCCCCGATAGCGATACAGGTAAAATCTGTCTTCTGGCAGTCAATGTTCATTTCTCTGAAGTGACGCTTAACTGACTCCCACCCCCCTTTAGCGGTAATACCCATGGCTTTATGGTCATAACCGTTGGAGCCACCGGATGCAAACGCATCACCAAGCCAGAAGCCGTATTCTTCAGAAACCGAATTGGCTAAATCAGAAAAGGTTGCCGTGCCTTTATCTGCGGCAACCACCAGATACGGATCATCTTCATCATGCCTGACCACATTCTCCGGGTAAGCCAGTTTGCCGTCGATAATATTGTCGGATACATCCAGCAGTGCGCGGATAAAGCGTTTATAACAGCGCTTACCTTCCGCAAATATCGCATCCCGGCCTGAGAACGAAGCCTGTTTCTTACAGACAAAGCCCCCTTTTGCGCCAACAGGAACAATAACGGTGTTTTTCACCTGTTGCGCTTTAACCAGACCAAGGATCTCGGTACGGAAATCTTCCTGTCTGTCTGACCAGCGCAACCCGCCACGGGCGACCTTTCCGCCTCGCAGGTGAACACCTTCAATATCCGGCGCGTAGACAAATATCTCAAAGGCCGGAACCGGCGCCGGAATATCTGGAATTTCAGCCGGTTTTAGCTTTAATGACAGCCACGGCTTATGATCATTCTTTTCATTTGTCTGGTAGAAATTGGTTCTCACCGTTGCCTGGATCATTTCCATATAACGGCTGATGATCCTGTCATCATCAAGGCTCTCAACAAGATCAAGCTGGGCGGTGATATGCCTGGTAAGATCCGCCTGACCTTTCGCTCCGCCTTTATATTTTGGATCAAAGCGACGGGCAAACAGATCCACAAGACTCTTGGCAAGACCCGGATGATCAGACAATGTCTGCTCAATATAATTCTGACTGAACGGGAAGCCAACCTGACGCATATAACGGGCATAGGCGCGCAGTATGGTCACTTCTCTGCCGGTGAGATCGGCGCCCAGCACCAGACGGTTAAAGCCGTCACTTTCCAGATCGCCGGACCAGATTTGGGCAAATGCCTGCTGAAAACGATCCCGCGCTTCTCTAAGATCGACGGAAGTTTCGCTGTTATGAATCATGGAGAAATCCAGGATCCAGTAAACCGTACCGCTTAACTTTCTCACTTCATACGGTGACTCACCCACAACTCTGAGCCCCAGATTTTCCAACATAGGCATAACATCAGACAGGTGTATCGGCTCATCACGGTGATAGAGTTTCAGGTGAACCACTTTGGAATCCACCCCCTCTTCCTGAGGCCGGTAAAACAGCATGCCTAATTTGTTGTCATCACTGAGTTTCTCTAGCCGCTGGATATCATCCACCGCAGAGCCCGGCATAATGTCCCCTTTATAGGAACGCGGGAATGCGCGCATATATTCTTTGGCAAGAGACAGTCCCTTACTCTCTCCCATATTAGCAATGATTGCATCACTTAAACGGTCATCCCAGGTTGAAGATGCTTCCATCAGATTCTGCTCTATCGTTTTTACATCGTAATTAATATTGTTGTTGTCAACGCGCACTATGTAGTGAGTTCTGGCAAGCGGACTCTCGGAAAAGTAAGTGGTGAACTCCACTTCCTGTCCGGATCTAAAATAGTTTTTTAGGATCTTTTGTGTCTGTTTTCTCAGCTTGGTGTTGTATCTGTCTTTGATCACGTAAACCATGCAACTGAAGAATCGGCCGAAGGGATCCTTTCTGATAAACAGCCTGACAAGATCACGATCCTGCATCTGCACCACACCGGTTCCCACTTCCTGCAGCTCTTCTTCTTTTGCCTGAAGCAGTTCATCTCTCGGATAGTTTTCAAGAATATTATGCAGCGCCTTGTAGGAATAAGATCCCTTGCGATAGCCACTGGATTCCAGAATACGTTCTACCTTTTGGCGTACCAGCGGAATATTGGCAACACTCTGGTTGTACACCGCCGAAGTATAAAGCCCGGTAAATCTGTGTTCGCCGATAACATTGCCGGCAGAATCAAATCTCTTAATTCCGATATAGTCGGTATAAGCCGGGCGGTGAATTCTTGATGCATTCTTACCCTTGGTTAGGATCAGCATATAAGGTTTGATTGCTTCGCTTCTTGCTGACTCGGCAAATTCTGAGAACTTAACACTCCTGACTCTTCGGGAGACAGAAAACAGACCAAGCCCTTCGTCTTCGGTTGGCTTGAGTTGCAGCTCCCCTTTTTGTTCCACAACATCAAAGGACTTATAGCCCATAAAGGTAAAGTTATGATCGCCCATCCAGCGAAGAAACTGCAAGGTTTCCTCAACCTGTTCCTTCGGTACCGGTAACTGACTCTTTTGCTTTTCAATCTCGTTGATGACATCGGAAAGCTTTTTCGTCATCTTCTTCCAGTCATTTACAACCAGGCGGGTATCAGCGAGCACTTTTTCAATTTCAGCTTTCAGTTCGCTGCGTTCCTCTTTGGTGCCAAGCCTGTCCACTTCAAGGTGGAAAAGGGATCGCATTTCACCTTTGCCACTGTTAAGTGAAAGCACACTGCCCGATTCATCCGTCTCGATTTGGGTCGGTCCATGAAGGATAAAGTGGCAGGTAAGATCCATTCTGGTTAACGCCATTTTTATGGAATCGACCAGAAACGGACTATCAGGAATGACGATCTCAACGATGGTATGAGTGGACTGCCAACCATGACGGCTGACTGTTGGATTAAAAACACTCACCGACATATCGTCGGTTTCGGTTTCGGATATGTGGTGCCACAGACTGATGATCGCTCCGTAAAGATCTGAATCGTTACGATGAATGATGTCATCCTGAGATATATGACTAAACAGATGCTTAGCAAGTTGAGCAACCAGAGGTTTTTGACCAGTTTCAAGCTTGTCCTGAATAAGCTGATACACTTTTTCAAGAAGAACCGGCACTACTTTATCACGCTCGGTCATTTTTCCACTCCGTTATTGGCTGATTATAGTTATTTATGCAGGGATATTGTGTTGAGTATATACACAGTGTAAAAACATTATTGAATACTCGTTAACACTTTAATAACTAAGCGGAGGGAAATATCTGAATATGTGACTGAACTAAATAAACAAATGACCAGCAAATCTGGCTTTTATAGAGATTCTAACTTAACAAACTTATTATTCTGGTCAGTTATCAAGCGAAACCGGCCTTTGATGCCTAATTGTGAAAGGAAAGGCCTTAGACGTGATGCCGGGATCTGGATTTTCAGGCCTTGTTCGGAAAGCACCATAACACTACTCGCGGCACCGGAGTAATGCTGCAAGAAAGTTTGGTAGGTTATGTTTAGGCGGAATGTGTATTGGTTCATGGGGTTATTATTAGGTTATAGGTTGCAGGTTGCAGGTTGCAGGTTGCAGGTTGCAGGTTGCAGGTTGCAGGTTGCAGGTTGCAGGTTGCAGGTTGCAGGTTGCAGGTTGCAGGTTGCAGGTTGCAGGTTGCAGGTTAAAAATTACAATTTATGCTGGTAATGTCAACACTTAAAACCTTTTTCCTGCCACCTTTTACCTGTAGGACAAAGTCCGTCCTGTTACCTATTAAGACTCCAACGCCTTAGTCACTTTCTCATAAAGATCCTTCGCCAGATTATCCATCCCGGCCAGTTTCTCCAGTTCCTTACGCATTAGTGCTTGACGATCTTCATCGTAATTACGGTATTTCAGCAGAGGATCAATCAGGCGTGATGCCACCTGAGGGTTGCTTTCGTTCATCTCTTTTAGGATCTCACCTGCGAACTCATAGCCCGAACCGTCTTTTGCGTGGAAATGCACCGGGTTGTTAGCAAGGAAAGAGCCAATCAGGCTGCGGGTTCTGTTTGGATTTTTCAGGCTGAACGCCGGGTGCTGCATGGTTGCTTTCACCACTTCAAGTGCATTTGATGCAGGGCTTGTGCCCTGAAGCGCAAACCACTTGTCCATTACCAGACCATCTTCAGTCCATTTATCGCTAAAGTCTTTAAGCAGATCTTCACGGCAAACAAGTTCTGACTGGTTTGCCGCGCTCATTGCCGCCATGGTATCTGTCATATTATTCGCGGTTTTATACTGCGCATTGACCAGATCATTGCCGTTTTCAAGACAGGCCAGATAGCTCAGGCAACGGTTACGCAATGCCCTTTTACCGATTGCCGCATGCTCAATGGAATAATCCTGCTGAGCCAGAACTGCATAGGTTGCTGCCAGCTCATCTTCCAGACTTTTAGCCATTGCAAGTTTGACAGATTTCAGCACGCTATCAATGGCATCCACATCGACCGGTTTAAACCAGCCGGAGACTTCATTGAAACTTGGCAGAGAAAGTACTTCCGCAACAAAAGCAGGTTCCAGATCCTGATTCAGCAACAGACCACGGAATGCATCCAGTACTGAGTCAGACATCTCAAACGCTTTACCGGACTGTACATTTGCAACATTCGCTTTAATGTACTTGGCCAGCAGCATCTGACTTGCATCCCAGCGGGCAAATTCATTTCTGGCGTGAACCATCAGGAACATCAGCTCCTGGTCGGAATATTCATACTCCAGTTTAACCGGAGCAGAAAACTCACGAAGCAGTGAAACGACCGGCTTTTCCTGAATATTTTCAAATACAAAGCGCTCTTCTTCCGCCTTAATATCCAGTACATTCGCTACATCTTTACCATTACAGCGTAACTCAAATACTTCGCCGTTCGGACTATATAGCTCAACATCTAGCGGAATATGCAGAGCAAGTTTCTCTTCCTGATCCTGAGTTGGCGCGGTTGACTGACTTACATTCAGAGTAAATGTCTTTGCCTTTTCATCATAGTTTCCGTCAACCTTCAGCGTCGGCGTTCCGGACTGGCTGTACCAACGACTGAACTGAGACAGGTCGACACCTGATGCATCCTGCATTGCAGCAACAAAGTCATCACAGGTTGCGGCGGTTCCATCGTGCCTTTCGAAATATAGCTTCATGCCCTTCTGGAAATTTTCTTCTCCAAGAAGTGTGTGCATCATGCGAATAACTTCACTGCCCTTTTCATACACGGTAAGCGTGTAGAAATTATTCATTTCAATCACTTTATCCGGGCGGATCGGATGCGACATAGGGCTGGCATCTTCAGCAAACTGAGGGCCGCGAATAATGCGGACATTGTTGATGCGGTTTACCGCTCGAGAACCCAGGTCTGAGGAAAATTCCTGATCGCGGAATACGGTCAAACCTTCTTTCAGGCTAAGCTGGAACCAGTCGCGACAGGTAACCCGGTTGCCGGTCCAGTTGTGGAAATATTCATGGCCGATCACCGCTTCAATGCCCAGATAATCCGTATCGGTTGCGGTTTTTTCATTGGCAAGAACAAACTTAGAGTTGAAAACATTCAGGCCTTTGTTTTCCATTGCTCCCATATTAAAGAAGTCAACGGCAACTATCATATAGATATCCAGATCGTACTCCAGACCAAAGCGCTCTTCGTCCCACTTCATTGAGTTAATCAGTGAAACCATGGCGTGATTAGCTCTGTTCAGGTTGCCTTTATCAACAAATATTTCAAGCTCAACATTGCGGCCTGACTGAGTGACATACTTATCTTTCAGTACATCAAAGTCGCCGGCAACCAGAGCAAACAGATAAGCCGGTTTCGGATGCGGATCTTCCCACTTAACAAAGTGTCTGCCGTTTTCAAGCTCACCTTGTTCAATGCGGTTACCATTACTTAGCAGGTAAGGATACTCTGATTTATCTGCGATCACCTTTGAAGTAAATTTCGCCAGCACATCAGGGCGGTCCAGATAATAGGTGATACGGCGGAAACCTTCTGCCTCGCATTGCGTGCAGTATGCACCCCCAGATTTATACAAACCTTCAAGCGCACTGTTTTCCTGCGGATTAACTTCGGTGATAATTTCTAAATCAAACTTCTCAGGTAGATTGCTTATTGAAAGCTTACCTTCACTCTCTTCATATTCTGACCACAGCTGTCCATCGATTTTCACCGATACCAGTTTTAGCTGCTCACCATCCAGTAGCAGTGTATTACTTTCTTTTAACTGAACCACTTTTGACAGCGCAGTTACTTTGGTCTGGGTATCATCTAAATCAAAAGTCAGGTCGATATGCGTAATGGTGTGATTTGGTGACTGATAGTCTTTACGATATTTGGCTTGAGGATTCGTAGACATTTTCTAATCCTTTTATTCTGCAGAGCGGCTATTTTGATCTCATTTAGCAGAAGACAACCGGACCAAAATACCTAAATAAAAAAGAGAGGTGCATTTTCTGCACCTCAATGGACCTAACATATCATAAGTAAAGGAAATTTGTTGCTGCTATTTTACCCTGTTAAGCACCGCCAGCATGTCAAAGTTGTCACTTTGCAGGGTTAACTTATCGTTCTGAACTGAGTATCTGGAATCTTGCTCGCCATTCTCGTACATAAGTACAAGGTGGTCATGTTCATAATAGAAAATACCTTCGTGGACCACATGCTCACCACTGCTGGATTCAACGGTAAATGAGAACAGAAAATCAGGTTGCAGCGTCAGCGCCATATGGGCAACATCACTGGCAAGAATATCATCCCCCATGATCGCCTCACTGCTCCAGCTACCCACAAGATTCTCCGGCAAGCCCTTCATAAAGGTAATCCCGTTTAGTACAAGCTGGTTATGATTCACCATATAGTCGTACTCTTGCGGGGTATCACTGTCCAGACCCAGAATTAAAGTATTGTTGCTGGCCGAGTACAAGCCTTCCCATTGCTCGATACTCAAATCGGTTTTCTGTATTTCAATAAAAAAGGTGTAATTTGAAATTATCGCCAGCCGGATAGTCAGAAAATCCTGATCTTCAACATTTGGATACGGATTGACTAAATACCAGTTCCCCAATATAAACGGGTAGTCAAATGATGTTAGATCGCCTTTATTCCTTAGCTCCGAACTTGCTACCTGCAGCGATATACACGCCATCAATAAAACAAGCCATCTCATAACAGATCCCTCTCACTTTTCTTTAAGCTTAGGTACTGTTTTGAAATAACGCGAAATTAATTAACATAAATAACACTATTAGTTAACAACAAAAGGCGAGCATAATGCTCGCCTTTCTCACAAAATCAGAATAAAAATCTACTATTTTGAAATCATGTCAACCATGATTCTGACAGACTCGTTAAGGTAAGCATCAGGTGCTTCGTAATCCTTTGGCAGATCTTCAATAGATTTATACTCGTCCTGGTTGTTCACTTTCTGTCTGATATTAATCCGAGCCAGGCGCTCAGACTCCAGCTCGTCACTCTCTTTTTTACGGATCTCTTCATTCAGTGAAAGCGTCTTATCATCTTTTTCAGCTCTGTATTTTTCAATATCCTGCTGAATAAACTGAAATTCAAGATCATCCGCTATACGGGTTTTGTGCTTACCATCCAGCATTTTGATCTGTTGAGCACGTTCCATCAACTTAGCGTATTTTGCTTTATCGATGCTGTCCCAAGGCAGTGCATTATCTTCCACACTCTCGCCAGTTTCTGAAGGTTCAATCGCTGTCGGGTATGCAATATCCGGAACTACGCCTTTATTCTGAGTACTGCCACCATCAATTCGGTAAAACTTCTGAATGGTGTACTGAACATAGCCCAGCTCTTTATCGAACAGATCATAAATGTGGTTTAGCGAGCGGTGCTGCTGAACCGTCCCCTTACCAAAAGAATTTTCACCAAGAACAACGGCGCGGCCATAATCCTGCATCGCTGCGGCAAAAATCTCAGAAGCAGAAGCACTGTAGCGGTTCTGAAGAACAGCCATTGGTCCCTGATAGCTGACTTTACCGTCAGTATCGCTGTTTACATTCACGCGACCATAGCTGTCACGTACCTGCACAACCGGACCACTCTCAATAAACAGACCAGACAAAGCGGTGGCTTCGGTTAGCGCACCACCACCGTTATTTCTAAGATCAACAATAATGCCGTCAACTTTATCCGCTTTAAGCTGAGAAAGAAGTTTATCGGTATCTTTAGACAAGCCTACATAGAAACTTGGTACTTCAAGCACACCAATTTTCTTACCGTCCTGCTCGATGATCTCGGACTTAACCGCTCTGTCTTCTAAGCGAACTTTGTCACGAACAATTGTGACAGTGTGACTTTTAGCATCCTTTCCTTCCGGAAGGATCTCAAGCGTCACCTTAGTTCCCTTAGGACCTTTAATCAGTTGCACAACATCATCAAGACGCCAGCCGATAATATCGACAACCTCTTCATTATCTTGGGCAACACCGATAATACGGTCACCTTCTGAAAGCTGTTTGCTCTTCGATGCCGGACCACCAGCAACCAGTGAACGAATCACGGTATAATCGTCATTGATCTGCAAAACGGCACCAATCCCTTCGAGAGACAGGTTCATTTCAGACTGGAACTGCTCTGCATTACGCGGAGAGAGATAGCTGGTATGCGGATCCACTTCACGGGCAAAGGCGTTCATGTAGACCTGAAACGCATCTTCACTATGAGATTGCGTCAGCCGCTTAATCGCATTGTTGTAACGCTTTTCAAGCGTCTCTTTGATCTCAGCCCACTCTTTCCCGGCAAGCTTCAAACTAAGTGCGTCATACTTAACGCGCTTGCGCCATAACTCATTCAGCTCATCGATATCTTTAGGCCATGCAGATTCCGAACGATCCAGCTCAATGCTTTCATCCACATCAAAACGGATTTCCTTGTCCAGAAGCGTTAAAGCGTAAACATACCGCTCGTATCTTCTCTGCATAGACAAGTTGTACAGATCAAAGGCTATCTGGTTATTTCCGTTTTTTAGCTGTTCATCCAGTTGGGTTGACCACTTTTCGATATAGTCGATATCAGACTGAGTAAAAATATTCCGGTTGAAATCCAGCATTTCCAGAAAGCGTGCAAACACGGCTTTGGAAAAATCGTCATTCAGATTGAAATGTTTATAGTGAGAACGGGTAAATCGGGAGGTAACTCTTTTGCTCGCCGTTTCATGCTGTACTTCAGGAGCCAGAGTTGGGAGGTCTTCTTTAGAGATTTTAGCTTCTAAAGCGTTTGCAGAAGCTGCCAGCGTTAAGCTGACAGCAACAAATATAGATTTTAAACGGCATTTCATGCGTAGGATTATCTCCTTTATGCGCGCAGGTGCTCCACTTTCACAACCATTTGCAAGCCGTTGCTTAGCTGCACGCGCACATCATCCTTATTAAGTTCAACTATCGTTGCGGCCATGTTGCCTTTGCCCATGTTCACGTTAACTGCTTTGCCGACAGCAAGTTCATCAGCATTCAGGGCTCTGGTTTCCGTTACCACTTTCTTAGTGTTTGTATTTGGTTTTTGTTGCTTATTTGGCTTAGCACGGCGTGGCTGCTGTGGCTTTTTCGATTTAGGCTTAGTTTTGCCTTCTTCACGAGCCTTTTCAGCCTGCTCTTTACGGCGAGCCTGAACACGCGCTTTGCTCTCTGCAAGAGCGGTCTGTGCGTGATCAATGTGTTCCTGCTCAAGTTCACCACATTCATTGCCGTCAAGGTCAACTCGTACTGCACCAGGCTTTACACCATGAAGATAACGCCATGAAGAGGTATATTGTCTAAGCGCCGCTCTAAGCTGAGTTTTGCTCACCTTAGGATCTTCAGCCAAACGCTCTGCTAGATCTTGAAAAATACCAATCTTAAGCGGTTTTGCCTCACCTTCTAGAGTAAAGCAGTTAGGGAAACATTCAGCAATATATGCAATCACTTCTTTGCTGTTTTTTAACTTTTCGGTGTTTTCCATGAGGATTCCTGGTTAGTGCGGCCTTTTTCCGCCAATCAATCTGATAAATATCTGGGCTATTATAGTGACATGCTTGTGAAAAACCACAGTCAATCTTGATTTTGTTGCCTGTTAGCATGCGAATTGACCAGCTTTTCTGTTTTATTAACTTCGAATCTATGACTATTAGCGGGGTTTTACAAGTAAATCTTTATAAAGCATAGAATTAATTCTTTAATATTATTGCCACTTTTCAATTGGTTAAATTTACTCTATAAATGACATTATGAGTAAAAAGCAGACGAAACATACCAGAGCGTCCCCTCTTCTATTCCACCGGGTAAGTGGAGTACAGCTGTGTCGCGGATGTGAGTTACCGATAGAGACAAAAACACTTCCCACAGGTAAGAGTGCCTATTGCCCGCAATGCAATATGAAACTTTATCGCGGAGGTAAACAGCCGCTGTCCGGTAATCTGGCTATTGCTATTACCTGTCTGTTTCTCTTTGTGCCTTCTCATTTTTTCCCTTTTATCAGCATACGCCTGTTTGGGGTAATGATTCCGGCCACCTTACCTTCGGGCACTTTTACTCTGATAGAAGAGGGATTTGTGCTGCTCGGTCTTTTAATTTTTTTCTGCAGTACGCTGGCACCCTTATTAGTCTGCATGGCAGTCATCACTGCGCATTGCGCATTACACTATCGCAAATTTAAGCCCTTCCAGCTTGCTCTGAATGTCATTCAGAAGTTAAAACACTGGATGATGCTGGATGTTTTTCTGGTCAGTATCGCAATCTCCTGTTTCAAACTTCAGGATTATTCCGATATTTTTGTCGGCACAGGATTAGCAGGACTGGTTCTGCTGCAATTATTCACCCTGATGTTAGTTTCCAGAGTCAATATCCGCCGTTACTGGGAAACCTGGCAGCAAGAGAGTCAATACCACTTTTCAAAAAAAACCGTCCACTGCTACCAATGTCATTTATCCCAGCCGGAAGGAGAAGTGTGTGTACGCTGCAAGCATAAGCTAACACACAGAAAGCCCCGTTCTCTGCAAAAAAGCTGGGCCTATCTGATAGCCGCTACTATCTGTTTTTTCCCGGCTAACCTCTATTCCATCTCTATCTTATTTTCCAATGGTCAGCGGTTAGAAGACACCATCCTTTCCGGGGTAGCCTCTCTTATCACCAGTAATATGCATGGTATTGCTCTGATCATTTTTGTCGCCAGTATTTTAGTTCCAGCTGCCAAGATAGTCGGGCTGGGTTACATTCTGGTCAGCATTTTCTTTAATCAGAGCAGCATGAAAAAACAGCGCATGGTTATCTATTTTGTAATCAAATGGATAGGCAAGTGGTCGGTTATGGATCTGTTTGTTATTTCGATTATGATGACCTTAGTAGACCGTGGTCAAATTTTGGACTTTACCCCCGGATACGGAGCCGTCGCTTTTGGTATGGTAGTGGTTTTAACCATGCTGGCGACAGATAATTTTGACCCCAGATTAATCTGGGACATTGCGGAAAAATCCAGTCATAAGGATAAATCCGGCTTAAAACCAACAGTTGTAAACGAGTTGAGCAATGAGTGAAACGGAACGAAAGCAGAAATCTTATTCACCTAAAGTCAAAAAAGACTTTGGTATTTCCCCTCTCTGGATACTGCCACTGGTCACGATTGCTTTGGCCGGATGGCTGGTTGTAAAAGCTATCAATGATTCCGGCCAGCGCATTCAGATCTATTTTTCCGATGCTCAGGGCCTGGTAGCCGGCCGGACAACGATTCAATATCAGGGCCTTGAAGTAGGCATGGTAAAAAATATCTCACTGGCTCCGGATCTTACCAGCATCTATGTTGATGCCGATATTTACCCTCAGGCCACCCAACTGCTTGGCGATAATACCCGCTTCTGGCTGGTTAAGCCTGTTGCCAGTATTTCCGGCATTTCCGGTCTTGACGCTCTGGTGTCGGGTAACTATATCTCCATTGACCCCGGCGAAAAAACAGACAGTGACGAGCTAAAAACCGAGTATGTCGCATTGGACGGCCGCCCCAGCGATCTTCAGGCAGAAGAAGGGCTGAACGTTACGCTTATTTCTAAAAATCTGGGCTCTATCTCCGTTGGCTCCCAGATTATTTACAAAAAAATCCCTATTGGTGAAGTCTTTAGCTACAGCCTTGATGAAGAGGCAAATAATGTTTTAATCAAGGCTTATATTAAGAACGACTTTGCCCATATTATTACCGATAAAAGCCGCTTCTGGAATGTCAGTGGTGTGGGTGCAAATATCGGGTTTGATGGTATTGATGTTCACTTTGAAAGCCTGAGTGCTATGCTAGTCGGGGCAATCGCTGTGGATTCTCCCGATGGTGGGGAGGCTATCGAGCAAGATCGTTTGTTTAAGCTCTATCCTGATCTGAAAACCGCCGGACGTGGTATCCCGATTGAAATCAAGCTTCCGGATAACAGCGGTATCAGCCCCAATGGTGGCCCTATTATGTACCGTGGCCTGAGAATTGGTGAAGTCAATAAGCTTTCATTGAGTGAAGAGCGCGACCATATTATCGCATCTGCCGCTATTCAGCCTGCGTTTGTGGATATTCTGACAACCCGGACAAAATTTATTTTAGAAGAAGCCGAAATTTCCGTATCGGGTGTGGAGAATATCGCCAACCTGGTTAAAGGAAATTTCCTGTCTGTCATTCCTGGCGAGGGTGAGCAATCACGACAGTTTACAGTGATTAAAAAGAAAGAACTGTTAAGCCAGCAACCTCACTCTGTCACTATCACCCTCACTGGTGAAGACTCCTACGCAATATACGAAGGTGCTGAAGTTCTCTACCGGGGCATCCCTGTTGGCTCTATTACTAAGATTGCTCTTGCGGATGAAAAAGTGCAGTTCACACTGCTTATCGATGCGAAATACAGCCAGCTTATAAAAACCAACAACCGCTTCTACGTTACTGGCCTCTTCTCTGCCAGTATCGAAGAAGGCAGCCTGAATATCGATATGCCGCCAATGAAAAGGCTGGTTACTGAGTCCATCAGCTTTATCAGTGAAGGCAAACCCGGAGCCAAGCCTGTGTATCACCTGCACGGTAGCCGCTCCCTTGCCGAAATTGCACGCTACGATGAATCGGGAACACAAATCATCAGGCTATTCGCCAATGAGCTGCCTTCTGTCTCCAAAGGTGCTCCTCTGCTATACCGAAATATGAAAGTCGGTAAGATTTCAGGCTATAAACTGACTGCTAAGGGCGTGGATATTTCAGCTAAAATCGAAAAACGCTACCGGCATCTTATCAAGCCTGATACCGTATTCTGGAACCGCTCCGGTGTTGAAATCGATGCCAGCTTAAGTGGCATTCATGTAAAAGCCTCGCCATTACAGGCGATGATCAAAGGTGGTATCGCCTTTGATTCCATTCCGGGCATTGAAAATAAAATCAATAAGCGCTGGAAGCTGTACGCTGATTACAAGCAGGCAAGCAGATACGGCAAAGAGATTACCCTGCTCACAACCCAAAGTGCTCCGGTATCTGAAGGAACGCCAATCAAGTTCCAGGGCGTCAGTATCGGTGAGGTGTCACGTATTGTGCCTGACTTTGATAACAGCCGGATAGAAATCAAAGCCAGAATCATGCCTGAATATCTTTCAAGAATTGCTACCAGCAACAGTTATTTCTGGCTGGTATCCCCTGAAGTCGGCCTGAGTGGCATTAAAAACCTTGATACGCTGGTTGCCAACTATATCTCGGTAAAACCGAGAAAAGGCAAACCTCATTATGAGTTTGACCTTAACGAACATCCATTTAAGGCAAGCGGTGTAAGGTATATTCTGCAAAGCGAAAGCAGGGATTCCATCGAAGCCGGAACCCCGGTTCTTTTCCGCGATTTCGAAGTTGGACATGTCATTTCTGTAGAGCTTGGTACTTTCGCCGATCGCGTCATCACCACAATAGAAATAGACCACGACTACGCCTACCTGGTGCGTAAGAACTCGGTGTTTTGGAACACCTCAGGATTAAATGTCTCGCTTGGGTTATCCGGTGCAGAGATTAAAGCCGGCACAGTGGACAGCCTGATAAGAGGCGGAATTACCTTTGCCACCCCTGAAGGCTCCAGCCTTGCGCCTGTTGCTGAGGTCAACCGGTCATTCTATCTGCATTCTGAAGCTAAAGACGAGTGGAAAGAGTGGCGCACACCAATCCCAGGCAAATAAGAAGTGATCTTGTGGCTGCAATTTTCTGGTAATCGTATAGAATTGGGCGGAATTTTTTCTAGTTACCAGAGTAATTGCAGTGCACGAAAACATAAAACTGCCGGAAGGTTTTCTAACCCAAATTGAAGAAATCATGCCATCTCACCTGAGCATGGATGAGTTTATTGCCGCCTGTAAACGTCCCCTTCGCCGAAGCATCCGCGTAAACACGCTGAAGATTTCGGTGAATGACTTTCTTGCTAGAGCGGCAGAAAAAGGCTGGAAACTCACACCGGTTCCCTGGTGCGACACAGGTTTCTGGATCGAAAGGGATGAAAACGACACCACACCTCTGGGAAACACTGCCGAACATATGGCCGGCCTTTTCTATATTCAGGAAGCCAGCTCCATGATGCCTGTCACTGCTCTGCTATTTGAGCAGCAGGAAGCGTTCAATACGGTTCTTGACGTTGCTGCCGCACCAGGCTCGAAAACCACTCAGATTGCAGCGGCGATGAACAACAATGGCGCACTGGTTGCCAATGAGTTCTCTGCTAGCCGTATTAAAGGCCTTTATTCGAACATTCAGCGTTGCGGCGTCCGTAATGTTGCACTGACTAACTTCGACGGCAGGGTTTTTGGTGGCTGGCTGCCAGAGCAGTTTGATGCCATCTTATTAGACGCACCATGCTCCGGTGAAGGCACCATACGTAAAGATGCCGATGCCATGAACAACTGGAGCAAAGAGTCGATTCAGGAAATTGCGCACACCCAAAAAGATCTGATTGAAAGTGCCTTCCATGCCCTGAAGCCTGGCGGCGTTATAGTCTACTCAACCTGTACCCTGAACCTGGAGGAGAACCAGCAGGTTTGCCATCACATTAAAGAGAAGTTTGGTGACAAAGTAGAATTCGAAAGGCTTGATCAGCTGTTCCCGAACGCATCGGATGCCATTACCGAGGACGGTTTCCTGCATATCTATCCGCAAATCTTTGATAGCGAAGGCTTCTTTGTTGCCAGGATCAGAAAGCTGGCTTCGGATGAAGCACCAACGGTGAAAAAGCGTCTGGGTAAATTCCCGTTTGATAAAGCATCAAACAAAATAATGACTGATATTCAGTCTCAGCTAAATTCCACGCTTGGGATCTCGCTCCCAGAGTCAGCGGATATCTGGCTGCGGGACAATGAAGTCTGGCTGTTCCCTTCTGCCCTGCAGCCGATGATTGGCGAAATACGCTTTGACCGCATGGGCGTTAAACTGGCTGAGTCACACAAAAAAGGTTACCGCTGGCAGCACGAAGCTGTGATGGCCCTGGCTGACGGCAGTGAGGAAAAATCTGTTGAATTATCAATAGAGCAAGCACGCGAATGGTACATGGGCCGGGATATCCGCCCGGAAAACCTTAGCGGCAAAGGGGAAGTCATTATCAAGTTTGCCGGCGATATTATCGGCTTGGGTAAATGGGTTGGCAACAGAATTAAGAACGGCCTGCCAAGAGAGCTGGTAAGAGATGGCAACCTGTTTTAATAGAGCCTTAGCTCTATTAAAACGGTAACCTGGGCTTCGAAAGATGGGGAAAGACTGGCAAAGCCAAAAGTCTGTACTAAACTATCAATAATGATTAGCGCAGGCTCCTTCCGGAGCCTTTCCCCTAAGCCCGGCTCTACGCTGGGCTCTTTTTTTAGTTAAGACGGATACCCTCTTTTTCGATGGTAATCTTGCCGCTCTTATACAGTCCGCCAATCGTCTTCTTAAATGTCCCTTTACTGGTTCTGAAAACGGCGAAGATCGCTTCCGGAGCAGACTTATCATTTAACGGCAGAAATCCATCCTTTTTCTCCAGCATATCCAGAACCTTCTGGCTCAGATCGTCCATCTTAGCCGTACCGATTTTTTGCAGAGACAGGTCTATTTTGCCATCTTCACGGATATTCTTGATATAGCCCTTCAGGCGTTTACCGATAAACAGCTTTCCAAATACGTCAGAGCTGAAAATCATGCCCCAGTGCGCACCATTGATAATGGCTTTGTAGCCAAGGTCGCTTCTCTCAGCGACAATCAGATCCACCTGCTGGTTTTTCGTATAGTTTGCAGGCGTCTTATCCAGCAACTTATTAAACTTAGTGGTGCCCACGATCCGGCCGGATGCGCGGTCGGTATAAACGTAAACCAGAATCTCCTGACCCGCACGGAAACGGGCACGCTGCTCGCTAAACGGAACAAGAAGATCTTTCTTCTCAATGCCCCAGTTTACAAAAGCACCGGTTGCGTTAACGCCCTCAATCTTCATCAGGCCCCACTCACCCACCTGAGCAACAGGCTTTTCAGTGGTAGCGGTCAGTTGGCTGTCTGAATCGAAGTAAAGGAAAACATCCAGCTTATCGCCAGGCTTAACGTCCTCAGGAGCACGTTTATTAGGCAGCAAAACGCTACCGTAATCATCTGCATCCAGAAACAGCCCGAACTCTTCCTTTTTTACCACTTCCAGAGTATTAATTTGACCAACTTTAATCATCTACACACGTCTCATAGTTAAACCGGCGGTGATTATACGTTATCTGGGGGGTAGAGCAAAGCTTGTCCTGTCACCTATTACCTTTATAGACAACCGTTGCCTTTAAGATTAACTATTATCAACTAAACGAGTTTATTCCTTATGTGATTTCCGTTATCTTTACCGCTTCGAAATTACAAGAACAGGCGCGAACATGCCATTAAAAACAGACGAATTAAGAACTCAGCCGCTTGGCCCTATGCCGGCTCCGGCTGAGTTAGTTAACCAGCATCCGCTAACGGATGATGTTGCCGAACGAATTGAAGCCTCCCGTCGTCAGATTGAAGATATCCTGCTGGGAAAAGACGACAGACTATTAGTTATTGTTGGCCCCTGCTCTGTCCATGATACAGAGGCGGCTCTGGACTATGCCCACCGCCTGAGTGCGATACAGAAACAGTACAGTGACGAGCTGTTTATCGTTATGCGTACTTACTTTGAAAAGCCGCGCACCGTTGTTGGCTGGAAAGGCCTGATTACCGATCCCAATCTGGATGGTTCTTATGCGCTGGAAACCGGTCTGCTAAAAGCCCGTAAACTGCTTCTTGATATCAACAAGCTTGGCCTGGCAACGGCTACCGAGTTTCTGGATATGATCACAGGTCAGTACATTGCAGACTTAATCAGCTGGGGCGCTATTGGAGCCCGCACCACAGAGTCGCAAATTCACCGTGAAATGGCTTCTGCACTTTCCTGTCCGGTGGGCTTTAAAAACGGCACCAACGGCAATGTTAAGATAGCTACTGATGCCATTCGTGCTGCAAAGGCTTCTCATTACTTTTACTCACCGGATAAAAACGGCCGTATGACGGTATACCGCACAAGCGGCAACCCGTTTGGGCACGTTATCCTGCGTGGTGGTGATACAGGCCCGAATTATGATGCCACTTATGTCAGCGAAGCCTGTTCAAAGCTTGCGCAGTTCGATCTGCCGCAGCGCCTGGTTGTGGACTTTAGCCACGCAAACTGCCAGAAGCAGCACCGCAAACAACTGGAAGTAGCTGAAGATATCTGCAAACAGATCCGCTCAGGCAGCAAGTTTATCGCCGGCATTATGGCCGAAAGCTTTATTGAGGAAGGCAACCAGCCAATGACGGATATTTCAAATCTGAAATACGGTCAGTCCATCACAGATCCATGCCTGAGCTGGGAGCACACCGCAGAAATGCTGGATATGCTGTCTGCTGCAGTAAAAGAAAGCCGATAATAGGGAGAGAAAAGATGCCTTCATTTGATATTGTTTCTGAAGTCGATACGGTTGAACTAAGAAACTCAGTAGACAACTCCAACCGTGAGCTATCAACCCGCTTCGATTTCAGAAATGTTGATGCCAGTTTCGAACTTAATGGCGAAGTAGTAAAGCTGGGTGCTGAAGATGATTTTCAGCTTAAACAGATGATGGATATCCTGCGCAACAATCTGGCAAAACGCGGTGTTGATGCCAAAGCGATGGAAGTTAAAGACTCTGTTCACTCAGGTAAAAACTGGTATCAGGATGTGGAGTTTAAGCAGGGCATTGATACGCTGACGGCCAAAAAAGTCGTTAAGACGATTAAAGATGCGAAGATCAAAGTTCAGTCATCGATTCAGGGCGACAAGGTTCGCGTAAACGGCAAAAAGCGCGATGACCTGCAACAGGCGATTGCTTTGATTAAAGAGTCGGAACTGGGACAGCCGTTTCAGTTTAATAATTTTAGGGATTGATGTACCCGCACCGCCCGTATTGCTCTCGTTCCCACGCTCCAGCGTGGGAATGCATATCTAGGCATAATATGGCACGAAACACTTTCAGCTCCACCATACTCTAATCAGATGAAAAACAATGTTTTTGCTGATAACTGACAGCTCTACCCAACCACTTTCAATACCTGAACACCCTCAACAAACTCCGCCAGTTCCTCACTTCTCTCAACCTCCCCTTTTTGCATAAAAATGCAAATCGAGTTAACACTGTCTATCTCTGCTTTATCCAGTTTGTCTTTAAGATCGTGGACTGAATAGTACTCTCGTCGCTCTGCGTCCCTGCGGCATAAATCAATAAACTCGGGCGGGCAGGTTTTCGGGTGAAGAATAAGCTCCGCTTTCTGCATCAGGCGGAGCGCTTTGATTGATAACAGCTCCACATCACTGCCATATTCAATGGCATTAAGTGACATTGTCACTCTGTATTCATGATTTAACTGCTCTGTATATAATTGTGCTATTTTCTCTTTATTATCAGCCTGTTCTAACTCAGGCATAGCGAAGAACCGCTCCCAGAAAATCCGCCTTTCTTCTACTGTCGGAAAAGTTTTCTTTATTTCCTCTCTCTGCTCTTGTGCAAAGTCGGCCAGCACCGACACATTCTGCGGTAAAGCCGCTTCCAGACGCTCTCTTATATTTCTTACCAGCACAGGTGAACTGCCACCGCTGGAAATCCCTATCTGAATCCGGCCTCTGTTTACAATAGAGGGCGTAATAAAGTCACAATAGTCTTTATCATCGACAACATTGACCAGTATATTCCCGGCCTTCGCATCAGCATGCACCTGGTGGTTTAAATCAGAATCATCTGTGGTTGCCCAAACCTGAACAAAACCCTGCATATATTTACTGTCGTAGCGCTCCTTGACCCATTTACATTTTTTATCATCCACATAACTATGCAGTGTCTCTGTCAGCTCAGGGGAAACCAGAGTGATCTCAGCCCCTGCCCTGACAAGCGTTTCGACTTTGCGGGAAGCCACTTCGCCCCCGCCAACAACCAGTACAGGTTTACCTTTTAAATCCATATACAGAGGAAAATATTGCATCGCGTTCCTTACCTAAAATAATGAACTCTGGCACAGCGCACCAAAGGTGTGCACCTAAGTGGCGAGAATGACCAGGCTTCAATTTTTTACTATCAAATTTAAATACCGCATCTGTGTGATATTTTGTTTTGCACCACCAAATCAGGACTAAATAATGACTAATTCTTTTCCGACCTACTTTATGCTCTAAATCACCAAGGTGGTGCGATTTTGCACTATTTACACGGGAGCCAGTATTCGCCATCCTAGTAATCGTTCGGTTCTGATGATTTCACTGCATGTTCAATGATTTTAACGACATTTTACGAAATCAAAACACCGTACAGATAAATATTATAAGCCTTTATAAATGACTTTAGCACTTATCAAGGCTCTGCAAAACACAACAGATTACAAACATGTATCAGGTGTTACCTGGTTCAAAGTGGATACTACAGGAAGGATACAAATGGCGAATAAACTGACTATTATTGCTGCAGCTGTAGCAGCATCAACTGCTCTGATGTCTAACACGGCATCGGCAGCAGAAGGCACACTGGATAAAGTAATGAAAGAAGGCATGCTAACTTGTGGTGTGAGTACTTCTCTTGCTGGTTTCTCTATTCCAAATGAAAAAGGTGAATGGGAAGGTATCGACGTTGCTTACTGTCAGGCTCTGGCTTCTGCAGTTTTAGGTGATAAGACTAAAGTTAAATACGTTCCGCTGACAGCAAAAGAGCGCTTTACTGCACTTCAGTCAGGTGAGATTGATGTTCTTTCTCGTAACACAACCTGGACTCTGCACCGTGATACTTCACTGGGTCTGAACTTCGTAGGTGTAACTTACTACGATGGCCAGGGCTTTATGGTGAAGAAAGATCTTGGTATTAGCAGCGCTAAAGAACTGGATGGTGCATCGGTATGTGTTCAGTCTGGTACCACAACAGAGCTAAACCTTGCTGACTACTTCCGTGAAAACGGCATGTCTTACAAGCCGGTTGTATTTGACACAGCAGCACAGACTTCTTCAGGCTTCGACGCTGACCGTTGTGACGTACTAAGTACTGACCAGTCTGGTCTTTACGGCCTGCGCATAACACTGACAAACCCGGATTCAGCAATGGTTCTGCCGGAAATTATCTCTAAAGAGCCTCTTGGCCCGGTTGTGCGTCAGGGTGATGACCAGTGGTTCAACATCGCGAAGTGGACACTATCTGCAATGATAAACGCAGAAGAGTACGGCATCACTCAGGCAAACGCTGACCAGATGCTTAAATCTAAAGATCCAAACGTTAAGCGTATTCTTGGTGTAGACGGCCCTAAAGGTAAAGGCCTGGGTATCCGCGACGACTGGGGCTACCAGATTGTTAAGCAGGTTGGTAACTACGGCGAAGTATTTGAAGCTCAGGTGGGTGAAGGCTCTCCACTTAAAATCGCTCGCGGCGTGAACGCGCTATGGAGCAAAGGCGGCTTTATGTACGCTCCACCAATCCGTTAATTCATAACTGAATAAGTTAAATGTAAGGGCGGTAGATGCCGCCCTTTTTTTATGGATTTTGAGGTCATAGCTGTATGGAACTTACAACAAGATTAACACCAGATGGGGACGCCGAAACAGCCAAAAAGGCCATCGAAGACAAAGCGTCCAAAAGCGCAAACCTTCTTTATAATCCCACTTTTCGTGCTATCGCCTTTCAGGCTATCGCGATTCTTGCTCTGGTTTATTTCTTTTATAACATTATCAACAATACCCTGAGTAACCTGGATGCCCGTGGTATCGCAACGGGTTTTGACTTCCTGTCACAGGAAGCGGGCTTTGGGATTGGCCTGACGTTGATCGAATACGATGAAACCTTCTCATATGGCCATACCTTTGTGGTTGGTCTTCTTAATACCGTTCTGGTTTCATTTTTAGGTATTATTTTTGCCACTATTATCGGCTTTACCGTCGGTGTGGCAAGACTCTCTTCAAACTGGCTGGTTAGCCGTCTGGCTGCAGTCTATATCGAGACATTTCGAAATATCCCTCTGCTGCTTCAGATCTTCTTCTGGTATTTCGCCGTGCTGCAGGCTCTGCCATCGGCAAGACAGAGTATCAGCCTTGGTGAGGCAATATTTCTAAATGTTCGCGGTCTGTACTTCCCTGCTCCTGTATTTGAGCAAGGCAGTGATATTGTTATCGGCACTTTTCTGATCGGCATCATATTTACTGTCATTATCGGCTTCATTGCGAAGATGCGACAAAAAGAGACCGGGCAGCAGACTTCGATGCTGAAAGTCGGGCTTGGGCTGATTGTTCTGCTTCCCGCGATAGTTTACCTTCTGGCAGGCTCACCTATCTCTGGTGACTACCCTGTTCTGAAAGGATTTAACTTCAGAGGTGGTGTCAGCATTATCCCTGAGCTTGGTGCTCTGCTGCTTGCTCTTAGCATTTATACGGCATCTTTTATTGCCGAGATCGTGCGTTCAGGCATCAATGCTGTAAACCACGGCCAGACAGAAGCGGCTATGTCTCTTGGCCTGCCAAAGACAAAAACCCTTAGCCTGATTGTGATCCCTCAGGCGATGAGAATCATTATTCCACCATTAACCAGTCAGTTTCTGAACCTGACTAAAAACTCCTCTCTGGCGATGGCCATCGGCTATCCGGATCTGGTTTCTGTATTTGCAGGAACAACACTGAACCAGACAGGACAGGCAATCGAAATTATTGCCATGACCATGGGCGTTTATCTGACTCTGAGTCTTGTGACTTCATTTTTGATGAACATCTATAACCGTAAAGTAGCATTGGTGGAGAGATAAGATGAGAGTACATCAATTTCAGGAAGACCTTCCGCCACCGGCAAATACTGTGGGTATACCGGGATGGCTTCGTAAAAACCTGTTTAACAGCCCGCTAAACACGGCACTGACATTTGTTCTGGGCTATTTCGCATTCTCAATTGTATCGGCGCTGTTTGACTGGGCAATTTTAAATGCAGACTGGGTGGGAACAACCCGTGATGCCTGTACCCGTGAAGGCGCATGCTGGGTATTTATCAGCACACGCTGGACCCAGTTTATGTACGGCTTCTACCCGGAGGCGCAGCTATGGCGACCTCAGCTGTTCTTTGCCACTCTGGCTATTTTTGTTGCCGCACTGGTGTACGAGAAAACACCACAGCGTAAATGGATTGCTCTGTTCTTCCTGAACATCTACCCATTCATTATCGCAGCCCTTCTGTACGGTGGCTTCTTTGGACTGGAAGTGGTTGAGACGCATAAATGGGGCGGCCTGCTGGTTACGCTGATTATCGCTATTGTGGGCATCGTTGTATCACTGCCAATCGGTATTGCACTTGCGCTGAGTCGCCGCTCAGAAATGCCGATTATCCGCAGCATTTCCACTATCTATATCGAAGTATGGCGTGGCGTACCGCTGATTACCGTACTCTTTATGGCATCGGTAATGCTACCGCTGTTTCTGGCCGGCGGCTCGGAAACAGACAAGCTGCTTCGTGCTCTTATCGGTGTGGTTATGTTCAGTGCAGCTTATATGGCAGAAGTGGTTCGTGGCGGCCTTCAGGCGATTCCTAAGGGCCAGTACGAAGCGGCTGATGCGCTTGGCCTTGGCTACTGGCAGAAGATTCGCTTAATTATTTTACCTCAGGCTCTGAAGATCACGATTCCATCCATCGTAAACACCTTTATTGGCCTGTTTAAAGACACAAGTCTGGTTCTGATCATCGGTATGTTTGATGTACTGGGTATCGGACAGGCAGCAAACAACGATCCTAAGTGGTTAGGCTTTGCAATCGAAAGTTATGTATTTGTCGCGTTAGTGTTCTGGGTTTTCTGCTTTGGTATGTCGAGATACTCGATCTATCTGGAAAACAAACTTCACACCGGCCACAAACGTTAATAGAAGATTTAAGGACATATTATGACGCAGCAACTAGAACACGTAATCAAAATCAAAGATATGAACAAGTGGTACGGTGAGTTCCACGTGTTAAAAGACATCAACCTAAAGGTGAAAAAAGGCGAAAAGATCGTTATCTGTGGCCCTTCCGGCTCAGGTAAATCAACCATGATTCGCTGTATTAACCGCCTTGAAGAGCACCAGCGCGGCCATATTCTGGTTAACGGTCATGAGCTGACGGATGACCTGAAAGACATAGAGACAATCCGTAAAGACGTGGGTATGTGTTTCCAGCACTTTAATCTCTTCCCTCACCTGACTGTACTGGAGAACTGTACTCTGGCACCAATCTGGGTGAAGAAGATGCCGAAAGAAGAAGCTGAAGAGCTGGCAATGAAGTTCCTGGAACGGGTAAAGATCCCGCATCAGGCTGAAAAATACCCAGGCCAGTTATCCGGTGGTCAGCAACAGCGTGTGGCTATCGCCCGCTCACTGTGCATGAACCCGAACATCATGCTATTTGACGAGCCAACATCCGCGCTTGACCCGGAAATGGTTCGTGAAGTACTGGATGTAATGGTAGAGCTTGCCAACGAAGGTATGACCATGCTTTGTGTAACCCACGAAATGGGCTTTGCTAAAGAGGTGGCCGACAGAGTGATCTTTATGGATGCCGGTGAAATCATCGAAGAAAACGACCCAATCAACTTCTTCGAAAACCCACAATCTGATCGAACTCAAAACTTCTTAAGCCAGATCTTGAGTCATTAAGATTTTTATATAACAATCAGTTCTAAAGGCGGCATTGCCGCCTTTGCTATATTGGGTTGAAATTTGAAACTTTCGCCCACATAAGTAAACTAAGTAATTAAATAAGTCAGTTATCTTTTGAGGAAGATTATGAACAGTCCAATGGTATCGCGCACTTCTACACAAGAAAGCGTGTTGCAAACGAACAAAGTATTACGTAATACGTATTTCCTTCTTTCCATGACATTGATCTGGTCAGCAATCGTAGCTGGCTTCTCAATGGCAATGAACCTGCCACGTCCTGGCCTAATCATGATGTTGGTTGGCTTCTACGGCCTTCTGTTCCTGGTTGAGAAAAACCGCAACAGCAGCCTGGGTCTGGTGTTTACATTCCTGTTTACCGGTTTCCTTGGCTACACAATTGGTCCAATCCTGAACGCATACATTGGCGCAGGTATGGGCGATGTTGTAGTAACCGCTCTTGGCGGTACAGCCCTTGCGTTTATGGGCGCTTCAGCATACGCGCTAACAACTAAGCGTGACCTTTCATTCCTTAACGGTATGATGATGGCTGGCTTCGTGGTTATCCTTGTAGGTATGATTGCAAACATCTTCCTGCAGATGCCTGCGCTTTACCTTGCAATGAGCGGCATGTTTATCCTGTTCTCAACAGGTGCAATTCTGCTGACAACTCAGGCAATCGTTCGTGGCGGTGAAACAAACTACATCTCAGCAACTATCACGCTGTATGTATCTATCTACAACCTGTTCATCAGCCTGCTAAGCATTCTTGGCGTAATGAACGACGACTAATAAAGTCTGTCACTAATACTTTTCAAAGCCCGGATTCAAATCCGGGCTTTTTTGTCGCTGTTAAAAGCGTTATTCTTGGCAAAATTTCTAATTAAATTATCACTATGTTCGAATACAACGGAAAACAGATAGAAACAGATAACGAAGGCTACCTGCTTAATTTTGAAGAGTGGGAAGAAGGCATGATCCAAATCCTGGCTCAGGAAGAAGGCATTGAGCTGACAGACGAACACCTGGAGATTATCCACTTTGTCCGAAATTTCTATAAAGAGTTTAATACCTCCCCTGCTGTACGTATGCTGGTCAAAGCGGTAGAAAAAGAACACGGGCCGGAAAAAGGCAACAGTAAATATCTGTTTAAGCTGTTTAAGAAGGGGCCGGCTAAGCAGGCAACTAAACTGGCTGGGTTACCTAAGCCGGCTAAGTGTTTATAGGCGGCAGGCTGACTCTTATACACAAGTTTAAGGAGCCAAAGAATGCTCCTCCCCTTAGCCTCGAAAGGCTGGATTTTCGAAGAAGTAACATCGAAGGGGAGGCTGGGAGGGGTTGTTTCTTATGAGCTTAAGTTTTGGTGGTTTAATCATGCACGGCATAACCAACCCCCTCTAACTCCCCCTTCTATTAGCTTTATCAACCAGTTAGGCTTTTTCACTCAAGGGGGAGAACCGTTCTCTGGTCACTTTAATATTTGTGTATAAGAGTCAGGGTGGCAGGAAAAGCATGACGTTCTGACTAAATAAGTCAAGGTTTTCGCTCGTTCCCATGCTCCGGCGTGGGAATGTATATGGACTCCCCCTGTAACACAAGTGGTTTAAGATAATAAGAGTTTATGCAAGTGCACGTATATTCGGTTTCATCATGGGGCGCTACCCCGAACCTTTATGGCTAAATCCACTAACAAGGCTTCTAATCGCAGTCCAGGCATTTATTGCCTCATTCCCACACAGAGTTTGCCTTGTGTGCTGTGCTAACACTTTATCTTAATTACTTGCTATTACGCTGGTTTGTCGTTTGCTCCAAATTCAGCTTTACCTTATTTCAGTTAAGCTAACTTAAGCTGGTAAGGCTGTTTTGATTTCAATATGGCACACGCCATCCTGACTATCTTATTCGCTAGAGCAATAACGACTTTATTCACATGGTTTCTCTCTAACAGAGAGCGTATCCACTGACTAAGTGGATCAGTTTTATCTTTGACATGACTAACTACAGCTCGGGCACCATGAACGACAAGAGCTCTGAGATAACGATCTCCTCGCTTAGTAATGCCAAGGTTGATATTTCTACCTCCACTTCCTGTATGAGCAGGCACTAATCCAATGCTTGCGCTTGCATCCCTACCACACTTATAAGCCGATGCATTTCCTAACCTGGCATACAAAGCACTGCCTGAAATCCATGAAATACCCGGTAACGAGGCTAAAAGCTTACAATCTTCATTTTGTTTTGCCTGATTGGTAAGAGCTTGAGTGGCATCATCAATTTGGGTATCAAGCGCGAGCAACTGTTCTTTAAGATTATTTAGAATAAACCGAGCAGCATGGGTTAATTCATTTTCAGCATTTTCCAACTCAAACGGTAGCTGTTTTCTGAGCGAATTGATTCCTATGGGAAATTTGATGCCATATTCCATCGCAAGCCCCCGGATACGGTTAGCAAGCTGTGTTCGTTGCTTAATATAACCTTCCCGCAGTCTTAGTAAGCAGGCAAGATCTTGCTGTTCAACAGTTTTAACCGGAACGAAATGAATATCTGTCCGCTGACTGGCTTCATAAATAGCCAAAGCATCATTGGGATCATTTTTATTTCCCGAGCGATACTTAGCGGCGATCTGAGCAGGCACGAGTAAGACTTGATGTCCTGCCTGCTGGAACTTTCGACCCCAATAATGAGCCGTTGCACAAGCTTCCATACAAATAACAGCTTTGGGGTGCTTAGCCACCATTGAAATTAACTTTGATTGAGATACTTTTTGATTAGATGAAAGCTTTCCGTGCTTATTAATTATCGCAACTTGAATAACAGTCTTAGCAAGGTCGATAGAAATAGTGATATTCTTGTTCATGGCATGGGCTCCTTTTTAGTTGACACTCTTACCTTAGCCGATATTTTCGACGAAGGTGAGGGAGTCCATGCCATTGCATATCCCGGCTAAAGGTGCCACCGATGATATCGCGTTCTCTGTCCGAATCACTTCACGTGTTTGCTGTTAGTTAAGCGCATAGTTTCAACTCTGGTATGCATTCCCACGCAGGAGATGTATGGACTCCCGGCTCCCTCAGGAGTAGCGTAATAAGCGACCAAACTTTTACAAAAGGAGTCCATACATGAAATATTCTACCGTTATTGCTATTGACCTTGCAAAGAGTGTTTTTCAGGTCTGTAAGATGAATTTCGATGGCAAGATTATTTTTAATCGAGAAATGAGCCGTAAGAAACTGCTGGAATTTTTAGCCAGGGAAAAAGCAACACTGGTAGCAATGGAGTCATGCAGTACAACCAACTATTGGGCTCGATATGCTAAAGAGCAAGGGCATGAAGTGAAGGCTATTGCCCCACGTCGGGCAGCTGCATTCAGGCAGGGCCAAAAAACCGATGCCAATGACGCTATTGCCATTGCTATCGCAGCTACGCAATCTCAAATAAAATCCTGTCGCATACCAACCGTTGAAGAGCAGTGTCAGCAATCCATCGTTCATATGCGAGATCTACTGGTTAGGCAGAAGGTAAGTATAAGTAATCAACTGCGTTCCTATTTACTGGAGTTTGGCATTCCGATCACTAAAGGTGATAAAGCATTGAGAGAAGCCATTCCTTATGTTCTTGAGGACGCTGATAACGGATTAACCGGCCAGTTTAGAGCTTGCCTGAGTCAGATGTATGAGCAGTTTATAAATTTGATAGAGCAAGTAGAAGCTTTTACACAACAACTACAGCAGTCAATAGCGCAAGATAAAGTGTGCAGGCGGTTACAAGCTCTGGAGGGGGTTGGCCCAGTATGCTCAGTTTTATTAAAAGTAGCGTTAGGCCAGGCAGAGCATTTTAGTAAGGGTAGAGAAGCTTCAGCTTGTCTGGGGTTAACACCCGTTCAACACAGTAGTGGTGGTAAACAGAAAATAGGTTCTATCGCTAAAAAGTGTGGTCACAACATGTTGCGTAGTGCACTCTTTCGAGGAGCCTTAACAGTTGTGTGTAAACTGGAAAAACGAGAAGCCCGGACAGGAAAAGAGCAATGGCTTAAAGATCTGACCACAAGGCGAGGCAAAAAAGTTGCAGCTATTGCTTTGGCAAATAAAACGGTGAGAACGGCTCTTGCCATGATAAAAAGTGATGAGGAATATAAGCCACAACCACTTGTGGCTTAATACCAGGTTAGTCAAAAAGAACGTAAGAACAAACAGGTAAGACCAACCTTCAAGAGACTGGCCCATGCTCAGGTAGAAACTACCGTGCGGGAGATAAAGTCATGAAGGTGCGAATACATCGAAGAGGCCGAGGTAGCTCCTCAGTTAGAGCCCGTATATAAGCAAGCATCTGACCTCTGTTCTAATAAACTTTTTGACAACACCCGGGAGTCCATATAAGCATGGGAACGAGAAAATGGTTGTAATTCAATACATTATATTGAACCCCTTATACGCCTTAAACTCAACCTCATCCCAGATTAGCTTTGATACATGTGCCGATCTTGGCCCTACTTTCAGCCACTGGATAAAATCTTCTAACTGATCTTCGCTGCCACAGGCCACAACCTCCACATCACCGTTATCCAGATTTCTGGCATAACCGGTCAGCCCGCGCTTTAGTCCCTCATGGCAGGTGTGATAGCGGAAACCAACCCCCTGCACCATTCCCGTTACAGTGAATTTATAACTTATTTTGGTCATAGCCTAACACCTGTCCCTTTTTGTATTTATTCATAATCTTAGCCTAAGATGGCGTCAGGAAAGTGTGACGAATCAAAAGAGAATTGATTTTCCCTGCTTCATCACCGACAATACCGCCCCATTTAATAAACCGGAACCTCATATGACAGCTTCTATCTTTCTCACCAAAGGACGTGAAAAATCACTTAAACGCAGACACCCGTGGATTTTCTCCCGTGGTATTGAAAGAGTGGAAGGCCAGCCAGAAAGTGGTAAAACGGTAGACGTATACGCAAACAACGGCCAGTGGCTGGCAAAGGCGGCATACTCTCCAAGCTCACAGATCCGTGCCCGCGTCTGGTCATTTGAGAAACAAGACATCAACAAGGACTTCTTTGTTAAACGCATCCAGCAGGCTCAACTGCTTCGTGATGACTGTATTGAACGAGACGGCCTGACAGGTTACCGCCTAATCGCAGCAGAATCTGACGGCCTGCCGGGTATTACCATAGACAAATATCAAAACTTTCTTGTCTGCCAGCTGCTAAGCGCCGGTGCCGAATACCAGAAATCCGTTCTTGTAGAAGCGCTTATCGAATGCTTCCCGGATTGTAATATCTACGAGCGCTCTGATGTATCGGTACGTAAAAAAGAAGGACTGAAAGAAACCGTAGGCGTTTTACATGGCGAAGAGCCGCCAAAATCCGTTGTAATCGAAGAGAACGGCGTCAAAATCTCCGTTGATATTAAAAACGGCCACAAAACCGGCTTCTACCTTGATCAGCGTGACAGCCGCCAGCAGGCAGTGAAGTACGTTAAAGATAAAGAAGTACTGAACTGCTTCTCGTACACCGGTGGTTTTGGTTTGTATGCGCTGAAAGGTGACGCCAAGCGAGTGATTAACGCAGATGTCTCTCAGCCTGCCCTGGATACCGCCAAATTTAACGCAGAACTAAACGAGTTCGACATCTCGAAAAAACGCGCCGTATTCCTGAACGCCGATGTATTTAAGCTGCTTCGCGAATACCGTGATCAGGGCACTAAATTTGATGTAGTGATTATGGACCCGCCAAAATTTGCTGAATCTAAGGCGCAGTTAAATGGCGCATGTCGCGGGTATAAAGATATTAATATGCTGGCAATGCAGATTCTTAAACCGGGCGGAACACTGCTCACTTACTCTTGCTCTGGTCTTATGGATCAGGAGCTTTTCCAGAAAATCCTGGCTGATGCAGCGGTTGATGCGGGTAGAAGCGTTAAGTTTGTTGAAAGATTTGAGCAGGCGGCTGACCATCCGGTTGATAGTGCTTATCCGGAAGGGTTTTATTTGAAAGGGTTTGCTTGTAAGGTTTTGTAATTGTTTTTAGATAGGAAAGGGCTCGGTTGAGCCATCCACAGCAATTTATCTGCGCCTTACTTATGAAACAGGCTCATTTATATGTAGCCTGTAAAGCACCCTGAACTCTACCCACAAAAAAAGGGCCCCGTCGAGCCCTTTGGTTTGCCTTACAAGTCTGTTGGATATATCAAGATATATAGGAATCTCTGTTGTTACTAATCCGTAATCACCCCGTTTGTCTGAAGGTATACTTCCAGATCAGCTAACGTTGTATCCTCAAATATAATAGTCACACTGGATCCGCCCGGTTCGCTCAGAACAAGTTGTGAGTTGGTCATACCTGTGCCACTGTCAACAAATTCTGATAGTGCGCCGGAATGAACATAGTCATCCAAATCTGTACCAGGATTAGCATCAAGCAGATCGCTAATATCGATCTTATCGCCATCAGCAATGCTGAAGTCTTTGATAACGTCGGTAGAACCATCAAGGTCGCTGCTGTACCATTTGAATACATCAGCACCTTCGCCACCGCTCATTACATCCGAACCCTGTCCACCGATCAGAAGGTCGTCACCTTCTTCGCCGTTCAGTTCATCATCACCGCCCTGGCCATAGATAATATCGCCCTGTTCACTACCAGTGAGCAGATCGCCTTCTCCAATCTGAGTTTCATTTGGATCGGTTGGGCTATGCAGCAACTCATGATTTGCTCTTACAAAGTCATACACTTCCTGCTCTGTTGGCTCACCTGTAGTTCCTGTATCCAGTTTGATAAACTCTTTAATCTGAGTAATACCATCCTCATACCTGTGCGCTTCAAATGAATCACCAGGCCAATTCAGATTTTCGGCATAAATTACATCACCGAAAATAATGTCATAACCTAAATCACCATCTAAGGTATCGCCATCAACAGGGAACAGTGAGAAGTTACTAATAGCTTCTGACAGATCATCAACGGATTGAACATCCACCGCCTCACCCGGAACAGCTTCTACCTGACCACCACCTTCAACAGTTACCGTAATAGCATCGTCCCCACGTTCAGTGTTATCGAAGAAATCAATCACATTGGTCTGTGAGTTTCTGATTGAAATGGCATGAACATCTACACCAAAATCAGTCAGCGTATTGAACTCATTCAGTGCTTCCGTAACATCCGCTACGTTGGTTGTGCCACCACTTCCGCTGGTATTGTCATTATGAACCGTTGGCTGACCGTCGGTCAGGAACAGTGCAGTATTGATGTACCCGTCGACTGCGCTAGTGGTTTCACCTGAAGGTGGGTTATACCAATCATTTGCAGCTTCAAATGCCGCTTCATAGTTGGTTGCCCGGCCACTGCTTGGTATCTGCAATACTGTATCTAGCTGTGCCAGTATTTCTGCAGGTGTACCTTCGATTTGCGCTGTCACTGTGCTGGCAAAGGCAATTAATGTAACATTGATAATACCATTGTAATTGCTTAGTGAAGTGAGCATTTGTGTCAGCTCAGCGTTAACATGTGCTAACCGGCTCATACCTCCTAAATTGGAGCTCATACTTCCTGATACGTCTACGATAAGTGCCAGGTTGTAATTGTTCGCTTCACCGCCACCATCACCGATAAGAATATCGTTATGACAGTCGTGGTCTACGATAACGGCTTCACCTTCAACACCACCAACAGTGAGTGTAAAGTTCTCTTCAACTTCCCATTCCCAGTCATGGAATGTTGGAATCGAAGCGGTGAAAGACTCAACACCAGCAGGTACAACTAACTCACCATTTTCTAAAGTAACACCATTACTAAATGTAATGTTTGCAGCCAGGGTATCGTAGTCGACACCAGGCTCTGCCCCATCAGATTCAGGGAAATCACCAAAGTTGCCCAGCTCCCAGCTAAACCTGACCTCATCGAAAGTCTCGTTACTCAATGTGATTTCAAATATAGCAGGGTCGCCTTCCGGCACACGATTACCTTCTAAATCAGGAGTAGGATCTACTCTGATTACCGTTGGATCATCGTTATCAAGAATGTTTGCAACGCCAGAAGCATCATCAACTTTAAGAGTGAAGCTTTCGACAGGTTCATCCTCTGAGTCATCTTCTGTCATTACCCCAACATTAAAGGAGGTCACACCAGGGGGAACATAGATATAATTACCTGAAACAAACATGTCTGGGTGGTTACCCGGTAGGTTCACATTGATGCTGTTCTGATAATCATCACCTTTATCCGCGGAATCATCACCATCCCCTAGCATCCAACTGAAGTAATGTCCTTCGTAAGTTTGGTTGCTCAGAGTTACCGCAAATACTGCTTCCTGTCCCTCAACAACGGTATCTCCGCCAACAACAGGCTCAACAGTCACCACAGTAGGCTCATCATCATCGATAATATTACCGGTACCGGCAACACCACCAACTTCCAGTTCAAACCTTTCAATAAGAGGCTCGTCTATAGTATCGTCAATGGTTGTAACCGTCGCTCTGAACTCTGTAACACCGGCAGGCACTGTCAGCTGACCACCTGATTCGCTGTCATAGGTAAAAGTTACGCCGCTATCAAATACAATTGAGTTTTCGTAGTCGTCTCCCAGAACCGCTTCAATATCATTCAGCGACCAGTCATAAACCATATCAGTAGTACTTGGGTGGCTTAGCTCAATAGTAAAGTCGAGCTTTTCACCCTCAGGGACATAACCGCCCTCGGTTTGCAAATCCGGTTCCACACGAATAATAATTGGAGGTCCATTTTCATCGAGGATTGTCGCAGTACCTGTCTCTCCACCCACAGTTAAGGTGAAGTTCTCGGACTGTTCATAGATTTCATCTGTCAAAGTAGGAACAGATACAGTAAACGAAGTTACTCCGGCCGGCACATTTAAAACCCCGCCGATGCTTCCTTCACCAAGAGGTGAAAAATCAGGTGAACTGACCAGAGTGACACCATTGCTAAAGGTTAGCTCATCGGTATAGTCATAGTCAGGTCCCAGCTCTGCTGTCCCTTCATCCAGCGACCATGCGTACTGAGCGGCAACATCCAGTGGATTGCTTAGCGTAACAGTAAAGACGGCTGTATCGCCTTCATTAACAACATCACCATTAACGTCAACAGCCTGGCTAACAGAAGTAACAAATGCGGTTGCTTCTTCTCTGTTAAAATCGACATCTTGCGTTCTGGAAAGTTCTGAAGCTCCGATACCACTGGTATCAAAAGCGGTTGAAGCGAGTGAAGAGGCGCCAGTACGTTGCACGGTAGCGGAGTCGGTCAAAGCAGAACCTTGCTCACCACCGGCTGCCGGTGCAAACTCTTCGCCTTCTAAAGCGGTAGGATCAACTCCACCCTCTAACTGTGCGAAAAGCGCTGCCAGATCATCATCACTAATTTGAGAAAGGCTTTCATCTCCTTGCTGAACACCTGTTATATCATTTAAATCTACAGAAACCGGACGCTCACCACTTGAGATGATAATTTCTCCCGGTTGCAGATCATTAGGATTGTCAACGAATATCATTTTTCCGTCGGCGTTTATTGCGATGAACTTATTCGTTCCCGCAGAACTATTTTGTAAGGCACTCATAACATCCATCCTTTGCGTCCAAATAGATGTGTGACTAGCTCTCCGACCAATATGTCGCAAAACTATCTACTGTTTCATTAGTAAGTAAGGTAGATAGTTCAATGTTCGTCAAAAGATCACCACGTCGGATATTGTTGTTTTATTTCAATGCGTTAAAGGGTCAATTTTAGACTATTTACTCTATCAGTAAGCACTAATAAAATAATCAATTATAAACAAAAAAGAACAGATAATTTATTTAGTCCGTTTTTCATAAAGTTACTCATTCCCCAACCTGAAGAGCAGATAATAAAACCGAAAACATAGCCAATTGTTAAATTCGAATTTGCGTTTATACAAAAGAAACAATATTTACTAAGTTAATGAAGTTTCTTAGTTATGAGACGAAAAAAAGGACTCAACCGAGTCCTTTTGGGTCCTTACACAAATTTTGGTACAGATAAGTTAGTCCACTATGATGCTATTTTGCTGAACAATATAGTTGAGTAAGTCTCCTGAATTATCGGCCGTATACCCTTCAAAAACGATAGTGACACTATCATCACCATGACTCAGAACCAGCTCTAAGCCTGTGCCATCATCATTTTCATAAAGTGGCAATGTTTTCAGATAGTCCCCTATCTCTTCCTCAGACATATCGGTAAGCAAATCAGAAAAATCTAATACATCACCCTCAACATAATCCGGATCGTCTTCAGATCCTGAAGCAATAGTAAAATCGGAAATGGTATTCACCGAACCATCAAGGTCTTCATTGCTCCAGATAAAAACTTCAGGCCCTTCACCGCCAGTTAAGATATCGCCAGCATAAAAATCATCTTTATTTTGTAAGACGTCCATACCCAAACATCCTTTACATATAAAAGAAGTACTGCTCATTCTGCAAATATCATGAATGCAAAACTTGCTACTGTCTCACTTATAATTTACGTACAAAGTTCATTATTTGTCAAAAAGCTCCGAGCAAATATATTTACATTTAAATTCAATGCATTAGGCGCGCTCATTATCAAGTAATTACTCTAATTATTTTGTTGGATTTAGCCTCTCTTTTTTTACTGTTTTATCTTAGTGGTCAAAATATGATCTTGGACAAGCTAAGTATCAAAATTAAAACAAGTTTAGAAATCTTCTTATAACGCTTTGATAAATTAAATATTGCCTCCTAGACTCTAATTGGAAGTTATCAGTTTGTTATTAATCTTACTTTTGATAAAGGCTCTGCAGCCTGAAGTCCGTCAAAAGTAGTCGCGCGTATATACCCACTAGGAGAAATTAGTTTGAAACGGACTCAACTAACTACACTTGCCTGTTTGATCGCGTTGAGTAGTCCTATTCACGGACAAACACTTGAGCAAGCAATCGCAATAACGCTCGCAACCAACCCCGAACTCAAAGCCGCCTACAACGAATACGTTAGCTACGTTGAAGTAAATAACGGCTCAAAAGGGGCTTACAGGCCATCTATTGATTTAGATGCGGGAATTGGTTACGAAGGTATTAATCCAGCACAAGGAAACGATACTGACTTAACAAGAAAAGAAGCGACAATTAGCCTTACTCAGCTACTATGGGATGGTGGCTCAACCTGGCACAATATGGACAGAACTGCTGCTGATGCTGAATCTGTCAGACTTCAGCTACTTGCAGATGCTTCAGATAAATCACTGAAAGTTGCAGAGGTCTATCTGGATGCAGTAAAAGCGCACGAAGTACTTGCTCTTTCTGAGAGTAACCTTGCCGTGCACAAGAGTATCTACAAGAACATCAAACGCCGCGCCGACTCCGGTGTTGGTTCTACAGCAGACTTAACTCAAATCGAAACCCGCCTTGCCAGAGCTCACGGCAACCTTTTGGCTGCCCAGAACAATATTTATGATGCTCATACCCAGTTTAAAAATATTGTTGGACAGGCTCCGCAAGGGCTTATCTTCCCTCAGGCCGATGCAAAGGCAATCCCTCTGACACTGGAAGAGGCCATTAACCTGGCTAACGAAAAGCATCCTGTTATCAGGATTTCGATGGCAGATGTCGATGCAGCCCGATTCCAGTATAAACAGTCTAAAGGTCCCTTCTATCCAACCTTCTCCATCGAAGCCAAGCAGACCTGGTACGATGATGTTGATGGCATAGAAGGTAGTAGTGATGAAGCAACCGTTATGCTACGTATGAGCTATAACCTGTATAACGGTGGTTCAGACATAGCTCAGAAAGAAGAAATGTCCTATATGCTGAACAAGTCAAAAGACTTAAGAGACAGCGCTTACAGAAATGTAGAGGAAAGCTTAAGGCTTGCCTGGAGTGCGCTTGATCTGACCCTTCAGCAAAAAGAGTTCTTAGCCGATCAGGTAGATACAGCATCTGAAACCGTAGACGCTTATGAGAAGCAGTATCTGATAGGCCAGCGTACCCTGCTGGATCTTCTTAATATGGAAAACGAACTGTTTGAAGCTCGTCAGGATTACCTTGATGCGCACTATGAAGAACAGCTTGCTAAGTACCGCGTACTCAATTCAACAGGCATACTGCTGGAATCACTTCTGGTTGATGTACCTGATGAATGGAACCAACCGGTTGAATATTAAGGAGCGGCTATGAAATTACTACCTTACACTATGTCAGTCCTCGTAGCAGTTACTTCATTTAACCTGCTTGCAGCTGACGATGATGAATATGATTACAGGGCCACACCTGTAGCGAATCAGATAGCGGATCTGATGGACGATGATAAAGACGGTGTAATTAACGCCCGAGATATCTGTCCTGGTACGCCATTTGAAGCACAAATCGACAACGATGGATGTGAAGCGTACGTAGACAACCTGGAAGACTGGGACCTGAAAGTATTGTTTGAACACGATTCTGCCAATATCAACCCGGCTTTCCTGAACGAGCTTAGCAGCATGGTTGAGTTTTTGGAGAAATACCCTGAAACCTCTATCGAGCTACAGGGACACACCAGTATTGTCGGTACCGATGAATACAACCAGGATCTTTCCATTCGCCGTGCAACTGAAGTCAGAGATAAAATTCTTGGTATGGGTATTGATGAAGACCGTGTGAGAATTGTCGGCTACGGTGAAGGCGTAACAGATCGTGCAGGTGAAACCCCAATCGATCACGCAATGAACCGCCGAGTAGTGGCCACTGTTGTTGGTTATGAAAGGGATATTATCAAAGAGTGGAATATCTTTACTAAGCGTAAGAAGTCTGACTCAAGAATTCGTTAAGAATTCTGAATCTTTTAATGTTAGAAAGGGCTCCTCAAAGCCCTTTCTTGTCTGTATTGAATACCAATCAGAATTCATATTTATGCAGCATTGCCTGCTGCTCACCTGCGATATTGGCCACGTTTTCTGAGCTCTTGATCATAGAGCCAAGCTGATGCTTGGTCTGCTCACCCTGCCGGTTAATATGCGCAATACTTTCCTGAACGTTCGCAGTTGCTCTCTCCTGCTGTTCTGTCGCAACAGATATCTGCTCGACACGAAGGCGAATATGGTTAACAGCCTGCTCGATATCGGTAAATGATGTCATAACCTGCTGATTTGAGCTCATCGCGCTCGCCATTTCCTGACGGCTTTCTTCTACAGAGGCTTTGGAGCTTTCTGCCGCCTTAATCAGCTCAGCCATCATTTCACGGATTTTCTCCGTCTGTTCGCTGGTTCCGCTTGCCAGTTTGCGAACTTCATCAGCCACAACCGCAAAGCCACGGCCCTGCTCACCGGCCCTTGCAGCCTCAATTGCGGCATTCAGCGCCAGCAGATTCGTGCTTTCTGCAATGCCACTGATAACATCAACCATTTCGCTGATGCTGGATACTTTGTGATCCAGCTCGTTCATCGCACCTTCATTCACTGTCAGAGTGCGATCCAGAGACTCAAGGCGGTGTGTGTTTTCTTGCAGTACCTGAGTGCCTTTTTCAGAATACTCCGTGGCAGACTGAGACTCAGTGTATGACTCAGACGTTACCTTAGAGATTTCATTGATAGACGCCTGAAGCTGCTCGATTGCCGTCACCATCTCAGACAGTGAGTCATTTTGCTCAAGAAGCAGCTTATCCGTCTGCTCTGCTGCTAAGTGACTGTCACCCGCCGTCGCGTACAGCGTCTCACAGTTCTCGGTCACTGTTTTCAGCGACAAATTCGTTGAATCGATAACCTGATTTAGCTTAGTCCCGATAACCTGAAGTTCATAAGGCCCTCTCACTTTAACCTGACCGGAAAAATCATGTTCCGTCAGACGGCTAAGCTGTCTGGTAATACTCTTTAATCCCTTATTAATCCAGTGGTTCAGATAAATACCGGAAATCAGAACAAACACACCTAAAAACAGGCTGCAGGCAATAACGGTCATGATGATGGAAGCCATTGATTTATTTACAACAGCTCTGCTGTCAGATATCAGGCTTTCCGCTTTTTCAGAAATCGAGTTCAGGGTTGCGATTGTCTGGTTTGCCGCTTCTGTGGCTTGTTGCAGCAATTCTTCCTGCTGCCCAATCACCTCCAGGCGGGAAAGAACCACTTTAAGAACTCCGGTATCAGCAAAGCCTTCCTTAACCATCTCATAAGGTGCAATCAGACTGGCGAACTCATTTACATCCGGATGCCACTGTGCAAAATCATCGAAAGCCAGCTCAATACCTGCTTTTCGGTTTTTCATTTCACGGTACTGTACTTTTGCTTTGTCCAGATCATTTTGCATAAGCAGAACCAGGAAGGTACTTTCCAGCTCACTGGATTGGGAGATAAAACGGTTCGCCGCATCTGAGGCTTCTGGATTGTCCTGAACTAGGAAAGAAGCAATACGGCTCATTTCCGGCCCTATCGAACTCAGACCATATCTGAACGTCGGAACCATTTCGTCCATCTTTGCATTCAGTTCAATGGATTTGTACTGTGCCTGGATGACAGAGCGAGAAAGCCTCTGTAACTGATCCATATTCTGATTCAGCAACGCTTTTTCTTCTGTGGAAATGGCCTGATCAAAGTCATCTGCAATCGCAAACAACTCAGCGATGATTTTGTCCGACTCTTCCGTTAATGTCTGGATCGAAGTTTCTGTACTTTTCAGCGTGTCAATGGATTTTGATTGCAGGCCCTGATTAAGGACTTTCACTTTTTGCAGCACATTCTGAGTTAACTTTGCATTATCCATCGCCAGCGGCAATGCATGTTCAGACAGAGTTTCAAATTCTACACCAATATTGTCTACACCTTTCTTGCTAACCACGGCAAGGCCAATAACAGAGAGGATTATTGCAACAAAAATGGCAACCAGTGTTTGTATCAAAGACAGCGAAAAACGCGACTTATTAACAGTAGTCATGATAATATCCAAAACAGCTCGAACGAGAATAACAGCCGTGATGATAGTTTAGCGGCGTGACATATTTATTACAGCCATTCGCCACGTAGTTTCAATGGGTTATATTATGCACCACATCAATTATCAAAGAAAAACGATTGCACTGTCTGTTATTGCATCGATATTTGTCGTGACCGGCTGCTCAACAAATTCCAGTAATTCTGCTCCTTCCTCTAAATCAATTTCAAAATCAGCTCAAACATTTAAGTTTAACGATAAAAACTCTGCATATCAGAGCGTATTTAAAGAATGGGAAGGCACACCATACCGAATCGGTGGAACCTCTAAATCAGGAGTGGACTGTTCAAGCTTTGTTCAGTCGGTATTTTTAAGCGCAAATAATAAGCTGCTGCCAAGAACAACGGCTCATCAAGTCAAACTGGGCGTAGAAGTTCCGTACAAAAATGCACAGGTGGGTGATTTGGTGTTTTTCAAAACATCCGAAAAATCAAATCACGTTGGGGTCTATCTGGGGGATAACACCTTTATGCATGCTTCCACATCAAAAGGTGTCATTATATCTCGTCTGGATAACCCGTACTGGTCATCCGCTTTCTGGCAAATGCGCCGGGTAGATTAATCGTAGGTAGCAACTGCGGTATCAAACAGGTTTTTAACCAGAGCGATATACTCATCCAGGAATATAATCTGCTCGTTGGTCGCTTTTTTCTGCCAGACACCGGCCAGAACCTCACCAAGATCCTCTACTACGGAATCCGCTTCCTTCAGAAGTTTAAAACGCACACTTGAATGAAGCTCAGGGTTTTGCTGAAACAGTGCCATGATATTTGTCGCGATCATGTCCGTAACCACATCTTCAATGGTTTCATCACCAGTATCGCCTTCACCACAGGTAAATACATTCAGATTAATTGTTAAATGCTCAATAAGAGCCAGATATCCATCTGTATCTACAACCACTTTACTCTCCAAAATTTTGAGCCACACAAATAACAGCTGCGGACTTTTTAAACCATGTTAAAACTAATACTAAATCATTGAAGCGATTGTTACCACATGAACAATCAATCTCTTTGAGCTTAATAACACGCTATATGCTTCTGCCAAATATTACACGGACATTTTTACAGTTTTTGAGCAACTTCAAGATCTATATCCTAATATATAGTGTATGTCGGCTATTTTTAGAAAATATGTCCTAAAATTAACCATATATGACGTAGAACCGGAGAGTCTTAGATATGTGGCACGCTATTTCACAGCAACTTTCAGAAACTTTAATGTTCACTTTTCAGATTAGGGAGCGCAATAGAATTGAAGGTGGAGACATCAGCGAGTGCTACATGATAAGTGACGGTGACCAAAGGTATTTTGTTAAGGTCGGTGACAAAGAGTCTTTGCCTGTCTTTGAAGCTGAAGCGGAAGGCCTTCAGGAACTACGTCTTTCTAACACGGTATCTCTGCCGGAACTTGTCCTTGTCGGTCAGGGAAAAGGCAAAGCATTTATTATCCTCAACTATATGGCAACCAAACCCCTGGAAGACTCCAAGCACAGTTTTGACTTTGGAGTTAAGTTAGCCCACTTGCACCAGTGGGGCGAGCAAAAAGAGTACGGTTTTGACCGGGACAACTATATAGGCGCAACTATCCAACCTAACTCCTGGACCAAAAAGTGGTGCCACTTTTTCTCAGAGCAGAGAATTGGCTGGCAACTGCAACTGCTGGATGAAAAAGGGATTCGCTTTGGTGATATCAGCCATATCGTTAAATCCATTGATAAAATGCTTGCGCACCATAATCCAAAACCTTCGCTTATTCACGGCGATCTCTGGCACGGCAATGTGGCAAACACTGCCTTTGGCCCCGTCTGCTATGACCCCGCCTGCTACTGGGGTGACAGAGAGTGCGATATCGCGATGACAGAGCTTTTTGACGGCTTTGATCCTGAGTTTTATCAGGGATACGAAAGTGTTTCACCTCTCGATTTCGGCTATCAGCAACGTAAAGATATCTACAACTTCTACCATATTCTGAACCACTGCAACCTGTTCGGCGGGCATTACCTGGAAGAAGCAGAGCAGCACCTTGAGAAACTTATAAGTTAATACATTGCGGCTTGTGACTGATTGAGACTATCTTTACCTTAGAGGGGCGATAATTTTTCGATTCCGAATGCCCCTCAAGGTAGAGCAAGATGAAAGACTATACAGAAAGATTCGTTATCTGCCCGCATTGCGGTTTTCAGATAGCCATGACAATAGATGCGTCAAACGGAAATCAGGAATTCTACGATGAATGCCCTGCTTGCTACAAAGCAGTTCATGTAAATATGATGGTTGATGAGCAGTATGACAAAATCAACCTGGTAGTAGATGCTGACGACGAACAGTACTTTTAAACAAGTACTGCTCCCCATATAAAGATGACTTAACTCTGATTAAGTTGTCGGGAGGCGAGCACCCTCTCAACCGTATCAACAATAGCCTGGGTTTGAGGATCAAACTCAATATTCACCCGCTCACCCGTTTTTCTCTGGCCAAACAGTGTTCTCTGCAAGGTTTCCGGTATCAGGTGTACGCTAAACCTTTTCTCTTCTACTTCACCTATGGTCAGTGAACAGCCGTCTATCCCGATATAGCCTTTAGCCAGAACATATCGCATATACTCTTTCGGCAGACTAAACCATACTGTCCGGTTATTTGGCGTGTATATCACTTCATCGATAACTGCCGTAAGCGTAATGTGTCCGGACATACTGTGCCCGCCAATCTCATCTCCGAATCTGGCTGCACGTTCTACATTAACGCAATCCCCGACTTCTAATTCACCAAGGTTGGTATGTTTCAATGTTGCCTGCATCAGGTCAAAGCTAATCTTTTTGCCATCGATCTTAGTAACAGTGAGACAGCAACCATTATGTGCGACAGATGCACCAACGCTTAACCCCTCAGATAACCTATTGCCCATTTCAATTACATGAGTCTGAAACGATTCCTTTTTCTCAATGGAAATAACCCTGGCCATCCCCTGAACAATTCCGGTAAACATTTAAAATTCTCCTAAGTTTCTGTGGTGATATCGCTCACTTTTTTTTATTATGCGCCTGTTCCAAACAACAAGCGCTTTCTTATACCAATACCAGTAATTAGATTGGTATTACTATATCAACTTCAGTTCTAAATTGGATACTTTCGTGCATCGCTATCAAAAAGAAGCTTCAGAATTAATCAAACTCGCCACACCTGTGCTTATCGCCTCTATCGCCCAGACAGGTATGGGCTTTGTCGATACCGTTATGGCCGGTGGTGTTAGTGCCACAGACATGGCTGCTGTCGCTGTTGCATCGAGTATCTGGATGCCAACCATACTCTTTGGTATTGGCCTTCTGATGGCGCTGGTACCGGTAATCGCTCAGCTAAACGGCGCAGGCAAATCAGACAAAATCGCCTACGAAGTACAACAGGGCATCTTTTTAGCCTCTCTTTTGGTCATTCCAACTTTGGCAATTCTTATTCAGACCAAATTTATCGTTGGCATGATGGATGTGGACCCTCTTCTGGCAGAAAAAACCACCGGCTATATGAACGCCATGCTCTGGGCCGTTCCGGGAAGCCTTTTATATCAGGCACTAAGGAGCTTTGCCGACGGTATGGCCCTGACCAAACCGGCGATGTTTATCGGTTTTCTGGGGCTGGCTATTAACATTCCGCTGAACTGGATGTTTGTTTACGGCAAATTTGGCGCTCCGGCTCTTGGCGGTGTAGGATGTGGTGTTGCAACTGCCATCGTTTACACATTGATGTTCCTGTTTATGCTGTTTTACATCATCAGATCAAACCGGCTTAAGCATGTTGGCCTATTCGACAAGCTGCACAAACTGGTCTGGAAAGAGCAAATCCGTCTGGTAAAGCTTGGGGTACCCGTTGCCTTTGCTATCTTTTTTGAAGTTACGCTATTCGCAGTTGTCGCACTTCTGGTCTCTCCTTTAGGACCAACTATTGTAGCTGCGCACCAGGTAGCTATTAACTTCTCTTCACTGGTATTTATGATTCCTATGAGTATTGGCGCAGCAGTAAGTATCCGTGTCGGACATAAACTCGGAGAAGAAAACACCGAAGGCGCAAAAATTGCCACCCATGTCAGCATTGCCCTTGGGCTGCTTCTTGCCGCCATTACCGGTGTAATTACCGTTGTGTTCAGAGAACCTATTACACTACTTTATACCGATGACAGTCAGGTGCTGGCCATCGCAACACAGTTGTTGATAATTGCAGCGATTTACCAGTTGGCAGATTCAGTGCAGGTAATAGGTGCAGGTGCTTTGCGTGGCTATAAAGACATGAAAGCTATCTTTATCTGTACCTTTATCGCCTATTGGGTGCTTGGCCTTCCGACGGGCTGTATTCTGGGGCTCACTGACTTAATCGTTCCGCGCATGGGCGTATATGGCTTCTGGGTTGGCTTTATTGTTGGCCTGACCTCTGCCGCTATTTTGCTCACAATAAGGCTGCGCTGGATGCACCGGCAGGAAGGCAGCGTACAATTAGAGTTCGCATCGCGTTAGTGTTTTGTTTTAGCTCAGTTAAAAATGCTGAGCTTTATATGAGATTTTTTGAGTGTTCTTCACAAATCCGGACTTTTGCCGTGTACTAACAGCATATTGTAATAGTAGAAAACTCAATAAAGCATTTACAATCTGACAGCAATATCTATCAACCAGTGTAACTATGAATTCAGAAAGCTTAATCGTCACCATATCTGGCGTTAAGGGAACTAACCATTTCAGACTAACAAAGAAGGCCATCACAAGATTAAAAATTTTGCTGGTCGCATTACTGGTCACTGCATTATCAGTCGCTACTGTCGTTCTCTTCCTTCTTGATGAAGTCACGATCTCCAAACAGGCTCAATCTACACTTGAGCAGAGATCCAAAGACCTGAATGAAGAACTGGTCGAGTACGAGCAACTTCAGGAGCAACTCAAGCAGCAAGTCGTAGCAAAAGAGCAGGAACTGGAAAACATGAATGACAGGCTCAATGATATTGAGTCTGTCCTTGGCACTTCCTCCAACGAGCTTGATATCGACTCACGCTTAGATCTTGCTGCTGTGAACACAGTGGTTCGCCAGCAAATTTTGCGCATGATTCCAAACGGAAGCCCGGTAAAAACCGGGTATATTTCCTCTGGATACGGAATGAGAACCCATCCGGTCACCAAAAAAAGAAGCATGCACCGCGGAATAGACCTTGCGGTTAACACAGGTACACCAATTTACGCCCCTGCCGATGGCGTGGTGGAAGTGACACGTAAAAGTAATCAGGGGTCAGGAAATTACCTCAGGCTGATGCACTCCTTCGGGATAACGTCTTCCTATTCGCACCTGAAAGCCTTCAAGGTGAAAAACGGAGACTTTGTTCAGAAAGGCGATCTTATTGGATTATCCGGTAATACAGGACTTTCTGCCGGAGCACATTTACACTATGAAGTTCGCTTTATAGGACGCTCTATGAACCCACGACCATTCGTGAACTGGAGCATAGATAATTTTGAATCCATTTTTAAAATTAATAAGGGTATTAAATGGGACTATTTGATAAAAAGAGTGGAGCAGCAGGTAAGCACCACGCTACAACTGTCATCGCAGAAGGCACAGTAATCGAAGGCACTCTGAACCTGACAGGCAATATTCAGATAGACGGACGGGTTAAAGGTAAGATTAACACCGAAAAAACCGTAACCATTAGCCCGTCAGGAAAGGTTGAAGGCGCTATTTTCGCTGATAGCGCCATCGTAAACGGCCACTTTGATGGTGAAATTGTTGCCCGCAATATTGAAATTCTGGAAAAAGGTAAGCTTCAGGGAGAGATCTCTTCTGCGGAATTCACTATTGTTAAAGGCGGCGTATTTTTAGGAAACTCAAAAACCGTCGCCAGTGAAGAGGTTGTAAAACTAAAAGATAATAAATCGGCCCAACAACCTCAAAAACCAGAATCAGGCAAAGCAGCCACAGCAACAAAAGCGAAGTAGTTACTCGGGAGCCCTTTCCCGTTGATAGCGCGCAAATCTGGGCAACCCTGTCACAGTCAGTCCGTTGTATTGAATAGTAATAACCGCTCCTACCGGGGGCGGGTTCTTCCTTTCAGCATCCGTTAATCCCGAACCCACGTACATCTTTTTTCCATCTCCAAGCTCAATATGCAGTGCGCCAACCATCCCGGAGTATTTACCGTTACCCTCTTTGTAGCCAATCACCACAGCTTCCGTATCCTCCGCTTTCTTTAACTTGAGCAGGTCATCGCTTCTTCCTGAAATATACGCCGCGTCGACTTTCCGGAGCATCACCCCTTCCCCGCTCTGCTGCTCTATCTGGCTCAGAAAGTCAAACAGTGCCTGTTTATCCTTGATTTCACGCTGCTCTACCATTTCTATAAATGGCCTGTCCATTTGAACTGCCCAGGCAGACAGAGCCGCGTACCGCTTGCGATAGCTCAAACCAAGATGTTTGGAGTCAAAAAGCATAAACTTAATCTCCTTCCAGTCATCGTCATTGGGCAGCTCATCAAGAACCGTCGACTGAACTTTCGCAAACTGTCCTCTTCCGGCCCACAATTCCCCCTCAATCATAAAATCGGGCAGGTCTTTAACAAACCACGATGGAGCATGAATCTGTTTCCCGGACCGGGTTAACAGCTTGCTTCCATCCCAGATAGCTCTGATACCGTCGAGCTTTTCACTCATCCAGTAACTTTTGACATCAATATCGTCATGGTATGCATTTGCCAGCACTACGGCCGGGGCAAAGCTAGTCGTTTCTGCACTTACATAAACGGGGATAAGGCTAAGTGCCGATAAAATAAGCGGCGTTGTTTTTGATACAGGCATAGGCTTTTACTCTATAAAAATGATCAGAGGCCATTTTTACTATTCACCAATAAACTGAGATAAAGGCCATTGGCTAAGTTGCGAAACACCTTTATTTTATTTTTCAAATAATCCACAAAGTTACATAGAAACTTGATAGAATTCGCGGCTTGTAATACTCACCTTCAAATACCGTGGTAATTCATGATCAAAGCAGTAATTTTTGATATGGACGGTCTGATGATCGACTCCGAACCATTATGGCGACAAGCACAAGAAGAAGTTTTTCAATCATGCGGTGTCAATATGACCCAGAAAGACGCAGAAGAGACAACCGGAATAAGAATCAACGAAATTGTTGATATCTGGTACAGCCGCCAGCCATGGGAGAAATTCAGTAAGCAGGATGTTACCACAGCGATTGTTGAACGTGTTGCAGAAAAAATCCTGATGACGAAACCAGCAATGCCCGGTATTCACAACGCCATTGAAATGGCTAAAGATCAGGGACTGAAACTAGCTGTAGCCTCCTCTTCGCCAATGTCTCTGGTAAAAGCGACCATCAATGCTCTTGGGCTTAACGGCACGTTTGAGGTTCTCAATTCGGCTGAAAATCTGGAATACGCAAAGCCACATCCAGAGGTTTATATCAATACAGCAAAGGCAATGGGTGTGGATCCAAGCGAATGTATCGCTATTGAAGATTCATTTACCGGCCTGCTGGCAGCAAAATCAGCGAATATGAAAACCATTGTTATTCCTGAAGCAGAAGCTTTCGGTGCCGATAAGTGGGTTATCGCAGATCAGAAACTAAGCAGTCTTGAAGAAGTCAGCCAACCGGTTCTGAATACCCTGCTTTAAACCCAGGAGAACAAATAAACACCAATTCGCCGATTATTACGCCAAACAGTTCAAATTAAGAGAAAATTTCCTTGCAAGGCGTAGGACGAGTGGCTAATATTCTTCTCGTTCAAGACACAATGTGGGAGTATAGCTCAGTTGGTTAGAGCGCTTGCTTGACATGCAAGAGGTCGGCAGTTCGAATCTGCCTACGCCCACCAAACCTTTTTTTGTTTTCAATACAGTTGTTTTTCCAAACAATGCTCCCCAAGCCCTTCGCGATCATTATTCAGTAAATCACCACTTTCGCAACACTTGTTAAACATTTTTAACAGCAATTCACTTTACCTTTCAATTAGGTAACGTAACTCAATGTAAACCGTCTCACACTTGAGATGCAACAAAGATGGTAGCCATATGCATATAACAATTCTGTAGAATAATTGCTCAATACAAATCCCTAAGTCGGAGCACACATTTGCACAGATTTATTTACCAAGGCATTAGCAAAACACCTGCAATTCTGCTACCGGTATACGCGGCAATTAGTCTCTATCTTGGGTATTTACTAATTAATACAGGTATTCAGTGCTGGAAATCACAGTATAGTATACAGGCAATATCCGGATGCGTAGATCATGTAAACTTTTCTAGAGAAAATAATGACGTGCATGATATTTTTATCATTGATAAATTCAAAAATGAAGTGAAGTTATCAATTGTTGGAGAGAAGCGAGCTCAGCTACTTAAGGATAACCAGCTAAGTTGCTTCACCTTTAATATTTACCTATATGATGATTTTTGGTCAGACGAAACGCACAAATACGTAGCTAATATTGACCATCTTCAACAGAAAGAGCATTCAATTAGTAAGATAGGCATAGCTGAGTATATTAACCATGTGTTAGAAACAAACGCTCCTGCAGCAGGTCATTCAACTCCTTGACTCGATTATACCAATCCCAGCAATTATCTGTTCATCCTTGCTTGTCAAAATCGCTAATACGCTAATAGTTCAAGGCCTGATTTTCATAACCCAACTTCAAATAACCTGATTCAGGTCAGGTTGTTGGTCACGGCCAACTGTATGCAGAGAAAACTAATGAAGCCTACATCTCTCTTACCAGAATAAGGTACCCTCTAGATGTGCCCGGTTTAAATTGAATTCCCCTCGTACCATTCTCAAAGCAAACCAAAAGAGGGCTTGCATCAATGTTTTCGGGTTGTTCTCTATATTTTAGGTATTGAGTATAGGATGAATAATTAGCAGTAGTATCATTACTTCCACCTCGAGTAAGATATAAAGTCGAACTCCAATAACACACTTCCCCTTCATTTGAAAAATCAGGAAAAACGCCATCATGAATTGTAGGAGAAACGTAAGTATTGCTATCACAGTAAAACTGTGACTTGTCCTGAAAAACTCCACAATAGGTTATACCCATCAGCTCATCGTATGTAGGTATTCGCCAGTCTGAAAAGCCATTTATATCTGCATTCTTTGACACTGTAAAAATATTCGTATCTTTAAATGGCTCTGGGCTGCCGGTACAATACGATTCACCAAAGAGGCTTTCTTCATAATTTTGCCCTAAACTGCATCTCATCCACATCAGGCTGGTTTTTAAATCTTTAGCTACTCCACTATCCGTTATAAAGTGCTTAATCATTTTTTCGGACGCATGGCCAGAGTTAACAAAAGCTAATAAAACAATTGATACCAATACCCATAGTTTTTTCATCTTCACTTACCGTTTACTACTCTTCACCAGAATGGAATAAACTCTGACTATTTAATACTGAATTGTCACCATAACAGTAGACATAGTGTTTCATAATACTGTCAGCAGAAAAGTGTAGCCAAAAAAATTCTGAGGAAATGGTCTAAATCTTAATATTGAGACCACTAGGAATGGACAGACCTGATATCACCCATCAAGACTAACCTCACTCAGAATCTTGTGTGAATGGGTAGCTCTGTAGAATCCAGACAGAGCAATATTTACATAACCATCTCACTATTAAGACATTTTTTGATGGTAGTATGTCCGATGCAACAAGCCAACCAATGAAGTTTTTGTGAGCACATCCCATTACGCTCACTTATGTACAACCAACCGATATTCTGCGGTTGGTTTTTTTTGTAATTTAAAAAAACGCACCATATTTAACCTCAGATCGGTTTAAACCATCGCCATCAACCTTGTCTTTTCTGTGAGAGCGAGACACTTTTTGCGAGGTGGCGATTTCATCGCTATCGAAGCAATATACTTCTGTGCTATGCAAAAAGCACATCATGAACTTATGCACAATTTCAGGGGATAACTTTGTTGACAGTTGGGTGCCTTACGCATTTTGTGAACAAACAGACAACCTTACGTTTACAACTGGTGTAGTATTTTTCACATAAGCATCAAGCAGTAACCTCTAGATCTAAGAATACCCATGATTGGTGGAGCTACCGCAAGAACGATAAATGCTGAGCCAAATGCATCCAAGGTAGCAGGCTGTAACTCCAAATAAGTGGGGTATCAATCCGCACACTAAGGAGCAACGTGTTATGCCTACACAGAAGCAGGAAAGCAATGAGCAAAAAAGCACTCCACAATATCCAGGACTCACAACCGTAATTCATGGCAACGGCGCTGTCGCCCATGTTATGGACTACGTTTGTGGCGGTGTTATCGGATACCCTATCACTCCTTCTACAGAAATCTCCGAGTTATATGAAGCATTCAGGGCACAGGGTGGCTGTAATGTCTGGGGTAAGCATCCGTTCTTCTTCGAGCCTGAAGGCGAGCATTCAGCGCAAAGTGGTGCGCTTGGTGCAGCACTGACCGGCGGAAAGTATATCTCTAACGCCTCATCCAGCCAGGGGATCCTGTACGGGCTGGAATCCCACTATGTTACCGTAGGCAAAAAAGCAGCTGGTTTTGTTTTACATATAGCGGCACGCTCCGTATCCCGTCACTCGCTTAATGTTATGGCCGGACATGATGATGTCTATGCACTGCTTTCCGCAGGTTATACCACGCTATTTGGCAGTAATGCACAGGAAGCGGCCGACCTTGCCGCTATCTCCTACCGGATAAGCGCCCTGTCTCTGATTCCTGTAGCAAACACAATGGATGGCTTTGCCACCAGCCATATTCAGAGCGAAGTGAAACTCCCAGAGCCTGAAATGTTAAAAGAATTCCTTGGTGATCCTGCAAGCCGCATTCTGGCCCCAACAGAAGCGCAAAGAATGCTTTATGGTGCCAAAGGCCGGGTATGGCAGTTACAGCAGTTTATAGAAAAATATCAGGATCAGTTCTGGGTAGAAAAATTGGGGGATTTGAAAGGCTTTATAGAAGCTAACTCAGATGCCATCGAAGCAGATAGTCAGGGGCAGTTCCTTGAAGAAACCAAGGTTTATGTTCCTGAAATTCTGCATAAAAAATGGCAGAGAAACTGGTTAAATGCTTACGAAAAAGATACCCGCCAGTTAGTCCCTGCTCTTGTTGATCCACACAACCCAGGCCTGACCGGTGGTGTACAGAACCAGCCGGATTATCAGGCAGGTATTGTCGACCACAGAAGCCACTTTATGGTGGATGTGCCGCAGTTTATTGAACAGGCCATGCAAGAGTATGGAGACCTGACAGGCCGCTACTACCAGCCTGTAATGGATTATAAGTGTGACGATGCGGATTACGTCATTGTCGGTTTAGGCTCAGTAACCGATGATGCAGAGGCTGTCGCAGGTTATCTGCGTAAACAGGGGCAAAAAGTCGGCGTCATTTCCGTTAAGCAGTTACATCCATTCCCTGAAGCTCAGATAGTTGAAAAACTGGCAGGAAAACAGGTCGTGACTATTTTAGAGCGTTGCGACGAAACCCGCCTGACCGAGCGTATCTCCCGCGCGCTATTTAAAGCACAGGAAAACTCCCGCGATAACAGACACGCCGGCATAAAGGCTCTGGAACAGATTCCACTGCTGAGCACAGGTATTTTTGGCCTTGGCGGACACGATCTTCAGCCTCGTCACCTTATTGCTGCCTTCGATAATATGCGCGCGGACAAAATCAAACCTTTCTTCTATCTGGGAAGCCAGTTCTTTGATAAAAACGCAGAAGGTGCACTAAAAGCGATTCAGGACAGACTTCGTTCAGCCTACCCTGATACTGAATTGATGGCTCTGGAAACCGGCGAAAATCCTAATCTGTTGCCAGATTCAGCTCTAAGGGTGCGTTTCCACTCAGTGGGCGGTTACGGCACCATAGCAACCGGCAAACTGCTTACCGATATTCTGTCCGGTGCACTGGGTATGAACTCCAAATCCATGCCGAAATACGGCTCAGAAAAAAGCGGCGCACCAACCAACTTCTTTATCACCCTGTCACCAGAGCCGATAAAGATCACCAACGCCGAGTTGCAACAGGTGGAAATTGTACTTTCTCCTGACCATAAGGTGTTTATGCACACCAATCCGCTTGCGGGTCTGAGCAAAAACGGCACCTTTATTCTTCAGACTCATCACGAACCTGAGCAGGTCTGGCAGGAGATACCCGCCAGTGCCCGTCAGTACATTCGTGAAAACAATATCGATTTCTTTATTGTCGATGCCTTTAAAGTGGCAAAAGAGCAGGCTCCATCTGCGGATCTGGAAATCCGTATGATGGGGATCGCCTTTATCGGCGCCCTGTGCGGTCACGCTACTCAGGTAACACAAGGCGCGGATCAATCACTGATGCTCGAGCGCATTACCCAGCAGATTGCCAAGAAGTTCGGATCCAAAGGTGAAAAAGTCGTAGCCAGTAATATGGCAGTTATCCGTAAAGGCATGAACGCCACCATGCAAGTCTGCTACAAAGACTTTGATGACGCATCTGCTGAGCAAAGTGGAAACATCACAGCGAAGAAACCAAACCAGACCCAGGCAAGCTGCGGCCTGTTCGATCCTTCCTACTTCAGTAATATTGCAGGCAGCCGCTACGCCGATGGCTCTATCGGTGAAGCGCCGGTTATTCCGGGCTCTGGTATGTTTATGCCTCCTGCAAGCGCAATAACCAAAGATAAAGGCATCTTCAGGCTCAACGTTCCAAAATTCGATGCTGATAAATGTACCGGCTGTATGGAATGCACAATAGCCTGCCCTGACGGCGCGATTCCGACCATGGTTCATGAGCTGCACGATATTGTCTATGTTGCAATTGGCAAACTGGACATTCCGCCTGCGCAGCAGGAAAGACTGAAAGTTCAGATGCCTCCGATTCTGGATGCGGTTCGCCAGTATTACCGCACCGCACCTAAGAATGAATCTCTGCCACTTCACAAAGCTTTTGTCAAAGTGACCGACAGCATGACATTCAGCGAACCTGCGATTTCTGCACATATTGCAGAGCTTAGCGTTGCTCTGGAATCGCTGCCTGTAAGCAGAACTAAACCATTCTTTGACTCTATGGAAAAAGCCGTACCGGGCAGTAGCGGTCTGTTCTCTGTTGCTGTGGATCCAAGCAAATGCAGCGGATGTATGGAATGTGTTGATGTTTGTGGCCCGAATGCACTGCAGAAAGTGCGTCAGACCAGCGAACTGAATAAAGAAATGCACGAACTGTTCGCCACTTTGGCAGAAATGCCGAACACTCCTGCCCGCTTCCTTGAAAAAGGCGTTGCCGATTCTGCCGAATCCAAACGCCTGCTTCTGGACAGAAGCAACTACTACGCCATGAGCTCAGGCCACGGTGCCTGCCGGGGTTGTGGTGAGGTAACGGCTCTGCGTCTGGTCACTTCCATTAACAGAGCATTGCAGCAGCAAAGATATCAGGCACATATTCATAGCCTGGAAACCATGCTCGACAAACTTGAAGAAAAACAGGAAAACATTGCCGACGGCGAACGTAAAGCGCGTATCGCGGACACCATTAATACACTGGAAAAACGCCTGTTCCACTTTGAACACGGCCCGACCGGTAATGGCCCTTCCGATGCTCTGATTGCAAATGCCACGGGTTGCAGCAGCGTTTATGCTTCTACTTTCCCGGCTAACCCATACAATGATCCATGGGTCAACAGCCTGTTCCAGGATACGCCAGCCCTGTCTAAAGGCCTGTTTGAAGGTGAAGCCGCCAATCAGCTTGAGCAGTTTAAAGCGCTGAGAACTGCCAAGCTTGAACTTGAAGATATGTACGATCCGCAAGTGCATGACCACCAGTTGCGCTATCTGGAGTGGAGCCATCTTTCTGATCAGGAACTCGCCCTGCTTCCGACCGTATTCAGTATCGGTGGTGACGGCGCGACTTACGATATCGGCTTTGGCGCACTTTCACGTCTGCTGACGACATCAACACCGATTAAAGTCCTGGTGCTGAATACCGGCAGCTACTCGAATACCGGTGGTCAGGCATCCACCGCCAGTTACACAGCGCAAGACTCTGATCTCAGCCGCTTTGGTAAAGAGCACAGCGGTAAGCAGGAAGCGCGTAAAGAGCTGGGCATTATTGCCACCTTCCACCCTAAAGTGATGGTGGTTCAGACCTCAACGGCTCTGCAAGGGCACTTTATGTCCAATCTGATGGAATACCTGAATTATCAGGATGCTCCGGCACTGTTTGATGTCTACACACCATGTATGGGTGAGCACGGTATCGCAGACGATGCCAGCACACGTCACGCAAGGCTGGCTGTGGAAAGCCGTATGAATCCTGTCTTTGTGCATGATCCGCGTAAAGGGGAAACGCTGGCAGACCGCTTCTCCATTGAAGGCAACCCGGATGTCAATGAAGACTGGGCAACTCATACCCTTAGCTATCTGGACGATGACGGCATGACTCAGCTAAAAGAGGTGCCATTCACCGCCGCTGATTTTGCCCTGTACGAGGGGCGCTTTAAGAAGCACTTCACGGCTATTTCTGATGCAGAAACCCCGGTTGAACTGGCTGAATACGTTAATATGAGCGCTGATGAACGCTTAGACAAAACTCCGTTTATCTGGACCACAGATCAGGAACAGCACCTGATCCGGCTTCAGGTTTCACAGTCCATTGTCGCTCTGGCAGAAGAGCGTCAGCAGAACTGGCATATGCTGCAATACCTGAGCGGTCAGCATATGGACGGACTGGAAGAGCAGTATCAGCTGAAAGTGGACGAATGGAAACAGCGTTACGACCTTGCTCTGGAAAGCAACGAACTGGCGATGGATTCCATTGCCAACGGTCTTGCAGAACTGGCGATGACAGCCGGAGCCTCCGGCGGAACCATTCCGGTAACTCAAGTGGAATCTGAACCGGTTCAGGCTACGTCTGATAAAACTCAGGACGGTGGTAAACCTCTGGTCTCTATCGCTGAAGAAGATCTGCATCTGTGTACTGACTGCAAAACCTGCTATCAGCAACTAAGCGAGCTGTTTGAGAAAACCACCATAGTTGAAGATGGTGAGCCAAGAGCCGTCAGTCATGTTATACCGGGAGCGCTGGATAAAGTAAAAGTCACTCCAGAGCTGATTGCACGGGCTAACCGGATAGCAGACGAGTGTGACGCGGAAATTATCCATGTCAACGCTCCAGCATCGGCGGAGGTGTAATTATGACGACAGTTATCAACCAGCCTCAGCAGGAACTGATGCTCAAACGTATGGAGCAGGATCCACGCCGCTTCCAGCGTATGGTTATCGAAGAGAGCCAGAGGCTTATCCGGGATACCCTAAAAAAAGGCAAGCTTAGTGCGGAGTTCACCAACAAACTTTGGCAGCTTCTGCTTGTCGGTGATGAGCTGAGTATTACTCTGCAACGCTATCTGTGGCGGGTTCCGCTTAAACAGAAACGCTCTTTTGTGGAAGCGCTGGATACGCACCTTTCCGAGCGCTATCCCATGTTTAAAGGGCTATCCGTTGGCTGGCCGGGTTCAAACAATATCCCGCCATACGTAAGGCCACCGGAAGAGAGGCAAAAAGACTTTGACCTGGTGAGCCAGGGGTATCTTGGCTATATGGGTCTTGGATATACGCTGCGCGAAGTAGAGCTCTTTGTCTGGCTGGAAGTGCTGCGGGACAAACAGTGTGAAGATCGCCCCTGCGAAGTGGGCGTTCCGAAATGCAACCGCGACGGTGAACCGGCAGAAGAAAACGATGGAGGCTGCCCAGTAAAAATCCATATTCCACAGGTTCTGAATTTAATGGGCGAAGGCCGCTTTAAAGCCGCCTTTGAATTAATCCGTGATGCCAACCCGCTGCCTAATGTTACCGGACGGGTATGTCCGCAGGAACTTCAGTGTCAGGGGGTTTGTACCCATACCAATAAACCGATAGAGATAGGCCAGCTTGAGTGGTTCCTGCCTCAGAGAGAGCGTGAGCTTTCCGAAGGCAAACCGCCTGAAATGGCAGAGTGCAATCCATGGGTAGCCGCCAGTAAGCCGCCGGTTGCTATCGTTGGCTCAGGCCCTTCCGGCCTTATCAATGCATATCTGCTCGCCAAGAACGGTTACCCTGTCACAGTATTTGAGGCATTCCATATCCTGGGCGGTGTACTGCGTTACGGTATTCCTGAGTTCCGCTTACCTAACCAGTTGATCGATGATGTGGTGGAAAAAATCAAAGCACTGGGAGGCCGCTTTGTTGCCAACTATATCGTGGGTAAAACCGCCACTCTGGAAGATCTGAAACGTGCCGGATTTGTGCGGATTTTTGTGGGCACCGGTGCCGGTCTGCCGCGCTTTATGAATGTGCAGGGTGAACATCTGCTGAATATTATGTCAGCCAATGAGTTCCTGACCCGTATTAACCTGATGCATGCCAATGAGCCCGATTATGAAACCCCGATGCCGGACATGGAAGGCAAAGAGGTAATGATTATCGGTGGTGGTAACACAGCAATGGACGCGGCCCGAAGCGCCCGCCGTCTAGGAGCTAACGTCACCATAGTTTACCGCAGGACTCAGCAGGAAATGCCGGCAAGGGTTGAAGAACTTCACCATGCACTGGAAGAAGGTATTCAGCTTAAAGAACTGCGCGCGCCGTGTGAGTTTAAAGGCAATAAAAAACACTTCCTTACCAGCACGGTTCTGGATGTCATGGCGCTTGGTGAGCCAGACTCTTCCGGTCGCAGGCGCCCTCAGTCCACAGGTGAAACTGAAGAGATGAAGGTGGACTTTGCCATTATGGCGCTGGGTAACAGCTCCAACCCGATAGTGAAAGATGCGAACCCTGATCTGAACACATCGAAATGGGGAACCCTGCTGCTTAATAAAGGCTCTCAGGAAACCTCCATCAGCGGTGTTTACAGTGGTGGTGATGCTACCCGTGGCGGCTCTACTGCCATCAAAGCCGCCGGCGACGGACAAGCTGCCGCTCAGGAAATCATGAGCCAGGTCGACTTCAATAAAAAAGAAGTCGCAGGTCTGGTCGCTAAAGCCAGTCACTATACCGACCTTGGTCAGAAAGCACCTAAAATCACCAAACGCAGACAGCTTACCGATGAAATTGTTGAATTTACCATTCAGTCTCCACTGATTGCACGTTCAGCAAAAGCCGGGCAGTTTGTGCGTGTTCTTCTGGATGAAAAGGGGGAACTGATCCCTCTCACTCTGGCCGACTGGGATGCAGAAGCAGGAACCATTGAACTTGTGGTTCAGGGACTGGGAAGCAGCTCCAAGCTTATCAACCAGATGCAGGAAGGCGAATGTTTCGAAGCTATTGCCGGACCTTTAGGGCAGCCGAGTCATGTTGTTCCTCATGATGATAAGCGCGTCATCTTTACTGCCGGCGGTGTTGGCCTTCCGGCTGTTCACCCGATCATGCAGGCTCATCTTGAAATCGGTAACAGAGTCACCCTTATTTCCGGATTCAGGGGCAAAGCACAAAGATTCTGGACCGATGAAGGCGATAAAGTGGAAACACTTCGCGATGCCTACCCTGACCAGCTTGAAGTCATCTACACCAGTAACGACGGTAGCTTTGGTATACAGGGCTTTGTGACTACACCATTAGAAGAAAGACTTGTTCATCTTAAAGAAGGAACCGGTGAAGCAATAGCTGAAGTAATCACTATCGGGCCTCCTTTGATGATGCGTGCAGTCAGCGATCTAACCAAAGGTTACGGTGTGAAGTGTGTGGCAAGCCTTAACTCCATTATGGTAGACGGTACCGGCATGTGCGGAGCCTGTATGGTGCCTGTGATCATTGACGGAAAACTGGTGCGCAAACACGCCTGTATCGATGGCCCTGAGATGGACAGCCATATCATTGACTGGGATAAGTACCTGCCTAGATTTGAGCAGTTTAAGGAGCAGGAGAAGAGGAGTCAGATTAAGCATAAGTTTATTTCTGAGTAATGCGACTCCCCCACTTCGTCATTCCCGTGAAAACGGGAATCTGATTAAAGCGCGTTGTAGAGCATGAGGTTATTGTTAACTCTACAGCGCGTTGACAGTAGATCCCGGATAAATGCTTCGCAATTTCCGGGATGACGCAAATGAAAGTAACTCAACCTCCTCGTCATTCCCGTGAAAACGGGAATCTGATTGAAGCGCGTTGTAGAGCATGAGGTTATTGTTAACTCTACAACGCGTTGATAGTAGATCCCGGATAAAAGCTTGGCAATTTCCGGGATGACATCAAGGTTATTGCTCTTTGGACTTTTCCAAATACTTCACCATCTCCTCTTCAGGAACCATTCCCCCTCCGGTCGCCCAGACAAGATGCGTTGCATTCTTCATTTTTTCTTCGGTAAATTGCATACGCTGCAAATATTCACGGTTACCCTCCACCACCAGAGGGCCATACATACCAGCAAGTGCAGACGGCTCAAGCTGAATATCTTCACTTTCGCTAAGCTCCCCCAAAAGCCGGTACATACGCTCATCAGAAATGGTGTAATAGCCATCCAGTAACCTTTCCATCGCCCTTCCGACAAAGCCGGATGGACGGCCAACAGCCAGGCCATCAGCGGCGGTAACATTATCAATGCCGATATCCTGAACAGAAATGCCATCATGCAATCCGGTATGCACGCCCAGCAGCATACATGGAGAATGCGTCGGCTCGGCAAAAATACAGTGAACATGATCACCAAAGGCCATTTTCAGCCCGAAGGCCACACCACCGGGTCCGCCGCCTACACCACAAGGCAGATAGACAAATAGCGGATGGTCAGCATCAACCGCTATTCCCTGCTCTTCAAACTGCTTCTTCAGGCGCTCACCAGCAACTGAATAACCAAGAAACAGGGTTTTCGAATTCTCGTCATCAATAAAGAAACAACTCGGATCCTTTTCTGCCTCTTTGCGGCCGTTGGCAACGGCCACACCGTAGTCCTGCTCATACTCAACCACATTTACGCCATGGGAGCGAAGTTTGGCTTTTTTCCACTCACGGGCATCCGCTGACATATGAACCGAAACCTCAAAGCCGAGTTTGGCACTCATTATACCAATGGACATCCCCAGGTTACCCGTTGAACCCACCGCAATACTAAATTGCTTAAAGAAGTTTCTGAACTCTTCGTTAGCCAGCTTACTGTAATCATCGGCTTCCGATAAGATCCCGGCTTCTAACGCCAGTTTTTCTGCATGAGTCAGAACTTCATAAATGCCTCCCCGCGCTTTAATCGAGCCTGAGATAGGCAGATGACTGTCCTTTTTCAGCATCAGTCTGCCATTAATATCTGAGCCGGATTCAGACTCATGCAGCTTCTTCATCTGAGGAATTTCAACTAGCTCAGACTCAATAATACCGGCAGACTTCGCGGTTTCAGGAAACACTCTGGCAAGATAAGGGGCAAAGCGCTTCAGCCTGTCACTGGCATCTTTAATGTCTGTACTGTCAAGCCCCACATAAGGTAATGCCTCACTCAGGCTTGTGATGGCAGGGTTAAACCAGCTCACTTCATTTAGCTGCATAAGTTGTTTAAGCAGAGGAAAATCCCCGGTTATTTTATCAACACTGATAGTTCTCATACTCCCCCCTGAGTAACAGTAAAGCGTAATTATACCAACACCAGTAATTAGCTGTTCAGTGATTGCGCAGGAAAAATCGCTAAGAGCAAGGCAAAATTTGCAGTAACTAGTGGATCTAATTACAAAAATTTTAACGCAGCTATTAGCGATTTTAACAAGCAAGGATGAACAGATAATTGCTGGGATTGGTATTATACAAAGGATTAGATTAATTATTGCTAATCAATCACATAATAAAGTTAACATTTAATCCTATACTATAATCAGAACGCCATAAATTACTTCTGGGGATAATTGACAACCAAATGGAAAAAGCTGACACAAACCTGTTCGCTGATTGCAGCACACCTTTAGAGCTGATTCAGATGGTGCTGGCAGAAATCACCGGCATTGTTGATGAAAAGTATGGGCAGGTGGTTCAGGACAACAGCATTATGATGCCCGAAGTTGGCCGCTATCTGGTGAGTGACGCTCAGCCCGTCTACACCATCGAAGTCAAAATGAAAATGCTTAACCTTTTTAATAAGCTGGAACAGTCTGATTTACTGGATATCAAACAAATCATACAGCTTGAGCACGCCCTGAGTACCAGAGAATCCGTTCTCTCTTTTTCAGACCCTGCATTCTTCAACGCGGTTAAAAAGCTTCAGACAATAAGGCAGGAGCAGTTACTTAATTTTGATCTGATTCAGTTGGAAGACGGTATCGACCATCTGTTTTTTCAGGAAGAAGTTACCCTTCAGAATACAAAAATAAAAACCGAGCTCATCATCGCAATGCATCATCTGCTCAACAATATTAATCACTAACATCAATACAACGCTTTCTTACATCATTCCGCCAACTGAAACAATTGTTGTATTCTCTGTCACCAGTAAGTCTGAGATCCTAAACAAAACAGTAAACAGGAATTCAGATGTTTCGCTTGTCACTCCTCAATCCATGCACCTGCTTTGTCGATAAAGATGGCACTGCCGCCAAAAAGGCCCGAACTGAAAAAGAGCTTCGTAAAGCACTGCAAAACTTAAATCAATTTGAGATCTGGTATCAGCCGCTGGTCTGCCTGGACAGTGGCAAGATCTTTGGTGCCGAAGCACTTTTGCGCTGGAGGCACCCGGAACAGGGATTAATTCCGCCGGATCAGTTTATCCCTGTCGCCGAATCCACCGGGATGATTGTCCCTATCGGCAATATGCTGATTGAAAAGCTGTGCCGACAGCTGAGCCAATGGAAGCCCTTATTATCAGACGAGTTCCATCTCTCCTTTAATTTGTCTCCGGTTCAGCTATACCGTTCCGACCTTTCAAAACATATACAAACAGCAATGGAGAAGCACAATATCTCCCCTGAGCAACTCTATCTGGAGATAACAGAAAACCTGCTGATAAAGGACGAAGAGAAAGCTCTGGCCGTATTAAAACAGCTCAGAGATCTGGGGCTGCAAATATGGCTTGATGACTTCGGCACCGGTTATTCTTCGCTGGCCTATCTGAGACGGTTTGCCCTCGATGGTATAAAAATAGACCGCTGCTTTATCAAAGAGGTCACCTCCTCTTATAAAGACAAAGAGCTGGTTAAAGCCATCATTGCCCTTGCAGAGAAACTCGAACTGGGCGTGATTGCAGAGGGGATAGAATCAACACAGCAATTAAGCTGTCTGAAAGAGTTTAAATGCCCTAACGGGCAGGGTTATTGCTTTTCCAGGCCATTGCCAGGCGGCGAGTTTCAGGCGTTGCTATCGGATTGGTATTACAATCTGTTATAGTATGCCTCCTTCATAAGAATCAGGAATATACAGATGCGGGTGATAGAGTTTTCAGGCAGTCATTACCAGTTGGGTTATCTTATTGGTGAACGGTCAAAGTCCATTTTTGCAACTTATATCATGCAAAGTGAAGGGTTTAAAACCTTAAGTCAGTGGAAAAACACCACCTGGTTTCAGGAAGTGAAGCAGCTTATTGCCACCCGGCAAGCAGATATTCATTCCGAGCTGCAGGGCATAGCCGATGGCGCTGAGCAATCCTATGACGATATCCTGCTCTGGAACTGCCGGGGCGATCTTATTCACTGTGTTCCCGAAGGCTGCACCTCCATCGGTGTCACTCAGGATAAACTGACTCTGGTTGCTCACAATGAAGATGGCGATCCTGAACTGAAGCCCTACATATTTCTGCTTAAAGCTGAACTGGACGCTTCTGCCAGCTTCACTTCGTTTGTGTATCCGGCCTCCGTCCCGGGCCACTCCTTTGCAATGAATGAGCATGGTCTGGCGTTTTCGGTAAACAATATCCGCTTAACCGACTATCAGGCAGGCCTGCCTCGTATGGTAACTGCCCGCTCACTTCTTATGTGCCGGGATTATCAGGAGTTTATTCAGAAGCTTGAATCTCAGACCCGAACCGGCGCCTTCCACTACACTGTTGCTGATCTTACGAACAGAAAAGCATTCAGCATTGAAGCGCCGTTTCAGAAGGTGTCCGCTATTGAAGCCGCCCCGGTACGTGTGCATGCCAATCATTTGGTTCATGACAAGCTTAACCATGTTAATCAGATAATTACTGACTCTTCTGCATCACGGCAAAGCCGAATGGAAGAACTGACTTCAGCCTGCTCAGACAGATTAGTAACAAGCGAAGAGTGCCTGAAAATACTCAGAGACAAGCATGATGAAATCTTGCCCGTATTCAGAACCGCACCGGACGACCCCGATGAAGAAAATACTCTGGCAACCGCTATCTTCAGCTTTAAAAAAGAAGGGCTACTGATGGAGGTATTTGCTCCTGACAGTAACGAGCCTGTCTATACAGAGTTAAACAAGGCTCAACAATAACAAACTGTAAGCGGAGCCTTTTTCGGCTCCCTTTATATTTCTGCCCCGGATTTATATACCGGCCATATGCTCCCTGACCTGCTCTAAATGGTAATCGTGCCTTTCAGTTAAGTACCGTAGCAGATACCCGGCAAACAGAGCGATGTATTTCAGATTCTTATCATTCGCCTGCTTTTGCTCTATATAGCGCAGGATTAACGTCTTCTGAACAGAATAGTCATGAATCAGTCCAAGGTGGTCCTGAACTTTCTTCACTTTTTTTACTCTGGTTTTATCCTGCCCGGGCTGATAGAAACTGCTTGTATACCTTAGCACCTTGACCTTTATTCTGAATCGGTGCAGCTCTTCAATGGGCAACTCCGATAACTTATCCAACCGGTTATCCAGCCATTTCTTCTGTCTGTTAATAAATTTATCTATCAATAACTTCGGGGGTTCCTGCACGGGGATTTCTTCAATGCGGTCAATTAAACGAAAGGCCAGGTCGCTTTGCTGCAAATAATCACCGCTGACAAACCAGGAGCGTATGTTATTTCGCAGCTTTACCATTTCCCACTTCATATCTTCCGTCATCAACTGTTTACCCAGTGATAAGTAGCCGTTTAATTCAAACGAATACTGGTTTAGTTGTTGCAGAAAGACTTCCGTATCCCGGAGTTCACCGGTTGGTTCCAGCAGCTTTTTTAATACGAGGTTAAGATCGGTTGCCAGAGAGGGCTCCAGTACTTTCCTGCTTGCTTTTAGCAGGCTCCGCGCCTGCCTGAGTGCAACCCGGTATTGATGAAGCGCTTCAGGATGTGAATGCTCCAGATAGAGCTTTGCATTCTGATCCGACACAGATAAAAACTCTTTCAGGCCACAGGCAAGAATCTGATTTACCTGCTGATATTCAGGGTTAGCCGAGATCTTATTTGCGCAAATATACGAAATCACACCTTCTCCTTACCTGACCAGGATCCGCATACCACATTAAGTATAGAAAACCAATTCAGCCTCGCCATAAGTATCAGATTTAAGACGTAATATTCTCCGAATCTAAATAAATCATTCATTAAAGATCAATTCATACGAAACAGAACTGTCACAAAAAACAGTAAATATACCACTCAAACGAAACACACAAACACTCGCACGAAACCTTAACTTTTATTACATAGGAAATGGAACAATGAAAAATTTATGGATCGCCGGTGTGCTTTCTGCTGCTGTATCTGGCAGTGCGTTTGCAACAACTGAAGTTACCTGGTGGCACGCAATGGGCGGTCAGCTTGGCGAAACAGTAAACAAAATCGCAACTGACTTTAACGCTTCTCAGGACGACTACAAGCTGGTACCTGTTTATAAGGGTTCATACACTGAAACTCTGACTTCCGGTATCGCAGCGTTCCGTGCAAACGAAGCACCAAATATCCTTCAGGTATTTGATGCCGGTGCGGCGACTATCATGAACGCAAAAGGCGTAGCTAAGCCGGTTGCAGACATCATGACAGAGTCTGGCTATAAGTTTAATTCTGCTGATTACCTTGCTGGTGTACGTAATTTCTACGCTGACAGCGAAGGCAAAATGGTTGGTATGCCATTTAACAGTTCTACGCCTGTTCTTTACTTCAACCGCGATATGCTAAAAGAAGCTGGCGTTGAAGCACCAAAAACTTACGAAGAAATGGAAGCTGTTGCTCAGAAGCTAAAAGCAAAAGGTCACGCTGCATTTTCTCAGTCTCACACTCCTTGGATCTTCTTCGAAAACTTCAAGTCTCGTCACAACCAACAGCTGGCTGACAAGAACAACGGTTACGATGCACCGGCAACAAAAGTACAGTACGCAACTAAGAACCTTCAAATGCACTTCTCTAAGATGAAGGAGTGGGCTGATAAGGGTTATTACAAATACTACGGTAAAGACTGGTCTGCAAACCAGACTCCGTTCGAGCGCAAAGAAGTGGCTATGTGGATCGGTTCTTCAGGCTCATTCGGCGGTCTTCGTCAGCGCGTAGACTTCCACCTTGGCACAACCTTCCTGCCTTACTGGGAATCTGTAAACAAGAACCCTAATGTTACCTTTATCGGTGGTGCTGCTCTGTTCGCGCTTTCTGGCCATGACAAAGCAGAAGATAAAGGTGTTGCAACATTCTTCAACTACCTGACAAGTCCTGAAGTTCAGATGTACTGGCACAAAACTACAGGCTATGTTCCTGTAACCAACGCTGCCTACGAACTGACCAAAGCTTCTGGCTACTACAACGAAAGTCCTGCCGCTGAAGTTGGTGTGCAGCAGCTAAGCCTTCCTGGTGGTGAGTGGACTAAGGGCTACCGCCTTGGTTTCTATCCGCAGATTCGTGAAGTGATGTACCGCGAAACAGACAAGATCTTCTCTGGCGAATCAGAGGTTAAGCCTAGCCTTGAGAAAATCGACGCAGAAGCTAAGCAACTGCTTAAGCGCTTCGCTCGTACTGTTAAGTAGCGCTGTATAACTAAAGGTTTATTTCAGCCATACAGCTCGTTGATAGTAGATCCCGGATAATTGCTCAGGCAATTTCCGGGATGACGTAAATAACTCACCCAAAACTCCTGGAGTTTCCGTGGAACGTAGACAACAATTTCGTCATACTCCTCTGCCCTACCTGTTTCTGGCACCGCAGATTTTAATTATTGCGATCTTCTTTATTTATCCGGCAGCGCAGGCAATGTACCTGTCGTTTATGCTTGAAGATCCCTGGGGATTGTCCTCTACCTTTGTCTGGTTTGAAAACTACACCATGTTGTTTGAATCAGAGGAATATTTAAAGTCTGTCGGTTTTACTCTGTTTTATTCCCTGCTGGTTTCGTTCTTTTCGCTCTCTTTTGCCCTGTTGCTTGCCGTTAAAGCAAACAACATTCTTCATGGCCAAAGCATCTATAAAGTAACCTTAACCTGGGTTTATGCTATTGCACCCGCCATTGCCGGCATGATAGGTACTTTTATTTTTAATCCGCATATTGGTGTATTTACCGACATGTTCAAAGCTGTTGGTGTAGATTTCAGTTATCAGACTAACTCTACCCACGCGATTGTAGTGCTGGTTATCGTCTCTGTCTGGAAACAAATTTCGGTTAATTTCGTCTATTTTCTGGCAGGGCTTCAGTCTATCCCTCACTCGGTAAAAGAAGCCTCAATGCTGGATTGCACCAGCGATAACCGTCGCTTCTGGACTATTACCTTCCCGCTTCTTGCACCAACAGGCTTCTTCCTGCTGGTCATTAACCTGACCTACGCCTTTTTCGATACCTTTGGTGTTATCGATATGATGACGGCGGGTGGTCCTGGCGGCTCCACTACTTCCCTGGTTTACAAAGTGTTCACTGACGGTTTTGTTGGTGCCGATCTGGGTGGCAGCTCTGCTCAGTCAGTGGTGCTTCTGGTGATGGTGCTGGGGCTGACCTACCTGCAGTTCCGCTTTGTTGAAAAACGTGTTCACTATTAAGGTGCGATGAAATGAAGTCGAATAAAATTACAGATCACATCATCCTTATTATCGGTGCTATGGTGATGCTGGCGCCTATCTGGCTGATCTTCGCCAGCTCTACCCATGATTCAAGTACTCTGCTTACAGAAGGTCTGCAGTTTATTCCGGGTGATAAATTTTTCGAGGTGTATGACAAAGCCTGGAATACCGATCAGGGTTTCTCTGCCGGCGTGACTGCCCGCACCATGATTGTAAACTCCATGATCATGGGCCTTGGGTTTGCCATTGGTAAAATTATTATCTCCATGTGCGCTGCTTATGCGCTTGTCTACTTCAGGTTGCCGCATGCCACCGCCTGGTTCTGGCTGATCTTTGTCACTCTGCTTTTACCGCTGGAAGTACGGATCATGCCCTCCTATGAAGTAGTTTCCAATCTCGGTATGCTAAACAGTTACTCCGGCCTGATTATTCCGCTTATAGCTTCGGCGACTGCGACCTTCTTTTTCCGACAGTTCTTTAAAACCATCCCGGACGAACTGCTGGAAGCCGCGCAACTGGATAACGCTGGACCGCTGCGCTTCCTTATCGATATCCTGCTTCCGCTTTCACGCACCATGATGGCAGCGATTTTCATCATTATGTTCGTGGTCGGCTGGAACCAGTATCTGTGGCCAATCATGATGACCACAGATGAAAGTTACAACACTATCGTGATGGGCATTAAACAGATTCTGGCCAATATCAACGAAACGCCGGACCCTAGATACAACTACGCTTTTGCCATGGTCATCCTGGCTATGCTGCCACCCATTCTGGTGGTCATCATTTTCCAGCGCTGGTTTGTTAAAGGCCTGGTAGAAAGTGAAAAGTAAGCAGATAAAGGAATAATAAATGTTAGATATCAAACAACTGGTAAAAACCTACGAAAATGGTCATCAGGCAGTAAAAGGCATTGATTTGGACATAGCTCAGGGCGAGTTTATTGTACTGGTTGGTCCATCCGGATGTGGCAAGTCTTCTATTCTGCGCTCAATTGCCGGTCTGGAAGCGATAAACAGCGGGGAAATCCATCTTAATAACCGACGCGTGGATACTGAAAAGCCAGCGCTGCGTGACATTGCCATGGTATTTCAGAACTATGCACTCTATCCGCATATGACGGTTTACAACAATCTAGCCTACGGTCTGAAAAACCGTGGCGTGGATAAAAACCTTATCGATGAAAAGATTCATAGCGTTGCAAAAACACTGAAAATTGAGCAGTACCTTGACCGCAAGCCGGCAAAGCTATCCGGTGGTCAGCGACAGCGTGTTGCTATGGGGCGCGCGATTGTCCGCGATCCGCAGCTCTTTTTGTTTGATGAACCGCTTTCAAACCTGGACGCCGCTCTTCGCGCTCATATGCGTCTGGAAATTAAAAAGCTGCAACGTGAATTGGGGGTCACCAGCGTCTATGTGACGCACGATCAGGTTGAAGCGATGACACTGGCAGACCGTATCGTTGTGCTGAACCAGGGTGAAATTGAACAGGTCGGCACGCCTCATGAGGTATACCACAAACCAGCCAGCCGCTTTGTCGCCAGCTTTATGGGCAGCCCGGCTATGAACTTTATCCCGGCCCAAATTTCCGGGGGTTACCTTATACTTGGAGATAAGAAGATCTTTGTTCCTGAGTACGCTGATGCAGAAGGTGAAGTGGTTCTTGGTATCCGCCCGGAGCATGCGGAAACCAATCCACTGCCAGATGCCCTGCAGTTGGAAATGAAGCTCAGTGTGGTGGAACCACTTGGTCCGAACCAGCTGGTTCACGGAAAAGTGGAAAACAGTAACTTTATTGCAGTTACTCCAGAAGTCGATTTCGATCTGGATACGCCACTAAATCTGTATGTTGAGCACCATAACCTGCACCTTTATGATACTCAGGGCAAGCGCATCGCGCTAAATCAGCAGTAAGGAACCGCCGTGAGTTTATCATCCAGACAAAACCAAGCCAGGCCGCTACGCGCCAGTTGTCAGTGGCCAGTTGGCAGAGATAAAGCGTCTGTTTGTTGACGAGTCTACTCCGGCATTTAAATCGCTGTGCAGAGCCAGTCAGGTTGAACTGGTTGTGGCAGAATAAGATAAGCACTTTATTATCAGCCAGCTTATAGAAAATTCTGCAAGGGTTAACTACAACTTCTCTGTAGTTAAGGTGAGCAAGTTCAGGAGGGATACGACCTGACTCAGGAAAACTCTCAAGGCGTTCAACCCTGGAAAAAACAGTCTGGACCAGAAGTTTAGCCGCGATATGATTCTCAAGCGCAATATACTCCGCAATCTCATTTAAGTCAGATAATGCCGTTTCAGTCCAGACTATTTCAGCCATTTTGACATTTTATCCTTTGCCTCTTCCTGACTTACCACTCTACCTTCAGCAAACGCCCTTTCTCCACGGGCAATGCCTTCTAAAATCGCAAGTCGTTTCTGCATAAACTCATAATCTTCAACATCAACAAGGTAAGCGGAAGGTTTTCCGTGTTCTGTTATTAGCACAGGCTCTTTCGTATCATGAAGATCTGCCAGGATTTTCGTTGCCTGACGCTTAAGTGAAGTAACCAATTCAACTTTCATTTTTCGCGAATCCGGAAATAAACAAAGTGATACTATTGTATCACTTCAGCAACAAGGTTCCACGCTTAAATAACAAAATCATGGTACGGGCATTTATGGAAGAAGTCCCGCTGACGCTTTCTGATTTTCGGCTCATAAGCCAAAATTGTGGGAAGAATATGCAGAAAGAAAGTAATCATCCGCCCATAAGACTCAGGCTTTGCTCTATGGGCAGATGAAGGAGTGTCAAAATCGCTAATAACTAATAGCTAATGGCAATTTATTGACATTGGTATTAGTAATTAAACTTCGTCACACTGTCACGCATAGTTTCTGTCAGCCTTGCTACCTCAAGTGAAGTGCTGCTACTCTGCTCTGCTCCTGCTGAAGTCTGGGACGAAATATCGCTGATGGAGACCACGTTCTGGTTAATTTCATCTGTCACTGAGCTCTGCTGCTCAGCGGCCGTAGCAATCTGCGCATTCATGGAATTTATCCGTTCAACATTATCCGAAATCCGGTTTAATGCCGTGCCTGCTTCATTGGCCATTTCAACCGTCATCCTGGCCTGCTCAGCGCCCTGCTCCATGCGCTGTAAAGAGCTGTTGCTGCTTTCCTGAAGACTCTGAATCATAGCTTTGATCTCTTCAGTGGACTGCTGAGTTCTGCTTGCCAGAGAGCGAACTTCATCTGCAACTACCGCAAACCCTCTGCCCGCTTCACCGGCACGCGCAGCTTCAATCGCGGCGTTAAGTGCCAGCAGGTTGGTCTGCTCCGAAATACCATCAATAACATCCACTACGCTGCCAATTTCCATACTTTGCTTGGATAGCTGCTCAATAGTACCGGTAGACTCGACGATTTCGTCATTCAGCTTGTTGATCATCTCTATGGTATTTTGCACCACCTGCATGCCTTCGTCGGTGGCTCTTTCTGCTGCATCAGAGGCCTCCGCAGCAGAAGCTGCGCTGTTTGCAACCTCCTGGACCGTTGAAGAGAACTCATGAATAGCCGTTGCGACCATCTGTGTCTGCTGCTCCTGCTCAACCACATTCTGCTTAGTCTGCACGGATACGGCTGAGCCCTCTTCTGCCGCGCTGGCAAGCTGTACAGAGAACTGATCCATATTGCTAATCACATTCTGGAATTCGCTTACGATAACGTCCACGTTATGGGATACATCGGCAAGCTCATCGTTGCCGTCAAGTTCCACTCTTCGAGTCAGGTCGCCTTCAGAGACAATCTGTGCGGTAGTCTGGATACGCTTCAGCGCTCTTCTGATCCTACGGATAATGACCCAGGCCAGAACACTGATGGCACCGGCAGCAATAAGCGCGATAATAGAAAGTTGAAAAATAAAGGTATTTATCTGCGCTTCGGTTTCATCATAAATCTGCCTGGCTGCCTCCACCTGAGCTGCAAGGAACTCACGGGCAAGCCGGCTCACCACTTTATATTTAGGGTTAATTGTGGTCAGCAGCACCCTGTTGGCATTGTTAAAGTTACCTTTATTGATTTCATTAATGGAAACCTTAAATCCCAGGTTTGTCAGAGTCGTCAGCTCTTTAAGTAACTGCTCCGCCAGTTGCTTTTGCTCATCAGTGAGTTCAGAAGCCAGTATCTCCTGACTAACCAGAACTTTCACTTCATTAAGATCGCTCATTACACTGTCAAGGTGCTGAGACGTTGGATGATCATGCATAGCCACAAATTTACCATCCGGATCATGCTGGAAGGCGAGCAGCAGCTCACTTCGGGCAGTATCGATGCGGTTTAACGCTTCATTGGCCCTGTTACTGTTTATCAGGCCCTGAGAATAAAGATGGTGTATGGACCGGGAAGCTTCCTTCATACCACTTATTGAGGCATAAGCGATAATGGATAGCGAAGCTATGACTAATAAGACTATCGTTCGAAGCCTGAAGTTGACGCTGTATAAGTTCATTGTGGTTCCTTAAATAGTACACGCAGCCACTGCGTAAGATTTATTGTTGTGCTTTCGTTATAGTTGTATTGTTTATTTACTCAAAAAGTAAATAACCTTACTTAGCATATGCCAATCATGCTTCAAAATGCCATACGGGGGCGCAATAAAAGTGATGTCTATCAATGATTGTGGCTAATATAGACGGATAGGAACTTATCAGCTTTTGTTATAACATCCCGGGCTCCTCGGACAAACATTCCCGCGAGAACAGATAAGCTGCGCTCCGGCTTCAATGCCCCGCTCAATCCAGTTAATATTCAGGATCCTGCTCACTGAGGTAAGCTCAGTTTTTATCGGCTTCGGAATCTGCACCTCTCCACCACGCTCAACACAGAGTGCACGCAGCTCCGCAGCCAGCTCCTGCCCTCTTCCACCCTGTGCATCAATTGCCGGGTTTAGATCGACTCCGGCGCACAGCACCCGCTTGTTTCCGGCCGGGTCAATCACACCTAAGGACTCACAACAGTAAATCCTTGGTTGGTCATTCACATCCAGAATGGAAAGCTGGGCACAGGAGCAGTCTTTCGGCTCGGACAACATTCGGAATACCGACCAGTGCTGGCAGGGATCATTCACTTCCCGCATATTTCCCCAGGGAAGCGGAATACCATTTCCGCGATATACCGCTTTTAGCTTGCCCGGGGCATGAGCATCAAAATAGTGCCAGTGAGGATATGGGGAAACCACCGTCATTCGCCGCATCGCCACCGAAGGAGAAACGGCTGCAGCTTTATGAACACTCACTTCGTATCCGTGCCTGTCCAGCAGTTGTCTGAAAGGCACTTTGGGGCAGAGCAGTGCGCCGGCAAAGAAACTGGCTTCAAAGCTGCGCCACGCCTGAAGGATATCCTGCGGATTAACCGGAGATCCCTGAGTAACCGCGTCATCTTCGCCCCAACTGTGGCTGCCAAGTGCCAGGGAGCTCACCAGTCCTTCACTGTTGTGCAGCACACAATGGCCGATATAAACAGCCAAATCGTACTTCAGGCGCGTTGGATGATGTCGCAAAATAGTATTTAGATGCACATTACGCGGCGGTTCAAAATAGGAGGTAACAAGCCGGTGGTTGATTACTCCAAACTCATCCAGCACCTCTTTAGGTGCTTCTTCAAACCAGTGCACTTTAAGTCCATGAGCAGTGACCAGTTCCATAATATCTTCCACTTCTACCGGAAGACGCTTAGCACCAACCTCTTCAGCCGCTCTCTCAAGGTCCGGAAAGTGGTTCTGGTGATGCTCCTGATAAGCACGAATAAGCAAGTGTGCAAACTGCCTACCGGTAACGCCGGTTTGAGAAAGCAACTCAGGAATCGCTATCTGCAGCATTTCGTTGGAGAAAAGAAAACTGGGCTCCAGTGGAATGCCGCTCAGCCCTCCCTTTCTTCCTTTTTCGGGTGTAATAGCCTGAGCTTCGGGTTCATCGTCCAGAAACCAGTGGACCTCTTTCTGAAAGACCTTAGCGATAACTTCCAGCATATCCACACTAGGCACTCTTTTTCCACGCTCTATCATGGACAGATAGGAAACCGACGGCGAGTTTTCAGGATCAAGCCTTACGCAGCGCGAGGAGAGATCTTCCATGGTCAGGTGATTACGCTTTCTGAGGTTACGTATCTTTGTGCCAAGGAAGTGCGATTTGCGAACCAGACTCTGTGATGCTCTCATACTGTCACCGCCGTTTGTAAAATTCACATTGTAAAATTTTTGTTGTGAAATTGTATCTAGCTTTTGTGTAATCTACAAATCAAGCAAGCAGACAGTTAGACCAGATCAAACTTTCACGTCTTGCAACGCATTTTAAAGGACTAATTCGAGGACAAGACGATGAATATGCCAGCACTGGATAGCCAGACCAACCAACACCAAAAACGCCACTTTATTGCAGAAGCTGTACTTGCTGTAGAGTCTTTAAAAAACCAGCAAAATCAAGAGAAGCAGCAGAAAGCAATCCACCTTCTGGATAAGATGTTCCCGCTGGATAAAGGCTCACATGAAAACGTAGCCTGCTATATCCGTGACGGCCGCCATCTGATGGCCTATTTTGCTGATGGAACTCACTGCGGCCTGGATAAACCGGGACAGTTTGTTGCCTATACCGGACGCCCGGAGCATCCGTACTCCATCGTACTGCGGGATAAAACCGGCAGTCATATTGAAGTTATATTCAAAAAAGGCTCCAACGAAAGCGGAAGAACGCCCATTGAAATCGCCGATATTCAGCTGGAAACCTGCGCTACTTTTCCGAATATGGAAAGCGAAACACCAGAATGCATGCGCCACTGGGTAAGCCTGATAAAAAGAGATGAAACCGGACATCCGGTTGTCTGTCTGGATGACAAAGATTACACCGCGAAGAATGGAGATGATTACTTTTTGAATTGTTGTTACTAAGGCAAGCCAGTATCGCTTCCTCGCCAGGGATGGCGAGGCTGTGAGGTTTTCTTAACGACTTTCCAGATAAATCATAAACAGGCGGGCATCGAACTCTAACTGGTGATAGTCAGGCTCCATATGACAGCAGAGCTGATAAAAAGCTTTATTGTGCTCTTTCTCTTTCAGATGAGCCAGCTCATGTACCACCAGCATTCTCAGCAAAGGTTCCGGGGCATCTCTGAACACGCTGGCAATACGAATTTCATTCTTTGCCTTCAGCTTGCCTCCGTGATTACGGGATACAAATGAGTGCAGACCCAGCGCATTATTGATCAGATGAATTTTACCGTCATAAACCACCTTACTCAAAGGAGACGATTTCCTCATATAACGGTTTTTAATCTCAACCGTATAGTCAAACAGAGCCTTTTCGCTTTTTATTTCATGGTTATCAGGATACTTATTCTCAAACCAACTCCCGATCTTGCCTTGCGTTATAAGCTGTGAAACCTGCTGAACAATATTCTCCGGGTAGCCCTGAATATAGCGAAGTGAACTATTCATACAAACCTGTGGTGTAAAAAAAGAAGCAGTATAATTCCTTGGCGCAAACGAGTACACTGCTCCGACATTTCAGACTATCAGTAAACGACTATGAAACGTGTTGTCCTTTATATCAAAGATAAGTGTCCGCATTGCAAAGATGCACAAAGATATCTGGATTCCAAGGGAATCAAATACCGCCTGACCAATGCAAAAATGCAAAGAGGCAGAAAGGAGCTCGACGCCATTGGTGCACGTTCAGTGCCGGTATTAAAAATTGGCGATCAGTTAATGATTGGCTGGAACCCGAAAAACTTCGACCGAATCTATAACTCAAAGAATAACTAATTCTCCGGTAATGACTTATGCAACTGACTCAACTCACACAGACTATCTACGACCATATTTACCAAGACATCTGCGAATTCCGTTCTACCTTTGACCTGGCAGTCAATGAGCCGGAATCCATGGACGAAAACTCTGATACTTTGCACTCTTCACTGATTATCGAGGAGATGACTGAACTGGCTCAGGCCGACTCCAAACAAGAGCAGGCTGATGCCATTGTAGATAGCGTTTATGTTTTAATGGGCCGCCTGGTTCATCTTGGTCAGGACAAAGTAGAAGACAACCTGTCTATCAGCTACCTTATCGACGTTCTGCTGAACGCCGCAGCGAACCTGAATATCAACTTTATTCCCTGCTGGGACGAAATCCACTCAAGTAACATGAGTAAAGTCTGCCGCAACGAGCAGGAGTATCAGGAAACCGAAGCGCACTACGCAAAACAGGGAATTACGCTGATGCCGGTAACTAAAGGGGATTATATTATCGCGAAATGCGCAGAAGATTTTGTCGCAGAAAGCAAAACCATCCGCAAAGGCAAGGTCTTGAAATCAGTCTACTACCGCCCGGCAGACCTTTCAGCTCTGGTATAAACCTGCAACCTGCAACCTGCAACCTGCAACCTGCAACCTGCAACCTGCAACCTGCAACCTGCAACCCAAAATTAAGACAAAAAAATGCGCCTTAATCAATAACTTGATATAAGGCGCCAATGCCTAACGAAAGTAGAACGAGAATGTATCACTCTTATTAATGCCAATAGCGTGCCAAAAACACAAAAATCTTTAACTCACTGTTTTTATTAACTTTTCTCTATTTCACCTTCGTTATGCTTCTTTTTTCATGCACCAGCCTGGTGCCGTTGCCCTAAATTAATCGTAAACCAGCTGGTCGTTTTCGTAACGCGTTTCAACTTCACACACCATCAAAGCAGCGCGATGTCCCAGCTCAACGTTTTTATTCGGGAACACAACCGCTTCGTGATCCACTTTAGCAAACAATAACTTATCGCCATCATGGCCAATCACCTGGCCATGTTCAAAGCGGGTAAAGTTTTCAACATCATCACTAAAGTTAAAGTCGAAATCTTCCTGAGTACGCCTGATGGTTTGTGTGACACGGTACGGAATTGGCTGATAGCCCTCCAATGCCTCCAGGCTATCAGCCAACAGCGCTCTGAGTGCCTGCTCAAACGGATCGATAAGCTCAAGATTATTCTGACCAAGAGGCGCTATCTGTCCCAGCTCCACGGTTAATGCCTGAGCACCGAACTTATCGGCGCTGTACCAGCTAAAGGTCGGAGCCGGTGCGTTCGACAGAAGAATCGCTTCAAGCTTAGCTTTCTCAACAAATGAGAATAACTCATGGCTGCGAGTCTTTTTGGTTGTCTTTGGCGATACCGCAAAGGTGAAATGCTTTGACTTTCTGATCGCACAATGGAGATCCAGATGCCAGCACAAACCTTCGTTGGCAGATTTGAAGAAGTCAGCAATATCGTCTGTCAGCTCCTGTGCCAACTTTGTTTCAGCCGTATCCAGTTCGAATCTCATATCAAACAGGCGGTTCAGGTTCTCATCAATATAGCGCAGCTGATTGTGTGTAGCCTTCGGGTGCGCCAGCATAAACAGGCAACGCTCTTTGACTTCCATACGACCATCAATAATGTCAGAAACAATCGAGTCCAGCATTTCCATTGGAGCGGTTTCATCACCGTGAACTCCCACAGAAACCACAATCGACTTAGTTGAATCCGTTACCTCTTGAGGTACAACTTCCAGCAAACCACGCTTCAATAACCTGACCGTCAAACCGGAAGGCAACTGAACCTGATTTGCCACTACTTCTGTTTCTATATCTAAAGAGTCAAAAAGGAATGATTGACGAAACAGAGGTTTTACCATGCATTACTCCTTTGTCACACAGCAGTTTGCCAGTGAAGCTTTTTAATCCGTGCATTTAATCAATTGGGGTTAATCTTAACCTCATATAGTACTGAGTACCAACCCAAGAGCGTGTTTTTTGAGCCTTATCGCCAAGTTATTGGAGAACAAGCAAAATCAAACCGTTACACCTGCACTCTCAAAACTGGCCATCTCGTTATAAAACTCAGCGGCAGCCTTTACCAGTGAATAGGCAATGGCCGCGCCCGTACCCTCGCCCAGTCTCATTCCCAGGCTCAGAAGCGGTGCTGCCTCAAGCTCCTGCAAAACAATTTTATGGCCAGGCTCCTGGGAGTGATGAGCAAAAATCATAATATCCCGACAATCCGGATTGATTTTCTGGGCAACATAAGCCGCCACTGTGATAATAAAGCCATCCACCAGCACAGGAATATTTCGCTGCGCCGCAGCCAGAAAAGCGCCCACAACCTGAACGATTTCATAGCCGCCAACCTCAGCCAGAACAGAAACAGGATCTTTGCCTTTGCACCTTTCAACGCCCTGAGCAACAAGCGCGACTTTTTTTGTCAGTTGCTCTTGCGTTATGCCGGTACCCGGACCAACACATTCCGCCGCCTCACAGCCAGATAATGCGCTCAGTATTGCAGATGCTGAACTGGTATTTCCTATACCCATCTCACCGAACATCAGGATATTACTGCCGTTATCTATACTCAGGTTCGCCACAGACTGACCCAGTTCAATGCCTTTTTGCACCGTCTCTTGCGTCATAGCAGCAGACAGCGCGAAATTATTGGTTCGCTCACCCAGCCTTTGCGAAATAAAACGGCTGGAGTCAGACTCCACAGGCAGAAGAATCCCGGCATCAACAACCTTTAATTCAATACCGTTCACACGGCAAAAGCAGTTTACGGCTGCTCCGTCATTAAGAAAGTTCAGTACCATCTGCTGGGTCACAGCGCTTGGAGCAATACTGACCCCCTCATCGGCAATGCCATGGTCACCGGCAAACACCAGCATGGTCGGATTAGAAAGCGTTATTTTTTCAACAGCACTTTCACGCCCCTGGCTCTGGATCAATGCCAGCCGCATTGCCAGCGTTTCCAGTTCGCCAAGAGAGCCTAAAGGTTTGGTTTTTTGATCAATACGGTTTTGAATCCAGGATTGGTATTTATTCTCTAACATTCTGTTTTTACGGCTTTGTTGTTATTTCTGGTTACATTTCCTCATTATACTCATACCGCCTGAAGATGCATGCCCAATAAGAATTTATTAACTTCACCTCAGCTCAAGATTGCCATTGTATGGGCTCAGTGGTCTAATACACAGCAAAAGCAGATATATCAGGTAAATAGACAGATGCAGCATGAACACCAGCCCACGTTTTTCTTCTTTGATTACGAAACTTGGGGGACAAATCCCGCAACCGACAGGCCAAGCCAGTTTGCCGGTGTTCGTACCGACATGAATTTTAATATTATTGGTGAGCCGCTGGTGATTTACTGTCAGCCGCCAGCCGATTACCTGCCCTCCCCTGAGGCTGCGCTTATTACCGGCATCACACCTCAAAAAGCGGCCTCACAGGGCCTTCCTGAGCCTGAGTTTATCCGTCGTATCCATGAGGAGCTTTCAACGCCAAATACCACAAGTCTTGGTTATAACAGCATCCGTTTTGATGATGAAGTCAGCCGCTATACCCTGTACAGGAATTTCTATGACCCTTATGCATGGAGCTGGCAAAACGGTAACTCTCGCTGGGACCTGCTGGATGTGATGCGTACCTGTTATGCGCTGCGCCCGGAAGGAATTGTCTGGCCTGAAGATGAAGAAGGTTTGCCAAGCTTTAAGCTTGAGCGCCTTTCGGTTGCCAACGGCATTGAACACGCAAATGCGCACGATGCAATGGCAGATGTGATTGCAACCATTGAACTGGCTAAAAAGCTGAAAGCGGCACAGCCTAAGTTATTTGATTATCTGTACAGCATGCGTGGTAAACGTAAAGTTACAGATCTTATCGATATCGTCAATATGACTCCGCTGGTTCATGTTTCCGGCATGTTTGGCCGGGAGTGTTCAAATACCAGCTGGATTGTTCCTGTCGCCTGGCACCCTAAGAATCCTAATGCCGCAATCACGGTAAATCTGGCAATGGATGTAACTCCGCTTATTAAACTGGATAGTGAGCAGCTAAAAGAGCGTCTATACACAAAACGGGATGATCTGGCTCCGGATGAATCTCCGGTACCGGTTAAACTGGTCCATATGAACAAATGCCCGATCCTGGCACCGGCAAAAACACTTACCGCAGAGAATGCCGAAAATATCGGTATTAACCGTGAGCAGTGTCTTGCGAATCTGGCCACGCTCAAACAGCACCCAGAGATCCGGGAAAAACTCATTTCTCTCTACTCAGAAGAGAGAGAGTACCCAGCAGGCGATAATGTCGATACCCAGCTGTACTCCGGATTTTTCTCAAATGCAGATAAAGCCTCTATCGACATTATCCGCCAGACCAATCCTGAGCACCTTGCGGCACTGGATATCTCCTTTGAAGATGACCGGATTGCCCCTTTACTGTTTCGCTACAGAGCGCGAAACTTCCCGCATACACTGACTCAGGATGAGCAAATTAAGTGGGCCGCGCATTGCCGTGATTACTTCGAGCAAAAGCTTCCCGACTATATGCTTAATCTTGAAAACCTGGCTCATGAGCATGAATCAGATGAAAAGAAAATGGCTATCCTGAAATCTGTTTATAAATATGTAGAAAACCTAGTTTCTTAAAATGGTTATAAAAACAATAAAATACGTCGGTTCGGCACTACTGATTGTCTGCTCACTTTATGCAGGGAACACTGTTCAGCACTATTTCGGGTTGGGCATTCCCGGCAGCATTATTGGCATGCTGCTGCTCTTTACCCTAATGGCAACCGGAATTGTTTCCCCCGAGTGGGTCAAACCCACGGCCGCGCTGTTTATCCGCTATATGATCATTCTGTTTATCCCGATCAGTGTCGGGCTTATGCAGCACTTAGAGCTGCTTAGCGCAAATGCAGTGCAGATCCTGGCCAGTACCATTGGCGGAACAACACTGGTCATCATACTGGTAGCCTTAATGCTGGAAAGAATATTGGCAGGTAAAAAATGATCTGGCTGCTGGTAACCTTTATCGTTTTTCTTTTTGCCCGCTTTGTCAGCAAAAAGGTTAATCATCCGTTAGCGAACCCGCTGCTGATCAGCATCAGTATTATCATTCCTCTATTGCTTTTCACCGGTGTTTCCTATCAGGAATACAATGAAAAAAACCAGTGGCTGACCTACCTGCTCCAGCCTGCGGTGGTTGCACTGGCATTTCCTCTGTATCAGCAGCTAAAAGAGATTCGCTCAAACTGGAAAATCATCTTTCTTGCCTGTGGTGTCGGCAGCCTGCTTTCTATGCTTACTGCCTCGGTTATCGCCGTTCTGCTGGATACGGATATGCAGCTTATCGCCGCTATTCTTGGCAAATCCGTTACAACACCCATTGCGATGGAAGTGTCCAGTCACCTTGGCGGCGAGCCAGCCATAGCCGCAATTATGGTGCTTATTGTTGGTGTATTTGGTGCGGTTATGGCGTACCCCATCTACAACTGGCTTGGCATCACTCATCCCATTGCAAAGGGGCTTACCATGGGAACCGTTTCCCACGCTTTGGGCACAGCGACCTGCGCTGAAAAAGATCCCCGGGACGCCGCGTTTAGCTCACTGGCTCTGGTTTTATGCGGAGTTATCACCTCATTCCTCGCTCCAAGCTTCTACTGCTTCGTAGAGTGGCTCGACGCACTTATTCATTAATCCCGTTCAGTTCCAGTAATAATACCAATCCCAGCAATTATTACTGGAACTGATACTAATTACCTAAATCAGTGTAAAACCCGACTGACTAATCAGTTTGAGGCCGGTTTAGCCCCAAAAGCGTGACATCACTCAATTAATGAAACATGAAATGGCATTACATTCCACATGGTGATCATCATCACAGTAACACAGCTATTTTGTTCTAAAATAAGCCTCGTAGATAACCGAAGGAATCTTTGATGAACGAAAGAATGAAAAAGGCACTTAGCCAGATGCCGTCAGATATCGAGCAATATTTGACCACGGCAATTAAATCAGACGATTTTGATGCAACCATTTCTCCTGAGCAGTTCTCAGATCTTATCCGGTTATCGGGGCTAAAAGATGACGAACTGCGCGTAGCACTTCTGCCACTGGCAGCTGCTTACGCCTACACACCGATTTCAGATTTTAACGTTGGCGCTATCGTTCGCGGACTCTCTGGCCGCCTTTATTTTGGTGCCAATATGGAGTTTGAAGGTGCTCAACTGGGACAAACCGTTCATGCTGAGCAGTGCGCCATCAGCCACGCCTGGATGAAAGGCGAGAAAGGCGTCAAAGACATCACCATCAACTACAGCCCGTGTGGTCACTGCCGTCAGTTTATGAATGAGCTAACCACCGCTGATGAAATGATGATTCAGCTTCCCAAGCGGGATGCCCGCACTCTTCAGGATTATCTGCCAGAGTCCTTCGGGCCGAAAGACCTTGGTGTGGAAGCAAGGCTGATGGATGGTAGCTCACTAGGCCATGTATCCCCGGAAAGCGACCCTTTACTGGTAAAAGCCATCGACGCACTGAACAAAAGCCACTCTCCGTATACAAAAAACAACAGTGGCATCTCACTGGAAATGACGGACGGCTCTGTTTATCAGGGTGCTTATGCTGAAAACGCCGCATTTAACCCAAGCCTGCCTCCGCTTCAGGTTGCGTTTATGCAAATTTTGATGGCAGGTAAAACTTTTGATCAAATCAGACAAGCTGCCCTTGCTGAAATGTCTGATGGCATGATCAGCCATCTGGCTTACACTCAGGCGGTACTGGAAACCATTAACCCTGATATTCAGGTAAGTTATATTTCCTTATAATTTCAAATGCCCCCTTGAAAGCCCCCGGCCTGGAAACGGTCCGGGGGCTTTTTTTATTTAACACTTTTTATCGGCAAACGATTGCGCAACCAGTAAATATAAGTATGATCCGCTAAAACTAACCGCAAACAAAGGAAATCAATAATGTTTGGGACGGCTACCCGTAAGAATGCAACTCGAGTATTGCTGCTTGGTTCAGGCGAGCTTGGTAAAGAGGTTGCTATTGAATGTCAGCGCCTTGGTCTGGAAGTTATCGCCTGTGACAAGTATGAAAATGCTCCGGCTATGCAGGTCGCTCATAAAAGCTATGTTATTGATATGCTCGACGGTGGAGCACTGAAAAAAATCGTTGAGACAGAAAAACCTGATTACATTGTCCCTGAAATTGAGGCCATTGCTACCGATACCCTGATCGAACTGGAAGAGAAAGGCGTAAATGTTGTACCAAGTGCAAAAGCGACCAAACTCACCATGAACCGTGAAGGGATCCGGCGTCTGGCAGCAGAAGAGCTCTCTATTGAAACTTCTCCTTACCGCTTTGCTGACAACTTTGAAGATTTTCAGAAAGCCGTGGCTGAAATCGGCACGCCTTGTGTTGTTAAACCAGTAATGAGCTCTTCCGGCAAAGGCCAGAGCGTTATTAAGTCTGAAGGTGATATTGAAACGGCATGGAACTATGCTCAGGAAGGCGGCAGAACTGGTGCCGGTCGCGTCATCGTTGAAGGCTTTGTTGATTTTGATTATGAAATCAGCCTGCTTACGGTTCGTGCTGTAGATGGCGTTCACTTCTGCCAGCCTATCGGCCACCGCCAGGAAGACGGCGACTACCGCGAATCATGGCAACCTCAGGAAATGTCTGAAAACGCACTTAAAGTTGCTGAGTATGTATCTGAGCAGGTGGTTAATGCTCTGGGTGGCTATGGGCTATTTGGCGTAGAACTGTTTATTAAGGGTGATAAAGTCATCTTTAACGAGGTTTCCCCTCGCCCGCACGATACCGGCATGGTCACTATGATGTCCCAGGAACTTTCTGAGTTTGCCCTGCATGTGCGTGCATTTACCGGCCTTCCGGTTAACAGGATCGTAAACTATGGCCCGTCAGCATCGGCTGTCATTCTGGGAGAAGGCACTTCAGAAAATATCCGCTTTGATGCGCTGGATGAGGTTTTGGCAACAGCAAAAACCCAGCTACGCCTGTTTGGCAAGCCGGATATCGATGGGAAAAGACGTCTTGGTGTTGTTCTGACCAGGCGCAAGAACACAGAAAGGGCCATTGATGTTGCCGTAGAAGCGGCATCAAAAATCAAGATCTCTTACGACTAAGGATCTCAGGATAAACGAAGACCACGCTTTAGGGCGTGGTCTGTTTGAACAGGCTGCTTACTTTTCGATTTTGATGTTCTCGACCCGGGCCTTCAACTTCTGCCCCGGACGGAATGTCACAACGCGTCGAGCGGTAATTGGAATGTCTTCACCAGTTTTTGGGTTTCGACCTGGTCGTTCACTTTTGTCTCTCAGATCAAAATTACCAAACCCTGACAGTTTTACCTGTTCGCCACTTTCCAGAGCCTTTCGAACTTCCTCGAAGAACACCTCAACCGTTTCCTTGGCATCCCTTTTACTAAATCCAAGTTTTTCGAATAGGTTCTCAGCCAAATCGGCTTTTGTGAGCGCCATAAAAACTTCCCTCAAAGCTGTGTTAATCATTGCTACTACGCGTAGCGCCATCGGTATTGCTGAGCCGATATTAACAAGTGCTTATCGGCTTATTCATAGGAAGTTTATGCCAACCTCATGATTTTCGCCAATTTTTTTCAGAAAATATTAGACTAAATAATGAGAACCAGAGCTTTATTTGATGATTTTCTCAGATTAGGATACTGACAATATTGTAATTACATTGCTAATTACATGATATCTAACTGCATTCACACAATGAATGGAATATTATTCTGAATTTAGGCTGTCTAATCAGTTTTTTAGTTTTATTTAATCATTTCATGATCATGCATTCAATTTCTCAATTATTTGAGCACTTTTTCAGCACCACCATTTGTTGACAACTTTAATAAGAAGTTACAATCATGTTGTGACAGGCATCACACTTTGTACCATAAGTTAAATATCTTCATGAAATTAATATTTCTTTATCGAGAAGAGTGACCTAGCGCAACAAAGTCTAACGCCAAAACATAGTACTGTTAAGGCACTGGCGCAAGGCCCCCTATCCCCTTCAAGCGCCAGACATTAATTATTTGTTTTATTAAAAGGCTTTAGATTTATGTCAAGTAACAATTATTCGCATGCTGATACCAATAGACTCGTTCGTGAAACGAGCGCACTGATTTTGGCGGGAGGCAAAGGAACACGATTAAAACAATTGACAAGCAACAATGCGAAGCCAGCTGTTTCATTTGGCGGTAAGTTTCGAATCATTGATTTCACATTATCAAACTGTATTAACTCAGGTATACGTAAGGTAGGCGTTCTAACACAATATATGGCGCAGGATCTTATCGACCACCTTCAGGACGGATGGCAGGTACTGTCTCCTGCTATGGGTGAAGGCGTTCGTATCGTTCCGGCACAGCAAAGAACAGGTGAAGACTGGTACCGTGGTACAGCCGATGCGGTTTATCAGAACCTTGACCTAATCAAAAAACAAAACTCTAAGTACGTGATTATTCTTGGTGGTGACCACATCTACAAGATGGACTACTCACGTATGCTTAACTTCCATGTTGAGAACGATGCAGCTGTAACCGTTGCATGTATCCATAAACCAATCGAAGAAGCTTCTGAATTTGGTGTTATGGGTCTTGACGAAACAGGCGAAATCAAAACATTCGTAGAGAAGCCAGCAAACCCACCAGCAGACCCGGAAGACGAGACTAAAGCGCTTGTATCAATGGGTATCTACATCTTTAACGCTGACCTTCTTGAAGAAGAGCTGGTTAACGCTCTGAATGACCCGGATTACAACCATGACTTCGGTCACAACATCATTCCTGGCCTGCTAGGTCGTCACAAAGTCTTCGGCTACAAGTTTGCTAACGGCGGCGGTCACCCTGGTGCAACTGCGTACTGGCGCGATGTTGGTAACCTGGATGAGTACTATGTGGCAACTATGGATCTGCTATCTCCAGACCCAGAGCTGGACCTCTACTCTTTCGACTGGCCAATCATCACAAACCAGTCTCAACGCCCTGGTGCTAAGTTTGTGTTTAACGATGAAGGTCGTCGTGGCTACGCTGTTGACTCAGTACTGTCTGCAGGTGTAATCGTTTCTGGTTGTGCTGTAGAGCGCTCTCTGGTTTCTCAGAATGTTCGTCTACACAGCTACGCAGAAGTGAAAGACTCTATCCTTCTTCCAAACGCTGAAGTTGGCCGCCACTGTCGTCTGACTAAAGTAATCGTTGGTGAAGGTTGTCAAATCCCTGAAGGCACTGTAATCGGTGAAGATCCGAAAGCAGATGCTGAGAAGTACACAGTATCTCCGAATGGTGTAGTACTGGTTACTTCTGAGATGTTTAAGTAATCGTTCTTAAACTAGCTGATAATAGAAAGGGCTCACGATTGTGAGCCCTTTTTGTTTTTGCTTTTTGGGCCCTAGGCCCTGGGGACGGACTTCGTCCTAAAGGCCCTGGGAAAGAGGTATTGTGCGCAACTTTCCCAGGGCCCAGGGCCTATAAACCCAGGGCCTTTAATCCCTCAGCGTAGCACCAAACTGCTCAGCCACAGCGGCAACGATCGCTTCTACAGAGCCTGCAATATCCGCATCTTCCAGCGTACGCTCAACAGACTGTAGCATCAGTGCGATAGCAAGGCTCTTCTTGCCTTCCTCTACGCCCTTACCTACGTATACGTCAAATAGCTTAGCATCTGTCAGGAATTCACCGCCGGCTTTCAGGCACGCTTCTACAACGTCACCAGAGGCAACAGCTTCGTCCACAACCAGTGCGATATCACGACGGTTTGACGGGAACTTAGAAACCGCTACTGCTTCTGGGATAACGCGACCGTTAATTGCGTTCCACTCAATTTCAAAAACGATAGTGCGGCCGTTCAGACCAAACTTACGCTCAAGCTCAGGGTGAACCGTACCGATAACGCCCACTTCCTTGCCGTCAACAACAATTGCAGCTGACTGACCAGGGTGAAGTGCAGGATGCTTAACCGCTTTAAAGCTGTATGCTTTTTCGTTTGCAGTCAGCTCAAGAATCGCTTCAAGGTCACCTTTCAGGTCAAAGAAGTCCACTGTGTTTGTTTCAATGTCCCAGTGCTCTTCGCTGCGTGTACCGGCAATAACACCAGCCAGCATAGGCTCCTGGCGCATACCGTTTTCTGCTGCCTGGTCAGGGATAAAGCGAAGGCCTTGCTCGAACAGACGAACACGTGGCTGCTGACGCTTCTGGTTGTGAACAACCGTATTCAGAAGACCCTGGATCAGACCAAGACGCATTGCTGACATTTCCGCAGAAATAGGGAAAGGCAGTACAAGTGGCTCAACATCAGGAACAACCAGCTTCTGCTGCTCAGGCTCTACAAAGCTGTAAGTAATCGCTTCGTGGTATCCACGGTCAACCAGAAGATCACGAACACGCTTAAGCGGCATATCCGCTTCTTTGTGCAGGTTCATATCCAGAGAAGCTAGCGGAGCCTGGTTAGGAATGTTGTCATAACCGTAGATACGGCCGATCTCTTCAATCAGATCCTGCTCGATAGCGATGTCAAAACGCCATGTCGGAGCAACTGCATTCCAGCCTTCTTCTGTTGTTTCAACAGCCATACCAAGACGCTCAAGGATCTCAACTACATCGCTTGATGCGATGTGATGGCCAAGCAGGTTATCCAGCTTAACGCGACGCAGAGAAACCGTGTTTGGCTTAGGCAGGTGAGCTTCAGAGTCTGCATTAATAACAGGACCAGCTTCACCACCACAAATGTCGATAAGCAGCTGAGTTGCGCGCTCCATTGCCGCAGGCTGAAGTGCGTAATCCACACCACGCTCGTAACGCATAGAAGCGTCAGTGTGCAGGCCATAGCTACGTGCGCGACCACGGATAGCATCAGGTGCAAAGAAAGCACACTCAAGAAGCACATCTTTAGTTTCAGTCGTTACACCTGAACCTTCACCACCAAATACACCACCGATAGCAAGCGGCTTATTGTGGTCACAGATGATTAGCGTATCGCTGCTAAGCTCAGCTTCGTTACCATCAAGAAGCGTCAGCTTTTCGCCTTGCTCTGCCAGACGAACAACAATACCACCTTCAATCTGATTCAGATCGAATGCGTGCATTGGCTGGCCCTGCTCAAGCAGAACATAGTTAGTGATATCAACTACCGGGTCGATAGAACGGATACCACAGCGACGCAGTTTTTCCTGCATCCAGATTGGTGTTTCTGCTTTTACGTTAACGTTCTTAACCACACGGCCAAGGTAACGCGGACATGCATCAAACGCTTTGATATCGATAGAAACAGTGTCATCAATGCTTGGTGCTACCGTTTCAAATGCCGGCTCAGTTACGTCCGCACGGTTCAGAACACCAACTTCGCGAGCAAGACCACGAATACTGAAGCAGTCAGCGCGGTTTGAAGTCAGGTCAACGTCAACTGTTACGTCGTTCAGGTCCAGGAACTCACGGAAGTCTGTACCGATAACCGCGCTTTCAGGCAGTTCCATAATACCGTCAGACTCTACGTCAATGCCCAGTTCAGTGAATGAACAAAGCATGCCGTGTGAAGGCTGACCGCGAAGTTTTGCTTTTTTGATTTTAAAATCGCCCGGAAGTACAGCGCCAACCGTTGCAACCGCAACTTTCAGACCCTGACGACAGTTTGGCGCACCACAAACGATGTCCAGAAGCTCTTCTTCGCCAACATCCACTTTAGTTACGCGCAGCTTGTCAGCATCCGGGTGTTGACCACATTCAACAACCTGACCCACTTTTACGCCGGTAAATTCGCCAGCAACAGGAAGAACGTCGTCTACCTCAAGGCCAGCCATAGTGATCTGATGTGTTAATTCGTCAGTGGTAACTGCAGGGTTAACCCACTCACGAAGCCATGATTCGCTGAATTTCATTTTCTGATTACCCCTGAATTACTTGAACTGTTTTAGGAAACGAAGATCGTTTTCGAAGAAAGCACGAAGGTCGTTTACGCCATAACGAAGCATTGTCAGACGTTCAACACCCATACCGAATGCGAAACCAGAGTATTTCTCAGGGTCAATACCTACACTGCGAAGTACGTTCGGGTGAACCATACCGCAGCCAAGTACTTCAAGCCATTTGCCGTTCTTACCTTTAACGTCAACTTCTGCTGAAGGCTCAGTGAACGGGAAGTAAGATGGACGGAAACGTACTTCCAGATCTTCTTCAAAGAAGTTGCACAGGAAGTCGTTAAGAATGCCTTTAAGCTGAGCAAAGTTCACATTCTCATCCACAAGCAGACCTTCCACCTGATGGAACATTGGGGTATGAGTCTGGTCATAGTCGTTACGGTATACACGACCCGGCGCAATAAAGCGGAAAGGAGGCTTACCGTTTTCCATGGTACGGATCTGCACACCGGATGTGTGAGTACGCAGCATCAGCTTAGGATTGAAGAAGAAGGTATCGTGGTCAGTACGAGCCGGATGGTCTTCTGCAATGTTCAGAGCATCAAAGTTGTGGAAATCATCTTCAATTTCTGGACCTGACTCAACGCTAAAGCCAAGCTCACCAAAAAAGCTTTCAATACGTTCAATAGTGCGAGTTACCGGATGCAGTCCACCATTTTCAATACGGCGGCCAGGCAGAGTGACATCGATGGTTTCTGCTGCCAGTTTTGCTTCCATTTCTGCACGCTGAAGTGCTTCTTTACGTGCAGCAATCGCCTGCTGAACGGCACCTTTCGCTTTGTTGATCTCCTGACCAGCACTGCGACGCTCTTCTGGTGGTAGTTTACCCAGGCTCTGAAGCTGAGCCGTCAGCTCACCTTTTTTACCCAGAAACTGAACGCGCACTTCATCAAGTGCAACTAACGAATCAGCACTTTCAATCGCTGATGTTGCGTTAGCAATGATCTCTTGTAGATGTTGCATTATTTCCTCGTCTACCTTTCTTCGGTAGTGTCCATAATAAGGGCGTTTTGGTCTTTCCAAATGTGTATACCCGAGTATGCTCAGGTACTCCCAGTTGGAAAGATCAACACGCCCAGAAGTTCTTTTTCGAATAGCTGTACATAGTAATAAAACCAAGCGTCAAAGCCAAATTGAATCTACGTTAAATTCATATTCTTGCTCAATAAAACAACAATTTATTTCCGACAAAGAAAATTCTTTTAAAACGCAAAAAGGAGACCCGAAGGTCTCCTTTCTAAAAGCCTGTAAACCGCTTCTAATTAAAGAGCAGCTTTCGCTTTTTCAACTAGTACTGCGAATGCAGCTTTGTCGAATACAGCGATATCAGCAAGGATCTTACGATCGATCTCGATAGAAGCTTTCTTAAGACCGTTGATGAAACGGCTGTAAGATAGACCATTCTGACGAGAAGCAGCGTTGATACGAGCGATCCATAGCTGACGGAACTGACGCTTCTTAGTGCGACGGTCACGGTATGCGTATTGACCAGCTTTTGTAACTGCCTGGAAAGCTACACGATAAACACGAGAACGTGCACCGTAGTAACCTTTAGCTTGCTTTAGAACTTTTTTGTGTGCAGCGCGAGCCTGAACACCACGTTTTACGCGAGGCATATTTGTCTCTCCTAACTAAACTATTAAATAAACTAAAAAGAATTATGCGTATGGCATCATGCGAACAACTGCAGCCACTTCACACTTAGGAAGGATTGCATTTGGACGAAGCTGACGCTTGTTCTTAGTAGTACGCTTGGTCAGGATGTGACGCTTAGTCGCGTGCTTGTATTTGATACCGCCGCCAGTTTTCTTAAAACGCTTAGCAGCACCTTTGTTGGTTTTCATCTTAGGCATGATGAATAACTCCGCATTGTAGTTTGTTAATTAAACACAGTAATTAGGGCGAATAAAACCTGGCCGCCTTAACAGCAGCCAGGCTGTATTACTTGCAAAGCCGTTAATTACTTCTTCTTAGGGGCTAGCACCATAATCATCTGGCGACCTTCAATACGCGTCGGGAAAGATTCAACAACAGCAAATTCTACTGTATCTTCTTTCAGACGGTTTAGAACGTCGACACCGATGTCCTGGTGTGCCATTTCTCGGCCACGGAAGCGAATTGTTACCTTCACTTTGTTGCCTTCTTCAAGGAAACGCGTCAGGTTGCGTAGTTTTACCTGATAGTCTCCGATATCAGTTCCAGGACGGAATTTTACTTCCTTAATCTGGATCTGCTTTTGCTTCTTCTTCTGCTCTTTAGCAGCTTTGCTCTTCTCGAAGAGGAACTTGCCATAGTCCATCACACGACAAACTGGTGGCTCGGCGTTAGGGCTGATCTCTACAAGATCCATACCAGCTTCTTCAGCTGCAGCCAGTGCTTCAGCGATTTTAACGATACCTACTGATTCACCATCTGCGCCTGTTAAACGAACTTCACGAACGCCACGAATTTCACCGTTTAAACGGTGCTGGTTTTGTTTGGCCGGTTGTTGGCCACGTCTTCCGCCTTTAATAGTTTATTCCTCCAGATTAAGAGTACGGCTAAATACCTCGTCCTGAAGACGTGCAATGAAGTCTTCAACTTTAAATTTACCGAGGTCTTTGCCCTTACGGGTACGTACTGCAATTTCGCCAGCTTCCATTTCCTGGTCACCACAAACAAGCATATACGGTACACGCTTCAAAGTATGTTCGCGGATTTTAAAGCCAATCTTCTCATTTCTCAAGTCCGCTTTGACTCTAAATCCATTTTTTTGCAATTTATTTGTAACTTCCTGAACATAATCAGCCTGTTTGTCCGTAATATTCATAATTACAGCCTGCTCAGGAGCCAGCCATGTCGGGAAGAAACCTGCGTATTCTTCGATAAGAATACCGATGAAACGCTCAAGTGAGCCAAGAATAGCACGGTGAATCATTACAGGAACTTTACGTTCGTTGTTTTCATCAATGTAAGTCACATCAAGGCGATCTGCCTGAGGCATAGAGAAGTCCAGCTGAATTGTGCCACATTGCCATGCGCGATCCAGACAGTCATGCAGAGTGAACTCGATCTTAGGACCGTAGAACGCACCCTCACCCGGCTGTACTTCATACTTCAGACCATTAACTTTAAGTGCTTCAGCCAGAGATTCCTCTGCCTTGTCCCACAGCTCATCAGAACCGATACGCTGCTCAGGACGAGTAGAAAGCTTAACTTCAATCTCATCAAAGCCAAAAGTCTTGTAGGTGTCATACACCATCTCGATGCAGCTACCCACTTCATCAAGGATTTGCTCTTCAGTACAGAATACGTGAGCATCATCCTGAGTAAATGAACGTACGCGCATCAGGCCGTGCAGAGAGCCCGATGGTTCATTACGGTGAACCAGACCAAACTCAGCCATACGGTATGGCAGATCACGGTATGATTTCAGACCTTGCTTAAAGATCTGCAGGTGACCCGGACAGTTCATTGGCTTAACTGCATAAGTACGCTTCTCAGACTCTGTCGCAAAAATCATCTCAGAGTACTTGTCCCAGTGACCAGAGCGTTCCCACATAACACGGTCCATAATCAGAGGAGTACGTACCTCTTCATATTCGTATTTATGTAGCTGCTTACGCATGAAGTTTTCCAGCTCTTTATAGATAGTCCAGCCATCGTTGTGCCAGAATACCATGCCCGGAGCTTCTTGCTGCCAGTGGAACAGGTCAAGCTGCTTACCCAGTTTACGGTGGTCACGCTTCGCCGCCTCTTCAAGGCGAGTCAGGTGCGCTTTCAGAGCTTTCTTATCATGGAAAGCCGTACCGTAGATACGCTGAAGCATCTTGTTGTCGCTGTCGCCACGCCAGTATGCACCAGCAACGTTCAGCAGAGTAAAGTGCTGACAAAAGCCCATGTGCGGTACGTGCGGACCACGACACATATCTACATATTCTTCATGATGGTAAAGACCCGGACGGTCGTCTTTAGATACGTTTTCGTCCAGAATTTCCATCTTATAAGTTTCGCCGCGAGCTTCGAAAGTATCGCGCGCTTCCTGCCAGCTTACCGTTTTCTTGATAACCTGATACTTGGTTTTCGCCAGCTCTTTCATACGCTTTTCAAGCGCATCAAGGTCTTCTTGGGTCAGAGAGCGGTCAAGATCGATATCGTAGTAGAAACCGTTGTCGATGGTTGGACCAATCGCCATTTTAGTTTCTGGGAACAGCTGCTTAATAGCATGACCAAGAAGGTGAGCACATGAGTGACGAACAATTTCAAGACCATCAACTTCATCTTTAGTTGTAATGATCTCAAGGCTTGCATCATTTTCAATCAGATCACAAGCATCAACACGAACACCATCAACACGGCCAGCAATGGTCGCTTTCATCAGGCCAGGGCCGATAGATTCAGCAACTTGCAGAGTTGAAACAGGGTTATCGAATTGACGTTGACTACCGTCAGGAAGAGTAATTACAGGCATGTTTAATCCTTTACAGTGGTGTTGCACACGAAGCAACACTTGATAAATAAAATAACTTTTTAAATCAGCTAGTTACAACTAGCGAAATTAGTAGTTTTTGAATTTGGTACATTCTTAGGTACAAATACAGATGTAGCTTCAAATGACCGAGGAAAGAATTCTAATTCATTCATCACAAAAAAACACTAATTTTGTTGCTACATATTAAAGCGTTACGCGTCACACCCTGATTCCCTAGAACGGCCTTTATCGCCACCACCTCATAACAGAGGCTTACTTCTACGGGTTAATCAATTATACCTTCTCGTTCAAGCACTAATCTTATATCTTCAAATATCGCCGAAATATTACCTTTGGGAAATCGAATTTGTCCCAACCCTTGAATGTTGCTGAACTCCTGACATCCTTCTTCTAAAAGAACTATTGCACGCTCAAAGCCAAGCCTCCCTTGGAAAAGCCCAACTTCATGAATAACATTCATTCTTGCATGCATATCCCCATCTGCCTGTTCATCTTCTGCAGTCATCACTAGAAATGCTATACAGGCCTGATCAAGCATTTGTGCTAGCCTTGTAATATTCGTTACCCCGGCAATTGGAACCCTATTAAACTCGTCCCATGGTAGGTTTAGTCGTTCATTAACAAAATCCTTAAGATCTCTCCACGCATACGACCGACCATGCCCAATAAAAATGTTTGTTCCTATTCTTTCTTCTTTCACAGTTTGTTTTTCCAAATTTTGAATATGACTAGCTAGCTTGTTGATACTGCTTTGTAGATCTTTGCAAGAAATAAATGGCTGACCCATAGCAAAGTACTTCGCCTCTACAGCTATGTGAGGAGGGGTCACACAACCTTTTTCAATGGCAATCATATCTCTTGAAATAATCTGTCCTGAAGGTCTCAGATATTGGATGTATTCTGCTTCAGTAAAGATTTTCTGCTCCTCAATCTTTTCAACTAAGCCAGCTAAAAATTTATCATCATCTAATGAAAAATTTGAGTGAACCAGTGATAAAACAGAAGATTTTATGTCATCAAACTTCTCAGATGCTTCTTCTGACAGAACGAAGTATTTTTCTGTCTTGGGCTTTCCGGCCTTTGCTAAGATATAGTCGACAACAGCATTAAAGTCATATTCACACCAATCCCCTCTACTACCTAAAGACGAAGAGAATATATCTTTTAGTCCCCACTCTCCGCTAAACGCAGCTCCTGGAGGTGGTACTTGAAAATTATTGTAATAAACTCGGGAGTGGTAGCCCAACCAAGAACCTGACCAAGACTGACCAACCTCTTGTGCAACGTCTTTTATTTTTTTTACTTCTGGAGCATCCAGGCTGGTAAATTCGTCTAACTCATTTGAGTAGCGAAAAAGCTCTTTTGAAATTGACATATGATTTCCTAATTGAATTCACTCTGAATATCGCAGTTGAGATACTGATGTTGAATGCGACCGAACAGTCACACTATACGCTTAAAGTGCAAGAACCACCAATACGCTGAGTTTCTAATGGGATGATTTATATAACAAAATCATCAATAGACAGAGGTTACTTTATTATTCCATACCTACGTTAGTATCAATTGCGTTACGCGTCACGCTCTCACTTATAACCAACAAATAATTCCCGTATCGATTTTCTTGGTGGTGGTGCCCTAAGAGGCCAAAAAATTTTTATTTCCCGAGGGTTGCCCTCGTTTGCTTACAAACAGGCTCTAGAAGAACCTAATCGAGTTATTTGTTTGATATGCATCAATATGAAGTTCTTCTTTGTAGCGACTTGATTATAATTTCCTAGTCTTATTCATAGTTAGTGCTGAAAGGGAATAAGCAAGATGAAAGACAAAAAGCATGTGAACTTCCGTGAAGATCATGAACTCAACAATAGACTGCGTAACAAGGAACTAAGACAGACTAAAGAAAACCGTGAGACCCTAAAAGACATTGGAGATAAGGCCAAAGAGCAATTAGGTAAGAGAGTTCTAACTCATGAGGAGCTTGACAGTGCAATCGAGAAAAACAAAAGCAAGTTCGACTAAAGCACTATCCAGTTGCTGAACTCCCATCCTGTCTAAAGCGCTTCTTCAGTTCTTTGGAGGAAGCGCCTTGCAGTTCGAATTACAGTACTGCTAAGCTACCCCATGCAAGAGCTATAATGAACGCCCCCCATGAGAAAACAATCATCCACTTGTCTGTTGCCAATTTGAATTTAGGTGTAACTTCTTCCGTTCGATCTATTAGACCTAAGATAGCTAGCAGAGCAAAAACAATTGAAGCAATGAGCCATATTGCAGGAATAGACAGAGATGAAAAATCTACGTTGTCACCTGAAAGAGTTTTAGCTCCGGCTAAAAGAAGCCCAAGCAGGCCAGTATTCAACGTAATTAATACCTTAGATACCTCTAAGACTAAAGTGTTTCTGTGTTCAACATTCATACCGCAGTTTCCATGTTAACTAAAAATGTTGAAATAATTGTACACAAATCTATTCACCCAACAAGTAACTAAACTCCATTCCCCCTGTTTGATGTGCTCCTCCCATTCGTTGGAGGAAGCGCTTTTCATATAGTCCCTTTAATAACGTGCTGGCGAAACTCACGGACAGATCGCAGCGTTCTGCTATTAGTGAGGCTGTTACGCTTTCGCCCTGCCGGATTTGATTCAGGATTTTCAGTTGTGTTTTGGTTGGCTTTACATAAACCACCTGGTGAGGGGAATTACGCGCGGCGGTTATAAGAGCCTCGTTTATTGGCTCGTTTGGGCATAAAAATGACATACGAATATCATCCTCTTAGATTTAAAACAGAATTGATTGGATCACTTGATCTAAATGGCTTCGTTAATGATCTGATGATCAATTGAGACAGGTGTGAAACAGGTTCGCCAGCAGTTTTTTAGCCACTGATGATAGGTTGAAATAGCTTCTTTCTTCTGCAGTTCCATGTGGGAATGGATGTACACAAGATCCAGACCGCCTTTTGCGTGGTTTAATAGCGACTCACCGACAATGTAATCGATCCCTAAGTCATTCCAGACCGAGCGAGCTCTCTTTCTCAGGTCATGGCCACGCCAAGTGGTTGAGACAGATTTTACCCATTGATTAGCGATCTGGCTGTAGATTGGTACATTTTGTCTCAGGCTAACCGGAAACAGATAATCGCCTTTATAGCCTAGCTCCTTTTGCCACTCTTTGTATGATTGCAGCAACTCAGCCATAGATTCAGAAAGTGGATAAACCATCTCAACACGGCTTTTGGTATCACCTTTGGGGATGGTCCAGCGCTTTAGCGTAAAACTGATATCACTCCACTTTGCCTTTCTGGTTTCACCTATCCGAGATCCATGACCCAGCAGCATCATGACAAGAACACGCACTGGGGCATCAACCTTCTCTATCTGTTCCAACACCTCAGGGATCTGATCTGCAGGTAACCGGCACTCACGAACCTGAGCTTTGGTGATAGAGAAGTTATCCGGAAAGAACTGCTTAAACTTAACTTCGGCCAATGGATTAATCGTTAGGTGCTTCAGTTCTCTGGCAGTCGCATAAGCTGCCTTAAGCAGGTTAAACATCGCCTTCACATAACTCAGTGAATAACCCGCCTCGAACATAGGTTGAATTAACTCCTCATCCACCACGCTAGCGTCCATTGACATAACAGGCTCTCCATGGAAAACCCCCATCAAATGACGCTCGGCCATACTCTTAATATTCGCCAGGCGCTCCTTAGAAGAATTGCCCAATTTAAACTGGCGAGAAACATGCCAATCAAGCAACTGATCTACAGTCTCAAACCGTTGGAAGTTCACTACATTATCAAGCTCTATACTTACCGTTGCCGCACTAACCAACTCCTCAATATCTTTGGCCTTAGTTGTCGGGTACCGCCCGATTCTATGCTGAAACTGCTTTCCGTCCCGGTACAACATCAGCCACCAGGTACCACCTGTTCTTCCAGCGTTAAATCGCAAATACAAAGAACGGCGCTCATCCTTTAACTGAGCCACCCGCGGATCTTTAGCATACTTCCTGATTTGAGCATCTGAAATCTTGCAGCGAACGGTACGGGCGAAATGCACATTATCGTTAAACCTCACCATCTAATCCCCCAACAATGTAGCCTGAATACTCATAGACGCAGGCTGACGGCCTCGCCCGTTGAATACTAATGAATCAATAGAACTGCTTCCTGCAAATGGAGCTGGGAATGAAGCATCAAGCACCACAATTCCTTCACAAAATGCCCTTGCATTGGCCGGGGCAGAGATCGACAACTTACGCCCTTCACGGGAAAGTTTTCGAAGCTCAGCTGCCGCTACCTGCTCGGCTTCAGATTTACTATTGCAGTCTTTCCGAATCTTCTTAAATGAGCTGGTTCCTACGCTTACTTCATGCCTGGTACCGTCATCGGAAGACACATAATGAGCGCGAACCCCATTGAACGTATTCCGGCCATCCAGTTCGATGTCCACGCTGATTAACTTACGCTCTTGCTCGTTCTCAGAAAGTGACAACGTAATAGTTTCAATCGGTTTTCCTGACGCGCTCTTACTTTCACCTTTCGGGGCTAATACATAGACACCATTAACCGGCTTTGCCACTGAGTCATACATCTTAGCCAGACGTTTTAAAAATGGTCCCGTGCTCTCATCCGTGCGATCGATATGCTCAATTTTAATTTTTTCTAATCGAGGGTGGATAAAAACTGAATAGCCGTGTTCGGTTACACAGTCTGAGACAATCTGGTACAGAGATGCATTATCCCAACTGGCCGATTTAGGCTCACGGAAACCGGAGCTGTCTGTTACATTAAATTTCGCCACCGACAACACCAGGCGAACTTCACGGGGTGTTAAAGTCGCTTTTCGTTTACTAATCTGAAAATCATCCCGAAAAACATCATTCAGATACACCTCATATTTCTCACCTTTATCCGGCAGGTCATTAATCCCTTCCGAACTCAGGGCAAGCACCAGGCTATCGCCCTCCGTGCCGTTCCCGTCTGTTAACTGCCATGACTTCAGATTTTCATGGATCATTTCAGCATTCTTACCAACTAACTTAATCATCAGCTCCAGCTCCTTGTAACATCTTGCGACTGACTGCCCACAGGCACCTCAGGAATTAAAACCGAGCAATCTTCGGGGAAAATGGCAGCACGAACATGAGTATTCAGTTCATAGAATGCCGCTTCCGTCTGATCGTCATCCTGCCCGGTGTACTTAAATAATAAATCGGTGACCAACTCACCCTTTCTGGCGTTTACCCGCATTCCTGTCCTCCAGTAACTGAATAGAAACGTCCGTTTTCATGGCCCGGCCATTGTGGACAATTGAGGTTTTACCCTCACGGATACTCTGAATCGTCCAGCGGCCAAGGTTATTGCCCTGACCGTCACTCACCTGCTGCGAGGAAGTGATCATGGAACGAAGCTTTTCAACTGAAGCGGTCGCGGAATCCCTTAGCCAAACCGCCGTAATATCGAGCTTTTCAAGTGGGAGGCCTGCACGCTCAGAGCAGGCATCATAGATAAGAGAGACCTCTGTAAACGGCCCCTCTGTAGTGCGTTCTATCTTACTGACGGGGGTTTTATCCCCCACCGAAAACACAAACTCACCAATAACCAAATGGTGCATAACGTATTAACCCCTATCGATATAAGAAACGGAGAGAGAATCACTAATAGAAAGGCCAGGGATGTTATTGAACTGTTGATCTAACAGGTCTGCCATCTGACGGGAAACCAGATTTGCCAACTGCTGCTCGTCCATACCGGGAGCGGCATTAACTGTTTGCGCGATCTGAATAGGTGGCATAGAACGGGCAATTGCCTCTTTTCGTTCCTTTTCAACCAATTTGTCTTTAACCTCGGTCGAAGCCATTAACTTATCCGGCGGATCCATCAGCTTATCGCCAAACCAGCCACCGAGAAGCTCACCACCAATATCACCAACCAGAGAGCCGACAATACCACCCGCAACAGTACCAATGCCAGGCATCAGTATAGTACCCAGTGCAGCACCAAGGCTGGCACCGCCCATACCACCGAGCAGGCCACCTCCTTCAGTAATCGCTCCTTTGGTATCACCCTGAGAAATTGCAGTAGCAATATTGCCTGCAGAAATCGCCATAGATAACGGCCTGAGGATTCTAGAAAGTCCGGCCTTACCTGCACCTTCCGCAATATCCCCGGTCACATCGATAGCGTCCTGAGCCATGGCTACAGCGGGGGTTAATGCCAGCGCACCGCCGCCTAGCGACAATGGCAAAGCACCACGGTTATGAGTAAATGCAGAGGAAGCGAAATTAAGCACACGGCCTAATGGCTTGCGGGAACGGGAGCGACGCGATCGAGTAGAGCGATTAGAACGGGTAGAACCACCCATGCCCCCACCTCTGCCGCCGCGACCACCACGGCTAGTATCACGAAGAACATCACTTAGCCGGCTAAATTGTCTGGCTGCGAACTGGGCTGCTTTGCCGCTTTCTTCCGTTTCACGGTTAAGCCCCTTTCGGAAAAGACGGCCTTTATCGAGCAGATTTCCAGAGAAAAGCCTCAATGCCTTAATACCAAGCATTGCGGCCTTAAAACCAATTAAAGCTGTTATACCTGTCCCAATTACTGTTGTTACCGTTTCATTAGCTTCTGCGAGATCAGCAAGGCGATCTACCATCCAACCTAACGGAACTAAGACAGCATCCAATACAGGCAACAGAGCTTTACCTACAACAATACTTAGTCGGTTCAACTTGTTCATAAAGATGCTGATACCAACCCCTGAAGTAGCTAATACAGCATTAAATTCATCCTGAAGACTTTTTAAGTGAACATCTTGTTCTTGGTTTGCTAGTTTGAGCATTTTCTGGAAATAGCCCATATTTCCAGCCAATGCAGCAACTGCTCCTTTAGACTCTTCACCGAATATCTGCGACATCAAAGCACTCTGCTCTTCCAGAGGAGCATCTTTGATTGCCTCAAGAACCTGTAAAAAAGTTCCTGAAGCATCTTCCTGCATAGAGGCAGCAAGTTCGACAGAATCAAAGCCAATAGCTGCAAGCGCCTGCTGTTGGGAACCAGAGGCAGCAGCACCTAACGTTAAGCGACCTGAGATGTTTTTCAAGGCGGTTGCACTTCGTTCTTCACCAAGACCAGCAGACAACATAGTTGCTGATAATGCTGTAGCTTCATTGACCGAGAAGCCTGCCATTTTGGCTGAAGCCCCCTGACGAGCCATAACTCCAGCAACATCTTTTGCTTTTGCATTAGAGTTATTCGATAGGTAGTTAGCCAAACCAGCTAAGTTCATTGCTTCAGCATGATCTAAGCCAAGCGAAGCTTTCCACACAGCCAAAGTTTCCCCAGCCTTCTCTGCATCCATATCAAATGCAACACCCATCTTGGCCGAGTCTAATACAAAGTCTTTTAGCTCTTTTTCACCCTGAATTCCGCTTTGTGCGCCCGCCTGGAGAAGAGCGTTTATATCATTTGAATTCAAGCCTCCACCTTCTTTGGAAGCTGCTACTTTTAACGACCATTCGCGGAGGTTATTAGCTTCTTCTGGTGTGCCATTAAAAACTTTCTTTACCCCGGCAAAAGAGGCTTCATTTTTTACAGCACTCCAAATACTTCCTGCTATCGGAGCAGCAGCCACCGCCAAAGAAGTAGCCTTCCCCCCAATCTCCCCAAGCTTAGCCTTCCGCTGATCAATCCTCCCCTGAATCACCTGCATCTGCTTCAAATGAGCATTCTGCTTAGCAATAGCCGCTGTAGCTTTCTCAGACCTCTGCTCTAACCGCCGTTGCTCATCAGCCATACGCTTAGTATTAATGCCGGACTCTTTAAGCTCGGTACCCAGCTTCTTCAGCTTATCCCGCTGCTTATCCTGCTGCTGCGTCAGCTTCGCACTGCGGGCAGTGGCAGATTTAAACGCCTTATTCAGATCAGTGGTTTTAACCTTGCTCTCATGAATCTCAGTATTCAGAGAACTCATTCGCAGCTCAGTATCCTTGATCTGCAGCTTTAACCGCTCGGCACCATCACCGGAGGTTTTCTTGAGCTGATTATTCAGCCCTTTCAGCTCAGCCTGCGCCTTGCTGTAAGAAACCCGTAACTGATTGGTGTGAGCTTTCTGATCATCCAGCTCCTGCCCCAAACGTGCAATACTGGCCTCTGAACTTTTCGCCTGCTGCTGCAGTTTTGCCATACGTTTCACTGCAGACTGATAACCCTCAGCCTTCTTTAGCTGACTGTTAACCGAAGCAATCTCATTACGCTGGTCGGTTATTGCCTGAGTTAAACGCTCAGTGGCCGTAGTGGTCGAGACAATATCCTTTGCCCCTTTAACCGTTGCATCCAAAATAAAACTAATTTTTTCAGCCACGTTTCACTCCCAGTTTATCGAGGATCATTTCATACCGGCGCACCGCAGCGTCCTGAGGCCACAAAAGCAGTTCAGATTCCGAGGTATTTCGGTGCATAGGTATAAGGTCGATTAAAGACTCAACATCTACTGGCGAAAGTATCCCGCCGATTGTTGAAAAAAAGCGCCCACCTGCGGTTTTAGCGCGAGGTAATCGTTAATAGAGAGGTAGTTAAAATCTTCTTTCTGCAGATTCGTCACCACACGGAACATAAAATCTTCCCGTTCTTCCGGGTCATCGATGTTCGCCAGCTCGCGGGAATGGATAACACCCGGTACCTTAAACTTAATATGACTGACCTTCTCCTGTACCTCATTGGTAAAGGGATGCAGCAGATCAAACTCAAAATCATTACCGCCCAGTTTTTCGCGGTCGATTTCATCACTGGGTTTCAGGATAAGATCGCGGATATCTTCATACAGCTGGATAAAGTCCGGAGCTGATAAGGTGGCAAACTTCTCTTCCGAGATATCAGAGCAGGCAAAAATCAGAGCTTCACGCTGTGCGAACTCCTGTGCATCGGTCGTTTGGTCCAGCTTGATAAACGGCAGAGCTTTAAACTGAGCAACACTGATGGTTTTCAGCTTCACTGTTTTCAGCTCATCGGCTTCGGCCTGCAGGGTATCGATCTGTTTCTGCAGGTTAGCGATTTCAGATTCCGGGGTTTCATTGGTGATCTGCTTTAGTTCCTGTCTCAGCGATTTGATTTCCGCATCCAGTTCCTGACTCTTTTGCGCATCACTGGAATAAAAACGTAGCAGGCTTGTTTGTTTCATAATATGGCATCCATAAAAAAAGCCCCCCGGGTTGGGAGGCTTGGTATTAAAAAAGACGGTTAACTATTTAGGCTGTGTCGAATCTTTAAGATTCTTCCGCTCGTAGTCAGCGAGAATTATTGCTCCTTCAATGGTGCCATAGGCAAATGTCCCGCTCTCAAGTTGCTCTAAAACAAGGCACAGAGCTGATTCAATGCTGTTTAACACCATCTGTGCACTCTCAATAGCATCCATAAGTGACGAATGTTCTTTTGAATTGATGTTTGAGTTATCTGATACTAAGATATCCACGATAATTTTTCCTTACTTCTGGATTAAATATCACCACTGTGTACGGAGGGCCAACTCCGTACACAGTACCAACCAAAAAAGCCTATCTTTCTGGCTGCAAATATAATTAACCCTCGAACAAACTTTTTCAAGCCGATTATTTTGCTTTCGGCGTTCCCAGCGCATTCAATCTATTGATAGGAAATAATCATGGGTGATATAGCCTGATTTTATACAAAACACGATACAATAAGATAAACTCATCAGCATATAAATACTTAGTTATTAATAGGTTATTTTAATAAATATAAATAATAGCAATGATAGAGCAGTTATTTGAATTGCACCGTAAAAGAGCAAATTAAAAAATATATTTTTGGTTAGTTAACCTGAGCGAAAAATATCGCTCAGGTTAAATCCCGTCAGGTAATATTCACCTCCTGCATCAGGTTCGCACCAAACACTACGCACTGGCCTGTATCCACATTGATATCGTGGATCGTAATGCCCGAATCCGTGAGTTTATAACCCGTACAAACACCCTCAATAGTGCAGCTGGGCATTTCGCCCATTTTCATCGGGTCTTCTTTCATACTGGTGATGGTTGAAAAGCAGGAGTGCTCTTTATAGTAAGGGATGCCATCAGTAGAAGCGCCCTTCTCGTAGAAGTTAAACTGGCCCTTCTTCATCATAAACTTACCGAATACCGCCGCCAGTTTGGCATGCTCACCGCGTACCTTAATCGACCAGCTTAGTTTATTCACACCAACAGCATGCTCTGTTTCCACAAACGAGCCTTCAGATGCCACCGTTTTAAAGGTGATCTCCGGTGGAGTAATCTCCATAATCTCGTTCATGATCGGCATGCCTTCCATCAACGCCCATAAACGTCTGCGAACACGATTAGCCATTAACTGCCCCCTCTAACCAGGCTTCAATCAGCCCGTTATCTACACTCATTTCATACACCATATGTTCGTTAGGCGAGTAACGGCCATAATCCACACACAGGAACCAGCGACCGGAGTTATAGCTCTCCAGGTTATTCTTGCTCGGATGCAGATAGGCTTTGAAGACCGGCACTACACCATCAGCCACCAGGCTCTGTCCCCAGTTGTTCAGGCGATCTACCACCTGATTCATAAAATCTTCGGTCAACAGCTCACCCATATACGGCTGACTGGTTTCTTCCAGCTTACGGGCAAGCAGATCTTCCAGACCAACATGAGCAATAAACCGTCCGGTATTAGTACGGTTACCGATAATCGAATAACCGCCCATACGGGTACGGGCAATGGTCACCACACCATGTTTGTTAAGGAAGTTAGCCTGAGTGGTTTTATCGTTGATCTTATAGGCCACGTTTCTGGCCGTCTCCAGACAGATCACCCCCTGATTCTGCGGGCTCTCATAACCCTCAATTGCTGCCATAGCCGCAACCAGAGCAATAGAAGCAGGCATCAGCACCTCTGCCCCGTCGTACTTCTGGATAAACCAAGGGTCAATAATGCAAAGCTTATCCTCGCCCGTTCCTTCTGCACCAAATTCGGCGGCAAACTCAGCTGCAGCCATATCATTGGTATTCGGACCATCCAGAACAGGACGACAGCGGATATCACGGGAAATCAGAGAAAGCGTCTGACCTACCGTTTTGCTGTTAAAGCCAGGAGCGGCTACAACGGTTGGTGTTTCCGGGCAGGCCTTAATGGTCTGAAGCCCGGTTAATCCACCTGTTGTTGCATCCACACCACCAATCACATTGGTTTCAGTTTCTTCCGGGGTTAAGCCTTCTTCAACCACGGTTACATAGAGCACGCACTGAACGTACTCCAGAAGATAGCGGACAAGGTTCGGAAGTGTACCCAAGCGATCACCTGTGCTATCGAGCATCAGCATTGCCTGGGAGTAATCAAACAAGCGCGTTGGCTCGTTGTATTCCAGTGCCAGGTTCTTGTCAGGTGCGGTGCCGGTTAAATGCACCACCTGAGCGGCCAGTGGCCCCATACTTGGCATTGGCTCGATGGTGATAACCTCTGCACCATTGAGTTCAAAATCCTGAATAGGAGAAAGCGTTGCTGCTGCCATTATTTGCTTACCTCTTTGGTTTCAGTTTGTTTAACAGCTGCACTGCCAGGCTTGCCCAGCTTGCCGTTAAGCAGCAGGAAGTTGGCCTGTGAAGGCAGCAGGGAAATTGTTTTGTCTTTCGGGTGGTGCCATTTCCCGTTTAGGCGGAAGGGCTTGAGGATTGGGTAATCCTGCTGTTTGCTTATTGGCTTAGCGGTTTTATCTGCCATAGATTGCTCCAAAAAGAAAACCCAGCGCAATGGCTGGGTTATAGGGTGATTTGATTGTTTGGTTATGCGGTTGGCGGTACAGGCCAGGGGTTTTCTTGCTGGATTCGTTCTCGCTCTGAGAGGGCTAGTTGTTCGAGTTCTGCAGCTTCTGTCGCATTACCCTGAAGGTGTTTTATCTGAGCTTCACTGATTTTAGGATCGACATGCTGATTGTATTGTTGCTTGCGAATGGAGTCTACCCGGATTAGCTCGGCATCGTATTGAGCCTGCAGGTTGGTTACCCATTTTGAGTTAAATCGTTCATCGTACTCTGTTAACGGCTTATCCTGGGTAAAACCTTCCTTGATCGGGCCTAACTTTGAAACCACTTCTGATTTGGTACAATTTGATTCATCATAAATAGTTGAACCACGATAGTCTTCTATATATTCTGAGCCAATTGTGTTGCCAACCTCATCAAAAGAAGCGATAACAGCAAGTCCGTCTTTCGCATGCAATGGTTCAACCAACAAAGCATTTTTCGGAATGTGGAAGATCCCCCCTCGAAACTGTGCTTGTCTCTTAGCTAAAACTTCTTTTGTATTCGCATCTACAGGCCAATAGTATTTTGCTTTATTTGACATTTCTTTACCTTATATGGCTATTGCCATAGGACGAGCCACACTTCTTGGTGCAGTTTCAGTACCACTACCTATTTTGACATATTGCATAGTATGAGAAGCTCCGTCACCAACAACTGAAATATTATTCGCCGTAGACGTTATAGTTACCTCTCCGTGTGGTGAACTTAATAAAGGAGAACCACCTGCGTCATTTCGAATGTTAAAGCCACCCTGTTTAATACTATCTAATGCAAATGAACCCAATTGCCTATTTGGATCTACGCCACGCCCTTGGTCAAGCACCCTTAAAAACTCACCGCGAATTTCACCTGTATTGATAGTCTCCCCAGAAACCAAATGTGGATACCTCCGAGCCAAACGCCAATACACAGCAATAGGTAAATCCGCATTAATTTCCATTACAGCCCATTCAGGAGAAGCGCTATCTAACCAGAAAAATGGCATACCAACCTGTTCACCTGTATAGGGTATCCAGTAAAATGGTTTAGTATTATCTGTCCACGCATCATGACGATTAGCGAGGTTTAGAGGATCTTTACCAGCTAGGGATTCAACATTTGAATACCACTGCCAGTACGCTATTTCACCTGCTGTTATGGTGGTACATACCTCACCACACCTATACACACGTTTGGGATCATAGGGTAGGAACTGTGAAACCGACTCATGCACTTTAATCGCATTATCCAAATCAGCAGGTGTAGCAAACTGAACCGAAGGGTCGATCTTGGCCTCAATCACCGAAGAATTACCCGGAATAAACTTCAGGCGAATGGTATAGCTCTTAGCCGCACCCTCAGCCAGCATGGGCTTATAATCCCCAGGCTGACGGGCATAGCAATACAAATCACCATTAGCATCCGTCACCTTCACCCCTGCCTCATTAATAGTAAACCCACCATCTTCAGCAGGTATCTCAGCCCGGGCAATCCATATAGTCGGGTCTGTTTCATCCACCTCAATAGTGACCGGATAACTACGAACCTGATTAATCAGGTCAGTCTGTACTGAAGGGTTCTGATCATCAGGTAACACACCATCACCCACAACCAGCACCGCGAAATCTACTTTTGTACCCTGCTGATTAGCCAGTGCCTCCAGGCCAAAACCTGTTTGGGTCACATAGGTACGATATCTGTCAGCATTTTGATTTGTACTCATTGAATTGCTGGCTCCGATGTTGATATTAATCTGATATGGTTATAAACCGCAATGCGGTCTAAACAGGAACTGGTATAACCGAGTGGAACAAACGGCTCTGAGGTCATAGTGATCCCCTGTTCTGTGGTAACACCTACAAACACCGTAGCCTGAGACTGACGTGAAATATTCACATCAATACTGTCCCGCTCCGATTTATAGGTATTGATACGGGAATCTACCCGCCTGCTGCTATCCTCCGTTAAAGGCGTATCCAGCAGGAAGGCCTCCACATCCAACGAATATGGAAGAGCGCCCCTGGAGATAACAGAGTCAAACACAAGCGCATCCAGTGCATTTTTCAAACCACCACGAGTACCAGCTTTCTCATGAATCTGAAACGCCCGCTCAGCCGTTGTCCTCTGCTGGTCAATGGTATCCGTAGCCTGCCAGTCCATAACCCCGCGTTCTCCGGCCAACAGAGAAACAAAGTCATCCTGCGTTAAAGCCGGGCTTTTTAACTCCGGATAAGGACACTCAAGATCAGCGATAATTGCGCCCCAGGCATATTCCATAGACTCTTCAATTAGTGACCGACTCTCCGGCTGGACACTCACAAACTCACTCTGCACGGACATTGATTTTCACCTCCGTACAATAAGGGGCTTCATCCCAGCTGCAGACTACATCTGCAGCTGGCTTAACCACCTTGGCCCGTTTAGCACCCAGCGCATAAAACACATGGCCGACTTCTTCACGGTCTATGGTGGTTTCCAGCCTGTGCATCTGTTTGGCAAAACTCCAGGCTGCCTCTTCAGCCTGCTCCTGAGTCACATAGTGGTTTGGGTCACCGCCTGTATAAAGGTCAACATGTATCTGATAGTTCTTAATAACCGCGGATTTAGTCGTTATCTCATCCGTCTCCTGACCGATATCATCACGGGTAAGATAACGCTTCACACGATCCAAAAGACCGGCACTTGGAAGACCGTTTTCCGTTTCCCGGCTTAGCACCGCAATCTCCACCTTTCCGGAGTTTGGCTCCAGCATACGCGGCTCTGCATCCTTAACAGGATTGGAAATCACATCAGTAGGAAACTCATAACGCATGGTAATTACGTTATCCTGAGAATCTATGGTGATAAGCGGACGCTCATCCAGAGTAAGTGAATGGAACTTATACCCAAGCCGGGTACCCGTTGTATGAAACTGATAGGGCGCCAAATCAAAACGGCGCAGCAGATCTTCATCCGACTCCATCACCGCCGGAATAGGCGGATAAACCGAATCATCCTCCGGTACCAGAACCTGACGTTTCAGGCCGTACTGCATTGCCAGCATATCCACCATATCGGTTTCAGTAACATACTTGCGGAACATCTGCAGAGCCTGATAATTCTGCTCACGTATTTCAGCCTGGCGTTTGGTAATAAAGGCCTGAGTGATCTGAGCCAATAGTTCAGAATCGTTTTCTAACGACTCCCGTAACAGCCTGGCTTTGTCTTCATCACTCTCAGCGCAATATTCCACAGCATAATCAATATAACTTTTCAGCAGCGTTTCAAAATCAGGAACCTGAAACGCTTCAGGTGCATTTTTCATAACATCACACTCGTTTCAAAGGGCTGGCCCTGCCACTGCCCATGTACCCGAATTTTGAATCCGTTGGTACCCATAACGGCCTGACAGCGTTTCACCTCATAATCAATGACACCATTTACCGGATTGGTTAGCGCCTCGATAGACAGGTTCTGAACTATCATTGCCTCGTTCGGAGTCTGGTTTTTACCCAGCCGTTCTACCGCCCGGTTACCAAAACCCCGGCGTTTAATCCGGCTGGTTACCTGAGTGGTTAAAATTTTCTGAAACCGGCAGGCCAGAGCAGCCAGTCCGGTAACGGTTTTACCCGTATCAGGATCAACACCTATCATTTTTTCGCTCCGCTGGTTGGTCTGCCTTCTGCATCCATGTGGTGATGCAACTTCACGCTGTAACCGTCCACATCAATATCACCGCCCACAATCTTCATAGAGCCTTCGAACGTAGGCGTACCACCGCCAGCTGCACCACCAGAAACGGCAAAACCACCCATATGGTTAAACATGCCGGTACTGATAATGTTTCCGGTTGAAACGGTATCACCTGTCCGGTTCAGATTTCCGGTATGCTCGGTATTACCCAAATGAGTCAGGTCTGCGTTCAGCACCATTCCACCCGGGTAATCACAAACCAGAGCACCGCTATCGAGGTTATACACCTCTTTCATACCGCCGCCGTAATCGGTCATCACCTCATTTTCACTCAGTGTCGGCAGCGGAAACTCATCAGAGCGCAGCCCCATCAGAGCAACGGCCTGATTTAAGTTATCGCCTGCCCCCAGGTTAATCAGAATGCACTGCTCACCTACTGTTGGTGGTCGGTAGTGCCGGACACGGCCGGAAGAGGAAACAAAAAAAGGGATCTGCTTAGGATTGTTGTTCCCGGTGCTGATATCCACGGTATCACCATGAACCGCCGATACCGTGCCAAGCCGGATAATGTTTGAAAGGCAGCGTTTGGTTTCTTCCAGTTCTTCAGTAAGGGAACTCACCGAATACTCAAGCTCCCGGATTCGTTTCACTATCTCCATGGCTTAACTCCCATCCCGCCAATTTGCCATACTCTTCTTCAACCGGCCCCATCATGATCTGCTGTCTTATGGTTACCGTCCGGGCAAACACACCCAGCACCGGGCTGAACTGACTTGGCAGGTTAGAAACAACCCTGGCCGTTTCCGTATCCGGGGAAACCGACTCATTCATATTCAGGATTTCGCGCTCAATACGGGCTGACGCATCCATAGCTTCGAGGTCGAAATCATTGATAGAGGTTGGCACCTCAACCAGAAAGCGCAGCTCTATATCGTGTTTATGCCTGCCATCGCAGGAAAACTCGTTCACCGCTTCCAGTTCACCAACCTGATAGCTGATTGTTGTCTCTTTCAACTCACTGGGCTTGCGCTTATATACCGTGTCTATGTTGGTACCCATGCGCTCACCAAGGTCTTGCACTACCTTAGCCACCCAATCACGCGGCTTTTTGATAAATGCTTCTGAACTCACGGACAAAAAACTCCTCAAATTTGCGGTTAATATCCGGCAGGTAGTTGTTGATGATCTCTTCCGTATCTTCTGAGATATCTTCCGTTACCAGCTCAATACTGCTGCGGCTCTTTCCGGTTCTCCTGAACACCAGCAACTCATCACTTTCCATGGGTGAAATAAACGCCCCTTCATAGAAACGATCACCCACCCGTACCCCCAAACGGTTCTGAACCGGACGGCCTAACCGGTGAACTCCAATCTCATTCAGGCCGATCCACAGCTTGGACATCCTGCCGTTCTTATAGATACGGAAACGGGAGCGCAGGCTTTTGTTGTCGATCTGCAGTTCATAACCCAGTTCCGTCATTGTGATTGCTGCCAGCCATTCATTAGTAAGACGAGCTGCCCGTTGGACTATTTTCGGCAACTCCTTTTCAAAACTGGCATATTGCTGCAAAAACTCGCTGTTAATCAGCGCACGATTACCACTAATACTCCGACCAGCCATCACTCTTACCCTCAGCCACCAGGGCCATTGTGTATTCCCTTGCTATCTGGCTGTCTGATCCGCTGTCGCGCAACGGGGCTTCATAGGTCAGAAAATACCGCCTGCCCTTATGAGTTAAGGTGCAACCTTCAGGCAATGAGGAATCAGATATCAACCGATAGATAGTGTGGTTCTCTTCTTTAGACTCGCGGATATAACCGTTAATCTCTCGCGGATCGCCTTCTGCGGTAGTCACGGTTATGGGATACCCAAAGCAATCCGCGATAGATGCCCGGAGCAGTTCCCGGGCAGATTCAAACGCGCCTGGCATTATGGCCCTGCAACCAGGTCGGTGATGGTTTCACCTGTGAGCAGCACACCATCATCAACAAACACACCGACAGGCTGGGCGATCTCACCTGCTGTTGTTGGCTGAGTTTTGGTAAATTCACCCGCTTCAAAGTAAGCCGGTTCACAGCTGAAGGTTGGCGCATCACCAACTTTGATGGGGCCGCTATACAAACCACTGTATGAGCAGGTCACCACTTCACCTTCTACAGCAGTGAAATGCGGTACCACCAGTAAAGCCCCGACTAAAACGGGAATATCTTTTGTAAAACCGCCTGCAGGTGCAGGAACGGCAATCTTAACGCCTTCACTTAATTTCATAATTCGTCTCTGTTATCCGGATAAAAGAAAAGGGAGAACTTTCGTCCTCCCCCAATTGATTAAGTCGCTTTGAAAATACCCTTTGCCAGACCGCGACGATCCAGCACTTTAGAAGCAATGTCGTAGGTAATACGCATCTTGGCACCGTCACTGCTCCAGCCGTCCCCGGTTTCCAGCCACGGGTCTTGCTGACCGTCAAGGAAGCCCATCACAACGCTGTCAAAGTCTTTGGATGTCAGGCCGATGGCACCATCAACCGAAGCAATACGGGCAGTTTCAACCACTCGGTTGAACTTCTTATAAGCCGGGTTGAAGGTATCCGGCTTACTTGCCGTGTTCAGCACTGCTTCAAACATAGAAGCATGGTCAGGGTTAGCCAGAAGCACCTCACCACGCAGATCCAGCACATCACCTTCATCAGTGGTTGCCGTTGCAAACGCCTTATGCAAAGCCATAATCAAAGCTACATGGTCATCTTTGGTGATGTTATCAATCAGGTTGCCCCACTTACCGCCAGTGCCTTTAATAAACACATCGCCACCGTCCTGCATCTTGCCTGCCAGAATAGCGTTAAACATCAGCTTATCGGACAGTCGGTAAGCAGACTGCATAAACTTACGCGGCACCTTAGAGATCAGTCCGATTTCATCATTGATAATCGCCTGGCGGGTAAACTGAATTTCACGGCCAAAGGTAGCAAGCTGCATACGCTCACCAGTCCCTTTAATCAGAACCGTTTTGTATTCACCATCTTCCTTAATTTCCATCAGATCTGGTGCATCATTCACTGTCACCAGTTCAGTTTCGCGGAAGTCTGGCAGACTTTCGGTGTTCGCCAGTTCACGCCACAAAGGTGCGCGAACCTTTAGCTCGTCACGCATTACGGTACGGATACCCTCAGTAATAATGTCACCGAAATCCTGAGAGTTAAACGCACGGTTAACCAGTTCGGTTTTAGTCATAGCGCTTCGGGCGTTCTCCCCCAAGCTGGCTCTAGCCATATTCAGCAATGACTCATGACCAAACGAGTTATCTTTCTCCAGTTCTTCGGTTCCACAACGGGCATTCAGTGCGTTTTGCAGCTCTTCTTTCACATGGTTACCGTTGCCTGCACGGATATGTGAAGCGGTCAGATTGGTTTCGGTTTCACGCTGACCGTTCACGCTGGACTCACCAAGGTTTGCAAGGATCTTCACAGATGCGTTTTGAACTGTGCAGTCCACATCGTTGAGCATTTCATTTGTCAGTTCTTCACCAACTTTATGCTGATTACACAGCGCACGAATCGCTGTCTGACGCTCGTTCTCAGCCTTTACTGCATTCTGCAGTTCTTCATTTGGTTTCGGCATATCGCTTACCTGTTCTTGTTTAGATTGAATGGAAGGTGAATTGGTGGCGTTTGCCGCCAGTGGTTCAGGCTCCGGCTCGGTTTCCCCTTCCGGCTCATCCTGAACAGTGATTTGATTGAGTAACGCCTCCGGCACGTTCTTAAACTTCTTAATGCCTTCAACATCGTTTTCGTTTAACTGGTTCTGCAGGTTAACCGGGTCAATCACCTCATCGATCAACCCCCACTCCAGAGCTTCATTTGCGGTAAACCAGGTTTCTTTGCTCATGGCTTCCAGAATATCTTCAACCGGCTTTCCGCTTCGCTCGGCATAAGCATCAGAAACCGTAGCTTTCGCGTTCTTCACCTGAGTGAGTGCGCTTTCGATTTCTTCCTCTTCACCCCATGCACCGATAGTCGGGTTGTGGATCATAAAGGTCGCGTTTTCCGGCATATGAATTTCATCAAAGGCCATCAGCACATAAGTCGCAATGGAAGCAGCAAGCCCATCTACAACACCGATAGTTTTGCCTTTGTGGGCCTTAATGGCGTTGTACATTGCCAGCCCTTCATAGACGCTGCCGCCGTAGCTCTGGATGCGCGCCACCAGATCTTTATCGCCGATCTGCTGCAGTGCTTTGATTAAATCTATCGACTCAATATCCCAGTCACCGATAATGCCGTGAATGTAGAGCTGAGCCGTATCGTTACTGGCTTCGTTCTTTAACGTGTACCAGCTTTTTTCAGGTTTTGAATTTGCATTAGGCATTGAATGTTCCCTGATTTTTTTCTGATGAGTCTTTCAGGCTGTGCGACGGGTCCGATGTACTGACAATATCCATCTCGTTCATCTGGGTTCGCTCAGACTGAACCTCTTTACGGGTAGAAAGTGGGTTAATGTTTCGCTCGCGCTGAGCATGGCTAAGTGAGAACAGGCTTAAACGAGTACCTTTCTCGATACCTGTCATTTCCTTGGCCGGGTCGATCCACGGCATAACCGGAGCCTGATAAATCGCATTAAATACGCTGGATGGCTCCACATCTACGGGGATTTTCAGCTCACCATTCAGCACCGCCATAGCAATGGCATTGCGGTATTGCGGACGGGTCCAGTTAAGCACAAACTTACGCTGCAGCACCCGGTACCGCCCGAATGAATCCACCAGTTCCTGACGCTGAGATGAGTAATTGCCATCGTAATGACGGGTTACCGATGAGTTGTTTACACCAGCTGCCCCGCTCACCAGTTTTTGCTGCCCCTGCCGGAACGGTGAACTCATGGACTCGCGGCGGTTAGACTCGATAATCCCGGCATCCTCACCCGGAGCCAGTTCAAAGGAGTTACCCATTCCAAGGAAAATATCCCCGCTATTGGTAAGCTGGGTACCGTTCTCATCACTTACATGCGGGTCACGTTTAATGAAATAGGCAAAGCGGGAAGCAATTTCCGCACTCACCATTTCCGACTGATCGTAACTTTCGATTCTGAATATCAGATCTAACGCTGAATGCAGAATTGAAATCCCCCGGTTCTGGTGAAGACGTCGGGTAAACTTGAGATGGCACATAAACTCAGCCGCCACCTCTGCAAAGTCAAATCCCTTAGCATCCTTCTGAATCAGATAGCTGATGGCCTGCCCCAGTTTGTTACGTTTAATCCCTTCAATCACACCGTTATCCGCTTCGGTAATACGGCGGGGAATAAAGTCCGGCTCAAAGGGTTGAATGGCGAAAGGTGTTGAAGAGGGATAGCTGATATCCGGATGAACACCCATATACATACGGCCAAACACTTCACCATCACGCAACCAGGTACGGCAGGCTAACCACTCGGTTTCACTGCGGGAGGTTTCTGCATCTATGTTCTGGTTCAGTGAATGTTGCTCATGCCAGCGGGCAATCTCCTGAGCAAACTCGGTATGCACCTCGCCTTTTCGGTTTAACGGCTGAGGCTCAACCATGATCCCGTTGGGACCGACAATATTGGCACACAGCTCATCCAGAATGGCGGTAACAAAGGGGTTGTTTTCGTCTCCCTCCCGCGCCCGTTCTGCAATGGCCTGAGCCCCCTTGTTTAATTGGTTGGCATTGCCTTTGGAGAACTTGCGCCTCTGTTTAGTGTTAGGATCTACAGGAAGCGCAGCGGTATATTTGTTTAACAGGTTTCGCCCGTATAAACGCTTCAGTCCTGCCTCAGGACTGAACACAGCAACTACTTTGTCGATCAGGTTTAATGGATTACTCAAGGTAATTTCTCCTAATCATGGAACGCCTGCCGCCCTTTTGCTCCAGAGCTATCTGCCGCATAAGACGCTCAATCTCTTTTCGTACTGTAGAGAGTGAAGCCAGAGTGAGCTTTTCACCTTCTGCAGTTGTCACTTCCTGCTGCTTGAGGATCTTCTGCTCTGCATCCAGATACCATCTCAGGCGTTCACGGTTTGTCGGTAATTCTGTCATCCGAATATTCCTCTTGAGTGCCGGTACCTGCGGGTTGGTTTACGTTCAAATTCCGGTGTTACATCGGCATCCACCACATTGGTGTTGATCTGCCACTGCGCCGCCCACATTGGCGGGCTGTCCCAGTTGATGGTGTCACCGCCCAGATAATGCATACCCGCCTCGGCATAGGCGCAAAGGTCTAAGCTTTCGTTTCGGGTATTGTCCGGGCAGATCCAGTTGCCTTTGTCGTCTATGTATTCCGCGGTCAGTTCATCGAACCATTCCCGGTTAGCCCAGCCGGGCAAATGGAAATAACGGGCACCAAATTCCAGCCGCGAATAACTGGCAGCGACACGGTTTTTTAATCGGTTGGAGTGAAGCAGCAGCAAAGGGATCTCACCATGAGCGAGTTTGCTGCGCTTGTCCGGATAGGTTTCTTTTACCAGCTGTTCGATATCCCGGCTTGCCCCTTTCACCAGGCGAAACAGGTGCGCCAGATTTTTTGGTTTTAGCCGGTTATAAAACTGATAGGCAAAATCGGTGACTGAGGTTTTCTTTCCGTCTTTTTTGGCACCGGAACCACCGGAGTCACACAGGGTTAAGGCGGGTTTCATTACCCTACCGGAACCGTCCGCTAACGGGTAAGTTTTCTTGATAACCTGCTCTATCAGCAAATCCCAATCCTCGGCATACACTGCCGGGTTTATCCGTTCATTATTGCGGTTCGGGTTGGTGAGAATTTCAAAGCGGTCTATTACCCAGCGTTGCAGGCCAATGCCGTAAACCTGAGCCTGAACCACAAAACGGGCGTTGCTTTTACCGCCCTGAACGTCAACCGTCATTATCAGGAAACGGGCATCATGAGGGATTTCTGCACGGGGGTGATCCAGTGCTTTTTCCATCAGTTCATGGGCGCCAATTTCACTGCTGGATGTTTGCAGAATGTATGGTCTGCCGATATCAACGTTGTAGACGGTTTTCAGGGAATCTTCATCACCGCTTTTGTCATAAAGTTCTTGCGCACTCAGGTAACGATAAACCAGATTTTCCCAACTCTGATAAGTTGCCACTACGCCTTCAAACCAGAACGACGCCCATTTGGACTGACGGATTTGTGACTCATCAAATACCTGTTCGCCATACTGATCGATTTCACCTTCACGGAACCAACGTCCCGCCAGGTTATAATCCTGTTTTTCATGTTCCTGAATCTTATGAGAGCAACGAGGGCAACAGCACACAGCGCTTTTAGCCTGCTCTTGCAAATCAGTGAGTGATTCATCCCACATCATGGTTTCAAACACAGGCTGAAACCATGCATTACAATCACCACATAACCAGTAAAAACGGCGGCGATCTCCCTGATTGTATAGCTGCGCAATACCATCACAGTTCTGCGCTTCATGGGAGCTAAGCTGCTCTTCAGGAATAGGGTTGCGAACCACACGGCCCGGGGAGCTTTCAGCCATTGCCATTCCGGAAGATTTAGCATTCTGAACACGCTTGAGCATTAGCTGAAATTTACTACCTTCCTGACCGATACCATCATCTGCCCTGTCATAATCCGAGCAGCCTGCATAACGGTAAGTTTCAGCGGATAAACTACTTTCTGTTGCTGAATCTAAGGTTAGATTCATGCCATTAAGAAAGTGCTTAAAGGTCAGGGTATCGTCTGATTTCCTTCCCGTTCTCAGCTTGCTAATTTTTTCGGTAGAAGCAAAGCATCGGGCTAAATCCTTCTTAGACATGCTTTCTGCTTTTTTCTTGGTAGAGTAAATCAGCAGCATATCGCCAGGTGCTTGCGTAACTGCGTAATTAACCCACCCCTCAACCAAGCCTTTGGTTTTACCGCTTCGGGCTGGCCCCATTAGAATCACAGCATCATAAATGCGGCGAGCCAGACAGTTCATCGGCTCCCGTACATAAGGAACCTGTGACGATAAGAATTTTGTTACATCCGTACCATCGGAAATCCATAGCCCTTCATCAGCCGCTTCAACAGGCATTCTATCGGTTGGCCTGCAAAGGTAAGCGAGTTTTCTGCGTATCGCAGCTGCATCGGCAAACTCAATTCCAAGGCGAGGATCAAATGTTTTCAAGCTCATCTGCTACCGCCTTCAAATCAAAATCTAATAAACGCTCTAAATCTTCCAACTGGTGAGAACGAACATTCGGGATGGCGGTTTCAATTCGTGTAATCACCTTATCTTTGAAGCTTTTGATAGTTGTGATTAATGCGCCTATCTCATGCTCATACTCATCCTTAGAAACAGCTTCCTTCGAATCCTGCATCAGCTTGAGCTTTTCACTTTGCGCCTGAATATAAGCGCGCAATTCAGCCGCCGATTTAAACCCCATTAAATCCGGGGCATCGCTCTCTTTTACCGGAGCTTTGCAAAGGTAAGGTGCTACCTGAACCACATCGTATAAAGGTGTGGAACCTTTATGCGCAATTGGCTCTATGCCTGCATTTTTCAGTTTTTTGCGGATAGTGGATCGGTGATAGTTGAATGCCTCTAACTCTGACAAGTTCCAAAGGCGCTTTTCGTTGTTCATGTTTTCGCCTCCGAATTAGCCCCGTCTCTCCGGGTGTCACGCCGCTTTTTCGCCTCAGGCTGACGTTTCCTTTACTTGTGACTTACCAGTCTGACTTATACCTTTTTGACTCCTGACTCGCGTTCGCATGTTAAGGAGTAAGCAGCTGCAACTGCTTCATGGTCATCACTAACGAATCAGGACTGCGAGGTATCACGCACCGAGAATAAGGTCACCACCGTAAGCACTGCTGTTAAATGGCCGTAGCCTGGCAACGCTCGACGACGTTGCATGTCACTAGCATTACGTTGCTGTTGGTGGTGAGTGATTGCTGGTTTTGATGGCAACCAGCAGCCGTAACTCTTTATTTGTAGCTACTTATGCATTAAAGGGGCGCTAACCCTACCTAATCCCTTCCCTTCGGACCCATGCGGGATACGTTGCTATCACATGCTGGCTTAACGGATAACAGGTGCAGCCAGTAAGAACACCCGGATACGTTATTGAGTACTAGCCAGGATGCATTTGGTAATACTCAATACAGTCGTTCAGTTGCTCAATGTAGATCTGCAACTGAGTAAACGAATTCTGAGGGTAGAAAACACCGCCGCCCTCTACCTCATACCATTCCAGTTGGGGAGCAACCGGAGCGCATAGCGGAGTAACTGAATGTTCAGGTGTTATCAGTTCTGTCGATCCGCACCCTGCCACTGCTACCGCCAAACCGCTGAGAGTGACTGCCAAGACTATCGTTTTTGATATCCTCATATTTCTGCTCCCGCTCTTTTTGCTGTTTGGCTCTTTGCTGACGTTCCCAGAGCTCCATACCTTTCAGCAGGAGCTTACCCAGTACCGGAAGTGTTTTTAGCCAGCTCATTTGGGCTTAACACTTTTCATGTATCTGGGATCGTTACTGTGCAGGTTTTTAGCATAGCCCCGGTTGGCCGCGAAAAACTCCAGCAGGTTGATAGCCCATTCCGGTAACCAGCTGAGTTTTTCCGGTTTAATAAACTGCCGGAGCATAGCCCAGCCATAACCCACCAGACAGACCACCATTACAGCAAACTGCCCTTTTTCACCAAGCAGGCTAATTGCTGCATCGTAGACCGTGACCTGCGCATCACCTGTTACTGCCAGAGCAACCGATGAAAACAGGGAAATACAAAATAAAACCAATAGCTTCATGACGTTTCTCCATTAAAAAAGCAGCCCGTAAGCTGCTCTGTTATAAGTCCAGTATTTCGCTGGGGAACTTGTCGATAAAGTCGGTGACTTTTCCGGCCCCCAGTTCGGTGTTGTAGTACTTTTTCCAGTAACGGGCCATGGCTTCTGTATCACCGGCTCTTGGCAGAGCTTCGGGAACGCGAAGGTAATGCACCCGGCACATTGCTGCGGCATAACGCAGGTTGGCGATAAGCTCTTGCGCTTTTACCGGAATGGCTGAGCCCATTCGATAGGAATCGGAAGCAACGCAATCCAGCACTTTATTTGCCAGTGTGGATTTGTATTTCAGGTAGTTTTCCCAGATGTCGTCATGGGTTGCTGGTTCCATCTGGATAATGCCCAATGCAGGGCCACCACCAACCTGTTTAAGATATTTCGCCAGGCTTTCAGTAAAGATGGTACCGACAACCAGCTGTTCTGCAGCCGGGCTGTGATAACCGATTTTTTTCAGCTCTTCTCTAACTACCAGGAGAGTCAGTTGTTTTGCATCCATTTTGTTTGCTCCGCTTTAAACGCCGCTGGTCGATATAAACCACAATGTCGAATATGAGCCGACCACCGACAAAAATTAAACCCAGTGCTGTAAACAGGTTGGCAGTGAACATATCCGGGGCCACTGTGGTTGTTACCTCTGCAGCCTGTTTCGCCTGCGCTGTTACGTTTGCGCTAAACGCACTCAGGCCACCGCCCCCCAGATACGCGATTAAACGCCCCTTCCACTCCTGCCAACGTTGCAGGGCAGAATCCAGCCAGTGAACAAGCGTTAAATTCATAGAAATCAGGCTCTTGTTTTTAGATAAAAAGAAGGCACCGAAGTGGTGCCGTTAATGGATCTGAATTGCAGGTATAAAAAAACCCCGCCGGGTGGGCGAGGTTTTGCATCGTGGTAATCATCCCCCATGTTAGGGTGAATGTCAAGAATCACCCTTGGTTCAATTTGCCAGTCCTTTTTCTCGAAGCTGTTTTAATACGTCATTTATCGCCATCGCTTTTTCACGGTTTCCGCTTATAACAGCATCCTCTATCATCTCTCCTAATGTTTGGGTTACTGGTCTAATGAAGTGATTTTCAAAGGCCAGCTCATTAACGAAGATAAACATTTCATGGTTCGGTTTTTCGCGCTCTACCCAGTTGGCGAGGTCCATGGCGATTTTCGATTTGTGTTCTTTGCTTAGCTCTGACATACCAACTCCCCATTCCAAGCCGAAATATCATCTTCACTAACATCACTAGTCGGATAGCTAATAAACTGCCAAACCATCGCTACCTGCGTGGCGGTAAACTGATGATCAGTAAGCAAAGCAAACCCTCTGCGAATAACCTTTCCCCCAAACTGTCGAATATGCTTAGCCACGGATTCAGCAGATATTTCACAAGGCGTTTCTATTTTGTATAACCCTGTCATGCTGCCTCCTCCTGCTCAATCCTATTCATCAGAGCCAACATAGCGGCATTACGTTTATCCGATAGCCAACGTGCCAAAGACTCCAGAACCGGAAGGTAATAGCGTTTAAAAACAGAATAAGTACAAGCAAAGCCACCAGAGCACACCGAAGCAAAACGGATTTCAGAATCCCAACTAACACGACCCTCTTTGCAATGCTGACAATTGCGCTTTGTATAGTTGGCGTTCTTGTACACCCCAGAACCACTACAAGTAGGACAGATTTTCCCCATTGGTGAAATCGCCTCTTCAATCGCTGCATTCACCACCGCATTAAACGCCTGCTCACTTTTCTGGCCGCGCCAGTCTGCAGTCTGAGCAATCAGTTCCAGCATAACGGCTTTTTCCAGCATTCTGCGGGAATGTGCATTGCCCTGAGTTTCTGCAAACAGCACCAGAAACCCAATTGGTGACTCTTTCCAGGTAATACCAACCATCGCCAGCTGGTCCTCCAGACTAAACTGACCTTTACCACCTCCGTTATGCATCTGCTCATAGTTAAGCCCTTTTAGATCAAACTTAGCCAATAACGTTTCTGGTCTCATGCTGCCTCCTGTAGACGGGTGCGGAAGTTTATGGATAGCTCATCAGATACGCCCCGCTTAAACGGGATCTTCGGTGTGTAGTGGGTGTAATGCGGGGTCCACAAAACAAAGGCTGAAGGGAAGTTAACCCCGCGCTTTTTGGTTACGCCATCGATATCCAGAAAGTTATAACGCCCGTCTGGTTCGTAAACTGCGGTTGCCTTTCCGTCTACCAGTTCGCGCCACCAGGTGGTTGCCGGTTCGTATGGCAGTAGCATTAAACCGCTGTTCCCTGCCCTTGCCTCATGGAATGCTTTTTTGATAAACAGCTGCTTACCATCGAACGGAGGGTTACACCAAAAATCGTTTTCCCATGGCAGGCGCAAAGCATCGAAACCGACGATCTGCGCGTTCGGGTTAAAATCTTCTGCAGTGAAACCTTCACCACGGGCAAAGTGATTACCGTTATGACGCTCCAGCCATTCCAGCGATGTGTAGAACCGGTTCACTTTGGTGGTTTCCGGCTCTGCGCACACATCTAGTTTGAACTCGCGGCCATAGAGGGCTTTGCCGTCTTCGAAACATTCCCAGGTTGTGGCCCAGCGGTTTTTATTGCTGGCCGGGGTTGCGCTTTGGACTAAGATTGTCATGTTCGTCTCCCCAGTTCGGCTATGCGGGCAAATACCGAACCTGACGGAAACCGGGACGGATCCGGACTTTCGCGTTTGGCGATTTCTTCCTCGTAGGATTTATCCTCAATCCGCATCAGATTTCTGACCGGCAGTGTCCCGGCCTTGGCTTTGCCGATGTATTTCTTGAGAGTGTCCCGGTGTTTTGCCCGGGCTTTCGGTTCGGCCAGATAGCACCGGCACATGTAGCCCACTTCCTGACTCGCCCAGTATTCCACATCGCCCTTCGGGTTCCCGCGGATCATACGGCTGAATGCTGCATCAAAATCGATTTCCATCAGCTCACCCTTTGCGATAAATTCCGGCAGGCTCGGAGGCCATGCCCCGCCCTCAGTCAGACACATGCTCACCGCCTTGCGGATCTCCGCTGTCGACATGGTGGTAATCCCCTGAGCCCAGGTTGATGGTAGTTCCCGGTGCGGCCATTTCGCCCCGTAAGCTTCCACGAACTTGGTGTTGATCCACTCCTGGGGACTGAGGTGGATAACCTGCTCCCCCAACCGGTGTGGCAGTGTGTCCGTACTCTTCGAGTAATCGCCGGTTGTGTTCGTCGTAGCGGTTGGCTGTACCGCCTGCTCCAGTGCTGTTTGTGTTATTGGTCTCATGCTCATCAGTCCATCGCTCTTGGTTCAGGTATGTGGTTGGGTGAAGTTTGTCAAAGCCAAACTGCCTTCGGCGTACCCGTTCGCTTACGTCACGACACAGCATGTCGGTGAACGCCTGTATGGGCTCTGTTCGCCCCTTGATGATGGACTGGAATTTCTGCAGAGCCTGTTTCTTGCCCTTCTTGGTCGGAAAGAGCTTCCAGAACTGTTCAAACAAAACTTCAGTCTGATCCCTTTTTTTTGTTTTATTTTTTTTAAGATCTATATGACTGGTTCTATGACTGGTTCTGGGTGACACTGTGTCACCAGGGTGGTGATCCTCTGTCACCCCCCCTGGTGACAATTTGTCACTAGGGGGTGTCAAAATGTCACCCCCTAAATTGAGCTGAAAAATGTTACTTTTGTTGCCCTTTTCCCCTTTTCGCCAGGAGCGTTTTACCAACCCGGCTTTCTCCAGTTCGTTGATGTGCCGGATAGCCGATCGGCGGCTTATCTCGCACTGCTCGGCTATGTTGTCGTAGGAAGGCCAGCAAGCCCCGTGATCGTTGGCGTTGTCTGCCAGTTTAAGCAGCACGAGTTTACGGGTTGGATTGCCAACCTTAACCTGCATGGCTTGTACCATTAGGATCATGCTCATGGTGTTGCCCTCTCCGCTTTCATCTGCCGGAACAGTTTTTCTGCTTCAGCACGGGACACAACTCGTTTGCCGTTTGGGCTGTCGGCTATCCAGAAGCGGAAGCCGTGTTTGATCATCATATAAAGACTCATTGCACAAAGTTCTCCATTTTTGACGTTACGCATCACGCTAATCATTGAGTGGTCAGCTCTTAAGCGTGATAAGTTTTTCAAGGTAGTTCATCAGCGGTTCGTGGGAACCGGCTGACTCCTGTACTTCTTTGTAGGCTGCGCGAAGTTGGTCAATCGTCGCGGTTTCAGGAAGCAGCAAAATAGCGCGGAATGCTTCGCTGGATTCTTTGTTGAAGTCGGCCAGTAGTGCATCACGATCGGCATGGGTATTGGTGCTGCCAATTTTGGCAACCGAGAACCCGAGCGGATTTAAGAACTGGTTAAGCGCAGTGCATGCCCGTTCTGCCGGCAGTGCTTTTAAGATGGCCGGAAGCAGATCCATGATGGTGGCTTTGGCTTCCACTGAACTGCGATCGATATAACGGAAAAAGTTTTGCGCGTTGTTTTTGTCGTCCGCGCCAGGGACTTTTAACAGCAGCTTGCGTTGGGCGTCTACCTCGTTGGGTATGTCGAGTTTGTGATAGAACAGTGCCGCTTTGTGGGCAATGCACTCTTTGCTGAGCTCCGTTCGCCAACTTTCTATGGCGTTACGGATAACGGTTTTCAGGCTGATTATCATTTTGGGTCCTTTACTGGTTGTTTATACAGAATGCTATTTTTCATGCAGCAGAACGAAACTTCTGTAACCTAGAGTTAAATCCTTCTGGAGATTTAAACGCTGACGGAGTGAGCATTTTGTAATCTAAACCAGTTAACTCATGAGCTTGTTGCATGCGTCCGAGCTTGGCAGGAAACTCCTCTGAAGCCTCCCATTTACGGACAGCCATTGGCGAAACGCCGAAAGTTTCTGCCATGTGTGCGTAGTTTCCACTAAAATATTTAGTGAGAACTATTTTTACTATGTTGGGCATTTTTCACCTCAAAGTGTAACTATGGGTTTTTATATTAAACAGTAACTGAAAGTATATGGCAAGAAATTTAGAATAACCTTTGGTTACTCTAGGAGCTGTCCGGAATGAATTACGAAACGAATAACAAGAAAACTTTTGCTGATAGACTGAATGAAGCCTGCACTAACGCGGGTATACCTGTTCGCGGCCGAGCCCAGTACATTCAAGATCGGTTAAGTGTAAAAATTTCTCGTGTTGCGGTTCGTAAGTGGTTAGTTGGTGATGCAATACCGGAAACCAAACGGCTAGGTGAAATCGCTGATATCGTTCATTCTTCCGTAGAAGAATTGCTTGGTAGTGAAGTAAACACATCTAAGAAGATCAGAGAAGAAGCTCACTCCAAAGGCGTTGTTCTGCCAGCTCTAAAAGCTTTCGAGGTTCCAGTCCTTTCTTGGAGCCAGGTTAGTGAGTTCTGCAATTCTGACTCGCCAGATATTTCTGATGATTGTGAAACCATACTCTGCCCTAACAAATCCGCATCAAAGCGCACTTTTGCACTGAGGGTAGTTGGCGATTCCATGACTAACCCATACGGGCGAACATATAGCGAAGGTTCCGTTATTTTTGTAGACCCGGAAAAAGAAGCGGCAGCTGGTCAGCGTGTAGTTGCCAGAACCGGACAAGGCCATGCGTTTAAGGAACTCGCTGTTAATGAACTTGGCGAGCATTATCTGAAGTCTCTCAATCCACACCATCAGCCTATTTTTAATGATGGGATTGAGATTTGTGGTGTGGTGATTGGATGTTATGTGCCTGAGTGAAACTCTCGATTGCCAATCAAGATGTCCAAAAACTCCAATTGATTACAGGTGTATGTGTCACTGTAACTTCGCAATAGCGGGGCATATGCCTGATATCTTACAAGTCCGTAGTACATCTCGTTTTTTACTTCATCCCACCCCATAGGTGCAGCGTTCTTAACTTGCAGAGAGACACCGGTTCTACTTTCAAATGTATCGCCTTCTTTAAAGGCAATAATTGGCCCTTGAGTCCATACCTGAACATTTTTTTTATTTTCCACACGCTGTTGATACATTAAGTCCAAAGCATCTCGAAATGCATAGCCAACTTTAAATTTCCAGTGAGAGTTGTTTAGATCACCTGTCATTGTTTTTCTATCATACGACACTTCAGGAACAACCAAGTGCTCTTTCAACCGATCGAAGGTTTCTTTCTTTTTTGAGACCCGAGTTTTGATAATATGTTCGATTAGCCCTACTTCACTAAGCTTTGACAGATCACTTTCAATTTGTTTTTTCGGAGCAGAACCTGTGGGCTCGATCTCGAAAACAAAATCCATGAACTTCTTAGCCGCTGCGTTTATATGATGAAAACTTGCTGGTTTCAGGCCTTTAGCACGAACAGACCAAGGACGCTTGTTAATAGGAACAAGGTCTAAATTAATATCATTAGGATCTTCATATACCTTCCCATCTAACTGGAGAAAGAAGCTTATAGATACTGCTTTTCCTGGCTTCATTTTTCCGTTTTTGAAAAAACCATGAACCCCCAGGGAGCTATTGCAACTGACTCCCCACCCCATAGATTCCAGTGTATCTTTATAGTATTCGAATACTTCTTGAAGCGAGTTTAGTTCCGGAAGCGGATCTAGTTTGGGTACCAACTTTGTTGCTTCAAAGCATTGCTGATCGATCAACTCAATCTTCTCTACCATAAAGGTTTTCACTATATTGGTGTTGTAACACCGAGCACGAACTTTTCCAGTATCGTTATCGATGCTAATAGGCCCCAACTCCCTTGCTTTACCGCAGTGTGACCCACCATGGTACTTCGCAAACACTCTATCTTTATTCTCTATAGCTCTTTCAATTATTTTTATCTTCATAACAAACCTAGCAATAACAATGACATAGGAATTAATAGTATGCGCAAGCTATAAAAATAAAGTTATGGCAGGGTTCAAATTCAATCTCAAATGTAACTATTGGTTATTGACAAATAAAAACCAGTGGTTACACTAACCGATAGTTACACAAGAGAGTGCAATGAGACTTTCACGCGGACTAACCACCCGCTAAACAGGAAACATCAAAATGAAAAAACTAAACCTATGGGACCTAACATCCCTGCTAAGAGCCATCCACGGCTACTACGAAAACCGTGAAGCCTTTATGGAGTATGTCCGCGGACTGGAAATTAATGACCCTATCCGCATCCAGTTTGAAGAAGCGGAAGAGGAAATGGTTTCGCTGATTAAAAGTATCGAGTTCTACATCGAGCCGGTTCAGGAAGATATCGCCGCGCTGGCACTGAATTCGGTGAATAACCTGCGGGAGCAGATTGAGATCCGCACCTGCGGGGGGAACTAAAAAAAGAAAACCCCCACGGTGACCAAACCGCAGGGGCATCTTTGTGCAATGAGACTTTCGCCTCGCAATCAAGTATATACAGGGCAGACCTCCCTGACAAGTCTATAGCTGATTGCAGGCACTCACCTTAAAGGAGTACTTGTAATGACAATTGGTATTGATGAATTGATGATCTTCTGCGACCAAACCGCACCCGGTTTCAAGCAGCAGCCATTTACCCTAAACGGTTCCACATACGCAACCAACGGCGCGGTAATTGTTCGGCTTAATAAGTTTTTGGATGCGCCAACTCTTGATGATATTTCGAAAGAGACAGATACAAAGCTGCTCGATAAAGAACGCATTTACGAAATATACCAGAACTCACCAACTAGCGAGTTGTTACCGCTTCCAATTATCACCGCAGAAACCATAACCTGCATTTGGTGTGCCGGTTATGGTTACCTCAGCTTATGCCCTGAGTGCAATGGCAATGGAGAGTTGGAGTTCAAAACAGAACACAACGAATATTACGTTCCATGTAAAACCTGTTTGGGCATAGGCCAGGCACCAACAAACCGTAAAGATGCCAATACTTGTAAACACTGTAACGCAACGGGAAAAGTGCATATGCGTAACAGCCGCACGGACTTTGGTGAGTTCCGTGGTGCTAACTGGTTGTTAGTCAAAATAGCCACTCTTCCAAATGTGAAGTTTGCTACTTGCAATAAGGATATGGCTAAGTTCGTTTTTGATGGCGGTGATGGCTATCTGATGGGAGTAAAGCGACCAGAGGGGCAGGCAGCAGCATGAGCAATGATCACCAAAAGGAACTTGGCCGTAAACGCGCCCAACGTTACCGGGACAAGAAAAAAGCCAGCGACAACTTTGAGGTTCGCGGCCTATACCTTCACCCGGTGGTGAAAAGGCAGTTGGATCAGGTTTGCGAGTTCTACGCCTACCCTGCTGAGCCCTATTCAGTTAATGAGGCGATTGAGGCCTGCATTCTCCGGGCATTTAAAGATATTGAGCGCATTAAGAAGGAACTGGGTACCTGCAAAAAGTGTGGCGAACCACTTCCGAAAGGCTGTGCCGCTCTGACTGAAGGAGGCTTGTTCAACGGTGATGCCACCTGCTGGCACACCATGAACCGGGTAAGGATTTTTATTCCGGGAGGAAACCAATGATCGCTTTAGGTATTAGCCTTTATGCCGTGGTCTGCGTGATTTTTTACGGCATCTATTCATGGAGTAACCGCAATGCAAACTAGAAAACAGAGTTTATTTGAGAGTGTGGTGAATGTGGTTATCGGGTATCTGGTTGCGCTGATTAGCCAGCTGCTTATCTTCCCGTTCTTTGGTATCCACCTGCCACTGAGCGACAACATGCTGATTGGTGCGTTTTTTACTGTGGTTTCGGTTGTTCGGAGTTATGCGCTGAGAAGGTTGTTTAATCGTCGGTGTAGTGAGAATCCTATTTTGGATATGGAGGTTAGGTGATGAACCACGAGCTAAACGGCATTGAAGGTGTTCCCGCAATAGCTGCTGCATACGGCATGAACAGAAACACGCTGTATACCAGGCTAAGAAAGGGAATGAGTTTAGAAGAAGCGGTATCCACCGAGGTAAAGGTGGTCGCCTCCTCTGCCAAACCTAAGGCTAAGGCTAATCCCAAAACTGAAGCCCAAAAGAAAACAATTGGCCTCCGCAAGCCTTCGTTACATCCGCTGTGGCGGTTAGCGTTGGGGATGGCGGCGTAACCCACTTGAATTAATAGCCGTTTGACCAACGGCAAATCTGAAAACAACCAAAGGAAATTTGTGCAATGAGTAAAAAAACAGAAATTATGATCGACCTCGAAACAATGGGCAAAAGCAGCAATGCACCTATTGTTAGCATTGGCGCAGTGGAATTTAACCCGGCTACCGGAGAGTTAGGTGCGGACTTTGAAACCGTAGTAAATCTAAACAGCTCTGCCTACTACGGCAAAATGGATGCATCGACCGTTCAGTGGTGGCTGCAGCAATCAGAAGAAGCCCGAGCGATCTTCAGTAAAGAGACTAAAAGTGTAACGCTTAGGAACGCTCTTCAGGAGCTTAACGACTGGCTGGCCCAGTTCGGTGAACCAAAAGACATCTACCTATGGGGCAATGGCTCCGGTTTCGACAATGTAATTCTAAACAATGCATTTAAAGCCGTCTGTATTCGCCCGAACTTCACTCACTGGAACGACACCGATGTACGAACCCTGGTGAAATTGGGACGTGAGATTCTTGGTATTGATCCTAAGTACACGCTTAAAAGAGAAGGTACCCACCATTCTGCGCTGGATGATGCTAGGTTTCAGGCCAGGTATGTGAGTGTGATATGGCAATACCTTGCTGCACGTAATAAGCCGGTGATCGATTGGCAATCTCCAGAAACAACGCCTGATATACCCAAAGGCGAAACAAAAACCTTTTGGTTAGCAACCCGATACAAGCGTAAAGACAAATGGCACACCGCTGTATTTGATGCTCAGTATGTCAATAAACCTCTTGAGTACGCTGAAGATGATTCTGATAAAGAGTGCCCACTTGACGATGAACATTTCGTTGATTGCGATGGTTGCCCAATAGAGGCACTAGGCTGGCATAGCCTTAAAGAGCATGCTGACTTCCATGGATACTACGAACCGATTGTGTTCAATGAGGAACGGGAGCTGCTTGGTTGGGGTGAATACTTGGCACCAGAGTTTAAATAGGCATTACTACCAGCTGCCTAAACAGCGGCTGGTAATATCAAACAATTGAGGAACTTGTGCAATGAGTACTGACGGTTATTTTTATCGCTTCCCTGCTGCTCAAGGCTTTCAGGCAGGACGGTGTTTTTATAATATTTCTGTCCCAATGCGGGTGTTAGTAAAACTGCTCCACATCGATGGCGGTAACGTTCTGGAGCGTTCACAGAGAACGGTTAACGATGGACGCGCGAAAAAAGTCGCGCAGTACATCAATGAAAATCAGGACAGCTTTATTATTCCATGCCTGACCGGAGTGGTTGAAACTCCTGATGGCATCGAACTACCAGAATTTATTGAGGTTGAGGAAACGGGTGTTGGTTCTCTGAAAATCTCCATGGACTGTAATATCAGGCTCTTCGACGGCCAGCACCGGGCAACAGGTATTGCCTATGCTCTGGAAACCAATCCGGATCTTGCTAGTCAGACTGTGCCGGTAATGCTGTTCACCAAACTATCTTTGGCTGAACGTAAGATGGCGTTTGCCGATATCAATCAAAATGTATCCAAGCCTGCTCAGAGCCTGAGTGATGCTTATAACTCTCGCGATCCCCTGCCCCAGTTAGCTATAGAACTGTCTACCAGCCTGTCATGCTTTAAGGGGCTGGTTGATTTCGAGCGCAACACGATAACGGCAAAGAGTGAATACCTGTTCCCACTGAAAACCATTAAAGACGCAACCGCCGATCTACTTAGCTTAGGTAAAAAACCTGCAGCCATTGAAGACGGGCAAGTTCAGTTTGCGAAGGAGTTCTGGACAGAGATCAGCAAGGCTATGAACTGGGGTGGTCTGTACTATGGTGACCAAACACCAGGTGAAATCCGCGAGAGCACTATCATCACTCATAGCGTTATGGTTAAGGCTATGGGGCTGGCAGGCAAGCACCTGCTGGCTGAAAAGTTCGATGTTAGCAATATTGATTTCTCAGGCCTGCAAGCTCTGGATTATTCAAAATCATCCTCTGATTTTATTGGCCGCTGCATTCAGAAAGAAACAGGCCGGATGATAGCAGATGCAACAGCAATCAAGCTTACCGCTATTAAACTATTACAGGCTGTTGGTTGTACCATCACGCCAGAACTAAAGGCTCTGGAAAAGCAGTTCTTTGGTGATGAAGAGTCTGTTCTTGGGTTTGATAATAACTATGACCGTCTGCAGTACATCCTGCATAAGCAGTTTGAAATGCATCCTGAGTATAAAGAGGTGTTTTTTAGCAAAGAGATGCAGGAAGAGTTGGTTGACAAGGTGATTGCAGCTGCAGATAAGCTGAAAATGGATATTACCAATCCTGCAATTAACTTCAATATCCAGCAGTTCTTCTGGTCTATCTTCAGCGCAGAAGAGCCCAACCGATATATCAATATCCGTTTCATTCAAGCTGAAATGGCTGCGTTTAAGCGGCTGTCTAGCTGGTTACCGAAAGAAACAACAGCCGCCTGACCAGCGGTTGATTATCAACTCAATTTTAGGAATTAATGCAATGAGTACGAATAGCCAAACAGAAACAGTTTTACCAAGAGTTCTTATCTCTGATAAAGAGATCAAAGAGAAGTTTGAAATTAGCCAACCAACACTTTGGCGTTGGACTGATAGGCAAGGCTTTCCCAAAGCAGTTAAAGAAAAGCGAGGTATGCGCCCTTACCACGCAGTAATTGCCTGGGCGGTAGAGCGCGGGATGTTGCCAGAAAATATGATAGCCAACTAAATAGCCAGGAGGATTTATTCCTCCTTTTTTGGTCCCTGTAAAACAGCACACCACCGTTTATAGGCGAGCCGCTGCTCTTCAATGTAGTCATAGTCTAAGTAGTGACTTTGCACCCCAGTATGAACTTTATGCCCAAGCATTGTTTCACCAACATGATATGGTACGCCGTGGGACTCCCATATATTCCGCGCTGTTCGTCTTATATCGTGATTGGTAGTTCTTGGATAGCCTAGTTGCTCCATCTCTTTACCCAATTTATCACCAAAATTCACAGGAGTGTTAGGCGACATTGGCCGATCTTCCTTCCGGTTTACTGGTGGGAACATAATTTCAAAATCAGGCCAAAGCGCAAATTGGTTTGTGATTGTTTCTACAGCTAGCTCTGGTATGGCTCTGCGTATCGCCCTGCCATCTTTTTTTCGGGTTTTATTGTTATCTTTGGGTACCGTCCAGATCATAGCGTCCAGGTCAAAATCACTTTTCTTTGAAAGCCGGAGCTCATTGGAGCGGTTTGCAAATATTACCGTTAACCTAAGAAAGTTACGGTTGCTCTCATGGATATCAACGTCATCTATCGCCTTCCAGAGAACTGGTACTGCATCAACAGATTGGCGGCTGCGTTTAACGTCTGTAGGCAATCCAACATCCCGCTTTTTCAGCTCTGATATTACATTGTGCTGTATCAGGCCATGACGAACGGCATATGAGATAACCTGTTTTAAGCGGGACATTAAGTTAGCTGAGTGTTTAGGCCCTACTCTATTTTTGGCTTTTTGGAAAACCGATATGAAATCTGCGAGCTCCAGCTGTTTTATCGGGTAAACCCCAATATAAGGGCTAATATCCGTCTGGAACATTTTCTCCAATGCTCGCCACTGCTTTACATTATCTTTGGCGTGGTGGTTAACCCAGTATTCAATGACATCATCTAAAGTAACCGGCTTACTCCCTAGCGTTGATGAAGTAGCCTTTCTTGGATCGATTCCCTGAGCAACCAGTTCTGCTTTACCATCCCGTTCACGAAGTGCGTCTCTGATCTTCATTGCTGGATACTCGCCCAACTTCATTTTGATGGGTTTACCATAAAAGTTAACTCGGTAGATCCAGGTAACCTTACCTTTTGGACTAATACGAACGCCTACGCCATCTCGATATGTTATCTCTGATTTCCCGCTATACGGTTTGCCATAGACTGACCGAAGCCAGGTATCTGTGATTGCCATAATTCTTTGTCCAAATAACTTTTGGTACAAATTTGGTACAAGACTCTGGCGAATGCAAGGGAATTTTCACGAATCTCTAACAACGTTCCAAAAAGAAAAATTAAACGTAACTATATGATTAACGGTAAAATACCAGAGAAAATGGAATTAATAAGAATGGTTGTGAATTTGGAATTTAGCTAGATGTGAATCACACGAAGCAACACATGTTCAAATAAATAAATGAATTCTAGTTCTTTTTGACCGACATTCAGTAATACGTATACCAGACGATCTCCAAGGAAGAGGGATTGTACCTGTGTATGTTTATGAATGCAAAGACAAAGGGCCCTGGGGTTCCGGGCCCTAGGCCCTGGGAAGGCGCTATTATTAGCTTTCTTTATAAAATCATACGTTTTCCCAGGGCCCAGAACCCATAGGACGAAGTCCGTTCCCAGGCCCCTTCCCCCCATCCCAAGTTTAAGAATTCCCCCAGTATTTCGTCACTTCCCCACTGGTTATACCAATTATTCCCAAAAACTTAGGTATACTTCGCCCGTTTTTGGTAATCAGCTAAGAGTTATGTTTTTAAAACCTTATTTTTCTACTATTCGTGAGCAATTTCAGTTCACCCGTCAACAGGCTAGCCACTTTGCAAAAAAGGTAGCTGGTGACTTCAACCCTATCCACGATGAAGATAACAAGCGCTTCTGCGTTCCGGGCGATCTTCTTTTTGCTGTGCTTCTTAAAAAAGAAGGCATCAGCCAGAAGATGCGTTTTAACTTCTCAGGCATGGTAGGTGAAGGCATTGGCCTGCAGGTAGAAAAGAAAGGAGAAGGCGACAGCGCACTTGTGGATGAGAAAGGTAAAGAGTACCTGCACATGACACATGAAGGCGAGACCAGCCGTAACCCTGAATTTATCGAGCACGTTGTTAAAAACTATGTTCAGTTCTCAGGTATGAACTTCCCGCACATCATGGTTCCTCTGATGGAAGAGAAGCAGATGATGATTAACTGTCAGCGCCCGTTGGTAATGTACGAAAGCATGGAAGTGGAATTTGACCGCCTGGACCTGACTCACCCTGAAGTGACTTTCGCTGGTGCAACCTTCGATGTTGAAGGTAAACGTGGCGTAGTGACACTTAACTTTGACTTTAAAGAAGACGGTGAAATTGTAGGCAAAGGCAGTAAACGAATGATCGCCAGCGGCCTTAGACCTTATAGCCAGGAATCGATTGATGATCTTGTTTATCGGTTTAACGAGCGGAAGGGTAGTTTTTTGGCTGATGCGATGATAGCGGCATAATTTAAAAAAGGCTATGGGCTATGGGACGGGCTTTGCCCTTGAGGGTTTAAGGAGCCAAGACGCTCTTCCCCATAGCCTATAGCCCTAAGCCCTCAATCCCAATAATTTTAAATCCACCTTCTAACCTCCCCCATATACCGCACATACTCATCCCCAAACCTTCCTTCTAAATGCTTTTCCTCAGGCATAATCTGAAATTTATTCATAAAGGGAACAAACAGCGCGGATACAAACAGAGAAAGTAAATCCTGCTGCCAGTAGCCGTAAGCGATAAGTAAAAGAAGAAGGCCGAAGTACATAGGGTTGCGGGAAAAGCGGTAAATTCCGGTGTTTACTATTCTTTTGGTTTTGTGGACGTGCATTGGGTGGACTGTGGTTTCGAACTTTTTAAATTCGTATAAACCCACCAGGCCGAATATTCCGGAGGCGACAAAACAGCCTCCGGATACCAGCCAGACAAAAGGAAGTGACACAACGAACATGCTCTGAATACTGTGCAGCCAGTACATCGCCGCCACCCAGACAATAAAGGTGAATACCGGCGGTATTTTGAGTTCCAGAATTTTCAATTACCTCTCCCTTTACGAAATAACAAAACACTCCACATTCGTCATTCCGGAAATTGCGAAGATTTTATCCGGAATCTACTGTCAACGCGCTGTAGAGCCTAATGTAATATTTTTACCTTACAACGCTGCCTCAGCCAGGTTCCCGTTTTCACGGGAATGACAGAGAGTTGGAATCCTGTTTCTCGTTTTACCTGCGACTGAGCTAAATCAGCGCATCAACTCCAGCAATGCCTGCAGTGGATGTTTCGGCTGGAACTGCTCCTGGCGTTTAACCTGACTGCGACAGGAATAACCCGTTACCAGACAGCGCTCCTTCGGCAACTTCTCAAAGTTCTGCTTCCAGCTTAGATCATAGATATCCCGCGACATCTGCAACTTATCCGCCTCATGACCAAAGGTACCGGCCATACCACAGCAGCCGACAGAAACCGTCTCCAGCACGCCGCCAAAGAACTTAAATATGGTGGTCCACTCTTTCTCGGCGTTTGGCATTCTGGTTTTTTCAGTACAGTGAGCAAACAGATACCATGGAGGCAATTCAGAAGGCTCTCCGCATTCAAAGCTATCCAGCCTGTTTATCATCCACTCATGAACATTCAGAACCTGAAACTCACCACGCTTCTCGCCAAGAATGTCCACATACTCATCCCGGTAACAAAGTACCAGCGCCGGATCAACGCCTACCATAGGGATCTCAAGGTCGGCCACCTGCGAAAGGAAAGCGGATGTGGTCTTAGCCGTATTGGTAAACTGCTTTAAGAAACCTTTAATATGCTGAGCTTTACCATTTGGCTTAAACGGCAGAATAACCGGCGTCTTACCCAGTTTTTCAACCAGAGCAATAAAGTCTTCCACCACCTGAGCATCGTAGTAAGAAGTAAAAGGATCCTGCACAATCAGTACATGGTTCTGCTTATCCTCTTTGGAAAGCGCAGCCAGAGCCTGCATATCAAACTCTGTCAGTGACCTCTTCGAAAGACGCTTTTTCAGAGTCGGGGAAGAAAGTAATGGCGCATCAACATAACCAACCGATGCCGCGGTTAAATTCTGCACCCACTTTTGTGACAGTGTAGCATTAACAATCTTAGGCATCTTCGCCATCATAGGCAGCATATTTTCAATATTCGCTACCAAGTAGTCTTTTGCCGGTCTTTGGTATCTTGAGTAGTAGATATTCAGGAAACGAGCCCTGAAGCTTGGCACATCAACCTTAATCGGACACTGAGTTCCGCACGCTTTACAGGCCAGACAGCCGTTCATGGCTTCATAAACTTCGTGTGAGAAGTCATACTCATGACGTTTGTTCAGATTATTCCGGACCCGGTCAATCATCTCTTTAATAGTCGGTGTGCTGTTTAGCGTCTTCTCTTCCAGATCCAGAACATCAATGCCCTGCTCCGTCAATTGACGAAGCCATTCACGAACCAGACCAGCGCGGCCTTTCGGTGAATGTCTGCGGTCTGCAGTAATTTTCATGGAAGGACACATTGGCGAACTGGTGTCATAGTTAAAGCACAGGCCGTTACCGTTACATTCCATCGCCATTTTAAAGCTGTCTCTGACCTTCACATCAATCTGTCGGTCATAGTAGGCACGTTTACGACCACTGACTTTAACCAGCTCTTCGCCGCTTTCCAGAGGCGTACAGATCTTACCCGGGTTCATTTTGTTATGCGGGTCGAACGCCGTTTTAACCCGGCGAAGCTCATTAAACAACTCTTCACCGAAAAACTCAGGGCCATATTCAGAGCGGTAACCTTTACCATGCTCGCCCCACATCAGGCCGCCATACTTAGCAACCAGAGTGACAACACGGTCGGAGATTTCCTGCATCAGCTCTTCCTGATGCGGGTCGCACAAATCCAGCGCAGGTCTTACGTGCAGAACACCGGTATCCACATGTCCAAACATGCCGTACTGCAGCCCCTTTTCATCAAGCAGCTCACGGAACTCTGAAATAAAATCAGCCAGATTTTCAGGCGGAACACAGGTATCTTCTGTGAAGGCAACAGGCTTTGCCCTGCCCTCTGCTGCACCCAGCAAGCCCACCGCTTTTTTACGCATGGCATAAATACGGTTGATGCTGGCCAGATCTTCGCAGATCTGATAACCGATAATGCCGGCTTCATTGGAAGACGACATCTGTTCCAGCTTTTCAGTCAGCGCCTCGACGTTCTGCTTAACCTGCTCCGCATCCTGCCCGGCAAATTCTACAATGTTAATGCCCAGCAGCTCTTTATCCGGCACATCGGTCAGCAGATCACTCACCGTGTTCCAGACAATATCCTGCTTAGCCAGATTAAGCACTTTGGAATCAATGGTTTCGACAGAAAGCGCATTGGCTTTTACCAGAAAAGGCGCAGTACGCAGTGCAGAATCAAAGCTGTCATACTTTACGTTAACCAGAGTTCTGACTTTCGGTATCGGAGTCAGGTTAAGCTTGGCTTCCGTAATAAATGCCAGAGAGCCTTCAGAGCCGCAAAGTACTGCGGTCAGATCAAAACTGTCGTCTTCGCCTATTGCGTTTTTCAGGTCATAGCCCGTTAAGAAGCGGTTTAGATCCGGGAATTTATCGACAATTTGCTCACGCTTATCTCTACAGACGCTCTCTGTCATCTGACAGGCATCAAAGGCATATTCACCTTCAACCGGCACGCCGTGAGAATTGTCGGTCTCATAAACTGAGCCGTCCGCAAATACCGCCTGAAGCGAAAGAACGTGGTTTGATGTTTTACCATAAACCAGAGAGCCCTGCCCGGAGGCGTCGGTATTAATCATGCCACCTAGTGTGGCCCGGTTACTGGTGGAAAGCTCCGGAGAGAAAAACAGTCCGTGCGGGCGAACAATATCGTTAAGCTTATCTTTAACAATACCGGTCTGAACACGTACCCAGCCCTCTTCAGGGTTAATTTCTAAAACCTGATTCATATGGCGGGACATGTCCACCACTATGCCCTTGGTCAACGACTGGCCGTTGGTACCTGTACCTCCCCCTCGCGGAGAAAAAGTCACGCGGTCATATTCAGGATTGTTGCTGGTTTTCCCAAGCAAGACTACATCTGAAGTTGACCTTGGATGGACAACTGCCTGAGGTAACTGCTGATAGACACTGTTGTCTGTGGAAACAGCTAAACGGCTGGAGTACTGGGTTTCAATATCACCGGTAAATCCGGCTTGCTTTAATTCTTCAAGGAATCTAACTACGACTGGATCGACGTCCGTCTGGCTTGCTAATCTTGGTAACATCTCGCTTCCTGCCCCGATTTTTATAATTCCGATCTATTCGGGTAACTTAATCGGGTCACTTTACCTTATTTGCCAATTGAACAAAAGCATCAAAATGAGAGATATTTTCATGAAGAGTTTTTAATTTTAGCTCATACTAAGCCAAAGCAAATACGATCATCTATGTAGTGAGAAAATAATGAAAAAAACAACTGTCGTGACCAACGAAGACATTCTTCTTAAGCTTTGCCATTCCGTTTCGGAGGTTCTCAGTTCTGCCAGTGGTTCCCGGGTGGTCTACTCAGAAATGGTTCAGAAGATAAACAAAACTTGTCTGAAACCTGATTTAGGATGTTTCGTTCTGTTTGATGGAGGATTTTCCGGGCTTGTTGTTATCAATTTCACGGCTCAGGCAGCGCTTGAGCTTTATCAGAAGTATATGGTTAACATGGGCATGCCTTCAGAAGGGCTGGCGATTCTGCACACCTCAGATGAAGTCGGCGATGTTCTGGGTGAGCTGATGAACCAGCTGGTTGGTGACTTTACCAGTAAGATCCGCAGAGAGCTAAAAACCAACATCACACAAAACCAGCCTAAAATGCTGGCAATCAATAAACAGGTTCAGATGTCCGTTGACACTAACCTGGACCGCCCACAGGCACGAAGAGTGACCTTTTCCACTGAAAACAACAATATCTTCTACCTTGAACTGGCTATGGATAAAACTGAGTTTATTCAGTTGGAAGAGTTTGATGTGGAGGAGGATGTTTCTCCGGATTCTATTTTAGAAGCGGAAAGGAATAAGGTGGCGTCGGCAAATGCGAACCAGTTGGCCGATGATGGGGCTGATGATTTGTTGGATGAACTTGGGATATAAGGGGTTAAGGCTATGGGGCGGGCTTCGCCCTTGTGGGGCTATAGGGCTATGGGGAAAGATAACCCCATCACCCCATCACCCCATCACCCCATCACCATCATAAAACTCATCCTCTTAACATCAACCCTCCCCCCTTTAACTTCCCCGCCAAAATCGGTAAAATGGTCGACTTTTCTAAATATGTCTGCCCGTTTCTGAGAGTTTGATGGATAAAAAGAAAGCCCTGAAAAAAATTGCTAAGTGTCTTGAGTTAGGTAATTCCGCTAATGTGAATGAAGCTGCTCAGGCCATCAAAATGGCACACCGGTTGATGCTTAAATATGGTCTTGATAAAGACGATATTGAGTTTATCAAGATGGGGAAAACACAATCCACTCACCTTCTTCCGGCAAGTATCAGCTCTACGCTTTTAAGGGTTATCCGTGGTATCAACACTAAGTTTGGTGTTGAGGCTGTCCTGCTTAACCACAAGGGGCTAAAGCGGGTTGAATTTATCGGTGAAGCTGACAGGGCCATTTTTGCCGCCTTTGCTTTCGATATTATTTACCGTGAAATGAATGAGCATACCGGGCAGTTCCGTAACAGTTTTGCGGGAACCGGAACCAGCACGACCGAGGTTACCCGGCGTGTGAACTCGTTTGTATCCGGCTGGGTGGAAGGGGCACTTGAAAAGCTGCCGGTTATCGCTCCGGATGAAGAATCAAACAATAAGATCAATAACTATATTGATCGTGAGTTTAAAAATATCGACCGTGAAACCTTTAAGCAGCAGCTTAAAGAGGCGATGAAGAATATCACGGAAGATTACGAAGTCGGGTTAAAGAAGGGCCGCCGGCTTTCTGTTAACAGGCCGGTTGATGGTGCAAAGGCACCTAAGTTGCTAAAGTAGTAAAGGTTAATGAGCACGGCTTTGATGAGAATAACAATGAGACAACTCACCTCGGTTAATGCACTTCTTTTTTCTCTGCTTATTTCTTTCTGCGCAGTATCTGCACCCTCTGAAAATTTGGTTGCCCGGGCTGAGAGTAATGATACTCAGGCTCAGCTTCTTTTGGGGCAGGAGTACCTTGCAGAGAATAAAATCAAGCAGGCTCATTTCTGGCTTCTTAAGTCTGCGCTTAATGGCAATTTAGAAGCGCTCTCGAATATGGGCTCTCTTTATGAAGGTCAGGAAAATGCGGCGATAAGTTCGCTTTCTTTGGCTGAAAATTGGTATCAGGCAGGCAGTGAGCAGAGCTCTGAGGAAGCAGATCAGGGGTATTCGAGGGTACTGGAGAAGCAGTTTAATCAGCGTCGTGCTAAGCAGGTTTCTGCCATTGCCATTCTTGATAAGGCGGCAGACGAAGCGCTGATTCAGAAGGCGGCACGTCTTGACTCAGAGGAAAGTAATCGCGGTAATAAGATTAGTGTTGAAGTTATTGTGATTTCTGTTTTGATATTGCTTGTGGTCCTGTTTGTCACTATCCGGCGATTTTTCCGGACAAGAAAGCAAAATAAGTCGGCCGATCAAAGTAAGAAACTCGCTGAGAAGGAGAGAAAAATCCTTACTCTGCAAAAGAGTCTGAACAGAACCTTCGACCAGTTAAAGAAAGTGCAGCAGCAAAACCAGAAGCAGAGTAAGGATCAGAGTTTTGCTCTTGCCTGCGCTGTCCTTGGGTTCACGCCAAAAAATGTGCCTGATGATAAGGTGCTTAAAGCCAGATATAAGAAACTTTGCCGGGTTTATCATCCGGACGCCGGTGGCAGTGATGAGGATATGAGAAGGCTGAATACTGCTGTGAAGATCCTCTCTTCCCGAAAATAATATAGAGTAGTTAAGTAAGAGTCGCATATGCGGCTCTTTTTGTTTTTACCCTTCATTGACTTCAGTTTATGGTCACCTTGACCTCTGCCGGCCAGCAGGCAGGTCCCCATAGCAGACACGCATAAACCCATCCATGGGGCTTGACCTTGCCATCCCTGGCAAGGACAGTCTGCTATGGGGACCTGCCTACTGACCAAAGGCTCCTTTAAATCCTCTTGCTGCCATACAACCTTGCTGTAATACAAATGCTATAGATCACACTTGGATAGAAAACACGCAAATTAATGGTTGCAAACTGAACAAATATACATTACTGTTCTTTTATACAGTATGTACAGGAAAACAGTATTATGCTTCAGGTAAACACAACTATTCATTCAGGCTCGTACACAAGTAACCCAATTCTTTCTGGTCAGGCCGTTGTATCACGCTATGAATCAGATATGTATCAGCAGTTGGCGGCGCTTTCCCAACGTAAACAGTGGATACTATTTACCGCCCAGTGTCCTCGTCCTGTATATGCTGAGCTGTCTCAGTATGAGATTAACTGTTCTAACATCATTCATATGAAGCCTTCCGCTGTTTCCACAGAAGAGGAAATTGTCATCAAAGCGATTAAGGCCAGAACCGCAAGCGCTATTGTTGCCAGCGGACAGTTAAACTATACCGCGAAAGCCCGTATTCAGAAGTGCGCTGCAACTTCTAACTGTCAGGTGTTTTTCCTGAATAATGGTCCTGGTCTAGCCGGAAGCATTTGTCACTAATCGCCAACACAAAGGCTAGGATCTCGTTCCCATACTCCAGTGTGGGAATGCATACCTAAGCTAAAGTATTATGCATACTTCCCCCCTCTATCAGCTCCATTTAACCGCTAATTACAGTCAAATTGCACCCGCAATTCCAGAGAAAAAGCAAACGTTTGCTTTTTCTCTGGCAGCTTTAAATAGTTCTGGTATCATTCGCACATCTTTAGCGAGTGACGCAACTCGCGGTTATATCAGGATTAATGATAGGAAAGTCTCTATGAATCTCGCAGATCAAGTTCTTGCCGTAAATGATGATTTACCCATTCGGACAGATAAACCCGTGCACAGCGGAAAGGTTCGCTCTGTATACTGGCTTACGGAAGAAGACAGTAAGAGACTGATTAAAGAAAAGAATTACGATGTAGCGCCGGATGCTCCGCTGGCAATTATGGTGATAAGCGATCGTATTTCTGCATTCGATTGTATCTGGAAAGGTGAAGGCGGTCTGAAGGGTGTTCCGGGTAAAGGTGCTGCATTAAATGCGATTTCTAATCACTGGTTTAAACTGTTCCGTGAAAATGGTCTGGCTGACAGCCATATTCTGGACATCCCCCACCCTTTTGTCTGGATTGTTCAAAAAGCCAAACCGGTCATGATTGAGGCTATCTGTCGTGGCTATATCACAGGTTCAATGTGGCGTGCTTATGAAAAAGGTGAAAGAGAGTTTTGTGGTATTCAGCTTCCTGAAGGTCTGGAAAAAGATAAGCCACTGACCGATCTGCTAATGACGCCTTCAACTAAAGGTATACTGAAGGGGATTCCGGGTGTTCCTGAAGCGGATGATGTAAATATCTCGCGCAAGAATATTGAAGATAACTTTGCTGCTTTTAATATCTCTAAAGCTGAAGATATTGCTCTGTATGAAAAACTTCTGAAAGAAGGCTTTGGTGTGATCAGCAAAGCGCTGGATGATGTTGGTCAGATATTTGTGGATACTAAATTTGAGTTTGGTTATGTCACCAACTCAAAGGGTGAAGAAAAACTTATCTATATGGATGAAGTGGGTACACCGGATTCATCTCGTATCTGGGACAAGGCTGAATACCAAGCTGGCAATATTGTTGAAAACTCGAAAGAGGGCTTCCGTCAGTTCCTGCTAAACCACTTCCCGGATCCGGACATTCTGCTGAACAAGGAAAGAATGGACGAGCGTATGGCACTGGCAGAAAACAATGAACTGCCTTTGGAAGTGATGCAGATGGTATCGGATACCTATACCGGCATTGCTGAGAAAATCACAGGTAAGAAAATTCATCTGAGTGATAACCCTAAGCAGGAAATTATCCAGACTCTTAAAGACGAATACGATTTAATCTAAGAATCACGGCTGAAAATCCCCTGGCAAATGCCGGGGGATTTTTTATTGAGCTACACTTCAATAAGGGATCAAGTAAACCTCTTTCAGGTAGCTCCATCATGTCAGCCAGTGATAACAAAAATATCAGCTCCTCTCCAAATGAGACAGCTCAGTCCGTTGTCCGGATCGTTTGTGATATAACCAGAGAGCTCAATCCCGACGCGCTTGAAAACGGCGGATTAGGGCTGGACAGTAATCTGGATCATGACCTGGGATTAGACAGCCTTGCCCGTGCTGAACTGTTGATTCGTATTGAAGCCCATTTTAAAGCTTCGCTGCCTGAGCATACGCTGACCTCCATTGAAACACCCAGAGATCTGATCAAGGCCCTATTGCAGGCAGACACCAGCGTTAAACCTGATGCCATTGATAACGCCATCAGCCAGGTTACGCTGGACTCAGTGGAAAGCCACCCAACTAAGGTTAAGACTCTCCAGGAGCTGCTTAGCTGGCATGTAAAAAAACACCCTGACCGCCCTCACCTTTATGTGTTTCAAAATGCCGATAAAGTGGATGAAATCAGTTATAAAACTCTGCACAGCAAGGCTGTAGAAGTCGCAGCCGGTTTAATAGATAAAGGCGTGGAGCCAGGGGATCGCGTTGCCATTATGCTGCCTACCTGCAATGACTATTTTTTTAGTTTCTTCGGAATACTCTTTGCGCGGGCGATTCCCATTCCTATCTATCCACCAGCGCGAATGCAGCAGATAGAGGATCATCTGAAACGCCACGCCAGTATTTTAAAAAACGCCCAGGCAAAGCTGCTGATTACGGTGAAGGAAGCGAAACCTCTGTCTCAGTTGCTTAAGCTGCAGGTGTCATCAGTGGAATCGGTTGTCACCTTTGATGAACTGGAAGGCTCACGACAACCCGTTGATGTGGGAGAAGCCAAAGAAAAGGATATCGCCTTTTTGCAGTACACTTCCGGAAGTACCGGTGTACCGAAAGGCGTTACCCTGACTCATGCAAACCTTCTGGCCAATGTCAGAGCAATGGGCAAAGTGATCCATGCCAGCTCAGACGATGTCTTTGTCAGCTGGCTGCCGGTTTATCACGATATGGGGCTGATTGGTGCCTGGTTTGGTAGTCTTTATCACTCCATCCCTCTGGTGATCATGTCGCCTCTGCTCTTTCTGACTAAACCTCAACGCTGGTTATGGGCAATTCATCACTACCGGGGAACTCTCTCTCCGGCTCCGAATTTTGCCTATGAGCTCTGTGTAAACCGGATAAGCGATGCTGAACTGGAAGGGCTGGATCTTAGCAGTTGGCGGCTATCCTGGAACGGCGCGGAACCGGTAAGCCCGCAAACGATACAAAGCTTTACCGGGAAATTCGCCAAATTTGGCTATAAACCGGAAACCATGTCTCCGGTCTACGGATTAGCAGAGTCTTCCGTCGGGTTAACCTTCCCCGCCGAAATAAGAACACCACGTATTGAATATTTTTGCAGAGATGAGTTAAGCCTCTCAGGCAGAGCCGTTCAGGCCGACAGCTCTGATGAAAACAGCATTGCTATGGTGGGCCTGGGCCAGCCGCTGCCGGAGCATCAGATCCGCATTGTGGACGATTTAGGTAAAGAGCTACCGGACGGAGAAGAAGGTGCCCTCGAGTTTAAAGGCCCGTCCTCCACTCAGGGCTATTACCGGAGACCGGATAAGACCAAAGAGCTATACCATGACGACTGGCTGGTGACCGGTGACCGCGCCTTTACCTTAGCCGGTGAGCTTTTTCTTACCGGGCGCAGTAAAGATATTATTATCCGCGCAGGACGTAATATTTATCCCCACGAACTGGAGTTAGCCGTTGCCAGTATCCCAGGAATAAGAAAAGGCTGCGTAGCGGCATTTGGCAGCCATGACAGCGGCGCCGGTACAGAAAAGTTAGTGGTTCTGGCTGAGAGCCGGGAAACAGATACTGATCAATTAAAGCGGTTCAAAAAACAGATCAACTCACTGGCCATCGACTTGCTGGGCAGCCCGGTTGATGATGTGGTCATCGGCCCGCCACATACTGTCCCGAAAACCTCCAGCGGAAAAATCCGCCGCAGTGCATGTAAAGAGATGTATGAAAAAGGCACTTTAGGTGAAAGGCAAAAAGCGGTATGGCTTCAGGCACTTCAGCTAGCCATCGCCGGGGTGGTTCCTCAGATACGCCGGGGTTCCCGGACAGCAGCCGATATTGGCTACGCCGCGTACTGCTGGCTGATTATGGGATTACTCGCGCCCCTTGTCTGGATTCTTGTGGCAATTCTCCCGTCTCAGCCTACGCGCTGGAAAGTGGTGAAGTATGGCTCCAGAGCGCTAATACGGCTGACAGGTACCAGACTCACTGTAAAAGGCAAGAGTCATCTGCCGGATTTGGATCATCCCTCAATCCTTATTGCCAATCACAGCAGTTATCTGGACGGAATCATTGTCGCCGCAGCCACTGGCCTTCCCTGCCGGTTTGTGGCAAAAGCCGAGCTACTAAAACAACCGGTCGCACGAATATTCTTAACCCGTTTAGGAACTGAGTTCGTAGAAAGGTTTGATGCAGAAAAGAGCATTGTTGATGCAGATAAAATAATAAACCAGGCGAATAACAATCAGGCTCTGCTGATCTTTCCCGAGGGAACACTTTACCGCATGGCAGGCTTGCATGAGTTTCATATGGGAGCATTTATGGCAGCGGCCCATTCAGGGTTGCCGGTAACCCCGCTAACCATTTGCGGAAGCCGGGCAAAGCTCAGGGGAAATTCACTGTTTCCACGACGTGGTGCGGTCAATGTTACCATAAGCCAGCCGCTGCTCCCTGAAGGTGCTGACTGGGAATCGGCAGTGGTATTAAGAGACAAAGCCAGAAATGAAATCCTGAATCACTGTGAAGAGCCGGATATGGCGCATAATTCCACAAGATAAGCAGCGCTTATTCCGCTAAATATTAAATATCGATTTAAAATAACATTTTTATTAATAAAAATGTCGTTATTATTTTCTGGATTTTTTAAACGATAGGGGAAGTAAAACCAATTAATTTATAATGGCAGGCAGAATGAATATAGAGTTTTAGCTCGCCGAAATAATAAACAAAAAATGGCACTTAATACATATTACTGAGTAAACTATCAAACAAAATACAGTATTTATACTAAAGATAAATCGTAAACTCATCCTGTGCTGACCGGGAGATCTGCACTTCGCTTTCCTGACTGATATTGTCCAGTTGAGACTGCTCCAGCTCGTAAGGCATCATAAGCCTGATCTCTTTAACACCCTCATGCTTAGCCAGTTCAGTCAGTCTGATGATATTAGTCACATCACTGCTCTGTGCCGACAAGGTGCCTAGAGCCAATTCCCAGACCCTTTCCTGAATATTTTGCTCTTTTTGGACACTATTTTTCCATGCATATCCAAACACAGGCGCAATAGAAAGAAACACTTCAGTCAGTGTCCATTTCTTTCTACAAGCTGCTGCAAGAAATGTCGTGTAATCAAACACCACTAAATTTCTTTCGTGATCTTCCACAATGCTCCTCCCCAAAAGCACAGTACGGTATCGGTACTATCCTCCACTATGTTTGTAATAGCAATGGAATATGCAGCATTAATCTTTTATCGGTACACATGCCAAATAAATCGGACTAAATATATCAATTTATTAACATGAGAGTATCAATTTATATATATCCTCAGATCTAATTTTAATATTTAAAGAAATAAACATTAACGAACATCCACTATCCTGCTTGCTTTTTTATACTGAACTTTCCAGCCTTTCCAGACAGGTAATTCTCTTCTTTTTGGATCAGACTTACGCAATCCACTGCAATAGATTACATATATCAAATTTTTTGACTTGATATACTCAACATCAAGTTGCAGATCTCCGATATTTAAAAAGTTGGGATATTTTTCCGCGAAATCATCGAATTGCCAGTATGGAATACCTTCGAAAATAAAGTCATCTTCAGTAAAAATATCCAGTTCACTGATCTCTGTTATGCCCAGCTCCTGAAGCTGATGGGTAAACCAGGACTCAAAGCTGATATTCGCATGATCGGTGCAACTCTCATCCAACCCCAGCTCAACATAGAGCTTCCAGAGTTGTATCTCTCTTGCTCTTTTTTCTGCAAAGCCCGGAAAAATCGACCCGCTCTGAACCGCATCAACTATAGGCTTAAGCAAAAGCTCACCCTCGGGCATCACCTTTTTGGAGCTTAGTGTACGACCCGCATATATAAGGTTTAACCGGGAATAGAGAACGCCCTCCTCAACAACCGTTTCACCCTGACACCATTGGCCGATTTCCATTTCAATCAGCTCTGAAACTGGAACGGGCAGCATAACAGACCCAAGATTCAGCGTCTGCTTAACGCCTCGTCCCGGAATGCTGTGCTGATCCAGAACAATTGCCGCTTCATCTTTATCGGCAAACAGACTGTTTCTGCCCGGCATTAATTCGGCCTTGCCGTTGCCCATGGCTTCACGGCGCTTTTCTCGTCTTACATAAACCAGTTCAGGGTGAATCGCGATAATTGCCTTTAACCATTCACTCCGGTTGTAACGGGAAGCTACGTCAAGAGCAGGCAATTCCAGCGCATCGCGCATTTGCTGCGCCAGACCCCTGGCTTCTTTCAGGGCGTCCTGATCTATCTCCAGAAACGGCGCTTTTTCTCCCCTGACTAAGCGGATAAGCACAGCACCGTCACAGGCATTCGGTTCCCACTTGGCAAGTTCTTCCAGTTGTTCTTCATTCGAGGGAATTTTGAAGATGGTCGCAGGAACCGAAAGCGCTGCGGCCAAATCAAGCATGGCTTCACGCAGAGGTTTTATCGGCATTCGGGTCAGAAGGTCGGCATAGATGGCATCAATCGGCAGCGGATACAGCACCTGACCATGTCTGGTAATATCTCCGCGCTCATCTATCGCCTGCATGTTTTTCAGCATGGTTTCTGCACTGGCCAGAGATTTTTCCGGCAAAGCATCAAGAAAATGCAGCTCTGTTAACCGGCTACCACAACAAGCAGCAGCAAGCATTGCTTCGGTTAGCTCTTCCCGTAATAACTCGGGAGGTGTCATCAGCTCTAATGCCGCATGCTCACCGTACAGCCTGACACACAAACCGTCTCTGACCCGCCCTGCTCGGCCGGATCGCTGCCTTGCGCTGGCTTTGGAGATGGACTTCAGGCTCAGCACAGTCCGGCCATTTCTCTGTGAAGTACGGCGTTCAAGGCCGGAATCGATAACCAGTGTAATGTTGGGAATCGTCAGCGATGTTTCCGCGACATTGGTTGCCAGCACCACCTTTTGTTTGTCAAGCCGGTTAAGTGCTCTATGCCTTTCACTGTCAGAAACCGACGCATGAAGCCTTACCACTTCTACACCACTTAGCTTATTCAGCCTTTGCGCACACTGATTAATCTCTTTTTTACCCGGTAAAAACACCAGAAGATCGCCATCGGTTTCATCAATTCGCTGTAAAATCTGGTCGCACACATTCTGTTCCAGATTTCGGCTATCAGGTAGGGTGTTGTACTCCCGGGCCAGATAACGGATATCCACTTTAAACATCCTGCCTTCTGAAACCAGCCGTTTTGCGCCGATATAAGCGGCCAGCTTTTCGCCTTCCATGGTCGCTGATGTCACAATCATCCTGTGCTGATTATTCTCTTTCAGCAAAGCCACCAGCAAATCGGTATCCCAGCGACGCTCATGAAACTCATCCACCATCACCAGATCGAATTCGTTTAGCTTGTTTTCAGCAAACCATCTGAGCGCCACACCAGGCGTCACAAAGACAACCTGACTCTTATCAGAGAACTTTGAATCCAGCTTTATCGCATAACCTATTTTATCACCGAGCTTTGTCTGCTCACTTTCAGCGATAAATTCTGCAAGCGAAGTACAGGCAATTCTTCTCGGCTCAATCACCAGAACCCGTCCATGCTCTGCCGCCCACACAGGCAAACAGGTTGATTTACCCGATCCGGTTTCTGCTTCAACAACAAGATGCTGATTGGGGATCAGGGAATGAAAATCAGAACGAAGGCTATCAATAGGAAGAGACTGCATAGAATAAGTACAAACAGATGTTACAAACTGGATGGACATAGTATAACGCGACATAAACGAATTTTGCCGATAAAAAATCCGGTGATTTTTGCCCTGTGACGGGTTAGGCTATGAAAGCTAAATAAATTCCTAAACAAGAGACTTTAAGTATGCTCGAAGTACTCGCTCCCGTGGGTAAGCATATCGTTCCCTATACCCCGGAAATTTCAACGGCGCTGGTAGCCTGTCTGCTGGTGATGTTCGGCAGTGATATCAACCGCTTTTTAAGAAGAACGCTGTCAGGCCAGCATTTTATTGTCCGGACTCTGGCTTTTATTCTTCTTAACGCCTTTGGTTACGGGATGCTGATAGTGTATGCTGCACCTTACCTCTCCCGGCAGCTCAGAGAGCTGAACCCCGGTGATATGATGGCTCTTGTTGTGGTTAGTTTTATTGTTATCGGTATGTGGGCGCAAAGAAACAGACACGTATGAAGCTAAATTGGTCCAGGCTTAAAACAAAGCTCAGTATCCGTCAGATAAGAATCACCGCCCGGGCAATGAAAGCTTCGATCGGCATTCTTATCGGCCTTCTGTTTTCCATTTTTATGGCAGACAGGCTGGTCAGTTGGACCACGTATAAAAACATCTATGAAGAAACCCGCCAGCTTCCGGACTATGATGTGGCCTTAGTTCTGGGAACCAGTAAATATCTTGGTAAAATTCTTAACGACTATTACACCAACCGCATTGAAGCCGCCATTGAGCTCTATCAGTCCGAAAAGGTTGATGCCTTTCTTCTGAGCGGCGATAACGCCCACCGCTCTTACAACGAACCCTGGACCATGAAAAGGGATCTGCTAAAAGCCGGCATTCCGGAAAAAGCCATTCATCTGGATTACGCAGGCTTTCGCACGCTGGACTCCATTGTCCGCTCTAAAGAGATTTTCGGTGCCGATGAATTTATTATCGTCACCCAAAAATTCCACTGTGAACGGGCACTCTTTATCGCCAGTCATTTTGATATTCAGGCCGTCTGCCTTGCCGTTCCGGGACCAAAACAGCACTCAGGTATCAGCATCCGCATAAGAGAAGTTTTCGCCCGGGTAAAAGCCGTGCTGGATCTCTATATCTTCCATACCATGCCTAAGTTTTTAGGGCCTAAAGCGCCTATCAAGCCTAATTATCTTCAGAGTGGGAATTATCAACTGGCTCATCCTGAGTAAACAGCTATTTCTTTCACTTGATATACATTGTTTCGTGACTAAAAATACATTTATCAATTTGTGCTAAATACATATCAGTAATTAACCTTATTTGTATTGTATGATATACACAATTTATTATAAATCAGGCTTATGGACTAACGTGTATGCAAAGCAGGGAAGAACAAATACAAACAGAAGGCAACCAAATTGCAAGCAGCGTATTGCCGCTTCTGCCCGGAGCCTGAGACATGCAAGATGAGTCTAAAGTAAACCACCTCTACGATTCGGTTTTAACCGGAGAAATGCTTTTTCAAAAAAGCATTACGCCTATGATGATCGTCGACACTACCCGTACCATTATCAAGGCTAACAATCGATTCTGTGACATGTTCGGTTACGCGCTTAAAGAGATTGTAGGCAAAAAAACCGTCATTCTGACACCAACCGGAGAGCACTTCAGCCGGTATGCAAAAGCCTTTGAAGAGACGCGGGACGGCTCCATTGAGAGCAATGAGCTGCTGTATAAAAAGAGTGATGGTTCCCTGTTTTGGGTAAAGTTAACAGGCATGCCTCTTGAAACAGAAGCCGGCAACTTTGTTATCTGGTCATTTGACGATATCAGCGAAGAGGTCAGCACCAGGGAGGAGCTTGAAAAGAGCTATAAAGAGCTGGAAGCCATGAAGGAAAAGGCGGAGCGCTCAGATCAGGCAAAAAGTAATTTCCTTGCCAATATGAGCCATGAAATACGCACACCAATGAATGCCATTATCGGCCTTTCGAATCTCACTCTGAATACCGAACTCACCCGCATCCAGCATGACTACCTGACCAAAATAGAAGGCGCTGCAGTATCACTTTTAGGCATCATTAACGACATACTGGACTCTTCTAAAATCGAGGCGGGTAAGTTGCAGATAGAAAAGGTCAGCTTTTCTCTGGATGATTTACTGAAAAAGCTGCGCAGCCTGGTTTCTATTGATGCTGAAAATAAAGGGTTATCATTTGAGATTGAAATAGACTCCAGGGTACCCCGGCATCTTGTTGGTGATCCGATGCGCCTGGGGCAAATACTGATTAACCTTGTAGGCAATGCCATCAAGTTCACTGAAGCGGGGCAAGTACTTGTCAGAGTACAAGAGCAGACTTCAGCCGAAAACACGGGGGACGACGAACAGACCCGGCTTCATTTTGAGGTTATTGATTCAGGAATAGGTATCAGCCCGGAACACAAAGAAAAACTGTTTCAGGCGTTTAATCAAGCAGATGGATCGACAACACGAAAATATGGTGGCACAGGTCTTGGACTGAATATCAGTAAGAGTTTGGTTGAGATGATGGGTGGAAGCATCTCGGTAACCAGTGAACCCGGAAAAGGCAGCTGTTTCAGCTTTACGGTTTGTTTAGCAAAAGAAGCTCCGGTGAAACCCAAAAACCAACAAGCAGCATCAGACACAAACCAATCCACAGAAGGCGCATTTCAGGGGACTCAGGTTCTGCTGGTGGAGGATAACAAGGTCAACCAGACTGTGGCTATCGCATTACTGAAAAGCCAGGGAATTGATGTTGTACTTGCTGAAAATGGGAAAGAAGCCGTTGAGGCAGCAATGGGCACCACCGGCTTTGATGCGATCCTTATGGATATACAGATGCCCGAAATGGATGGATATCAGGCCATGAAACTAATCCGGGAGACCTACTCTTCTCAGGAGCTTCCTATTATTGCAATGACCGCTTATGCAATGGAGCAAGAAAAGCAAAAATGTCTGGATGCGGGAGCAGACGATATTGTGACTAAACCGATACTTCCGGAAATCCTGTTTGCTGCCTTATCAAAGTGGATAGCTCAAAATAGATAGCCCCTAAATTAACAATGAGACACTCAGGGGCTTTGGCTAATCACGCAGTCCCTTAGCCACTTTTCCGGCAAGACGCTGAAACTCTTCCAGCTCTTCAGGGCTAAGGTTTTTTGTGATTAGCTGATCCATCTGGCTATCAACTCCCGCAATCTGCTCCATGATCTTTTCGCCACTTGATGTAATACGCAGGTAATGACTGCGCTTATCAGCCGGATTGAGTTCCTTTTCGATAATACCGTCTTTAATCAGAGAATTAAGCAGGCGGGTAACCTGAGACTTATCACGATTCAGGAAATTCGAAACGTCTATCGCGGTGCATTGTGGATTTCTCCTGATCACTTTAAGAACCCCCATATGCATTGGAGTAATTCCAATATCAAGCTGCTCCATTTTATTTTGGTATTGGCGCTTTAACAGGTGAACTAACTGAAACAGGCTATCTAACGATCTGCTTTCCGACATACATACCCCTACAAAACTAGTTGATAAAGTCAATTTGTTAGTTGACTTTATCAACCAACAGCAACATAGTAGACATTATCAACTAGATTATGGTTAAACACAAGACTGGAATGATTATGGCTACTCTGAACTCAATTGTAACTTCTGTCCGTTCATCAATTGCGCCTTTGCTGACCAAAAGAACCGGCATTGTTTTGGGCGTTATGATTCTGATGCGCGGTATCGTCACCGGCGTAATGACTTATATGGATAACGGATTTACCAGTACTTTTTTCGCTGACTGGCTAAGTCTTTTGGCAAAAATGATGTTTATCATGATGCCTTGTGCCTTAGTCGCAATTAAGCTACTGAGCGAATTGATTAAAAAACTGATGCCGGACGCAAAAGATAACCTGAGAACCCTAGTTATGGTGGTGATTATGGTACTGGGTATGGAGTCGAGCATGACATTCAGCACAGCATTAAGCAGCGTTGGTACTGCGGATATCAGCCTGTTTATGCAGGCATGGTTAAAAGACTTAGCAACCGCTCTTCCCGTTAGCCTGACAACCATGATAATTATGGCACTGGCCATTAAGCCACGAATTAAGAAGTACCTTGGTTTTGAAGAGCAAAAAGTAGCAAGTTAATCTGGATAAAAACGAGCGCTGCCATTTGAAATGGCACGCTTTCTTTATGCAATAACATTGTTAAATTAGTCACCGACCTCTCGTTCCCATGCTTATATGGACTCCCGGGTGTTGTCAAAAAGTTTATTAGAACAGAGGTCAGATGCTTGCTTATATACGGGCTCTAACTGAGGAGCTACCTCGGCCTCTTCGATGTATTCGCACCTTCATGACTTTATCTCCCGCACGGTAGTTTCTACCTGAGCATGGGCCAGTCTCTTGAAGGTTGGTCTTACCTGTTTGTTCTTACGTTCTTTTTGACTAACCTGGTATTAAGCCACAAGTGGTTGTGGCTTATATTCCTCATCACTTTTTATCATGGCAAGAGCCGTTCTCACCGTTTTATTTGCCAAAGCAATAGCTGCAACTTTTTTGCCTCGCCTTGTGGTCAGATCTTTAAGCCATTGCTCTTTTCCTGTCCGGGCTTCTCGTTTTTCCAGTTTACACACAACTGTTAAGGCTCCTCGAAAGAGTGCACTACGCAACATGTTGTGACCACACTTTTTAGCGATAGAACCTATTTTCTGTTTACCACCACTACTGTGTTGAACGGGTGTTAACCCCAGACAAGCTGAAGCTTCTCTACCCTTACTAAAATGCTCTGCCTGGCCTAACGCTACTTTTAATAAAACTGAGCATACTGGGCCAACCCCCTCCAGAGCTTGTAACCGCCTGCACACTTTATCTTGCGCTATTGACTGCTGTAGTTGTTGTGTAAAAGCTTCTACTTGCTCTATCAAATTTATAAACTGCTCATACATCTGACTCAGGCAAGCTCTAAACTGGCCGGTTAATCCGTTATCAGCGTCCTCAAGAACATAAGGAATGGCTTCTCTCAATGCTTTATCACCTTTAGTGATCGGAATGCCAAACTCCAGTAAATAGGAACGCAGTTGATTACTTATACTTACCTTCTGCCTAACCAGTAGATCTCGCATATGAACGATGGATTGCTGACACTGCTCTTCAACGGTTGGTATGCGACAGGATTTTATTTGAGATTGCGTAGCTGCGATAGCAATGGCAATAGCGTCATTGGCATCGGTTTTTTGGCCCTGCCTGAATGCAGCTGCCCGACGTGGGGCAATAGCCTTCACTTCATGCCCTTGCTCTTTAGCATATCGAGCCCAATAGTTGGTTGTACTGCATGACTCCATTGCTACCAGTGTTGCTTTTTCCCTGGCTAAAAATTCCAGCAGTTTCTTACGGCTCATTTCTCGATTAAAAATAATCTTGCCATCGAAATTCATCTTACAGACCTGAAAAACACTCTTTGCAAGGTCAATAGCAATAACGGTAGAATATTTCATGTATGGACTCCTTTTGTAAAAGTTTGGTCGCTTATTACGCTACTCCTGAGGGAGCCGGGAGTCCATACATCTCCTCCGTGGGAACGAGATTTTTGTGTAATTATTCAGCTATGCGATGAATCAATTAAATCCTGTTAGCTATTTCTATTTAAAAACTCGACTAATAGAGCCGAAATCGTCTCGGGCTGGTCTTCCATTGAAAAGTGACCACAATCCTCAATGATATGTAATTCAGAGCCCGGAATATCCCTATTTAATTTATGCGCCCAATCAACTACTTGCCAAGCATCATCAGCCCCCCAAATTAATTGCACTGGACTGTTACCCAGCTCAGCATACCGTTCAGCCACTTCGTCAGTATGTTTTGGGTCGTAATGCATCACTTGGTGCTGGAAAAAACTACCCTGCCCAACAGGGCCGGAAATAAAGTCGAGATAGGTATCCATTGATGTATCCGCTAAACGCTGTTTATTCTGCACAGTTGAATACAGCCATTCACGGAAGTGTTCGCGATGAGTTTCATTAGACGCCTTAATCAGCTTTTCCAAACCAGCCTGCATCTGCTCGTGAGTTCGCTTTGATGGCCAACTGTCATAACTAACAACATCAATCATGGTTAGAGATAACAATCGATCCGGAGATTGAATGCCAAATCGCTGCGCTACACCTCCACCAATATCATGTGCAATTAAATGAATCTCCGTTAACCCCCAGTGTTCAAGCAATCCTTCTAGGACGGAAACTTGTCCAGTCACCGATGTATCTATATCCGGATCTCTAGGCCGTTCAGAAAAGCCATAACCCAGTAAATCAAATACATGAACCTTGTAACCAGATCCAACTAGTGAAGGTAGAACATTTCTCCAAATATAAGAAGAAGACGGCGTACCATGAATTAGTACAACAGGATCACCTTCCCCATGTACACCATGAGCAATACGCATGCCGTTAATTAACGTATTTTTAGTAACTATATGATTCATACATCGCCTCAGTATTCATACTTTTCAACATGGTAATGCTTTGATATGGTATGACTCAAATGAATGCTTTTCATGCCGAAATCAATAAATGTCATATAAGAGTTAAGTAATGACTGCCAAATTAGAAATTGATGCATTACGTACCTTGTTAGCAATTGAGTCGCAAGGTGGCGTTACCCGTGCAGCAGACCATATGCATTTGTCACAGTCTGCTGTAAGTCATAAGATCAAACGCCTGGAACAAGCGCTCGACTGCACCTTACTGGCAAGGCGAAGTGGTGACACTCTCTTTACAGATGCAGGGAAGCGATTACTCGAGTACGCTAGAAGAATGATTGATCTTCAAGATGAAACCATTGCGTCTTTAAGACAGATGAAGCTCAAAGGCTCCATCCAAATTGGAATGACAGAAGACACTACCAGCAGTGGATTGGCTCGAATTCTCGGACGGTTTTCAAGGCTATATCCAGATGTAAGTGTTCGAACGAAAATAAATCAAAGTAAAACATTGGCAACGCAAATAGAAAACGCTGTTATTGATGTAGCGGTAATGCAAGTATTCAAAACCGAAGTACAGCCAGATGATTTAGTGTTATATGAAGATAACTTGCACTGGGTTAAATCTAAAGAATTTATCCTATCTCCGAATGCTCTTATCCCTTTTCTAGCCTTCGATGAACAATGTTTCTATAAGCACTGGGCGACAACACAGGGTCAATCTAATGGCCATGAATTTGACACCGTATTTGAATGCTCTAGCGTTGCAGGTATTTTGGCAGCGGTTAAATCAGGAATGGGAGTAGCGTTACTTAATGATTTACACCTCGCTCCAGATCTAGACATTATCACTGATATCTTCCCGTCCCCCCCTGAAGTTGCTTATGTTGTGCGAATCAACCCAAGCAAAAGAAAGACTGAAGCAGTATTAACATTAGTAGACGAAATAAATAGAGAAATTAAAAATGCTATCCCACAACGAGTTGCTTGATGAGCCTGAACTTGCATTTCTATGCATCAACAAAAGTAACTGTTGAATCTGCTACTCCGATGACACACTCAGGCTCAAGCCTGGGCATTGAGCCAAATCGACTGTCTCTGCCCAATCACATAGTCAGCGACTAATATTCATCGTCCTTTTAATCATTTAATTTCACCTCCACTTCACCTCTGTTGCTTCACCCTTACCTTTAAAAATACATATACAAAGGTAAAACCTATGACAAAAACTTTCGCATTATTTGCTGCAATTGTGGTTAGCTCCTCTGCAAACGCTAATCCTGAAGAAGGTCGCTTTGACCAGCAAGGATTCAGTGGTGATTTATCACTAATGACTGGTTATTTTAGTTCAAAAAACAATCTGGACACTGAAACGAAGGTTAAATCTGGTGAGTTGAATAGCGAGGCCACCTCCGAATCTAAATTCGCAGCGGCTCCTTTCGGTAAGGTTGCATTCACCTATGGTAGTCAGCAAGTATTTATGGGCATGACCCACGATAATATTGTTGAAGGGGTATTCGCATTAGAGTTTGGTTACGCCTTCGAGCTTAGAAATCACTCCGCTCTCGCATTCTCTTATTTCCCAACAATTTCAAAGGGTGAAGTGTGGGAAAACCCATACCTGGTAAACACTGCAAGAACTAAAACAGATTTGTCGGGAAACGCTTATCGTATCCAATACGAAAGAATCGCCGGCTTACCAATTAACACTGACTTCACTTATTACGATAAGGAAGTAGAAAATGAACTATCTGGTAGCAGTAGTACTATTAATACTCAATCATTACGAAGGGATGGTACCGGTTATCAGATTGCTATGTCATCGGGATTACCAATAAGTCAATCCTTCCTACTGATGCCAAAGGTTAGTTATCACATATTCGATGCCGATGGCAGAGCAATGGCATTTGAGCAGTACGATGTCGACTTGCAAACTATGTACAGGGTTGGCAGCCAGGCGATCTCCCTTGCTGTCTCATATTCCAACGCAAACTTTGATGCAGAAAACCCACTATTTAATATAAAGCGTGAAGATACAAAGCATGGGGTTAGCCTGAACTATAAATACCGGGACCTTTTTGGCTGGCACAATTGCGATTTCAGTATCATGGCTGCATATAATGATAGTGATTCGAATATTGATTTCTACGATCAGAACAAAATCCTATTCGGTTTGGGGCTAAATTATAAATTCTAAACTATGGGGCTCCCACCTGACAGATGGAGTGGGAGCCCTCTTATAATCAGCGAATATCCATAGACAGCTTCGCTTTTACGCCACCCTCAATATTTTCTACCACAAGGTCCCAACCAAGCTTTTTACAAATTTTTTCCGTTAACTCTAAACCAAAACCAAAGCTAACCTCATAATCTTCACTGCGCATACTTTGCTCAACATTCTCAATAATTATTGAGTCCTCTTCGTAATTAATCCGAACCCATCCGTTATGTGTATACTGAAATGCGTTTCTTATTAAATTACCCAATACGACCCTCAGCGGAATAACCGGCAACATCCTTTCCGGAACACCCCCGTATTCTTTAGTTACTTCAACGGCCTCTCCCTGAAGCAAATAACTTTGCTCTTTAATAAGCCCATCCAGTAATGCAGGAACCGTTACCAAAGCGACTGAGGGCTTATTGTCACTCTTTCTTGAAAGCCAAAGTAAGGTTTCAATCACTTTGCCCATATTAGAGCTGGCTTTGTCTATCCTTGAAACCACCACCCTTGCTTCGTTACGCATTTCTATCTTCTCCAGAATCTCCATGTTGGCGCGAATTACCGCTATCGGAGTTCTTAGCTCATGGCTGGCATGGGACAGAAACTTTTTTTCCCTATCGACCAGTTCGGCATTTTTACGTAAAGCATCATGAAGGCAGGTTGCAACCTGGTTGTATTCGTCAAATGTAAAATCAGGCATTTCCTCACTGAACTCCGAGGAGACCTCTTTGGTCCAGGTTACCAGCTCCCCCGTTCTTTTACTGACTTTATAGTTGTAGTACCAGAGAATGGATATCGTAACGATAATGTAACTGGCCAGGAAAAACAGGATAGAAAAGAGACGTTGGCTAAACATCCCGTACGGGCCCAATCCCAAATCATATCTCGCCACGGTGTAGAGCGTCCTGCCATCAAAAAGACTCTGACAATAAATGGCAAAGGTAGGCGTTATACCATCGCTGGGTTCCACGTAATCATCCAAGAAGACCATCGTAAAGTCCCCATCAGACAAACTGACGTCACCAAAGACATTAATCCCCTGGATAATCAAGACGGGTAAATCATCAATGTAAAAGTTGGTCGCATAAGTCGACGGTAACACTATGTCAGGGTTTTGTTCGTAAACCGAAGCCAACGCGTTACTCTCTGTTATGACCCGCAACTTGGCTGAGTCGTTCAGGCCAAATTTAAAATGCTCTATCAGTAATACCAAAAAAACGATGGTAGTAATGATGGCAATAACAAAAAATAATGTAGAGAACCTGTTTTTTAGAGACAAACTATTTAGTTTCCACATTTGTTATCCCTAATCCGAAAACCTAATCCGGATATCGTTTCAAGCAGTTTGTCTGTGAAAGGTTTATCTATTTTCTGCCTCAGTTGATAAAGCTGTACCTTGAGGTTATTGCTCTCTGGGGGATCATCCGGCCAAAGCTTCTCTTCAATTTCGGCGCGACTTACGATGTTAGGACTGTCGCGCATCAACATTTCTAACAGTTGAAGATTAATCCGGGTAAGGGTTATCGCTTCCCCTCCCCGGGTTACGCTTCTGGATTCCAAATCTAACTCCAGATCTGCAACAACCAACTTTTTAGATTGGCTGCTTTTGCGTTTCGCCAGTGCTTTAATCCTTAATGCCAGCTCTTTCATAGCGAAAGGTTTTACTAAATAATCATCGGTGCCGGCATTAAAGCCGGCTTCTTTGTCTTCTAACGTGTCTTTGGCAGTGAGCATTAGGATGGGAACATCGCTCCCATTTTGACGTAAGTTCTGGCATACCGTTAGCCCATTGATTGTTGGCAACATCAAGTCCAGCAGAATGACGTCATAGCTGTTGCCCTGTGCCAGGTTAAACCCGCTATGGCCATTGTACGCATGATCACAACGTATATTTTCATACTTTAGATAGTCTGCAACCGCTATTGCCAACTCCTTATCATCTTCAATCAACAGTACGTCAATAATCAACTCATCATTCATAGGACAATTCTCTTTTATCTTTTGGATTCTCTTTGTGACCAAACCAGTTAATCAAACGATTTAAATCTTCATGCACCATCACCAGAGCCGGAATGAGTACCAGCGTGATTACCGTCGCAAACAATATTCCATATCCCATGGAAGTCGCTGCGGGGATAAGGTACTGAGCCTGTGGCGTTGTTTCTGCCAGAAGCGGGACGAGGCCAAAGTATGTGGTCGTGGACGTTAGTAATATTGCCCTCAAGCGGCCAGTACCCGACTCAAGCAATGCATCCATCACTGATAGCCCTTCATTTCTCTTGCTATTGTACCGGGAAATAAGAAGCAGGCTGTCATTCACTACCACCCCGGACAACGCAAGAATGCCAAATAACGACAACAGGCTGAGGGCTTGTCCATGCAACATATGCCCTAAAAGAGCACCGACGATACCAAACGGGATAGCACACATAATAATAATAGGCTGCAAATAGGACTTTAGAGGGATAGCAAGCAAGGCAAAGATCGCAATCATGGCAATGGCAAAAACCTCGATTAATGACTCAATAGCATCGTTCTTTTCCATTTGCTGGCCCGAAATCACAATATCTAAGTCCCGGTATTCAGCTTCAAGCTGTTGAAACAACCCGCTATCCAGTTTGGCTATCACGTCTTCTGGTGAAATCGCAGACTTATCGACATCTGCCGTAACCAGGTTCACCCGACTATAGTTCGTTCTTTCAATCGTTGTTGAAACATAACTGGTTTCAAGACTGGCGACTGAGGTTAACGGCACAACCTGACCATTTGGCAATCGAATCTGGGTATACTGCAGATCTTCCAGGTTGTCTCGTCGCTTATCCGGATATTGAATTTTAACTTTTACTTCATTCTGATCTTTTTGTAAGCGTTGGATTTCATAACCCATGAATGCCAGCTTTAATTGCAATATAAGATCGGTATTGCTCAGCCCCATCGCCAAGCCTTCAGGTTTGATGTTTACATTGACCTGAGTCTGGGCTGATGTCATGCCGCTTTTAATACCCGATACACCATTAAATTGCTCCAACGCTTTCATTAACGTCTTGCCTGCGAGTTCGATAACCCGGCTATCCCTACTGCGAAGTTCGATACTGATACCTTTTTCGCTGATCTGGTCAGCTGAAAAGCTGAGACTTTCAATCCCTTCTTGTGGTGGCAACCTCGATTGCCAGCGTTTCACCACTTCATTTGCAGTAAACGGACGTTCATTAGTCGAAGAAAGGCTTGCCGTTATTGTCGCAGTATTATCCGTAGTTTCGGTTAACAGGCTCTGGATAGGGTCAATTTCCAGACTATATTCGGCCTTGAGATCTGTATTTAGCGTCATAGCCAGACGTTCAAGATCTAACGCCTCACGTTGTACTATGCCAAAGCCCGCATCATCTTTAAACACAACATCAAGCTGTATGGAATCGGCCGCTATTTGAGGAAAGAAAACCGATTTAATCTTGCCTGATGGTATCGCCCCGACAACTAAAATAAACGCTGAAACGAAGATGGCTAATGCTGCATAACGGTACTGCAGCGTCATTGCAAGAAACGGCTTGTAGTGGTGATGAGTGAAATAATCTAATCCTGCTAATAGCTTATTTTGAAAACGGCTCCAATAGTTGTGAGTTTCTTTATTAGACATTTTCAGGTGAGCAAGGTGCGCAGGCAGTATCAGTTTAGACTCAATGAGCGAGAAGAGCAGACAGAATGTCGCCGCATACGCAAATTGAGCAAACATCTGACCTAATGTTCCTTCCACAAAGCTGATGGATACAAAGGCAACAATGGTTGTCATCACACCGAACGTCGTTGGGATTGCCACCCTTTGCGCGCCACGAATGGTTGATTCGATCGTTGCACCCTGTTTTTCGCGCTGCTCGTAAATACTCTCGCCAATAACTACTGCGTCATCGACAACAATACCCAGAGCCATGATCAGGCCGAAAGTGGTTAGCTCGTTCAGGGTCATACCAAAGAAGGATTCGCCCATCAATAGCATGGCACCAGAGAAGATAACCGGCAGACCCAGACCTACCCATAAAGCCACCCGGATATTCAGAAATATGGCTAACAGTATGGTTACCAGAAACACACCCTGGAAACTGTTATTCATTAATAGTGACAGGCGGTCCTTAATCGGCTCACTCATGTCATTCCAAAGCTCGACATTTACGCCTGTCGGCAAAGAGGTTCTAAATTCGTTAACCACCCGCTTTGTTTCTTCAGAAATTGCCGAGATGTCAGAATTTCCGTACATCTTAATGTCCAGGCCTACAGACGGCTGCCCATTGTAGCGGGTAAGGTTGTTTTTATCTGCAAACCCATCAATCACATCCGCAACATCAGACAAGTATACGGTGCTGCCATTCGGTAGTAACTTAAGCGGGATCGATGCGAAACCTTTTGCGTCCTTTCGCTGTTGTTCCGTTTTCAGGATCAGCTTGCCTGTCTCACCATCTAGCTCACCACCGGTATCCGTCACTGAAGCTTCGCTTACCTTGTCAGCAACCTCTAAAAGCGATAAACCAACCGCCTGAAGTTTACTTTCATCAACCTGGATAATGATTTCCTGATCTTTATGACCAATATAATTGACCTTTTGAATCTTGCTGTTGGCCAAAAGCTTAGAGCGCAACTCTTCTGCGTATTTCTGCAGTACCTGATCTTCAGCCTCACCATACAGGTTCACGAAAATCACGTCACGCAGACGTACCGCCCGTTCGATTACCGGTGTTTCAGCGTCCTGCGGTAGTGTGTTAATAGCATTAATCTGGTTTTTCACATCTTCGTAGAGCTTATCCAGATCGTAGCCACTCGTCTTGGTTATTGTGACAGAGACATTCTGTCCCGTAGAGGTACTATCAACACGCTTAATACCAGCGATCCCCTGCAAGGCATCTTCTATCTTAAGGGCGATCCCCTCTTCCGCTGATTCCGCGGAGCCACTGTTAAACTGGATATCAACAAAAACACTGTTGGGCGGAATACTTGGCAGGCTCTCTGTACTCAGGTTTGACGCAGAGATTAAACCTGCAACCAGGATCAACACCATCAGCAGATTTGCGGCAACCGGATTGCGGGTAAACCAGGCAATGATGCCCTGGTTAGTAGCGTTATCTTGCATATGCGCTCTCCTCAAAGGCCACAACACTCATTCCTTCGATATAGTGAGACATCGGCTTTTTCACTAAGTTGATTTTCGAGTCTAGTCCGTCTCTGGCAATGCCAACCTCTTTCGAATTAGCAAATAGTTTATTGGCTTTGTGTCTGAATAGTTGGTTATCTTTTTCAAACCAAATGTAGTTATCGGCGGTTATTGAAGACGACAAAATAACAAAGCTATCAGGCAATGTTTTTCCCTGAAGACGTACGTTCACAAACCCACCAAACAGGAGCGGTGTTTCCTGCTCTAAAGGCTTGTTAACCTCAACGGTAAGGGTTCTGGTGCGGGTACTTTGGTCAATGACCAGCGATAAGTCAGATACCCGGCCAGTCCAAACATGTTGCCTATTATTTGAAGAAGAGATCTCAACCTGAAGGTTTTCAAGCGAAGCAGGTAATTGCTGCCACTCGTTTTCAGCCAGTGCAACTTTGATTTCAGCGGTGTCTGCGGATTTCAACTCCCCAATGACACTACCAGTTGCGATATAACTATCTTTAGTCACACTGCGTGAAGCGATCACCGCATTAAATGGAGCGTATATTTTTGTGTTCGCCAGTTTTTTCTTAGCATTCCCCACCGCTTTTTTAGCAGCAGTATACTGCGTTTGCGCAACAGCGAGCTGTGGTTTTCTTAAGGCTAACTTACTTGGTTCATCGGCAATTTCTGCACGCTTCCAGTTATCCTGAGCCCGCTTATATTTCCTTTTCTCTTGCTGTAGAGCAAGGTCGGCGTCAGCCAGAGATTTCTCTGCGTTTGCCAGGTTGGCCTGATATTCAGAGTCCTCGATACGAAGCAACAACTCACCTTTTTTAATAAGCTTTCCTTTCCTGAAGTTATCTGACTTCCAGACAACCCTGCCCGATACCTGGCTAAGCAGTGAAAGTGTTTCGGATGAGATGACTTCACCAAACGCTTCGATCACACTGTTATTCTCACCGGCGATTAAGTGCTCAGTGGTCACGCGTGGCAAAATCAACGCTTCTTTTACGGCCACTGCTTCAGGTTGGTTGCTAATGGCGTAGTCGGTATAGAAAACTGCAGCCGGTATCGTCATTACAGCCAGGGCGCTTACACAAATTTTCTTCCAGTTCATATTTTTCACGGTCTACACTCCCATTCCTAATGCAAGGCCTAAAGTAATCCGGTTTGACAGCCGGGCCTGCTCTGTTTCTAACAACTGAATTTTCGCCTGGAAGGCGGTCTGTTTGGCTGACAACAAGGTCAGGACATCACTCACACCGTCCTGATACAGGTTTTGATAGTCATTCATGCTTGATGTCGAATAAGCGTATGCCTTTCTCAGGTGCAGCTCTTGTGCCTTCAGTGACACTTCTTCACCGAAGGCGTTTTCAACTTCATTCATCGCATTGATGAGTAGTTTTTGGTAATTGAGATAAGCAACCTGAGCATCGAGCTTTTTGATTTTTGCACTACTCTCGAGAGATTCACGATTGAACAGTGGCGCGGTAATACCACCAATCAGACTCCATGCCGATGTATCCACCGGCGTACCTGTTTTGCTGGCAGAAGCCGTTAGCGTAAATTTGGGAAGCAGCTCTTTGTACGCAACAGATGTATCCTTATCAGCAGCGACAATGCGCTGGTAGGCTGCGATCAAATCAGGGCGTGATCCAATCATATCTCCTGGCACCTGGGCCGGTGGTGACTTGACCTCCACACCAAGGAAGGTAATGTCCGGTAGTTCACTACCCGCATAGCCTCTCAGCACATTCAGACTGCGGATTGCCACAACCTGCGCCTGTTTACGAGCAACAAGAGACGCCTTAGTTTGTTCTGTAGAAGCTTTTGCGGTATCCAGGTCAGCTTGCTCTTTTACGCCATCAAGAACTTGTTCAAGAATGATATCTTCTGAATTGAGCAAACTGGTTACCCACTGCTCTTCAACTGCAATTATCTGAGCGCGGTAACTGATATCCAGCCATGCCTGTATGATCCTTGCTGCCAGTGAATTCTTAGCGTACAGGTAATCGAGTTTACTGGCTTTGGTTGTAGCTGCTGCTGCATCAGAGGCATCGGCCAGTCTTCCCCATACATCCACTTCCCAGCTAAGGTCCAGCGATAAGGATTGTGAGTTCGTGATTTGGCCTTTATCATCACGAGATGCCGTATAGGTTGTACTCAGTTCCGGGCCTTTATCCAGATCTGCCTGTCTGGCCAACAAGCGTGACTGCTGCAATCTGGCTGCTGTCACCCTCAGATCATAGTTAGCAGCTAATGACTCGTGAACTAACCTTGTTAATGATGGTTGATTAACAAGGTCAAGCAATTGGTTTGTTAGTGCATGGTTGACAAACTCACCCGAAGCCTCCCACTGATTCGGTATAGAAACCTCATTTGGTTTGGCTGCAAACTCTTGCTGAGAGTCAATTGAGCTACACCCTGCCAGGACAGCAATGAGCCCTGCCAGCATTAAACGCCGTGCACTGATATCGTCGCTTCTCATAAATCACCTCAAGTATTTTCTGATATTGTTAATACTGCGAGGTGAATCAGGGGTGAAATGACCTACTGAACAAATGAAAGAGTAGTTTCCATTGCAAACCAGTAAATACCAACGAGATAAGCAAACCCACACCGAATATTGCTGATGTATAGAGACTGATAGCCACAGGGGAACCGTCTGACTATTAAAGTACTCGCCAATCTGATACATAGCAGGTAAAAAAACTGCTGTAACCGGCAGCTAAAAATAGAAAGTCTGAATAGCAGTAGGTTAGGTATGCTGTGGTTGTTAACTAAAAGCCGGTCCGGGATCCATAAATATCCGGTAATCCGCAATTTTGTTCTCCTGGGTCAGGCGTAACGTGCTGTTTGCCGGTAGCTCTATTTTCCGTCCATCAGCAAATCCGTACCGGACAACGGCTTCAATGCTCACTACCGGGCCTTCTTCCCATAACCCAGTCCATATCCCCTGGATGATATGTTCAACGGAGGTAAAGTGCGCCTCCGAAGCTTTAAAGGCTTCTATCAAAGGTTCAATACCAATGGTTGCAGGCATATTTGCCATGCGCAGTAACACATCATCGGTCAGGAAAGGACGAAGTCCTTCAGCGCATTGCACATCGACTGCTGCAAAAAAAGAGCAGGCAAAGTCTTCTAATTCTCTGTGGTTCATAAGGTGTTTCCTGTATATATAAGCGAAGTTATATGGCTCTTATCCAGCCTGAATTAGAGAAGCCCTGCTTGGAGTCAGGGCTTTATTATCCGTTCTAATCGTTGTAGCGATTACAGGTTTGCTTCAAAGAACTCAGAAATAGCGTTTACTGCGTTTTTTACTGGTTCTGGCTGGTCGTAGAAATCGAACTGGGATACGCCGTCAAGCCAGATTGCAGAAACATTGTCGCCTGCGTTATCAAGGTACATGTGAGCACCAGCTGGCAGAGCCATCGCTTCAGAAGCCACCATCAGAGTTGGCTGTGTTAGTTTATCTGCGCTTAGCTGTGCGTTGTAGTTCAACCAACCGTCCCATGAAGCAACGTTAAACTTGTTGTCATACTCAGGGATAAGACCACGGTCTGTTTCTGTGTAGTATGGTGCGTTGTACATTAGCGCGCTTTCGTTAGTCGTGCTTGCTGCTTCAAGGTATACAGGCTCGCTTGCGTTCTTCGCTTCTTCAGCTGCTGCAAGAAGGCCTTTTACGCTCTCTTCACCGCCGTAGATAGCTGTCGCCATTGGTACGTCGTGCAGCCAAGGTGCAACTACTGCTGCTGCACTTACTTTGTCATTACCTGCCACTGCATCAAGCATGTAGCCAGCAGATGCACAGATACCGATACCTGCGATACGGGTGCCGTCAACCTGATCCAGCTCAGCAACAGCGTCAATTACCGCGCGGATATCATCAGTTTTACGAGCCGGGTCTTCAAGGTAGCGGATAGCATCAGCAGACTGGCCCCAGCCACGAAAGTCAAAAGTCAGGGCTGCGTAGCCTTTGTCAGCAAGAGCTTCTGCGTATACCGCAGGCATCTGCTCTTTAACCGTTGTCCATGCACCGGTGATGATTACAACAGGTGGCTTTTCAACACCCTCTGGCAGGTAAAGGTTAGCGGCTAGCTGGCCTACACGGGTGTCTAGTTGAATAGCTTGCATAGTAGTCTTCTCTGAAATTTGAGTTGTGTTTTTGTTGGCATCGTCACTGCTTGAACATGCAGCAAGAGACAGTGCGCCAAGTACTGAGATTAAAAGTTTCTTAAACATGGTGTGTCCTCTGACCGATTAACTGTCAAACCCGGTAAGCATTGGGTTTGTTGCTTAACTTGGGTATAGGATAGCGGGACACCGGAAATGTTTATTGCAGATTGCTGCCCGAGTTTTGGTATTTTATTGCACTGCGGTTTTCTGAATAATCCACCCGCTACGTTTTATCCGTCGTTGCTCCATTGACAGCCTCGGTTTCACTGGAAATATTCATGTCTATCTGGAACCCCTCAAACAGATTAAACCCAAGGAATTAGAGCAATAAAGTTATTTGATTCTTAATTAGCACAAAAATCCCTCTGTAACTGTTGAGGGATTTAATTCATCAATACATGTTTACTTTAGTCTGCGTACTGCAATGACATTTTTGTAATCTTTCCCTGTGTATTCCACCAGTAGTAATAGTGAGCCTCCCAGGCAGACCATTTGACGAGTGTCTTAGCGAAGCCACTTTTTTGCTCTAAAATCTCCTTATGAGAAAACGAGTCACCACTGGGCATTACTTCATTAAGTGCCCATCGTTTGATTTTACTCTTTCCCGTAAAGGTGCGATTTACATCAAGCATGATGGCATCTTCGGCAAAACAGTTCATATAATCATCGATATTTCTAGCTTGGGTGGCAGCTTGATAGCATTGGATTGCCTCCGGGAGCGGTTTAGCAACAGCAGGTAAAGAGAGTAATCCTAATAGTAGAGTTGATATAAACCATTTCATGTTTCTTGCCTCGTTTGGTTTCGAAGGTATTACTGACCGCTTATATTCATTGTTGCTTCAAAATAAGCAACTTCGCCACAGTCATTAGTTCTTCTTCTTTGCCGCTTCGATAGCAAGACCTAAAACATCTCTCGTCCCTTGCTCTTCTCCGGCGTGAAGTGTCAGGGAAGAAATTTGCCATGTGTCACCGGTTTTCTCCAGCTCGTATGAATACGAACCAGAAATTTGCCAGTAACCCTCTTCACCAATGTAGTGACTCGCTACGATATCTGCTGTTGCTTTCGCCTTGTTGCCCTTTTGCTCTACAACTTTAATGTTATTCAAGTCATGATAAGTAGCATCGAAACCAGGTAGCAGCCCAGCCCAGTTAGTCATTAGAACTGAACGTTGAATTGTAGATACTTCACCACCAAATGCTGATGTGTAATCAACAACAACTTCAGGGGTAAAAATTTTCTCTAATACATCGTACTGATTTCGGTCAGCCAATGTACCCATACTCTGCACCGTAAGTGCTATTTGGGCTTCGTCTTTTGTCAGTTCATAAGCTTGAGTAGTCATTGCCATAAATCCTAAAAATATAACCATTAATTTTCTAAACATATTAATCTCCATTAGCTCTTTGCAAAGTGTTCGACAGTAGCGTTGGTTGCTTATTAATTTAGTAGGATTGACTGACTGTTTATTGGAAATAATTGACTTTTCTTTTGAACATAATTGCTGGCTATGATTTGCCTTTGCTGCATCAGACCATCGAGATTAACAGGTGTGAAGGACTGATCGGGTGAGGTGAAATACGCATCTCCTGAGCAAATCATCAGCAAACTGCCTATATTTTAACTCCTCAAAGATCAACATAGCTTCGTCACAATGCCCACATTTATTTCTATTTTCACTAAGTTTTTTGCGCTGTGTTACAGAACACCAATTATCTATATATGGTATTTGGCAAGATTATAAACACCATATATAGTAGTAAGGTTGTCTAGCAAAATAACAAGGAAAACCCAAGTCATGGCAGACACTTACAACGAATCCGAACCTATGATCATCTCTGCAACCGATATTGAATACCAGTCTACATCCATCGAAATCTGGGACAGTAAATACAGGTTAAAAACCAAACATGGCGAACCAATAGATCAGGAGCTTGATGACACCTTTAAGCGTGTTGCCAAGGCGCTTTCTGATCTGGAAAAAAGAGATAAGAAAAAGTGGAACGAAGCGTTTCTCTGGGCGCTAAGAAATGGTGCTATTCCGGCAGGCAGAATCACCTCTAATGCTGGTGCATTTGAACACAAACCTGCGACCTCAACCATTAACTGTACTGTTTCCGGCACTATCCATGATTCTATGGACGATATTCTCAACAAAGTACATGAGGCGGGCCTGACTCTTAAAGCCGGTTGTGGGATCGGCTATGACTTCTCTACCCTGCGTCCAAAGGGGGCTTTTGTTTCAGGTGCAGGCGCTTATACCTCCGGCCCGCTGTCGTTTATGGATATCTACGACAAAATGTGTTTTACCGTCTCCTCTGCCGGTGGTCGCCGAGGCGCTCAGATGGGCACTATGGATATTCGTCACCCTGACATTATCGATTTTATTAGAGCAAAACGTGAAAACGGCCGCCTGCGCCAGTTCAACCTTTCTCTGTTAATTAGTGAAGATTTCGTTCATGCCGTTAAAGAAGACAAGCCATGGCAGCTTATCTTCCCTATTACCGCTAAAGAAGCGACTCAGGACGGAATGGATCTTCATAAGGATCAAAATATCGTCTGGGCAGACTGGCCGGTTAATGAAGAGCTGGTGGAAGATGAGTTAGGCAGAGTGGCCTGTAAGGTATATCAGACCCTTCCGGCGCGTAAACTGTGGAATGTTATTATGACTTCTACCTACGATTATGCAGAGCCGGGCTTTATTCTGATCGATAAAGTCAATCAGATGAACAATAACTGGTTCTGCGAAGAGATCCGTGCCACCAACCCATGCGGTGAGCAGCCTCTTCCGCCTTATGGCGCGTGTCTGCTGGGCTCCATAAACCTGACCAAATTTGTCCGCAATCCATTTACCGACAAAGCCTTTTTCGACTGGGACAGCTACAACAAAGTTGTCGCCATCTTCACCCGTATGCTGGACAACGTAGTTGAAATCAACAAACTTCCACTGGAAAAACAGCGTCATGAAATTGAGCATAAACGCCGTCATGGTATGGGTTTCCTTGGTCTGGGCTCAACTCTGACAATGCTGCAACGTCGCTATGGCAGTGACGAATCCATTTCATTCACCGATAAAGTTGCCCGTGAAATGGCAGTTACCGGCTGGAAAGAAGGCTTAGAACTTGCCAAAGAAAAAGGCCCGGCACCAATTATGGAGCAGGAGTTTGAGATCAGCGCAAAAATGATGCGCCAGCGCCCTGAAATGGCGGAAGATGGCATCAGGATTGGCGACAAAGTTAAAGGTAAAGTTCTGCATGCCAGATACAGCCGCTATATGCAGCAGATGGCCGAACTTGAACCAGAGCTGGTAAACGAACTGGCAGAGAGCGGCAGCCGCTTTACTCACCATACGTCGATTGCTCCAACCGGCACCATCTCGCTTTCTCTGGCCAACAACGCCAGTAACGGTATCGAGCCAAGCTTTGCCCATCACTACACGCGCAACGTAGTGGTTGAAGGTAAAAAATCCAAGAAGAGTGTTGATGTCTATAGCTTCGAACTTCTTGCCTACCGCCAGTTAATTAACTCAAAGGCGATGCCGTACTCAGAAGAGGAAGAGGCAAAACTGCCGGATTACTTTATCACCACAGACGATATTACCCCGTCGCAGCATGTTGCCGTTCAGGCCGCAGCCCAGAGCTGGATTGATTCGTCCATTTCCAAGACCGCCAATGTGCCAACCGATTTCCCGTTTGAAGGCTTTAAAGATATCTATATGGAAGCCTACGACAAGGGTCTGAAGGGATGCACCACCTTCCGCTTTAATCCGGAAGTGTTCCAGGGCGTGCTTATTAAAGAGAAAGATCTGGAAAACACCACTTATGTATTCACCCTGGAAGACGGCTCCACCTTCGAAGCCAAGGGAAATGAAGAGATTGAGTACGACGGTGAAACCCATACCGCAGCCAACCTGTACGACGCCTTAAAAGAAGGCTACTACGGTAAGTATTAATACCCGGAACTTTGAGAGGTTAAAATGACAAAAAAAATCGCAAACAAGATTGTCGGGTTCAAAATTAAAGAGGCTAATGACGACAATATTCAGCCTGAAAAGGAAGAGCCTGAAATTCAGCAGATGCATGAAACCATTCTGCGTCCGGAAAAACTGATGGGCTCCACCTATAAACTGAAAACGCCAGAGCATGTTTCAGAGCATTCGCTGTTTATCACCATCAATGATGTGATCCTGAATGAAGGGACAGAGCACGAAATCCGCCGGCCATTTGAGGTGTTTATCAACTCAAAAAGCCTTGAGCACTATCAGTGGATTGTGGCCCTGACCCGGATTATGTCAGCGGTATTCCGCAAAGGCGGCGACTGTACCTTTTTGGTGGAAGAGCTGCGCTCGGTATTCGATCCCCGTGGCGGTTACTGGAACAACGGAAAGTACGTTCCCTCTCTGATTGCAGAAATCGGCAACGTTATCGAGCAGCACCTGATGGAAATCGGCCTGCTGGAAAATCCGGAGATGGATGAGCATCAAAAAGCCTTTCTTGAACAGAAAAAAGCAGAGCTGACTTCAGTTGAAGAAGAGCCGGCGCAGGAAGAACAAGCTGCCAGCGGTTTTCCTCCAAATGCCACTTTCTGCTACAAATGCAACAATAAAGCGGTCGTCATCAAGGACAACTGCCAGACTTGTCTCAATTGTGGTGATTCAAAGTGTGGTTAATTAAAACCATTCTGATATAGAATAAGCGGGCTTTCGGGCTCGCTTTTTTATATCAGGGATACTTTATGAAGATCAAACACCTGCTTCCTGCTGCACTAGTCACCACCGCCAGTCTTACATGGCTAATCGCCTGTTCCAGCACAGCGCAAAGCGTAGGAGACTCTCAGGTTGGAACAATCAAAAGCGAACAAATCTCTGAAGCCAGTGGTTTAGTCGCTTCTTCCGTTAACAAAGGCATTCTCTGGGTAAATAACGACAGTTTTAGCCAGAATGCACTGTTCGCAATTAACGAGCGCGGAGAGCATCTGGCAACTTTAAAAATTTCCGGTATTCAGAATATAGACTGGGAAGATCTGGCAACATTTGAGTTTCAGGGTATCCGCTATATTCTGATTGCCGATACCGGCAACAACGCCGTAGACAGAGAAAATTACAAGCTGCACTTTATCCGCGAGCCTGAGCTGAAAAGATTATCAAGATCAGAGCAGTCCATCGTAGCCGCAAAGCCGGAGTGGACCATAACCTTCACCTATGAAGACGGTCTGAAAGACTGTGAAGCTGTTGCCGTAGACATAGTGAACAAAAAAATACTTCTGCTTAGCAAAAGAGACACACCACCAGCATTATACGAGCTCGATTTAAGTCAGCGCACACCCCAGGTAGCGACAAAACTTGGCGATATCACCCCGTTTCCGCTACCAAAAGAGCTTCGCTTTGGCATGTTGGATCTGCTGAATATATCCAGCATGCCAACCGCAATGGATATCTCACCGGATGGCAAAAGGCTGATGGTCCTCACCTACTCCGCTGCTTATCTCTATTCCAACGAAAACCAGAGCAGTTGGCTGGATGTGTTCTCAACCAAGCCGGAGATCATTGAGTTTCCACAATTGGAGCAGGCAGAAGCTGCCGGGTTTGGTGCAAATGGTGAGAGTATTTATATCACTACGGAAAAAGTTCCTGCTCCGTTATTGAAATATTGATTGTTATCCGCCATCCCGTGGAGGCGGGAACCTGCTAAAAGCACTTTGTAGAACATAGTGTTATTGCTGGCTCTACGGCGCGTTGACAGTAGATCCCGGATAAAAGCTTCGCAATTTCCGGGATGACGAGGGAGAATTCGCATTATCATTTTTTCGTCATTGAACAATGTGATTGCGCTGGACAAGGAGCTACACCCACTACCAGTTATAAGAAAAAATAAGTTATAACAAACTGTTGTTAACAGAAGCTTTGTTTTCTCATCCCAAGCCCATATATAATCTTGTAACAAAGACAAAAGAAACCTCGGAGTCAGCTCAATGAGTGATATCAAACATAGTAAACTACTGATCTTAGGCTCAGGCCCTGCGGGATACACTGCAGCCGTTTATGCCGCCCGCGCTAACCTTAACCCTGTTCTGATAACAGGTATGCAGCAAGGCGGTCAGCTGACGACAACAACTGAAGTGGAAAACTGGCCAGGGGGTGCGGCGGATATGACCGGCCCGGGTCTGATGGAAGAGATGAAAGCACACGCTGAGCGCTTTGATACTGAGATCATCTTTGACCATATCAATGAAGTTGATCTGCAAAACCGCCCGTTCCACTTAAAAGGCGACAGCGGCGAATACAGCTGTGACGCTCTGATCATTTCCACCGGTGCTTCAGCAAAGTACCTTGGTCTGGAGTCGGAAGAAGCCTTTAAAGGCCGCGGCGTATCCGCTTGTGCAACCTGTGACGGTTTCTTCTACCGCAACCAGAAAGTCGCGGTCATCGGTGGCGGTAACACAGCGGTTGAAGAAGCACTTTATCTTTCCAATATCGCTTCAGAAGTACATGTTATTCACCGTCGTGAAGGCTTCCGCGCTGAAAAGATTCTGATGAAACGAATGATGGACAAAGTGGAAAACGGCAACATCATTTTGCATACCGACCGCGTACTGGATGAAGTTCTGGGCGATGAAATGGGTGTCACCGGCGTTCGCCTGAAAGACACCAAATCTGATGCCACTGAAGAGCTGGATGTTATGGGCCTGTTCGTAGCCATTGGCCACCACCCGAACACTGAAATGTTCAAAGGTCAGCTGGAGATGAAAAACGACTACCTGCTTGTTCAGTCCGGCCTGGAAGGCAATGCGACACAAACCAGCATTGAAGGCGTGTTTGCAGCGGGTGATGTTATGGATCATCACTACCATCAGGCAATTACGTCTGCCGGTACAGGCTGTATGGCAGCACTGGATGCCGAGCGTTATCTGGACGAGCTGGCACTGCAGGACTAATACTAAAGAGTTAAAGCAACTGAAAATCAGCTGCTTAGTTCAAATCCCTACAAACCAGCGGTATTCCCGCTGGTTTTGTTTTTGTATACTCTTTTTTTTATAGCAATCATAATAATTAATAGCAGTAAGCCTTCTATACATGGATAAAACAAAACAGCGCGAGTTAAACAATTGGCTGAAAGATCAAAGCAAGCTGGCTAAACGCTGGCTTCTGATCAGTGTCGGCCTTGGGGTGCTCTCAAGCCTGCTCTTGCTTGGTCAGGCAGCACTTATCGCTTCAATTCTTCATCAGCTCATCATTGAACATACTGATAAATCTGAGCTAATTCCGTATTTTATTGGTCTGGCACTGACCATTGCAGGCAGAGCAGCCTGTACCTGGGGCCGTGAAATTGCCGGATTCCGCTGCGGTGAGCAGATCAGAATCTATATCCGTCAGCTGATTCTGGACAAACTAAGAGCCTTAGGCCCTGCCTATATCAAAGGCAAACCCGCCGGAACCTGGGTCACCCTGCTTCTGGAACAAGTTGAGGATATGCAGGACTTTTTTGCCCGTTATCTGCCTCAGATGTCACTGTCGGTTCTGACACCGATTATTATTCTTGTGGTGGTATTTCCGGTTAACTGGGCTGCGGGGCTGATATTCCTGCTTACCGCACCGCTTATCCCAATGTTTATGGCCTTTGTCGGTAAACGTGCAGCAGAGGCAAACCGCAAGAACTTTAAAGCACTGCAACGACTGTCCGGACACTTTTATGACCGTCTTCAGTCCATGACAACCATCAAACTGTTTGACCGTACAACAGCTGAAGAAGAGAAACTGAGCGCCGCCTCTGAAGTGTTCAGAACCCGCACCATGGATGTGCTGCGCGTTGCATTCCTCTCTTCCGCCGTGCTGGAATTTTTCACCTCTATTTCCATTGCCCTGACTGCGGTTTATCTGGGCTTTAGCTATATCGGCGAGTTGAACTTCGGTCATTATGGTGCAGGTATTACCCTGTTCTCAGGTCTGCTGATTCTGATCCTTGCTCCGGAGTTTTATCAGCCACTAAGGGATCTGGGCACCTTCTACCATGCCAAAGCGCAGGCAGTAGGCGCTGCGGAAAGCATCGTCGAATTTTTAGAAACGGAAGTGAAACAGTCAAATACAGGAACCACTTCTATTACTGAGCCGCAAAACATTCGAATTGAAGCGAATGACCTGACCGTTCTTAGCCCTGATGGGAAAAAACTGGTCGGCCCGGTTTCTTTTGTAATGGATTCAGGAAAAACCACCGCTCTGGTTGGCCCGAGCGGCGCAGGTAAAACCAGCCTGATCAACGCTATTCTGGGCTTTCTGCCCTACGAAGGCAGCCTGCGGATAAACAATACCGAAGTGAGCGAGTGCGATCTCAACCAGTGGCGCGAGCAGATAAGCTGGGTGGGACAAAACCCATTGCTTTTACACGGTAGTATTAAAGATAACATCACTCTGGGTAATCCGGAGGTAAGCAGCGAACAGATTCAGACTGCTCTGGATGATGCCTTTGCCTCTGAATTCGTAGAAAAACATGGCCTTGATTATCATGTCAGCGACCGTTCCGGCGGTCTTTCCGTTGGTCAGGCACAGCGCCTTGCGCTAGCTAGGGGCATGCTGCAAAAGGGTAACTTCTGGCTGCTGGATGAGCCGACGGCAAGTCTGGATGCAAGAAGCGAAGCTCTGGTTATGCAGGGTATAGAGAAGAAAATTCAGGAAAAAACCACATTAATGGTGACCCACCAGCTTAACCAGCTAAAAGAGGTTGAGCAGATACTGGTGATGCAGTCGGGCGATATTGTTGAGTCCGGTTCATTTGAAGAACTACAAAATTCAGAAGGTCTGTTTGCTTCTATGCTGAATGCACGAAACAGCCAGCTTGCTGCAGAAAAAGGAGATTTAGATGCGTGATTTACTGCCTTTTCTGAAGCTGTATAAAAAACACTGGTTCGGGCTTTCGCTTGGAATGCTTCTGGCTTTGCTGACCCTGTTCGCCTCTATTGGTCTGTTGACGCTTTCAGGTTGGTTTATTTCTGCGGCCGCAGTAGCCGGGCTGACTATTGCAAAAGAGTCCTTTAACTATATGCTGCCCGGTGGCGGTGTCCGTGGCTTTGCTATCGGCCGTACTGCTGGACGCTGGGGTGAGCGGGTTGTCAGTCACAACGAAACCTTTAAGCTGCTGACAGCGCTGCGGGTTTATTTCTTTAAGAAACTGGCACCGCTTGTTCCGGGTAAAGTCTCAGGGCTTCGTGACGGCGATATTCTGAACCGTCTGGTTGCAGATGTGGATGCCATGGACCATGTCTATCTGCGCCTTGTCAGCCCGGTAGTCACCGGAACCCTGGGCATTATCGTATTAACGGCCTTTCTTTGCGCCTTTGATCTGCAGTTAGGTTTAACGCTGGGTGCAATACTGTTAGCACTTCTTCTGCTCTGGCCGGTTGTTTTCTACAAGCTCGGCAAGCGAAATGGTTCTGAGCTTACTCACCATAAATCCGATTTACGGGTTTCCGCACTGGACTGGCTTCAGGGTCACAGCGAGCTGGTACTGTTTGGCGCAGAAGAGCGTTACCACAACGCCATACTGGACACCCAGAAAAAGCTACTGAGCAATCAGTTTGTGAATGCCAACCTGACAGGTATTGCCAGTGCCCTGCTTATGCTGGCAAACGGCTGGGCGCTGACACTGATCCTCTGGCTGGCGGCTGACGGTATCGGTGGAAACCAGCCGGATCCGTTTATCGCTATGTTTGCATTTGCCACTATGGCCAGCTTTGAGCTGCTAATGCCGATCGCAGGTGCCTTCCAGCACTTGGGACAAACACTGACATCCGCACGACGTCTGAATGAAATCACTCAGGCAACGCCAGATGTGATTTTCCCTGAAGGCGGCGATTTAAAGCAGAGCGAGCACAGCATTGAATTCAAAGATATTGAATTTAGTTACCCAGATGCAGATAGCCAGGCGATTAAAGGGATTAGTCTCACTATCGAAGCAAAAAACAGAGTGGCGATTCTGGGCCAGACCGGCTCAGGTAAATCTACCCTGCTTCAGCTTTTATGTCGGTACTGGGATGTGCAGTCCGGCAGCATTTCTGTTGCTGGCACACCAATTACTGAAATCAGTGAAAATGTGCTCAGAAACAAGATCTCTGTCGTCAGTCAGCGCGTTGATATTCTTAACGGCTCGCTGCGGGAAAACCTCTCCATCGCCAAGCCGGAAGTAACCGATTCCGAACTTAAAGAGCTACTGGCAAAGGTGGGGCTTGAAAAACTGACAGAAGATAAAGGCCTTGATGAGTGGCTGGGAGATGGTGGCCGTCAGCTTTCCGGTGGCGAAAAACGCCGGATCGGTATCGCAAGGGCCATTCTTCATAACGCCCCTATCCTGCTGCTGGATGAACCAACAGAAGGGCTGGATAAGAAGACAGAACATCAGATTACTGAGCTGTTCGACCAGCACTTTGAAGACAAAACGGTTCTGTTTATCACTCACCGTCTGGTGAACCTGCATAAAATGGACAATATCTGCCTGATTGAAGAGGGCCGGATTATTGAGCAGGGTAACCACTTGGAGTTAATGGCGCAGCAAGGCCGTTACTTCCAGTTAAACCAGACACTATAAAGCACCCAAAGGGCCTGGATATTGTTATCCAGGCCCTTTAATTAAACACGAATCCCTTTCTTATTTTTTGACGCAGTATCCAGCCAGGAATCAAACCCGTTCGGAAGCAGATTTGTTCTCTTGCATAAACCGGCCTATATCCATGTCTTTCTCAAGAATATGCTTCACAAGCCAACTGGTTAAAAATTCGTCGAGCGCATCCCGTCGCGATGGGTTATTCATCGTCTCGGTTGAGCTGTCGTTTAGCTTGAGTATCAGAAGATTATGCATTTCCTTATGCTGCTCATATTGAGGATAACCTGCCCTCTCCATCAATGCCTCTTCAGCGCGAAAATGTTCTCTGGTATACCGGTACAATTTCAGCAATGAGGATTTCAGTTTTTCATCTTCGTTGCTCTGAAGAACCTCATTAATCAAATCAAATAAGTACTTGTGCTGCTGATCCACCTCATCAACACCAATTGCATAATCATCAGACCATGGAATTAAATTAGCCATTAATCACCCCCGGTATTTTTCAGTCATACCTTAAACACGCACTAGCTACATCTTATGGCATTTCATAGCTATTTTAGATCAATAAGTTGGTGAAAAGTTTGACTGATTCTTCAATATATATAAGAGTTCGGAGACTTATTAGACAGATACGTCGTTTTTTCAGGAAAGCTTTAAATAGCGGAAGTGAAAATATGGGAGTTAAGTAACTTCACCGAAGTGAAGTTACTTTAGTTCTGAATTATGCGTATTCCGACTCAAACTCACGCATAAAGTCAACAAGTGCAGCAACGCCTTCTACCGGCATTGCGTTGTAAATAGAGGCACGCATACCACCAACAGCTCTATGGCCTTTTAACGCTTTTAGCCCCGCTTTGTCTGCAAGTTCAAGGAATTTGGCATCAAGTTCGGGTTTAGCCAGCTGGAAAGGCACATTCATCAGTGAGCGGTTTTCAGGGTGAACACCGTTTTTGTAGAAAGGAGACTGATCAATGTAGTCATAAAGAAGCGCCGCTTTCTCACGGTTTTGCTTCTCAATCGCTTGTACCCCACCCAGTTCTTTCAGCCACTTAAACACCAGGCCAGAAAGGTACCAGGCAAAGGTTGGCGGCGTGTTGAACATAGAGTCTTTTTCAGCCAGAACCTTGTAGTTCAGTATGCTAGGCAGCACATCAGATGCAAGATCAAGCAGATCGTCCCGTACAATAGCAATAGCGATACCCGCAGGGCCGATGTTTTTCTGAGCACCCGCATAGATTACGCCATATTTAGAGACATCAATTTCACGAGAAAGAATGGTCGAAGACATATCAGCAACAATCGGCTTGTCTGTTACCGGCAGGTCATTAATCTCAATACCGTCAATGGTTTCATTCGGGCAGAAGTGTACGTAAGCCGCATCGTCAGCGATCTTCCACTCTGTTGAAGGCAGAATGGCCGTTTTACCTTCAACCTCAGTTTTTGCCACAAATACATCCGGATCACAGTACTTTTTCGCTTCTGCGATGGCGCTTTCTGCCCAGTAACCGCCATCAATATAAGTTGCTGTTTTTGCGCCGCCCAGCAGGTTCATAGGTACTGCGGCAAACTGTGCACGAGCCCCGCCCTGACAGAAAAGTACTTTGTAATTGTCAGGAATATTCAGAAGATCTCTTAAGTCCTGCTCTGCTTCATCAGCAACCTTGATAAACTCTTTGCTGCGGTGACTGATTTCCATCACGGAAGTACCCAAACCGTTCCAGTCAATAAGTTCTGACTGCGCCTTTTCCATTACCGGCTTTGGCAGTGCTGCAGGACCTGCACTAAAGTTATATATCGTTTCCATGATGGTACGTACTCCCTACTAATTTCGATAAATTTACGACAATTTTATTATTTCAAACCGGTTTAAGTACCGATTTTAAGAAACTGTAAGCAAGTAATACCACGTTTTTGCCAGTATAAAAAGTACAAAAAAGAGGTCTAATGACCTCTTTCCTTTGATAACTTATTTTTCAGACAGTTTTATTAGCAATTACATCGCGAAAAACGAGAACAAAAGTTGCAACAGGGGCACTTTTTGACCACTTTCAAAAACAATATTTCCGTCCTCAACTACCGCTGCCATCTGATACCCTTTATCAACTGGTTTTACCATCTCCATAATAACCAGCTCATCAATTCCCTGCTGGATGGCGGGATAGCCATCAACCAGTTCGTTTGAAATAAATGTATCCATTTTACCGGTTAATACCGGAATAACGCCCATGATATTCTGGGTCACGTTTGAAGTGCCCTGCGGCACAGCCAGAGACCATTTTGAATCAAACACCCCCTCACCCAGATTCAGCTTCATCTGATTCATGGATAGCATAAAGCCTTTATCAAACAGGGTGTCGATATGCTGTGCCGACTGATTGATAGTCGCATTATCCATTTCACCGCTGCTGTAGAAAATAGTAGCCAGACTGCCAAATGCCTCTGCGTCTAAATCGCCAAGCGTAAAGTCAATATTCAGGTTCTCAATTAAGTCACCACCTGATTTGAAAGCCTTAGCTGCAATCTGATGATTGGTCTGCACCCGGCTTCCTGACTCTGATTCTGTAACCGATGAAGCAAACTGATAGTTAAGATTGCTGCCATAAACAAGGCTTACATGCGCCGGGTTTTCCATTGAGATTTCTTTCAGGTTAGCCCCGTGCTCTCCAAACCACAGGCCATTTAGCTTCTTGCCTTTGCCTGAACCGGTAAACTCGGTAAAAGAGAGTGACTCACCAGTGTCAAATTTTACCTGAACAGAGGGGAAATCGAAGCTATAGTCCAGCTCCCCAAGTACTGACGCTTTACCTGAAATTTGAGACCGTGCAACAGAAACAGAGCCGCCAAGCGTATTGGGATCCTGAAAATTCAGGTGAGCAATATCCAGATTAAATTCAGTATTACCATTTAACTGGCTGTGAGAATAAAGAACGAGAGGCAACTGCGGCATGCTGACAGGTTTGGATACGGCGTCAATACCAAGCAATCCGTGTTTAATTTCATGCTTTACCGTAATTTCAGTCGGGATACCATCAATCTGAAACTGCTCTATCAAAACAGGATCGGTAAGCTTGTAGCGGGAGGTTGCGACAGACGAGAGATACCCTCTGTCATAATCAACCACTGTCGCATTCAGATTGGCATCGTCAATTTTAGCCACACCATCATGCAGCACCTTCTGCGCAATCTGACCAACCGCCAGCGGCCAGATTGCCACCAGCACAATGGCCCCGCCGATAGCACCGTATTTCTTTAAATCCTTCATCGCTCTCTTCACTGAATCGTTGTTTACATGAAGTCTAGCTTATGTCCCCTAAAGAGAAAACCATTAGAACTTTGAGATTAATCAGGCTTTTGCAGTTAACTGGTTTTAAAACCTGATAATTTTACTCACCTCTCAACCCGTTGTGATGAAAATTGCTACATTGTAAAAAAACTGTAGAGAGGTGGCTGTGAATCCATACGTATTGCTCTATTTAGATAACGACCCTGTATCTGTTGAACTATTAAGAACAGAGCTGGCATCGCTTTCCTCGCATTTTGATATCTACTGCATAGATTCACCTGAAGAGGCAGAGCAGACCATTGAGTACCTTCAGGAGCAGAACCAGACTGTTGCCATGGCTATTGCCACCTCAAGTCAGGAGTTTAATGGTGCGGATTTTTTGATTCACCTGGAACAGTCCTCACATACAAAAAATGCCAGAAAGGTGCTGGTCAGCGATGGTGAAGACATTGAGACCATTCTGGCAGCCGTAAACGAAGGCAGCCTGGATCACTGTCTAACTCAGCCACTAAAAGAGCATGCCCTGCTTGAAACCGCCATCAAAGAGTTGACAAGCTTTATTCTGAGCATTGCTCAGGAAGACTGGCTTCGCTACAGTTCGGTTTTGGATCAGTCCCGTATCCTCAGCGCTCATATAGAGCATAAGCTAACCTCATTCAGGACCGGATTTATTCACGATTTCCATGAGCTTAGTGACACCTACCTTGCTGACCATTTTATCGGTGAACTGCTGGAGTTTTTCGCTGAACAGGATGAAACACGAGCCTGCCGAACCTATTCTGTTGATCACCTGCTGACTGTGGAAGGAGAGCCGAACGAATTTCTCTGGTTTATCGTTGAAGGTGAAGTGGCTCTTTATAAGCTGGATGACCTGGGTGTGCAGCGCGAGGTAGTCCGCCACGCCAAAGGCAATATTGTCGGTGGTATGTCCTTTGTGACCGGAGAAAACTCATTTTCTACCGCAATTACCCTAACCAGAACGAAAGTGATTAAGCTTGATAAGGAAGTATTTTCACAGGTTATGCGCTCCAACAGTGAGCTTCTTCCTCTGTTTACCAACCTTCTTTTGCGCCACTTTAACCGTAGGCTGCAGCGGAGCATCAATACCAAACTGGAGCTACAAAAAACGCTGGAATCTCTTGAGTCAGCTCATCAGCAACTGATAGAAAGGGAAAAGATGGCCATGCTGGGCCAGCTTGTTGCCGGTGTTGCCCATGAACTGAATAACCCGGTAGCCGCCATCCTGCGCGGAGCCGATACCCTGACAGCTAAAATTGATGAACTGATACACTCTCCACTTCCTGAATCTCATCAGGAGCTGGGAGCGAATATCCTGAAAGAGTCGCTTGAATCACGGCCTATGTCCACATCAGAAATACGTCAGCATACCAAAAACATTGTGTCTGATGTGGGAGATAAACAGTTGGCGAAGAAGATAGTGCAACTAAACCTGCATCACGATCTTCGGGAAGTTTTGCAACTGGGTAAAGAGCTCGGAAACCTTAGTGAAAGTATCACCGGGCTGGAAAAATACTATATTGCCGGCTCGACTCTGAGGTCGATCCGGGTCTGTGCAAAACGTATCGCGGACATGGTGAAAAGCTTGAAAGGCTACGCCCGTCAGGATGACGAAGTGATGCATGTGGTGGATATTCATGAAGGCATTGAAGATACGCTGGTTATCTTTGAAAACAAACTGAAAAGGCATCAGGTTATTAAGGAGTACCACCCTATTCCAAATATACTTTGTCTGTCCAATGCGCTTCAGCAAGTCTGGACTAATCTGGTGTCCAATGCCATCGATGCCTTTCCGGAGCAGGGCTGCCTGAAAATAACCTCTGAGCAGGCGATGAAGGAGGATATGCTCTACGCTAAGATAACCTTTGAAGACAACGGCCACGGTATCCCGCAGGAGCAGGTAGATAAAATTTTCGAGCTTAACTATACAACGAAAAAAGAAGGAAACTTCGGACTTGGTATCGGCCTGTCCGTTTGTCAGCAGATTCTGGCTCATCACAACGGATGGATTGAAGTCGAGTCAGAGCCTGAGCAGTTTACTAAAATGATTGTTTGGCTTCCGTTTCAGCAAGCCAACCCTCTTGTTCAACAGTGATAAGGAAATGCCATGAATAAATATCTCATACTTTGTGTAGATGATGAACGTGAGGTTTTGGACAGTGTTGTGCAAGATCTTTCCGACTTTGAAGACGACTTTATTATCGAAGGCGCCGAATCTGTGGCGGAAGCCCGCGAAGTTATCGAGGAAAATGAAGATGATGACGTAAAATTGGCGCTTATCCTCTGTGACCATATTATGCCCCAGGAGACCGGCATCAGCTTCCTGATTGAATTAAACAAAGAAGAGAAAACCAAACCCGCCAAAAAACTGCTTCTTACCGGTCAGGCCGATCTGGAAGACACCATACAGGCGGTAAACAACGCCAGTCTGGACTTTTACATTGCCAAACCCTGGAAAGGTGAAGAGCTGGTCAACAATGTAGTGCAGCAACTCACCAGCTATATGATTGAAAATGAAGAAGATCTTATGCCATGGGGACGAATTCTGGATACCGAGCGGATCTTTAATGCGATTGCGGACAGACGGAATCAGTTTGGGGAGTAAAAGCAGCTATCAGACTAACTCTTATACACAAGTTTAATGAGCCAAAGAATGCTCCTCCCCTTAGCCTCGAAAGGCCGGATTTTCGAAGAAGTAGCATCGAAGGGGAGGCAGGGAGGGGTTGTTTCTCATGGACTTAAGTTTTGGTGGTTTAACCATGCATGGCATAACCAACCCCCTCTAACTCCCCCTTCTATTAGCTTTATCAACTAGTTAGGCTTTTTCACTCAAGGGGGAGAACCGTTCTCTGGTCACTTTAATATATGCATATCCCGGCCTAATACTTACTGCTAAAAGCACAGCGACACAGCCCAACCCATTGAAAAAAAAACAGAATACAAGAATGGACTATTAAACCATAATTGGTGTATTTTATTCTGGTATGCATTCCCACGCGGGAGCGTGGGAACGAGAAATCAGTGAATCTTTCAATTGGTATAACTCTTGCATTTACAAAATCAGTGACATTTTTTTAGTGACTCAAGCCGTTGATTTATTATTATATGGCTAGCAATCTTGTGCTTGGGCCTGTTTTACGCAGTGCCCTTTAAAGAATAATTTAAGGATAAAGGTTTACTTGATATGCGTAAAACACTACTTGTTGCAGGACTAGCACTTGCATCCAGCGCAGCTTTTGCAGCAACTGACCCAAACAGCCCAACGGTAATGAGCAACTTTAACTACGACTATGCTGAAGCCCGCATCGGCATGAGCCCGGTAACTTTCGGTGGAGCATTCAGTAAGTCCGTTCACCCGAACGCACACGCTATCGTTCGTGTCGACTCTGAATTCGACAGCGATTACAACATGGCTGCTGGTTTTGGTTTCCATGCTCCTATCAATAACTGGGCAGATATGACGGGTGAAATGCTTGCTCGTGTCATTGACACTAAACACACTGACTCAGAAATCGGTATGGAACTGAACTTTGGTGTTCGCCAATGGCTTGGTCCACAACTGGAAGTGGGTGGTAAAATCGGTTACGTAGAAGTTGATGATCAGGACGACGTTGTTGGTACTGTTTTCGCTCGCTTCCACTCAACAGAGCTGTTCTCTGTTGGTGTTGAAGGTGTCTTCAACGACCTCTACGACGACGAGCAAGTTATGTTTACTACACGCTTTAAGCTTTAAATCGACTATCAGCTATCAAGAGCTTGCTGTTTCAAAAGAAAACAGCAAGCTTTTTTATTTTCTCCGGCGATTCTTGGGGTGAGAAACAGGAATGGCAGCTAGTAAGGTTTTCGTGTAATCCGCCTGCGGGTTGTCAAAGATTTCCTGAACGCTTCCGTATTCAACGATTTTACCGAAATACATTACCGCAACTCTGTCAGAAACATGACGGACAACGGACAGATCGTGTGAGATAAAAATAATCGCCAGATTCATCTCCTGCTGCAGTTTTAACAATAAATTCAGGATCTGCGCCTGCACAGAAACATCAAGGGCCGAAACGGACTCATCACATATAAGCAGTTTAGGTTTCAGGGCTATCGCTCTGGCAATGCCAATTCTCTGCCTCTGACCACCTGAAAACTCATGCGGATACCGGTTGGCAGAACTTGCCGGTAATCCAACTTTTTCCAGCAGTTCCGCAACCCAGATTTTTCGCTCTTCCTTACTGCCCAGTTTATGAATAATAAAAGGTTCCTCGATTATCATTCCCACGGTATGACGCTGGTTCAGTGACTCAAGAGGATCCTGAAATATTATCTGCATATCTTTGCGCAGGGGCCGCATCTCTTTTGTGCTCAATCCGGTAATATCCGTCCCTTCAAAAAAGATTTTTCCATCTGTTGGCTCGTAGAGCTTAAGCAGGGTTCTGCCAAGCGTGCTTTTTCCACAACCCGATTCCCCAACAAGCCCCAAAGTCTCACCCCGGTTAACATGCAGAGAAACACCATCTACCGCTTTAACCGTGTAGCCTTTTTTAAACACACCGCCACCAGAGGTAAAGTACTGTTTTAGGTCTTCGATTCTTAAAATTTCACTCATACAAAAACTTATCCGGAGAAGTGATTTACAGCGTCTATTTCTATAATTTGCTTAGGCGGTGTATCCAGCCTCGGAACCAGGCTCAGCAAGTGCTTGGTGTAAGGGTGCTGCGGGTTGTCAAACAGCTCGAAAATATTGGCATTTTCCACAATCTGGCCGTCATACATCACGGCAACATCATCACAGATTTCAGCAACTACCCCCAGATCATGGGTGATAAAAATCATCGCCATTCCGGTATCATTCTGAAGCTCTATCATCAGGTCCAAAATCGAAGCCTGAACGGTAACATCCAATGCAGTTGTTGGTTCATCACAAATCAGAATATCCGGTTTACAGGCCAGCGCCATTGCAATCATCACCCTCTGCCTCATTCCACCGGACAGATTATGCGGGTACTCATTCAGCCGCTTTTCGGGATCAGGAATCTTCACTTTGGTCAACATCTCAACAGCAAAGCTCTGACGCTGAGATTTATTCAGCTCCGGGCGGTGAAGAATCAGCACTTCGTGAAGCTGCTTACCGATACTATGAACCGGATTTAACGCTGTCATCGGATCCTGGAAGATAACCGAAATATGATTACCCCGAATCTTGTATTTCTCAGCTTCAGGCAGCTTAAGCAGATCTTCCCCGCCATAGAGAATCTCTCCGTTAGTCACTCTTCCATAGGGCTGAGGTAAAAGCCCCAAAATGGACATGGAAGTCACGCTTTTCCCGCAACCGGACTCCCCGACCAGACCCAGAGTTCTTCCGCGTTTCACCTGAAAGTTAACCCCTTTAAGAACCTGAACGACACCATCGTCTGTGGAGAACTCCGTCTCCAGATCCTTAACCTCTAAAATCACATCCGGGTTTGTCATTGCCATTTAATCCCAGCCTTAAAACTTGTAGGTGTCATCAATAACAGTTACCGGTTCAAACCCTTTTCCCTTCTTCATTGCTGACAGGGTCTCTTTTTTCGCCTCTTTGTCTATCCAGAAAACACCCAAGTCTGAAGGATAACCATGCGGGAAAAGTGATTCCGTTTTTTTGGTCATCGGATTTTGTGGAAACTTCATCCAGCGCCAGTAAGCAGAGCGGGCGTATGGCACCATGTAGCCAGGTATTACAATGCAGGCATCGGCAACAATCTGCTGAATTTCGCGGGATATCTGCTCGCGCTTTTCAGTGCTGAATTCATGACGGTAATCATCTGTCAGCTTATCCAGCTCTGGTGTCGAATAGTTGGTGAAATTATTCGTTTGCGGCTTATTTGCATTGTCAGAGTGAAGATACTGGCGATACGCAGGCTGCTCGCCACTGCCCATATCGTGGAACGAGATATCGTGTTTTTTCTCACTGACATACTTAAATGCAGAAGAGCCGTCAATCAGATTCAGGGTAAAATCCAACCCGGCTTTCTTTGCCTGCTCCTTCAGGTAGGCAAGGCGCTGAGTGTGATGAGAAGCTGCGTAGGTAATCGCAAAACTCAGGCGTTCACCTTTGTCATTCTGCCTTATCCCGTCAGGACCGATAACGGAAAAGCCTGCCTTTTCAAAATAAGAAACGGCCAGCGCAGGATCAAATTGTGGCGCTTTGATATCGGTATTGGTAAAAGCACCCTGCCCGACTCCCATGCCATTTGGCTTGCGCAGGTAGTCACCCCTTAATACTTTTTCAATCATGCCGTCGAAATCCGTCGCATGAGCAATGCCCTTTCTCACATCAACATTGTCCAGATAAGGTTTTGCCGTGTTTATCCAGAGCCCTCCGGCTCCCTGCGGCGTCTGACTAAAGCCCCAGAACTTGTGAATATAACCCTTCTGATAGTTTTTACTGTTGGTTTTATCGTGCCAGAGGTCCGGAATAATTACCGGATAGGCATCCATCTCACCTTTCTCAAAACGTTTTTTTGCAATGTCTTTATCGCGGATAACACTAACCCGTATTTTCTCTACATTGTAACGGTTCTTATAATATGGATTACTGTATCCCCACCACTCTGGCCCCACATGTTTAAAGGTGACTGAACGCCCTTTTTTCACCTTATCGAGTTTATATGCCCAGATTGTCGGTTCGGCTTTGAAGTTATATTTGCGGACAAAATTATCATCCACGCCGTCACCGTTTTTGTCGGTATCCGGCTTATAAAAGTGCTTAGGGCGTGGCCCCATCGTCGTGCTGAGCAGAAGGTCCGTCTTATCTTTTGGCTGAGCCAGGGTAATAGAAATCGTATGATCGTCGTATTTCTTGATGTCTTCTATTACCGTCTTAAAATAGGTGTTGTACCAGGGAGCAACAATATCTTCAGAGCGCATTAAGGTAAGGACATAGGTAAAATCATCCGCTGTCACCGGCATACCATCCGACCACTTAGCCTGTGGGTTTAACCGGTAATAAACCGTTTTGTGGTCATCATCAAATGCCCATTCATTAGCCAGATCAGGAATCCATTTATCCGTATTAGGGTGCTTGCTGACAAGACCCGGACTGACATCTCTCAGCCACCAGCGAAAGGTCCCGTTTGAATCCGGCCCCACCGTTCTGAATGTTTGCGGAAAGCTGGAAATATAGGTTCTGAAAGTTCCGCCAAATTGCGCTTTTTCTGACGCAAACATCGGCTCATCCCAGTTTGTCTGCCACTCAAGATTATCCGGTAGTTCTGTTGCCAGTGCCGAAGCTGAGAAACCACAAACCAGCAGGCCGGTTTTTATTCTGTTTATATTCATATTCACTTCCTTGTCAGACTCAGCTGTAACGGGTAAATTTCTTAGGATCAAAGGCAGCTCTTACCGCTTCACCAATAAAGGTCACCATAACCAGTATAGATACAATGGAGGTCACCACTGAGGTCACTATCCACGGAGAATCCAGGTTAGACTTACCCTGCTGAAGCAACTCACCCCAGCTGGGTGTTGGTGGCATCAGGCCCAAACCAAGGTAATCCAGTGCCGTCAGAGCGGTAATATTTCCGGCTATAGAAAATGGTGCCAGTGTCACAATCATAACCATAGTATTAGGCAATATATGTCTGAACAGAATTCGCGCCGTTGATGCTCCAAGCGCTTTGGCTGCCAGCACATACTCTCTGGCTGATTCTTTGTAGGTCATAGTCCTCATATACCAGGTCATCCCCATCCAGCCAAAGAGCACATTGATTGCCACAAACAGAGTAAAGGTCGGCTGAATAATGGAAACCAGTATCATAATCACATAGAGAAACGGCACCATGGACCAAATCTCTATCAGTCTCTGAACAATAAGGTCAAACTTACCGCCCCAGAATCCCATTGCACACCCGACTGCGGTCCCTATCGCGTAGGAGATAACCATGGTTATCAGAGCAAAACCCATAGCAATTCTGAAACCGTATACCAGGCGGGAAAGAATATCCCTGCCGATAGTGTCTGTTCCGAGATAATGTTTGCTCTTAGCATCCGGCGGGGTTGGTGGGTAATCTCCGCTAAAATCCTGCTCGTACGGATTCCAGGGAACAATAGGTAAAACAACAAAGTTACCCTCGCCCTGCTGTTCAAACACCTGTTGCAAACGGCGATAATTCGCTTCACCTGGCTCTCTGAGTCCAAACTCGCTACCCTGAATAACATCGCTGAATACCGGAAAACGGAATTCCCCCTGATACCTGACAATCAAAGCTTTACTGTTAATCAGCACCTCTGCAAACAGTGACAACACAAGCAGCAAGGTCAAAATAATAAATGACCAGTAACCGCGTTTAATGTCCTTAAAGCGTTGGATCTTTTTCTGAGTTAAGGGATCGAATTTAAACATCATCACTCTCCAAACTTAACTCTGGGATCAACAAAAGCCACACAGATATCAGACAGGATATTCCCCACAAGAAGCATCATGGCGTTAATGGCCACTATTCCCATAACCACGGGGTAATCTCGCTCCATAATAGATTCATAACCTAAAAGCCCTATGCCGTTGATATCAAAGATAACTTCAATCAGAAATGAGCCTGTCATAAAAAACAGCAGAGAGTTACCAAAATGACTGGCGATGGGAATCAAGCTGTTACGCAAGGCGTGCTTTCTCACCGCCTGCTTAAATGGCAGCCCCTTAGCAATGGCGGTGCGGATATAGTCTGCAGAGAGATTCTCCATCAGATTATTTTTCATTGTCATAGTCAGTGTGGCGAAATCCCCAATGAGGTAACAGATCAACGGAAGTACCGCATGCCAGAGCACATCCTTCACCTGCTCATAAAAAGTTTCATAGTCTTCAAAATCATCACTGGTAAAGCCGCCCATGGGAAACCATTCCAAATTGTAGGCAAACCAGGTAATCAGCAGCACCCCGACAACATATCCGGGTAAGGCATAACCGATAAAAATCATGACCGATGAGGCGGAATCAAAAACGGAGCCATGCTTAAGGGCTTTGAAGTAGCCAAGAGGTATGGAAACAAAATAAGCAATAAAAAAGGTCATGCCGCCATAAAAAAGGGAAATGGGCAACCTTTCTGCAATCATGTCAATCACCGGCTCGTAATAGCGGGTTGACTCACCAAAGTCCAGTGACAGCAACTTTACCAGCCACTCCCAGTACGCTTCAAATACTGGCTTATCCAGTCCGTAAAACTCGTTTAGCTGAGCAATCTGATCATCAGACAGAGCAACACTTGCACCCACATCGGTGGAAACCGCCGCTGTTTCAGCACTGTTAAACTGCATACTGGAAAGAATACGCTCTACCGGCCCTCCCGGAACCAGTCTTGTGATCGCAAAGATCAATATCGTAATACCGATAAAGGTTGGAATTACCAGCGCCATCCTGCGCAGGAAATAATCTATCACCTAAATTTCATCCCTTTATTGTTGTCTAAAGACAGACTTTAGAAGCGAACGTCATACTTTTAATAATATGATTTTTAATGGATTAGTGTTAGCAAAACTAAGTGATAAATATAAAAAACCCGGCATTTCTGTGCCGGGTATAACATAGTTGGTTTAATTTCCCTGCTACATCAGTTCACAGGCATCAAGAAGCTCTTTCTTTCTGGTTTCACTAAGCAGTTTCCAGTGAACACCATCCAGAGCCCCTGCAAATTTCCATAAAAGGCGAATATCTGTATCCTTCCCATACTCCTCGCGTACTCTTAGAAAAGCAGATTCCGGACCTAGTTCTCTGAACTTTTCAACATCCTCAATGCCAGACTTTTTCACCATACGCTCTAAGGTTAACTGCATATTTGGCAAATCTCTTAATCGCATATTATCTGAAGACTTCTGAAAACACCGATACTCTATCGAGTGTTCAATTGAACGCTGAATGAGTGAGTCCAGTTCCGTATCTGAATTTAAGTACAGGTCCGTAACGTTATAATAATTTACTGTCGCTGTTGTCTGCCTCTTTACATGACGATATTTATCACACCCTTTTGCTATAAATTTATCGTCAAGTTCATCCCCTCCCCGTATATAGACTTCATCTCCTATCACCAGGGCATACATGGCATCATTTAAAAAAAGCCCCATTCCACCAAACATCGATCGTTTCTGGTATCTGCCAAACTTTATTGCATAGTCATAAAACGATTGTTCAACCATCTTTCCGGACTCCCTACATCTGGATGTCCCCCGGAAAACACATTGCAAACCATGGCGGTTTTAACCATGGATTTGCTTAAATCTCAATCAGATAAGTATTTATTATATAATGAATATTTATTATTGATCCCAGCCAGCCGAGCTATAATACTTAATGAGGGTAAAGAAGTGATGATCAGGACGCATTCAAAATGTAAACAGATATTTATATGAGACCAATATCACATGAAAACAGACTCATATTGATACTTTTGTTATCCAAAAGGCGTTTTAGATGGCTCAAATATATGAACATACTGCCATTTATCAGGACACTGTATTGATAATCACACAAAAGAAATTGTAAGATGGGCCGCGAGAATTAGGATTAAAAACATATGAATCATTTATCATTCTATTGGCTACCGGGTAACAAAAATCAACTCATTGAAGCTCTGGAGTCAGAATTTGCTGTACTGGTAGAGCAATCTATCCAAACCGGAAAGATATCCCTTCCACCCATTCCGGAAGTTGTACTGAAAATCCAGAGATTATGTGCTGAAGAAGGAACCGGGATCCCTGATATCGCAGAATGCCTTATCGACGATCCAAGCCTGGCTGCGGTCGTTATCCGGGTTGCCAACTCGGTTATTTTCAACCGGCGTAACATTACCTGCACCGATCTGCAGACAGCAGTATCAAGACTTGGAATGATGCGGGTCAGAGACATAGTTACTGCACAGGCCATCGAGCAGTTAAAACACTCCGCGAACCTGGACAAAGAATGTAACGAAATTCTGATAAACAGTGCGGCAACATCACGAGAGCTTGCAGCCACTATGGTATTGGTCACCGAACAGATTAAGCAACTTTCTGACGGTGAGTACGAATACCTTGAGCTGGAAAAATCTCTGTTGGTAGGTTTGCTTGCCGATATCGGCCTGTTCTGCCTTGTTAGCGAATATCACCACTACCTTGATAAAGGTAACTACCTTGAATACGACCTGGCTCTGCAGATATTTAATTCCCGCTGCCCGGTAACCAGTGAACTGGTTCTTAAACACTGGCAGTTTGACACAGATTTTCTGGAAGTTGCGACCAACAACGAAATCTATGATAACCGCCCTGAGATCAGCTACTTAGACATTGCCAGAATTGCCAACCACCTGTTAATGTTCCGTCGCAACGATGAGGCTATCGATGATCATCATGTGGAAATTAACGCAGTCGGTGCCGAAGCACTCTATGAACTCAGCAATATGGAAGAGCCTATATTCAAAGCAAAAGTTTCTGATATCATTCAGGCATCGGGACTGTAAGTTCAGGCTATTTATTATCTAGGGAAAGAACGCTGAATGTTCGAAGGAATGCTGTTTATTTTTGCCCCACTTGTTGTGGGGTATTTATTTTCTGTTTCGAAGCAAAACATACTTGATGCCATAAACCGCTACACCTCCAGGCTGGTTTATCTGATTTTGTCATTAATGGGGCTAAGCCTTGCTGCGCTGGATAATCTGGGCAGTAACCTGCAAACCATTTTACTATTCACCGGCACGTTTTTCTTTGCGCTTGGCTTTTGCAATATGCTTGCGTTGCCTGTGGTGGATAAGCTGCTGCCATTAAAAACGGAGCACCTGCATAAAAAGCTTCCCCTCTCCTCAATGGCACTGGAGTCATTAAAACTGATTGCTGTTGTCGGCTCCGGGCTCATTATCGGGCTTCTTCTGCCCATCGACCTTGACTGGGTGGATACTGTCAGTGAATGGATTCTGTTTGTGCTGCTTTTTCTTATTGGCGTGCAGCTAAGAAACAGCGGCCTGACACTGAAACAGATCCTGCTGAATAAGCACGGGATGGTTATCGCCTGTGTCATTATCCTCACTTCCTGGTGCGGCGGACTGATTTCAGCCGTGATCCTGGATATTCCTCTGACCAAAGGGCTGGCAATGGCCTCGGGCTTTGGCTGGTATTCACTGTCCGGGATCCTGATGGGGGATGCTTTCGGCCCTGTTTATGGCGGTGCATCCTTTATGATTGAATTGTTAAGGGAGCTGGTCGCGCTTGTGCTGATCCCTATGCTGATCCGTAACCGCCCTTGCACCGCTATCGGCTATGCCGGAGCAACGGCAATGGACTTTACTCTGCCTGTCATTCAGACCACTGGCGGGGTCAGATGCGTTCCGGTTGCCATCGTCAGCGGCTTTATTTTAAGTCTTCTGGTTCCGGTATTTATGCTGTTTTTTGTCTCTGTTGGCCAGAATATGTGAGGATGGTAGCGTAGTCTCAGGAATCTCAGGCAAATAACGTCATACCAAGTTACAATGCGTTAACTGATACCAATCCCAGTAATTAGCTGTTCAGTGATTGCGCAGGCAAAATCGCTAAGAGCAAGGCAAAATTTGCAGTAACTAGTGGATCTAATTACAAAAATTTTAACGCAGCTAATAGCGATTTTGACAAGCAAGGATGAACAGATAATTGCTGGGATTGGTATTATAAGTAACACAGCCAATCATTCCTGAGGAAGCCATTATAATGAAGCGTATTCTGACTACCCTGCTGCTATCGATGACGGCCACATTCGCACACTCTGCAGACAATCAGTGTCTTTCCGGTAAATATGATGCTTATATTGACGCCTCGCTGACCTGGTATCAGGATCTTATCGAATTGACATCATCGCAATACCCGGAGCTTGCAGAAGTGGGAGACTGGTTTTATCAGCAGAGAAAGAATCACTTTGAGCTAAATCGCGCCGCAGTCCACTACTATCTGGAAAAAGACATGACCAAAGTAGCCACCGAGCAACCTATCGAAGCCTGGCTACAACTGGAACAGAAAGACGTAAAGCAGCTTGCGGGAAGAAATGATTCACTGGGTGAGCTTGCAAACAAGAGTTTTCAGGATCGCCAGCATAAACGCCATCCACAAAACTATGAATTAAGATCCGCCTTTGCTGAGCTGCTTAGCCATCCAGACAAAATTGATGTTATTTTGACTAAATACAACACGGCAATGGAAAAAGCAGAACAACTTAGCTGCGACTAACTATCTGTTTTATAAGCGCTTGCTTCATTAAAAAATCACTTTACATATTTAAAACGGGACTTTGTTCCCGTTTTCGTTTAGATTGACGCGCTAGCAAAGAAATTTAAACAGTCATTCTCTAAAGTATGGTATCAGATAACAAAACAGCGGACGTGAGCTTTGAAAGCCTGCTTCGTATCTTTACTGTGCCGGAAGCACCTGGCTCAGCACTTTCACAAATAGAAGCTGAACTTTCGCAAAACCTGAACAAGTTTTTGCGAGAGCACATCGTTGCTGAAGAAAAACCCCTTAGAGAAATTGAAAAAGACTTTCTGAACGCCAGCATACCTGAAGAAGCGTCCTTTGTTTCTGACCATACCCAGCACCTGATGGACACCCTGGTTGCGCAGTCTGTGCATACCTCCGCACCAAGCTTTATCGGTCATATGACATCAGCACTGCCTTATTTCCTGATGCCGCTGTCAAAGATAATGATCGCGCTGAATCAGAATCTGGTAAAAATCGAAACGTCAAAAGCCTTTACACCGCTGGAACGCCAGGTGCTTGGTATGCTGCACCGTTTGATCTACAACCAGAGCGATGATTTCTATCATCAGTGGATGCACAGTGCCAAACACTCGCTGGGCGCATTCTGTTCCGGTGGCACCATTGCCAATATCACCGCACTTTGGGTGGCACGTAACAATGCCCTGAAACCTGACGGTGATTTCCGTGGGGTAGAAAACGAAGGCCTGTTTAAGGCCATGAAGCACTACAACTACGACGGTCTTGCCATTCTGGTTTCCGAGCGCGGTCACTACTCGCTTAAAAAAGCGGCGAATGTACTTGGCATTGGTCAGGACTGTCTTGTCCCGGTAAAAACGGATAACAAGAACCGGATATGCCCTGATGCGCTGGAACAAAAAATTGCAGAGCTCAAGGCGCAGAATATCAAACCCTTTGCAATTATTGGTGTTGCAGGTACCACAGAAACCGGAAACATCGACCCGCTAAGAGAGATGGCTGAAATCAGCCAGAAAGAAGGCTGCCATTTCCATGTGGACGCGGCCTGGGGTGGCGCGACACTGATGTCGAAAAACCACAAGCACCTGCTAGACGGCATTGAACTGGCGGACTCTGTCACCATAGACGCCCATAAACAGCTCTACATTCCTATGGGCGCAGGTATGGTGCTCTTTAAGAATCCAAATGATATGTCAGCGATAGAACACCACGCTGAATATATTCTGCGTAAAGGTTCAAAAGATCTGGGCAGCCGCACTTTAGAAGGCTCCAGATCCGGTATCGCTATGCTTGTTTATTCAAGCATGCATATTATCAGTCGTCCCGGTTACGAACTGCTTATCGACCAGAGCATAAATAAAGCGAAATACTTTGCCAATCTGATTAAAGAACAAGCGGATTTTGAACTTATCTCTGAGCCTGAATTATGCCTTCTCACCTATCGTTATGTTCCGGAAGGTGTCAAAGAGGCTCTGGCCTTAGCAAACGAGACTCAGAAGCAGAGACTTCACCGGTTACTCAACGATTTGACTAAGTTTATCCAGAAGCGTCAGAGGGAAAGCGGTAAATCATTTGTTTCCCGTACCCGCTTAAACCCGCCCCAGTGGCAGGAAATGGATACCATTGTATTCAGAGTGGTTCTGGCAAATCCCCTGACCAGCTGTGAAATTTTACAGGCCGTACTAAAAGAGCAGCGAAAAATAGCAGAAACCTGTAAGTCACTGATGGATGAAATCAGCAAACTTACCAATGAGATACTGAGCGTTGAGTCTGTTTAGAGATAGGTTTCTTCCAGACGGTTTGTAAATTTCTTTCTTTTTTCTGTAACTATCAAATCAAAGCAGCGGCAAAACCGCTGCATTTTTCGCCTGTTATCGGATTTTGAGTTTTCCAAACTGAAACTTTGTTTGAACTTTGTCATATTCTGGTGAAGAAAAACCCGAATTCTCACCTTTTGTTTTTTCCAAACGATTACTTGGGTTTATACTCATTTTAATTTAGTAGTTCATTGTGTCTCCGGATTGAAGGCAGTCCTATAATGACAATAAAGACTACCATCAGAATGCAATGATAAATGAGCTTAATGTAAGCATTGACTATTAGTACTATGAATATTTTAGATAAGATTCAGAAAAGCCTTGATAACTTTAGTAAGTCGGAACGTAAAGTTGCCGAAGTTATCATGACTTCTCCCCAGACAGCTATCCACTCCAGCATCGCCACACTGGCGAAAATGGCGGATGTGAGTGAACCGACGGTAAACCGTTTCTGTCGCAGACTGGATACCAAGGGTTTCCCTGACTTTAAACTGCATCTGGCCCAGAGCCTTGCAAACGGCACGCCTTACGTAAACAGAAATGTGGAAGAAGACGACGGACCGGATGCTTACACCCACAAGATTTTTGAGTCCACCATGGCTTGTCTTGATGTAGCGAAAAACAGTCTGGATGCCGTGCAGGTAAACCGCGCTGTAGATCTGCTGACTCAGGCAAAGCGTATCTCATTCTTCGGCCTTGGCGCCTCTTCTGCTGTGGCAAAAGACGCTCAGAATAAGTTTATCCGCTTTAATATCCCAATCGCCTGCTTTGAAGATATTGTTATGCAGCGTATGAGCTGCATCAACTGTACCGACAATGATGTTATCGTGCTTATCTCCCACACAGGCAGAACCAAGAGCATGGTTGAAGTGGCTAATCTGGGACGTGAAAATGGCGCTACAGTTATTGCCATTACAGCTAAAGACTCGCCACTGGATAAAGCAGCTTCCTTGTCTATTACCCTGGATGTGCCGGAAGATACCGATGTCTACATGCCGATGGCAAGCCGTGTGGTTCAGATGACGGTTATCGACGTACTGGCTACAGGCTTTACACTGCGTCGGGGCTCAAGTTTCAGAGAAAACCTGAAGCGTGTGAAAGAAGCACTGAAAGATTCAAGATACGATAAGATCACTCAGTACTGATTTTCGCTGAATAGCAGACAGAGGGGACGACGATTCGTCCCCTTTTTTATTTCGGTCAGTCCTTAATATCCATTCCTGTCATACCAAACCCGGCAATACCTTCACTCTGCTTACCACAGGCACACACCTGTTCAAGGATATACACCAGACGCTCTTTATTCAGAGGCAACGGATTCCCTTTGATGGAATAGGTGTGTAATGCATCGCGGGCAATGTCTGAAAAAGAAAACTCGCACAATCCAAACTCCGTCAGCTTAGGCATTTTCAATCGATCCAGAGTCGATTGCACCCAGGTGATACATTCATCTTCCGCCACATTCTCCTTCTGCAGCATAATTTGCGATAGCCTTTTGTAGCGAGAAAGAATATCCCCTCGCCCAGCAAGGCGCGCAGCTTCAATATTTTCCCTCATTACATAAGGAACCAGTCTGCTAATAATATTGCCGTGCGGTACCATCATCTTACCGGCCAAAGAAGATGCAAGGCCATGCGCTGCACCCAGCTTGGCATTGGAAGAAGCCATCCCGCCTAACATGGCTGCAAATGCTAAATCTGAGCGGGCCTTTTTGTCATCGTTGATACAGGCAGGAATGACAGAGCCTGCCAGTCTGCCCAACCCTTCCTCGCAAATCATATCGGTAAGAGGATTTGGGTCACCACAAACGTAGGCTTCCATCAGATGAGAAAAGGTTTCAAATACCCCTCTGGCAGACTGCTCCAGCGGCATTTCATAAGTTAAAGTCGGGTCAACAATGGCCAGATCAGGCAATATCAGTGTGCTTCTGAGGCTGATTTTTACCATATCCTGCCCGGAACGCAGGACCGCTTTATTGGAAACCTCTGAACCGGTTCCTGCTGTTGTTGGTATTGCGATAAATGGCAGAGGCTTAGTCTTTAATGGAACACTCCGGCCTATTACATCCACATAGTCATATACGTTGCCAAAGTTGGTGATAATACCAGCCAGTGCTTTACCCGTATCAATCACACTACCACCACCAATCGCTACCACCATATCCGGCTTAAACTTACGGCCTACCACCGCAGTTTCTTCTATCATGGCGATATTGGGTTCACCGGACACAGAAACATGCTGATAGCGCATATTCTGGCTGTTTAAGTAACTCAGCAGAGGCTGAGCTCTTTCCTGGGCTTTTCCGGTTACCAGCAGAACGCTGTATCCAAACTGATTTAAAGTAGAGAGCGAAGTTGCCAGCGCGCCTTCACCAAACACGATTCTTGTTGAAGTCATAAATTGAAACATAAGGAACCCCTAAGCTCAGAAATTCTTTGACTTAACATCACACAATATAAATAAATATATTAGTAGATTACCGGTTTGTAAAAGACCACGCTGAAAGAAAGGAAATACCCATCCTTAACTCAACAAGTTTCCATAGATTTTACCTATCACACTAATTACTTCACACTCCCGGAGCTTTAAGGCAGAATAACCCCATAATCAATTAAGAAAGTAAGGTTACTCAATATGTTCGTTGTTATTTTTGGTCGTCCTGGCTGTCCGTTCTGTGTCCGTGCAAAAGATATCGCTGATAAGCTAAAAGAAGAGCGTGACGATTTTAACTATCGCTATGTCGATATTCACGCTGAAGGTATTTCAAAAGCCGACCTTGAAAAAACCGTTGGTAAGCCGGTTGAAACCGTGCCTCAGATTTTCATCGATCAGGAGCACGTTGGCGGCTGCACTGAGTTTGAAGCCTACGCAAAAGAAAACCTGAATCTGTTTGGTTAATAACAGGCTGGAATCATCAAGAAGCTCGCATTTTGCGGGCTTTTTTATTTCCTGATTAAAAATCGGCAATCCGATGAAAAAAAGATAAATTTTCACTTATCTTTTCATTTTATTCCTATACAATTTGTAGGAAATCCCCCTTTCAATCGCAATAAGTTTTTGTCGAGCTAAAACTGTGAATATTGATGTTGTCCTGTTACTAGAACAGAACCCAATACTGCTAATCTTCGTCGTACTGGCACTGGGCCTTGCTATCGGTAAAGTCCGTTTCGGTAGCTTTCAACTTGGTAATTCCATCGGTGTTCTTATCACTGCTCTTGTCATGGGTAACCTGGGTTTTACCTTTAGTACCGAGGCGCTCACCATTGGCTTTATGCTCTTTATATACTGTGTCGGCATTGAAGCCGGGCCAAACTTTTTTGGTATCTTCTTTCGCGACGGCAAACACTACTTTCTTCTCAGCCTGATTGTGCTTGTCTCCGCAATCAGCCTTACCTATTTTACCAGTCACTATCTGGGACTGGATTATGGCCTGGCAGCCGGTGTGATGGCTGGTGCGCTCACCGCAACGCCTGTACTTGTTGGTGCTCAGGATGCACTTAACTCAGGACTGGCAACCATGCCAAGAGGCATGAGTATGGACACGGTTATTCAGAACCTGTCCGTTGGCTACGCTATCTCCTACCTTGTCGGCCTTATCAGTATGATTCTGTTCGCCAAACTGCTGCCTAAAATGCAAAAAGAAAATCTGCATGACAGCGCAGAGCAGATAGCAAAAGAGCGCGGTATCGGTGATGCAGGCCAGCGCAAGGTTTACCTGCCTATCATCCGCGCATACCGCATCGGCCCGGAGCTGATTAACTGGATTGACGGTAAGAACCTGCGTGAACTGGGTATCTACCGCCAGACAGGTTGTTATATTGAACGGGTACGCCGTAACGGTATTCTTGCCCATCCCGACGGTGATGCCATTCTGCAGGAAGGTGATGAAATCGCACTTGTTGGCTACCCTGACAGCCACGCCCGGTTGGATCCAAGCTTTAGAAACGGCAAAGAGGTGTTTGACCGTAACCTGCTCGACCTGCGAATTGTAGAAGAAGAGATAGTAGTAAAAAGTGACAGTATCGCTGGCAAAAAATTGTCCGATCTAAACCTTTCGGAATACGGCTGTTTCCTTAACCGCGTTGTCCGTGCTCAGATAGAAATGCCGATGGATCACGATATCATCCTTTCCAAGGGTGATATTCTTCAGGTCAGTGGCGAAAAGAGCCGTGTACTGGGCCTTGCGGAACGAATTGGTTTTATCTCCATTCACAGCCAGATGGCTGACCTTCTTGCCTTCTGTAGCTTCTTTATTCTTGGCATGCTGTTTGGTCTGATTACCATGACATTCGGTCAGGTCACCTTCGGACTGGGTAACGCTGTTGGCCTTCTTCTGGCTGGCATTACCCTGGGCTTTTTGCGAGCTAACCACCCTACTTTCGGTTATGTCCCTCAGGGCGCACTGAACATTGTTAAAGATCTCGGGCTTATGTTTTTTATGGCAGGTATCGGGCTCAGCGCAGGCGGAAACCTGTTTAGTTATCTGAGCGAAGTGGGTCTGCAGATCGTACTGGTTGGATTACTGGTCAGTGTACTACCGGTGTTTCTGGCCTTTGTTGTTGGTGCTTACCTGTTTAAGATGAACAAAGCACTTCTGTTTGGTGCGATTATCGGTGCAAGAACCTGTGCTCCGGCGATGGATATTGTGAACGAATATGCCCGCTCAACCATCCCGGCTCTTGGATACGCGGGTACTTATGCTATCGCTAATATTCTGATGACTCTCGCTGGTACTTTGTTGATTATTCTGAGTTAATTTCTGTCATACCTCGTTCCCACGCGGGAACGAGGGTGAGTTGAGAAATTATTTAGATATCAATAACATCAAACTCAACAGCTGGACTTACATCCGCTTCGTAGTCAACACCTTCAACGCCGAAACCGAACAGCTTCAGGAACTCTTCCTTATAATCAACGTAATCAGTCAGTTCTTTCAGGTTTTCAGTGGTGATTTGAGGCCATAGCTTCTGACAGTGCTCCTGGATATCGTCGCGAAGTTCCCAGTCATCAAGACGCAGACGGTTATTATCATCAACCTCTGCTGCTGAACCGTCTTCTTTGTACAGGCGCTGGCTGAACATACGGAAGATCTGCTCCATGCAGCCTTCGTGTACACCCTCTTCACGCATTTTCTTAAATACCATTGCGATATACAGCGGCATTACCGGAATTGCAGAACTTGCCTGAGTCACAACAGACTTAAGTACAGCAACGTTGGCGCTGCCACCTGTTGCTTCAAGCTTGCTGTTTAGTGCTTCTGATGCACGGTCCAGATCCATTTTCGCTTTACCAAGCGCGCCGTCCCAGTAGATAGGCCAGGTCAGCTCAGTACCGATGTAGCTGTATGCTACAGTTTTACAGCCGTCAGCCAGTACGCCAGCTTCAGACAGAGCGTTAATCCACAGCTCCCAGTCTTCGCCGCCCATTACCGTTACAGTGTCATTAATTTCCTGCTCGGTTGCTGGCTCAACACTTGCTTCGATGATAACGTCTTTGTTGGTATCAACCGCTGTTGAAGTATAAGTTTCACCGATAGGCTTCAGTGAAGAACGAATGACTTCGCCGGTTTCAGGCATTTTACGCACTGGTGAAGCCAGCGAGTAAACCACCATATCAATCTGGCCAAGGTCTTCTTTAATAAGTTCGATGGTTTTTTGCTTCGCTTCGTTTGAGAAAGCATCACCATTTAAGCTTTTTGCGTAAAGGCCTTCTTCATGCGCCAGTTTGTCAAATGCTGCCGCATTGTAGAAACCTGCTGTTCCTGTTTTTTTCTCTGTACCTGCTTTTTCAAAGAAAACACCGATTGTAGAGGCACCACCACCAAACGCAGCTGCGATACGGGAAGAGAGACCGTAGCCACTTGATGAGCCAACAACCAGCACGCGCTTAGGTGCGTTTTTGATTGGTCCCTGAGCTTTTGTATAAGCGATTTGTTCTTTTACGTTTGCTTCACAACCAACTGGATGTGTTGTGGTACAGATAAATCCACGAATTCTAGGTTTGATGATCATATTCAGCTTCCTTAATAAAACCCCTGTAGGATAAAGTTTTCAGCCGGAGTTCGCACCCAGTTTTTTTGAATTTACTATTAATTTTGAAGTGGTTGGATCTCTGGAGAGCTCTTATTGGTCAGAACTTCAGAAAAGTCATGGCTGAAGTGGTCAACCTGAACCGCTTTAATCCGCAATGCTTCTGCAGCCTGGATTTTGGCAACCTCCTGCTCAGTCAATACACCCGCTTCCAGAGCCTGTTGCAACCTGTCCGCTAACAGGCCTTTACGGACCACTTTTCCATCTTTTGCCGCCTGAACCAGTTTGCGCTCAAGCCCTTTCACTTCATGCATCTTAATAAAGGCGCTTTCCATAAGACCGACAGGATCGCTTTCTCTGTTACTGACATAGCACAGATGTGTTAAGCGATTCCTTTGTGCCCCCGGCGTCATCATACTCTCAGCAATTCTTACCGACAGATAGTCCGATGGCTTGTTAAAGTGATTTCCCAGCGGGAAGGCAACAAAGCGAAGCAGATAACCTGCGGCTTTGCCCGGGAAGTTACTGTATGCCTCGGAAAGTGCTTTAGCCGCGTTATGGGTACAGTGCTGCATTGCATAGTGAACATAGTCCAGATCGCCCTGCTGCCTGCCATCGTCTTCATATTTCTTCAGAACGGCAGAAGCCATGTACAGATAACTGAGCACATCACCAAATCTGGCTGAAATCATCTCTTTACGCTTAAGATTTCCACCTAAGGTGCCCATTGCCACATCAGCACTGACGGCCAGTGCACGGCTTAATCTGGTTAAATCTTTATAGTATCTCTTTGTCACACCGCTCATAGGTGAGCGAATAAACGCAGAGCCGCTAATACCTGCCATCAAAGCACCCAAGCCATTTTTAGAAGCGTGACCGATATGCTTAAACAGCAATTCGTCAAACTCTTTCGCGCCCTGCTCTGAGTCCGGGTTTACTGCCGTTTCCATCTCCCTGAGAACATATGGGTGACAGCGGGTCGCTCCCTGACCAAAAATCATCAGATTACGGGTGAGAATATTCGCCCCTTCCACGGTAATTGCCACAGGAATACCGATATAGAAGTTTACCAGATAATTCATTGGCCCCTGCTGGATGCCCCGGCCTGCGTGGATATCCATGGAGTCATTCAGGATCTGCCGCGCCATTTCCGTCATATGATATTTGGCAATGGCGGTGACTATTCCCGGCTTCTCCTTCAGATCCAGAGCTGTCGTGGTGAGGGTTCTGGTTGCTTCCAGAAGGTAAGTAAATCCGCCGATCCTTCCCAGAGCCTCAGCAACACCTTCAAATTTACCAATAGAGACGCCAAACTGCTTGCGCACATAGGCATATGCTCCGGTAGTGCGTGCAGTCAGATGTCCGGTTGCCGCCCCCATTGCAGGCAGTGAAATACCCCGCCCTGCTGACAGGCATTCAACCAGCATACGCCAGCCTTTACCCACGTATTCCTGACCGCCAATAACCCAGTCCATCGGGATAAAAACATCTTCCCCCCGAGTCGGGCCATTCATAAAGGCCAGTCCCAGCGGGTCATGACGCTCACCAATTTCAACTCCATGATGATTGGCTGGGATCAGTGCGCAGGTAATGCCTAAATCAGTTTCACCGCCTAGTAACCCATCGGGATCCTGCAGCTTAAAAGCCAGACCAAGAACCGTTGCCACCGGAGCCAGGGTGATATAACGCTTGTTCCAGCTAACCCGCATACCCAGCACCTCTTTACCCTCGTGCATTCCCATACAGACCACACCTGCATCCGGAATACTACCCGCATCGGAACCCGCCTCAGGACCGGTTAATGCAAAACAGGGGATCTCTGTACCGTCAGCTAAACGCGGTAACCAGTAATCTTTTTGCTCTTGTGTACCATAGTGGGTGATCAGTTCACCCGGCCCCAGGGAGTTAGGAACCATCACCGTCACCCCGGCGCTGTTACTTCGGGTTGCTATCTTGGCAACAATGGTGGAATTGGCATAAGAGGAAAACTGTCTGCCACCGTACTCCTTCGGAATAATCAGAGAAAAAAAACGCTCTTTCAGGATATAGTCCCAGGCCTCTTTGGGCAGATCCCGGTCCTTCTGAACTATCTGATAGTCGTCCAGCATATCCAGGAGTGTTTCCACTTCATTGTCGATAAAGGATTGCTCTTCTTCGGTCAGGGCTGGCTTTGGATAATGATGCAGAGTTTGCCAGTCCGGAGAGCCGGAAAACAGTTCACCGTCCCACCAGACACTTCCTGCCTCCATTGCTTCCTTCTCTGTGGTAGAAAGCGGTGGCAGTACCTTTTTGAACATCTTAAATGCAGGGTCACTAACCCATTTCCGTCTTAGAGAGCACATAATTTCAATCCTTTTGTAGCGTACTGTTTTCTATAGCGCTTCCTTATTGTTTTCTTATAAAGCGGCTTTACTTAGTCTGCAGCAACACCCGCTGCCAGATAGGGAAGCAGTTGATCAATAAGTACATTTGAATCAACTGTCTGTCCGTAATCATTAAATGCAATTTCAGCCAACGCCTGGCTTGAGCCCATGGTGAATACACAGGTTCCCAGGGTAAAATGCAAACGCCAGAACAGATCGCTTGAGCTCAGGTTCGGGTTTGCCTTTTTAATACTTTCTGTAAACAGGTTCAGAACATCACTGTAGCGGGTCGTAATAAACCAGCGCAGATGCCCCTGCACATCGGTATACCCCCGGCCAATTAACAACATAAACCGGCTTGCGCCATTCGCATGTATTTCATCCAGCCTCAGCAAAGGAAGGCGTAGTGACTCAAACACCTCTTTCATTGAGTAACTGTCCTGACGGTTCAGTTGCACCAGCTCATCGCCGACAGCAGGCATAAACGCCTCCAGATATCTGTCTATTACCGCTCTTACCAGCGTTTTCTTGTCACCAAAGTGATAGTTGACCGACGCCAGGTTCACTTTCGCTTCACTGGTAATTGCACGAAGCGACGTATCGTTGAAGCCCTTCTCCGCAAAGAGAACCTCAGCGACATCCAGAATCTTATCTTTTGTTTTATTTACACGAACCATTTCAATCAACCGTATCAAACACTCGTTTGAATATACACCCGAAACAGTTTATTAACAATAAAACAACATCACATTTAGATTAATTTAATGTGGCGAGAAAAAAGATCATAAAAAAATTAAAAAAAAATGAACTGAATGAAATAAGGGGGGTCTGAATAGGTGTAGTAAGAAGTGCATTAAGAAGTTTACCTGTTGTAAGAACTTGTTTTCTAACTGAACTTACTCACTATGCTGCTTTTTTCTTATTAACTCCTATGTTTGTATCGCCCAATCCTTGTTAGATTGGGCGTTTTTTTATCCTGATTACTGACTCACCTCAGCCTCAACATCCACTTTCTTCGGCAGGGTGACATGCAACATGGCATAACCGGTCAGCGCCGCAAGAGTAGATCCCATCAGAATCCCCAACCTTGAGTAGGTGTCAAATTCTGCACTGGCTCCGACAAAGGCAAGCGATGAGATAAATATCGACATAGTAAAACCAATCCCGCAAAGCACAGAAACGGCAAATATATGCTTAAAGTCAACGCCCTCGGGAAGCTTTGCAACGCCAGACTTAACCGCAAGCCAGCTAAAGCTGAAAATGCCCAGAGGTTTACCAACGAACAAGCCCATTGCAATACCAAGCGGCAGCATAGATGTCAGTCCGTCAAGAGACACGCCCTGAAGTGAGATACCCGCGTTGGCAAACGCAAATACAGGTAAAATCGCATAGGCAACATATGGGTGGAGCGCATGTTCCAGGTGCCTTAGCGGAGAGTCTTCACCTTTGTTTCCTTTCAGAGGAATCGCAAAGCCAATCACCACACCGGCAAGTGTTGCGTGCACGCCTGATTTCAATACCGCAATCCATAAGATGGTACCTGCAATCATGTACCAGTTAAGGTTAGTCACATGCTTAGCGTTCATGGCAAACAGCACACCTGTCATGATAAAACCAATTACCAGCGCCAGAGTGGAAAGATCACTGCTGTAGAACAGCGCAATAATCACCACAACACCAAGGTCATCTATGATAGCCAGTGCCAGAAGAAAAACTTTCAGGCTTAAAGGTACGCGCTTACCCAGCAGGCCCATAATACCCAGAGCAAAAGCGATATCTGTTGCAGCAGGAATTGCCCAGCCCTTTATCGCTTCAGGACTGTCCAGGTTAAACAGCACATAAACCAGTGCCGGTGCCAGCATACCGCCAACTGCGGCTATCGCCGGAAAGATCGCCGTCTCTTTGGATTTCAGAGCTCCTTCCAGCAGCTCCCGTTTCACTTCAAGACCAACGAGCAGGAAGAATACCGCCATTAACCCATCGTTAATCCAATGAGAAAAACTCATTCCGAAAATATAGGTATGTAAAACAGAATCGTATACCGCGCCAAGGGGTGAATTGGCTATGGTCATCGCTGCCAGAGTTGCGAAAACAAGGATGATACCCCCTGCTGCTTCCAGCTTGAAAAAGTCGCGAATAAAGTCGGTCATACTGGTTCCCTCACCACTTTATATATCTAATCTTAATAATCGTCTAACTGAGATCGGCAGTTTATAGATCCCGTTAAGACAGGAATAATCGATTGTTTAGAGGTTACATTTCGATTTTTCCGAATTAACTAAGATTATTAATATAAAAACATCATATAAGCGTAGTCTAATATAACTAATTAGATGTAATTCGGGATATGAAAAGTGGAATAGAGATCGTAAGAAAGAGCCTAGTTTCCTGACAACTGCAGGTAACCAATAATCAGGCCTGATGCTTCTTCATAAACCGGGCCTTCCCACTGAGGGATCATAAAGGGATGCCACAAATCAGTACGAACCGGTTTAACCACCAAATCTATGTTATAGCGCGGAATTCTGACTGACCACTTCAGCGGCAGAAGCTCTCCGTTTGAAAGGGAGTAGTACTCCTTCGGAGTCAGCTCAATATCGGAGTCTTTCAGGGTAACAACCTTTCCTGAACTCTCCGCCAGTTGTCCGTTGGTGTAGGAACCGTGATTGTTAATTTGCACTCGCTCAACAGACAGAATCTGACCCGGAGCCGTTCTGAGCGAGAATTTAACAGAACGGGAAGGCTGCAGTGTTTCCGGATCACTGCCCCACTCTTTTTCCAGCCAGCCCTTACCTGATACCGAAACTGTTTTTCCATCAAGCTTTAGCTGCCCGGAAACGCTTAGAAACGGCGCTTTTACACCATAAGATGCAACAGGCATAAGATCATGCTTTTTAATGTATCCCTTATCCCCGGAAAGAATGTAAGGTCCCATTGCGGTTGAGGATAGACTTACCGTAAAGTTATCGGTTTCAACACTTAATAAGCCGGGTAACGGCATGGAACCAATGGAGCGCCACACCCAGTTATCCAGCCATAACCTGAACGGCCTTGGTCTTAAACCAGCCTGACCTATTCCGCCTCTGGCAACCCGTTGTTGTCTCCAGACTTTGCTTTTTGACGTAATAACAATGTTTGCCAGATAGAGCTGTGAGTTACGCCAGCCACTATCAACTCTGTCGTCAGCGGCAATCCGTGATACCGTCCACTCAATTCCGTAATGACGTCCCTGCCTGTCCTTCACATTTGCCGTGTACTGCCACAACTCATGCTGATATTCAGGGTGGAACGTAAAATCTTCGGGTAAGGTTACCGCTTTGTCAGGCAGTACAGGCTCAAATACCGCTTTAGGATCAACCTGAACAATGGCTTTTTGCTCCGTAAACGAATCACTGTGCTCTGTCATAAAGGCATAACGCAGACCCGCGCCAGCAAGCAGAGCAAACAGAACAGCAAACATGGTGATTTTATGTTTCTTCAGCAGCGTCATTTACAGCGCATCCCTCAGCGACTTCATTGGTGTACGTTTCACCATACCGATGACCGGTATCGCTCCCGCTGCAAGCAGTGCAAGCATCGTCCAGGCAAAGGTTTCCATATACTGCCAGGGGATCACGTAAAGCTGCATACTCCAGCCAAAGGCCAGTTTAAGTACTACATCCAGCATGACATTGGCAATCACAAATCCCAGAGGCAGTGCAACCAGCGCCGAAAGAAAACCAAGCATCAGCAACTGAAGGCTGCTAAGTGCAACCAGCTCTTTACCGGATATCCCCAAACACCTGAGAAGCGCGACTTGTCTCTGCTTAGAAACTTCACCCGCCACGGTCGCAAAGAATATCCCAAATACAGCAATAACCAGCGTCAGATTGCCCAGGGTGTCTGCGATAATAAAGGTCCGGTCAAACACTCTCATCGCCTGATTGTGGATATTGGTGTTATCAAAAATCCGGTCAGCAGATAAATGATAATAACTGCTCAGCCTTTTGATAATCGGTGCTGCCTGCGCTTCGTCATTCAGATGGACACCCAGCCCCACATTCCCTCTGCCAGAGAAAAGCCCGAGCCAGTTGCGGTGAGACATCAGAATCTGGTTGTACGGGTTGCCGTAGTCGTAATAAACCCCGGCCACCTGCCAGTCGTCACCAAGCTGCCCCGGAATATTCACATAATCACCCGGGCGGATATCTTCTTTCAGAGCCATAGATTCACTAATCATGACGCTTCTTGAGTTATGCAGATGATACCAGTAGTCCGGAATCGCCAGCTTAGGCGTTACCGCCTCCCTTTCACCGGTTGTGCTGCCGGAGCTGACAATCTGTAATGTACCTGAATCGCTAGTCAGCTCTTCTTCCCAGCGCCACCAAACTGCTTTAACTTCTTCTTGCGTGGTCAGCCAGTTGCTGACTCTGGCCGCAGAGCTGTTGCTCGGATAAATATAGAGATCGGCAGCCAGCCTCTGAGTCAGCCACTTATCGGTTGTCTCCCGAAAGCTGCCAACCAGAGTTTCAACCGCAATATTTGCCGACATAGCCAGCATAAATGCCATGGTGGCAACACCACGATAGCTCATGCTTGTCGCGGCATCAGCAAAGAACCAGCGCACTTTTACCCACCGAAGAGAGTAGGAAAAACGGTTAAACAGCTTATAGATAGCAAACGGAAGCAGCAGAGCCGTTCCCACCATCAATAGAGCAACCAGAGCAAAGCCTCGCTCCGGCGTATGCGGGATCTTGTAGTAAAGCAAGCTGGCAAACGCGAACAGTGCGCAGGCAACCAGAGCCTGAAGCGCAAACTCTGTACCGGCCAGCCGGATAAGGGAAAGGCGTGCAGACAGACGAATTGGCGGCGCCTTAACCAGGCGAAGTGCCGGCCAGCTACACGCGATAAACGTGCCGACAACGGCCATCAGCAGGCTGGTTCTGCTCCACTCCCAGCTCCATGAAATAGTCAGACCAACATTGGCGTTATAGAGATCAGCCAGAGTAGTAGAAACCGTCGGAATAAGCTGGTTTGCCAGAATAAGGCCAAAGACGTTGCCGCTAAGCCAGCTAAACACCACAAGGGCACACAGTTCTAACACGGTCGCCCTGACTAGCAGAGCGGTTGTCACGCCCGTCTGGCGAAGAATCCCCACCAGAGGCTGCCTCTGAACAAAAGAGAGTGACATCGCCTGATAAAAAATAAACAAACCAACCAGAAACGCCAGCATGCCCATTGCGGACAGGTTCATATGAAAGGCTTTTGTCAGCGATTTTAACTCGGTCTGAGAGCTGCGGGTGATAGTTACGCCATTGGGAAGGATACGCTTAAGCTGCTCAAACTTTGGCTGAGGCATAGCACCGCAATTAATTGCAGAGAAGCCGCCTGCTTTGTTGATCATTCGCAGCTTTGCAATATCTGTGATAATCCGCGTGCCTGATATCAAACCCTTAGAGTCGATAACAATAGGCCCCAGCAGGGAGTTATCAATAAGCTCTATATAATCCCCGTTCCCTTTATCCAGAAACGCGGCCAGCTCTTTACTCAGCATAATCGGGTACGGAGGTCTGAGCATGTCCATGTTGAGGTAATCAGCCAGATTTCTTATCCCGGCAAGATCAAGCGTGGCGACTGAGTCCAGCCCCAGTACGGAGAAATCGCGCCCCTCTGAGGTCTCAATCTGCATTATGTCGAGAGGCACACACTGATGAAAACCTTCCCGTCTTAGCTGAATATACAGGCCCTGAGGAATTTTATTGGCATTGTTCTTTGGACGAATACGGTATGGCAAAGGGTTGGAAAAAAGACGTTCGCCTTCGGTGTAGCTTTCCCGCGCATGCTGGTTCACCGCTTCAACACCGACAAAAATGGAGATACCAAGAGTCAACCCCAGCCAGACCAGCAGGAGTTGTAAAGGGTGACGCTTATAGTGGCCCAGTAGTGCTTTAACTACGGGCCATAACATGCAACTGCCCTCCCTGAAGGCGAATGCTGCCATTCATATGCTGCGCCACTTTCTCACTGTGTGTCACCAGAAGCAGTGTGCAATCCAACTGTCTGGTCAGAGAGGTAAGCAGTCTCATCACCGCTTCTGCGTTTCTTTCATCAAGGCTGCCGGTTGGTTCATCCGCCAGAAGCAAGCGAGGCTCCATATAAAGAGCACGGGCAATCGCAGCGCGCTGCTGCTGGCCACCGGACACCTCTTCAGGATAGCGGCCAAGAAGCGGCATAAGATCCAGAGCGGAAAGAATTTGACGCCATAATCCGCTATCTTCGCGCAGGCCTTTAAGCTGGCGGCAAAAACGGATGTTATCAGCGATATTCAAGGTCGGCAGAAGGTTGTACTGCTGGAAAACGTGTCCGATATTGTCGCGGCGGTATGCAGTGCGCTCCACTTCCGGGCTGCTGTGCATAGCGAAATCAGGGAACCAGATTTCACCGGTATCAGAAGTATCTAACCCGGCGATCAAATTCAGAAGTGTACTTTTTCCTGAGCCGCTCTCCCCCATCAGGGCTAACTGTTCGCCTTGTTCCACAACTAACTCTGCGCCCTGAAGTACTGGATGAAACTCTCCGCCGTCGAGATATCCTTTACTTAGGTTGGTTAGTTTTAACATTTATGGCTCGCTCAGAAACAGAAATTCGGGAATGTGAATCTACACCAAATTATCACTTTTCGAAAGCATTTTGATTAACTGATCACACTATGTAATACCAAACGGCAGAATTGAGTGATTTATGCCCAGTTTTTATCAACTAATTTTATAAATTTTCAAAAAAATTGTTTTATATGAATAATTTGTAATCCATTACACCGATGGCTACTTTTCAATCAGATTCACTATCCAGCGTTTGCTTTTCAGGCGCAAAACACAGGTAAAACACTTGATCGCTTCTTCCAACAAAAACAGGGCATAAACCCACTGAGGCTGCACCCCAAGAAAGATGGCTGCAACTGCAGTTAAAGGGATACCTATCAGCCACTGAGTAGCCAAATCCTGGTAAAGACAATACTTCACATCCCCGCCCGCTCGCAGCACACCAACAACCAGAGTTATGGGTACAGAGCGAATCACGATTCCCAGGCACAGGATCAGAATAAACTTATCGGCCAGAGCTCTGGTTTCCGGCGTCAGAGCAGTAAAGGCATTCAGAATTGGCGTCTGAACAAAATAGAGCAGAGTCGCAACAAATATTCCAGTCAGGATACTTAATAAAAGCAGACCAATGGCCTGATAGTAAACCGCATCATATTTCTTCGCTCCAATGCTGTTACCGGTCAACACCGCAGCAGCATTCGAGGTGCCAATAAGCAGACTAAAGCTAATCTGGTCCACAGGCGTCATAACTGAAAGTGCCGCCAGCCCCTGTACCCCGGTCTGACCCATCAGGGCATGATAAGAGAAAATACCCGCAGCCCAGGCAAAGAAGTTAAATGTGGTCGGAAGTGACAGTTTAAGAAATCGCCTTACTTTTTCACTGTCCATCACAATGGCAAGCTCTTTAAGCCCGAACGCCAGCAGGTGTTTCTTCGCATAAAGGTAGCTGTAGATGCAAACCACTTCGATGGCGCCACTGAGAACCGTTGCAATTGCCGCCCCTTTAATTCCCATGGCTGGCATTCCCAGGTTACCGAAAATCAGCACCCAGTTAAGAAATACATTGGACAGTATCCCGATACCACTGAAAAAGGTACTGATACCCGGCCGGTGCATGGCTCTCAGCCCCACAGCCATACTACTTACACAAGCCACGGCAAACATGCTTAAAGAGGTGATAACAATATACTCGCTGCCAAGGGTAATCACTTCCTGAGAGTCCGTTGCCAGCCCCATGATCTGCTTAGAGCAGAACATAAACATCACAACCGTTAACAACGCAAAAGAGTTAGCAATAACCCAGGTAAGCGCGGTACTCTCACGAACCCCTTTTTTATCACCGGCCCCCCAGTACTGGGCCGTTAACAGGGCACCGCCCATATTCACCCCCACCAGCATTATGGTGGTGACGAACATAGCTCTGCTGGCTACCCCTACCGCAGCAACATCCGCCTCACCCAGTTGGGCAAGCATCAGCACGTCCACCAGGCCGCGGCTGGAAAACATCAGATTTTGCAGCGCAATTGGCATAGCGATAGCGATCAAACGGCGAAGAAAGTCGCCTTTCGTATGCTGATAAACATGTGATAGGGTAGTTTTCATACGGGTAATCCCTGGGATCTGGGGAAAAGAGAACTCTGCATTCTACTCTTTCTGACCACAAAAGCCATCTTCGGAGGAGACAATTTACCTATGACTAAGTATAAGAAAATTCTGGTATTAGGCGCCTCGGGTTATGTGGGTTCTCAGTTAATCCCAAAACTGCTTGAGCTTGGTCATACGGTGACTGCCGCTTCAAGAAATGTTGACTACTTAAAAGCCAGAGTTGTCCCCCATGAAAACCTCACCTATCAGTATCTGGATCTGGCAGAAAAAGAGGCCACCCGTGAGGCCGTTCAGGGCCATGATCTGGTTTACTTTCTCGTTCACGGTATGGCACATGGACATGACTTCCTTGATTATGAGCTATCCCTGGCCATCAACTTCAAACACGCCCTGACTGACAGTTGTGTTAAGCATGTCATTTATCTCAGTGCGATTCAGCCGCAGACCGGCAATTCAGACCACCTTCTGGCTAGAAAGAAAACCGGCGAGATACTGCGTCAGTCAAAAGTGCCGGTAACCGAACTCAGGGCAGGCGTTGTTATCGGTCCGGGATCAGCCGCCTTCGAAATTATGAAAGATTTCGTCTATAACCTGCCAATCCTTATTGCACCTAAATGGGTGGACTCCAAAGCCAATCCCATTGCACTGGAAAACCTGAACCACTACCTGCTGTCTCTTATTGATGATTCCCCACAGGAACATTCCTATTACGAAGTTGGCGGGCCCGATATTCTCAGCTACCGGGAGCAGTTTGCCGTTATCTGCTCGGCAACCGATAAGCCCTTCCGGTTATGGTCCACTCCCCTGCTGACGCCTAAAATGGCCTCCTACTGGCTGGGCATGGTGACATCGGTACCATCCAATATAGGCCGCGCATTGCTGGCGGGGCTGGAGCATGACTATATCGCCGACTCACAGAAGATCAGAAACCGTTTCCCGCAGACACTGATTTCCTATGAGGATTCCGTCAGGAGTTCCATAAAGCAGGAAGGCACCTTTATCCGCAGTAAAGTCTGGGGCTATGATCCTGCCGCCTTAAACCGCTGGCAACCCGGTTATGGCTACTACCCGAAAAATGCAGGCGCAACTATCACCACAACACTGACTGCTGAGCAACTCTGGAAGGTAATTGAAACCATCGGCAGTAAAGAAGAGGGTTATTTCTTTGCAAATGGTCTGTGGCGTACCCGTGAATGGCTGGATATTTTTGTGGGAGGCGGAGTCCCGGTCCGGCGCAGTCCGCCCGGACCGGGATTAAAAGTGGGTGATCATATCGACTCATGGAAAGTGATACGCTGCGAATCAAACCGCTTTTTGTCCCTATTGTTTGGCCTGAAAGCACCCGGACTGGGAAGGCTGGAGTGTAAAATCAGCGACCACGGCGACTGCAGAGTACTGGATGTCAGAGCCTGGTGGCACCCCCAGGGTTTTCGCGGCCTGCTTTACTGGTATGCCATGATGCCGGCACACCTGTTTATCTTTAAGGGAATGGTTAAAGCGATTTGCAGGAAGGCGCATATTTGCGTTGCGGAAAACGCAGCACTGTAGAACATTCCTACTCTCACAATATCTGCAAGCAATTAAATGGCCCCAGCTGAGCCGGGGCCATTTAATTACATATTGTCAGAAACCTAAGAAAATACGTATTACCCGCCTATCCTTAGGTGACATCCTTACATTATTTTTCTATTAGCTCGTAATGCATAGACTGAGTGTTCACCCGGATAAGATAGCGACCGACAATATCGGTAAAGATATTATTTTCAGTTTCCCATTCCAATACGCCGTCTGAATTGCTATCACTCACGCTTTTTTCCCAACCGGTTGTCTCGGTGAATCTAAAGCGCTGCTCTCCGTCATCATCTTGTTCGCCGCTAAACTCAACCTCTAATTCCCAGGTATAGTCAGCAACCCTGGTCATAGGTGTTATTCCCCATTGATTAGGCGTCCCGCGGAAATAGAGGCTATCCAGATTACCGGCTGGCGATTCAGAATTATCACCAACCCAAACCGATACACTGCCGCCATTCACCTTAAAGGTACCTTTACCTTCAGCATCGGTGCATACTCTGTCATGAGTAAGGTGGTGACCTGTGACATCGATAAAGCACTCGTTAGCATTATCTGTCCCCATGTCCATCTCTTTATTGCCGCCCGGTCCATCAGAGATAAGTACAGCGAGGCCTTCAGGGTGCGCATTATCACCCTGACGGGTCCAGCCAACAATATCTCTGTGATCCATGTAACTACGCTGCACTCCGTAGGCATAGTTCTTCCGTGCATCCAAGAGTTTATCGATAATCCATTTATGGGAAGCCATCTTGATGGTCTGCCCTTTATCATGGTATTCCGCTCCATAATAGTCCGCATAGAAGATATTAGGGTATCCCTCTTCACGCAGCAGAATAAAGGCGTAAGCCAATGGCTTAAACCAGTCCTTTACCGGAGACGCCAAAGATTGCAGCTCCTGGGTATCGTGGTTTTCCACCAGAGTTACCGCATGTGCCGGATTATTACCCATCAGAGTGCCGTTCAACAATCCTCCCATATCATAGTTACCGTTACCGATAGAGGCATGGTGGAAATACAGGTGCAGCGGTGCATCAAATAGCGACATGCGATAGCCGGTCCCTTTCAGGTAATCCTGCAAGACGCCAAGATCGTACTGCCAATATTCCCCGACAGTAAACAGTCCCTTGTCCGTATCCCTACGCACAGAGTCCAGCCAGTCATTGAAGAAGTCCTGCTTGATATGCTTGATGGCATCCAGACGGAAGCCGTCCAGGTTGGCAAAATTCACATACCAGGAACCCCATTTCTTCAGCTCTTCAACTACCTCAGGATGCTCCATATCCAGATCAGCTCCCATCAGGAAGTCATAGTTACCGTTTTCACCACTTACCTGAGAATCCCAGGCCTTGCCTGTGCTCCGGAACCTGAAGATACTCTTCTCTTTGTCGTTGTTATCGTAGTCAACACCATCAAAGTGATACCAAGTCCACTTAAAGTCTGAGTAGGTGTCTCCCCGTCCAGGGAAGTCAAACTCAGTCCATGCCGCAACAGTTTTGTCGCCGTTTTCCTTGTATCGGTCGTTCCAGTCAACACGAACCGCTGGCACATCATGTGTTCTATCCGCACCAAACTTATGATTCAGAACGACATCAGCATAAATCTTGATACCCGCATTATGGGCACTATCAATCGCAGCTAAATACTGATCTTTATCACCATAGCGGGTAGGTCCGTCCCCCTTTTGCGGGAACTCACCAAGATCATATAGATCGTAGGTGGCATAACCGACACCCAGCGAACCATCATCTTCCGGCATCGCCTTGTAAGCAGGTGGTAGCCAAAGTGCTGTAATCCCTTTATCTGCCAGGTTAGATGCTTCATCAGCAACCCTATCCCACAGGTTATCAGCCTCACTGTTATACCAGTGGAAGTACTGCATCATAACGCCACTATTATTGTCGCCGGTTAGCAACTCACTGTCCGGAGACGTCTCAGAGATAATAGTAAGCACCGGATTATTGGTGTCGCTCGCATCCAGGTTAAAGCGATAAAAACCGGCTTGAGTAACGCTAATCTGAATTTGACCGTCGTTGTTTGCATCCAACAGCTCCAGCTCACCAACGCCCTGCAGCAACTCATCATACCCCAACTTAACTTTGCTCCAGTCATCAGACGCCAGTTTAAAGTTATAGGCTCCGGCTCGCAGATAGACACTGCTCTGATAAATACCTTCTCCGATAAAATCCATTTGGCTTCCCTCATCCCAATCGGTCAGAGAACCGCGCAGATAAATCTGTTCACTGCCATAAGGAGGAATTGCCGACTCAGGAGCTTGAATGGTCAGGGTCGCACCGGCACGATCCAGAGCAAAGGTATAATCACCCGTCGCTGCTGCCGTAATCTTAAGGTTGTCATCACTATCGGTATTCCAACCTATAGAGCCTTCACCCGCAGTCAGGCTGCTGGCACCATAAGCCGGTGTCCAGTCACCACTCGCCAGCTTAAAGGTCAATGAATCACCTTTAGTTAGTGCTAAGGTAGCCTCATACTTATCTGAGCCTTTATAGGTTAGCGGTTCAGATGTTGCCCAATCATCCGTTAGCTGGCGCAGGTAGAGCTGAGGCTGACTCATGCCTGTACCCTGCTCATTACCTTTCTGAGGGATAACAAATACCGCAGCTGTCATACCAGGAATCTTCAGCTCACCCTCGACCACCTTCGCATACTGCAGGAAATCACCATGACCAGCGACCTGCACCGGATGCAGCTCCATGCGCTCGGCGTTGTCTATCGCAATCCGTTGCTCATTGCGGTTGGCATTAATAGCAACGATCAGGGCTTCATAGTTCGGATCCAGATCGGCACCCGCCTCTACGCCATCGTCGATGCTCATAACAATCACACCCGGCTTGGCATTATCCCAAACCGCATGGAAGCGCAAGCGCTCTTTAATTTCCTCACTGGTGCCCAGACGCAACAATTCACTTGCGGAACGGATCTTCAGTAACTCCTTAAAGCGTGCATCCGTCCAGATAATATCTTCTGCGTTTGCCGCAGTATTGTCATTACCGATCACCTGTCTGATGCGATTCCAGTTACCACCATCTTTATCCTGACGCGGCAGGCCAACATTCCAGTTGTTGCTCTGTTTGCTAAAGTCAACGCGGTTATACCAGTCACCGGAGTCGTAACTGTCGCGCTCCATGGATTTGGAACGCAGCAACTCTGAGCCCATATGCAGGAACGGAACCCCCTGCCCCAGCATCACGGTCGACAAACCGATGATCTGCATCCGCGCCCGGTCTCTGGCACTTACATTATCTGACGCTTTGTACTGGATGATGTCCCACAGAGTCTGGTTATCGTGCTTGGAAACATAGTTTACGGCTTCCTGCGGATCGGCGGCGTAGCCTGCGCCATGCTCTCCGAACATATAGGCACTACCTGCAGATAAGGCCCCCTTATTTCCGGCCAGAGGAATCAGGTAGCTCTGCAAGTTACCCGTCATCCCCAGACGGATTAAGTTCATCTTATCTTCCATCCCGCTGAAACGATAACCGGCATTGGCATAACCAGGATTCGTATTCATCGGATCCGAGTGATCACCACGTACTGCATCACGCATCCTGTCGTTATAGGTTCCAATACCTGTACCAGCCATATTCCACTGGGAAGAGTTAATACCACGGGCATTTTTATACACTTCACCAAAGTCCCAGCCTTCGCCGTAGATCCAGCTGTCTTCGTCAACCGCTTTCACCGCGTCATAGGCCTTGACCATACTCGACTTCATCAGGTGACCCATAAGGTCAAAACGGAAACCGTCTATCTTGTAGTTCTCTGCCCACATCACCAGGCTGTTGGCAACGAACTTCTCAAACATACGATGTTCGGAAGCAGTATTATCACAGCAGGTGGATCTCTCTACATAGCCGTTATCCGGGTTGCGGCGGTAATAATAGCCAGGAACCACTTTATCCAGCACTGAGTTGTTATACAGACCCGAGGCACTGGTGTGGTTAAATACCACATCCTGCACCACGCGGAAGCCCATATCGTGCAATGACTTCACCATAGAGCGATACTCTTTAATACGGCTCAGACCATCGCTTTCTGATGCGTAGCTGCCTTCCGGTGCGTTGTAATGGTAAGGGTCGTAACCCCAGTTAAAACCGTCACGCAGGCGAACATCTGCCAGCACTTCCTGGGCTTTACTGCTGGACGGATCCATCCCGTTCAGGATATCTGAGATAATGCCTGTCTTAGCGATATCACATAGTGGAGCGTTCGGTGCGATACCTGTATCAGCATTACATAGCTTGGCAGCGTCATCAGTCATATCCAGGCGGCGCTCAGCCTCTTCCGGGATAGTCGAAATATCATAGCTCGGCAACAGGTGAATGGTGCTTAAACCAGCATCCCGCAGCGACTGCAGTTGTTTAACACTGTCGCGCTCCTTCTCAGTAAATGCCAGATAACCACCGTTATAGGCTTTAGTACCCACAGTATCAGAACCACTGAAATCACGGATATGCAGCTCATAAATAATGTTATCTTCCGGTTTGTTCTGCGGCGTAACAGTCTGACTGTCCCAGCCTTCCGGTTTACTCGCTTCACCATTCAGGTCAACAAGTTGACTGTAACGGCTGGCAGTACTCAGTGATACCGAGTAGGGGTCAGTGGTCATCATCCATTCGATACGATCGGTTGCAGGGTGGTAAGCCTGAACACGGTAACGGTAAAAACTGTTTTCCAGTGACGCATCGCCGGTGTAGGACCAAATACCGCTGACGGCATCTTCTGTCATCGAAAGTGGCGCATTATCCAGCGGACGCTTGTTTTCGTCGTACAAATAGAGTTCAACCTTCAGGGCAGTCGGAGCCCACAGACGGAACTCAGCCTTGCCGTCTTCCAGCCATGCCCCCTGCTTCGCCTCGTCGGCATCGTTGTCACCAACAGTAAATAAGCTGTCAATCAGGAAAGGCGTCTGTACTTTGGTTGCCGCTACGGCTTCGCCGTTGTCTGCCACCGCCACTGCATAAAGACGCTGCTTCAACAGGCTCTTCACCTCTTCAGCCGTCAAACCTATACTGTACTCATCACGACCTGTCAGGTGCGGTACACGCCCGTCATCAACCTTATTGCGGTATGTCAGGGCATAGAAGTCAAACTGAGATTTATCACTAAAATCCAGTTCACCATTAGCTTTGCCTACCCATAGTTCGTTTCTGGTTGCACCATCGGCACCGTTGTAGACAAACTGGTCCAGATTCAGCCAGTGCGCGGAAGCACCATCAACTGCCAGATTGACCGAAGCGGAGGCTACTCCTGCTGAGCCTTCTCCCTGCGGTGTTGCATCCAGAGAGTCCGGTGTACCATCACCATCATCGTCACTGGAAGCAAAATCACCCCAGCCGTCTTTATTGTTATCTTTGGTTTCAAAGCGGTCCAGCGGGAAAGCATCAATATCGTCGGTTACACCATCACCATCGGTATCGTTCTTACTACTGTATTTCTCCTTATCCAGTGGGAACTCATCTTCGGCATCGAGATGACCATCGTTATCATCATCCGTATCCGCATTATCACCAGTACCATCCCCATCAGTATCAGCCGATTCCTTAGGATCGTACGGGAAGATATCTGAGATGTCAGGTACGCTATCGTTATCGTCATCGGTATCGGCGTTATCACCGGTACCGTCTCCATCGGTATCCAGCCATTCAGCCTTGTTGTCTGGAAAAAGATCTTTTTCGTTGGCGACATTGTCGCCGTCACGATCATCATCTTCACTATCGGCAATATGGTCGCTATCTAAATCTGCGGGCTTAGAGTCCGATTTCAGCGCATCTGTCTTAAGACGGACCTCATCCGCATCCGACCAGCCATCGTTATCATCGTCTTCATCACTGTTGTTGCCAATTCCGTCGTTATCACTGTCCTGACTTTCCAACCTGTCATCTGGAAAAGCATCAAGTATGTCTTCAATACCATCTCCATCCTGATCACTAATCAACCTTGGCATATCATCATTATCGGATAAAACGAGATTATCCAACGATGCTTCCTGACCTGCAGATTGTTGGCGCCGAACCTCATCCCCAAGCACTTCAGCCCCGTGAACCAGTTTTTCCAGTTTCTGGCTATCTTCCATCTCCGTAATGTTTTTGGGCAATAGATTAACCAATGCCCTGGCACTATTAGCAAGCAAAGTATTACCGCTTGCCACATAGTCTGCAGATAGATCAATTTGGCTCTGGGCAATTGATTGATTAACCTCTTCAATAGCCTCAGCCTCTGTTTTACCCTCTTCCTCCATTTTAAGTTTTACTATTGTCGTTAGAGGAGTAATAACCTTATACCCGGGAGGAGCTGACATTAAATAACCCGCAGCTAATGGAACATCCGGATTATCTTCATCGATTGTCTGCCCGGCAACAGTTTGAACCATTAGGGAATACGCAGAAATATCGCCGCTCACATTGGAAATATCCAATACAGCACGCCCGTGTTCCCCGGATATAGCAGAAGGCTCTGCAATATCTTTTTCGTTATTCCCGTTCACATCCAACCATATTTCAGCATTACGCAAATAACCGTCAATTGCTGTAACTTCCAGTCGGTTTGATGAAGAACTACTTGTATTATTTTCATCTCCCCCACACCCAGACAATAAAGTGACAAGTGGTATTGTTGCCAATACCAGCGCAGAAAGCTTATGCCTCATTGTAAATCCTTTTTTCAGAACATCTAATATTTAGAAATAAGAAAACCACATGTGACTACTACGTAGCACACGCGATCAATGATAAAACTGAAATTAGCAGGACATTGGAATATCAAATTAGTTTATTGAGGCTATACTGCTTCTGAACAATCTAACAGACTTGACCTATTAAAATCAGTTTCTGTCCTGGCGAATAATAAGAACACACTAAAATAACACAAGAACCCAAAAAAGCGCTAACGGGGAGATAACGTTCTTTATTGAGTTATATTTAAGGTTTTAGTCTTATTGTTGTTTATACTAATAACCTAATCAAAAAGTTAAACCTCCTTACCCTTTAAAAAAACGAGATAGCAACATCGATTTTTATAAAGTTCACTAACCGCTTCTTGTGCTATCTTAGTTACTCTATCCAAATCTCCATTATTAATTGTTTCAGTCTTTGATATCTTTCCATCTTCATTTATTTTTCTATTGACTTGATGATTAATACTCATTATTGCTCTTTTGTATCAGGTTAGTTTTCCTAAAATAAGACTGACATTATTCTCCAGAACAACACCAGATGCAATGGGAACAGTCCCAAGCCGTGTTATAAATCACGTTTTTAATTATCTAAAAGACTCTTTTATAACGCATTCCCTGTACTGATATAAAAATATCGGATAAAACAGATGGGGCTGTAGTTCCTTCCAGTTGCTTGTTGGGACACACGATCTGCATCAGGGTGAGATCGTGAGTATTTTTTAAGCAAAAAGTAAGATCGATTTGACGATCACATCTAGCTGTGATCATATACTCTCCTTTTAGGGAGAACACCATGCACATTGACCACTTCAAAGAACATTTTCAACCAATAACCGACCAACGTCAGAGTGCAAAAGTTACTTATTGCCTATTTGATGTCCTGTTTGGCTCATTGTGTGCGGTAATAGCAGGTGCTAAAGGTTGGTTTGATATTCGAGAATACATTCTTGGGCATCATGACTGGTTTAAACGTAATGGATTGTTTATAGAAGGTATTCCCGCCGACGATACCATCGCTCGAATTATCTCCACTATTGAACCTGAACAGTTTCATGAATGTTTCGTCAATTGGATGTCATCGGTACACACGCTGACAGAAGGTCAAGTGGTAGCTATTGACGGAAAAACGCTTCGTGGATCATACAACCGCGAAGATAGAGCCAGCACCATCCATATGATTAGTGCGTATGCTTCCTCAAATAAATTGGTGCTTGGACAGCTCAAAACCGATCAAAAAAGCAATGAGATAACAGCGATCCCAGAGCTGATAGAAATGCTTGATATCAAAGGAGCTTTAGTCACGATTGATGCAATGGCATGCCAGACCAAAATAGCCAAAGCCATTGTAGACAAAGGTGGAGATTACTTACTTGCAGTAAAAAGTAATCAAGGGAAACTCCGAAAAGCAGTGGAAAATGCCTTTTCAGCTCAGCGGGCTAATATGCCAGAGACAATCTCCTTAGAAAATGGACACGGACGTATTGAATCTCGTCAATGTTATGTCTTTGACAGCAAAGATCTTGGAGGTAATTTCTCACGCTGGAAAGGCCTGAAAAGTATCGTAATGGTTGAGAACTTCCGCCTTGAAAAAGGAAAAGCGGTTGACCTTGAATATCGTTACTACATCAGTTCCAAGGCTCTTAGCGCAGAGCAAGCCTTAGCAGCGGTAAGAGAGCATTGGGGCATAGAGTCCATGCATTGGGTTCTTGATGTCAGTATGGGTGAAGACGCCTGCCAGATATATAAAGATCATGGTGCAGAAAACTTATCTTGTCTGCGTCATATGAGCCTGAATATGCTTCGTGCTGAACCGACAAAGGTGAGCATTGTTGGAAAACAAAAGCGATGCATGATGAATACATCAATGCTGGAAACCGTTTTAAATGCAGGTTTTAGTCAGGTGGCGAAAAGCTGAGCACTCATGCGGTTGCCCTGCGATCTGCATTAGTTTTTTGGAAAGTGCAGAAATATCCCCACTTTGATACCAATGGTTAAATTTTTTTGCCAATTCGGATGAGGTTATAGTCAATATGCCATCAACACCGTTAAATTTATATTTAAGCTCTGTCATAATTTAGTGGGTTTTACTTGTTCTTCCTGAGAATACTATTCTCTTGTTTAATACAATGTGTTACTCAAAACTCAAGTAGTAGGTAGTCCCTCCTTCCCATGACACCCGGCGTTCCTCTACCATAGGAACATCTCTCCATGAGCTAAACCGAATATCACCAGCGAGAGGTTTATCAGTACAAGCGATAACAATTTCATCGGCATAAGGTAAAAACAGCTCCCAGACTACCGCTCCTCCACCAACAATAAGTATTTCTTCAGAACTCTTATACTTATCCACCACCTGCATATAATCCGTCACAACGGTTGCTTTAGCGTTACCCCGTAAATCGAAGTCTTCATTTCTGGTCAGAACAAGCAGCTCTTTTTCGCCTGGATCTAATTGGGAAAACAACTCTATGTTGTGGTCATAAGTAACGCTGCCAACAATTGCATTTTCACCAAAGAACATTTTTTCAACTTCAGCAATAAGGCCTTTAGGCCATTGGCTTGCTCTTAGCGCTCTATCCTCGGGTTTTGTACAACCAACCGTGTCATTTTTATCGGCTACAAATGCTAATCTAATCAATGATATCTACCTTATACATCTATACTGATGGTGAAAAAATAATGTTGCTTCAAATAGCTTTGACCATTCTAAGCAACAGTTTTACCTTGAAAACTCCACTTGAAATTAACCAGCTCTTCACTTTTTTCCCAAAGGCGCTTTCTAGTGTCCTCAACCAAAATATGTGCACCAACTTGGGCGTCACCCACAGGACCTCGCATTTCCCACAGCTTCTGTGGCCCATAATACGCCCCGCGTAACGCCTCTTTACCTGCTGCAGCCAACACCGTAGGTAGTGCTCCTTGCGCAGGAGGTTGTGCAAATAGTGGATTCACCACCTTATAGATTGCATTAAGTAAACCTGCCGGCCCCGCATTTTGTAAGTTGGTGTTGGAGTAACCTGGATGACACGCAATTGAAATAGCTGAACTGCCGGACTCTTTGAGGCGACGATCCAGTTCTAAAGCAAACATTAGGTTTGAGATTTTGGATTTTACATAGGCTCCGTTTGGTGAGTAACTCTTGTCAGACATGTAATCATCCAGCATCAAGCCATCCACTCGATTAGCAAGACTGGTCAACGTCACGAATCTGCCATTACCTGCCTCGACTAAATCCAGCATCAATCCGGAGAATAAAAAGTGACCTAAATGATTCGTACCGACCTGCATTTCAAAGCCATCTTTGGTCTTTTGTTTCGGACACTGCATGATGCCGGCATTATTTATCAACCCATCTAACCGTTGGAAACGTTGATGAGCTTCTTCCGCTGCACGTCTGACAGATGCGAGGTCACTTAAATCTAACTCTAGGATTTCAACCTCACCTTCTATCATTTGTTTCAACTCAGAACTCGCCAGGCTCGCTTTATCTAATGATCGGCAGGCTAAGACTAAATTAGCACCTTTTGCACCAAGATATTTCGCAGCTTCAAAACCTAAACCAGCATTACCACCAGTAATCAGATAAGTCTTGCCCGTAAGATCCGGAAGTTGGTCAACACTCCAGGTGTTAAAGCCCGAATTAACAATCGTCTTATTTGTCATCGCTGAAATCCTCATTAGATACGTGTCTGCTGTATCGCTCGTATTAAGTTGTCACAAAACCAGCTTCAAGTCAACCTTAAGGTTGTCTCGATGATGCTTTATGACAACCTTTAAGTTAATTTATTCTGCATCAACGTAAACCAAATAATTGACATACGCGGCAATTATGACAAAATCTTATGGTTTGAAATTTGAAATGTATTTCGTGAACCGGGAGGAAATATGAGCTCAACAGAAATGCTGATGACATTTGCTCAACACGGTATTCAAAAAACATCCGTTGCCGACTTGGCTCAGGTGGCCGGAGTATCAAGACAGGCACTTCATAAACGATTTGGATCGAAACAAGGCGTACTTGAGTGGGTGTTAAAGACTTTTACAGAAGAGCTTTTTGAATCTTCTTTGGGTGTCCTTAAGACCTGCGATACGAAAGACCCAAAGCAAACGATATTAGTGTTTTTTGAGTCCTGGTCTGGTGCGCTTGTTCCAATACTTAGCACCACTCCTCATGGAGCCTCTGTGCTGGAAGCCGGCATGCAATTCGCGCACGAGTCACAAACCAATTGGGAAAGCGATCTGATGCTTAAACTATCAGAGTTTCTTGTGTCCTCAGGGGTCACATCCTCAATGGATTGTGCAATGGAGCAAACCTTTACTTTAAATATTGCATCTAAAGGGATTTTGCTTAAGAGTCGCTCGATGCAAGACTTTTCGCGAGATATGGAGCGTGTTGTTAGCGTCGTGCTGTCAGATCTAGTCTGAACTAATACAATTTATACCTCGGCTGGTAACTTTACGTCTGATATGCAATGGCATGGACTCCCTCACCTTCGTCGAAAATATCGGCTAAGGTAAGAGTGTCAACTAAAAAGGAGCCCATGCCATGAACAAGAATATCACTATTTCTATCGACCTTGCTAAGACTGTTATTCAAGTTGCGATAATTAATAAGCACGGAAAGCTTTCATCTAATCAAAAAGTATCTCAATCAAAGTTAATTTCAATGGTGGCTAAGCACCCCAAAGCTGTTATTTGTATGGAAGCTTGTGCAACGGCTCATTATTGGGGTCGAAAGTTCCAGCAGGCAGGACATCAAGTCTTACTCGTGCCTGCTCAGATCGCCGCTAAGTATCGCTCGGGAAATAAAAATGATCCCAATGATGCTTTGGCTATTTATGAAGCCAGTCAGCGGACAGATATTCATTTCGTTCCGGTTAAAACTGTTGAACAGCAAGATCTTGCCTGCTTACTAAGACTGCGGGAAGGTTATATTAAGCAACGAACACAGCTTGCTAACCGTATCCGGGGGCTTGCGATGGAATATGGCATCAAATTTCCCATAGGAATCAATTCGCTCAGAAAACAGCTACCGTTTGAGTTGGAAAATGCTGAAAATGAATTAACCCATGCTGCTCGGTTTATTCTAAATAATCTTAAAGAACAGTTGCTCGCGCTTGATACCCAAATTGATGATGCCACTCAAGCTCTTACCAATCAGGCAAAACAAAATGAAGATTGTAAGCTTTTAGCCTCGTTACCGGGTATTTCATGGATTTCAGGCAGTGCTTTGTATGCCAGGTTAGGAAATGCATCGGCTTATAAGTGTGGTAGGGATGCAAGCGCAAGCATTGGATTAGTGCCTGCTCATACAGGAAGTGGAGGTAGAAATATCAACCTTGGCATTACTAAGCGAGGAGATCGTTATCTCAGAGCTCTTGTCGTTCATGGTGCCCGAGCTGTAGTTAGTCATGTCAAAGATAAAACTGATCCACTTAGTCAGTGGATACGCTCTCTGTTAGAGAGAAACCATGTGAATAAAGTCGTTATTGCTCTAGCGAATAAGATAGTCAGGATGGCGTGTGCCATATTGAAATCAAAACAGCCTTACCAGCTTAAGTTAGCTTAACTGAAATAAGGTAAAGCTGAATTTGGAGCAAACGACAAACCAGCGTAATAGCAAGTAATTAAGATAAAGTGTTAGCACAGCACACAAGGCAAACTCTGTGTGGGAATGAGGCAATAAATGCCTGGACTGCGATTAGAAGCCTTGTTAGTGGATTTAGCCATAAAGGTTCGGGGTAGCGCCCCATGATGAAACCGAATATACGTGCACTTGCATAAACTCTTATTATCTTAAACCACTTGTGTTACAGGGGGAGTCCATATACATTCCCACGGAGGACCATGGGAACGAGAGTCCTGCATAACTATTCATACTCTAATCTAACGCTTCAAGCCCTAAAATTGATTCTGCATCAAAAGAACATGATGCTCTCCAACGGCGCTCATCTCGTAGATTGAATATTTCTCCACTTATATTCCTTTGATATTGAATATAAGCTTCAGAACGTTCAAGCGTGTTCATTTGCGCAGCTATTAGTGATTTGAAAAGGTTAGAATCAGGCTGAGTTTCATCTTCAATAAACCATAAGCATTCATTTACCCGAACAAACTCCACACTGTGAACTCTAGACTTTTCCACTTCATCTGAATCAATCAGAATAGATTGAAGCAGGCGTGCACTATCTAACAATGCTAACCGTGTCGCTTCTTGCTCTGCATATTCAAAGGTAATTGCCCTTTGTATATCATCCCGAACGCCATCATTATCAAAGTCTACCCCGGCAAGCGTAGTATTATTCTCCGTTCCTGGCTCTGGTGGTAAAGCATCAAATAGTGGATTACTACTCCCTTGTGTTACCCCGATTTCTATTATTTCCGGGAATATTCGTAAATCAGCCCAAGAGACTACCGGGAGTACTATTAATACAGGTAGTAATAACGTTTTTTTCATACGTCTCTTCGTCCCTTGTTGTGTGGATATATTAGAAAATATAGTGGCAAAGTTACTGACCTATGGTTCATAAGTGCGCCAGTCCAAACAATAAGAATCTTTTTGTCTGCACTCTACCTGGGCTGGCATGCGGCTTATGATAAAGACCCGGCAATTAATTGGTTATAGTCTTTGTTTATAGGTTCTATATATTCCTGATTTGTCTCTAAGTCCCAGGTACGATATCACCACCCCCAAGCGACTGATAAAGTTTTGCCTGTATCACAAACTGGTTATATCTGTTTTCCAGGAAGGACGATTCGATACTGCGCCTTGATTCCATCGCTTTGATCCAGTCAATCATGTCACTGGCACCGTACTTATACCTGCTGGAGTATATCGCTTCAATCTCTTGCGCATTGGAGTACTGATCTTTGTAAATCCCACCTTTGTAATGGTAATGCTGTTTTGCCGTAAGCAAATTCGCAACCTCCTCCAGAGCCTCATATACAGTGTCCCTGTAATCTAATACCGCCATTTGATAATCTAGTTCGGAAATATTTTTGTTCAGCTCCATCTCTTTCCATTCCAGAAAAGGTAAAACAATTCCGCTTCCCAGTTTGGCTACCGGGTTTTCCAGCAGTTCCAGTAAGCCCGATGAAGAAGTACTCAGTGAACCGGTTAGCGTTAATGTTGGCATATAGCCGGCCTCTACCCTATCTTTTGTCGCCAGCGATGACTTCAGCGTATACAGGGAGGCTTTTATATCCGGTCTGCGAAGTAAAAGCTCTGAAGGTATCCCCGGTGCGATTTCGGGCACTGGCAGCACGGATAGTTGCTCTATGATTAAGTCTGTTTCCTGCAATGGCTGATTTAGCAGCATCGAAATTGAATTTTGCGTCTCTGACAGCTCTTGCTGCAACTGACTGAGCTGTACCTGCTGACCATATAGAGTCTGAGTTGACTCCAGTACCTCTAAACGGGTTGCAGAGCCGTTATCGAATTTGCGTCTTGTTAGCATGGCAACCTTTTCCGTGCCTGCAATGTTTTCCTCAGTCAGTGAAATCATCTGATTAAGATAACCCAGCTTCCAATAGAGTGTTGCAGCCGTCACAGCCAGACTTTGTGCCGTGCTTTCTCTGTCTTCATAACTGGCTCTCGCGTTCCAGTCGCTTGCATCAGCGGCCGCATCGACGCGTCCCCATAAGTCCAGCTCATAGCTGAGGGATAAGCTGGAGCTAAAGCTGGTATCTGAAGAATCATCATCAATGTCGTATTCATACGAGGAAGCGTGTGAAAAGCTAAGCTCAGGCACTTTATTGTTTTCACTCAGTCCGGCTTCCAGCCTTGCTTTTTTCAGAGTCAGCGTTGCTTTAGCCAAATCACTATTTGACTGTAATACCTGCTCTATCAGGGCATCTAGCTGTGGATCTTCAAATAACGACCACCATTTATCCGGCTGCTCAACACTGTTGCTTGCCACTTGTTGTGATACTTCTTGTAATGATTGGGACCAGCTTTGCGGAATTGCTAACTCAGGCTGCACAAAGTCGCTGCGCATAGTGCTGCACCCGGCCAACGATCCCGTGCAGAGTATCAATGCAATAGACGGGTTTAATTTTGTTTTCATAATAGGTTCCTTACCCTAATCTCTGGAGAGCGCATCAACAGGGTTTAACTTTGCGGCATTACGGGCAGGAAGGTAGCCAAACAGAACACCAATTAATGTAGAGCAGGCAAAGGCTGCAACAATTGAAGATACAGAGTAGATCATCTGAAACTCAGCATTGGTGTAGGTAAAAACCATGCCGACAAAATAAGCGAGAGCGATGCCCATCGCCCCGCCACAAAAACAGACCAGAACCGCCTCAATCAAAAACTGACGCATAATATCTGTCTGTCTGGCACCGACAGCCATACGAATGCCGATCTCCCGCGTTCTTTCTGTTACCGAAACAAGCATGATATTCATCACGCCGATCCCGCCAACGACCAGAGAGATAAAGGCGATGGCAGAGATAAGCAGTGTCATGGTCTCGGAGGTTTTCTCTATGCTTTTACGCACGGTATCGGTATTAATGGTAAAAAAATCCACTATGCCGTGACGCATGGTAAGCAGGCTGATAATTCCCTGCTCTGCGGCATCACTGGAGACATTGTCATCGATTCTTACCGTTATATCGCTCACGTAGTTTTGCCTGAATATACGCCCGGATACCGTGGTGTAAGGCAGCCAGATATTCAGCTCTTCGCTGTTATCCGACACACTTTCAATCGGCTCTGTTACCCCTATAACTCTTACGGGAAGGCGACCAAGGAAAATGACGCGACCTAATGCCTCTCCGTCAGAAAAAAGCTCTTCCCTGGTATTTGCATCAATAATCGCAACCTGTTCCAGTGCATCAACACTGTCCTCGTCAAAGTATTGCCCTTCGGCGAGCGTGTAGCCCCGAACCCGAAAATACTCAGTACCGACCCCCTGAACCGAGCCAGACACAGTTTCACTGGCATAACGGATAGCGACATTGGCCCGGACTGTTGGCGTCACACTATCGACAAAAGGCAGTGTTTTAAGCGCGTTGGCGTCTTCGGCTGTCAGTGAGCGAACCCGGCCGGAGCGACGGTCTCCACGACCGGTTCCGGGTTTTATCTCAATGGTGTTGGTTCCCATTGAAGCGATATTGTCCAGAATCGATTGCTGCGATCCTGTACCAAGCGCGACAACGGATACCACTGAGGCAATACCAATTATGATGCCAAGCATGGTCAGAAACGTACGCAAGCGGTGATTAGACATGGCAAGTAATGCCATCTTCAGGGCTTCAAAATAGCGGTTCCAGTTAATTCTGCGCCCGGTATTTTGTTCTTCTGTCGATCTTCTGAGATCAGTTACCGAATGACAACTGTTCTTAGCACAGTTTTTCTTATCACCGATAATTTCGCCATCTTTGACCTCTATGATGCGGTCAGCAAAGCCAGCGACATGAGGATCATGCGTTACCAGAATAATAGTGTGACCGTCCTGATGAAGTTCCTGAATCAGCTTCATCATCTCATCGCCGCTGTGACTATCCAGTGCGCCTGTCGGCTCGTCAGCAAGAATAACATCACCGCCATTAACAAGCGCTCTGGCAACACTGACTCGTTGCTGTTGTCCGCCACTAAGCTGGCTTGGCTTATGATCTAAACGGTCTTCCAGACCAAGACGGGTAAGCAACTTTGTTGCTTTTTCCTGTCTGGAATATTTGCCTTCATTGGCATACAAGGCCGGAATTTCCACATTCCCCACGGCGGTTAAATCGCCCAGCAGATGGTAACGCTGGAAGATAAATCCGAAGTGCTCGCGCCTTAGTGCTGCAAGCTCATCTTCGCTCATAGAAGAAGTATTTTGCCCATTGATGAAATAACGGCCGCTACTTGGCTTATCCAGACAGCCAAGGATGTTCATAAGAGTAGATTTACCAGAGCCGGATGCACCAATAATGGCAACCAGTTCGCCACGGTGAATTTCAAGGTCGATACCTTTGAGAACAGTTAGCTCCTGCTCCCCGGCGGCAAATGTCCGGCTGACGCCTTCGACTCTCAACAGTGTTTCACTCATGCTGTTACCTCATACCTTGTGCTGGTCCAGGTCCCCCCGGCCCCCGCCCGCCTTGTCCCGGCACTCTGCCTGACCCGCTTAAGGAAAAGCCGGATCCTGACACCTCTATATCAGCAGACTGACTGAGAACAATTTCGTCGCCTTCATTTAAACCAGATAGTATCTGGGCATATATTTTGTTGTTGATCCCAACTTCTACATCACGGTACTCAACCTGGTCGCCACTTCTTACAGGAACCTGATACGCGGAAGTTGGGCCGGGTTTCTGAACCAGTATCTGCGAAGGAACAAGCAGTGCATTTTCTGCACTTTCCAGAACAATTGATACCTGCGCGGTCATCCCGATGCGCAGCAACTTATCCGGATTATCTACATCAAACAGTGCGTTGTAGTAAACCGCTTCATCATCGCCAATCTTCAGATCACTGTCGTCACCGGTAAGTAATGTAGGGCCCGGTTCAATCGCACGTAAGGCACCACGGAATTTCTTTCCGGTTGAGCCCAAAATCGTGAAATAGACTTCCTGACCGGCTCTGATGTTAATAATGTCAGCTTCCGAAACCTGCGCCTTTACGGTCATCACATCCAGTTGCGCCAACTCAATAATGCTTGGTGTACCCTGGTTGTTATTTACTGTCTGGCCTTCTTCTACCGACACATAAATCACAGTGCCATCAATGGGCGAACTGATGCTTGTGTAACCGAGATCGAGCTTGGCGTCATCCACACTGATAAGTGATTTTTCCTTTTCAGCGATTAACTGTTCCAGTTCGGCGCGGTAAACGGCCAGTGTTGACTCCGCTGTATCGTATTCCGATTGCGAGGTGGCACCGTCTGTCAGCATCTTTTTCTTACGTTTAAATTCGGACAAGGCTCCTTTAATCTGAGCCTGCTTTGCCCGGTATTGAGCGTTAATACTCTTGAGAGAGGCCTCTGCTTCCTTCAGGGTATTTTGTTGTGCCAGATTGTCGATTTGTGCAATCAAGTCGCCTTGCTTGATTTCGTCACCCAACTGAACATCCATTTTTTCTATCAGCCCTGAAACCTGAGCGCCGACACTGACCAGCTTTGATGGATATAACACGCCGTTTGTCAGCACAACGCTTTCGACGTTGCCACGCTTAACAAAGTCGGTAGTCAGTTGGTGATGCTCCTGCTGAGCAAAAGTGGATTTGTAACCAAGCCCGGCAGTGGCACCACCAATAAGAAGGCAAGCTACCAATGCATATTTACTGCTTTTTTTCATTTGAGACTCTCTGTTTTCTTTCGAAGCTGACCGTTAGTGAGTCAGATTCCAATACCAAATCACGCATGTTTTCCCGTAGAGTGGCCTCTGAAATATGGTTTGATTGCACCAGTTCCAAAGGCTTTGAGAGTGCATAGAGATGAAAGGTATAGTCTTTCGGTCCGGGGCCTCTCGAACAGGGCGGGGCATATTCGTTTTGATGGTTAACACCATTACTGCCAAGTGTGCCGACAGATTTCCCGATTGACGTACCAGATATCTCCACAGGTATGTTGTACATAGTCCAGTACCAGTGGATGCCTTCCGGCCCTTTCCCTTTTGATTTTGGTGGTGGGGGTGGCGGAGGTGGGGGTGTGCTTTCTGTATTAGCTTCAGGCTCAGGCTTTTGTTCTTTTCTGTCCTCCGGCTTTGGTTTCGGATCTGGCTTATGATCCATAATGACAACCAATGACTGAGCTCCGTCAGGTATACCACTCCAGCTTAAAGGTGGGGAAATACCTTCACCTTCACAGGTAAACTGAACCGGGTATACACCGCCATCAGTAAAAGCGGCACTGGTCAGTGTCAGGGGTTCACTGGCTCTGGTTGCCACTGAAACGCTCAGCATCAAGCCTGCAATGGGAACCATGATATTGGCGTTCATAAGCCAATCTCCTTATCGATAACTATCTAATGAGTTACCTTAAGTCTATCGATTAGGAGTCAGCTATGGATGACAATGCTGTCATTTAATGATTGCTACAGAAGAGGAATGAAGTTTCATACAAACATAAAGTGAGTTACTTCTGGATAAACGCCACAGACCTAGCGGACGAAATCTACCTGCGGATTAATTTTGGTATTTCAAAAGGCAATCAGCCACCGCTTCCTGTGGTGGCTGAGATGAAAGAAATTGGACAGAAGCTTGCACCCCCAAACAGTGGTATCGAATTCGCTTTATTCAGTATTTTCAGTGAAACATGCAAAGCACAACAGTTTTGTTAACACTTTTGCGCCTGTACGTATAATAGTTACTACTCCATAGATAAATCCAATCCCGATCTTATTAGCGTTGTACAACGAGCAAAGAGCCATGGAATAGGAGATATTTGTCTAAGAAAGTTTGGGTAGTCCAGTTGAAGAAAGGCACTACACCAAACAGTGCCATTAGTGAAAGGGTTAAGATCAAGGTTGCTTTTATCTTTTGATTATTCAACTGTACGAGGTGTACATATACGCGGTAACAAGTCGCCAAGAAATTGTCCTCCTTGAATTACCACAGAATCTCCCAACGTAGTGACCATTTTATTTCCCCCATACCCTCCGAAGCTGTTCTTAGCATTCACATAACCACATACTGTTCTTTTACCATTAGAGCCTTCTAGTGCCCAAAACTCCCCAAACCGAGCGCTTTCTGGATCCTTTAGAGCATCGGTAACCTGTTGCTTGAGGGCTAGTATTTCATCCTCTGTAGCACTAGCCAGAGTCCATACAACTGGTGGAGAATATGCTTTTGTCGCTGGAGTGTATGTCTGTGTGTATTGAGTACCACAGCCGACTAATGCCATGGTACACATCAAAATAGTTAGATATTTCATGTTTGCTCCGTATTCTGATAGAAAGAAATTACTTTTCTAAAAGTCCATGAATGAAAGGCGGTGAAGGTAAGTATATTCACTGATTTTCACATAGAAAGCATAGTTGAAGGTTAATCGGAGTTAGTAATTAATATAGTGCCAATTATTTCAACTCGTACACATCAACCATCTCAATATACCGATTCATTGCGGTAACATAATTCGAGATAGTGCTTTTTGAAAGATTTGTTGAATCTTCTAATCTTAACTTTAATATCAATACGTCTTTGGAGGTTGAGAGCAATTTCGGAGAAATACTTTCGTTCAGGTGTTTTGAAACTCCGTTAAGATATGATAGGTAAGATGCAACTGAATCGGCCACCTTGTCATGAGAGCCTACACCGATGTCATGAATATACGCTTTAAATTTCTCTTGGTGCAATATCATTAATCTACTTCTCCTTGTATTTAGGCCAACTAAGTTAATCATAGGAGAGTGCTTGATATGGAGCATGTTTCATTTGTGGGAACGATTGATAAATGCATTAGAGTTAACCCCCTAACTAGCTTCTTCCACCGCGACGTATTCACACAAGTAAGCCTGCATGATTATTCATACGTAATTTTTAGCTAGAAATGTTAATAAGTGCCAGTTTTTGGGAGTTTCCTTTCACCACACCTAAGCACTTAATCGTCGAGTCGATGCCGATAAGTATGGGGCGAAATTTATCTGCCTGATATCTTACTGACTCATAAAGGGGCAAAAAATGAGTTTCAACATACAACAAATTCAGATTTGCTAGGGCAGGTATAACCGCATGGTTACAACATCTTTCTGGCTGGGTTCCAGAGTAAGTTCTCCACCATGGGCGCGGGCGATTTCACGGGCCAGACTTAGCCCCAGTCCGCTGCCGGATATGCCTTGGATATGTTCCAGTTCACCACGATAAAAACGCTCGAACAGATGCTCTCTAACCTCTTCCGACATCGGTTGGCAAAAGTTACTGATTAGTACTTCCAGACCAGATTCACTTCGGTTTGCCTTAATGATGATGCCTTTATCCTGAAGACTATAACGCATCGCATTAGTAAGCAGATTATTGAAAAGTTGCCTCAGAAGAACGATATCACCTTTTAGATTTAACTCTCGCTCAATTGAACAATGCAAAACTAACTCTTCCGACACTAGCTCCATGTCGGCGGTCAGTTCGTCTAACAAATCAGTAATGTTTATCGCTTCAAGGTGAAGTGCCATAGAGCCGGAATCGGCCTGTGAAAGAAGCAGCAGTTTACGTGTGATTGCCGATAGATGACCGACTTCATCTAAAATGGCATTAAGATCAACTTGTGACGGGTCTTCGTTTATCACAGCCTGCTCAAGTTTGCCTCTGAGAACGGTGAGCGGCGTTTTTAATTCATGGGCGGCATCTGCAGTAAAGCGCGAAGTCTGCTGAAAACTCTCTTCCAGCCGGTCCAGCATGGTGTTGTATGCATCGATTAATACTCTGAACTCTTTATCTTCTTTGTATTCAGACAGGCGGTGGCTGAGATCTTTTTGCGTCACTTTATCCATCGACTTTTGCAGCCGGTCTATCGGCCTTATGGTATTGGTAGCGATAAACCATGCGCCCAGGATACTGAGCAGCAAAGAGAAGGGAATGACAAAAATAAGCGCGGTTTGCAAAGTCTCTCTCAGTTCACTGGTTGTCGCCGCAAGGTCAACAGCGATAAAACTTTCCGCTTGAGGGACGGCAAAAAAGCTGGCCCGCCATTGGTTATTGTTATGCTCAAAGGAAACAAACTGGCAACCAAGGTTGCCCCGGCGTCCACTTTTTGATGCCGGCTGTGCGGCATCACGTTCAGTCCGGTTAAATATGCTTATCAAGCGCTGAGCATCAGAGCCTTCAGACTTAAGAATAATGTCGTTATCTTCGGATTTAACCAATACCATTAGCTGGCTAAGAGTGCTTACCCGAAGTTTGTCCACCATATCATTGATCAGCCGGTTATCCGGAAGTTCATACTTATCCGTACTCTGCCTTGGCACCATTCGCTTTGCTTCCATACAAAGCCGGGAATCAAGATGCTCAAGCTCAACTTTATTTATACGTGACCAGCCCAGAATGACCACAATAGCCAGTACTGCACTCACGGTGAAAATGGATATGGAAAAAATGCGGGTGCGAAAAGACATAGGTTTACCTCAGCGGGGGCTCAGTCGGTAACCCGTACCGCGCACAGACTCTATGGCACCAACCATTTTCCCCGCACTCTCCAGAGAGCTCATCTTGCGGCGAATTCGTTTAATGCAGACATCAACGACATTGGTACAGGGGTCAAAGTCATACCCCCAAACGTGCTCTAAAAGTTGTCCCCTTGTAAAAATCTGATTTGGCGAGCGCATCAGATACTCTAATAAGGTAAATTCCCTGCTGGTAAGCTCTACAGACTGGCAGTTGCAATTGAGACTCCGGCTAATGCAGTCAAGTTGCAGTGAACCAACCTGAACCACGTGTTGCTGCGTACCTTCTCGCCGCCTTAGCAAGGCATGAATGCGGGCTATCAGCTCCTCCACATAGAAAGGCTTGGCTAAGTAATCATCGGCCCCCATCTCCAGTCCCTGAACACGATCGCCCAGTTCATTACGGGCGGTAAGCAAAATAACCGGAGTATCAAAACCGGATTGGCGAAGAGAGCGCAGAATATCGAGCCCGTCGCGCCCCGGAAGCATGATATCGAGAACAATAGCATCATGACTGTTTTGGCAGGCAACCTCATGACCCTGATCTCCGTCAGCGCAGTGGGTAACACTCATATTTTTGGCTCGCAAACCTTCGCACACAAAGTCCGCTATTTTCTGTTCGTCTTCGACAAGTAGTATCTTCATGGGGTTCAATCCTCTGACCGATACTGAAAGTATGTCATTGGATGCTTTAGCCTCGCAACAAGTATGACAAATTTGTCATTTTTGAGTGCTAATACCTTGTTTGTTTCAATGAAGCCGTTTCTATAGTGTCTATGATTACGAGATATAAAACATCAGTTACTAAGCTTTCTCTTCAGGTAAGGAACTCTTATGAAAAATCGATTACTGATCAGCTTGATAACTACGATACTGACAATTCAGTTATCCGGTTGTGGCACGATACTCCACCCAGAGCGAAAAGGTCAGAAAAGCAGGCAAATAGATCCGGCCGGTGATTATTCTCTTTAAAAAAGCCCATTCCGACAGCTGTCTGAATGGGCTTAAAATTAGTACTCTTCCGCTTTAAACCCGATAGGAATTTCAGCCAGTTGCTCACCCTGATTAGCCGGATAGATCAGATACTCCCCATGATACTTCACAATAGATTTGTACCCGGTTCGCTTATGCAAAAGAAAGCCGGCTTTGGTTGCCAGACGAACAAACTCGGCATGGTTACCTCTCACATAAAAGCTCATTGGTTTAACCAGCTCTTCATGCCCCTCTTCATCTGCGTTGGCAAAACACTCTTCACACTGTTTTGCACACAGCACCAGAGAGTTATCACCTTCGGTAAACACCTGAGTTTTTTCTGTAAGGTCAAACTCGGTACATACACTCCAGTTTTCCTGCTCCATGGCATCAAGGAAAGACTCAATGTCCTTATCTTTAATTACCTTTGGCTCGCCATCCAGCGGAAGAAAATGACCATAGAAAGCGGAAATATTTCTGAAAGTAAAAAGCATATCTGAATCCGTGCCTTTACTTCTTCCCGCTTTCTGCCATGCGGTGAGATTACCTCCGACGATACGTGGGAAACGCTGAGTTTTAAGGCTTCGGGTCACCCATCGAACCAAAAAGTGAGTGTTGCTCACCGGCGTATTGGCAAGCTTGCCTTTCTTATGTTCCTGCTCCAACTCTTCCAGTGCCAGATTCACCAGTTTCTGAATTTCAACGCTATAAACTGCCATTACACTCTTCTTCCAAATAACCAATATAATGCTGAGCAAAGAACCGCACAGCTTGCCATCACACTTATCAATGTCCAGGGCGTATGGCTCGGCAACCAGGCCACCAATGCCCCGACGGCAGCACCAACACCAAAACGCAAAGTTCCGGCCAGAGCTGTCGCCGTTCCCGCCATTGACGGATAACCCGACAACAACAGCCCCATAATATTACTGCCCACGGTGGACATGGCACTGATATACAGAGCAACAAAAGGAACAATCCCCCACAGCCCCGCATCAGTAAACCCAAACACAAACAGGCCAATACCGGCGACAAGCTGAATCATCAGCCCAAACCGCAGCATGCCCACTGAGCCCACTCTTTTCACCAGGCGGCCATTAACTATGGTCATGCCAAACATAGCAAAGGCATTTAAACTGAACATATAGCCAAACTCAGCCGCATTCAGTCCGTAAATATCAATATAGACAAAGGATGCGGCAGTCAGAAAGGCAAACATCCCCGCAAAGGAAAAGCCGCCCGCCATCATCAGGCCCATCGCCTCTTTGCTGGCAAACAACTTTGCGTAATTTCTCAGCATAGTCGCAAAATGCAGTGGCTGACGGTTCTCTTCAGAAAGGGTCTCCGGGATCTTCCACAGGATCAGAAAAACAACGATCACAGAAAACAGGGCCAGAAACCAGAACACAGAGCGCCATCCGAACCAGTCGGTAAGGTGACCGCCAAGCATAGGAGCAACCATAGGAGCCACCATCATCACCATGGTGATAAAAGACATGGTGCGGGCGAAATCTTCTTTATCAAACAGGTCCCGGATCAGAGCCTGAACCACTACCGCCGCAGCAGCACCGGCAAATCCCTGAGCGATACGCAGTAAAATCAGAAACTCGATGCTATCGGTAACCGCACAAACCACCGAGGTGAAAACAAAAAGCAGTGTACCAACCAGTATAATCGGTCTTCGTCCATAGCTGTCCGACAGCGGGCCATGAACCAACTGCCCTACCGCAAAGCCAGCGGTATATACTGAAAGCGTCATCTGAACCGCACTGGCGTCTGCACTCAGATCTTTAGCAAGCGCGGGAAGCGAGGGCAAATACATATCAATGGCCAGTGGTGTAATCGCGCAGATTGCACCAAAAACCATAAACATAAAAAAGCCGAGCTGTATCTTGTTTGTTTTGTTCATAGCACTCTTTATTATTTGATTTCTACAGCAATAGTCACCTGGGGCAAGGTGGCTGATATCAAAAAGCAGACCGTCCTTGCCAGGGATGGCAAGGCCGAGCCCCATGGAAGGGTTTATGCGTGTCTGTGTTTGATATCAGCTACCTTGCCCCACCCACAGGAACCAAAAATCACCGCCAGACAGCATCGATCTCTTCTTCAGTAAGATAACGATACTCACCCGGCTCCAGCTCTTCATCCAGCTCAATGGCGCCAATCCGCTCCCGGTGCAGCGCTTCAACCTTATTACCCAGAGCAGCAAACATACGTTTCACCTGATGGTATTTCCCTTCAGTAATCGTCAGAAGCACTTCCTTCTCATCAAGCACCTCAAGCTCAGCTGGCAGCGTCAGCTCCCTTTCATTTCTCAGCTCAATGCCGGTTGCAAATTTTTCCTGATAGTCATCCTGAACGGGATCGGCCAGCCAGACACGGTAAGTCTTTTCGCACTTATGTTTAGGAGAAGTAATTCTGTGAGACCATTTACCGTCGTCAGTAATCAGCACCAGACCGGTAGTATCCACATCCAGACGACCGGCAAAGTGCAGATTTTCCATTTTCACTTCATCAAGAAGCACAAATGCCGTGTGATTAAAACCATCTTCATGTGAGCAGACAAAACCCTCAGGCTTAAAAAGCATGATATAACGAGGGCCCTGCATGGCGATTTCTCTGTCCTGCCACTCAACAGTACAATCCTCTGTTACCTTAAAAGCGCCGCTCTTTTGCATTACGCCATTTACAGTCACATCACCGCTTTTAATAATCTTGGTTGCCTCTTTGCGGGTAGCACCCAGCGCATCACACAGAAATTTATCTAATCTCATGAATACCTCTTCTTGTTCAGGTCGGGTATTATATTCCCTATTCCATAATAAGTTGAGCTATTTCACACTTTTCCCGCGTATGTACAAACTCAGGCCCTATCAGGCAGACTCCGTAAAAGCTGTTATCCACTATTTCCGTAAGCATTCAACGCCTGCCGTCATTGTTCTGCCGACAGGTGCGGGTAAAAGTCTGGTCATTGCGGAGCTTGCCCGTCTGGCGAAGGGCCGCGTATTGGTACTTGCGCATGTAAAAGAGTTGGTTGAGCAGAACCACGCGAAATATGAAGGCTATGGTCTCACCGGCTCCATTTTCTCTGCCGGACTTGGCCGGAAGGAAACCGATCAGCAGGTGGTTTTTGCCTCCGTTCAGTCCGTGGTAAGAAACCTGGACGCCTTCGCCAATCAGTTTTCCCTGCTGGTTATCGATGAATGCCACCGGGTGCCGGACGATAAAAAAAGCAGTTACCAAAAGGTCATTACTCACCTAACCGAACTTAACCCCGGAATAAAGATTCTGGGCCTGACCGCCACCCCCTACCGTCTGGGCATGGGCTGGATTTATCAGTACCACACCCGTGGTCAGGTGCGCAGCGAAGAACCCCGCTTTTTCCGTGACTGTATTTTTGAGCTTCCCATTCGTTACCTTTTAGATGAAGGCTTTTTAACTCCGGCAAGGATGATAGATGCTCCGGTTTTAAGCTATGACTTCTCCCAACTAAAGCCAGCCAATACCGGACGCTATAAAGAGTCTGAACTGGATATGGTGATAGAAAGCTCAAAACGGGCAACCCCGCAAATCGTTCAGCAGATTATCCAGATGAGCCAGGACAAACAGGGCGTGATGATCTTTGCCGCCACCGTCCGCCATGCTCAGGAAATCCTGTCGCTTCTGCCTGAATCAGAATCCGCTATTGTTATTGGTGATACGCATCATAAAGAGCGGGACAGCATCATCCGTAGCTTTAAAGAACAAGAGCTAAAATACCTGGTCAATGTATCGGTTCTCACCACAGGTTTTGATGCCCCGCATGTGGATCTGATCGCCATTTTAAGGCCAACAGAATCGGTCAGCCTTTACCAGCAAATTATCGGCCGGGGACTCCGGCTTTCTGAAGGCAAAGAGGAATGCCTGGTTCTGGACTACGCCGGCAACAACTACGACCTCTACCAGCCTGAGGTGGGCGATCCTAAACCGGACTCACAAAGTGACATTGTCACCATTCCCTGCCCGTCCTGCGGCTTTAACAACAACTTCTGGGGCAAGTTAGACAGCAACGGATTTCTGCTGGAACACTATGGCCGTCGCTGCCAGGGCTATTTTGAAGATGAAGATGGCAGCAGAGAACACTGCGGCTACCGGTTCAGAGCCAAGTACTGCAATGAATGCGGCGCAGACAATGATATCGCCGCCCGTATCTGCCACGAATGCGATGCCACACTGGTTGATCCTGATAAAAAACTCAAAGAAGCACTTAACCTGAAAGATGCCTTAGTCTTTGAATGTACTGACATGACACTCTCGGTACACAAAGACAGTAACGGCAAAAACCAGTTGAAGGTGACCTATCAGGGCGATGAAGGTGCTCAGGTACATGAATTCTGGTCACTTAACACCAAGGCTCAGAAAATCCGCTTTTATAAGCAGTTTGTCCGCTCCCACCTTGCAGACAGACACCGTCCCTTTGAAGAAAGCTCACCGACAAAAATCGTTAATAATCAACACAGATTTCGCCTGCCGCAATTTGTTATCGCGCGCAAAAGCGGCCGCTTCTGGAAATTACGCGACAAATTATTTGAAGATGAATTAATTTCTAAGTGAAATACATGTCTGAGTTAACATATTGGATTATAATTAATAACAAGCTCAATAGAGTTATGACAGTATGTAAATTAACTCATTCTAATGTAAAACCTTAAGGTAAGAGGCCCTTCTTATCTGTTAAGGAGTATCGTCATAATGAAACTATCCTTCAAAAATATAACGCTCTCCAGACTTTTGCTTGTCTCTCTGTTGTCCGTTGGCGTCATTCCTGCGTTACTGGTTGGACTCACTTCCACCTATCTGTTTGACAACGAGTTAAGAAGGCAGTCCTACAATCAGCTTGATACTGTCAGGGCGATTAAAAGCAGCCAATTGACCGGTTTTTATGGTGAAAGAAAAGGTGACATCGGTGTACTGCGCGAGGTCATCAACACCTTTAACAGCGAAGCCATCAGGACACTACAGGAAACCAACAATACCCGCGAGAAAGAGGTGGCGGAATACATCAGCATACTGAAGAAAGAGCTGAAAATATTCTCACGCTCTGCCTCCGCTATCGGCGCGACCGAAGACTTCTCACGGGCATTTACTTTTCAGGGTAAGACGGTTGATTCAATGCTGTGGAAAGATGCAGCAGCGGTGCATGGTCCAAAAATTGATGACTTTAACAAAGAGTTCAACTGGTATGATGCATTTCTTATCAGTCTTGACGGCGATATTCTGTATACCACAGCCAGAGAGCCTGACCTGACAAAAAATGTGAGTTCAGAACTGATTCAGGGCTCCGGCCTGGAAGTGGCATACAATAAAGCAAAAGCTCTGCCTGAAGAGAGCAACGGCATCTTTTTTGGTGACTTTACCGCTTACAAGCCGTCTGATAACGATCCCGCCGGTTTCTTTCTGACAAAGGTATTTGATGATTTTGGCGCCCATACCGGCTATGCCGCGGTGCAATTTCCTATTGAGCATATCTCGCATATTCTGGCTGCGGAAAGTGATGTAAAAAGTTACCTGGTTGGCCCGGATCATCTTCTGCGCTCAGATACAGAAGACTTATCGGTCAATGAGTCCTTTGCAAAAAACATCAAAATTGCTGACGACACATCCGCTTCCCAAAACACGTCTGATTCCTATATCAGCAGAGACCGGCATGGCAAGCTGATCCTGACCGCCAGTAAGAGCATTAAAATCAGTGATGATGTGAACTGGAAGGTCTTCTCAGATATCGACATTCTCGCGGCCTTAGTGCCAACAGACTCAAGCGGACAAGAGCTCTACCAGACTTATATCCAGAAATATAACTACTATGATCTGTTTCTTATTGAACCGGACGGAGAGATATTCTACACCGCCACCAGAGAGTCTGACTTCGGCTCTAACCTGATTAACGGTCCATATTCCGACTCCAATCTGGCTCAGCTGTTCCGCGATGTAAAAAACAGCAAGGACTACGGCATTATTGATTTTGCACCATACGAGCCATCTAACTTTGACCCTGCTTCCTTCATCGCCCAGCCGATTTTGTCTGAGTCCGGTGAGGTTGCAATGGTAATAGCTCTCCAGCTCTCCATTGATGCCATTAACGCGGTAATGAATCTCAGAGAAGGTATGGGGGAAACCGGTGAGTCCTACCTGGTGGGCAGCGATAACCGAATGCGCTCCGACTCCTACCTTGATCCTGTAGGCCACTCTGTAAAAGCTTCATTTGCCGGGACCGTTGAGGAAAACGGCGTTCATTCAGTTGCCTCAGAGGCCGCACTGCAGGGACAAACCGGCTCACAGCTGATCACCGACTACAACGGCAATCCGGTTCTCTCTTCTTATGCTCCACTGGATATAGAAGATATGCGCTGGGCGCTGCTGGTTGAGATTGACGAAGCAGAAGCCTTTGCGACGCTGACAACCATTGAAAAACTGCTTATGGTTTTGATTATCATCGCCATGGTGGTTATCGTGGTTATGGCTGTTATGCTGGCGAAAATGATCAAAAAACCACTGGGTGGAGAGCCTAGAGAGATGATAGCGCTTGCCGCTCAGGTTGCAGATGGCGACCTGACCCATAGGTTTGATGACTCTATCGCCGGCGACACCCTTTACGGCTCACTGAGAAATATGTCACTGAACCTTAAAGCTCTGGTCTCCAAGATGCTGGAATCCAGTAACACTCTGGCCTCAACTTCCGAGGAAACCTCCATGGTTTCCAACCAGACCACCACCTCAATTGCCGCGCAAAATGCCGATATTGAGCAGGTGGCGACCGCTGTAAATCAAATGGCAAGCACCACCTCAGATGTTGCAAAAAACACAAATGATGCGGCACTTGCCTCTGAACAGGCTTCTAAACAGAGTGATCAGGGTCTGCAGGTTCTGGAGAAAAACATGGCCGCCATTCAGGAGCTGATTGCCTCTGTACAGGCCACTTCTGAAGATGTTATTCAGCTAAGAGATCAAAGTGAAGCCATCAATAAAGTACTGGACGTGATTCAGGAAATTGCCGAGCAGACCAACCTGCTGGCCCTGAATGCCGCCATAGAATCGGCCCGCGCAGGCGAATTCGGACGCGGCTTTGCGGTGGTTGCTGATGAAGTAAGAACACTTGCCCAGCGTACCCAGGACTCAGCTTCAGAAATTCAGCAGATGATCAGCAATGTCCAGAATTCAGCGAACTCGGTAAGCTCCAGCATTGAGCGCAACGCGCAAAATGCATCGCAGGTAGGAGAGCTGTCAGATAAAACCCGTGAAGCCTTCCTCGGCATCAGCACAGCCATCGGTGAAATAGACAATATGATGGCTCAGATCTCCACCGCTTCTGAAGAGCAGGCTCAGGTAACTGAAGATATCAACGAGAAGATTCTGCATATCAACGAAGTATCAGTACAGACCGCCACCGCCTCTGAAGAGCTAAGTGCGGCAAGCCAGGAGGTAGCCCGATCAGCAGAGGAGCTTAGTGAACTGACCCGGCAGTTTCATGTTTAAGAGCTGGTGTTCTAATCTGGAGGCTCCTTTAACGAGGAGTCTCCGTAGATCCCGGATAATGGCTTCGCTATTTCCTGGATGACGACGTTATCGTATAAGATAAGAGCCTGTCCTATTGGGTCTTACCCAAAACTCTTAGTCATAAACAACAACTTCTCAGACTGCTTACCAATTTCATCCGCATTCTTAGCCACCAGCTCTGCCTGGCACAGGCTCTGTGTTGACGACTGGCTCAGGTTGGAAATATTCCCCCCTATCTCCTTAGCCGCAACGCTTTGCTGCTCTGCTGCCGAGGCTATCTGAGTGGTGTTATCAGAAATCTCCGTCACTATGGAGCAGAGTCCGCTTAAGCTGTCTTTGGTGACATTGGTAATTTCCACACATTCATCTGCACTTTTCTGTCCTTCGTCCATGGAGGCTGACAGGGTTTTCAGCGTACTTTGAATTCCGGTGACCGATTTCTGGATTTGCTCAGTAGCGCCGTGAGTTCTCTGGCTCAGCGCACGCACTTCATCTGCAACTACGGCAAATCCGCGCCCGTGCTCACCAGCTCTTGCAGCTTCAATGGAGGCATTAAGCGCAAGCAGGTTTGTTTGCTCAGCGATACCCTGAATCTCTTCCATCACACTATTTATCCGCACTGACTCTTTGGCTAACTCATCGGTAATTTTGGCAGAAGCTTCCACTTCGGCTGCCAGGTGCTCGATTTTCTTCTGTGTGCTGCTTAAATCCCCGGTCACCTGCTTCGACGTATTTCTGGCCAGATTGGTCTGATTCATAATATCTGAACAGTGCAGCGCAATTTCTGAAATCGTCGCCACCATTTCTTCCACTGCCGTAGCCACTTTCTCCAGCTCCACCGACTCTTTCTCAACGTTTTCCCTTGCCTCTTCAGAGGTGCGCGACAGTACTTCCGCTTCCCCTAAAAGAAAACGGCTGCTATCCAGCACTCTGCCAAGAATGGTCCTCAGCCTTCCCTCAAACATCTTCAGATGGTATTCACTGATATTATTTTTGGTTTCGCAGAAAACCTGCCTTGAGATACTGTCATACTCATCGGCCAGTTTATTGTCGTAGCTTTCCCGGGTGCCGGTGTTATAAAACAGCATAACGGAAGCAAGAGGAAACAGAACAGATAAGTAAGGAGAGTAAGTAATGGAAGCAATGATTAAGGCAAGGTTCAGAACAATCCATAAGGCTAGCTTGCGCGAGAAGCTCAGATGAATATTAAAGATATCCACTTTGCTCACTTTCAGGCTCTCAGCGGCTATGGCTTTCTTATATAAATTAATCGCCCGCCGCTTTTCGGTCTCACCCAACTTTGTCCGCACCGACTGGTAGCCAACCAGAGTACCGGCTTCGTATATGGGCGTCACAAAAGCATCCACCCAGTAATAGCGCCCGTCTTTACAACGGTTTTTGACCGCTCCGCGCCAGGCCTGTCCCTGCTTTAAATGGTCCCACAGATCTTTAAAGGCCGCCTTAGGCATATGCGGATGCCGGACAACATTGTGGTTCTTACCCACCAGCTCCTCAGAGGTATAACCGGCAACTTCGCAAAACTCTTTGTTGGCGTAGGTGATAACGCCACGGGTATCGGTAGTCGAGACTAATTCAGCATCAGAAGGAAAGGAGACTTCTTCATTAACCGTCGTTTTACTGGACTTTCTCATAACGTAATATCCTCGGTGCGACTAAGGAAATTATAGGAGAAAATCTTTCTTACTGTTATTTTTGTTAGTAATGATATATAACCGCTACCGGATCATTGGCTAATCAACCAGTTCAATATCCAGACACTGCAACAGATTGAGTGCTTCATAACGCGAAAACTTAGCCCCTTTTACCCGGTTCTCCAATACGTTAATGGCATAATCTGTCGAGTCAGTGAAATCCACATTCTGCAAACTGGTTCTCATAAACAGGCTATGGGTAAAATCGCAGTACTTCATCACTGAGTCATCAAAATTGCCTTCGCGGAAGTCAACATCGTGCAGCTTGCACTCATCGATATTCAGTTCGTTTAAAGTAAGGCCAAAGAAAGAAGCGTCATTTAAAATACAGCGCTCAAAATTGAGTTCGAAATCCAGATGATAGGAAGACCAGGTGGCTTTGGTCCAGTCCACACCGACCAGTTTGCAGTCTGTAAATTTCACGCCAAACAGCCTGGAATTAGCAAGGTCTATCAGGCTAAGGTTGCAACGGATAAACTCACAATTGGTAAATTTGCAGTTCTGAAATTTGCTTTCGGAAAAGTCACAATCTGAAAACTCGCACTCTTCGAACTCCTTATCTTTGTAATGCTCATAGCTCGCTTCCACTTTCCCGAAGCTCTCTTCGAAGAACTCCTGATTATCGTCAATATTTGCCATCTGCTTTGCCACCTGATTTTTTTCGTCTTAATTGCAAGAATATCATGTTCATAGAAAGAAGAAGTTTATACAGGAACTACACTTAAGGGGAGCCTTATTTCTTACAAACGATTAAGCATAAGGAAATGCCATGGACTTCGACTTAAAAGATAAATATATCGGCAGATACCGCATCGACGAGCTATTGGGCGCAGGCTCCATGGCCCATGTCTATAAAGCCTACGACGGTGAGATTAACCGCACCGTGGCAATCAAGGTTTTGAAAAAAAACAACTGCCTGGATAAAGAGTATTACAACCGTTTTTTAAGTGAAGCCAAAGCTGCCGGTTTTCTCTCCCACCCCAATATTGTTACCATCTACGATGTGGGCACCTATGAGGATACACCCTATATCGTAATGGAGCTTATCGAAGGCAAAACCCTTGGCGATATGCTGGAAGAGAAACAGACCTTCGATATAAAACAGACACTGCGCATGATGATGCAGCTGGTTCATGCCCTGGATTATGCGCACAGCAAAGGCATAGTGCACCGGGATGTTAAACCGGACAATATTATCTTTATGCCCGACGGTGACACGGTAAAACTGACCGATTTCGGTATCGCTCACCGGGACGACAGCACCGCCAGCGAAAAAACCCAGGCAGGCACACTTTTAGGTACCCCGCGCTATATGTCTCCGGAACAGGCTCTTGGTGAAAAGCTGGATGGCCGCTCTGACCTGTTCTCTGTGGGCGTGCTTTTGTATGAAATGCTCACAGGTGAAAAGGCATTTAAATCCAAGTCCATGATCACTCTTATCACCCAGATCACTCAGCAGCAGCCTGAACTGCTGGGGAAACTGCCCGATGAAATACCGGCCGGTCTGCAACACCTGCTAAAACGCCTGCTGGAGAAAAAACCAGCCAAACGGCCAAAATCAGGCGCAGAAGTGGCTGAAGTGCTGCAGTGGGAACTGGATGCGCTGTATGAACAGGAAGAGCAAAAGAGCAGAAATAAATATATGCCCATGCATATCAAATGGACGCTGATTATGAGCTCGATTATCACCCTGGTTCTGGCATCCTGTATATTTATCGTACTTAAAATCCAGAGTCAGAAACTGACCGAATACGCCGTTGATTCGGGCGTCTCTCTGGCACAGTTTATCGCCTCTGAAAGTGCTATCCCGGTTCTGGGCGAAGACTGGGTTTCTCTGGAATCTCTGGTGAAAGATGCCAGTGAACGACAGACTTTTGAATACCTGATCATTCAGGATCACAGCGGTATTGTACGGGCAGCAATGCAGCCAGAGCTTATCGGCCAGCCGATGAAAGAGTTCCAGATAACCGGCACCCTGTTTAACAACGAAGAAGTTCTGGTCACCAGCCTGCTCACCCAGGGCGAGCAGCAGGTATTTAACTTCCAGACCCCTATTTATTTCCACGGTACCAATGTGGGCCGTATTCAGTTAGGCCTGCAACAAAACAGTCTGGAGCAGATTAAAAAGGTTTCCACCGGACTGCTGCTGTCCGTTGGCGGTGTCACCCTGATGTCTGTGGTGGTGGTGATCTTTATTTTCGGCAGCTTTATCGCCATCCAGCTGCGCATTCTTCACCGCGCTATGGTGGACTTTAAAGCAGGCAGTCTGGACAGACGTATATCCCAGACCCGTTCCGATGAAATCGGTGATGTATTCCAGCTGTTTAATGAAATAGCAGATAAAGTGCAAAATGATATGGTTCCGAGACAGCATATTGCAGAACCAGTCATCCAGGAGCTGCAAGAAACTTCAACTGACACGACAGCAGAAGATAGCTCCGAAGAAGTGGCTGAATCCGTTGAACCGGATGAAGCCATAACGTCTGAAGAGCCTGAGATACCGGCAATAAATACTGAACAGACTGAGCCTGATGACACTGAACTGGAAAAGGAGATTGAAGTTAAAGCAGAGCTGGCAGAAGAAGGCACTGTTATTGGTGAACTGACGACTGAAACCGGACAAGCAGAACCATCACCGGTTACCGGTGAGGAGATATCGGATGAAACCGATGGAACGACCATACAACCGAAAAGTTAACTTCTTCAGTTTTTCGGCTCTGCTCACTCTGGTGATGACGGGTTGCGCTTCCGGCCCTTCCGCTCCGGTCAGCGGAGTCGTGTCTGAAAACAAGGATTTTATTTTTGTTCGCAAGGCAGAAAATGAAAACTATCAGATGCTTGCTCAGCGTTACTATGGCTCTTCCGCTCTGGCAGAGAAGATAAGCCGGGTAAACCCGGCAGATAACAATACGGCAGGCAGCCTTATTGCTATCCCTAAGCGGGTGATCAATCCGTCCGGAGTCTATCCTGACGGCTACAGAACCATACCGATTCTCTGCTATCACAGGTTCACCGGCAGAGAAACCGGAAGTGACCGGCTGGATATGCCGGTGGCCTTCTTCCGGGCCCAGCTTCAGTACCTGGCAGATAATAATTACTACATCATCCCCCTCAAGGAGCTAAACCAGTATCTGATGGGAAACAAAGAGATTCCCGAAAAATCCGTGGTCATTACCATGGACGATGGCTACCGTTCTGTCTACAAGTATGCCTACCCACTGCTTAAAGCGTTTAATGCCGCTGCAACTCTGTTTCTGTACACCGATTTTATTGAAGCTCCGCATGCGGTCACCTGGAAGCAGGTTGCAGAGATGCAGCAAAGCGGCGTTATCGATATGCAGTCGCACTCAAAGAGTCATGCTTCGGTTGCGGTTCCGTTAGACCCTGAGATAGATCTGACTAAACAAACACTGGAGGAAGTTAAGTACCCAGCGGCACTGATCAAAAGAAAAACCGGTAACAAACCGGATATCTTTTCTTTCCCTTATGGGGACAGCAATGACGAAACAATCAATATTCTTTACCAACAGGGAGTAAAGATGGCAGTTACCGTTCAGCAAGGTGGCAATCCATCTTTTGCTAATCCTTACCTGTTAAAAAGAACCATGATTTACGCTGATGACAATATGGCGTCGTTTGTTGAGAAGCTAAAAGTCTTCCGCAGGGAGAAACTGCAGTGATGAGAACTAAGCTAGTGTCCATTCAGGAGCAGCATATGTATCCCATACACTTGGAGGGAAAACCTTCCAGTCCGGTATGCATTCCCACGCTGGAGCATGGGAATGCATACCGGAAAGGCAGCTTTTGGATAAAAACTAAGCTGATTTCAATTATTTTGCTTGGGTTGGTTGCACAGGGTTGTAACAGCACTCGTGTGGATACATCGCAGGAAACAGAATTTACCAACTTCCACAGAGCAGAAGCCAAACAGCTTATCGACTCTGGCCGCTATCATCAGGCCAGAACACATCTGGAAATTCTCAGTGCTTTTGATCAGAGCAACGCGGAAATAAAAAGCGAGATCAAACTTATCAATGTGCTGATTGAGACAAAAACTTCGCCTCTTATCAGCAAAGGACATAAAGAGCTGAAAAAGGGTCAGTACAGAAGGGCGCAAAAAACACTGTTAGCGGCACTGGCAATCGATCCGGAAAATCAGCAGGCTTTTCGTCTGCTGCGTCAGGCCAGCTATATTCCAAGAAAACACAAGCAGGGTGAAGAGCTGGTTTCCACTTATTCAACCAGTCCGCCGCTAACCTATGAAGGATTCCGGCGTGGTTCTGTTGTGGCTAAAAAACCGGTCGCACAGCCAAGCCAAACTACCTCTGTTACAGCGACGAAAGAAAAGCCACAGGCTAAACCCGCAACGGTAAAAGTAGCGAAAAAGCCCGTAGCTGAAACAAAAAACAAAACCATTCCGGTAGCGAAAGTTGTTACAAAACCAAAAGCAACACCGCAGCCAGACATGGCAAAAATAACAGATGGATACAAGGTTAAGCCTGCTGTAGAAGCGCCAAAAGTGGTAGCCAAACCCATTCCGGCCAAACCAGAAACAAGCGGCGACACCATTGCTATGCTTGCCGGAAAACCGGCAGAACAAACCATAGGTCCGGAACAGGCTATTATTGCCCCGGAAACTAAAGCACCGATAGCTCAGGACCCTGCACCGGTTTCAGAGCCTGAGCCGCAAGTGTCAGAGGAAAACTTTTTAGCACCTTTTGAAGCCTATTACCAAAAGCAGCAATGGTCTGAACTTATCAAGGCAGCCAACTACCTGCCAGAGGGACAGACAATGCCCGAGCAGCTAAAAGGCTGGCTATTTGAAGCTCACCTGCAAAAGGCACAAACCCTGAAGAGTCAGAATAAACTGGACTCAGCACTTGGCGAAGCCAGTCTGGCTCTGGATTATGCCAATAACGAAAACAAACAGAAAGCCGATACCTTTATGGCAGAGATCAGAGAGCAGCTTTCCCAACAGCTCTACGCACAGGGGCAAAAAGTGTTTCATTCTGATATAGAAAAAGCCATCTCCCTTTGGGAAACGGCTTTAATCTATAAAGAGAACTACCCGGAAGTGAAGCATCAACTGCAAAAGGCCTATCTGATCCGGAAAAATCTGGGCAATATAAAACTCAATCAGTGAACCCCTTTCTCATTCAGATGTTTTGAGTACTTCTGGTCAGTTCCCCTGATATGGTTTATCAGCCAGCCTTTAAGGAAATCAGAAAACTCCTCGCCCAGATCCTCGCCTCTGTCGAATCTGTCTTTAAAGCCCTGAACCTGAGCGACGATTTTCTTATGTTTCTCTTTATGAGGAATAAAATCAGGGTACCCGTTCTCCTCCATTAAGCTTTCTTCGTAGTCAAAGTGGCTTTTCGTGTAATCCACTACTCCCTGCATAACCCGTTCGATCGCCCCTCTGGCACTTTCAGTCGCCTGAGCCTTATGGTATTCATTTGCCAGCGTCATCAGACTCTGATGCTGACGGTCAATTTCAGCAATTCCCACGGAATAAGAGCTATCCCACTCAAACAGCTTAGCGGGATCTAACCACTCCGACTCAACCTGAGTCTCGCTTACAATAAACCGGTTAGAAAGTGCTTTTACTTCTGAAGATAACGCCTTAACCCGGCTGCTTGATTCCTTAGACTGATTGGCGTCACGGGAGGTATCAGCAGACACCTGCTTAATGCTGATAATATTGCGATTGATCTCCTCAGACACACTGCCCTGCTCTTCCGTTGCCGACGCTATCTGAGCACTCATGCTATTGATCACATCCACGGCCTGAACAATATCCTGCAGTGCCTGACTTGCGCCCCCGGCCTGCTCAGCACTTTGAGAGGCATAGGACACTCCCTTACGCATCACCTCAGAAGCTTCCTGAGAACCTTTTTGCAATTTTAAAATCATCTCCTGAATTTCAACCGTTGACTCCTGAGTTCTGGAAGCCAGAGTCCTTACTTCATCAGCCACCACGGCAAAGCCTCTGCCGTGATCTCCGGCCCTGGCCGCTTCTATCGCAGCATTCAGTGCCAAAAGGTTGGTCTGGTCAGCAATTTCACGGATCACATCTAAAATAGTCGTAATGCTGCTACTGTCATTTTCCAGGGTTTCAACCACCTCACCTGCACTTTCTACCTCCCGTGCAAGCTGCTCAATGGACTGCACCACTTCATTCACAACAGCCATTCCATTCTCAGCGGCACGCTGAGCCTGCTCCGCCGCATCCGCAGCCTGAACCGTACTGCCACTGACCTCCTGAACGCTTGCTGTCATCTGGTTAATGGACGTCGCTGCCATATCAATATCCGTTTCCTGGCGCAGAACACCTTCGCAGGTTCTCGCGTTGGCCTTGTACATATCTTCACAAAGATCATCCAAACTATCGCTGCTGGATTTTATGTTGAAAACCACCCGGCCAAAGTCATTGGCAATGCGGTTCAGCGCGATACTGGTTTTACCCAGCTCATCCTTAACATTCAGGGTGCTTCTCACCGTTAAATCACCTTCAGCCAGTTTTCCGGCCACATCACTTAAATGGTCAATTGAACTGCCAAGCGCCTTATACATAGCGGCAAATACGGTAAACAAGAGAACAAGAATAATGATAAAGACCCACAGAATAATCATCAGATAGCTCTTATCTTCGTCTATCCGCTCAACAAGCAAACGGTCCAGTTCCGGGATAACTTTGTCATAAAGGCTTAAGCATTCAGCGATTGCTTTGGTTCCGGCGTCAAAATAGTCTCCGGCGCTGACGGCAGGCAGCTTGTCCGTCAAAAGGTTTTCCTGTGTCAGTTGAATAAACTTGTGCGTTGCCTCAACCGCCTTTACTGACGGACTTTTAAGGCTGGTGTTGAGTGTCGGGTTTTCCTTCACCGCGGTCTGCATACCCACATCCAACCTTTGAAGCAGACTCACCAGGCGGTCACTCAGAACAGATAATCTGAGTGCCGGTATCGCAGACAAATCGTTTTTAGCGATGGCACCGGCTCCCATCCCCCTTACCTGCCCCATACTTTCTGCAAGGGATGGGAGAACCGAGACAATGGAATCCATCAGATAGTAACTGTCCAGCTCCGGATCAAGAATCAGATTAGATTCATTGGCGATATGCTGCATATGATTCAGTACATCGGTAATCAGCCGGGTATGCTCAGCAAAATTCTCTTTGGCAGAAAGACTGGTATCGTTTTTTATGGCTGACCATTTTTCATGCAGCTTTTTAGAACCGGACTCGCTATCCAGCTTTTTCCCTAAACCTTCATCGGCAGAAAACAGCTCGGTAAAATATTTATCCACCACCTGTTTACGGGCCAGAACCTTAGGGCGGAAGCTTTCATCGCCGTTCATAAGTCCCTGAGTAGTCCCCCGGTGACCAGCCATGTTTGCTGAAAGCTGGCGCAAGACCGGAAGGTACTCCACGCCCACTCTCTCTTTTTCAAAAAAGGTAATTTCAGCATCGAGTTTCGACCAGAGGATCAGATTGGTAATGATCAGCGGCACGATAAAAACAGTGCCTATCGCAAAAAACTTAACCCTGAATGAAAACTGGTTCATCAGCAGAATTAAAGGTGAAAGAACGCCACTCATCTCTTTATCCCCTTAATTGGCTTTCTGTAAATAATCAGAAAGGATCGAGAATCAATTCTTTACCCAGCCCTTAGAACCGTTAATTATAAATTTGTTAGTATACAAATAAACTTAGTTGACTCAGGCCGGGTTTGCAAAGATGCGGAGAGCGTTGCCACAATCACAGATAATGAAATTGCAGCAACGGTAAAGCAGATAGATTAGAGGCGGTCATGCACTGTGATTTGATTGCGTCCCTGATACTTGGAATGATACATCGCCTGATCGGCACGGTTAATAACGGCTTCTATCCCGGTATCGTTTTTCTGAATATCACTTATCCCGACACTAATTGAAAACGGGATGGGTATATCCTTATAAATACAAACATTGTCCTGAACCAGATTCTTAATTCTGGCAGCAAAACTGGATGCTTCTTCAACGCTGATATTCGGCAAAACCAAGCCAAACTCATCACCACCAAGGCGTCCGAAGGTATCTACAGCCCTGTGCTCATGCTGGCACAACTGAGTAAAATGACAAATGGCGGCATCACCTGCAAGGTGGCCATACCTGTCATTCACGGTTTTAAAGTTATCTATATCAATGAGAAGGAAACAAGCTGACGTTTCGTAGCGGAAGAATTCATTATAGGATTGGGTAAGCTGCTCAATGACTTTAATGCGGTTGTATATTCCCGTCAGGTAATCACGCTGAGACAAATCCAGCAGCTGTTTTTCATTATCACGCGTTTCAGTTAAATCCCGGCAGATACAAACTGCAATTCGCGCACCTTTGTGAATAGTGGTTAAGGGATTAATCTTCAACTCAAAAGTACGCGGCCTGTTCCCCGGAAGTTCGATCTTTAAATCAGGGGACGGCTCCAGCCGGTATTCAATGGTTTTTATTGCCGCTTCAGGATCCGAAAATGCCTCTTGCAGCGCATCAATAAACTGAGAAGACACCGTTTCGGGAAACAGTTCTCTCACCGAATGACCCACAATATTCTCAGGGTTATGTCCCGACACCCCTGCAATTTCAAGATATTCCCCATTTTCAGTAACAACAAGCACCAGTTCAGGAATACCGCGAATCACATCCCTGAGTAATCTTAACTCCTGTTTTTCCATTCTTATGCCTTTTATATTTTATAATTTTTTACCCAGCCATAACTCATTATACAACCTCATGCATAAATGTAATGTTAAATTTAGAATAATAATTCTAAATTATAGGATAGATTATGTATTACAAATGTAAAGAAACCTGCGTAAAGCAGGTTCCTTGTTAACATAAGCTTATGATATTACTTGTCTTCCAGCGCCGACAGCTTGGTTTTTAGCTCCTTCGCCTGCGCTAAATAGGCTTTCGCCGCACTGTGTTCAGGGTCAATTTCGAGAACCCGGTTCCACAATGTGATGGCTTTATCCAGCTCCTGTTTTCTATACGCAATTGAAGCTTCACTGTGGTAGCGGTCTGCATACTCACGCTGAATCGGTTTTAGTGCACCAATGGCCTTGTTATTATTCGCATCAAGCTGAGTTGCTTTTAGTAATGAAGGAATCGCACTTTCACGCTGACCATATTTGATTAAGGTTTTTGCCGACTCATAGTAATAAGCAGAGGCCTGTTTAGGGTCGCTGGACTCCAGTTGCATCGCCGCTTGCTTATAAATAGAAATACTGCGTTTTTCCTGAGTAGATGAGAGTCCGCCTGACTGCTTTATGGCTTCCAGGCTGCTCACTGCTGTCAGGTAGTCGCCCTGATCAAGCGCCGCCTGCATTTTCTCTTCCGGTGTCATAACCACCTCAGGCTCAGCTTCGGCAACGGACTCTGCCGCTTCCTCTGCCACCTCTTTCGCCATGTCTGCCATTTCGGTTACCGGCTCTTCTTCTGCACCATTAACGGCCATATCCAATAACGCCTCTTCGGAAACAGCGGGTTCCGGAGCAACCTGAGTGCCGTTTTGCTTAGCGGCAATCAACTCTGCTTTATATTTAAGTGCATGCTGAGTACTCGGCACCTTCACAACCTGTCCGGCATCAATTCGCGCAGGAACGTCGATTCCATTGTATTTTGCCAGTGCATAGAAGGAGAACACATCGCCCAGATAGTCTCTTGCCAGAGTAGACAGAGTTTCACCTTTATCCAGCGTCACCTTAAAGTTGGCAGCAGGAAAATAGGAAGATGCCGGTTTGTCTATCTGTTCAAGCAGGCGGTTTGCCCTTGGTGATTTCTTGTTAGTCGCGATATATTCCTTAAGCTCTATCCGCGCCATATCCGGTTGTCCCTGCTCCAGATAACTCAGTACCAGGCGCAGTCTTTCTGAAGGGCTAAGGCCCGGCTGAGCCATCGGCTCGGGTTCAACCATCACCTCTTCTTCTACCGGTAGATTGGTCTCTTCAACAACAGCCGCCTCCTCTTTCTCAGTAGAGATACAGCCAGCAAGGGTTACGCAAACCCCAAAACTCAGCATCATGGTTTTTATTAAGGTATGCATGCGCGCGGCTCCTGTATTATCAAAGAGTTCAGGACTCAGAAAAGTTTCGGACGTTTAATCAAATATATAGTCCAACTCCCCTGCTCTTGCCATTCAGGATGCCACCGAATTAGAGGCTGTCTGTTTCATTATTGATAATTCGCAAAAAACGGGAAGAGCTGGCAATTTTCTTTGACGCTAATTCCATTTTCCCGGCTTCAATTGCATAAGCTTATAAAGGAAAGAAGGGAGGTAAAGATATGGGTAAACCCGCAGCCAGAATCGGAGATCAGGTGCTTCAGGATGCACCTCACTGCCATGCGCCAATTCATCCGCCAGCACCGGTTCCCGTGCCAATCCCGCATCCGCCAATGCCTCTGACCATCATAAAAGGTCAGCCTAACGTTCTGATCGGAAACCAGCCCGCAGCAAGATCGCTGGACACCACAACCCCCTGCACCATAGCCGGTTGTGTACCGGGAGGCCCCGGCATGCTGGGAATGGGCTCAGCCACAGTTTTTATCGGCGGAATGCCCGCAGCGCGAGTAGGCGACCAAACCCTACACCCAAGCTGCGTAGCCCCCATTCCAAGCCCTACAGGGAAAATCCTGCCTCCTGGGTGTCCTACAGTATTGATTGGGTAGCAAAATCAACCTGCAATCCTGACTCTTACACTCAAATATTAATGTGACCAGAGAACGGTTCTCCCCCTTGTGTGAAAAGCTTAAGTGGTTGATAAAGCTAATAGAAGGGGGAGTTAGAGGGGGTTGGTTATGCTATGCATGGTTAAACCACCAGAACTTAAGCTCATGAGAAACAACCCCTCCCAGCCTCCCCTTCGATGTTACTTCTCCGAAAATCCGGCCTTTCGAGACTAAGGGGAGGAGCATTCTTTGGCTCCTTAAACTTGTGTATAAGAGTCAGCCTATAACCTATAAAAAACTAAACCACCTGCACCCCGTTAAACTCCAGACTTCCCAGCATCCGGTCAAAAACCGCCTCCGACTTGTCACAACTTGCTGCTAAAACCGTGGTGGTCAAAATATACTTACGCAGTACATCCCCGCCAACCAGCAGAGTAATCACCCTCTGCCGGAGCCGGGCTGGCTCCTGTCCCCACTCGTAAACACAGATAATCCCGTCATTTCCCCCGCGCTTGCCTGAGTTCTGACTGACCATTACAAAATCATCCAGACTTAAACTCAGAGCCTTCAGCTCATCCAGCACAGATTTCTCCAGTTCATACCCCTCAGGTACAAGCTCAAAGCGAATGGTCAGATTGGGAGAAAACCCGCCCTCTTCCGGCAGAACAAAGGTATAGCTGGAGGCATCCCAGCACTTTTCCGGTAAATCGATAACAAATCCTGAACCCTGAAACTGACTCATATCCTGCTTCCTGACTGACGCTGATATAAAAAGCTTAGTTGCAGAATCTGATAAATACGCTTTTCTAACTAATGAAAATGCGAAACCACTTGAAACAACTAGACTTAACGTAAAAGCGACACACAGCCGCTCAGGGAGGCATCGTCATATGGCAGAGTCATTAACTCAGATAAACAGAGCCGTTACCGTAACCACACCGCTTGGTGATGATACTCTGGTGTTTTGGAAGATGATTGCTGAAGAAGGCATAAGTCAGCTGTTTACCTACCGGCTGGAGTTATTAAGCGAAGATGACTCGCTGGATTTTAACTCCCTTCTGGGTGAAAAAATTTCCGTGACCTACCAGAACCCGGACGGTAAAACACGCTTTTTCCACGGCCATGTTTCCGATATCACTTATGCGGGCACCATCAGCCGCTTCCCCGGCTACCAGATTATCCTTAAACCCTGGCTCTGGTTCCTTTCACGATCCTCCAACTGCCGGATTTTCCAGCAAAAGTCTGTCCCGGATATTATAATGGAAGTCTTCCGCAACAGCGGCTTTTCTGATTTTGAAAATGAACTCTCAGGCGACTATCCGACAGTGGAATACTGCGTCCAGTACAATGAGACCGATCTGAATTTCGTCAGCCGCCTTATGGAATCTGTCGGTATTTATTACTTCTTCCGCCATGAAGAAGACAAAGACCGTCATGTGATGGTTTTTTGTGATGATATTCAGTCAAACACAGGAAATGTTTCACTGAACTATCTGCCAAAAGCCAACATTTCCCAAAGAGAAAAAGAGTGTATCTATACCTGGATACCCAAAGCCAAGGTTCAGCCCGGAACCTACTCTTCGCAGGACGCTCACTTTCATTCGCCGCCAATGAAGATCACCGGCCGAAAATCCGACCCTCAGTTGCACTCCCTTGCCGACAAAGAGATCTACGAGCTGCCGGACAGCAACTATCTGCACGATGATCTGCAGCTAAACGCCGATATCCGTTTTGAAGAGCTGAAGGCCAAAACCATCAGTGCCAGTGCCGAAGGTAACAGCATTGAAATCAGCACCGGCAGCGTATTTTATCTGGAAGATTTTCCAAGAGACGATCAGAACGATGAGTTTCTTATCACTTCTGCCCGCTATGAACTCAGCACCAATGAATACACATCAACCGAAACGGGCAAGAGCGCTGAAGCCGATTTTCACTGCAGCTTTAGCACCATTCCGGCAGACGTAAGATACCGGCCGGAAAGAGTTACACCAAAGCCCTTTGTCTATGGCCCGCAGACGGCATTAGTTGTCACCTCAGACAGCTCCGGCGAAGAGATTGATACCGATGAGCACGGCCGGATAAAAGTCCGCTTTTTCTGGGTTAAAAAGGACAACGGCGGACAATCTTCATGCTGGGTCCGGGTCAGTCAGTCTGTGGCAGGCGGCAACTGGGGCAGCATCTGTCTTCCGCGCGTCGGCCAGGAAGTGATTGTGGAATTTATCGGAGGCGACCCCGACAGGCCGCTTGTCACCGGAGCTGTCTATAACTCTGAAATGAAGCCGCCTTACACGCTGCCCGGAAACAAAACCCAAACCGGAATAAAAACCCGCAGCAGCAAAAGCGGCAGCGGCGATAATTTCAATGAACTGAGGTTTGAAGACAAAAAAGATGCCGAAGAGGTCTATTTGCACGCGGAACGAGACTTTACCCGTATTGTTGAAAACAACGATGTACTGACCGTAGGTTTTGAAAAATCCGAGCCCGGTGACCAGGAGATTGATATATACCGCAACCGCACCACCATGCTGGAAACCGGCGATGATACGCTTGCCCTCAGACAAGGTGACCAGAGCATCGATATTGCCGGTAAGCAGAAGATAAAAGTCATGGGCAAAGTGACCTACGAATCCCCCACCTCCATTGAGCTAAAAGTGGGGGCAAGCAAAGTGAAGATAGAGCCTGCAAAAGTATCCATCGAGTCACCGCAAATAGAGATAAAAGCCTCCGCCACACTAAAAGCTGAGGCGGTATCCACGGAAATCAAAGGCTCTGCATTGCTGAAACTGGACGGTGGCGTCATCAAAATTAATTAACCCGGAGCGACAAAAACCGCATGGAAGAGATCAAACTGGATAAAGTAGTTGCGCAGAAAGCATCGGAAATCATATCGCTTTATGAGCCGGAGGAAGAGGTTCTCCTGCATCTGAACGATGGCCTCTCCCCTGCTGAGTTCATCACTGCCTTAACCGGAGAGCAGCTTTATAGCGAGGCGCTTCATTATATGGTTTATGCGCTGCCTAAGCGGGAAAGCGTCTGGCTGGCTTGTGTCATTTACCGGCAAAACAGCGCAGACAATTCACTGGATAAAAGCGTCGAATCGGCAGAAAAATGGGTTTATACCCCGGATGAAAGCAACCGTTCGCTGGCAATGAAAGAAGCCGAAGCGGCGGGATACGGCACACCGGCCGGGCTGATAGCGGCGGGAGCTGCCTGGAGCGGAGGCAGTCTCACCGGCCCGGAAAATCCGCCTGTGCCACCGGCAGAAGATCTCACGGCAAAGGCGGTCTGGGCAGCCATTACCATTCTTGCTTATCAGTCAGATCCTGAGACAGTTTTGCAAAGATTTCACCACTTTTTGCAGCAGTCTGTTGATATTGCTAACGGCGGTGATGGGCGCTTGTCTCAGCCTTGATATAGGACAGGAGTTGTTAAACTATCATCAAAATCCACTTTACGTTTCACAGGAGTCTTACTACTACTTAATTAATGAATTTTACAAGCTGTTCACAAACAACAAATTAGCCCAGCCGTATCGGGGATATGGATATTCGTGACCTCACTTAACCTGAGGTAAGGGAGCCAATATGGCAGCAATTGATCGTGAGTCTTTGTGCAACGCTATTTCCGCAGATCAGCCTTGTGGTGAAGATCTGGAGTACGATAATGAATTTATCGAAATAGAGAACCTTTCTCAGGGCAAAGCTGAGCAGCAAATTGGCGATACTGTTGTTGAAGCAGAAGAAGCCGACTGGCAGTTAATCAAGAAAAAATCCATAGCGCTTCTTTCCAGAACCAAAGATATCCGGGTATTTATTTTCCTTATCCGTGCCGTACTCAATTCAGATGATCTGACCAAATTTAATGATGTGTTAGCGGCACTAAAAGAGTCCATTACTTCATTCTGGCCTGACATTTATCCCCTGCTCGATGAAGACGATGGCGATCCCACCATGCGCATCAACGCCCTTGTTACTCTGTGCGATGAGCAGGCGGTACTTCTCCCGCTGCGTAAGGCTCCTCTGGTTAAATCCCGGATGCTGGGCAGTTTCAGCCTTCGTGATATCAACTATGCCACGGGTGTTTCCTCTCCGCCATCAGGCTATGACCTTGTTGCAGAAAGCACCATAAATGGTGCCTTTCAGGATGCCGATACAGACGAGCTGCAGGCCACACATGATGCCATAACCGAAAGCATAGAAAGTATCAGCGAAATAGAAGGCTTTGTTACCGACCAGGTCGGCGTTGGCAACGCAGCCAGTTTCTCCGCACTGTCTGGTGAACTAAAAGAGATACAAAAAACCCTGGGGAACTATTTGCAGCTCAGAGGCGTGGCACCACAAACCGAAAGTGCAGATGACAATGTCCCTGCTAATGACACAACTGCCGCCGCTTCCGGCTCAGCAACTGCACCGGTATCCCAACAGGTTCAGAATCTCAGTGGCGATATAAGTAGCCGCGAAGATGTCATCAATGCGCTGGAAAAAATCGAACGCTATTACAACCAATACGAACCAACCAGCCCTATCCCACTTTTGATTGGCCGTGCAAAAAAAATGGTCAATATGAATTTTATGGAAATCATGAAAAATATTGCTCCCGACGGTCTGCCTCAGGTTGAGGTAATACGTGGCCCTGAGCAAGAAGAACAAAGTGTTTCACAGCCGGACGAAGCCAACGCTTCTAGCAGTACTGATGACGATTGGTAAGTCATTTACCAATCTTTAGGATTCAATGCCAACAGGAGGTGAACTGTGGCCCAGAGTAGTCAAAAATTTATCGCGAAAAACCGCGCTCCACGGGTACAAATTGAGTACGACGTTGAAGTATACGGCGCAGAGAAAAAGGTGCAGCTTCCATTTGTAATGGGAGTAATGGCCGACCTTTCCGGTAAGCCGGAAGAGGCATTACCTCCTGTTGCCGACCGGAAAATGCTGGAAATTGACGTGGACAACTTTGATGAACGCTTAAAATCAATGAAACCACGTGTTGCTTTTCAGGTTCCAAACACCCTGTCTGGAGAAGGCAACCTGAGCATAGACTTAACCTTTGACAGCATGGACGACTTTTCGCCCGCTGCGGTAGCACAAAAAGTCGGTGCTTTAAATGAATTGCTAAAAGCTCGCACTCAGTTATCCAATCTTATGACCTATATGGACGGTAAGACCGGTGCTGAAGAACTAATAGCAAAAGCGTTAAACGACCCGGCACTCCTTCAGTCCCTTGCCTCTGCTCCTAAACCAGCAGAAGAAACAAGTTCAGAGGAGGAGTAATCTATGGACACTGAACGCAAAGTTGAACAACAAGCTGGTGAACAAACACTGGAATCCAGCGAATTTGCCAGCCTGTTAAATCAGGAAATCAGGCCTAAATCCGATCAAGCTCGGGAAGAAGTGGAGAATGCGGTTCAGACTCTAGCTGAACAAGCACTTGCTTCATCCGTTACCGTTTCAGCAGATGTGACCATCACCATCCGCGAGATGATCGCTGAAATTGATAAGCGTCTTACTGAGCAGGTCAACCAAATCATTCACAATGAAGAGTTCCAGAAGCTGGAAGGCGCGTGGCGTGGATTGCATTATCTGATAAACAACACTGAAACCGACGAAATGCTGAAAATCAGAGTAATGAATGTGTCGAAAAAAGACCTTCATAAAACCCTGAAGAAATACAAAGGCACTGCCTGGGACCAAAGCCCTTTCTTCAAAAAGCTATACGAGGAAGAGTATGGGCAATTCGGTGGTGAGCCCTACGGTTGCTTAGTGGGTGACTATCACTTTGACCAAAGCCCACAGGATGTAGAGCTTCTGGGCGAAATGGCAAAAATCAGCGCATCAATACATGCTCCATTTATTGCTGGTGCAAATCCTAGCGTGATGCAGATGGACTCCTGGCAGGAACTGAGTAACCCTCGCGATCTGACCAAGATATTCCAGACACCGGAATACGCTGCCTGGAACTCATTGCGTGATTCAGACGATTCCAAATATATCTGTCTGGCCATGCCTCGTTATCTGTCCCGTCTTCCATATGGTTCTAAAACCGAACCCGTTGAAGAGTTCGATTTTGAAGAAGACACCGCCAACGGCGATCACAACAGATACACCTGGTCAAATGCCGCTTACGCAATGGCCGTAAACATCAACCGTTCATTTAAAGAGTATGGTTGGTGCTCACGTATTCGCGGTATCGAATCCGGTGGTGCGGTAGAAGGTTTACCTGCACACACCTTCCCTACCGACGATGGTGGTGTGGATATGAAATGCCCTACCGAAATTGCCATCAGTGACCGTCGCGAAGCGGAACTTGCGAAGAGTGGCTTTATGCCACTGATTCATAAGAAAAACACGGATTTTGCCGCTTTTATTGGTGCGCAGACACTGCAAAGACCAGCGGTTTATGATGATCCGGACGCTACCGCTAACGCAAATCTGGCGGCAAGACTTCCGTATCTGTTTGCCACCTGCCGTTTCGCTCACTACCTGAAATGTATTGTGCGCGACAAAGTAGGCTCCTTCAAAGAACGCAAGGAAATGCAGCGCTGGTTGCAAGACTGGATTCTTCAGTACGTAGACGGTGATCCTGAGCATTCCTCAGAAACCACGAAAGCGGAACACCCACTTGCAGCAGCTGAAGTTGTTGTTGAAGAGATTGAAGGTAATCCTGGTTACTACAGCTCCAAGTTCTTCCTTCGCCCTCATTACCAGTTAGAAGGATTGACTGTGTCACTCAGGCTTGTTTCTAAACTACCTTCAGCTAAAGGAGGCGCATAACCATTAACACCAAACTTACTGACATTAAAGGAATTAAATAATCAGGAGACTTGTTATGGCATTAGATATGTTCCTTATTTTAGACGAAATAAAAGGTGAAGCTCAGGACGATGTCCATGGGGATACGATCGATGTTCTGTCCTGGAACTGGGGCATGTCCCAGTCTGGTAGTTTTCATTCCGGTGGCGGTGGTGGAGCCGGTAAAGTTACCGTTCAGGATATTACTGTCACTAAATGGATTGATAAATCCAGTCCTGTACTGCTGAAGTACTGTTCAAATGGCGATCACTTTGAGGAAGCAAAACTCATTGTTCGAAAAGCAGGTAAAAAACCACTTGAATACCTGACTATCTCAATGAAAAAGGTACTGATTAAGGCGGTTTCAACCGGTGGTAGTGGTGGCGAAGATAAATTGACAGAAAACGTCACTCTTCACTTCAAAAAAGTGAAAGTTGATTATCAGGCTCAGGACGCCGACGGCAACAAAGATGGTGGTGCAATTACTTACGTTTGGGATATTGCTTCCAACGCTGAGAAAGAGTAACTGCAGACTAATTCGTTACGGAGCATATACCTATGAGCGCGCAACAAACACTGAATGAAGGTCGCCTGCATGAAGCCCTTTCAAAGCTTCAGGGTCAGGTGAGAAAAGATCCGTCAAAGGCAGAGTATCGTACTTTCCTGTTCCAACTATTAGCTGTATTGGGACAATGGGATCGTGCTACCAACCAGCTTGAAGTCGTTGGAGAGCTTGATGCCGGGACATTGGCTATGGTGAAAACCTACCAGACAGCGATTCAATGTGAAGTCTTTCGTCAGCAAGTGTTTAAAGGTGAGCACTCGCCACTTATCTTTGGTAAACCACCAAAGTGGATGGCACTGCAACTTGAAGCACTGCGCCTCACGGGTAACGCTCAGTATAAGCAGTCACAATCAGTAAGAAACCAAGCCTTTGACAATGCACCGGTCACAGGCGGATACATTAATGGCCAGCCCTTTGAGTGGCTGGCTGATGCGGATCCCCGCATCGGACCAGTGCTTGAAGCCATTATAAACGGTCAATACTACTGGATTCCGCTAGAGCATATACGCTCAGTTCAAATCGATGAACCCTCAGATTTAAGAGATATTGTCTGGATGCCAGCTCATTTCCGCTGGAGTAATGGCGGTGAAATAGTAGGCCTGATCCCGACCCGCTATCCTGGCTCTGAATTAAGCGATGATCCACAAATACAGATGGCGAGAAAGACAGAATGGCTTGATATGGGTGATGAGCTTTTTATCGGTATGGGGCAACGCATGCTTACAACGGATGAGAAAGATCATTCTCTGATGGATATCAGAGAGATAACACTGAATACCGAAGATGAATCTGAACAGGACATAAACGAGAGTTAAAAGGAGTTTTAACTTGGCAGAATTAACCACAAAGGACCGTCTGCAACCTTCCCTGTTGGACAGACTCGTTGACGATGCACCGGATAAAAAATATGAGTCCCGGGACCAACGAGTGCTTTCTTCGCAAAAACTGCGTGAGGGTGTAATGCGCGATCTAAGCTGGTTATTGAATACTGTTAATCTGGCTTCTGTTCAGGACTTATCCGCTTACCCTCATGTGGCAGATTCGGTACTTAACTTTGGTATGCCAGACTTGGCAGGACACACTGCATCGACGGTTGATGTCCATGCTATGCAGCGCCTGCTTCGTGATTCCATTCTTACCTATGAGCCAAGGTTAAACAGGCGAACTCTAAAAGTTAAGTTAAAGCTTGATAAAAGAGAGATGAGCCATAATACCCTGAGCTTTGATATCGAAGGAGAATTATGGGCTCAACCTCTACCCCTTCGAATGTATATGAAAACCGAAATCGACCTGGAAATCGGTCAGGTTAAAGTATCTGACTACAGTGGCAGGAGGTAGTGCTATATGAATCCTCAACTGCTTACCTACTACAATCAGGAGCTGCAATATATTAAAGAAATGGGTGCAGAGTTTGCCGAAGAATTTCCTAAGATTGCCGGACGCCTAGGGCTGGACAATTTTGAGTGCGCCGACCCTTACGTTGAAAGACTTCTGGAAGGCTTTGCCTTTCTGGCCGCGCGTGTTCAACTCAAACTGGATGCTCAGTTTCCGGACTTTACTCAGCACCTGCTGCAAACTGTCTATCCGCACTATCTGTGCCCGACGCCCTCAATGACTGTGGTGCAAATGCAACCCGATCTTAGTGAAGCCGGGCTGGCTGAAGGAATGCCTGTTCCCAGAAACAGCCAGTTAAAAGGGCTAATGGGGAAAAATGAACAGACAGCCTGTGAATACCGTACCGCCCATGAACTGACTTTATGGCCTCTAAAAGTCACTGAAGTGAATTATCTCACCACGCTGGTCGGTACTAAAATAAAAGAGATGCCGGGTACTAAGGCTGCCATTCACCTTCGTCTTAAAACCACCGCCGGATTAACTTTCGATAAGCTAACGCTGGATAAACTTCCTCTGTATCTATCCGGTGTGGATTCGGTTCCCATGCACTTATATGAGCAACTACTGGGAAACTGTATTTCCGTCGTAGTACGGCCAACGGCACACACTGCCACATGGTGTGAAACTCTGGAATCTAAAGCAGTTCAGACAAAAGGTTTTATTGAAGAAGAGGCACTGCTTCCGCGAACACCCCGCTCTTTTGAAGGCTATCGATTGCTGCATGAATATTTCTCCTTCCCTGAGCGTTTTATGTTTATTGAGTTGACCGGACTGGAAAAAGCGGTAAAACGCTGTGAACACGATGAGCTGGATATCTATTTTCTTCTGAGTCAGCAGGATAACTATCTTGAAAAACGGACTACAGCCGATAACTTCAGGCTGTTCTGCACACCGGCGATTAACCTTTTCCCTAAGCACTGCGACCGGGTCCAGCTCAATCATAAAGAGCATGATTTGCATCTGGTACCTGACCGGACCAGACCGATGGATTTTGAAGTTTATTCCATCGGTGAAGTGACCGGATACGGCAGCGAAAAAGGCAAGGGCCAGGAGTTTTTGCCACTTTACGGAGCCCGGAATCAGGCAGGCCAGCACCCGAATTTAGCCTTTTACAGTCAGATAAGAGAGCCGCGCCAGCTCTCATCAAAGCAGCAACGGGAAGGGCCTCGTTCAGGCTATATCGGCAGCGAAGTTTATATCAGCCTGGTGGATGGCAGAGATGCCCCCTACCGCTCTGATCTTCGCCAAATCGGCACTTATACCCTGTGCACCAACCGGGATCTGCCCCTGCATATGCCGGTTGGCAAAGGAGAGACCGACTTTACCCTAAGCGACGTACCAGTGGTGGAATCGGTTCGCTGTATTGCCGGACCAAGTAAACCCAAACCCGCCTGGCCAAAAGGGGAAAGCAGTTGGCGGCTGATTAACCATCTTTCACTGAATTACCTCTCTCTGACCGATTCCGACGAGCAGCAAGGCGCAAGCAGCCTTCGTGAACTTCTTGCCCTATACGGCAATGTCTCAGAGCTGTCAGTGAAAAAACAGATAGAGGGCGTGCGAAATATTCAATGCAACCCGGTAATTAAACGAATTCCGGTTCCCGGCCCGATTGCACTAGGACGCGGACAAGAGATTCAGCTGACCTTCGACGAGGATGCCTTTGTGGGAAGCGGCGTATTTCTGCTGGGAGCCATTCTGGAGCAGTTTTTTGCCAGATACGCCTCAATCAATTCATTTACCCAAACCGTTATCTGCACCACAGAGCGGGGAGAGATCATGCGATGGCCATTACGGACCGGGAAGCGGCACGTACTTTAGAGCTGTATCAAGAGTTGCAGCAATCGCCTTATCAGTTCGATTTTTACCGGGCTTTAAGGGCGCTTGAGTGTGCGCATCATGACTATCCGCGCATAGGAGAATCCCTGCGCCCTGCGGAAGATCCGGTCAGGTTTGGGCAAGAGCCCTCCAGCATCTTTGCACCATCAAGTATCGCGGAGTTTTCACCCGGCGAAGAAGGAACAAAACCACGCCTGACTTCACTGCACTTTGGCCTGTTTGGTCCTAATGGCCCTATGCCACTGCATCTGACCGAGTTTGTCAGAGACAGGCAGAAAAACTCTGAGGACTTAACTCTCACCCGCTTCGCCGATCTGTTTCATCACAGAATGTTTTCGCTGTTCTACCGGGCGTGGGCCAATACTCAGCCTGCCATCAGCATAGACCGTCCGGATGAAGACAGGTTTGCAAACTATATCGGTGCCACCTTCGGCAGTGGCTCAGCCACATTTGCTTCCCGTGATGCCATGCCAGATTGTGCCAAACGTTACTTCTCTGGCTGGCTGTCCGGTCAAACCCATAGCGCTGACGGATTAGAAGCCATTTTAGAAGAGTACTTAAGGCTTCCGGTTTTAGTGGAACAGTTTATCGGTCACTGGATGGATATTCCGCCTGAAGGTCAGTTAAGGCTGGGAGAGACACCGGAAACCGGTGCTCTGGGCACTACATCCACAATCGGTGCAAAGGTATGGGACAGGCAAAACAAGTTCCGCATCTCTGTGGGACCGCTAAACCAAAATCAGTATACCGACCTGCTGCCAGGTGGTCAGGGATTAAAACGCCTGATCTCAGTAGTAAAGAATTACATTGGCGATGAAATGAGCTGGGATCTCCGGTTTGTTCTCAGAAAAGAAGAGATTGTTGCCATGAAACTAGGAGACAACAGCACTTCAGGCACAGAAGGAAGGCTGGGCTGGACCTCCTGGAGTAAAAGTGACAACTCGGAAAATTTTGATACCAGCGACATAGTAATCAACCCGTTCGCGGCATCGCATTAACACAGAATTATCGAAAAAGGAGACAAGGATGGCTGAAATTAATCGTGTTGCTCTGTTTGGCAAACTAAATCAGATTGGATACAAATCTATCGAAAGTGCCACTGTCTTTTGTAAGATGCGCGGAAACCCTTATGTGGAACTGGTGCACTGGATACATCAGATTATCCAGCTTGCCGATTCCGATCTGCTGCGGATTATTAATCACTTTGAGATCAATAATTCCCGGCTGGCAAAAGATATTACCGACCATCTGGACCGTCTGCCAAGGGGCTCGACCTCTATAACCGATCTCTCTTCCTATATCGAAGAAACCGTCGAAAGAAGCTGGCTCTATTCCACTCTGATGTTTGGTGAATCTCAGATCCGTACCGGTTATCTGATGGTGGGCATTCTAAAAACCAAACGGCTCACCAACGCGCTACGAGCCATTTCCACTGAGTTCGATAAAATCAAACTGGAAGAGCTGACAGATAAATTTGACGATATTGTTGGCGGCTCACCGGAAGATCATATGGCCGCCAACGATGGCTTCCAGGTTGGCGGTGGTGCCGTACCGGGTGAAGCCAGTGGTGCAACCTCTCCGGCTCAGATGGGCAAACAGGAAGCTCTGCAACAGTTTACCGTAGACCTTACTGAAGAAGCACGAAGCGGTAAGATGGACCCGATTGTTGGCCGCGATGAAGAGATCCGCCAAATCACAGATATCCTGATGCGCCGCCGTCAGAATAACCCGATACTGACCGGTGAAGCGGGCGTGGGTAAAACCGCCGTTGTGGAAGGCTTTGCCCAGCGCATTGTGAAAGGCGACGTACCTCCGCCACTTCAGGGCGTGACCCTGCGTTCTCTGGATGTTGGCCTGCTTCAGGCCGGTGCCAGCATGAAAGGCGAGTTTGAAAACCGCCTTCGTCAGGTGATTGAAGAGGTTCAGTCTTCTGAAAAGCCAATTATCCTGTTTATCGATGAAGCCCATACCCTGATTGGTGCCGGTGGCGCTGCAGGTACCGGTGATGCAGCAAACCTGCTAAAACCGGCTCTTGCACGCGGTACACTGCGCACCATCGCAGCGACCACCTGGGCGGAATATAAAAAGTATATTGAAAAAGATCCTGCCCTCACCCGCCGGTTCCAGGTGATTCAGGTACCAGAGCCAACTGAAGATAAAGCCATTCTTATGATGCGCGGCGTTGCCTCCACCATGGAAAAACACCATAAAGTACAGGTGCTGGATGAAGCGTTAGAAGCAGCGGTTAAACTTTCCCATCGCTATATCCCGGCCCGTCAGTTGCCGGACAAATCCGTCAGCCTGCTGGATACTGCCAGTGCCCGTGTTGCTATCAGCCATGGCGCGGTTCCTGCGTCCATTGATGATTCCAGAAAACGGATAATGGCACTGGAAACAGAGCTGAAAATTATCCACAAAGAGAAAGATGTTGGCGTAGATATTAAAGAGAGAGAAAGCAATGCCACCGAAAGCTTAGCCAGCGAACAATCAAGGCTGGCAGAGCTAGAAGCACAATGGGAGAAAGAGAAAGCTCTGGTTGATCAAATACTGGCGCTGAGAACCAGACTGGGTACTCATAGCGACAAAGCAGAGCAGCCAGAGGCTGAGCCTGAAGAAACTGAACCCGCTGCTGAAATTGAATCCGTTGCGGAGCAGACTCAGGAACTGAGCGGGGTCGATCGCGAACAGGCCCTGACAGAACTGCAAAGCCTTCAGGATGAACTGATGACACTTCAGGGCGAAAATCCGCTGATTCTGCCATGCGTCGACGCTACCGCAGTGGGCACTGTGGTTCAGGACTGGACCGGTATTCCGGTCGGCCGCATGGTGAAAAATGAAGTGGAAACCGTACTGAATCTGGCCGACATTATGGAGCAGCGGATTATCGGTCAGCGCCATGCACTGGATATGATCGCCCGCCGCATCCAGACCTCGCGCGCAGGCATGGATAATCCGAATAAACCAATCGGCGTCTTTATGCTGGCCGGTAGCTCAGGTGTGGGTAAAACCGAAACCGCACTGGCGCTTGCCGAAGCCCTTTATGGCGGTGAAGAGAACGTAATCACTATCAATATGAGTGAGTATCAGGAATCCCATACCGTCTCTACTTTGAAAGGTTCACCTCCGGGTTATGTGGGCTATGGCGAAGGCGGCGTACTCACTGAAGCGGTTCGCAGACGACCTTACAGCATTGTTCTGCTCGATGAAGTAGAAAAAGCGCACCCTGATGTGCATGAACTCTTCTTCCAGGTATTCGATAAAGGATGGATGGAAGATGGTGAAGGCCGGGTAATCGATTTTAAAAACACACTGATTCTGCTGACCACTAACGCCGGTACGGATCTGATTATGAACATGTGTAAAGACCCGGAACTGATGCCGGAGCCAGAAGGCATCGCTAAAGCATTGCGCGAGCCACTACTTAAAGTGTTCCCGCCAGCACTACTGGGCCGCCTGGTTACTATTCCATTCTACCCACTAACTGATGAAGTTCTTAGCCTGATAGCAAAACTTCAACTCAAGCGCATAGAGAAACGTGTGGTGGAAAATCACAAGATTCCGTTCAGCTATGATGATGCTGTCGTTGAGCTAATCGTAAATCGCTGTACCGAGCTGGATAGTGGCGGACGTATGATCGACTCCATTCTTACCAATACTGTTTTACCTGCTGTCAGTGAAGAGCTGCTGAAATGTATGGTAGAAGGTAAAGCAGTTGAGAAGGTACATGTTGGGGTTACAGACCAAGAGTTTGTTTATAAGTTTGACTAACCGAATTAAATTTATCCTATTAAAGGAGGACACATTATGCCTTTGGATATGAGTTCATTTTTAATCTCACCGTTCAACCAGTCTAATGTTCTGGATACTGACTACAATCCGGAGTCAGCAAGTGGTGCCTGCCATATGTTTTCACTGAAATGGTTGTCGGAAATCATGGCGAACAAGAGTCAGGGTGCCGCAACCCGCATGGACACTATGCGACGAGAAGCCAAAAGCGTTCAGGTTATGTATGGCGTATTTGGTAAGCGCTGGGTTCGTGAAGGAGGACGTTATGCTGATGTAGGTATGGCGAAAATGCTTGGTGTTGAGGTTTTCGATTTTAAAACTCCAAGCAGTTTTGCAGATGTAGCCAGCCAGGTTCGAAGTACATCACGCACAGGATTTGTATACAGCTTCTGGTTTAATGATGGTGGCGCACACAGTATCGCAGTCTATCGTTCAGGGAAATCTTTCTGGGGGACTGGTCATATCTACGTATTTGACCCAAATTTCGGAGAGTATTATATGAAACGGTCCGTATTCGTTAACTGGCTCAGACAGGCAATGGATAGCGCTTATGCAGGATACGGCGGTATCGAAAGCCATCAGTTACGCTACGTTAAAAAATACCAGTCAGCTGGCAGTGCTTTGGGTGGTTTCTCGTACACATAATGAACTTCTGACAGGAAAAACAAAATTACGATATTTTTATTGGTACCTATAATTTAGTTAACATCTGTAACTGACCGGGGAAGCTAATGAAAACCAAAATAAAAGTCATAAGCTACAAAAAACAACCACCCGATTCACCAATCGAAGCAGAGATTGGTGAATCCGGGGGCACTTTAGGGCGCGCAGCTGCAAACACCTGCGTCCTCCCCGACCCTGACCGTTTTATCTCAGGCAAACACGCCGCTATCTCCTACAAAAGCGGTAAGTTCTATGTCACTGATACCAGCACCAACGGCCTGTTTTTTGAAGGTGATATCAATCCGCTCGGACGTGACCGCAGTGTGGAGTTAGCCGACGGACAAAGACTGGTTGTTGGTGACTATATTCTGCAAATAAGCATTGAAGATGACCCGCTCGAAATGGGCAGCTCGCCATTTGGTTCTCCGGCTCAGCAGTCCCAGACCAACTTCTTTGAAAAAGAACCGGAAAGCAGAGACGACTTTTTCAATCAGCCCGTTGAACAGAGCATACCGCCGTGGCAGTCCGATGAGCCAGCAAGCAATTCAGGTGGCAGCGACTTTTTCACTTCCCCCCCTACTCCGGATTTCGGCGAACCTGAACCCTCAGGAAATGACTTTTTTGCCTCAGACAGCGATCTTTTAGCCGACGCCAGTAAAGAGGAATTTACCGGAGCCTCTGAGCCGGACAACGTCCCCGCCGAAAACCAGTTTTTCAGCGCACCAAACAGCATTCCGGAAGACTGGGATATTCTTTCTGACAGCGAACCGGAAGTCGCCACTGAACCACCACCTCAGCCTGAACCTGTCTTCCAGCCAGAACCTGTAGCACAAACTGAACGGCAGGTCGCTGCACCACCGGAGCCGGTAGCCACACCACCACCAGCACAGGAAACCGCCCCGCAAAGCTTTGCGATACCAAACCCCGGAGCATCGAAACCCCGAACTCAGGTTCATGCCACAAACGGAGGTAATGGCAGCGCTTCTATGCAGTCCTTACTAAGGGGAGCCAGAATTGAGCAACTGAACATTCCGGAAACCAGCTCTGAACAGGTGCTGGAAACTTCAGGCGAACTGCTTCGTGACTCACTGGATGGCTTGATGCAGATGCTAAGAGCACGGGCAGAAGTAAAAAGCGAATTCCGTATGGAACAAACGACTATCCGCGCAGTGGAAAACAATCCGCTTAAATTCTCTGTCACCGTAGATGAAGCGCTCAGACAGATGCTGATGCCGACCAGCAGCGCTTATCTGCCGCCAAAAGAAGCCATGCATGAAGCTCTGAATGATATCGAAGCCCACCAGCTTGCCATTATGGCAGGAGTGCAGGCTGCCTTATCCGCCATGCTAAAACGCTTTGAGCCGGAACAACTCAGAAACCAGTTTGACAAGAAAAGTGGCCGGGGCCTGCTTGAAACCAAGAAAGCATGGTACTGGGAGCAGTACGAAGACAAATACAAAGAGATCCTGACAGAAGCGGAGGACTCTTTTCAGGAACTGTTTGGCGAAGCTTTCTCCAAAGCCTATCAGGAGCAGGTGGAGAGGCTTTCCCGGTCACGAAAATAACAGACTGACGACGGCGGTTTTCTCAATGAAGAGAAAATCGCTAACAGTCTGATGTATATCAACGAAATAAGAGCGTGTTAAACACAGAGGTCGGTAAATAGCTCCTATACTTTTGAATTAGATAAGCCATAAAAAATGGAGATTTTTATGCAGTTACCCATCAGGATGTTTCGCATAGTACTGTCTCTGCTATTTGCCGGTCTGCTTCTCAGTGGCTGCGCAAGTACGTCTGTTCCCTTTAAGGCTGACTTTATCGGGTCAATTCATATGAACCCGAATATCAAAGGCGACCCTTCTCCCACCGTTGTTTATATCTATGAACTCGCCTCACCGACCACATTTGAATCCGGCAACTATTTTTCTCTTACCGACCCGGACAGTGGCGTGCTGGCCGACGATCTCCTCGGCTACAACGAAGTGATGCTGTTTCCCGGAAAAGAGTTGTCACTGGAGCAGAAGCTGCACCTCTCCACCCGTTATATCGGCTTTGTTGCCGCATTCCGGGATATCAATACCGCTCAGTGGCGCACCGTGGTTCCGGTAAAAGCAGGCTCATCAAACAAATTTATGGTCAGGATCAGTAAAGACGCCATCGAAGTTTCCAAGAAAACCATGGACCTTTCATTTGAAAAGGCAGACGAAATTAAAAAGAAAATCAAACCGGACGAAGAACTCAAGTTTGATTTTTAGGAGCAATAACCATTATGAGTTGGCGTAACAAAGTGATCTGGACGGAGGGAATGTTCCTGCGTCCGCAACATTTTCAGCAACATGACCGGCATCTTGAGCAGCTGCTGGAATCCCGCTGCGCACCAATGCGCCCCTACAGCTGGGGGATAAGCGAGCTGAGCATTACTCAGGATCTGCTGGCTCAGGAAAAACTCGCCATTGAAAGCTGCTCAGGAATTTTGCCGGACGGCACGCCATTTAATATCGGTGGTGAAGATCAGCCGCCGAAGGTGCTGACGGTTCCCGATAACACCAGAGATACTATTGTCTACCTCTGCCTTCCGGCAAGGCGCAAAGGACAAATAGAGGCTGACGCGAATGAAAAGCCTCAGATTCTGGCCCGTTATCTGCCGAGAGAGCAGGATGTCAGCGACAGCAATCATGGCTCTAACAGCGAAGCGGCCATTCTGACCGGCGAGCTCTGTCTGCACCTGATGCTGGAGCCTGAAGATCGCAGCGCCTTTGTTGAAATGCCTTTATGCCGGATTATCGAAAAGAAAGCCGATAAAACCGTGGTTCTGGATAAGGACTTTATCCCGCCGTGTCTGGATTGCTCCGCCGTTCCCAAAGTGCACGGTTATCTGGTTGAACTTCAGGGCATGCTAAAGCACAGAGCCGAAGCCATAGCTGGCCGGGTAACTGAATCCGGCCGAGGCGGCGCTGCAGAAATCGCCGATTTTATGATGCTTCAGGCAGTAAACCGGCTTGAGCCGCTCTTTACTCATCTGACTCTGGCCAGAGGCGTGCATCCGGAAGAGTTCTTCCGCATTGGTATTCAGATGGCCGGAGAACTGGCTACCTTTGCCAGACGCAATAAACGCCCTGAGGCTATGCCTGAATATCTGCATAACGATCTGAAAACCACATTCGATGGTTTGATGTCGTCGCTTCGTCAGTCTCTGAGCATGGTTCTGGAGCAAAACGCCATTCCTGTGGAAATTCAGGCCCGCAAATACGGTATCTATGTTGCGGTACTTGGCGACCATACACTGCTGGGCAGCGCCAATTTCGTACTGGCAGTAAACGCTCAGGTTTCCGCTGAAACCCTGCGAAGCCACTTCCCGACTCAGGTAAAAATCGGCCCTGTAGAACAGATTCGCCAACTGGTTAACCTTCAGCTTCCGGGCATCGCCATCAGGCCGCTTCCGGTGGCGCCAAGGCAGATCCCGTACCACGCCGGATTTAACTATTTCGAACTGGACCGTAACAGCGAACTCTGGAAACAACTCAGCACCTCCGGCGGATTTGCCTTCCATGCTGGCGGCGATTTCCCGGGGCTTGAGCTTGAGTTCTGGGCCATTAAGGGAGAATAACCGTGAGTAATGATAATCCCTTTTTCGATAACCCTGATACTGATATAGACAGTACGGTTATCCGCCCGACACCGGGAGGTATGCGTCCACAGTCCCCGCCACCACCGACGGGGAAGCCTGCTGCGCCCGATATTCCGGTGACACCGGGTAACTACTCCGTTGAGCAGGGACTGAATCCTCTGGTAGCCAGCGCCTCTCCCCTGCTCTCTCTGATTGCCAAGCTGTATAACAGCGCCAGCCACAGCAACGTAGATGGCTTGCGCCAGCAGGTTGAGCAGGAACTGAAGCGCTTTGAATCCAGCGCACTGGAGCACAGCGACAGAGAAACCATTCACGCTGCGCGTTACTGCCTTTGCTGCGTAATTGATGAAACCGTGCTAAATACCCCCTGGGGCAGCCAGAGCCGCTGGAGCGAACGTAGCCTGCTGGTGAGCTTTCATCAGGAAACCTGGGGCGGAGAAAAGTTTTTTGTCATTCTTGAACGCCTGATGAAAGATCCGGCCCGGCATCTGGATATGCTTGAGCTTTTGTATATCTGCCTGAGCATGGGATTTGAAGGCAAATTCCGCGTACTTGATACTGGCCAGAGGGCACTGGAGCAGGCAAAAGAGACTCTGTTTCAGCTGATAAAAAAACAGCGCGGCGCGGCGGAGCCGGAGCTCTCCCCTCACTGGCGCGGTGAAGCTGCTGCCAGTCATAAGATCCGCGATTATATTCCTGTCTGGGTTATTGCTCTGGTCACGGGCGCATTGCTGCTGATTATCTATTTTGCATTCAGCATTCTGATTAATCAGGCCTCTTCCCCAGCATTCAGTAATCTGGCCTCCATTGGCAGAGAAGAGCCTCCTGCGGTGATTATCGAAGCAGCCGAGCCTCCACCAGTGATTGAAAGCAACCTCTATGAGCGGGTCTCCACATTTCTGGCCGATGAGATCGCTCAGGACATTCTGGAAGTGCTGGATGCCGATACCGATGTGATTATCCGGCTGAGAAACAAAGGCCTGTTCGGCTCAGGCAGTGCAACCGTCACTCAGGCATTTGTCCCTATTTTGCAGCGTATTGCCGATGCCCTTTCCCTTGCCGAGGGACAGATTATTATCGCCGGACATTCGGACAATGTGCCGATCCGTACACTGAAGTTTCCTTCAAACTGGCACCTGTCAAAGGCACGTGCTGATTCCGTCACTCAGGTGATTACCGAAGCTTCCATTATTCCAAAGGCTATTACCGCCGAAGGCAGAGCGGACAGCGAGCCACTGGTCAGCAATGACTCAGCAGCAAACAGAGCGCTTAACCGCCGGGTAGAGATCATACTGGAGAAATGATGAGCATCTTTAAAAAGAAATGGCTACTACAGTTACTTGGTCTGATTGCAGCCAGCATTATTATCTGGTTTGTCGGGCCCATCATCGCCATTGGCGGCAGTGTTCCACTGGAAGGTATGATTGCCAGGCTGGTTCTGATCGTTATTCTGTTTGCTATCTGGGGCCTGATTCTTCTGCTGGCAAAACTGAAAGCGCGGAAAAACGAGCAGAAACTGATTGAAGAGCTGGGTGAAAGCTCCCCTGATGAAGCGGCAGATCAGTCGGCAGAAGAGCTGCAGGTGATTAAAGATCGCTTTGAAGAAGCCATCAGCGTTCTGAAAAAGACCAATAAAGGCGGCGTGCTTTCCGGCAATCAGTACATCTACGAGCTGCCATGGTATGTGGTTATCGGCCCTCCGGGCTCAGGCAAAACCACGGCACTGATTAACTCCGGCCTGAACTTCCCTCTTTCCGATAAGTTCGGTAAAGACGCCATCCGTGGTGTTGGCGGCACACGAAACTGCGACTGGTGGTTTACCGATGACGCCATACTGATTGATACTGCCGGACGCTACACCACACAAGACAGCCATAAAGACACTGACTCCGGGGCCTGGGGCGGTTTTCTGGATCTTCTGAAAAAACACCGCAAACGCAGACCGATAAACGGTATTCTGGTGGCGGTGAGTATTACCGAACTTATGCTCTCCAATCAGGCTCAGATAGAGCAGCACGCCAACGCCATCAAAAGCCGCATTGAAGAACTGAACACCCAGTTGGGCATACGTGCGCCAATTTATATGATGTTCAGTAAATGCGACCTGATTGCAGGCTTTAACGAGTTTTTCGAAAGCCTGAGCCATGAAGAACGAAATCAGGTCTGGGGCATCACCTTTCCGGTGATTGATGAAAAGGCAGAAAAAAACGCCAATGACCTTCTGCCCGGCGAATTTGATGAACTGCTTCAGCGAATCAATGAACAGCTGCTGCAGCATATGCATCAGGAAAGAGACAGCTCCAAGCGCGCTACCCTGTTTGCTTTTCCTCAGGAGCTGGCCTCTCTCAAAGCACCTGTCACAGACTTTCTTGAGCAGATCTTTCACCCGAACCGTTTCCAGGGCGCGCCTTTGCTGCGGGGGGTTTATTTCTCCAGCGGAACTCAGGAAGGCACGCCAATTGACAGACTGATGGGTAACCTTGCCAGCAGTTTCGGTTTAGACCGTACTTCTCAGCCCGCCTTCAGCGGTCAGGGGCGCAGCTACTTTATCCATAATCTGTTTAATCAGGTGATGTTCCCCGAGTCCAGTATGGTCGGTTCCGATCCAAAAGCAGAAGCGCGCCGGGCATGGTTCCAGAGGGGTACCTACTTTACCGCATTCACCGCTCTGCTTGTCGGCGGCTTTATCTGGGCCACCAGCTTTACTCAGAATAAGAGCGCTATTGCCGATGTGGAATCCCATATCAGCCACTACGAAAACAAACTGACTGAACTGCCGTTCATAACCACTCAGATCGATACCCTGCTTCCGGCGTTAAATGATCTGCGCGCCGCCAGCGATGTTTATCAGGAGGAAGTGCCATGGTCACTGGGCTCCGGCCTTTATCAGGGCGATAAACTGGATCCGGCTGTTCATAACGCCTATCACAGAGTACTGGAAGGACGTTTCCTCTATTCCATTGGTGCGCAGCTTGAAGAGTTTCTTTCCACGACTTCTGAAACCGAGCTGCTGTTTGAGGGGCTGAAAACCTATCTGATGCTGGGTAGAATCCAGCATCTGAACCCTGACGAGGTGAAACTCTTTATGTCGCTTATCTGGTCAGCAACTGTGCCGGAAAAACAAGAGCAGCTTCTGGCTCACCTGGATAGTCTGCTCAGCGAGAAATTCAGTCCGCTTCCGCTCAATCAGCAAACCATTGAGCTCACCAGAATGAGCCTGACCGACATGCCTTTTGCTGAATATATCTATCATCAGATTCAGATGACAGCCGCCGATCAAAGCCAGGATATTCTGTTAACCCGGGTTCTGGGCCGCCATGGCGACAGAGTCTTTACCTACAATCAGGGCGATCTGAAAAACGCCCGTATCCCGGCTCTGTTCACCTACAACGGCTATCATGAGGTTTACAGTAAGAGCAGTGAGCAGATCATCGAACATAACCTTAAACAGCAATGGGTGCTAAGTGATGAAGTTTCTGACGAAGAGATAGATGACCAAAGGCTGCTTGATGTCACAACCGAAGTGGAAGAGCTCTATTTTGAAGACTACATTACCCAGTGGCGCAGGCTGCTGAATAATCTGAGTATTGTTCAGGCGAAGAATCTTTCCCACGCGGTGGATATTCTGGAAGCGGCCTCCTCTCCTTCCAGCCCGGTGAAAAAACTGCTGACAACCGTTGAAAAGAATACCTATCTGACCAAAAAAGATCAGGCTGCAAGCAAAGCAGCCGGTGTTGCTGAAGGCTTAGGTGAAGCCGCTGCAACCCTGAGCACTTCTGCCGATATGCAGAAAGCCCGTCTGGAAAGGATGATGCAGGCAGCAGGAAAAGTAAATTCAGGGGATGGAACGCAGGCTCCTGTTTATCAGGTAGAGTCTGCCTTTAAAGAGATCAACGAACTGGTTCAGGAAGTGGACGGTAATCCTCCGCTTATCGACGAATTGGTTGGTGATTTCTACAACTCCTTCAATTTCCTTTCCGAAATGCAGAGCAGCGGCACCGCTCTGGACGCCGCCAAACAGAGCGCATCCGGCGAAGGCAGAAACCCGCTTAAACTGCTTCAGCAAAAAGCCAAGCAACTGCCGAATCCGGTCAATAAGTGGATACTGGCGCTTTCCAGCCAGGGCTGGAATATGGTGGTAGGCGGAACCCGAAGCGAGCTCTCCTCTATGCTGGGTCAGGAAATTCTGCCGCTGTGCCAGAAAGGGATTGAAGGACGTTTTCCTTTCTCGACAAACATGTCCAAGGAAGTGACGCTTTTAGACTTTACCCGTTTCTTCGGTCCGGGCCAGCTTATGGATCAGTTTTTTAATGAGAACATCAAACCATTTGCCGATACCAGAAGAAGCCCGTGGCGCTGGCGGGCTGCAAATGGTCATCCGATGGGTATCTCTAACAGCGTACTGCGCAAGTTTGAAACCATTGCCAAAATACGTTCAACCTTCTTCCCGTCCGGAGGCTCGCAACCTCAGATTGGCTTTAGCCTGAAACCGGTCTTTATGGATACCGGCAGCCAGAGGTTTGTGCTGGATATTAACGGTCAGACCGTTTCCTACCGGCACGGTCCTGCACGGGTCAGTAACCTGCAGTGGCCTTCAAAGAAGGATACCACAGGGCAAAGCTCAGCAACCTTTGTCGATGCTGACGGAAAATCATCCACCAAGGTAGAAAGTGGTATCTGGGGCTGGTTCAAGCTGCTGAAAAGCGCTGAGCTGCAACGCGGCGGTCAGGCCGATAAGTTTATGGTTGTGTTTGAACAACAGGGGCACAGAGTGGAAATGGAGCTCAGGGCAAACAGTGTCAACAATCCGTTTATGATGCGGGAACTGGAGGCGTTCAGGTGTCCGAGGCTATAAACAAGTACAGAGCCAAAATCGGCTTTTTCGGTAAGCAGCCTACCTATGGCGACTTTCTTTCCAGAAGGCTGCCCAACACTTTTACGTCCGTCTGGGACAGGTGGCTGGAACTGGCGATTAACGAAAGCCGACAGCAATTGGGCAACGAATGGCTGAATTACTATCTTACCAGCCCAATCTGGCGCTTCGCCCTGCCAGCGGGCATCGCCGGAGATAACGGCTGGGCGGGTGTTCTGATGCCAAGCGTCGACAGTGTCGGCAGATACTTTCCTTTCACTCTGGCCATGTCGCTTCCGTCCGGCACAAACCTGTCTGCCCTGCTCTCTGAAAACGAGATATGGTTTAACCAGTGTGAAGAGGCTGCTCTGTTAACGCTTCACAGTGATTTTAACCTTGAGCAATTTGACAAAGAGATAAGCAATATAGAAGAGCCAAGAATCGTAACTTCAGCGAATCCGTTAACCGGGGCTCAGCCAGTAATGGTTCATTTTGAGCTGCCAAGCGTTGATCCGTTTTACAGCGGAATATCTTCACTAAACGGTTATCTGTCTTCAAAACTTCCCGACAGGCACAGCCTTTGGTGGACTCACGGCTCTGAAAAAATCAGTCCTTCACTCTTAATTGCTCATGAACTTCCCGCCCGGCAGAGTTATGCGAGCATGCTGGACGGAAACTGGGAACTCAGGGGCTGGCAGCAGTATGATCTGGCTCATAACGGTGAGCCTCAGGCAGGCCAACAACCTCAGGCGAGATAATATGCAGACTTCTCCAACACGGTTTAAATGGGAAACATCTGCTCTGACTCATCAGGGTAAAGTGCGCAAGGTCAATCAGGATGCCTGTATTGCAAGGCCTGAACACGGTTTCTGGATCGTGGCAGACGGCATGGGCGGACACAACTGCGGAGAAGTTGCCAGCCAGACCATCACATCCACATTTGAGCTGGCGCAACTCCCGGAAAAACTCAGTGACAAAGTGAAAGTACTGGAAGATAACCTTCTGGCAATTAACCGGCACTTGCTGCTCGAAGCCATGCGCCACGGAGAAAATACGGTTATCGGAAGTACCGTGGTTATTCTGCTTGCTCATCTTGATATCAGCATTCTGCTTTGGGTTGGTGATAGCCGGGCCTACCGTTACCGCGATGGTCAGTTACTTCAGCTAACTCAGGATCACAGTCAGGTTGAGGAGATGGTAAAACGGGGCATGCTGCTAAGAGAAGATGCAGAAAACCACCCTCTTTCCAATATCGTCACCAGAGCCATTGGCGCCAACGATGCTCTGTTTGTGGATCTTATCGACTATGACATTCATAACGATGATATTTTCCTGCTCTGCAGTGACGGTTTAAATAAAGAAGTAAAAGACTCAGAGATGGCAGAGCTTCTGGCTCAGAATAAAAGCATTGAAGAGATAAACCAGTCGCTTATCGAACTGACTCTGCAACGGGGTGCCAGAGATAATGTCACCACCATATTGGTTAAAGCCCATGAGCTTGTTCAGGCTGATTCAGAGTAAAACAGGCGGAAACTATGTCTAATACCAACCGCACCAGCATCAATCAACTCGCCCAGCAATATGCCGACGGCGAACTGGATCGTGCCAGATACCTGGAATTACGCACAGAAACATTGGAAAAACTGGTAACTGACAGAACAAACCGGGAGAAGCCTGCAGTATCGGACAAATTTACGCCACCGGAAACTAAGCCAACTCTCCGGGAACCCGGCATTTCTCAACCTGAAAAACCAGAGCCAATCCCACAAGATTCCATACCTTTTATCCGAATTGCCATAGTCGCATTTATCCTGCTGCTATCTTTTATTCTTGGTATTTACCTGTTCTTTATGATCTAGAAAATCTGTACCATAAAAACCAGAAATGCAGGAAATAAGTTCTGATTTTTGTGGTTCAGTAACAAAAAGATCAGATAAACCGCGTAAAATACAATTTCCGGATATTTATTGCAGTTTCTATTGCCCTATCAGGACAAGAATGATAGTATCCGCGCTCGTTTTGCAGGTATCTGTAAAACGTTAAGCATTAACGGCCAGGTCGCTATGCTGTTAATGAGATTTAAATTTTACTAATTTGAGAGTAAATACTATGAAATTTGAAGCAGTAGTACGTACTGAGCTAGGTAAGGGTGCGAGCCGCCGCCTACGTCACGCTGGTCAGTTCCCAGCAATCGTTTACGGTGGTGAAGCAGCGCCAGTATCTATCGCTCTAATCCACGATGATGTTGTTAACCAAATGGACAAGCCAGAATTCTACGAAGGCATCACTCTAGTGATCGACGGCGCAGAAGTTAAGGTTAAGCCACAAGACGTACAGCGTCACGCGTTCAAGCCTAAAGTTGAACACATGGACTTCATCCGTATCTAATTCTCTACCAAAGAATTTCGGATAAAATCCAAACCTTTTGCATAAAGATAACCGGAATTACCAACCGGGAAATCTAAAAATCAGAAACCCCAGACGGCTACCAAACGTCTGGGGTTTCGCTGTTTATGGGGCCAAATCCGCCCCATTTCTTTTATACCAGTCCCAGCAATTATCTGTTCATCCTTGCTTGTCAAAATCGCTAATAGCTGCGTTAAAACTTTTGTAGTTAACTCCACTAGTTACTGCAAATTTTGCCTTGCTCTTAGCAATTTTGCCTGCGCAATCACTGAACAGCTAAATACTGGTATTGGTATTAATCCGGGGTGTTACTTGCAAAGTAGCTTATAAAATAGCTCTTCAGCTTTTTTAGTACCCTCTGGGGTTACGTGAACAGATTTGTTCTTGTTCACTGGATTACCGATTAAGCCTTTTTCATGAAGGTGGTTCATTACCTCATAATCCAGCGTCTTCCAGGCTCGATAAGAGTCATCAACCGATGATTTATCGTGAAACGTTAAGTACAAGAGTGCAAGCGCTAGTTCAGAGCTTAAAACATCAGATTAAAGTCTGGATGGTTATGCAAAAGCCTCGTTCCCACGGTCCTCCGTGGGAATGTATATGGACTCCCCCTGTAACACAAGTAGTTTAAGATAATAAGAGTTTATGCAAGTGCACGTATATTCGGTTTCATCATGGGGCGCTACCCCGAACCTTTATGGCTAAATCCACTAACAAGGCTTCTAATCGCAGTCCAGGCATTTATTGCCTCATTCCCACACAGAGTTTGCCTTGTGTGCTGTGCTAACACTTTATCTTAATTACTTGCTATTACGCTGGTTTGTCGTTTGCTCCAAATTCAGCTTTACCTTATTTCAGTTAAGCTAACTTAAGCTGGTAAGGCTGTTTTGATTTCAATATGGCACACGCCATCCTGACTATCTTATTCGCTAGAGCAATAACGACTTTATTCACATGGTTTCTCTCTAACAGAGAGCGTATCCACTGACTAAGTGGATCAGTTTTATCTTTGACATGACTAACTACAGCTCGGGCACCATGAACGACAAGAGCTCTGAGATAACGATCTCCTCGCTTAGTAATGCCAAGGTTGATATTTCTACCTCCACTTCCTGTATGAGCAGGCACTAATCCAATGCTTGCGCTTGCATCCCTACCACACTTATAAGCCGATGCATTTCCTAACCTGGCATACAAAGCACTGCCTGAAATCCATGAAATACCCGGTAACGAGGCTAAAAGCTTACAATCTTCATTTTGTTTTGCCTGATTGGTAAGAGCTTGAGTGGCATCATCAATTTGGGTATCAAGCGCGAGCAACTGTTCTTTAAGATTATTTAGAATAAACCGAGCAGCATGGGTTAATTCATTTTCAGCATTTTCCAACTCAAACGGTAGCTGTTTTCTGAGCGAATTGATTCCTATGGGAAATTTGATGCCATATTCCATCGCAAGCCCCCGGATACGGTTAGCAAGCTGTGTTCGTTGCTTAATATAACCTTCCCGCAGTCTTAGTAAGCAGGCAAGATCTTGCTGTTCAACAGTTTTAACCGGAACGAAATGAATATCTGTCCGCTGACTGGCTTCATAAATAGCCAAAGCATCATTGGGATCATTTTTATTTCCCGAGCGATACTTAGCGGCGATCTGAGCAGGCACGAGTAAGACTTGATGTCCTGCCTGCTGGAACTTTCGACCCCAATAATGAGCCGTTGCACAAGCTTCCATACAAATAACAGCTTTGGGGTGCTTAGCCACCATTGAAATTAACTTTGATTGAGATACTTTTTGATTAGATGAAAGCTTTCCGTGCTTATTAATTATCGCAACTTGAATAACAGTCTTAGCAAGGTCGATAGAAATAGTGATATTCTTGTTCATGGCATGGGCTCCTTTTTAGTTGACACTCTTACCTTAGCCGATATTTTCGACGAAGGTGAGGGAGTCCATGCCATTGCATATCAGACTCAGATTCACCAGTCGAGTATAAACTGTCACTGAACTTATGTTCTTTATTTTTAGTGTGTTATGTGGGTATTTTCAGCTGCGGTATGCATTCCCACGCTGGAGCATGGGAACGAGGGCGTGGTGAGTAATCTGACACTTTAGTTGCATAAATAAAGCATGCCATTTCAAATGGCAGCGCTCGTTTTTGTCCATTTCCTTGTATCTTAGGAGTGTGGCAGAGGACATTTCAAAAAACGGCAATCTACAGTGATTGCCGTTTCTATTACGGTAAGCTCAGTCAAATTTCTTTCTTGCAGAAATACCAGTCTTTACATTCGTAACCTTCTCCCAGACGAGCTTCAACTGCCTCATTATCCTGCGGTGGTGGTACAATTACTTTGTCTCCCGGCTGCCACCCTTCAGGTGTTGCTATTTTATGCTCGTCTGCTGCTTTGAGAGCCTTAAGTAGACGAAGAAACTCAGGGATAGAACGGCCATTACTCATAGGGTAATACACCATTGCACGCAGGATACCTTCTGGATCAATAATAAAGGTTGCACGAACTGCTGATGTATCCGCTGCTCCGGGGTGGATCATTCCATAGGCATTTGCCACTTGCATTGAGAGGTCTTCAATAATAGGAAACTTAATCTCTACATCAAACTTCTCTTTAATATTGCGAGTCCAGGCAATATGGCTGAAGTAACTGTCAATAGATAAACCCAGCAGATCCGCTCCTTCAGCAAGAAACTCTTCATGATGATTGGCGAAAGCCATAAATTCAGTTGTGCATACTGGCGTAAAGTCAGCAGGATGAGAAAATAGAATTAACCATCGGCCTTGGTAGTCAGATAGCTTTTTTACCCCGTGGGTTGTGCGTGCTTCAAAATCTGGAGCTGGTTTATTTAGCTGCGGAAAAGCAGGAGCTTTGTTTTCTATACTTTCCATGTTGGCACCTATAATTTAATCAAAATAATCAATAACCAGAACAGCAAGTTACCTTGTTTTTAGAACAATTAAACTATAGAGCTGAATTGTAGGTTTTGTGAAATTGATTAAGCCTATTTTATTTATAGTTCCTTCCTATAGCTCTAAACGTCACAGACCATCGCTATCAGCGATGGTCTGTGTGCAGAGAGTTGAACAAAATTTGCTATAGTCGGTTGATGTAATTCAGGCTGCCCGGCGTTAATCGTTTGTATTTACAGATTTACCAAGCATACGAGTTACAACGGGATATTTATCTACCAGTTGGTATTTAACTGAACCAACAACATGAGCTGTGATTCCCAGAGTCAGGCCATACATCCCTGCCCCATGCAGTGCGTATCCCATTTCTTTAACTAATTCATATTTTTCGCCAGGCGCAATCAAAGGGTATCCGAATACGAAAACCGGATAACCGCTGCCAACCGAAATCATTAGTCCTGATAGCGGCATTACGACTGTTGCCAGAAGCAGTGCCACATGAAGCAGCTTGATGCCTTTTACATGCCACCCGGACATAATTCCAAGTTGCTCGTACTCTCCTTCTTTCCAGCGCCACAGGATACGGAGAACAGCAATAGCAAGCACGATGGCACCAAGAGACTTATGCAGATTCATCACCTCTCTGCGTTCATCATTATGTGCCATTTCTGCCACCAGAATACCCAGGCCGGTACTGGCGATCATTAAGATACCGACGACCCAGTGCAGACTGATGGTTAGCAGTGAGAGTTTAGATTGATTTTTCATACTTAGTTCGGCATTGACTCAAATTCCATTACAAACGCATATGTGCGGCCCGGAAGACGATCACGACCATATGTGCCAACATCATCCATGTAGTCTCCCCATGTTGGTACTGGCAGGTTCATCTCACCAAAGCCCATTACACGCTGACCGTTACCTGAATCATTAGGCTGATCGTTAGGCCGCGGATCTTTATCCACTACACCATCATCCAGATTTACAGCCCAGTTGCTGTAGTCCCAATTCTCACCACTTAACCAGCTCCAGCCACCGGCAGGCTCAGCAGAACCCTCTGGCTGATATCCGCCAAGGAATGGACCGATAGTGATTTCATAGTGGTTATGACGGCTCTGACCTTCAACATACTTAGGAAACTTCCAGAAGTACTTCATATCGTTAACCATGTTAAAGATAAATGCGTTTTCTTCTTCTGAAGTGATAGAGGCAAGGTAACCGCCTGCGTCGTCTGCCATATAAGCAGCCTGGAACCAGTTCAGATTACCGTCCGGTAAGTAAACGACCTGGTAATAGTGTGTTTCACCATTTTTGTTGGTGAATGTCTGAATAGGTTGCTTTTCATAGTTAAAATCAGCAGGCGCATTATCCCAGCCAAAAAACTCGTAGCTCTCAGACACATCAAAGGTCACACCGTTAATAACAACTTCTTTTGTTTCCTGGTTCAGGTTTGCCGCTCCGGGAGGAGCCATATCATTCTGTGAACAAGCTGCAAGTAGCGCGACTGACAGACTTGCCATGGCAAGTGTAAGTTTTGTTTTGGTCATAGGATTTATCTCAACAGTTATAGTTTAGCGGCGTAGTGCCTCGCCTTAAAAGTTGAGATAATTTTAATCAGAAGATTTTGGGGTTAGGTTTAGATTTGGTTTAGATATCGGCGATTTACATTTCTTTACAGAAACAGAAATATATCGCTTAAGCGCACTGGCACCTCACTATATGTGTTAACGCCGTTTAGTAAAAAATGTAAATAAATCATTGCTATATATCGAAATAAATGTGCATCCAACCTAACCCTAAGTGATTAATATCACACTAATAAGAAGCAGCCACTATCACCGTTGGTGATATGTATCACAACAATATTATCTATGGTAGGTTTTTACCGTACCCAATCTCTAAACACAGTATTGGCCGAAGTTATTTCAATATATGGACTAGCCATATTATCTTTCTGTTATTCTTATTGAGTTATCTATGAAAAAATTCAAATTTCAGGTTGTCGGAACGCTCTGTGCTTTTATTGCTCTTACTGTCCTAATTTTAATATCGCTAAACTACACCTCCTTTAAAAACGAAAGTGTCAATTTAACCAAAGTGATACTGCAAGAGCGAAATGCCACCATTAAAGCTGAGTTATCCGAACGATTTAATAAATACAAATCTCTGCTTTCTTCAGTAACTGTCAATGAGTCTGACTTTTTAGGAAGCTCTTTATCTAATGACGCTATCCTGCGCCTGAAGTCCGTATCTGAAATGCAGAGCAAGGTCAGCACCGGTGTTTATGTTGTCAGAAGTAATGGAGAAATCTATAAAAACGGAAAGCTGCTAAATTTCAATGTTAAGGAGCTGAACCGCTCTTACTATGTAGCAAGTTTTGTTGAAGGAAAGCCTTATTACTTTTCAGAGCCCTATATTTCGAAAACTACCGGAAAACATGTAGTAGGCGTAATCGTAAAAATTAACCCGACAACAGCGATTTTATCCAGTATTTACCTGGAAGCGATGCTGGGCTCTGCTCAGGAGAGAAACGATATTTTCGTATATACGAGTAAGAGAACTATTGTCCATTCGGGATATCCTGAACTTTTTGGTAAGGATATTTTTGAGAAGCGCCCGCTGTATAAACAATTTAACCCTGGCAACCCCCAGCTATCCTATACAGCGGATATAGATGGTGTAGCTACAGATTTCACTGCTTTCTGGGGTGAGTTTGATATTAACGGCTGGGGCTATGTAAGCTTTATCCGTGACCAGGTTATCGAAACGAACGCGAATGAACAGCTAATTTCTTCACTGCTTATAGGTTTACTTAGCCTGTTTGTTTCCTGCCTGGGGCTGTTTTTTATTATCAATAAGCTGGTTATTAAACCTGTGGGTGGCGCACCAGAACAAATTGCTTCTTTAATGATGGATATGTCTAAAGGCAACCTGACTTTAAAACATGATCAGCATGGTTCAAAGTCAGGAATTTACCTGTCATTAGTTAATCTGGCCCATCAGTTATCAGATCTTATCAGAAACTCTCACGGTATTTCTGAAAGTGTTTCCTCTGCTTCAGAGCAGCTTAATGTCATCATGAATGATACAAAAGCCAACTCTCAGGTGGAGATGGATCAGGTTGAGCAAATTGCTACAGCGATTAACGAGTTGTCATCTACATCCCAGGAAGTAAGTCAAAAAGCGGTAATGGCAGAAGAAGCCGCAAAAGAAGCGCAAAATAATGTACTCAATGGTAAAGGTACCCTTGAGCAGAATATCTGTTTAACTGACCAAATTAACTCTTCCGTCAGCGACAGTGCGGTCATTGTTCAGGAACTTCGCCAGTTCGTAATTGAAATTGGTACAGTGACCGAGGTAATTAATAATATCTCTGAACAAACAAACTTGCTGGCCCTGAATGCGGCGATAGAAGCAGCACGTGCCGGAGAACAAGGCCGGGGATTTGCGGTGGTAGCGGATGAAGTACGAAATCTGGCTTCTAAAACGCAAGCCTCAACGGTAAGTATTCAGGAAATTATTACCAAACTTCAGGATCAGTCTGAGAAAGCGACCTCCAATATGGCGCAGAATGTGGAGCTTATTGAACAGTCAGTTCAGTTGGCGGACAAAGTAAAATCTTCCTTCGAATCCATATCACTGGCGGTGGAAAAAATATCCGAAGTCAACGCGCTGGTCGCAACAGCTTCACAGCAGCAGCATGCCGTGACTGAAGAGATATCTGAAAATACCTCTCATGCGCTAGAGTTAGTTCAGCAAAATGTTTCTGCTGTTAATGAAACTCTTCAGGCTTCTTCTGAACTGTCTAAGCTTGCTGAAACTCAAAAAAGTGAACTTGCTTTCTTTAGCGTATAACAGAAAATCAACTCTGATTTTCTGAAAAGCCGGCTATTTATGCCGGCTTTTGCATTTATTAAGATCCCAGATTCCGGAGCCTCTTATATAAATGTCACTCTAATCTGTAAAATTGCCCGAAATATATATCGGCCATAGCACCAAATATACCCAAAACCCAAAAGGTTAGTTATCAGATTTGCTCGCTGTATAAGTTGCAGATATATGTTAGTTATACAGTAAAACGTCTCCGGCTAAGGAAAAATAATGAAAATACAAAATGCTATCGGCGCTTTATTTCTGGGTTCTGCGGCAATCAGCTCTGCGGCGGTGAACTCTGCACCAATGCGCCTGCCTGCAGACAGTGAAATCCAGAAAGTGCTCTACCAGTTTGCGGAAACCTACATCTGCCCTAACAATCAGATTTCCCTGTTAGATTCGGTTGAAGATGGCCTCCCCTGCCCTAAAGGGCAAAATGCGATACCTATGATTTATAAGAACCTTAAGTCTGGCGAGTGGGATATCAGCCAGGTGGTGCCGCTGGCTACCGGAGAGTTTCAGCGCTTCCGGCCAGAAAATATTGAGCAGCTTGTGAATGTAGGCAATAAAGACGCCCCGGTTGTGGTTATCGAATATACGGATCCTCAGTGCCCGTTTTGCTCATACTATATGAAGCGCCCTTTTACGGAGATCAAGAAACGCTATATAGACACGGGAAAAATACAGTACAGGTATCACCACACCCCGCTATCGTTTCATAAGGATGCCTTTTTAGCCTCAGAAGCCAACTATTGTGCCAGCGAGCAAGGCGCTTACGCCTCATACCATAAGCTGTTGTTAAACGATACTCAAAAGCAGGGCAAAGAGTACCTGATTGAGTATGCAAAACAGACTGACCTTGATATGGACAAATTTACCCGGTGTCTGGACTCACATAAGTTCCGTGATCAGGTCGCTCGGGAAAAAGCGCTGATTGATCAGGTGACACCCATTACCTATCCGTTCTTTGTGATTGGGCACTACGATTCAGGGGAATTTCAGACTCAGGCAGTCTATGGCGCACCATGGCTGCATGTTGTGGATAGTAATCAGCTGATTTCCAGAATAGAGAAAGAGTTACAGGCAGTTTATTGATGAGCTACTCGTCATCCCACTGAGACCACCAACTTTGATATTTATGGTTGATGGAATTAAAACTTATCTCGCCACTGTGCTTATTATTTTGTTTCAGTTGGTCAAGTGCCGACTGAAACATACTGACCACCTCATCAGAGGTATCAAGATTTAAAGCATAGTAAAGCTCTATCGGCTCAAGAACATAAACCACTTCATAATCTTTCGGGCTATACCCCGCGCTGCTTATCGCCCACAAAGCCACTTTTTCTTCATATGACCATAAGTCGATTCGTTTATGCTCCAGCATTCTGGCCAGAGCTACCGATGAGTGGGCATACTCTATATCGTCTGCGCCAATCTCTTTCTTTTTAATCAGCTGCTCGCCTATGTCGTCGGTTATAACACCAATGCTGTAATTCTTAATCTCGCTTTTATCATGAATAACAATTTTGGCATCTTTTCTGGCAATCAATACGATGCGGGTAGAAGCGATTGGGCCAACCCATTTAAACAGCTTTTCCCTGTGAGCCGATCTGGCAGCGGAAAACAGAACGGTATTTTGCCTGGACAGCACAGTTCGGTACGAGCGGGCCCAGGGGCGTAGTTTTAGTGACTTTTCCGGGATCGCAGTATTGAGCAGTTTTGCCGACTCATTTAGCAGATCAACGGCAATACCTTTTACCTTCTCACCGTCACTGAAGTTGTATGGAGGGTACTCTTCGGTATAAAAATCAAACTCATTAAAGAAATCAGAAGCATCTGATGTATAGGCATAACCGGAAGCGGTAAACAAACAGGCAATCAACAGAAGCACACTGCGCATAACCAACCACTCCGGTAATCTGAAAAAAAGAGACTCTTTAATAGAATAGTGTATTTATAACATTGATGCTAAGACGCTCCCAGCAATAACTTATAAAGTTGAGTTTCCATTTCCAGCGCTCTTGGATCTGCCAGTGAACTGATTTCTGAGGCTCCCGGATTTTCTATCACTTTAACAACTCTGGCCGGAGCTGAAGACATAATAACAATTCGCTGCCCCAGTAAAACCGCTTCTCTGGTATCGTGGGTGACATAAATCGCTGTGGTTTTATGCTCACTCCAGATATTCCGGATAAGGTGGATCAGCGTCTGCTTGGTGTTGATGTCCTGCCCCTGCATAGGCTCATCCAGCAGCAACAAACGGCAGTCGCGGGAAAAGGCTCTCGCCAAAGAAAGGCGGAACTTCATGCCTCCGGACAACTCCTCCGGATAAGAGTTCTCTTTTCCTGATAAGCCCGTTTTCTCCAGCCAGTCATTGACCAGCTTGCGGCGCTCCGTTTTATCCGGGGTGTGTCCTTTCAGGTTAATATCCAGATTTTCTGACACCCTGTACCATGGCAGCAGACGCGGTTCCTGAAATACAAAACTCATGGACGCTTCGAAGGGATTGGTAATTTTGCCCTGGCTAATCTCAGCCAGACCAGCGATGCAACGTAGCATGCTTGTTTTTCCGCAACCTGAAGGGCCGAGAATAACGGTGATCTCTCCTTTTGGGATCTCCAGATCGATATCCTTAAATATGCTTTGCTGACCAATTAAGTAACTGCAGTTTTTTAGCTCAACTCCGGACATTTCGCCTCCAGGATAAACGCAACAGGCGATCTAAAGCGCCGCTTGTAATGACTGCCAGTAACGTCCATGCCATCACTTCTGCGGTAGCCAGATTCATCTGCGCATACTGCATCTTAGTTCCTATCGCATAAAGAGGCTGACTTAATATCTCAGCGGCAATCACCACCTTCCACACCAGCCCGGCGTTAGCAATCACCGCGCTGTATAGAAATGGTACGCATGAAGGCAGATAGATATGCCTTATTACATCTGCCCTGCTCCAGCGATAAAATCTGGCGACTTCAAGCAGCTTAGGATCCGTTTCACGAATGCCTTGCTGTACATTCTGTTCAAACAGAGGAAAAGACATAAGAAATGCAACAAAAACCGGCACCCGGCCAGACTCAAGCCACATAACCGCCAGCAGAATAACAGCAAGCACAGGGACAGCCCGTATAACAATGATATAAGGCTGGAAAAATGCCCTGCATTCGCGGCTGATACCACTTAAAATCCCGACCACTAACCCGGCAGTCATAGAAAGAAAAAACGCTATCACCGCCCGCCACATTGTTGCGGCCCAATGATGCAAGAAGTCCGGGCTGGTCATCAGAGAATAAAATACTGCCACCACCTCTTCCGGCGGGGGGAGAATAAGCGGCGAAGAAAGCGCCACTGCTCCGGATTTCCAGAGCAGCAGAATAAACAGGATACTGATAAAACTGATTAAATTAGTATTCAAGGTAGAAGCTCTCATCCGGAAGCTTTCCGCCTATTGAAGCGGGTTCAAACCCGAAAAGCACCTGATAGAAAAGCTCCAGCTCATTTTTTATTTCAGAAGGCGTGCTGAAACTTAAATTACAGCGCGGGATCGCTTTTTCCGCCATCGGTGCCGGCATAACGCCCTGACGCTCAATTGCTGCCGCTGCCTGCTTCGGGTTTTCTAACACCCACTCAATGGAATCTTTATAGGCAGAAAATACCTTACCAAGAATCGCTTTGTTGGTTAGCTTCGGTGATACAACAGCCAGAGATATGGGGTAGCCTTTTCCTGTTCCGCTCAGCTTACCCCACTCTTTTTGCATATCTGAGAATATCCGCGCATCGGGATTTTTTGCCAGCACCATACTCACCAGTGGTTCAGGGAGTATTGCATTGTCGACCTTACCTGCTGCCATCATCTGAGCTAGCTGCTGTGGAGAATAGGTGAAACGAAGCGCAACATCCTTACCCGCTTCCAGCCCTTCGCCACTTAACACGTAGCGGGTCAGATAGTCGGGCGTTGAGCCTTTGGCAATACTGTTAATGGTTTTGCCACGAAAGGAACCCCATGAGATATCCCCTTTGCCGGTAGTCAGTCCATAAATGGCACCGTTACCAACGCTACCTCCCAGCGCATACCCTTTTGCACCCATTTTGTTATACAACTTTGCAGCAAGATTTACCGGAAGAACCGCGATATCAACCTGCCCGGAAGAGATGCGTGCAACCATATCCTGAGGCGTTGCAACCAGCTCATAGGAGAGTGAAATGTCATCTCCCAGCGACTCAAGCTGGTCAATCATCTGGATCATGCCAAACGCAGTCGGACCTTTTAAAGCTGCCATTTTTATCTGAACAGGCTCATGCCCGCAAGCGGACATACTGAATACCACCGCCAAAGTTGAAAAAATGGAAAATAAGATTTTATTCATAAACAGATTATTCCCTAAAATAAAGTGAGAGCTCAATTCAAATAGTTAGAGCATATTTTTACATAAAGCAATAAATTGAGACAGTTCTTAAATCTGATTCATTGACAGCACTATTGCCTAACCTATCATTTAAATTATATACCGTTAAACATTCTGAAAGAATTTTGATACTATTCTCAGGTTCATTTGTGCTGTCACAATAATTCAAGAAGTAACATCAGGTTTTTATGTCTAAGTTATCAAAAGTAGTTCGCGTTATTGAAGAGAAATGTACGAACTGCCATGCGTGTATTGCGGTTTGTCCAGTTAAACTCTGTAATGATGCCACCGGTGATGCGGTCACCATTAACGACGATCTCTGTATCGGCTGCGGACAATGCATCACTCATTGCCCTCACGGTGCCAGAGTACCCGTTGACGATTTTGATTTATTTCTTAGTGATTTAAAGAAAGGCGAAAAAATAATCGCCATTGCCGCTCCGGCAGTGGCTTCCAATTTCCCCGGCCAGTATTTAAATCTTAATGGCTGGTTTAAATCCATTGGTGTTGATGCTGTTTTTGACGTCTCTTTTGGTGCTGAGCTGACTATTCGCTCCTACCTGGATCATGCTGAAAAAAATAACCCTAAATGCATCATTTCTCAGCCATGTCCCGCAATCGTTACCTATATTGAATTATATAAGCCGGAACTCATTCCTCACCTTGCTCCGGTAGACAGCCCAATGATTCACGTCATTAAGATGTTGCGTAAACATTATCCTGAATACAGGAACCATAAAATTATGGCTATCTCGCCCTGTATTGCAAAACGCCGCGAGTTTGATTCAACCGGATATGGCGACTACAACATCACCTTTACGGCAATTGAAGAGCACCTGAAAGAGAACAGAATTAATTTACGCTCATTCCAGGAGGTCGAGTATGCAAACCCGCCTGCTGAGCGTGCTGTTCTGTTTTCAACGCCAGGCGGATTACTTCGTACCGCAGAAAGGTGGAACCCGGATATTGCACTGAAGACAAGAAAGATTGAAGGTCCGGACGTTATTTACGAGTACCTTGACGGTCTGAGTGAACAGATTAAGAAAGGCCAGAATACTTTCCTGGTTGACTGCCTGAACTGTGAAAAAGGGTGTAATGGCGGCACCGGCACGACCAGCCAGCATAAGTCCTTTGATGAACTGGAAGGACTTATTGAAAAAAGAAACAAGAAAATGGTCTCTGACTATAAAATAAAAGGGATCTTTTCTGAAAAGAGAAGCAAGAAAGCTCTGGAAAAACTGATAAATAGATACTGGGAGCCAAACCTATACAAACGGACTTACCAGGATCTATCACGCAATAACTCTGCCACCTACCCAAACCCGGCGCAGATGAAAGATATATATCTTTCCATGGATAAACATAGCAGTGATGATGTCTATGACTGCCATGCCTGTGGATACAAGAGCTGTGAATTAATGGCTAAAGCTATTCATAACGGTTTAAATAAGCCGGATAACTGCCATCACTTCAACCTCAAGAATGCCCAGAAAGAGTATGACAGAGCCGAGCTGGAGACACAGAAAAACCAGGAAGCGCACGCCCAGCTTATTGAGATGATTGAAAAAGGCAAAGCAGACCGTCTCGACACAACTTCGGCGATCAGCAGCCTTCTTACCTCGCTGAAATCCTCTATGGATTCCCAGCAGACAGAGTTTAAAGAGCTGGACAGTACCCTACACGGCCTGTCTGATATGACAAAAGAAGTCATCACCATTGCCGATGCCATTACCAGCCTTTCAGAGCAAACCAACCTGCTTGCCCTCAATGCCTCAATTGAAGCCGCCCGGGCAGGTGAAGCCGGCCGCGGCTTTGCCGTGGTTGCTCAGTCAGTGAAAGAGCTCGCCTCCAGCTCCGAAGAAGAAGCAAATAAAATCGCGCCTTATGCTAAGAAGTTAATAAATAATGTAAGCCAGATAAGTGCTGAAATGGGAAATTCGGTAGAGACGCTTTCTAAGAATAGCCAGTTGGTCGATGAAGCAATAGATAAGACTGAAGAGATTGCCAATAAAGATTAAGCAGCGGGGAAGATGGTGAACGGTACTATAACTATGTCCGATTAGTCAGAGATGTTAATTAGGCGAAATCTACCTGTCACTAACACCCTCCATTACTGGATTTGCTTTATGCAGGAGTAAACGAAAAGTATGCAGTATATCGCTCATCCCCGAATTGCTTTTGCCCCAAAGCGAGATGACTTGTATTTTAGCCGATAAATTCTGCCCCTGATTTATCGGCTAACAGAGGCTAAGACGAGGTGAAAGCTTTCTCCCATTTTCTTTCACGGTGTAATAGAGTTATCGAGTATGCTCATTTGCATATCTATTTGCTGGGAAGTACACAATATTAGGAGAAATTAGGGGGAATATCCAAAAACTGGCAGGAGTTAAAACTCCTGCCAGTGTATTAGTTTGCTGTATGGTGATGGGCAACACTTTCAAGCCGTTCTGCCAGCCATATCTTAATTATTGATTGTCTTGTTACTCCAACCCGGCTAGCTTCACGATCTAAAGACTCAAGCATCCAAGCAGGGAAGTCTACATTCACACGCTTCTGTTTTTGCATTGGCCGTTTGGCTTTAGATAAGTCTAGATCGCCTAAGATATCTTCATCGCTTTCAAACTTGGCATCAAATTCATGCGCTTTCATATAAATTTACCTCCACTTTGCGTGAACGTCTAACCGAAATGATCCTGATATTCGTTCCTCGGTAAGTTATTACACCAGACCAATGTTTACCGTTAAGTAAACCAATAACTAAATATCTAGGCTCATCGCTAGTGTTTGCAGGGATTTCAATAAGGTCTGAATCATTCCATAAACCTTGAGCTGTATAAAAATCAATACCATGCTTTTCTAGATTCGTTCTGCTTTTGTTCTCGTCAAATTCAAATGTAATCATGAGTAAAATCTATACCATTATTACTCGCTTCGCAACACTAAAGTATCAATGTAATGCGTCCATCATTCCCTTAGTCGTAAGCGAGAGATGAGAAATATGTTCTCTTAATAGCATTAATATGCAATAGAATTGTCTGAAAAAGGTGTTATGTTTTGCACAAAACTGTCCATTTTCTTTCAGATTCGGCATCCTTATCTTATCCACTGCCCAGAATAAGAGAAGCCCCGATACCAACGTATCGGGGCTATAGTCTTACTCGCGACAATCCAGCTACTAACGGTGCTCCATGCATCTAATCCATGACAGTGTGCTGTTTCCTTCAGCTTATTCCTTTCTTCGCCTTCCTAGCGGTGTCCTCGATCTTATCCTGATCAGCTAACAGTCCTCATTAGCGCACATCACTTGTTCCGTGAGCGGTGTCCCTTTCATCATCCTGATGATAAGTCCTTGCCTCATCCTGAAGACTACCGCCAAATAGCTCTGGTAGCTTAAACTGATACTCATTGTCACGTCTTAATCATCATCTCCAGTGTTTGGGACAACTGTTCACTAAAGAAAGTTATGAATGACGGTATCCGCATTGTTTTGAACGGACTCGCTACCAATGATCTCAGGCCAATGTTCTGTCTGGTCAGCCAACTCTCCCGTAAGCCCTTTCTTACTGCCCCACCAGATACCAGACTTGAAAGTGTCTTTATTTAGCAGCACATCTACGTAACGCTTGGCACCGACTTCCACAGAATGAGCTTTACCAAGGAATTGCATAACCCGCATCGTGGCATTGGTAGCCCACTTTTGATACCAAGGGAAAGCGTCAGCTCCCGAGGTACCAACTGCCATACCAGGGTCAACCGTGATAAACCTCATGTCGGGGTGCTTGCGCGCCATGCTCATCGTCCATAATGCGCCCATAAGCTTTACGGAACCATAGTGGTCTGTATAAGCCTTGTTGGTGACAAACTTCTCGCCATTAGCAACTGAGGTCCACTCTTCAATTGATCCCTCGGTGATCGGGGGTTTTGCCGCGCCAAGCTCAGGAGCACCTCTAGCAGCAAAACTGGCGACATACATTACCGAGCCACCCTTGGATAGCTTGCCGTTCTCCATAAGAAGCTCAGTCAAGTGGACATTTCCAAGCACATTAACCGCGAAGGTAAAAATGACGCCATCCTTTGTGAGTTTAGTTGGCTCAGATCCACCTGCACCTCCGGCGTTCAAAACAATTCCGTCAACTTTGGCGTCAAGGTTTTCGGAAGCTTTTCGGCACGACTCTAAATCGCTAACATCGACAATTAACGTTTCGAAAATCTTCTTGCCAGTCAACTCTTCCAATCGCTGAAGAGCTTCTTTAGCCCGGGCTTCGCTTCGACACGCTAAAATAATTTTGTTGATTTCTTTCTGCTGGGCGAACTGTCGCGCCGCCTCGAATCCTAGTCCGGAATTTGCGCCTGTAATAAGAACAGAAGAACAAGTCATATAGTTACCAATAGTTAAAAGTAAGTGGGTGACCAGAGGCCGTTATTTATATATTTAAAAGGTATGCGTGATCGTTTTCCTTAGATTTTCACGCACCTGACCGAGAACATGTAATCTTTTGAGCTTGTCGCGCGTCGAATCTCCCCTTTGTGGGCGTTCCACCATGAGTAAGCTAATGTTCTGATAATCGCCTGTTTATCTGTCTCACTGCTGCCTGTCCAAAATTCGGTATAAGCACCCTGTGTGATATATAAGCCGTTCCATTTCACGCCAGCAGGTCTTGCGAAAAAGTTGTGCTTGTTCACTTGTGATTGATCGAACTTCTTGAACAGGCCATCGGATTGCGCCTCTTTAAGTTGAACACCTAAATCATTGTCACCGCCGCGCCAGCCTTTTTTATGTACTTCCTCTTCCGGCATGCCGATAGTACGTTCTAGCTCCTTCCAGTCATCATCGGTTGCAACACGCCAACCTTCCGGACAAATGTTTCTTTCATCCGATACATCATGCCAGTCATAGAGTCTGCCGTACTTTAAGAGATTATCTTCGTCATCTTTTGGAATGAAGCCGGTATTTACCTTCGAGCCATCTTGAAACTTTGTGGTCCTGAGGTTTTCTGCAAGCCAAACCTGATTTCCGATTTTGACTGTTCGATAGGTATTGCCTTCTATATCCTGGACGGTTTCCTCCAGGGCCGAAGACACTTTGTTTATATCATTTGCGGATAATATACCTGGAACAATCATGAAGGCTCCCATAGAAAGTAGTAGTGTTTTAGCTGACATAGTATTAACTTCTTTTGGCCCCGGAATCATTGCAGAGCTCTGGTGAATCTTGGTTTGCGCCTATGGCGTTTCAGTAAAGTAACTATAGTCATTCACCTGGAGATTAAACAGGCCATATAATCTCTAAAACATGCCTATTTGTATCAATTACTATCACTTGGATGGAGGACGCAGACTCAGGAGTTTAAGCGATGAACAGCATAAACCAATTTAGTCCGAATGGATGGACACCAGAGCAACTAGACTCTCTGGCAGGCAAAACCTACCTTATCACTGGTGCGAATACTGGCGCAGGATTTCAGGCAACACGCATTCTGCTGTCTAAAGGCACCACTTTACCTATAACGATTCTGAAGGCGATGACCGCTAGCTTAGGTCGAGTTACACCGCCCCCACCGTCAAGTCGAGTATGAACCCACTACATTTAAATTGATCCAATTTAAACAATAGTGAAAATTAAACCGTAAACTGGTCCACTACATGATTCAAATCTTCCACTTTATTACGCAGTGAATCACAGCCGTTTCTGTTATCTTCTGCAATGCTTGCGGCATCTGAGCTCTGTTCGGAAATCACCACAATACGTTCAGAGATTTCATTTCCCACCTGAGTTTGCTGTTCTGTCGCTGTTGCAATAAGGGTATTCATTTCCATGATTGTCTCTACGGCTTTAACTATATCTTCCAGCGCCTGACTGGCCAGAGTTGCCTGAGACACAGTGTGCTGGCTCTGTCCCTTACTCTCATTCATTGCATTAACGGCTTCATCGGTTGCTACTTTCAGCAGGTTAATTGCCTCATTGATTTCACCTGTACTTGCCTGAGTACGGCTGGCAAGCTGACGAACTTCATCAGCAACCACGGCGAACCCTCTGCCCTGTTCGCCCGCGCGCGCCGCTTCAATCGCCGCATTCAGTGCCAGTAAGTTTGTCTGCTCTGCAATTTCCTGAATCACATCCAGTGATGAGGAGATATTTTCCACGTTGCCTTCCAGCCGCTGCATAACCACACTGGCCTGCTCAATTTTGCTCGCTAATGTCTCAACTGAATTTACCGCTGAACCCACTGTGCTCATGGCATCTTTTGCCCTTTCATCGGCAACCGTTGCAGAGGACGCGGCATTGGTGGCATTTTGTGAAATATTCTGGGCTGTCGAGGTCATTTCCGTCATTGCGGTTGCAACCTGCTCAGTCTCTTCTCTCTGTTTGCCGGAAACATCTTCCGCCATATTGGCCCGGTTCTGAATACTTGAAGTTTCACCGGCAATTTCATCGCTGGCAGCCGCTAACCTTCTTACTATCACCTGAAGATCGGAAACAAACTTATTGAAATTGGTACTCAACCGGGAAAATTCAGGAACTGAGAAATCATCCATTCTGGCAGTGAGATCAGCATCGCCACTGGCAAATGAGGCAATTGAATTATCAAACTGCTTAAGCGGAGAGAGAATACCGACAGTGATTAAATATGAAACCAGACCAACCACAACACCGATAACCAGGCTAAACATACCGATGACCCGGAACCCTTCAGAGGTTTTCTCCGTTGAAATCACTTCCATCTCATGAATAGTCTGCTCAACATCATCGATATAAAAGCCGGTACCGATAATCAGATCCCATTGAGCTTCATAGATAGAGTAGCTCAACTTCTCTTCTGCCTCGGTCTTACCCGGCTTAGGGAAGAAGTAACTGGTGTATCCTCCGCCATTTTTTGCTTTCTGAATAATTTCCCGTATCAGATAGGTGCCGTTCACATCCTGCAGGTTCCAGAAGCTGTCACCAATGCCCTTATTGGTATTCCCCTGAACAATACGTATTCCCTTGCTGTCATAGCCAAAGATATACCCGCTCTCTTCGTATTTCACTAGGGCGAGCTCTTCAACCACTCTTTCAATCGGCGCGTTGTTCTCCTTCAGTGGCTCTAAAATTGAATCCACAATCTGCATGTAAGATTTCAGCTCGCGCTGTTTCTCTTCGTACAGCTGCTCGCGAACAAGCTCAATCTCTGTCTCATTCAGCTCATCAATCTGCACATGAGTAAAGTAGACCATGCCCGTCACCACAAGAATGAGCGGGACAAACGCCAGGAGGTATAAACGTGCTTTAATAGTTAATTTTGACATAGCGGCTTACCTTATTATTCAAAGGTGTAGCCATACCGACGCGAAACAATAATTATTACTGTTCTTTTATTAAGTTTAGTGACAGATGATATATTCATCAATTATGAGCGAGAATATAATCATCATTTTCTCAGTGATGTCATCCCATGCGCAGAAAATCTTCTACTCAAACAGGTCAGACTGAGGGTTTATCGGTTCAGACAAGTCGGCAGGCTGCACTTTTCCCTGCTGCATTTTTCTTCGGTAACGTTGACGACAGAGTTTAAGAACGTGCTTTTGCTCAGCCGGCGTCATGGAAAGCCAGTTAAACCTCTCTTCTCTCTTGCGCATGCATCCCCGGCAGTAGCCTTTTTCATCCATACTGCACACCCCGATACAAGGGCTTGGGACACTAAAAAATTCAAGTTGCTCCATAGGCTTATGTTTCCGGCTAAGCTAACTGCATAAAACGAATCAAGTTAATAATAGAATAGCCCACTCCTTATTCCCTCCATTTTTAGCTGATAATCTCATAAGCATCACAGATCCCTGACATAATTAAAAAAGAATATCTTATACTGATTAAATCTAAATTCTCTGAACCGGAGTAAGTAATGAAAAAACTGATTGCGACACTGAGTCTCCCTCTGATTTTAGGCGCGTGCCAGAGCACTGACGAACAGGTGGCAAATGTAACAGAAACAGCCCTTGTGCATCACAACTGGACTTTGGTCCGGATTGACGGTGAAAATGTCCAGACAGGCAAGAATAAACCAGTGGCAAATCTGGAAATAGGCGAGAAAATGTCAGCAACAGGTAACGCAGGCTGTAACAACTTTTTTGGCCAGGGAGAGCTGCGTAATAATCAGTTCCGGATTAAGGCCATGGGCATGACGATGAAGATGTGCAAAAGCGAGTTTATGACAATGGAGTCTGTCGTTGCACCTGTGTTGGGAGAGTGGAGTGATATGAGCTTAACAGAAGAGACTCTGGTGCTGAAAAGCAGCGAACATACGCTGACTTTTGTGCTTACTGACTGGAAATAAAAAGATCCCGGATAATGGCTTCGCTATTTCCGGGATGACGAAAACCGTTAACTGTATTAGTATTCTTAATAATTACAAAAATCACATGCAGGATGCTAATGATTGAGCTTAAACACCTTCGCACCATCACATCACTCAGAGATACGGGCTCACTGACCGCTACCGCAACGGCTCTGCATCTGACGCAGTCTGCCCTCTCCCACCAGATTAAAGATCTGGAGCAGAAAATCGGCAGTCAGCTGTTTTTACGAAAAACCCGCCCGGTAAAGTTTACCTCCGAAGGTGAAATCCTTTTAAAACTTGCCGATGAGATTTTGCCTAAAATCGCTGTCGCGGAAAGCAAAATTTCTAACCTGAAAGAAGACGTAAATGGCCGCCTGCATATGGCGATAGACTGTCACTCCTGCTTCCAGTGGCTCATGCCGGCGCTTAAGGAGTATCAGCTTGCATGGCCCGGTGTCACTCTGGATTTCTCTTCAGGCTTTGGCTTTGATCCTATTCCCGCCCTTCAGACCGGCGAGCTGGATCTGGTTATCACCTCCGATATTCTTCCGCGTTCAGATATTCATTATGAGCCCCTTTTTGACTTTGAAATGCGGCTTATCACCTCTACCAGCCACGAACTGGCAGATAAAGCTGAAATCCAGCCGCAAGATCTTGCTTCTCAAACCATGCTCTCTTATCCGGTACAAAAAATAAGGCTGGATGTTTATAAGCACTTCCTGCAACCGGAAGGCATAGAGCCGGAGCGATGGAAACAGGCCGACAATACCCTGATGCTGGTTCAGATGGTTTCAGCCGGTTTAGGTGTTGCTGCGCTGCCGAACTGGGCAATTATCGAATTTTCACGCCAGGGGCTGATCACCAGCATTCCTTTGGGCAAAGGGCTTTGGAGGAGACTGTTTGCTGCGGTCAGGGCTTCCGAGGTTGAAAAGCGTTATCTGCAGGCATTTTTTCAGACGGCGAGAAGTCAGAGTCAGCTGCATCTGGAGGGGATAAAGATTGCTTAAAGGGCTATGGGGCTATGGGGCTATGGGGCTATGGGGCTATGGGGCTATGGAAGCATACACCCGGCTTTTGCCGGGTGTATAGAAATTTAGTTGTAGGATTTAAACTGGTTGGTTAACGGGTCGTATTGGTAGCCGATAACATTAAGTTTTCCGATCAGGCTTTCCACGTCCATTTCATATTTATTCACCAGCTCTTCAAAGCTGTCACACTCAAGACGAAGCTTCTCGTTAACAATGCCCAGAAGAATGGCACTATCCAGCTTTTTTACATCACTTAAATCCATGGCATCTCTCCTTATTCACATACAGTATTAAGGCTAGACCGGATTTTAAGAATAAAGAGTGACCCCGGCTACGATTTACACTTTTTATGCCGAAAACAACAGAGGCTGGAAGCTAACACAACTTCCCAGAATAAGCACAAGTACCATAACCAACTGTGACTTTCTGGTCTCCTGCCCGGTGAGCATATGCCAGCACCATAAAACTATACCAGCCACCAGACTGGCTAACCCGGCAAAAACATACATTGAAAGCGCCTCTAGCTGAGCTTCCTCAATACCTGTAGCCTGCACAGAAACCAGTACTGCTAACAAAATACCGGCTAATATCCCGCTAACCGGCAGTATTTTATGGAATGCGTCCAGTCTGGATGCTGCAAATTTAAGGCTCAGGTGTGCATAGGCAGCACCAAGAAGCATAACGGCGCAAACCGCCGCCAGAGAAGCGGCCAGCGAACTGTAACCGGAAACCTGTTTTGCTACATAAAGCAGAGCAAACACATCAGCCAGGTAAAGCAGCCAGAGTGGCCCTTTCTTCTTCGTTTTCTTAGTCTGAATCTGTGAATAGAAATAGAAGATCGGCGCAGAGACAACCAAAGCCTCAACACCCAGTGAAGCGCATGCAAGCCAGAGCGTACCTATTGCAGGAAGCAGCTTGTGCAGCCTTCCTCGCTGCCCGGGACAGATCTCTCCCTTTACCAGAATCAGAGTCAAAACCAATTGGGCCCCAAGCAACATCTTGGGAATAAGCTGAAGAAGAGAATCAAGCATTTCAGGTTAGTCAGTATTTCATCAAAAAACAGGGCTGAGCATCATAACACAAAAGCAAATTATGGCTCCTTGTTCTTTCAGGACTGGCTTCACACAATCCATCCCGTTATAATTCCCCACCTTCCGGTCTTGAGGTCAAAAAATGCACAACGAAATAACTCCCATCCATGAATACAAAAAGTACTGGGCAGAATGCTTTGGTACCGCTCCGTTTTTGCCAACCAGCAGAAAGGAGATGGATGCTCTGGGCTGGGACAGTTGTGACATCATCATAGTTACCGGTGATGCATACGTAGACCATCCGAGTTTTGGTATGGCAATTATCGGCAGGCTGCTTGAAGCTCAGGGCTTTCGGGTGGGTATTATTGCCCAGCCCGAGTGGAATAATAAAGATGCCTTTATGAAGCTGGGTAAGCCAAACCTGTTCTTTGGTATTACCGGCGGTAATATGGACTCAATGATCAACCGCTACACCTCTGACCGAAAGCTTCGTCATGATGATGCCTATACGCCAAACAACGAAGGCGGCAAGCGTCCTGACCGCGCGGTACTGGTTTACTCTCAGCGCTGCCGTGAAGCCTATAAAGAGGCACCCATTGTTCTGGGAGGCATTGAGGCAAGCCTGCGCCGCCTGGCTCACTACGACTACTGGTCTGATAAAGTGCGCCGTTCAGTACTCTTTGATGCCAAAGCCGACATACTGCTGTTTGGTAACGCAGAACGCGCGCTGGTTGAAGTGGCGCACCGCCTGGCAGATGGCGAATCCATTTCTCAGATGACCAATATCCGCGGTACAGCGGTTAATCTTGCGCAAGTACCGGAGGAATATAAAATTGTCGACTCTTCCCGTATTGAAAAGCCGGGAAAACCCTTTGTCGCGGTTAACCCGTATGAGATCATTCAGGACTGCGATAAAAAGTCTGAAGAAGAAGCCAAACCTATTACGGTAAGACCGTCTCGTCATGATGCGAAAACAACCGCTGTCCGGCTGCCGCCCTTTGAGAAACTCAATAACGACCGGATTCTGTACGCGCATGCCAGCCGCGTTATGCATCTTGAAACTAACCCATATTCCGGCAGAGCTCTGATTCAAAAGCACGGAAATCGTGAATTATGGGTTAATCAGGCACCGATTCCTCTGACAACAGAAGAGATGGACTATGTGTTCGGCCTGCCCTTTGCCCGTGTTCCGCATCCTATGTACAAAAAGGCCAAAATCCCGGCCTACGAGATGATCAAAACCTCGGTCAACCTGATGCGTGGTTGTTTCGGCGGCTGTACATTCTGTTCCATTACCGAACATGAAGGCAGGATCATCCAGAACCGTTCTAAGGAATCCATTCTTAACGAACTGGAAGAGATCAGAGACAAGGTACCGGGCTTTACCGGGACTATTTCCGACCTTGGCGGCCCTTCAGCCAATATGTACCGGCTGGGATGCAGCGATCCAAAGGCTGAAGCAAACTGTCGTCATCCTTCCTGTATTTTCCCCGGGATGTGCAGCAAGCTAAATACCGATCACAAGCACCTGATCGACCTGTACCGCTCGGCCCGTAAAGTGCCGGGTGTAAAGAAAGTACTGATTGCATCCGGTGTCCGTTATGACTTAGCGCTTGAGTCACCGGAATATATCAAAGAGCTGGTTACCCACCATGTTGGCGGCTATCTGAAAATCGCTCCGGAGCACACCGAGAAAGGGCCGCTTGAGAAGATGATGAAGCAGAGTATGGATACCTACTACAGCTTCAAAGAGTTATTCGAAAAATACAGCCGTGAAGCGGGTAAGAAGCAGTACCTTATCCCTTACTTTATCTCTGCTCACCCCGGCACAGAAGACGAAGATATGGTCAATTTGGCACTCTGGCTGAAAGCCAATGACTATGAGTGCGATCAGGTTCAGAACTTCTACCCCAGCCCTATGTGTAACGCTACGGCTATGTATTATTCAGAGACCAATCCTCTTAAGCGCGTGAAGTATAAACAGCGTGAAGTAGTTCCTGTGCCAAAAGGTGAGCGCCACCGCCGTCTGCACAAAGCTCTGTTGCGTTATCATGATCCGGCAAACTGGCCGCTGATCCGTGAAGCCCTGAAGGATATGGGCAAGCAGCATCTTATCGGTGATAAACCAAGCTGTCTGGTTCCGGCAGAGGACAAAGATGCCAGAACGCCTGCACAGAGAAGAAAATCCGGCCGCCACGGTTCAAACCGCTTTGCAACCAAGCATACCAAGGGACAGTTTGCTAACGACAAACCGCGTTCAAATAAAGGTAAGCAGAATGGTGGAGCCAGTGGGAATAAGAAACCCGATGGAAAAGGAAACCAGACTAAAAAAGGGAACAACGCCCCAAATAACAAGCGCCCGAAACGCAGATAAAATTCTCAAATTAAAAGACTAGCACAGCACACTCCGACCCCTCGTTCCCACGCTCTCCAGCGTGGGAATGCCACTGATTTTTCAGGCTAATGCCTGATTTTCATTCCACTGACTCAGCTTCTGCATCGGTATCGGCCGGTCAAAATAGTAGCCCTGCAGGTGTGAACAGCCGTAAGAAACCAGCTTCTCGTACTGCTCTTTGGTCTCGACACCTTCCGCGACAACCTGCATGTCACAGGAGTCGCCAATGGCGATAATAGACTTAATCAGCATATCGCTCTGCTGGCTGACCAGAAGCTTATCCACAAAGGTACGGTCGATTTTAATTTCAGAAATAGGCAAGTTGTTGAGATAACTCAGCGATGAATAACCGGTACCAAAGTCATCCAGTGAAATACCAAAGCCCAGGCTGCGTAACCGCTGCAGCACAGGTGACACTTTATTAAAGTCTTCCAGCAGAAGATTTTCTGTGATTTCCAGAGTAATACGTTCTACATCAATCCCCACATCCGAGGTAATTTCAAGCAGGAATTCAGCAAAGTCTGGCCCCAGGATCTGTTTCGGCGAGATATTTACCGACAGCTTAAGCGCATCCTCACCATTACGTGACAGCGAATAAATATCTTCGCAGGCTCTGCGGAATACAAACAGGCCAATTTCATGGATCAGCCCGGTCTCTTCTGCAACGGCGATAAACTTAACCGGCGAAATCATACCAAGGCGCATATTGCTCCATCTGGCCAGCGCCTCCACCGAAACCATCTTGCCGGTCTGGGAATCAATCTGAGGCTGATACAGAACAGAAATCTCATCCTTATAAATCGCCCTTCTCAGCTCCTCTTCAACGGTAAAGTCAAACTGAACTTCTTCGTTGATGCTGCTATCGTAGAAGAGCACATCACCTTTACGGGTAGACTTGGATTTATAAAGCACAATATCGGCTTTGCGGATCAGAGATTCAGGATCGTCACTATCTGCCGGGAACATACTGACGCCAATACTGCATCCGGTGGAAAGGATTTTTCCGTCAATAACAAACTGATCATTAAAGACTTCTTTTATCAGCGAGACTTTCTTTTCAGCCTCACTGACATCTTCAAGATCCGGGAAGCAGAAGATAAACTCATCGCCCCCAAAGCGGGAAACCGTATCTTTTTCACCTACCAGAGTTTCAAATTTCCGGCTTATGGTTTCCAACAGCTTGTCACCCGATGAGTGACCATAGAGGTCGTTCACCTTCTTAAAATCATCCAGATCAGCGAACATGATTGCCAAATGCCTGTTGTTGGTTCTGGCATGCTCAATACCGGCTTTTATATCTTCTAAAAGCATCATCCGGTTAGGCAAACCTGTCAGCGAATCGTGCAGTGCCATATATTGCATCTGATCTTTTGTATGCTCCAGTTCACCGAAATCTTCCGCTATACGGTCCTGGAACTTACTAAAACGCTGAGCAATCAGATTGCCGGCTACCAGTGAAATCCCGATAACAAGCAGAGTGGAAATCAGGCTAAGAACGGTAATTTTTATAAACTCTTCGTCGTTACTGGCTTCGAGGATTTGTTGCCTGGTTGACAAGTACTTTTCAAAATCATCGACGTAAAAACCGGTACCCACGATCCAGCCCCAGTCGTCCACCGACTTCACAAAACTTATTTTTTCGGCTTCTCCCTGAGCACCCGGTTTATATGAAAAGTTGTAATTGACAAAGCCACCTCCGGTCGCCGCTTTTTCGCGGAAACTGGATACTGTCGGTCCGTTTTCTGAAACCTCCAGTTCAGAGAGTTTCTGACCCACAAACTCTTTGTTAGGGTGAGCCAGTATCGTCCCGTTTTTATTTACGACAAATATATAACCCCTGTCGCCGTAACCGTAGTCCGAAACCCAATGCAGTATCTTTTTCTTTACATCCTGTTCAACATCAGCAACGTATTCACCGGTTCCGATAAACCAGTCATAGGGTTCAAAGCGCTTACCAAAACCAATTTTTTCATATTCGTTTTCAGCCGGTTCACCGGGTTTTTGGTACCACCAGTTATAAAAGGCTTCGCCACCAAGCTCTTTAATCAGACGTATATGCTCTCTTAAGATGTAGGTCCCGCGTATATCTTTTGCACCCCAGGCCGAATTGCCCTCTATCTGCGGCTTTAGAGCATGCATAACGTTGACACCATCCATCTGGAAGATAAAGAAATAGCCTCTTCCTTCATAAAAGCGAATCGGTTTCAGCGCTTGCGAAATCATCTGGGTAATTTCTGCTTTGCTCTTGCCCGGATTGTTTTCATAGATACTCATTGCGATATCATGGGCTTCATTGACGCGCTGTTTCGCCTGCGCCTTCAGGCTCTGAACCGTCTGATTTTTTTCGAAATGGATGTGTTTTACAACTTGGTTAACTTGTTGAGAAATCGTGTCTTTCTGGCGGGTAATGACATCATCCCGTAATGACAAAAAGCTTTCGTCAGCCTTACTCCTGTTGTCCTGGAGGATGACAACATTAACGGCTAAGACAAAGACTCCAATGATTAATACGGGCGCAAAACGTATTAAATTAAGCAATTTTCGATCACTGGTCGCAGACATAAGATCCATCTTCTCTCTCTTTTTTATCAGTATAGCCTACTGACCCAAATAACATCAGGTCAGGCTAACTTTTTATTTTTATAGAGTTATGTGCCCAAAGAACGCCTGGGTATATCAGGTGTTCTCACACTCGAATTCCACTTCAAGCGCCATGGAAGGTTCGTAATACAAAACACCACCTTTCTGCTGACCCTTTGCTCGGAACACCGCGATATCAGCATTGCTTATCAACTCTTCAGCTGTGATACCACCTTCAGGATAGGTCACAACACCCATAGTGCAGGAGACGGAGATTGATTTATCATCGATAGTAAACTTCTCTGAGAAGATCTGCCGAAGAATATCCAGCTTGTCCTGCAACTCACTTTTTTTAACCAGCTCAGAAAAACAGAAGATAAACTGATCACCAGCATGCCTGGAAACAATATCATGCTGCTCCGTTACGGTTTTAAAGTGTCTGCTGATAAGTTGCAGTAACTTATCACCAAAAGCAAAACCGTATATATCATTGATCTCTTTAAAATTATCTATATCAAGCAAAGCAATGGCAACCAGACGGCCGGAGGATTCCGCCTCCTGAACATGCTTTCTCGTTGTCTGAGTAAACTGAACCCGGTTTGGCAGATCGGTGAGCGAGTCAAACAGTGCCATATACTGCATCTGGTTTTTGCTTGCGGTCAGCTCACTAAAGTCATGATTGATTTGGGCCTGGAATTTCTTAAACCGGGTGGAAAGTCTGCCGCTGATATAGGCTGCACATACGAACATGACAGAAGCGATCAAAAAGCTGAACAGAATCAGTTTTACCAGTTCAGCATCATTCTGATCCGCTATTTCCCTCTCTTTCGCCGCGAGATAGGATTCCACTTCAGACTCGTAAAAACCACTGCCTAATACCCAATTCCATGGCTTCAGCAAGCGGGTATAACTGACCTTATCTCGACGCTCAACACCTTCGGGTACAAATGTCGCTTCATAATTAACAAAGCCACCACCATCCATAGCGGTTTCGATAATCTCGCGGACGTAAAATTTGTTTCGGCTGTCATGCAGATTAAACCCCTGTGTACCTCTTATTTCAGGATCAGGGTGCGCCAGAATATTTGCATCTGTATCAACAACAAAAACGTAGCCGGACTCACCAAATCTGATCTCAGATATCCAGCTAAGAAGGCGCTTCTGCGTGTCTTTTTCAAAATCTCGTATGTACTCCCCTGTCCCTATAAACCAGTCAAGGGGTTCAAAGTATTTAACGAAACCGATTTTTTCCAGATCCTGCTCCAGATCCTGTGGCTTGAAAAACCACCATCTGTGGTAACCTTCGCCTTTATTCTTCACTACGGATGCTAGATCATGGATGATGTAGGAACCACGGCTATCTTGCATATCCCAAAGGGAGGTTCCTTCCCGTTCCGACAAGTGAGGTAACAACACATTTGTGCCGTCCATCTTATAGATAAAGTAGTAACCACGGTTGTCATTAAAGCGGATATAGCGCAAAGCGTCAGTGATTTGCTTAGTGATCTCTGCTTCAGATTTGTCTTTATTGTTCTGGTAAATATTGCTGGCAATGGTGTGAGCTTCATAAACGCGCTGCTTAATCTGCTTTTTCAGCTCTAATTCTGTGCGCGCTTTTTCGTAAACCAGTTGCTGGTAAACGCTCTCAACTTCAAGCTGAACACGTGTTTTTTCCCGCTGGGTATAATCCGTATGCAGTGACTCCAGGTTTTCTACGGCTTCTTTCCGGTTATCGTGAAACATATTCGCGATAATCGCTGCTGTCGCCAGACCGATGAGAATCATTGGCGTATATTTAATGAAACTCAGCAGTTTTTTGTCATAAATCTGTTCCATTAGCCTCTGACTACCACTCCAGAATACCTTTTATTAACCTATTTGCCTTAAAACAACCGAATCAACAACTGATTATTAAATCAAGAAAATAGAATCCACTCAGCATATTACCACTACTTTAGTCGCGCTTACATGCTGTAATATGCTGATGCGGGTCAATTAAGTAAATTAACAATGACTTAAGGCAAAATTCTACACCAAATTGTAAACAATAAGTATCAATTTGTTAATTTTTAGGCCATAGCCAGGCCGCACCACGCACACCACTGGAGTCCCCATGAACGGCTTTCTTAATTTCTGTCTGGCACTCACCCCCAAACACATATTCAGACAGAAGTTTCGGCACATTGTCATAGAGCCGTTCGATATTGCAGACACCACCGGCCAGCACAACCACATCCGGATCAAGCACATTAACCACCCCCGCCAGAGACTTCGCCAGTCTCTGCTCGTAAGCTTCCAGAGAAAGATTTGCCGCTTCATCACCGGCCAGCGCCAGCTCTGAAATCTCTTTGCCAATCAGCTTTCTGCCTGTGCGTCTTTCATAGTCAGCACAAAGACCGGTGCCCGAGACAAACTGTTCTATGCAACCGTGTTTACCGCAGTAACATGGTGTCGCATCTGAAAACTCCCGTTCCTCTCTGTTTTGCCAGGGCATGTTATTGTGCCCCCACTCGCCACCGACACCATTGCCACCGGAATGTGGCTTTCCGTCAATAACGATACCTGCACCACAACCGGTTCCCAGAATCAGAGCCAGCACAACATGTTTCCCCGCTCCCGCCCCATCGGTAGCCTCAGAAACTGCCATACAGTTTGCATCATTAGCAATTCTTACTTCACGGCCAAGCAGGTCAGAAAGGTCTTTATCAAGAGGCTGGCCATTAAGCCAGACGGAGTTGGCATTTTTTACTTTGCCTGTATAAGGAGAGATGGTACCCGGAATACCCAAGCCGACAGTACCGGTCTGGCCGGTCGCCTGCTCTGCGTCATCAACCAGCCCTTTGATGGCCTGCAGCGTATCCTCATAGCTACCACGGGGCGTTGGAACCCGCTTTCTGAAAAGCTCTTCACCAGCATTGGAAAGAGCAATAACTTCTATTTTTGTACCACCTAAATCGATCCCTATGCGCATCTTAAAGCCTCTGTTTTTATTAATTAATTGCTTAACAGAGTTATTCTGAACCAATAAAAGGGGTAATTCTGTGCGTCTTCTCGCGACCTTGAGGTTTGTAATAAAGAGTTTTGTGACTCCGGTGTAGCTTGTGGCTAATAGCTATCATGCACTCTTGATTCTTCGGTAAAAACCCATCATTGACAAAATCAACATAAACAACCAGCCAACACCCGCCCCACTCCGCGAAGAAGTGGTTGAATCCTCTTCTCTTTCTGAAATATCAGAGCTGGTTGCGCCCGCGATAGGGATCAGCTTCACCGCAACAATTCTCTCGTCACCTGAACCATCGTTACAATAGGCAAAATGGTCAGTGGAATCATAAGCCATTGAACTGGTGGCATCCTCATCTTCAAAGCACTGAAGTGCGGTTGCAGAAATCACGCCGGCATCGTTGATATCTCCGGCATCGATAACCCGGAAATGGTTATTAGCGGAGCTGTAATCCCCACCATTGGTCAAATCATCCAGCCACCAGGCCTGATTGTTGAAACGTGCCCTGCGTGTTGAGTCTGTTCCGGTGTCGTTATAGGGATAGATAAAGCCGCGATGGTCCCGCTGCTTTCCGCTCACTTCACGATGGTCTTCGGCATCCACCTGTCCGACAATTTCATTGTAATTATTGATGGCATTGGGATTTCCGTGAGCACTGTCGAAGAAAATGTCTTCTCCCTGAGCCGTGAAAAAAGTGGCGCTGGGGTCATCATCATTGGCGTCGGCTAAAAACATGCGGTTGTCGGTCACACCGTCATAAGGGTAGTCATCATCCCGCTTGGCGTAACCAATCACTATCATATTTTCATTAATACCGGTTGCGATGGAGTGACTGTGGATATACGCATCATCCACTTCTACCGTCACATCTTCAATAAAACTGGTCTCCCAGGCATTTTCACTCACAGAAAAGCTGCTGGTTGATGAAGGCCTGAATATAGCCGCCTGCATCAGAAAGTTATCCGAGTCATCAATATAGGTGTTGTAACCCACCAGCACCGGAAGGTTGGCGTAGGTGCCGGTATTACTGATCACCGCAGAGCGGATACTGGCCTGGGCCGAAGCCTCATCATCGTTGTACTCATAGTAGGTATCATCAGTATCCGTTTCCCAGTCTGCAGCTGAAAAGCGATTGTCCGTTGTATCTGAGTTCGGGCCGTCTGAATCTGAGATGTTCCAGATATAGGCTCTGGTGGCAAAACCGAAGTTCTGACATTCAGGGTATAGCGCCGGATCGGTATAATCGACGCAGTTGGTCACATCTTCATCGTCTTCGGTTGAAGTATAAGCGGAATCATAATCCTTTATTTCGTCATCATCTTCGTAGTAGAAAGGCGCGACCGCAGCACTGCCGACAATGTAGGTCTCTCCACCATAGCTAAATGAGTCAAAGGCCATAGTCCGGCCCATCTGAGCCACAATATTCTGCTCATAGTTGGTATCACCGTCTTCATTTTCATCGTCGGCTAATTCAAGAGAAGTATCCGCTTCCGGCTCCAGTACGGTTTCACTCAGTGTAGAAGTGGAATAGAAGAATCCACGGCTTCGGTACAGGCGTACATAACTGCCGTTGTAATTGTAATAGCCGCTACTTGTATTGCCGATGACATAGCCTGACTCATCAATCGCGTTAACCACTTTATCATCAGTACCTGAAACAAAGTCATCACTGCTAAGGGCTGACGGAGAATCATCCCCGGAATCCGGGGTAAATGTGATGGTGTAACCGTCATCGGTGTAAGTCGTGGCATTCGTCTGATAATCGGCTTCGTAGTATGCCTCACGTTCATTCTCCAGACCACCGATACCCGTGTCAGTATTGCCGTACCAGTGATTCTCAGCCCAGCTATCGCAGGTAGAATAACCCAGATCATTCTCACAATAAGATTCAAGATCAGAGTAGTCCAGATAATTGAACCTGTTGCCTATACCAAAAGCGACCTCTTCTTTGTAGGACAAACCATCGGTGCCATTTAGTGTGTCACCAACAAGTTCGTAATCATTGTCACCACAACTATCCTCAAAACAGTCTATGGTGCCTGTTTCTTCGCCTATGCCAATACCATAGGACTCTTCCGTATCTGTCGGTGAGTCAGACTCAACAATCCTGTATAAGGCAGCATAAGAGTGGTGTGAAGTTAACGTGAGGAAGGGGATTAACAATAATTTCTGTACAGCTTTAATCATTTTTTGAGCCCGATGCCTGAGAAGATAACAGGCACTGTGTAATAAATGAGACAAAGATATTCCTGCTCTTTGCAGAAATTATGGAGAAAACAAGGAATTATAAATCCTCACTTTCTCCATTTTCCCTGCTCAATCTCCTTCTAATATCTACCCTATTCCTAAATGACCCGACTAACGGAAACAATGATATGAAAAAAATCACAGTGCTATTAGCAGCCTGCTTATCCCTGCTGTCTCTTCAAGCATTTACCAGCGAAAACTCACAGGGTGAAGGGCCACAGGGAGGCAATCCACCTAGCTTTAGTGACATGGATACCAACGGTGACGGCCTGCTTCAGAAAGACGAGCTAAGAGGTCCGCTGGCTGATGAGTTCGACCGCTTTGATCAGGACGGCGACGGTGCGCTATCAGAAGAGGAACTACCGCCACCTCCACCGCAAAGACAATAATCCCCATTTTTAAGAAACCGCCATCATTGGCGGTTTTTCTATTCATTTTCTGAAATTTTCTGTTAAAATCTGCCGCCTTTTTCCGCTTAACACATTAGGCAACCATCGGTTTTAACCATGAAACTCGCAGAAAGCCCGATTACCCGTCACTTTTTTAACGGGCAGCCGTTTTTCCTCAAAAGAGATGATCTTCTTCACTCCCAATTTACCGGCAACAAAGCCCGTAAATTTATGTCTTTGCTGGAAGGCGACTTTCCGCTGATTGACACACTTGTGGGCTACGGCTCCGCCCAGGCAAATTCACTCTACTCGCTTGCCGTTTTGTGTGCCTGTCGTGGCTGGAGGCTGGTCTATTTTGTCGACCATATCCCCTCTTTTGTAAAACAAAAGCCCATGGGCAACTATCGCGCAGCACAGGATCTTGGCGCTGAAATTGTCGACCTTTCTCAGGCGGAAGACCGTAACGGAAGGCATGCGTCGGAATACATCCAGGACAACTTCGGAAATAACCCGAATATTCTGACTATCCCTGAAGGAGGTAGAAGCCCGCTGGCCGAGGAAGGTGTAAAAAAACTGGCTCAGGAAATCCTGGACTGGAAGGTGATGGAGCGCCATGAAAACCTCACCGTTGCCCTACCGGCGGGAACCGGCACCACAGCGCTTTATCTGCAAAAGCATTTAGGGCAGTGCAACATTGACGTTCTCACCTGCGCCTGTGTGGGAGGAGAAGACTACCTGCGCATGCAGTTTAATGAGCTGGACAGCGAAGCACCTCATCCAACCATTCTTGGCACTGAAATCAAGCACCCATTTGGCCGCCTGATTAAAGAAAATTATGAGATCTGGAAAGAGCTGGAAGAGCAGACTCATGTCGAGTTTGAGCTACTTTACGATCCTCTTATGTGGCGCTGCCTGAAAAAGTGGATCCCGGAGAATCAGGATAAAACCCTGCTTTATATTCACCAGGGTGGCACCATGGGCAATGAAACCATGCTGCCGCGATATCAGAGAAAGTTCGACAAAAAGTGCGGCAACGCAAACTGCCTGAATAAATCAGTAAAAGCTGACTGGTAAATAGAAATCCAGCTCAAACCTCTCATCAGAGGCCAGAAAATGGTTCTTATGATAATGAACATAGGCGGGAGTGGATTTCATCTTAAAGCCGGACTCCGGCAGCCAGAGATCCTGAATACGGCTGATTTGCGGAAGCAGTTCGCCATATTTCCCGGTGAAGCGAAATTTGGCGTACAAGCCGCCGGGAATGCTCATCTGATTGACGACGCCACGCTGTTTCAACGGGCTGTCAATTTCAATACAGGCAACATAACGGCACTTATCCAGATCGACCCAGGCCGGATTTGAGTGATGAAGGCCATACTGGCTGGAAAAGTCGCGCCCTTCACTGCCCGCCCAGGCTTTCAGCAACAGCCAGGCATTTCTTATACTCCGGTTGTAACCCAGGTGACGTACATAGGCCACAAACCTTTCCGGCACTTCCACAATCTGAGGCTCGGGAATATCGTCCGATACAATGCGCCTGTATCCGGCGGCAATTTCAGGCTCGGAAAGATAGGGCTTCTCGCTGTTCTCTCTGTCCGCTTTACGCCATTCACCGGGTGAAACCTCAAACACGGTTTTAAATGCCCGGCTAAAGGAAGAAACTGACTGAAACCCGGCCCGGTTTGCGATATCTAAAACCGTCGCCCCTGAATCAAACATCAACTGGTTTGCCGCATACTCAATTCTTGTCCGCCGGATATACTGATGAATCGACTCACCAACCACCTCTTTAAAGATCCGGTGAAAATGCTGCTCCGAGTACGCTGCAATTCTGGCAAGCTCTGCGGCGGGCAATTCACGGCTGATATCCTGGTGAATATGGTAAAGGACATCATTAATACGGGAGACTTTCTGGGACTGCTTCATACAAAATCGCATAAATGGACATATCATTAAGCATAATCGGACATGATTCGGATAACAAGTAACATTATGCTATGCGGTACTTTAAAAACCGGAGCTTAATAATGGAAATCGCTAAATCCCTGCAACAAATCCAGTCATCCTACATCCGAGAAATTCTCGATGCAGCGAGTGATCCAAATGTCATTTCACTAGCAGGTGGTTTGCCGGACGCAAAGACATTTCCCATTGAGCTAATGAGAGAGACCCTTTCCCAACTTGCAGATATGCCGGAAGTTTTCCAGTACGGAAACACCGCAGGCTACGGCCCGCTTCTTGACTACCTTTCCGGATATTTCAGTCTGCCGGAAAACCAGAAGGCTCTGATTTCCACCGGCTCGCAACAGGGTTTGGATCTGGTTGCCCGCGCCTTTATCGATCCGGGCGATAAGGTGGTTATGGAAGCACCGAGCTACCTTGGCGCAATGCAGGTATTTGGCCTGGTTCAGGCTGATATTGTGACGGTACCGCAAAATGAATCCGGCCCTGAACTGGATAAGCTGGAAACCTGCTTTAAAGAAGAAAAACCTAAGCTTTTCTATACGGTTCCGGATTTTCACAACCCAACCGGCGTATGCTGGTCGCTTGAAGCACGACAGAAAGTTGCTGAATTATGTGAAAAATACGGCGTTACTCTGGTAGAAGATTCTCCATACCGCGAGCTGAGATTTACCGGTGAAGCACTACCACTGGCATCGAGCTTCTGCCCGGACAACTCTATTGTTTTGCGTTCGTTCTCTAAAATCGCCTCTCCGGGCCTGCGTATGGGCGTAGTCACAGGTAAAGCGAGCTATATCGATCCTATGATCAAGGTGAAGCAAGGCGCTGACCTGCACTCAAGCGTTCCAATGCAGGCGCTGCTGCTAGGACTGCTGAAACACGACAACTTCGAACTGCATATCGATAATATCCGTGAGCTCTATAAGTCCCGCTGTGAAAAACTGATCAGCGAACTAAAAGATAAGCTTCCGCAAGGCTGCACAGTAAACAATGTTGAAGGCGGTATGTTTGTCTGGGTGACCATTCCTGAATGCGATACCTTTAAACTGGCGAAAGAACTACTGGCAGAAGGCGTAGCAATAGTGCCAAGTGATGTTTTCTACCCTCAGAATGCAGAAAAACAGGCTGCAATGCGCCTGAACTTCAGCAACGCGACACCAGATGAAATTGAAATCGCGGTAGATAAACTAGCAAAAGTACTAAAAGACTTCCACTAACCCATTGAAATATAACCCCATCCCTCGTTCCCACGCTCCAGCGTGGGAATGCATACCGAAGCCAAAAACACCAAATAAGGTCATATCGCCCTAGGCTCAACTTTATGTCTGTAACTCACAATCTGACAGACAATAACAAGTACCATCGCAGCCACCAGCGCAATACCTGCAGCAACAAGTACCCCCTCCCAGCCCGAAGAGCCAAAGTGAGGCTCAAAATAGAGCACACCTAAACTCGCACCTGAGTAATAAAAAAGACTGTACAGTGCCTGCGCACTTCCTTTCGCTTTTCTGACACTTTTCCCTATCAGAGTACTGGCATTGGCATGGCAGAAAAAGAAGCCAAAAGAGAGCAAAATCATCCCGGATATCACCACAAAAAGATGGCTGTTTGAAAGCAGCATCACCGCGGCCAGCATAATTGACAGACCAACTCCGATTCCGGCTAATGGACTATGATTTTTAGCAAACTTCCCTGCCAGTGATGAACTGGTTGTGCCGCCAAGCAGCGTCAGAAACATCAGGCTGCGCATATCCGCCGGCATTTCATAGGGGGCACTCTCCAGTACCGTCATCAGATAGTTAGTCAGGTTCACAAAGCAGCCAAAACCAATACCGATAATCATATAAGCCATAACAAGCTTAGGTTTTCTGATATGAGACAAATAACCTGCAAGACAAGAGCCGATATGGAATGGTGTTGGCTTGAAGTGACGCTGTTTTGGCAGGCTGTAATAGATAACCAAAAACAGCAGAGTGCTTATTCCGGCAATCACATAACCGGCTGCATGCAGGTTACCAAGGTATTCTGAACTGATACCGCCAATCAGGCGTGCAGCCAGTCCGCCCAGCGTATTTGCCGCGATATAAAACCCGACCGCTGTCGCTATCCAGCTTTTTCTCAGCTCATCGGCAAAAAACGGCACCGCGACGGCAGGGCAGACTGCAAAAAATGTCCCCTGAAGAAAACGCATTGCCAGAAACAGTGAGTAATCTTCAACAAGAGGCAACCAGACTGAAACACAAACCCCAAGTGCAATCCCCGTTAACAGCACAGGGCCACGGCCTGCGGCATCAGATATTGGGGCAAAAACAAGCAGACCAAGCCCCATTCCAAGCAAGGGTGCTGACATTGAAAGGTGAGCATCCAGAGTACTCACCTGAAAACTTTCCTGAATCATGGGAAGTAGCGGCTGAAGCCAGTAAATATTGGCAAAAGTAACAACGGAGCTAAGACAAACGGAAATAATCAGGCGCTGATAATGGGTTAATTTCTTCACTGCTTTACATCTATAGGACAAGGTTAGGAACAAGGAACCTGTGTAGATTAATTAACCCTTGCCAATAAATAAAATATATTATATTTATGAGTTCCATATATATTATTTATACCGTTAGATTTCTCAGAAATTTAACCAAATGTCATAGGAAAGCCATGGAATTCAGACAACTCCAGCACTTTGTTGCCGTAGCGGAAGAAGGCACGATTTCCGGCGCTTCCCGCAGGCTCAGCCTTGCCCAGCCGGCTATCAGCACCAGCATAAAAAAACTGGAAGCAAGTCTGGGAGCCCCTCTTTTCCACCGTAAAGAGCGTGGGGTTGATCTGACCATAGCAGGTCAGAGCTTTCTGCTTCAGGCAAAGCAGATCCTTAAACTGGCTTCAGATGCAGAGCTTTCTATCCAAAACCTTGGCTCACTGGACAAGGGCGAGGTGGAGTTTGGTGCTCCCAGCATGATGGGGTCATACTTTTTTCCTCCCATACTAATGGCCTTTAAGCATCAGTATCCCGGACTGCAACTGAGCATTGTCGATGACGGAACAAGAAACATCCGCGAAATGCTGCTTAATGATGAACTGGAGCTCGGTGTTATTGCCGACCAGTACCTGACTCCGGAACTGGAAAGCGGAAAACTGATTCAGGAAGAGATGGTGGTCTGTATGGCGGCTGACCATCCACTGGCAGAAAAAGAGCGAATTGAGTACAGCGACTTTCTGGCACACGAACTGGTTCTGTTCCGCAAAGGTTATTATCACCATTCGCTGATAGAAAAAATTAGCCGTGAAGAGAATGTTCTGCCTAAGATCGCCTTTTCAAGCAACCTGCTGCCACTGATTAAGTCTGTGATCAGACAGGGCTTTGCCATATCTCCCATGTGGAAAGTCGCCATACAGGATGATGACCATATTGTGACCCGAAGATTTGCCAAACCCTTCTATATCGATCTTAGCCTTGCATGGCGTAAAAACCGTTATCTCTCCAGTGCCAATCAGGCATTCCGGGATTTTGTACTGGAAACAGTAAACCAGAAATAAATTCATAACTTTCAGTTAATAGTCTTATATTCTGTATTTATCCTGACAATACATCGCCTTCGCAACTGCTATTATCGGGGCATTACAAAACAAACAGAGAGCAAAAATGGAATTTAACGATCAGGACCTGCAGGCGCTAAACGATATCTGGATGTCACAAAAAGCCAAGATGCGTATGACGCAGATGGAGGTGGTAAAAAAACTGGGCATTTCTCAGGCTGAATTTTCCGGCTATATGAAAGGAAAAATGCCTTTAACCATAAGCTTTGTGGAACACCTGTGTAAGCTGCTTCATGTGGATCCTAAATTAATTGTTCCTTCCTTAAGGCAGGCTGCTTATGAAACTGACAAGGTGATGCACCTTCAGACCAGAGTTGTGATTGACGGTGAGATCAAAAGCGCGCATATCGAAGGCAACCAGGTGATCATCGAATACACTCACGTGGTGGAATAAATCACACTCTGTCTTTGTCACAGAGTTTTCTATTACCTGTTTTCGTTATCCCGCTCACACTTAGTGCGATGATTCAATAGGTTATATTCATCATTTTACATATAGCATCGCCCTGACACATAACTTGTGCCAATATAGGCTCAATATTTATAAAAAGAATAAAAAGGCCGTTTATGGAAGTACAAACAGAACCAAGCTTGCTTGAATCTTTATCGGGCACAATTAAAAACATTTACAGAATCGCGAATGAGAGCTCCCTTGTTGATTTTAAGCAACTGGCATATCAACAAGTTATTAATCATATCCAGACTGATAGCGGTATCTGGGTAACCAGAAGCGATATGAACTCCCATGAATATATCGCAACCAAACTTGCTGATGATACCTACCTGTATAACCAGCCGGAAGCTTTTATGGATAACTACCAAAGAGTGATGACTTCTGGAACAGAGCAGGATTGGGTATTCGTTCAATTGGTAAAGAATCAGGGAAAGGTCATTGACCTCTTTGATGTTATGCCAGAAGAAGAGTGGCTCAAAACACCTTCATACACAGATCACTGCGCTAAATTTGGTCTGGAACAGATTATCAGTTGCATGTCCCCAGCCACAGAAAACACTATTACTCATCTGATCAGCTTGTATCGTGCTGATCGTGCAAAGCCATTTAGTGAAAAGGACAAACAGACCTATCAGCTACTATTCCCTCATCTGGTGGAATCATTCAGAATCAACATACTAAGCAGCTTTAAACGTCCTTCTACAAAGCTAAATTGTACCAGAGCGGTTTGCGATCGCTTTGGCTTTATTATTGAGGCTGAATCAGCCTTTTACAGCATGGCTGAAAATATTATCAGCCAAGGGAAAATAGACTTAGACTTCGATTCTGCTCAGACTCACTCACAACTCTTCGTTGATAAAGATCTTCACATCAATATCGATTTTATACAGGGTGCATTCTATATCGAAGTCATTCAACAAACTCAGCTGAAGCTTACCAAAAGAGAAAAGCAGATTGCCGCTCTTGTTTCGCAGGGACTGCCTGACAAATCAATCTCTGAACAGCTGGAGATCTCCCCTTCTACAGTAAACAACCACCTGAACAATATTTTTAAGAAAGTCAGGGTAAAAAACCGCACCGCCCTTATCGCTCAGCTTTCAAAGCAGGGAGCACTTGAATGCTGAGTTTTGAAGATCAGGCAGAACTTTCCAGGCTTATTGCCCGGTTATATGGCACCGCAAATGATGTCAGTCTGCCCGATTTTCAACGGTTTTGTTTTGATAACCTGAATGAAAAACTTAATGTCTGCGAAGGGATATGGTTTTCAGTAAGACGCGATGAGCAGCTAACTCTTCTGTCCAGTTCCTATGGTTATAATCTTGTTGTTCCCCAGATGCTGGAACAGCAGGATGCGACAAAAGTCACTCAAAAAGAGCTGGACAGCCTGATAAACAAATACCCTTCTCTTATCAGCCAGCAAGTTTTTGATATTACAACTGAATATTTTCAAAGCCCCGGACAACCGGCAACCTCTTCTGTTGCAAAGAATATTTATCTGACTTCAGACTGTGCCTTCTGGGCAATCAATCATGGAGACTACATTGATATTGTCGGGATCCACTCTAAAGAGCTGGATAAAAATCTCCCTCAAGAAGCGTTATCTTTCTGCAATCTCTATTTTGAACACATTATTGAAGCCAAAAGGCTGAACATTCTCTCCTCGTTCAACCGGGGCTGGGTTCACAGAAATAGTTGCCGTGCGGCTTGTGATATCAACGGATACCTTCTCCATGCGGAAGCCCCGTTTCTGGACAGGATGGAAAAGCTGGGGCTAGGCAAAGACCACAGATACGAATTACCCGACCTGAAACCTGAAATACCTGTGCGCCTCTCTCCAATAAACGGAACCATAATCGAAGCCACTAAAAGCGGAAGTCTGGTTTATCTGGAAGTCGCCAACGAAGCCCCTTTGCCGGAACAACTCTCCCGAAGACAGAAACAGGTTGCTAAAGCGCTTTTAAAAGGACTCAGCGATAAACAGATCGCTGACGAGCTTCATATCAGTAAGTTCACCGCTTCAAATCACCTGAAAAACATCTATAAGTTATTGGGCGTAAAGACAAGAACAGAGGCAGTAAGAAAGCTGCTTGCGCAAAATAGCTAATTTCACCCATAAACATTTCCGATAGTTTTGTCGATAATCACTGTTAATCAACAAATAACAATGTTGGTTGGCTACAATTTCTATTACGTTAAATTGCATTTATGCCAGCAAGGTTAATGTCGCCCTGCTGGTTTTTTTTATTTCCGGCAAAACCACCTATCTGGATTAATTCAGATTTATCAATTATTCTCTTGACAATAATTTTTTGTTATCAATATTGCTATGCTAAATCCTAACTGGCTGAATACCTTCAAAACCCTGATTGATACCGGACATTTCACCAAAACAGCAGAAAAGCTGTATATGACTCAGCCCGGTGTCAGTCAGCATATCCGCAAACTGGAGGAGTCCTGTGGATACCCGCTTATCCACCGGGAGAAGAAGAGCTTTGAACTTACCGAGCAAGGCCGCCTTGTCTACCGTTACGCGCTACAACTGGCCCAAAGCGAGACTGCTCTGCTGGAAAGCTTAGCCTTTGATGATCCAAACAGCGGTGAATGCCGGCTATCCTGCTCCGGCTCTCTGGCGCTGCTGCTATTTCCCAGGTTACTTGAGAGACAAAAAGCGCACCCGCAGCTGACTATCCATATGGAAGCCGCACCCAACCATATCATTTTGGCGGAAGTGCAAAACGGCGGCATCGACCTTGGCATAGTCACAGATATTCCCAACAAGAGTATGTTTGATGCGGAAGAAGTTGGCAGGGAACCGCTGTGTCTTATCATGCCCAACAGCAAAAGCTGTCACTGCAGTTCTGCGCAGGAGTTGATAGAGCTTGGATTTATCCGCCACCCCAATGCACTCCATTATGCTTCGTTGTATTTTTCCCAGTGCGGAAACAGCGATCTGGCAAACCTGAACATCAACGACATCCCCACTTCCGGATACGTTAACCAGATTGGACAGATCCTGCTTCCTGTCTCTAAAGGGCTGGGATTTACCGTACTGCCGCAAAGTTCCGTAGAGAGCTTTCCTGAGCCTGAAAAACTCAAACTGTTTAAGTCTGAAAGTTTTGTCTATGAAACTCTGTACCTGGTAAGAAAGCGAAACCGGACACTGCCGGCGCGCTTTGACAATATTATTGCCGATATAAAAGCTAATCTGCTGTAAAAATAATATCCCCGTAATACGCTGTGGCCTGCTGGCCGCTGTTGTCCGTGTCGGTCATTATGGCAACCACATCAACATAGCGGTAAGCTTTCTGGTTTTTCTTATCGCTTCCTTTATCGCCAAAGGCCGAAATTAGGTCTTTGTACACATTTCGCTTTTCCCGGTACCATTGATTCAGTTCCGCCTCTTTCCCTTTTACAGCAATCATTTTTGCGTTACTTCCGGCAAAGGCATTATCCCAGCGGCTCGCTTCTGGCTGGTTGCCTGACCAGACATAATTCAGCGCCTTGGTTTTCCATATCTGCCAGCCGCCATCCAGAACAAGATAGATACGCGCAGAATAGTCATCACCTGATTTGGCCAGCTCATCAAACCCCATAAGCTGCGTTTGGGTCATCCAGCTCCAGTTAATATAAGGTGTTTTTAGCAGATCGATTTTGCGCTCCAGTGCCAGCCCAGAGGCGCTGGCACTGCTGTTTGCCTGAAGCACAGAGCCACCCTCCTGCTCAACGATCGCATATTGCGTATAGCCGGAAAATGACTTTTCTTTCCAGATACTCAGATCCTGCTCTGCAAATTGAGTCACGTTTATTGCTGCCTCAGCACTGAAAACTGAAGCGGAACCCAGCAGATAAATAAACGGAAATAATATTTTATGCATCAAAATCCCTCCCCTTCTCTCTTATAGACCCTTGATAAGTTGAAATTAGTTCAAACTTAAGAATAAATTTTGAGCTAATTAAAGCTATTTACAGTTTAACAACCCAGTTTAGGTTTTTTGTTCTACTCTTATAAAGAATAATTATATATACGCTCACCAAGGACGTTGGCTATGACAGATAAGGAGACCATTCTGGTTGTCGATGACACACCGGAAAACATTGATGTGCTGGTCGGAATACTGAAAGCGGATTATAAAATTAAGGTGGCCAGAAACGGTGAAACGGCGCTAAAACTTGCCGCCAAGCAGCCGCAGCCCGACCTTATTCTGTTAGATATTATGATGCCGGGTATCGATGGCTACCAGGTATGCGAAAAATTAAAGTCTGAACTGAACACCCGCCATATCCCGGTCATTTTTGTCACCGCGAAAATCTCTCCCGAAGATGAACTGAAAGGGCTTGAACTGGGCGCTGTTGACTATATCGCCAAACCCATCAGCCCGCCTATCGTCAAGCAGAGAGTCCGCACTCACTTAAGCCTGTTTGATCAGAACAGAGCCCTTTCACACAAGGTTAAAGAACAACTTGGGGAAATCGAATATACCCGGATGAAGGTGATAAAAAGCCTTGGTCGTGCCGGTGAGTACAAGGACAACGAAACCGGATTTCATGTGTCCCGCATGAGCCACTACACCCAGATTCTGGGCATAGGCATGGGCATGTCTGAAGAAAACGCAGAACTGCTTCGCGATGCCGCAACCATGCATGATATAGGCAAAATAGGTATCCCCGACAGCATTCTCAAAAAGCCCGGTAAACTGGAGCCTGAAGAATTTGAGATCATGAAAACTCACTCTGAAATTGGCCCGGCGATTTTGGGGGATACCGAAGGCAGCGAACTGCTGGAAATGGCCAGCACTATCGCCGTCACCCACCACGAAAAGTGGAATGGCAAAGGCTACCCAAAAGGGCTGAAAGGAGAAGAGATCCCACTTGTCGGACGCATTGTTGCCATTGCCGATGTGTTTGATGCACTCACCAGTGAACGGCCTTATAAAAAAGCCTGGTCTGTCGAAGATACGGTCGCACTTATTGAGCGGGAAGCAGGAGAACACTTTGACCCGGAACTGGTAAAAGTATTTAAAGACAATCTAAGCAAGATTATAGACATAAAAGAAACACTTACAGACTAATAACAACTTATATTGGCTAGCTGAATCCGGAGAAGCCCATGGAAGCCCAGAATACGCATGTGCTCGTTGTCGATGATATGGAAGCGATTCGTAAAATCACTGCAGAGCAGTTAACCCGTATCGGTATCAATGCAAATAACATTACACAGGCCGAAAACGGCCAGCATGCACTGGAAATACTAAACCGGAGCCAGGTAGATATCATTCTGTCCGACTGGAATATGCCGGTTATGAGCGGCATGGAGCTACTGGATAAAATCAAATCCAACCCTGAGTGGGCAAAAATCCCCTTTATCATGCTTACCGCTGAGTCACAGCGCTCTAAGATTGCCGAAGTGATTCAAAGCGGCGTTACCGACCTCATCATTAAGCCATTTACCGTTCAGACTCTGCGCGACCGCTTTAAAGAAGCCATGTCCGGTAAAGTCAGAAACCGCACCAAGCCACCGGCGCCAAAACAGCTTGCGGAAAAAACAAAGGCGCCTGAAAACCGCGAAGAAGAAAAGCCGGAACAAACGGTTCTGGTTGTCGATGACACCCCGGAAAATCTGAAACTAATGGCAGGTTTGCTGCGTAAACACTACCGTATTCAGTTAGCTAAAGACGGGCCTAAAGCCCTTTCTATGGTTCAGTCTGACTCTCCGCCGGATCTGGTATTGCTTGATGTAATGATGCCGGGAATGAATGGCTTTGAAGTGTTAGAAAAAATGCGCTCCCATCCGACATCGGAAAATATTCCGGTCATATTCGTTACGGCTCTGACGGATACCAAACATGCGGAGCAAGGGCTCCGGGGTGGCGCGATCGATTACATCACCAAACCGGTTGATCCTGAAATGCTCCTTCTCAGGGTTAACAATCTGATGGGGATGGTTGCCCTTAAAAAGAATCTGCAGATAGATATCGATAATATGCTCTCTATGCAACGAATGAAGGATGATGTGGATCAGATGCTGCATCATGATCTGAAAGGGCCAATCTCCGGAATAATGGCGATATCGGAAGAGCTCACCACAGATAACCGCCTTCCGGTGAAAACACAGGAGATGCTCGCCTCTATCCAGAACCTTTCCTCTCAGATGAATAATATGGTCAATCTGTCAGCAGACATATTTAAAATTGAGAGCGGGCAATATGAACAGACACCTGATACCTATTCTGTGATAGAGCTTTTGAAAAACCTCTGCCTTAGCAGCAAAGAGACGTTCCGCCATAAACGTCTGATGGTTTATCTGGAGCATTTTGCCGACGAAAGTGACACTCTGGATCTGACGGCTGCAGGGGATGAATCCCTGACCTATTCCGCACTGAGTAATCTGATAAAAAATGCCTGCGAAGCTTCACCGGACAACAGCCGCATCGCGGTACACGTTAAGCAGGAAAACCGGAACATTGAGATAAGCATCCAGAATTACGGGGTTGTTCCGCAAGAGATACGCCAGACTTTCTGGAACAAATATGTCACCTGCGGAAAAGAGGCAGGAACCGGTCTGGGAACTTACTCAGCCAAACTGCTTATAGAAGCACAAAATGGCAGAATTGACCTCGATGTGGATGATATCGCTGAAACAACCAAAATAACAGTGAGCTTACCGGCCGCCTAGCCAGGTTCCCCTCGTTCCCACGCTCCAGCGTGGGAATGCATACCGGAGCTGATGAATATGAAATAACGCTCATTACACTATGTCAGGCAGGGGCAACTTCATCAAGCTGCTCTTTTAGCTCTGCCAGCGTCTCTTCGGCCGCTTCAAAGTCATAGTCGTTGAGCTGCTCATCCAGACGCTTAACCGTACTCTGAAGCCCGCTTCCCTGTACCAGTTCATCAATGGCCTCGGCGGTATCTATTGCGTCAGCATCGGAGTCTTCCACTTCCTGAGAAAGCTTATCCACTAACTCGCGCAGTTTGTCATAGTCCAACTCTCCCGAAGACTCTGTTACCTGCTCTTTTTCAACGGATATGGCAGCCTGAATCGTCTCTATCGCCTGTTTAAGTTTTCCTGCGGTATTTGCCAGTTTGTCACCAAAGGCCTGCTCATCTGAAATAGCGCTATTCCCCTCTTCATGCTCGCGGCGAAGATGAGATTCAAGCAGCGCTGCTTCTTCAAACAGTTCCATTGCCCCGATATTACCCGCCAGACCTTTCAGGGTATGGGCCATTCTCTCTGCGGTATGCAGATCGCCGGTTGCCACCTCTTTCTCAAGTTCTTCCAGAGCATCAGCCTGTGAATCCGCAAATTTACGGAGCATCCTGGTATAGGTTTTAACACTACCTGCTGAGCGGGCCATTCCGCCTTCAGTGTCAAAGCCAGCAAGCTCTGGAAGCGTCTCTTCGGTCTCCTCTTCACTGTTTGCTGCCAACTGTTCAAGATAGCCTTCCGGTGCCTGCCGCTCTCCCGGTTTAACCCACTTCACCAGACATTCAAGCACAGCTTTAGGATCGATAGGCTTAGCAAGGTGGTCATTCATACCCGCCTCGAGACATTTTTCATGATCCGTACTCATCGCATTCGCCGTCATAGCAATAATCGGAAGCTCATCGAACTCGGGCAGGCTTCTTATTTCGCGAGTCGCGCCATAACCGTCCAGCACCGGCATCTGGATATCCATTAGCACGGCGTCGTACTCATTTTCCTTGATTTTATCGACGGCTATCTGGCCGTTCTCAGCAACAGAAATATGCAGACCGGACATGGTCAGAAGCTCTACTGCTATCTGCTGGTTAATTTCATTATCTTCCACCACCAGAACATGAGCTCCCGCAATGGATGCGGTAATGCTGGTATCCAGCTTCGAAGAAGACTGAACGGGCTTAACATCATGTTCACTGCCCAGCGCAGACATAGTGACGTCAAGCAGGGCCGACGCGGTAATCGGTTTGGCAAGGTATCCACTAAAATCAACACCAGCCGCTTCTCTGACTAACTCGTCCTTATCATAAGCCGTCATAATGACAATCTTACCCGGATTTTTAATATCGCTATGAGAGCGGATAAGTTTGGTCAGCTCAATGCCGTCAACCAGCGGCATCTTCCAGTCGGTGAAGATCATTTTGTACGGCCTTTTTTCCATCTCAGCGCGAACAATTTTATCCAGAGCCTCGGAGCCGGAATGCGCGACATCCACATCAAAGTTCAGGCTTAGAGCCAGATTCAGCAATATTTCGCAGGCGGTAGGACTGTCATCCACAATAAGGATCGGCATACTGCGAATATCTTCCATTGAATATCTGGATTTCAGCCCCTGCTCAAAGTCCTCGGAAATACCAAACCGGACGGTGAAGAAGAAAGTACTGCCTTCTCCGTAGGTGCTTTCTACCCAGATTTCACCACCCATCATTTCTGTCAGGGATTTACTGATGGTCAGGCCAAGGCCGGTACCGCCGTAGTTCCGGGTTGTGGATGCATCAGCCTGAGAGAAAGACTGGAACAGTTTGCCAAGCTGAGCCTCTGTCATACCGATACCGGTATCTTGCACCGCAAACTCCAGCATTACCGACTCTTCCTCCAGAGAAATAAGGCGGGATCGGATAATCACCTCGCCCTGATCAGTAAACTTAATGGCGTTATTGGCAAGATTAGTCAGGATCTGTCCCAGTCTGAGCGGGTCACCCACAAGGTTAGTCGGAATATTTGGCGGAACATCAATCAGCAGCTCAAGCCCTTTCTGCTTGCTCTTCACTGTGATGACCTGAATCATCTGCTCCAGAGTGGAATTAAGATCAAAGGAAATATTCTCAATATCCAGCTTACCGGCCTCTATTTTCGAGAAGTCCAGAATATCGTTAATAATACCTAACAGCGCATTAGCAGAGCCGTGGATCTTATTGACATAATCCAGTTGCTTCTTGCTCAGATCAGTCTGCAGGGCCAGGTAACTCATTCCGATAATGGCGTTCATCGGTGTGCGGATTTCATGGCTCATATTGGCAAGAAAATCGCTCTTGGCCTGAGTCGCTTCTTCTGCTGCCTCTTTGGCAAACATAAGCTCACGTTCGGCTTCTTTCCTGCTGGTAATATCACGCACCATGCCGGTATAGATATGGTCACCATCCAGCACAGATTCACCTACAGAGACTTCCATATCAAATCTCTGACCATCTTTACGGCGTCCCTCCACTTCAAACAGGGCATCTGTCAGATTATCCGAATCAAACTCCATATCCTCCGGATGCAGGTCGTAGAGATGAAACGGTTCATCCATCAGAATTTCCAGAGGCTGGCACTGGAGTTCGTCCTCGGTATAGCCAAATATCATTTCCGCAGCAGGGCTGAACTCAATAATCCGTCCGTACTGGTTGGTGACAACAACGCCATCGGATGCATTTTCAATAATAGAACGGGTGCGCTTAATGGACTGATTGAGCTCAGAAGTCCGCTCTCCCACCAGATCTTCAAGCTCAGCCTGGGAGCGGCTTAATGCATTTGTCGCGCGCTTGCCCAACTCCAGGGTAAAGAACGAACTGCCGAATATCAGCATAAGCGCCACTGTCAGCATTCCGTATAGAGTGTACTGAAAAGTCGTAAACTGCTCATAGGCCTCAGAAACATCCAGCTCAGTGGCAATACCAAGATCCAGATAGTGATCCCATACCCAGCTTCCCACAACAGGTACCCCGCGATAATCCCGGTACCCTTCCAGATCGCCGTCTTCGATAAACAGGGTGACATCTTTTGCCATCCGGGTTAGCGGCCACTCCTGCCGAGGAATCTGACTTTTTTCTCCGTTTGCCAGGTTCACTCCCGGATCGGCAATTCTCAGGTTAAGAATCGGTTTACGATCTTCCTGAACAAGTCCAAGCGATTTCACCTGCTCTGCAAAACGAATATTGGAAATCAGCAGCCCATCACCATCTACCGCATAAGTTTCGCCTGTCTTTCCGATTGAACTGGCCGAAAGAACCTCTGAAAATTCACCTTCCGGATCGATACGGCGGGTTACAATCGCAATGACTTTATTTCCCTTCATTACCGGCGCAGCAAAAAGCATGGTTGGGGGTTTTTGTGAGCTGGTGTGAGAATCTGTTAAATTAACATCGGAACGGATAGGAGAGATAAACACCCCTTCCCCTGCCAGTACTCTTTTTATTAGCAGCGGTTTTTTCTTGCTTACGAAATTAACCGTACCAATGTTGGTGTCACGCCGTGAAGCCAGACTGATCATGTCATCCGGCGCTATAATGAAAAACCCGATGGCGCCAAATGTCTCTTCTCTTTCTTTAAAGAAATTACGAATTTCAGCCTGCTCTTGTGAATGAACAAGCGCGGCCTTATCTCTCGGAAGTGCAAGGAGCCGCTCTGTGATTTCCACCAGTTCAGGCGTTTTACCCAACTGCTTAAGGTCGCTGATTTCTCTGGTAATCCAGCCATCTATGCGGTTATGAGTGGACCAGAGCAAACTGTCAAAGTTGTAAGCCAGATTATCCTGAGTCTTAGACTTAAAGCTGCTGATAAAGCCCGACGTCATGGTAAATAACACCAGAGCAAAAGCGATCAGACCAAGAAAGTAATAGTACCGGAATCTCTCCGAGCCCATTAAGTTTGCCAGTCTGTTCTCATCAACCTTACGCACAGCAAAATGAACAAAAGCAACAAAGGCCAGAATGACAATAACTATGTAAGTGAAAAACCTGATCAGTCTGTCATCACTAATTTTGAACTGTGCGTTATCAGCCTCAGTATGAATCTGAGATTTCACCCACTCATCATCTGCAATCATGGACTTATTCGAGGCCACAGCATCAAGCCCCTTCTCGATAATATTATGTAATACCGGCTGATCAAGCGCCGTAAGAAAATGCAGTGCTGACGGGCTTATTGCCTCGGCATCAATCACTCTTAACTTGTCTATATTCCTCGCTTTTAGCCTGGATTCTACAATAATCTGGGAGTCAATCATGGCATCAACAGCCCCGTCAATAACCAGATTTATCGACTCTTCGATATGCTCAGTTTCCACAATTTTTATTGAAGGGAAGGCCTCTTTCACCTTATCTACCGTTGTATATCCGGCCGGTATTGCAACTTTTACACTGGTTAAATCTGCCAACTGATTCAGGTCCGTGCGCTTATCCAGTACATAAAACCTTTCATTCACCATATAGTACGGAGAGGAATAGTTACCATATTCCTCACGCTCTTTGCTGTGGTAAACCTCAAGCAACAGGTCATACCTTCCTTCGGTGAAATTATTCCAGATATTGGTCCAGTCATCAGACTCAAACTCAACTTTAAGACCTGTCAGAGCAATGATCTGGTTCATTAGCTCACCAGCCAGTCCTTTTAGCTGACCATTTTCTTCGTATACAATCGGTGGCCAGTAATCGATGCCAATTCTGACGGTGTTGCTCTCAATCCACTCTCTCTCGGCTCCGCTTAACTGCACCATGCCATAAGAGGCCGGCAGTATATTTTTTACCACCTCTGTAGTGTTAAGAACTTCAACATAATCATCTAACCCCTGCATAAGAACAGACTTGTTATTGCGGTATGCATTTGAGTTTAAAATTGCGACAGCTTCCTGCTTGTCTCCCCGGCGAACGGCCTCAATAGCAGCCCGCTCCAGTGTAACAAGGTTATAGTTCGCATTTCTGACCTTACTCACCAGTTCGACGTGCTGTATCTGAGGCGAACTGATCAGGATCTCTATTAACCTGCTCGCCTTTATATCGTTCTCCTGATAGCGCAAAGCCCACTCTTCTTCGCCGGTAAAGGCAAAATTCAGTACCGAAGAGGTAAGAATCTCATCGATATATTTCAGCTCCAGGGCCATCTTTTCTAGCGCAGGAGCATCCATTTCCGCTGCACTGGTCTCTTTGTGACCGGGAACGTGGTCAGCAAAAGCAGCACAAACAGTAAATAACGACAGGAAAACCAACAAAATGATTTGTTTGACTTTGTTCGCACTTTTGGTGCAACAAAGAAAACGAGCAGAGCTAATATCCATATACAGTCACCAAGCCAATTTATACGCCTATCCGCTGACGTTTATTTTTTAATCAGATCATTAAGTTGAGTATATACTCTTGGACCAGATTCGATGGAAAACCCCGTTACAATGGTAAAAATTTTGTTGCATTTGTGATCATCTCACTCTTTCCCCCACACACTCCCTAAAACAAACCAACCAAATATGAGCCGCAAAATAAATGAGTGACAAGAATCACAAAACAACCAATACGCTCAATTTAATTGTGGTCTTTTGGGGCAAAATCACGGAATATAGCCGTCATCGGTTACATAAAATTAACATTAACACCGAATGAACAAGGAATAAGTCAACGGCTAGATTGAAAAATCACACAATCATGAGCCACAGAGAAAACAAAATCAAAGATTGGTGACATAAGAATAAATGCTTTTATTAACAAGCAACTTAAAAGCATTTAACAACATCGATTTTACTACGACAAAGGTTATGCCATGGATATAAGTAGCAAGACATCTATCCGTACCCAGTTTGTACTGTTTAACGTTATCATTTCCGTTATGTTTGCATGCGGCTTTGCCATTGCCGTATTTTCCGTCAATCAGGTTGAAAGCAGCTGGAATAACTACCAGGAAAATGCAGCCAGCAGACAAAATCACCTGGAAAGCATGAAAGAAGCCTTCGGCTACGGCGGCCTGATCCACAACTTCAAAAACTATGTACTTCGGGCGGATGATAAGTATCTTCAGCGTGCTCTGAACAATCATAAGTCACTGACTGATGACATTCAGGCATACCGCTCAGCAAGAAACCTCTCTTTTGACGAACAGCAGGCACTGACCGCGATTTCAAATACTGCTGATAAGTACAGACAAGAGCTGGCGAATGTGACTTCTATGATTAAACAGGGCGAAGAGGTTACTTCTATTGACTCTGTTGTAAAAATTGATGATTCACCTGCGCTTCAGGGCTTCACTGCTCTTAATACCAAAATCAAACAATTAAAAGACGTAGAGCATAACCGTCTATACAACAAATTGGATCAGGGATACTGGTTACTTATTTCACTAACCATTCTGGGAATCCTTATTCAGGTTCTTGGCAGCACCGCGATGATGAGACCAATACAGCGTGAACTGGCAATACTTACTGCCCGTATTAGTGCTAAGTTTGCCGATGCAGACCTGGATAAGCACAAAAATGAAATTGTAAAACTGGATTCTGGATTTGACACACTCTTCTCCGGCTGTGACCGCCTGCTGGGAGTACTGGGAAGTGCTTCATCAAAAATAGCAGAAACAGCGGCAGATCAGATGCGCGTGGTATCCAAAGCGTCTGAAGGCGCCAACGTACAAAAACGTGAAATCGAAAGCTTTACTACCGCCATGAATGAGATGGTGGCAACAGTTCACGATATCGCTGACAACTCAGGAAAGGTTGCCGACGAAGTGAGCAGTGTAAAACAGCACGCAAGCCAGGGAAGCGCAAGCATGCAGAAAACCGCTTCAGCCATCACAGGTCTATCGGAAGAGTTGTCCAACTCCAGCCAGGTGATCTCTCAGCTGGAACTGGACAGTCAGCAGATCGAATCTGTACTGGAAGTGATTATCAGCGTTGCTGAACAAACTAACCTTCTGGCCCTGAACGCCGCTATTGAAGCCGCAAGAGCCGGTGAGCACGGACGCGGATTTGCAGTTGTTGCCGATGAAGTAAGGGCACTTGCCGCTAAAACCAATGAATCCACTCATGAAATCCGCTCAACGATTGAACAGCTTCAGAGCCGTGTACAGGCAACAGTAAGCAGCATGTCGGCCAGCATTGAAAGCGCGAAAGAAGGCGCAGAGCAGGCTAAGGATTCAGAGCAGCAGATCTTAAACATCGTCGGCCTGGTTGATAACGTCGCGGATATGACAGCGCAGATTGCAGCAGCCGCTGAAGAACAAGGCGCGGTCAGCGAAGAGATGAACCGTAACATCACCATTATCAATGATGTGGCTAAAACCACTCACGATACCGCGTTAGAAGTCGAAAAGTCTTCTGCCGATATTCATGAACTGGTGCGCTCACTGCATAAGACAGCCAATGAATTTAATATCACAGATCCTTCTTACCATATCAGCCTGGCGAAGATGGCCCATAAACTGTGGATTGGTAAGATGATCAACTTCCTTGCCGGCAAGGAGGAGCTCACTCATCAGGAAGGCTGTTGCTACAAGTCCTGCGACCTGGGCAAATGGTACTTCAGTGAAGGTATGCAGGACTTCAGCCAGATACCGGGAATGAAAGAGCTGGATGAACCGCACCGTGAGTTCCATGCCACCATCAGTAAGATCATCAAGGCTAAGTCTGAAGGTAATACGGCCGCGATAAATCAGCACTTCGATGAACTGGTCGAGCTGTCAGAAGATGTGGTTAAGTGCCTTGAACGGGTTGAAGACAACCTTCAGATGCAGCCACAACACCACACCGCTTCCGCTAAAGCTGTTGCTTTGGTAGAGCAGCCTGCTTATTAATTTACTGCTGTCACCTCAATGTTCCCACGCTCTTCGGCGTGGGAACAAGGAAATCATTTGTTTCTTATAAAATACAGAACAGGTAAAATGCCCCACCCTTTGAACACCTAACCTTCAGGCACCATACGACCATCATGCAGACCCCGGACAACTGTTTTACCCGCTTTAAACAATCCACCGAAGAGTACTCCCTGCCGGAGAAATTCACTTTTCCGTTCTGTTATGAACCTCACCCTCTTTGTGAACTTGCGGCTAACGAGTTACAGCGTCACCTAAAAACTCAAACCAGCTGGAAACATAACTTTGGTCTTGAGGGTGAAAGCGAAGGTGCCATTGGTAAGATGTTCGGCGTACTGGTTGTGCAGAATCAGGCCGGAGAGCTTGGTTATCTGTCCGCATTTTCAGGCAAACTGGCAGAGCGTAATGACATTCCGGGCTTTGTTCCTCCTGTATTTGATATGCTCACTGAAGGCAGTTTTTTTCTTAAAGAACAGGCAGAAATAAACCAGATCAACTACGACATTGAGAAGCTGGAAAACAACCCGGAAATCAATTGGTCTGAACAGTATCTGGCAGATACGAAAAATGAAGCGGAAAAAGCGCTGACCGCCCACAAAAGTGCAATGTCCGAAAGAAAAAAGGCACGCAAAGCCCTGCGCGCAAACATCAATAACACGCTGACGGGAGAAGAACACCAGCAACTGATACAGGAGCTGAACCAGCAAAGTGTTATCGACAAATTAAAGCTAAGGGATTTGAAGATTGAGTGGGAGCAAAAAACCGCAGAGGCACAAAGTAAATTAACCGGACTTCTTGCCCCGATTAATGAACTGAAAGAGCAGAGAAAAAAACGCTCTCATAAACTGCAAAAGCAGCTTTTTGCCCAATACCGTTTTCTGAATCAATCCGGCGCCGAAAAAGATCTGACCGATATTTTTAAAGATACACCTTCACATATCCCGCCAGCCGGTGCCGGTGAATGCGCTGCGCCAAAGCTGTTGCAGTACGCTTTTAAGCATAAACTGAAGCCTGTTGCCATGGCTGAGTTCTGGTGGGGCATCTCACCGAAATCTGAAGTGCGCCGACATAAATACTATTACGGCTCCTGCAAAGGAAAGTGCGAACCCATTCTGGGCCATATGCTCGAGGGCATTGAGATGGATGATAATCCGCTTGCGGTTAACCTGGCCGAAGGTAAAGAGCTGGAGATAATCTATCAGGATGATTCTATTGTTGTGGTCAACAAACCGGCTGAGCTTCTTTCGGTTCCGGGCAAATCGGTGCAGGATTCAGCCTATCTGCGTGTAAAGCAGATGTTCCCTGAGGCAACCGGCTCTCTGACCATTCACCGCCTGGATATGTCCACTTCCGGCCTGCTGGTGTTTGCGCTTTCCCACAGAGCACAAAAGCACCTGCATAAACAGTTTATCAGCCGCACAGTTCAGAAACGCTATGTTGCGCTTATCGATGGTGTACCGGAAAACGACAGCGGCGAGATTAACCTGCCAATGCGCGGTGATCAGCACGACAGGCCGAGGCAGTTAATCTGTTACGAACACGGGAAACCGGCGCAAACCCGATGGGAAGTGTGCGAGCGCCGTGACGGAAAGACTAAAGTTTACCTGTATCCCAAAACCGGCAGAACGCACCAATTAAGAGTCCACTGCGCGCATGTTGACGGCCTGAATATGCCGATTGTCGGTGACGATCTGTACGGGCAAAAAGCCAACCGCCTGCATCTGCATGCTGAATCTCTGACACTGGAGCATCCGATTACTAAAGAAATTATGCATTTTCAGGCGGATGCTGAGTTTTAGTAGCCGGTCAGCTCCATATAACCTTCCCCGCTGTGGGAACCTGATACCAAAACCGGTCCCTCCCAGTACGGGATCGTCAGCGGCATTTTTGCATTGGGATTAAGCGCCTCTGCACGAATCTCTATCTGCCCGGAAGGAATGCGGATATCCCAGGCAATTGGATAAGGAGTGCCTTTGATTTTGTGGAAATCAGCAGGAACAACCTCTATCTCATCAGATGCAATATTGATCCCCTTCCCATCCGGATACATTCTCCGGGCGCTGTAAAAGTTTCGGCTTTTATCTTCACTGGAGCGAAGCTGAAACAACATCAGAGCAGAGCCGTCATCCAGTCTTAATCCAAACCAGTCCCAGCCCTGTTGCGAGCGGCTTAGCACCTGAGAGCTCCATTCTCTGTCAAGCCAGGCTTTGCCAGTGACCTGATGCGCAACTCCGTCTATGACCAATTCTCCCTGAACATCAATAAATGGCTGGCTGTAATAATAGGAAGCGGACTTTCCGTCAGCGCTTTTTATGCTGTACCCATTGTCACCCTGCAACTGCAACGGGCTTGTGCTGGTAAGAGAAAGCCGGTAGTTAAATTCATCACTGCTTACGGTTAACTCTGCCGGAAACAGATCTTTACCCGTGGACTGCCAACGCCAGTTATCCAGTTTAATGCTAAAGGGCTCGGGTAACACGTAGGCCATCTGTCTGTGCTGGCGGGACCACTTTTCATTGGCGAGATGTTTATCCCCGGTAGTGACAGCGGTATGTGCCATATAAAGTTGATTGGTTTCCCAGCCGCCATTGTTTGTTTGCTCATCTGGATCGGGTGAAAGTGCAATGCGAAACTGGGTCCACTGGAGACCCAGTTTCTCCCCGTTTTCGGTTTGCAGATTGGCAGTCAGGTACCACCACTCCTGACGAAATTCAGGGTGAGCACGGTGATCAAAGGGAAAAGACAAAGCTTTGCCCGGAATCACTTTGCTATAGCCGCTAAGATCGCCTGCAAGCAAACTGCCCATGGATTTCGAAGGCTCCGGCTCTGAGCAGGCAGAGACAAAAAGAGTGATAGCCAGCAGGTAAATCAAACGCTTCATATCACCTCACTTTGCAGACTGGATACCAGCGGTCTGCGTGTCTGCCGGTACAGGGGATAAGCCACAGCAACGCCACTGGCAAACAGTGCCAGTCCAACCACTTCTGCATAAGCCTGCCAGCTCCAGACCATGGCAATACTCCAGCCAAAAGCCTGCAAGGTCACTTTGTTAATCAGCAGATAGCCCAGCATAGCGCCGGTGGGAAGCGCCACAAGACAGGTAAGCAGAACAATCACAAGCATCTGAGTGACCACCATCAGCGTCAACTGCTTTCTGCTGACACCCAGGCTGTAAAGCCTGGCAATAGGCGCCGTTCGGGCCTGAGTCATCAGATAGCAGGCACTAAAGAGTCCGATTGCCGCCACCAGCAGAGTCAGGGTATTTAAGACTCCGGTAATAGCAAAAGTGCGGGTAAATATGGTGATCGCCCGTTCTCTTATCTGACTCTGGTCAAAAATCAAGGCGTCGGATATTCCCAGCTCATTTCTCAGCACAGCTCTTAGCTCATCAGGCGTGCCGGAATAATCTGCGCCAAGACTTAACGGTATATCGGTAAACCGGTTTTCCTGCCACACATCCGGAGCGATAAGCACTTCTCCTGAAGGATTTCCGTAATCGTAAAAAACGCCCCCTACTGTAAAACTATTATCCGGAATGGCTTCAAGAGTGATGGCATCCCCGGTTTGGATGCCTAATTTAACCGCCATAGGTTCATTAAGCAGAACCAGCTTTCCGGCAAAACAATCAGGCCAGATATCTGCAAGTGAGTTTTTGAAAATAGTCGTTTGCTCGAAGGTTGGAATATCTTTTGTGACCAGATAAACCGGCATATTCTGGTGGCTGCTTTTTATAAAGTACTGCGCAAATACGTCTGTGACTTCAGGTTGCTGGCGCAGGAACTGCTCGGTTTCAATCATTTGTGATTGAGGCGGTCTCACATAAATGTCTGCATGAAGACGCCCTTCCAGCCAGTTTTTCAGCGTAATTTCAAAGCTTCCCACCAGTGTATTCATTGAAATGTTGGCGGTTACCGCAAGCAGCATCGCCATCATTGCCAGAGACATTGGCGGTACCAGTTCTTTGGTTTCCTCCGCCTGATAGCCCACCAGACCTTTAGGTGCAAACCGGGCCATCAGATTCACCAGCATGGAGAGCGACCAGGGCAGAGCCAGGGGTATCGCCACCACCACAAAGCCAAGCAGCAGCATGGTTTTGCGATAGTCCTGACTAAATGGCATCGCAACCACGGCAACAGCTGCAAAACATAGCGCCACCAAGAGCTGAATAGTATGAATTCTCTGAGCATTTTTCTGCTGATGATACTGCCCCGACGTCCGGGCCAGTGGCTGCCGCCAGAACTGAATAAAGAGAGAAGAACAGGCCAGCAGTGATGAAAACAGGGTCAGACCAACCGCCTGCAACAGCCAGATCCAGCTCCAGCTTCCCGCTAATATCCGGGCATCGTAAAGCTGTTCCAGAGTCACTGAGACCATTGGATGCAGCCAGTAGCTAAGCTGCAACCCGGCGGCAAATCCAATAAAAGATCCGGCAATAACCAGAGCGACCAACTCTGTAATCAAAGCGGAAATTATCATCAGCTTAGGCATACCCAGTTGCTGCAACTGGGTCAGCAGCCTTTGCCGTTTCATCAGGCTGTAGCGGATACCGTTATAGGCGATAAACAGACCAACAATAAAAGCCAGCATACTCATGGCCGTCAGATTAAGATGAAAACTTTCGGTCAGCGCCGAAAGATTCTCGCCGTTATCACTCTGACTTAGCAAAGCTCTGCCTGCGATAAGGGCATTCAGTGATTGTTGCTCTGAAGAAATATCATCAAACAGCGCGATATAGCTGATTTCACCCGACCGGTTAAGCAGCCGTTGCAGCAATGAAATATCCATCAGCACCCGGCTTCCGATGTTCAGGCTTTGATCTAATCCGACAACTTTTACCTTTTCACCCGCAAGCACCAGAGTCTCATTTGCGTATCTCAGAGCCTTACCTTTATTCATTAAAGCAACCGGCTTACCTGCCAGCATATCTACCACAGGTAAATCACCATCAAACAGCGAAGCGCCGCTTTTATCGTCTTGCTCACCTTTCGATGAAGAGAAAGCCATTAAAGCCGCAATCAGGTCACTGCCTGTCACCTGCAACCTGTTACCCAGCTCATCAACCAAAGTCTCTTCAATCACCGCCAGACTCTGACTGTAGCCCGCACTGCGCAAATCAAAATAAAGATCTTCAGAGAAAGTTTCCCGGCCGGAAAGAGGAGTAATAAACCAGCTGGCCTGCTGGCTCAGTAGTTCAGTGGCGGAGCTGTAACTTTTAACGGCATTGTCATTGATAGCTTTGACCCCGGTCAGAAGTGTGACCGCCAGAACCACGCCGACGACAATAGCACCGGCCTGAAGAGGTGCTTGTTTGTAGTGCGCCGCGAATACCCTCAGGCAATGCAGATACTGATTAAATCTGGTTCTGCTGACAGCAGGGCTATTCATGAACCTTTCCCTGCTCCAGATGCCAGCGCCTTTGCATAAAGTCAGCGCAGCTCTGGCTGTGAGTCACCAGAAGAATGCTTGTACTCTGCTCGGCACTTAACTCGCAAAGCAGCTGCATCACCTCCAGGCTGGCGGCTTCATCCAGATTACCAGTGGGTTCATCGGCAAGCAGGATCTCAGGTTGATGGGCCAGTGCCCGGGCAATCGCCACTCTCTGCTGCTGCCCGCCGGAAAGGTTTTCCACATGACGGTCCAGCAAACCGCTCAGACCAAGCTTTGCCACCAGATGATCGCACCAGTCATTCCACTTCAGGCCATTGAGCCTGAGCGGAAAATCGATATTTCCGGCGACATCAAGCGGTGTCAGCAGGTTAAACTGCTGGAAAACAATGCCAAGGTTCTGATAACGGAACCGGCTCCACTGCCTGTCCTGCCAGCCTGACGAGTCATTCCCCAGCAGCACCAGTTCACCGGATGTGGGCGGCTCAAAACCGGCAATAATATTCAGAAGCGTACTTTTCCCGCTGCCACTGGCACCGGTAAGGGCGATGGTATCTCTGTGTTCCAGAGTAAGATCCAGCCTATCCAGCACCCGGTGCCGGTTTTCCCCATCGGTAAACTCTTTGCTAACCCCGTTAAGCCTGACTATCTGATCTGCCATTCCTTTGCATACTCACTTATTAACCTTACCTGAACGCCACACAATTTAAGGTAGCGTAGGTAACAGGTAAAACCACCAATGTAAGTACAGTAGCAAAGCCCAGACCAAATACAATGGTAACTGCCATGGATGCGAAAAACGGGTCGAAAATTAACGGCGCCATACCCAGCATGGTGGTAATTGCCGCCATACAGACCGGGCGCATCCGGCTGACTCCGGCATCCACAATGGCTTTATGTATCTCAGTGCCCTTCTCTTTTTCTATCTCAATCTGCTCAACCAGTACAATGCCGTTTTTCACTATCATCCCGGACAGACTGATTAACCCGAGCAGAGCGGTGAAAGAGAAAGGAATATCAAGCAGCAGCAAACCACTTGCCACCCCAATCACAGACAGAGGCACGGTAAACCATATCGCCAGTGGGTCGCGGATGGAGTTAAACAGTAAAATCGTGATCAAAAACATCACCAGATACCCAATCGGCAGTGTGCTGAACACCGCTCTTTCTGCCATTTGCTGAGATTCGTGTTCGCCGCCCCATTCAAACGAGTATCCTGGCGGAAGCGGTATGGATTCGATCTTATCTTTCAGCTTCTGACGCAGCATTTCAGGCGTATTACCTTTAAACGGCTCAATATCCGTCATCACCGAAACCACACGCCGGTAATCTCTTCTGGTGATCAGAGAGTTCTCAAACTCAGTGGAGAAATCCGTTACCACCTGACCAATGGGAATATAGGCACTGTTTTCAGCACTCCAGATCTGCAGGTTCTCCAGTCTGTCCACATCATTTCTGATCTCATCCGGCGCCCTCACCAGAACAGGCAGCAGATGGCTGCCCTCCCGGTACAGACCGGCAACCATACCATCGGTATTGGAGAGCAAAGTATTGTTGATATCCTGCTTGCTGATCCCACTTCTTCTCGCCTCCGCCATATCTATCTGCGGCCGGATGGCCAGCGTTTTCTCGCGCATAGAGTGACGCGTTTCAACCGCAAGCGGTTCATTGTCGATAATATCAATGGCCTGAGCGGCCAGCGTGCGCAGTACATCCAGGTCCGGACCATAGAATCTGGCTTCAATATTGGCTGCCGGTGACGGCCCTAAAGTCATCAGCTTAAACTTCAGTTCCAGCTCCGGAAACTGAGCTTCTAACTGCTCCCGCACAATGGGAATCAGCTCTGCCAACCTTTCTAGAGAAACAGCTTCCACTATCATTTGCGCGTAGCTCGGATACTGCCGCTCAGGGGCGTAAGTCAGGATAAAGCGCTGTGCCCCCATTCCGATGGTTGAGGTGACATTGACCACACCTTCGGTTTCCATCACCACCTTTTCTATCTCACTGACCGCATCAGAGGTTGCCCTGACATCCGTACCCTGCTGAGCCCAGATATCGATATAGAAAATAGGCGTGTTAGAGGTCGGGAAGAAGCTCTGTTTTACCTGAGTAAATCCATATCCGCCAGCTATCAGCAGCGCCAGAGTAAACAGAATGGCAACCACTCTAAAACGCAGGGCAAAGCTGAGAAAAGCACGGTATCCCCTGAATACCACAGAAGAATAGGGATCATTTTTACTGTCATCTTCATCTATGATGCCGTCTTTAAACAGCATATGGCAGAAAAACGGAATTAAGGTAATGGCCAGAATCCAGCTGATGGAAAGAGAAATCATCAGCACCGCAAACAGAGAATAGAGAAAGTCCCCGGTGGCGTTATCTGACAATCCAATGGGCGCAAAGGCAATAATGGCAATCGCCGTTGCGCCGAGCAAAGGCGTCTGGGTTTGTGAAACCACGCGGTTGATGGCCTGCAAACGGGTCAGCCCCTGCTTTAAGCCCACCAGCACACCCTCGGTAACCACAATGGCATTATCCACCAGCATACCCAGTGCAATAATCAGCGCACCAAGGGAAATGGTTTCAATATCGATTTTCATCACCAGCATGCCGATAAAGGTGCCGAGTATCGTCAGCATCAGAATGCTGCCCATCAGCAACCCGGAACGCGCGCCCATGGTGAAAAAGAGCACCACAATAACAATGGCAACCGAAACCAGCAGATTGGTAATAAAGTCATTGATGGAGTTATCGACCTCTTTTGCCTGGTCATATACGAGATTCAGGTCGATACCAATGGGTCTTTTATACTCAAGCTCTTGCAGCTTCTCATTGACCAGTCTGCCCACTTCAATCACATTCACTTCGTCTTTAAATGAGATGCCAAAGGAAAGGGCACGGTTCCCGTTGCTGCGGTAGATATTCCCCGGCCGCTCTTCGTACTCTCTGGAAATGGTCGCAATATCGCCAAGGCGGATAAGAGAGCCGCTTCCCGGAGGGCTGATAATCATCTCTCTCAGCTCTTCAAGGCTTTCAAATTCGCCGGTTGGATGAAAGCGCACAGACTGAGTCCCGATTTTAACCTGACCGGCATTGGAAACCACATTCTGGTTAGTCATCAGTCCAAGAATCCAGCCAGGATCAATACCCAGTCCATTCAGGTTTTCCTGCGAAAGCTCAATAACGATCTGCTCCTGCACCGTGCCAACGATGGAGATCTTTTTCACGCCGTCGACAAGTATCAGCTCCCTTTTCAAAAAATCGGCATAGTTTTCCAGATCTCTGTAGGAATAATCCTGCGTTGTGATGTTATAAAAAATCCCGAACACATCGCTGAACTCATCCATAACAACAGGCGGATATGCGCCGGGAGGCAGTGAACTTTCCAGATCCTGCATCTTTTTATTCAGCTTGGCCCAGGCCTCAGGATGCGCAGACGCCGGATACTCTTCCGACAGTTCAATCAGGATCTGAGAAAGCCCGGGGGTATTGAAAGAGTCGATATGAAACACCGCTTCCAGCTCTAAGATAGCCTCTTCAAGCTGAAGTGAAACTTCTTCCTCAACCTGCTCAGCAGAGGCGCCCGGATAAGCGGTTGTCACCATAGCCTGAGGAATAGGGAAAGCCGGAAACTCAAGCCGCCCCAGTTCGTAAAAAGACACCACTCCGCCCACAAGAAGCAGCAGGCAGACCACCCAGCTAATCACGCTATTTTTAATGGAGTATTCGGCTAAATTCATGGTTACAGCCCTCTCTCAAGCGTTAGCGGAACTACCTCCATTCCCTCTTTCAGCCGGTTTAACCCTGCCGTTACCACGCGATCATCAGGCTCAACATCAGCTTTTACCAGTACTGACTCACCCGTAACCTTTCCCAGCTCCACTGCCTTAGGGTGGACCTGACCCGTTTGGGCATCGTAAATCCAGATGTAGTTCTCACCGCTGGCGTCATCCTTAATCACCGCTGTCACCGGCAGAGCTATATAGTCGTTTAGCTGGTTTTCCAGAAAAACCTTATCAAAATCAATGTGCATAGTTGCAGGCATTCCCGGATAAACCGTCGCCTCCTGCGGAGCTGCCAGCGTAAATGTCATTCTGTAAGATTGAGTCCCCGGAGTCACCTGGGTGGCGTGCTGTTTGTATGTGACCGGATAGTGCCTGCTGTTATCCGATGCAAAAGTCACTGTTGGCTGATAATTCAGATTCACTTTCTCTTCCTGCAAGCGGAAAATCTCACGCGCAGGCAGTTGAATTTCAACATCGATAACACCGCTGTTCTGCAGTATTACCACGGTTTGCTGGGGCTGAATATACTGATGATTTTCAACCAGAGTTTCTGAAATCAGGCCCACAAATGGCGAATAGACAACGCTGTCGGTTACTCTGTCTTTTGCCAGCCTCAGATTCGCTTCTGCTGCTTTCAGATTTGCTCTGGCAGAGTCGTATTGCGCCTTTGAGATCATTTTCTTTGCCAGCAATTTTTCATAGCGGGCAAAGTTGGTCGCCGCGAGATCATAGTCAGCCTGAGCAAGTTGCTGCTGATTGAGAAAGTCACGGTTATCGACTTTAGCGATCAGATCGCCCTTTTCAACTGAATCCCCCGGCTTCAGCGGAAACTCAACCAGCCTCCCGGCCACCTGAAATGAAACGGCCACCTCTTTGTTGGCAGACACCTTCGCCGGGTATTTTTTTATATTGCCGGTTAATGTATCCGACACCTTAATCATCTTGACCGGGCGGGGTTTGTGCTCTGTCACCACCAGGGCTTCATCTTTGCAGCCCGAAAGGGAAAAGCTTAGTGATAAGCCAACCAGAAAGGTAATAACTTTATTGGAATTGCTGGACATAAGAAGCTCCGGATCTATCTGATACTATAAATCTAGAACATTATGCGAATATTATTCGGGTAATATCTCGATTACATCTTTGGTCACAGTTTGGCATATAATTTCAACATGTTCGGCAAGATTGGTATCTTTTATGCTCCAAGCGGACAATAAACGACAAACGGCAGGAATCAGGTTATAAACCGGTCCCTTTGTCCTGTCTGAGTGCTTATCCAGAATCATGCCGTAACCTGACATTTTTATTTCCATAACACCAACCACCATGCCATACAGGCTAGTAACAAAAAGCTCGGCACTTCTGTCATCCAGTGTCAGCCCTTTTTCCTTATTGACCGAATCAACCAGTTCAAGGATATTTTCCAGGATCTGCTCTGCCATCTTATTGCCCTCTTCCACCCGGCTGGCAGAAGCGTTTGCCCAAATATTGGGGTTCATCGCAAGCTGGTTTAGCGCGTAATACTGGGGTCTTTCAACGAACAGTGCAGCGATGGCAAAAACGGTAGATAGCAACTTATCGAAGTCGTCTTTCGCCTTCTCAGTCACCTTTTCAAGAATGGCAAGATCCTGCTTTATGGTTTCGTTAGATACGGCGATCAGCAGATCTTCTTTGCTGGGGAAGTGGGAGTAAATAGCCCCCATAGAGCACTCAGAAGCTTTGGCAATGTCGGACATGGTTAAGTCAAGCACACTGCTGATTTCCAGACGGTCCAAAACCGTCTGGATAATATGCTGCTCACGTTGCTGACGGGCTTCCTGTTTACGCAAAGTCTTTCCCTTGCCTTTGTCTTTTGTAACAAGTATATACCCGGTTTTGAGAAAGCGCTGTTGTCGGCGAAGAATAAAGAACGATAGAACTCGCTGATTCTATCGCCCCTGACACATATAATTTACACTATTCGGAATTTTGAAATTTCTGCCTCAAGCTGGCTGGATAATTCATTCAGATCCCGGGCAGCAGACTCAATGTTACTGATCTCAAGCATCACGTCTTTGGAGTTTGAGTAGATCTCTGCCACGTTGCTACTTATTTCCGTTGCAACAGCGCTTTGCTCCTCAGAGGCAGTGGCAATATGTGTGTTCATGTCCTGAATGTGATTTGCTGAATCAATAATCTTACCTAAGCTGTCGCTGGTAAGCTGAGCTAATTTGGAGGTTTCTTCAGACATAGTGAAGTTAAGACTCATTTTCTCTACGGCACTAACGGATTCAGACTGAAGCTTTGTAATTGTTTTCTGAATATCGTCTACACTTGACTGAGTTTTTGCCGCTAAGTTACGCACTTCATCTGCAACAACGGCAAACCCTCTGCCATGTTCTCCCGCACGAGCGGCTTCAATCGCTGCATTTAGTGCCAGCAAGTTGGTCTGTTCCGATATTTCCCGGATCATATCAAGCACACTTTCAACATTCTTCGTTTCTTCTTCAAGCTGATTTAGTGTTGCACTAACGACAGTCGTGTTTTCAACCAGCTCCGACGCCTGACTGGTCACTTGAGTGGTTGCTTCACTTCCTTCAGAAGCATCTGAGAAGGTCTGGGTGGCTGCATTCAATGCCAGTTGAGCATTTTGAGCAACTTCGTTAACGGTCGCAGACATTTGATCTACCGCGGTGGATACCTGCTCCAGGCCTGTCGCCTGATTCTTAGTTGAATGGCTGAACTGTTCAACCATTCGCTCCATTTCATGGCTGGAGCCACTGACTGAATTGACCACATTACTGATATGAGAAAGCAAATTCTTTAAGCTGTCTCTCATCACTAACATCTGCTTTCCAAGCTGGTCAATTTCATTATGATTTGAAGTATCAATACTTACGGTAAGATTTCCTCGCGAAATCTGCTCTGAAAAATCAGATAAACGAGCAAGAGGCTTAACAATACTGTTAACAATCAAAAGACTTATCACGATAAAGACAATGGTTGAAACGACAGCGATAATCATAACGATCTGAGAAGCCTGGCTGACATTAGTTTTGACGCCGCCATAGAAGGTTTGAAGCTTATTATCGGCGAAGGCAATAATTTCCTGGATGCGCTTATTCAGTTTATTGATATGCACCACACCCTCAGTCTGAGTTATTCTGGCCGCATTTTTCATATCACCCTGATTTTTGTAATCAATAACTTTTTGGCGTATCTGTTTCCAATCAATAAACCACTGCTTCAGCTCTTTAATGTCACTCTTATCCCCAAGAAAGCGTTCTTCTAAAAGGTCAAACTCAGCAAGCGTATCGTTATGGAGCTTGTTAACAACCGCCTGAGCCTTACTGAGATCTTTTCCCAGTGCAATGTCTTTCATTTCCCGGTGGATTAGCACAACGTTATAGTCGATTTTTTTGATAACGCTGGACACAGCAACAGGATGCCGGTACATCTTATCAACCAGCTCTTCAATGTTTGAGAACTTTGAATACTGAAAAAAAGAGGTTCCCACTAAAAATGAAATAGAAAGTACGAGAATAAGTAAAATACGAGCTCTTACCGTCAACTTTTCAAAATTCATAACTACCTGGCCTTATTTATGTCTATTTTGGTGTGCTACTCTGCACTCTAGAGCACAACGACTACGATTACAAAACTCTATGCTGTGAAATAAAATCTAGAGCACATAGCCTATAATAAACATCTGTTCTACGGCCCATTCGTAGCTCAGTTCGTCCCCTTCTTTGATGCTTAGCAGAAAGTGCCCTGTTGCCGGCGAGGAATAAAAAACGATAGCAGTTGAGCCTTTCCAATATCCTTAGTTCGCTTACCGCTATTAAGCATGGTTAGAGTTTTCATTCTAATATATATATCAATAAATCCCAAAAATGAAACACCCTGCATATCAAAGCCTCACCTAAGATCAAATTAGGTACACCGCTCTACCTCCTTAAAGTTATCGATAGATTTCATTGTATTAATTTATCGAAATTTGTAGTTAGCAGGAGGGGAAATAATGGATAAATATAGAAGAACCCGGTAGTTGTTTTGATTCTGACTATATGACTTTCATTTTACTTATATACCCATGGAGAGGGAGACAAAGTAATGATTACGGTCTACAAAATTGAAACCTATAGCGACGAATGTGCAGCTCAGATTGCTAACTACATTGAGAAAAATAACGGATACTGCTCGATTCAGGGGTGGGCAATTATCACCGATTACTGTTTTCGCTCTCCAAAATCACTGGAGCTGCTGCCCTTTATCTCAACGATAACTGCCGAACTCAGTGAATCCGATATCTATTATGTACGCAGTCAGTCACTAATTGCAGCATAAGACTTTCCTGACTTTGCAAATGTACACCCACAAAGTCACCCCTATTCGGGTGACTTTGCTCTCTCCTTGTCCAGCAAGGCTCGTTTCCGCTCAAGCCCCCAGCGGTAACCTCCTAAGCCTCCGTCGCTTCGCAATACCCGGTGACACGGAATAAGGATCCCTATCCGGTTTTTACCACAAGCTGTGCCTACGGCGCGAACCGCTTTCGGGCTATCAATCTGTTCTGCAACCTCTGCGTAACTCATTACGTCCCCTTCTTTGATGCTTAGCAGAAATTGCCATACTTTGATTTGGAATGCGGTTCCTCTGATATCTAGCGGCACATCGGGTCTGGGTGCTCCCTGACTGATATGCTGATCTAAGGCCAGCATCCAGCTATCCAACTCCGGCGCATCCTGCGCTGCAGAAAGCACAAGTTGTGCATTGGGGAATTCATCGGAGAGAAGAGTATGCAGAGCCTCTTTGTCGTCACCAAACTGTACTGAGCAGACTCCCTTACCGGTCGCGGCCATAATCATGTAGCCGAGAGCAGTCTCACGACACGCATAATGAATCACTTCCCCCTGACCACCCGCTCTGTAAGCTTTGGGGTTCATGCCTATATTTCTGGACGCTTCACCATATACCCGGCTTATTGAACCGTAACCTGACGAGAAAATTGCATCGGTTACACCTTCGCCTTCCTTTAATGAATCCTTAAACTTTTGCATACGCACTGCATCCTGATACTGCCTGGGGGATACGCCGAACATGGCTTTAAAAGTGCGCTGTAATCTGGAAGGCGAAAGTCCTGCAAAATGGCCTAACTGAGTGAGTGTAATTTTATCTTCGGCATGGCTGTCAATATAGCGAGCCACATCAATCAGCTTCCGGCTACGCTCATCCCGCACCGGCGTATTTTCCAACTCATTTTCAGGTAACTTTGACATAACTGGACTCACTGTCTATCGGATTTCATTGCTATCTCATCACACCTGGCCTGATGATACCATCCGATTCTTGCCGGATAATTAATTTAGCTGATACAGCGCCAGCTTCCGGTACAAGGTTGACAGAACAATACCAAGGCTTTCCGCTGTAGCCCGTTTATCACCCTTGTGATATTCGAGCGCTGTCAGTATATGCTGCCTTTCCACCGCTTCCATTGGCATTAACGGAGAAAAAGAGTTCTGCTCTTCTTCAACGATATTTAGTTCCGGTGGCAGATCGTTCTCTTCTATCCATTCACCGGCACAAAGGGCGACAGCGTACTCCATCGCATTGGCCAGCTCGCGGACATTTCCCGGCCAGGTATAGTTCATCAGAGTCTGGACCGCTCCCCTTGAAAGACCAATAACACTGCGATTCATGCTGCTACCGAATTTATGCAGAAACAGGTTAGCTATAGGCAGAATATCTTCACGGCGCTGTTCCAGGTCCGGAACTTTCAGCTCAATAACTCTCAGGCGATAGAAAAGATCCTGGCGGAAGTTGCCCCTTTTCACCTCATCACTAAGATTACGGTTGGTCGCAACGATAACCCGCACATCCAGTTTCCGGGAAAGATTTTCGCCAATACGTTTAACTTCTCTCTCCTGCAACACGCGAAGCAGCTTAACCTGCATATTCGGGCTGGTTTCACCTATTTCATCCAGAAAGATAGTGCCACCATTGGCCTCTTCAAATAAACCGGCGCGGGCTCGGTCTGCTCCGGTAAAGGCGCCTTTGGCATGACCAAACAGCTCATGAAGTGGGTAATAACCTGCAAAGTGAGCTCAACTATGCAAAAGAGATGAAAGCTATGGTGGTTGCACATTGAAACCTAAATAACGAAGAACACCGGACTGAGCTCAGTCCGGTGTTTTTTATTGCCTCAAAGCAGAACCAAAAACATGCTATTCTGCTTTAATACTGCTTTTTATCTGGTTTCGGCCACTATTCTTAGCCTGATATAACGCTTTATCCGCAGTTGAGAAAAAGCTTTCAGGATCATCACTTTCTGATGGTTTGAACGAAGTAACCCCCATACTTACCGTCACATAAGGAGAATCGAGGTTAGAGTCACAGTGAGGAATCTTCAATTTAGCCACCCGCTGACTAATAAACTTTGCAACCTCAACAGCCTCTTGTTCAGTAACTGACGGAAGAATAACTGCGAACTCTTCTCCACCATATCGCGCTACAAAATCGGACGCGCGCCTCATACTCTCTTTTAGGGCCCGACCAATCTGAATTAGACAATAATCCCCCTGCTGGTGACCATAGCTATCGTTGTATTGTTTAAAATGATCGATATCTAATAAAATCATGGATAACGAAGCTTGCTCTCTGGCAGCCCGGTACCACTCTTTTTCTAATATTTCATCGAAACGCCTTCTGTTCGGAATTGCAGTTAACGAGTCAATAAATGCCTGCTTCTCCAACAGGTCTCTGGCTTGTTTCAACTGAATATGGTTTCTGATTCTGGCCTTTATTATCGGTATGCGAAATGGCTTTTTGATGTAGTCTACGGCACCAAGGTCTAATCCCTTAGTTTCATCTTCCTCATCATCAAGGCTGGTGATAAACACTACCGGAATTAACTTTGTCGCTTCATTCTCTTTCAGCCGGTAACATACCTCGAATCCATCCATTTCCGGCATCAGAATATCCAGCAATATTAAATCAGGTGCCAGTTTCTCTGCATCCTCAAGGGCCTCTTTTCCGCTAGTCACGATATGAAAGTCATATTCATCACCCAAACGTTTTGCCAAAAGTCTGGAATTTGCTTTTACATCGTCAACTATCATGATCTTTGGCTTAGGTACCGCCACGTATTCTTCTCCACTAAAACTACCTGTGTCACGGCGTAATTACCGTCAAACATACCGGAACTCCATACGAGAAATATAGTTTCTCGCTTTGCTCCATACACTATGACACCTCGATTTATCTTGCTCTTGGGATGCACTTTCCAGCTCAAAATATATGGCAGCCAGTTCCTGAATACCATAGTTACTGCAGGCTCCTTTATAACCATGGGCCAGTCGGCGTAAGTCTTCAAAGTTTTCTTTTTCCAGAGCCATTCCCATGCTGTACATTTCTTGTTCAAGCTCTTCTATAAATTCTGGAATTAACTCTTGTAAGTCTTCGTCCACTTCAACCAAATATAATTCGCTGCTATTAATGCCATTCTCCGTACCAGCAGGGTACACCACCTTCTCTAAAGCCTTTATCAGATCGCTTTTCTTGACCGGCTTGGCTAAAAAGTCATCACAACCAGCGTTTAGGCACTCTTCTTTGTGTTGATTAAAAGCATGTGCCGTCAGGGCAATAATCGGTGTTCTCTTCAAACTGTATTCTTGCTCAAAAACTCGAATTTCCCGGGATGCAGTCAGACCATCCATTATTGGCATTTCCCGGTCCATGAGAATGACATCAAACTGACCACCAGACTTAACATAAGCATCAACGGCGGCTCTTCCGTTGATCGCCTCTATTATCTGAATTCCTGATTTTTTAAGAAAAAGGTGAACAACTTTACGGTTTGCCGATATATCTTCTACGAGAAGTAACCTGAGCTTATTCATATTTCGGAGTTGATTATTTCCACCCTTTTCCTCTACAGAAACAGGGAGCTCATCAGCCTGCTCAAAGTGAACCGTAAAGAAGAAAGTTGAGCCTTTTCCCTTCACCGACTGAACCCAAATACTTCCTCCCATAAGCTCAATCAACCGTTTACATATCGCGAGGCCGAGACCTGTACCACCATACTCTCTTGTTGTCGATGTATCAGCCTGTGAGAAGCTATCAAAAATTGAGTGCTGTTTGGATTCAGGAATACCAATACCAGTATCGCTAACAGAGACCAGAATCATATCCTGCTCTCCTGGATCCGGAATAATCTCCAGATTAACAGCGCCTTGGTCTGTAAATTTAATAGCATTACTGAGCAGGTTTATCACTATCTGCTTTAATCTGATGGGATCTCCCTGGAGCTGACTGAATACATCCGGAGAAATCCGATAGCCAAATTCAAGGCCTTTTCGCTCTGCCTTAGGAGCAAGTATCCTGATCGCTTCTTCTACCAAGTCATTCAGATTAAACGGCGTGTGTTCTAGCTCAACCTGATCCGCTTCAATTTTTGAAAAGTCCAGAATGTCATTAATAATATCCAGTAACATTTCACCAGAAGAATGAAGCGTTTCGGAAAAATCTTGCTGTTCACTATCAAGATCAGTTTCAAGCAGTAGCTCGCTCATACCCAGTATGGCATTCATAGGCGTCCGGATTTCATGACTCATCCGGGCTAAAAACTCCGATTTAGCTTTAGTCGCATCCTCTGCTGCAATTTTGGCTTTATTCAGTTCCTGCTCTGCCATCGTTCGTTCGGTAACATTTCGCATACACTCAATGCCAGCCACTACTTTACCTGAACTATCTCTCAGGGGTGCTGCAACCCCCCATAAATAGGCACCTTTACCTCCAAAAGCATTGGGCGTATAAATCTCGCCATACAATTTCTCACCATCGCGTCGTACCAGGCTATATTTTTCGATAGGAACTTTATCTTCAGGATCCAGTGTCCAGTCAACCAATATCGGCCTTCTGGTACCGTAAAATGGTAAAGCATACTCATAATTTCCTTTACCAAGGATATCTTCTTTTTTTACCCCTGAAACATCTTCAATAGCCTTGTTCCACACGACAACTGTGCCATCCAGATCCACCACCATCGTGGGTTCGGGTAAAAATTCCAGCACTTCCGCCAGGTGGAGGTTCCATTGCAAATGCTTCTGTTGGGAGAACTCCCGAATTTGAACAAGCATATATTCAGCAGATTCAGTAGCCACAGGAGTGAACTGCAACTCAACGATTCGACCGTTAAGAAGGTCCTGCCTTATAAGCCGTCCCTTATCGTTACGGGCTTTATGAAGTTGATATTCCTTCGTATCAAATCCAGCCGCTATTTTTTCCATGGCTACTATAAGGCTAAGATTAATAAGAACGTCTTTGGATACACACTTGAACAAAGAAACAGCTTTGAAGTTTGCATCAAGGATACTGCCATCCTTATCTAATATAAGGATGGCCTGAGGGGCTTGTTGAAAAAAGCTCAGGAAGAGGTTTTCTGGTTCATGCATACAGGAATACTGTTTTAGCTTATATCATGTCTTTTATATTAGGAGGAGAAAGAAATTCAGGTCAAATTAGATTCGAAAAAAATGGCCTATATTCAGGCTATTACTCGATATCTAGCATGGAATTATGTCGTTTGCTTCGAACAAACACACTCCGCTTCTACTTTTGGGATAAGCTTAGGAAGTCTTCGCCACTGGGAGCGAGGAGACCGGACGCCACGTGGCCCGGCCCTGGTTCTGCTCAACGTTCTGGCTAAAGATCCGCAAGCGGTTCTTAAAGCTTTGTCTTAAAACGCTAATGTCAGGCTCATTGCCTCTTTCTCTTCTTCGGAGACAAAAGAGGCTTCAATGGCATTTAAAGTAAACTGGGCCAATTCCTGCTCTGACAACTCAAATGCATTCGCTACTGCGAGGAAGTTGTCCGTCATATAACCGCCGAAATAGGCCGGGTCATCCGAGTTGATGGTCACACACAGCCCTTTGCGCAGAAGATCGACGATATTGTGCTGCTCCATTTGCTCGAATACTTTCAGCTTAGTATTTGATAGCGGACAGACGGTTAACGGCATCCTTTCCGAAGCTAGTCTCTGCACTAGGTTTTCATCTTCAACGCAGCGTACACCGTGATCTACCCTATCGGCGCCTAACATGTCCATCGCATCCAGAATATTCTGCGCAGGCCCCTCTTCTCCCGCATGGGCAACCACTTTAAAACCGGCTTCTCTGGCTTTGTTAAATACGCGCTCAAATTTCTCAGGCGGGTGGCCCTGCTCAGATGAATCTAGTCCAATACCAATAATCTTGTCTTTATATGGCAGAGCCTGCTCCAAAGTCTCAAATGCGGCATCTTCACTCAAGTGACGCAAAAAGCACATAATCAGCTGGCTGGAAATACCAAGTTCAGACTGAGCCTGCTTCAGTGCCCGGTCGATTCCGTTAACCACGGTTTCAAAGGCGATACCCCTGTCGGTATGAGTCTGAGGATCGAAGAAGATTTCGGTATGAATAACATGATCCTTCTGGCATCGAAGCAAGTAAGCCCAGGTTAAATCGAAGAAATCCTGTTCATTAATCAGTACATTTGCGCCCTGATAATAAATATCCAGAAAAGACTGAAGATTAGTAAATTGATAAGCCTCTCTCACCTCTTCCGGCGAATTAAAAGGTATGTCGATTTTGTTTCTCGCAGCAAGCTCAAACATAAGCTCTGGCTCAAGAGAGCCCTCAATATGCAGGTGAAGTTCAACTTTAGGTAACTTCTGAATAAAATCGATCTGTTCCGGGGTCAGGTTGGCATTTTTATTATTTTTCATTGTCATTCGCTCTATTTGATTTCTTTTTAAAAGAATAGGTTATCCATGTCTAAGCATCAAACTATACTCATTGTATTACAGGTTAATTTTTAGGGAAGCGCTATGCTTGAACTGATGCTAAACGACCAGGTTCTTGAGCTGCCGGAGACTCCTTCCGACCTGATGCTGCTTGACTGGCTGCGTCAGCATCAAAAATTAACCGGAACAAAAGAAGGTTGTGCCAGTGGCGACTGCGGGGCATGTACTGTCGTTGTTGTAAGTCCCGGAAAAAATAGCACTCTCCATTATCAGCATATTAATTCCTGCATTACCCCGTTAAATGCATTGCACGGTAAACAGATTATTACCGTCGAGCATCTGCAACAAGGACGAGAGCTGCATCCCATTCAAAAACTTCTTGTAGATAAACATGCTACTCAATGCGGATTCTGCACTCCCGGTTTTGTGATGTCTTTATACGCACTTTCAAAGCAGACTGCTAAGCCTGAACACCCGGAAGAGTTTCTTACCGGAAACCTGTGCCGTTGTACCGGATACGGCCCCCTAATCGAAGTGGCCCAGCAGGTATCTGAGCTGCCTCACATTGCCGATAACGATGAAGCCCGTGTCATCGCCTGGATGAAACAATGCAGAAAGCAACAAACCGAAAACTACCTTAAACCATCAAACCGGGCAGAACTGGCAAACGCATTAAAAGCATTGCCCAATGCGCGGCTTATCGCCGGAGGCACAGATCTGGCGCTGGAAGTAACACAGGAGCATAAAGCACTGCCGCAACTTATCGATATATCTGACGTTGATGACCTGACCCAAATCGGGCAAACCGATAACGGCTGGCGAATCGGCGCAGCCGTTACTCTCGCCAGACTGCACTCTTTTATGAAAGAACACTATCCGGAAACAGACGAACTGCTTTCCAGAGTCGGCAGCCTGTCAATCCGCAACCGGGCTACAATGGGTGGCAGTCTTGGACACGCATCACCAATTGGCGATATCGCCCCTCTGCTGATTAGCCTGGACGGAAAGATTGAAGTGGATGATGGTGAACAAAAGCAATTATTTAAGCCAGAAGACTATATAACCGGCTACTGCAAAACCCTACTTAAAACGAATCAGTGGGTAAGTGCCATTTATATTCCTCCCCTTTCAGACAACCAGAGCTACGCCATATATAAAATAAGCAAACGAAACGAGGATGATATTTCCAGTGTTGTACTGGGAATCAACATCACCACCTCCCCGGATAACAAAATAACAAACTGTATTATTGCTGCCGGAGGCGTTGCGGAAAGAACACTTCAGCTTCACCAGATAGAAGCGATTATTACAGGAAATGAATTCAATCAGCCTACTCTGGATAAAGTCATCGCTAAAATTCCGGACTGCATTCATCCCATTTCAGATCTTCGCATGAGCGCAGAATACCGGACTCTGGTAGTGCAGAATCTTTTTCGCCGCTTTTATCTGCAATATCACAAAATTTCAGCGAGGATAACCGATGAAGCGTAGAGTTATTCAGATAATAGGGCAAGCAGGCAACAATAAATTCATCGGTTGTCCGCTAAAACACGAAAGCGCTGAAAAACAGGTAACCGGTAAAGCCGTGTATGTGGATGACTATGCGGTATCGGAAAGCTGCCTGCATGCAGCGGTAATCTGTGCTGATATCGCAAAAGGCGAAATCCTCTCTGCTGATTTCAGCAAAGTAAAGCTCCACGCCGGAGTGGTTGCTGTCTACAGCGAAAGTGATATTCCGGGCCTTAAAGATATCGGGACTTTAGACTGCGGTGACCCCCTACTTTCTGATGGAAGCATACGGTTTCACTCTCAGGCCATAGCGTTGGTACTGGCTAAAGGTCATAAGCAGGCATGGCGAGCCTCTGAGCTAGCCGAAATCACATATAAAAAACAAACATCTGCTACAGATTATGCCACGGCTAAGAATAAGCCCCCACTTATCAGTCCGTGCCATATCGGTGCGCAAGTCAGCGACTCTGAAATAGGTGACTGTGATATCCGCCTTGAGGGCACTATTTCCACCGGAGGACAGGAGCACTTCTATCTGGAGGGGCAAGTCAGTCTGGCAGAGTCCACTGAAGATGGGGGCATCTTTATCCAGACATCCAGTCAGAATCCGTCTGAAGTTCAGAAAATGATCGCTAAGGTGCTGGATATTCCGTTCAATAAAGTTGTCGTCGATACCCGGCGAATTGGCGGTGGATTCGGAGGAAAAGAAAGCAACGCGACACAATGGGCATGCCTTGCTGCACTCGGTTCAAGCCTTAGCGGGAAGATGGTAAAAATTCGTCTTCCGCGCAGTGTAGATATGGAGGTCACAGGAAAACGTCACCCTTTTGTCAGTCATTACCAGTTAGGCACAAACAAGGACGGCGTAATTCAGCATTGCAGACTGGAAATGAATGCGCTCTGCGGTCATTCACCAGACCTTTCTCAGGCCATAATGGAAAGGGCCATACTGCTTTGTGATAATGCCTACTTTCTCAACCACGCCTCCATCACCGGAAAATACCTGAGAACCGACACGGTTTCCAATACGGCTTTTCGTGGTTTTGGCGCACCTCAGGCTGCAATGCTGATAGAAAAAGCTATGCAGGATCTTAGTATCCGAACGGGTCAGGATGCTTTGGATGTTCGTCTGAAAAACAGATATCAAGAGGGGAAAGAACTGACTCATTACGGTATGCAGGTTGAACAACACCAAGTGCTCTCTGAAGTGTTCAAAACACTGGAAAAAAGCAGTGGCTACCGCAAACGCAGGCAAGAGATCAACCAGTGGAATTTAAGCAATCCCGTAATTAAAAAAGGATTGGCTCTAACCCCGATAAAATTCGGTATCGCGTTCACTGCCACTTTTTTAAATCAGGCTGGCGGATTAATCCATATCTATACCGATGGTAGTGTTCAGGTATCCCATGGTGGCACGGAAATGGGCCAGGGAATCAACACCAAGATTCAGCAAATTGTTGCAGAAGCACTGGGAATTCCGGCAGAGCTGATACTGGTTACCTCAACCCGGACAGACAAAGTTCCCAATACCTCCCCGACAGCAGCCTCATCCAGCGCAGATCTTAACGGAATGGCAGTCTACAAGGCCGCCCAAACTATCAAAAAGAGACTGTTGGAGTTTGCTACCGAGCATTTCCAATTAAGTACCCCACCCCGGATAACCGATGGTCTGCTCGTAACAGAAACAGAAAAACTTGAGTGGACAAAATTTATCCAGCTGGCTTATATAAACCGGGTATCCCTGTCCGCTACCGGTTTTTATAAAACACCAAAAGTCTGGTACGACAGAGAAAAGGGCGAAGGTCACCCCTTCTACTACTTTTCCATCGGCGCGGCATGCTCAGAAGTGAAAGTAGATACACTAACCGGAGAGATGAAAGTCACCCGGACGGATATTATTCAGGATGTGGGAAACAGCCTGAACCCGGCTATAGACACTGGACAGATAGAGGGGGCATTTATTCAGGGAATGGGCTGGCTGACCACGGAAGAACTGATCTGGGACAAAGACGGAAAGCTGCTTACCAACACACCGGCAAGCTATAAGATCCCGACAATAGGCGATTATCCGGATCAAATGAATATTACCCTGTACAACAACGCCAACCCGGAGCACAGCATTTACCATTCAAAAGCAATCGGTGAGCCCCCGTTTTTGCTGGCAATCAGCGTCTGGTGCGCCATATACGATGCTGTCGCCTCAATTAGCAACCATAAGCTCATACCGGAACTAAATACACCAGCAACCTCTGAGCAGATACTGAAGGCCTGTGTAGATCAGCACCAGAAGATGGCTAAGGATGAAAATGAATAAGAATAATCAGTGGCACCACGCCTGTCAGAAACTGGAAACCCAAGGTTCTGCTTACTGCCTGGCGACCATCCTCTCTAAGTCTGGTTCTGTTCCGGGAGAAACCGGAGCAAAGATGGTGATCACAGCAAACGAAGAGTTTGGTTCCCTTGGGGGCGGTAAGCTTGAGTTTGATGTGATAAACAAAGCCCGAAAGGAACTGACATCGTCAGAAATAAAAATAGGGAGCGAAGGTTTCATGCTGGACAACAAGCATGGTCAGGCATGTGGTGGATCTCTGAAAGTTCTGTTTGAATACCGGAATATAAACCAGCCAAAGGTCGTCATTTTCGGAGCCGGTCATGTTTGTCAGTCGCTCTGTCTGATCCTCAGCCAGCTTCCCTGCTCCGTTACCGTCGTAGACTCCAGAAAAGAGTGGCTGGATAAACTGGAGCCGCTAAATATTATTACCCGTCACAGCGAGCAACCTGAAAGCATCATCAGTGAACTGAGCGAACATACTTCTATTCTGGTGATGACACATGAACACCAACTCGACTTTAAAGTCGTTCAATATGCGCTGGAAAGAAACTGTTTTTCTTATGTTGGCCTGATTGGCTCAAAGTCTAAAAGAAAACAGGCTGAAAGGTATCTCAATGAACACCTTTCAGCCCCGGAGCTTCTTTCGCAATTAACCTGCCCTATCGGTCACCCCGATATAAAAGGGAAATTGCCAATGCAAATTGCTGTCTCTGTATCCGCTCAGCTGATAAGCCGTTTTACTTCTTCCTGATCACAAGAGTAAAGCTCGTATCTTCTGATGACAGCGAAGGCTGAAGCTCAACACTGTAGCGGCGAAGTCTGCATCCCAGAGAACTAAGCAGCTGCTTTTTGTTAAAAGTGCTCAACTTAATGCCGGAGCCACTGCTTAGCGCTGTCGCCTCTTCATCCAAAAATTCCAGAACCACCAACTTATAGCGGTTTCTCTCAATTGCTGTAATCAGCTTTTCCATCTGAAAAGAGTGATGCCAGCCGGCACTGACCTCTGAAAAGATAACCAGACTCGATGACGCATTAAAGTAGATATAATCAAGCACATCTGCTTTCGCCGTTTTTCTGATCCCGGAGTACTGGCTTTGTACCTCTTTCAATGCCTCCATACTGGAATCTACATACGTTACGTCATGGCTGTCGCTGACTTTCGACGCTATGGACGCATCCCCACAAAATATGATCGGATTTCCCGCAGATTGTGAGAGGTGTTTTTCAATACTTTTCGTAACGACACTTGAATCTAACATACGCTCCCCCTGTGTATTTTGGCTGTTAACTCGATAGTGCTGCTGTTATTAGTAACAATACAAGGGGCGTGCCAGAACCGACAAAATCAATAAAAGTAATTCATTTCTGAATTTTTATTCATTATCGAGCTTATAACTAAATAAATTTGCATTTAGTGGATTATTTATCTGCAAACTTACTCCATCACCAGTTAGATTATCTAGCCCCCCTTTGCCCAGCAATGATCTATTTCGCACCACAATGGTGCAGTGACAACTTCAAAGCAAATTGCACACTTTTATCTATACTTAAATGAACCAACTGCGCAGGGCATTGAATTCTATGGATTTGTTACAAAATCAGCTTATAAATATGCCTATAGAACAACTATGGGAAAAAATCTCATCTTTCTATATGACAGATGAAGCTCGCCTCCAGAGTCAACTGCTTCCGCTTGCTACCCCATCTGAGGCGGAAAAACAGCAGATAGAAGATCAAGCCAGCAGCCTGATTCAGACGATTCGTGCTGACAAAGAATCCGTTCAGATGGTCGACGCCCTTTTGCTGGAATACAGCCTGGATACTCAGGAAGGTATTTTACTGATGTGCCTTGCCGAAGCCCTTATGCGTATTCCGGACAAGGCAACCGCCGATGCATTAATCAGGGATAAACTTTCGGTTGCAGACTGGCAATCTCACCTGAGCCATTCCGATTCTGTTTTCGTTAACGCCTCAACCTGGGGGCTTCTGCTATCCGGAACCGTCTGTAATCTGGAAGATAAATCTCCGACTCCTGTAAAAGCACTCTCGCACCTGGTCAATAAACTGTCTGAACCGATAATCCGCCAGGCAATGAATCAGGCGATGGCGATATTGGGACGCCAGTTTGTTCTGGGCCGGACAATAGAAGAAGCAAAAAACAACGCACAGGAGAAGCAGGCACTGGGGTTTGACTACTCTTTTGATATGCTGGGCGAAGCCGCTCTCACCGCTGCTGATGCAGAAAAGTACTTTACCGATTATATGCGTGCCATTGAATCAGTGGGCAGTCATAAGGCACTGAGAAATCAGCGCTCCTCTTCCATTTCCATAAAGCTTTCCGCACTGCATCCCCGTTATAACGTTGCCAATCAAGAGCGGGTTATGACTGAGCTCTTCGCAACCCTGCTTGCTCTGGCAAAACGGGCCAGACAACTGGAGGTTCCTCTAACCCTTGATGCAGAAGAGATGGACAGGCTGGCGCTTTCACTCAGGCTGTTTGAAAAGCTCTACCATCACCCGGAAATTCAGGGCTGGGGCGAACTGGGTATTGTGGTTCAAACCTATTCCAAACGCGCACTGCCAGTTTTTGCATGGCTGAATAAACTCGCTGCCGGGCAGGGAGACAGAATTCCTGTCCGGGTAGTAAAAGGCGCATACTGGGACAGTGAGATAAAGCTCGCTCAGCAAGGGGGATATCTTAACTACCCGGTATTTACCCGCAAGGAAGGAACGGATGTCAGCTATCTGGCCTGCGCCCGTTTTGTATTAGATCCAGAGGTGAATAAAAACCTGTTCCCGCAGTTTGCCAGCCATAATGCGCAGACCGTCACATCGGTTTTGGTGATGGGAGAAGGCAGGGATTACGAGTTCCAGCGACTGCACGGAATGGGTGAAGCCTTGTATAACCATCTGATGAGCGGTTATCAGCCACGTATTCGCATCTACGCTCCGGTGGGCAGCCATAAAGATCTACTTCCCTACCTGGTCCGCCGCCTGCTTGAAAACGGAGCCAACAGTTCGTTTGTGCACAGACTGGTTGATGCAAAATGTCCGGTGGAACAACTGACCCGCCATCCGGTTGATCAGTTGCTAAGTCATCCGACACCCGATAATAAAGCGATTCCGCTTCCTCCGGATATCTTCCCTGAAAGGAAAAACTCTCTGGGAATCAATATTGACATTGAAAGTGAGTATGCTCCGCTTAAAGCTGATATTGACGCTTTTTTGTCAAAATCATGGATTGCAGGGCCTGTCATTAATGGCGCTTCCCTCTATGAAGAAATGAAAAATGCAGGAGATACAGTCCAACATATCACGGCTCCATATGACCGGAATATTTCCGTCGGCACTGTTGTTTTTGCCCAAAATGAGCAAATTGAAACCGCAATTGTGAGTGCAGAGGATGCATTTCAAACCTGGAATAAGAAATCAGCTCCAGAAAGAGCTGTGCACCTGAACAGGCTTGCGGATTTACTTGAAGAAAACCTGGCTGAACTGGTTGCCATCTGTCATCAGGAAGCAGGTAAAACCATTCATGATGCTATTGATGAAGTGCGAGAAGCCGTTGATTTTTGCCGTTATTACGCTTGTCAGACACAAGTTTTTGGCCCAGAAACTGTTACCGATTTTAACGGTACTTCTGTAAATGTATCCCGGACAGGCCGAGGCGTTTTTGTCTGTATCAGTCCCTGGAATTTTCCTTTGGCAATCTTTCTGGGACAAATTACCGCAGCCGCAATGGCCGGAAACACAGTTATCGCCAAACCCGCTGAGCAAACATCACTTATCGCCGCAAAAACCATGCAGCTAATTTCCAAAGCAGGTTTCCCGGATGGTGTTATCCAGTTGCTTCCGGGAACAGGATCAGAGTTGGGTAATATACTGACCTCCCACCCTGCAATTGCCGGAGTCGCCTTTACCGGCTCAACGCAGACGGCACAAAATATCAACCGAACACTTGCTGCAAGAGATTGCGCCCCTGTTCCACTTATTGCTGAAACCGGCGGACAAAATGCCATGATTGTAGACAGCACTGCCCTGCCGGAACAGGTTGTGCGCGATGTGCTTCGTTCTGCATTTGCATCAGCCGGGCAAAGATGCTCAGCCCTGAGAGTGCTTTGCGTGCAGGAAGATATCGCCGACAACATCATTGAAGCCATTTCCGGAGCTATGGATGAGCTTAATGTCGGTCTGCCCTATCTTCACAAAACTGATGTGGGACCAGTAATAGATATTTCGGCAAAGAACAAGTTGCTAACCCATATCGAAGAGATGAAATCCACTCAGCATCTTATCAAGCAACTGAAATTAAGCGATGAGTGTCAGAGCGGTGATTTTGTCGCTCCATGTGCCTTTGAAATCTCCGATATCTCATGCCTGAAAGAGGAACACTTCGGTCCGGTTTTGCATATCCTGCGCTACAAGGCTTCAGAGTTATCAAAGCTGATAGAAGATATAAACAGCACAGGTTTCGGCTTGACTCTGGGCATACACAGCCGCAATGAAACTACTTACCGCCAGATTGAGCAGATGGTTAAAGTGGGCAACAGCTATATTAACCGGGATCAGGTTGGTGCCGTAGTTGGCGTGCAACCCTTTGGCGGACAGGGATTATCAGGTACAGGACCTAAAGCAGGCGGGCCACATTACCTCTATCGTTTTACTCAGGTTGAATACTCGGAGGCAGAGAAATGAGTCAACATCATATCAGCTTCAACCAAGCATTAAATGCCTTTGAAAAGTGGAACCTGACAGAGTCTGAAAAAAGGTGCGAGGTGTTGAACCAGCTATTCAGTCCCTATCCGGATGACCTTAAAGCAGTATTCAGGTATCAGCTTAATCATGCGGGGAAAATAGCCGCCAAAACCGAATTTCTTAACGGCCCCACCGGAGAGACAAACGAGCTTTATACTCAGGGGCGTGGTGTTGCTCTTCTACTGGTTGACTCGGATGAAAACAATGCTCTTAAGGCAGTAGTTTCTATGCTGGTTTCACTGATGATTACCGGGAATAGCGTTATTGTATGCAGTGATAAAGAAGCGATTAACAGCTTCACTTCCAACCTATCCGGCAACCCGATTATGCCAGAGAATCTTTTGCAACAACGAAACTATGCAGCAAGTGAACAGCTAATTGGTGAGGATATCCGAAGCCTTGTTTATATTGGTAACAACGGCAAAGCAGGTAAATTAAACAGAGCACTGGCAGACAGTGTGCATGCCATTACAGCCCTGATTTCAGAAACAGATTTAGCCCGTTTGCCAAATTCCAGAGATCCTATGCTGGCACTTCACTTTATTACCGAAAGAGTCCGCACGATAAATATTGCTGCTATCGGTGGGAATGCCAAACTACTTGAGCTGGGTGCTGACCGCTCATAGGTATTTACTTCCTTCCCGGATACTAAGGGCTGAAAGACCTTCTCTATTCTCAGCGATAAAAAGACGTACCCAGTCAGGGTCGATTTTGCTGTAACTTCGTAAACTCCAGCCTATCGCTTTGTTAATAAAGAACTCTTCCTGATTCAGGTTATTGATCAGGATTTCTCTTAGCAATGCTGTATTAGTTTTGTCTTTGCGGTTTAGCTGATGATCAATAGCGATTCTTCTGAGCCAGAAATTCTCATCGGTACTCCACTCAAGCATTAACTTATCCACTTCGGTGCAAGTTAAACCAATATCACCGATAAGCCTGTCCAGACAATCAATACTGTCCCACCATGATTTGGTAAGAGCGAGTTGCTTCAGACGAGGAATATGCTCCGGCTTCAGGTAACGTTTCTTTTTGCTCAGATAATCCAGAGCCACATACTGAAACTCCCGCTCTGCTTTGGCCCAGCATCCCTCAACAAACGTCCAGTCTACTTCTTTTTCCTGACGTCGCTCTGCCCAAAACGGCTTACACAACTCCCTTCGTTTAGGAGTCTGAATCCCCAGAAAAGGAAACTGGTTTTTCATATAAGCGCTCATCTGCTTCGCCTTTTCAGGATCGGCGTGTTTCTCTAAAGTTTCGAAAAGCGTGTTCATGGCTTAGCCCGGAAATTCTTATGTAATGATTACAATATATTAGAAGTGATGCTCGGCTAATACAAAACTAATCAATTTATGTCTGTCCGAACTCCATAGTCCACGCCCCACTCCCAGAAGTCGTCGAATGCACGGACTGTGTGGGTTGATAGGTAGTCTTGGGCGAATTTGTTGGCTTGTTGTTTTTCGGGCTCGGTCATCGTGGAAAGGAGTTCGTGATAGAGTTCTTTCCTTTTTTCATGAGCATATTTTTTGGAGCTATCTCCTACGATCTCGTCCCCCATAACCGAATAATAAATTTGAAAATATCCAGCCGCTTTCGTTTTACTGTATGGCACAACGTCTCTTAAATAGTCGTCATAACTATAAAACTCAGCCATATAAATTAAGTTTTGTGCTATACCTGAATCAACACCTTTCAAAAGCCACTTCACCGCTTCTTCTTTTGTTTTTTCATTTGCTGCAAGCAATGAAGCATACGCATCCATCGCAGGAGGATATCCGGACTCAGCTGCTTCTCTGTACAACCTCTGTATCTCCTTATCTCGTTTTCCCGGAACAAGAAACCAGCCATAAGTCCCATGCTGATAGCGCTTAGCTAAATAGTATTGGCTATGAGGATGCCCTGCCTCTGCAGCTTTTATTACCCAATCCATTTGAATATCGTCATCAGAATAGAGCCCCGGCATTTTCCCTATTGCCAGTGCATCTCCCGATTTAATCTTCCTTTTCAAAATTGCCAGTGCCTGCCCACGAAAGAAATTCTTTTTTTGTTTAGAGACATGGATACTTCGGGTTACCTTAACCATGGCGTTTACGTTACCCAATTGAGCAGCTTTCAAAGCATAATCACTTTCATCTTTCTGCTGAACAAATACGTTGCCCTTTAGCAGCTCTGAATACATATAAGTAGCTTTTGCATGTCCTTTACTCATTGCATATTTCAGATAGTTTTTTGCATCTTTTTGTTTATATTGAGCATTTAACAATTTCGCTTTTTCAAAAGCTTCTTGAGCCGTAAGTTCTGCTAAATCATCATCTGCTCGAATTTGAGATACATTAATTAGAACAACCAAACAACTCACTTGTAACAGCCACCTAAGTAGCATTCTTGTTTTCATTCTATTTTCCTGTCGCGCTATAGTAACTTGAGTGGGAATATTCTGTATTTCCTTTTCCAGTAGCATTGGAATACCCGTTATTTGACTCAGTTATCTTCTGTTTAATCTCGTCAGTGAGCACATAGTCCATATGTACAATTAGCGTAGAAAAGTGATCTGGAAATCCTGTTATTAGCCTGTAATGATCAAACTTAAGATCTCCAATAGATATATTTCGCTTATTTTGCTTACTAAATTCCGGCCAATTATCAAATGACATGAATTTAGTTATCCGAGCTTTGTTAACCGTAAACATCCACACCTTCATCGCATACTCTTCAGGCGATTTACTGTTTCTATTCATACGTATAACAGCTTCTTCTAACTGTCGCTGGCTTGCATGTATCTTTTCCGGTTGCCTGGTTGGATAACAACCTCCTGTCGTTTCAGCATCCAAATACAACCAACAGATAATTTTAGCGATAGCCATCTGTTGCCAAGCGTGCACCTGAACAATTGAATACTCGTCCGTTCCACCACCTGCTCTTGGTATTTTTAATTCCTCCGGCTCACTAACCAAAGTATCCAACAACGGCCCCAACGCTTCCGGTGGCAATAACAACACCCATTGCCTCAATAGTTCCTGATCGGCAGTATTAAAAATATGCGCTACCATCCCAGCCCGCTCCGAGCGGTCAAAAAAGGAAATCAGGGTATCCAGTTTATCTTTTCCGTAAGCTAACAAGCTGCCGACATTGAGCTGGGTAAAGAGCATCGCCCGGCTAAGCCCAACCATAAAGTTAAAACTCTCTTCGTCAGCGAAGGATTCTGTTGAGCAATCAGAGACAATCTTGCGGTACTTGCATCTACGCAGCATTCGCTGGAACTGGGTTACCCAGAGGCCTAATGCTGAGGGAGAGATTTCACCTTCAAAACTGACCGTTGTTGCACAGGGCCCGATATTAACCTTCACCATAGGTTTGCCATCTTTCAGGCGGAACTGTATGGGCAACTTTATCTCTTTCTTTACCTCAGCTTTTATTGCACCCCGTACCAGAACCATTCTTTGTGTGCTTTGCTGTGCCCGTGACAGAAGCTCCGGTAGATCATCGGGTAGCAGCCAGTCAATAAAGCAGCCGAGCTCTATACCAGCTTCGGCGGACAAAAAAGCGTTAATAGAATCAATATCCAGTACCTGCTCTTCCTGAATGGTCTTATAGCCAACGGTAGTTAAATGAACGCCGTCGGCTTCATGCGTCAGTGCCAGCTCAGGGTTAAAGCTTAAGCATGCGCCGACAAATCCCCATGCTTTGGCATAAAAGCGCATCTGCAGTGCTCCGTTGTTAAAGCTGGTGTTGGTCAGGGTGCCGTCGCGGTCAATATAACTGAGAGGTACGGACTCTGCTCTCATCTTTTCACTCACGTTTTCAGACGGGAAGTAGAGATAGTCCCGGCCACTAATTGCCTTAAACAGATTCAGCTCACCACGCGCTAACGAAATCTCAGAGCTGGCTTCCAGGCTTGCAATATTGACCTTTTTAAAGTCGTTCACGTGCATCTTGTATAGACCGGGTAAGTCAGAGCTGGTTTTGTTTGTATTTACCATTCTGAAAAACTGGGCCTGAGGACTGCGGTCAAACGGGTCCAGCCGCTTTTTCAACTTGCGGGCAAACAGCACTTCTTTGATATTTTCCTCCCAGCCACTGATATCACCCTGTAGCATTTTTACTGCTATTTTCTTCTGTTTCAGGGCGTCATAGAGTTTTTCAGGTTCAAACAGACCTTGGTCATCAAACCAGCTCTGCTCAATTGGCAAAGGCTGAATATGGACGCCAAGCAAACGAATGAGTGCCTGATCCGGGTTTTCGTCAACCGAAAGTGAGCCGGGTTTGAGGGTTTTGGTGGTTGGTAATTGGTACAGGGAAAAGTAACGAAATTGCCGCAGTTTACCTTTTCTGTCCTGTGGCTCGGCGGATAAGTACTCTCTGAGCGGGAAGTCGCCCTTTGCCAGCCGGGTTAACGGTTTTGGTTTATAGTCGGTATCCCACAGCAGGTACATTGGGCTCTCACAGCTCAGTACATTCTTCTGTGCCGTTTCCCGAATTCTGGCAGCTTTTTCCTCAAGGACTTCCACCTGTTTTAGTTCATCTTCGAATAGTTTATTTGGCATTATCTGAGCAGAATTATCCGCGAAGGCATACAAATTGGTTGAACTGTCCAGTTGCTTAAATTTCTGCTGTATCTGCTGCTCTGTCTCTTTCGCCTCTTTCAGATACTGGTAATATTCAGCCAGAGCATCATGACCATTACCTTCCTGATTCAAAGCGTATTCAGGGGTAGCAATACCGCATAAGGCCAGTGTTTCGATGGACTCCATCAATTCAGGCAGACTCTTTTCTACTTTGACCAACTTGTCCTTACTGTTTGCCTGTACATACTCTGCGGTGCCTTTGGCTGAATAGCCGGTTTTGGCAACTAACTCTTCAAACTCTGAAGTGGTTTTCTTTAAGGCCGCGAATTGCTCTTGAGGTGGCACTTCCCTTTTACCGGCAAAGGCTTCTCTTGCTTTCAAATAGCGCTTTATCTCAGCCTGTATTTCCAGCTCCCGCTTACCATAAAGCTTGCCATTTTCGTAGCGGTAACCTTTACTCCGCGCTACGGATACCGCCTTCTGTTCAAGCTTTTTGTACTCCGACTCAATACCCGAAACATAATGAGACCAGGCATAGCCATGAGTCGCTTGCCCTTCATCAAAAAAACGCCGAGCCGACTCATCGGGTTTAGCTAACAGTAAACGCAATTCAGACAAGCGTTTCTTCTCTTCGTCACCCTCCAAAAACGAAGTCAGATCTGCCGACACCAAAGCATCCATCAAACCGGATTTTGCCAGCCCCTGAAACTTGCCTTCCTTATCATCAATATCCACCACTAATGCCGAAAGTTTCTGCTCCGCCTCCCGACAGCGCGACTTACCTTCGCGACTTAAAAGATAAAAGCTATCTGAGCCGGTCAGATAAATCAGATCTTCGTACTCCATCGGCTTGATATCATCAGCACAAGCCGATGCAACAGGAGCGGGAGTGACCTCTTCGGAGCCGATATCCAGTGCAGGTTCGACTCCCGGCGAGCTATCCGGGTTTTCTATCTGGCTCTGGCAATATAAGGATTCCAGGGGGAATTGAGACTCAGATGACATAAGACGATTCCTGTTTCTATAAGTAGCATCAACCTCTGAGTTGAAGTAACAAGAATAATGCCAACGAACGAATCCTTAAAAATCAAAAGGTTATTCTTGACAACTGTTTTGCCGGCAATATTTTGCTTAATTCAAGCAATTAGTCACTCGGATTGGTCATAACTTGCTAAGAAGGAGTTATAAGGCTCGCAACTTACCCTCCAGGCGCATCCTTTATCTCTGCACGAACTCCATAATCCACACCCCACTCCCAGAAATCGTCGAATGCACGGACGGTGTGGGTTGATAGGTAATCTTGGGCGAATTTGTTGGCTTGTTGTTTTTCGGGCTCGGTCATCGTGGAAAGGAGAGTTTGATAAAATTCCCAATAGATATCATAGAGTTCCTTATCATGTTCATCACTCATAACCGAAAAGTAGGCTTGGTAGTATCCTGCGCCCTTTGTTTTATCGAAAGGAAGAACCTCTCTCAACCAATCAACCTCTGTATGCAATCTGGCAAAAAATAAAAGGCTTTGAGCTTCCCCGTTTTCTACTCCTTTATAAAACCACTCGAGAGCCTCTTTTTTGGCCTTTAGCGTATTGTCTTGATATAGGACACTTCCATATTTATCGATTGCAGGAGGATAACCGGACTCTGCTGCAGCTTTAAACAATCTTCTTATTTCCCTTTCTCGGTTTCCCGGAATTAAAAACCAACCGTAAGTTCCATGTTGATAACGCTTTGCTAAATAATATTGGCTATGAGGATGCCCTGCCTCTGCAGCTTTAATTACCCAATCCATTTGCCTATCATCATCAGAATACAGACCCGGCATTTTTCCTATTGCCTGTACATCTCCCGATTTAATCTTTCTTTTCAAGATTGCCAATGCCTGCCCCCGAAAAAAATCTTTTTCTTGTTTAGAAATATGAATACTTCGGGTAACTTTAACCATCGCATTTACACTACCCAATTGAGCGGCTTTTAAGGCATAATCACTCTCATCTTTTTGCTGAACAAATGCGTTATGCTTTATCAATTCCGAGTACATAAAGGTAGCCTTAGCATGTCCTTTACTTATCGCATATTTCAGGTAATTTTTTGCTTGTTTCTTTTTATATTGCGCATTTAGCAGTTTAGCTTTTTCATACGCCTGCTGTGCTGTAAGTGTTTCTAATTCTCCCCCAACACTAAGCGACGAGGTACTTATTAAAACCATTAAGGTGATTGCTCGTAATGTCGTCCTAACCAGTGTGATTGTTTTCATCCTACTTTCCTGTAGCAGTGTAATAAGATTTATGAGAATACTCAGTATTTCCTTTTCCAGTCGCTCCGTAATATCCCATACCTGATTTTGTTATTTGCTGCCGTATCTCATCTGTGTGCGTATTCCGGCTAATCCGGACACCGGCACCGGTTTAATCCGGACACCAGTTTCCCTCGCTTTTCTCTAACTCTATTTTTACCCCAACTGTCCGGATTGCACCAGTTTTCTCATTGATTCTCCTCCCAGCTCGATCCGGTGGCTGTTGTGGATCAGCCTGTCCAGAAGTGCATCTGCCACCGTGGCATTGCCTATCATGTTGTACCACTCTTTGACTGGGAGCTGGCTTATCATGATCGTGCTGGCCGTTTGATACCGATCTTCCAGGAGCTCCAGCAGATGACCCGCATGATCCTGACTCAGTTTCTCCATTCCCCAGTCGTCTAAGATCAACAGTTGTTTCTTCGACAAGGCAAGAAGCTGCTTCTGATAGCTACCGTCCAGGCGACCGGGACTCAGATCGTCCAGTAAACGGCTGAGGCGATAGTATCGGACGCTATATTCCTGCTCACACGCCTGAGCAGCCAGTGCACAGGCAACATAGGTTTTCCCTGCTCCTGTTGGCCCGGTGATCAAGATGTTCTGATGCTTTAACAGGTAGCTCCCCGTTAGCAGCTCGCTCATCTGGACACGTTTTAGCCCCCGATCTTCTTTGTAGATAAGCTGGCTGGGTAAGGCATCCACCCGTAGCTTAGCTTGTCGTTTCAGGCGCAGGATCTTGGCCTGGCTTCGTCCCAGCACTTCACTTTCAAGCAGCAGGCTCAGTCGTTCCTCGAACGTCAGTTCTGCGTAGGTGGTTAGCTGCTCCCGCTGCTGCTCGAGTGCCTTGGCGGCGTGGCCAAGACGAAGGGATCTTAGTTGCTCATTGATCTGGTTCATGTCGCTCTCCTAGTGGTAACAGTTCGGGCCGCGCACATTGCTGTGCTGGATATCCGGAGTGGTATGAGACTCGGAAGAGAGTTGGCCTTCCCGGTGGTGTTCAAGCAGGTTTCTGATGAAGCGGAGATAGGGCTTGTTTACCATCAGAGCATCTTTGCAGGCCTGCTCTAAGCGTACGTCACTGTATTTCTTGGTGAGATTGAGCAGACCAAGGCAACTGCGGTACGCCTGCTCTGGATGATCTTTAGATCTTAGCTGGATGCTCACTACTTCTCGGTTGGCCGCGCCTATATTGCCTCCCCAGCTCAGCAACCGCTCCGGATTCCACTTCTGATATTGATAATTGCTGGGCATATGTTCCGCGTGCGTGCTGATCCCGCGCTCTTTTTGACTGGCCGGATGTTGAGACACCAGGTTTCCCTGGTGATAGATCTGGATGAGACGTGAGTTCGCCTCCAGAGCGACATGTTGACCAACCAACTGATGGGGAACCGAGTAGTAATGGCGTCTGTACTCGATGTGATAGTCCGGTCCCACCTTGGCACGCTTGATCTCTGTATAGAGGTAGCGCTGGGCTGGGAGAGGCTTAAGGGCCGGTTTATCCAGGCTGTCGAACAAGGCTTTACGGCTGGCACCCAGTTGCTTCATTTCTCGCTGGTTTAGTGAGTCCATGAGCTCTCGGATCGAGAGATTCAGCTCATGGAAGGTATGGAAGACCCGGTGGCGAAGGCGCATCATGATCCAGCGCTCGACGATCAGCACCGCATTTTCTGCTTTGGCTTTATCCTTCGGCTTATAAGGCCGGGCAGGCATAACGGCCGTTCCGTAATGGTTAGCGAGTTTACGATAGCTGTCATTAAGCTTCGGTTCATAACGATCGGTTTTAGTGACAGCGGCTTTAAGATTATCCGGGATCAGGAGAGCCGGCACCCCACCAAAGTGTTCGAAGGCGTTCGCGTGGGCTTCCAGCCAGTGCTCCAGCTTCTGACTTGGGCAGGCATAGTTGGAGGCTCCCAGCGTCGCAACGAAGATCTGAGCGTGACGTACTTCTCCGGTATCGGGGTTAACCACGGGGATCGTCGGGCCGCAGTAGTCGATAAACAGCTTATCTCCGGCGGTGTGGATCTGACGCATGCTGCGTTTTTGTTTCTTATGCCAGCGTAGGTAGTGCTCGCAGAACTGGCTGTAGCGGTAGGCTCTCTCTTGATGCTCCGCAACATGCTCTTCCCACAGGAGCCGTTTTGTCATGCCTTTACGCCTAAGATCGATAAAGCACTGGGCGAAGTCAGGCATGATCTTATCCTGATTAGCTGCTTTTTCCCGATACAGTGCCTGAGTTAACTCGGTATCTGAGTAGCAGCCAGGAAGCGGCCAATCCAGATCACTTTGTTCAAACCGGATCAGGATCTCAGAGATGGTCGAGCGTCCGACCTTGGTGCATGCGGCGATCTTTCTGGTCGATAAACCGCATTCGAATTTAAGGCGCAATACCTCTTTGATGTTTGCCATAGATGTCCTCTTTTTGGTCATGATCACTTCCTTGCTATATACAGACTGATAGCAGAGATAGTGAGCTATTGATTTAAAAGAGAAAAGGGAGAGATTCCGGGGGTTCCGGACAGGGTTTCCGCTCAACCGGACAGTGATTCCGGAGTTAGCTGAAAATTGGCTGGTTTATCCCGGAATTGCTGTCTGGATTAAAACGGAATGGGTGTCCGGATAATCCCGGAATCGGTGGTCGGATTGCTCCGGAATATGCATCTGTGAGTGCACCAGCCATATGCACCAACAATACACTTATGTATGAATCAAAATCGGCGGTCACTTTGCTATGCTTAGCAAATAAGGAATCTATATCTTTTGAATAAGTCGAAAAATCAGGATGATTCTCAAACGCCATGAAATCTAACAACCTGTGTTGGTTCAATGTGAATTCCCACACCTTCATCGCATACTCTTCAGGCGCTTTACTGTTTCTATTCATGCGAATAACAGCTTCTTCTAACTGTCGCTGGCTTGCATGTATCTTTTCTGGTTGCTTAGCGGGATAGCAACCTCCTGACCTTTCTGCATCTAAATACAACCAAAGGACAATTTTCGCGATAGCCATTTGCTGCCAGGCGTGCACTTCTACGATTGAATACTCGTCCGTCCCACCTCCTGAACTTGGTATTTTTAACTCCTCCGGCTCACTAACCAAAGTATCCAACAACGGCCCCAACGCCTCTGGTGGCAATAACAGCACCCACTGCCTCAATAGTTCCTGATCAGCGGTATTGAAAATATGCGCCACCATACCTGCGCGCTCCGAGCGGTCAAAAAATGAAATCAGGGTATCCAGTTTATCTTTTCCGTAAGCTAACAAGCTGCCGACATTGAGCTGGGTAAAGAGCATCGCCCGGCTAAGCCCAACCATAAAGTTAAAACTCTCTTCGTCGGCGAAGGATTCTGTTGAGCAATCAGAGACAATCTTGCGGTACTTACATTTACGCAGCATTCGGGGAAACGGCTAACCTCACCTTCATTTCTACTTCCCCTCAGGACGAACACCATAGTCCACGCCCCACTCCCAGAAATCGTCGAATGCCCTAACTGTGTGGGTTGATAGATAGTCTTGGGCGAATTTGTTGGCTTGTTGTTTTTCGGGCTCGGTCATGACCTTAAGTAGCTTTTCATAGTCTTCTAATACGATTTCATAGCTGCTTGAGTTTGGCTCCGGAGCCATTACATCCAAATACGCTTTCAAATAACCTGCAGCTTTCACGTTGTCACGTGGAACAACTTCCCTCATGTCAGGGTTTTCGGTATAGATATAAGCAATAAACGGGAGGCTTTGTGCTTTTCCTATTTCTACTCCCTTTAGCATCCACTGAAATGCTTCTTTTTTTGTTTTTGAGTCCTTCGCTAATAACGAAGCATATTTTGCCATTGCAGGAGGGTAGCCGGCTTCTGCCGCTGCCTTGTATAACCGGGATACCTCTTTTGCTCTCTTTCCTGAAATTAAAAACCAGCCATACGTTTCGTGTTGGTAACGTTTAGCTAAATAGTATTGGCTATGAGGGTGTCCCGCCTCAGCAGCTTTCATTACCCACTTCATTTGGGTATCATCATCAGAATAAAGTCCTGGCATTATCCCTATTGCTTGTATATCACCATGCTTTATTTTCCGTTTTAAGATCGCTAACGCGCGGCCTCGAAAGAAATTCTTTTCTTGTTCCGAAATATGGATACTACGCGTTACTTTTATCATCGCATTTACATTGCCCAATTTAGCTGCTTTCAGCGCATAGTCACTTTCATCCTTTTGCTGAACAAAAGCGTTATGTTTGATCAGCTCTGAATACATCAGCATTGCTTTTGTGTGTCCATGTGCCATCGCAAACCTTAGATAAACTTTTGCATGCTCCTTTTTATATTGGGAGTTTAATAGCTTTGCTTTTTCATAAGCTTCTTGGGCTGTTGTCGCCGACGTTAAACCTTGTTCTGCACTAATAGTTGCACTATTGATTAGTGCAAGCAAAAGCACTAGTTTCAATATCCATGAATCAAAATATCGTGCTTTCATCTTACTTTCCCGTTGTACTTAAATAGCTTGAATTAAAGTTGGCGAGACTACTCTTTCCTTTCGCGTTGTAATAGCTTAGGTGGGATTGTGTGATTTGCTTTTTCACTTCTTCCGTCAGTACGCCATCCATATGAATAAGAATCTGCTCTAGGCGTGAGTAAAAGCCTTTTGTTACCTTATAATGCTCACCGAAAAGCTTTGTGTAAGTATCATCCGTAGTATTGAAACTAGGTTGATTATCACGCCCCATAAAATCTAGCAACCTGCGTTCATTTCTAGTAAACACCCAAACCTTCATCGCATACTCTTCAGGCGCTTTACTGTTTCTATCCATACGTATAACCGCCTCTTCTAACTGCCGTTGACTGGCTTGTATTTTTGCCGGTTGCTTCGCGGGATAACAGCCTCCTGACCTTTCTGCATCCAAATACAACCAATGGATAATTTTAGCGATAGCCATCTGTTGCCAAGCATGCACCTGAACAATTGAGTACTCATCGGTTCCGCCTTTAAGTCTTGGGATTTTTAATTGCTCTGGCTCACTAACCAAAGTATCCAACAACGGCCCCAACGCCTCTGGTGGCAATAACAACACCCATTGCCTCAATAGTTCCTGATCGGCAGTATTAAAAATATGCGCTACCATCCCTGCGCGCTCTGAGCGGTCAAAAAATGAAATCAGGGTATCCAGTTTATCTTTTCCGTAGGCTAACAAGCTGCCGACATTGAGCTGGGTAAAGAGCATTGCCCGGCTAAGCCCAACCATAAAGTTAAAGCTCTCTTCGTCAGCGAAGGATTCTGTTGAGCAATCAGAGACAATTTTGCGGTACTTACATTTACGCAGCATTCGCTGAAACTGAGTTACCCAGAGGCCTAATGCTGAGGGAGAGATTTCACCTTCAAAGCTGACCGTTGTTGCACCCGGCCCGATATTGACTGTCACCATAGGTTTGCCGTGTTTCAGACTAAACTGTATGGGCAGCTTTATCTCTTTCTTTACCTCAGCTTTTATTGCGCCCCGTACCAAAACCATTCTTTGTGTGTCTTGCTGTGTCCGTGACAAAAGCTCCGGTAAATCATCGGGTAGCAGCCAGTCGATAAAACAGCCGAGCTCTATACCAGCTTCGGCGGACAGAAAAGCGTTAATAGAATCAATATCCAGTACCTGCTCTTCCTGAATGCTCTTATAGCCAACGGTCGTTAAATGAACGCCGTCAGCTTCATGTGTCAGTGCCAGCTCCGGATTAAAGCTTAAGCATGCGCCGACAAATCCCCATGCTTTGGCATAAAAGCGCATCTGCAGTGCTCCGTTGTTAAAGCTGGTGTTGGTCAGGGTGCCGTCGCGGTCAATATAGCTAAGAGGAATGAGCTCTGCTCTCATCTTCTCAGCCACAGCTTCAGACGGGAAATAGAGGTAATCCCGACCAATAATCGCCTTAAACAGGTTCAGCTCACCACGTGCCAACGAAATCTCAGAGCTAGCTTCCAGGCTCGCGATATTGACCTTTTTAAAGTCGTTCACGTGCATCTTGTATAGGCCGGGTAAGTCCGAGCTGGTTTTGTTTGTGTTTACCATCCTGAAAAACTGGGCCTGGGGACTACGGTCAAAAGGGTCGAGTCGCTTTTTCAGCTTACGGGCAAACAGCACTTCTTTGATATTTTCTTCCCAGCCACTGATATCACTCTGTAGCATTTTTACTGCTATTTTCTTCTGTTTCAGGGCGTCATAGAGTTTTTCAGGTTCAAACAAACCTTTGTCATCAAACCAGCTCTGCTCAATTGGCAAGGGCTGAATATGAACGCCAAGCAAACGAATGAGTGCCTGCTCCGGGTTTTCGTCAATTGAAAGTGAGCCGGGTTTGAGGGTTTTAGTCGTCGGTAACTGGTACAGGGAAAAGTAACGAAATTGCCGCAGTTTACCTTTTCTGTCTTGTGGCTCGGCTGACAGATACTCTCTGAGCGGGAAGTCGCCCTTTGCCAGTCGGGTTAACGGTTTAGGTTTATAATCGGTATCCCACAACAGGTACATTGGGCTCTGACAACTCAGAACATTTTTCTGTGCCGTTTCCCGGATTCTGGCCGCCTTTTTCTCAAGGACTTCCACCTGCTTTAGTTCGTCTTCAAAAAGCTTATTTGGCATTATCTGAGCGGCGTTGTCCGCAAAGGCATACAGATTGGTTGAACTGTCCAGTTGCTTAAATTTCTGCTGTATCCTCTGCTCAGTCTCTTTCGCCTCTTTCAGATACTGGTAATACTCTGCCAGAGCATCATGACCATTGCCCTCCTGATTTAAAGCGTATTCAGGGGTAGCAATACCGCACAAGGCCAGTGTTTCGATGGACGCCACCAGCACTGGGAGACTCTTCTCTGTTTTGGCTAGCTTTTCCTTGCTGTTTGCCAGTGCATACTCAGCGGCGCCTTTAGCTGAATAGCCGGTTTTGGCCACTAACTCTTCAAACTCTGAAGTGGTTTTCTTTAAGGCCGCTAATTGCTCTTGAGGTGGCACTTCCCTTTTACCGGCAAAGGCTTCTCTTGCTTTCAGATAGCGCTTTATCTCATCCTGTATTTCCAGCTCCCGCTTGCCGTAAAGTTTACCGTTTTCATAACGGTAGCCCTTACTGCGCGCTGCCGATATCGCTTTTTGTTCAAGCTTTTTGTACTCCGACTCAATACCCGAAATATAATGAGACCAGGCATAACCATGAGTCGCTTTTCCATCATCAAAAAAACGCCGGGCCGACTCATCGGGTTTAGCTAACAGTAAACGCAATTCAGACAAGCGTTTCTTCTCTTCGTCACCCTCCAAAAACGAAGTCAGATCTGCCGACACCAAAGCATCCATCAAACCGGATTTTGCCAGCCCCTGAAACTTGCCTTCCTTATCATCAACACCCACCACTAATGCCGAAAGTTTCTGCTCTGCTTCCCGGCAACGCGACTTACCTTCCTGGCTTAAAAGATAAAAGCTATCTGAGCCGGTCAGATAAATCAGGTCTTCATACTCCATCGGCTTGATATCATCGGCACAAGCCGATGCCACAGGAGCGGGATTGACCTCTTCGGCACCGATATCTAACGCAGACTCGATTCCCGGCAAACTATCCGGGTTCTCTGTCTGGCTGTGGCAATACAGGGATTCCAGAGTGAATTGAAACTCAGATGGCATAAGAAGGCTCCTGTTGTTGCACGCGATACTGCTTAATCCATTGCATGGCTATTTGCTTTTTCTGGTTGATACTTTCAGTGCCCTGAAAGCACAGCCTGAACTCTTCATTTGGAAGGTATTGATAATATTCAGCCAACCAGTGTGCACACCTGGCCAGTGTTATCTGGGTCAGACTTTTATCCTCACAGGTCCACTGATATAACAGCTCTGCTGCGGATAAAATTGAATCCCCCGGCAACGGCCAGGTCGATAATGTTCCCAGCCAATACGCATAATGATGCACCCTGATTCGCTGGCAAAGGTCAGAGGTTAAACACCAGGAGGGTGAGATTTGAACCTCAGGTAATGTGTGAATTTCCCAGCTTTGGGACAAATAATCAGGAATATGCACAGCTCTAACTGAAGGAAAACAAAACGATTTTTGTTCCATCAGCGCTCTGGCAATATGCGGGGCATAAAAACGAATGTATGACCTTCCGCACTGCGGATTTTCGGCATAGATCTGCTGACGAAGCAAAGCCTGCAATTCACTCAACCTAAGGGGCGTATCCAGAATAATGCCTCCCCGGCTCTGGCAAATCTTATCCAGCAAGGCTTCAGGAACCTTATTCGCCGGGAACAGATAAGGTCCCTGAGTTTGACAGCCTGCATACATAGTCCCTTTCAACAAAAAGGTATAGGGGACTTCGCCCTCACTCAGCCTTCTGGCCAGATCCTCGACTCGCTGCGGCTCTGCTATGACAATGTAGTTGTGTTCTATTTGCATCGGCACTTATCTCCCTGACTACAGGAACCATCCGACTGCTTTCCGCAAACAACAAAACTGTCCGCACCACTGACCGAGGCATGCAATAACGCTTTGGCAAAATCAGGCGTACTGCTGACAGGCATAGGGGGAGAACTAATTCCCAGGGGTAACTTAGCGATTTTTCCATCATACCCGCTGCCGCTTCCGGCACTGCCTCCGGAGTTAAGATTGATAACAGGTCCCATAACGTGAACACCTGCCGGATCGATCTTGACGAAACTGCCTCCAGCCTTCAGTGTGATTTCGCAACCAGCTTCAATCACCACTTTCTCACCAGCTTTAATATGCACTTCACTTCCAGCCTCACTGGTGATGACTTTCCCGGCCTTCACCTGCAAAGAAGCGTTTAGCTCCATCGTTTTGTCTTTACTGACCCTGACAAGGCTTTCGCCTTCAACGGTGACATGCTGGTTGTTTCTGACCTGAGTAAAACTGTCGTTATCAATTAATTGATGTTGGTCATGCCCAATTTGAGCCAGGTGATCATTCAGCACATCGGCCTGAAGGTCTTTTTGAGCATGCAGATAAACCAACTCCGATCCGGACTGGTCTTCAAAACTAAGCTCGTTATAGCCCTCTCCCTGATGGGTTTCACTACGCAAGACAGTTTTGGTTTTATGCTCGGGAAGTATATATGGTGGGGTGTTCGCAGCATGATAGGTACGGCCGGTAATTATTGGCTGATCCGGGTCACCATTTAAAAATGAAACTATTACTTCATGACCAATCCGGGGCAAAGCCAGCATCCCATACTGGCTGCCAGCCCAGGCTTGTGAAACACGCACCCAGCATGAACTCTGTTCATTACTGTCTGAATATCGGTCCCAGGGAAAATGGATCTTTACCCGTCCGTATTCATCACAGTAAATCTCTTCACCTTTCGGGCCAACAACTGTGGCAATCATAGGACCATCAACCTGAGGTTTAGGTTGTGGCGTTGCTCTCCAGGTCTGATTAGCCGGAATCACTTTGAAGCCATTTCTGTAAGTAGTGGCCCCTTCTCCCCCATACTCTTCCAGAGCCTGAGGCTGGCTTCCCTTATGAGTGATAGACACCAGAAGCCAGTCCCGGTTTAGCTCACTGTTTAAATGTTCCTCCAGCTTAAACCGATAGCCCGCCCGCATTAGTGGCTGATCACTATGCCCGGATGCAATAAAGGCTTCCCGCCTCAAATACTCCAGCCGGATCCGGCTGAATACTTTACCGTTAACATCGTTTTTATAACGTCCGGGAAAATCAAAAAGCGCGTAATTGTTAGCCTGCCCTGAGCATTCTGTCTGATGGGAAAAATTGTATGATGGCTTTTTAAAGCAGCGATCCTGCAACTCTACTTGCTCAGTTTCACTGCGGGTCACTATTTGAAAATTTTCAACAAACGGAACATCTGAAGTTCCGCCCGACAAAGCATTGTATGGTACTGGCCCGGAAAGCTTAGGTAACAGTTCAGAATTGTCACTAAAAACCAGCGTATGCTTTCCCTTGCTGTGTTTGTGGCTGTAAACCAGCCCTTCTTCAGCCGCTAATCTATGCACAAACTCCAAATCCGTCTCGCGGTACTGAACGCAAAACTCCCTTTGCTGAAAGTCACGGGATACAGAAAAGACAAAGTCACGGATTTCCATCTCCTTAAATAGTACAGAGATAATTTCCGGCACTGTTTTACGCTGAAAGATACGGGAGTTATAACGCAGAGAAAGGCGTTCAATTGCAGGAACCAGTGTTAAAGAATAAAAGGTATGCTGATGACCGGTATCGCCCTGGGTAAAACTGCGGACAATACCGTGAAGCCTCTGAACCAGTTCACCATTACGATAAATGTTCAGCTCTGCGCAGTTATCAATAAACTGCTCTGGACTTAAATCGCTTCTGCGACTGGCAAGATCAATATCGAACCTGAATCCAAAACAGGTAGTTTGGTTAAACACCCCGTCAGAAAGAGCTTCATGCCCTTCGAAACTACGTACGACCAGGCTGTTATCCTCTAATCCTTCCACTCTGAGAGTAAACTTCAGTGTTGCCATTAAATCTTCCTTTGCCATTCGCTACAGAGACTGAACGGAGATAGGTAAACAAGAAGAGTGCCAACAGAGGAAGGCTTTAATTTCAATTAATTATATTCAAAGGTGTGTATTTTCGGCAATAAGCCGCTCACTTAAGGTAATTTATTGCTCAGGTTGGTAACATTTTGCTAATTCATATCTCCTCTTTATGATATTTATATTTACTTACAATAACTACAACTTAGTTAATATTTACCAAACTTAATAACACTCAATATCACACTCAATCAAACTCATCCCATTATCTGTTTGACCAGGAGCGAAAAATAATGTCTTATTCCCACCGAATTAAAACAAATAGGAAAACCTATTATTTAGTTTAAATGATCGATACAACGTATAGTTAACCGTAAAAATCATCATTCTGACACAGAAGTCAGGCACAAGATTTAGCGAAACCTGTTTATCATACGCTCAGCTTGGAAGAATCATACACCCAGATTATCAATTTAATTTAGGTGTGGGCGACTGCGCCTTATGGAAATATAAAAATCATGATTAATAGATAATGCAAGCTTATTTATTCGATAATTACATTTTGCAAATTAATTACCGTACGCCTGATTTCAAATAAATATAAATCGTAAATCACAGGCCATTATTTATGAACGATAATACCGTCTCCGTAGACAATACAACTTCCACAAGCGAAACAAAATTCACCTACAAAGACTTCACCTGGTGTTTATCACTATTTGGTACCGCTGTGGGCGCAGGTGTCCTTTTCCTGCCAATTAAAGCCGGTGCCGGTGGTTTCTGGCCACTGGTGATTCTTGCCCTGATTGCAGCGCCGATGACCTGGTTTGCCCACAAGTCACTTGCCCGCTTTGTACTATCCGCAGGCAACCCGGAATCTGATATTACCGACACTGTGGAAGAGCACTTTGGTAAAACCGGCGCAAACCTGATCACTTTTGCTTACTTCTTTGCTATTTACCCTATCGTGCTGATTTATGGCGTTGGCATCACCAATACCGTAGACTCTTTCCTTGTAAACCAGTTGGGATTTGCCTCTCTGCCCCGCTGGCTTCTGTCCGGCTTCCTGATTATGGCGATGACAGCCGGCGTTGTATTTGGCAAAGATCTTATGCTTAAAGCCACTTCTGCGCTTGTATACCCTCTGGTATTCATTCTGCTGGCTCTCTCCTTCTACCTGATCCCAGACTGGAATACCTCAATGATGGACGTAGCTCCCGACTGGGCTGCAATGCCGTCTGTAGTGTGGCTGGCAATTCCTATTATCGTGTTCTCATTTAACCATAGCCCGATTATCAGCCAGTTTGCCAAAGAGCAGCGCATAGAGCATGGTGAAAACGCAGCAGCGAAAACAGACATGATCACCGGCGGCGCAGCCCTGATGCTGATGGGCTTTGTGATGTTCTTCGTATTCTCTGTGGTACTGTCACTTTCCCCTGAGCAGCTTGCAACAGCAAAAGAGCAGAACATCTCCGTACTTTCTTATCTGGCAAACGTTCATGAGTCACCGATGATTTCGGTTATGGGTCCGGTTGTTGCCTTTGCTGCCATTACTTCAAGCTACTTCGGTCACTTCCTTGGCGCACATGAAGGTCTGGTCGGACTGATTAAGAGCCGCTCTTCAACTCCGGTAAACAAAATCGAAAAAGCCTCGCTTATCTTTATTGTGCTGACAACCTGGATTGTTGCCATCATCAACCCAAGTATTCTGGGCATGATCGAAACCATGGGCGCACCAATGATCGCAGCAATCCTGTTCCTGCTGCCGGTATTTGCCATGAACAAGGTTCCTTCAATGGCCAAATACAAAACATCAACACCTGCGCAAATCTTCACAGCAGTCTGCGGCTTCGCGGCAATCACTTCTGTCATCTACGGCGCGCTTTAACCGCCTCCCGCAATAACTAATATAACAAAGTGTCTTCTGATTAAGTCAGAAGGCACTTTTGAGGAAATCTCAATGATTAGTGTATTTGATATATATAAAGTTGGTATCGGCCCTTCCAGTTCGCACACTGTCGGACCGATGAAGGCTGGCAAAGAGTTTATTGATAGTCTGCGGACAATGGGCAAACTGCGCGAGATAACCAAGATTACCGTCGATGTGTATGGTTCATTATCTCTGACCGGGAAGGGCCACCACACAGATATCGCCATTATTATGGGGCTTGCAGGCAACACTCCTGAAAAAGTCGATATCGATTCAATTCCGGGCTTTGTAGAAAGAGTCAGTAACACCGGGAGATTACCGGTCGGCATGCATTGTCATACCGTTGCTTTTCCAAAAGACGGCGGTATGAACTTCCATTCGCATAACTTAGAGCTGCATGAAAACGGAATGCAGATCCACGCCTGGATTGATGACAAGGTCTTCTTTTCAAAGACTTATTACTCCATTGGTGGCGGTTTTATTGTCGATGAGGAAAATTTCGGTAAAGAAGAAGACTCTACGCTCGCAGTCCCGTTTGAATATACCTCCGCTAAAGAACTGGTAGAACACTGCAAATCTCAGGCTCTGTCTGTCAGTGCGCTGGTTATGGAGAATGAGAGAGCCCTGCATTCTGAAGATGAGATCCATAAGTACTACTTCAACATCTGGAGAACCATGCGTGAATGCATTGAAAGAGGCATGAATACCGAAGGAGTACTACCGGGCCCTATGCGGGTTCCGCGCCGCAGCGCAGCACTCAGGCAGCAGCTTATGTCTACTGAGTCAACCAATACAGACCCGATGGCAGTCATTGACTGGGTAAATATGTACGCCTTCGCCGTTAACGAAGAAAATGCAGCCGGAGGCCGTGTCGTCACAGCACCAACCAACGGTGCCTGCGGCATTATTCCGGCAGTACTGGCTTACTACAATAAGTTTATTCAGACTGTTGGTGAAAAGGATTATATCCGTTACTTCTCAGCTTCCGGTGCTATTGGTGGTCTGTACAAAAGAAATGCCTCAATTTCCGGTGCAGAAGTGGGCTGTCAGGGCGAAGTTGGCGTTGCCTGCTCTATGGCTGCCGCCGGACTTACTGAGCTTCTAGGTGGAAGTCCGGAGCAGGTATGCATTGCAGCAGAAATCGCCATGGAGCATAACCTTGGCCTGACTTGTGACCCTGTAGCGGGACAAGTTCAGATCCCATGTATTGAGCGTAATGGCATAGCGACAGTGAAAGCGATTAACTCTGCAAGAATGGCATTGCGTCGCTCTTCTGAGCCAAGGGTTTCTCTGGATAAAGTAATCGAAACCATGCTGGAAACCGGGAAAGATATGAATGCCAAGTACCGGGAAACTTCTCAGGGTGGACTGGCTGTTAAGGTTCTTTGTTAACTTATACCTTGTATGTGACCCAGCGCTATCCCTGCTGGGTCAGAATATTAATTCTTACTTAATCTCTGGCCTGACTCCATAGTCCACTCCCCACTCCCAGAATTCATCGAATGCCCTGACTGTGTGGGTTGATAGGTAGTTTTTTGCGAGCTCTTCTGCTTGTAATATTTCTGACTCGGTCATAGTGGAAAGGAGATCTTGGTACAATTCGTAATAGTAATCATATGTGGCGCGTTTTTTTTCAATCTTAGCCATATTAGCAAAATAGCAATGATAATAGGCTGCAGCTTTTACCGAATCATAAGGCATTACATCCCGTAGGTCGCCATCACTGCTATAAAGCTCTGCCGCTATTAATAGCGCCATAGCCTGACCTGCCTCTACACCTTTTAATATCCAAAAGACTGCTTCTTTTCTTGTTTCAGGTTTACGTTCTAAGGAAAAAGAATAGGCATCCATTGCTGGTGGGTATCCTGCCTCAGCGGATGCTTTGTATAGCCGGAGAATCTCCTTTTCTCGGCTACCAGGAATGATAAACCATCCATACTGACCCTCATATCGTTCCGCCAGCATAAACATCGCCTTGGGGTTACCACTTTCAGATGCTTTCTTTAACCAATAGTAAGAACGGTCATCGCTGTCAGGATAAAACGAATACAAATAGCGCATTGCGTCACTATTACCTAATTGAGCCTGATTAAGAAGGAGCTGTTCCGCCTTCACTCGCCAATCTCTTTTTATCATACTTGTACCGATGGACACCTTAAGCAGCGCTAACAAGTGTCCAGATTCAGCTGCCATTACAGCATACTTTGACTCTTCTTCATTTTGGACAAATGATGGCTGAGATAATATTTCCGAATACATAAATGCAGCTTCTATATGCCCTTTATCAGCAGCATATTTTAAATATGACTTAGCCTGTTCTTCTTTATATTGCCAATGTAATAACTTTCCTTTTTCATATGCGTCCTGAAGGCTTAGTAACGACATACCTTCCTGGGCTTGAACCGCCCAACTGCTTATTATTCCAAGTAAACACATCAGGAGTATAATTTGTTTAAATAATGTTCTCTTATTCACCTGCCAGCCTCATCGAATTAGCTTTGATTAGATTTAATTACTTTTTGCTGCATGTCGCTCGTAAATGCTTTGTCCATATGGACCAATATCCTTTCTATGCAAGTTGGAAAATCGTTCATCAAATCGAAATGTTCACGCTCTAAACGCCTTCTATCTTGACGAGATGATGTTTCAAATCTCGGCCAGTTTTCGGGTAACATAAAGCCTGTTAATCGTGCTTTATTCACAGTAAACAACCACACTCTCATCACATACTCTTCAGGCGCTTTACTGTTTCTATTCATCCTAATAACAGCCTCTTCCAGTTGCCTTTGACTGGCCTTAATTCTCTCCGGGCTACTGGCCGGATAACATCCGCCGGCGTTTTCTGCATCGACATATAACCAGCGGACTATTTTTGCTATAGCCATTTGTTGCCATGCATGAACCTGCACCTTAGAGTACTTTTCCTGCTCTGACTTACTTATATGTTCAACTAGCTCCTCCGGCTCACTAATCAAAGTGTCCAACAACGGCCCCAACGCTTCCGGTGGCAGTAACAACACCCACTGCCTCAATAGCTCCTGATCGGCAGTATTAAAAATATGCGCTACCATCCCTGCACGTTCCGAACGGTCAAAAAATGAAATCAGGGTATCCAATTTATCTTTTCCGTAAGCTAACAAGCTGCCGACATTGAGCTGGGTAAAGAGCATTGCCCTGCTTAGTCCAACCATAAAGTTAAAACTCTCTTCATCAGCGAAGGATTCTGCTGAGCAATCAGATACGATCTTGCGGTACTTACATTTACGCAGCATTCGCTGAAACTGAGTCACCCAGAGGCCTAATGCTGAGGGCGAGATTTCACCTTCAAAGCTGACCGTTGTTGCACCGGGCCCGATATTAACCTTCACCATAGGTTTGCCGTCTTTCAGGCGAAACTGTATGGGCAGCTTTATCTCTTTCTTTACCTCAGCTTTTATTGCGCCCCGTACCAAAACCATTCTTTGTGTGTCTTGCTGTGTCCGTGACAAAAGCTCCGGTAAATCATCGGGTAGCAGCCAGTCGATAAAACAGCCGAGCTCTATACCAGCTTCGGCGGACAGAAAAGCGTTGATGGAATCAATATCCAGTACCTGCTCTTCCTGAATGGTCTTATAGCCAACGGTAGTTAAATGAACGCCGTCAGCTTCATGTGTCAGTGCCAGCTCCGGATTAAAGCTTAAGCATGCGCCGACAAATCCCCATGCTTTGGCATAAAATCGCATCTGCAGTGCTCCGTTGTTAAAGCTGGTGTTGGTCAGGGTGCCGTCGCGGTCAATATAGCTAAGCGGAATGAGCTCTGCTCTCATCTTCTCAGCCACAGCTTCAGACGGGAAATAGAGGTAATCCCGGCCACTAATCATCTTAAACAGGTTTAGCTCACCACGCGCTAACGAAATCTCAGAGCTGGCTTCCAGGCTTGCGATATTGACCTTTTTAAAGTCGTTCACGTGCATCTGGTATAAACCGGGTAAATCCGAGCTGGTTTTGTTTGTGTTTACCATTCTGAAAAACTGGGCCTGGGGACTGCGGTCAAACGGGTCGAGTCGCTTTTTCAGCTTGCGGGCAAACAGCACTTCTTTGATGCTTTCCTCCCAGCCACTGATATCACCCTGTAGCATTTTTACTGCTATTTTCTTCTGTTTCAGGGCGTCATAGAGCTTTTGAGGCTCAAACAGACCTTGGTCATCAAACCAGCTCTGCTCAATTGGCAAAGGCTGAATATGAACACCAAGCAAACGAATAAGTGCCTGCTCCGGGTTTTCGTCAGCCGAAAGTGAGCCGGGTTTGAGGGTTTTAGTCGTCGGTAACTGGTACAGGGAAAAGTAACGGAATTGCCGCAGTTTACCTTTTCTGTCTTGTGGCTCGGCGGATAAATACTCTCTTAGCGGAAAGTCGCCCTTTGCCAGCCGGGTTAACGGCTTAGGTTTATAATCGGTATCCCATAACAGGTACATTGGATGCTCACAGCTCAGAACATTTTTCTGCGGTGTTGTCCGCAAAGGCATACAGGTTGGTTGAACTGTCCAGTTGCTTAAATTTCTGCTGTATCTGCTGCTCAGTCTCTTTTGCCTCTTTCAGATACTGGTAATATTCAGCCAGAGCATCATGACCATTACCCTCTTGATTCAAAGCGTATTCAGGGGTAGCAATACCGCACAAGGCCAGTGTTTCTATGGACTCCATCAACTCAGGCAGATTCTTTTCTATTTGGGCTAGCTTTTCCTTGCTGTTTGCCAGTGCATACTCAGCGGCGCCTTTAGCTGAATAACCCGTTTTGGCAACTAACTCTTCAAACTCTGAAGTGGTTTTCTTTAGGACCGTTAATTGCTCTTGAGGTGGCACTTCCTTTTTACCGGCAAAAGCTTCTCTTGCTTTCAAATAGCGCTTTATCTCAGCCTGTATTTCCAGCTCCCGCTTACCATAAAGTTTACCGTTTTCATAACGATAGCCCTTACTGCGTGCTACCGATATCGCTTTTTGTTCAAGCTTTTTGTATTCCGACTCAATACCCGAAACATAATGAGTCCAGGCATAACCATGAGTCGCTTTTCCATCATCAAAAAAACGCCGGGCCGACTCATCGGGTTTGGCTAACAGTAAGCGCAATTCAGACAAGCGTTTCTTCTCTTCGTCACCCTCCAAAAACGAAGTCAGATCTGCCGACACCAAAGCATCCATCAAACCCGACTTTGCCAACCCCTGAAACTTGCCTTCCTTATCATCAATATCCACCACTAATGCCGAAAGTTTCTGCTCTGCTTCCCGGCAGCGCGACTGACCTTCACGGCTTAAAAGATAAAAGCTATCTGAGCCGGTCAGATAAATCAGGTCTTCATACTCCGTTGGCTTAATATCATCAGCACAAGCCGATGCCACAGGAGCGGGAGTGACCTCTTCGGAGCCGATATCCAGTGCAAATTCAACTCCCGGCAAGCTGTCCGGATTCTCTGTCTGGCTCTGGCAATACTGGGATTCCAGAGGGAATTGAAGCTCAGATGACATAAAAAAATTCCTGTTGTTATGCGCACTAACAAGCTAAAGAACAAGAATGATGCCAATCTTAGGTTATTTAAAAATCAATACGTTAACGAAAAGAAATTGTGGAAATAGTAATAAACTGCTTAACCTTAGCAATTTATTACCCGAGTAAGTAACATGCTGCCAATATGTAGCGAATGCTATAACAAAATGCACGATCATGGTGCAAACGGGCATAAATTTGTGCCTTTCTACACACAATTGAATGAAAAACTGTCACATTCTTCATGTAAAACTGGTTATTTATTCAGTCTAAATTTATAATGTCGGCTCAAAAAATTCAAAAGCCATATATTTCAATACGTTACAATCAACACCAGGAGATAGGTTGGTTGCAACATAGATATGAATGCATAATTTTTTAGATAAATGGAGTTTTTATGTACACGGCAGTTAAAAAAGCACTTATCGTTCTTGGCCTTGGAATCTCACTTCCGGCGATGGCAGAAAACTATACTATCGGGACAGGGAGCCAGAGCGGTACTTATTACCCGCTTGGTGGCACTCTTTCTAAGATCTGGAGTGAAAATATTCCGGACTTCAACATGCGCGCAGAAGTAACTGCGGCATCTGTTGAAAATATCATCAAGGTTTCAACCAATAAGCAGCTAGTTGGTATCGCGATGGGCAACGTTGTGCTTAAAGCAGCACACGGCGAAAAACCATTCCCCCGAACTATGCCAGTAGATGTACTGTTTGCACTTTACCCTAATGTTGTGCAATTTATTGTGCCTGCTGACTCTGACATTCATTCTGTCAGCGATCTGAAAGGGAAGAAAATCTCTCTTGGTGCTCCGGGCTCAGGTACCCGTGTAAGTGCAACTAATATCCTTAAGACACTGGGCATTACCGAAGATGATATCAAGGCTCAGTCTCTGAACTACACTGCAACCACCAGCGCAATTGCAAACAATCAAATTGACGCTGGCGTTATCGTTGGCAGCCTGGGGGTTGGTGCAATCACGGAGCTGGCATTAACCCGTGATATCCGCATCCTGTCATTTACGCCAGAAGAGCTGGCAAAGATCTCGGCTGACAACCCTTCTTACTTACCACTTGAAGCTGGCGCAGACAGCTACAAAAACGTTCCGGCATTTACCGCACCGGCTGTATGGAACGTTCTGGTAACCAACAAAAAAATGGACGACGCAATGGCTTATAAAATGACCAAAATTGCGTTTGAAAATATCGAAACTCTTCGTCAGGCGATTGGTGTAACCAAGTTTACTACTGTGGAAAACATGACCAAGCTTGAAGGTGTAGCCCTTCACCCTGGCGCTCAGAAATACTTCAATGAACATCAGTAATCCTTGCTGACTCTCTTTGTACATCCGGCCTGCTGAACTAAGAAGCCGGAAACAGAGCAGTATTTACCTTCAAAGGTAAATACTGCTTTTGGTGTTTTAAAGATTATTATAATTGGAGTTTTCATGACTCGTGTTTCTTACCATCAACAAAAACTGGCCGATCTGCTTTCAATGATCGCTGGTATCTGTGCGGTTTGTCTGACTATTTTTCAGATCTGGCAGGGTATCACCGCTGAGCTTTCAGCCACGGTATTCAGGCCAGCTCACCTTTGCTGGGTTCTGGTGCTGATATTTTTGTCTTATCCGCTGGTAAAACCTAACAAAGCCTCAGCTGCTTTATACTTTGCAGCCAGGTTTACAGATGTCTTGCTAATCGCAGCGACTTGTTGGGCTGCAAAGCAAATCATCACATTCGATTATGACGATATCACTTTCCTGCTGGATGGCCTGAATAGCACAGACCAATTAGCGGGACTTCTGATTTTGGGTCTGCTTCTGGAAGCCACACGAAGAGCCGTCGGCGGTATAATGGTACTGGTGGCAGCACTATTTCTTGCCTATGCGCTTTTTGGCAATGTGCTACCGGACTCGTTTGCAAGTAAAGGCTTTTCAGTAGAAGAAATGGTTCGCTTCCATATCTTCTCCACCAACGGCGTGTATGGTGCTCCGCTGGCTATTGCTGCCGGTGTGGTGTTTATCTTCGTTCTGTTTGGCGCGTTTCTTCAGGTTACCGGAGCCGGTCAGTTCTTTATCGACAGTGCGTTTGCCATTGCCGGGAAATCACGCGGTGGCCCGGCAAAAGCCAGTGTTCTGGCCTCCGCTGCTTTGGGCTCAATCTCTGGCTCCGCCATAGCCAATACAGTAACCACAGGTTCACTAACCATTCCTATGATGAAAAAGCTGGGGTATAAACCTGAGCAGGCAGCCGGGATTGAAGCTGCAGCGTCAACCGGCGGGCAGATTATGCCTCCTGTTATGGGCGCAGGCGCTTTTGTTATGGCTCAGTTTACCGGTATTCCTTACAGTGAAATTATCCTGGTTTCGATAGCACCGGCCATTCTCTATTTTGGCTGCACCCTTCTGTATGTTCATCTGATGGCCTGTAAGCTAAACCTTCAGGGCCTTACTGAAACAGAAAAGATCGGCAAAATACTAAAACAAGGCTGGCACTTCCTTCTGCCACTAGTACTGATTACAACGCTTCTGGTAATGAGCTACTCGCCAATTCTGGTTGGTGTCGCAGGATGCGCCGCAATACTTATTGCAGCCGTATCCAGAAAGCACACGAAAATCAGTTTTAAACTCGTACTTCAGGGCATGAAAGAAGGAGCAATCCTAGCACTTCCTATCTCAATTGCCTGTGCCACAGCAGGTATTGTTGTTGGTGTAGTGGGTCAGACAGGCATCGGACTTCAGTTTACTCAGTTCCTCACTTCGCTTTCCGGTGGGTACTTATGGTCAACACTGCTGTTTATTGCGGTAGCCGCCGTCATTCTGGGGATGGGACTTCCTGTAACCGCAGCCTATATCGTACTTTCTGTAATGGCGGTACCGGCACTTCTTGAGCTGGGCATTCCACTTCTGACGGCACATATGATAGTGTTCTGGCTATCACAGACCTCAAACGTAACACCACCAATCGCACTAGCCGCATTTGCCGGAGCAGGTATTGCCAATGCTTCGCCGATGCAGTCCTCCGTTCAGGCATTTAAACTGGCTCAGGGGTTCTTCTTAATTCCGGCAATGATGGCGTTTTCCGGTCTTATCTGGACACAAAATGAATCTGTGTTCGAGTTTATTGAGTCCATTCTGGCCTGTATGGCGCTTATCGTTGCATTTGCAGGGGGAATTGAGGGGTATCTGGTGAAGAAGTTATCGAAGTTCCAGCAACTCCTGTTTGTTGCCTTGGCTGTCGTAACTTTACTGCTTCCGGATCCTTACCGGATCATCAGTGTGTTAGCCATAGGATTACTGGTTATGCTTGAGTGGCGAGGTAATAATTCCAAGCAGAGTGACACTGCAATGGATACACAATAGCTAAACACCAGAAATTAACTTCTGGATCATTCCGACTTTTCTTCTATGTCTGTTTTTGGTGCAACATCATTCACTGAGTTGCACCAAAAATACAACATCATTCATTGATACACAGTAATGGGTAAGCTTTTAGTACCACACCTGCCATTGGACATTTTGTCCACTTTAAATAATCATACAAGTGTCACGGCTAGATAAAATACTATTACAAGGATTTATACCAATGAAAATTCGGCTGAAAATATCACTATGGATGGTAATAGTAGCGACGATCCCTCTGCTATTTTCTATAACACTCATCAGTATATCGGCATCAGATAATGCCACAGAGGCATTAGAAAATAGCTACAGCAAAAAGCTGCTTTCAATTCGTAACGCCCGTAAAACTCAAATAGAAGATTACTTCGCTTTTATACGCAGCCAGATTCTGACTCTTTCATCAGACAGTATGACGGCTGAAGCTATGTCATCTTTTTCCCGTGCTTTTGATGAAGCCGCTACCCCTGACACAAAAACCACCGATAGCTTACATAAGTACTACCGCGATCAGTTTGGCCAGGAATTCAGCAAGCAAAACAACTCTCAATCTATCTCTACAGAAAGCCTGCTGGAACAACTGACCCCAAAAGAGGCCTACTGGCAAACACAATACATCAGCCAGAACCCGCACCCTCTGGGGTCAAAACACAAGTTAAGCAGAGCGGCTGAAGAGAACAATTATAATCAGCTTCATCAGCACTATCACCCTCAGTTTTCCCGGTACCTTCAGGAATTCGGCTATTACGATATATTCCTGGTTGATGCCCAAAGTGGACACATTGTTTACTCGGTCTTTAAAGAGCTGGATTTCGCGACATCACTTAAAACCGGACCTTACGCAGACTCTGGCATAGGAAGAGCGTATCAACAGGCACTTTCAGCCGGTAATCAGGACTCCGTGGTGCTGATAGATTTTGAGCCTTATGTTCCTTCTTACAATGCACAAGCTTCCTTTATCGCATCCCCGGTTACTGATGAAAACAATGTTGTGCTCGGCGTATTAATATTCCAGATGCCCATTGAACGCATTAATCACATTATGACCAGCGGTGGTGAATGGCAGAAAAATGGGCTGGGCCTGAGTGGCGAAACCTACCTCTTAGGTCAGGATTATAAAGCAAGAAGTGTCAGCCGTTTTCTGCTTGAAGATCCAGAACATTATCAGGAAAGTCTGATTGATAACGGAATTAGTGAGCACTTAGTCCGGCAAATTATAGCGAAAGGAAGCAACATTGGTCTGCAGGAGATCCGCACTCAGGCCTCCGAGCATGCCGTTAATGGCCAGACAGGGTTCGATATCAGCCCAGATTATCGCGGAATCAGTGTGCTGTCGGCATACGCCCCGCTTGATATTCCCGGGCTCAACTGGGTAATCCTGAGTGAAATAGGCAAGGACGAAGCCTTTGCCGGCGCCAGAAAACTTCAGGACAATATTTTCTACATGGCTGTTATTACTCTCCTGGGAGTGTCCATCCTCGCAATAGCTACCGGCATACTAATTTCCCGCTCCATGACCAGACCAATTATCGAATTTAGCGGCTTGCTGCGAAAAATCGAACAAGAGAACAATCTTCAGTACCGTAGCGATATTTCATCGAAAGACGAACTTGGCGATATGGCTACAGCGCTCAATATCATGCTGGAGAAGTTTTCAACACTGTTGCAGGAAGCCAATGACTCAGCTCAACTTGTTGCCCGTACATCGGAAGAACTCAATTTAACCTCAAAGCAAAATGTTCAGGGAATTGAGGCGCAAAAAGAACAAACACAGCAAATAGCAGCCGCAATGGATCAGATGGTTGTCGCCATAAGAGAGGTGGCAACACATACAACTGAAGCGGCAGATGTCGCTCATTACTCAGCAGAGCAGGCAGAGACCGGAAAAGAGATCGTACTTAAATCTTCATCCTCCATTAACGAGCTATCTGCAAGACTGACTAAATGTTCCGACTCCGTAAAAGAACTCTCTGATAAAAGCCAGAATATTGGCAATATTACGGAAGTAATAAAAGAGGTTGCTGAACAAACCAATTTGCTGGCCTTAAATGCAGCAATTGAAGCTGCCAGAGCCGGGGAATCTGGCAGAGGATTTGCTGTTGTAGCTGATGAAGTCCGCTCTCTGGCTCTGAGAACCCAGAGTTCAATTCAAAAAATTGATAATACCGTTGAGCAACTTCAGGCAGGCACTATAGAAGTGGTTGATGCCATTGAGCAGAGCCAGAATGATGCCAGCGCCAGTGTCGAGTATGCTCTTCAGGTTAACTCTGCACTGGAAGATATATCTGCATCAATTGAACAGATCAGGACGTACAATGTTCAAAACTCAGACTCGATGCAAGAGCAAAGTGTGGCAACAGAGCAGATGAATATCAACATCCGCAGCATCAATGACATAGCTCTCCAGACAGCAGCAGGTTCTGAGCAAAGTGCAACATCCGCCAGGGAGTTAGCTGACTCGGCTTCCCGTTTGCAGGGGTCGATAGATAAATTTAATGTGTAAGTATTGAATTTTGGATCTGACTGGATAATAAGCCCAGGCCCGGAAATCGTTATGTTCCGTGGCAATTACGTTTTATCAAAATAGATCGCATTATTGTCTTTGTGCTCTTACAACTTCATGCGCTTCATTGAACTAGCTACAGTAAACTTATATACTTGTACGTGATTACGTACATGCACACTTTGGAGGTAATATGGACGCAATAAGCTATACAGCGGCAAGGGCAAACCTTGCCAGCACGATGAAAAAAGTCTGTAACGACCATGCCCCCGTTATCATCACCAGGAAAAGTGAAGCACCAGTAGTTATGATTTCTCTCGAAGATTTCGAAGCTATGCAGGAAACAACGTATCTTTTGCGAGCACCGGCAAATGCAAGGCGTTTGCTTGAATCCGTTGCTGAATTAGAGTCAGGAAATGGAGAGGAAAGAGATCTAATTGAATGAAGCTGACTTTTTCTGCCCACGCATGGGAAGACTACTTGTACTGGCAAAAGACAGATAAAAAGATTCTTAAACGTATAAATACGTTAATCAAAGATATTCGCAGAGAGCCTTATGAAGGATTGGGAAAGCCTGAACCCTTAAAGCACGGTCTGTCCGGCTACTGGTCGCGTCGAATCAACGATGAGCACCGGATTATTTACAAGTGCAAAGAGAACAATATCTTAATAGCTCAGCTTAGATACCACTACGAGCTTTAAAAAAGCCGCAGACAAGATCTGCGGCTTTTGTTTGTAACAAACAGAAATTTTAGAACTGGTCAGTCGCCAGCATTACCAGAGTACAGCCTTCCACTACCTCAATGCCCTGCTCTTTCGCTTTAGCCATCAGGTTCTGATTTTCTGTACCCGGGTTTGCAATAATACGCTTAGGCGATAATTTCAGAATTGGGTCAATCATCGACTCCAGTCTTTTTTCACCAACGTAAAGTGTCAGCGTATGAACATCGCCTTCTACTTTTTCCAGTGAATCCACCAGCTCAATCTGGTCAAGTTCCAGCGACTTAGGAGAAACACCTACCTGATTATTAAAACCAAATTCTTTCAGTTTTTGGTGGGCTTTAAAGCTATAACGCTCTGGATTGTCAGATGCACCCAGAATAACAACTTTTTCTTCTACAGCGGTTTTCATCCCTGTTTTTCCTCTAAATTATGATTTCTGCAGCATAGAATATATGAATAAAAATACACAGCATAGTACTGAATAGGAACACTAAGGTTGACGTTATGTGGTGCACCACGCACCAACTTAGTTAAAATAAATACTAAAACTCTCCCCTCTTTCAGGTTAATTTATAAGAAACAACAAGATATATTTACAACTTTATTGGCAAGCTTTTCGCAAAATGTCTAACGCTTTTGCTGGTTTTCGGTTGTTCTATACTTAAGGCAAGGATCTGATTTCACAGGTCAAAAACCATTGTGTTATTAATTCAATGGAGTGACGTATGAAAAGCCATGCCTTACCTGAAACAAATGTTATCCGATCCAGTTTTCTTCATTTTCTGGCCGACCCTGCCTGTTGCGAAAGCAGCTCCGACTGTTACGAGTATCTGCCAGACGGTTTGCTGGTCATAGAAGATGGACGGGTAAAATCTCTCAAGCCTTATGATGAGTCCGAGGCAAAGCAATATACGCAACTTATTGATGAACGGGGCAAACTGATCCTTCCCGGCTTTGTTGACACTCACATCCATTACGCCCAGACCCAGATGATTGCAGCCTATGGCGAACAGCTTCTGGAGTGGCTTGAGACTTATACCTTTCCTACAGAGAAGCAGTTTGAAGACAAAGCCCACGCAGAAAGAATATCTGAATTTTTCATCAATGAGTTACTAAAGAACGGCACCACCAGCGCCTCGGTGTTTGGTACGGTTCATTCTGAGTCTGTCGATGCTTTGTTTAGCCAGGCGCTGGATAAGAATATGCGGCTTATTGCCGGTAAAGTTATGATGGACAGAAATGCTCCGGATTATCTGCTCGACTCCCCTCAGTCGGGCTACGATGAAAGCAAAGCACTCATTGAGAAATGGCACAATAGAGGCCGCTTACTTTATGCCGTTACACCGCGTTTCGCGCCTACATCAACCCCTGAGCAACTGGAACTAGCAGGTAAACTGAGGGCTGAATTTCCGGATGTCTACGTTCAGAGCCACCTGTCAGAAAACAGAGATGAAATTGAGTGGGTGAAATCCCTGTTCCCTGAGCGCAAAGGTTACTTTGATGTGTACCAGCATTATGGCCTCACCGGCAGCAAATCTATCTTTGCTCATTCGGTGCATCTGGCAGATAGCGAATGGGAGGCGCTTCATAAAACGGATTCCGTAATTTCATTTTGCCCCACTTCAAACCTCTTCTTAGGCAGCGGACTTTTTGATTTAGAAACAGCAGACAAGAATAATATCCGGGTTGGTTTAGGTACTGACGTCGGCGCAGGCACCAGCTTTTCCATGCTTCAGACGCTTAGTGACGCCTACAAAATAATGCAGCTGCAAGGCAATAAACTTTCCGCATTCAAGGGCTTTTATCTGGCAACTCTGGGCGGAGCGAAATCCCTCTGCATTGATGACAAAGTGGGAAATTTCTGTAGCGGAAAAGAAGCTGATTTTGTCGTACTAAATCTCGAGGCAACCGAACTTCAAAAGCTCCGTTTTGAGCACTCAACCACGCTGGAAGATAAGCTGTTCGCACTTATGATGTTGGGTGATGACAGGAATATTAGTTCAACCTGGGTGGCTGGGAAGAGAGTTTATTCATCATCCTTCTTAGCAACCTGAGTATTATAGAAAATGGTCGCAAAATTCTGATGGGCTGCTTTTGAGTATCCTTCCTTGTACACTCAGATTTTTACTAAGGATTAGAACCGCTACAACCGGTTCAAGACAAATGCTAGACTAGCCGCCAAGTTCATTTAATAATTAAAAGGTAGTGCAATGAATCCGATTATTGCGATGTTGAAAGAAAACAATATCAGCGAAGCACAAATCAACGAGGTTTTCGAAGCCTTGGTACAAAACCCTCTTGCGGCGATGGCAACAATCAGCCAGCTAGGTTTACCTGAAGAAAAGCTAAAGCTATTGATGGGACAGGTAATGCAACGTCCTGACCTGATTAAAGAAGCAGTAAACGAGCTGGGCCTGGATTTCTCGAAAGTAGAAGCAGCTAAAGAGCAGCTTCAGAAGTAAGTTTGTTATTTGCTTGTTCAAAGAGGCCGCTAAGCTAAGCGGCCTTATTAAGTTCTATCCAACAAACCAATTCGCATATCAGTTCGTTTTATGATGATGCGAAACAGTTTCAAGCCGTTTAGCTTGAGATATATCCAGCTCACCAACAATATCTTCATCACTCTCAAACTTAGCATCGAACTCATGCGCTTTCATACAAATCTACCTCCGCTTTGCGTGCTCGATCAGCAGCTATTACATATGTTAGCTGAAACAACTAGCCACTTCACGATGCATTAAAACCAGAGCGTCTTTAATAACATTAGTCGGCAAATGAAAAGTCTGAAAAAATAATAAATTGGTATTGAAATGTGATAAATAATACGGCTATCTCTAGAACCTAAAGCCAATTCCAAGCGAAACCACCGAGCTGTCGTTATCGCCTGAAATAGTTAAGTTATCTGTCTCAAAGGTTTTGTAGGCTAGTTTCAATGATACATTTGGACCAAAAGATAGACGAAGCCCCCCACCAAACACACCAGTGGTATCGGAAAATGCACCAGAGTCGCTTCCGCTGGCATAAGCGTAATCCATGGAATAGTGAATGAAACCTGCGGTAGCAAAAAGTGACAGGTTTGGCGTCAGATAAAGCTCCGGCCCGATACTGACTTGATAGCCACCGCCATCAGCAGTAAAACGAGAGCTATCGGCATAGCCATGGTCGTTAATATTAAACCCGGCAATTTCACCGATAAAACCAACATTATCTCCAAGCTTGCTACCAAACCCTAACCCAAGGCCGTAACCATTAAGGTTATTGCCAAAATCAATAAGCGAACTATCGATACTTAAATAGCCGTCACCCATGCCAACTCCGGGGCCAATACCCACTCCCCGAGGCCCGGGCCTTGCTTGAGCAGTGCAGCAAACTAAAACCGGAAGTAGCGCTAACAGAATGGTTTTATTCATAGGAAAGTCCTGAGATAAGCGGTTTAAGTTAATCGAACAACCGTTAACTTACCCGGTAACAGAGACAAAATCTCTAAAGGGCGCTAATCTCCTATGCTTTTCCATATTTGCGCTTGTGGTCTCCTTAATCTCTCCTTAGTTTGTTCTGAGAATTTCAAAATCACAGGGACAGAGTCTGAGCAAAATATGCGAATTACTTGATTGGACCTTTACACTTTACGCAGTCTTAAAGCCAAAGCGTAACTCACATCCACAAGCCTTGGCATATTTAATTAGCGTCTTCAATGTAGGATTTCCCCGACCTTTCTCAAGGCGAGATATATTTGCTTCCTTAGTTCCCATCCGCTGAGCAACCTGGTCTTGAGTTAAACCAGCGGCATTGCGCATTCTTAGCAGAGTATTAATTAGTTCAAACTCCGGTTCCAGTTCATCATAAGCCTCCTGTACATCTTTATCCGCCAGTGCTTTGTTTTTTAGCGCTTGAAGTTTACTAGTCATGTTTTCTGTTCCCCCCTTTGATACCGCTAGTTTAAGTTTCTGAAAAATTGATGCCATCATGGACAGAATGAATTTTAGTATGAAATGCGGATAGTGATTCTGGACTGTCTATTTGTTGTTCTCTCCCAAGCTTCTATGCTTTTAGTTATCCGGTTAACAAAGAGGTTAGCAAACAGATGCCAAATATTTTTTCAGACATTCCGACCAGTATCCCCGACGAAATATTTGAAGATATCGTCACAACGGACAGCATCCGGATTGAGCGCATTATTTCTCACGGGCAGAGTTCACCGGAAACCGGCTGGTATGATCAGGATGAAAGTGAGTGGATTATTGTACTGTCCGGGCAAGGAATTATTGAGTTTGAAAATGGGGAGCTAGTTACCTTGCGGAAAGGTGACTACCTTAATATTGAAGCCCATGTCAGGCATAGAGTGCTGGGGACTTCTGTTGATGAGGTTACTATTTGGGTTGCAGTATTTTATGATTAACAAAAATCAAAGTATGATGCCCCCCAAAATTAGGCAGACAAAATAAGGAACGCCAGCCATATGAGCGAGCTCACCGCAGAACAAGAACACGCACTCACACTTTTCAAAGAAAGAACCCACCTTCCGGGTAACGGCTTCCATGCTCTGATTATTGAACTGTGTAAAGAGTATCAGCTACCTTTCCAGCAGGTGCGAACTGTGTTTATGGAGTCTCAGGCGGCGATTGAAAAAAAGATCCGTACCGATTTTGCCAATACTACCGACGAGCAAGTGACCAAGGAGCACTGGTTGTCTGTGATAAAGAGCAGGCTGGATGAACTGGCTGCTGATAATCCGCCAATAATGGAGAAGCTAACCTCCAGCAACCGTTATCTGAAACTTAAACAAGCACTTGCAAAACCGATAAACAGTGAAGAGGAAAAAGCACTGCTTTTGGCAAACCTTGAAGACGTGTACGAGTTTGAAGTGTGTAAGCCCCTGAAAGCTATGCTTCGTACTACCAGCCTGTTCTGGGCCGTGAAAAGTGAGCTTTTTGAAATGACGCCAGAACAACGCCTAAAGTTCAGTGATTATCCTCAGCATATGGAGGCGACTGAACATCTGCTGGAACTGGCAGAAAGGATTCGGAAGTAAAAAAATAGCCTGCTTTTCAGCAGGCCATTTATCGTAAAGCATCTGTGACGATACTAACTTACCTTTTAGCTTACATTCTCTACCGGAATTGCTTCGCCTTGAGGTTTGTTTCCTTTTGCTGCGTCTTCATTACGCTTCTTAATTTCTTTCCATAAGTCTGCATTCTTAATGCCAAGCTTTTCAGGATCAAAGATTGGGTTCAGGCCAGCTTTCTTCTGCTCTTCGTAGTCTTTCAGACATGCCAGAGCAGGCTTTTGCAAAATAAGGATAGCAACAATATTCAGCCATGCCATCAGGCCAACACCCACATCACCAAGACCCCATGCAACACCAGCGCTGTGAACTGTACCGTAACCAACAGACACCAGGAACAGCACCTTCATGATGAAAGTCAGCCATGGGCGGTGTGCTGTGCGGTTGATGTAGGCGATATTGGAATCAGCCATGTAGTAATACGCAAGCATGGTTGTGAATGAGAAGAACAGCAGTGCTAATGCAACAAAGCTGGCACCAAAGCCTGGCAGAGCAGATTCTACTGCTGCCTGAGTAAAGCCAGGGCCTGCCGCTACTCCAGCTAGTCCTTCTACCAGCATAGTGCCGTCTGCACCGTGAACGTTATAGCTGTTGGTTGAAATCAGCATAAATGCCGTCGCAGTACAAACAAACAGAGTATCGATGTAAACAGAGAACGCCTGTACATAACCCTGTTTGGCCGGGTGAGAAACCTCTGCAGCCGCTGCCGGGTGTGGACCGGTACCCTGACCTGCTTCGTTTGAATAAACGCCGCGCTTAACACCCCACTGAATCGCCATACCAATCATTGCACCAAAACCGGCATCTAAGCCGAAAGCGCTGCTGATAATCAGTTTGATCATATCCGGGATCATAGAAGCGTTCATGCCTACGATAACCACTGCAATCATGATGTATGCCAGCGCCATGAAAGGTACAACAATCTCAGCAAAAGCTGCGATACGTCTTACGCCACCAAAGATAATGAAACCAAGACCAAGCACAATGATAGCGGCTGTAATTGCAGGAGCTACGCCCCACGCGTTTTCCATACCAGAGGCGATACTGTTCGCCTGAACACCCGGTAGGAAAAGGCCCGTCGCTACTGCAGTCGCTACTGCAAAAATCCATGCGTACCACTTCTGACCCATAGCTTTTTCGATATAGTAAGCCGGGCCGCCACGGTACTGACCGCTGTCATCTTTTTCTTTGTAGATCTGACCAAGCGTCGATTCAACGTATGCAGTAGAAGCACCTAAAAATGCCACCATCCACATCCAGAAAACCGCACCCGGACCACCAAATGCGATAGCAGTTGCTACACCTGCAATATTACCTGTACCTACACGGCCAGAAAGTGACATTGCAAGTGCCTGGAATGACGAGATACCTGCCGGTGATTTCTCACCTTTAAACATCAGGTTTAGCATCTCTTTAAAGCCGCGGACTTGCATAAAACGGGTTCTGATAGAAAAGTACAGTCCAGCACCTAAGCACAAGTAAATCAGAGCAGGACTCCAGATTATACTGTTTAAAAAGTCGATAATTATTGCCATATTGTTATCCATTTAAGTTTTAATATGTTGTGTTGCGTTTCCTCTTGTTATCACTGCAATAATAACGCCAACATGAGCAACAATATAAAATAACTCCAAATAAGGCATGTTTGTTGGTTTGTTTCACTCCGAAGCGAATAAACCCTTACCAGAAGAATATATTACCAACAACGCAATGCACAAGATTCGAGCATCGCACCAATTTGGATCATTAACCCTTAAGCAGCACGAAACATTTAAGTAACAAACGCTTTAAGTCTCTTATTACCTCAAAAAAAAAGACCTGCTCACTTATGCAATGAGCAGGCCTTATGACAAACGTTGGCAGCTAGCTTATCTCAACCTGATGACAGGCAACCCAGTGTTCCGGCTCAGCCTCACGCAGCACAGGAATTTCACTGCGGCATTTGTCGGTTGCTACCGGGCAGCGTTTGCAGAATTTACAGCCGGTAAAGGTTTCCATAGGAGAAGGAACCTCACCCGTTAGCGGCTGCCTTGAACGGCGCTGGCTTGGGTGCGTTACCGGCACACTTCCGATAAGAGCCTGGGTATAGGGATGCAGCGGGTTTCTGTCCAGCTCTTTGGACGGACTGATCTCCACAATATTACCAAGGTACATTACCCCTACTCTGTCCGAAATATGCTTCACGACAGACAAGTCATGGGCAATAAACAGAAAGGATAGCCCTAAATCACGCTGCAAAGACTTAAGCAGGTTTATGATCTGCGCCTGAATGGACACATCCAGTGCTGATACCGGCTCATCGGCTACGATAATCTCTGGCTGGCATGCTAACGCCCGGGCTATACCGATACGCTGGCGCTGACCACCTGAAAACTGGTGCGGATATCTTTGCAGATATTCCTTACGCAGTCCGGCCTGTTCCATATAGCTGACTATTTCAGCATGAATATCTGAGTTCGGACGATAAAAGCGGACCGCCTCACCGATAATATCCCCAACCGTCATTCGCGGGTTCAGTGAAGAGAACGGGTCCTGGAAAATCATCTGAACCACGGAGCGGAATTCGCGCATCTCTTTCATGCTGAGATTGGCGATATTAGTACCGTGCAATTCAACCGAACCATGAGTTATCGGGTTCAGGCGAACAATAGCCTTACCTACGGAAGTCTTACCACAGCCGGATTCACCAACCAGACCAAAAGTCTCGCCTTTGTAGATCTCAAATGAAACACCATCAACCGCTTTTACGTGGCCGACCGTCTTCTTGAGTATGCCTTTTTGCTGAGGGAACCAAACCTTTAAATCATCAACCTTTAAGACAGGTGTACGGCTCATAACGATGTCTCCTCTGATTGATACAGCCAGCAACGCGCATAGTGACCATCTGAGAAATGCGTCACCGGCGGCTCTTCTTTTTCACAGCGCGACATGCACTGATCACAGCGGGGTGCAAACTTACAACCTTCCGGCAGTTGAGTTGGATTTGGCACCATACCGCGGATGGCGTACAGATCATCACTGTCTGTATCAAGCGTTGGCATAGAGCGTTTAAGGCCAACCAGATACGGGTGCTTAGGATCATCGAAAATATCATTCACATGACCGTATTCCACGATTTTACCTGCGTACATCACAGCCACACGGTCAGCGGTTTCAGCTACAACACCTAAGTCGTGAGTAATCATAATCACTGCCATACCAAGCTGCTGTTTAAGATCATCGATAAGGCGCAGGATCTGAGCCTGAATGGTTACATCCAGCGCACTGGTCGGCTCATCGGCAATCAGCAGAGCCGGATTACAGGCCAGCGCCATGGCAATCATGACACGCTGGCGCATACCGCCAGAAAGCTGATGCGGATATTCATCCACACGGGATTCCGGTGCAGAGATCCCCACCTGACCCAGCAGCTCAATCACACGCTTACGCGCTTGCGCTTTGCTGGTGCCCGGCTGGTGCAGAAGGATAGACTCTGCAATCTGGCGACCTACCGGAATAACCGGGTTCAGTGATGTCATCGGCTCCTGGAAGATCATGGCGATATCGTTACCGCGAATCGACTGAATCTCTTTATCTGAAAGAGAGAGCAGATTCTTGCCGTTAAACCAGATTTCACCACCTTCAATTTTGCCCGGAGGACTTGGGATCAGACCCAGCACCGACAGTGAAGTTACCGACTTACCCGAGCCGGACTCACCCACAACAGCCAGCGTTTCACCCTTGTAAACGGTATAACTCACTTCGTCACAACCACGGACCACACCTTCATCGGTGTAGAAGTTGGTTCTCAGATCTTTAATTTCTAATACTTTTTCCACTGAAGATCTCCTAGTGAGTAATTTTTGAGTCAAGCGCATCACGCAAGCCATCACCAAACAGGTTAAAGGCCAGAACGATCAGCAGGATTACGGTACCAGGGACCAGAGACATGGAGATATTCTGATGCAGGAACTGCTGTCCGCTTGCCAGCATAGCGCCAAGGCTTGGCGTTGGCGGTTGCACGCCCAGACCAAGGAAGGACAGGCCGGCAATGGTCAGAATGGTTTCACCCACACGCAGAGTTGCCATAACAATGGTCGGTGCCAGGCAGTTAGGCAAAATATGACGGCGGATAATCTGGCTGTCAGGAATACCCATCACGCGCGCGGCGTTAACATAGTCAGCACCACGAAGCAGAAGCGAGTCACCACGGATAATACGGGCAAACTCAAGAATACCGGTCAGGCTCACCACCAGCACAAGGTTAAATAGCCCAGTTCCCAGTGCCGCCATCAGAGCAATCGCCATCAAAATAAACGGAATCGCATTCCAGAACTCCAGAGAGCGCATAATAACGTTATCGGTTTTCCCGCCGTAGTAACCGGCAAGCAGACCAAGGGTTGTCCCCATTGCGGTATTCAGAAGTACCGCCAACAGGCCAATGCCCAGTGCAATACGGGTTCCGTAAATGGTGCGGGATAAGGTATCACGGCCAAGGTCATCGGTACCCAGCCAGTGGGCAGAACTTGGTCCCTGAGACAGTGCGCCCCAGTCAATCGTCAGCGGATCTACAGGCACAATAAACGGCGCCAAAATGGCAGCATAAGCCAGAATAGTAACGACAATAAGGCCGCCCATAGCCGCTTTATCGCGCTTAAGCTTCTTCAGCATCAGCGTAGTTGCTGAACTTGTACCAGGGATCTGGGCCGCTTCACGGCGACGGCTTCGCACTAAGATAAGTACCAGGAAAATGGTTAAACCGGCAAACAACGCATAAGAGATAGTCGCATCCTGACTACTCAATACTTCGGGAGCAAAAAAAGCCAGTAACAACAGATTGATAATAATCAAAGGTAACAACATTTCACTTACCTCAATCGTACTGAATCTGTGGATTCATCAGGCCGTAGATAAGGTCAACAATCAGGTTAACCACGACGTAAACAATCGCCATCAGCAGTACACAACCAAATACCATTGGTTCATCTCGGCGGAAGATAGCATTCACGGCAAGACGGCCGACACCCGGCCAGGCGAATACGGTTTCCGTTAATACCGCACCGGCGAACAGGCGTGCAATCTGGTTACCGATATTGGTGGTAATCGGGATAAGCGCATTGCGGAATGCGTGGTAGAGCACCACCATTCTTTCACTTACGCCCTTAGCACGCGCAGTACGGATGTAATCCTGATGGATAACTTCCAGCATGGCTGAACGGGTCAGACGCGTGGTTGAGGCCATCAGAACAAAAGAGAGCGATAACGCAGGAAGGATCATGTGACGGAAGCCTTCCACCGTCCAGAAATGTCCGCCATAACCCGAAGCCGGTAGCACCTTCAGATAAACTGCGAAGAAGTAGATTAAAAGGATACCGCTGAAAAATACCGGGATAGAGACACCGAACATCGCCAGAGACATGGCCGTGTAGTCGAACCAGGAATTACGTTTTACCGCAGAGATGATCCCCACCGGAATGGAAACCACAACGGCGATAAGCAGGGCAAGAAAACCGAGCTCCAGAGTTGCAGGCATACGGGCCAGAACAAACGAGAGTACGTTATCTTTGTAGAAAATAGACTGCAGCTCTCCGGTAAAGAAGTTCTGCATCATTTTGAAATACTGAACCGGAAGCGGCTTATCCAGCGCGTATTTTTCGTGAACCGCTGCGATGGCTTCTTCTGTCGCCTGATCGCCAAGCAGCATTGCCGAAGGGTCACCCGGCGTTAGCTTGATAATGGCGAATACAAAAATGGAGACAAAAATCAGCATAGGTATTAAGAGCAGCAATCGTCTTAATGCGTAATTTAGCACCTTGATATCCTTTAATAATTAATGCTTTAAAAGTGTTTTAGGTAAACCGAAAAGGTTCTGGAAAATGAGGGAAGGTCCACCTTTTGTATCGGATGTTAACTCAGTAACAATCCGGGATTTGTTTTATACGCGCTTAAAATTCAAAGTCACCTTTAACTCTACGGCGCGATTTGAGTAGATTCCTGCCTTCGCAGGAATGACGACAACCTCCTATATGACAGCGTCGTCATCCCGGAAATAGCGAAGCCATTATCCGGGATCGACTAACTGCGCGTTGTAAACTCAAACGTAACCTCTGGCTTCACAACGCAATTTAGGCAGATTCCTGCCTTCGCAGGAATGACCGCTGATATTAGTCAGCTAGGTCTACATTACGCTCCCAGGTCACCAGGTGAATATACTTCTGTGGTGATGGAGTGAAATCTTTCACTTTCGCGCTTGTGCCTGTCACAGTTTTCAGCCACACCAGCGGAATGTGGATGTAGTCTTCAGTCAGAGCCTGACGCATTGCAGTCTGGTACGCTTGTGCACGTGCAGCCGGGTCGCTCAGCGTACGGCCTTTTTCAAGTGCAGCAGTGACTTCAGCATTGTCATACTTTGAGAAGTTCATCGTAGAGTCTGGCGTAAACAGACGGTATGTCCAGCGGTCCGGATCTGGCACAGAACCCCAGCCCATTACGTACATGTCACAGTCACCTGCTTTCAGTTTAGGGAACAGGCTGCTCCACTCAGGAGTCTGAACATTTACAGTAAGGCCAAGTGAACGTAGCTGAGTACTCAGTACTGTTGCCACCTGCTTACGAGCCGGATCGCCTGGTGAGTAGATATCAAACTCGAAGCCATCTTTCAGCGTGCCGTCTGCCTTCATTTCAGCAATCAGCTCCTGAGCCTTCTTCATATCGAAGTTCAGCGCTTTTGACTTCATATATTCAATGTCATCGCCCACGACACCAACAGGGATCCATGAGTAAGCGCGTTCGCCTGCACCTTTAAAGATGCCCGGAATCGCCTGCTCAAATGGCACTGCGTGGTATACCGCTTTACGGAATCTTACGTCAGAGAACGGAAGGTTCTTAGTTGAGAAACCGATGTAACGAAGCGTCAGACCAGGAACGCTCTGAATGTTCAGGCCATCGTTTTCAAGACGCTGAAGATCCTGAGGCAAAAGTTCGAATGCGATATCAATACCACCAGCCTGAAGCTCAGCAGACATGACTTCCAGTTTAGGGATCGGACGGAATACCACTTTGTCCAGCTTAGGCTCAGCAACAAAGTAGTCTTTGTTCTTTTCAAGCGTGATGTGGTCATCCGGAACCATTTCAACAAATTTGAATGCACCGGTACCAATTGGGTTACGGTCAAAACCTTCCATACCCATCTCTTTCAGCGCTTTCGCAGGCAGAATACCCAGAGTCGGGTTTGCCAGTGCAAGCAGGAAAGGAGCCGATGGCGCATCAAGCTTTAGCACAACAGTGTGCGCATCAGGTGTTTCAATAGCCTGAATTGGTTTTAAGAATTCACGGTTAGGAGAAGCGTTTTTCTCATCAAGAGTAATCTCAAAAGTGTATTTTACATCTTCAGAAGTAAGAGGCTGCCCGTTATGGAATTTAACGCCTTTGCGCAGATGGAAGGTATAAGTTTTACCATCTTCAGAAATGTCCCATGATTCAGCAAGAAGAGGCTCAGCTTTCTTAGCGCTCTCTTTAAAGCCAATCAGGGTATCAAACATATTACCGGCAAGGGATTCTGCGTATACGCCTTGCATCAGTACAGGGTTGAGGTTAGTCGGGTCCTGAGTCAGACCTATCTTAAGCACTTTATCAGCAGCATTTACGGCAAAAGAGCCCGCCAGCATCAGTGCGCACGTCACTTTCGTGAATATCCTTTTCATTTATTTGACCTTAATAAAATTGATTTTTATTGGAGTGCTTTTCCACGTAAATGGAAAAAAGGTACAGCCTGATAGTATGGGATCCGGTCGGACCTGTAAAGATTATGCATAGATGCAGCTATTTGACTTGTATAGTAAATAGCTTTATTCACCATACAATAACTAAGGCTTTACAATTTTAGCTCTATTGTTTACATAACTGAATGTTTTTTAGTCGTTCAATATAATTACTGACTTACCTTGAATAAATGCCCGAACTCCGGCTTTTTATCCCGGTAAGTATGAGCAATCTGAGCCAGTAACAACTCCGCCGTTGCAATGGAATCGATAAGCGCATTATGAGTGGCGTACTGAGGAAGGTTATACTGTTGCCGGACAGAAGAAAGACGGTTGTCCTGGCCAAATTTAGTGCCCTTCTCCAGCGAGCGCCATTGCTCGAACCTCAGAGTATCAATCCAGAGTAGCGGCAGTTCAGGAATGTCCAGCTCTTTTCTGGCATAAAAATCCAGAAAGCTTTTTTCAATTACCTTCCCGTGCGCAACCAGCACCTTGCCCTGCGCCTTTTGTAGCAGCAGATTAACGGCTTCTTCAAGAGTCACACCCGTATCAACCATCTGCGGAACAATATGATTCACCACCGCGGTCTGGTGGTTGATATTCTCACTGTTGCTGACGTAAATGTGCTCAGAAGAGGCAAAGTCCACCTGCATCTGTGACACTTCTATCCATCCCATGCTGATAATGTCGCAATTGTCCGGGTCAAACCCTGTGGTCTCAAAATCCACCACCAGATAGGAAAGTTTATCCAAAGGCGTACTCTTATCCGGAAGCGGTGCTGAAAGGTGCTCATACACTAGATCCGGCAGAGACTTGCTGGCGCATTGTTTGCGTGTGGTTTCGAGCTCTTTTAACCAGTCCCGCTGACGGAAAAATTTCAGCATCAGTTAAACCTCATTTTGGCCGACTGCTGCCAGTCATCAATAAGGCGGAATGCATCCTTGATATGTTTGCGCTCAAAACTGCCGAAGTAGTCCGGGTTGATGTTGTTGTCCGGGATCTCGCCTTTATTCAGGCGGTCAACCTGATAGGAATAGCGGAAACTGTTCAGGAAATTATAGGCACTGAGAACATTTTTTAATGTGGCTTCTGTTATCAGGTCAGCCTTATGAGCTTCAATCAGCCTTTCGCGCGTATTACAGGCATCCGATTTTGCAGACAAAGCGAATATACGGGCTAAATCTACAATGATATTTATCCCATAACGCTTAATATTCAACGCTTTCTCATTGTTCTCGTTTTTGGTTAATACAAGGTTATGGAATACGCCTAAAGGTGTCCGGTTTTCAGCGGCATCTCTGATCAACTTAGCAAGAAAGTGACGCTGTGACGTCATTTCTTTAAAACCCTGTGAAAGGGTGTCACCAAACTCTTTTTTACCGTAGATGACTCTGATATCCAGAAATACACTCAGGTTCAGCAGGCGCTCATATTCCGGACTTTTAATCCATTTTTTATAGTACTCCTGCCATACCGACAATGGCTGACACCACTTTGGCGTCACAGCCATAAACTTGCCGGAGCAGAGCTCGTAACCACACTGAGCCATGCCTTTTGTCACTATCATCGCCAGATGACGGAAGTAGAACTTATCACCTGGCGTGGCACCGTTAGACATAATGATGCCGCTGTCCTGATCGGAAAGAATATGCGCTTCTTTGCGGGCATGAGATCCGGAAACAATCCAGGCAAATTCGCAGGGTGCAGGCCCAAGGCGTTCAATGGCAATATCGATAAGACGTTGGTTCACCGCATCCATAATGGTACTCAGAATCGTGCTAATCAGATCCGCCGGAACCTTATCATTCGCCAGTTCCTGAAAAATCCGGTCACGCTCATGCATAAAGCTGGCAAGCTCTTCCTCATTTCTGGATTTCTTAATTTTGTCGATCAGATAAATCGCCTGCATTCTGTGATTCTGAAATAACTGATGCAGGGAAAGCAGTGCAATTACCTGACCATCTTTCACCACTGGCAGGTGCTTAATATGCTGCTCCATCATAGCAATTGCCGCCTCAAAGACGGTCTGGTCAGGGGAAATAGTGGTAGGTGCCGGACTCATTATGCTGTGAATGGGCTGGTCCGTATCCAGATTTTCGGCAACGACCCGGTAGGTCATATCGGCATCCGTCATTACACCGGTAAGCTGCCCGTTGTCCAGTATCATGGCACAACGGGTTTTCTCTTCCCGCATAATCTGAGCAAGTTCGCGGATAGATTTATTCTGCTCAACCTGAGTAAAGCGCTGACTGGCTACCTGCCCCACCGTATTGAAAAAGGAGCTGCTATTTAAGTCACTCCAGGTAGATTCAACCGCTGAACGAATCCGGTCTTCAGGCTTCGCGGTAAAGTGCTCGGCATATTCCGGATACTGCTGCTGAATATGGTAAATGGTTTCTGAAGGCACCAGATACAGCAGAGAGTTATCCATCGCTTTTACTTCATAGCGGGTTTCAGAGTCGGAAAACAGACTAAAACCAAATACATCCTCCTCTTCCAGTCGCCCTCTTAACGCACCATCACTTAACCGCTGCTCCACCGCACCGGTTCTGACAATGTACAGATACTTGTCATCTTCCGATTTTGCCGGAGGAATGACTTCATCTTTTGCCAGATAGATGATTTTGATTGTTGAAGTAACGCGATCCAGCAGTGCCTGAGGCAGCCTGCTAAAAGGGTCAATTGCCGAAATAAAGAGTTCAATATTAGGTATCAGTGTCTCAGACATAAAAAAAGCCTGTCAGGGAATCCAGAACAGGCTTCTTTATACCATTAAAGTGAAAACGTTTACACCGTTTAGCTATGAAAGTTTGCCTAAGTGCTTAACACTCCTCTGGCGGAGTTTTCAGTCTTACCAGTCCCTGCTCAATCTGAGTGAAGATAATATCCGTCAGCTCAGGCAGAGAAAGCAGGTTAAACGCTTCACCCTTCTCACCTTCTGCGATTGCCACATCACAAAGCTCGGAAAGCTGAGCCTTAATCTCTGTCATATCTTTGATAAAGTGATTACCCGATACCAGCAGCATTGGGATGATTCTTAGCTGAGGTTTAGCATCGCTTTCACCCTGCTCTATTCTTCTCTTCAGAGCCGTTACAAGCAGATCGAACGGCATTGCGCCTTCCAGTGAACAGGAGATGTTTTTCTCTGAAAGCTGTGAAAGCAGAGTATCGCAGTAGCTGATTGCCTGATGCCCGGCGTTGTCCAGATATGGTGCACCGTGATGGATAAACAGGTTAATATCACTGCCGGTTTCAAAGCGTCCGTTTAGCGCAGAAAGCAGATCATTCGCTCTGTGCGTATGGTGAATAATCGCCGGAGTGTATTCGATAGCGGAAAGCGAGAAGTTTCGGAAACCCTCAACAATCAACTCTACCTGCTTATGTTCATCTGTCGGGAACAGATAGCAGGAAACCACCAGAATGCGCTGATAGCCTTCCAGATCCAGCGCCGCAAGCACAGACGGCAGGTTCAGATACTCTTCACCGCTTGCTGCCAGCTTTTTGGTTACCATGCGCGAACTCACAGCGATTCTCACTTCGCAGTTCGGATAGCGCTCTTCCACTTTGCGCTGCAGTTCGTTGTAACGTTTCTGTTCAACCACTGAGCCAAAGCAACTCAGTACTATCGCGGTTCCCTGAGTGTAATGTCTTAATCTTTTCATTTTTTCTCTCTCAGCTTTAGGCCGGTTGTTGTTCTAAAATCAGTTTTCCTTCGTGCAGACGATATTCCGTATCAGTCAGCGTTTTGCGAAGTTTCTCGTCATGGCTGACAAGAATAATAGGCAAATTTACCCGGTTTACTATGTCGATAAACAGCTGGTAGTTTTTGTCATCAAGGCCGTTGGTGGGCTCATCAAGCAACAGCACTTCCGGCTTCATTACCAGCACACTCGCCAGTGCAGCAAGTCTTTTCTGACCGCCGGAAAGGCGGTAACTTACGCTGTGAGCCAGATGCTCAATACCCAGATCTTTGAGGGTTTTCATCGACATCTCTTCCGCTTCTTTCTGGTTGTACCCCTGATTGATGGGGCCAAAGCAGACATCTTCTATCACCGTAGGAGAAAACAGCTGATCATCCGGGTCCTGAAACACCAGACCTAACCGGGTGCGGAACTTTGCAAACTCTTTATCCGACTTGCAGCTATTCCCGAACAGAATCACTTCACCTTTCACATCCTGAAGCAGTCCGAGAATTATCTGTAAAAGCGTACTCTTTCCGCTGCCGTTACTGCCGGTAATGGCGACCCTGTCCCCTTTGCTCAGGGAAAAGTCTAATGCGTCGGCACACTGTTGTCCGTTTGAACGCTGGTAGGAGATACCTTTCAGCTCTATCAGTTTATTCACTTAATCTTTTCCAAAAATCACTATCTAACGGGCCAGACAGCCAAAATATCCATCGAGAAAACCACCAGCGTCAGGAACAGAAATAACATTGCTGAGCGATCAAATAACTGGCTCTGTTCTCCTTTTGATACGGGAAAATGACCACTGTATCCACGACACTTCATGGCAAGCCAGATACGGTCTGCCCGTGCCAGCGCTCTTACCAACAGCATACCAAACATATAGCCGTAGCTGCGCCAGACATGTAACCTTGGGCCGCATCCCAGACCGCGTGCTTTCATTCCAGAGCGGATGCTTGCTATCTCCTGCTGCATCACACTGATATAGCGGATACTAAACTGCAGCAGCAGAATAAACTTAGTCGGCACTCTGAGCACACAAAGCGCTTTAGTCAGTTCCAGTCCGGAAATACCGCTGCACTGCGTCATCATTAGCATGGCGGAAAGCGAAGCTTTGAAAAAGATCTCCTGCGCCTTAACCACTCCCGGCTCTGAAAGTACCAGAGGCCCCCAGTGAATCACCTGATCGCCGACGTAATTGAAAGGCAGAGGCAAAATGGTAAGCAGTACAACGCTATCGATAATAAGCAGGCGCTTCAGGCCAGTGGCAAAGCCCATAGGACTTTTCAGCCAGAGCAGACAGGCAAGAATAAAGTAACCAGCAAAAGAGAGCGGATTAGCAGACAGCACAATAGCGACGATCATAAATATCGCCAGCAGGATCCGGGTATGTGCTAGTCCATACTCAGCACTGCCCGCTTTTACGTTGCCTGATAAAACCCCTTCTATCATGCCTGTGCCGTTTTTCTGTTTCTGACCAGAACCAGAAGCCCGAACAGGCCAAGGATATAGCCTATCCCGCCAAGAATATCGTGCATAGTTCATAGTAAGCAACGTGGCCCTGACCACCATCGCCACGAACTGAATAGGAATCCGGCACTACAGGATCTATGGTAAAGAAGCCTTCTTCATCAGCAACTGCCGTACCGACAACTTTACCGTCTTTCAATAGCTGAACTTTAACGCCAGCCCCGGCTGGATTAGCACCGCCAACAAAATAAACCTCACCTTCGATATAACTTTCTTCCGGATACACAGACATACGGATCTTGTGAGCATAAGCCGATAAACTCACACTTAGAGTACATAAAATAAGAAGCATTAAACCGGCAAATTTTGATAATAACTTAGTCATTTTCTACAACTCTCTTAACCCCGGACACTCATTAGTTCCGGGCGACTTTTCTTAAGCAATTTTAATGTAAACGCGAAAATCACACCTTCCAGTGCAGCCAGCGGCAAGTGGGCGATAATAACCAGAGAAGCACTATTCATAAATACATCACCGGACAGTACAAGCACCAGTGCAACCATCAGGCTGGTAAGAAATACCGAGCCAAAGCCAGCCAGAAAGCCAACCACTGAAGGTGACCATTTATCCATATAAGGTCTGAGAAGCACACCAACTAAAACCGCCGGAACGGCAATATTCATGGTGTTGACGCCAAGCACCAGGATTCCACCAAAGCCAAAGAATACAGCCTGAAGAACAAGACCAATCAAAACTACGGGAAAAGCACTCCAGCCCAACAGAAGACCGATCAATCCGTTAAATATAAGGTGAACACTGGAAGGCCCGATGGGAATATGAACCAGAGAAGCCACAAAGAAACATGCTGCAAGTACTGCTGCCTGTGGGATCTTGCTGTCAGTGAGCTGGCGCAGACCGAGATATGATCCGCCAATAGTGATTGCGGCTCCGGCAGCCAGAACCGGCATACTTAGTACGCCATCTACAATATGCATATCTTCCCCGACAAAATATCTGAACTGCGCTGGGAAGAGTTTGAGAAATTATCAGAAACCACTTCTGAGTGCTCCCGCCCAGATCGTAAGCAATATGAATTCACATCTAGCAGGTTCTGACTTATGGCATTCGTTAGTGGCGATGCTATTTACAGTTGCGGGTACAGTCCAGGACTCTCACCTGATTCACTTTCAGCCCAAAGGCTCACTAGATAAAGTCTGTGGAGTATCGCACACCGATTTCTGGTCACAATTGATTGCGATCAATTTTGAAGTAACGGCAGATTTGCGTATTGATAAATCTGATTGAGCTGATAAATACTCGCCGTTCTATAGATATTTATTGCCAATAAATGGATGGCTGATCACTCTTCTTCAGTCGATATTGGCGCAAACAGCAATTCCTTTAGGAACAGGATCGCCCACATCTGCAGCAATACCCAAATCATCATTTGAATGGTATACATACGCCCTCCCTTGGCTCCGCCTGGTAATCATCATGATTATCTATTAACCAAGATACTGAATTACCGACTGACATACCAGATGGGAAAGGCGCAGATTTAGTCAGTTGAATGGGATACAGATTTCCACACTACAATAGAGACTAGAGCAAGCAAGATACGCTTAATAGAAGTGGCTAGGCAGGTGGATCTCACTGGAAAATAGCATAAAAAAAGCGAAGCTGGGTGCTGTAGAGTCCGCAATAACCTTTTACTCTACAACACGCCTTGAGCAGATTCCCATTTTCATGGGAATGACGAACTGTTTAGCTAAAAATGAAACGAGTAGTTGTGGCGACTTCTTCTATCTACTCATCCGAATAACCGTAGGCTTTCTGCCAAACCTGATTAATCTCATGATCAAAAAGATAAAAATAAATATCGATATCCTTAAACTTAGACTCCCTGCAAACATCCAGAGAAATCTGAGCCGCCTCATGCAGCGGATAACCATACACCCCACAGGAAATAGCCGGAAATGCAACAGAATCACACCCATTTTCCAGAGCCAGATACAGTGAAGAGCGGTAAGCCGAAGCCAGAGTTTCTGCCGGAGACGGATCGGAATGATATATCGGCCCGACAGTATGAATCACATAATCGGCATTCAGATCACCCGCCGGAGTGATCCGAGCCTCTCCAGCCGGACAACGCACCCCATTCACTTCCGGAACCTGATAGCAGGCCTCAAGCAGCTTAGGTCCCGCCGCCCGGTGAATGGCACCATCAACACCGCCTCCCCCCAGCATTCTGGAGTTTGCAGCATTCACAATCGCGCTGACACTTGCGCGGGTAATGTCCCCCTGAAGAATTCGGATATTGGTCATGGCTTCCTCCGGTCGGAATGCAACTGATATATTTAGTTTAGTCATGAACGGAGGTTTGTTCCGACATATAACCGCGGCGAAAACCAATGAAACTACCAGCAATCAAATACTAGTTGAATACATCAAAGCTCTTCGGAATACTTCTCCACATGCAAATTCAAAAAGTGCATACCTGCGGAGCTCAGAACATAATGCTTATCACCGCATAGATATAAGAAGTTCCTGTCAGCAAGATAGGCTATTGCCTTATCCCAGTTTTCTATTCCAATAGCCTGACGGATATCATTGTAAATAGTTTGCTCTGCAATTTCTTCAAGAGCAGTTCGGCCCAGGCCAATGACAGGCGTTGCCAGATCGTCAAGGTCAAAACCTTTGTCTACCCAGTAGCGCGCAATGATCAATAACATCGCCTGGATCTTAGTTGCGTTGGTATCCGCATCTTCCTCGGCTTCACTGCGGCTAATATAGAAAAACTCACCTTCAACATTAAAGTTAAGGTTGTAGCCAATGTGCAGGTAGAGCTGGGTAAAGTGATCAAGATTTGTGTACAGCTCTGTGTAGAGGGGGCTGTCTGTAAAAGCCTGCTGGTAGATATCGTACACCTGCTTTGTTATCACCTTACCGTTCACAAAGGTGGCGTATATCTGCTGGCTTTTTGCCATATTGATTTGTGAAAAAGCCGTATTCATTACTTCACTCTCTCAGTTCGAATTCTACGATAAAGATAAACGGTTTCATCCTGTACCAGGCGGCGCTGGAAGTTGGTCACTTTTACTGCATGCCCGTCTAGCATCTCATTGCTGCGCAGCACAAAGTTGAGCCCTTCTAACAGATCAACAAAATGATACCCCGGAAGATGTTCTTTTAACCGGCGCTGCAAGGCCAGCGTCAGATCCTGATACTCTGTCATTTGCATCTGCCTGACCAGATTATAAATCTGCTCTGCGCGCTCCAGTCTGCGCTCGGTGGAATCATCTTTGGAGCTAACCAGCTCCACATTCTGGTTCTGTTTAAACAGATTCTGATCGGACACTCTGGCTTCAATATCACTCACCACATTGTTCAGATAAGCTTCAGAGCTGCTGATACGCAGAACCTTCGGCCTTGGCTGCTGCATTAAGCCCATAAAGGCTCCGTTGTCACGGGCAAACTGACCGTCAATCTGTCTGCGCTTGAGGTTGTGACGAGTCGCATCCAATGCTTCTGAAAGTTCAGCAAATGCATTTTCAATCGCGTTAAACTGTTTAAGGCGTTTTTTGGAACGGGCTAAAAACTGATCGACCGAATGCGAAACCTTACTGATCTGAGAATGAAAGCTGTTAAAACTCACTTCATACCTCAGCATTGCTGTTGCGCGTTGGTGATCCTGATGCTTTTCAAACAGACGGCGCAAACCTTGCAGACATTCGAACAGGTTAGGGCCATCTTTCAAACGGCTCTTTTCATCCAGAAACTGGCGTGTCGGCAAAATATGCCGGGACAACAGGTGAGATATTTTTTCGATGGATTCGCGCTGAAGAACAGAAAACGCCCTGGAATTATCGGCCTTAGCGGCCTGCTCACTGGCTTCACTCAGCTCCTGATTAATCATCTGCATTTTAACCAGATTCAGACGGATACTGTTCAGCAGTTCACTCAAGCGATGAAACAGCTCGTCTATCAGCTCTTTGTAATCAAGCTCTACATCGCTAAACAAGAGCGAGCCCGATTCAAGCTGACCAAGCAGCAGACGTATGCCGCCCAGTTGAGTTTTCAACGCCACATCGGTTAAATCCTGAAACAGGCTACGGTCAAACAGCCGGAATACACCAATGACCGAACGGTCAAAAATAAGCCGGCTCTCCCCACCAAACTCATCTTTATCCACCAGAATATGCGCTGAAAGCAGGTTATCTGTCGAGAAGGCGGTGCGCAGCTGTTTACGCTTCTCCTTGCTCTGACCCTGCATATAATGGTGCAGCCTGCCCACAAATTTAGCTTCACGCACATAAGGCTCACCCGCTTCATCCATCTCACGAATGACATCACGCATAACGGTATGGTGCTCAAGCATAATGGCAAATGTCGGTATGGTCAGAAGTCGTTGATCACTCATCTTCCTCTCCAAACATATCCAGTTGCTCTCTGTCCAGAGTACTGCCTTTCACCACAAAGCTCTCCGGCATACCGGTAAAGGCTATAGTCCGGGCCGCATGATATGGGGTGGCAGTGCGCATGGCATCCAGGCGGAAATGCTGACCGAATTTAAAGATAATTTCGCTGGATGCAGAGTTCGTCGATGCACTAAGCACCCTGAATCCCGCTTGCTTTAGGTTCGGCAGCAACCAATCAAACTGCGAACTATCGACAGAGGCACCTTCGTCAATAATCAATGGGAAATGAGTGGTACAAGCCTTGTTTCTTAGGCGACTAAGCAGGATTTCAACCAGCTTCAGATTAATCAGCATAATGGTTGAGGTAGATTGCGACTTACTCTCCCACCCGGTCTGCCCCTGCTTTTTCACCCGGTAGGCAATACCTGCCACAATCTGCTCCATGGTTAACAGCGCAGCTTTTCCGTCGGGGAAGAACTTATGACTGAAGGCTTTCAAACGTTCAATAAACTGCTCTGAGGCCTTTTGATCTGAGTGAGTGTCCAGATGTTCAATCTCTCCCACCAGATCACTGAATCTCGCTTCAACCTTAATCTGAGCTTCTACCTGAGCCAGATCATTGATCGTCACTCCGGCAAACGCACGGTTAATGCTCTGCTCAAACTGACGAACCATTTCCCTGTTATTTTTCAGCTCGTTAATGATGCTGTGAATAGAATGCTTATGCTCAACGAAGTTTTTACGCAGTATATCAAACTCTTCTTCCAGCCCCTGATAGCGGGACTGCAACTGTTCGAACGCATGTTCCAGCAACTCATCCTCAACATAGGACCTCATCAACTGATCATCATTCTCCAGTACCTGATTACGGACAAAGTCCTGGATTTTTTCAACCAGATCGGTTCGCGCTTCACGCTTTAACTGCAAGCTGGCGATACGGGAATCTAAACCCTCTTTACTAAGTTCAAGTGATGGGTTTGGCAGCACAGAAAAGTTGCTGCTTGGTAAACCGTGAGCTTCAAGCTGAGCTTTAGCTAAGAGCTGATAATGATTCAGTTGCTCCAGTCCGGACTTAAGTTCAGCTACCTTCAGCTCTTGTTCGTTGTAGGCTTGCAGCTCCTGCTCTAAAACCTCCTGCTGGCTTTCAAGCTGCCTTACCAGTTCCTGCTGCTTGTTTCCAATCGCATCCAACTCTTCATTGCAGGTATGTAACTGCTGAGTATTGCTATTGCAGGCCTGAAGCAGCTCAATTTCAGCTTCAGTGCGGGAGATTTCTGATTTAAGCGCCGAGATAGTTTTAACCTGCTCAAAGCGACTCTCTTTATCCATGGCGCTGATTTCTGCCGCCCGCTTACGCTTAACTTCCAGCACTTCACGAACCTTGTCTAACCGGCTTTGATCTGACTCGCGTTTATCCGGTGATACCGGCTCCAGTTTTACGCCGAACAACTCATACCTTAGCTCATCAGCTTCAATCAGATCGGTAAAGTCGCCAATAGCCTGCACTTCTGATTCCGCTAAAGCACGCCCCGGATTCGCTTCTGCCACTTCCGGGTTTACAGCTGCCAGCTTCAGCCAGACGGATTCTGACAACTGGTTAAACAGTTTAAATTCCTGTTTTTCAACCGACGCCTGGAAACGAAGCTCAATATCTTCAAGCCCGCTGATTTCCTTGTTCAGATTCTGCAAATCTTCCTGGCGTTTCTGTGCATCTAACTTGAGCTCCAGCTCCTCATTTTTCTCATTAAGATGCTCGCGGTGACCTTCGATAATAATCTCAAGGGTGTCCGACTCGTCATACTGATTCACAATCAGCTGAGTTTTCTGCACCACGTCATCCAGCTTTTTCTGCTGACGACTGAGCGCTTTTCGTTCACCTTCCAGGGCTAGCTGTGTTTTCTCTATATCGATACGCTTATTACGGGCAGCCCGGACGCGGCCATCCATCAGGCTTAGCCGGGTCTCTTCTGTCCCCAGCTCAGTATTGTCCTTACCAATCTGGTTTTGCGCCATCATGGCATACTGCATCAGGTCATCTTCTGCATTTTTGTTTCGGAGCAGTTCCTGGTGACTGGCAGCCAGCTTCTCAAACTCGGGGCGCAGACTTTCGATATTTTTCAGCAAGCGTTCACGACGGGCGAGCGCATCATTGTGTTCAATAAAGGCATCGATATCGAAATTGAGCTCATCTTTGCGCTCTTTCTTCTGTGATTCGATAATATTGGCTACCGCCAGACGCACCGTATCCGAGCCTGTCTTCATATCAAACAACAGACGAACCAATGCCCGGAAGGCATCTACATCGGCATCACTTGTGGTACTGAGCGGGAACAGGCAAAAGCGCATAGCATCAATATCAAGCAACTGATTCGCGTAAATCACCTCTTTGATTGCCGAAGAGCGCATCAGGGTTTTAAAGTACTTATCCTCCTGCTTAAGGAAGGTTTGCACTTTCGCCGGGCTTAAACCATCGACTCTGCCCCCAATCCCATCCTCACCTGCGTTTGCGTCCCAGAAAAGGTGGCGGATCTGCTCATAGCGCAGGGAGGTGAACATGCGGCGATAATCAAGCTTGTCTGTGCTGCCCCGGTAAAGGATCTGGCAGTGTGGCAAGCGCCCGCCTAAATAGTTGTCACATTCCAGAATTAAAAAGCTGCTGTTGCTGGGAAAATAGTGTTCAAAGCTCTCATCATCGGAGAAAAACTTTCCCTCTTTATCGGAAAAGCCAAATTTCTTTGCAGAGTTTTTAAAGTTTTCTTCCGGCAACAGAAATAGCCGGATGGCATTAAGAATCGAGGTCTTACCGATATTTCCCCCGCCTATCAGTATGCCACCTTCGCGAAGATCTATTTCTGCAATGGCAACTCCAGCAGAGTCCACAGCAACCAGACGTGAAATGCTGATAAGCAGGTTGTCGATAGCGTCGTTTTGCATAACTTAATCCTGTGTTAATTCCGGTAGCAGGGCTTCCTGTTCCAGAAAGGCGCGGGTCTGGTTCATTAAATCGGCTTCCTGAGTGAGTTTCAGCTCCCGCGCGAGTTTAATCGCCTTAGCTAACTGGTTTGCGTTTTTAGGCGCTAATTGAAATTTATTGCGATGAATTTCCCAGTCAGCAGGAGCCAGCCACTGACATTGAGGAAGGGCGTTCTTTAAAGTTTGATAGGTTATCAGGCCACCTAAATCGACATCCTGGGCGCAATAAATAACGTCATACTGAGATAAAAACGCAAGATTGAGGCGGTCGCAAATCTGATTGCCTGCCCCAAAAAAGATATCGCAACTATCAGCCAGATCCGACTGCCCAATTGCCGACAAAAACTTCCGGAAACGATAAAAGTTTTCACAGTTTTCGATGATCACTGCACACTTTCCAACAAGCTTCCCTTGCGTTTTAAACCCGTCAGCATCAGAAACAACCACAAACGGGATCTGAGAATAACAATGCTGGTTTAATACCAGAATATGCGCGAAGCTACAGGAAAAATCATGAGAGCGCCCAAGACCGGACGCGCTGACTCTGTCCGTCAGTTCCGGTAAATATAAAGCCTGGTGCCTGTCGCTATCAATGATGGTTAATTGATAACCGCCACGTACACGTACGGCCTGATAAATCTTTCGCCACTCCTGGGGATCTGAGTATGGAAGACAATCTATAAAACGGTCGAGGTTTATAGTGTCGCCCTGTTCTATTTTGGTCAGGTATGGGTTGAGTTTCATGGTTTGATGCTGAAAGTACTAAGCGTATGATTAAATGTCCTATTTCGCCAGCCTATATTGTTTAATCAAACAATCTGATGGCTTCAATTGGGCCTGGCGATTCAATCGGATAATACTCTTCCTCAAAGGCATCAACCAAAGTCGCTAATACTTCCAGTTCATCGCCTTCAGGCGTGTCTGGTTCCGCATCAAATAACTGATCAATACGAGCTAAAGCTGCTTCATGATCAGCTTTTGTCTCAATCTGTTTGATTTGCATCGCTGCACCTCTATAGAGTTGTTGCATCTATTTTACCATACTGATTATTGAACTTGTAAAGTTTACTGTTTGAATTCAATGGCTAAACTTAACGCATCAACGAAGGAAACAATAAAGCCAGCATCAACTGGCTAATTGAGAATATCATAGATACATAAATCACTTCTCAGCGCAGAGTGTGATCGACATTGAACACTATGCACTAAAGAACATCGTGGCATAATACTGAACCGAACCATCGATAACAGGTAACCAAATTGCAAAAACTCATTCTGATAAGAGGCGTTAGCGGCTCCGGCAAAAGCACCCTTGCAAAGAAGATACAATCTGAACAACCGGGCGCTGCCATAGTGGAAGCCGATATGTACTTCTGCGATCAGGATGGAACCTACCAATATGACCGTGATGACATTAAGCTGGCTCATCAATGGTGCCAGTCAGAAACCACCCGGTTACTGAGGCAGGGAAAGACGGTGATAGTTTCCAATACCTTTTGTCGTCAGTGGGAAATCCAGTTTTATCTTGATCAAGCTAAGAAAAAGGGCATCACGGTTGAGCTGCACCATTGTTACGGGCGCTACCAAAATGTGCATGGCGTGCCTGATGAAGTGGTCGAGAAGCAGCTCGAAAGTTTTGAAAAGGTTCAGATGCCTTAAATTTTCGTCTTACCGGTAATCAGAAGTGCTACTTTTCTGGTCCAGGCAGTGTGAATGAAACACAAGCACCGCCCAACTGCGATGTTGATATATGCAGGGCTCCTCCGTAGCTGCTTAAAATATCGGTTACCACAGCCAAACCCAGGCCCTGTCCAAGGTTCGCCGTGTCAGAACGGGCCCCCCTTTTCAATATTGATGTTCTTAAATGAGAATCGATGCCGGGTCCATCATCTTCCACCCGGATCTCCAGCTCTTTTTCTGATTTAACGGCGGAAATTTCAACGCAGCTTTTTCCATATTTACATGCATTTTCAATAAGATTACCCATGATTTCCATCAGATCCCCATCCTCACCATAAAAACGAATGTTATCGGCTATCGTGACTTTGACTGAAATATGGGAATAACTCTCCAGTTTTGTTAACGCATTAGTCAGGCGGGTAACTACTGAGACAACAGCAACCTGCCCGGCTAAAGGCTGATAGCCCAAATGAGCACGGCTTAAATGGTGGCTGATGATGTTATCCATGCGTGTGACTTGCTCATCAAGCGATTGATTCTCTTTCGTATCATAATTTGACCGGATGATAGCCAAGGGTGTTTTCAGACTATGTGCCAGATCGGCTAGCGTATTCTATGTGTCACGTAATCATATACAGGAGTCGCCTTTACAACTCTTGCGTAGTCATAGTTTGAGTTGTGCTTAGCCATTACACCAGAGCTGAAACAGGCAGTAATAGCAAGTGAGATGATAATTAGCTTGTTCATCTTCCCCTCCAATAAATAATGATCCTTCATCTTTATAATAAGAGGGGGAAGCTGAACGTAAGCTGAATGGAACACTCGTCCTCTAATTTCAGCCAACACGTTACCGAAGGACAGGAAGAAGCACTCTCCGACTTTACCAACAAGCGCCCAATTAACCTGACGATAAACCGGTAAACGAAGTTATTGTCTATGAGGGTAAAACGGCTCAGACAATCACTGCCAAACAGCCACCTGAAGCTATGAACGAGTTAGTCCGCCAGTTGGTCATTAAGCTACTAATCGAAAACTGGGATAGTGAACATGATTCTAGACATACTTTCTCTATGGCATTGATATTACTGGTTCCAATAAGATTCCAGCAGCCAGGCTTCTAAGGCCTCTTCATTCAGGGGACGGGCATAGAAATAGCCCTGCGCGTATTTACACCCTCTCTGCTTTAAAAGCTCGGCTTGCTCAGCTTCTTCAATACCCTCTGCTACCACATCAATATCTAAGCTGCTGGCCATTGCCAGAGTGGCTTCTACCAGCCTTTTGCTTTTCGGGTCAGTTACCAGATCATCGATAAACTCTTTATCTATTTTAAGAATATCAAAAGGATAGTGACGGATATAACTCAGAGAGGAGTAACCAGTACCAAAATCATCCATTGCTATCTTAATTCCACTGCCGCAAAGTTCCTGAATAACCGATTCACTTTTTTCTTTGTTATCAATCAGCACGCCTTCGGTTATTTCCAGTGTCAAACAGCTGTGTGGTAACTCCAGGTCGTCCAGAACCGTTATTACCCGGGAGGCAAAATGAGGATCGTGAAACTGCTTTGGTGAGACGTTTACTGCAATCATATAGTCCCGGCTGTGACGTTTACGCATGCGGGCACACGCCGTAAGAGCCTGCTTCAAAATACAGTCTCCCAGCTCAATAATCATGCCGTTGTGTTCTGCCAGCTCAATAAACTCCCATGGAGGAACAACGCCAAGGACCGGATTAGTCCAGCGGGCAAGCGCTTCAAATTTCCTCGGCTGGCCTGTGCTTAAGTCAACAATAGGTTGATAAGCAACACTAATTTCGCCGCATTCAATAGCTACTTTAAGTTTTTCTTCAAGCACCATTTTACGCAAAGTTCTTTTATTCATATCCGTTGAAGAAAAACTAAAGCTATTTCTGGCAGTATTTTTTGCTTCGCGTTTCGCGATAGAAGCGTTTCTCAACAGTTCGTTAACCTGATCACCATCTTTCTTATAGCAGGCAATGCCAATACTCGAAGTAAGGCGGACTTCTTTCCCGTCAAGGAGGAAGGCCTCATGTATTGTGTTCAGAATATGTGAGCAGACAGCTTCAGCATCGTGCTTGTCGTCACTAACCTGAGTGATAACAACAAATTCATCACCACCAAAGCGGCATATAAAGTCTGACGTTCTCATTGCTGATTGTAGTCTTGAGGCGACCAGCTTTAATAACTGGTCCCCCCCAGCCAGTCCAAATCTGTCGTTTTGCTTTTTAAAATCGTCAATGTCGAGAAAAAATATGGCAAAACTGGATTCAGAAGACTCTTTAGCAATACGAATTTTCTGCTCCAACTCAGCAAACATCCCCGACTGATTTGGCAGGCCAGTTAAGCTGTCTTTAAAAGATTCTTCAACAAGCTGGTCAGATTTTGACTTTACTGTCTTACTGAGAGTTATATTCCAGAAGGCAATAATAGAGGTGATAACGATAAACGCCGCGAAGGTAATACTCAGAAAAACGATAAAGAAGTAAAAGTAATCATTCAGCAGATTAATCTGTTTTTTTGCAATAGAGTCTGGAAATATGACGCCTATATGCCAGTTCTGACCTGCAAGCCTGGTCACGACCAGAATAGAACGTTCTGAGCCAAGAACACTGGAATCAAGTTGAATAAAGGAACTGTCAAGATGATGAACGGCTTCAACCAAAGGAGCCAGTGACAAATCTGCATCTACCGCCTTTTCTATGCTGTGCATCAGAAGGCTGTGATCTTGTGGCAGTGAGGTAGCAACAAACTGTTCGTTTTTATCCAGAATAAAACTGATGATACCCGACTGCGCTTTAATTTCCATCAGACGCTGATTAACACCACTAAGATCAATATCTATTGTTGCCACCCCCCAGAAAAGCCCATCACGCTCAATTCTGACAGAGCAAGTCACCATAGGAACATTAGAGTGTGGGTCAACATAGGCCTGTGACCAGACGCACTGGTTAATAGCAGCATTTTTGGCAGCCTGATACCAGAATTCATTCTGGTAAGCCTGGCTCTGCGGTGAGTTGTAGCCTTCATCAAGCCGGAATTTTCCGTCACCGGTTTTTACCCAGAATAATGACGCTTTTTCCTGACTATCGATTAACTGGTACGGTTCGGGCCAGATACCACCACCGGCAATACCCGTACTGTTTTCTATCAGAATACCGGCATTACTAATAAAGCTATTCCGGTTAAGCGGGATACTGGATGCAATTACCGCAAGGCTCTTAGTAAGTGCCGCCTGCTCAGAGAACTTTATTGCCAGCTCTTTTTCTATCACCTGGGCCTGTAACTTAGCTTTAGCAACGCTTTCCTTAACAACAGTCGGCGCAACGATATAGTGGGCAACGTAAAGCAGCGCACTCATCAAGACGATAAGAACGATGAGAGCTCCCCAAAAAAAAAGCCTTTTTTTTCTAAACATATTCCACCATGACAGAACAACGTTCCTTGTCGTTGCTATCGATATAATACTCTTATAATTGTTAATAACAAATCATCCAGCGATCTTCACAGTAAGATACATATAAGCAAGCTTGTTAGCCCGGACAATAGAAATCTTAAGCCTATACTTAAGTCCGCGCTAGAAAAGTACTTTCTGTCATGGTGCTCGTCACTCTCCACCATGGATGCGGCGACTTTGGTCGCTTTACTCGTACTGTGTCTCATATGATTCAAGCGTGGAGGAGGTGAAGCCGAGAAAAATGCCCCTACCGCTATCTGGATAAAGAAAGCATAAAAGAAGTAGTCACTGATAAATTTAGCGCTGAACCAGCCAAGTGCATTTTCGATAAAATACAGGAAAGCCAGCAAAACAGTATTTGCACTGACAATGAAAAATATAAGACGCATGGTAAGGTGACCTTGCTGTTCATCTAAAGGTTAATCATGTTCAAGCCTTTTTCCGAGCCCTGCAACATTATCGTCGGCATAGCCAATAGCCTTATAGAACTCGATAACGCTTGTATTTGTATTCCGGACCTGAAGATTGATTTTAGGGCAGCCTTTTTCTTGAATCAGGCCTTCTACCGCCTTTAAGATCTGCTGCCCATACCCCTTTCGCTGGTGCCCGGTTTTGACAGCAAGATAATTTATCCAGCCACGGTGTCCTTCGTATCCACCCATAACGGTAGCGACAATTTCATCTTCCTTCACCCCCACAAGGAACAAATCTGGATCGACTTTCAGTTTTCTCTCGATATCTTTGGCGGGATTATTCTGAGGAGCTACAAGACCGCATTCTTGCCAGAGTGCGATTACTTTTTGTTTGTCGTTGTTGGTGTATGCTCTGATTTTCATTTGGGCTGTTCCTGAAGCTCTGTCATTAATGCCAAAATATAAATATATATTAATAGGTTAGATAAAGGTAGCATTCTAATCTACTCCCCGGCTACGGAATATTTGACCAGCTATAACAAGCAGTAACTCATCGGCTAAAGCCTCGTATAAACCTGCAACATTTTTATACATAGCTAACGCTTCTGAGTTCACACCTTGACCTTCGAATACCGGGAACAATTCACTTTGCATCTTTGCTGATGTTGTACATGCTCGTACCATAGCTTCCATTTTAAAAAGTTTATGTGTAATAGAGTTACTACTGTCAAAAACATCTCTGAATAAATGCGATAATTCAAGGAAATCAATCCTCTCATTTAGAACTTCCAGTTGAAAATTCACATCGCAACTAAGTAGCGTAGCTTTTTCCAGTAGTTCACTCATAATTTCCATGATAATAATCACTTTCTCAGGCGCGCTACCATAACAACTAAAACATCTCATACAATGCTAAATGTCTAATTTGTTTTTTATATATTCAGACTCAATAAAACCCAAGTCTTTTATTACCTCTTCCCAATTAATACTTTCATATGTCTCAGGATTATTCTCGCCATGATATGAAATATGAGGGTGTGCATACTCATTCCAACAAGAAATGGATTCATCTTGTGCAGGAACCATTGTATATTCTCCCATATTTCTCTTTATATATAGGAAAAATCTATCATATTCCAGTCCAATATAAAAATCAGGATACCCCGTCAGTTCAAGTAAAGGCTCTAAATTCCTACTAAGACAAGGCATCAAAGCAATTTTATTGAATAACGTAGCTGTCGTAGGATTTTTATCGATTAATCCTATATTAAACCTTTTACCAGGTGGAGCTTCATAGCCACTAGTAGATTTTGTTTTGTAAGGCAAGAGGTAATGATATTCTTGATAAAGATTACCCTTTAACAATTTGACATCTCTACTTTTAGTCCGATCTACATTAATAATATCTATTTCTTTGTAATCTATAGGTACAAAAGAGAAATAAAGATTAACCTCCTTATACCTCTCACCTCTAAAGTTGCAATTAAATGCAATTGGAAGTGCGATACCTTTAATCATAGCCATATCCTTTTTAATATATGTAACAATTAAAAGGCTCCCGAAGGAGCCTTGAAGTTTTAGATGAGTGAATATAGAAATAAAAACTATTTAGTCAGCGTTATACGTTTATTTTCAGAAAGATAATAAATAACATACTGCCAAAAAGTATGATCATCATCTTGCAACTCAACACCTTCTAAATTGATAAGGCTTACATCTTCGGTTTCGTAGAACTCATCCTGAATTTCTTCCGGAAGATCATTTATTACCAGGTCAATGAGCCTATCCTTCAAGTCTTCATCAGACACCCCGAAAAACCTTGCTGTAGAATTCGGGCTACTCGCAAGAAATAACTCACCCAAACCACCATCTGGATTACTATCCCTTAATAGTTGCTTCACTAGCTCGTCATCTTCTTCCAGATTAACTTCTCTCCAAGAATCATAGCACTCACTTGCGAACAGCAACCAATAATCCACATTAATAGCAACTTCCCAGCCCAATTTATTAAATTCCCGGATTATTTTCGCCCTATCTTCGTGACTCAAAGGCATGTTGATTAGCTTTGAAAAAAACTCTTCTTTCAACTTAAACCGAGATACCTGAGTGCTATACTCAAGAGCGGTATCTCTGGTACTGATATATAAACACAATAAAGCCAGTTGCTTATGATTAAGCATCATTACTTCATCAATAGCTTTTCTTCTAATCACACCCATATTTTCACCTGTCTGTTTTACGAATCATATGATCGACAAAAGAGCAGCAAACTTTTGACGTTTACTGCTCTTTTGTCTAATTGATATTTCAGGCGAGTTATACCAAAACTGTGAATTCCTTTCATTACGCTTTTGGCCAGAATTCAGGTCATTTGAAGTAACTTTAGATTCAGTGTGGTAGAAACTATCGGATATCGTCTGTCAAACCATCACCATAGGGTGCAACTTTACGTGCTTCTCGTTCATATTTTTCATAAAGTCAGTCTGTAATTGAAAGTTTATGAAATCATTGTAGGTAAAGCTTTTTTTTCCTCTATTGAACTGATGCTCCATTGACGTAAGCAAGATAGACTCATTTAAGAAACAATATCTATCCAGCATAAGATGTCTATACGCAAAAACAGCTTGGGCGGAAAAATACGATTTAAAATCCTCACAAAGCTGTTCATTTTTTCCAATAAGGCATGATGAAAAAATAATTACTTTATCATGATTCTTCTTCGATAGAGCCTTCAAGTTACTTCCATCAAATACCTCTCCGTTTGAAAGTTCAAATCCCTCTTCATTTCCATGGCCGGAAAAAATAATAACATCTTCCTTTATTTTCCGCGAAAGAAAAAATTCAAGGTCTTTCAGTGAGTGAACTCTTTCGTAGCTAAAGTCCCAATTTGCAGATTTGCAGAAAGGTTTCCAGAAATCAGCAGAATTTCTTGTAACCGTATCTCTGCGATTTCTTCCATCTAAAACAGTATCAAAAACTCTTACACCACTAACCATATTCACTCCAGATAGAAATAAAAAACTCGATAATGCAAAGTAAGAATTTATCTGAGATATGCTCTAAATGCTATGTATTTTAATGAACTTTTTATATTTATTCCTGGATATCTTTATTTAAGTCCCCAAAATGACGTTATACGTATTTTGCATAGCTGCTTTTAAGCAACTTGAACATATTTCGTTTTCGCTTGTACTTTGTGGCAAGTTTTCCTACGTTCTCATAAAACGCTCTCTTTACTTCAGGGAGTGGTTCTAATCGCTTTTCCAGAGATTGAAGATAACGGAGCGCTTTTTCATAAGCGCTATTGTGAGTTTGTTCAATCGTAGCAGTCACTGTTCGAAAATAGTATCTCATTGCAGTTTCAGGGTTGTCATTGAGGACTTCATTTGCCAGCTCTATTAGTGCATTCGAGCCCACTTTATGCGTTTCCACCCATACGCACGCCTCATCCAGTCGGCTCTGATCTATATAAAACCTCACAAGATCATCACTTTGATGAGAAACATACCTTCCATCTGGCTCCTGATAAGCCTGTTTTAATAAATCCTCAACTCGCGAAAGAAGCGCAGGATCATCAATTTCACAGCGCTTACGAATTTGGTTAAGTCGAAGGTATTCGCTAAAGCTTGGAGATGACTCGAAAACCCGGTTTGCCAGTTTCCAGGCACTCTGATACTCGCCCATGGCTTCTCTGACAATGACCTCTTCCCTGTCACAAGCATCCGTTTCATAACCTGCATTCGCTACTCTTCGGGCTTTTATCAGCCAACTTTCAGCATCTAATAATTCGTTATGTTCCCGGCAGAACTTACTCAAAGCCAGATACTCCCTTGTTCGCCGGGCCAACATAGCCTTGATACTGACTTCCTTTCTCCATTCACCTGACTGCCGGGCAAGAGCAAGCAATGGAGCGGCATAATTTTTGGCCTTCCAGTATGATTTTTCATCACCCAAAGCACATAGCTTCTCAAGATTTTTCTGACAAAGGCTTATAAATACCTCATTGCTGGAGTAAACATCAGCGAAGCACTCTTCGATAGAGGGAAATACATCATACTCATCATCAACCAGACGATCTGCCAGCCACTGAGCCTTTTTCTCCTGACTCCAGTCAAGACGATCAAATATGACCGGCATTTTTTCAGCTATTACCCTCTCAAGACCAAACCTCGAACCATCTGAGTCATCAATCCTCTCTAACACCAGATTCAAACGATCAATGATGTACTGAATCAGCTCCCACTGGTCTTTAGTCGTCACCAGGCCAAACACATTCCAGATAGCTTCGAACTGGATTTCTGCATCCTGAAAATATCCCGATGACTCTCCCCACCCCCATAGCTCTTCCTGTGGAAGAGCATCATCCACCCAACTTTTGAGCTGCTTTAGCGTCGGAATATCTATACTCGCCTGAGCTCTGAGCAACCAACTGTTCCAGTGTGCTTCGTCTTTTTTTAAAAAGCCCATGATAATATCTATCAGTTCATCTGGTGCCTGTTGGCTAAGATAGCTATGAATGATCTCTTTCTCGTCGATAACTTCCGGTGGTGTAAGGTTTGTCTGCATAGCAACGGCAACAGCGTGCTTGCATATATCCTGATATTCCGCTGCCGGACATGTGCAATAGCAAGAAACCGGGGTATCTCGGCTTATCTGCACTTTATATTCAAGCGTCCCGTCTACCGTCGCAAAAACAGTATCGCCTTGTGAATGCAGATGACGAACACATCCGTTTTTAACCAATGCAATGCCTCTGGCAAAAGTCAGATCGCCGGCTCTACGCAGGAATTCATCCATATCGAAGTTGATTGTTTGTTCTTTTTTCATTATTTGCCTCTTGTCATCACAGTATTGCTAACCTAACTGTAGATCCTCTCTGGAGTTACATATTTCAGAAAACTGCATATAAATCACCAATATTGGAAAAACAATAAAAATAAGCGTAATAAAAATTGATATTAAATAAGCAATAAAATACTGAATACCACTAACAATCCCACTCCAGGAGATAATTCCAAACCCGGCATTTACCAATGTATACGTCACTAAAAGTGAAATCAGCAAAACAAACACACACAATGGAACTATATCAAAGCCAGATTCGTTTTTCCTTACAGCATAAGACACTGTTCTTTTTACAGTAAACAAATCAACAACTAAAACGAACAAAGAAAAAAGGAACATCCAGGAAAAATAAACCAACCATGTTGAACAGAAAGATGCATATATATCACACACCCAACCAAGTAAGTTATACACTAACATAATCAATAAGATGAATGGCCAAATTCTGAAGGCATAAAATATTCCAACAAAAATAAACAGTAAGGCAATACCGACCACGCTAACTCCTAAAAAGGATAATGAAGAAATTGTTATCAGAAAAATATTTAATCAAACCAGGTCTCACTGGAGTGATATCTAATGTTGCATTCAAATAGAAACAGAAAATGCAGCCGAAGACTTTGGCTCTTTAACAAGAGGCTTATGACCGGTGAGATATAGAAAACACCCAATACAAAGCAATACTGTCGTTACCTGCACTACCGCAAAAAACACTGAGTTAGGGATTATGAAGAATGAAACTTCTAACACTGTAGCAGCTTTAAAAAATAAAGGACGAAAACTTCCGTTCATATCACTGTGAAGGTTTACTCCCTGCCACCTGATTTCATAAACCGTTTCATCAATAATGGTGCATATCAGACTCATGATAATCAGTAAATAAAGGAGAAAAGAGACCAGAACGACAGCGACTGACACAAACCCCAGATCAATATCATCAAGCACGCTGCCCACATCTGAAGACGACAATCGTGGAATTAAAATGCATACAAGCCCAACGAAATAAAAGCGGGCGGGAAGTGCTCGAAAAGAGCGGCACACTGCATTAAAAACAAGTTTTGCTATGTTTCCTTTTTTCCCGTAACCCAGGTATGCCAGCATCAGAACGACAAACAGTGAAGAACAAAACAAAAACGGCAGGACGACCATTGTTTTAGAGAAAACATTGCTCCCGTAACCAGAAACATACTCTTCAGCAAACCTAACCCAGCGAACGCTCAGCACATGAAACAGCAAAAACAAAACGACTGAGCTTATACATGTCATCGGGTCTTTAACAAATACATCTCTGATCAACTTTAGAATGTCTTTTTCTTGTTCTGAAACAATCATACTTTTTGAAAACCCTCGTTATGTTTAAAACCGTTGCTGTTGAACGTAATTCGTTGACAACTTGAGTATATGGAGGGCCGCGACAATTACTGTCGCAGTAAAAATATAAGATTGAAATTTTTCAGAGAAAGGCGGACGCCCCCCTGGTGGAGAAAGTTAGCTGATGGGATTCTCAAGCATAGTTCTTTGCACTGTTCGTAACTATATCTGCAACTTTAGTGCGAAGGCTTTGGGGAGACTCAAGTACAACATCCTCGCCATACCGAAGTACCCAGGCTATAAGATCATAGGTAGGAATGCAGGTGAAGGTTACTCTGAACCACTCATCATCTAATTTTTCTAATCGCTGATCTTCTGCCAGTTTATTGTGAGTCAGAACATCCAGGGCGAACCTTTTAACCTTCATAACCATTTTCTCTGGCTCTTCAGCTAATACCCACCCGGTAGGATTTGTAGAAAGATAAGACTCAAAGCTGAACGTTTTAGGTTTGACGATATCCAGGTAAAGCCGCTCTGCGTGCTTAATGCGGTGGAACAGAAACAGCTGTGGCTTTTCCGGTGAGTCAACCTTCGTTGCTGCCAGATAGTGGCTTTGGTCCCGAATGATAAGCCCTATGGGGTTTAGCGAGTAATCAGTACAGCTCTCACTCTTTGCACCCTGATACACAATCTTAATTTTCTCCTCATCCAGTACCGCTTTGTAGATTATCTCTCTGAGCGCTTCGGAAAGCTGGCTTTCATCCGGAATCAATGGATAACCATCGGATATCACACTGACTTTTCGATTCCAACGAGTTAACTGATGCTTAGAAGCCAATGTTGCGGACGCCTTGCCAAGCAATTTCTCTAATTTTGCAGACAGGCTATTTGGCAGGATCTTGCGCAGGAGGTTTTCCGACAGAACAAGTAAAAAAGCTTCCGCAGTCGAAACGATGTTGATCACGTCAGATTTACGTGAATCCCGATACCAGAGATTCCCGTTTGGCGTCTCTTCATAATCCAGCTCCGCCCATTCACAGAGTTTTTGCAGATCGCGTTCAACAGTGCGCTTGGATACTTTGTATCCCTCATCTAATAACGCCTGGTAAATCTCTGATGTAGTCATAGGAGCGTGATAGGAGCGCACTCGTTCAAGCATGATCAGGTTGCGTAATATTGTGCTTTTTTGTCGGGTCTCTTCTATTTTTGGCACGTTGCCCTCATTGCCTTTGATTGTCTGAATTAGCCAGGTTGGTCTGACTTTAGATGTCAAATGCTCTTAAACAGCAGCACTCAGGTTTCGGTACTCTTCCAAAGCAAAACCATCTGTCATACCACTAATGTAATCTATGACCAGTCGGGAGCGATGATAAAGCTCCATCAACTTATCACTATCAGTAAGCATCTTGTCCTCTTGAGAATAGATTTCCCCGACCGCTTTTAAGTAGGTTGTTTTATGTTTGCTTGATAGCTTGTGAAATAACCGGGTAGCAACAGGATTAGATTTTAGCCTGTTATCTACCGCCAAGGTTTTAAAGTCTTCAAAGGAAACATTGATTAACGAAGAATATATTTTCAGTAACCCGGAAATTACGGCATAGCCTTTAAGCTCCAGATTCTCCACTTCATAATGGCTGAAAACATTTTCCTGGGCCAGTTTTCTTAATGTTTCGGTAGCCACATGATACTCATCTTTACCATCCAGTAATGACTCATCCAGCGTACCATTAAATACGGCGTCATGATTATCAACATATCTGGTGGCAGCATAGCCAGCCAAATCATTAACCAGTCTGGTTCTCAATGTAAGGATGTAGGCGTGGCTGCTAATAAACTTTTCCTGTTTAGCCCGTTTCATGGCTTCTTCCGCTATACGCAGGAGGTAACCTTCATCAATAACAGTGTCATCAATGCCCTCTTCTCCCCTGAATGACTCCCAGATTCTTTTTATTTCAGAGTGCAGCTTTTCAACAGTAAGAATGCCTTTATCGATGGCATCATCTAAATCTGCAATGCAGTATGAGATATCGTCTGCAGCCTCCATAATATATGTCAGAGGAAAGCGGCAGCCTTTATCAATTTCCAGGCAACTCTCTATTTGGGTCAGGAGTTCCTCTTCGGTAAAGTAGTAGCCCGGCTTTTTCATCCGGTATTCGAATTCATGCCCTTTTTTCGGTTTTTCAGCATACGCCGGGCGCGTGTATTTGATAAGACATGCCAGCTGCGTGTAAGTCAGATTAAGATCCTGCAGTTGGTGAAGAACCCTTATCCCCTGAGCGTTGCCTTCGAAACTGCAAAGATCCTGGATCAGCTTGTCGCAGTCCAGTTCTCCTTCGAACCTTTCCCGGATAGCGTCAGACAGAAAAGATTTGGTCCAGAGGTTAATCGCTTCTTCACCAAAATGTCCAAATGGCGGGTTACCAATATCATGAAGCAGACAGGCGACTTCTACGGCGCTAACAAAGCCATCAGAGAAATCACTAATATCCAGTCCCTGTTCAGCGAGTTTGCTCAATATGGTTTTGCTGATGTAACGGCCAACCTGCTGAACTTCAAGGGAGTGAGTCAGACGGCTACGAACAGCCGCATTAGCCTCTAGTGGAAAAACCTGTGTCTTTTGCTGTAAGCGCCTAACGGCAGCTGAGTTAATCGCTCTTCCCCGATCACTTTCCATTTCTTCGTTAAACACCCGTCCCTGAATTGTTGACTGGCGGTATCGGTTGGATTTTAGTTTTTTATGGTAGTTCATGATTTCTCCAGGAATTTTGGACAGGGCCGATAAGTAAAAAAGTAACCGTGAAAAATATTGTATGTAATTCAACGATGGATGCAAATCTGTAACTAACAATAAGCAAAACTATAGGGTAACCAACTAAGTAAGGAGCCCACTACTTATCATCCTTGTAATATTCTCATTGTTGACCTGATGCCATGTTACAGACTCAAAGAATATAACAATGCATCCTAAAGTTGCTAAACACATCTGAATAAAGCAAGATAAATTGTCTTTTACTAATGTACTTTCGAATCCAAATATGCATCGCAATTCGAACTTTATCATCAAATAATCTAAGTAAAAACATGCTAGATATTGATTACCTCACTGAAAAATGCAACACTCAACAGACTGATATAAGCTAAGACTCATATATGATAAAAAAATATAATTCACTATCATTCGAAAATATTCGTTCCATGAGAGGAAAATCACTACGAAATTTGACTGTTACACTTGACAAACTTCCAGATTACTCTGGTGTTTATATTTGGAGATATTGGCCTCAACCTAAAAGCTATAGCAGAGAAGACTTAATTGAGTATTTAACAAAAATCACCAAAGAATACCCTGTACTTGAAAAAGAAATTGTAAAATATAACGACACTATGATATATAAAAGATATGCTCTAGGATCTGACTATAACTCACCATTTAAATCTTTAAATTTAACTCCGAACAAAATAAACAAACTAGAGGCCTTACTTGATGATGAAGACGCTATATCATCTATATCAAATGTTTTTGAAATGATGGTTTCTATGTTGCCGCCTTTATACATTGGGAAAGCATCAAATTTATCAGATAGAATTAGTCAACACGTAAATAGGAAATCATCAAAGTTATTAGAAAAAATCGACCAGGCAAATATCAATTACGGAGACATATATATTAGCTTTATCAAAGATGAACTAAGCTACCCCGATAAGGATATGTCTGACCTAATGGAAATAATTATACAACGAGTCACAAATCCAGTGTTTACAGATAGGCAGGGATAAACAATGATAGAAAAAAAAAGAAAGAAAAAAGTAGAAATAAAATCTAAAAGTAAGAGTTTTAGTTTGTCATCATCGATATCTTACACTAAAGCCTCATTTGGTTTAGAAACTGAAAGTGTCGGTGTCTATTTTCTTGATATAAAGGTAAATGACCTTTTAGAAAATTTTAAAATATTCGAAGAAATGAATAATGTTGAAGTTTGGCCTATAAGCACTTTAATACAGCGAGAATTAGATCATAATAGAGCTAAACAAATTGCAAACGACTACCTTTTGAACTCTGGTGTTACTAAATATTTCCCGCCACTAATTTCCGTGATGATTCCAACTGGAAGCGATTACCTGCCGTTAGACTCCTTTGAACAAATAGACCCTACAGCCACTTCGACCAACTTTGTTGACGGCGCAATCAAACACATGAACCCCGAAAAATTTGAAGATTATGAAAACTCGATAGAAGTTGCCGGAGGTATTTTTGAAATACCATTCGATCCTATGTCCGGGGATATAGTATGGGATAACAATAGACTTACATCAGTTGTTATTGATGGCCAACATAGATTTAAAGCACTAAAAGAAGCTGCTGCAATAAATAAAGAAATTCTAGAATCAAGAATAACCGTAACTCTTATTGACTTACCTTCTATTTGTGAAAGAAAAAACAGTAAACCAACTGACGTTGCCAGAGACCTATTTGTAACTATTAACCATACCCCGGTTGAAGTAAATGAAACAAGACTAGTTCTTATGGATGACAAAGACGTACTTGCATGTTTCACTCAATCACTCGTAGATGATGCGGATAAGTCACTACCCCCAGCAATTCAACCAGAGATAGTGGATTGGGATTGTGAAGGCGGAAAGCACGCTATGGATATGACACTCTCTGGAGTTCTTACAATAAGACAAATAATTCAGACATGCATTTTCGACGATCGACGCGCATCCAGTATTGATGATCGACAGAATCAGAGAAATATACAGCAATGGTTGTCAAGATTAGATTCTTGGGTTACGCCAGATGAAGAAATCAAGAAAGCTCTTGGCGAAAACGAAACATTTAAAGGTAGAATGGATATTGCTAAGGCTTCAATATGTGATGATGAAGATGATGAAGAAAGCACCTTTTTATATACTTGGTCACCTGCTGCATCAAAGATAGCAAAGAAAGAATTCTCTAATAAATATAGAAGTGTGTTCAGGTATGTTTTTGAAAATTTGCATCCATTCCGAGAGTTTTACTCTATATGTAATCAACATAATGCATTAGACGAAGGTAGCAGCTTGAGAACATATTTAAGATCTTTTAAAGGAAAAAGAAAAGAATATAGCAAAGATTCATCTACTATAATGATGAAGTCTGTTAAGTCGTTCAAGAAAGACATTACTGAATTGACATCAGACAATATTTGCTTTTCTGTAATGGGTCAAAAGTCGATATTTAAAGCACTGTTTAACGAATACCTTTCTATCGTAGAAGACAAAAATAGTGAGAACCTTTTACAAGAAACAAAAAAATTCGTAGATGACTTCAATAATATGTATGAACAATTCAATGAGTCTAGTGTTGGAGATGAGCGCGTATTTTCTTTGGAATATAAAAACTCCCAGACAGCAAGACAGAAAAGCTATAAATCTTTATCTGCATATTTTTGGTCTGGAATTATAAGAAAGGCTAATGGTGAAATAGACTATAGTAAAAAAGCTGTCGATATATTATCTAAAATAATTTTGGATCTAATTAACACATCTAAAGATAATCACCTAGATTCATTTACATCAGTTAAAGATATCAACAATAGACATAAGAGCCACTTAAAGAAAATACAACCTGATGAAGATGATGATTTTTACGTAAGAACTTCATCTAAAATAGTTCTATCAAAACAACAACATCTTCTTTCAGTATTATAATTATGAATTATATGAACTGAAAAAATTTAAAGGCTCATTTCCAAAATGAGCCTTTTTCAAATTTATTTACACTCTCGATTCATATGTATTATTATATCATTATTTATAGCACGTAATACACGGCCCTTCATCAATATCTTCGCCATATATATCATCCATATTACGAGTTTCAATAAGCATATTTTCGTCAATCAAAGCATGCATACCTAAACGGCGTTTGCGCTCTTTAGCCTTTCGCTTTTCAAATCGCTTGATCGCCTTTTCATGGTTTTCTTTAATCTGAGCAATTCGATCCGGATCCTCTAACGTTGTTAGTGGCTCATTAGGCCCCATCCAATAGAAAGTTTCACCGTTTGCACTACTCTCAGCCTGTTTTTCGAATGCCTTAGCCTCTTCGAAAAGCTCTGGATAACGCTCCATTAGCCTTACCCATTCAATCTTTCTCTGGAAGAAACAGAACGTGCAGCCAGAGCGTGAACGCCATTTGTAATATTTGGGAAGACCAAGTCCACTGCTATCTAGTATTGAAAGCACGCCGTCTTTCTTAATACCATCATCAGCAAATGGCATTTTAATTTTTAGGTATTTTTGCGCCTCATTTGGTTTATAACCATCACGCCATGGCTCATCAGCTCGAATACCAACATACGACACCACTTCGTAACCTTCATCACGATACGCTTTGATCCATTTTTCAAATGGTTCAAGCTTCATCTTGATGGTACACCAACGTTGACGGCCTGAAGGAAGGAAATTATTGTGCTCTTTCAGTATCTTGTCAAAGACTTTCACATCCCCATTAACCATGCGTTCGGAGTGGTTTAGTCTAAGAATCTTTTTACATAGCACAGCCTCAAGCTTATCGATAAAATCATAAACTTCCGGCAGCTCATACCCTGTATCTGTAAAGAAATACTCAATATCAATATCTGGGTATTCTCTTGCCATATAAATCGCAAGAGCGGCACTGTCTTTCCCTCCAGACAGTCCCAGCACATGTTTTACTTTCTTTTCGCTCATCAGTTAACCTCAAAATCATGTTGAGCGTCTTTACTTTGCTCTTTCAACGTATCTCGTAATAGCTGATATAAGATATCGACCTTTTCAAACTCTGTTAGCCCACTAAGCGTGTTCATAACACTATCTTTTTTGCGAGTAACATCATCAGATTTCGATTCTAGTATCTCAGTCTTGTAGGTTTTTAACATACTATCTTCTTCTAGTACTAAAGATACTGTTTTGATGTTTTGAGTTTCAAATGATGCTGAAGTATTTACTGAACCGGCTTTAGCAATACTCAAGAAGTCTCTGGCATATTCGTTTATCGCTTTTTCAGCGCCAATAAGGTCATTCTGATTCCAGTTTTGCTCACTTTTGCCTACGGCAAGGCTAACAATATCTTCTACCCAGCTAAGACCTTTACTCTGTCTAAGGGCTAGCTTTTTAGCGAACGCTTTCAGCTTCATATCGCCACTTTTAGCTTCGACTAGCTCGCACATAGCAAATAGCTCTTCATCCGATACTGGGAAGATAGCCTTGAGTGTGTCACTAAACTGAGTGAGCATTTTATCGTGAGCTTGCTTTAATACGGTAAAGCACTCATCAAGCCTGTCAACCCGCTCTGTAAGAGAAAATTCTTTGTCACTGTCTAGTGCAACAACAAGATCTGAAGTAAGAAGAGCATGTGGGTCTTTGGCTTGCAAAAACCTGTCCCTAACATTCAAAATTCGTTTGTTTAGCTCTTTGTCATCCGACAAATGGTTGGCATTTTTTATCCATTTAGGAAGAACCAGCATGCTTGTTACGAGAGGCCTTGCAACAGACAATAAACTATCTGTAACGACTTGACCGGTTAGAGTCGCGGCATAAACACTAAGCTGGGTAATCCACTGCTTTTCTTCATCCTGCAAAGATATGTATTTTACCGCCAGTTCTTTAGGGTTCTTCTGTAGCGTCTGAACATAGTCAGAGTCAGGCTCCATTAAGAATGCAAAATCACCTGCACTATCAATTTCATAGTAGGCAATCTTAGTGCCTAGTGTCTTCAAGTACGCCAATAGATAGATTGGTGTAACACCCAAAGTAAGTCCGAAAGGAGCATCAGTACAAATATCAACCAACTCAGAAAGTGGTGTAATCTGACCTTTTTTATCTTTTAGATAATTAGTTAGACGGTCAAATAATCGACGCAATTCTGGGCCAATATTTTTAGTTGAAAAACACCATTCACCGTCAATGCAATCATGCAGCTTGGTATTTTTCAAACAGCTAACATACATTGACTTCTCAGGAGGAAAGCCCTCAATATCAAGGTCTTCTTCATCCTCAAAGTCAATCATTGCTTCAAACAGCTTTTTACGGGCTGAAACAGCAGTACCCGATAACTTATTTTTGTTCACTAACTCATTGAGCAGTGGAGGTGTATGGTAATATACATCTTCTGCTAAAACGCTTGCTAATGAGCTAATACTATCTGAAGTAATTTTCTCTCCTCTGATAAACCATTCCGCTCGCGTAAATGCATCTTGTACACAGTTATTAAGCAGCTTGTGCGCTTGATACCTTCTGCTATCGAATTCTTTTTTGGCTACTTTATCGTGCTGTAACGACGAACCAAACTCTCTGTTTTTCTCCAATAGTTCAAGAGCATAAAGTTCTTTAGCGTAGTACTCTATGTCCGCTGCATTCTGAGCAACCGATATTGCAATGGTTTTGTTGTTCTCAGATATCTCCAATAATTGACTTTCTTCCGCTTCCTTTATAAGTAAAACGAAGTTAGCAAACTCACCATTTCTGCCCTTAATTACTCGATCGATATCTAAGTGATAAATATCAGAACAAACCACATGCTCAACCCAACGCATTGTGCCCACAGTGTGATAATGGCCTATGGCAATGGTTTGTTGAGAATATTTAATCTGCTGCAAAGAATCTGTGCTATCACTGAGTTGTGAGAGTTGTTTGTCTAACTCACTTTGGATATCAATATCAGACCCTTCAAAAATAACCCATGATGACTGGTGTTTTCGATAGACTATGCAAGAAGCCGCGCGTAATAACTTAAGGTGCTCATCTAGCTCATTTGCTTCTTGAATACCAACAGCAGCTTGTAAGACCTTCTCTGTCGCATAAAGATTTGCAGCTTTACCAAATAGGTTAATAATCGCTATCGACTTCAGAACATTTCGAGTTTCTTCTGAAACATCTGCACGGTTTACTGCATCAGCAGCTTCCGCCCATGCATGTCCATCTGGTGACCCTAAAATAGTATGCTCAAGGTTTATCTCTAGGTAATCCCAAAGATTTGCAAGCGAATACCTCTCCTGCTTGTTTACTGTATTCTGCAAGAACATCTGAAAGCTATGTTCTTCTCTAGAAGTTAGGAAACTGAAAGTGCTACGCTCGTTTTGACTAAAGCGACGCTTAGATAACGGGCCAAGAATCAATGCTGTTAACGGATGCAAAGGAGCACATTGCTTTAGGCGAGTCTCTAGCGACTGCTTACGCTCTTCACTGTCGTTTATAGCATCAAGTGTCATCGACACATAGGGGGTTTGATCTGCAAAGCTATCATTTTCAGGAACAATCGATCTAGCTAACAGTGCTACGGTTTCATCTGTTGATACGTTATAAGAGATATCTGAATAACGTCCCTGAATTTTGCCCCACTCTTCTTGCAGCTTAGTACCACGCTCTTTGGCATATTCACTGAATGACTGGTGCAACAGGCCTAGGAAGATAACATCGGTATCAATGCGCCCAAGAACCTCCGCAAGATCTTGGAATAAGTGTAGCTCTCCCTTATTCTTGTTGATGAACTCTAGGGTTTTACCCATTTCATCCGCAAGAAGTAATACGCCATCAACTTTATCTTTGATCTCTGTAAATAACCCTTCCCACAATTCAATGAGCTCAGATTCATTAACTGCATTAAAGCGTTTGTATTTTTTGGCCACTTGTAAGGTATTTGGGTGTTCCAGCAAGGCTTCTAATGTTGCTTGCCAAAAGGTATCTACTGGTGCGTGTACACCACCTACTGAGCGGATCTGTAACCACCCCTGGCTATAGGTAACGCTTTCATCAATCAAAGATTTTGTACTTTGATTGATTGTATCTAATGCTGCATTTCTAATTCCAGAGTCATAGCTAAGAAGCCCCGTCAAAAGAAGAGCAATTGTTGACTTACCTGAGCCATACGGTCCGGTAAGTGTATAAGCGCTTTGGTTAGTTTGCCCAAATTGACGTATTAACGTTTCTAAAGCAGTTTGTGCCGTACCATGATAAACAAGTCCAGGGAAAAACTCGGGATTAAGATCGCTATCTATACGTGTTGAACGCTGGTGCCGAATAGCGATGGCATAGTGCTGTGCAAGAGTCATTATTTATCTCTTTTTTTATAATAGCTTTCTAAATACATTTCAGGAGAAACAGTGCTGATATCTTCAAATTCATGACGTAGCTGCCTTAAGCCCTGCGTATCGGTCCAGGCCAGCATCCCTTCAGATAGCTTTTGCAGTTCATCTAGCTTTTCGCTTAATCCTTGCTCAGTCAGGCGAAAAACTTTACCTGGGGAGCCAACATCTTTAAGAAGTGAATCAAATGAAAAAGTCCGCTCTTGCGAATCAACCTTAACATTATGTTTTTTCTTAATAAAATCGATAAGAGCATAAGCAAAAACTTCTACAGGTAAGCTTTTTCTAGTAGATAATTCAGCAACATAGCTTTTTGCATCAACCTGCTCTAATAAACCAAGCTCAGTGAAAGGTGAAGTAAAGCTATCCTCATTTACCTTAGAGCCTTTGCTGCTTGATTTAACGGAATACGTTTGTAAAAAGCAGTCGATATCTTTCTTCAAGGTAGCTTCTGTAACCTCTCTACCACCTTGCTCAAGTGCTGCATTTATATCTGCAGCGATCTGCTGCTTGTCACACCGGACTCCGTTGTAAAAGTTGAAAAACCAGCGAGGAGTATTTAATTCGAACTTTGAAGGTGATATTGATTGAGAAAGCCAATGTATTAACCACACTGTACCCACCTTATCCATAAACTCATCGTACGCAGGTTCTTCCTTCGTCCCCACAAATAGCTTCTCAGCCAACGGTGTTAATTCGAAGTCCTGAGCCTGTTCTTTACTAGAAGTCACCAAACCAAGGGTTTTGATCCAATGACGTATAGATAAAACCATATTTTTACCTACACCCATATAAACCATTTGCTTATCTATCATCTCCTTACTTGAGATAGATCGACCCGCTTTAACTTCTTGTATTATTTTATAAATCCACCCATATCGGAGAGGAAACGTTTGATGCCCTGAGAACTTCAGGGTGCTAGACTCAATTGACAATGTGATTACCTATAGCTGTTTGGAGATTTTATCCAAACCGTCATTTTACGGATTCTTGTGAGAAGTTCTAGGAGGTATACTAAGAAAAAATGCAAAAGTCTGAGTAAAGTTGTGATTTAGCGCATTGCTTTTACTCTGCATCAGAATAGAATGCTTTAATGAAAAACCTTTCAAAAACAATTGGTTAATAATACATCATGTTACATATTGTTCACATAGGCCCGTAATATACTTGTTTTACTTACAGATCAAAACTCTTTTCTCAATGCCAGACGTAAACTACCATACATCCTAAGCTAGTGGAGAAGTTCTCTAGCATGAATAGAACATAATTGCAAAGCTATGCCAAAAACAGTGTTTTGCCAACATCAGTAACTAGGAACACCCTCAATGCAGAAGTCGTTAGATATTTTCAAAGCTGAACCCCAATCCGTTTTCGATGTTCTTTGTGAACGAAAACAGACTGGATTCTATATGCCAGCCTACCAAAGACCATACTCATGGGAAGAAAAGCACATCAGAGACCTTTTCTCAGATTGTGAAAACGTATTTAGAAATCTGTTAGAATCGCCTGATGCGATCATATTCCTAGGTTCAATATTAAGTGTTGATGATAGTGCAGCAACAACAATCTACCCTGTCGCAAAGCGCCATACTCCTACACATATAAAACTAATCATTGATGGTCAGCAGCGCTTATCAACCTTGCTTTTAATCATCTTATGTCTAAACGAAAGATTGAATATCAAGCTACCTAAACTTAAAAAAGTAATAGACAAAGAAAAAGATGAAGATGCAACCGACGCTCTAGAAGATTTGAGAGAAATTGTATCGCAACTAATTCAAGATACATCTAACTTTGTTATCGAGACACAAGCCGAGCACTCTTTATTCAAGTTCTATCCTAAAATAATCCGTTCTCAAGTTGACTGCTGGGGTAAGGACGACAAGAAAGCACAATACGATAGTCCATTAGCAGAAGTATTACTTAGTTATCAACGACACATAGTTGAGTCTCGAGAGTCAACCACCTTCAAACCATTAGATTTGAATAATATTGCCATATCCTCTAAGCGAGTTGTTGACAACATAAAGGAAATTCGTAAACAACTTAATTTTGTGCAAACAGGGTTTGAATCAAAATCTAACGACGGAGAAGAAAATGAAGTATTGACGGTATCTCACTTAACCAATAAAGATACTCTTGATGAATGCTTAGATTTTCCGATTGATGACGAACTCAAAAAAGTTGCGGACTCAAACAAAGATATACAAGAAATTATCTTCATTTCTGCATTTTCAAAATTCCTTCTTCATCGTGTTTGCTTAACTTATGTAGAGGTAAACAATGAGTCGTACGCGTTTGACATGTTTGAAGCACTAAATACGACAGGTGAACCACTTACAGCAATCGAGACCTTTGTCCCAAAAGTAATTGAACATATTGGCAACAAGCGTAAGAACGGCGAAGAGAACGCAGACAAAGCAATGGAAACCCTCAGTGCCATTACTGATAGGTTTGAAGCCATAACTAAAGCAAAAGAAAAAAATGACAAAACTAAAGCGCTAATTTTAGCCTTTGTTCGTGCCTACCAGGGAAAAGTAAAAACTTCCAGCTTAAGAGATCAGCGTGATTCAATGCTAAAAAGTTACGAAAGCTGTCTCGCTATAGATAAGGATGAATATTTAAATCATCTGAAAAAAACTGCTGATTTTCTATTTGATCATTGGCAAGCTAAAACACCTAACTTGAATGGGTTAGTCAGTGAAGCTGAGCAGCAACAAGCCATGGTTTGCCTCCATTACCTAACAGATATCAAACATGATATTACTCAAAGCTTACTTGTTCAGTTTATCTTACAAGATGAACTGTACGAAACATTAGAAAAACCAGAATCAAGCTTTTTGCAGGCGTTAAAGGCCGTCACGGCCTTTAGTGTCTTGTGGAGAGCTATGAGTGGTGGAGCTGATGGTATTGACAGCGTGTACAAGAAACTTCATGAAAGAGGATTTGACGTCTGTGGTGTTGAATACGAACCATATCAACTCCATGGAGGTACATTAAGTTCAAATAAATTCAATATTGAAAAAGTCAAAGCGTACTTCAGACAAGAGCTAGAAAACAAAATCATAAGTAAAGCATCTCCAAAAGATACACCGTTTGAGCAATGGTTAGATATTTGCTCAAAGCAACAAATGCTCACAAAATCCAAAAATATTCGGTTGTTAATATTAGCCGGCTTCCATCAGCTCGAGCTAGAAGGAGAAAATTTTGTGCAGTCTACAGCAGACCGAAATAATTTCCTAACAACAAGTATGTGGGAGCTTCTTTACAGTGGCAACAGAATTTCAATGGTTTACGATCGTGACACTGCAGACCATCAAGGATGGAATGAGTCTTTAAATGCGCCCGAAGTTTTTAACAAACTCGGAAACATTCTTATCGACGCCCGGAACAACATTGTAAACACTAAAAATCAGAGTTGGTTTACTGTTTGTCAAAAAATGATGCAAGCACTACAAAATGAATCAATCCCGGATATAGATATGATCTTTACTTCAGAGGGTGTAAAATCTGACGAAGCACAAAGACACGCATCAATATTAATGCTTGAACGAAAATATGCTGAAATTACTTTCGCATCTGAATGGAACGCTCAGGCAATAGAAGAAAGAACACAGCTTCTTCTAAAAAATGCATGGGTAAACTTATCTAAATGGCTAGCTTAGATAGGAAAAGTATGCAGTTTTCTGACCTTGTCCTCAAAGCCAAATATGACTCCGATGAAGATGATATTCTCCATAGCTTTCATGTCCCCTTGCTTAGCTATGCTAAACAATATGATAGAGCTGTAGGATATTTTTCTTCTGAAGTATTAGCCTCAGCAGCAGCAGGGTTAGAAAAATTTGTTCAATCTAAGGGAAAAATAAGACTCATCATCGGTGATCCGCTAACTGATGATGAGTATGAAGCCGTACTCAATGGTACAAAAAATAAAGAAGCTGAGTGTTCAAAAAAATTAACCGATTTATTGCTAGAAACTCACGATAAGAATTTAAAAATTCTTACATATTTAATTGCAAATAAACAACTTGAAATTAAATTTGCGTTCACACACAGAGGCATGTTCCATAAGAAAATTGGCATCTTCTATGGCGATGCTCAAACCGTTGTATTTAGCGGTTCTGCAAATGAAACACTGGCTGGCTTATCTAAGTACAATTCAGAAGAAATCAGTGCATTTTTTAGCTGGAAAAGCTCTTTTGACGAGTACGGTCAAAGTGAAATCGATTACTTTAATAGCCTCTGGCTAAACACAAAGAAACGGACAAAAGTCGTATCACTAAGTTCTAGGACCTATCAAAAAATCCAGACTAGTGTGGATAAAGAAAAACTATACCGAGACATTTTAGGGGAATCTATATACCCAAGCCCTAACAAAAATGATTCATATGAGCTAGCAGAGTCGAACTCTGCCCAGAGTTCAGACATCTTCTTTAAGTACAGTTTTGCAAAGGCCGACCATAAAGTTATTCATTTCGAACCTGAAAACAAAGTACCCTCAAAACCTCTAGTAATCAAAAACAAACCTTTCAAACTTTTCCCACATCAAAAAAGTGCAATACAAAGCTGGATAAATGCTGATTATAAAGGTTTATTTAAGCTCGCTACAGGTGCTGGTAAAACGTTTACATCTATTAGTGCGATGGTAGATCTATATGAATCCCGCGCTAGATTAGACAAACAAACCTTTGTCGTTGTTACAGTTCCTTATATAGAATTAGCAAATCAATGGCTCCAAGAGTTGGAACCATTCAACATAGTTGCTGTTCCTTGCTACGAAAGTTCCGATAAATGGATCAAAACTTTAGATAAAAAAATCTTACGCTTTAAATCAGGAGGACTAGATTTTGTTTGTGTTGTTGTTGTTAACCGAACGCTGGTTAGTGAAAATTTCCAAAATAGAATATCAAAGATTCCCCTCGATAAAATGTTACTTATCGGAGACGAATGCCATCACCTAGGAGGCCAAAACCTCTTCGAAAACATTCCAAAATGTAAATATCGCATTGGATTATCTGCAACCCCTTTTCGAATGGAAGATGATGAGATAGAAGGAAATCCATTTCCAGACACCGCTAAAGAGAATCTTATTGCCTATTTTGGAGGAATAATTAGTGAATATACACTTTCGGACGCAATCAACGATGAGGTACTATCTCCCTACACTTATGATTTAGTTCCCGTTTATTTGACAGAAGAGGAACAAAACATCTACGAAGAATACTCGGAACGTATTCAACGAATGATCTTAAAAAGTCGCAGCAGCCAACTTAGCAGTGAAGAAAGGCAGAACCTAACAAATATATGCGGATTACGTTCACGTCTCTTAGCTACTTGTCAGGGAAAACTACCTGCTCTTATTGCATACTTAAGTAATCACAAAAACCTACAACTAACACACTCTTTGATTTATGTAGGAGAAGGAAAGGCTTTAGATGAAGAGAAAAAGTATGTATTTAATGTAACTAATAGATTACACGAATATGGTATCCGAGTTGCGAAGTTCACTTCAGATGAGAGCAACTCCGAACGCAAAAGGATAATGGCTGATTTCAAAGATGAAAATATCGATGCCTTAGTCGCTATGAAAGTACTTGATGAGGGTATTGACGTTCCTGTATGTAAGTCTGCATTCATTTTAGCAAGTACTCGAAATCCTCGACAATACGTACAAAGGCGCGGAAGAGTTCTAAGAAAAGCGATAGGAAAAGAATCCGCGCTTATAGTCGATTTTGTTGTTTTACCCCAAAAAGGTGTTGTAAACCGATTCAGTCAGAACTTAAAAAATGCTGAACTTCAAAGAATCGAAGATTTTAAATTTACAGCTTCAAACACTAATGCTGTTGAAAAAAGAATTATTGAGCTAGGAATTATGTGATGGATTTAGCAAAAATAAAAGCCATGTTGGAAGCCGCTGACAAAGAGACAGCAGATGCTCACCACAGCTTTTCAGACAAGTCTTCTGTTCATGCCGCTGCTTTGCAAATTATGCAGTTTGAGAAAGATCTCCACTATGGCGATATTGCTCAAAACCGACATTTACAGAAAATTCGAGAAATTATTGAGTCATATATGGAAGAAATAAATAATGAAACTGCTAAGAATTAAAATTAAAAATTTTCGCCAGTTTTATGGTACTCAGGAAATTGAGTTTTCTACAGATTTAGAAAAATGCGTTACACTAATTCACGGTGAAAACAATGGTGGTAAAACGGCTTTACTAAATGCACTTCGTTGGTGTTTGTATGAAGAAACGACCGAGAACTTATTGGAGGCTAACAATTTATTAAACAAACATGCATTAGCCGAAGGTCAAATCTCTTTTAGCGTATTCATTGAGCTTCTATATAACAATAAACTATATGAAGTTAGAAGGACTAAGTCACGCTCAAACACTGCTTCTGTACTTAAACTCTATGAAATCAGAAATGGTTGTTATGTCGAACAGCCTAATGCAAACGAGCTAATAGCGACATTCTTACCAACAGAAATGTCGCAATATTTCTTCTATCAAGGAGAAGGAACTGGCACTTTAAACAGTCAGAACAGTTTCTCTCATATTAATGAAGCTATTAGCAAGGTACTTGGCCTGACGATTGCAGAAAAAACGACAAACCATTTAAGAAGTATAAAAAATGGTTATCAACGTGACTTAAAACAATTTGACACAAGCAATGAACTATCAAAAGCTATCTCTGATAAGGAAACTTTGGAGTCCCGCCTTGACAAAGACAAGGCTGAATTGTCAAAGCTAAATCTTGAACTAATTGAAGTAGATAAGATTTTTGAAGAACAGATTGCTAAACTAGCAACACTTAACACAGCCTCTATTGAGCATCAATTAAAATTGAGGAGTGAGAAGCAAAGTATACTTTCTTTACTCCATAAACAATATAACGACAGTCTATCCAAAAAATCTAAAAACATTTCTAAGTGGGTAAAATCTGCATTTAGCAAGTCATTGAGTCAAATTGACTTATCTAGTATCGATATTGATGAATTAAATCAAAAACAACGATACTCAGTTGATAAAAAATTGATTGATGCAATTATTAACAACGCAGAATGTATTTGTGGAAGAGATGTAACTGAAAACAGCGATGCCGCTAACCTACTAAAAGAATTATCAAAATTCGCTGTAGATCCTAAGCTTAAACAAAGATGGGCAAAAGCTACGGATTTATTGACTCAGCTTAGAGGTTGGGAAAATCCTAAGTTTTCAATGGGCGATCTTCTTAGCCAACTAGATGATTGTCAAGATCAAATAGCGAATATAACTCGTCAAATCAATGAATTGACGCTTACAATAAAAAATTCTGATATTGCCGACATCAAAAACATAGAAAATGCTAAAGCTAATGCTAAAAGCAGGCGCGACCAATTACATAAGAACATACCAGCTCTAGAACAAAAAATTAATAGAGCAAAAATAGATATTGATGAGTGTGAAAGAAGAATATCTAAGCTTTCATCAAATGCACCGCAAGCTGAAAGAGTTAATAAGCTGATTCACGCTACCGATGAAATTCTAAAGCTTTATAACAATGAAATAGAAAAGTCTAAAAAAGATGTGGATGCTATTTTGCTGAAAAAAATGCAAAACTTCTTCAGCCAAGTTGCATTTAACGGCTATACAGTACAAAAAGATAGTAAAGTAGGGAGCTATACTTGGGCTATTGTTGACAGAAACAGCAAAAAGGTTGCTGCCGGTAATGGCTATCAGGCAATGCTTTCTATTTCCTTCATTATTGCATTAATCCAATTTTCAAAAGATCGGATTAATGATAACCGAAACTTACTAACTCCCGGAACCGTCGCCCCATTTATTGCGGATTCTATACTAGCGTTTATTGGTCCTGACAATGGCAGAGAGTTAGTCCGATTCATTGCTGATTCTGTTGACCAGTCAATATTTATGTTCTCCCAAGCACAATGGACTGAAAGTCATACTGATAAAGGAATCCGAGACAAAATAGGGAAAGAATATAACTTGGTTCAACACACCGTTCTTTCTGAAAGTGAGTTTAAAGGGCAATATCCGACATCACTAGTAGTTCAAGGAAAGCAATATGATGTGGTCAGGTTCGGTAGTGAATTTGATAAAGTAACCATAGAGGAGGTTGCAGTAAATGGATAATCAAATCGACTGGCGCAAAATTTCTGTAAGCCGAAGCACAGACTATGAGTCTTTGGTAGATCGTTATTGCTCTACTAAAAACTCAAGAACGAATGAAAGTATGGTGTTTGGAACCATCAAAGACTTTATGGTATTTGCAGCCTTAGTTGGATTTCAGATGAAACTTTTCAAACCACTAGAAAGTAAGACTAATACCATTTCTATTCTCTTAGAGACGTATGCCAGCACCAACCATGATGCATATATTTATTTAATGGCACTATATAAAAAACCAACATTAGATGTTTTGAAAGATGAAAACCTTAGAGAAGCGATCTCCATTTTTGAAGGGTATTGTAATGGAGGGCTAGAGCATATAAATAAGTGGGTGCTAAACAATGTTGGACAACACTTAAATTCTGACATCTTATTTAATCAAACTTTAGAGTATTTAATCGAAGCTGAAAATGACTGAGTATTACGACTACGCTGCTTCTACACCAATTGCTGATGCAGTCCTTGAAGATATGAAACCCTGGTTTCAGAATAATTTTGCAAACCCTTCTGCTTCTCATAATTTAGGGGAGAAAGCTTCTTACGAGATAAAGAAAGCTCGAGAAGTAATAGCAGAAAAAATTGGTGCAATGCCAGCAGAAATCATCTTTACAAGTGGTGCAAGCGAGGCAAACAACCTTGCAATTAAAGGCATAGCCTTTAAGCATCTAGATACTAAAGGACATATCATTACATCGAGTATTGAGCACAAATGTGTTCTCAATACATGCAGCTTTTTAGAATCAATTGGTTTTGATGTCACCTATTTAGAACCGGACAACAATGGAGTTATCTCTCCAGAGTCAGTTCAGCAAGCTCTTCGAGACGACACTATTCTGATCTCTATCCATCATGTAAATAATGAGTTAGGAACCATACAACCTATTCAAGAATATGGCTCTATTGCTTTTGATGCAGAAATTCCATTTCATACCGATGCAGCTCAATCATTCTGTAAGCTAGATATTGATGTAGAGGACTCAGATATCGATATGCTATCTCTGTCTGGACACAAAATATTTGGTCCTAAGGGAATTGGAGCTCTTTATATCAGAGATGGCAAAAACTCAGGGATTGTTCCTCTGATCCATGGAGGAGGCCAAGAAATGGGACTTCGTGGTGGTACCTCCCCTACCCCATTGATTATTGGCTTAGCGTCTGCGGTAAAGCACTTTCCACAGAATGAGCCAAGTGTCATTTCAGAATTTAAAAAAGTACTTTCTGAATATTCATATCAGCGTAATGGTGGGGAAAATGTAGTCCCTTCTATTTGGAATATTACATTTAGTAGTGAAGAAGAAGCTTTAAACTTCCAGTCCTCTACTGGCTGGTTAATTTCTCAGGGCTCTGCTTGCAACGCAATGAGTAATGTCGCTTCACACGTCTTATCTGCGATTGGTCTAAATGAAGAAGAGGCAAGGCGTTCATATCGAATTAGCCTCCCTCCTTATCATATCAGCGAGTAAGAATTCTAAAGCCTTTTACCTGCTTATTGCGCACTAAAAGGCTTTCTTCCCATTCATTTCGATGAATAATTACTTCTTTTTTGTCTGAGACATCAAGTAGCTTGGCTATTCGTTTATCAAAGCTTTGCTGCTTATTGAAGTCTTGATGACCCTCCGCCATAAATAAGTGCTTGTTAAGCAGTGGTGGTCGCCTTTTCTCATCAATATAGTCAAAAAAGTCAATATCCTGATCCGCCATCTTTATTTTCACTCTTTCAACTAGGAAAGGAATTGAATGCTCAAAATCATCATAAGATGTAAGAGTTAACTTTCCTGATGTTGTATGAATCTTTATTAAGTCAATGTCATCACTTAAGTCACCATACATCTGCAATCCCGCACCTACATAGGTTCTAAGCAAAAGGGGAAGCTCATCAATATAGTCCTTGTGGAAGATTAACGAGTGACCAGCATTGAGGATACTAGCCGGTAATAATGAATGCGCCTTTTCACACTGATTATGTATCTCCTCCTTGTCCGCAATTGCAAATAACAATTCAGTTGCAAGGTTAATAACGTTTTTATAATCACCAAATAACGCTTTGATATCACGCTTTAAAGACTCAGGTTGATGAACATAAGGTTTGCGCTTCTCAAATAAACCCATTGCAAAATAAAGCAATAAATCTTCCTTTCGGCTTTTTTCTGCGTTAGCAAACTCTTGAGTATCATATAGTTCTTGAAGGAGGCTAAAAACTTTTTTGTGCGAACCCACTAGTGCTCGCATTTGCTCTGAGTCATCAAATTCGTCGTTAGCAGGAACTCTCCCAAGCTCTAAGCAAACGTTCCAAAATCCATTAAACAATTCCTGATTTTGAGTGATCAGTAGCTTAGCCTTATCTTTCGCCTCAATAGGCTCCGGAGAGGTCAGTTGCTGCCATTGATGGTGTCGTTTGTATTTACCTTGCAGATACTGCTGCTCTTCTATTTTATCCTTAAATATAAAAAATATTCCTGGAGCTACAGCTATTGCATCTTCTTGCAGAGTACGTTCTATATAAGCCTTAATTTCTGATTGTGCGTAGTATTTTTGAAACGTGTTTCGGCTGGTAATTACACCATCTTTAAATGGCGTAAACTGGGCAATATAGCTCTCATTAGCCAGCATTACAGATACAACTAGAAGCTTCTGGCTTAACTCCCATGCACCGAGTAAGGCCTCTAGCCTCTCATCTTGATCTTCAATTACGTTTAAGACAAAACCAAGATTAACAATATCTGAGGCAACCTTTTCATTATCCGGCTGATAGTTTGGGTCCCAGCCTAAAACATCTAACCCATGTGCTTCCAGTTCCCTTAAATCATCGCCTCGCCCGCACCCAAAATCAAAGATTGAATGAGAGCCTTCTAAGTAACCATACTTTGCAAGAGACTTCATTGGAGCAGATAATTCATGTCGCACAATTGCAGTTCTATGCCTGTCTATGCCCACTTCTTCGACTGTTACATTAACAGTAGAACTTCTGAACAACCTACCATCAACCAGATCGTATCCATGTTTTCGAATTACGTTTTCCCATGAACGCTTAAAACCGATCAGGCGAGAATTCTCATATAAACCGGCCGCTTCGCCCTCCTGAGTAATCGCAACAAAATTACTATAATGAGGACTATCTTTGAGGATCATGGTCTCTTTGCGATGAAGAATCGGTGGGTTGTCTGAGTATTCGTATGAAGTAACCTTGTGAGTCAATTTGTTCAAATCAACGTTAAGGCTTTGTTTTAGTGCCGGATAGGACTCGTTGTAGAAGTCTGGATAATATAGCAACGAAAGCCTAAACTCACCCTTGAATAGTTTTACAAGATTCCATTTGTCATCGGGCAAACTAACTGCCTTGGCTACAGCGGGAATGAACTGGGCTAGTTTATCAGGCACAGCTTCTAAAGCATCACGGTGCAAATAAACAGCGTCTGGTAACTTTTTCCCGATGTTAACTTGTTTTATAAGAGAAGAAAAAAGCTCTTGGTTCATAGTCATACCCGAATCTATCTATTTGACGATAAAACGATATTAGAGGAAAAAAACCACGTCTACTAGTCATATAAGTGCAGACAAGAGAAACTGATATCCCCAGCGTATATGAATTCCTGCCTATCTTTGCATTACTCGCAATTTGCCTCTCACTGTAACCCTTTTGACTGAAAGCAGCTACTTAATCGCAAAGCTTTCTTACCCTGATTTGGGCTCACATCCATACTTATTCACACATTCAATATATAACAATAGCATCCATAACAACGTTGTTGTTTAATATAAGAATCACGTACCGTAACAAAGAATAGAATGCTCGAGAGATCAGATGTCGACATGCCGCTGTGGCGAAAAAAGGTCGACAAAACACTACTAAAAGATTCTGAGACTCCAATACCTAAATGGTTATGGGAAGTTTGGGATATCCCAAATACGTTTGGTGGCGTGCGATCTAAAAGAGAGCCTCAATCTATTGTTGATATATCCTATCAAGGCAAAGAATATTCCGGCCATATTACAAAAGTTAAATCTCCCGGTGGCTATAAATTCAGATTCACATTTGAGAAATCACTCTCAGAAGCCTTAAATGACACTTATCTCATGTCATATATGAGGATGCTTGAAGCAGAAATAAATCCAGAAAAAAACTACAGACAGGTTGAGGACGAAATTTCCTTCTGGGAGTTTCTCGATATTGAGTTTAACTCTGAACAAAAACACTTTATCTTTACTTCCCATTTTACGGTGAAACCAACTTTTCCAAACTTATTTTCAAGATTAATTAAGTCTGCTCCACTGAAAGCCATGGAATCAGAAATTCTTGGAAAAGACGCTCAAAGGATACACAAGCAAAACTGGAAACCACGGGCCGAATACAAAACTGAACTTGGTGCTATAAATGTGGTTTACATGCTTCTCGATTCTAAGTCTAAACTACTTTACGTTGGTGAAGCTGAGAATCTTAAGAATCGATTTGATGCTGGACATCCAGATATAAGGGAATGGGATTTCTACAAATATAATGTTCTACCAAATAAGCTATATCCTTACCGACTTGCAATCGAACGAATGGTAATAAGAGACATGGCGGCACTTCTTACAAATAAACAGGACATCCCAAATATTAAAATCTCTGAGTATAAACTTGCAAACCGGAAAATTGACAAGTAGCCATACGGTTTCTGCCAATCCAATCACCTGAATCAGATGTATTTTGTGATACGAGAAATTCAAGCCGGTTTTGAACAAGATCTGGTCACCGCTTACAGTACAGAATCCCATTCTTGCACCAAAGATCAAAGAATGCGCAATTCATCTCCTATACTGTAAAAGGACTATCAAACTCAGACAGCAATATAAAAATGCATAATTACAAAGAGTTAAAACAACGTCAAAGAGCTGAACGAGACACCTACCCTCAAAACCTAAGCCTCCGCGTTCACCGCGCATTAAGCTGGCTGAATAAGTCTGAGCAATGCGACGATGATGACTCCAGGTTTGTTTTCTTGTGGATCGCCTTTAACTCAGCATACGCACAAGAATTCGAACAACGGCAAAACTATGGAGAACAAGGTCTCTACGGAAAGTTTCTGGAAAAACTGATCTGCTGCGATAAGCAAGAACAACTACACAGCCTGGTTTGGGCTGAGTACTCAAACACGATTCGGGTAATCCTGGACAATGAGTTTATTCTTCAGGCTTATTGGGATTTCCATGCAGGCAGGATCAACGAGGAAAGCTGGAAAAACGAACGCAGCAAAGCCAAAGCAGCGGCCAATAAAGCACTTAGCCAAAATGATACTGCAAAGGTTCTATCCATTCTGTTTTCCAGGCTGTATACCCTTCGAAACCAGTTAATTCATGGTGGAGCGACTTACCTTAGCTCAGCTAATCGGCACCAGTTAAGAGATTGCACCAGCATTATGGAGAAGACCGTTCCTGTCATCATCGAAATCATGATGGACTCAGCAGATAAAGTCTGGGGTGATGCTGTCTATCCTCTGATCAATCACAACTAACTCCACACCAGTTAAGTTCATACCTGCCTTAGAAGTAACCATCATAACTAAGATCTGTTGCACTGCTTTCCCATACCTCATCTGTGATGACAGAAGCAATCATGAATGATGGCCGCTGATCTGGATTGTCAGTAAAAAACGTAACTGTTAATTCAGAATAATCTCCGCCTTTTATCCCATCCTCCGATCTTAAAGTAACAATAACCTGATGGTCAGGAAGAACAGGCTGTGAATCATCTATAAGTAAAAATCTCGGTTGTTCCTCTTCGCTTTTAGCCCACTTTGCTCGGTTGTACTCACTTACTGCTTCTCGTGTACCCTCAAGTGACCCTGCATAGGTATAACTTATAGACATTTCGCGTACAGAAATCTCCCTACCTTTTTCTGTTATGAATTTTATCGCGTTCATCATACTACACCTCCCGTCAATTCAGCGGCACAACACTTTTTAATGTAGGCGATATACTGAGTTAACTGACATTGATTGCCTCAAAAAAATCTCGCTTCACCGACATAGTTATCAGCTCATCGCTATCATAAAGCCTCGCTGAAGAAAGTGTCATACCCAGCTTTTCTAATAATCTGGCTGATGGCAGATTTTCAGTAACTGCAACACCATAGATTTCATTCAGGCTTGTATTGGCAAAGGTAAACTCAACCACTGCTTTTGCAGCCTCCAGCGCATAGCCGTTGCCCTGAAACTTGGTAAGCAAAGCGTAGCGAATATCATCAAATCCACTTTCAGCTATAGTCTCAACTCCGGCATAACCGATCTTTGTCTCTGGACTGTTTTTCAGAGAGACGATAAAAGTGCCATAGCCTTTCTTCCAGTGCTCGATCTTCTGGAGAAGATAGTTCGCTATGTACTCTTCAGTGAATGGTTTTCCGCCTGGGAGATATCTGGTGGTTTCCGGGCTGGTCAGCAGTGCTGTGTAGATCTCCATATCGTCTGCTGAAACCGGCTTTAGGATCAGCCTGTCTGTAATTATACTGGCGTGATTAGTCATCAGCTCAATTCCTGTTATCGTTTGCGATTGCTTCAGAGACAAAGACCAAACAATCCAAAAGTTGTACAAAACACCACAAACAACATTTTAGTTGTAGATAGAAGACGGGTAGAACAAACCAGCGCTGTCCAGTACCGCCGTCACTTTCATCAATGCAGTTTCAAATGACGGATTAAGGGAGTTGCTTAAGCTGTAAGTATTTGTCATTGATTATCTCTGCTGTTTCTCTGTTGCGCCCGTCATTTGTAGCTAAAAGCTCACCAATAGCCAATAACGCGACACCCGTTTGACTAACTGCTAGCTTCTCACCCCAAAACGCTTTAGTGAGCTTAAGTGGACTTTGCCCTTTCTGACCCAAAGGATACTTTCGCCCGCGTGTCATCGTATGGCTAAACAATACTAGATCTTGCGGAATCAGATATTCAGTCAGTTGAGCAGCAGCAGCCTCTCCTCCCCAAAGTTCACCATTTTCAATGGGTACAGCTTGCCACTCTGCTGGAGGAGGTAAAGGAACGGAGTTTAGCTTAGGCCTAACCGTAGTACGATAAGCCATCAACCATTGATACTGCAGTTCCTCAATATTCAAAAAACGGCGCTTCTTTTTATCAGCGGGAATATAGTTGTGCCTAATTAGGTACTGCATGGATTTTGTAACCATCCCAAGCGAAATTGCTGCTTTGTCGGCTATTTCCTGATAGTTTTTATTTAGTAGACCTTCTTCAGCAATGAAGGCGAACAAGCATTTGGCAATACCTATGCTCATGCTCTCTGGAACTGATCGAGTACTTTCTTGTTCACGCCCTTCAACCAAAGCGTAAAAATTGTCATGTGCAATTCGCAAATTACCAGCGCTATCAAGATAATTTATCTGATGCTCTTCGCAGTATTCGCGCAGAAAGTCACTCATCTGCTCGCAGATGAGTAACCGTTGCCTGTCTGGATTTTCAATCAAAAACTTCAGGCTCTCTTTTCGATGAACTCTCTTACATTCTACCACCAGAGTAATATGCTGATTGTTAATGTGTAAGGCTAGCTGCCCATCATATGGCCCTGATGTAGACGCAATAAATTCAGCCTGCCAATCTCTAGGCAGCTTGTTTATCGCTGTATCGATAAGTTTTTCTTCTTTCATTTTCACGAACCTTGTCTTTTCATGATTCATGAAAAAATATTAACTGTGAAAAAAGAACTTTGCAAGATTAGTAAAGCGGAACATAGCAATTTACTAACAGTATGATTGGGTAGCATTATCGGCTACCGAAAAGTCAACAACACCGAATTCTGGCGTGATTAGTCATCTGCTCAATTCCTGCTATTGTTCGTCTTGTGAAATCACCAATTCCTTCGAGCCTATTAACTGAGCTACTCCACCAACATTTATCGTACGTACTTCCGAATCAATAACTTCAACACAAGCGAATATCTCCGAACGGCAATTCATGGCTCTGCCCTGCTCAAACAAGTATTCGCTCTGTACGTTGTGGTACCTGGATAAATAACATGCCAGAGCACCAGATGAACTTCCTGTTGCTGACTCTTCTTCAATCCCAAACAGAGGAGCAAAATTTCTGCAACTTGCAGTATAGCTGCTTTCACTGTCACATAACTCAAAAGCGTGAATGCCAACCAGATTATGCTCCCTGCAAAACTTGGTTATTGCATCATGGTTTGGCCTGAGCTTATCAAGGCAACCAGCCGGAACCGGGATTATCAGGTCAGCAAGCCCGGTGGACACAACCTGAATAGGCAAGCTCACGCCTTCCAAAACCTCGCTGTCTATACCAATCAATGAAGCGATATCGCCGGGAGAGTATTTATCTGACCATTGAGGCAGTTTTTGCTGCATCATAACCTTGCCATCAGGCTGAATATCAACAGCCAGAACGCCCGCTTTCGTTTCCTGGGTATACTTGCCGGGAGATAAAATGTCTTTCTGATACATCATTGAAAATGTCGCCAATGTGGCGTGACCGCAAAAGTCCACTTCACCGGCAACAGTAAAGAAAGAAACGTGAAAGTCTGCGGTATCACTGCTGGAAACAAAAGCAGTTTCAGAATAGCCCACCATTTGAGCAATCAACAGCTTTTGCTCATAGGATAAATGGTCTGCTCTAAAGACGACGCCAGCAGGATTTCCTCCACTTCCATTGGATGTAAAAGCGCTGACTAACTCTACTGAAACTTCCATTGGTTAATATTCCGTTCTCTTTGGGCTCGCGGATAAAATTGTAAAGATGTCCGCTAACAACTCGCTAGGTTACACAAAATTAATTATATATGACCTTAAAATCAGCACTCAGTCGCTGCCAATGTTGCTTCAATTCAGCTTTATGCTCTTCTAACATCGGCAGATCTTCTAGCCGTTTCGGCCATTGGTTTCTAGCCTTATCCATCACATCAAGTAAATGAGGTTTAATGGCAATCCACGGAACTCCCGTTTTTCCACACCATATTTCAAAATGCGTCATCGTCATGTCATACCATTGCTTATTGCCAGCCATATTGAGCGCAAGACTATCGTGCTCTATGTATGGCGCTGTGAATACCACATCATACAGCGGCGACAAACGTGGGGAGTATTTGTCACTATAGATCAACGTCCAGTTCTTCAGATGAGCGTCACCATTTCCAAGCAGGATGTTGATAAGCAGTCTCCTTGCCATCTGTTGGATGTCCTTCAGGCGCTCAGTACTTGATTGATAAAGCACACTACCAAGCTGTTCGTAATTAACCCGTTGATACTTATCTGAAGGATAGAGCCCAAACACCTGAGCAAAGTCTTCCATATGAATACGACCTTTATGGCTGCGATCAAAGCGTTTAATTCCGTAAGCATACCGCTCATCCGGCAGCTTAATGTTTGGCAGTCCTTCCAGCACATCGAGTTCGATTAACCGCACTTCCGGAATCTCTGCTCCTGCGGCTTCCGCAAGCTTCATACAGGTATATTCGTTAACCGGCACACCCTTGTGGATTGTTGACGGAGTTTTAATGATCCACATATCTTCAGAGATTTCCTGATCGATATGATATCGGCCATCTACATGTGACGACGAAAACTTCATTTGTACACCAGCAAGCGAAAACTTGGTGTCAGCATGCTTAACATTGATCTGCTGTGGCTCTGTCGATAAACGCTGCTCAAGAGCCCAAGCTGGAACATCGCCAGCCTTTATCGGTTTGGCAACGAGAGCCCCCGGCAGGTTTGAGCCCAAGTATGCAAGAATTGAAAATTCGTTGTTGATATGGCATTGAAGCGCTTTGGCCGTCAAATCTCTTAGTGCTCCCTCCGGTAGCAGGTTGGATAAAACCGGAGGTATCTTGTCAGTCCGAATTTGAGGCTTGCTCAAATAGTCAGGATCACGCAACTGCCTCAGAGTAAAAACTGGTCGCCTCTCTGCTGACATCGCAACAAAATCTGGATTGAAGGTCAGTATATTTTTTCCACCAGCATAATGCGCAATAACGCCAACATTGATGCCATGCAACTCAATACTAAGCCCCTCAACCTTCTCAACTTGTTTGCTCATAACTCATCCTCTGAGCCAAACCAAAAACCAAGGTCATCAGTGTCATCTCGCAGGGCCTCTTCACTTTGGCTAACTGGCGCTTTATCGACAGGGATAGATGGTGCTTTTCTACCCTTAGGAACAATCGAAAGCTCTAAATCCAGCCCTTCAAGAACTCTAAGTAAGGTTGACAGTTTTACATCGCTACCTGCCTCAACACGCTGATACTGTTGCTGCTTCATGCCGATCCGCATATACATGTCTTTTTGCTCAATGCCCAGTTTTTTACGCTGCTCGGTTAACTTCACTGCAATTTCTTCAATACTTTTCATCACTCACACCAAACAACCTAAAAGTTGTACAAAGCACCATAAACAACATCTTAGTTGTACACCCATTAAATTACAACTTTTGAGTTGTAATTGTAATCACTAACAACTTCACACCTGTTTAAGCCCTGTTTAAATCTCACACCGCCTATTTGGAAAGTTTAAAAATTTCCCATTTTAAGCGGTGCCATTTCCCAATTTAAGTGGTGTCACTTTACGAACAGTATGATTGGACCGTCATTTCGACTACCGAACATTACTGAATTTTAGGCAAGAAAAAAGGCCTGATAAATCAGACCTTTAAGAATTTGGCGGTGAGTGAGAGATTCGAACTCTCGATACGTTGCCGTATACACACTTTCCAGGCGTGCTCCTTCAGCCACTCGGACAACTCACCGTATTTTGAATTTTGCGTTACCGCCGTGGGCAACGAGGCGCTAATTTAATGATTCTTAGGGCTTTGGTCAAGGTTAAATTCACGAAAAAGTGCCCTTTTGTGCCTGACTGACGATAATTTAGCTTATTTGTGCAAATTCCCGGCTAATTCAGCATTCAATCACAAGTTTCTGCTCTGTTCCAAAGTGGTCTAAGACAGCTATCACACCTTAATCTTCTTCCTTTGCTTCACTCCGAACAAAGTGCAATCATAAGCCCGAAATATAAAATCAATAATAATATCCGGATAATTATGATTTCTGTTGCATTAGTTGACGATCACGTTATGGTGCGCTCTGGCTTTGCCCAGCTATTGAGAGTTGAAGACGATATTCAGGTAGAAGGCGAGTTCAGCTCGGCTAAAGATGCCTTTGATACCCTTGCCCGTTCCGGCACTTTAGATGTGGCCGTGATTGATATCTCCATGCCTGACGAAAGCGGCCTTTCACTGCTTGAACGCCTGCGTAAACACAAGCCCGATCTTAAAGCCATTATCCTGAGTATCTACGACTCGGCCTCCTTTGTTAGCAAAGCGATTGATGCCGGCGCTTCAGGTTACCTTTCAAAACGCTGCGGGCCCGGTGAGCTGGTAACGGCAATACGCACTGTGGCTTCGGGTGATCGTTACCTTTGTGCCGATGCACTGATTAACTTAAGTAACGCCTCCACTTCCGCTGCTGCTCTTGATGAGCTTACCAAGCGGGAGAAACAGATCTTTGAGCACCTTATTCAGGGGCTTTTGCTAGTTTCCGAATAATTGATTAAACCTGATCATAGGAGGTAATTCCTATGAAAATAATCGACCTCAGCTTAGTCAGTATCAGTGAAGCAGCCCACTACTATGGTGTTTCCGTGCCAACCATGCGTCGATGGGACAGAGCCGACCAGCTCAAATCGGATTGCCGAACAGTCGGTAACCATTGTCGCTATCATTTGCATCAACAGGATAAGCTCAAAGTGGGTTATGCTCATGTCAGTTGCTATGCTGTTGGCAAAGCCGGTGTCTGAACTGCATTTATCACATAAGGATCGTTTGCTGCGTTTTGGCCACGAGCTTATCTTTCAATTGTGTCAATGGTCTGGAACAAAAGTGATTATCCATAAGGAAGAGAAAGAAATTTCTTTTGAGCAGGAGTTATGCCGGGATGTCATTACACTGATGACGGTGTTCTCCGCAAGACTTTACGGTAAGCGATCTCACTCGAATAAAAAGGCCAAAGCGGTTTAATGCTGTATGCCTGACCAGTATAGTTCCGGCATGCAGATTTCTATCAAAACTCAGCTGTTCACCAATAACCGACAGGCGACTTACATGGCGAAGGCGTCAGGCACAGCTCGTTTTGTGTGGAACTGGGCTCTGGCGAACTGGAATGAGCAATATCAGCAGGTTAAGGAAGGTAAACGGGATAAAAAACCGAATGGCATGAGTCTGAAGAAGGAATTCAATGCCATCAAGAAATCCGACTATCCCTGGGTTTATGAGGTCACTAAGTACGCCTCCCAGCAACCATTTATCCACTTGGGCCGGGCGTGGTCTGAGTATTTCAAAGGAAACCGTAACCGCCCTAAGTTTAAGAAGAAAGGCAGATGCCGTGATGCCTTTTATGTAGGAGGAGACCAGGTAAAAGTGCAGGGCCGGTTTGTCAAAGTGCCCAATTTAGGCTGGGTGCGTATGGCCGAGCAAATTAAATACGGCGGACATATTAACTCAATGACGATATCCCGCAGAGCAGACAAATGGTACGTTTCCTTCTCTATTAATGTCGAAGTCTCAATGCTCCCCTGTAAAAGCCAAGCAGGTGTCGGAGTAGATTTAGGAATTAAAGCGCTGGCTACCTTAAGTCGCGGAGAGTTCCGTTACTGGTTTTCACCCAAACCGCTGCAACAGAGTCTTCGCAAGTTGGCTCGTTATCAGAGACGGCTGGCTAAAAAAGTAAAAGGCTCAAACGGATATAAGAAACTCAGGATGAAAATCGCCCGGCTTCATAAACGCATTGCTGATATTCGTAGCAATACGCTCCATCAGCTCACCTGCTATCTGGTGAAAAACTTCAGTGACATCACCATTGAGGACTTAAACGTCAAAGGTATGATGAGCAATGGCAGGTTAGCCAGACATATTGCAGATGTCGGCTTCTATGAGTTTAGAAGGCAGCTTGAATACAAATGTCAGAACTTTATGGTCAGGTTAAACGTGGCAGACAGATGGTATCCTTCCAGTAAGCGATGTTCGTCCTGTGGCAGGCACAATCCGAACCTGACATTAAGTGACCGGACTTACCGGTGCGAATGTGGTCTTGAGGTTTGCCGGGACCATAACGCCGCCATCAATTTAGAATCGTATACGGCTTATGTGGACTCCCCCGTGTCAACAATACCTTTGCATCTATTTAGAATTAATGCGTGCTTATGTTCGAGCTCTGTTTGGGTAGCTAACCCTGGCTCACTGATATTTACGCGAACGGCTTTGTCATCTCTCGTTCGCGAGCTATAAGCTCAGACCGTAACACTGACTAAAACCGCTGATTTTCATCTAAACTCAGCAATTGTATTGGTGATTCTTAAAAGCTAAGCAGTTAAAGGCTCAGCCCGGTATTCGGTTCCATTGGCAATTAATGCAAAGGCGGTTCTAATCGTCTTATTTGCTAACGCAACCGCAGCACAACGCTTTCCTCGACGTTCGATTAACGCTTTTAGCCAAGCTTCTTTTTTCGTTCGGGGCTCTCGTCTGGATACCTGGCTACACACAGACATAGCCCCACTAACTAACGTAGCCCTCATGCTATGGTTTTTAACAAACTTCCCAACGCTGCCGAGTTTTACCTTACCGCCAGTAGTATGTTGAATCGGGGTAAGCCCAACACAAGCAGAAGCATCCCTGCCAGTGCGGAATGTCCCCATCTCACCGCACACTAATAACATGTACATATTGACGGCATTCATCGGTCCAACACCCTCTATTGCCATAAAGGTTCGACACTCTTCGTTCTGGGCAGCCAGTTGCTCAAGTGTCTTTTCATGCTGAATGATGACTTCTACCTGTTGCTGGTAAGTTTGCCAAGCGGCATCTAATGACGCTCTAAATTCATCGCAAAACCCGTTCTCAGCATCTTCGAGCGTTGATTCAATCACTGTTCGAATAGAGCCTTTTTTCGCGATACGGATACCAAATTCACGCAATAGTGCCCTAAGCTGATTCTCCATTGCGACCTTGTGCTTAGTGGCCAAATCTTTCATACGAACTATCGATTGCAACTCTTGTTGCTTAAACGTTTTTCCTGAAATGAACCTCACTTCAGGTAACTGGCTGGCTTGCACAACGGCAAGCGCATCATTTTTATCCGTTTTTTGATTTTGGCGAACCTGAGCAACTAATTTAGCGCTGATTTGCTTTGCATGGTGGCCCAAAGAATGAGCAGTTTGCTGCCAATAGTTGGCACTACTACATGCCTCAAATATGACAGTTACTGGTTTTGACTTAGCAAGCCAGGCGTTAAAGGCTTGCGGTGTCATCTCTTTATTGGAGAGCACCTTGTTACTCCTGACCACACAGACCTGGATAACATCATTTGCTAAATCAACACCAACAATTGTATTCTTCATACTATGGACTCCAACTAAGAACTATGTGTGACAACTAAGATCTTAACCTTTTCTCTTGGGGAGGGGGAGTCCAATTATCTCGTTCAGCCGGAATTTACGACGCTGGAGATAACGGCTCTGTCCCTGCTGCAAGACAGCAAGGGCAACCAGTATCGTTGAACGCGTAAGAAAGCTTCAAACCTCATGATCAGGTTTGTGTAGGTATTTCAGAACGGATACAGGAAAGAATCAATGCCCTCGGCGGCGAGATAGAGATAGAAAGCAGAGGCGGAGCCAGAGTTGTTATTAACCTGCCCGTAAAATCCGATAACACGCCGTTAAGCGAGGCACCCCTGTGAAACCACTTACCGACAGACGAGAGATTGATCAGGTTTACCGCCACTGGCGGCTTCAGCTTATGGCTATGATGTATGTAGGGTACGGCGTCTTCTACTTTGCCCGTAAAAGCCTGAACTTTACCATGCCGGCCATGCTGGCCGCCAACTCTGCCGTATCCATGTTTGAGGTGGGCGGTTTTCTGGGTTCACTGTTCGGGGGCTGGGGCTCGGACAGATTCTTCCATGGCAACCGGGCACCTATGAACCTGATATTCGCTATGGGTATCTCTATCTCAGTGGCCGCGCTCTGGTTAACCCCTCTGGACAACATTTATGTGCTCTCAGCTTGTCTGTTCTCCATCGGCTTCTTTATCTTTGGTCCGCAGATGATGATAGGCATGGCTGCCGCTGAATGTTCTCATAAAGATCTGGCCGGTACTTCCACCGGTTTTGTCGGTCTGTTCGGCTTATGTGGACTCCCCCGTGTCAACAATACCTTTGCATCTATTTAGAATTAATGCGTGCTTATGTTCGAGCTCTGTTTGGGTAGCTAACCCTGGCTCACTGATATTTACGCGAACGGCTTTGTCATCTCTCGTTCGCGAGCTATAAGCTCAGACCGTAACACTGACTAAAACCGCTGATTTTCATCTAAACTCAGCAATTGTATTGGTGATTCTTAAAAGCTAAGCAGTTAAAGGCTCAGCCCGGTATTCGGTTCCATTGGCAATTAATGCAAAGGCGGTTCTAATCGTCTTATTTGCTAACGCAACCGCAGCACAACGCTTTCCTCGACGTTCGATTAACGCTTTTAGCCAAGCTTCTTTTTTCGTTCGGGGCTCTCGTCTGGATACCTGGCTACACACAGACATAGCCCCACTAACTAACGTAGCCCTCATGCTATGGTTTTTAACAAACTTCCCAACGCTGCCGAGTTTTACCTTACCGCCAGTAGTATGTTGAATCGGGGTAAGCCCAACACAAGCAGAAGCATCCCTGCCAGTGCGGAATGTCCCCATCTCACCGCACACTAATAACATGTACATATTGACGGCATTCATCGGTCCAACACCCTCTATTGCCATAAAGGTTCGACACTCTTCGTTCTGGGCAGCCAGTTGCTCAAGTGTCTTTTCATGCTGAATGATGACTTCTACCTGTTGCTGGTAAGTTTGCCAAGCGGCATCTAATGACGCTCTAAATTCATCGCAAAACCCGTTCTCAGCATCTTCGAGCGTTGATTCAATCACTGTTCGAATAGAGCCTTTTTTCGCGATACGGATACCAAATTCACGCAATAGTGCCCTAAGCTGATTCTCCATTGCGACCTTGTGCTTAGTGGCCAAATCTTTCATACGAACTATCGATTGCAACTCTTGTTGCTTAAACGTTTTTCCTGAAATGAACCTCACTTCAGGTAACTGGCTGGCTTGCACAACGGCAAGCGCATCATTTTTATCCGTTTTTTGATTTTGGCGAACCTGAGCAACTAATTTAGCGCTGATTTGCTTTGCATGGTGGCCCAAAGAATGAGCAGTTTGCTGCCAATAGTTGGCACTACTACATGCCTCAAATATGACAGTTACTGGTTTTGACTTAGCAAGCCAGGCGTTAAAGGCTTGCGGTGTCATCTCTTTATTGGAGAGCACCTTGTTACTCCTGACCACACAGACCTGGATAACATCATTTGCTAAATCAACACCAACAATTGTATTCTTCATACTATGGACTCCAACTAAGAACTATGTGTGACAACTAAGATCTTAACCTTTTCTCTTGGGGAGGGGGAGTCCAATTATCTCGTTCAGCCGGAATTTACGACGCTGGAGATAACGGCTCTGTCCCTGCTGCAAGACAGCAAGGGCAACCAGTATCGTTGAACGCGTAAGAAAGCTTCAAACCTCATGATCAGGTTTGTGTAGGTATTTCAGAACGGATACAGGAAAGAATCAATGCCCTCGGCGGCGAGATAGAGATAGAAAGCAGAGGCGGAGCCAGAGTTGTTATTAACCTGCCCGTAAAATCCGATAACACGCCGTTAAGCGAGGCACCCCTGTGAAACCACTTACCGACAGACGAGAGATTGATCAGGTTTACCGCCACTGGCGGCTTCAGCTTATGGCTATGATGTATGTAGGGTACGGCGTCTTCTACTTTGCCCGTAAAAGCCTGAACTTTACCATGCCGGCCATGCTGGCCGCCAACTCTGCCGTATCCATGTTTGAGGTGGGCGGTTTTCTGGGTTCACTGTTCGGGGGCTGGGGCTCGGACAGATTCTTCCATGGCAACCGGGCACCTATGAACCTGATATTCGCTATGGGTATCTCTATCTCAGTGGCCGCGCTCTGGTTAACCCCTCTGGACAACATTTATGTGCTCTCAGCTTGTCTGTTCTCCATCGGCTTCTTTATCTTTGGTCCGCAGATGATGATAGGCATGGCTGCCGCTGAATGTTCTCATAAAGATCTGGCCGGTACTTCCACCGGTTTTGTCGGTCTGTTCGGCTTATGTGGACTCCCCCGTGTCAACAATACCTTTGCATCTATTTAGAATTAATGCGTGCTTATGTTCGAGCTCTGTTTGGGTAGCTAACCCTGGCTCACTGATATTTACGCGAACGGCTTTGTCATCTCTCGTTCGCGAGCTATAAGCTCAGACCGTAACACTGACTAAAACCGCTGATTTTCATCTAAACTCAGCAATTGTATTGGTGATTCTTAAAAGCTAAGCAGTTAAAGGCTCAGCCCGGTATTCGGTTCCATTGGCAATTAATGCAAAGGCGGTTCTAATCGTCTTATTTGCTAACGCAACCGCAGCACAACGCTTTCCTCGACGTTCGATTAACGCTTTTAGCCAAGCTTCTTTTTTCGTTCGGGGCTCTCGTCTGGATACCTGGCTACACACAGACATAGCCCCACTAACTAACGTAGCCCTCATGCTATGGTTTTTAACAAACTTCCCAACGCTGCCGAGTTTTACCTTACCGCCAGTAGTATGTTGAATCGGGGTAAGCCCAACACAAGCAGAAGCATCCCTGCCAGTGCGGAATGTCCCCATCTCACCGCACACTAATAACATGTACATATTGACGGCATTCATCGGTCCAACACCCTCTATTGCCATAAAGGTTCGACACTCTTCGTTCTGGGCAGCCAGTTGCTCAAGTGTCTTTTCATGCTGAATGATGACTTCTACCTGTTGCTGGTAAGTTTGCCAAGCGGCATCTAATGACGCTCTAAATTCATCGCAAAACCCGTTCTCAGCATCTTCGAGCGTTGATTCAATCACTGTTCGAATAGAGCCTTTTTTCGCGATACGGATACCAAATTCACGCAATAGTGCCCTAAGCTGATTCTCCATTGCGACCTTGTGCTTAGTGGCCAAATCTTTCATACGAACTATCGATTGCAACTCTTGTTGCTTAAACGTTTTTCCTGAAATGAACCTCACTTCAGGTAACTGGCTGGCTTGCACAACGGCAAGCGCATCATTTTTATCCGTTTTTTGATTTTGGCGAACCTGAGCAACTAATTTAGCGCTGATTTGCTTTGCATGGTGGCCCAAAGAATGAGCAGTTTGCTGCCAATAGTTGGCACTACTACATGCCTCAAATATGACAGTTACTGGTTTTGACTTAGCAAGCCAGGCGTTAAAGGCTTGCGGTGTCATCTCTTTATTGGAGAGCACCTTGTTACTCCTGACCACACAGACCTGGATAACATCATTTGCTAAATCAACACCAACAATTGTATTCTTCATACTATGGACTCCAACTAAGAACTATGTGTGACAACTAAGATCTTAACCTTTTCTCTTGGGGAGGGGGAGTCCAATTATCTCGTTCAGCCGGAATTTACGACGCTGGAGATAACGGCTCTGTCCCTGCTGCAAGACAGCAAGGGCAACCAGTATCGTTGAACGCGTAAGAAAGCTTCAAACCTCATGATCAGGTTTGTGTAGGTATTTCAGAACGGATACAGGAAAGAATCAATGCCCTCGGCGGCGAGATAGAGATAGAAAGCAGAGGCGGAGCCAGAGTTGTTATTAACCTGCCCGTAAAATCCGATAACACGCCGTTAAGCGAGGCACCCCTGTGAAACCACTTACCGACAGACGAGAGATTGATCAGGTTTACCGCCACTGGCGGCTTCAGCTTATGGCTATGATGTATGTAGGGTACGGCGTCTTCTACTTTGCCCGTAAAAGCCTGAACTTTACCATGCCGGCCATGCTGGCCGCCAACTCTGCCGTATCCATGTTTGAGGTGGGCGGTTTTCTGGGTTCACTGTTCGGGGGCTGGGGCTCGGACAGATTCTTCCATGGCAACCGGGCACCTATGAACCTGATATTCGCTATGGGTATCTCTATCTCAGTGGCCGCGCTCTGGTTAACCCCTCTGGACAACATTTATGTGCTCTCAGCTTGTCTGTTCTCCATCGGCTTCTTTATCTTTGGTCCGCAGATGATGATAGGCATGGCTGCCGCTGAATGTTCTCATAAAGATCTGGCCGGTACTTCCACCGGTTTTGTCGGTCTGTTCGGCTTATGTGGACTCCCCCGTGTCAACAATACCTTTGCATCTATTTAGAATTAATGCGTGCTTATGTTCGAGCTCTGTTTGGGTAGCTAACCCTGGCTCACTGATATTTACGCGAACGGCTTTGTCATCTCTCGTTCGCGAGCTATAAGCTCAGACCGTAACACTGACTAAAACCGCTGATTTTCATCTAAACTCAGCAATTGTATTGGTGATTCTTAAAAGCTAAGCAGTTAAAGGCTCAGCCCGGTATTCGGTTCCATTGGCAATTAATGCAAAGGCGGTTCTAATCGTCTTATTTGCTAACGCAACCGCAGCACAACGCTTTCCTCGACGTTCGATTAACGCTTTTAGCCAAGCTTCTTTTTTCGTTCGGGGCTCTCGTCTGGATACCTGGCTACACACAGACATAGCCCCACTAACTAACGTAGCCCTCATGCTATGGTTTTTAACAAACTTCCCAACGCTGCCGAGTTTTACCTTACCGCCAGTAGTATGTTGAATCGGGGTAAGCCCAACACAAGCAGAAGCATCCCTGCCAGTGCGGAATGTCCCCATCTCACCGCACACTAATAACATGTACATATTGACGGCATTCATCGGTCCAACACCCTCTATTGCCATAAAGGTTCGACACTCTTCGTTCTGGGCAGCCAGTTGCTCAAGTGTCTTTTCATGCTGAATGATGACTTCTACCTGTTGCTGGTAAGTTTGCCAAGCGGCATCTAATGACGCTCTAAATTCATCGCAAAACCCGTTCTCAGCATCTTCGAGCGTTGATTCAATCACTGTTCGAATAGAGCCTTTTTTCGCGATACGGATACCAAATTCACGCAATAGTGCCCTAAGCTGATTCTCCATTGCGACCTTGTGCTTAGTGGCCAAATCTTTCATACGAACTATCGATTGCAACTCTTGTTGCTTAAACGTTTTTCCTGAAATGAACCTCACTTCAGGTAACTGGCTGGCTTGCACAACGGCAAGCGCATCATTTTTATCCGTTTTTTGATTTTGGCGAACCTGAGCAACTAATTTAGCGCTGATTTGCTTTGCATGGTGGCCCAAAGAATGAGCAGTTTGCTGCCAATAGTTGGCACTACTACATGCCTCAAATATGACAGTTACTGGTTTTGACTTAGCAAGCCAGGCGTTAAAGGCTTGCGGTGTCATCTCTTTATTGGAGAGCACCTTGTTACTCCTGACCACACAGACCTGGATAACATCATTTGCTAAATCAACACCAACAATTGTATTCTTCATACTATGGACTCCAACTAAGAACTATGTGTGACAACTAAGATCTTAACCTTTTCTCTTGGGGAGGGGGAGTCCAATTATCTCGTTCAGCCGGAATTTACGACGCTGGAGATAACGGCTCTGTCCCTGCTGCAAGACAGCAAGGGCAACCAGTATCGTTGAACGCGTAAGAAAGCTTCAAACCTCATGATCAGGTTTGTGTAGGTATTTCAGAACGGATACAGGAAAGAATCAATGCCCTCGGCGGCGAGATAGAGATAGAAAGCAGAGGCGGAGCCAGAGTTGTTATTAACCTGCCCGTAAAATCCGATAACACGCCGTTAAGCGAGGCACCCCTGTGAAACCACTTACCGACAGACGAGAGATTGATCAGGTTTACCGCCACTGGCGGCTTCAGCTTATGGCTATGATGTATGTAGGGTACGGCGTCTTCTACTTTGCCCGTAAAAGCCTGAACTTTACCATGCCGGCCATGCTGGCCGCCAACTCTGCCGTATCCATGTTTGAGGTGGGCGGTTTTCTGGGTTCACTGTTCGGGGGCTGGGGCTCGGACAGATTCTTCCATGGCAACCGGGCACCTATGAACCTGATATTCGCTATGGGTATCTCTATCTCAGTGGCCGCGCTCTGGTTAACCCCTCTGGACAACATTTATGTGCTCTCAGCTTGTCTGTTCTCCATCGGCTTCTTTATCTTTGGTCCGCAGATGATGATAGGCATGGCTGCCGCTGAATGTTCTCATAAAGATCTGGCCGGTACTTCCACCGGTTTTGTCGGTCTGTTCGGCTTATGTGGACTCCCCCGTGTCAACAATACCTTTGCATCTATTTAGAATTAATGCGTGCTTATGTTCGAGCTCTGTTTGGGTAGCTAACCCTGGCTCACTGATATTTACGCGAACGGCTTTGTCATCTCTCGTTCGCGAGCTATAAGCTCAGACCGTAACACTGACTAAAACCGCTGATTTTCATCTAAACTCAGCAATTGTATTGGTGATTCTTAAAAGCTAAGCAGTTAAAGGCTCAGCCCGGTATTCGGTTCCATTGGCAATTAATGCAAAGGCGGTTCTAATCGTCTTATTTGCTAACGCAACCGCAGCACAACGCTTTCCTCGACGTTCGATTAACGCTTTTAGCCAAGCTTCTTTTTTCGTTCGGGGCTCTCGTCTGGATACCTGGCTACACACAGACATAGCCCCACTAACTAACGTAGCCCTCATGCTATGGTTTTTAACAAACTTCCCAACGCTGCCGAGTTTTACCTTACCGCCAGTAGTATGTTGAATCGGGGTAAGCCCAACACAAGCAGAAGCATCCCTGCCAGTGCGGAATGTCCCCATCTCACCGCACACTAATAACATGTACATATTGACGGCATTCATCGGTCCAACACCCTCTATTGCCATAAAGGTTCGACACTCTTCGTTCTGGGCAGCCAGTTGCTCAAGTGTCTTTTCATGCTGAATGATGACTTCTACCTGTTGCTGGTAAGTTTGCCAAGCGGCATCTAATGACGCTCTAAATTCATCGCAAAACCCGTTCTCAGCATCTTCGAGCGTTGATTCAATCACTGTTCGAATAGAGCCTTTTTTCGCGATACGGATACCAAATTCACGCAATAGTGCCCTAAGCTGATTCTCCATTGCGACCTTGTGCTTAGTGGCCAAATCTTTCATACGAACTATCGATTGCAACTCTTGTTGCTTAAACGTTTTTCCTGAAATGAACCTCACTTCAGGTAACTGGCTGGCTTGCACAACGGCAAGCGCATCATTTTTATCCGTTTTTTGATTTTGGCGAACCTGAGCAACTAATTTAGCGCTGATTTGCTTTGCATGGTGGCCCAAAGAATGAGCAGTTTGCTGCCAATAGTTGGCACTACTACATGCCTCAAATATGACAGTTACTGGTTTTGACTTAGCAAGCCAGGCGTTAAAGGCTTGCGGTGTCATCTCTTTATTGGAGAGCACCTTGTTACTCCTGACCACACAGACCTGGATAACATCATTTGCTAAATCAACACCAACAATTGTATTCTTCATACTATGGACTCCAACTAAGAACTATGTGTGACAACTAAGATCTTAACCTTTTCTCTTGGGGAGGGGGAGTCCAATTATCTCGTTCAGCCGGAATTTACGACGCTGGAGATAACGGCTCTGTCCCTGCTGCAAGACAGCAAGGGCAACCAGTATCGTTGAACGCGTAAGAAAGCTTCAAACCTCATGATCAGGTTTGTGTAGGTATTTCAGAACGGATACAGGAAAGAATCAATGCCCTCGGCGGCGAGATAGAGATAGAAAGCAGAGGCGGAGCCAGAGTTGTTATTAACCTGCCCGTAAAATCCGATAACACGCCGTTAAGCGAGGCACCCCTGTGAAACCACTTACCGACAGACGAGAGATTGATCAGGTTTACCGCCACTGGCGGCTTCAGCTTATGGCTATGATGTATGTAGGGTACGGCGTCTTCTACTTTGCCCGTAAAAGCCTGAACTTTACCATGCCGGCCATGCTGGCCGCCAACTCTGCCGTATCCATGTTTGAGGTGGGCGGTTTTCTGGGTTCACTGTTCGGGGGCTGGGGCTCGGACAGATTCTTCCATGGCAACCGGGCACCTATGAACCTGATATTCGCTATGGGTATCTCTATCTCAGTGGCCGCGCTCTGGTTAACCCCTCTGGACAACATTTATGTGCTCTCAGCTTGTCTGTTCTCCATCGGCTTCTTTATCTTTGGTCCGCAGATGATGATAGGCATGGCTGCCGCTGAATGTTCTCATAAAGATCTGGCCGGTACTTCCACCGGTTTTGTCGGTCTGTTCGGCTTATGTGGACTCCCCCGTGTCAACAATACCTTTGCATCTATTTAGAATTAATGCGTGCTTATGTTCGAGCTCTGTTTGGGTAGCTAACCCTGGCTCACTGATATTTACGCGAACGGCTTTGTCATCTCTCGTTCGCGAGCTATAAGCTCAGACCGTAACACTGACTAAAACCGCTGATTTTCATCTAAACTCAGCAATTGTATTGGTGATTCTTAAAAGCTAAGCAGTTAAAGGCTCAGCCCGGTATTCGGTTCCATTGGCAATTAATGCAAAGGCGGTTCTAATCGTCTTATTTGCTAACGCAACCGCAGCACAACGCTTTCCTCGACGTTCGATTAACGCTTTTAGCCAAGCTTCTTTTTTCGTTCGGGGCTCTCGTCTGGATACCTGGCTACACACAGACATAGCCCCACTAACTAACGTAGCCCTCATGCTATGGTTTTTAACAAACTTCCCAACGCTGCCGAGTTTTACCTTACCGCCAGTAGTATGTTGAATCGGGGTAAGCCCAACACAAGCAGAAGCATCCCTGCCAGTGCGGAATGTCCCCATCTCACCGCACACTAATAACATGTACATATTGACGGCATTCATCGGTCCAACACCCTCTATTGCCATAAAGGTTCGACACTCTTCGTTCTGGGCAGCCAGTTGCTCAAGTGTCTTTTCATGCTGAATGATGACTTCTACCTGTTGCTGGTAAGTTTGCCAAGCGGCATCTAATGACGCTCTAAATTCATCGCAAAACCCGTTCTCAGCATCTTCGAGCGTTGATTCAATCACTGTTCGAATAGAGCCTTTTTTCGCGATACGGATACCAAATTCACGCAATAGTGCCCTAAGCTGATTCTCCATTGCGACCTTGTGCTTAGTGGCCAAATCTTTCATACGAACTATCGATTGCAACTCTTGTTGCTTAAACGTTTTTCCTGAAATGAACCTCACTTCAGGTAACTGGCTGGCTTGCACAACGGCAAGCGCATCATTTTTATCCGTTTTTTGATTTTGGCGAACCTGAGCAACTAATTTAGCGCTGATTTGCTTTGCATGGTGGCCCAAAGAATGAGCAGTTTGCTGCCAATAGTTGGCACTACTACATGCCTCAAATATGACAGTTACTGGTTTTGACTTAGCAAGCCAGGCGTTAAAGGCTTGCGGTGTCATCTCTTTATTGGAGAGCACCTTGTTACTCCTGACCACACAGACCTGGATAACATCATTTGCTAAATCAACACCAACAATTGTATTCTTCATACTATGGACTCCAACTAAGAACTATGTGTGACAACTAAGATCTTAACCTTTTCTCTTGGGGAGGGGGAGTCCAATTATCTCGTTCAGCCGGAATTTACGACGCTGGAGATAACGGCTCTGTCCCTGCTGCAAGACAGCAAGGGCAACCAGTATCGTTGAACGCGTAAGAAAGCTTCAAACCTCATGATCAGGTTTGTGTAGGTATTTCAGAACGGATACAGGAAAGAATCAATGCCCTCGGCGGCGAGATAGAGATAGAAAGCAGAGGCGGAGCCAGAGTTGTTATTAACCTGCCCGTAAAATCCGATAACACGCCGTTAAGCGAGGCACCCCTGTGAAACCACTTACCGACAGACGAGAGATTGATCAGGTTTACCGCCACTGGCGGCTTCAGCTTATGGCTATGATGTATGTAGGGTACGGCGTCTTCTACTTTGCCCGTAAAAGCCTGAACTTTACCATGCCGGCCATGCTGGCCGCCAACTCTGCCGTATCCATGTTTGAGGTGGGCGGTTTTCTGGGTTCACTGTTCGGGGGCTGGGGCTCGGACAGATTCTTCCATGGCAACCGGGCACCTATGAACCTGATATTCGCTATGGGTATCTCTATCTCAGTGGCCGCGCTCTGGTTAACCCCTCTGGACAACATTTATGTGCTCTCAGCTTGTCTGTTCTCCATCGGCTTCTTTATCTTTGGTCCGCAGATGATGATAGGCATGGCTGCCGCTGAATGTTCTCATAAAGATCTGGCCGGTACTTCCACCGGTTTTGTCGGTCTGTTCGGCTTATGTGGACTCCCCCGTGTCAACAATACCTTTGCATCTATTTAGAATTAATGCGTGCTTATGTTCGAGCTCTGTTTGGGTAGCTAACCCTGGCTCACTGATATTTACGCGAACGGCTTTGTCATCTCTCGTTCGCGAGCTATAAGCTCAGACCGTAACACTGACTAAAACCGCTGATTTTCATCTAAACTCAGCAATTGTATTGGTGATTCTTAAAAGCTAAGCAGTTAAAGGCTCAGCCCGGTATTCGGTTCCATTGGCAATTAATGCAAAGGCGGTTCTAATCGTCTTATTTGCTAACGCAACCGCAGCACAACGCTTTCCTCGACGTTCGATTAACGCTTTTAGCCAAGCTTCTTTTTTCGTTCGGGGCTCTCGTCTGGATACCTGGCTACACACAGACATAGCCCCACTAACTAACGTAGCCCTCATGCTATGGTTTTTAACAAACTTCCCAACGCTGCCGAGTTTTACCTTACCGCCAGTAGTATGTTGAATCGGGGTAAGCCCAACACAAGCAGAAGCATCCCTGCCAGTGCGGAATGTCCCCATCTCACCGCACACTAATAACATGTACATATTGACGGCATTCATCGGTCCAACACCCTCTATTGCCATAAAGGTTCGACACTCTTCGTTCTGGGCAGCCAGTTGCTCAAGTGTCTTTTCATGCTGAATGATGACTTCTACCTGTTGCTGGTAAGTTTGCCAAGCGGCATCTAATGACGCTCTAAATTCATCGCAAAACCCGTTCTCAGCATCTTCGAGCGTTGATTCAATCACTGTTCGAATAGAGCCTTTTTTCGCGATACGGATACCAAATTCACGCAATAGTGCCCTAAGCTGATTCTCCATTGCGACCTTGTGCTTAGTGGCCAAATCTTTCATACGAACTATCGATTGCAACTCTTGTTGCTTAAACGTTTTTCCTGAAATGAACCTCACTTCAGGTAACTGGCTGGCTTGCACAACGGCAAGCGCATCATTTTTATCCGTTTTTTGATTTTGGCGAACCTGAGCAACTAATTTAGCGCTGATTTGCTTTGCATGGTGGCCCAAAGAATGAGCAGTTTGCTGCCAATAGTTGGCACTACTACATGCCTCAAATATGACAGTTACTGGTTTTGACTTAGCAAGCCAGGCGTTAAAGGCTTGCGGTGTCATCTCTTTATTGGAGAGCACCTTGTTACTCCTGACCACACAGACCTGGATAACATCATTTGCTAAATCAACACCAACAATTGTATTCTTCATACTATGGACTCCAACTAAGAACTATGTGTGACAACTAAGATCTTAACCTTTTCTCTTGGGGAGGGGGAGTCCAATTATCTCGTTCAGCCGGAATTTACGACGCTGGAGATAACGGCTCTGTCCCTGCTGCAAGACAGCAAGGGCAACCAGTATCGTTGAACGCGTAAGAAAGCTTCAAACCTCATGATCAGGTTTGTGTAGGTATTTCAGAACGGATACAGGAAAGAATCAATGCCCTCGGCGGCGAGATAGAGATAGAAAGCAGAGGCGGAGCCAGAGTTGTTATTAACCTGCCCGTAAAATCCGATAACACGCCGTTAAGCGAGGCACCCCTGTGAAACCACTTACCGACAGACGAGAGATTGATCAGGTTTACCGCCACTGGCGGCTTCAGCTTATGGCTATGATGTATGTAGGGTACGGCGTCTTCTACTTTGCCCGTAAAAGCCTGAACTTTACCATGCCGGCCATGCTGGCCGCCAACTCTGCCGTATCCATGTTTGAGGTGGGCGGTTTTCTGGGTTCACTGTTCGGGGGCTGGGGCTCGGACAGATTCTTCCATGGCAACCGGGCACCTATGAACCTGATATTCGCTATGGGTATCTCTATCTCAGTGGCCGCGCTCTGGTTAACCCCTCTGGACAACATTTATGTGCTCTCAGCTTGTCTGTTCTCCATCGGCTTCTTTATCTTTGGTCCGCAGATGATGATAGGCATGGCTGCCGCTGAATGTTCTCATAAAGATCTGGCCGGTACTTCCACCGGTTTTGTCGGTCTGTTCGGCTACCTTGGCGCGGCGCTGGCCGGTTATCCTGTTTCTCTGGTGATTGAGCAGTATAGCTGGGAAGGCTTTTTCAGTGTGGTTACCATTGTTGCTGCAACCGGCGGACTTCTGCTTCTGCCGTTTCTTAAAGCGCAGGATCCGCAGACTGAGCCAGATGCTGCCTGAACGATGTGAACCCAACCACAAAACCAGTTAACAATCAGTAAAACTAGGAAATTTTCCTAGATGACTAAAAATCCGTCTCATCCATTTTACCATTCTGTTTTTTAACATGGCGAAGAACCCTACTTCCAACCGGCGCATAAAAGCGAAAAAGCTGACGCCGGAAAACAAGAAAACAGAGGAAACAGAAGATGAAAGGAAAATTCACTCGTAACCTGCTTACCGCCTGCATCATGGGATCCGCTGCTCTCGCTGCGCCACAAGCACTTGCTAAGGGCCGCCTGGTGGTTTACTGCAGTGCGACAAACGCGATGTGTGAAGCGGAAACCAAAGCCTTTTCAGAACAATTTGACGTGAAGACTTCGTTTGTGCGCAACGGCTCGGGCAGTACTCTGGCTAAAATTCAGGCGGAACGCAAAAATCCGCGTGCTGATGTCTGGTACGGCGGTACATTAGATCCTCAGTCTCAGGCGGGTGAAATGGACCTGCTTCAGTCATACCAGTCACCTCAGTTGGACAATATTATCCCTGAGTTCCGCGATCCGGCTAAACGTAAAGGCAACTACTCTTCTGCAGTTTATATGGGCATCCTCGGCTTTGGTGTCAACACCGAGCGTCTGAAAGAGAAAGGTCTGGAAGTGCCGCGCTGCTGGAGCGATCTGACCAAGCCTGAATTTAAAGAAGAAATCCAGATTGCTGATCCGCAAAGCTCAGGTACGGCTTATACTGCGCTTGCAACCTTTATCCAGCTTTGGGGTGAAGATAAGGCATTTGATTACTTTAAGAAGTTAGACAAAAACATTTCACAGTACACCAAGTCTGGTGTGACTCCATCGCGTAACTCGGCTCGTGGTGAAGTCGCTATCGGCATCGGATTCCTGCATGATTACTCACTTGAGCAGTCTCAGGGCGCGCCACTTGAGCTTATCTCACCTTGTGAAGGTACCGGCTATGAAATCGGTGGTGTAAGTATGATCAAAGGCGCCCGTAACCAGGAGAACGCTAAGCTGTTTATCGACTGGGTACTGTCTAAAGAAGGCCAGCAACTGGCATGGCAGAAGGGTAAATCCTTCCAGATCCTGACTAACACTCAAGCGGAGCAGTCTCCTTACGCGTTGGACCCGAGCAAGCTTGATCTTATCAACTACGACATGGACACCTATGGTGCCTCTGACACCCGTAAGCGTCTGATCAAGAAGTGGGTTAACGTGGTTAAAATGGGCGAATAATCCCCCCTTCTGTGTTCTGCTTTCCCTCCCCTTTCCGGGGAGGGAGTATTTACTTCCTATTTTGTTATCAAGGTGACTAACATGTCTCAGCTAGCTGCAGATACGGGTATTGAGCTGCAAAACGAGAAGATTGGCCGTGATCCAGTGTTCTACTGGCTTGCTTCCATTGTTGCTGCATTTATTCTGTTGCCGGTCTTTTCTCTCGATTACGGGGTTTTTGAATCCACCTCAGATGAGTTTCTGGATGCCATGGGCTGGAGCAGTCAGAATGTTGCCTGGCTCTGGTTTGGCCTGCCTCTGTTTTTATTGCTGCGCCCGAAACTGGCTCAGAATAAATATAATAAAAAACGCCATTACACGGATATTGGCTATTCCGCATTTTGTATTCTGTTTACTCTGATCTCTTCCTGGGCCACCGGGCACGGTCTGGGCTACGGCACCATTTTGCTCTTTATTGCTCTGGGTTGTGTGATCACCTTTGCCTACGCACGCCTTGAGTATCTTGGCGGCGATGTCTTTGTTATCGGCTCTCTGGTCGCTATTATCGGCCTTATCACCACCTTTATTCTTTATCCGAGCATCGCCATTTTTGTGCCTATGTTTCAGGATGAGATGGGTAACTTTGTCGCCTGGCAATTTATTGAAATTCTCTCTCAGAGACAGATTGTCCAGATCATTATGAACTCAATGATGCTGGGAACCTCTGTTGGTGTGACGGCGACCTTCTTCGGTCTGATTTTCGCAATCTATTCAACCCGGATTGCGGTGCGCTCTGCCTTTATCGCCAGAATCTTTTCCATTCTGCCAATTGTCACACCGCCGTTTGTGGTTGGTCTTGGTGTTACCCTTATGCTGGGCCGCTCAGGCTACATAACCGATATTATGGTGGACTGGTTTGGTCTTGAGCACACCAACTGGCTGTACGGCTTTACAGGGATCTGGATGGCACAGGTGCTGGCCTTCGCGCCTATGTCCTTTATGATTCTGGATGGTGCCATGAAGTCACTGCATCCGTCGCTGGAAGAGGCTTCTTATACGCTGCGTGCAAACCGTTATCAGACCTTTTTTAACGTGGTGATCCCGCTGCTGAAGCCTGCACTGGCCAACTCCTTCCTGATCATCTTTGTTCAGTCACTGGCGGACTTCAGTAACCCGCTGGTACTTGGCGGCAGTTTTGATGTGCTGGCCACTCAGATCTACTTCTATATTGCAGGTGCACAGCTGGATTATGCATCGGCCAGTACGCTTGGTGCGGTTCTGCTGATCTTCTCTCTGGCTATCTTTGTGATTCAGTATCTGTGGATTGGTAAGCGCTCCTACGTCACCATCTCGGGTAAATCTTACCGTGGTGATGTGCAGCCACTTCCGGACAGCCTGCGTATCTTTGTATCTGCTACGCTCTATGTCTGGATGGCCTTTAACGTGCTGCTGTACGGAAGCATTGTTTACGGAAGCTTTACCGTAAACTGGGGCGTAGATTACACCCTGACTCTGGCTAACTATGTGAACCTGTTTGGTATGGGATTCGGTGAAGGCGCATGGCCATCGCTAATCAGTACCATGACTTATGCGGGTATCGCAGCGCCAATCACGGCAACCTTCGGTCTGTTAATCGCCTATATCGTTGTGCGTCAGCAGTTCCACGGTAAGAAAGTGGTGGAGTTTGTGACCATGCTCTGCTTCGCGGTACCAGGTACCGTTGCCGGTGTTTCTTACATCCTGGCCTTTAACGATGCTCCGGTTTATCTGACAGGTACTGCTGCCATTGTGGTTATCTCCATGGTGATGCGTAACGTTCCTGTGGGTATCCGCGCCGGTCTGGGACAGCTGGACAAATCTCTGGATGAGGCTTCACTGAGTCTTCGGGCTGACTCCTTTAAGACCATCATGAATATCCTGATCCCTCTGCTGAGACCGGCGATCCTCTCTTCGCTGATCTACAGCTTTGTGCGCGCCATGACAACGGTTAGCGCCATTATATTCCTGGTGACACCGGAGACCCGCGTTGCCACCTCGTACATTCTTAACCGGGTGGAAGACGGCGAATACGGTATTGCCATCGCCTATGGCTCGCTGCTGATATTTGTCATGCTTGCCATCATTCTGACTTTCGACTTCCTTGTGGGAGAAGCCCGCATATCCCGCTCTAAAGCCAAGCACCAAGATTAGGTCTGGAGAATTTTTAAATGAAAAAGAATAGCTTTGTAGTTCTGAAAAATATTTGTAAACGCTTCGGCGATAATACGGTAATTGGCAACCTGGATCTTGAGATTGAAAAAGGCAAGCTGATCACCCTGCTCGGCCCATCCGGCTGCGGTAAAACCACGGTACTTCGCCTGGTTGCCGGACTGGAGAAACCCTCCAGCGGACAGATCTTTATTGATGGTGAGGATGTCACAAACACCTCTATCCAGCATCGTGATATCTGTATGGTGTTCCAGTCCTATGCCCTGTTTCCGCATATGTCGCTGTATGAAAACGTCGCTTACGGTCTGAAAATGCTTAAGCTTCCTGCGGATGAAATTAAGCAGCGGGTGGACGAAGCACTAAAGCTTGTAGACCTTGAAGGCATGGGCAACCGCTTTGTGGACCAGATCTCTGGCGGTCAGCAGCAGCGCGTTGCCCTGGCAAGGGCGCTGGTGCTTAAACCTAAGGTTCTGCTGTTCGATGAGCCGCTGAGTAACCTTGATGCTAACCTACGCCGCAATATGCGTGAAACCATTCGCGAACTTCAGCAACGCTTTAATATCACCTCGCTTTACGTGACTCATGATCAGTCAGAAGCCTTTGCCGTATCAGATACAGTTATCGTAATGAAAGATGGCGATATCATGCAGCAAGGGACACCGGATGAGCTGTACCGCTCACCAGCGTCCATGTTTATGGCCAACTTTATGGGTGATGCCAACATTTTCACCGGTCAGTTTGAAAACCGTCAGCTGGACATTAACGGCTATAAAGTTCCGGTTGAAGACGCCACCTTGTCTACTTTCCCGGATGATGAGTATCAGGTTGGTGTCCGCCCTGAAGCGATTTTACTTGTCGGAAAGGGTGACGAGTGCCAGCGCTGTAAGGTGAAAGATGTGGTTTATATGGGCTCCATGTATGAAGTGGCCGTTGAGTGGCAGGATCAGGAGCTGCTTCTGCAGCTTAACTCTTCTCAGTTTGATCCTGAGATCTCAGATCACGCCTATCTGACCATTGAACCAACGGGAATATTCCTGCTGCCGAAAGCTGCGTAAACGATTCAGGGGACGATTAGCTCCCCTGATTTTCTCCAAATACCTGAAACTCAGCAGGCAGGCCTGTTTTGTATATCCAACTGGTGCCACTTTTATCTCTGCAAGCTGGTCAATCTGCACCTCATCATGCAACTTCAGCCCCAGAATCTCTACCTGCCGGGAAGTCAGCTCCATGTATTACTCCTGAAAAAATAGTGAAGGATCATCAGTAATGATATTACTCACTCCAATTTGTTCAAAATCGTTTCTCTTCTCTGGGTTATTCATGGTCCAGATATTTAACTCATAGCCCGCTGCCAATATGGCTTCTGCCATGGGTTGAGTCAGTATTTTCTGATTCACATGCACGCTGTACATATCTAAGCGGGCCAGCTCTTGCAGGTAGTCCGTTGTCTCTTCTTCTGTGATATAGCCGATACGGATCTCAGGTAATGCCTGCTTTATTTCCTCTATTGCTCCCTTAGAGAAGCTGGAAATCAGAAGCTGACCGGCAGGAAAACTGCTCTGACGGATAACAGTGGCGACAGATTTGACCAGAGCTTCTACCTGACTTTCACAATGCACCTTAAGCTCCAGGTTGATGCCAACCTGATTCTCAGCGCAGAATACCAGCAGCTCTTCAAGTGTTGGGATCGGCTCTTTACTAAACTCCGGCCCGAACCAGCTACCGGCATCAAGCTTTTTCAGCTCCCGCAGTGTCAGCTCAGCAACCTGTCCTTCTCCGTCGGTGCAGCGGGCAACTGAAGCATCGTGAGTTATCACAGGTACGCCATCGGCACTTAACTGGGTATCAACCTCTATCCAGCTAACCCCGGCTTTAACCGCCGCCCTTACGCCCGCAAGTGTGTTTTCCGGCGCTAAAGCTGCTGCGCCCCGGTGACCCATTATCATCTTTTTCCCTCTGCCTTTTTTCATTTGAAGATATCTGGATTTCGTACTAAATCATACAAAGTGATCTCTCAAAAACAACAATATACCCCTTATGTGACAACAGTATTTATGAGCCTGTTATCAGGATCGCAACATTCATATGAACATAGAAATGCTCATATGAATACATGAGAAAATCATATATGGTAACTTGCATAAAAACTCTAACAACGACAAGTAGTGACCAACAAGGACACGTTACTTCTGACCTATTCCGAGTGGCTGGTCATGTTCCTGCCAAACCTGCTCTAAGCTGTGGGGTGACTTATGAATTTTGTGCCGAACCAACTGGACGATAGCTGGAAGCAGGTGGACTGGGTGTTGACCGACGTGGACGATACACTGACCTGGCACGGCCGCCTGCCTCCGGAAACATTAGTTGCTCTGGATAAGCTGCAAAAATCGGGCGTTAAGGTGGTTGCGGTAACCGGAGCCTGCGCCGGTTGGTGCGATCAGATTGCCCAGCTCTGGCCTGTGGACGCGGTGCTGGGAGATTCCGCCATCCGTGGTGATGTCTGAACCGGGAGGATACGGTTTCGCTGAATTTGCAGAGCAGTTGATCAAGATTAAAGAAAAGCCCCCGGAATAGTGCGTGGGGGCGGCTTTCTTCACACTCTAGCCAAGCGTGACATTGTTATAATTCATCAAAGCAATCAGGCTTGCTGACAATAACCCGGAACACGGAACCATTTACGGCAGTAATCAAGGAAATAGCCGTAAAGTACGCCCATCCCGCAAGAGAGCACCGCATTTGTCGCTACCGCTGTAATGATCTGGTCTGTACTTGCACCTACTGACAGCAGAATGCCTACGTATACAGGCGACTGGAAAGTTACAAACGCAACCAGATCAGCGAGGTTTTTCACTACAAAGTTATCCGCAATTTTTGCACCCTGGCGCAGTACCCAGTCACGGTACAGGCCGTAAGGCATTGCGATTGCTATATTTACCGGAATCGAGACTAAGCGAGAAGCCAGTGACTTTTCGAAGCTCATTCCTGATATAAAAATTTCGATTGCCATCCCTGAAACAAAGCAAAATACCACCATGGCAAAGGTATCTGCCGCTACATTCCTTACGCTTACAGAACTACGCGCTTTCATTTCTCTCCTCAAACAGGATAAATAACTAATATAGGCATTAAAATATAAAATGATTATCTGGATTGTCTTCGCAATCCTAGAAAGTTGCGCTATTAGAACAGAATTAATCCAGATTTAGATTCTGTTTTTCAAATAAAGTTATGAATATTCCGCTAGTTTTTTAACCAGAATAAGAGAGATCCACTGCACACTTTTCGGTCTGCCAGTCGGTTAATCCATAGGTGGTATAAATTGGGGTTTAGACTTGATTGGGAAGTTGTTAGGATACAGTTCAATTTCTTTACCGGGATTTATTGTGACTCTGCAAGAATTACTTCAATTACCTGAACTGGAAGGTAAACTGCTTAACGAAGCTCAAACCATCGGCTTTGTAACCGCTATGGCAGCGGCTCCTAATGTTCTTAACCCTTCTGAGTGGATGCCTTTCCTTTGGGGCGGCGATGAGGTTGCTCCTTTCGCCGATGGCGAACAACTGGAAACATTTGCTGACCTTGTTATTCAGATCTGGAACAACACCCGCCCTGCCCTGTTAGAAGGCACCTGGCAATGGCCTGAGGGTTGTGTGCTGGATGATGAGGATATCGTATCAGAGAAGGCAAGAGACTTTCTGGAAGGAGTTCTGCAGGGCTATCAGCTTGCCAGAGATGACTGGGAAACCTTAATGCCGGAAGAGAGTGAAGAGAATGCGCTTTTAGGTGGTGTTCTGCTGTCACTAAGCATGCTTTATGATCCGCAAACCGCACTAGAGACTCTGAAAGAGCAAGGCTTTGAAGGCCTTGAGCAGTTTGAAGAGATTTACAATGCCATTCCTGTGATGCTTTGCGGGCTGACGCAGCGCGGTGTGGCGTTGGCGGAATAGAGCAGCTATCGACCTTAATCTTATACATAAGTTAACTGGGCAAAGGATACTCCTCCCCTTTGCCTAGTAAGGCCGGATTTTCGAAGAAGTAACACCGAAGGGGAGGCAGGGAGGGGTTGTTGCGTCGAAGTTTAAGGTTCTACGACTTAGTTAATTTATGTATAACCAACCCCCTCTAACTCCCCCTTCTATTAACTTTATCAACCACTTAAGCCTTTCTACTCAAGGGGGAGAACCGTTCTTAGAACACTTTAACATCTGTGTATAAAAATCAGCACTAACTTCCCCTCTGAAAGCTGACGACTAATAGCTGACAGCTTAAGCGTTCCCTTTCACCTGCATCTGCAACTCTTCGGCGAAGTCGAGCATGCGGTTTAGTGGGATAAGAGATTTCACGCGAACTTCTTCATCAACAAAAATCTCATGGGTTTCGCCGCTTTCTGTTAACGAACTTTCAATGGCAGCAAGGCCGTTCATTGCCATCCACGGGCAGTGTGCGCAGCTGCGGCATGTTGCGCCTGCACCCGCTGTCGGTGCTTCAAACAGCTCTTTTTCCGGAACCAGTTGCTGCATCTTGTAGAAGATACCTTTATCGGTAGCGACAATCATCTGCTTATGAGGAAGCTCTTTTGCCGCCTTGATTAGCTGGCTCGTCGAACCTACAGCATCGGCAAGCGATACTACGGTTGCAGGTGATTCCGGGTGAACAAGAACAGCCGCTTCCGGATAAAGTTTTTTCATATCCTCAAGTGCTTTTGCAGAGAACTCGTCGTGTACAACACACTCGCCCTGCCAAAGCAGCATATCTGCGCCGGTTTTGTTTTTGATATAAGAGCCCAGATGACGGTCCGGTCCCCAGATAATCTTCTTATCTTCTGAATCCAGATGATCGACGATTTCCAGTGCAATACTTGAGGTAACAACCCAGTCAGCCCTTGCTTTTACAGCAGCGGAAGTGTTGGCGTAAACCACAACGGTATGGTCTGGGTGCGCATCACAAAACTCTGAAAACTTATCTACAGGACAACCTAAGTCCAGCGAACACTCTGCCTCAAGATTAGGCATAAGCACGGTTTTCTCCGGAGTAAGGATCTTGGCTGACTCACCCATAAAGCGAACACCGGCAATAATCAGAGTTTTTGCTGGATGGCGCTTGCCGAATTTTGCCATTTCCAGTGAGTCGCCAACAAATCCGCCTGTTGCTTCAGCCAGTGCCTGAATTTCAGGATCAGTGTAATAGTGGGCAATCAATACCGCATCTCGCTCTTTCAGCAATCGCTTTATGTTAGCGATATGAGTTTGCTTCTGCTCTTCAGTCAACGGCGTTGGTTTTGGTGGAAATGGATAATGTGTATGTTCAATAATATCTAATAAGTGGCTCATTGCTCTGCTCATGCAACTTCCTATAATCCGGGCATTGTACACCCGATGCAGAGCAAACTTCCACTAGCAAGGGGAATATAAATACTACAATAAGCGGTAAAATTAGATTTAACGGTTCTGGAAAAACAAAAGGCCACTTTTCAGTGGCCTTTGGAAGTTACTTCATTCTGCTCTTGGCAGTTTTGGCGGAAGAGCTGTCAGGGTACTCATTAACTACCTGCTGATAGTACTCCTTCGCAACGTCAGGTTTACTGTTTCGCGTTGCGATATCACCTAACTTAACCAGAGCGTCAGCCCGTTTGCTTGACTCTGAGAAAGAAACAACAGAAGCAAAGCTTTTCGCCGCTTCCACATCTTCTTTGCGGGCAAAGTAGAGTTGTCCTAACCAGTAGTGCGCATTCGCAGCGTACACTGAGTTAGGGTAATCAACCTGGAACTGCTTAAAGGCATCTAAAGCCCCCTGGTAATCTCTCTTCTGAAGAATGAGATCAACCGCGGACTGATAATCTTCCTGCTCTTTTTCGTTAGACGAGAACTGGCCATCAGTTGGCTTGTCCTGGGCTTGCTGCCCTTCTGAGCCACTAACAGGCGCTGCTGGTGTTGCTGTCTTCGCTTCGCTTCGTACTTTATCAAGTTCAACGAACAGCTCTCTTTGCCTGTCGAGCATCTTCTTCATTTCGTAACTGTTTCGTTCAACCTCGCCTCTTAGCTCTGCGATCTCAGCCACCATATCATCGATCTGCTGTTGCATCTGGATCTGGACACGGTTTCGGTTCTTAAGCATACGTTCAAGGCGCTGAACGTCGGTTTCAGAGGAGGAGGTTACGGAAGCGGTAGAAGAGGCGCTTTCATTTACGTTTGATACTGGAGCTGGTGCAGCGAGAACAACTCCCGCTGCACTTGCCAGTAACACAAGCGAAACAGCTCGCTTTAAGTTACTGAACATGAGGTAATTCCTCAATTAGTATACGATAACCGCACGGCGGTTTTTCGCGTAAGCTTCTTCAGTCTGGCCCATTACCAGAGGCTTTTCTTCACCGTAGCTTACTACTGAGATTTGGTCAGCCTGTACACCAAGAGCCTGAAGGTACTTAGATACAGCTTCTGCACGACGCTCACCAAGAGCGATGTTGTACTCAGGAGTACCACGTTCGTCAGCGTGACCTTCAACTTTAACTTTGATTGAAGCGTCTTTGCTCAGGAATGCAGCGTGAGCTGAAAGCATTTCTTCGTAGTCGCCAGAGATAGTTGCGTTGTCGAACGCGAAGTATACAGTCTGGTTTTCACGAAGTGCTTTTTCTTTTAGTTCCTGCTCAGATAGCTGAGATTCAGCACCGATTGGAGAAACTACAGATGTGTCAGTACCGTTAGCAGCAGCTGTGCTCTGCTGGTTAGTTGTTGACTCACCAGAAGCGTCTGTTGCTTGATCGCTTGAACTACACGCAGTCACTGCTAGAACTGGTAGCGCAATTAGAAGCCCTTTCAGAACCTTATTCAGTTGCATCTTATTTCTTCCTTACTTTATAAAAACTTAGTTGCTACAAAAACGGAGACCAGGCGGGAGCTCTAACACGCCCATTTGTTGCCGGTAATCTAGCTTTAAATCGTCCATCTATAGAAACCATCGAAAGTACGTTTTTCTTTCTGTAGATGGAGCTATAAATGACCATGCCACCATTTGGGGCAATACTTGGAGACTCATCCAACAGTGTTTTTGTTAACACCTGAACGGCCCCTGTTTCCAGATCCTGTTTGGCCAGATTAAAGCCTGAGTTTGATCGGTTTACCATAATCATAAAGCGACCATCAGGGGTAATCTGTCCACCCAGATTCTGACTACCTTGCCATGTCAGACGGCTTGTTGCGCCGTCGTTCAAATTTACTCTATATATCTGAGGTTTACCACCCCGATCGGAAGTAAATATCATGGATTGACCGTCTGGGTACCAGAACGGCTCTGTATTATTTGCTCTGCCACGCGTAATTTGCTGTAGTCTGCGCGATTTCAAATCAAGGACATAGACCTGAAGGCTGCCGGATTTGGACAACACCACGGCCAGTTTACTTCCGTCCGGTGAGAATCTTGGCGCACCATTGTGACGCGGGAATGAGGTTAATTTCTCGCGCTCACCGGTATAGATATTCATCATAAATATCTCTGAGCGCCCGTTTTCAAAACTAACGTAAGCCAGCTTCTTGCCATCCGGCGACCAGGCCGGAGACATCAGCGGCTGCTTTGAGCGAAGAACCAGTCTTTCGTTGTAACCGTCATAGTCGGAAACACGCAGCTGATACGGATATTTGTCTTCATCATTCACAACCACATAAGCGATACGGGTCAGAAACGCACCTCGTTCACCTGTCAGCTGTTCATAAACCAGATTAGAAATGCGGTGCGCGTAGCGGCGCATATCTTTTGCTTTCAGGCTGTTTTTGTTCTTGTGGAAGTGGATATGGTCTCTGGAAATAACCAGTTCGCCTGTCGCAGGGTCAAGCGCTTCACTCCGGCCACCTGTCAGCTGGCCTCGTACCACATCAATCAGCTGATAGTTGATGTTAAAAGTACCGTCTGCGTTTTCAGTGATGCTGCCGGTAAGCAGCGCATCCACACCAAGGCGAACCCATGCAGAATAGTCTACATCGGTATCAACATAAGGTGTCTGTGGCATACGGTTAACCCTGACAGGGTTAAATTTCCCGCTTCTTTGCAGATCCGAAGCAATCACCGCCGATACATCGTGCGGAAGCTTTTGCTCGCCATTCCACTTAAAAGGGATAATCGCAATCGGGCGGGCAGAATCAATACCTTCCGTAATCACCAGTTCCAATGCCGCATTGGCAACATTGGAAAAGCCGATCATCAAAATAACTATGCTTGTTAAAAGTCGCTTAATCACAACCTGTTCCTTATTCTTATTCCGGAGCAACCGTCAGATTGATATTTCTAACTTTCTCAACAACATCGCTCTCTTTTGGTAGAGGAAAGCTGCCCACCTGAGCAACGGCGCGCTTAGTTGCAGAACATAAACGCGTATCCCCTTCCAGAACTTTTACATCGCTGAGTATCATATCTGTTCCTGTAGGAAGAAGTCTGAGATTAACCCGGCAGGTTTTACCTTTAAACGACTCTTCTACCAGAAGGTTATTCTGTATCAGCTGCGTATAAATGGCGCCATAGCGGTCGGTTTCTGAAACCACATGGCGCTCTTTTGCAGACATATTCTGCGCAGATTCCTGCTGAAGCCCTGAGAAGATGTCACCAAGCGCCGCTTCCTGCTCTTTACGCTCACGTTCTAACTGCTCAAGGCGCTCTCTTTCAAGACGGGCTTTCTCAGCCGCTTCTTTCGCTGCCTTCTCTTTGGCAATTCTTTCTTTCTCAGCTTTGGCCGCTTTCTCGCGCTCAATACGCAGTTTTTCTTCTGCTTCTTTGGCTGCTTTCTCTTTTGCTACGCGCTCCGCTTCAGCTTTGGCAATAGCAGCCTGCTTAGCTTTTTGCTCAGCCTCTGCCCGCTTGATAGCTTCCTGCTTCTTCTTGCGCTCAGCTTCAACTTTTGCCGCCTTTTCGCGTTCTGCTTTCAGACGTTGCTGTTCTTTCTTCACACGAGCCTGCTCTTGTTTAACGCGCTCCTGCTCAGCTTTACGTTTTTTCTCCGCTTCCCGCGTTGCCTTATCGGCCTTCGCTTTCTGTTCGCGAAGCTTTCTGATTCGCTCTTCTTCGGCCTTACGGTTTTTCTCAAGCTGCTCGCTCTGCTTACGAAGCTTATCTAAACGCTCCTGCTCTGCTTTTGCTGCCGCTTCACGGGAACGGCGAATTTCCTGCGCCTGCTTTTTCACAAGCTGAGGATCAATCACCACAGCTTGCATCAGCTTGCCGCTTGGCTCTGGTTTGGACATATTAAAATCTGTCCCCCAGACAAGCGCCACGACCAGCAGCAAATGGAGAACAACCGATATCAATATCTCTTTTGTATAATTCTTATCGCTTTTCATCAACAGCTAAAGCTATTCCCTGATTTCCGTCAGCAGCCCTACTTTCGGGATGCCGGCTCTTCTCAATTCATCCAATACCAAAACCACTTCAGCGTATGGCGTTGAAGCATCTCCCCCAACGGCAACCGGTGAAGTCGGTGCAAGAGACAGTTCTGCTTTCACCCGGACGATAATCTCCTCCAGTGACATACCTCTTCTTATCTCTTCATCGTTTACGCTTAAACCAAGATTGCCTTCCTGGTCGATTTCCACAATGATAAAGCTTGCCTCGCTATCGCCTGCAAGCTCAGCAGCAGACTGCGCCGTTGAGGTTTGCGGAAGCTCAACATCGACACCCTGTGTCACAAACGGAGAGGTAACCATAAAGATAATAAGCAGAACCAGCATCACATCAATGTAGGGAACTACATTGATTTCTGCGGTCATCTTTCTTTTCTTTGGTTGATAACCCGCCATGCTTAATCCTTATCGCTCATTGCCTGGCGGTGCAAAATACTATGGAACTCTTCTGAAAAAGTCGCATACGAGTGTTCAAGTTTACCTACACGGTTACTAAGGCGGTTATACGCCATTACTGCCGGAATCGCAGCAAACAGACCCATTGCGGTTGCAACCAGTGCTTCTGCAATACCCGGAGCAACCATGGCAAGCGTTGCCTGCTTTACTTCACCTAAAGCGATAAAGGCGTGCATGATCCCCCAAACCGTACCAAACAGGCCGATATAAGGGCTAATAGAACCGACTGTTGCAAGAAATGGCAGGTTGGTTTCCAGCTCTTCCACTTCGCGGGCCACGGCGACACGCATTGCGCGGCCCGTCCCGTCCATCACAGACTCACGTGATGAACCCGGCGTTCTTCTCAGACGCGCAAATTCTGTAAAACCTGAATAGAAGATCTCTTCGGAGCCGGAGATGTCGTCTTTACGCTGCTTTACTTCCTGGTAAAGCTTAGACAAATCCTGAGTTGCCCAGAACTTATCTTCAAACGACTCTGCATTTCTGATTGCGCTGGTCAGTACCTGGCTGCGCTTGATGATCATCGCCCAGGAGACAACTGACATACCCAACAGAATTAGCATGACAATTTTTACTAATAAACTGGCCTGTAAAAAAAGATCTAAAATCGAAATATCAGCTGACACTGTTAGTTAACTCCGCAATTATCGAACCTGGTATAGCTTGTGGTTTCATCTTCTCAATATTGACGCATGCTATCTTAACCATAGCTTTGCACAATATTTTTCCATCAATGTTTACAATTTCCTGACAGAAAACCAGAGAGGCTTTTTTGCACTCCTCTACTTTGGTCAGCACAGTAAGCTGTTCGTCCAGCTTTGCGCCCTGTAAAAAATCGATATCCATGTGTCTGACAACAAAGCCTACACTTTGTTCAAGTAACTGATTTTGAGACACACCAACAGAGCGAAGAAGCTCGGTACGCGCTCGCTCAAAGAATTTAAGATAATTTGAATGGTAAACCACACCACCTGCATCCGTATCTTCGTAATAAACGGTGACGGGCCATTCGAAAGGAGAAGTCGTTACTTCCTGCACAAACTCTATACCAAATGAAACCTATTAATAATAGAGGCTAACTATACATGATGAATATGGCAATAGTACGAAAATGTTAAAAATTTTTGAGAGAAACGATGAAAAGTAGGAGTAATTGAACAGGAATCACTCCTTGATGCCTATTTTTTAGCCGAGAATATAGGCTAATGTCAGGTAAAACAAAATTAAAAGAGAGAAATAAGGACTGAAAAACACCCGCCAAAACCAGCTGTTCGGGGTAAAACCAATACCGAAAATCACACCGGAACATACCGCCCAAATGAGTAAAGGCGCAATAAGCGCATTAAACCCGCCAATTGCAGATGCATATTGCACAGGATCCCAAAGCACTAACCCCGCATGAGCAAATGCCAGTAATAAAGACAGAGCCCTGAAAAAGGTTTTTTCTACTGGCTTATGCATATGTTTTATATAATTTTTAATTTCCTTCATACAACAAAGTATCCACTCATGGAGAATTACGTCGTATTCTAACATCGGCTTATCAATGGCTCTAGAGAAAGCTGCCTTCGTTGGTGGTAGTATTCTGACTTTAAAAGAAATTCTGAGACACAGGAGATTCAATTGGCCATTAAATACTCTCCCAAAGTAGGTCAGATTTTAATGTGTGACTTCCACGGATTTAAAGCGCCTGAAATGGTAAAGAATCGCCCTGTAGTTATATTGGCTACACGACCTAACGGGCACAATTTAGTCACAATAACTTGCCTGAGTACTGCTGAGCCAACCCCTAAACAAAGCTATCACTATAAATTGGAGCAAAGTCATCTCCCCAAAAGCAAGTTCTTTCAGGGGAAGGAAACCTGGGTCACCTGCCACAATATTTATAGATAGTAACGCATGATATTGCGTCATAAGATGTAACTAAAAGCAAATGAGGTTGATTCATAACTAATTTTGCCATAAGATTTATCCCGTTACAGCTTCTTTGGTTTTTACCAAAACGGAGCACTTGAGACTGAAGCCGAGAGTTTCAGCCAGCCCATAATAGGCGATAACAAGCTCTATGGTGCTGCCGATTGAAGGCCCTCTTATTAGAGGGCTTTTCTGTATCTGGATGGGCGCAAAATAATCATATCTAGTCGTTTTCACCCGGCTCAAGGCAATAAAAAAGCCTTGAATATCAAGGCTTTTTCGATGTTTTTAACAGTAAATCTCAGCGACTTTCGTTGCCAGATTACTTGTCATCTTTATCCATCATTTCTGAGTGCTCTAACCAAAGAGCATTAATAATGCCGAACGCACAGGCTAACAGTACACCCAGGATCCAAGCGAAATACCACATATTAATAACTCCTTAGTAAAGTGAATTCTTGTTTTCTTCGATGAAGTTCTCATCAATACGACCAAACATCTTGTAGTAACACCATGAAGTGTAAGCAAGAATAATTGGTACAAAGATGGCAGCTACGCCAGTCATAATTTGAAGAGTTAATTCACTCGACGTTGAGTCCCACATGGTCAGGCTGTGGCTCGGTTCCAAATCCGAAGGCATTACGAACGGGAACATTGTAAAGCCAGCAGTCAGAATAATACCGGCTGAAGTCAGACTTGAAGCGATAAACGCAAGTGCGTTTTTCTCTGTCTTAGTCGCCAGAATAGTTACCAGCGGCATTACCGCACCAAGAACAGGTGCCAGCCACATCAGCGGATACTTCTCAAAGTTAACCATCCAGGCGCCGGCTTCACGAACCACTTCTTTTGCCAGCGGGTTAGAAGCGGCTAATGTATCAAGCTCTCCTTTAATTGCGTATCCGTCGATAAACTGAATCCAGATACCGGCAAGTACAAACAGCACTGCCACAGCAATAGAAGCGATATTGGTAAAGCTACGCGCTCTGTCATATACGCCATCTGTTGTTTTCATCTGTAGCCAGGTTGTGCCCATCATGATAAACATGCCCAGGCTGACAATACCGCAAACCAGCGCAAACGGATTTAGCAGACCGAAGAACGAACCGTGGTACTCAGGCATCATAAACTCGCTCAGAGTAAACGGAACGCCCTGAAGCAGGTTACCAAACGCAACACCAAAGATAACCGGCGGAACAAAACCACTGATGCTGATAGCAATATCCCAGTTGTTACGCCATTTCGGATCTTCGATCTTTGAGCGGTAATCCAGGCCGATAGGACGCAGCCACAGTGCAGCCAGTGTCACTATCATCGCCAGATAGAAACCAGAGAAAGAGACCGCGTAAACCAGTGGCCATGCAGCAAACAGTGCACCACCAGCGGTGATCAGCCAAACCTGGTTACCATCCCAGTGCGGTGCAATGGAGTTAATCATTACACGACGCTCGTTATCGGTTTTACCAATGATTGGTACCAGAGCACCAACACCCATATCAAAACCATCAGCAATGGTGAAACCAATCAGCAGAACACCAACCAGAACCCACCAAATAAATCGTAAGACTTCGTAATCAAACATTATTCTTCTCCCTATCTTACACTTCTACCTGGCGGTTAACTGCATCCTGTGCAGAAGCACCATTTTCAAAATGATAGCGGCCAGTCTTCAGGCTACTTGGTCCCTTACGGGCAAATTTCACCATCAGATAAACTTCTGCAACCAGGAATGCGGTATACAGAGCCAGAATTGCTGCCAGCGACAACCATAGTTCGCCAGCGGAAAGTGCAGATGCCGCAACATCCACAGGAAGAATTTCACCTACGGCCCATGGTTGACGACCGTATTCAGCAACGAACCAGCCCATTTCTACGCCAATCCACGGCAGAGGAATACTCCACAGTGCCGCTTTAAGTACCCATGGTTTCTGCTCGATCTTCTGACGACAGGTCTGAACAAATGCAGCACCAAATACAAACAGCATTGTAAAGCCGATAGCAACCATGATGCGGAAGGACCAGAACAGCGGCCATACAGTCGGGATAGAATCATCTACCGCTGACTTAACCTGCTCATCTGTCGCATCAACCACATTTTCTGTGTAACGCTTAAGAAGCAAACCGTAGCCAAGGTCATTTTTCACGCCGTCAAATGCCTGAATATTCGCTTCAGACTTATCACCGGCACGCAGTTTTTGCAGCAGTTCGTAAGCGTACATACCGTTACGAATACGCCCTTCATTCTCTACTTTGATATCTGCAATACCCTGCACTTCTTCTGTGAAAGAGCGGGTTGCGATGATACCCATCACGTAAGGGATCTTAATGGCGAAATCAGTATGCATGGTTTCCTGATTCGGGAAGCCAAACAGAGTAAACGGTGCCGGAGCTTCTTCTGTATGCCACTCAGCTTCGATTGCAGCCAGTTTCACTTTCTGCACATCACCCAGCTCATAACCGGATTCGTCACCAAGTACGATAACCGAAAGTACAGCAGCCATACCAAAGGAAGCCGCTACCGCAAATGAACGGCGGGCAAAGGCGATATCACGGCCTTTCAGCAGGTAGTAGGAGCTCACACCAAGGATGAACATGGCGCCCGTTGTGTAGCCGGAAGCGACTGTGTGAACGAACTTAACCTGAGCAACCGGGTTCAGAACCAGCTCTGCAAAGCTCACCATCTCCATCCGCATGGATTCGAAGTTGAACTCAGAGCCAACCGGATTCTGCATCCAGCCGTTTGCCACAAGAATCCAAAGCGCTGAGAAGTTGGAACCCAGAGCCACCAGCCAGGTAACTGTAAGGTGTTGGCGCTTAGATAAGCGATCCCAGCCAAAGAAGAAGAGACCTACAAAAGTGGATTCTAAGAAGAAGGCAACTAAGGCCTCAATGGCTAACGGCGCACCAAATATGTCACCTACGTAGTGCGAGTAGTAGGACCAGTTGGTACCGAATTGAAACTCCATGGTAAGGCCGGTAGCCACACCAAGAGCGAAGTTGATACCGAACAGCTTACCCCAGAACTTGGTCATGTCCTTGTAGATTTGCTTATCGGTCATTACATATAAAGACTCCATAATGGCAAGCAGGAACGCCATACCAAGAGTCAGTGGAACGAATAAAAAGTGATACATCGCTGTTAGCGCGAATTGCAACCGCGATAAATCAACTATGTCAATCATAGTAACTCCTTTTGTGTCGGCTGAATGACACTGATACTTATTGCATCAATTTATAGGCTTAAAATTGATGCCAATCCCTTTAAATCTTGAGCTATTCAGGTAATTGGCACTGCCAGCTACGATTTCCGGTCAGAAATCTTGTTTGTTAATTTTATGTACCCTATGTGTTTATTTAATGTAAGAATACAACTTATGTAGCTACGGCTAATATTAACGACAAAACATAGATGTTTCAAAAGTTTTATCACAATTTCCTGCTTTGATTTGAATCAAACAACAAGCCGGATAAATTGCGAACAGAAAGCAAAATTGATTTGCATCAATTAGAGTAATGATTTTAATAACCAAACAGTGATAAGGGTTATGTTTATTATGCGAATTAGTTTTGAACAGAATGAATTTTATGTAAGAAAAAGATTTTTAGAAATGTGATAAGTAACACCTATTGGGTAGAAAAGACAAATGGCTAACAAACAACTAACAAGGTCACTCTTGTTAGCTGTTTGAGTGTTACTCTTTTGTGTCCAGACCAAAATGAAGGTAGGCGCGGTTTGTGGCAATCCGGCCACGTGGCGTTCTTTGCAGGTACCCCTGCTGGATAAGATATGGCTCTAACACATCTTCGATGGTGTCTTTCTCTTCACCGATGGCTGCCGCCAGGTTATCCAGGCCAACAGGTCCGCCGCCAAATTTTTCCATAATCGCCAGAAGCAGCTTTCTGTCCATATAGTCAAAGCCCTGATTATCCACATCCAGCATATCCAGAGCTTTATCAGCAACGTCGGCGCAGATATGTCCGTTGCCTTTTACTTCAGCGTAATCCCGTACACGTCTTAACAGGCGGTTGGCAATACGCGGTGTACCCCTTGCCCGGCGGGCCACTTCAAGCGCACCGGCTGGGTCCATGGACAGGCCCAGGCAGTCAGCACTTCTCTGCACAATGTTTTGCAGATCGGCAACCTTGTAATACTCAAGGCGTTGGACAATACCAAAACGGTCTCTGAGCGGAGACGTCAGTGAACCGGCTCTGGTGGTAGCGCCGATAAGAGTAAAAGGCGGAAGATCGATTTTGATTGAACGGGCAGCGGGTCCCTCACCTATCATGATATCCAGCTGATAGTCTTCCATTGCCGGATACAGCACCTCTTCCACCATTGGGCTGAGGCGATGAATTTCGTCGATAAATAAGACGTCATTCTCTTCCAGGTTAGTCAGCAGAGCGGCCAAATCACCGGCTTTTTCCAGTACCGGCCCGGAAGTGGTACGGATATTCACTTCCATCTCATTGGCAACGATATTGGCCAGAGTGGTTTTACCCAGTCCGGGAGGACCAAAAATCAGCAGGTGATCCAGTGCCTCTTCGCGCATCTGAGCTGCTTTGATGAATATTTCCATCTGACCACGGACATGATCCTGCCCCTGATAATCGGCCAGCTTTTTAGGACGGATTGCACGATCAATCACGTCCTCTTCTTTAAATACCGGATTATCCGGAGCGATTAATCGGTCTGCTTCTATCATCTTTCTCTCTTAAACCATAGATTTCAGGGCTTCACGGATAAGAGTTTCGCTGGACATATCCGGTTTGGCAACCTGAGAGATCACCTTAGAAGCCTGCTGCGGTTTATAGCCCAGCGCAATCAGAGCACTTACCGCTTCATCTTCAGCACTGTGAGCAGCTTCTGCCGCCGGCGCACTGTCAATTGGCGCTGCATCAGTAGCCGGAGTAAAGAGATCACCGGCTCCCCAGCCTTTCAGACGGTCTTTCATTTCTACCACCAAACGCTCAGCGGTTTTCTTACCCACGCCCGGCAGCTTAATCAGAGTGGAAATATCTTCACGCTCCACACAGCTGACAAACTGCGCCGCCGTCATTCCTGAAAGGATCGCCAGTCCAAGCTTAGGACCAACACCGTTCGCTTTAATCACTTCACGAAACAGCGCCCGCTCTTTCACTGTATTAAAGCCGTAAAGCAGCTGAGCATCTTCGCGCACCACAAAATGGGTATAAACGATAGCTTCCTGCCCTGTCTCCGGCAGTTCATAGAAGCAACTCATCGGCATCTGTACTTCATAACCAATACCACCCACTTCAATAAGCAGTTCAGGTGGCTGTTTTTCGATAAGTGTTCCGCGCAGGCGTCCAATCACGAGAGGGTTCCTTTGAAAAATGGTAATGGGGGAGATGATAATAAAATACTGGATGGATAGCCAGTGTTAATTCGAGCTATCAGTTATTAGCTATCAGCTTTCAGTAAAAACCTCTGACAGCTGATAGCTGACGGCTGAAAGCTATTAACGATACCTGCCCTTCCTGGCAGAAGTAGCCTTCCCCGCCAGCGCAATCAGAGTTTTGTTGGTATTCGCATGACATATCGCCACCCCCAACGCATCGGCGGCATCTGCCTGAGGTTTTCCCGGAAGTTTTAGCATACTCATTACCATATGCTGAACCTGAGATTTATCAGCGCCACCTGTACCAACCACCGCCTGTTTGATCAGTCTGGCAGCGTATTCATAAACGGGTAGGTCTGCGTTTACGGCGGCAACGATTGCACTGCCCCTGGCCTGTCCCAGTTTCAGTGCTGAGTCGGCGTTTCTTGCCATAAACACCTGCTCAATGGCAAAGGCGTCTGGCTGAAACTGAGTGATGATCTCTGTTACGCCGGCGTAAATCTGCTTTAGTCTGCCGGGCAACTCTTTTTCAGATGTACGGATACAACCACTGCCAAGATAATGCAGATGTCGGCCTTCCTGTCGGATAACGCCGTAACCTGTAATACGTGAGCCGGGGTCGATTCCAAGGATTATCATTAACTATCCTTAAATTGGGAAAAATGTAAATGATGCCACGCCATGCACCACCTTATTTATGGTGCGGCTGGTGCTGTCTGCAACTATGTTCGCCATCAGATCCTGAGTAATGATCATCTTGCTGAAGATTCTTTCATAGCTGAGATTAGATACACCATTCTTGGCTATGCCATTGGTAAGCAATAAAAGTGAGCCATCATCATAACGGGCATTATTCAGCCGCCAGGTAATGGTTTCCAGGTTGCGTGCGCTGTCATACAGCTTTTGCTGATCAAGTTCGTCCAGCATATTAAACTCAAGCTGATTGTTGTAAGAAGCACTGAGCATGCCTGTTACTCCTGCCATCAAAGCAAATACCCTGTCCCCCTTAAACTCCTTGGAAAAAGCCAGCGGCAGAACCTCTACCCCATCCATATAGCCTAGTTCAATAAATCCCTTTTCCGGACGTTTTACAGTCATTAACTGAGCCACACGCGCATCAACCGTCATTCCTGAGCTTTTTTTCAGCTCAGACGGGTTTCGCTTGTAGAGTTTTACAATAAGCTGCTCTGTGAGTTCCCTAAGCTGCGCCAGATGAATCTCAGTAACCAGATCGATATCCGATTTCACCAGGTCCTTCACGTTAAAAGAACGGGAACCATCATCAGAAGCACAAGCTGATAGACAAAACACAATAACTGCAATGATAAGCGACCGCATACCTCTTCCCTGCCGATAATACCAATTCACCGAAGCTATCATAGGAGGCATAAAGAATCACCATTACTATCAAAGGAATGAGACAGGTAATCGCACTCCTGCAGACATAAAAAATGCCCGCGGGGGGCATTTTTTACTATCGACACCACTCACTTTGATGTCAAAAAAGAATTACTTACTCTTCTTCTTTCTTCTCAGCAAGGGTGACCGCAACTGCCAGCTCTTCAAGCGCAGCAGGGTTTGCCAGGCTTGGGGCATCTGTCATCAGACACGCCGCCGCTGTTGTTTTAGGGAATGCGATAACATCACGGATATTTTCAGTACCACAAAGCAGCATAACCAGACGGTCAAGGCCAAAGGCCAGACCCGCATGCGGTGGAGTACCGAACTTAAGCGCGTCCAGCAGGAAGCCAAACTTCTGCTTCTGCTCTTCTTCGTTAATGCCCAGAGTATCAAATACCGCTGCCTGCATTTCTGCATTGTGGATACGAACCGAGCCGCCACCCACTTCGTAGCCGTTGATAACCATATCGTAAGCGTCAGAACTTGCGGCTGCAGGGTTCGCTTTCAGCTCGTCCGGCGTTACACCAAGTGGCGCTGTGAACGGGTGGTGCATCGCATGCAGGTTGCCTTCGTCGTCTTCTTCGTACATTGGGAAGTCGACAACCCAAAGCGGAGCCCATGCTTTAGTATCTGTCAGCTCAAGGTCGCTGCCCAGCTTCAGACGAAGTGCGCCCATTGCTTCAGAAACAATGCTCGCCTTATCGGCGCCAAACAGAATGATATCGCCAGTCTGTGCACCAGTGCGCTGAAGAATGGCATTAATCACTTCCTGAGAAAGGAACTTAGCAACCGGAGACTGAATGCCTTCCATGCCAGCATCAAGATCGTTCACCTTCATCCATGCCAGACCTTTCGCACCGTAAATACCAACGTACTTACCGTACTCATCAATCTGCTTACGGGTCAGTGAAGCACCGCCAGGTACACGGATAACCGCTACGCGGCCTTTCTCATCATTTGCAGGACCGGAAAATACTTTGAACTCAACTTCTTTAACTAGATCAGCAACATCAACCAGCTCAAGCGGGTTACGCAGGTCGGGCTTGTCTGAACCAAAGCGACGCATCGCTTCTTCAAACGGCATAATCGGGAACTGACCAAGGTCAACGTTCAGAAGCTCCTGCCACATTTCGCGGATCATACGCTCAGTCACTTCACGAACCTGCTCAGCAGACATAAATGAAGTTTCGATATCGATCTGAGTAAATTCAGGCTGACGGTCAGCACGCAGGTCTTCATCACGGAAACACTTAACGATCTGGTAGTAACGGTCAAAACCAGACATCATCAGAAGCTGCTTAAACAGCTGAGGTGACTGAGGCAAAGCGTAAAAACTGCCTTTGTGTACGCGAGATGGTACAAGGTAGTCACGGGCACCTTCAGGCGTCGCTTTAGTCAGAACCGGAGTTTCGATATCCAGGAAATCGTTAGTATCTAAGAAACGACGAACAAAGCTTGAAGCCTTAGCACGAAGCTTGATGTTGTTGCTCATTTCAGGACGGCGAAGATCGATGTAACGGTACTTCAGACGCTGCTCTTCTGTGTTGTTCTGGTTAAAGTCCAGAGGAAGAACGTCACTGCGGTTGATGATTTCAAGGCCTTTAGCCAGAACTTCAACCTCACCCGTTGCCATATCTTTGTTGATCTGGCTTTCCGGACGTGCACGTACTTCGCCGGTGAACTTGATGCAAAACTCGTTTCTTAGCTGGTTGGCAACTTCGAATACGTCCTTCATATCCGGGTCAACAACTACCTGAACGATACCTTCGCGATCTCGCATATCTACGAAAATAAGACCGCCTAAATCGCGGCGACGGTTTACCCAACCGCACAGTTCAACAGTTTGTCCCACAAGGGACTTGTTCAGGTGACCACAATACTGGGTACGCATAATGAAATTCCCAATCTCTAATTCGTTTAATCCAGTGCAGCAATGGCTGCGATTCAAACCCACATTTATACTCGGAAAGTCGCTCAAAATCGACCTTTATGGGGACTTTTTCTTGTAAAAAAGGATCACTTTGCCCTGACAGGTTAGAAAAGCATCAATTTTCAGCAGCAGCTTCCTCAAGCAGACATCCGCTATCCAGTTTTTAATTGCCATGAAGCACATTGTTTTATATGTTATCTAAAATGAGATCTGTGGCACACAATATAGACTATCCACAGAAAATGAGGCTGGCAGGATGCTTTAGCTGGTTAAACAACAACCTATGTTTGTAAGCGGTAAGCATGGATGATTTCTTTTGGCTGCTCATAGCGGCACTATTGGTATTTTTGATGCAGGCAGGCTTTCTCTGCCTGGAAAGTGGCCGTATTCGTAGCAAAAACAGTATAAATGTCGCTGCCAAAAATATATCCGACTTTGTCATCTCTTTTATCATTTTCTGGCTATTTGGCTTTTCACTTATGTTCGGTGAAAGCTTTAACGGAATATTCAGCTTATCGCCCTCCCCTTTTAACGAAACTGATAATCCATGGAATGTCAGCTTTTTTATCTTTCAGGCCATGTTTTGTGGAACAGCAACGACCCTAATGTCCGGTGCGGTTGCAGAGCGCATGTCTTTTCTCGGCTACCTTGTTATCGCCATATTGTTAAGCTCATTAATCTATCCTGTAACCGGGCATTGGGTCTGGGCTGGTGCTTTTAACCCTGAAAACCCCGGATGGCTTCAAGACCTCGGTTTTGTGGATTTTGCTGGTTCTATGGTTGTACATGGTGTTGGCGGCTGGCTTTCACTTGTCGCTGTTATGATTATTGGCCCTCGAACAGGCCGATTTAACCGTCAAATGCAACTTCCGCAGGGAAGTAACCTGCCACTATCGGCGCTTGGTGTTTTACTGTTATGGTTTGGCTGGTTCGGCTTTAATGGCGGAAGCACACTGGTATTCAACGCCCAGGTTCCAGCAGTATTGCTCAATACATGCATTGCTGCTGCATGGGGCGGATTAACCGCCCCGGCCATTTTCTATTACTTCAACCGCTATGTTGATGTCACTTTAATACTAAACGGTGTTATCGGCGGTTTGGTAGGCATCACAGCCAGTTGTCACATCGTTACTCCTTCACAGGCAATGGTTATCGGTCTGATTTCTGGTGCTATTGTGTTTTTTGGTGAGAAATGGATAAGCCAGAAAAGAATAGACGATGCTCTGGGTGTTGTTCCCGCCCATCTGTTTTCCGGCATATGGGGAACGCTGGCCGTTGGCCTGTTTGGTGACCTTACACTGTTAGGCACCGGATTAAGTCGAATAGAGCAAGTGGGTATTCAGCTGTTGGGTATTCTGTGTATAAGCCTGTGGTGTATTGGTATCGGTTACATTCTTCTGCGGACAATAAACCGTTATATCCCACTCAGAGTATCTGCTGAAGCCGAAGAACTCGGGATGAACGTTGCTGAACATAATGCAGCAACGGAACTGTTTGACCTGCTGACTTCTATGCAGCAGCAACAAGATCAGGGTGACTTCTCTTCTCCTGTCCCTGAACACCCATTTACAGAAGTTGGATTGGTAGCAAACCAATACAATAAGGTTCTTCACCGGGTACAAACAGAGATCACAGCACGAGACGAAGCAATCAACAATTTCCAGACTAGCGAACGAAGAAAAAGCGCTATTTTGGACTCTTCTATGGATAGCATAGTTACGCTTGACATATCAGGTAATATTCTGGAGTTTAATCCCTCCGCAGAAAAGACTTTCGACTGCCTGCAAAAAAGAGCGCAGGGCCGGAACTTCATCGACAACTTTGTTCCTGATAATAAAAAACAGTATTTCCATGACAGCCTGACGCATGGCTTTACTCTTTCAGGAGGATTACTTTTAAACAGGCGTAACTCTCTTAATCTCCTGCGTACAAGCGGAAGTGGTTTCCCGGCAGAGATTTCCATTACCCACTCAAAACATATAAATAAATTTAATGGTGAGTTTATACTGAATATCCGCGATGTGACCAGACAAAAAAAGCTGCAGGCAAAACTCCGTCAGCTCGCCTACAGCGATCCATTAACAGGGCTTTACAACAGAACTTACCTGATTGAAAAACTCAATAATGCGATAAAAACCGCAGGAAAAACAGACGAAAGTATCGTTGTGTTCTTTCTGGACCTTGACAAATTCAAGCGTATCAACGACACCATGGGGCACAAAGCCGGCGATGAGTTATTGTGCGAGGTTGCAAATCGGTTAAGTGGCGTTACACGTGAATCGGATATTATCACCCGCTGGGGAGGAGATGAATTTATCGTTCTAATGCAGGGACGGCTTACCAGCCTTTTAGCACAGCAAAAAGCCGAAGAAATACTTAATGTTATGCGACAACCTGTTCTGCTTGAGGGTCAGAGCATAAATATCCCTACCAGTATAGGAGTAACGCTTGTAGATCAGATTGATATCGAAGCTGATAAAATCATTCAGCAAGCCGACATAGCTATGTACGAGGCCAAAATCCAAGGACGTGACAGTTACAAGTTCTTTGTCGATGAAATGGCCCAAAAAGCAAACCAGAATTTTCTCTATGAAAGAGCATTGAGAGAAGATCTGGGTACTGAACGTTTCTTCATGATGTTCCAGCCTAAAGTAACATCGCGTGGAGAACTAATCGGCCTGGAAGCATTAAGTCGCTGGTCCCACAAAAACGACGGATTTATTTCACCGGCAAAGTTCATCCCTATTGCTGAAGAATCCAACCTAATCATCGAAATTGGTGAACAGGTAATTAAAACATGTCTGGCTTTTCTTAAGCAGCTACAAAGCAAATCAATTCCATTAATTCCTATATCCGTCAACGTATCAGAAAAACAATTGCTTTCACCTGATTTCCTACCATTTCTTAAGACGCAACTGGAACACTCAAGCGTTGAAGGAAAATGGCTGGAAGTAGAAATTACTGAAGGTGTTCTGGTATCAGACATCGACCAATGTATTGAGGTTATGGAACAGCTTAAAGAGCTAGGCGTGTCTATATCCGTTGACGACTTTGGTACCGGGTACTCTTCTCTGAATTATCTGAAAAGGTTACCTATTGATGTCCTGAAGATCGACAAATCATTTGTTGATGAGTGCCATACTATATGTGAGGATGGGAAAATATGCTCTACAATCATCAACCTGGCCCACAACCTAGAATTGACCACGATAGCTGAAGGTGTTGAAACTCATGAGCAACTGGAGTTTCTGACTCAGCACGGCTGCAATTATTTTCAGGGTTATTATTTCTATATTCCCCTGCTTGCTGATGAAATCGAGTCCTTACTAATGCAAAATACAAGTGACATAGCCTAGCTGATCTCTTAAAATACGCCCCCGTTTTTCACGCATCCAGGTCAGCAGCAATGAGTAATCGTGACGATATTTTCTCTTCACCGATAGATAACATAGGCAACTTCTCCTTTGATGAGAATGTGGTAGAAGTGTTCCCGGATATGATCCAGCGTTCTGTGCCGGGGTACAGCAATATTGTCTCTGCTATCGGCATGCTGGCTCAGCGCTTTGTTAAGCCAAATACCAATATCTATGACCTTGGTTGTTCCCTGGGTGCCTCGACGCTTTCCATTCGCCGCAATATCAAGCAGGAAGGCTGTAAAATCTATTCCATCGATAACTCTAAAGCCATGGTGGAAAGATGTAAGCTTCACGTCAACGCCTACCGCTCAGATACCCCGGTGGAAGTGATTGAAGCTGATATCCGCGATGTGGATATCGAAAATGCCAGCCTGGTTGTTCTTAACTTTACCCTGCAGTTTTTATCACCCGCAGACCGTCAAACGCTGCTGGAAAAGATCTACGCCGGACTAAGACCGGGCGGAATCCTGATTCTTTCAGAGAAATACATCTTTGAGGATGAGGTATCAAATGAGCTGCTTATCGACCTGCATCACGACTTTAAACGCGCCAACGGCTACAGCGAGCTGGAGATAAGCCAGAAGCGAAGTGCTATCGAAAACGTGCTGATCCCGGATTCCATTCCTGCCCATAAGAAAAGACTGGAAGGTATCGGATTTTCTACGGTAGAGGTCTGGTTCCAGTGTTTTAATTTTGGGTCTATGTACGCGATTAAGTAAAGGGCTATGGGGTTCTGGGCCCTAGGCCCTGGGACATCTGAACTTGGTTGAATTTATTACTTATTTTGAGACTAAATAATTTCGATGTTTAATTTTTCTAATTTTTATCAGTTGATTGCTCAGGATACGGTTCTGCAGCCATGGCTGAATATTCTTCCTCAGCAGTTAACGGACTGGCAGAATGCTGAGCATGGTGACTTTGAGCGCTGGCTGAAAGCACTGAAAAAGATTCAGGAAGGCACACCGGACAATATTGAACTTAAGGATTCGGTCACTGTTTCCAATAACGAGCCTCTGGTCAGCGGTGAAAGGAAGAAGCTGGAAAACCTGCTGCGCACTTTCCATCCGTGGCGCAAAGGCCCGTATAACCTGCACGGTATCCATATCGATACCGAATGGCGCTCGGACTGGAAATGGGACCGTGTGCTGCCGCATATCAGCCCGCTTAAAGACCGCTCTGTGCTGGATGTGGGCTGTGGTAACGGCTATCACATGTGGCGTATGCTGGGTGAAGGTGCCCGTCTGTGTGTCGGTATCGACCCGTCGCACCTGTTTCTGGTTCAGTTTGAAGCTGTACGTAAACTTATGGGTGATGATCAGCGTGCTCATCTTTTGCCTCTTGGGATTGAACAGCTGCCTGAACTGAATGCCTTTGATACCGTATTTAGCATGGGCGTTCTGTATCACCGCCGCTCTCCTCTAGATCACCTGATTCAGCTTAAAAACCAACTTGTTTCCGGTGGTGAACTGATTCTGGAAACTCTGGTGATTGAGGGTGACGAAAAGGCCGTACTTGTGCCGGTGGACCGTTATGCTCAGATGAGAAATGTCTACTTCTTCCCTTCAGCAAAGGCACTTAAAGTCTGGCTGGAAAACGTTGGCTTTACCGATGTGCGTATCGTCGATGAAAACGTAACAAGCACGCATGAGCAGAGAACCACTTCCTGGATGACCCATAACTCGCTGCCTGATTATCTTGACCCGGAAGATTCTTCAAAAACCGTAGAAGGATACCCGGCACCAAGACGAGCAATTCTGGTGGCACGTAATCCATAAAACTGACACAACGCTAACATAACGCTTACACAAGGGTGCTTTTTGCACCCTTTTTGTTGGATAAACTCGCGGGAGACAAAAAGCTTTTAATACCAATAACGTAAGGCTAACAATGAAACCACTTCCGCTGTCACTTTTTATCCTCTCTCTGTTATCCGGATGCGCGCTTACCGATGACATACACTTTAGTGAAGAAACCAAAGAAGCCATTCTGCAGTCAGAAGCAAATCTCAATCAGAAGCTGACTAACCTTGAGCTCGCTATCAGCAATCAGTCCGACTATATCGACAGTCTTGAGTCGGAACTGCAGCATCTGAAAAACCAGATAGCTAAAACCGAAGCAGCCCAGCCTCCCCTATCGGATAAAAAGACTCCGCCCGGAACGCCAAAACATAAATCTGAGAAAAGTCCGAAAACCCAGGTAACTCTTGGCTCAGTTGAAGCAGTAAACGTTGCGACATTAAAACAGACTTTCAGTGCAAGGATAGATACCGGTGCCACCACTTCCTCCATTAACGCACTGGATATCCAGGAGTTCGAGCGAGAAGGGAAAAAGTGGGTGAAATTCCACATTGTTAGCGAAAAAGAGAGAACAGATGACTCACTGATAGAAGCCCCTGTTGTTCGTTACACCAGCATCCGCCAGTCATCGTCAAAAAAGAGCATAAAAAGGCCCGTTGTTGAACTCTGGCTAAAGCTGGGAAAACTGCATGAAAAAGTGCCGTTTTCCCTGGCAGACCGCTCTCATATGACCTACCCCGTTCTGTTGGGAAGAGACTTTCTCAAAGACATTGCGCTGGTTGATGTGAGCGGTACTTATCTTTACTCAAATCCAGATGACAAGAAGTAAGTACGGGGTAAATTATGATTTCAAGAATTCCATTTTATATTCTGATCTGCCTGTTGGTTGTGATTGGTCTTAGCTTTAGTTTTCACCGCCATAACACCTACGGTGTACCCTGGACACCCGGTGAAAAGCGCCAGGTATGGGATATCGAAGCGAGGGTCGAGTTTAACGGTACCGGTGCACCTGCCAAAGTGTCTCTTGCAGCGCCTAAAACTCAGCAGGGTTATACCCTTATTGAAGAGTTTTCCGCCTCTCCCGGTTATGGCGTGGCTTATATCCAGACAGACTCCGGCAGAAGAGCGGAGTGGTCTGTGCGCCACGCAGAAGGCCCGCAAACCATCTACTACAAAACCCAGTTCCTTGCCGATGACAATGCCGGTGTAATCCCGGTTCCTCCGGACGAAGACAGCATAGGGAAGCCGGTGTTTAACCGCTCGCAGGAAGCAGCAGCCATCGCACTTATAAAGCAGGCAACAGCACGTTCAGCAGACAATATCACTTTTGCGCGAGAGTTAATCAAAGCATTAAATGATAAGGAGAGCCAGAATGCTTCCCTGCTTTTGGATGGCACCAATAAGCCAGAGCTGGTTTCCCACCTGCTCTCTTATTCTGATGTCCCCAACAAAATTGCAGGTGTTATTTTTCTGGAAGACGGACGGAGACGTCAGTCTATTTCCCATATGATTCAGGTCTGGAGCGGCGAAAACTGGATACTGTTTGATCCGGATTCCGGCACTCAGGGACAGCCTCAAAATGTTCTGGTCTGGGATGAGTCAAATGTCTCTCTGCTTGATGTAGTCGGTGGTCAGGACAGCCAGATCCACTTTTCCATGATCGCCAACGAAATCTCTCCCCGGGCAGCCACGGAGAGCAAAATAACCGCTGATAACCTGATTAACTTTTCCATTCATAGCCTGCCGCTGGAAGAGCAGGCGATGTTTAAGACCATTATGCTTATCCCGATCGGTGCACTTATCGTGGTGTTTCTCAGAATCATTATCGGCCTGAAAACATCAGGCACCTTTATGCCGGTTCTGATTGCGGTGGCCTTTGTCCAGACTCAACTGGTTACCGGGATAGTCGGCTTTTTAGTGATTGTGGGAACGGGCCTGATTATCCGCAGTTATCTGTCACGACTCAATCTTCTGCTGGTGGCCCGGATTTCAGCCGTGATTATCACGGTTATTCTGATCATCTCTGTGTTTACCGTTGTGGCATTTAAGATAGGACTGACTGAAGGTCTGAGTATTACCTTTTTCCCTATGATTATCCTCTCCTGGACAATCGAGCGTATGTCCATTCTATGGGAAGAAGAAGGCGCAAAAGAGGTACTGATTCAGGGAGGCGGTTCACTGCTTACTGCGGTAATTGTCTATCTGGCAATGACCAACTCCTATATTCAGCACCTGACCTTTAACTTTATCGGTCTGCAGCTTGTTGTTCTGGCGGCCATTCTGGCACTGGGTAACTACACAGGCTACCGTTTAACCGAGCTAAAGCGCTTTAAACCGCTGGCGGAGAGTTAAGTCTATGTTCAGTCGATTTACCTCCCCGCTTAAGTTAAAAGAAAAAGGCATCATGGGGATGAACCAGCGAAACAGCGGCTACATTGGCCGCTACAACGACCGCTCAAAATACCCTCTGGTGGACAATAAACTCAAAACCAAGCTGATTGCCGAACAGGCCGGCGCAACTGTGCCAAAGCTAATTGGCGTTATCAGCCATCAGGCCGAAGTCAGGAACATCCACAAAATGATAGAAAGCTGGCCCGGCTTTGTGATCAAGCCCGCTCAGGGGAGCGGGGGCAAAGGTATTCTGGTTATCATTTCCCACCAGGATGGCACATACACCAAACCTTCAGGTGCTGTTATCAACCGGCAGGATGTAGAGCGTCATATCACCAATACACTGGCCGGACTGTTTTCCCTTGGCGGCAAAAACGACGTTGCCGTGATCGAAAACCTGATTAAGTTTGATGACTGTTTTGATGGCTTCAGTTATGAAGGCGTGCCGGATATCCGCATTATCGTTTTCAAAGGCTATCCGGTTATGGCAATGATGAGGCTTTCAACCGCAGCCTCAGATGGAAAAGCCAACCTCCACCAGGGCGCTGTTGGCGTAGGCATAGATATCGCAACCGGCAAAGCGGTCCGGGCAGTACAGTTTGATCAACCCATAAACCAGCACCCCGACACAGGAAAAAACCTCAGTGAGCTTCAGGTCCCCCACTGGGAAAAGCTACTGACCCTGGCATCAAGCGCCTGGGAAATGACCGGCCTCGGCTACTTAGGCACAGATATGGTTCTGGATAAAGAAGAAGGCCCAATGGTGCTGGAACTCAACGCCCGTCCGGGACTGGCGATACAGATTGCGAATGGGAGCGGGTTGCTACCCAGGCTTATGCATGTTGAGGGGTTGGGGGTTCCGGCGGAGTATCCGGGGGCTGTGGAGAGGGTGGTTTATTCTCGGAGGGTGTTTGGGGCTGGATAATGGCTATGGGGCTATGGGGCTATGGGGCTATGGGGCTATGGGGCTATGGGGCTATGGGGCTATGGGGCTATGGGGCTATGGGGCTATGCAAGATTTGATTCGACTGCACATAATGTCAAACTTTTTAGCTTTTCCCTATAGCCTTATTTCCCTCAAGGACGAAGTCCGTCCCCTAGTCCCCTAGCCCAAAATCCTATTTCCCCAACGCTTCCTTATAATGCTGCCGGCAAACCGAAACATACCTGTCATTCCCGCCGATCGCTACCTGATCACCTTCCGCAATCGGGTTACCTTCAGCGTCGGTACGGATCACCATGTTAGCTTTGCGGCCGCAGTGGCAGATGGTTTTTAGTTCGATCAGTTTGTCTGCCCAGGAAAGCAGGTATTTGCTGCCTTCGAACAGCTCTCCCAGAAAGTCAGTGCGGAGGCCGTAGCAAAGTACCGGGATATTCAGTTTATCTACCACTTCTGTTAGCTGGTAAACCTGTTCGCGGGACAGGAACTGGCATTCGTCGATTAAGATGCAGTGCAGCTTTTCTTTCTCATGCAGATCGGTAATTGCCTGCAGAAGATCGGTATCGGTCTGAAACAGGTGTGCATCAGACTGCAAACCAATCCGGGAAGCAACTTTACCGACTCCGTAACGGTCATCCAGTGCAGCAGTAAAGATAACCGGGTTCATTCCCCTTTCTTTGTAGTTGAAAGAAGACTGTAAAAGGGTTGTGGATTTACCTGCGTTCATTGCAGAGTAGTAAAAGTACATCTGAGCCACAAGGGTGTTCCTATCTTATCTGTCGGCAATATTCTTTGCCTTTACGGTTATAAAAAAAGCCCGTGAGGGCATTTTGTATTTTTCTGTCATTCCGGCGTTTTTTATTCCGTCATCCCGGAAATAGCGAAGCCATTATCCGGGATCTACTATCCACGCGTTGTAGTGTTAACAATAACCTTTGCCTCTACAACGCGCTTCCATTAGATTCCCGCCTTCGCGGGAATGACGAATATTTAGCAGAAATGACCGATGAAAGCCTTACTAGCCGCGACGCCAGGTCGTGCCTTCCGGGCCATCTTCCAGAACAATGCCCATCTCGTTCAGTTTGTCACGGGCCATATCAGCATTTGCCCAGTCTTTTGCTGCGCGGGAATCGTTACGCAGTTTGATCAGAGCTTCAATCTCAGCCACTTCATCATCGCTGCCTGCGTCGCCTTTCAGGAAGGCTTCTGGATCCTGGTAAAGAATACCGATAACATCAGCAAGCTCACGCATTAGTGCGCCAAGCTGAGATGCTGCAATGATATCTTCCGTTTTAACCCGGTTGATTTCGCGGGCAATATCAAACAGCACAGAGTAAGCAATTGGCGTATTGAAATCATCATTCATCGCTTCAGTAAAGCGGGTAACATACTCTTCGCCACCAGCAGGCTCTGCTGACATGTCCAGCCCTTTCAGTGCGGTATACAGACGCTCAAGTGAAGCACGGGCCTGATTCAGGTTATCTTCACTGTAGTTTAGCTGGCTGCGGTAATGACCGGACATCAGGAAGTAACGTACTGTCTCTGCATCGTAGTGCCCAAGCACGTCACGAATGGTAAAGAAGTTACCCAGTGACTTAGACATTTTCTCTTTGTCTACCATCACCATGCCACTGTGCATCCAGGTGTTCACGTACTGAGTATCGTGAGCACAGCAAGACTGAGCAATTTCGTTTTCATGGTGCGGGAACTGAAGGTCTGAACCGCCGCCATGAATATCAAAATGGTTACCAAGAATCGCAGAGTTCATCGCAGAGCATTCAATGTGCCATCCCGGACGGCCAGGGCCCCATGGCGATCCCCAGGTTGGTTCACCCGGCTTAGACATCTTCCACAAAACAAAATCCAGCGGGCTCTTCTTCGCACTTTCAACATCAACACGGGCACCCGCCTGAAGCTGTTCAAGGTCCTGCTTAGAAAGCTTGCCGTAATCGTCATACTTGCTCACTTCAAACATGACATCGCCATTTTCAGCAACGTATGCAAAGCCGCGCTCAATCAGGCTTTCAACAAGTTCGATAATCTCCTGAATAAAATGTGTCGCACGAGGCTCAACATCCGGGCGCTTCATGTTCAGCGCATCGAAATCCTGATACATATCCTGGATCAGACGCTCTGTCAGAGAGTCACAGCTTTCATTGTTTTCAGCTGCACGCTTAATGATCTTGTCATCGATATCTGTGATATTACGAACGAAAGTCAGATCGTAACCCAGGTAGCGCAGGTAACGTGAAACCACATCAAAGGAAACAAACGTGCGTCCGTGGCCAATGTGACAGAGATCGTAGATAGTCACTCCACAAACGTACATGCCAACTTTACCGGCATGGATGGGTTTGAATTCCTCTTTTTGACGTGTGAGCGTGTTGTATATTTTTAGCATGATCTCTATCTAAATCTGGTTGATATAAAAACAGAGCGTGAGTATAACAAGTCCAGCTTGTTTTAGTCACTTCAAATATCGTGCAATTGAAGGTAATCAGCAGTTATATCAATCCAAATTACCGAATGGTGACTATTATTTACTCAGAGACAGTAAACTACTCCTCCCAGGAGTCTATAATGGTTTGAATGTGGCAAATGTTCAGCTAGACTAAGCTCTTGTACACTTATACAAATACAAAATATTTGAAAGGAAACTAACATGATCGTCCTTCACACAAACTTCGGCGATATCAAAATTCAGCTAAACGAAGAAAAAGCACCGGAAACCAGTGCTAACTTCGCGCAATATTGCCGCGACGGCTTCTACGACAATACTCTGTTCCACCGTGTAATCGATGGCTTTATGATTCAGGGCGGCGGTATGACTTCAGGCCTTAAAGAGAAGGCGACCCGCGCTCCAATCAAGAACGAAGCGAACAACGGTCTGAGCAACAAGGTTGGCACACTGGCTATGGCCCGTACTATGGAACCGCATTCAGCAAGCTCTCAGTTCTTTATCAACGTAAACAACAACACCTTCCTGGACTTCAAATCAGAAAGTCTGGATGGCTGGGGTTACTGCGTATTCGGTGAAGTTGTTGATGGTATGGATATCGTTAACAAGATCAAAGGTGTTAGCACAGGCACCATGGGTATGCACCAGGATGTACCGCTTGAAGAAGTGGTTATCACCGGCACTACCATCGAAGAGTAATCACTCCTTGTTTCTCCCCCCTTTATCAGGGGGAGAAATGTATCTAAAGGCCGGAACAACCGCTGCTAAGACTATGACAACATTTTTTATTGCCGACCTTCACCTGACTCCATCACGCCCGGATATCACCCACTGCTTTTTTGAATTTATGCGCAACGAAGCTGCAAGTGCAGATGCGTTATACGTTCTTGGTGATCTCTTTGAGTTCTGGGTGGGTGATGACGACAACAATTCGTTTAACCAATCCATCAAACAAGAGTTCAGAAAACTGACTGACAGCGGCGTCCCCTGCTTTTTTGCCCATGGAAACCGTGATTTTTTGGTCGGAAAACGCTTTGGTAAAGAAACCGGTGTGACCTTGCTCGGCGACGAAAGTGTCATAGACCTGTATGGAACCAGAGCGGTAATAATGCATGGCGATACGCTCTGCACTGATGATCTTAGCTACATTGCCTACAGGGAAAAAGTTCACAAGCCCTGGCTGCAATGGCTATATAACCGCTTGCCACTTTCAGTAAAACTAAAAATTGTCGCAAAAGTTCAGTCAGATATTGGTGAAGACAAAAAACAGAAGTCTTTAGATATTATGGATGTGAATCAGCAGGAAGTAGAACGCGTGATGCAACTGCATAACTGTAACCTGATGATTCATGGACATACCCACAGACCGGGAACTCATGTTTTTGCTTCTGACGGGGCGGAAAAAACGCGAGTTGTTTTAGGCGACTGGTATACCCAGAGCTCAGTTTTGGAATGCACTCCCGGAAAACAGGAGCTGCAAAGCAGAAATTTTTTATCTGAGACGAAAAATAAGCACGATACTTAATATATTCATGCTTTTTCTCCGGAAACAACGTATCATCCATATACCAGATTTTTATTGTTATTTTTGTCAGAGTCAGTCAAATCCATGAAAGATGCCTATTCTTATGTTGCGCGCCAACCTATCCTAGATAGAGAAAAGAAAACAGTCGCTTATGAGCTGCTGTTTCGTGATGGCCCTAAGAATACTTTCCCTGAAGTAGAGCCAGAGCTTGCAACAAGCAGGCTGCTTTCAGAGCAATTTTTAAGTGCGCAATCGGACGCGATCGGATCAAAACTTGGATTTGTTAACTTCCCATACAACAGCCTTATCAATGGTATTCCAACACTTTTTCCAAAAGATAAAGTGGTTGTAGAGATCCTGGAAGACTGTGAACCCACTGATGAACTTCTGGAAGCCATAAAACAGCTTGCAGCCAAGGGCTATAAAGTCGCGCTGGATGACTTTGTTCCAAGCCCGGGCTGGATTCGCTTTCTGCCTTACATTGATATCATCAAGTTCGATATTCAAATCGTTCCTGTTGCTAAAGCAATCAAGTTCATTGATAAGCTCAGGGAAACCAAAATTCAGTTTCTGGCCGAAAAGGTAGAAACCTATGAAGAGTTCCATGAAGCAAAAGAAGCGGGTTTCGACTTTTTCCAGGGATACTTTTTCAGCAAGCCTGAAATACTGCAGCAGAAAACCATTGAACCATCCTTTCTGACAACCGTTCAGTTATCCAGTGAAGCGGCTGCAGAGGATATTAATTATGACGAAGTTGAGCGCATCATCAGCACAGATGTGTCACTCTCCTATAAGCTGCTGAGGTACGTTAACTCATCGGCAGCGATCAGCTCAGAGATCAAATCCTTCCATCAGGCTCTGGTTTATCTGGGACAAAGCCGTCTGAGAAAATTTATCGCGCTTGTTGCACTCACTTCAGCAAACGAAAGCAAGCCGGACTCTTTATATGGTCTTTCCATACACAGAGCGCGTATCTGTGAGCTTTTATACCGCCGTCTGGACAAAAAAAATGATGGAAAACAAGCCTTTCTTGTAGGCATGTTCTCACTGCTCGATTCTTTGATGGACCAGCCTCTGGAATCCATTCTTGAAGCCATTCCTCTGGATAACGCCATTAAAGATGCGCTGCTAAAAAAAGAGGGTGCGCTAGGTAAACTGTTATCGGTTTCCATTGCCTATGAAAATGCAGACTGGAAGGCTCTGACATGGCTGGCCGATGAACTGGGACTCTCACAGCAAGAGCTGATCAGCAGTTACGAAAGTGCAACGGAATGGGCTGAAGAGCTGTTTTCCGGGAACTAATCTCCAATATTTCATTTCGTGGCCTCGCCTGAGGTCACTTTGTATCGAAAGGCAAAGTCATGTCCGAATCCAATCTTCAAACCTGTCCCTGCTGCAGCGGAAAAAGCTACCAGGAGTGCTGTCAGAAAGTCCACCTGAACCATCAGGCAGCAGTCGCTCCAGAGCAGCTTATGCGCGCGCGCTTCTGCGCTCATAAACTCAAACTCACGGACTTTGTCGTTGCTACCTATCACCCGTCCTGCAACGCAGAAGAGGAAAGAACCGGCATCGAAGAGTCAGTAAACCTGGACTGGACACGACTGGAAATCATCAAGGCACCAAAACCAGATGCAAAAGAAGGTTTTGTTGAGTTTAAAGCCTATATGTCAGAAAACGGTGTTGAGCACTGCATGCATGAACGTTCCCGTTTTGTCAGAGAAAATAACCTCTGGTACTACATTGATGGCGAATTCCCTGAACCGGCAGAGCCAGAAGCTCAGAAGCCAGCCCAGTCAACCAAAGTTGGCAGAAATGATCCCTGCCCATGTGGCAGCGGAAAGAAATTCAAGAAGTGTTGTGGTTAAGGGGAGTTACTCCCCTTCCATAAAGCTCAGGTCTGGCAGCATATCCAGGTGCTCTGAGTAGCGCTTTTCATTAAACGGTTCCTGATTTTTCATCACATCAAAAATCTCAACCGCCACCGCACACGCCATCAAAGCAACCGCATCTTCTCTTGAGGTTCCCGTCATGGTAAGGCGCATCAGGGTCTCTTTTACCTTAATTGGGTTTCCGTCAGCCAACTGATTCTCAATAATCTCAACCAGTGTATCCTCATTTACAAATTCATTTTCTTCAGTCATCAGAACTCCAATGTTTAAGTGACTTAATATCCAGTGCTTTGCTGCTAATATGGTGTTGATGGAACAAACATACTTAGCCAGGGAAGGCTAAGTTTGAGCGCCCATGGATGGCCCGAGCGTTTTGTGGAATCAACACCATATTGGCAGCGACAGGGGGTTAAGACTCCACCCCGCAAATTTTCACCTAACTATGACAGAACAAACAAAAATTTCGAGTATTTTCTTTCCCCGTCAATTTTATTACACAGGACGAAACTGTGAACAACATCCCGAAAACTGTATCCCGGAGAATCTTTCTGTTAGAATCACCGCCCGTGTAATTTTACTGGTGTTTACCAATGTCTGATAACAGTCAAAAGAAAGTCATTGTCGGTATGTCCGGCGGCGTTGATTCATCCGTTTCCGCTTATCTTCTTCAGCAACAAGGCTACCAGGTTGAAGGCCTGTTTATGAAGAACTGGGAAGAGGATGACAACGAAGAATACTGCACAGCAGCAGATGATCTGCGCGATGCTCAGGCAGTATGTGACAAACTTGGTATTCATCTGCATACAATCAACTTTGCAGCAGAATACTGGGACAACGTGTTTGAATATTTCCTTGCCGAATACAAGGCAGGCCGAACGCCTAACCCGGATATTCTTTGCAACAAAGAAATCAAATTCAAAGCCTTTCTGGACTTTGCTGACGACGTGCTGGATGCTGACTACATCGCAATGGGTCACTATGTGCGCCGTACTTTCCCGGAGAATGGCGAAAAGCCTCAGATGCTTCGCGGTTTAGACGGAAACAAAGATCAGAGCTACTTCCTGTACACACTAAGCCACGAGCAGGTGGCAAGAAGCCTGTTCCCTGTGGGCGAACTGGAAAAGCCAGAAGTACGTCGCATCGCGGAAGAACAAGATCTGATAACGGCTAAGAAAAAAGACTCAACCGGTATCTGTTTTATCGGTGAACGTAAGTTTACCGATTTCCTTTCCCGCTACCTGCCTGCACAACCGGGTAAAATTGAGACGCCGGAAGGAAAAGTTATCGGTGAACATATGGGCCTTATGTACCATACTTTAGGTCAGCGCAAAGGCCTTCAGATTGGCGGCCAGAAAGGCGGCGGCGGTAATGAAGAGCCGTGGTACGTTGCAGATAAAGACCTGAAGCGTAATGTACTGATTGCAGTACAGGGTGCCGACCACCCACTGCTGAAATCTCAGGGTCTTATCGCTTCTCAGCTACACTGGGTAGACAGAGGCGTTATTACTGAGCCGACCAGCTGCACGGTAAAAACCCGTTACCGTCAACAAGATATTCCGTGTACAATCATCCCGGTAGATGATGAAAACATCAAAGTAATATTTGACGAACCTCAGGTAGCCGTAACACCAGGACAGTCCGCAGTGTTCTATAATGGTGATGTCTGCCTTGGTGGCGGAATTATCGAACAACGAATCTAATTAAATCAGGAGTTAATACGTGGCGAATTCTCTTTATGACCGTACCATCGCTTTTGCAGGCATATGTCAGGCTGTTACCTTAGTTCAGCAGGTTGCCAAAGACGGTTATTGTGATTCCGCCGCGTTTGAAACTTCCATCAAAGCAATCCTGAATATCAACCCAACCAGTACGCTTGACGTATTCGGCCATGAGTCAGACCTGAAAATTGGTTTAGAAACTCTGGTTAAAGGCATCGACAGCACTCCGGCAGGCAGCGAAGTTACCCGCTACATTATCAGCCTGATGGCGCTGGAGCGTAAGCTGAGCGAAAAACCGGACACTATGGGCCAGTTGGGTGACCGTCTTCAGATGATTGCAAGACAAGCCGATCACTTTGAACTTATGGAAGATCAGATGATCGCCAATATCGCCAGCGTTTACCTGGATGTCATCAGTCCGGCAGGACCACGCATTCAGGTAACCGGCACCCCATCCGTATTACAGCAAACCAACAACCAGCAAAAAGTACGCGCCCTTCTGCTATCAGGTATCAGAAGCACCGTACTTTGGCGTCAGGTTGGTGGTAAGCGCCGCCATATGGTGTTTGGTCGCAAGAAAATGGTCGAGCAAGCACAGATTTTACTGGCAAGAATTTAATCCCACACAACCAACCTTTTTTATTCAGGAGAAACAACATGGAACTGTCAGCATTGACTGCTGTTTCACCGGTAGACGGCCGTTACGGAAGTAAAACGATTGCGTTACGTAGCATCTTTAGTGAATATGGACTCCTAAAGTACCGTACTATCGTTGAAATCCGTTGGTTACAGAAGCTCTCAGCAACGGATGCAATTAAAGAAGTACCTGCTTTCAGTGCAGAAGCGAATAAATTCCTTGATGAGCTGGCAGCAAACTTCAGTGAAGAAGATGCTCAGCGTATCAAAGATATCGAGCGCACAACCAACCACGACGTAAAAGCGGTTGAGTACTTCCTGAAAGAGAAAGTCGCTGGTGTTCCTGAGCTGCATGCAGTAAATGAATTCATTCACTTTGCCTGTACTTCAGAAGATATTAACAACACTTCACACGCTCTTATGCTAAAAGAAGCGCGTGACACTGTTGTTCTTCCTGAAATCAAAAACATCATTGATGCTATTCGCGCTCTTGCAGAAGAATACCGCGATATTCCTCTGCTTTCCCGTACACACGGTCAGCCAGCTTCACCTTCTACTATGGGTAAAGAGATGGCTAACGTTGCTTACCGTATGGAGCGTCAGTACAAGCAGATCGAAAATGTTGAGATTCTTGCGAAAATCAACGGCGCAGTTGGTAACTACAACGCTCACCTTTCTGCTTACCCTGAACTGGACTGGCACAAGTTCAGCGAAGAGTTTATCACCCAGTCTCTGGGCGTAACCTGGAACCCATACACAACTCAGATTGAGCCGCACGATTACATCGCAGAGCTGTTTGATGCAATCGTCCGCTTCAACACCATTCTGATCGACTTTGACCGTGACGTTTGGGGCTACATCGCTCTGGGCCACTTCAAGCAAAAGACTATCGCTGGTGAAATCGGTTCTTCAACCATGCCACACAAAGTTAACCCAATCGACTTTGAAAACTCGGAAGGTAACCTTGGTCTGGCAAACGCAGTATTCAGCCACCTTGCACAAAAACTGCCTATCTCTCGCTGGCAGCGCGACCTGACTGACTCTACGGTTCTTCGTAACCTTGGTGTTGGCTGTGGTTATGCAATTATCGCTTACACTTCAACACTGAAAGGTATCAGCAAGCTGGAAGTTAACCGTGACGCGCTTCTTGCAGAGCTTGACCAGAACTGGGAAGTTCTTGCAGAGCCGGTACAGACGGTAATGCGTCGCTACGGCATCGAAAAGCCTTACGAGAAGCTAAAAGAGCTGACTCGCGGCAAGCGTGTTGACGGTGAAGCTATGCGTAACTTTATCGACGGTCTGGAGCTTCCAGAGGAAGAGAAAGCACGTCTTAAAGAAATGACACCGGCTAATTATATTGGGCAGGCGATTGAGCTGACTGATAAGCTGTAAAGGTCCTGGGTTTATAGGCCCTGGGCCCTTGGTTTTTGGGCTATGGGATTTCTAGCCTATTGATATTTAAAAAGCGAGCTGGTTTGGCTCGCTTTTTTATTTGCTCTTAGCTCGGTTCCTTTTGCTAGATAATTTTTCGCAAGTTCTTCAATTGCTAAGCGGTCTTTCTCTCGAAGATCAATCATATTCCTGTGCCCTTTTCCATACTTCCAGCTCCGAAGGCCTCAGTCTGTAACGCACAAGAATCCCTTCATGTATAATTCGTAACTCTTCTGTTACCAGTGCCGTTATAATTTCTTTATCCCGCTCACTCGATTCATTGCTCACAGAATCCTGAATAATATCCAGCGGAGAAAGCTCAGGAGACAAAATCACCTCCCTTACAATCGCTTTTACCCTCTTTCTGTAATGCAGTTTCTGCATGTCCGGCGCAACCAGTTCCCGTTTTACTTCTACGTACTCTCTGACAGATTCTCCGTATGCCCATAGATAAATATCTCTCAGCAGCTCTACCCTGTTCATTTCATATACACCGAGTATCGCTTTGGTATAAGCCTCTTCAGGAACACCGATAAATGTTAGCGGACACAGGTTTGCTTTTAACAACGGGATGTTAGCAGCAAGGCGGGAAGTTCGCTTGTTTACATCGGCAAATGGTTGAAGGTAGGGCAAATGAACCATGATAAAAAAAGACTGCTCAAACGGATCTTCTATTTGATTTGCTTTATCTAATATCAGCCTGAACTGAACACTTAGCAGCTCTTCAGAAGACATTGGTTTGTATACACTGCCACCAATTCCTACCATATGCTTTCTGATGCGTCCTTCATCTTCTGGCTCCGGTAGCAGACCCTCTGACAATGCACCGTGAATATTCAGAATTGTATAGGGGTTAAACTCAACTAATTCCGCATCTTCAATCAACATCTCAATCGCAGTTTTGTGGTTTAGGATCATCAGGGTTTCAGTATAGGCTTTACCTTCGGCATGGTTTCCATACTTGAGCAGCTCTACAGTATCGAGCTTGCTATAGGTGTTACCTTCAAGGTGACTGGAAGCCCATGATAAATCGATTAGGATACGGTTATAAATATCTCTTCCATAGGTTCCCGCCGGCTTTGTTTCGTAGCCCGTAGTGCCTATCCGGTGCAGTTGTCTGCGTATTGGCTCCGACAGATAATAGCTTTTATTGGGGACATAAGAATTCAGAAACTCCTGATCATAGCCAACACTATGTCGTGCATGAACGGGTTGCATCAGATATTTAATAATATCTCTGCTATCGGGAGAAACCGGGATAGATGAAGATAAGCCGTAAACCGGAGGATCTTCTTTTATTGCTGAGTGTACGTAAGAAATATACTTTCTTGACCTGCCCTCACCAATCGTCTCTAACAGACCATCAGCACTGAGCTTGCCAAGCCAGCGTTGCACAGTTCTTCTGCTCAGATCCGGGAAAGCTTCTGTAATTTCTGAAACAGAAACCGGAAACACCTGCTTTTCAATATACAAAAAAAGCTCATTCATTGTCATAACTCAACCTGATAGAAATCGCGCCAGAAACAGATTGACTATGCCATAATTGCGCCACAAATCAATTTATTGCGCCAAGTTTTGGGATGAATCGCGCCATTTTAGCAGGTGGCAGGTGGCAGGTGGCAGGTGGCAGGTGGCAGGTGGCAGGTGGCAGGTGGCAGGTGGCAAATTTATAAAAAAAAGCGCGATAAAGTCAAACCTTTCCGCGCTTTTTGCTTTTCCTGTAACCTGCAGGACGAAGTCCGTTCCTGCTGCCTGTCGCCTATTTTATTTGTGCCTTTCCTTCAGCTTATTAACCACATCATTCATAGACAAACCCTGATCCTGAAGCAGAACCAGCAAGTGGTAAATAAGGTCAGCTGATTCACAAACCAGCTCAGCTTTGTCGCCGGAAGTTGCTGCCAGTGCCACTTCTACGCCTTCCTCACCAACTTTCTGAGAAATACGCTTTGTACCACGTGCATACAGGCTGGCAGTGTAAGAGGAATCCGGATCGGCATCCTTACGCTCTGCCAGAAGTTGCTCTAGCTGAGCCAGCCATACCATTTGTGACTCTTCCTGCTTATCACCGTCAAAACAAGTCGTTGTACCCAGATGACAAGTTGGACCGATAGGGTCAACCTTCACAAGCAGAGTATCGTTGTCACAGTCCAGAGCGATGTTCTTTAGCTGAAGAACGTTGCCAGATGTCTCACCTTTGGTCCAAAGGCGCTCTTTGGTGCGGGAGAAGAAGGTTACCTGCTCAGTATCGGCTGTTTTCTTCAGCGCGTCCTGGTTCATATAACCCATCATCAGAACCTGACTAGACTGAAAATCCTGAACAATCGCAGGCACCAAACCATCGATCTTGTCCCAGTCAATACGCTCAATAATGGTTTCAATATCCGAAGCTTTAAAACCTTCTGTCAATGTACTCATAAACGGATCTCCACGCCCTCTGCTTTTAAGTATTGTTTTAGTTCACCAATATTGATGACCTGCTTGTGGAATACCGATGCTGCCAGTGCACCATCTACATCCGCTTTTTTGTACGCTTCTGCAAAGTGTTCCATCGCACCTGCACCGCCTGATGCGATCAGAGGCACATGACAGACTTCGCGAACCATATTTAGCTGCTTGATGTCGTAACCGTTACGTACGCCATCCTGGTTCATCATATTCAGTACAATTTCACCGGCACCGCGCTTTTGTACTTCCTGAACCCAGTCACGAGTTTCCCACTTAGTCGCCTTAGTACGCTCTTCGTCACCGGTGAACTGGTAAACCTGATACTTACCGGTTTCAGAATCAAAGTAAGAGTCGATACCCACAACAATACACTGAACACCAAACTTATCAGCAAGCTCAGTGATCAGGTTAGGATCAGCAAGCGCCGGTGAGTTAATAGAAACCTTATCAGCACCAAACTCAAGGATACGCGCTGCATCTTCAGCAGATTTAATGCCACCAGCAACACAGAAAGGAATATCAATCACTTCTGCAACACGTGCTACCCAGCTTTTATCTACCACGCGCCCATCAGAAGACGCAGTAATATCATAGAACACCAGCTCATCTGCACCTTCTTCCGCATAACGCTGTGCAAGCGGCACTATGTCACCAATGATTTCGTGGTTACGGAACTGAACGCCTTTTACAACCTGCCCGTCTCGTACGTCAAGACAAGGAATTATTCGCTTTGCCAGCATGCAAATGCCTCCTCTGCGGTAAACTTACCATCAAGCAGTGCGCGGCCAACGATAACGCCGGCAACGCCGCTGCCTTTCAGTGCTTCAATATCTTTCAGGCTACCGATGCCGCCTGATGACTGGAATTCAATCTGCGGATAGGTGTTGCACAGGTCAACGTAAAGCTCTACGTTTGAGCCCGCAAGCGTACCGTCACGGGAGATATCTGTACAAAGTACGTGCTTAAGACCTACGGTCAGATAGTTCTCAATCAGCTCTTCAATCGATACGCCAGAATCTTCCTGCCAGCCAGAAACGGCTACGCGGCGGTTGCCGAACTTATCGATATTGATATCCAGAGCCAGAACGATTTTCTCAGGGCCGTATTTTTCCATCCAGCCTTTTACCACTTCTGGCTGTTTAACCGCTGTTGAACCAACAACAACACGCTGAGCACCCGCTTCAAGCAAATCCACAACGTCCTGCTCGCTACGAACACCGCCACCAATCTGGATATTGGCCGGAGTACTTGCCAGCAGCTTAGCGATAAGATCAAGCTGACGCGCTGACGTATCCTTTGCGCCTGTCAGATCCACAAGATGCAGCCAGTCTGCGCCTGCTTTGTTGTACAGGTTAAACTGCTCTGCCGGATCCACTTTATATTCTGTTACCTGCCCGTAGTCACCCTGATACAGGCGGACTACCTGGCCTTCAATTAAATCTAATGCTGGAATAATCATTTTTAATTCCTTTTACTCGCCCCCTCCCCTTCTGTATGCATTCCCACGCTGGAGCATGGGAACGAGGGAGGAGAACCAAAAATTTATAGTTCCAAAAAGTTCTGAATCAGTTTCGAACCTGCTTTGCTGGAACGCTCAGGGTGGAACTGAACACCGTAGTAGTTTCCACTCTGTACCGCAGCTGAGAACGGGTTGCCGTAGTCGCAGCTTGCGATGGTATAGTCACCTGCCGGCATTGCGAAGCTGTGAACAAAGTAGAAGTACTCACCCTCTTCGATACCTTTAAACAGAGGATTACCCGCTTTGGCAGTCACAGTGTTCCAGCCCATATGCGGAAGCGGAAGATCTCCGGTTTCCATCAGGCGGACTTCACCTTCACAAAGACCAAGACATTCAACGATATCATCAGCCTTAGAGCCTTTTTCCATGGAAAGCTTACCTAAAAGCTGCATGCCAAGGCAGATGCCCAGAAGCGGTTTTTCTACCTTTTTCACCAACTCAATCAGGTTGCGCTCTTCTAAGTTCTTCATTGCTTCACTTGCTGTACCTACACCCGGCAGGAACAGTTTATCAGCCGCAAGAACCACTTCAGGATCTTTAGAAATCGTAACTTCGTAGCCCAGTCTTTCAATGGCAAATTTTACAGAAGATACGTTGGCACAGCCTGTATCAATAATAACTACCTTCTGATTCTGACTCATTTACAGCACTCCTTTACTGCTTGGCATCTCATTGCCTTCTACTTTAATCGCCTGGCGAAGTGTACGGCCAAATGCCTTAAAGATGCTTTCGATAATGTGATGATCGTTATCACCCGTCGATGAGATATGAAGCGTACACAGCATAGTATCTGACAGAGACTTAAAGAAGTGCTCGGTCATCTCAGTGGAGTAATCACCCACCATCTCACGGCTGAATTTAGCATCAAACACAAGGTAAGCACGACCGGACAGATCCAATGCACATTGCGCCAGACACTCATCCATTGGAAGCGAGAAGCCGAAACGGCCAATACCGCGCTTATCACCCAGAGCTTCGCGAAGTGCCTGACCCAGAGCCAGCGCGGTATCTTCTACCGTGTGGTGATCATCAATATGCAGATCACCATCAACCTTCACTTTCATCTGGAAACCGCCGTGTGTCGCGATCTGATCCAACATATGGTCGTAAAAGCCAAGGCCGGTAGAAATCTCGTTTCCACCCTGACGGTCAAGGTTCACTTCAATTGAGATATCCGTTTCTTTTGTCTTACGGACAACTTTTGCAGTGCGCTCTTTAACGGTCAGCTCGCGCAGAATCTCGCGCCAGCCCATTGTCTCCGGGTTGTACTGAATACCGCGGATCGCCATATTTTCAGCAAGCTGAAGGTCGGTTTCACGATCACCGATAACAGCAGAGGTTTTAAAGTCTACCTTACCGTTTTGCAGATACTCTTTAACCAGACCCAGACTCGGCTTACGGCAAGCGCAGTTATCTTCTTCAAAGTGAGGGCAGATAAGAACGTCATCAAACCTGATGCCCTGAGATTCGAAGATCTGCATCATCATATTATGCGGTGCATCGAAATATTCCTGCGGATAGCTGTCTGTACCCAGACCATCCTGATTAGTTACCATCACCAGACGGTAGCCTGCGTCCTGAAGCGCCAGAAGGCTTGGAATCACAAAAGGTTCCAGCTCCAGTTTGTCGAGTCTGTCGACCTGAAAATCCACCGGAGGCTCAACAATTAAGGTGCCGTCACGGTCGATAAATAGAATTTTTTGTTGGTTGCTCACTAAATACTTCCTTATTTGTCAGCTCTTCGCGGAGTTAAGGAGTTCTCGTTCCCATGCTCCAGCGTGGGAATGCATACCATAACCAAAGTGATCATACATAGTACACATCTCCCGACTCATTTTGCCCCTTATGCATTCCCACGCAGAGCGTGGGAACGAGGAGAAAGGGAGCTCCTCGGCTTAAAACTGCTCTTCAATAAACGCCAGCGTTCTTTCACACTCTTCCCTGCTGCCGATGCTAATTCGCACACAGTCATCAATCGGAGAGTTACGCAGGATAATGCCTTCATCCCATGCCGCTTTAAACAACTTATCGCCTTGTGGGAACTTAACCAGCAGGTAATTACCCCAGCCTTTAAATACGGTTACCCCTTCCAGCTTTGACAGCCCTTCTTCAAGATAAGCACGATTTTCGCAAAGCGTTGCCACCTGCTCTTTGGCCCTTGCAAGACCGGCTTCTGAAAGCGCCTGAGTGGCAATGTCCGCTACAGGGACAGGCACCGGATATGGCGCGATAACTTTAAGCAGCACATTGATCAGCTCTTCATTAGCCAGAGTAAAGCCACAGCGAAGACCTGCAAGTGCAAAGGCTTTCGAAAGCGTTCTCAGGATGGCCAGATTCTGGTATTTATCCAGCAGGTCAACCGTAGAAGCTTCAGGGCAGAAGTCGATGTAGGCTTCGTCCATTACCACGATAGCCTTGTCTTTAGTCATTTCCAGCAGAGCAATAATATCTTCACGGTTAATCAGGTTACCGGTCGGATTATTCGGGCTGCAGACAAAAACAAGCTTTACGTTATCCAGATTAGCTTTAATGCCTTCCAGATCCAGCTGCCAGTCACTGGTTGTCGGCACTGTCTTACGCTCAACACCAATGGTTTCTGCGCTGATAGAGTACATACCGTAAGTTGGCGGGCAGTACAGAATTGCATCTTCACCCGGCTCACAAAAAGCACGGATAAGCAATTCGATACCTTCATCCGCACCACGGGAAGTAAGTGTTTGCTCCGGTTTTACACCAGCATATGCAGCATATGCATTGATTAGCTCCGGTGGCTGACATTCACTGTAGCGGTTAAGCGCTGAAAATGTGGTCTTGTACTCGTTGTCGTAAGGTGACTCATTGGCGTTCAGCCAGATATCACCACTTCCTCCGATACGACGAGCCGAAAGGTAAGGCGTTAGCTTCTGAACCTGTTTCCTTGCAAGTTTCTCCACGGCCTTACTCTCCTTTTTCCAGCGCTTCTACACGAATTGTTACCGCACGTTTGTGCGCATCCAGACCTTCTGCTTCAGCCATGGTCACTACCGTTGGTGCCAGACCACGGATACCGTCTGCGCTTAGCTCCTGCACTGTCATGCGTTTTGAGAAATCAGCAAGGCCAAGGCTTGAGTAGGTTCTTGTGTAGCCGTAAGTCGGCAGAACGTGGTTAGTACCTGAAGCGTAGTCGCCCGCAGATTCCGGAGACCAGTCGCCAAGGAAGATAGAACCGGCGTTATCCAGTACAGGAAGCAGTTCGCGTGCGTTACGGGTCTGAACAATCAGGTGCTCAGGACCGTAGTAGTTAGAGATAGAGACACACTGAGGAATAGATTCAGCAATAACAATAACACTTGAACCCAGCGCCTGCTCAGCAATCGATGCGCGGGAAAGCGCTTTAAGCTGCTTTTGCACCGCATCGGCTACCTGATCCGCAATCACAGCAGATGGCGTTACCAGAACTACCTGTGAGTCCGGGCCGTGCTCTGCCTGACTTAGCAGGTCAGCGGCGATAAATTCAGGGTTTGCCTGTTCGTCAGCAATCACCAGTACTTCAGAAGGCCCGGCCGGCATATCGATAGCAGCACCACGGAAGTCGTTGCTTACCTGACGCTTAGCTTCAGTTACATATGCGTTACCCGGACCAAAGATCTTATCCACTTTAGCCACGGTTTCAGTGCCGTAAGCCATAGCGGCAACCGCCTGACCACCACCAACGTTGTACACTTCATCAATGTTACATAACTTAGCAACATACAGAATTTCATCAGCAATTGGCGGAGGTGAACAAAGCACAACCTTACGACAGCCTGCAATCTGAGCCGGAACGCCCAGCATCAGTACCGTTGAAGGCAGTGGCGCGCTTCCGCCCGGAATGTACAGACCAACTGTGTTGATAGGTCTTGTAACCTGCTCACAAACCACACCCGGCTGAGTTTCCACGCGAAGCGGTTGTGGCTTCTGCGCTTTGTGGAAAGTCGCGATGTTCTCGTAAGCCTGCTCCAGAGCCTGCTTCATTTTGTCAGAAAGGCGCTCAGACGCGGCATCAATTTCTTCCTGAGAAACACGGATAGACTCAGGACGGATACCGTCAAACTTCTCGGTAAGTTCAAGCAGAGCAGCATCGCCCTCTGCTCTTACTTGCTTAATCACACCTTCTACAGCAGAGGTGATATTTGCACCTTCAGTAATCGCAGGACGTTCCAGTACGGAGTCCTGCTGCTCTTCACTCAGTGATTGCCAAACGACTGTTTTCATCGTCTTACCCCAGCATTTTCTCGATTGGTAGTACCAGAATTGAGCTTGCACCCAGTTCTTTCAGTTGTTCCATCTCTTCCCAGAACAGATTTTCAGTACTTACCAGGTGAACCGCTACGCGGCTTTTATCTTCAGCAAGAGGCAGTACTGTTGGATCTTCAGCGCCCGGCAGAAGTTTTTTCACTTCTTCAAGCTTATCTGTTGGCGCGTGCAGCATGATGTACTTAGATTCTTTCGCCTGAATCACGCCCTGCATACGAGTCAGAAGACGGTTAATAAGTGCTTGCTTGTCGTCAGCAAACTCACCGGCACGCTGGATAAGGGTCGCTTTTGAACGGAAGATAACTTCTGCTTCTTTCAGGCCGTTTGCTTCCAGTGTTGCGCCAGTTGAAACAAGGTCAGCAATCGCATCAGCAAGACCGGCACGAGGAGCCACTTCTACAGAGCCCTGAAGAAGACAAGTGCTGAAATCAACGCCCTGCTCTTCCATATAAGCTTTCAGAAGGTGCGGATAAGTTGTCGCAATACGCATGCCTGCAAGATCCTGAGGACCGTTATAAGTTGCGTCTTTATCAACGGCGATAGAAAGACGGCAACCACCAAAGTCAAGGCGGCGAAGTGCAACAAACTCACTTGGCTCATCTAGTGCGATTCTGTCTAAACGCACTTCTTCCAGCTCGTTTTCACCGATAAAGCCAAGGTCAACAACGCCATCCATTACCAGACCCGGAATATCGTCATCACGAACCAGCAGCAGATCGATTGGCATGTTTTCAGAATGAACAACCAGACGCTCACCCATCAGATTAAACTTAACACCACATTTTTTTAGTAGTTCCTGGCACTCTTTGCTTAGACGGCCTTTTTTCTGGATTGCGATTCTTAGTCGTTGTGTTGGCATTGCTAATTCCCTGTTTCTAGATATTCGTATAATAAGTTGCTGTAAAACTGAAAAACCCCCGGAAGTGTTATCTCCCGAGGGTTCAAATCTGATGTATCTGACTTAAACTCCGGGAGACTGTCTCCCGGGCATGCGTACATCTCCCGAAAGACTACTCAGGATGATGGTGATGATGAATGTTCATTACAAAATTACGCATAAGTTTTTCAGCTCCGTTTTCTTGTGTTCCACACTAGCGGACGCGTTAACATTTTTCAACAGAAAATTTAGAGTTTTTTCATTTATCTTGAAAATTACACGCGAACTGCTTTTGCAGAACCAGCCCTAGACACAGCAGCAAAGACAAAGCAAATAGCAACAAACGAAGCCAGCGCAGCACCGAATGCAATGGAAACCGAACCAGACATTCCCAGTACCACATAACCAATACATGAAACCAGTGCCACAGACAGTGCATAAGGAAGCTGAGTTGCCACGTGGTCGATATGATTACAGCGTGCACCAGTCGACGAAAGAATGGTGGTATCAGAAATTGGCGAACAGTGGTCACCAAATACAGAACCAGCCAGAACCGCGCCAAGCATTGGCAGCATCATAGATAAATCTGTAGCACCTGCCATATCACCGGCAATTGGCAGCATAATTCCGAATGTACCCCATGAAGTACCGGTAGCAAATGCCATCAAGCCAGACAGCAGGAATAAAATAACCGGCAGCCACTGAATATTAATATTGCCCTGAACAAGCGATGATAAATAAGTACCTGTTTTCATATCACCGATAACAGAACCGATAGACCAGGCAAATATTAGAATTAAAATTGCGCCTAACATAGATTTTGCACCAATCCAGATAGTTTTAGCTATATCTGAAAGTGGAAGTTTTTGTTTTAGCACCGTTAATAACGCAATAAATAAACCAACTAATCCACCATTAACCAGAGACTTACCCACATCAGTATTTTCAAATGCGCCTAAAAGTGAGAACTCTTTACCAGACTCAGCAAGCGCATCGCCGCCCGTAGTCAGCATAAAAATAACGGTAGCAATAATTAACGCCGAAATTGGCGCAATCAGGTCAAATACACTGCCGTGTTCGCTTTCAACAATATCCAGCTCTTCGTTAATTTCATGCGCTAACTCATTATCATCGTCAGATTTAACTTCATTGCCTTTACTTGCTTTCTGTTCATGCGTGCGCATAGAGCCAATATCAATCTGGAACCAGGCAACGGCAAATACCATTAATAGAGCAAATACGGCATAAAAGTTCATTGGCACTAAGCGAATATAAGCGCCGATAGCAGAATACTGGTCCAGCCCATGAGTAACTAAAATACCACTGATGATCGTCATGATATATGCGCCCCAGCTCGATGCCGGCATTAATACACACATAGGCGCAGCGGTGGAATCCAGAATATAGGCCAGTTTCGCGCGTGATACATTATATCTATCGGTAACAGGACGGGAAATGGCACCAACAGCCAGGCTATTAAAATAGTCGTCGATAAAAATAAATACGCCCAGGAATGCTGCCAGTAGCTTAGAGCCTCTTTTACTTTTTACCCGCGCTTGTGCCCAAATAGCAAACGCTCTTGTACCGCCGGAAAGAGTAAGCAGAGCAGTCATCATGCCCAGCAATAAAAGAAATGCGACGATACTCATATTCCATGAGTTAATACCACCATCTTCAATAAATACACCTTTAACGGTGGTACCAATATATGCAGCAGCATTAAAGAAAGAATAATCTGCCAGTAGCAGAGAACCAAGGACAACACCAATCCCCAGAGAAAGCAGAACGCGACGCGTAATTATTGCCAGCGTTAAGGCAATCAGTGGCGGCAGCACCGATAACGGTGAGGAAGCAAAATCGATTAAATTCATGATCTTCAAAAACCTTTCAGGTTAGAGATCTACTGCAGTGAAATTACCCAAAACGGTAATTTAAGTTGAACAAGCGAAAGGGAAGCGAACACTTCACCCAACCCTACAGTAGCGCTCCATAGTTTAACAATAAAATAGACTATGGCAGTGTTGCACTTATTCAATGCAACCCCAGCGAACCGCTTTGATATACAGGTTCACTTCGGCAATCATTCCTTTCACTACTATTCATTGGTATCACCCCAACAGTAGTTACTGATAAAGACTGCGCCTCTACGTCAGTTCTCTGACTGATTTTGAATAAAGTTTACTCAAACCAGTTTCAAACTGAATTAGGTAGCGGCGATTCTACTGATCCAAATGCGCATTGCAAGATAAAACTCGATCAATTTCACGAAACTCAATAGTTTTGCATTCTAAATGACTATTTAAGCACTATTTCATGAAATCAATGAAAGGGACTGATCAACAGGGCAACCGCATGAGTGCTCAGCTTTTCGCCACCTGACTAAAACCTGCATTTAAAACGGTTTCCAGCATTGATGTATTCATCATGCATCGCTTTTGTTTTCCAACAATGCTCACCTTTGTCGGTTCAGCACGAAGCATATTCAGGCTCATATGACGCAGACAAGATAAGTTTTCTGCACCATGATCTTTATATATCTGGCAGGCGTCTTCACCCATACTGACATCAAGAACCCAATGCATGGACTCTATGCCCCAATGCTCTCTTACCGCTGCTAAGGCTTGCTCTGCGCTAAGAGCCTTGGAACTGATGTAGTAACGATATTCAAGGTCAACCGCTTTTCCTTTTTCAAGGCGGAAGTTCTCAACCATTACGATACTTTTCAGGCCTTTCCAGCGTGAGAAATTACCTCCAAGATCTTTGCTGTCAAAGACATAACATTGACGAGATTCAATACGTCCGTGTCCATTTTCTAAGGAGATTGTCTCTGGCATATTAGCCCGCTGAGCTGAAAAGGCATTTTCCACTGCTTTTCGGAGTTTCCCTTGATTACTTTTTACTGCAAGTAAGTAATCTCCACCTTTGTCTACAATGGCTTTGGCTATTTTGGTCTGGCATGCCATTGCATCAATCGTGACTAAAGCTCCTTTGATATCAAGCATTTCTATCAGCTCTGGGATCGCTGTTATCTCATTGCTTTTTTGATCGGTTTTGAGCTGTCCAAGCACCAATTTATTTGAGGAAGCATACGCACTAATCATATGGATGGTGCTGGCTCTATCTTCGCGGTTGTATGATCCACGAAGCGTTTTTCCGTCAATAGCTACCACTTGACCTTCTGTCAGCGTGTGTACCGATGACATCCAATTGACGAAACATTCATGAAACTGTTCAGGTTCAATAGTGGAGATAATTCGAGCGATGGTATCGTCGGCGGGAATACCTTCTATAAACAATCCATTACGTTTAAACCAGTCATGATGCCCAAGAATGTATTCTCGAATATCAAACCAACCTTTAGCACCTGCTATTACCGCACACAATGAGCCAAACAGGACATCAAATAGGCAATAAGTAACTTTTGCACTCTGACGTTGGTCGGTTATTGGTTGAAAATGTTCTTTGAAGTGGTCAATGTGCATGGTGTTCTCCCTAAAAGGAGAGTATATGATCACAGCTAGATGTGATCGTCAAATCGATCTTACTTTTTGCTTAAAAAATACTCACGATCTCACCCTGGACTGATCAAGCTTTCCATAAAGGAAGTTATTTTACACTTAATCACTCATATATAGACGATAAGTAAATTTCTTGTAAGAATATCCGCTGTTAATATTCATTAACGAGAATTTTGCTATATTTAGCATTAGACATTAATAAAATTATTTGTAATATCTTGGTACACTGTTATCATTATATTGTTTAATTAAAGTCCAACGGGAAGAATTATGTCAGAACTTACCAAAACTCTGCTCAATATTCGTAGCCTGCGTGCATTTGCCCGCGAGTTAACTTTAGAGCAACTAGAAGAAGCACTAGATAAACTAACTATCGTAGTAGAAGAGCGTAAATCCGCTGCTGAAGAAGAAAAAGCAGCAAATGCAGAGCGCGAAGCTAAATTAGCTGAATACGCTCAAATGATTGCTAAAGACGGTATCGATGTTGCCGATTTAGTTGCAGCTCTTTCTGGCGAGACTAAAACTAAGACTCGTAAAAAGCGCGAACCACGTCCTGCGAAATATAAATATGTAGACACTAACGGCGAAGAAAAGACCTGGACAGGCCAGGGCCGTACACCTTCTGCAATTCAGGCACAGCTTGATGAAGGCAAATCTCTGGATGATTTCCTGATTTAAGTATCTATATATTAGATGTAAAAAAAGAGCTCTAATGAGCTCTTTTTTATTGCGTAAATATAAATACTTAACGCTCCCAATACGCCTCTTCCAGGCTATCTTCCCGCTCAGGAAGGCCTCTTGATAACCTTGGGGAATGCTGAACTAATACTTCATAACTGGCGCGGTTTGCATATTTACAAACCTGGGAGAAAGAAGAATAAGTTAAAAACGGATACTGATGCTTACTTGAATTTGGCACATTCTCTTTATGGTATTTATTAGCAGCCATATCGTGCAGAAGTGCAGAAAGCGCTGCATCTCCGGCACCGTTGGTATTTTTAATCTTCTCCGGACCGCCCATATATGGCGCAATATGGGAATAAACCTTAATTGGATTTTCACAGGCGCTTTTAGACGACGGGCGGCTGAATTCATATTGGTTAAACTCAGCAATCGCACCAGGAAGCAGTGGCAGAGAAGTGGTTCTCTTTGCATTATCTTCCGTATAACCCGCCATAAACAGGCCGATAGGACCTGCTGTACACAATACAAGGTCAACCCACTCCAGCGCTTTATCTGATGCCAGTAGCGGATCGGACTCGCCTGTAAGCGCTTCTGCCTCATCTTCATTCATTGCAACAACCGTTACGTTGTCATTGAGAAAATCCTGCCAGAATTTCGGGTCATCCTGAATCACAAATTTAGTTCCCAGAGTCAGCACAACCGGTACATCGTACTTTTTCGCGTATTCAATCGCCTGCATGGTCGCTTCAGGCATTGGATCGCCCTCTTTACAACGCACCAGATAAGCAGTCAGTACAAGCGCTGAAGCGTTTTCGAAGATCTTCTCAGGGATATTTTCCGGCTTTAGCTGGTTCATCTGGCCTTCACTGATTGCGAAGGTGCGCTCACCGTCATCTGAGATAAGGGCGAAACAGCGGCCAATCGCGCCATCCACGCCCTGCAGGTGGTTCAGGTCCATACGGCTTGAGGTATTACACAGATAGCGGTAGCCATAGCTGCCGATTTCGATATCTTTGCTCATTACACCAAGCAATGTAGAAGCGTCGTCGGCCAGCACAGAGTAGTTGTGCAGCGTGTTGCCAATAGTACCGCCGGCAAACTCGTTGGTGATCAGCTCTTTCTCTTTTAACTCACGGTAAAGCGCTTCAGCAGTCTGATCGTCGATAACCAGAGAATGCCCCTTACTCAGGCCAAATTTCTCGATATAGTCGTCGGGAACACGGGCTTCAATATCAACCAGAGTCTGATCAATACCGATTACATGAGTCTTTGCCATCTTTCTGACCTGAGACTGACTAACCAGAGGATCGCGCTCGTGAACCGGGAAATAGTGTTTAGATTTGCGTTGGCCTGGAAATTTCATGGGAACGTTCTGCTGGAAGTGGGTAAAGAGGTAAGTTTAGCTTGTGATAGGCTTATCAGCAATATGGCGAGGAAAAGCAAACGGTTGCGGGAGAAGCTTTCAGCTATCAGTTGTCGGCTTTCAGTGAAAAACAGGTCTAACTGGGCAGAAACTGACATCTGACATCTGACATCTGACAGCCTGACTCTTATACGCAAATATCAAAGTGATCAGAGAACGGTTCTCCCCCTTGAATGAAAAAACCTAATTGGTTGATAAAGCTAATAGAAGGGGGAGTTAGAGGGGGTTGGTTATGCCATGCATGGTTAAACCACCAAAACTTAACCCCATGAGAAACAACCCCTCCCTGCCTCCCCTTCGATGTTACTTCTTCGAAAATCCGTCCTTTCGAGGCTAAGGGGAGGAGCATTCTTTGGCTCCTTAAGCTTGTGTATAAGAGTCAGGCTAACAGCGATTCCCTTGGGAATACATACCCTGGTTAAAGAGACCTATAGTGTCATTGAGCCCTGTAAGGAATATTCGGAGGGATGCCAAAGATGGCGTGTGTTATTCTTTCTTGATGGTAGGCCTGATGCGCGTCATTCCGGAAATTGCATAGCAATTATCCGGAATCTACTCACTGCGCGTTATATGTTCACAGAAAACTTATAGTCTACAACGCGCTTTAATCAGATTCCCGCCTTCGCGGGAATGACAACAGTTGGAGTTGATCACTCCTGATCAATCATCCAGCGGCGGAATTCTTTCTGCTCTTCTTTGCTTGCTTTGGTGTACCAAAGTTTTAGCTGGGTAACCGGGTCGCCTTCTACTTCAAGTTTACCGGTTTTTTGATCTACTGTAACAACAGCGTCAGTGATGTCTTTAGTACCCATGCTCGTTAAAATAAGGCCACTTTGCTTATTATGAGCTTTTATTGCTTTTTCAATATTCGTAAAGGGTGCGAAGCCACTTCCATACATTGTTTCAATAGTTACCGGGTATGATTTACCTTCAGACTCAAGCTCCCAGCCCATCTTATTCTTTTCCAGCGCCTTTTCTACTGTATTAACGCTATAAAAAGCTTTATGGCTCAGCTCATAGCTTGCATTCGGATCGGTAACCTCTAACTGCATAACTAATGGCTTACTTGCAAATAACTTTGTTTTTGAACCATCTTTAAGCTGTTTAGCATACTGAAGAATAATCTGATGTTTACCTTCAGGTAGTTGACTAAGGACTGATTTATCCTGCTGTTTCTTCCCATTTAATGCAAGCAGCTGGATAGAATATGGTAGCTCGAGTGACGCTGCATTCACATATGAGGAAAACGCTATCAAAGCAGACATTGACAACATAGTGATTTTTTTCATAGCTATTTCCTATTGTTTAATAAATTAAAAAGCCACCCAAATGGGTGGCTTTCAAGAATATCTAAATATGCTTTAGATTAGAAGCTTAGCTTAGCACCAACAGCGTAGCCCATGTCGTTGTTCGCGTAAGAACCAGCGTCACCTTCAGTTTCAGCGATTTCAACATATACAGAAGCGTTAGTTGCTAGAGCGTAAGATACGTTTGCGTACCATTGATCCTGATCCTGAACACCTTCAACATCAATTGTAGACCAACCAGCACCTACAGTAGTCTTATCCATAGTGTATGCAACACTTAGAGAGATAGCATCAGCTTCGATATCGCTTGTAGTACCAGCAGCATCTTTCTCACCAGATGTGTAAAGAGCGCCTAGAGACAGAGCATCAATAGAGTAGTTAGCTTGGATTGCTAGGTTATCGTAATCTGCTGCCGCTTCGTCTTCAGCAGTAGAGTAGATTACCATCACGTCTAGGTCAGCAACGCGTAGACCAGCTTTAAGATCGATTTGCTCGTAATCGTTGCTAGTAGTGTCGTCACCATCTGCGTCTGCAGTATATGCAAGACCTGCGTAGAACATCTCACCGTTGTCCCACATTACTTTAGCAACCTGGCTAGTCTTATCATCGATACCGATAGCATCGTTTGCTTCGTAGTTACCTGCGATGTTTTCGTCGTTTGCAACGCCGATTTCATCAACAAAGTTAACCGCACGACCAACTGTCACAGTAACGTCACCAGCAGTAACACCAATGTATGCGTTGTCGATAATTGGGCTGTTAGTGCTTTCAGTTTGAGAAGCATCATCATCTGATGTTTCGTTACCGTTCCACTGGATTTTACCAAATACTTTAACGTCATCATTTACAGCAGTAGATGCATCGAAACCAAAGTCGTAGTCACCAACAAATAGTGCACCGTCTTGATTTGTACCGATAGCTTGCTTGTAACCAACTTCTAGGTCACCAAATACACCAGCTGTAACACCGTCTGCATCGTATACTGTAGCTGCGTTTACTGAACCAGCCATTGCTAGTACAGAAAGAGCGATTAGAGTCTTTTTCATAATTAATCCACTGCCTTTTCTTAAGAAAATTCGGGAAATCCTTATCCGGTTCCCTTTAGTTTTATTGATGATGCCGGTTTCTCTTTTGGAAACTCGTCATCGCCATCAAATTGCGGGGTCTAGATTGCAAAAGTTTTATTGGCATGTCAAACGGATAAATTTTCCTAAATAAAAAAATATAAAGCCTTTAATTTCATACACTTAAAATCAACACATTGAGATAAGTGTGATCTACATAATAAAATATTCATCAAATTTAAATAAAACTCAGTGATAAACTAGCAGTGATAATAACCATAATTTATTAGTTTTATACAGTTTATCCATACATAATCCTGTTTACATATTTTTATTTAGACATATCATTCTGTTTCAGGCGTATTTCTAGAGTTCCGAGAAGGTTCAGTTTTTTTTTGGGATATAGATCAACTTTTAATTAAATTATGAGCTGCAATGGGTACAAAATGGGCAGTGTCACTCGCAAATTGTGGATAAAAATGGGGTTTTGGGGGTGGGGGGAATTTCTGATTTTTTGATTAATTGAGCATATTTTCATCACCACTGTGGGCTATGAGGCTATGAGGCTATGAGGCTATGAGGGAGGATAAGGCGCTAATTGCGATAGTTCACTTTTTTACTCTGTGCTACTATGCCGCTTCCATTCAGCGGGCGAAATCATGCTTAATCCTAGAATTCAGAAATCCATTCGTGGCAGTTATCAGAACCTTCAGCATCAGTTGGATAACTTTACCCCCAGAAGAGCACAGAATTATCTGGTGGCGGAGATAGCAAAAACACTGAGCGGTGAGTATCACGACAGAAACCGTATTATGATTGCAGAAGCTGGGACCGGGATTGGTAAGTCGCTTTCTTATCTTATGGCGGCAATTCCTGTTGCTGTGCTTAACAACCGTAAGCTGGTTATTTCTACTGCTACCGTTGCGCTTCAGGAGCAGCTTCTTAATAAAGACCTGCCTCTGTTTCGTCGTATTACCGATCTGGACTTCTCTTTTATTCTGGCAAAAGGCCGGCAAAGATACTGCTGCGCTGAGAAACTGGCTATTGCCTGCGGTGCTGATGGCGGTCAGATGGCGATGTTTGAAACTAAGCCTAAGAAAAAAGATATCGAACTGCTGGAGACCATGTACCGCTCGCTGGCTCAGGGCAAATGGGATGGCGACCGGGATTCCTGGCCTAAGCCTATAAAGGATGAACTCTGGCAGGTGATTGTCAGTGATAAGCACAGTTGCAATAACGCCTTACCACAACACAGAGGCTGTCCTTTCCAGAAAGCACGCTCTGAAATGGATAAAAATGATGTGGTGATAGCTAACCATAGTCTGGTTATGTCTGATATTAACCTTGGTGGTGGCGTTATTCTCTCTGAGCCGGAAAATACCATTTATGTTTTTGATGAGGCGCATCACCTTCCCCGCGTTGCCCGTGACCATTCATCTGCTGCTGCCAGTTTAAAAGGTGCCGCCAGTTGGCTGGAAAGTCTGAATCAGAACTCAGCTAAGTTTGCCAGCCTTGCTGACGATAAAAGAGTCAACCGGTTCCGCAATGAGCTTCAGGAAAATATTCAGCAACTGATCCCTGACTTAACTCAACTGGTAAGGCAGTTTAATCCTTCAAGCTTTGAGGAGAACGTCTTCCGCTTTGAAAATGGCGAACTGCCGGATTGGCTGGAGAAAAAATCGGATGAACTAAAAAATTCATCCGGCAAAGCAAATCAGGCACTTGGCAAGATAATGGATCTCATTGCTGAGCAGGTAAAAGACGGTCAGCTTTCAGCAAGACTGGCTGAGCCTGCGCTGGCTGAAGCCGGAACCTATCTTCAGCGGCTGGAAAATTTGCATAAGGTCTGGTCATTAATGGCTGAGCCAAGAAGGGAAAAAGGCGCTCCGCTGGCGAGATGGTTTGAGGTCAATCCGGAAAGAGAAGGCGATTTTATCGTAAATGTCTCACCACTTGAGATTGGCTGGGAGCTGGATAAAAAACTCTGGAGCCGCTGTATTGGCGCGGTACTGACATCCGCAACCGTACGGGCGTTAAATTCATTCAGTTTCTTTTGTCGTCAGGCGGGTGTTAGCGAGAAGAAAGAAAACGGCACACAATTTCTGGCTCTGGCTTCTCCCTTTGATTACCAGAATAATGCCGAACTCTGTATTCCCGCTATGAAGTATGAGCCACAGGAAAAAGAGTATACCGACTATCTGGCGGAGATACTTCCCTCTTATATAGAAGAAGATAAAGCCAACCTGATCCTTTTTGCTTCCTACTGGCAGATGAATCAGGTGGCTGAAGCCCTTGCTGATCAGTTTGTAAAAAATGGCTGGGCACTTCAGGTTCAGGGGGACAGTTCCCGTGTGGAAATTCTAAAAAAACATAAAACGCTGACTGAAAAAGGGAAAACCAGCGTTCTTTTTGGTACCGGGAGTTTTTCTGAAGGTCTGGATCTGCCGGGGAAACTTCTGGAAAACCTGATTATTACCAAAATTCCTTTTGCGGTTCCTACCTCTCCTGTGGAGCAGGCGCATTCGGAATATATTGAGCAGAGAGGCGGCAATTCCTTTATCCAGATTTCTGTGCCTGAAGCGAGTAAGAAACTGATTCAGTCCGTTGGCCGTTTGCTGCGTAAAGAAGAGGATTCTGGTAGAGTCGTCATCCTTGACCGACGTCTGGTGTCTAAGCGCTACGGGAAGTCTTTGCTGGATTCGCTTCCGCCGTTTAAAAGGAATATAGAGTACTGACGGGTTTCGTCATTCCTATCATCGCGTCATTCCCGCGGAGGCGGGAATCTGATTGAAGCACGTTGTAGAGCCATAGATTATTGTTAACACTACAGCGCGCAGACAGTAGATCCCGGATAATGGCTTCGCTATTTCCGGGATGACGAATAATTAAAACTAAATATAGAAAAAATAGAAAACACAAAAGGTTTCTGACTAAATGGAAATGATTGAACCAGCAACCCTGGTTATTCTCTCACTGGTGGCCTTTGCCGCCGGTTTTATTGATGCTGTCGCCGGAGGTGGCGGAATGCTGACCATTCCTGCCCTGCTCTCTTTAGGCTTGCCGCCACATATCGCGCTAGGCACCAATAAACTGGCTGCGACTTTTGCATCATCCACAGCGGCGATTACCTATTACCGTAAGCGACTGTTTAATCCTCAGTTCTGGGGAAAAGCCTTTATTGCCACTTTAATTGGCGCAACCTGCGGAACACTTGTGGTAGATGCCATCAGCACAGACTGGCTGGAAAAGGCCTTGCCACTGGTTGTTCTGGCAGCCGCTGCCTATACCATTTTACATAAAGCGCCCGATGCCAATAAAAATGTGCTGCCTGAACCGGGCAAGCAGATTAATAACAAGCAGATAGCTCAGGGATTTACCCTTGGCTTCTACGACGGTGTTGCCGGACCGGGAACCGGGGCCTTCTGGGTAGTGAGCAGTATGGCAATTTATCGTCTGAATATTCTGCTCGCTTCCGGCCTTGCTAAGGCGATGAACTTTACCAGTAACTTTACTTCTCTGGTTACTTTTGCCTTTTTGGGTCATATTAACTGGGTGCTTGGGCTGGCGATGGGTGTTTGTCTGATGCTTGGGGCTTATGTTGGGGCGCATTCGGCTATCCGGTTTGGGGCTAAGTTTATTCGGCCGGTGTTTGTTTGCGTTGTTAGTGTGTTGGCGGTTAAGTTGGCGGTTGAGGCTTGGGTATAAGGGGCTATGGGGTTATGGGGTTATGGGGCTGACTCTAGTACACAAGTTTAAGAAGCCAAAGAATGCTCCTCCCCTTAGCCTCGAAAGGCCGGATTTTCGAAGAAGTAACATCGAAGGGGAGGCTGGGAGGGGTTGTTTCTCATGAGCTTAAGTTTTGGTGGTTTAATCATGCATGGCATAACCAACCCCCTCTAACTCCCCCTTCTATTAGCTTTATCAACCAGTTAGGCTTTTTCACTCAAGGGGGAGAACCGTTCTCTGATCGCTTTAATATTTGTGTATAAGAATCAAGATTACAGGTAGTGTGTTGAAGTCAGTACTTTCAGACAACTTTTTTCTTTAGGTTAAAATGAACAAATTTGAGCAACTTGAACAGACTTTGGAAACTCTGGTTAAACAGGCTTCGCTGCTTGATCGTAAGCGGGGGGAGCATTATCAGCCGCTGTTTGATGAGAGGTTGTTTGGTTGCCGGGCTAAGCTTTTGCTTCCCTGTGTTGAAGAGGCTCAGGGGGTACTTGAGACTTTGATCCGTGAGCAGAGTGAAGGGAAACTGACTTCTGCCAGTGCGGAGTATCTTACTGAGCACCTTGTGGATCAGGTTTCGGCGATTTCCAGAGAGCTTTCTACCGAAGCGATTCGCAAGAGCGAAATCAGACACGGCAGCCATTACCGAAAACCTATTAACCTTCTTTATCAGGATCTTGCTCAGCATCAGGAGTGGGAACGAAGACTGAAAGAGATGGTGCGAAATAAAAAGCTGGCACTTCAGTCCGCCTCTCCTGCAGAAGCGCCCGGAGCTCAGCAGGCACTTATCGCAACCGAAAGAAGGCTGATAAAGTGTCAGGCCGCTAAATTGAAAATTGAAAAACAGATTAATTACAGAGAAAGAAAACAATGACAGAGCAAAACTCAAGCCCGTTAGACAATGCGCCCGATGAAATCAAACTGGCCGTGGATCTTATTTATCTGCTTGAGTCTAATGAGATTGATCCTGAAACTGCTTTAAAAGCGATTAATATTGTAAAGAAGGATCTGGAAGCCCGCTTAGATAAGGAAGCGGATAAATAGTAAGCCAGATGGAGCGGAAAACATCATTCTGATGTTCGTCTGTGCTCTCACCAAGTTTCTCTCCCTGCTTTTCACCACTTTGTTCACTATCGTAAAAGTGGGTTTCGCCTGTGGCGGAGAGATCAAGCTGCCAGTCAGGCGAAGAAGCTAACACTATTCCCTGACTCAGAATCAAAACCAACAATCCGGCCAACCATTTTCCAGTAATCTGTTTCATGACGACTCTTGCCTCTTAAGTAAGTGACTCTGTACTAATAGCAGCAAAAACTATTCCAGAAACAGATCAATCGGGCCCACACGCTAACCAACTGATCTTAAAGAGTTATTTATAAAAAGGCGAAAACCGTCTTTTTACGGGTGCAAACAAAGGTAAATAATAGTGGCAACATCTGGCCTTGGCTCTTATACACAAGTTTAAGGAGCCCAAGAATGCTCCTCCCCTTAGCCTCGAAAGGCCGGATTTTCGAAGAAGTAACATCGAAGGGGAGGCTGGGAGGGGTTGTTTCTCATGAGCTTAAGTTTTTTAACCATACATGGCATAACCAACCCCCTCTAACTCCCCCTTCTATTAGCTTTATCAACCAGTTAGGCTTTTCACTCAAGGGGGAGAACCGTTCACTGATCACTTTAATATTTGTGTATAAGAGTCAACATCTGGCCTACCCGGCTTTTCTCAGAGTTAACTGAACCGTGCTGATACTTTTAGCCAGAAAACCCCCTTCGCAATAACTCAGGTAATAACGCCACATGCGGATAAACCGTTCATCATAACCAAGCTGGCGAACCTGATGCACAGAGCCGGTAAATCTTGTATGCCACTCAGACAGCGTGCTGGCGTAATCCTGGCCGATATCTTTTACATTGGTAGCCACCAGCCTGCTGTGACGGGTAGTCGTTTCCAGCAGTGCAGTGACGGAAGGTAAAAAGCCGCCGGGGAAAATATACTTCTGAATAAAGTCTACCCGGCTGCTGTAGGCGTGATAACGCTGGTCGGCAATAGTAATGGCCTGAATCGCCATTAATCCATCCGGCTTAAGCAGCTCATTACACTTTTTAACGTAGGAAGGCAGATATTGTTTGCCCACCGCCTCTATCATTTCGATGGAGACCAGTTTATCAAAGCGGCCTGTCAGCTCCCGGTAATCCTTTTTCAGCAGTGTAATCTGCTGTGATAACCCTCTTTGTTCGATCTCCTGTTTGGCATACTGGTATTGTTGTTCGGAGATAGTGGTTGTGGTCACCTTGCATCCGTAGTTCTCTGCCATATAGATCGCCATGGCACCCCAGCCGGTGCCGATTTCCAGCACATGATCTGAGCTTTTTAGCTGCAACTGGAGGCACAAGCGTTCCATCTTATTCTTTTGAGCGACCTCTAAGGACTCCTGCTCAGACAGATAAATTCCTGACGAGTAAAGCATATTGCTGTCGAGAAACAGCTTGTACAGATCGTTGCCTATATCGTAGTGCGCTTCGATATTCCGCCTGGAGTTCGCCTTACTGTTTTTATTTAACCAGTGATCAAACTTGTACAGCAGCTTTGATAGTTTCCCGGCTTTAGACTCAAGCCTGTCCAGTACCGGCAGGTTCTCAGCCATCAGGCGCATCAGAGCCGTTAAGTCCGGGCTATCCCACCAGCCATTCATAAAGGCTTCGCCTACCGCGATACTTCCACCTTTCAGCAACACCGGATAGAACTGAGGATTTTTTATCTCAATGGCAGCATGAGTACCACTTTCACTGCCAAAGCGTTCTGAAACCATCTCTCTGCTTTCACTGCAGGAAAAGTTCTCAATAAGAGAAAGCGAACCTTTATCCAGAGCCGAGGCTATACGCAGAACAAGTGTTCTGGCGGTTCTCTGGGATGAGCTTAGTACTTCGGCATTAATACTTGCGGTTGAATCTAACATGGTTATCCCTCTCCGGATCGGGTTTGTCTGCTTCCCGAACCGGGATGCGGGTAAATTGGTGCTCTTTTCAGAGCAAGTTTTAGCGCGTGCCAGTAAATTCCCCATACCACTTTTAGCGTCATAAATGGCGTTGCACTGAGCTGTTTAATCAGGTTTGTTGTGGTAAATGTACTGGCTTTCATAGACAGGGTTGCGCTGAATTCTTTGTCTGCACGATGGCATTCAAGATGAACAAAAAGCTTCTCTGCTAAAGGTTTTAGCCTCCAGACATACTGCTGATCCATCGGGTTAAAAGGCGAAACATGAAACGCCTTCTGATGAATCCATTTCTGGCTGTCTGAACTCACAGCATAGTAATGGCGCTGATTCCAAGGTGTGTTACTCACCTCCGCCAGCAGATATCGCCAGTTGTCCTGCTCATCAAACAAGTAGTAGAAATTCACCGGACTGAAATAGAGGCCAAAGTATCTCAGGTGACATACCATTACGACCCGCCCCTGAACTTTCTCTCCGGTAAGCTGATACACCTTGGCCTGAACATCCGTTTTAAGATCGCCCTCTCCCAGATAATCTTCTCTGTGAAAACGCGCCCAGTGCCACCACCGGTAACCAAACCCCCATACCTTTTCCTTCAGCATTTCAAGTTCATCCAGGTCAATACAGGGCATAAACAGTGAATAGCTAAAACTGTGCTGTACTGGTTTAAAACGGGAATGCATCACCTTTCCCACCATCAGAGAGCTGCGCAGAGTCATGCGGCCCCCTTTTGCTGGTTCGGCGTATTCACGCTCTCTTCCAGTCCGCTGACTACATCAATCGCACTTCTTACCCCGTCTTCATGAAATCCGTTGTACCAGTAGGCACCGCAGAACCAGGTGTTGCGGGCTCCGTTGATTTCGTCTCTGCGTTTTTGTGCCTTTATGGTCCGGCGCTCAAACAGCGGATGATCGTAAATAAAGCTCCGCAGGATTTTGCTCTGATCAATCTTGTTCTGTGAATTCAGAGAAACACAAAAAGTGTGAGAAGACTGAATATGCTGAAGAATATTCATATTGTAAGTCAGCGTTGGGCGGGCTTTACTTAACGAATTCGTATCTGCCAGATGATAATTCCAGGATGCCCAGGCTTTTTGCTCTATGGGCAGTAAGCTGGTATCCAGATGCAGCGTCACTTCGTTTTCCTGATAACGGATATCAGAAAGTATCTGGCGCTCATAGGGTGAACAGTCTGCCAGTATTCTTAAAGCCTGATCGCTGTGGCAGGAGAAGATAACCTGATCAAAATGTTCATCCCTGCCACCGGCCCGAATCACTACACCACTTTTAATGCGCCATACTTTTTCTACCGATGTGTTAAGGCGTATTTTATTCCCGAATCCTTTTGTCAGTGGCTGAATATACTCTCTGGAACCACCTTTAATCACATACCACTGCGGTCTGTTGGCAACATCCAGCAAGCCGTGATTGAGGAAAAAACGTAAAAAGAAATCCAGCGGAAAAACCCGCATATCAGCTATGGTAGAGGACCAGATCGCCGCACCCATAGGCAGAATATAGTTTTGCGCAAAATAATCACTAAAGTCATAAATCTTGAGAAAATCCCCCAGGGTCAGGGCATGACTGCTCTGATAGCTGATGCTCTCTTTAGCCAGACGGTTAAAACGGATAATTTCCCGGATAAACTGATAAAACTGAGGATTAAGCCAGTTTTTCTTCTGGGCAAACAGGGTACTTAAAGTATGTCCGTTATATTCAAGGCCGTTAGCATCATTACGGACGCTAAAACTCATCTGAGTCGGCACACCCTCAACACCAATCTCATTCATCAAATTAATAAAATTGGGGTAAGTTCTGCCGTTGTAGACAATAAATCCGGTGTCGACAGCATAGTTGCGGCCATCCACCTCCACATCGACGGTGGCTGTATGGCCTCCGATATAAGAGTTAGCTTCAAACAAAGTGATATCATGGTGCCGGTGCAGATAGTAACCCGCCGTCAGTCCGGAAATACCTGTCCCTATAATTGCAATCTTCATTCTACTTCCCCAACCGATTTTTCAATGAACGAACCGTTTCCCCGAGCACCGGGATGTTTTCGTAAAGCATTTCACCAAGATCAAAGTAGTCTCTGTGGTACAGCACTTTGTCCTGATAAAACTCAATATGTGTACAGCCATCCACAAGTATTGTTTTTCCGCCTTTCAGGCGTGGGTGTTGAAGGGACATCTCCCAGACAATAAAACCCACACTGCTTTTCTGCATATGAGAGCGGATATGGAAAGTGCAGGCATCCACATTTTTGTACAGAGATTTAAAGTAATTGTACAAATTCTCAATGCCGTGAATTTCGTGTGCAGGATCATGAAATTGCACATCTTTATGATAAACATCATTTAACTGATGGAGATTATCCAGACTCAGACTCTTATAAAACTCAGCGACTGTTTCAATATTCATAACATCACCTGTCACAGAAATGTAAAGCTATTAGTTTACAAATTAGTACACCACGGACAAATTGTACAAATTATTTTTTGTGCAATTTTTCCCTATATTTTCTGTGGTATTTATACGAAAACGGCGGGGGGATGGATCAATTAAGTGAGAAAAAATTAATTGAGAAGGAAGTTAGGGAGTTATGCCGGTGGAATGATTCACTAAAATTTAAGCTAATACTAATCAACCCCTCCCAGCCTCCCCTTCGATTTGGCTTCATCGAAATACCAAACTTATGAGTTCAAGGGGAGGGGCTTTCTTTGCCCATTAAACAACGAGCTAAGTAAATGTTAGCTATTGCGCAGTGCTTCGATACGCTTATCCAGCGGCGGGTGGCTCATCAGAAGCTGCATCACGGTACTTTTACCATTAATGCCGAATGCCATCATAGAACCTTCCAGTTGAGGCTCGTAGCTCAGTTTCAGACGTTCCAGAGCAGCGATCATCTTCTGCTTACCGACCAGATCAGCAGCACCTGAGTCTGCGTAGTACTCTCTGCGGCGGCTGTACCACATGGTGATAAAGCTTGCCAGGAAGCCCAGAATCAGCTCAAGGAAGATGGATACTGCAAAATAAACCATCATATTGCTGCCCTCGCCTTCTTCACGGTCACCCGACGCTATGATGTTAGCAACAAATCTGGACAGGAAGATCACAAAGGTGTTCACCACCCCCTGCAGCAGAGTCATGGTTACCATGTCACCGTTGGAGATATGGCTGACCTCATGGGCAAGCACCGCTTCTGCTTCGTCTCTTGTCATGTTATTCAGCAAACCGGTAGAAACCGCAACAAGGGAATCATTTCGCTTGGCGCCGGTTGCAAAGGCGTTGATATCCGGCGAGTCATAAACCGCCACAGTAGGCATACCAATGCCAACCTGCTGAGACTGACGCTTAACGGTTTCCATCAACCAGTGCTCGGTTTCATTACGCGGGCTGTCGATTACCTGTCCGCCAACTGAGCGCAGTGCCATTCCCTTAGACATCAGCAGGGAAATAAATGAGCCACCAAAACCAAACAGTGCTGCCATCACCAACAAGCCATTCAGGCTGCCCGGTTGCAGGCCGGTTGTCGCATACAGAATATTAAGTACGATGCTTAATACAAAAACGACCGCAAGGTTAGTCGCTAAAAAGAGCATTATACGTTTCATTTTTTATCTCCATTTAATAGCTGATTTTTACTATTTCTTTTAATTATAAATGTACGCCAGTTATCCTATTCTTGCTTCCATCAGATTCCCGCCTCCGCGGGAATGACGAAAGTATTTAGCAGTAAAGAATAAAATAACTATAAACCATAAGCCGGATTATTTTTCAGTACACTATATCCTTATACATATAGTCGTAAATTTCGATTACAAGGTGAAGAAACAAATTGCAACAAATTGTCAATGGCGCTCAAACTTCCGCCGTTTTCTCACTGGTATAACCTCCACAAACCTTAGACCAAAGTCTAATTGAGGCTTAAGGGCGGCAGAGATACAGTCAGAAACACAGGACAGCTATACAGGAAGACGTTTATGGCTGAAGATACACTACAAAGGAAGAAAGTGATGGTTGAGAGTCCTAACTACCTGATGGCAATCGATCTTTTATGCTGCCACCTGGGAATGACCGAACAGGAAGCAATGGAGCAACTTGGTATAGATCCGGCCAAAAATATTCATGAAACGATCGCTGAAACTCAACAGGCTCTGTTGGGGAGTGGGGAGAAATAGAGCTGTCAGTTTTGATAGCTGATAGTCTGACTCTTATACACAAGTTCAAGGAGTCAAAGAGTACTCCTCCCCTTAACCTCGAAAGGCTGGATTTTCGAAGAAGTAACATCGAAGGGGAGGCAGGGAGGGGTTGTTTCTCATAAACTTAAACCTTTGTGATTAAAGCATGCATGGCATAACCAACCCCCTCTAACTCCCCCTTCTATTAGCTTTATCAATCAATTAGGCTTTTTCACTCAAGGGGGAGAACCATTCTCTGGTCACTTTAATATTTGTATAAAAACCTGGCCAATAGCTGTTTTTACCCTTCCAGAATCGGAGAAATATCCATATATTTCCCGATATCACGCTTTTTCACGCTTGGGACATACGGGATTTCACCAAGCTTCGGAGCCGGGATCTGCTCTTCCAGCATCTGGATAATTTCTGCGTAGTTTTCCGTGCCCGGATTGATTCTGTTTGCGGCCCAGCCGATTAGCTCAAGTCCGTCGTTCTTGATGGCTTCAACCGAAAGCATGGCATGGCTCAGACAGCCAAGCTTAATGCCGACAACCAGCACCACCGGCAGTTTCTCCTGCTTAACCCAGGAAGACAGACAATCTGTATCAGACACCGGAACTCTCCAGCCACCAGCACCTTCAACCAGAACCACATCCGCGCACTCTTTATGATGAGCAAGCTTTTCACTCAGCACAGAGTATTCAATGCTAACGCCATCGCGCTTTGCCGCAATATGCGGAGATGTAGGCGCAATCAGTGCGTACGGGTTGATATCTTCGTAAGGTATTTCCTCTGTTGCCGCCTGCTGAAGGTGCAGCGCATCAGAGTTTCTCATACCCTCTTCGGTCTCTTTGCAGCCTGCTGCCACAGGCTTGTACCCGATAGTTTTTAATCCCTGACTGTTCAGGGCCTGTAAAATAGCTTTAGATACAACGGTTTTTCCGACTTCTGTATCTGTACCAGCAATAAAAAATGCTTCGATCATAGGTTAATTGCCCCTAGACATACATTGTAAGTGGCGGGCAACTGCCCTTCCTCACCTTTAAATTTTTGATATTCGTTTTCAACATCTAACAGTGTCCGCTTCTTCATCAGGCCATGCGACCTGCCACGAACATGGGTGGCTCCAATACCTTTTAGATCCCGCATTAACTGAAATGCAGACGAATACCACATTCTTATTGAGCGTAAGTCTAAGTGATGCTTTTGGATGTCAGATTGCGCTAACGCAATTTTTATTTCCTTCTCAGTGAGAAAGTCATTAACGTGTTGATGTGTGTCAATTTTTGACCAGGATAGTTTGAGCTCATGCAGTGAGCCATCCAGTAAAGTAGAAAACAGTACGCTGCCTCCGGGCTTTGTCACCCGCTTAAGCTCCTTCAACGGCTTAGACAGATCTTCGCACCATTGCAGGGCAAGACTTGAAAAAGCGAAATCAAAAACCGAATCCCCGAAGGGAAGATTCTCGGCATCTGCCTGCTGATAATGAGCAACGCTTGAGCCACAGCGGAATTTTGCCTGTTCCAGCATATCGGCTGAAAGATCAGCAGCGGTGACTTCTGCTCCCCTTTGCGCCAGCAGTTCTGAGAAGTATCCGGTCCCGCAGCCAATATCCAGCACTTTATATCCGGTCAGATCCCGTGGCATCTTAGCCATCAGCTCACGGCCAACCTGACGCTGAAACTCAGCATGTTGATCGTATTTAGATGCCGCCTTACCAAAGGCCTCTGCAATCGCCGCTTTACGATTAAATTCCATCAGATTCACCGACTCCTTAACTTAAGAATGGCCTGACAAAGGCTGTTAACCTCTGAAGCAGAATGGTTAGCTGTTAATGTAATGCGTAATCTGGCGCTGCCACTGGGCACTGTTGGTGGGCGGATAGCGCTCACCCAGAACCCCTGGCTTCTCAATGATTCCGCCATTGCCACCGCTTTATCCGCATCGCCACAAATATAAGGCTTAATCGGAGTATCTGTATCCAGATAGCCTTCCGAACCTGACAAAGTTTCCTTATAAACCATTTGCAATTCAGCAAGCTTATCCCTGCGCCATTGCTGGCTCTGAATCAGCTTTGCAGCACAAGCCAGCGTATAGGCCTGCGCCGGAGGCATTGCAGTGGAATAGACATGATGACGGGCAAACTGAACTAAATAATCACCCAGATCCTTGCTACACATAATGGCAGCGCCGGATAAGCCAAAAGCTTTGCCGAAAGTGACAACCAGCAATTCAGGCTTAATTCCGGCTTCTGAGCAACTTCCTGCTCCCTTACCTCCGAGAACGCCGATTCCATGCGCATCATCCACCATCAGCCAGCTCTCTGAAGCTGTGCACTGAGCACTAATCGCCTGCAGCGTCGCTCTGTCGCCATCCATGCTAAATACGCCTTCGGTAACTACCAGCGCCTGTGATGAAGCGGTAAGAAGCTGATTCAGATGCTCAGTGTCATTATGTCTGAAGCGTCTCATCGTAGCCGGAGAAAGCATTCCTGCTTCCATCAATGAGGCATGGTTGAGCTTGTCCTGAATCAGAGTATCCTGTTTCTCCAGCAGGGAAAAAAGCGCGGCCTGATTGGCACTAAAACCGGAGTTAAACAGCACCGCTTTTTCATATCCCAGCCACTCACACAGGGTTTCCTCCAGCATCTGATGAGCAGGAGAAAAGCCGGTAACCAGCGGAGAGGCGCCGCTTCCAACGCCGTAATCCGACAGCCCTTTCTGCCAGGCTTTTACCAGTTCCGGTTCGGATGCCAGGCCAAGGTAATCGTTGTTGGAAAAGTTAACGTACTCTGATTCGTCTTTACGAAGGCGGGACTGATTCCCCCCCTCCAGAACCGAAATCTGGCGGAAAAGCCCCTTCTCTCTGCGTTCGTCCAGGGCTTTTTGAATACGACGGTTAAACACTTGCATCGTAGAACAGATCATCCGCTGTCGGGCGGGATACCACACGCTCAACCACCTGCTCCATCAGTTCATTTTCCTGAACTTCGTCTGGCTTCTGGCTTACTTCAACGCTGTTGATGCCCAGCTTTTTAAACAGCTGCATATCTGCATCTTCATCCGGGTTTGGTGTCGTCAGTAGCTTACATCCGTAGAAAATCGAGTTAGCACCTGCCATAAAGCAAAGTGTCTGCATCTGCTCGTTCATATTCTCACGACCGGCAGAAAGACGGACGGCTGATTTCGGCATCATAATACGGGCAATGGCTATCAGACGGATAAAATCAAACGGATCAACATCTTCTTCGTTTTCCAGTGGTGTGCCTTTAACTTTAACCAGCATATTGATCGGCACGCTTTCCGGATGAGTTGGCAGGTTTGCCAGCTCAACAAAAAGTCCGGCTCTGTCGTTGACGCTTTCACCCATACCGATAATACCGCCAGAGCAGATTTTCATGCCCGCATCGCGCACGTGGGAAAGGGTATCCAGCCGGTCTTGGTATGTACGGGTGGTAATAATGTTACCGTAGAACTCAGGCGATGTATCAAGGTTGTGGTTGTAGTAATCCAGCCCGGCATCCGCCAGCTCATTTGCCTGCTCAGGCGTCAGCATGCCAAGCGTCATACAGGTTTCCAGACCTTTATCCTTTACACCCTGAATCATATTGATCAGGTGCGGCATATCTCTGTCTTTCGGATTCTTCCAGGCTGCGCCCATACAAAAACGGGTGGAACCGGCTTGCTTGGCTTTTTCCGCCGCGTCCAGAACACGTTCCACTTCCATCAGACGCTCTTTTTCAACATCTGTCGTATAACGGGCACTCTGAGGGCAGTACTTACAATCTTCCGGACAGGCACCTGTCTTAATCGACAAAAGTGTGCTTACCTGTACGTAGTTATGCTGCTGATATTGACGATGCACCTGCTGCGCTTCAAACAGCAGATCCATAAATGGCTTTTCCATCAGTGCACGCACTTGCTGCACTGTCCAGTTATGTCTTACTTCCACGTGTAATCCTAATTTGCTCGGTTGTTATATTTTATGAGGCTCTGAACTCGCTCGTCATCCCGGAAAATGCGAAGCTTTTATCCGGGATCTGCTTTGAATTATCTGAACTCTCTGCGCTCAGACTCATTCATCCCTCAGCCATAAATTAATTGACAGTCTACCCGTAACCCTTAGACTGTCAACAAAACTAAATAAACAAAAGTTTACAACTGATTACTATTTGAGCTATTTGTATGTCAATGGATCTGAATTTTGATCGCCAACACATTTGGCACCCCTACACTTCGACACTAAATCCGCTAACCTGCTATCCGGTAAAAAGTGCTGAAGGTGTCTATCTGCAACTGGAAAGTGGTGAAAAACTGGTTGATGGTATGTCTTCCTGGTGGTCGGCTATTCACGGGTATAATCATCCGCACCTGAATCAGGCAGCACATCAGCAGATTGATAAGGTCTCCCATGTGATGTTTGGCGGCATTACCCATGAGCCGGCCATTAACCTGTGTAAAAAGCTTATCGGTATGACACCTGAGAGCCTGCAGCATGTGTTTCTTGCCGATTCTGGTTCCGTTGCGGTAGAAGTCAGCCTGAAGATGGCACTGCAGTACTGGCACGCCAAAGGTGAGCCAAGATCCAAGTTCCTTACCTTAAGGGACGGCTACCACGGCGATACCTTTGCAGCCATGTCAGTTACCGATCCTGATAACTCCATGCACAGCCTCTACAAGGGATTTCTGCCTGAGCATATTTTTGCCGAGTCACCAAAAACCGGCTTCTGGCAGCAGTGGGACCCAAATGATATTAAGGACTTCGAACAAAAGCTTTCTGAAAACCGTGACAAAATCGCTGCGGTAATTCTTGAACCTATCGTTCAGGGCGCCGGAGGGATGAGAATTTACCACCCGGAATTTCTGAAACAGGTGCGCCTGCTGTGCGACCAATATGGCGTGCTGCTGATCCTGGATGAGATTGCCACCGGATTTGGCCGTACAGGCAAGCTATTTGCCTGTGAACATGCGGAAATCGAACCTGATATCCTGTGCGTCGGTAAAGCCATTACTGGCGGCTATATGACACTTTCCGCCACACTGGCAACCAAAGATGTGGCAGATACCGTATGCGGAGGCGAAGCCGGCTGCTTTATGCACGGCCCGACATTTATGGGCAACCCGCTCGCTTGCGCTGTAGCAACAGCAAGTATGGAACTGCTTGAATCAGGCGAATGGAAAAAACAGACTCAGATAATCGAGGAGACCTTTGCCAGCAAATTCCCGGATTTAAACCAGCATGAACTGGTTAAAGATACCCGCTGGCTGGGCGCCATTGGTGTTGTGGAAACCACCAAGCCGGTCAATATGGAAAAGATTCAGCAGCTGTTTGTGGCTGAAGGGGTTTGGATCCGTCCTTTTGGCCGGTTGATTTATATGATGCCGCCGTTTGTTAGTACGGAAAAAGAAGTTGGGAGGTTGATTGGGGCGGTGGAGAAGGCGTTGGGGGATAAGGAGTGTTTTGTATAGGGTACTGGGGTCGGGCTTTGCCCTGCTGGGCTATGGGTTATGGGGGAGAACCGATCTCTGGTCACTTCAATATTTGTGTATAAGAGTCAGGGTTACAGTCAACCTTCTTTTACCTGTCACCTGTAACCCAGTAAAAACTACCCCTTCTTCACATACCGCTTCTTGCGATCTGCCGCTTTCAACTTCTTCTTTTCTTCATTGATAATCGCCGGATTACCATTACGGACGGTCTGAAGCGTGTGCTTAATCCAGGTTGGCAGATGCGTTGACAGGCGGTAGAAAATCCACAGTCCGTCTCTTTCATCCTGAAGGAAGCCGCTGTCTCTTAGCAGAGCAAGGTGGCGTGAGACCTTTGGCTGGCTCTCACCGGTTGCATCGGTAAGATCTGTTACGCTTAGCACTTCTTCGTCTTCAAGCAGCATCATAATTTTCAGGCGCAGAGGGTCGCTCATTACCTTGAACAGCATGGTCGGAACAACCGCACTACCCGCTTCCTGGCCGTGCAAAAGCAAAAACAGTGAAATGCGCTCTTTCAGGCCCTTATAAACTTCATCAAAAACCGCAACGCCTTCCTGGTCCTTAGGATCCGGGAAATCCCAGTGAATTTGTGCACCGGAGTTATCAAAGACCACGCACTCATCTTTTGCGTGTTCACAAAGCGTAATAACAACATCGAAGTCCTCCCGGTCAAACTCTTCTACAGACTGACTTTTCAGGTAACTGCCATCAACACCATACTGTTCGAGAACGGTGAATACCCTGGGATCAACCACAGAAGGTTCCAGCCCCGCGCTTACCGCAGAAAAGTTTTCATCCGCCATGTGATTAAACAAGGCTTCAGCCAGTTGAGAGCGTGCAGAGTTGCCTGTGCACAAAAAGAGGATTTTTTTCATAATCGCATATTCATACTATTAATCGCTTTGCGTACATTTTGCTGAATTCACTACAGAAATCAAGGTATAAAAAAACCGGCAGTCGCTGCCGGTTTCCTTTAAGCCAATGATGATTAGCCGATATGAGTAACACCCTTCATGTACTTACGCAGTACTTCAGGGATCTCAATGCGGCCGTCAGCCTGCTGATAATTCTCAAGGATCGCTACCATAGTACGGCCAACTGCAAGACCTGAACCGTTCAGTGTATGCACAAGCTCTGGTTTTTTCTCACCTTTACGGCGGAAACGAGCCTGCATACGGCGCGCCTGGAAGTCCCACATGTTTGAACATGAAGAAATCTCACGGTAAGTCTCCTGCGCCGGAACCCATACTTCAAGGTCGTATGTTTTGCATGCGCCAAAGCCCATATCACCGGTACAAAGAACCACTTTACGGTACGGAAGCTCAAGAAGCTGAAGTACTTTCTCAGCGTGGCCTGTCAGCTCTTCAAGTGCATTCATAGACTCTTCAGGCTTAGTGATCTGTACCAGTTCTACTTTGTCGAACTGGTGCATACGGATAAGACCACGGGTATCACGGCCGTAAGAGCCAGCCTCAGAGCGGAAGCATGGTGTATGCGCTGTCATCTTCAGCGGCAGATCTGCCTCATCAGAAATGGTGTCACGAACAAGGTTTGTCAGCGGCACTTCTGATGTCGGGATCAGAGAAAGCTTACGCGGCTCCTCATCGTTCACTTTTTCAGTCAGCGGCTCTGTATGGAACAGATCTTCACCAAACTTAGGCAGCTGGCCAGTACCGTACAGGCTGTCAGCATTCACCAGGTAAGGGACATACATCTCTGAGTAGCCGTGCTCTTCAGTGTGCAAATCCAGCATAAACTGAGCGATAGCGCGGTGAAGACGAGCAAACTGACCCTTCATCACGATAAAACGTGCGCCTGTGATTTTCGTTGCTGCTGCGAAATCAAGGCCGTCGCCCATTTCACCCAGATCAACGTGATCTTTTACTTCAAAATCGTAAGACTTTGGTTCACCCCAGCGAGAAATCTCTACGTTTTCGTCTTCATCTTTTCCGTTTGGTACAGACGCATCCGGGATATTCGGTACAGACAGAGCGATATCTTCCAGCTTAGACTGAACTTCAGCCAGCAGAACTTTCTTGCTATCCAGTTCGCTGCCAAGGTTACCAATCTGCTTTTTGATCTCTTCTGCGCCTTCTTTATCACCAGCCGCCATTTTCTGACCGATTTGCTTGGAGATGGAGTTACGCGTGGATTGTAAATTTTCAACTTCTACCTGAATGGACTTACGTTCCTCTTCAAGTTGGCGAATAGTCTCTACGTCCAGCTTAAAGCCGCGGCGCGCCAGTTTTTCAGCTGTTTCTTCCAGCTCTGTACGAAGTAATTTAGAATCCAGCATTGCTAATCCTATGCTTTTGGGTTTGAGAAAAAACCTGCTCAATAATCAGGCAGGTTATTTGAATAATGTTAACCGGGTTAAGATAAACAAAAAGTGCTAGTTTTCATAGCGCTTTTGCAGGCTTTTTGCGTCCAATGAGGCAAGATAATCTAACTTTTCACCAATTTTCGTCTCCAAGCCCCTATTTGTTGGGAAATAGTAACGGGTTTGTGCCATTTCTGGTGGGAAATAATTTTCACCGGCGGCGTAGGCTCCCGGCTCATCGTGGGCGTAGCGGTACTCCGCTCCGTAACCCATATCTTTCATCAGACTGGTTGGCGCATTTCTAAGATGAACCGGAACTTCGAACTCCGGCTGATTATGCGCATCAGACAGTGCCTGTTTCCAGGCGGTGTAGACGGCATTACTTTTAGGCGCACAAGCCAGATAGACGATTGCCTGCGCGATAGCCCTTTCCCCTTCCGCCGGACCGACACGGGTAAAGCAGTCCCAGGCAGAAAGCGCAACCTGCATGGCTCTCGGGTCGGCATTGCCCACATCTTCCGAAGCGATTGCCAGAAGACGCCTTGCGATATACAGAGGATCGCAACCGGCTGCAATCATTCTTGCGGCCCAATACAGAGCCGCATCGGGATCTGAGCCACGGATGGACTTATGTACCGCAGAAATTAAGTCGTACCAGATATCGCCTTTGTTATCGAAACGGGCAACTTTCTCACCGGCAACCTCAGCCAGCAGCGGCAGCGTAATCAGTTTCGTCCCTTCCCCGTCTTCCTCTGCCATATCATAAAGCAGCTCAAGATAGTTAAGAGACATACGCGCATCGCCGTTAACCAGTTCGGCCAGCCGCTCAAGAACATTGTCAGAAAAATGCGCAGCCGTTTTGCCGAGCCCTCTTTCCGTATCGCTAACAGCCTGATTGACAACCTTAAGAATATCCTGGTTATTCAGTGACGTAAGCTTATAAACACGCGCGCGGGATAGAAGTGCATTATTAAGCTCAAAGGACGGGTTTTCGGTTGTCGCTCCGATAAAGGTAACAGTGCCATCCTCAATATGGGGAAGAAAAGCATCCTGCTGGCTCTTGTTAAACCTGTGTACCTCATCCACAAATAAAATAGTACGTCTGCCCGCAAGTTTGTTCTCTCGCGCTTTTTCAATCGCAGCACGAATATCTTTCACCCCGGAAGTCACCGCAGAGACTCTTTCCACCTCAGCATTGGCATAATTTGCTGCCACCTCAGCCAGAGTGGTTTTCCCGGTACCCGGCGGTCCCCATAAAATCATGGAGTGAATCTGACCCGCTTCCAGCGCGCGGCGCAAAGGTTTACCCTCGCCCAGAATATGCTGCTGACCAATATATTGCTCAACGGTCATCGGGCGCATACGAGCGGCTAAGGGGCGGAAGTCTTCGTCGGGGGAAAAGTCTAGGGTGTAGTTGGTCAAAGAAATGGTCCTGGGTTCGGGCTTCGCCCTGCTGGGCCCTCGGCCCTGGGAAAGCGGTCACTTTATTCTCATTCCCACGCTTCGCATGGGAATGCATATTTTAGTTAGAGGTGTCACACATAGTGTACATCACCCGATTTATCCGATCCCTTATGCATTACCACGCGGAGCGTGGGAACGAGGGATATTTCAGTTTCGTATCTATTCCAACGCAGGAGCAAGGAACTCCCAGGGCCTAGCAGGACGCAGTCCGTCCCAGGGCCCAGGGCCTTATCTACCGCTGATCATCCACCTCAACCCCCTCCGGCACAACAAACGTAAACCGCTCTTTCGCCGGCACCTTAACGCTGAAGTTGTTAAAGATAAACTGCCCCTGCTGGCCGTCCTGTTCGATAACCGTAAAGCCTTTCACTATGCCATCAGCGTTAATTTCTATCTGGAAGCGGCCCTGATTGGAGTCCAGTGCTGTTGGAGTCAGGGTGAAAAGATCGCCCTGTTGGGACACATGGTAATTGTTCCAATCGTCGGCATTGTTTCGGGTCAATAGCACAAACGGAGTCTGCGCCGTGGCCTGCTCCTGCCAGTAGATGGTCACCTGCTCGATAAAAGGGCTGTAGTACCACAGCGTCTTACCATCAGAAACCAGCACGTTTTCATCCGGCATTTCCGTAGTCCAGCGAAATAAACTTGGCCTTGCAATCTCCACACTGCCACTGCCTTCCATAATAACTTCACTATCGGGACTGACGACTGTCTGGGAAAAATCCGCGCTAAAGCCTTCGGTTTGAGCAAGGCGATCACTTAGCTCGTCTTGTGGCCCGGCGAGTACGGAGAAACTTAATGATAGTAGAAGTGGTAAAAATTTTTTCATTTTGGAATTTATATATTGAGTGTTTGTTCTTTATAGACTCATCAATTTGAGTTGAGTTCCGTGTTTTTGGCCCTGGGGACGGGCTTTGCCCTGCTAGGTCCTGGGCCCTTGGAAAGTGAACGCTGATAATTTCCCAGGGCCCATAAAGAGCGTAGCGAATGCACCTAGGGCCTATTCCTTAACCGGCGTAGGCGCCAACACTTCCCTATTCCCATTATGCCCCGGAGCACTAACAATCCCCTGCGCTTCAAGCTGTTCAACAATCCGTGCTGCCCGGTTATAGCCTATTTTAAAGCGTCGCTGAACGCCGGATACTGAGCCGCGGCGGGTTTCAACCACGTGTTCAACTACCTGGTCGAATAGTGGATCGACGTCTTCATCGCTTTCCATAGTTTCGCCCGGGAGCAGGGTTTCAGGGCTCTGCTCGCCGCTGGTAATTTCGTCGATATACTGAGGTTTACCTCGTGCTTTCCAATCATTAACTACCGCGTGAACATCGTCATCGGAGGCAAATGCGCCGTGTACCCGGATGGTATGGCTGGAGCCCGGAGGCAGGTAAAGCATATCACCCATACCCAATAGGGATTCTGCGCCACCCTGATCAAGGATAGTTCTGGAGTCCGTTTTGGTTGAAACGGTAAAGGCCACACGGGTTGGAATGTTGGCCTTGATAAGACCGGTAATCACATCCACCGATGGTCTTTGTGTCGCCAGGATCAGATGGATACCCGCCGCTCGCGCCTTCTGGGCAAGTCTGGCAATGAGTTCTTCCACTTTCTTACCAACCACCATCATCAGGTCGGCAAATTCATCAACCACAACGACAATATACGGCAGCTTCTCCAGCAGTGGTGGTTCCTGATCCATGCTGTCGCCTTCCTGCCACTGAGGATCATGGATTGGATGCCCGGCATCGGCGGCCATCTTCAGTTTGTCATTGAACCCTTTAACATTACGTACACCCAGAGCGGACATAAGCTTGTAGCGTCGCTCCATCTCGCCGACACACCAGCGAAGAGCATTTGATGCATCCTTCATATCCGTTACCACTTCGGCAAGCAGGTGAGGAATACCCTCGTAAACGGATAGCTCAAGCATCTTAGGGTCAATCATGATAAAGCGCAGATCTTCCGGCTTCGCTTTATACAGCATACTCAGGATCATCACGTTAACGCCCACAGACTTACCTGAGCCTGTGGTACCCGCCACCAGCACATGCGGCATTTTGGCGATATCAGCAATAACTGCTTCACCAGCGATATCCTGCCCCATCACAACCGTAGTCGGTGACTTGGCTTCCTGGAAAATCTTGCTGCCTACCACATCAGAGAAGAATACCGTCTGGCGGCTCATATTCGGCAACTCAAGACCAACATACGGCTTGCCCGGGATCACTTCCACCACACGCACTGCCATTGCAGACAGCGAACGAGCCAGGTCCATGGAAAGGCTGGAGATGCGGCTGACTTTTACACCCGGAGCCAGATCCAGCTCAAAACGGGTAATCACCGGGCCGGGGAAAATCCCGACCACATCGGCTTTAATCTTATAATCCGCCAGCTTGGATTCAACCAGTCTGGCAATCTCTTCCAGTGCTGCTTTATCGATATGGTTTTCCCGTTTTTCCGGGTGATACAGCAACTCAAGTGTCGGCATAGGCGATGTTGGCACCGGCAGGTTAGCCTCTTTTTTCACCAGGAACGGATTTTCCTGAGCCGCCATATTTTTCTGAGCTTCTTCCACCAGGCTCTGAAATGCTTCTACATCCGCATCAGGCTTTGGTTCATCTGCCGTTTCATCCTGTTCGATCTCTATGGTTTCAATCTCTGAAATTACCGGCTCTTCAGTCTGGGCTTCGTTCTCTTCCTGATAGATCTTATCCAGTGCATCTGTTGTGATGGCAGGCTGTAGCTCTTCCTCAGGGAAAGACTCCGGTTGCTCCGGTTCCACACTTATCTGAGCCTCATGATGCAGAGCACTTTCATCAAGCTGTTCACTGGCCACCATTTCCAGCTCTTCGATGGTGGCATGCAGTTTGGTATCAGGGTCCATCTCTTCAATGACTTCTTCACCGTGCGGCTGAACTTCCTGATCCTCTTCGTAAACAGGTGTTTCTGTTGCTCCGGCAGGAATATGGATCTGATAGCGGGACTCCGGCTGTTTTTCTTCTTCGTGATGCTCGACGGTTTTATCCAGATCGTGTCTGCGTGATTCCTTCTCGCTTTGCAGCTCAGACTGAATATCCGGTTGCAGCAGCTCTTCACGGTTTCCGCGAGCCAGATTAACCAGCCAGGTAGAGAAACGGATGGCACTCTCACCCAGCCATTCAACCAGAGTCAGCCAGGATACGCCGGTAACCAGAGTAATACTGGCTCCCCAGAGAAACAGAAAGGCAATTGTGGTTCCAAGAACATTCAAGGAAGGCAGAGCAAAGCTGGTGAGTACGTCACCAACCACACCGCCAGAGGAGAAATACCAGATATCATCAAAGTTGATATCCGCAAGGCCGCAGCTGGTCAGGACAAGTAGTGTTGCACCCAGCAAGCGAGTGCCCCACAGCATAAAATCTATCGAGTCATTTTCATCGCGCCTGCGGAACAGATTCCAGGTAATCACTGCCGTTATCACCGGAATTAAGAATGCCAGAAGCCCGAAGGTGAAGAAGAGGGTATCTGCAAGCCAGGCACCCAGTGTACCGGCCGCATTGCGGACTTCTCCGCTCCATGATGTCTGCGACCATGAGGGATCAGCCGGGTCGAAGCTGTAGAGGGCTACAGATAATAAAAGAGAAAGCAGGAAACCAAGAATAAAACACAATTCTCTTAACCGCTGAAGACCACTCAGACGAGGACTCTCATCCACATCCGATGTTTTAATAATCGTTTCTATTTTTTCTTCGTTCTCTCTGAACATATCGCTTTCTGACATCATAAAACAGTCCGAGCGGCAAACGCCGCTCGATTCGGGAAGACAAAGCCTGCAAACTTCGCCAACCAATATAACCAAATAAAAGGCAAAACCCAATATTCAGAATGCAGTTGTCTGCGCAACTTATGCATTCCTTTACCGTATTCTGACCTTCGGGTGTCTACCCTGTTAACTATCGTGTTTTAATAACTAACTGGTTGGTCTGCTTAACTTCTTCCATAACTACGTAAGTACGAGTGTCGTTCACCCCAGGCAGACGCAATAGTGTATCACCCAGAAGTTTACGGTATGCGCTCATATCTGATACGCGTGTCTTAAGAAGATAGTCAAAGTCACCTGAAACAAGATGACACTCCTGAATATCATCCAGCTTCTGAACAGCGGTATTAAACTGTTCAAACACGTCAGGCGCACCACGGTTTAAGGTAATTTCAACAAATACCAGTAGTGACGCATCCAGATACTGAGGATTCAGCAGTGCTGTATATCCTGTAATATAGCCCTGACGTTCCAGTCGACGAACCCGCTCCAAGCAAGGTGTAGGAGAAAGTCCTACTCGCTTAGACAGTTCTACGTTAGAAATTCTGCCGTCTTTCTGAAGCTCGTTTAAAATGTTGCGATCAATGCGATCGAGTTCCTTGGACGGTTTTTTGTAGTTGTCTGCCATTTTTTATTCCACCTTAATACTTCCTTGCAAAAAAATATACTACAATTTACTAATATACAGTATCAAATTTTTGTTTTTGCTTTATATACTAGACTTAATCTCTAGAAAAACACCCTACACACAGCTAATACAACCAATAATTATTAAGGAGTCAGGATGATCATTGGCGTACCTAAAGAAATCAAAAACCACGAATATCGTGTTGGTATGATTCCAGCTAGCGTTAGAGAGTTAACCTCCCAAGGCCACCAAGTCTATGTTGAAACCCATGCAGGGGCTGGCATCGGCTTTTCCGACGATGATTACATCGCGGCAGGTGCATCCATTCTTCCTACTGCTTCTGACATATTTGCCAGAGCAGACATGATTGTTAAGGTTAAAGAACCTCAGTCTGTTGAGCGGGCAATGCTCCGTGAAGGGCAAATATTGTTTACCTATTTACACCTTGCACCAGATCTTCCACAGACAAAAGAGCTTATCAAGAGTAAAGCTGTCTGTATAGCGTATGAGACTGTAACAGATAATGCGGGTCATCTTCCACTATTAGCTCCAATGTCTGAGGTTGCGGGAAGAATGTCAATACAGGCAGGTGCTCAGACTTTAGAGAAATCACACGGCGGCAGAGGCTTACTTCTTGGTGGTGTACCGGGTGTAGAACCGGCAAAAGTGGTGATTATTGGTGGCGGCGTTGTTGGCTCCAACGCAGCACGTATGGCCGTTGGCATGCGTGCTGACGTAACCATATTAGACAGAAATATCAATACCTTGAGAGAGCTGGACGAAGAGTTCCAGGGAAGAGCAAAAGTGGTTTACTCGACCACCGATGCTCTGGAAAAGCATATTCTGGAGGCCGATCTGGTTGTAGGCGCAGTACTGATCCCAGGCGCGGCTGCGCCAAAACTGGTCACAAAAGAGCACATTAAAAAAATGAAAAAAGGTGCGGCAATTGTTGACGTTGCTATCGATCAGGGCGGCTGTTTTGAAACATCAGAAGCAACAACGCATGCAGATCCGGTCTATATCGTCGATGATGTTGTTCATTACTGCGTTGCCAATATGCCGGGAGCGGTGGCAAGAACCTCCACCTACGCACTGAATAACGCAACGCTTCCTTATATCGTAAAACTTGCGAACAAAGGCTACAGAGAGGCACTTCTTGAAGATAAAGGCTTCTTGGCGGGCCTGAACGTGATTCACGGGAAAGTGACTTGCGAGGAAGTGGCTGAGGCGTTTGGGTTAGAGTATGTGGAGGCAAGCACAGCTATCGAAATGTTTAATTAAAAAGAAATTGGGCCCTCGGCCCTGGGATCGGGCTTCGCCCTGCTGGTACCTGGGAAAACAAACTGGAGACGGAAATGAACGAAACAAACGTCCCAGGGCCCAGGGCCTAATCCCCCAGGGCACCATGAATAAGTATATTCCGAGGCGTCACCCCCCTATCACAAAAAGCGGACATCTCCACCCAATACCCATTTTCTTCCAAATAAATCCCCCGGTCCAGAACCAGCCACATTTCCAGTGGGCGGCGGAAAATTTGTTGTATCAGGCTTAGTTTTTCCATCTGCCAGAATCGTTCTTCGCCTTTGCTAAACCAGAAACCAAAATCAGTATCCGGCAGGGAAAAGCCTTTTTTATCTGCGGCCCAGCGGCAGAAGTATTCAAATCCGTTGGCCAGCTCGGATTTTTTGATGCTGGGGATAGTTATATATTCTTTGTGCTCGGTTTCTGCTTTCAGCAGCAGATCCAGCCCCAGGCGGTAACTCATTTCTGACTGACGATGCTTTTTAACGCGCTCTCCGCCGGTGACAGTTTCCTGCAAGGGAATTCTCAGCTCATTCTTACTCAGGGTTAACTTCGAACTTTTTGCTGCTTCTGATAGCGGTTGGTAATTTTCATCTCTTATCAGATGGTAGCAGCAGGGGGAAAACGTCACTTCGCTTAAGTGTTTCTCTACGGCATTTTTAATCAGCTGAACATGCAGGTCTCCGCAAGCATGCAGGGCGACGGCATGTTGTTTTTGCTGGAATAACTGCTTTGCCTGGTCCGAAAACGCATCTCCCTGGACAAATTTCATAGGGAGCTTTCTGGAGTCGGCTTCTTTTTGCCCCGCTTCGCACAGGCTCTCCTGCCATTCCAGGCTGGTAACCGGCTGACCGGACTGCTGAGCAAGGATACGACCTAAGTAGCCTTTTCCTGAGCACCATTCAAGCCATTCCGGGCTTTTATGGTGAGCCAGAACATAGTTGCTGATAGACACTATCTGGGCAACTTTTCTGCCGGGAATACCCGACTCTAAACCTCTGGGCAAATCCAGATTAATCTGAGTTTCATCAGGCAGTTCACACAGAGCTTCCAGGCTCTTAACATCGGGGATAACAGAAACAAGGTTTTCAGCCAAAGCATGGCTATCTGATTTAAAACGGATGGTATCTTCAATGGATAACGCATCTAGCCAGCGACAGAGATCCGAAGGAAATCTTTTTTCAATAAGATCTCTCTGGCCGCTGAGCTGGAACGGCTCAAAGCGCCACAGAGTCTGATGTTTGGTAAGAAGTGCGTCTAGCTGATGAAATCTGGATTGCATAAGTTCCCCTGTAATCTGAGCGGATTATAGGGGAACTAAGATTAGTGAGAAAGGCTTAACGTACCGGTAATTCGATATCTTTAAACATCTCTTCAATTTCAACGTTATTGCGAAGAGAGATGGCCTGCTCCACAACCGGTCTGGTCAGGTGCGGTGCAAAACGCTCCATAAAGTCGAACATATAAGAGCGAAGGAAGGTTCCGCGTCTGAACCCGATACTTGTGGTACTTGAGCCGAAAATATGGCTTGCATCAATCACATGCAAGTCGGAGTCCTGCTGCTTATCAATGGCCATACTGGCAATCACACCAACACCGATTCCCATTCGGACATAAGTCTTGATAACATCAGCATCCGTGGCAGTGAAGACGATTCTTGGTGTCAGACCGGCTGTATTAAATGCACTGTCCAGCTCAGAACGGCCGGTAAAGCCAAATACATAAGTCACCAGAGGATAGGCAGCAAGATCATTGATAGTGATCTGAGCTTTTTTAGCCAGCGGGTGATCTTTAGTCACCACGATTGAGCGGTTCCAGTGATAACAAGGCAGCATGATTGCGTCCTGGTAAAGATGCAGCGCTTCAGTGGCAATGGCAAAATTGGCGGTTCCCTTTGCAATCGCCTCTGACATCTGACTTGGCGTGCCCTGGTGCATATGCAGAGAAACCTTTGGATATCTCGCTGTAAAGCCTTTGATGACTTCAGGAAGCGCATAACGGGCCTGCGTGTGGGTTGTAGATATGTTCAGGCTGCCCATTTCCGGGTTGGTATGCTCACCCGCTACCGCTTTTATGCTTTCTACTCTGGAGAGAATCTCCCGTGAAATCCGGACAATATCTTCACCTGCAACCGTCACCTGGGTCAGATGCTTTCCGCTTCGCTCAAAAATCTGAACACCCAGTTCATCTTCAAGCAGACGAACCTGCTTACTGATTCCTGGCTGGGAGGTATACAGACTTTCTGCCGTTGCCGATACATTCAGGTTATGATTCACTACTTCAACGATGTACTTCAGTTGCTGCAATTTCATCTCAGGTACCGTATTCCATTTTAGCTGCGAGATATAATATTTAGTTATAACGCTAAAATGAATAAATTGACAGTAAAAACCTTAAGGGACATGAAATTAGTAGACTTCTTCTTTTTTCGATGAATTTTTTGTAATCTAGTGCGCATATTTTACTGGTTTAATTACAATTATAAGTGAGACCCCGGATAATAGACTGTCGGGTAGTAAAAGATTCGTGTATGCTATTTCGCAACTCAAGTGTCGCTATTGATATAGATGTAAATTTATGAATATTGGTTTAATTATTATTCTTGTAGCCGTTCTTCTCGTCATGATCATTGGCTACAACGTGATGCTTCAGTACAACAGTAAAGTAGAAGCAGCCAAAAAACAGGAATCTGCCCGATTCATTGCCATCATTGATGCAACCGAAGATCTGATCGGCAACGCACACCATCTTCCTTTCAGTCAGGAGCTTTTAGTCTGCCTGAACCAGCGCATTTTAGATGCTCTGACAAATATGCATGAGCTGGATCCAAAAAACCGCCAGCTTGCGCAGCGAATCGAAAATATGAAGAACCAGATCCAGCAGCTAAAGGAAAACTATGCTGGCGCCGAGAGCACTTCATTTAAAGTTCCAAGCAGTGATAAGCAGGCAATTCTTATGCTTAAGCTGGTGAAACGCCTGAGAGATACCATCCGAAGCGAACATAATAAAGGCCGTTTCAATACTCAGTCTTATGTTACGGAAAATGCCCGTCTGGAAACCATTCAGATCCGAATCAATATTGAAAACGTGATTAAACGTTCAAGAGAAGCTGTGCTGCGTAATCAGTCCGGCACAGCAAAGCAGTTGCTGCGTAAAGGTATTGACGTACTTTCATCCAAAAACGACTCTTACTCCAACCAGGCCAGAGAAAAACTTCAGGCCATGCTTGATGAGCTGGATAAGAACAAGAAAGACCAGAATGCAGAAGAGCTGATGGCGATGGAAGAGCAGGAACGCAACAACGATATGGAAGCGTTGTTTGGCGAGAAGAAGAAGTGGTGATTTTGGCCTGGGCCCTTGGAGCGTTCGCTTCGCTCTCTGCTGGATCCTGGGAAGAGAATACAAAAAAGCTCTGCGGAAATGCAGAGCTTTTTTTATACCTTTAACTTGGCTGCCAGGCTACTTCCTAGGGCCCAGTAGGGCGGAGCCCGTCCCAGGGCCTAGGGTAGGGCCATTAAAGAGACTTATTAATCTCCGCCAACACCCCCGCCGGATCCTCAGCCTGCGTTATCGGGCGTCCTATAACCAGATAATCCGAACCCGCTTCAATCGCCTGTGGTGGTGTCATAATACGCTTCTGATCGCCAACAGCACTGCCTGCCGGGCGAATTCCCGGAGTAACCAGTTTGAACTCTTTACCTAGCTCAGATTTCAGCATAGAAGCTTCCTGAGCTGAACAGACTACGCCGTCCAGGCCGCTGTTCTTTGTTAGTGTGGCTAAGCGCATCACCTGCTTTTGTGGCTCGATATCAAGACCGATTCCGGCAAGGTCACTTTGCTCCATGCTGGTCAGTACCGTCACGCCAATCAATAGCGGGCGATCTTTACCATAAGGTTCGAGGATCTCTCTGGATGCACTCATCATACGCTCACCACCGCTGGCGTGAACGTTCACCATCCATACTCCCAGCTCAGCTGCAGCTCTCACCGCTTTTGAACAGGTGTTAGGAATATCATGAAACTTAAGGTCCAGGAACACAGAGAAACCGCGCTTGTGCAGCTCTTTCACAAACTCAGGACCAAACAGAGTAAACATCTCTTTGCCTACTTTAAGACGGCATGATGCTGGATCTATCCTGTCAACAAACGCTAGGGCATCTGCCTGATTATCATAATCCAGTGCAACTATTACTTTTTGATCCAACATTTAAATCTCCGGTTTTGGGGTCCTGGGACGGGCTTTGCCCTGCTAGGCCCTAGGACATTGCTCCAATTATAAAATCTGTATAACCTTCCCAGAGCCCAGAAGGGAGCGGAGCGACCGAACCCAGGGCCCAGGGCCTTCTATTCCCCATCAAGTCCGCGAATAGGCTTAATCGTCCCCCACCCCTTACAAGACGGACAATGCCAGTAAAGAGAATGGGTTGAAAATCCGCACTTTCTGCAGCGATGGTGGTGTTTTACTTTAATCTGTTCCCCAACCAGAGCCTGTAGTGTGGAAAGGCTGTCTTTCGCCCTTCCCTCTTCCGCTTCAGCCAGGTGGTAATCCATCAGGCGGTGGAAGCCTTTCATGGTTGGGTTCTTTAATAACTGTCGGGTCAGGAGGGTCTGTGCGGCAGCGACACCCTCATGGTGGGCAACCTGCTGCGCGAGCATAAGCTCTGCTGACACACCTGCATTTCTCTCGATACAGGCTCTTAAGAATTCGACAAGATCCTGTTCCCGTCCAAGATGATAGTAACACTCGGCCAAAACAGGCAGCACTTCGCCCACAAAATCGATATCCTGATCCAACACCATTTCCATAAATGCGATGGTATTCTTGTAGTCTTCATGTTCCAGATAGAGCTTACCAAGCGATATGCTGGCCCGAACACACTTTGGATCTTCAGACAGCGCCCGCTTGAAATACTGTATCGCTTTCGTCGTATTTTCGTTGGCCTGCTCCTGCATCGCCAGCTCGCACCAAAAGTGGGCGATATTTACCCGCATACGTTTGCGTCCCAGCTTAACTAAAGCGTTGCCATAGTAGATGGCTTTACTCCACTCTTTCGTTTGCTGGTAAATAGAGACAAGTTGAGTCAACGCAGCTTCTTTGTGCGAAGGCTCTTCCACAAGCTGCTCAAATATTTTTTCGGCCCTGTCCAGAAAGCCTGAGACCATATAGTCTTTTGCCAGTTGCTGCAGGGCAATGTTTTTCTGATCTACGGTTAAACCCTGTCTGGAAATCAGGTTCTGGTGGATTCGTATCGCGCGGTCAACTTCTCCTCTGGAGCGGAACAGGTTACCCAGTGCGAGGTGGGTATCTATGGTTTCGTTATCTACCTGAAGAAGTTCTATGAAATGATCGACTGCTTTATCCGATTGGTCGGATAACAGAAGGTTAAGACCCGTCACATACTGACGGGAAATCTGATGAGACTGCTCCTGCCTGTCCTGTCTTGCACTACGGTTACCCATATACCAGCCATAGGCGGCGGCAATAGGTAACAACAAGAAGAGTAGCTCAAGCATTTATATCATAACCCTCTAAGCTTAGGCTTTGGTCTCTGCAGGAAGCGTTGCTGCCTGCTTCTTTAGCTGACGGGTCAGTCTTTTAATTTTCAGTTGTGATTTAACCTGAATGGTTCCGAAAATCAGCCAGGCCAACACAAAACCAGCAACAAAAACAACGCCTAACAAGGTCGACAGATGGAACTCACCTTTTGCCAGTAAGTAGTTAAAGCTCACAACTTCCTGATTCTGAGCGCCTAATGCCAGTGCAACCAAAAAAAGCGCAATAACAAGAATAGCTTTTATAATCTTCATCGTTTATAACTCCCTGACTTTTGCTGACCTCTGATTATGCAGCAATTCGACTTTACAAACCACGGCAAACTTCTATTTCATGGCATAAAAAAGCGGCATACCGAAATATGCCGCTTTTTCTATACCCTTACAGGTGAGTATTAACTGTAAATATCTACGCGTTCACGAAGCTCTTTACCAGGTTTGAAATGAGGTACATATTTACCATCAAGTTCAACCTTTTCCCCCGTCTTAGGATTGCGTCCCACACGAGGCTCACGGAAGTGCAATGAGAAGCTACCAAAACCACGAATTTCAATTCTGTCGCCACTTTCTAAGGTAGAAGCCATATGCTCCAAAATATCCTTAACTGCATCTTCAACTTCTTTAGCAGAAAGGTGAGTTTGCTCAGCACAGAGTCTTTCAATAAGTTCAGACTTAGTCATATTTCCCCTCATTACTATGTTATCCAAAAGCTTGGGTATCCATAAGGTTATTATCGAAAAAGGGAGCCGTCACATGTCAGGCTCCCTCAGTACGATTATTCGCCTTTAGCAGCCTTGAATGCATCAGCCATAGCATTACCGAACGCGCCTTCATCTTGCTTGTTCAGTGAAGCCATTGCTTCTTGCTCTTCAGCTTCATCCTTAGCTTTGATAGATAGGTTGATTACGCGGTTCTTACGGTCAACACCTGTGAACTTCGCTTCAACACTGTCACCAGCGCTTAGGATTAGAGATGCATCTTCAACACGGTCACGTGATACTTCAGATACACGGATGTAACCTTCAACGCCCTCTACAATTTCAATTGTAGCACCTTTTGCGTCAACTGCAGTTACAGTACCGTTAACTAGAACACCTTTCTTGTTATCAGCAACAAATGCGTTGAACGGGTCGTTTTCCATTTGCTTAACGCCAAGAGAAATACGCTCACGCTCTGCGTCTACTGCAAGAACAACAGCTGAGATTTCGTCGCCTTTCTTGTACTCACGTACTGCTTCTTCACCTGGAACGTTCCAAGAGATGTCAGACAGGTGTACAAGACCATCGATGCCGCCTTCAAGACCGATGAAGATACCGAAGTCAGTGATAGACTTGATCTTACCAGTAACTTTGTCGCCTTTAGCCTGAGCTTCAGCGAAAGACTGCCATGGGTTAGCTTTACACTGCTTAAGACCAAGAGAAATACGACGACGTTCTTCGTCGATCTCAAGAACCATAACTTCAGCTTCGTCGCCAACGTTAACAACTTTAGATGGGTGGATGTTCTTGTTAGTCCAGTCCATTTCAGAAACGTGTACAAGACCTTCAACGCCTTCTTCGATTTCAACGAAGCAACCGTAGTCAGTTAGGTTTGTAACGCGACCAGTTAGCTTGTGACCTTCTGGGTAACGCTTAGCGATTGCTACCCATGGATCTTCACCTAGCTGCTTAAGACCTAGTGATACGCGAGTACGCTCACGGTCGAACTTAAGAACTTTAACAAGGATCTCGTCACCAACGTTAACGATCTCAGATGGGTGCTTAACACGCTTCCAAGCCATATCAGTGATGTGTAGAAGGCCGTCAACGCCGCCAAGATCAACGAATGCACCGTAGTCAGTAAGGTTCTTAACGATACCTTTAACTTCGCTGCCTTCTTGTAGAGTTTCAAGAAGTTCGTCACGCTCAACGCTGTTTTCAGATTCGATAACAGCACGACGAGAAACAACTACGTTGTTACGCTTCTGGTCTAGCTTGATTACTTTGAACTCTAGCTCTTTGTTTTCCAGGTGAGCAGTGTCACGGATTGGACGAACGTCTACTAGTGAACCAGGTAGGAACGCACGGATGCCGTTAAGTTCTACAGTGAAACCACCTTTAACTTTACCGTTGATGATACCAACAACAGTTTCAGCTTCTTCATATGCTTTCTCAAGAACAATCCAAGCTTCGTGGCGCTTCGCTTTCTCACGAGAAAGCTGAGTTTCACCAAAGCCGTCTTCTACAGCGTCAAGAGCAACGTCGATTTCAGAACCAACTTCTACTTCAAGTTCGCCAGCTGCGTTCTTGAACTGCTCTGCAGGGATTGCAGACTCAGACTTAAGGCCAGCATCAACAAGAACGAAACCGTTCTCGATTGCTACTACAGTACCCTTAACAATGTTGCCAGGGCGGAATTCTAGTTCGTTTAGAGACTCTTCAAAGAGTTGAGCGAAAGATTCAGTCATTAATTTAATCTTCAATAATTAAACTTCCACGGGTTTCCTACCTCGTGGGGTTGATAAATTAGCCAGTCTTCTTCCATGCGACCGACCTCCTATTGCCTCTTACTGAGACAATTTAGATTCGATATATTCCAGTGCTTTTGCTACCACTTCTTCAATAGAAAGTGATGTAGAATCAAGCACTAACGCGTCATCCGCAGGACGTAACGGAGCCACCGCACGGTTGCGGTCGCGGTCATCACGCTCTTGGATCTCGCGTAAAAGGTGGTCAAATTTAACACTTAACCCCTTGTCTTGCAACTGCTTAAGGCGTCTATTTGCTCGCTCCTGCGCACTTGCATCTAAGAAAATTTTAGCTTCTGCCTGTGGAAATACCACTGTTCCCATGTCGCGGCCATCGGCAACAAGACCCGGCTCAGTTGCAAAAGCACGCTGACGGCGCAGCAAAGCTTCTCTTACACGAGGAAGCGCAGCTACTTTTGAGGCCGCATTGCCCGTTTCTTCTTTGCGAAGTTCACCGGATACATCCTCGCCTTCAAGAATAACCTTAACCAGATCACCCTCTGCGATAAACTGAACATCCAGATGAGTCGCAAGAGGCACAAGTGCATCTTCAGACTCTGTGTCTACACCATGGTGAATTGCAGCCAGTGCAAGCACCCGGTAGATAGCACCGGAATCAAGTAAATGAAAGCCTAATTTTTCTGCCAACAGCATGCATAAAGTGCCTTTACCGGCACCACTCGGTCCATCTACGGTCACAACCGGAGTATTTGAGGACATTTGTTTCTCCACAGATTTTAGTTTGTAGCAGTCCAATTAATAGACAAGGTTAATTATAGGGCTGCTTTTATCGGCGGCATATTATAGGGGGAAACGGGGGGAAGGGCGAGGGAAAATTAATTAGGGCCCTGGGTTTCTAGGCCCTGGGCCCTGGGAAGAGGAGCGGAAGTTGTTTCATTTCATTCCAAAATAACAACAAACAACTGAAAAATATAACTTTTAGTTTCAGAAATAAAATTTATCACCCGGTTACCCAGGACCTGTAGGACGAAGTCCGTTCCCAGGGCCCAGGGCCTTCTTTAAACAATAGGCCTCTGCCCCCTTTGCAACCACTTCATAAGAAGATTATCCGCCGCATCCCCGCCAATCTTCGCTAAACGGTCTGCCATTTTCTTCTTCTGCACATAGCGGATAGAAAGTACGGTTTTATCTTTGCAGGCTTCTACAACCAAGTCGTCTGAAGTGCTGATTTCATCCACCAGTCCCAGCTCATGGGCTTTGGTGCCGAACCAGTGTTCACCTGTTGCGACTTTTTCCAGATCCAACTCTGGTCTGCGTTCACGGATAAAGTCTTTAAACAGCACGTGGGTCTCTTCCAGTTCTTCTTTGAACTTGTCACGGGCTTTGTCCGTGTTTTCACCAAACATGGTCAGAGTTCGTTTGTATTCACCGGCTGTTAGCTGTTCAAACTCGATATCATGCCTTTTCAGCAGCTTGTTGAAGTTTGGTAGCTGGGCGATTACGCCAATAGAGCCAACAATGGCAAACGGCGCTGAAACAATCTTGTCAGCGATACAGGCCATCATATAGCCGCCACTTGCTGCTACTTTGTCCACTGAGATAGTCAGAGGCAGGCTTGCCGCTTTAATTCTGTCCAGCTGTGACGATGCCAGACCATAGCCGTGTACCATACCACCGCCTGACTCAAGGCGCAGCAGAACTTCATCGCCTTCTCTGGCAACAGCGAGAATCGCAGTTACTTCTTCTCGCAGAGAAGCCACTTCTTTAGCATCGATACTGCCGTTAAAGTCCAGCACAAACAGATGAGGCTCGCGGGTTGTTTCCAGATGCCCTTCCTTTGCCGCCTTTTTCACTTCTTTGTTTCTGGTCTTCGCTTTTTCTTTATCCGCTTTTCTTTCAACTTTATCGCGCTCTTTGATAAAGGTGCCGTCATGAAGATGATGCTCCATCACCTCAATAGTGTTTTTATGCTGCTCGGTCAGGTTGGTAATTTCCAACTCACCTTTTGAACCGCCAGTTTTACCGTTTACTAATTTGGCAACCACAAGAACAGCGATAATTGCTATTACAAACGTGGCAACTTTGGCCAAAAACAGACCGTACTCCAACAGAAATTCCAATCTAATATCCTCAATACTTTGGGCTTGTCATAAAGCCGTCATAAGTTCGCCATAATAACCAAGATTAAAACCCATGCACAGAACCTTTGGTTTCCAGAAATAAAAAAATGAGCCCTGACACGGTCAGAAGCTCATTTTCTATACGTTTCTAAGAAGTAGCGTTACTTCTCTCTTGGATAAGGCCAGGCCATGATACCGCCTTCCATCACTTTAACGTTCTTCCAGCCATTGGCCTGAAGGACAAGTGAAGCCTCATAACCGCGCAGCGAAATCTTACAGAAACAGATAATCTCTCTGTCTTTATCTTGCGGCAGTTCATCCAGGCGTTTTCTTAAAGCACCAAGCGGGATTAGAGTCTCGCCGATACCAAGGCGCATCATTTCAAACTCATCCGGGCCACGAGCATCAAGGAAGAACGGCTTCTCAGCATTAGGATCATCCAGTTTCGCTTTAACCTCACGAACCGAAATGCCCTTCAGACGGCCTTTCAGCTTGTTCTGCATCAGGTGAGCAGTGGCAATAAAGTGGTCAATAGCCAGTGAGAAAGGTGGCGCATAAGGCATATCCAGATTAATCAGGTTTTCAACGGTGAAACCTGCATTCAGAGCCATAGTTGCCGTTGCAATCTGCTTGCTGACATCACCAGGACCTACCGACTGATAGCCCAGTACTTTCTGGGTTTTCTTATCAACAACCATTTTGCTTACCAGAAGGTTCGCGCCCATAAATCCAGGCTTATCCGGGCTGGCATTAACGACAGTTTCAATCTCATATCCCTGCTTCAGTGCAGCTTCTTCAGAAAGGCCGGTAGAACCTGCTGAGAAATCAAACACCTTACAGATACCAGTCTGCAATACACCAGGGAAAGTAACGCTATTGCCCATAATGATATTTTCACCGGCAACACGTCCCTGAAGGTTTGCCAGGTCTCCCATTGGCGCATGAACTTTCTTGCCGGTAATCATGCTTACCGACTCAACACAGTCACCCGCAGCGTAGATGTTTGGATCGGAAGTCTGCATAAACTCATCAACCACAATACCGCCGGTCTCACCGATCTCAAGACCCGCTTCTTTTGCCAGTTCTGAGTTCGGGCGAACACCGATAGCGACAACAGCCAGTTCACACGGCAGCTCAGTGCCATTTGCCAGCTTAACTCCGGTCAGTTTGCCCTCTTCACCAAGGAATGCCGCAACACCATTGTCTGTCATCACGTTAGCGCCTTTCGCCTTAACGTGGTTTTCAACCAGCTTAGCCATCTTCCAGTCCAGGAAGTTCAGTAGCTGAGGTGCCAGTTCAACAACCGTGATCTCAATACCGGCAAGCTGCAGAGCTTCACAGGTTTCAATACCGATCAGGCCACCACCGATAACAACGGCTTTTTTAATTTCTTTGTCGTCACGGATTTTGCGCAGATAATCAGCATCTTTCATCGACTGAAGGGTTGTGATTCCCTTAAGATCGGTACCCGGAATAGGCGGCACAAATGGTCTTGCACCGGTACACATCATCAGTTTGTCGTATTCGATGCTCTCAACTTCACCCGTCTTCAGATCTTTTACATCCACTTTCTGCTCTTTCGCATCAACAGAAATCACTTCCATTTCTGTTCTGGCGTCAATGCCTTTTGCATTCAGGAAGAATTTAGGGTCACGAACTACGCCAGCCGGAGTACTAATCAAATCATTTCTGTCATCAAATACACCGCCGACATAATACGGATAACCGCACGACGCCATGGAAAGATCTTTATCTTTCTGTAACAGAATGATCTCTGCATTTTCATCTAGCCTTCTAGCCTTTGCTGCAGTCTTCGGACCAGCGGCTGAGCCGCCAATGACAACAATTCTTTTCATATTTCTGATCCCTAAGCTCTTCGCTTTTGAGTTAATTTTTCAACATATATATCAATAAATACTAATATACGACTTGCGTAATGACTTTTCAGTCTTTTTATGTGAAAGATATGTTTTCGCCAATCTGGATAATTATTGGCATATGCCAGATATATTTATAACAAAATAGTGGACTGACCGACAAAGATTTTTATCTGATCTGCCGGGTTCGCTGATTTTATGTATTGTGTTCTTGAACTAAATCAAACTACTGCCAATATAGGCATTAACAGCGATTAAATATGTGAGCAGGAATACGAAAGTGGATTATTCAGTTTCAAAATCAGCACTTAAGAACAAAGTCATTTTAGTCACCGGAGCCGGTGACGGCATCGGAAAACAAGCTGCCCTTAGCTTTGCCGAGTATGGCGCCACCGTTATCTTACTTGGCAGAACCGTTGAAAAGCTTGAAAGAACTTATGATGAAATCGAGGCCAGAGGTTATGCTCAGCCAGCTATTATTCCTCTGGATATGATGGGTGCAACACAGGAGCACTACCTTGGTATGGCCGATACCATTGAACAACAGTTCGGCAAGCTTGACGGTGTTTTACATAATGCCGGTCTGCTTGGTGTTGTCTGTCCTTTTGATCAGATTGAAGAAGAGGATTTTGATGATGTGATGCAGGTAAATGTTAAGGCCCAGTTCCTGATGACTCAGGCTCTGCTGCCTGTACTGCATAAATCAGAAGACGCACGTATTGTTTTCACCTCCTCCACGGTTGGTCACTCGGGCCGTGCTTTCTGGGGAAGCTATGCCATATCCAAATTTGCAACCGAAGGGATGATGCAGGTTCTGGCCGATGAACTAAGTGATACAAAAATCAGGGTAAATGCCATCAACCCCGGCGCAACCCGTACCAAAATGCGCGCCAACGCTTACCCGGCAGAAGACCGCAACCTGTTAAAAACCCCTTTAGATATTATGCCGCTTTACCTCTACCTGATGGCTCCGGAAGGTAAAGAGGTCAATGGGCAGTGTATTGATGCACAGCCAAAGAAATAAGCTATCAGCTTTTCTGCAGATCCTTCTTGATCCTCCTCCTCAATCAAATATACTGTACATATATACAGGTATATTTTTATGAATACAGTTACTCAACTTTTGCAGGACAAGCGCCTTATCTGGCGTGGCTCTGAGCAGAAAACCGCTATTGAAACCCAAACGACCGGATTCCGGCAGATGGACCAAGAGCTTAATGGCGGCTTTCCAAAACATGGTGTGGTAGAGATTACTTCTGATCTTGGTATCGGAGAGCTTCGCCTTCTGACGCCTTATATAAAAGAGAACGGGAAAGATAAACTGACCGTATTTATCAACCCGCCGGCTTATCTGTGCGCGGAATACCTGGCTCATCAGGGACTGGATCTAAGCAGAGTCTTGCTGATTTACCCAGAAAACCACCAAAAGGCCTTATGGGCAGCAGAACAGAGCCTGAAAAGCGGCACATGCGGAAGCGTCACCTTATGGCACCCTTCGCTGGAAGTACATCAGGCCCGCAGGCTGCAGGTCGCCAGTGAGACAGGCCAATGTCTGCATTTCTTTTTCAGAACAGAACCGGAAGAGCAGATAAGCCTGCCTATCTCCCTGAGCCTGCAGCTAAAACCTTCCGCACAAGGGCTTGAGATCTCAGCAAACAAAAGGAAAGGGGGCTGGCTAAGCTCAACCTTTACCCTTGATATGTCTGCCCTATGGCCTCAGTTGACAAAAGCTGCCTACCGTCCCCGGACAACCTCTTTTCCGGAGCAAAAAAGGGACATGGCATGATCCTCTGGCTCTATCTTCATTTTCCAAGGCTGCAACTGGATACCCTGTTTTCAGATATCCGGGAGGTTCCCCTGTGTATTATGGATAAACACACCATAATTCAGGTAAATGACATTGCTGAGAAAGCCGGTATCAAAACAGGAATGGGACTTGGCAGCGCCGCTTCCCTCTGTAACAACCTTCAGGTTCATCCATATAAAGCCGGTGTAGAAGAGAGCAAACTAAAAGAGATCGCACACTGGCTGTATCTGGTTACTTCTGATATCTCTCTTTTCCCGCCGGATGGCTTGCTACTGAAAGTCAGCAATATGCTCACTCTGTACGACGGGCTGGAAAGTTACTGGCGCAGCTTAAAAAAACAGCTGGACGAGCTAAATCTTAACTACCACTATTCAACCGCTTTTTCTCCTCTGGCGGCGCGCTTGCTGGCAAAAGCCGGCGAGCACTGCATTTCAGACAGCCGCAACTGGCTGGAGCAAAAGCTGCTTACCTACCCTGTTCAGGCTACAGAGCTGCCGGGTAAACAGATTGAAAAACTCAACCGGGTTGGTATCCGCCATTTAAAAGATCTGCTCACTATCGATATCTCTGAAGTAGCAAAACGCTTCGATATCGAACTGGTCAATTACACCGGGCGACTTACCGGGCGCTTTAAGCATCCGGTTGATTTCTACTACCCGCCGGAGACCTTCAAACGTTATCTGGAGCTGCTTTATGAGATTGAAAATATCCAGTGGCTTGAAAAGCCTCTTTATAAGCTTTTTGTGCAGCTGGAGTCTTTTCTAAAGCTCAGAGAGCAGGTTGCTTATGAGCTTACTCTCCGGCTTCATTTAAGAGACAAAGCCGATCAGGAGATCATTTTTCACTCGGCCAACGGAGATTATCAGGCGGATAAATGGAATAAGCTAAGCCAGCTGGCACTGGAGTCGGTAAAGCTTGAAGCACCGGTTATCGGCATGACCCTGCTGGCCAGTCAGGTGGACCAACTGCAGCCAGACGGAAAAGATTTCTTTGACGGTCAGACAGGCAACCGCTCTGCTCTGGAGCTTATTTCTCTTTTGCAGGCAAAACTTGGCAAAGAAGCGGTGAAAGGCATCGCCCTCACCGACGATCCCCGTCCGGAAAAAGCGACTCAGCTGTGTGAACCCATGTACGAATCGCAAAACTCACAGGATCGCCGTCCGCTACGCCCCAGCCTTCTGCTACCAAAGCCCGAACCACTGCAGGAGAAAGTCACCATTATGCAAGGACCGGAAAGGCTCTCCACCGGGTGGTGGGATGGTGGCGGAATCATCCGGGATTATTTTATTGCTGTATCACCGGGAGGGCGGTGGGTTTGGGTATTTCGGGATAAGGAAGGCGGGTGGTTTTTGCATGGTTTTTTTAGTTAAAGGGAGGTGTGACGGGCTTCGCCCTATAGGCCCTGGGCCCTAGGAAGGGGGCGCTATTACTCTACAGTAAGAGCCTAAGCATCTGTGTATACACAAGGGTATAAGTTAATACACTACTTACAGCAACAAAGAATCCCAGGGCCCAGGGCCTAGAAACCCAGGGCCTAATAACCCAGGTACAAAAATGAACTACGCCGAACTATTCTGCCAAACCAACTTTTCCTTCCTAACCGGAGCCTCCCATGCGGAGGAGCTGGTGCTGCAGGCGGATTTTCTTCGTTATTCGGCTATTGCCATTACCGACGAATGCTCTGTTGCCGGTGTGGTTAGAGCTCATACCGCCATAAAAGATCACAAACTGAGAATAAAGCTGATGACCGGCAGTATGTTCTGGCTGAATTCTGAATGCCAGATCATACTGCTCTGCCCGGATCGCAGTGCTTATGCAGAGCTTTGCCGGGTGATTACCAATGCCAGAAGAAGAGCCGAAAAAGGCACCTATAACCTCTCTGAGTGGGACCTTATGTCACTAAAACACTGCCTGGTTATCTGGCTTCCGCAGCAAAAACACGCCGATATTCAGTGGGGAGACTGGTTATCCAAGCATCATCAGGACAGGCTGTGGATCGGAGTGCAGCGCCACTTACAGAGCACAGACAAAGCCTTTACCGAATACTGCCAGATGCTCTCTGAACGCTTTCAGCTCCCCGTTACTGCCTGTGGCGGTGTGCTTATGCATTCGGCGACCCGCTTGCCTCTGCAGCATACACTGACCGCTATCCGTTTAAATACAACCGTTACCAAAGCCAAAAAACACCTGATAACCAATACTGAACGCAGCCTCAGACCGAAAGAAAAACTAGGAAAAATATTCCCGGAGCAATGGCTGGCAGAGAGTCATCATATCGCAGGCCTCTGTGAATTCTGTCTGGACGATCTGCAATACGAGTATCCGGCAGAGCTGGTTCCTGAAGGAAATACGCCAATGGCTTATCTCCGGAAACTGGTAGAAAAAGGGAAAAAAATTCGTTTCCCGGAAGGCGTTCCGGCAGATATCGAACAGACCATCAGCAAGGAACTGGAGCTGATTGAAAAACTGAAATACCCCTTCTTCTTTCTGACCATTCACGATCTGGTGATGTTCGCAAAACAGAGAGGCATTCTCTACCAGGGGCGGGGCTCTGCGGCCAACTCTGTGGTTTGTTACTGCCTGGAAATCACCTCAGTAGATCCAAGGCAGATATCCGTACTCTTTGAGCGCTTTATCAGTCTCGAACGGAAAGAGCCGCCGGATATCGACGTTGATTTTGAACATGAGCGACGGGAAGAGGTTATCCAGTATATCTACCAGAAATATGGCCGGGAACGAGCCGCCATTGCCGCAACTGTGATCAGCTACCGCTTTAAAAGTGCCGTCAGGGATGTGGGCAAAGCGCTGGGTATTTCGGAAAACCAGCTGGATTTCTTTATTAAAAACATCAACCACAGAGACCGCTCTGTTGGCTGGCAGGCTCAGATTACCGAACTTGGGCTGAATCCGGACTCCAGCAAAGGTCAGCAGTTTATCGAGTTGGTCAATGACATTCTTGGTTTTCCAAGACACCTCTCCCAGCATGTGGGCGGCTTTGTTATATCAGCAGGCCCGCTGTATGAGCTGGTGCCGGTTGAAAATGCCTCCATGCAGGAGCGAACTGTTATTCAGTGGGACAAGGACGATCTGGAAAGCCTTGGCCTGCTGAAAGTCGATGTGCTGGCGCTTGGCATGTTAAGCGCCATACGTAAATGCTTCTCCCTGATTGAAGAGAATTACGGCCAGAGACTAACCATTGCCGACATTACCCGGAGACAAGATGATCCCAATGTCTACGGCATGATACAAAAAGCCGATACCGTCGGCGTGTTTCAGATCGAATCCCGTGCGCAGATGAGCATGTTGCCGCGCCTCAGACCGGCCAAATATTACGATCTGGTGATCCAGATAGCCATTGTCCGCCCGGGGCCAACTCAGGGCGATATGGTGCATCCATTTTTAAAACGGCGTGACGGCAAGGAAGAAGTCACCTTTCCTTCCGAAGAGGTGAGAGAAGTACTGGACCGGACCATGGGCGTACCGATTTTTCAGGAGCAGGTGATCAAACTCGCAATGGTTGCCGCCGGTTTTACCGGTGGTGAAGCGGATCAACTGCGCCGGGCAATGGCGGCGTGGAAGAAAAACGGCAATATATTTAAATTTAAAGCAAAGCTGATAAACGGCATGCTGGAAAGGGGCTATGAAGCTGAATTTGCAGAGCGTATCTTTGAGCAAATCTGCGGTTTTGGTGAGTACGGTTTTCCGGAAAGTCACTCCGCCTCATTTGCAGTGCTTGCCTACTGCTCTTCCTGGTTGAAGTACTATTATCCAGAGGTCTTCTACACCTCGTTGTTAAACAGTCAGTCAATGGGCTTTTACAGCCCTTCACAACTGATTCAGGATGCCAGAAGACATCAGATTACGGTACTTCCGGTCTGTGTTAATCATTCGGACTATGACCACACTATTGTTCGGCTCTCTTATGAAAACGGTAATAACAATCCACAGAGACAGTTTGCTATCCGGCTGGGGCTAAGACTGGTTAAAGGTTTATCAGCCAAAGGGGCAAGACTGATTATCAGCCTGAGAAGCAAATCCTCGTTTACCAATCTGTCCCAGATAAAAAACAGCGGATTAAACCAGAGCGACATCGAAGCCCTGGCTTCTGCCGATGCCTTTAAATCCTTATCCGGAGACAGATATGCTGCGCGCTGGGATCTGATGGACTCCATTAACGAGCTGCCACTGTTTGAACAGTACCAGCAAGCGCCTTCTCAATATCAGCATCAGGTCAGTGATTACGATACTCTGATTGAAGACTATGCTGCCACAGGCCTGTCCCTGCAAACTCATCCGGTAACCCTGCTGGATCAGGCAGGAGCCCTGGGCCGCTTTACCCGGCAGAAAGATCTGCTGACCCTGCCACATAAATCGCTGGTTACCGTTGTCGGAGTGGTTACCGGCAGGCAATCACCCGCCACCGCCGCCGGGGTAACCTTTTTTACCCTTGAAGATGATACAGGCAACGTCAATGTCGTTGTATGGGCAGGCACAGCCAAGGCACAAAAGCAGGCTTACCTTTCTTCTAAAATACTAAAGGTAAAAGGGATTCTTGAGCATGACGGGAAGGTAACGCATGTGATTGCGGGGAAGCTGATTGACTTAACCGGTAGTCTTGCTGAGCTGGCAAGTAAGTCGCGGGATTTTCATTAAATTAGTCCTGAAATGGTTAGCAGGTGGCATGCAGGTATCGATAAGCAAACCCTCCGTGCCAGGGAAGGCACGGTGGAGCCCCATGGATGGGTTCATGCGTGTTTGTGTTCGATACCTGTATGCCACCTGGTGCGCGGAAGTTCTGAGTTATCTTCCAAGAATCTGGCGCATTCTCTCCTGCACCACATCCACCAGCAAATCAGGCTGGAACTTGGAAATAAAGCGGTTACAACCCACCTTCTGAACCATAGCCTCATTAAAGCTGCCGCTTAGAGAAGTGTTCAGAGTAATAAACAGGTTCTCCATACGGGCATCATTACGGATTTCATAAGTCAGTCTGTAACCATCCATTTCAGGCATCTCGGCATCAGTGATCAGCATCATGATCTCCTGATAGATATCCTTGCCTTCATCAGCCCAGCGTTTCAGCAAATCATGAGCCTGCTTGCCATCGCTACATTCCATAATGTTAAGGCCTAACTGTTCTAAAGTGCCACGAATCTGAGCCCGGGCAGTTGAAGAATCATCGACAATCAATACATTTCTGCCAACCATATGGTCAACCAACTCCTGATCCAGCACCTCTTCAGAAATCGTAATGTCGTAATCAATAATCTGAGCCAGAACCTTTTCTACGTCGATAATCTCAACAATCTCTTTGGCGCCATCAACCTCAACCTGAGTAATCGCGGTCAAAAAGTTAGAACGGCCAGCAGTGCTTGGTGGCGGCTCGATTTCAGTCCATGCGGTATTGACAATATTAAGCACCTGACCAACCAAAAAGCCCTGAACCGAACGGTTATACTCAGTGATGATCAGGTTCTCTTCCGGGCTCTCAATTCTTGCCGGAGGAAAGCCGATTGCCGCTCTTAAATCGATAACAGGAACAGACTCACCACGAAGTGACGCTACACCGGTAACATGGTAATGAGCACCCGGCATCTTAGTCAGAGGCGGAACCTTAAGAACTTCTTTTACTTTGAATACATTAATAGCGAATATCTGACGACTATTAAGTTTAAACAGAAGCAGTTCCAGACGGTTTTCACCAACCAGATTTGTTCTTTGATCGACAGTGCTCAAAACTCCGGACATACCATTTCTCTCTAAATAACTGAAAGCTTGTTACATAATTATACAAATGAATCGTCCCATCATCTTAAATAATTTTATAAGAATAATGCGACTTCACTGAATCATCATTGCAGTATAAACAGTTTTATAAATATCTGAATATTTTTGCCAGATTGTGCGAATAAGCTCAACTAGCCGTCGATAACGCTCATCAGCAACAGGCCATCATACATCGCCTGCTTAATCAAGGCCGCACCCGGCATGGTTGCCTGCTTGTAGAACCGGCTCTCTACCAATTCCAGGTTTTCATAGTAGAAAGGTAATGAGCGCTGTTTAATGCTTGATTCAATCGCCGGATAAAGGACAGATTTCGCCTGGTTCACAACACCACCAATCAGAACGATTTCAGGGTTGAACAGGTTAATCACAATGGAAATGGCGCTGCCAAGATGCTGACCCAGTTTTTCGATGACCTCAACGGCAAGCTTATCCCCTGCCGCAGCGGCAGAACAGATGTTTTCAATGGTGATATTATCCAGAGAAAGGCTGGACGCTTCACCATTTTCAAGCCGCTCGGTCACCTCTTCCCTGATAGCTTTTGAGCTTGCAACCGTATCTAAGCAACCATAGTTACCGCAACTGCAGAGCTTACCATTAGGATCTATCTGAATATGGCCCAACTCACCAATGTTGCCATTGCGTCCCTGAAGAAGGTGCCCATCAAGGATAATCCCCGCCGCAAGACCGTGGTGAATGGAAATCAGAACAGAGTTATCGTTTTTCTGAGAGTTACCAAACAGCTTTTCCGCCAGAGCCCAGGCATGGGTATCGTTAGCCATAAATACCGGCAGACCGGTTGCTTCGTAAATGGCAGGACCAAGAGCCAGGTTCTTCACATTATAGTAAGGCATCTGAAGCACAATACCGGTTGCTTCATTCACTTGTCCCGGAAGAGTTACTGCAATACTGGTCACTCTGTCCAGCTGGTTTGAATAGGTTTGGAAGAATTCATCTATTTCATGCAGAAGACGCGCCAGCAAATCATCCTGATCATCCTCGTGAACATCGATTTTCGTATCGACCAGAACATCACCGCCCAGGTTATGAAGTGCGATAGCAAGATAACCTCGTCCCAGACGCAGGGAAAGGAACTGCCAGCCTTCATTTATTGTCTGCAAACCGACTGCAGGCCGCCCACGACTGGTGGCTTCCTGAACCACAGTTTCGTGGATTAGCTGGGCATCGATAAGCTCACGGGTGATTTTAGTGATACTGGCAGGAGCTAGCTCACTGATTTTGGACAGATCTATCCTGGAAATCGGTCCGTAAGCATCAATCAGTCTGTATACACGGCCTGCATTGATCTGTTTGATATGATCAATATGGCCGGGTTGAGCCATGTACATCTTCTACTCCAAATAGTATTAAGCGATTAATTTTTTTACTTTGCGAACTAATTGTGAAGTCATTTACTGGATTGCCGTGACCCACGTCACGCACAAAAGGAAATTACCGGTTAAAAATCCAATATTTATTCCCGAATAAATATTCCAGCTGCCTACCCCTCAGATTTTTTAATGCAGGATCAACAATTTTTGCGCAATCACATATACTCAAAAATGACTATAAACTACATGGAGTAGCCCCATGGGTAAAAAACTCAGAAGAACAAAAATTGTTACCACGCTTGGTCCGGCAACGGATAAAGATAACGTCCTTGAAGAGATCATAGCAGCTGGTGTAAATGTAGTGAGGATGAACTTCTCCCACGGAAGTGCAGAAGGCCATATCAAACGAACCAAACAAGTCAGAGAGATTGCAGCAAAGCTCAACAAACACGTCGCTATTCTGGGCGACCTTCAGGGTCCAAAAATCCGCGTTTCTACCTTCAAGGACGGAAAAATTCAACTTAATGTCGGCGATAAATTTATCTTAGACAGTGAACTTGGTGCAGGAGAAGGCGATATCGATGCCGTTGGACTGGACTATAAAGAACTTCCTCAGGATGTGGCCAACGGCGATATTCTGCTACTTGATGACGGACGGGTTCAACTAAAAGTCATGTCCGTTGATAAAACTAAAGTTTACACGGAAGTTCTGGTCGGCGGCCCGCTTTCCAACAACAAAGGCATCAACAAGAAAGGCGGAGGCCTGTCTGCTGATGCATTAACAGAAAAAGATAAACAGGATATCAAAACCGCTGCCGAGATGAAGGTGGACTACCTTGCGGTCTCTTTCCCGAGAAATGGCGACGATATGAATTACGCCCGCCGTCTTGCCCGGGACGAAGGTCTTGAGGCCAAACTGGTTGCCAAGGTTGAAAGAGCAGAAACCGTCGCAGACCCGGAAAGCATCGATGATATTATTTTAGCTTCTGATGCCGTTATGGTTGCCCGAGGCGATCTGGGGGTAGAAATCGGTGACCCTGAGCTTGTCGGGGTGCAAAAACAGCTTATCCTGCGAACCAGAAGCCTGAACAGAACTGTAATCACAGCGACTCAAATGATGGAGTCCATGATAACCAGCCCAATGCCAACCCGTGCTGAAGTGATGGACGTTGCAAACGCCGTTCTGGATGGCACAGATGCGGTAATGCTGTCAGGGGAAACCGCCGTCGGCGCTTACCCGCTTGAGACAGTGAAATCCATGGCCGAAGTTTGTATGGGCGCTGAAAAAATGGCCTCGGCCAACAAGTCCAGTCACCGCATGAACCGCAAGTTTGCTTCTTCAGAAGAAACCATCGCTATGTCCACCATGTATGCAGCAAACCATATGGAAGGGGTTAAGGCGATGATTACCCTGACAGAATCAGGACGGACACCTCTGATGATGTCAAGACTCAGCTCAGGTCTGCCTATTTTTGCTCTGTCTAGAAATGAAGGCACCCTAAACCGTGCAGCACTTTACCGAGGCGTAACTCCGGTTTACTTCGACAGTATCGCTGATGCAGGTTTAACCTCTGCGCTTTCAGCGATTCAAACCCTGAAAAAACGTGGCCTGCTTGATCCCGGAGATCAGGTCATTATTACTCAGGGGGATGTGATGGATAGTGTGGGAAGTACTAACTGTATGCGGATTTTGAAAGTGGATTAGTAATTCGCACTAACTAGGGTAGCAGGCAGGTATCGATAAGCAGACCTTCTTTGCCATGGATGGCAAAGCAGAGCTACATGGAAGTATCTATGCGTGTCTGTGTTCGATACCTGCCTGTTACCCGGACAGCGTCAACCAAAGGCAGCTATTTCTCCAGCCAAAGCTGCTTTCGGCTCTCAACATAAGTCTCAATAAACTTATAACCGGCGGTCAGCCCCTGCTCATAATCAAAGAGCAGATCCTCTTTGTTGCTCAGCAGTGCTGATGACCTCAGCGGCTCCTGCGGTGAAATCTGTACGATAAAACAGTCATCCGGCGGGTTATGCAAAAACTCCTGGGTCAGTGAATAAGTCTGGTAATGAACCATTACCAAATCAGCGATACCTGAATCAAACTTATCGCCAAACAGATGACTCAGGCGGAAAACATCCTCACCGCCAAACAGCCACCTTCCGCCATTTAACATATTCAGATGCACCTTATGTATCTTCTTCTCTTTTGACTTGTCTAACTGCTCCTGCCAGAACTCACTCCAGTCCCTTTTCCACTCCTGTAGCTTCTCCTGCCAGTGCAGCTGCAACAAAGCAACGGGCTCTCTTAGAAACTGGTAATCTACACCGGACTCAGAGATAGCCTTTTCTTCTTCGCACAGAGACTCCGTACGTATCACCACAATATTTCTGGCTTCCTGACGCCAGGCTTCCTGAACCGGGATAGCGGCTGATACGCCTCCATCAACATACCGCTCAGACCCCACCTCTACTTCCTTGCCGTAAAGCCCCGGAATGGCGCAGGTGGCGCGCATTATGTCATACCAATTGTGGTCAATGATCGGCAAATAATGATCTCTGAGTTCACCGGCGTGCGTTACCGCAGCAAAGGCGTCTCTGCCGCGTAAAGCACGACGGCCTAAATCCAGATCCAGCTTATAAGGGTAGTCGCATATCCGGTCCAGAGCCCACTCCATATTCAGAGTCTGCTTTCTTCGTATATAGCTATAAAGATGAAAAAACTTATCGTCTGTGGTGAGGTCAAGAATAAAGGAGCGGCCAAGCCCTGACTGGCGGCATAAAAAGGCGCAAAGATTCATGGCACCCGCTGAAGTACCATAAAAAGCATCAAATGGGTCAAAATTAGACAGAATAAAGGAATCAATCACTCCGGAAGTAAAAATGCCTCTCTGTCCGCCACCCTGAGCTACCAGTGCCGTACGGCCTTCCAGATACTTTGCATATCTGGAAACATCCAACAAGGCCTGGGAGCCGCAAATTACGCCCTTATTGGACATAAATCCCCTACCTTACTGATGAACTCCGGCAAAATAACCGCCGGAGTATAGTTGATTTAATACGCGATAGCGATAACACCCATGGCGATAATCAGGCCGAAAGTCACTACCACAATTTTAATTGCAATTGAAAAGTCTTGATCCATAAACACCTCCTTTGTTAACAACTTAATAACAGAAGTGAGAAATCCACTCAATTATTAACGAAAAGACCTGGGCAAATATGTTGTTATAGTCACAATAATTGTAGGTGTTCTGGAAAGGCTTTGTGAAAAACTATGAGAATAATTTCGACCCTTCTTGCTCTGATGATGACCGTTTCGCACAGTTACGCGGCCGTTCACTTCACTCCCATACTTGGCTATACCTTTGGTGGTGAAGTGGCAAATAGCGAAGATCAGACATTTGATATCGAGCCAGGTGCTAACTACGCATTCAGTATTGCAGCCGATCTGCCAAAAGTTACCCAGTCGGAACAGGGAAGAATTGGCCTGTTTTACTCACAGCAAAACTCTCATATAGAAGAGTACAATAACGATCTGACCCTCAGGAATCTGCACTTCCAGAGCGCCATCTACTATACAGCAACTCCTGAGCTCTCCCCGTTTCTCGGGTTAAGTATTGGCGCTACCCAGTTAGATCCACAGTGGAGCGGAATTGACTATCGCTTCTCCTCCTCTATTTATACCGGCCTTGAATACCAGCTTACCGACAGAGTCTCACTGCAGGGGCAGTTTCGCTGGATGGGAACCTTTATAAACAACAAAAGCTATACACTTTGCCAGGTCAGCGGCAGCAGTACCTGCTATATCCGCTATGAAGGAGACTGGCTGGGCCAGGTACAATCCAATATAGGCGTCGTTATCCGTTTGTAGCAGATTATCCTGCCTGAAAATACCCTTATAAAAAGTCGGGAATGTACATTTTCCGTAATAATATTGTGTCTTTTGCATCTTTTTCAGACAGTCTCGCTGACATATTCAACAGGCTTTAATACTACCAAAACAGAAACAAGCAGATAATTAAACCAACAGCCATCCGCGCAGCAAATATGATCGGCTATATTTCGATGCATTTCACACTCTTTGCACTTGCCAACACCGATTATTTAATAAACATTTTCTATTGCGTTACCTCACTTTAATCTGTAACCTTCTTTTCCACGCGTAGCTGAATGTTTCAGTTTTCGCAAACACACATTGCATAACACAGAACAATACTCTGAGTTTTACCTTAGACTTTAGAACTAAAACCTAATTTTTTATGATTATCGCAGAATTCAGTCCGGGATATTCCCTTGCTGAAAGGTAATATTTTGCTGATCACATAACCCTTTCAAAGTCCTGGTAAAAAGCTTCATATCTCAGAGATTAGCCGTAAGGAGTAACTATGAAGCGAGAACAATGGGGATCCCGCGCAGGATTTATTCTTGCAGCAGTTGGATCTGCTATCGGTCTGGGTAACATCTGGCGTTTCCCGTACATGGCATATGAGAATGGCGGTGGCGCATTCCTTATCCCTTATCTATTTGCCATGCTGACAGCCGGTATTCCATTTATGATCCTGGAATTCTCTATGGGTCAGAGAAACCGTGGCTCTGCACCTATCACTCTTAGCCGTATTAATGCTAAGTACGAGTGGCTGGGCTGGTTCCAGATTGGTGTTGCAGCAACAATCGCTGTTTACTACGTTGCCGTTATTGGCTGGGCGATTTCATACTTCGGTATGGCTTTCACTCAGGAATGGGGTACTGATACTAACGCATTCTTCTTTGGCGAATACCTTGGTCTTGGTGACAACTCGCCAACTAATCTGGGTGGCATGCAATGGAAAATTGCCGGTGCAATGACCATCGCCTGGGGTATCACTTTCGCTGCTATCGCTGGTGGTGTAAAAGCCGGTATCGAACGTGCAGCAAAAATCATGATGCCTGTGCTGTTCCTGATGGTACTTGGCCTGATCGTGCGTATGATTATGCTTCCGGGCGCTATCGACGGTGTTAACTACCTGTTCCAGCCTGATTTCAGCAAAATCTTTGACTTCAATGTATGGGCAGCGGCTTACGGTCAGATCTTCTTTACCCTAAGTATCGGCTTTGCGATCATGCTGGCTTACTCCAGCTACCTGCCAGAGAAGTCAGATATCAACAACAACGCATTTATGACGGTGCTAATCAACTGTGGTTTCTCAATCATGGCTGGTGTGATGATCTTCTCTGTTCTTGGCTATATGGCTGCAGAACAAGGTAAGCCTCTGACAGAAGTAGTAAGTGCTGGTGTTGGTCTTGCGTTCGTAACGCTGCCGGCAGCAATCAACCTGCTTCCTGCTCCATACATTCTTGGCCCGCTATTCTTCCTTGCGCTTGTAGTTGCAGGTCTGAGTTCTCAGATTTCTATCATCGAAGCGGTTGTATCAAGTATCATTGACAAGATGAACTGGTCTCGTAAGAAAGCGGCAACTATCGTATGTGGTACTGGTTTTGTTATCTCAATGGCATTTGCAACCGATGGTGGCCTTCTGCTGCTTGACCTGGTTGACCACTTCGTGAACAACGTAGGTATCCTGGGCAGCTGTCTGGTAGAAATCGTACTTATGGCATGGTTTGTTAAACTGGCTGACGTACGTGAATACGTGAACAAATATTCTGATTTCTCTATCGCTGGATGGTTTGAAGTATGTCTGCGCTTTATCACGCCAATTATGCTTGCAATCATCGTTGGTCAGAAACTTATCCACCTGCTGCAAGAAGGCTACGGTGGCTATGACATGAGACTGGGATGGGCACTAATGGGCATCCTGCTGGGTATTGGTATTGTGGTTAACGTAATGAGCAAACCACAAGAGAAGGTGGAGGCATAATATGACTTTTGGTGCAATTATCATGATGATTATCGGTCTGGGTGTTACCTGGGGCGGCGCTGCTATCTGCATTAAGCGTGCAATGGATAGCCAGCAGTAATCTGCTGAATACTGAGAAAACGCCGGCATTTGCCGGCGTTTTTGTTTTTTAATTAGTGGCTTTTAATCCATTCATCCATATCGGTTTTCAGATTATCAGATTTAGTACCAAAGATAGCCTGAACACCACCGGCAACCACAACGACACCAGCCGCGCCCAGACGCTTCAGTTGATCCTGATCGACTGCTTCTGTATCAACCACAGCAACACGCAATCTGGTAATACAGGCATCTAAACCGGTAATATTTTCTTTACCACCAAATGCGGCGACCAGATGACCGGCCATTTCTGAGCCGGAAGCCATTTCCATATCCTCTTCACTGTCTTCTTCTCGACCCGGCGTTTTCAGGTCCATCGCTTTGATAACCGCACGGAAAATCGCGTAGTAAATAGCACCGTAAACCAGGCCACATACGACAAACATGATCATTTTCTGGGAGTTACCGGACAGAACGATAAAGTCGATCAGACCATGTGAGAACGAGGTGCCGTGAACCATACCCAGTGAGTTGGTAAGAATAAACGCGGAACCTGCCAACAGAGCATGGATAGCATAAAGAACCGGGGCCACAAACAGGAAGGAGAACTCGATAGGTTCAGTAATCCCGGTCAGGAATGAAGTCAGGGCTGCTGAAAGCATAATACCCATGATCTTAGCCCTGTTCTCTGGTTTAGCAGAATGGGCTATTGCAATAGCAGCAGCTGGAAGACCATACATCTTAAACATATAGGCACCTGCCAGTTGTCCGAAACCATTACCGGCAGCGCGGGAGGCTTCATCAGCAACCAGATAACAGGTCAGAATACCGGTCTGAGGCTCACCGGCTGCATTAACGCAGCTACCCGCTTCAAAGAAGAATGGCACGTTCCAGATATGGTGCAGACCAAATGGGATCAGCGCGCGTTCCACAATACCGTAAATACCAAATGCCACCTGCGGATTCTGATTCGCAGCCCAGTGTGAGAAAGTTTCAATACCTGAACCAATCGGAGGCCAGACAACAGAAAGGATCAGACCAAGACCAATGGCACAGAAACCGGTCATAATGGGAACAAAACGTTTACCGGCAAAGAAACCCAGATAGTCTGGAAGTTCTATACGGAAGAAACGGTTGAAGGCCCAGGCAGCTATTGCACCGGAGAAGATCCCGCCAAGCACACCGGTATCAATTTTATCAACCCCCATAACCCCGGCCATTACCCCGAGGGTCGCTGCCATAATGCCGTAGCCGACGATAGCCGCCAGTCCGGCCACACCATCATTATGAGTAAAACCAAGGGCAACGCCTACGGCAAACAATAAGGGCATCTGCCCAAATACCGAGCCACCGGCCTGCGCCATTATGTTAGAAACCACATCCGGCAACCAGCTAAAGTTAGCGGCACCGACACCAAGCAAAATACCTGCAACGGGCAGTACTGATACCGGAAGCATCAGTGCTTTACCGACTTTCTGCAGGTTCGCAAACAAATTGTTAGCCATTGTATACGCTCCTGAAAGTTTATTTTATAAGTACTTACAGGGGTGAATGTAGTTCACAATGGGGGAAATGCCAGAAAATAGGCGTTAAAAAAGAGAGCAGATACTCTCTTTGGGTGCTTATAAACTAAAATGATGTCATCCCCGCGAAGGCGGGGATCTGTTGTCTGCGCGCTGTAGAGAGAAACAAGCCGACAACCATACAACGCGCTGTGAGCAGATTCCTGCCTTCGCAGGAATGACTACTGAACTAAGCTGGATTATTGGGGTAAAAACAAATTCCGGAAGTTTTCCGTCGTTTTTTCAGCCACTTCCGTTAGCGATATTCCCTTTAACTGGGCAATATACTGAGCCACTTCCACCACATATGCCGGCTGATTTTCTTTGCCGCGGTGAGGAACCGGAGCCAGATATGGCGAGTCGGTTTCAATAAGCAGCCTGTCCAGTGGAAGCTCTTTTACTACAGCTTTCAGGGCGCCCGCCTGCCTAAAGGTGACAATACCGGACACGGAAATATAGAAACCAAGATCCATGGCCTTCTTTGCAAAGTCCATATCCTCGGTAAAACAGTGAATCACACCACCGCACTTTTCAGCGCCGCCGTTTTTCAGGATTGCCAGCGTATCTTCCCTGGCATCGCGGGTATGGATAATCAGTGGCTTTTGAACGTCAATCGCCAGTTCAACCTGCTGCTGAAATCTCAGCTTCTGCAGCTCTTTGGTTTCTGGTTTGTAGTGATAATCCAGGCCCGTTTCACCAATGGCAACCACTTTTGGATGACTGGCAAAATGGTGCAGCTCATCCAGAGCAAACGGGCTTTCCACATCCAGAGGGTGAACACCGCATGAGGCGTGCACATTGTCAAACTCAGAGATCATCTGAATCATTTCCGGGAAAGCATCCAGAGTCACACCAACAGAAAGAAGTTCTGTTACCTTTGCATCACCGGCCTTCTTTACCACCTCAGCAACATTTGCGTGTAGCTCGTCGTAGTTCAGTTTGTCCAGATGACAGTGGGAATCTATAAACATATCTCTAGTATCCAGTTAGTAAACAGCAGCTCAGCGTTTAATCCGCTGTAAGTGGCTAACTGCTCTCTTATTTTATTCAGTTTAATCAGGGCATCATAAGCTGCCTGATAGGACATCACATTGGCAATATCCTGGCTTTTCAGGCACATACCCTGCTCATTTAAGCCAAAGTGCACCTTCTGAACATCACTTAGCAGCACCGACAGCCAGAACATCCCGGTTAAGGGGTTATCTTTGATAAGTTTAAATAACTTCCCGGTATCCGGGAAAGGGTTGCCAATTTCGGCGGCAAACCGATTTTCCAGTTCAATAAAGACTTCATATTCCCCGTTGTCGAAGAAAGCCAGTGACTTAAGCGGTGCGCCACGGTTTAACCGGATTCCATTGTAGGAAACGGCAGCTTTACTGTTTTGCTGCAACCATTGGTAGGTGACGTTTATATCCGGCTCAGCAATATCCCAGAGCTGACAACGGCTGATAATCGTTGGCAGCAGCTTAGCCCTGTTATGGGAAACAAGCAGGAAGACACAGTGCTCCGGTGGAGACTCCAGTGTTTTCAGCAAGGCGTTAGATGCAGATTCATTCATCGCCTCGGCAGGTGAAATGACAATGACTCTGTAGCCACCTAACTGAGAAGACTCCAGCGCCTTACGGTTACACTCACGAATCTGATCAACGGTAATATTCTTGCCCTGACTTTCAGGCTTAATCCAGTGGATATCCGGGTGGTTCTCTGTTTCACTCAAAGAGCAGGAGTGACAGAATCCGCAGGGCTCATCATTTGAGTGAGTACATACTAACGTCCGGCTCAGCAGGCTGACTATCTGAGACACCCCTGTCCCCTCTGCTGCTGAGCAGAGCAAAGCTCCGGGTATTTTTGAGGATTCTGATAGCTGCTGCCATTTTTGCCAGACCGGCTTCAGCCATGGATAAACATCGGACATTTCGGGCTCTTTAGCTCTTCAGCCAGTTTTCCAGCGCCACCACAATATCAGCGGTGACCGCTTCTATCGTCTGGCCTGCATTCACTGTGATAACCGTTTCATCGCTGCTGGCAAGTTCAAGGTATCTTTCTCTGGTACGCTCGAAGAAGCTGATATCCATCTTCTCGATTCTGTCCAGCTCTCCGCGCCCTCTGGCACGTTCCAGACCAAGTTTCGGGTCGATATCCAGATAAAGGGTCAGGTCCGGTTTAAAACCAGCTAAAGTGACATCCTTTAGCGTTCCCATTACCGTTTTATCAAGCTGGCGTCCGCCCCCCTGATAGGCCTGAGAAGACATATCGTGGCGATCACCGATAACCCAGTTTCCTTTTTCCAGAGCAGGTTTAATCACATTCTCAACCAGTTGCGCTCTTGCTGCATAAAGCAGAAGCAGTTCGCTAATGTCTTTTAGCTCTTCACCTTCGTGCTCTTCTTTAATCAGTGAACGCATTTTTTCAGCAAGCGGTGTACCACCCGGCTCACGGGTTTTGCTGATATTTTCTATTCCATGCTGGTTTAAAACGGACTCAATCGCTGCAATTGCGGTGCTTTTTCCTGCACCATATTTTTGGGAAAAAAACCATGTAAACCACAGAGTGAGTGAGTGAGTGATGTAAGAAATAGCCCCGATAACTACCATTCTTCTACCTTTCATGCATAGAGCGACAAATTCAAGTGGGATTTCTAGTGTGAAATGTAAACTTACCCCACAAAGCTCTAAATTAAGCTGTAATGTAAACAGATTATCACATGTTAGGCTACCCTCATAAAGCTTTGAAAAAAGAAAACGTAAACCTTGTTGAACCCTTCCCCTTTGTCTTAGCAAGGTGATGGCCTCACTGCGTGAAACCATCACCCTGCCAAAAGGGTATTTAAGAGAATGATGGTAAAGTAAAATAATAAAGCCACTCCTGACGCTCGCACAGCTCGCTACTCGCTAGGCGTTTATGATTTTTCTTGACCATCCCGTTGGCATTTGGACAAATGTTTAGATCCCCTACTGGAAACTCAGAAAAGACTTGCTCATTAAAAGCCTAAAATGGTCAAAGACTAACAACATAGTCTCAAGGTAAAGTGATGACGTAAGTCCCAAGTCACAGTTAGCTACTTCTCTGACCATAGAAGGACTATTTTTAATGTTTAGTTGCTGATATAACGTAATAAACACAATATCTGTCAATATTTAGTGCTAAAGTGTAGTGAGTTAGTTCAGGAGGAGCTAAATGGAAGACTTAATTTATTATCTTGTGTATTTCCTGTACATCATAGTGAGTTTTTGCTTAGCCTACCCACTGTTAAAGAAAAAATCTCAACACCCTAAAGCTTTCAAACAGTTCGTAGATATCTTCCTTGTTAATATTTTTATCTTAGGTACTTTGCCTTTGGTCACATTTTTAATGAAATCGCCCCCAAATCCTTCAGTATCAAGATCAGAAAGTTATGATTACTATGAGAGAAAGAAGATTTGGATCTGGAATAAGTGAGCATGTGTTGATGAAAAAAGTTTTTATCGTATTGTTTATGATTGTTTTGTCATTTAATGCTAGTGCTTTGTCTATCAAGGCTTGGTGGGAAATTTGTTCTGAAAAAACATCAAGTGATTCTACTTGTTTGCTTTCTGTCTCTTCTATGGAAAATGGTATTAAATATCAAGCCATAGCATCTTTTTCAGACCATAGCGATCTTGATAAGAATGATAAAATTGGATCTGCTCTTTGGCTTGGTTTTTGTTGGGAAGCTTCGATGAAAGATAACTGGGCTGTGAAGTATCAACTGTTTAAGGGGCATATTGCCGACCTTTATTACAGTGACCACGATCTTTCTAATGATGTTGCATTCGAGTATCTACATTGGTTTAGGGATAGATACCGCCCGACCGAGTGCTTAAATTAAAAATTTGAGTTCGATTGTATGAAACCTCTTTAATTTGCTGGATCGGGCTGCGGACATACCTGTCAAAAATAGCCTGTCAGGTGAATCCAATACAGCTCAAAACAGAGTGTAGCTTGCTTAACTCATCAACATTAACACCAACATAGTGAGTGTTGAAATACTTGGCTCTATAAATTTCGCCCAGTTGCGCCCACCCCTTCACAGTGGTATCTGTAATTTTTGTTTCATCCAAGCAGGATACCCAAAAAACATCTTTTTTAGGCCGTTGCCCAGACGTAAAATGCCGTCCTTTGTAATAAAGTACTACTTGTGTTTTCCGAATCGAAATGTCAGTTACATTTGGAATGGTAGACAACTCTTCAGCTACTTTAATCAATTCGGGGTTTATGAGATTTGAATCGTCATCATACGCAGACTGCATGATCACGAACCCTTTCCTTGAGCTAGCTACGCTATCTTTTTTAGAAGCTCGTTTTCCTGTTGGTTTTGCTTTAGTGCTTTGAGCTAACATTTCATCACAGACAGACATAACCTCTGCAAACCCTTTGGATTCAGCGTTTTTTCGTATATTGTTCAGTTGTTGATAGGAGTATTTTCCAGCTCTTATTTTGTCTATAAGTTCTTCAATGTTTACAGCCATAAAACACCTTTCAATTAGTCACTATTTGTTAATCATTATACATGTGAGGCTATTTGAGTGTAGTAGTGTGAAAAAGGATCGGGATATTAATGCTTCTCAGGGTAATCTAGGTATTGCAGATCCTGCACTTAATAGCTCTTTCAGGTAGCTATTTCGCTCGTGAGAGTGACTAGGCGCTTCTGTTATCTGCTTCATATCAGCATGACTTCCGACAATATGGATCTCACTTTCAGCCCTGGTTATTGCCGTATAAAGCCAAGCTCTATCCACAATTCTTCCCTTCTGTAATGCGATGATAATGCGAGGAAACTGTGAACCTTGGGCTTTATGAAGAGTGATTGCGTAGCCAAGCTCCATACAGTCCAAAACTGATTGTGTCACTTCGACCTTTTCGCCAGTGTCAAGAGTGACCTCCCCATAACTGTCGTCAGTAGATTTTACGCTTGTTAGTGTACCTAGAGAACCGTTCTGAATACCCTTATCGTAATGATTTTGAGTAAACAGAATCGCGTCATTTAAGCTGAGCGGTAAAAAGAATTTATCACCATTAATCTCGAACTCAAGACTGTCACTGTTTGGGTTTATGGCATTTTGGGTGAGCTTATTGATATCCGCAACGAGTGCCTTTGTTGGAGCCATCACACGACTACTTTCAGGAGATTGCTGGTAAAGCTCACAGCAGGTTTGAGCAATTTTATCCTTGCTTGTTGGATGGAAATGTATTGCACCTGTGCTCAGTTGTTCAGGCATAACACCTTGATTGATGAGCTTTGAATATTCAGGAATGCCAGTTGAACCCTCCTGCCTTTTGACGATATCAAGCATGGTATTGGCTATCGTTTTTGTCTCAACGATATCCGCAAGCACCTTACCACATCCTATCGGCGGTAGCTGATCAGGGTCGCCTGCAAAAATCAATCGCACAGATGGATGCATGTGATTGACAAGACGATACATAGTCGGTAAATCAATCATGCTAGCTTCGTCAATGACGAGCAGGTGATTAGGCGTGTCAGCACTTGGCTCAATCGGTTCATCACGAAGCAATTTGGCAATGGTGGCTGTGACAAAACCAATCGATTCGTGCAAACGCATTGCTGCCCTACCACTAAGGGCGACAGCGTGTATATCATACCCCATTTTGTGGAAAGCCCTGAGTGCGGTTCTGAGCACTGTAGTTTTACCTGTTCCTGCACCACCTGTAATACAGCTTACCGAGTTATCTAGGCAGGTCGTCACGGCTTCGATTTGCTTCTTATTTAGTTCATATGGAAGCTCTGCAACAGCAGAACAGTATGCCGCATTAGCGTTTTCATCATATAAGTCATTACGTTCATTCAGTGTTTTTAGTCGTTTAGCAACGACATTTTCCATTAATAGTTGAGCGGTTGGGTGATAAGTGCCAGTGTCTGGATTAAGAATATATTGAGCTTTGTCATGTCCAGCCTTGAATGCGTCTGCCACCATTTCTTTATCTTTAAGTAGTTTTGATAGATAAGGGCGAACCTTAGCATTCGTGGTGTATGTATGACCTTTTTCGACTTCCTTTCGGATAGCCATTTCAAGGGCTGCACTCAAGCGCCTAGCATCGTTTAAGCTGAGTTTGAAGTTGTTATTAGGATCAGTTGCTATCTCATCAATATCCTTAAATGACATACCAAACCCAATAAGTACATAAGGGTTATGTGCAATGGCATTGATCGACTTTTCGTTGTGATGCTTTAAAAGGCGCTGCTGTATGCTTGCTGGTATCTTTTTCTTGCTCATCCAGTTGCACATGGGTAGGTTCGTGTATTTGCCATAACCTCTAAAGAGCGCATCAATAGAAGTTTCACTCAGGATCTCTTTAAGCAACTTTCTGGATTCTGGTGTGTCTTTCCTCAAGGTTGCATGAAAATCCTTGCCTGACTTGTTTAAAAAATTCCAAAGCTCTCTGGCTTTACTCTCACCAATACCTTTGAACTCAGTATCTCTACCGATAAAACGTATTAGTTGCTCTCCAGTTTCAGGTAAGGAACACTCAACATGCTCTGGTGATTCGTAAGTGTGTTGCTGAACTACGCTATCACCAGCCTCCAAGTCTTGAACCTGTCGTGTACCTTTTACTAACCAGTGTTGCCCCAGAGCAGGCTGCACAGGGATGCTATCAGGGTTGACTTTAATGGTGACGTAATACTTACCGCTGTTAATTTTGTATGAGTTTTTCGCCAGAGGTACACCTCTGAATATCACAATGCGCTTTGAACAGTACGGGATGCTTGTCACACGCATTTGGTCTTCATGCATTGCAATAGTATTCATCGTGGCATCAACCCCATCTCAGATATGGTTTCGGAAAGCTCACCAAAGCGTTTAAGTTTATATTCAAGCTCATTCACTTTAGCCTTCAATTCAAGGTTTTCAGCTTCTAGCTCTGATACTCTTTTTGAAGCGAGAAGGTTACGATTGGCGGTGTTGTCATAGGGCTTTGGCTTATCCAGGCTCTTATTGGCAGATTCTGTCAGAGGGGGGAGTACACTTCTCTTCCGTAACTCATCCTCTAACGCCTTGAGAGCTTCTCTAAGCGCTGGGTTTTGATTAAGAGCAGATTTACCACAACCAACCCCTTTTGCAACTTCGTTGCGATTAAGGTGCCCCCTGAAAATAATCTGCTTAAAGTCATCGTCAGTCTGTGTTGCTTTCCAAACTTCGAATGCTTCGAGGTTTTTTTGGGCTTTTTGTTGTCCGCTTGCCATTAATCCCTCCTAGATACCATCCATGCGATCAATGAATTCCATTACACTTTCATTGTCTTCAGTAATAATTTCAGCCACATATCCCTTGTGCGACATCATCAGTACACGCGCTAGGTCAACATAATATTTATATGTTGTTCCGATGTCTTCATGCCCCATTTGATTTGTTAGAGCCTCAGCCGCAGCAATATAAAGAGCATCTGCTGACTCAGTAAGCAGGCGATCTCCAAAAAACTTAACCAAGAACATCGTAGGCCACCAATGTCGAGCATCATAGAATTTTACCGAGTCACGAAAGGATGGATCTTTAACTTTTATAGCCTCCTTTGCATCAAAGGTTCTTGATGCAATTCGATCTGGTGTGACAGGGGTGCCTCTGTCTGTCAGGAAGAGAATAGACGGTGGGCATTCTTTCCCATACTTCTTTTCATACTTAGCAACACGGGAAAAATAATAAGGCTTAATATAGTATTCTTCTAATGCCTTCAAATCAGCTTTGTTGATTTTGATCGTTCTTGATTTGTTACCTTTACTGCCTGAAATAGTATAATCAACAGTAGCACTCTCGACTTGCCTCATTTCAGAAAAGGGCATTATGTGCTTGTTTCTACCATTTCCCAAGTATGGGAAATTGCAGAGATCCATTGGACGCATCGCCGTTCCAAGAGCTAACTTAAATATTGCCGCATAAACAGGATCACGATAAGACTGTATCAATAACCTAATTTCTGAATTGGTGATGAGTGATTTTGCTTTTTTCTGCCGACCTTCCTTATCTAAAACAGTTATGTTTTTACCATCGATCTTTACGGACGATTGGCGCGTTACATAATTAAGCATGTGTTCACTTTTGAAGTTTGGACACCAAGTTTTCTTTATTACTGAAACATTGGTTTCATAGCCCGACTCTTTAATCCAACTGAAAAATACGAGCAAAGTTTTTGCTTCTTCATAAATTGTTTCAGAAGACGGTTTGATGCTTTGGCGCTTGGTTCGCTCAATTTGCCTATCGACTTGCCAACGCTTAATATCGCGATTATCAGCAACAACGTGATATTGACCTACATCCAAATCACGGTACTTGATTTGTGTGGAAAGATATCGGTAAAACTTTGAAATAATACTAGAATATCTGCTTGATGTTTCAACAGAAGATCTGGCGTTTTCGCTAAGAAATAGATTTGCATGACTTAAAAGGATGCGCTTATCTGAAACATTCGCAATGAGAACATGGTGCTGCATGTTTCTGCCAGACTCTAAGTTTTGGTAGCTGATAAGCTTTTTGTCAATAGAAATCATTTAGTCACCCTGGCGAACTCTAAACATAACCACAGAGTCATAGCCGTCCTTTATCAAAGGAGGTGTCATCTCGTCTGCGGCAGTGAACTCAATGTCGGGCACATCTCTAAACTGAAAGACTCTTTGGGATTTCAAAACGGATTCGCTGTCACAGAATGGAAAAACGACCCCAACTCTTGCATTTGAAAGTATTTTGCTCTTGAAAATGTTTAGTTCTGTTCTCGTAAATAAAGGAAGTTGTACAACTATTGCGGGATCTCCCGAAATGTATTGTCTGCTTTCAGTGAACTTTTGAAAGCTGCACATATAACGATCTATAAACAACGTGACTTGCGGACTTCCAATAGCAGATAACTTATTAATTTTTTTCAGAATTCTATCTATAGCTGTATCTTTTTCATCTTCGTAAACATCCAAATCTTTATTTTGAAGATAATTAGCAAACACTGGTTTTAGATTGGGCGTAATTGGAATTAGTTCTGACTCAACAACTTTACTCGTACCGTTTTCATTACTTTCAGATAATGACCGTACTTTTTCAAGGGTCAGTTCACGCTCTAGATTTTGAACCTGATTGATAAGTTTTTCATTGTGTAGAGCCTGTTTTTCCAATGTTGTTCGTACTTCATTTGTTTCATGCAGTGTCGTGTCGTTAATCATCAGTGTCGTTATATACTGAAGTTCAACTTCTTTCGTATAGTCTGTATATTCGGTTCTCAGTTTCTCCACCTCTAAACTCAACTGCCTGATGCGCTCTTGACTCTTAGCCAGCAATGTCTGGTATTCACTACCGTTATCAATAAGGGTTTCGATTGGCTTCTGCCCCAGCACGTAGGGTTTTAGGTGTTTATAGAATCTATTGAATGACTGTCGTGAGATTCCTGCCTTCTCCGACACCTCTTGTATAGTCAATTTCCGCATTCCATCACCCAAGTAATGCTCTGCTATTGACTGTATGATTTTCCTTTCAGTGCCTTCTGAACTCATGAACTAGCCTCTGAAACTTCAGTTTGGGAGACACAACCTGTGGTATTTAGTTTACTTAAGTGTTTTTGGTTTGCCTGAAGCTGCAATTTAAAATACTTCCTTGCTTTTTCTGACAACCCCTCACTTAGCATCTGTTCGTAAAAGCGAATGTTAGACTCTAACGCATCTTTAGCGTCTTCAAGTATCACTGCATTCTTACAATCCAGTTGACAGTTTGAAACATCAGGAGAAGCAGATTCTCCATTTCCTATATGTGATATACAAGGTGGTCTATGTGATTCAGAATATTTGTCGGTGCTAACACAATATGTGCCAAGAGTTGTCCTTTTGATAAAAATAGGCTCACCTGCCTCTAAAAGGTAGGCAATATAGCGCCTTACAGACATCCGAATTAATGTTCCTTTAAACTCATAGGCATCTTGAGTCATAGCAGCAATACGACCAGCAGCCTCACCAGAATACCCGCCTTTTCTTACTGAATTTACAATGTGAATAAAATCTTCCGTGTAATGTTCACTCAAAGCATCTACTACAGACTCAATCAGATATGGGTTACGAGCAATATACTTTAATGACATACGATAACTTTTATGACCAAAGAGCATCCTGATTAAATCAATATTTCGTTCTGACCTCTTAATCAAGATCTCTGCTATCGTTTTTCTAAAGCGATGATGATGAAGCGAATCATCAATACCAAGAGATTCCCCTATTCTTGATAAAGTTCTGCGAATGCCTCTAGCGGTATCGGTCTTCTCACTCTCTTCACGCGAATCGTGCACAGTGGTTAACAGTAATTCCCGCTTTACACTGAACTGTTCAACAAACTCTCGCAATGTTTTGTAATCAGAAATTATTTCACCAATAAAGTCTGGAAGAGGGATATAATCATGCTCTCCAAAATAATTCGGATCGCTGCCTGTCTTAAAGCGAGTTATGTTCAGAATCCAATTTTCTCCATCTTCAGACTTGGTAATATCTTCAAACTTCAAGATCCCCATCTCACGATTTCGCATTCCTGTGATAAGCGAGAGTAGGATAATTATACTTTCTAAGATCTTATCCACCGCAAGCTTGAAGGATCTTCTCCAACTATAAGAATGATGTTCGTATACATATCTACCTTGCTGTTGTTCCAACTCGCGGACACGGTAATTGAATCCGCAAATTACTACACCATCTATTTTTGTACCTAGTAATTGTTCAAGCTTTGTATCTCTTGTTCTACGCATATAAGCTTTGTGCTTTTGCGTTGAAGCACCAATTTCATCTAGGTAAGATGCTATCCTTAACATCTCTGGTAGAGCTTTCTCTGACCAGAACAATGCGTGCTCTACTAACAACTCAAGTTCTTCTTCGGAAAGAGGTTTCCATCCCACACGTTCTTTTGCAATTGCAGCCTGAATATCCTGATAGCGTTCTTTGGTTCGTATTTTTTTTAATGAAACAGATAATGTATGAACAGAGGGGAGTAATTTTTGGTCAGATATCGAAATCCAAAAACAAATTAGAAAATAGGTAAAACTATACGCCCTTGCTGAGTGCTCTTTTGCTCTATCTAGAGCCTCATTTAACAAGCGTGGGGTTATCACATTAAGATCAGAAGCCTCACAACCCAGCGCATTGGGCAAAAACAGGAACTTTTCAAGATAGGGAAAACAGGATGTGTACGTGCGCGTAGAGTTGTAACTAGTTATGCGTCCAAAAGGGTTAAAGTCAGGTGTTAAGTAGTATGCTAAAGCTCGAAACAGTGCATTTGCACCTGTTATGTCGCTGTTAAAAACAATATTAGACTGCTGAATAGGCAGCACCCAAGAATTGGAAGAATATTTCGACTTATCAGTAATATAAAAGGAACCATCGGGTGCTTCATTAAGGCGAGCAACTAAACTACCATGAAACCCTATATCACTTTCCGCATCAAACAATCGTTCTAGCGAGTCCAGAGTTTCAGTTGCAGCTTCGTTTGCATCTGCCTCGTATCTTTCTAGACTACGGATTAAAGAGTCCTTCTCATCAAAACATTTCTTAGCCATTAGTCATCCTCAAAAAGTATCGAAAGAGACTGTAAATTAATAGGCAGCAACCCAGGGTGCCTCCGCTGATATCTAGCTGCCTTCTTCAAAGCTCTCTCATCCCCCCATTGATCTAAAATATACCGAATAATCTCAAGCTCATCATTTTCATCAGATTCATCCTGAATCTGAATCTCTCGTTGAATCAAATAAGGGAGTGAGTCTTCAAAAATGCATACCTGACTACAAAACAAGCACTTATGTATGGAACTACATTTTTGTCCTATAGGTATTGTTTCGCTTTCAGGCCAATCTGGTTTGTAAGAATCAGCACAAGCCCATAAAGGTAGTTCATGCCCTGGAATGGTGAAAAATCGTAGATTTAGCGTATTAGTGTTATTTTTGTGCTGGTTATTCAGCAGACCTTTGAATTTTCGCTCGCGCAAGCGTTTTACGAGCAGCTCTAGTTCATTACTTAATCGCTCTCTTCGTTTCTTAATTGCTACACCTGAGCTATCGTAGTGTACATCTGTTGTTTCTAAGCTTGAATGCCCCTGCTCCAGAGCAACTAGACTTAGTGGCTTTTTCTTCTTATCTCGAACATGCCTTATCCATGTAGGTCTTAGGCGTTGAGTCAAATCTTTTGCACTTACGATTCTATTACCATCGTCATAGATCTCGTATTGCTCCAAAAAATTCTTTACACCATCAATCCAAGCCTTTTTCTGTAGTAACGTAGTATGACGACCTACATATGTATTTGTTTTGCAGCTACCTTTCCACTTATTAACGGGTTTTATACATGAAAAGAGAGGGTTGTGTTCGATATCTTTTCCAGAGTCATATTCTATCCCTTCAAAAGCACTGGATAATTTTTTCGCAATCTCAATAAGATTATAAGAAGAGTACTTATCTGTCTTGCTGGTTGGCGATGTAAAAGATTTGGGATTGAAAAATGGCAAATTGGTGCTCTGAGACTTTTGCTTCTCTGAGAAGATTAGCGTCAAATCTGTATTAAGCGCCCCTGTCATAGTATCTATATAGTTTTCAGTATCAATAGCAAGCACTGTTTCCTTATTCCAACCTGTTTGAGTCATAAGGAAGAGGGCAATAGCTGCCTGATCTGCATAATTGGGGAAATACTTATTAAACAAGTTGTCTGAGCTAAATACTGGTCGCCCAGCTTTTTTATCCCTCATTTTTTGATGAGCATCTTCATAACGCCGATAAATCGCATGCAGAGGGTCAGTAGCGTAGTTAGGATGGTCACGAGCAGTCTCAATATACTCAACCATAGGCACTGCCAAGGGGTGTCCTTGTTCTAATAACGTTTTAAATGCTCGTTCGTCTGAAGGCTCCCAAGAGCGAGGTGAACCACTCACCTCCGCCATAAGTACATTAATCTCGTCAATACTATATGGTTGTGCCTCGCTTACACGCTTCCTGAATTCAAGTTTTTCTGAAAGCTTATCAATATGTGTTCTCAGCGCATCACTTAAGTTATCAAAGCCATCTTTTGATAATGGTTCAGACGGATCACTCTCCTGTGCTTTAAGCAGGGGGAAAACTAATAACGGCATACCATCATCAGTGCTATTTGCAACAGACTCAAAAGCTCCTTTTAAGCGCCCCGCACAATTTTTAGGAGCCTTTGTTTTTTTGCAATAGAGATCAAACTGCCTGAAAACCTCTGCCGTGAGCCGTTCTAGGGAAGTCAGGTGTAATGTTTGAGGGATTTTTCTTTCATATTCAATTAGAAAGCTTAGTAGTACATTGATAGACTTTCTTATTTCGTAAACTTTTGAATAACTACGTTCAGGGGCAAAGGCAACAAAGAGATAATGCAGACCTAAACAGAAATCACATTCACTACTAAAGCGAGTATGTTCAACGTAATTGCAAGGGATCGATTTTCCACAACGAGATGTGGCGGTTTGAACTTCTCTATAGATAGAACGATAAGCCATCTAACAAAGCCCCCAGAGGTTAAATCTGAATAACTTCTTTAACAATAGATAAAACGTCCTCTATAACTGCCGCCAGTGGCTGAGACGCATCTACAATTGCAAAACGCTCAGGATATTTAGATGCTTGTTCTAAATAGCCGTTACGTGCTTTATCTAAAAATTCTAATTTTTCCATCTCTAGACGATCTAATCCATCACCACGCATGTTAACACGTTCCAGACCCACTCTTGGATCAAGGTCAAGGATGATTGTCATATCCGCTCTAAAGCCGTTGAGCGCGATTTCGTTAAGTTGATCAATTAGTGGGAGAGGTAAGCCACGAGCGTAATGCTGAAAACTAACAGTAGCAGACTCAAAACGATCAGAAAGAACAATCTTCCCGCTCTCAATACTGGGTAGTATTTTCTCTTGAACATGTTGAGCGCGAGATGCGGCAAACAACAATAATTCAGTAGTATCACACATCTCAGGGGTATCAGGGCTAAGAATGATTTCTCGCACCTTCTCACCAATGGGTGTTCCTCCAGGCTCTCTGCTTAAAACGACTTCCCGACCTACTGATAGCAGATAATCATTGATTGACTTAATAACCGTGCTTTTCCCTGCACCATTACTACCATCACAAACAATCATGCAGCCTGAATTCATATAACCTCACTCAAAACCATCTCTCATTGGTTTACATTATATCACAACCAAAAATAATATCAATTGGTTTACATAAATATCAAACCAAAAATAATGCACCTTCCAGTCCTTCTACTACAATAAATTTCGCGTCTTTCATTATTTCTTTTTTCTTAACTGTTTCAGGTATGCACGAACTGCACGGTTATGTTCGGTCAAAGTCTTGGAAAATACATGGCCACCCTTTCCGCTGGCGACAAAGTAGAGATACTTTGTGCTCTCAGGGTTTAAAGCAGCTTTGATAGAAGCCTCACCCGCCATCGCTATCGGCGTTGGCGGCAGGCCTTTAATCACGTAGGTATTATACGCAGTGGGCGTCTGAAGATCCTTCTTGCGGATATTCCCTTTGTATTTATCGCCCATTCCGTAGATCACTGTCGGGTCTGTCTGTAGGCGCATTCCGCGCTTTAGACGGTTGTTAAATACCGACGAAACCGTGGTCCGCTCCGACTCCACAGCGGTCTCTTTTTCAATAATTGATGCCAGAATCAAGGCATCATAAGCACTTTTTAGCGGAAGCTTGTCTTGTCTTGCTTCCCAGCTACTTTCAAGCACCTTAGTCAGTTTATCGTTAGAGCGCTTTAATATCTCAAGATCAGAAGTACCGGCAGTGTAATGATAGGTCTCAGCCAGAAACAAGCCTTCCAGCTTTTCTTTATCCAGTCCAAGCTTTTTCGCGATCTCAGCTTCAGAAAGCGCCTTGGTATCGTGAGTCAGGAACTGGGCAGAGTTAAGGATTTCACGCCATTCGCTAAAACGGCTTCCTTCCACAAAGGTAATCGCAAACTGATGCTCTTTACCGTCGATAAGAAATGCCAGCGCCTGTGCCAGAGTCATATCGGGCTGAAGCTGGAATGTACCGGCCTTGAGTTTGACCAGTTCCGGCCTTACGCGACGTACAAATCGTGAATAGTCACTTGGCTTTATCCACTCTTTTTCCTCAAGCTGTCTGAGAACGGACTGGAAGCTGCTGCCACTTTTGATGGTAATGATTTCAGCTGAATCCAGTGCCATCGGCTGACCCAGATACTGATTAACCTGTTGCAGGCCATAAAAAACAGCGCCACCAGCAATGGCAGCTGCCAGTAAGACCAGCAAAAATAACTTCTTAATCACGAATTCTGATTCTCCTGAAAACTTCGTGTAACCGCACCTATCTCAAAGCAGCGGTTTTGTATCTTAGTTACCGGGGCTATCCCCAGTATTGAATTTGTCATAAAGACTTCGTCAGCACTGTCCAGGTGATCCAGCGTGAAATCACCTATCTGCACTTCTAATCCGAGCTGTGGTGCAGCCTGAATAACCAGCCTCCGCATCACTCCGGCAACACCACACATATCCGTGCTCGGTGTATAAAGGGTATTGCCTTTCTTCCAGAAAATATTTGCCATTGTGGTTTCAACCACATGCCCCTGAATGTCCAGGACAAGAGCATCAAGCAAGCCCTTTTCATCCACTTCCGCTTTTGTGATCACCTGCTCCAGGCGATTATTATGTTTATGGCCTGCCAGTAACGGATTCAGCCCGAGTCTGCGCTCACAAACGCCAAGCTCAACGCCGTTGTCCCGCCAGTAGTAATAATGCTCAGGGAAAAGAAAAGCGCTAATGGTCACAGTAGGCTGACTAACACCGGCCGGGCTATAACCCCGCCCCCCCTCACCTCTGCTGATATGCAGCTTTAACCCTGCATAGCCATCGGTAAAAGCGGCTTTTTCCAGCCAACCGCTCACCGTGTCCCAGTCGGGCCCGGGAATTGCCAACAGTTCAAGGCAAGCCTGCATCCGCTCAATATGAAGCGGCCAGTTCTGCACCCGGCCATCGAAAGTCCGCATGGTGGTAAAACAGCCATCTCCGTACTGGAATGAACGATCCCTTACTGAAATTGACTCGCTTAGTTTTCCATTAACCAGAATCATGCAGTCCTTCACCATCCGCTCCGGGGAACACCCCAGTTCCCCTCAATACCAATAGAGGCAAAGTCCCAGGACCTATAGGACGAAGTCCGTTCCCAGGGCCCAGAACCCATAAACACAAAAAACGGCTCAATGCTAAGCATCAAGCCGCTTTAAAACAAGTTTATTTTACTCTGAGAGCAAAACCAATCTTTATTCAGCGATCTTCTTAAAGATTAGAGAACCGTTCGTACCACCAAAGCCGAATGAATTACACAGAGCATATTCCATGTTCTCTACTTTACGAGCCGTGTGTGGAACAAGGTCAATATCACAACCCTCATCCGGGTTATCCAGATTGATTGTTGGCGGAACCATCTGATCAACCAGAGACATAATTGTGATGATAGCTTCAACAGAGCCAGCAGCACCCAGAAGGTGACCAGTCATAGACTTAGTTGAAGAAACCAGTACGCTCTTAGACGCCTCTTCACCAAGAGCACGCTTCACGCCTTTAAGCTCAGCAACGTCACCAGCCGGAGTAGAAGTACCGTGTGCGTTTACATAGCCGATCTGCTCGCCAGAGATACCAGCGTCACGCATAGCCGCTTCCATTGCCAGTGCGCCACCAGAACCGTCTTCGCTTGGCGCTGTCATATGGTAAGCGTCACCGCTCATACCAAAGCCTACAAGCTCAGCGTAGATCTTAGCACCACGTGCTTTCGCATGTTCGTACTCTTCCAGTACCAGCATGCCCGCACCGTCACCAAGAACAAAACCGTCACGGTCTTTGTCCCAAGGACGAGAAGCCTTCTGAGGCTCGTCATTGCGGCTTGAAAGCGCTCTTGCAGCAGCAAACCCGCCCATACCAAGAGGTGTAGACGCTTTTTCAGCACCACCGGCAACCATTGCGTCAGCATCGCCGTATGCAATCATACGTGCAGCGTGACCAATGTTATGAAGACCTGTTGTACATGCTGTAGAAATAGCGATATTCGGACCACGCATGCCTTTCATAATAGAAAGGTGGCCAGCAATCATATTTACGATTGTTGAAGGAACGAAAAACGGACTGATTTTTTTCGGGCCTTTATCAACCAAAGCCTTATGACCTGCTTCAATCAGGCCCAGACCACCAATACCTGAACCAATCGCGACACCAACGCGTGGTGCGTTTTCAGCGTTGATTTCCAGACCTGAGTCATTGATAGCCTGAATACCGGCTGCGATACCGTACTGGATAAACAGATCCATCTTACGAGCATCTTTTTTAGACATATACTCTTCGCAGTTAAAGTCTTTAACCATACCTGCAAAACGAGTTGAGAATTCTGATGCATCAAAGTGCTCAATAGTTGTGATACCACTTTGACCTTCTAGCAGGGCCTTCCATGAAGATTCTACTGTGTTGCCGACCGGTGACAACATACCCATGCCAGTGACAACGACGCGACGCTTGGACACGATATTATTCTCCGGAATTGATTTAAAAAGAGAGGATAAAGGTTTAGATAGAACTCAGGCGGTCAAGGTGACCGCCTGGAAGAGAATAATATTACTGAGCGCTGTTTACGTAGTCGATTGCAGCTTGAACAGTAGTGATTTTCTCTGCTTCTTCGTCTGGAATCTCAGTGTCGAATTCTTCTTCTAGAGCCATTACCAGCTCAACTGTGTCCAGAGAGTCAGCGCCTAGATCATCAACGAAAGAAGCTTCGTTTTTAACTTCTGCTTCATCCACACCTAGTTGTTCAACAATGATTTTCTTTACGCGTTCTTCGATGTTGCTCATTTTTTCTTTTCCTTTACAGATTCGCTCAATGCGATGTTTTCCGTAGTTTATTCAAACTTTTGAAAGTTGCAAGACCGACCTTGCTGGTCAAACCACAAATTTCACGAATTTAACCGAAATTACATACATTTTTGACCTAAGTCATGCCTAATTTTTAGACAAAACTTAAACCATGTACATTCCACCATTCACGTGAAGTGTTTCACCAGTGATATAAGCAGCATCATCTGATGCTAAAAATGCCACTGTTGTCGCAATTTCACGAGGATCGCCCAAACGACCTGCAGGCACCTGAGATAGTGTAGCAGCACGTTGGTCATCGTTCAGCGCTTTTGTCATGTCAGTTTCAATAAAACCTGGAGCAACAGTGTTCACTGTTACACCACGTGAAGCCACTTCACGTGCCATTGACTTGGTAAAACCAATAACACCAGCTTTAGCTGCTGCATAGTTGGCCTGACCAGCATTACCCATAGTACCAACAACTGAACCAATATTAATGATACGTCCGTTACGTTTTTTCATCATTCCACGCAGAACTGCTTTAGAAAGACGGAAAATAGACGTCAGGTTAGTATCCATGATATCTGTCCATTCGTCATCTTTCATACGCATCAACAGGTTATCACGGGTGATACCAGCATTGTTGATCAGAATATCAACACTGCCAAACTCTTCATTAATTGCTTTAAGAACAGCTTCAACAGACTCTGGCTGGGTCACGTTCAGAGCCATACCCTTGCCTTTGTCGCCAAGGTATTCGCTGATCGCAGCTGCACCGTTTTCACTGGTTGCTGTACCAATAACTGTGGCACCGCGTTCAACCAAAAGTTCCGCGATTGCACGGCCAATACCGCGACTTGCACCAGTTACTAAAGCAATTTTGCCTTCTAGCATCATTGTTATCACCTCAATTTACTTAGCAGCGTCTAAAGATGCAGCGTCATTTACCGCTGCTGCGCTAAGTGTTTTTACAATACGTTTCGTCAAACCTGTCAGAACCTTGCCCGGACCAAGCTCAAGCAGTTTCTCAACACCGTCTTCGCTCATCTTCTGAACGCCTTCAGTCCAGCGAACCGGGCTGTAAAGCTGTCTTACCAGAGCGGCTTTGATTTTAGCCGGGTCAGTCTCAGCGATAACATCAACATTGTTGATCACCGGGATGACAGGAGTATTAAATTCAATATCTTGCAGTGCAACTTCCAGCTTTTCAGCTGCAGGTTTCATTAGTGCGCAGTGAGAAGGCACTGAAACCGGAAGAGGAAGAGCACGCTTCGCGCCTGCTTCTTTACAAAGCGCACCTGCACGCTCAACGGCATCTTTGTTACCTGCGATAACTACCTGACCAGGAGAGTTAAAGTTAACCGGTGATACCACTTCACCCTGTGCCGCTTCTTCACAAGCTTTTGCAATGCTTTCATCATCAAGGCCGATGATTGCGAACATAGCACCAACGCCTGCCGGTACCGCTTCCTGCATTAGCTGACCACGCTTTTCAACCAGCTTGATTGCATCTTTAAAGTCGATAACGCCAGCACATACCAGTGCTGAGTATTCACCCAGGCTGTGACCTGCAAGGTTTGCAGGCTGCTCAAGCCCCTGCTCCTGCCATACACGCCAGATTGCTACAGAAGAAGCCAGCAGTGCAGGCTGAGTGCGGTGAGTCTGATTCAGATCTTCCGCTGGACCATTCTGAACCAAAGCCCAAAGATCGTAGCCCAGAACTTCTGACGCTTCTGCAAATGTGTTCTTTACAACTTCGTACTGTTCACCAAGTTCAGCCAACATCCCAACTGTCTGAGAGCCCTGACCCGGAAATACGATAGCAAACTTGCTCATAGTTATTTTTCCTTAAGCACGCAATATGAAAAGGATGGCTGGAGCCACCCTTAAATTTAATTCGGTTAGAATCTGACCAGTGCAGATCCCCAGGTGAAGCCGCCGCCAAATGCTTCAAGAAGCATTGTCTGGCCGCGTTTGATTCGTCCGTCACGCACAGCTTCATCTAACGCTGTCGGTACGGTTGCCGCAGAGGTATTGCCATGACGGTCCAAGGTTACCACTACCTGCTTCATGTCCAGAGACAATTTCTTCGCTGTCGCAGTAATGATACGCATGTTAGCCTGATGAGGAACCAGCCAGTCAAGCTCGGACTTATCCATATCGTTGGCTTTTAATGTCTCTTTTACCAGACGTGAAAGCTGGGTTACCGCTACCTTAAACACTTCATTACCAGCCATATGCAGCCAGCTGTTGATATCATCACCAAAGGCGTTGTTTTCATCGATAACGCGCTCTGGATATTTAAGGCTTAGCAGATCGCCAAAGCGGCCATCGGCATTAATATGAGTCGACAGAATGCCCGGCTCTTCACTTGCTCCAACCACCACTGCTCCGGCAGCATCACCAAACAGAATAATGGTTGAGCGATCCGTCGGGTCACAGGTCTTCGAAAGTGCATCGGCGCCAATAACCAGAATGTTTTTGCACATGCCGGTTTTAATATGCTGATCAGCAACAGATAATGCATACACAAAGCCCGAACATGCCGCTGCCATATCAAAAGCCGGACAATGTTTAATTCCAAGCTGCTCCTGCACCTGACACGCTGCAGATGGGAATGCGTGAGAACCACTGGTAGTTGCAACAATGATCATATCGATATCGTTTTTATCGATTTCTGCCATATCTATGGCATTTTGCGCCGCTTTTGCTGCCATATCAGCAACGGTTTCATCTTCTGCTGAAATACGGCGCTCTTTAATGCCGGTTCTCTGAACGATCCACTCATCGCTTGTATCTACCATTTTCTCCAGGTCTGCGTTTGAACGCACCTGAGATGGCAGGTAGCTGCCTGTTCCTAAAATTTTGCTAAACATGAAGACTAATAATGCCTCTCGAGTAAAACCGTTTCCAAACGATCGCTTATACGTCCGGGTACCTGTCTTTTCACTTCCAGTACCGCTTCACCTATGGCGTTGATAATAGCAGGAATATCTGCACTTCCGTGACTTTTTATTACAATGCCGCGCAATCCTAACAAACTTGCGCCGTTATACTGGTCGGGGTTCAGGGTTTTTAGCTCAGTAAATAGCTCTGAGAACAATTTTCTTGCTATCCAGCCCTTCAGGTTGGGCGTTGCCATATGCTCTTTTAGCTTGCCAATAAACAGATGCGCCACACCTTCACAGGTTTTCAGGCAGACATTGCCCACAAAGCCGTCACAAACGACAACGTCTGCTGCATCGTGCAGCAGTTGGTCACCTTCTACAAAGCCGATATAGTTTACTGAGCTGATCTGATTTAATAATTCTGCGCAGCGCTTCACTAAATCGTTGCCCTTAATATCTTCCTCGCCAATATTTAAGATGGCGACGCGCGCAGGGCGATTCAAGTGCTCTTCTGCCAAGGCACAACCCATGACGGCAAACTGGAAAAGCGTATCAGCATCGACAGAAACGTTAGCCCCTAAATCCAGCATCCAGGTTTTGTTCCCCAGAGCGGTTGGCAGTGCAGACACCAACGCCGGTCTTTCTATGCCGGGAAGCAGTTTTAGCCTAAACCGGGAAAGTGCCATCAAGGCACCTGTGTTGCCACCGCTCAGACAGGCATCGGCCTCTCCGTCCGCAACCAGATCCAATGCAATACGCATGGATGTATCTGTACTGTTACGCAAGGCGAGAGAAGGTTTTTCAGAATTAGAGATGACTCGGTCACTGTGCCTGATAGTGAGTCTTGTGCCCGGCACATAACCGATTTGAGATAATTGACTGGTGATCGTCTCTTGATCACCCACTAGGATCACTTTTAGCTCTGGGAAATGCGACAGTGCCTGCACGGCGGCAGGCACTGTTACGCGAGGACCGAAATCCCCGCCCATTGCATCAAGTGCAACGGTAATATTTTGCAAAGGTCAACCTTACTTGTTGATAACCTTCTTGCCACGGTAGTAACCGTCAGCAGTCATGTTGTGACGCAGGTGAGTTTCACCTGAAGTTGCGTCTACAGACAGAGCAGCTGTAGTTAGGGCATCGTGTGAACGACGCATACCACGCTTAGAACGAGTTTTACGGTTTTTTTGTACGGCCATTGACCCTACTCCTATGTCTTAACTTAAAACTTTAACGCTTTAAATTCTTTAAAACTTCAAACGGATTCGGTTTCTCTTCCTCAGTTTCCTTCGGAAGTTCACCAAACACCAAGTTGCTTGAATCAACGCTGCAATCCGCTTCGTCGTGCATTGCTACCTGAGGCAATCCCAGAATGAACTCGTCTTCAACCAGTTGTATGAGATCGACTTCACCGTACTCGTTCAGATCTACCAAATCGTACTCTTCCGGTGCATCCTCTTCACTTTTAGCACTGTAATACGGTGTATAAGTGAATTGGACTTCACACTCGTGTGTGAAAATCTCGTTACAACGCTGACACTCTAAATCGACTTCGACGTTAGCTTTACCAGAGATAACGACTAATCGCTGTTCATCCAGCTCAAATGACAATGAGACTTCTGCGTCGCGTTTTACGCCTTCGACTGACTCCGCTAAACGCTTCAAAAGACTGACCTGAATGCTACCAACATAATCAAGTCTCTTCTGAGCCGCTTTGGATGGGTCAACCGTTCGCGGTATTTTTACCTTTTGCATAGGGCGCGAATTCTAGCCTTCTATTCTCTTCGAGTCAAAGGATAAAGGTAAAAAACTTACGCTTTTTTTCTTTTCAGATTAATATGACTCAATCGTATTATAAATAGCACTTTTACTATGCCAGATTTACCGCTAATCCTTGCTTCAACCTCTCCATTCAGAAAGTCCATTCTGGATAAACTAGGACTTGATTTCGACATTGCCAGTCCCGACTGCGATGAAACACCACTTGTTAATGAAACTCCGGAATTATTGGTCAAAAGACTGGCATTAAGCAAAGCAAAAAGCTGCCATACAGACAAACCGGCTCTGTTTATCGGCTCTGATCAGGTATGCGTAATTAACGATAAAATAATAGGCAAACCGCTAACCAGAGAAAAAGCCATACGCCAACTCTCAGACGCCAGCGGCCAGAAAATCACCTTCTACACCGGAATCGCCCTTTATAACAGCAAAACCGGCACTGAACAGGTCGAAATGGATACGTTTACTGTTCATTTCAGGCAATTGAGCCAATCTCAGATTGAAAACTATGTAGATAAAGAACAGCCGCTTTACTGCGCGGGAAGTTTTAAAAGCGAAGGGCTGGGGATTGCGTTGTTTGAGAGGCTGGAGGGGAAAGACCCTAATACCTTGGTTGGGTTGCCGTTGATTACGCTTGTGGATATGTTGGGGCGGGAAGGGGTTAGAATTTTGGGTTGAAGGCCCTCGGCCCTAGGACAATGCTAGCTTTTTGTTCTACGCACTTCCCAGGGACCAGCAGGGCGAAGCCCGAACCTAGGGCCTAGGGCCAACCTTCCGAAGCCCTTCCAACACCTTCTCCAATTTCCCCCCCATCGGTGCCGAAATATCCATCTCCTTCTCCGTTCCCGGGTGGATAAACTTAATATTTGCGGCATGCAGGAAAAGCCTGTCCAGGCCAAACTTTCCGGTATAGGCATCAAATCTTCTGTCGCCGTATCTGTCGTCCCAGGCGATTGGGTGGCCTGTGTATTGGGTGTGTACGCGGATCTGGTGAGTTCTGCCGGTGATCGGGCTTGCCTGAACCAGAGTGGCGTCAGAGAATTTTTCCAGGATCTTAAAGCGGGTTTCTGACGGTTTACCGTTCGGGTTAACACGCACGATGCTATTTACTTCATTTTTCAGCAAAGGAGCGTTAACGACACGGCAGCTGTTTTTCCAATGCCCCATAACAAGTGCGAAGTAGTATTTCTGAACCGTTTTGTTTCTGAACTGAGCCTGCAGATGACGAAGCGCTGAACGTTTCTTTGCCACCAGCAGAATGCCTGAGGTGTCACGGTCAATCCTGTGTACCAGCTCCAGAAAGCGTGCCTGAGGTCTGAGTGCACGAAGTGCTTCGATGGCTCCGAAGCTTAAACCACTACCACCGTGAACTGCTGTGCCCGATGGTTTGTTAAGGATCAGCATATGGTCATCTTCAAACAGAATACAGTTTTCCAGTTCCGCTACCCGGTTCAGTTTAGTATTTGGGATATCTTTCTGTTCCGTCTCCTCCACTTTTACCGGAGGAACCCTCACCAGATCGCCTGCTTTTAGCTTATATTCAGCCTTGATGCGCTTTTTGTTTACGCGCACCTCCCCTTTCCTGATAATTCGATAAATCAGGCTTTTAGGGACATTTTTCAGTTGATTGCGTAAAAAGTTGTCAATACGCTGCCCAGCCATATCTTCATCGATATCAACAAACTGGACTTTAGTTTTAATCTCGGTCATGTGCTCTAGCTTAGCAATTCTGTGCGATCTGGTTTATTTGTTGCTGTTTTTGCAACAGGCGCGACATTCTAAAAAATCTAAAAATGAAATGGAAACTGAAGTTAAAAATTATTTTTTACACAGCCTGTGAATAACAATTGGAGTTTTAACTGGACAAAAATAAGCCACTCAGGCAATTCAGTTCTATTTTCAGCACGTTACATTTACTTCCATGTTAATCCAATGTGTTTTTTTTCCCTGTTTATAACAAAGCAGATTGCCGTGTTTTCTTCTCGCTGCTATAGTTCACAACTGAAATAGGCAGATTGGTGATATTTTGCACTTTTCCTTCTGCCTTATGTCAAAGCAATGTGAGTAGAACACTTCATTATCAGGATGCTGCACCGGCGTAAGACTTTCTGAATGAAGAACACTTGTCGCTCTACTCATCGTTCACTGATGTTGAGTTACGTACCACCTCAGATGTGGATCAGGTATTTTATCAGTAATAAATACCTGATGACTGTTGTGTCCCCGAGCATCCCTTCCAGCCGTGAGGTTGCACCACTGAACCATGGGATCTGACACCATCAGTATCGAAGCAAAGCGACAAGAAAATGAAAATATAAAGAAAAGACAACGAGAATTTCTAAATGAAAAGAATGTTAATTAACGCAACTCAAAAGGAAGAGTTGCGTGTTGCACTGGTTGATGGCCAGCGGCTTTTCGATCTCGATATCGAGAGCCCGGGACATGAATCAAAGAAGGCCAATATCTATAAAGGCCGGATTACCCGCATTGAACCAAGTCTTGAAGCTGCATTTGTCGATTACGGCGCAGAAAGACACGGTTTCCTTCCTCTAAAAGAGATCGCAAAAGACTACTTCCCCGAAGGTTACACCTATCAGGGCCGTCCAAGCATTAAAGAAGTGCTGCAAGAAGGTCAGGAAGTGATTGTTCAGGTTGAAAAAGAAGAGCGTGGCAGTAAGGGCGCGGCTTTAACAACCTTTATCTCACTTGCTGGCAGCTACCTGGTTCTGATGCCGAACAACCCTCGTGCCGGTGGTATCTCCCGCCGCATTGAAGGTGACGAGCGTACTCAGCTTAAAGCAGCACTCAGCACTCTTGAACTGCCTCAGGGTATGGGCCTTATCGTCCGTACTGCAGGTGTTGGCAAAAGCGCTGAAGAGCTTGAGTGGGACCTTAACGTACTGCTTAACCACTGGAATGCAATCAAGGAAGCGGCAGACTCAAATCCTGCTCCATTCCTGATCCACCAGGAAAGTAACGTTATTGTCCGCGCGATTCGTGATTACTTGCGTCGTGATATCGGTGAAATCCTTATCGACAGCAACTCTATCTACGAACGTGCCCGTGCGCATATTCAGCTGGTTCGTCCTGACTTTATTAACCGCGTTAAGAAGTACGACGGCGAAGTGCCACTGTTCAGCCACTACCAGATTGAAAGCCAGATCGAATCTGCTTTCCAGCGTGAAGTGCGTCTGCCATCAGGTGGCTCTATCGTTATCGACCCGACTGAAGCCCTGACTTCTATCGATATCAACTCTGCCCGAGCAACAAAAGGCGGTGATATCGAAGAAACGGCACTGAACACTAACCTTGAAGCAGCTGATGAGATTGCTCGCCAGCTACGTCTTCGTGACCTTGGTGGTCTGGTTGTTATCGACTTTATCGATATGACTCCGGTTCGCCACCAGCGTGAAGTGGAAAACCGCCTTCGCGAAGCTGTCCGCATGGACCGTGCCCGCGTACAGATTGGCCGTATTTCACGTTTCGGTCTGCTGGAAATGTCACGTCAGCGCCTGAGCCCTTCACTGGCTGAAGCAAGCCACCATATCTGTCCTCGCTGTTCAGGTACCGGTGTGGTTCGTGATAACGAATCACTGGCTCTGTCGGTACTTCGTCTGATTGAAGAAGAAGCGCTGAAAGAAAACAGTGCACAGATTCTGGCTGTGGTTCCGGTCGCCATCGCTTCTTATCTGCTGAACGAAAAGCGTCGCTCAATTAACCATATTGAACGCATTCAGGACGTAAACATCATTGTTGTGCCTAACGCCGATATGGAAACGCCACACTTTGAAGTCATCCGCGTTCGTGAAGGCGAAGAGCAACAACTGCTTTCTTACCTGCTTCCTAAGAAACTGGATGCAATGAAAGAAGCAGAAGCGAAAGAACCTGCTGATGTAGAAATCAAGCCGAAGAAAGTTGAAGAGCCTGTACTGAAAGGTTTTGCAGCTCCGGCACAATCTGCACCGGCACCTCAGCCAGCAGCACCAGTTGCGGCTCCGGCTGCGCCTGAACCAAAAGCAGCTGCTGAGAAAAAACCAGGTGCAATCACCCGATTCCTGAAAGCGCTTGGCAGCTTCCTGTTTGGTTCTTCTGAAGCAGAAGAGAAGCCAAAGGAAGAAGAGAAGAAGCCGGCTGAAAAAGAGCCTCGCGATAACCGCAACCGCCGCGACAACAAGAACCGTCGCCGCAGCGGAAACCGTGACAACCGCGATCCTAACAAGCGTAAGCGTCGTCCGAACAAGGCAGATCAGGATGCTCAGGCAACCGATAAAGCTGCTGACTCTCGTAAAGAGCAGAAAGAGCGTAAGCCTAAGCAGGACAAGAAGGGCAAATCACAGTCTAAAGTTGCTGAACAGGGCAAGAAACTGGCTGCAGAAGCTCAGTCTGATAAGTCTTCTGAAGAGAAGGCAGCTAAGGTTAAACAGCGCCGTGAACGTCGCCAACTGCAGAAGAAAGTTCGCGTAAAAGATCAGGATGCTAAAGCTGAAAATGCAAATGTTGCAGCTGAAGTTAAAGTTGCTGAAGAAGCAGCGAACAAAGCAGCTGATAAAGCCCAGGCTCCGAAATCTGAAGAGAAGGAAGAAGGCAAGCAACAGCGTCGCGGCCGTCGTACTCCTCGCCATCTGAGAGCGAATGGCCAGCGTCGCCGTCGCGGACGTGATCGCAGACCAAACCCATTCCGCCTGCGTAAAGGTGGGGTAGCCTCTCCTGAAATGGCGTCAGGCAAAGTAATGCCTAAGTACGACCTTTACAAGCCTAAGCGTAAAGAGCGTAAGCCTAAGAAAGAGCAGGTAGAAATGCCGGTAATGGGTGGATTTGCTTGTCCTGAAATGGCGATGGGTAAAGTGATTATCAGCCGTCCGGTTGAGGTTGTTGAAAAACCTGTAGTAGAGCAGCCAATCGCAGAACAAGTGGTAGAAACAGTAGTTGAGCCAGTTGCAGCAGCTCCTGTAGTTGAAGTTGCAGAACCGGTAGTTGAAACACCAGTTGTTGAAGAAACACCTAAGAAAGAGGTGGCAGCTCCTGTGGCAGAAGAAGTGAAACCAGCAAAAGAAAAACGCGCTTTCACCTCTCACGCAGCGTCAGCAATGACAAAAGCTCCGGGCCCTGATGAACTGGCTGAAATCCAGGTGGTTGCAGCTCCGTTCCGCGAAGAGCGTTACCAGCCAAAAGGCGCAGGTAGCATGACAGCGACGAATCAGGCTTCATCTGGAATGGCTAAGCCAACCGGGTACTGATTGAGTCCTTGTTAAACGAAATAAAAGAGGCTGTCAGATGACAGCCTCTTTTTTATACCAATAATCAGCGCTTCAGTGATTGCGCAGGCAAAATCGCTAATAGCCGGGATTGGTATTATTTATCAATGAGACTCTTGAGCCGTTTTTCTTTTCAGTAACGTACTTTTTATCTTCAGAAACAAAATCACAGACGCCAGTGTAAGAGTCACTGCATTGGCCAGAATGATCGGCAGATCCTGCACAAGAAAACCATAGATTAACCATAAACCAACGCCAAAAACGAAAAATGAGTACATTCCAAGAGAAATCGCTTCTGTGTCCTTCGTTTTTAAGGTTTGTAACACCTGAGGAATAAACGAGCATGTGGTGCAAAAGGCAGCTACATATCCCAAATTAGTTGGATCAATATTCATGGTTTATCCTCGCGCTTAGTTCTTAATCAGCGGCTAAATATATACGAACTTACTGATTTCAAAAGCGATAAAAACACTTTGTGCAACATCGATCGCAAGTTTTTGATTCCGTGATTAGCCACTGCTCTGATGACAAATTTGACAGTGAATTGCCGCTCACTCAATTGCACCCTCTTCTAATACAGGCACTTGCAGGTCATAATAGCTGGAATATTTAAATCACGAGAACCGGCCTGAGCGATTACACCCAGTATGAATATGAAAACAAGTGGCAGAGCATCCATCAGGCTACTCATTCCGGCCGGTTTATTTTTACTCTATATCGCTATTGTTGCTTCCGTGACAATAGGCCCGATGGACATCTCTTTTTCTGACAGCTTTCTGGCCATCATACCGGATATCTTCTTCTCCGATAAAGCGCTGGCACCTCATATTGAACTTATTATTCAACAGGTAAGGCTGCCCCGTACTCTTCTTGCTGTCGCCATTGGGGCAATTCTGGCTATCTGCGGAACAGTGATGCAAGGCCTGTTTCGTAATCCGCTGGCGGATCCGGGAATTATCGGCGTCTCCGCCGGTGCATCACTGGGAGCCGCTGTGGCCATCGTACTTTTTGGCGGCCTTGCTCAGCAGTATCCAACGCTTTTGCTCTTTGGCACCGTACCGGTATTTGCTTTTCTGGGGGGGACACTCGCCAGTGCCCTTGTATACAGGCTAGGTACAAGCAACTCGGGCACCTCGGTTTCTATGATGCTGCTTGCGGGTATCGCAGTTGGCGCTCTAGCCGGAGCCGGTCTCGGCATGATGAACTATTTTGCTGATGATCAGGCGCTGCGCGACCTTTCACTCTGGACAATGGGCTCGCTGGCCGGAAGCAACTGGAAAGGGATAGCGCTTGCATTTGTGTGTCTGGCGATTTTATTTATGCTGTTTATCAGAGATGCAAATAAGCTTAACGCCCTGCTGCTGGGCGAACCGGAAGCCAGACATATGGGCATTGATGTTCATTCACTCAAACGCCGCTTAATTCTGCTTACAGCGGCCGGAGTGGGTATCACCGTATCGCTCTCCGGTATCATCGGCTTTATCGGACTGGTAGTTCCGCATCTGGGAAGAATGCTGTCCGGTCCGAACCACAGAACATTATTGCCGGTTTCAATGATCATTGGCGCACTGCTTTTACTGGTTGCAGATATGGTTGCCCGTACCATAGTCGCCCCAATGGATATGCCGGTGGGTATCATTACCGCCTTGATAGGTTCTCCATTTTTCTTGTGGTTACTGGTTAAACAGAGAGGAAAATTGTAATGTCGGTTTCCCTTAAAAATATCAGTCTGAAACTCAGCGGCAAATCGATTCTCGACAATATTAGTGTTACCTTCCGCCCGGCTGAGCTGACCATTCTTCTTGGCCCAAACGGAGCGGGTAAAAGCAGCCTGCTTAAGATGATCACCCGCGAGTGGGCTTGTAACGGTGAAATCCATTATTTTGATATCCCTGCTTCAGACTGGAAACCTGAGCACATCGCCAGACACCTGGGCGTGCTACCGCAATCCAGCTCTCTGAGCTTTAATTTCACCGTTCGTGAAGTGGTGGAGCTGGGAGCTATGACTCTTAAAGCCAGTCAAAACCAAATCCGTAGTATTGCTGACAAATATATGCAGGCCAGCGATATCAGCCACCTGTCTGACAGACTTTATCCCAGCCTGTCGGGAGGTGAAAAACAAAGGGTACACCTGGCAAGAATACTGACTCAGCTTGAACAGAGCGGCAACCAGAAAATAGTATTGCTGGATGAGCCAACTTCAGCGCTTGATTTGTCACATCAGCATAAGACCCTGCAACAGGCTAAGTCACTGACAAAAGAAGGCGCTTCTGTCGTTGCGGTCATCCATGATCTCAATCTGGCAGCAAAATATGCAGACCGGGTAATGATTCTTGATCAGGGCAAACTTGTGGCGGACGGCTCTCCATGGGAAACCCTGACGGAAGAGAAGATTCTGGAAGTCTATAACTGGCCGGTAAAAGTTATCAACCACCCGGAAAAAGACCACCCGGTCATACTCAGCTAAAATTGTTTATTTTACGCTCGAAATAAAATCTGCCGACATTGAACTTCATCACACTTTTCTGTAGGATGCGCAGCGTTACTGAGTACCCGATCACATTTGTTTCCAGCCTCACTTTAACGCTCATTCTTGGCTCGAACAGCAAATTTGGTTGGCATCAAACTATTAGCTATAAAACTGGATCCTAATGTTCGAATTTCCTAAATTTTCAAATCATTCCGCTAAGAATGATATTTTGTCTGGTTTAACCGTTGCCCTGGCACTGGTACCAGAAGCTGTTGCATTCGCCTTTGTTGCGGGTGTTGACCCTATGGTTGGTCTGTACGCCGCATTTATCGTCGGCCTTGTTACTTCTATCTTTGGTGGTCGCCCGGGTATGATCTCTGGTGCTACAGGTGCAATGGCGGTTGTTATGGTAAGCCTGGTACTTGAGCACGGTGTTCAGTATCTGTTTGCTGCCATCCTGCTTGCAGGTGCTCTGCAGGTTTGTGCCGGTATCTTTAAGCTGGGTAAATTTATCCGCATGGTGCCGCACCCTGTAATGATCGGCTTTGTAAACGGTCTGGCGATCGTTATCTTCCTGGCACAGTTGGGCCAGTTTAAAGCGCCGGATATCAGTGGTGCACTGACATGGCTGCCTGCCGATCAAATGGCTCTGATGCTTGGCCTGGTTCTTGTGACCATGGCAATCATTCACTTCCTGCCTAAGTTTACAACTGCCATCCCTTCATCTCTGGCGGCAATTGTGTTTATCACGCTTGTTGTGCAACTTCTTGGTCTGGAAACCCGCACCGTTGTTGATTTCCTTCGCACCATGTCCGGTGATGAGGCTGCAACTCTGGCCGGTACACTGCCAACGTTTTCAACGCCTCAGGTGCCGTTTAACTTCGAGACTCTGAGCATTATTCTGCCGTACGCTGTTATTCTTGCTGCTGTTGGCCTGATTGAGTCTCTGCTGACACTGACAGTTATCGACGAAATGACCAACACCCGTGGTCAGGCAAACCGCGAATGTGTGGGCCAGGGCTTTGCTAACCTGACCTGTTCTGTATTCGGGGCAATGGGTGGTTGTGCGATGATCGGTCAGTCAATGATCAACGTAAACTCTGGTGGCCGTGGTCGCCTTTCCGGTATCGTTGCTGCGCTGGCTCTGCTTTGCTTTATCCTGTTTGCATCAAGCCTGATTGAAATGATTCCGCTGGCAGCGCTGGTTGGCGTTATGTTTATGGTAGTTATCGGCACCTTCGAATGGGCAACCTTCAAGCTGGCCCGTAAAGTACCAAAACAGGACTTCTTCGTAATCGTTCTGGTAACTGTGGTTACAGTTATGACTGACCTTGCGGTTGCGGTTGTGGTTGGTGTTATCGCATCTGCTCTTATGTTTGCATGGCAGCACGCTAAGCACATCTACGCCAGCAGTAAGATCACTGAAGATGGCACCAAAGAGTACAAGGTAAATGGCCCAGTATTCTTCGGATCTGCTGCTAACTTCCTTGAGCTGTTCAATGCTCAGAACGACCCGGAAACCGTTGTCGTGGATTTTGCTAACTCACGCGTTGCAGACCACTCTGCCATTGAAGCGATTGAAACTCTGGCTGAGCGCTATACCGCTCAGGGCAAAACGCTTCACCTGCGTCACCTTAGCCCGGATTGCCGTAACCTGCTTGAAAAAGCGGGAAGTCTGGTTGAGATTAACGTAAAAGATGACCCTAGCTACAAGGTAGCAACGGACGTTCTGGCGGGTTAATAAACCTACTCAAAGAGAAAGCCCTGCAAATGTTTGCAGGGCTTTCTTTTATTTATCGTACTGTATCTTTCTGAGCAAAGTCTCACTGGCCTCTTCAATCAAATCCAGAACCAGCTCAAAACCATCGTCCCCGCCATAATATGGATCCGGGATCTCATCGTATTCAGGGTGATAATGACCAAGAAACAGCTTTATCTTATGCACATGATCCACCGGACACATTGAAAGCAGATCACCCATATTATCTCTGTCTGCCGCGAGGATAAGATCGTAATATTCAAAGTCCTCTTCAATGACCTGTCTGGCTTCCATTCCCTTAAAGGAGTAACCCCGCTTCTCACCAGCCGTTCTTGCTCTGTAGTCAGGTTCGCTCCCTGCATGAAAGCTGATGGTTCCCGCCGAATCCACTTCCACCGGAATATTTAACCTTTCAGCGGTCGCTTTTAAAACCGCTTCACCGGTTGGAGAGCGGCAGATATTGCCCATGCAAACTATCAAGATTTTAGTTTTATCTTTATTTTTCATGATGTTAACCTCATAAAAACCACTAAATTAACACCTCAATGAACAAAAATAAAGTGGTTAGAATTCATTAAGTTAATAATAGTTTTGGAGGAGCTTTTCAGCAAGACAGTTCTAAAAGCGGATGCTACCAACAGGCTTGCTCATTCGTTTTGCTAACCATCTGACGTACCTGGTAATCACTTGTCATATAATTGTTTTTCTTATAATAACTTGAATGTAATTCAAAAATACTTGGCGTTACTCAAAAATTTTCTTGATAAAAATACGGTATTTACCCATACTTCACTTGCTCACCTACCATTGAGTAGGAAGAGGTGACCGCTAATCGCCCGGTCCATAATAGGCGACCATTTCTCATTATCTACAGTTAAAACCACTCACACCCTTCAAGCTCAGCTCGTTTACAATCAACATAGTCTGAATACCACTTCTGATAGCTATCGCGTTTATACGTCTCCGTAATGTAAAAGCTCGTGACCAAAAACGAGGTAGATTTCCCTAACTTCTGCACAATAACAACAAAGTCAGAATTATGAGCCCACAAATAAAGCCGTATGGGCTTCTTGCCCTTTGTTTCCTTGCGATAAAACAGCTTAATATCACCATGATCATGATTTTGCAGGATAGGCTTTACCCAATGAATTCTTGAGGCGCGGTCGGGATCTAAAAGTCGAGTTTTTACAGTTACAAACTTACCTTCTTTCTTAATTCGCTTTGTTTTATCTCGAGTTGTTATATGCCAGAAAACCTCCTCTTTGCCCTCCCTCATACCTTGTCCATGCGGATCAACATAGATTGATTCAGCCAAATAGGCTTCGTTTTGAACAAAGTCTTTATGAAAAATGGAGTACAAAAAATCGAATATCTCTGTCTCAGTCTTTTCTGGCAACTCAAGTGGTGCTTTAAGCATGCTTCACCCCCGTTGCCAGTTTGGTAAGAACCGGAATATATTAAAGTTTGTTTCCCATGGGGGCGTACCATAGTCCAAACCATGACCTAACTTATACTCAATATATTCAACGAGCTGGTTCTTTATTACACTAGTTTTCTCAATGTCATTCCGATTCCGGTAGGCCACAGCACCAATTATCAAATCACATAGCTGTATTAACTGAGACTCATAGCTTTGAACAATATATGCGTGAATATCAATTTCCTGCCGCCCTTCGGAATGAAGCACATCACAAAGCTTCGCGGTTTTTGCTCCACCCAATGTATCCATGTAGTCAAGATAGATCCGATATTGATCTCTTTGGCAAAGAAAGTCGCGCAACGTGTAATAAAACATCTTGTAGTAAAAAGTGTTATGCGACCCTTCATTAAAAAACGCATGATCGAGCCTTTCTTTGTGCTGAACGACAGTAGCCTTAAAGCAGATCTCCGGATCATCCAACATTAGATCTATCAAAGCCTTATAAAACGGGAACTGCTTTCTTACCAACTTGGTCCATTTGAGCTCGTTTTGATAGTTATGCTCATACCTTAACCATTTAATGTGGCGGGTAACGGCCTGCGCCTTATCTGCATCACAACATATAGCGCCGAGCACCATCACATCGGCACCGTCCTTCTGCAGATGGCAACTTTCATCACAAAATATTTTTTTCAATGGCATACCGTTACCTATCCAACTCAGTTATATCTTAATTTTACTTCTTACAAAAAATCGTTTTCTATCAATAAGCAATCAACAAAACGAAAACAAAACCAATCCATACAAAACAATAAGATAGCCATTATCCAATGCACTTTATATAGTGTTTAACTTCTCTCAATCAACAAACCATCAACAAAAATCTGTTACTTTGATTTTTCCTGTTACTGCGCTGTTGATAAGGGTGGTTTTGTATTCCTTGAGCTTTTCAATTTGTTGCTGCAAAACGTCTACAGCTCCATCGATTTTAATTGCCTCTGATTGACCAGATAACTGAGACAAGTTTGTTATGTACTGAATGGTCCATAGTTTTTCTTCTATGTTCTTAAATTGCTCAAAAATCAAGCAAGAAAATCAAATAGTTTCAGCCATTTTACTGCTTATTCGATTCAGTGGCGATTGGAAATATATGAAAGTATGTTGTCGATTTGCTTACACTCCATCTCAAGGCACTTTATGAGCACATACTCTATTTATATTGGAAATACGGTTATAGTCACGTATTCTTTATTTAGATAAGGAAATAATTAATAAACAGATACCAGACGCTTATTCGTTGATAGCTAAGCAACTCAGTTCAGGGAGGTTACAGGCTATTTATGACCAGATCTCTTTGGATATGTCTGCTGCTTTTAAGTCAGTCGCTTTTTGCTGCAGAGCTGATCATTGATGATCAGTTCAAGCGGCTTGATCTGACCACGCCGATAGCTACAGCCATTGATACTAAGGCCAGTGGCGCTGAATATATGCTTAAATTTGCAGATTTTAATCCAGTGCGGTATCAGGAGTCTCTGTCACCCAATACAAGCAGCTACTGGTATAAAATCGAGCTTTCAGCCTCCGGGCTCAGCCAACCCAAAAATCTGGCCCTTCTCTCTCAAAGCCAGATATTACAGCACTTCGACATCTATCTCTTTCAGCAGGGGAAATTGCTGCAAACCGCGCAACTGGGCATCAAAGACCGCCCGGCGAGTAATGATGTCTATCAGGGTGTGGTATTTAAGTTCCCTGTGAAAGTGGGCGATAAGCTCACTTTGTTAATCCGCAAAGAGAGTGACGGCCCGGCCATCATGCCACTAAGCCTGATGGATGACCAATCCCTCAATAATCATCAGGTAATTACCCTGTTTTTCTGGGGAGGCGCTGTCGGTGTCATTCTTGCGCTCGCGGCTTATAACGGCTTTATTTACGCTTTAAACAGACAAAGGTCGCAATACGGCTGGTATCTGCTTTTTCAGTTATTTATCTTCCTTACCTTCGCCCCGTTATTTGGGTTCGGCTACTTAATCTTTCCCGATGCTCTTTGCCGGTGGCTGGGCAGTCATATTGGCGTATTACATCTGATGTCACTATGGTGCGCTCTGATGTTCGGGCACCATTTCCTTGATATTAAAAAATTCCGCCCAAAAACCGGCCGGATAATAGAAAAAAGCGGCTGGATTTTGGCTGTATTACTGCTTATCAGTTTCCAGCTGACTGAATTACAACGTATGTACGTCACTTCAGTGCTTATCGTAATTGTATGTTATGTCTGTATTGGAACCGCGATTATCGCACTGAGGAAACAGTACTCGCCAGCCTCTTTTTACCTGCTTTCATGGGTCTGCACATGGGTTGGTGCAATTTGCGGATTCCTTACTTACAGCAATATCCTGCCGCAAAATATCATCACTATGCACAGCTTTATGATTGGCATCCTTGCTGAGCTCTATCTGTTGTCAGTGAGTCTTGCAAAACGCCTGCAGTATCAGGAGCAGCAGGAAGAGCAGCATCGTTTGATCGATCATACTCTGAACATGCCGAATCAGATTTTTTATCAATATGTCCTTAAAGACCAGCTCGCCGAGCGCGGGCTTGATATCAGGCGCATAAAACTGGTTCTGGTTCATCTGGAAGGTATGGACCATTTGATAAGTACCATGGGAGCAGAGTCCGTTGCTTCTGAAGCCAGAACTTTACTGGAAAAAATCGCCTGTCAGGTTTCTGAGCTAAGCTGGCAGATTGATCTGACTCTGGATAAAAAATACTTTGGCGTAAGCCTGTCCCCTCAACAAACTTTAGTGTTTGTCAGTGATGATTTGGCCACTGAGAAGCAGGTAGAAGTGCTGTCCGGTATCTGGCAAAACCAGTTAGCCGGCAGCTTATATTTTTCAGATTTGCATCTTAGAGCAGCAAGTGCCAGTGTTCAGTCTGAAGAGGAAGAGATTTCTGATCTGCACCAGAAGGCTTATATGGCTCTGCTGGAAGCACAAAAGAGAAATTTAAAATGGCTGCCATTTCATGAGCAGATGACTGAGGAAGCAGAGGCGCATGTCAAGATTTTGCATGAGCTAAAACTCGCCATAGCCCGGCGGCAGCTGGATATTTATATTCAGCCTCAGGTTGATCTTACAACCGGTAAAGTCGTTGGCGGTGAAGCCCTGATGCGTTGGACTCATCCTGTGATGGGCATGATTCCTCCCGGAGAATTTATCCCTATCGCTGAGCAGAGTGGACTGATAAACAGCCTGACCTGTATTGCCTTTGAAAAAGTATTTTCATGGCTTGAGCAATCAAAGGTCACAATCAATATCTCTATCAATATTTCAGTGCTCGATCTGCAGGAGAAGGACTTTATTGAATTTTTGCAGGAAACCAGTGCCCGGTATTCCGTTGATACGAGTAAAGTCACCCTGGAAATCACTGAGTCTCAGGAGCTGGACAGCTCTGATGATTTTGCTAAAAACATCAGCGCGATAAAAGAGTTAGGCTTTGCCATTTCCATCGATGATTTTGGTACCGGATACTCCTCTACCGCCTACCTGAGTCAGTTAAATATCGATGAAGTCAAAATTGACAGAGTGTTTATCCCGGACATTCAGAACAATACGGCAAACCAGACCATAGTAAAAACCCTCTTAAGTATGGCCGATGCCTTTGATGCCAGAACAGTTATTGAGGGCATTGAAACGCAGGAAGAGCTGGATATAGTCAGGAAGCTAAATGGTACCGTAGGCCAGGGGTATTTCTGGTCGCCAGCAATCTCAACCGGTGACTTTTCCAGCCAGTATTTAAGTTAGTTATAGAAAACTCATTGTGCTCCCTCCGCTAAAAGGCTATCTTGCACCCGTAATTTTATGGCTGATACCAAACTCCACTTAATTAAGGAATATCCCTTGAGCACAACTCCTTTTTCTCAACTCCCACTTTCGCAGGCATTACTGCAGAACCTTGATTCTATGGGTTATACCGCAATGACCCCGATTCAGGCTCAGTCACTACCACTAATGCTGGCAGGTAAAGATGTTATCGGACAGGGTAAAACCGGCTCAGGGAAGACTGCGGCGTTTGGGCTTGGCCTTCTGACCAACCTGAACGTGAAACGATTCCGGGTGCAGTCACTGGTGTTATGCCCTACCCGCGAACTGGCCGATCAGGTTGCAAAAGAGATCCGTCGCCTGGCGCGTACTATCCACAATATCAAGGTACTGACTCTGTGCGGCGGCATGCCGATGGGACCTCAGATTGGCTCACTTGAGCACGGTGCTCATATTCTGGTGGGAACGCCGGGCCGTATTCTTGACCACCTCGATAAAGGCAGAATCGACCTTTCCGAGCTGAATACGCTGGTTCTGGATGAAGCTGATAAGATGCTGGAGATGGGCTTTCAGGAAGCGCTGGACGCCATTATTGAACAGGCTCCGGTCCAAAGACAAACCCTGTTGTTCAGCGCCACCTTCCCGGAGCAAATTGAGAATATTGCCAAGCGGATTATGATTGCACCGCAGCGCGTAAAGGTGGAATCCACCCACAGCGAAACCAGCATCAAGCAGCAGTTTTTCAAAGTTGAAGACAACGACGAACGCTTGCAGGCAGTGAAAAAACTGTTGTTACATTATCAGGCAGAGTCGACGGTTATCTTCTGTAATACCAAGCGCGAAGTTCAGGAGGTTGCAGACGAGCTTTATCATTCCGGCTTTGATGTTATCGATCTGCATGGCGATCTGGAGCAGAGAGACAGAGATCAGTCACTGACTATGTTTGCCAACAAAAGTATTTCTATACTGATTGCTACCGATGTGGCGGCAAGAGGCCTGGATGTAGACAACCTGGATATGGTCATTAACTATCAGATTTCCCGTGATCCTGAAGTGCATGTTCACCGCATCGGCCGTACCGGACGTGCAGGTAGCAAAGGTGTTGCATGTAGTCTGTTCAGCGAAAAAGAGATGCACCGGGTGATGATGATTGATGAAATGCTGGATGCTCCAATCGAGCCGGTTCCTCTTCCGGGCGATGAAGTACTTTCAAAACCGGCTTTCGAAGCTCAGATGAGAACCATTGAAATCGCCGGCGGTAAAAAACAGAAAGTCCGTGCCGGCGATATTCTGGGCGCTCTTACCGGTGATAAAGGCATTGATGGTAAAAAAGTCGGCAAAATTAACCTGTTTGCCATGCGTTCCTATGTGGCAGTGGATAAATCCGTTGCTAAAAAAGCACTAAGTAAGCTTGAACACGGAAAGCTTAAAGGGCGTAAATTTAAGGCAAGGATTCTTAAATAACCAGAAAACCATTTATAAATCATGGTTTTTACTTTCTCCGCCTTCTTCTATTATTAGCGGTGAAGGTTTAAAGGAGTAAAGCAAATGGTTTCGCAGGAACAGAAAGATTCAAGACACAAAGCCCGCCAGCAGAAAGTAAAAGATAAGGTCGATCAGAAGGTTGAAAAGGCTCAGGAGGAGCGTGGACTTCTTCTGATCATTACCGGCAATGGTAAAGGAAAATCCACATCTGGTTTCGGTACCATTGCCCGCGCTGTCGGTCATGGTCAGAAATGTGCTGTGGCTCAGTTTATCAAGGGCACCTGGGATAACGGTGAAAAAAACCTGCTGGAAAAGCTTGGCGTCGAATTTCAGGTAATGGCAACAGGCTTTACCTGGGAAACCCAGGATAGAGAAGCCGATACCGCCGCTGCGCAGCTTGTCTGGAGCGAATGCAAAAGAATGCTGCAGGATGAGTCTATCGATGTGGTGTTGTTTGATGAGCTGACTTATATGGTCAATTACGATTACATTGAACTGGATGAGGTTCTGGATGCGCTTGAGAACCGACCACGAGAGCAGTCTGTCATCATCACAGGACGTGCGGCACATCGCTCTCTGGTTGAGCTTGCTGACACCGTATCTGAAGTAAAAAATATCAAACACGGCTTTAAATCCGGACTGAAAGCACGGAAAGGTGTTGACTGGTAGATCCCCGCCTCCGCCTGACTCTTATACACAAGTTTGAGGAGCCAAAGAATGCTCCCCCTTCTATTAGCTTTATCAACCAGTTAGGCTTTCTCACTCAAGGGGGAGAACCGTTCTCTGGTCACTTTAATATTTGTGTATAAGAGCCAGGCTGTTAGCTGATAGCTAACAGCTAGTTAAACAACCCTTTCAACAACTGGTCCGCCAGATTCTTAGTCTCTTCATCTCCGGCTTTATCACCCAGAAGCTTCTTAAGACCGCGCTGAGCTTCCTTTTTAGCCTTCTCTTCCAGCTCTTTTTTCTTCTCATCTTCCAGAGCCTTCAGTAACTGGCCTAGCTCGACCTTATACTTAGGATCAGTCCACTTGTTATAAACGCGAACAGGAATAGTCACATCTCTCAGCTCATCGATATCTTTACCGCCCTGTCCTTTGGAAGTACCTACGATTGATGTATCGAACAGAAAATCCATGGTCTCTTTCAGATAATTGGTTTCACCTTTACCTTTAATTCTCAGGAAAGGAGAAGCCATGGCAAGATCATCTGTCTTCGCAACCCCTTTAGACAAAGTGATAGTCGATGTAAGAGCTGAGAAGTCCGTTTTCTTCTGTTCAGCATCTGCGCTTGAAATGTCTTCACCTTTCAGCTTGGCCTTACTTTCGCGTACAATCTGCGCAATATTGATTCCGTTCACGGCACCATCAGCAAAGTTAATCTTAACCGTACCGGCAAGGTTTTGTTTTATGCCTGTCGGTGTCAGGCTTTTACCCTTAACGGCAACATCAATATTCCCCGTACCTTCCAGCATTTCATTTTCAGCTACATCTTTTAGTAAAGGCAGCACCTTAACTCCGGTGATCTGGTTATTCACCGAATAAGTGGCAGGCGTTTTTCTGCCATCAAGCTTAGCACTGGCTTTGATAGCACCTTCATAAAGGTTTGAGCTGAAAGAAGACAGAGTGACTACGCCTCGGTTAACACTAAACTTAGCATTCACATTCTGCATGTGAGCGTTGCTTGCCTTAAACTTATCGATGGCAATACTGCCCGCAATATCCAGCGTTTTCAGCGCAGAAAGATCGGGTTCGGCTTCTGGAGCCGGAGCAGACGCTTTAGTCGGCTCTTGCTTAGCTGGCTGCGTTTCACCCGATTTCGCTGTTTCTGAAGAAGTGGTATCTGGAGTCTTATTCAGGCCCAGAAACTCATCCAGATCGATGTCCGGGCTGTGAATATCAAAACGAATTGCCGGGATATCTGCCAGAGCAACGTTTGCATTACCATCAAGCTCAATATCATTGAGTGCCAGCTTTTCAATGGCCAGATTCAGCTTCTGTTTTTCCATCTGGAAATCAAAACCGAATTTACCATTGATATTCATTGGTGATTGAGGAAGTGCTTCTCCTTCAAATACAGATTTCAGCTCAATATTGTCCAGCTTCACCACGCTGATGGCTTTATCCACCAGCAAGGTTGCAGCCAGATTTACATCAAGCACCATATCCGCCGCATTACCTTTTACTGCCACCGTTAGCGGGCTTAAGTCATCAAAAGCAAAGCTTTCCAGTGTCACTTTTGCGCTGGAAATATTGGTTGCCGGGTCGCTAAAGCTGGAGTCCAGTTCAATATTACGCAGCTGATAGCTAACCAGATCTTCTGCCAGCTTAAGTTCTGCCTGACCTTTAGCCGCAAACTTCTGCGCATTATTCTGGCCTTTGGCTTCAAATGTCGCAGTTGTCCACTGATCAAACGCAAACTCAGACACAGCCAGACCCACATCATACAGCTTGGTGTAACTGCCCGCTTTATCGTCACGGATTTCCATCAGCGCATTGGTAATGGAAATACCTGCAAGATTAATTTTCCATGATTGCGCCTCGCCACCACGGGTTGCTACCGGTACGGACTCAGACTTTGTACCTTCATTAACAGCAGGAGATGTTACCGGATCACCCTGCACCGGAGCAGATGTCAGTGAATCCAGGTTACTCTTACCATTTTTCAGAGTTTCCAGATAAATCTCTGCACCATCTAAAGTGACGCTACCAACGTACAATTCACTATCCAGCAGTGGCATCACTGAAACATCAACATTGATCGCATCGATTTTCAGCAGGTTTTCATTTTTAAAGCCCTGCGGATTTTTCAACTCAGTTTTGCCCATGGACAAACCAAGGCTTGGGAAGAAACTCCAGTTAATATCGCCTTCAATAGCCAGATCCAGACCGGTCTGCGCTTTGGTCTGTTCAACAATAATTGGCTTAAACTGATTAGGATTAACAAACAGAACCAGGGCTGCAATGGCGATAACCACAAGCGCAACCGGGATCCCTAGGATAAGAAGCAGTTTTTTCATTTTTTTCGTCCCTGAGAAATAGAAACCTAGACACTAAAAATAATAGATAACAAAAACAAAAGATGGCACATATAGTGCCATCTTTTCAATTGGATAATAAGCTTTATAGCCAACTATTTATTAAGATTTCAAAAGCTTGGCAATATGTGCTTTCAATACGTCAATCGCAATCCGGTTTTTACCACCACGCGGAACGATAATGTCTGCGTACTGCTTTGAAGGTTCGATAAACTGCATAAACATTGGACGAACCGTCTTCTGGTACTGCTTAAGTACAGATTCCATGGTTCTGCCACGCTCTTCCACGTCACGCTTCACACGGCGAAGAAGACAGATATCAAGCGGCGTATCCATAAAAATAGAAGCATGCATCAGGTCACGCAGTCTTGGGTCAGTCAGCAGCAAAATACCTTCTAAAATGATCACCTTTTTAGGCGTAAAAGTTGTGGTATCTTCTGTACGTGTGTGCTCTGTGTAGCTGTACTCAGGGATCTCAACCGCTTCGCCTTTAAGCAGAGCCTCAAGATGCTCACAAAGCAGATCGTGATCAAGAGCATTTGGGTGGTCGTAGTTAGTTTTAACCCGCTCTTCCATGCTCAGGTGGCTTTGATCAGCATAGTAACAGTCTTCTGTTATTACTCCGATTTCATGATCGCCTACTTTTTCCAGCAACTCGTTATAAATCGTTCTTGCTATTAAGCTCTTTCCCGAAGCAGAAGCGCCAGCAATTCCTACGATGACGCATTGATTATTTTCAGACATGATTCGCACTTGGTGATAATTGAATAAACCGCATGATTATATGTGGTTCGAGGGGGAGTTGCTAGTGGCTGATGGTTAACTTAGTATATTTTTGTTCCCATCAATAAATGTCCACTATGCGTTAATTGAGTATTCACTCGCAAAGCCTGCTCTATTTTGTTGTAAGGTAATCCGTTGAAACTTATATATCCCCTCAGCTTTACATACCTAGGGTGCTGATATCAGTGGTTGCATAGAAACCCCTCATGGGAGTACAATGTACCCGCTGGTTATATTGAGGATAAGCCAATTAGCCACGCAATTGAATTTATAGAAACACCTATATTTGAATCTCAGCGCAAAGAGCTGATAAATGATGATGAGTTTAGAGAGCTACAATCGGACATCATAAAAAATCCAAAGTTCGGGAAACTGGTAATCGGAACAGGGGGACTTAGAAAAATAAGACTCGCCAGCTCTAACACTGGTAAAAGTGGAGGGTATAGAGTTTTATATCTTTTAGTTTTACCTGATACCGTTTATCTGATGATGATCTATAAAAAAGGGCGAAAAGACAGTCTAACAAACCAAGACAAGAACTTGCTTAAAGAAGTTTCGCAATCTATTAAGAGGAGGCATGCTAATGGGTGATAGTATTTTCGATGATCTGTATGCATCAATGAAGCAGGCTGAATCAATAGCCAAAGGCGAATTAAAACCAGCAGGCGTAACACGCTATGAAGTAGCGGATGTTAAAGCAATCCGGGCACAACTAAACGTCACACAAAAAGAGTTAGCTTCTGCTATGGAAGTAAGTGTTGAAACAGTAAAAAGCTGGGAGCAAGGGAGAAGAAACCCAACAGGTTTAGCCTGTAAAGTCCTCACTCTTATTAGCCAAGACCCTTCAATATACAAAAAATTTGCGGCTCACTAGCCCCCTACTTTTCAGAGCGGAAGCTGTTACAACCTCCGCTCTGATAGCTGACGGTGAAAAAACTACTTCACTTCAGTAAAAGAAATCATCTCAGGCTTTACCTTCCCTTCCCAGTAAATCTTACTGGCGACGGTTTCTGCCAGAGACAGATAAATCGCGGTATGCTCACTGTCAGGGCGGGAAACTACGGTTGGTTTTCCTGAATCGATATCTTCACGCATGGTGATATGCAGCGGCACCTGAGCAAGGATGGATGCACCAAACTCCTGAGCCATTTTTTCTGCGCCATTGGTGCCGAAGATATGCTCTTTCTCGCCACAATGGCTGCAGATGTGATAACTCATATTTTCAACAATGCCCAGAACAGGCACATTCACGCGCTCGAACATAGCCAGACCTTTGCGGACATCAGCCAGTGCCAGATCCTGTGGTGTGGTCACAATAACAGCGCCAGTTACCGGGATCTGCTGAGACAGGGTCAGTTGCACATCACCTGTACCCGGTGGCATATCAATCACCAGATAATCCAGCTCAGGCCAGTCAGTTTCTTCAAGCAGCTGTCCCAGAGCCTTTGACGCCATTGGGCCACGCCAGATAGCGGCTTCAGATTTATCCACCAGATAACCGATAGAGTTGGTATGAATACCGAAAGATTCAATTGGCACCATAAACTGACCGTCGCGAACGGCTGGAGTATCGTCTTCTTTACCCAGCATAATAGGTACTGAAGGGCCGTAAATATCAGCGTCCAGCAGACCTACCTCTGCACCGTTGGCCTTAAGCGCCAGAGCCAGATTTACAGCAGTTGTGGACTTGCCCACCCCGCCTTTACCTGAGGTAACAGCGATAACATTTTTCACTTTGCTTAACTGAGACTGCACCGGCGTTTCCATAGCACGGACATTCAGAGAAACATTCACTTTATCGGATTCAACATCCTGCTCATCCAGCCAATTGGCAAACGACTCAAATAGAGTCGATGAACAAAACGGAAATTCTACACGCACGGTTTTATCAGCAAGCAGCTTTACAATCCCCGTCTGCTCGCTCCAGTTTTCCACAAGCAAAGGGTGAGTAAATTTGTTTAACCAATCACACACTGACTGCTTAGAGTCAAATAATGACATATATTGCTCCTTATTATAATTCCCCTTACTCAATCCCGGTCATTTGAAGAATGGTAACGGGCAGGTATCGATAAGCAAACCCTCCTTGCCAGGGAAGGCAAGGCGGAGCCCCATGGATGGGTTCATGCGTGTTTGTGTTCGATACCTGTTCGTTACCATTCCCCCGTCCAGGTGCAGGGTTGAGATCATGCTACCACCAGCCGGACTGCAACTAAACCCCATAAATATTGAGGAATAATCAACAAACGGCCTGATATTTATCGGTGAATCATTGATTACAATCTTGGAGTAAGAGTGCGATTAAGGTAGTATTATCGCCTTAATTTTTAATACCTATCAAAAAGCGAATAAATAAGTATGGCAACTGATCCAAGAAACCTTTCTCCAAGGAAACTACTGGTAACTTGTGCCCTTCCGTACGCTAACGGTTCTATCCACCTTGGTCATATGCTTGAGCATATCCAGGCAGATATTTGGGTTCGTTATCAGCGCCTTCGCGGCAACACTGTAAACTTCATCTGTGCAGACGACGCTCACGGCACGCCAATCATGCTTAAAGCGCAGCAAATGGGTATTACTCCGGAAGAGATGATCGAAGCAGTAAGCGAAGAGCATCAGAAGGATTTTGCCGGATTTGATATCAGCTTTGATAACTATCACAGCACTCACAGTGAAGAGAACCGTGAACTGGCTTCTCTTATCTACACTCGCCTGAAAGAAAACGGCTTTATCACCAGCCGCACCATTTCTCAGTTGTATGACCCTGAAAAAGAGATGTTCCTGCCGGACCGTTTTGTAAAAGGCACCTGCCCTAAGTGTAAGTCTGAAGATCAGTACGGCGACAACTGTGACAACTGTGGCGAAACTTACAGCCCGACAGAACTTATCAACCCAAGATCTGCAGTATCTGGTGCGACACCGGTAATGAAAGATTCTGAGCACTTCTTCTTTGACCTTCCGCAGCTTGAAAGCATGCTGAAAGAGTGGACACGCTCAGGCTCACTTCAGACAGAAACCGCAAACAAGATGCAGGAATGGTTTGAGTCAGGTCTTCAGCAGTGGGATATCTCACGTGATGCACCTTACTTCGGTTTTGAAATCCCGGGTGAAAAAGACAAATTCTTCTACGTTTGGCTGGATGCGCCTGTGGGCTACATGGCTTCATTCAAGAACCTGTGTGACAAGCGTGATGACCTGAACTTTGACGAATACTGGGGCAAAGACAGCGATGCAGAGCTTTACCACTTTATCGGCAAAGACATTGTTTACTTCCACAGCTTGTTCTGGCCTGCAATGCTGGATGGCTCTGGTTTCCGTAAACCAACTAACGTTCTTGTTCACGGCTATGTAACCGTAAACGGCGCTAAGATGTCCAAGTCTAAGGGCACCTTCATCAAAGCGGCAACTTACCTTGATCACTTAGATCCTGAGTGTCTGCGTTACTACTACGCCGCTAAGCTGAACAGCAAGATCGATGACCTTGACCTGAACCTTGAAGACTTCACTCAGCGTGTAAACTCTGATGTGGTCAACAAGATTGTTAACCTGGCTTCACGTAATGCCGGCTTTATCACCAAACGCTTTGAAGGCAAGCTTTCTGCTGACTTCGCAGAGCCTGAGCTTTACAAAGAGTTTGCACAAGCGGCAGACCGTATTGCAGAGCTTTACGAAACCCGCGAATTCAGCCGTGCTATCCGCGAAATCACCGCTCTGGCTGACAAAGCAAACCAGTACGTGGATGAAAAAGCACCCTGGGTTGTGGCGAAAGAAGAAGGTAAAGACAAAGAACTTCAGGATATCTGCTCTGTGGGTATCAACCTGTTCCGCGTTCTGATGACTTACCTGAAGCCTGTAATGCCTGAGCTTGCAACACGCACTGAAGCATTCCTGAACCAGGAGCTGAGCTGGGAAGGTATCGCTTCACCGCTGACAGACCATGAAATCACTAAGTTCAAGGCTCTGTTTAACCGTATTGATCCTAAGAAGGTTGAAGCTATGGTTGAAGCATCAAAAGAAGATGCAGCAGCAGAAAAAGCAGCGGTTGAGAAAGCGGCTGAAACTGAGCTTTCTAAGGACCCGGTTGCAGACGAAATCGAATTTGACGACTTTGCAAAAGTAGACCTTCGCGTAGCTAAGATCGTTTCCTGTGAAGAAGTACCAAAGGCGAACAAGCTTCTGAAACTTCAGTTGGATATCGGCGGCGAAACACGCCAGGTATTTGCCGGAATCAAGTCGGCTTACAAGCCGGAAGATCTTATCGGTAAGCACACGGTTATGGTAGCAAACCTTAAGCCTCGTAAGATGAAGTTCGGCATGTCTGAAGGCATGGTTCTGGCTGCTGGCCCTGGTGGTAAAGACCTCTGGATTCTTGAGCCACACGAAGGTGCTCAGCCTGGCATGCGTATTATGTAAGACGGCTAACTATACGAATCTGATTAAGCGGCGGCCTTTTGGGTCGCCGTTTTTATTTGTACTCACCATATTGGTGCATACTGCCCGCCAATCGCCTCTTTTTAATCCACACAAAAACCTATCTATCTGTAATTATTATAAAAAAAACACTGGCACTATTTATGCTCAGTAATACCAATACCAGTAATTAGCGGTTCAGCGATTGCTAGGGTTGGTATAAACCAGGTATTTAAAAAAGATGGAAAGGAGACCGTTATCGTTATGTTCGTTGTTTTAGCAATCCTGCTGTCTGCCGCAATTCTGGGATTTATGTATCATATCTCTCAGGTTAATGAGTCAGGTTTTCGACGTAAGTATGAACTGATCACCGAACTAAGAGATCTTGTGGACTTCTGCCGCCTGCACAGAGCTGAGTCACACAAAGTACTCGCTTTTAACCAAAAATCAGAGCAGCAAATTGAGCATATAGAAACGTCACTGCTGACGATAAGCAAGCAGTTAATCGAGAGTGCCAGCTACGAAAACAAATCCATCTACCGGATCCTGCAAACAAGAATAAAAAAAATGCTGGATGAATGGCGCTATATCAGTATCAGTCAGAACCAGATGGTACACGGAAAGACCATAAGGCACTGCCTTTTCCTGATTGATGAAATAGTCCTGACATGGCTGATAGAGAAGCACAGAAGTGACCTCAGTGACGAATACAACCTCAACTGGCAGCAGATTATCGATACGCTTGAAGCTCTCACCCGTTTCAGAATTGCAATTCAGGATATTGGCACAGAAGTCGGAAGCTCAAGGCTGGAAGGTTGCGCAGCCATTCTTTTACGCAAAGTTTATCAACTGGAAATCATTGATCCTTTGGCAACAGAGAACACAGAGACAAATAAGGTATGTGAGCAGCTCAGGAGAATTGCCAGCCCCGGCAGAGTGAAGTTTACCGATGAACAGCTCTATACCATTTCATCGGATATCTCTTTAATCGTTTTTAATACCTATGATCAGATGCTGGAAAGCATAACCAATACTATTTACGAACCTTTACCGAAACTCAATCCACAAAGAGATCTGTAATACCGAAACAAGAAGACCCGCATAACGCGGGCCTTCACTAAATTTGTCATCTGTTGTAGTAGATCAGCTATCGTCTTCGGTGAAATCCGTTGGCAGCGTCTGCTTCATCTCATTCCAGATCTGTGCACTGGCAAGGCCGTACTGGCGCACCACCATTGGGATCTGCTCTCTCTCACCTGACTCGCAAACCGCCAACAGTTCTTTATAGAAGCTTAGCGCCAGCTCTCTGGCCTGAGGGTTTGAGAAATAATAGTTGCCTACCCTGTCATACAACTTTTTAATGCCATTGAATATCAGGCCGTAAATCTGGTTACCTGAATGGAATGCCAGACGCTGGAACAGCATGTAATCATAGAAATTGAAAGTCTTTGCAACTAACTCAGCCTGTCTTACTTCTTCGTCTTTGTCGCCATCACACTTGATAGACTGCTGAAGCTTCTCAGCATAAGGCGACTGTTCTACAAATGCTTCCCAGCTATGCGCATTAATAAGGCTTTCACAGGACTCAATCACACTTGAGATGGTTTTCTCTGACGCCTCTTTGCTTGCTTTGAAAGCGTAGCGCATAAAGATTGGGCTGATATTGGTTCTGGCTGCCAGCAGATCTTCCACAATGCTTGTGGCATTATCGGCATCCAGCGTCATCAGAGTATCCAGAATATGAAGACCCGAAGTCTCCATAAACTTATTTACCCTGGTTGGTTTACCATGCTGAATGGTCAGCCAGCCATCTCTTGCAAGACGCTGAAGTACTTCCCGCAGTGTCGTTCTCGTTACACCGATAAGCTCTGACAGCTCCCTTTCTGCAGGGAGAATAGAGCCTGGAGCAAAACGACCGTTCCAGATACTTTCGATAATATACTTTTCAGCAAACCCAGCCGGGCTCTTTGCCTTGATGACCATATGGTGCAATTTCCAACTTTATTTCAGTAAGTTTAATCAACTCATCATACCACTTGTTGCTCTTTCCGAAAACCAAAGGGTTGCAGATACAGAACGCATAGCTATATAGATGAGTTAAAAAATGTACAATTCAGCCCATATTTCGACTGAAAAACCGGAAACGCAATTTAATATCAATGAAACATTTATGTAAATAAAAGTCCGACTCTTTTTTATGGAATCTCACACAAATAAGAGTGCAGAAATCACGCTTTTTCTCAACATTCAAGTTACGAAATCTAAGTTAACTATACATCTCGTCACACAGTGAATAATTTTGTAAGAAATCATTGCCAGACATGTTATGCTAGCTGAGTTTGCTTGCATGAATACTTGGATAAAACTATCCGCATACTGCACAAAGTACCGATAGTTAACATGCAGGCTAAAGCAGAACTTGCCTGACTAAAGGAGTGACTTGGCAAGGGAACAGGTATTGTCTTGCCCGTTGTTTTTCTAAGTCACTATTTACTCGCATACCATTTGGTAATGTCATCAGGCATGCTGGAAGCTAAGTACATTTCATTAACTTTTAAGAGTAATAACAATGCCGAAGACACTCGGAAGTGCATTTATCAGAAACTTTCTCGGTAAAGCACCTGATTGGTACAAAATCACCATCATCGCCTTTCTAGTCATTAACCCGATCATTTTCGCTATCAACCCCTTTGTAGCCGGCTGGGTACTGATTATTGAGTTTATTTTTACTCTGGCAATGGCGCTAAAATGTTATCCGCTACAGCCTGGCGGCCTTCTCGCCATAGAAGCGGTCGCTATCGGGATGACATCCCCAGCACTGGTTTTGCATGAGCTGGAAAACAACCTGGAAGTTATCCTGCTTCTGATCTTTATGGTTGCCGGTATCTACTTTATGAAGCAGTTGCTGCTGTTCATTTTTACCAAGATACTTCTGAACGTTCGTTCCAAGATCATCCTGTCTATGGCTTTCTGTTTTACAGCCGCGTTCCTGTCAGCCTTCCTTGATGCCCTGACCGTTATCGCCGTTGTAATCAGTGTTGCGGTAGGCTTCTACTCTATTTATCACAAAGTGGTTTCAGGGAAAGGAACGCACCATTCTCACGACCACACCATTGACACCCACCTTTCTGAGCTGACCCGTGAAGACTTGGATCAATACCGTGCCTTCCTTCGCTCACTAATGATGCATGCCGGTGTCGGTACTGCGCTTGGTGGTGTTATGACCATGGTTGGTGAACCACAGAACCTGATTATTGCCGACCAGGCAAGCTGGCTGTTCGGTGAGTTCCTGCTTCGAATGGCTCCGGTAACTATCCCGGTACTAATCTGTGGTCTGATTACCTGTGCAATGGTAGAGAAACTGAAAATCTTCGGTTACGGTACAGAGCTACCGGAACACGTGCGCAATATCCTTGTGGACTACGACAACGAACAAACCAGAAAGCGTACTAAGCAGGACGTTGCTAAGCTTTACGTCCAGGGCGCGATTGCAATCTGGCTTATCGTTGGCCTTGCGCTGCACCTTGCAGCCGTAGGTCTGATTGGTCTTTCAGTAATTATTCTTGCTACTGCATTTACCGGCGTTATTGAAGAGCACTCACTGGGTAAAGCGTTTGAAGAGGCGCTGCCATTTACAGCACTTCTTGCCGTATTCTTTGCCATTGTTGCAGTTATCATCGACCAGCATCTGTTTGGTCCGATTATTGAAGCTGTACTGGCACTGGAAGGTGGTCAACAGCTAAGCATGTTCTATGTCGCGAATGGCCTGCTTTCTATGGTATCGGATAACGTATTTGTTGGTACGGTATACATTAACGAAGTAAAATCAGCGCTGCTAAATGGCGTGATTACCCGTGATCAGTTCGACCTGCTTGCTGTAGCGATCAACACTGGTACTAACCTGCCATCAGTTGCGACGCCAAACGGTCAGGCTGCGTTCCTGTTCCTGCTGACATCTGCACTGGCTCCGCTGATTCGCCTGTCATATGGCCGCATGGTAATTATGGCGTTCCCGTACACCATTGTTCTGGCGATTGTTGGCCTGGTTGGCATTATCTTCTTCCTGGACCCAATGACGGCATGGATGTACGATGCAGGCTTGATTTCTCACCACGTTGCAGATGCTGCTGACGCAGCGGGACACGCAGCTGGCGGACATCACTAATCTTATTTTTCGCTATTGATTGCGGAACTTAATTTAGGTAAAAAGCTCTGAGTAATCAGAGCTTTTTTATTTCATACCATTTCGTTTGTTTTTGTCAGGACCCATTCAGTGAACATCTTATCTTCTATAAAGGCCTTCTCCCTATCCAGACTCTCCTGGGGGCTGCTATTCATTTTCATTGCTTTCTTTACCGCTTGTGCATACGGTTTTCAGCACATCTTAATGCTGGATCCGTGCGTAATGTGCGTTTACGAGCGGGTGGCTATGTTGGGTGTGGGCGCATCTGCGTTAATCGGCTACCTGAATCCTAAATCAGCAATCCTGCGCTGGATTGGCCTGGCTGGCTGGGGAGCAACATCCTATAAGGGTCTGACCTTATCCATGGAGCATGTTCACTACCAGACTTCCATTTTCGCAACCTGTGACGCTCTTAGCTTCCCGGAATGGGCACCACTAAACAAATGGTTCCCGGCATTTTTTGAAGCACCGGGTGACTGCAGTGAAATTGCATGGGAATTTTTAACGCTTTCAATGCCACAATGGCTGATCGTTATCTTCGTATGTAACCTGATTGCGCTGGGTGTTGTAGTGCTTTCTCAGTTTGTTAAGGCGAAGTAGACTCTACTAAAATTGCCGGTAGAATGCTCATGGTAATCAGGTAACAAAAGCCCACATTGCTGTGGGCCGTGAGTTATTGGTTTTGCTAATTTAGCAAGGCTAATCCAAGTAGCCTTGTTGATGCTAATTAATTGAATTTATTGCTTTACTTGAGTCGCATTAGGATGATTGCCTTGAGCTGTGGCAGGCTTGGGAATGAAAGTAACATCAATACCAAGAGGCAAAGGCCAAGCTTTCCGTCTCTTCTGCATTGATTTGTTTGTGTAGAATACCTGATGTGACTTTTTACAGCGTATAATTGCATAGTTGGGCTCCGCACTAACTACTTCTCCCTGGCGTCTGGTGTTGATTTCATGCCTTTCTTTCCATTCAATAATGTCTGGAACAGAAGGAAGTCCCGATGCTAACATTTTACTTCGCCATAGCGTATGTTGAGAGCAGGCTATTCCCATCAGTTTGTCGTTGTCTATGACAGACAACAACTTTAAGTTGTTGGGGTTGATCCAACGAATAACTTTTAAGCACTGTTCGTAATGTGCAACAACAGTATTTATGCTGTCGTCTGAATCAAATAAATCTGCTGCTTTCCAGATTGGCTCATGATGTGCGATACGATTTCTAAGTTTATTGATTTCGAATAAATTTGAGCTGATATGGTTAATACTCAAAGGTGTATCGTTTAAGTCCTTAGCATATGGAAAAACTAAACTGTTAAGACTCGGCCAAAGCTCAATAATGGGAGGATTAGCAGGAGGTTGGCTTGAACGATGTTTTTTGTCTGTTAAGTGTACCCAAAAACCAAACGTTAGTTTTGCAATTAGATTATCAGGGGTAATAGCTTTCCCCTCTCTAACCAAATCATCCTTAGCTTTCTTTATCTGTTGAAATGCTGGGCGATTATTTAGATTTGTATAAGAATTGCAAAACCAAAATTGGTCGATCTTGGCTTTCTCTTTGGTCCAATCTTGTTGTTGAAAATTTGCTTCGACTAACTGCTCATGATATTCGATGTAAGCAGTATTGATAGCATTGCGCAAAGAGACTTCTAATACTTGAAGCACTGGATAAAAGAGACCTGATAGCTGCTTGTTCCACGCATATAGTCCTAAACTTTGTTCATCGCTTGCATCGCATAAGTTTGGCTTTTTGTAAGTAGAAAGTCGAGGGTTTGATAGTGTTTTAATTATTGATTCTACAGGCATATTAGTGTTCCGCTGTGATGATGATAAAGTATACCTACACTTCCGATAGCGAACAAACTACTTGACATAAAGCCGGGATTAGCTAGAATCCAAATGTCGACGGAAACGTCACTAGATTGAAAGCGCGGTACAGTGTGAAGCTGGTTGGTCTTAGACCCCGTTAGCGAGATATTTTCGAAGGGCTCCTTTTAGGAGCCTTTTTCGATCTTGTTCCTTTACCTCTACTCTTCGAACTCACTCTCATACCTAGTACATCCAGGTTACTTACCGCAACACTGCTTAAACTTTTTGCCACTTTCGCAAGGGCAAGGGTCATTTCTTCCCACATTTTTATACGGGTTCAGCGCCTGTGATTTTGCTCCGGCCATATGCTCATCGGCAGCATGGGACACTTCATTAACCATAAAGTCCAGTTGTGGTTTTAGTTCAGAAAGCTTTGGTGGCTCTTCTACGCCTGATGCCATCATCTGACTGCGGGTTGCTTCTTCATCAATTGCCAGCATAAAGGTGGTCAGCAGTGCCTGTAGCATTCTTAGGGTGCCATCACCCAGTTCAATCTCCTGATATTGCTGCTCAACCACAGGCCACACTGTCATAAAGCCTTCTGCCAGGTCCGCCAGAGGCTCAGCATCTAAATCGCTAAGCACCTTATATTCCGCTCTTTGCAGCAGGTTATGCTGCTTATTAATGTGAGGAACCAGCATTTCTGAAGCCTCTCCTGAGTCCAGGCCTGCCAGTTGACACCAGGATTCCGGCTCCAGCGGTTTAACTGCGCAGTTAGAAGCAAGCACAGCTCCTTCAAGAAAGTAAGCGGATTCACCCTGCCACGCTTCTGGCAATGTTATAAGTTCCATATAAACGACTCTGTAAATTCTGATAGCGGCATTATATTTTTAAAGTGACTTTTTTATCAACTCCCCCTACAATTCGCCTCCCGGTTTAAATGTGAGAAATATTAACCAATGCGAGTAGTTTTAGGCCCTATGGAGGGCGTTCTGGACCATCTGATGCGTGAAATCCTGACGGATATCAACGACTACGATCTGTGCGTTACAGAGTTTGTCCGCGTTGTGGACCAACTGCTCCCTGACCATGTTTTTACCAAACTCTGCCCTGAGCTTAAGCATGGGTCGGTAACTAAATCCGGTACTCCCGTCTATCTGCAACTTCTCGGTCAGGATCCTGACTGGATGGCAGAAAATGCCGTGCGTGCAGCCACGCTGGGTGCAAAGGGGATCGATCTGAACTTCGGCTGTCCGGCAAAAACGGTAAATAAGAACCGTGGTGGCGCTGCCCTGCTTCAGACTCCAGAACTTATCCACCAAATCGTAAAAGCCTGCCGGGAAGCCGTGGACGATTCTGTTCCTGTATCCGCCAAAATCCGTCTGGGCTGGGACAATCCGGAAGACTGCTTTGAAATCGTCAACGCCATTGAAACCGCCGGGGCCAGTGAAATAACCATTCATGCCAGAACCAAAACCGGTGGCTATAAAGCAAAAGAGATTAAGTGGGATTACATCAGCCAGATAAAGGCGAAGACTTCAGTACCTCTTATCGCCAACGGCGAGATCTGGGGCTATCAGGACGGTCAGGACTGCATCAAAGCCTCTGAAATCGATTCTCTGATGGTGTGCAGAGGCGCCTTTAACATCCCTAACCTCGGCAATATGGTTAAGTATGATCACCAGCCTATGGGCTGGAGTGAAGTGCTGAGTTTACTGCTTAGCTACTCAAAATACGAGATGAAAGGGGATAAGGGGCTTTACTATCCGAACAGGGTAAAACAATGGCTCAGATACCTGAAAAATGAATACCAGGAAGCAGATGAACTGTTTAAGTCCATCCGCACCTTTAAAAAAGCGGATCCTATTGTCAGCCAGATCCAGAGCTTTCAAGAAGCCGCTATACAATAACCTGATTCTTGCCGGATGTTTTTGCTACATAAAGCTTGGCATCCGCATCCTTAAACTGGGTTTCAAAACCAACCTTATCGTCGGCAAGTGTAATGGAAATACCGCCGGATATGGTAAACCCGCTATCCAGGATCTCGCTGGCACACTCCTCAACCACCTCTCGTACCCGCTTTAGTACCCGGGTCATCCCCTCTTTGTTATCACCAAGCAGATAAACCACAAACTCTTCACCGCCAAACCGGGCAACCGCATCACTGTCCCTGATACTGTCACCTATCTTGTTTGCCACAAAGCAGAGTACTTCATCCCCTTTATCATGCCCGTAGTTATCGTTAATTTTTTTAAAGTCATCGATATCATAAACACCCAGGGCGATGTATTTGTACTTAGACGGCTGCCTGATGTGCATTTCCAGCCCGCGGCGGTTAAATACCCCGGTCATGGGATCCCGCTCCGCTAAGTCCTTAAAATAGCGCCTCTCAATCAGGCTTTTCAGATAAAAAAGACCGGTAACCGCAAAGACATACAACGCCAGAACAATCAGAAGATTAACCCGCTCTTTGATAACAAACCTGATGGCATCCTGCCAGGTATCAAACTGGTAAAAGAGTGTATGGGTAAAATCAACGCCCTTAATCTGAATATCCTGAACAAAGTAAGCATCTGCCGGGAGCGGCGTCGTGTAGGTGTTGATAAGCCGGTAACTGCTCTGCGCCTCATCGGTAATATTAACCAGCTGGTTTACTGAAATATCGACAATGACTTCCCCCCGGAGCTTGCCGCCTTTAATTACCGGACTGGAAAGTGAAAGCACCTCTTCCCCTATGCTGCTTCTGTATGCAGGGCCTGTTACCGACAGACTTCCTCTGTTTGCCGCAGTCTCTTTCCAGAACGGCAGTTGAGTGGCACCAAGAACCAGGTGCTGCTCCATCCGGCGTGCCACCTTTTCCGGAGAGGTAATAACATAACCATCAGCAGAGATAAAATGCACAGCAGCAATCACATTATCCAAATCATGAAGAAAGGAAAGCATTGGAGCAAGGGCCAGCTTTTGCGTTGCCTGACTATGCAGAACCGACCCCTTCCGGCACATGGATTCAGCACCCAGAAACATATAATCCAGCTCTACTGCTGGCGCGAATACAATATCGGCGGTATCGGTTACCCGGTTATTCAGAGGCCACAACCGGCATAACCCATTGCTAATTTCAGACTGATGCTGGATACCAATATCTGAGTAAGAAGAGAGCTGCGCAGAGATACCATATTCCAGTGCAGTCAGAACTTTTACTGAACGAACCAGGTCTTTTCTGAGCTTAACTCCCTCTTCCAGCATATCAGCCTGAATGCGCTCAATATGATTCGTTATCAGCATGACAATTACAGCCAGCGCAAAAAAAGCGGGCACAAATAGAATAAATTTTGCACTTATGGACCGCACTTTAAGTAGAGTCACTTTATTATCCTTATTCTTGCCCGGGAAGCAGGGAGCAACCCGGGGAAATATTCTGAATAAGGTGCAGTTATTACAGCGTCTAGAGTTTAAAACGTATAACCTGAGGTTCTGACATACCAAGCTTGAGCGAGATAACGCCGTCAGTACATGTCATTTTTTCCGCAGTGATCAGCGAACTTCCCCCTTCGTTCACCAGGCCCGATTTCCATACAGGAATATCTACCGTCTGAGGGGTCAGGCTCAATGCAATCACAGTCCTCACGTTATCCAGCTCCCGTGAGAAGGCCAGGTAATCATCTGAAAAGTCCAGCAGGGTAAAAGAACCACGCTGTAATTCAGGCGATGACGTTCTCATCCTGACCAAACTTTTGAAAAACGGCAGCAAGTCGCTATTCTCAACCCGTTCCCAAGGGAAACAGCGGCGATTGTCCGGATCTGCACCACCCTCCATACCCACTTCGGTACCGTAATAGATGCATGGCACACCCACATAGGTAAAAAGCAAATAAGCCGCGAACTTCATTTTATCTGTGTTGCCATTGAGCAAAGTCAGAAAACGGTTAGTATCATGGCTATCTAGCTGATTTAACTGACTAAGCTGATTCAGCCACGGGACCTTTGCCTTACTTTCCTGAAGCCAGTTAACGAATTCAGAAACTGACAGGGTAACGGGAGCATGAGAAATATCTTTGTTTGCCAGCAGTGACCAGACCGGATGAGCAAAGCCGTAATAGTTCATCGCGCCGTCTTCCTGATCACCCTGAAGCCACTGAGTCGCCTCAAAGAAATGTTCGCCTAATACGTAGGAGTCAGGGTTTTCCTCTTTGCAGGTTTTACGAAATTCCCGCACGTAATGTGCGTTGTTTTTCGCCCCCTCACCTTCGCCCAGCATATGGATAACATCAAAACGCCAGCCATCAATGTTATATGGCGGCTTCAGCCAGTGACGCAGAACGGAATCTTCTCCTGAATAGATCTGCTCTCTCAGCTTAGGATTGCTGAAGTTTAAAACCGGAAGCGTGCCAATTTCCTTCCAGCCTATGTAGTTATTTGAGTTTTCCTCAAAAAAGTAAAAATCCCGACAAGGAGAGTTAGTGTGGTGATAAGCGCCATCACCATAAATATCACTTATATCGAACCACTTGTGATTAACCGATGTATGGTTAACCACAGCATCCAGAATCAGCCTCATTTCGCGGTCGTGAACATTTTTACTCAGCTCAGCAAACTCTTCGTTAGTGCCAAAGTGGGGATCAATGGTGAAGTAGTCATCGGTGTCATACTTATGGTTACTGTGCGATGAAAAAACAGGATTAAGGTAGAGCGCCGTTACACCAAGCTCCTGAAGATAATCCAGCTTCTGCTCAACGCCTGCCAGATCTCCGCCATAAAACTCACAACTGGCCGATTTATCATAGCTTCCGGTTTCTGCTCCCCAGGGCTTAGCCACCTGCTGATAGCTACGTTCACCAAGCGTAACCATTTTGGTTTCCGGGCTGATATCCGGGTTTCCGTTGCAAAAACGCTCGGGGAAGATCTGGTAGAACACCTGCTCAGATACCCACTCCGGCGGCTGTTGAGCAACATTAAATTTAAAGTGATATTCCCTTCCCGGCATCCGCTTCTGAATACCACGGGCATCAAGCCAGTATTGCTGCTGCCCCAGAGCCAGTTTGAACAGATAGTGAGTCACATCAATATCGCGGTTCTTTCGGAATCTGGCCTTCCACAACACCAGCTTCCCTTCCCTGCCGCACTCCTGCATATCAATCAGGTACTCTTCGTTATCGGGCTCGTGCCTGAGTTGTACCTTATCAAATGGCAAAGATTCGGTTTTCAGAATTACCTCAAAATAGTCGCCATCAAAAGTGAGTCCGTTTCTGGTCTGTGCGTGGGCAGCAAAGGGCGTGTGCATAATTGCCTCTTTTATCAATAGATTTTGTGATTTTATCGCTTGATTTTATGGGAATTGAGAACGAAAAAAATCCCCCTTAAAAGTAAGGAGGATCACACTTAGAGGGATGAGACAGGGGGGAGGAGTTAACCCAGCAGAAGACTGTCGTCTGCCAGTTCTTCGCCACGCACCTTGCTGAACATTTCCAGCAGATCCGGCACGCCCATATTGGCTCTCTGCTCACCTGCAACATCCAGAACGATCTGGCCCTGGTGAAGCATTACAGTGCGGTCACCTACGGCCAGTGCATCTTTCATTGAGTGCGTTACCATCATCACCGTCAGGTTGAACTCTTTAACGATGGTTTTGGTCAAATCGATTACGAATGCCGCCATACGAGGGTCAAGCGCCGCCGTGTGCTCATCCAGAAGCAGAAGCTTGCTGTCTGAAAGCGTCGCCATTACCAGACTTACCGCCTGACGCTGGCCACCGGACAGCAGACCGATATTATCACTCAGACGATCTTCCAGCCCCAGACCAAGAATACTGATGCGCTCCTGGAATAGCTTTCTGCGTTTTGATGACAGTGAATGAGCCCAGCCACGTTTTTTACCACGCATATAAGCCAGAGCCATGTTCTCTTCGATAGTCAGATCACCACAGGTACCCGCCAGCGGATCCTGGAATACCCGTGCGCACTGACTGGCACGTTTGTGAACCGGCAGCTTGGTTACATCCATATCGTCGATACGGACATGACCGCCCACCATTGGCGTCTCACCGGTCACTGCACCAAGCAGCGTTGACTTACCGGCACCGTTTGAGCCGATAACCGTCAGAAACTGATGTTCAGGCACCTCAAGGTTAATACCTCTCAGCGCTTTGTTCTCAAGAATTGTTCCAGGGTTAAAAGTAACCTGAATGTCTTCTAAATAAATCATGCTACTTCTCCTGAATTTTTCGCCTGCTTAGATCCTGCTTTATTCTCAGCGGGCTTACCGCCCTTTTTTGCCTGCATGTTTCCTTTTAGCTTTGGCGCAATCAGAGCCACTGCTACCAGCACAGCCGTAACAAGGTTCAGGTCAGACGCCTGAAGGCCAAACATGCCGGTGCTCAGTGCAAAGGCAACTGCCAGGCGGTACAGAACCGAACCCACAATTACCGCCGTCACTGCAACCCAGATCTTTCTGCCAGGAATAAGAGTCTGACCAAGAATCACCGCAGCAAGACCCACAACAATGGTACCTGTACCGGAAGTCACATCGGCAAAGCTGTTTGTCTGAGCAAACAGGGCACCGGCAAAACCAACAAAACCGTTAGACAGCGCAAGGGCAAAATAAGTGTAAAAGGCAACACCGCCGCCCTGTGCTTTTACCATGCGGGAGTTCACACCGGTTGCACGAAGGCCAAGGCCAAAATCACTGTTCAGAAGACGGATAACAAACCAGGCAGAAAGCAGAACAAGTACACCAACCACCAGAGGTCGGACGTACATAGAGTCGCCCATGGCTTCAAACGGAGTAAGGATGGTATCTGAACCAAGCAGTGCAATATTTGGTCTGCCCATGATGCGGATATTGATTGAGAACGCAGCGATCATGGTCAAAATGGACGCCAGAAGATGCAAAATGCCACATTTCACCGCAAGGAATGCCGTTACCCAACCAGTAATTGACGCTGCAATCACCGCCATCACTGTCGCAACCCAGGGGTCAACACCTGCAACGATAGCTGTCGCAGCAACTGCCGCGCCCATTGGGAAACTACCGTCCACCGTAAGATCAGGAAAATCCAGAACCCGGAACGTTAAGTAAACGCCCAATGCAACCAGACCATAAATTAACCCTATTTCAAGAGCACCAAAAAATGCAAAAGCAGACATACTTACACTTACTCCTTCTCTGCTTAATAAAACCAATAACAGCTATTGGCTTATTTACTGTCGTTTATACTGTCAGTCCTATTAAAACTGTCATCCCGGACACTGCCTGAGCAATTATCCGGGACTTGAATCCCCGTATGCACGGGAATGACAACAGTTTATAACTGACTAATTTTTATCAGACAGCAATCTGTTTTTAACTACTTAATCTCTGTTGCGCGATCAAGTATTGACTGAGGAATGGTGATTCCAAGCTTGTCAGCAACAGTCTTGTTTACAACAAGATCTGAACCTTTAGCTACACGTACAGGAATATCACCCGGGTTTTTACCATCCAGGATATCAGCGACATAATCTGCAGTCTGAACACCGATTTGGTAGTAATCAAAGCCAAGCGCTGCAATAGAACCCGCTTCAATATAAGTTGTTGTTGCAGCAAAAACCGGCTTCTTAGCCTGGTTTGCAGCAATCGTCATACCTTCAATCGCACTGGCAACTGTGTTATCGATCATCGCGTAAAGCACATCAGATTCAGCAGAAATCGCCTGAGTCGCACTCTGTACAGCAGAAGTCGTCAGAGCAGTAGACTCTACAAGCTCAATACCCTGTGCTTTAGTTGCGTCACGAAGCAGAGTCAGAAGGCTAACAGAGTTCGCTTCACCCGGGTTGTAAACCACACCGATAGTTTTAAGGCCAGGAAGCATCTCTTTCATCAGCTCAACGTGCTGAACAACCGGTGAAAGGTCAGAAAGACCTGTTACGTTTTTGCCTGGTTTTTCATTATTAGAAACCAGTTTCGCGCCAACAGGGTCCGTTACCGCTGTAAATACAACCGGGATATCACGGGTTGCAGATACCAGCGCCTGAGCTGTCGGAGTCGCGATACCAACCAGTACATCCGGACGCTCACCTACATACTGACGAGCAATCTGTACTGCAATCGCCGGGTTACCCTGCGCTGTTTTAAAATCAAAATCCAGGTTCTCACCCTGTACATATCCCTTTGCTTTCAGACCATCCAGAAGGCCATTACGCGTCGCATCCAGCGCCGGATGTTCCACGATCTGAGAGACTGCAACTTTTGCAGTTTTTGCAATTACACCAGTTGATGACATCAGAGCAACACCTGCCAGAGCAGCAGTTGCAATAATACGGCTTGCTTTCATCTTGACTCCTTGATTTGCAATTTTCTTGTTTCAATGCTGTGTTTGAAAAAATATTATTCTTGGTTTGTACGTTTTTCTTTACGTATTAGCCCACAGTTGTACCGTAAACTAGTACAGAATGGAAGGGGGATTTTGGAATTATTGATGAGATTGATGAAAAGTGGGAGCTATGGGGTTATGGGGTTATGGGGTTATGGGGTTATGGGGTTATGGGGTTATGGGGTTATGGGGTTATGGGGTTATGGGGTTATGGGGTTATGGGGTTATGGGGTTATGGGGTTATGGGGTTATGGGGTTATGGGGTTATGGGGTTATGGGGTTATGGGGTTATGGGGTTATGGGGTTATGGGGTTATGGGGTTATGGGGTTATGGGGTTATGGGGTTATGGGGTTATGCAAGATTGTGTCCTTGCCATAATCCAAGTCAAGCATTTTATTCCGCTTTTCCCTATAGCCTTATAACCCTCGAGGGCGGAGCCCGCCCCCATAGACCAGAATACTAAAACCACCTCTCCAACGCACTCCGGTCCAACTGCCTGAACGCTCGATTAAGAATATTTGCCAGTTCTTTATACCTTGGATTGGATTTTACCGGTTCAAGCGCATAACCCGATTCCGTAATTTTCTGGTGTAGTTCCCGGTACCAGCCTGCCAGTGCCGGGGGGAGTTTGGTGTTTGAACGGCTTCCTAACCACCACATTCCCTGCAGAGGGAGACTGATGGCAAACAATGCGACGACGATGGCCTGTGGCATTGCCTGATAATTCTGGAAACTCATCTGAATGAGGATACTGATTGCTGCTACTGCGGGCATCACCTTGATGCCAAATTTAGTTGCTTTGATTATTCGGTTCTCGGGGAAAATCGGAGACAACTCCTTTCGCAGAGGCCAAACATCCATATATTTTTGTCCATCCCTAAAATTATGGACAAGTCCCGTGTTTGCACTCATTGTTACCTCACTCACTCAAAAAAAGTTGAAACGTTCAACTAAAACTGCAAAAATTTGACCAACGTTAATAAATCTTCAATTTTATTTTGTTATATTGGGGCATTATCGTTATCCTTTGCGAGCCCTCAATATCATTGTTGACCTTATATACCATATAGGCAAATTTATGATGTTCAATGCAAGGATTGCAAATGTGAGCGCGGTATCGTGTTCACAATTCTAAATATTAAGGATAATCGGGTTTGTTTGACCAGGAAGCTGACTATATATAACCAATGTCAACTGCTCCTGAAATAGATTTTCACCCTTATTCAGACGATTAACAGGTAATCAACCATGTCTAAGCTAGTTTTAGTTTTAAACTGCGGTAGTTCTTCGCTTAAATTCGCTATCGTTGACGCAGAAAATGGCGACGAGCATCTAACAGGCCTTGCTGAGTGTCTTCACCTTCCTGAAGCACGTATCAAGTGGAAACTTGATGGCAAGCACGAAGCGCAACTTGGTGAAGGCGCTGCACACGATGAAGCACTTTCTTTCATCGTTGAAACTATTCTTGCTTCTAAGCCAGAGCTTTCTGAGCAGCTTAAAGCGATCGGTCACCGCGTAGTACACGGCGGTGAGAAGTTTACTCAGTCTGTTCTTATCGATGATGCTGTAGTTAAAGGTATCGAAGACTGTGCAACTCTTGCACCTCTTCACAACCCTGCTGCAATCGTTGGTATTAAAGCAGCTCAAAAAGCGTTCCCGGGTCTGCCAATGTCTGCAGTATTCGATACCGCTTACCACCAGACTATGCCAGAAGAAGCGTTCCTGTACGCACTTCCATACGATCTATACAAAGAGCACGGCATCCGTCGCTACGGCATGCACGGTACTTCTCACCTGTTTATCGCTCGCGAAGCAGCAGAGCGTCTGGGCAAATCAGCTGATGAACTGAACATCATCAACTGTCACCTGGGTAACGGTGCATCTGTTTGTGCAATCAAAAACGGTAAGTCTGTAGACACTTCTATGGGTCTGACTCCGCTTGAAGGTCTGGTAATGGGTACTCGTTGTGGTGACATCGACCCGGCTATCATCTTCCACATGCACGACGCGCTTGGTTACTCTGTTGAGAAAATCAACACTATGCTGACTAAAGAGTCTGGCCTGCAAGGTCTTACTCAGGTGACTTCTGACTGTCGTTTCGTTGAAGACAACTACGGCGAGAAAGAAGAAGCAACACGCGCAATGGACGTGTTCTGTCACCGTCTGGCTAAATACGTTGCTGGTTACACTGCAACTCTTGAAGGCCGTCTTGACGCTATCGTATTCACTGGTGGTATCGGTGAAAACTCTGGCCCTATCCGTGAAATGGTTCTTAACCGTCTTGGCGTATTCGGCATTGAAGTTGACGGCGAAGCTAACCTGAAAGCACGCTTCGGTGGTGAAGGCGTTATCACAACTGCTGACAGCCGCATCCCTGCAATGGTTATCTCTACTAACGAAGAGCTGGTCATCGCTGAAGACACTGCAAAACTTGCAGGTCTGTAAAGAATAAGAATTAACTGGCTAACGAAAGTTAGCCAGTTTTGTATTGGGGCTCATTTTTCCCCTCGTGAGCCGTTTTTTGAATCGTCAAAGGTACTCTACAAATGTCCCGTACTATTATGCTTGTACCTATTAGCGCTGGTGTCGGATTAACCAGTGTTAGCTTAGGTGTTATTCGCGCAATGGAGCGCAAAGGTGTAAGTGTTTCTTTCCTTAAACCAATCGCACAGCCTCGTCACGGTGGTAACACACCTGACCTGACTTCAACTATCATTGAAGCAAACAGCGATATTAAAACAGCAAAACCAACTCCGATGCAGGAAGCAGAATCTCTGCTTGGTGCCGAGAAGATGGATGTGCTGCTTGAATCAATCGTTGCACGTTACAACCAGGTAAACGATGCTGATGTTACGCTGATCGAAGGTCTTGTTCCTACCCGTAAGCATCCGTTCGCTAACCAGGTGAACGAAGAAGTGGCTAAGACGCTGGGCGCTGAGATTGTATTTGTTGCAACGCCTGGTACTTACAACGCAAGCCAGCTTCGCGAGCGTATTGAACTAGCCGTTTCTAACTACGGTGGTTCTAAGAACAAAAACATCTGTGGTGTAATCATCAACAAACTGAATGCACCAGTGGATGAAGCAGGCCGTACCCGTCCTGATCTATCTGAAATCTTTGATGACTCTGACGCAGCCCAGCAGGCTGACGTGAAGACAATGGAGATCATCAACACAAGCCCTGTCCGTGTTCTTGGCTGCGTGCCATGGAGCATCGACCTGATTGCAACTCGTGCAATCGATATGGCTAAGCACCTTAACGCTGAAATCATCAGCGAAGGTGAGATGAACACTCGTCGTATCAAGAGCATCACTTTCTGTGCACGTTCTCTGCCAAACATGGTTGAGCACTTCCGTCCGGGCTCACTGCTGGTAACTTCAGCAGACCGTCCTGACGTTATCGTTGCTGCCTCTCTGGCTGCAATGAACGGAGTAGAAATCGGTGCAATGCTTCTGACCGGCGACTACGATATGCCAGAAGAGATTGCTAAGCTTTGTCAGCGTGCCGTAGACACAACCGGTCTTCCAATCTTTAAGGTTAATGGCAACACATGGCAGACTTCTCTTAACCTGCAGAGCTTCAGCCTTGAAGTACCGGCAGACGATAAAGAGCGTATCGAATATGTAAACGACCACGTTGCCGGTCACATTGACGGTCCATGGATCGACTCTCTGACTGAAGGTACTGAAGGTATCCGCCGTCTGAGCCCACCAGCATTCCGTTACCAGCTAACTGAGCTTGCCCGTAAAGCAGGTAAGCGCATCATCCTTCCTGAAGGTGATGAGCCTCGTACAGTTAAGGCTGCGGCTATCTGTGCTGAGCGCGGTATCGCAACGTGTGTGCTTCTTGGTAACCCTGACGAAATCCGTCGCGTTGCAGAGCAGCAGGGCGTAACTCTTGGCGCTGGCGTTGAAATCATCGACTCTGAAGCGGTACGTGAAAACTACGTTGCACGCCTTGTAGAGCTTCGCGCTAAGAAAGGCATGACTGAAGTCGTTGCCCGTGAAAAACTGGAAGACTCTGTGTTCCTGGGCACAATGATGCTTGAGAACAACGAAGTTGACGGTCTGGTTTCTGGTGCTGTTCACACAACGGCGAACACCATCGTTCCTCCGTTCCAGATCATCAAGACTGCACCTGATGCATCTATCGTATCTTCTGTATTCTTCATGCTTCTGCCTGACCAGGTACTGGTATACGGTGACTGTGCAATCAACCCGGATCCAACTGCTGAGCAGCTTGCAGAAATCGCTATCCAGTCTGCTGATTCTGCAACAGCATTTGGTGTTGACCCACGCGTTGCAATGATCTCTTACTCTACCGGTGAATCTGGTAAGGGTGCAGACGTTGAGAAAGTACGTGAAGCAACAGCAATCGCAAAAGAGAAGCGTCCTGATCTTGTTATCGACGGTCCTCTGCAGTACGACGCCGCTATCATGGAAAACGTTGCTGCTTCAAAAGCACCAAACTCTCCTGTAGCAGGTAAAGCGACAGTATTCGTATTCCCAGACCTGAACACAGGTAACACTACGTACAAAGCTGTACAGCGTTCTGCTGACCTTGTATCTATCGGTCCAATGCTTCAGGGCATGCGCAAGCCAGTTAACGACCTGTCTCGTGGTGCATTGGTAGACGATATCGTTTATACCATCGCGCTTACGGCTATTCAGGCGGAGCACGCTTAATAAAAGGGCTCTAGGTTATTAGGCCCTGGGAAAGAGAAAGCCCCGAGCATCGCTGCTCGGGGCTTTAGTTTTATCTGAAATACAAAGGCAACTACCCCTTAGATTTACGGGCTAGCTCCCAGGGCCCAGGGCCTATAAACCCAGGGCCCTTTTCCCTACCCCTGTATCCCCACAATCAACCAAGGCGCATTATCCACAGTAAGATCGCGTTCCAGATGCCAGACATCCTCAATATCCTCTTCGACACCTTCAACCGCATCACGGTAACGTCCGCTAAATTGCAGACTTAGCTGCGCTTTCTGGCTGTCGTAATCGGCGCGTACAATTTCAGCGTCAACGTACATAACGTCGGTATGCTGCTCGCCGTTCAGGCTCTCTCGTTCTGCCTTTAGTTCCTGGTACAAGCTCTCGGAAACATACTCTTTGATAGTGTGCAGCTCATTATAGTTCCAGGCACCCTGAATTGTGCGGTAGTGCTCGCGGGCACCGTTGATAAATGCCGCCTGATCAAAGCCCGGTGGGTAGTTGTGCGGAACATCGCTGTGACCTGAACTGCCAAAGCCGCCTGCTGCTGCGGGTTGAGGTTGCTCATAGCTTCTGAAACTGGAGTTACCGGATTCAAAGGTATTCTGATTCATACCTGAGTACGAGTGTTGATTCATGCTGCCCGCCTTCGCGCCCAGCATGCCTCGCAGGAACTTAAAGGCAAAGTAAGCGATCAGACCGATGATCAGGATATCCATAAACTGGATGCCCTCAAAGGCACCGCCAAAGAAAGCCGCAAGCAGGCCACCAGCTAACAAACCGCCCATCAGGCCCCCCATCAGGCCACGCTTAGAACTGCTCTTTGTTGTCTGATCCTTTTTAATTGAATTAGTGTTCTGGGTCGCCTTTTTAGGTGCCGGTGCCGTTTTAAACGACTTACCAAAAGACTTACCGCCTCCAAACTTTTTCGCTTCAACGATTGGTGATGCTGAAATGGTGAACATGAGCAAAGCCACCATAGCAAATAAACGTTTCATATTATTCCTTTTATCTTATTAGACTGACACATCTTATCGTCATGCATCTCATAAACAAGCCACCATGGGGAGCAAGTTTGTTTCAGAATGTTGCAACATATCATCTGGATTGTCACGCGCTATTAACTTGACCCTCAATTATCAGCCTCTTAGAATATCGAACATTGTTCATTAAAGTACTCAGATATGGCCAGAAGAAACGATCATACCCGCGACCAGTTAATTGCCCTGACTCTGGACAAGGTAAAGGCATTTCTGAGCGAAAACTCCCATCACGAACTCAGCCTGCGCAAGATAGCCAATATGATCGGCTATGTTCCCAGCACCCTGGTAAACGTTTTTGGTAACTATAATTTGCTATTGTTACATGTAGTTGCCCAGACAGTTGACGAGTTAAAAGAGCAGGCCGATATCGCTACATCTCAGGCGAAAACCACTGAAGAGGCACTTTTCAGACTTGCATACTGTTATCATGATTTTGCCAAAGCAAATCCCTACCGCTGGCAACTTATATTCCAGCACACTATGCAGGGAGAAACGCTGCCTCAATGGCAGGCAAAAAGAATCAGCTATCTGACCAGTATGCTTGAGGAGTTGCTTGAGTTAACTTCTCCGGGCAAATCTAAGCCGGAACTGGTTGAAGCAAGCCGGGTGCTCTGGGCCGGTGTACACGGAATCACTCTGCTGAGTGTGGACGACAAGTTTTTCACCTCGGAACCTGTCGATGGAAAAGGACTGATCGCTAACCTGCTGACCAATTACCTGCAGACCTGGCGTAACTAAAGGATACAGGATGACCAATTACAGCCAGTCATCACTACTGACCCAGAGACGTTTTCTGCCCTACTTTATCACCCAGTTTTTCGGGGCATTTAACGACAATATCTTCAAAAACGTACTCCTGATCTTTGTCGCCTTTGCAGGAAGCAGTGTGCTTCCCATTTCCTCTAACCTGTTTATTAACCTTGCTGCCGGCCTGTTTATTCTGCCCTTTTTCCTTTTTTCAGCCACCGCCGGAGAACTGGCCGATAAATACGATAAAGACTGGTTTATCCGTAGGGTAAAGCTGGCAGAAATCTGCATTATGCTGCTGGGCGCAGTCGGCTTTATCACCCACAGCTATCTGATTCTGCTATTTCTGCTGTTTTTAATGGGCACTCAGTCGGCCTTTTTTGGCCCGGTAAAATACGCCCTTCTGCCACATCATCTGGATAACAACGAACTGGTTTCCGGTAATGCACTGGTAGAAACCGGCACCTTTCTGGCCATTCTGCTGGGGACCATAGGCGCAGGCTTTATCGCTTCAAGTGAAAACGCAACCTTTGTAGCTGCGGCTTCTGTGGTTATCTTTGCTATCGCGGGGTATCTGGCCAGCCGTTATATTCCTAAAACAGCTGCAGCAGCACCGGAAGCGAAAGTGCGCTGGCAACCTCTGACACAAGCGAAAAAGACACTGGCAATAGGCAGGCAGGACAGAGTTATCTTTCAGGCCATTCTCGCCATTAGTTGGTTCTGGTTTCTGGGCGCGGCTTATCTCACTCAGTTCCCCAACTTCACCAAAATTTACCTGAACGGCAACGAAGCCTCGGTCTCTTTCCTTCTGGCTCTGTTTTCAATTGGCATTGCTGTCGGATCACTGCTCTGTGACAAGCTGTCTAACCACAGAATTGAGATTGGCATTGTGCCTCTGGGCAGCTTTGGTATCTCTCTGTTCGGCATTTTAATGGCAGTCAGTGTTCCTGACTCACTGCCGAAGTTTGAAACCTTTGCAAGCTTTGTTACATACCGTGAGCTCTGGCCTGTATTTCTCTCTCTGATCTGCCTTGGCGCATCCGGTGGCCTGTTTATCGTGCCCCTCTATACCATCATGCAGCAGAGAGCAGACAAAAAGCAGCGCTCACAGGTCATTGCCGCCAACAACATCTTTAACTCTCTGTTTATGGTCGGCAGCGCGATTTTAGGCATTGTCTGTCTGGGTGTGATTAAGATGAGTATCCCATCCATGTTTTTGCTGCTGGCGGTACTGAATCTCTTTATGGCCCTTTACCTCTTCCTGCAGGCTCCCATTTATGTGGTGCGTTTTCTGGTCTGGATACTGACCCATACCATGTACCGGGTAAAACACAAAAACCTGCATAATCTTCCGCAGGAAGGCGGAGCGCTGATTGTCTGCAACCATGTCAGCTATATGGATGCGCTGCTGCTCAGTGCGGTCTGCCCCCGCCTTATCCGTTTTGTAATGGAAGAGGATTATGCCAACCTCCGTCCGCTGAGGCGCTTTTTAAAACGTGCCGGTGTTATCCCCATTGACGGCACCAACCGCCGCTCCATAACCCGTGCTTTTAAAGATGTGGAACAAGCACTGAAGGAAGGCCACCTAGTGTGCATCTTCCCGGAAGGCCGCTTAACCAGTGACGGTGAAATTCAGGACTTTATGCGCGGCATAGATATTATCCTTAAGCGTACTCCCGTTCCTGTCATACCGATGGCGCTAAAAGGTATGTGGGGAAGCTACTTTAGCCGCCATAAGGGCAGAGCCTGCAAAGGGCTGCCAACAAGATTCCGCTCTAAGCTGGAAATAGAGGCTGCAATACCAATCCCGGCAACGGAAGCCTCATGTGATTTTCTCAAAGAAAAAGTGGCAGAGCTAAGAGGAAGCTACCGGTAATACCAATATAAGATTTCATCTATTTATGTTGTGAACAAGGAATCTGCCGATAGAATCCTTCTCTGTTAGATAGCCGATTACAGACACCCCAAAAATGAACAAAAATAATATCGCCTTTTTCTCTGCCGGACTGATTTGCCTGACTCCCTGGGTGTCTTCCCCAACCGCTCTGGTTCTGGGCTTTATGCTTTCAAGCCTGGGGCTTGTTCCGGGCGATATTCCAATCGGAAAAATCACCAAAAAACTGCTGGCCTGGTCCATTATCGGATTAGGCTTCGGTATTCATTTTCAGGAAGCACTTGCGGTTACCGGCAGTGGTATCGGTCTGATTATCGCCACCATCTTTGGCACTCTGATTACCGGTTCTTTGGTCAGTAAAAGAATCGGACTTGAGCGGCGTACCGGTTACCTGATTTCAGCAGGAACCTCTATCTGTGGTGGAAGCGCAATTGCTGCGGTCTCTCCGGCAATCAAAGCCAATGAAGAGCAGACCGGACTGGCACTCGCCACCGTTTTTGTCCTCAACTCCGTTGCCCTGTTTGTTTTTCCTGTGATAGGCCATGCCCTGAGCCTGGATCAGCACACCTTCGGAACCTGGGCCGCTATAGCAATACACGATACCTCGTCCGTTGTTGGCGCAGCTTCGGCCTATGGAGAGGAGGCACTTAAAACCGCGACAACACTGAAGCTTGCCCGGGCACTATGGATTATTCCCGTCGCTTTAATTAGTGCCGTACTGTTTAAAAACAAAAACAGCAAAATTGCTATTCCCTACTTTATATTCTTCTACTGTATCGCGATATTAGTAAGCGATTACTTACCTCATTACGAAGTTTTTTATGGGTATATTTTCACTTTTGCCAAAAAAACTCTGGTGGTCTGCCTGTTTCTGATTGGTTGTGGTATTTCCGTAGAAAAACTGAAAGCGGCCGGAGCAAAGCCACTTCTGTTTGGTGTGGGACTGTGGGTCGCAATTTCTGCGCTGTCACTGAGCTGGCTTGTGCTTACCTGAGTTTATAACGGTTTCCCCTGACTCCAAGAACCAACGCAAACAGCAGCATAAAGGCGCTAAGTTCAGCTAGCGCTCTGCTTAGCCCTTCAGACTGTGTTGCCATAACAAGCTGCAAAATCACAACGGCAAGCAAAATAATCCGGGTCATTGTTATTCCTTTCTCGCGCTATATACAAATCGATTATTGCGCAGAAGAATACAAAGCGGTAATTCTGTTTTGGACTATTTTATACCGGTCAGCAATACCTCTCACGCTGACGCGTCTGCTGCGGGGTTTCACCAAACAGGCGTTTGTAATCCTGGCCGAATTGCCCAAGGTGAAAAAAACCATAGTCAAACGCGACTTCACCAATGGTTTGCAAGTTATCACCAGATAATAGTGCCCGCCGTACCTGATTAAGCCGGGTAATCTGAATATACCGCTTAGGTGACATTCCGCAGCATTGGGTAAATGTGTACTGCAGCGTCCGTCGGCTGACATGTACTTCAGAGCAAATCTCACTGATGGTTACCGGATTTTTTAGTCGTGACTCAGTAAGATACCTGTTAACCCGCTGCATAATTCGCTGCCGCTGGTGAGAAGCGACTTGATTAACCTGGGTCTGTTGTGCCTGAGTAAGCAGTTCAAATACCGCATCCTGCAAGATGATCTGCTGCGTTTTACTACTCCACCGGTTTCCTTCCGGATGCAACAGCAAAGAGAGGTACTGGCTGAACGCAGTAAGAGTTCCTGACGGCACACCCTCCAGCCACAAAGCATCACTACTTTGATGCATTAAAGGCTCCTCATCGCATTCTGCAAGCTGAGTAAAAAAACTTTTCGTTAATACCAGACCATAAATGGAAAAGTCATCCGGAGTAAGTAATTCAAAATCTCTGCTTCCAGGTCTGCACAAAAACTGGTCATGCCGGGGCTGCTGATTGTTGATACGGCATCTTTTGTTATTGGCGCTGAATCCAAGCCATAAACCTCCATCCTCAACCCTGCACTGCTGCCGCAACCCCCGGTTGGTATCTTCACGAAACGCGTGAATGTGCGGAAACTTAATCTCCTTTATCATCCCCAGAAAACGCCCCTGACTTAACTGGTCATATTCCTGTTGCCAGTTAACCAGGTTTGCAGCCTGATGATTTGCATCATTAGAGTGAAGCGTGCACAGCAATGACGCACTGTCTGTTAATGTGTGATTCCCCATATCTCTTATCCTTGGCTCATAAGATGTTCCAACATAGGGCATAACCTTACTTACTTCATTGTTATTTATAGAATTTTTATCTTTGCCGATTTTTGATAACTGTCAGGAACAGATATCGCAACCTTAGCTTCATTGTTGTTGAAATCAGAATCAGCAAAAACCGAACCAAGTTATTTAAGCTTTTTGCGCTAAGGAAATCTTATGCCCGGTTTTATTATTGCCTATGTTAAGTACGTGGATAAATTGAACTATTTTATCGGCCGCGCAATGACATATGGGATCTTCGTGATAGTCGGCGTACTTTTATGGTCCTCTGTCTCTAAAACCTTTTTTATGCCATCTCTCTGGACCCTTGAATCCGCACAGTTTGCTATGGTCGCCTACTATATCCTCGGCGGCGCATACGCTATCCAGCTAAACGCTAACGTTCGGATGGATCTTTTCTATGGCGAATGGTCGGTAAAGCAGCGCGCCTGGGTTGATGCCTTTACCGTTTTCTTTCTCATCTTTTTCCTGATTGTGCTCCTCTACGGGGGGCTGGAAAGCACACTCTATTCACTTGAGTATGGCCAACGCAGCCGTACTGCCTGGCGTCCGTTACTGTGGCCAATCAAAGCCGTTATGTGTACCGGGTTTGTGCTGATGATCCTGCAGGCAGTATCACAGTTATTTAAAGATATCGCGATTATACGGGGAGTAGAAATCAAATGAGTTATGGCATGATCGCAACAATGATGTTCGCGTCGATGGCGTTGCTGATGGCAACGGGTCAGCGTGTATTTGCTGCAATAGGAGCCGTTGCCTCCGTCGCTGCTATTTTGCTGTGGGGAACCGGTGGTGTGGAGATACCTTTTACCGCAGCCATGAAGCTGATGAACTGGTACCCTATGCTTACCCTGCCCATGTTTATCTTTATGGGCTATATCCTTTCGGAATCCAAGATTGCCGATGACCTGTATAAGATGTTCCATGTATGGATGGGACCTATGCCCGGTGGACTTGCCATAGGCACCATTGGCCTTATGGTGCTTGTCTCGGCAATGAACGGGCTCTCTGTAGCAGGTATGGCTATCGGTGCCACTATTGCACTGCCAGAGCTATTAAAGCGTGGCTATGATAAGAAAATGGTTACCGGGGTCATTCAGGCCGGCTCCTCCCTCGGTATCCTTGTTCCCCCGTCAGTAGTACTGGTTCTGTACGCCATGATAGCCCGCCAGCCTGTTGGACAGCTCTGGCTGGCCGGTATTGTTCCCGGACTGATTATGGCGGTGCTGTTTATTGTCTATATCGTCGTTCGTTGCCGTATCAACCCGGATCTCGGGCCTGTGCTCAGTGAAGAAGAGCGCAATGTGCCTATGCCCGAAAAAATGCGTCTGCTTGGAGCAGGAGCACTGCCACTTGGTATTTTCGCGGTGATGATGGTTCCTTTTGTTAATGGCTGGACCAGCCTGGTAGAGAGCTCTGCCATCGGTGCCATGGCTGCGCTGGTAGCCGCTATTCTTAAGCGACGTCTGACAAAAGTCGTATTCGAGAACTCAGTACGCAGTACTCTTGCTATCTCCTGCATGTTTATGTGGATCATTCTTGCTGCATTAGGCTTTGGTGCTGTATTTGACGGATTGGGCGCGGTAAGAGCGATAGCCGATCTCTTTACTGAGCAGTTAGGACTGAGCCCCTGGACCATTCTTATCCTGATGCAGCTGTCATTTCTGGTTATGGGCACCTTCCTTGATGATACCGCGATGCTGGTGATCGTCGCGCCTCTCTACGTGCCTCTGGTACATGCTCTTGGATTTGATCTGATTTGGTATGGCGTTCTCTACACAATTACCTGCCAGATCGCTTATATGACGCCACCTTTTGGCTACAACCTGTTTTTGATGCGAGCTATGGCTCCACCAGAAATCAGCCTGCGCGATATCTACGGCTCCATTGGTCCCTTTGTCGGAATAATGGTGCTCTCACTCATTCTTATTATGGTTTTTCCGGAACTGGCTCTGTGGCTACCGGAATACGTTTACGGGAAATAGGCGTATTGCCTGTCCCACATATATATAAATATTTACTTTCAGGCGGGCAACGTACCGCCAGCAAATAATCCACTGGAGGGATTTTATGAACTCAAGACGTAAGTTTTTAACAGGTGCAGCAGCACTGACCGCTGGTACTATGCTGGCTCCCGCAAAAACCTTTGCAGCAAGCCCAAAGATTAAGTGGCGCATGCAGACCTACGCGGGCCCGGCACTGGCAGAACATGTCGTTAAGCCAGCAATCGAAGCCTTTAACCGCATTGCGGGTGACGAAATGCAGATTGAGCTCTATTATGCCGATCAGCTGGTTCCCACCGGAGAACTGTTCCGCGCTATGCAAAAAGGGATTATCGATGCCGTTCAGTCAGATGATGATTCCATGGCTTCTCCAACTGAAGTAACAACCTTTGGTGGCTATTTCCCATTTGGCAGCCGCTATTCACTGGATGTGCCTGTACTGTTCAATCAGTACGGCCTGGATGAAATCTGGAAAGAAGAATATGCCAAAGTGGGTGTAAAACATATCTCCGCAGGGGCATGGGATCCATGTCATTTCGCTACGAAAAAGCCGATTAACAGCCTGAAAGATCTGAAAGGGTTAAGGGTATTCACCTTCCCGACAGCAGGCCGCTTCATGGCTCAGTTTGGTGTAGTGCCAGTATCAATCCCATGGGAAGACGTAGAAGTTGCCCTTCAGACTGGTGAGCTGGATGGTATCGCCTGGTCAGGTATTACTGAAGACTACACCGTTGGCTGGTCTAAAGTGACGGAATACTTCCTTACCAACAACATCTCCGGAGCCTGGATTGGTCACTTCTTTGCCAATATGGACCGTTATAACGCGCTTCCGGAGCATCTTAAAGAACTGCTTCAGCTATGTATGGAAACGTCACACTACTACCGCCAGTGGTGGTACTGGGGTGGTGAAGCCAAACTGCGCGTAGGAGGCAGCGATATGAAGCTAACGACGATCCCTGATGAGGAATGGGCAGAAGTTGAAGCGGATGCGCACAAGTTCTGGGATGAAATTGCAAAAGAGTCTCCAACCAAAGCCAAGATTGTTGAAATATTTAAGCAATACAACGCAGATATGCAGAAAGCGGGCAGACCTTACCGCTACAGCTAATCGCGGCTAACAACAGCGGCACGGATCTCTTCCGGCCGCTGTTTTCATATCTGATTTAATCACTGATAGAGAAGACTATGACTGCAACATATCGTTGGCAACAGGGAGATAAGGTATACCACTTTGGCTCCCTGGCCGAATTAATGGCGAAAGCGACACCAGAACGCTCTGGTGATGCACTGGCAGGAGTTTGTGCAGAAACAGCTGAGCAAAGAGTTATAGCACAGATGACTCTGGCTGAGCTGCCGCTGAAAACCTTCCTGAACGAAGCCGTTATTCCCTATGAATCCGATGAGATAACCCGCCTGATTACCGATAGCCACAATGCCAGTGCGTTTGCTCCTGTCTCCCATATGACAGTAGGAGATTTCCGTAACTGGCTGCTTAGTGAGGAGGCAGACGGAGAAGCTCTGGCCAAATTACGCTATGGACTTACACCTGAAATGGTTGCCGCTGTGAGCAAGATTATGCGCAACCAGGATCTGATTCTGGTTGCTAAGAAATGCCGCGTTATCACTGCCTTCCGTAACACTATCGGCCTGGAAGGACGGCTCTCCACACGTTTGCAGCCAAACCATCCGACCGATTCACTCGACGGCATCGCAGCAACCATCTTTGACGGCCTGATGTACGGTAGTGGAGATGCAGTAATAGGAATTAATCCAGCCACAGATAATGTGCCGCAGACCATTAAACTGCTGTCAATGCTGGATGAGGTGATCCAGCACTATCAAATTCCGACCCAGTCCTGTGTGCTGACCCATGTCACCAATACGATTGAAGCGATAGAAAAAGGTGCGCCCGTAGATCTGGTGTTTCAGTCTATCGGCGGAACTCAGGGAACCAATGAGACCTTTGGTGTAAACCTCAGTGTTCTGAAAGAAGCGCAGGATGCCGCTCTTTCTCTTAACCGGGGAACCGCAGGCAACAATGTGATGTACTTTGAAACCGGGCAGGGAACTGCGCTCTCCGCTGATGCTTATTTTGGCGTAGATCAGCAAACCTGCGAAGCCAGAGCTTATGCTGTTGCCCGTCACTTCGACCCCCTGCTTGTGAACACAGTGGTAGGATTTATTGGCCCTGAGTACCTGTTCGACGGTAAACAAATTATCCGCGCCGGCCTGGAGGATCATTTCTGCGCTAAATTGCTTGGGCTGCCTATGGGCTGTGATATCTGCTATACCAACCACGCTTATGCTGACCAGAATGATATGGACAATCTGCTTACTCTTCTGAGTGTGGCCGGATGTTCGTTTATTATGGGAATTCCCGGCTCTGATGACATTATGCTGAGCTATCAGACGACCTCATTCCATGATGCACTTTATGCACGTACAGCACTGGGCCTGAAACCTGCCCCTGAATTTGAAAACTGGCTGACACAGATGCAGATATTCAGCGATGTCAGCCAGGTACAGCTCAACAAAAAACTGGCCAGCTCCTTTAACACCTCAATATCTCTGTTAGAGCAGGAGGACGCATGAGTAATCTTACCAAGCAACAGACCTCAAAGGATAAGGGGTTGGTAACCTCTAATCCATGGCAGAGCCTGAAACAGTTTACTTCTGCCCGTATTGCGCTTGGCCGGGCAGGAAACAGCATCCCCACAAATGAGCTTCTGGCTTTCCATCTGGACCACGCTCGGGCGATAGATGCCGTACACAAAGCGCTGGATGTCGAAGCACTGCATCAACAGCTTTCAGCTTCGCAACCCTTGCATTTCGCAACGGCTAAATTGCCAGGTGTAGTCAGCAGTAAAGCCAGAGACAGAATAACCTACCTGCAAAGGCCGGACTTAGGGCGTCAGCTTAGCGAGTCATCCTGGCAACAGTTGGCTAAAGTGGGTGCCGAAAGCAATACAGATTACGACTTAGCCATAGTCGTAGCAGACGGGCTGTCTTCTACCGCAATCCAAAACCATGCCGTACCCGTAATAGAAAGGCTGGTGACCAGACTAACCCGTGATGAGGGACATAAGTGGTCGATTGCACCTGTGACAATCGTTACTCAGGGCAGAGTCGCAGTAGGCGATGATATTGGTGAGTGCCTGAAAGCAAAAATCACCATGATACTCATCGGAGAGCGGCCCGGGTTAACCTCCCCTGACAGCATGGGAATATACATGACCTGGAATCCTAAGCGCGGAGCTAAGGAGTCCAGCCGTAACTGTATATCTAATATCCGGCCCGAAGGCCTTGGTTATGATGAAGCATGCCACAAAGCCTGTTACCTGCTCAGTGAGTCTATAAGGCTGAAAATATCTGGTATTGACCTGAAAGACCGCTCTGCCGGTGTTGAGGAAAGTGATGAGCTTGAATCAGCCTCCACAAGCAGTTTTCTGCTTTCCTAAAAAGTAGGCTCCAGAACAGATTGACCAACCAGCTTATCTACCGATAGTATTGACCAATCTTATTTATTACCGACTTTATCATTACGAGTCGAATATCAGGTTGAGAACAATGAAAAAAATAAGTTGGTTGGGCGATTACGACGAAGTCATCTTCGCCAGAAGCAGTATGTTTACCTTTGGCGCATTTATCATCTTCCTGACAATTGTTGTTATTGTTGGTGCTGGTTTAGCAGATTTTCTGTCTTTAATCCTTCCGGGCCTGTTCGGTTTGGTCGGTCTCTTTTTTGTCTATAACGGACTGTTTGCCACACCTAAACTCATCGTCGAGCTGGCTGAAGCCACATCAAAAAGCGAAGTATTTATTCTGATCAATATCCTTGCCACTCCGGTCTACTGGGTCTGGGCGAGACTAAAGAAATAGAATATTCATACAAAATCTCGTTCCCACGCAGGGAGTGAAGTGACCCCATAAAGTACATAAAATGTGACTTCTGACCATTTTTCAAAAACATCCTGACCATATTTATCCCATAATTTCTTTATGGGTATCAGGGTTAGGAACAAAGTTGTACGCCCGATGCATTTCATGTCTGAGAAACGGAGATTTCTAATGACGGAACATGTGAGCGGTTGTAACTGTTGTGAAGAGCTGACTGAAGAACAAATGCTTGAGCAACTGGATGAACTTATTGGGGATTATCCGGATAAGCTCGGAGGATTAATCCCTGCACTACAGATTTCACAAAGCCGGTTTGGCTATCTTCCCGAGAGCGTTCTGAAGCAGATTAGCGCCCGGTTCAATAAATCCTACAGCGAAGTGGCCGGCGTGGTCGGCTTCTACTCTTTCTTCTCTACTGTACCGCGTGGCCGGTATGTGGTCAGGGTATGCCTGGGGACTGCCTGTTATGTGCGCGGTGGCAACGAAGTACTTTCATCTCTGAAAAAAGAGCTGGGTATCGATGTGGGAGAAACCACTGAGGACCGGCAGTTCTCTCTGGATGTGGGCCGCTGCTTCGGTGCCTGCGGGCTTGCGCCTGTCATTATGATTAATGACGACGTACATCAAAGGGTAAAACCTGCCAGATTGCGTGAGTTGCTAAAAGCTTACGCCGATGAACAGGCTGAAGTCTCATGCACCACCAATGCTATGGAGGATGCCTAGATGAACCTGCCAATAAAACGCATCTCTTCATTTGAAGAACTCAAAAAACTGCCTGAGCAGCTTAACCGGGCGGAAGGCGTCAGTCAGATACTGGTCTGCGCCGGTGGCGGCTGTCTGGCTTCCGGGTCGGATAAAGTGGCCGCAGCCCTGCGGGAGCAGATAGAGGCTCAGAACCTTAACGACAAAGCAAATGTTATCTCTGTGGGCTGTATGGGCCTGTGCGTTGAAGGCCCGGTAATGCTGATGCTTGATGATATGACCTTCTATCAGCGTGTTAAGCCGGAAGATGCCGAAGAGATCATCACTCAGCATCTGCTCGGTGGCCAGGTGATTGAACGCCTGGTTGCCCGTGACAAACATGGTGACAAAGCGGTGCCTTCCATTTCCGATATCGAATTTTTCAGCAAACAGACCAAAATCGTTCTGCGCCACTGCGGGCAGATTGATCCGGAAAGCATTACCGAAGCGCTGAGTGCTGGTGTTTACCAGGGCATTGGCAAGGTGCTTGATAGCATGAGTTCCGACGATGTTATCGAACAGATGAAAATCTCCGGTCAGCGTGGCCGTGGCGGTGCCGGTTTCCCTACCTGGATAAAATGGAACACCACCCGCAATAGTCCAGCCGATCTGCGTTATATCCTCTGTAATGCCGATGAGGGGGATCCCGGTGCTTATATGGACCGCAGCGTACTGGAAGGTGACCCGCACAGCCTGATTGAAGGCATGATTATCGGTGCCTATGCCATTGGTGCGGCTGAAGGTTTTGTCTATGTGAGGGCAGAATATCCGCTCGCCGTATACCGGCTGCAGAAAGCCATTGATGAAGCCAGACAATATGGCCTGCTGGGCGAAAATATTCTGGGTTCTGACTTCTCATTCAACCTTGAAATCAGAATGGGTTCCGGGGCTTTTGTCTGCGGAGAAGAAACCGCGCTGATGGCATCTATCGAAGGACGCCGGGGTGAACCGCGCCCACGCCCGCCTTTCCCGGCTCAGAAAGGACTGTGGGACAGGCCTTCCTGTCTGAACAACGTCGAAACCTTTGCCAGTGTTCCTGAGATCATAAACCGCGGGGCTGAGTGGTATGCCTCCTTTGGTACAGAAAAAAGTAAGGGCACCAAGGTATTTGCGCTTGCCGGAGCAGTACGTAATACCGGGCTGGTAGAAGTGCCCATAGGTACCAGTCTGGGTGAGCTTATTTATGATATCGGCGGTGGTATCGTCAATAACAAGCCGTTTAAAGCGGCGCAACTGGGCGGTCCGTCCGGCGGATGCGTACCAAAAGAGCATCTGAATGTACCTCTGGATTACGAATCACTCAGTGAACTGGGCGCCATTATGGGCTCAGGCGGGCTGATTGTGATGGATGACGACGCCTGTATGGTGGACGTTGCCCGCTTCTTCCTGGAATTTGTTCAGGAAGAATCCTGCGGTAAATGTGTCCCCTGCCGCGTCGGCACCAAGCGGATGCTGGAAATACTGACCCGTATCTGCAACGGTCAGGGCCAGATGGAAGATATCGATAAACTGGAAGAGCTGGGCGAGCTGATTCAGGAAACCTCTCTGTGCGGGCTTGGTCAGACTGCGCCTAACCCTGTGTTATCAACCATACGCCACTTCCGCGAAGAGTATATTGAGCATATCAGAGACAAACACTGTCGTGCGGGTGTCTGCCCGTCACTGGTTCGCGCCCCTTGTCAGACAGCCTGCCCTGCCGGTGTTGATATTCCGGGCTTTGTCTCTTTAGTTGGTGAGAAGCGCTACTACGAAGCGCTGCAACTTCACCGCAACCGGAACCCGTTTGCCAGTGTATGTGCCAGAGTCTGCTTCCATACCTGTGAAGATAAATGCCGGCGATCCTCTCTGGATCAGCCAGTCTCTATCCGGGGTATCAAACGCTTTATGGTGGATCAGGAGGTGGAACTTCAACTGCCTGAAATCCGCTTTAATGAAGTCAATGCTGGTCGCAAAGTAGCCATTATCGGTGGCGGCCCTGCCGGGATTTCCTGTGCTTACTTCCTTGCCCGGCTGGGTTATAAGCCGGTTATCTACGAAAAAGAGCCGCGTCCGGGCGGAATGCTGGTACAGGCGATTCCGGCTTACCGCCTGCCAAGGGAAACCATCGCCCGTGAAATCCGTATGATCGAGAATATGGGCGTCAGCATAAAAACCGGTATGGCTCTGGGGCGGGATTTCAGTATCAAACAGCTTATTGATGAGGGCGCCGATGCCGTCTTTGTCGGTATTGGTGCGCCGCAGGGGGTAAGCGTTAACCTTCCGGGCATTGATTCTGAATCTGTGGTGGATGCAATGGCATTTCTGCGTGAATACAACATTCGCGGATCCGTACCTGTCGGAAAAAATGTCGCGGTTATCGGTGGCGGTAATGCGGCCATTGATGCTGCCCGTACGGCAATCCGGCTGGGCGCTGAAAGCGTCACTGTGCTTTATCGACGTACCCGTGAAGAGATGCCGGCCTATGCAGAGGAAATTGACGAAGCCATTCAGGAAGGCGTCACCATCAAAACACTCACCGCTCCGCAGGAGATCGAAAGCAGCGCTGAAGGCAAAGTCGCCGGGGTGAAATGCAGACACATGCATTTAGGTGACTTTGACCGCTCAGGCCGCAGACGTCCTGAAGCCGATGAAGACGGCATCTTCAGTGTGGCGGCGGATCAGGTCATTCTGGCTGTGGGACAAACCATGGATACCAGCGTGTTTGATAACCAGTTGGAGATCAACGGCAAAGGCTGGCTGCAGGCTGACCCGGTTACCGGCCAGACTTCAATGGAACGCGTATTTGCCGGAGGTGACTCTGTAACAGGACCTATGTCTGTGGTGACTGCAATCGCCGACGGTGAACGGGCTGCGGTGGGCATTGACCACTTCCTTAGCGGAGAGAAGCACGCCTTCTGGCGCACCGAGCAGGAAAATACCACCAACTATGATCCCGACGCCGATCCTGTCCCTTACCCAAGAGAGAAACTGCGGATGATTCAGGTAGAAAAACGCAGAAACAACTTTGATGAGGTGGAACAGGCGTGGAACGAAGCAGAAGCGACCCGCCAGGCGAAACGTTGTCTGCGCTGTGATTATGGAAAATGCCCGGTTCAGCCGGAGGAGGCTTCTGATGCTTAAGGTAACCATTAACGGAAAAGAGATAGCAGCAGGCGAAGGCACTACCATTCTGGAAGCAGCAAAACAGGCGGCTATCCACATCCCTACCCTCTGTTTTCTGGAGAAGCTGGCACCCATTGGTGGCTGCCGCGCCTGTCTGGTTGAGGTAGAAGGCGTACGGACTCTGAAAACCGCCTGCTCCACACCGGTTGAAGACGGTATGAAGGTGATGACTCACAGCCCGCGAGTACGGGATGCCCGCAGAAAAGTGGTTGAGCTGATCCTGTCAGAACATGATGGCGACTGCCAGGTCTGTGACCGTAACGACGACTGTGAACTTCAGCGTCTGGCTGCGGAACTGGGTCTGAAACAGGTGCGCTATCCCGGTGAAAAAGCGGCCGCCCATTTTGATGACAGTACACCCGCGCTGCTACGTGACAGCGGAAAATGCATTAAGTGCCGTCGCTGCGTGACCGTCTGCTCTGAAGTACAGGGCGTTGGTGCCCTCTATCCTCAGGGACGCGGCTTCGATACGGTGATCGGTCCGGCATTTGCTCACGACCTGAGTGATGTGGCCTGTGTTCAGTGCGGGCAGTGCGCCGCAGTTTGCCCGGTTGGTGCCATCACAGAGCGCAACCATGTTCAGGAGGTCTGGGAAGCGCTTGATGACCCGGAGCAGTTTGTTGTGGTGCAGACAGCTCCTGCCATCCGCGCCGCACTTGGCGAGTGCTTTGACTGTGAGCCGGGCACACTGGTCACAGGTAAAATGACCAGCGCCCTTCGTCAGCTCGGCTTTGATGGCGTGTTTGATACCAACTTTACCGCCGATCTGACCATTATGGAGGAAGGCTCTGAGCTGCTTAAACGGCTAAAACAGGCAATAGTGGGCGATGGCAATGTTTCGCTGCCAATGTTCACCAGCTGTTGTCCGGGCTGGATTAACTACGCCGAATATTACTGCGCAGATATGCTGCCAAACCTATCAAGCTGTAAATCACCACAGCAGATGTTCGGCGCGGTCGCTAAGACCTATTACGCGCAAAAACTGGATATCAGGCCTGAACAGATGACCGTCGTCTCCATTATGCCCTGCACGGCTAAAAAGTATGAAAGCCAGCGGGGCGAAATGGCCGACAGCAGCGTGCAGGATGTGGACTATGTTCTGACCACCCGCGAACTGGGCCAGATGATCAAAGAAGCCGGTATCAACTTTATGGCGTTGCCCGATAGTGAGATGGATGCCCCGCTGGGCCTGAGCTCGGGCGCGGCAGATATCTTCGCCAATACCGGTGGTGTTATGCAGGCCGCGCTGCGCACCGCTTACGAACTGGTGACTGAGCGCGAGCTACCCGCAGAGAACCTGCGTGTCACTCCGGTAACCGGGCTGGAAGGAATCAAAGAAGCATCGGTTGTGATTGAAAATCCGGTAGCCGACTGGTCATTCCTTGAGGGCGTGGAAGTGAAGGTTGCCGTATCACACGGTCTGGCTAACGCCCGTAACCTGGTGGAGCGGATAAAATCCGGCGAGAAAACCTATCACTTTATCGAAGTGATGGCCTGCCCCGGCGGCTGTATCGGCGGCGGCGGACAACCACGCCTGACCAATGACGCTGTTCGCATGAAACGGATCAACGCTATCTATGCCGAAGACGAAGGCAAACTGATGCGTAAATCCCATGAAAATGCGGCTATTCAGCAGTTATATACCGACTTCCTCGGCCAGCCACTTGGTGAGAAATCACATCACCTGTTGCATACTAAGTACAAACGTAAACCTGTGGTTTAAACTCTGGAAAGAAATCACCGGCTGAGAAAGCCGGTGATTTTTGTGGTGGCAGAGGTGGAAGTAAATGGACAGACTTTATCCAGCATTTTCAATAGAACATGCAAAACTCGATCAGCTCCTGAAACGCTTTTGCCCCTTTCCAATTTAGCGCAATTACTCAGCAGCGGATTACTCTGCTGAGTTTGCCATACGTGAGGTTATGGCAGATACCAGAACGGCGCTGCACGGGAACTCCCATTTCCGAACAAGGTCGGCAATCCTAGCCAGTAACTTATTCCAGCATTTTTATGCAATTTGCAGGCTGCAATTGCGCTGAGGAAGTAGATTGCTCTTGACGGTACCTGGATAAAAATGGGTAGACTTCTCTTGCCGGCAAAGGCTTGCAGAATAAATAGCCTTGTGCCATGTCACAGCCAAGAGAGAAAAGCAGATTCAACTGCTCCTCGGACTCCACTCCTTCGGCGATGACCAGCATATCCAGGTTATGACTTAGATCGATGATTGATTTGACGATGGTCCTGTCATGGGGACTTGAGTTTATTTTATCTATAAATGACTTATCAATTTTAAGAATATCCGCTTCAAGCTGTCTAAGGTAAGAAAGGGATGAGTACCCGGTACCAAAATCATCAATGGAGATACTGAACCCGGCCGTTTTCAGTTTTTGGAACAGTGACAGAGCGCGCTCTGGATCTTTGATTAACAGTGACTCGGTAACCTCTAGCTCAATCATAGACGGATCTATATCATGTTCATACAGCTCTGATTTGATATCCTCAAAGAATCTGGGGCTTTCTACTTGCTGAGCTGAGATATTAATGGCAATACGGCCTGAGAGACATGTTTGGCTGCTCTTCCAGAGGTTCAGCTGGCGACAAACCTCCCTTATTACCCACCTTCCAATGGGTATCATCTTCTTGTATTTTTCAGCTATGGGAATAAACTCTGCTGGGGATATTGGCCCCAACTCAAGATCATTCCAGCGCAGTAAAGCTTCCATACCGGTAGTATGCCCGGTTATTAAATCGACCTTAGGCTGATACACCAGACTAAACTGTCCTTCCTTTACTGCGATATCAAGTTTTCTTGCCAGCTCATACTCTCTGGTAAAACTTAATCCAATTGCTTCTGTATAAGGAGTGTAGCTACGACAGGCTACCTTCCCGTTATACATTGCCAGGTCAGCTCTTGCCAGGATCTGCGTTATACAAAGACCATCTGTTGGCCATGTCGCTGAGCCTATACTCGCATCAAGAAAATGCTCCTGACCCTCAACTATTACCGGGGATTTGAATGAATCTTCGATTAAATTTGCCAGAAGTGAAGTAGACATATTGGTCGCATTCTTATGTACTGCGACAAACTCATCACCGCCGACTCTCGCAACAAAACTACCTGAGGGCATTCTGGCCTCTAAACGCTTTGCTATTTCGTTTAGTGCCCGATCACCGACAAGGTGTCCGTAGGTATCGTTAAGATCTTTAAAACGGTTTAGATCTATGAATAGTACTGCAAAATGGTTTTCCTTCACTTGGGGCAAACAGGTTAATCCTTTGACCTCTTGTAAAAAATATGCCCTGTTAGGTACCCCGGTAAGGCAATCAAAATATGTCAGTTTCTGAACAACACTCTCTGCTGACTTTTGAGCCGTAATGTCCTTCTTCTCAGCAAGCACACATACAATCTCATCACGGGTGTTTGTGATGGGAGATATTATGTTTTCTACAATATACTCGTGTCCGTCACGGTGGATGTTAACGACCTCTCCCTTCCATTGTTGCTTAGCCTCAATCGTGCGATAGATGTCTTGGTATACCTCTTTTGCTGTTTTAGCAGATCTCAGAAAATCAGCGTGTTTTCCAAGTAACTCATCGCAAGTATATCCGCTCATTCGTTCGAACTTTTTATTCACATATACGATGCGCTTTTTGTCATCGAAGATAGCTACTGAGTTAGCGCTTTGGTCAACAATCGAAAAGAACAGCAGATATTTTTCATCTAAAGCCATGTCCGTAACCTTGCAGTTACGGATAAATGTCGGCTGCAACGTAGCTACTAAGTTGAGGTTGCCGCGAACAATATCTATTAGTTTGGGTTTAAAATTACTTTTATTCATCGTGAAGTCCTTTCCACAAGTGGTACCTTTGCTGATGCAATTTTGTATTCCCCTCCCCCCATTGGAGTAACAGTTTAGATTCATCGTATAAGGCGGTTGTAACATTGTGGCTACATAGCTAATAGTTATGTGAAGGGTAGATTCATTCCGGTGAGGCAGTCATGCTAATGACTATCCTCGCGTTTAACGACAATTTGTCGCTGTTGCGGGACGTGTTGTTTAACTTCTGCCCTAAAAGAGCCATAGAGCGACTACTTAGCAACGAATCACACAGCTAAGTCATGTTACACTACAGCTTAAAGCTGCTCTCAGCCTAGGAGCAAGGCAACATCAGAGTGTGTATGAATTAACATCCTCACGGATAGAACTGGCATACTCAGTAAGGATGGTTGCATCGCCAGCAAGCTGCTTAATCACCGTATCTGTATTTTCTACTTCAGAACTAATGGCCATCAGGTCATTGTTAATAGAGTCGCCCACAACTCGCTGTTGCTCTGTTGATGTAGCCACCAGCTCATTACCCTCAGACAGAAGGGCTATACGCTCTACAATAGCTTCTATCGCTACTCCTGCTTCTTTTGCATAGCTAGTCGCATTGTTCGCACGCTCTAAGCTGGAAGTCATCTGTTCGACTGAAAGAGTTGTGTTTTTTTGTAGTCCTTCAATCATCGTATTGATTTGAGTCGTTGATTCCTGAGTGTTGTGAGCCAGTTTGCGAACCTCATCAGCTACTACGGCAAATCCCCGGCCTTGCTCTCCGGCTCGTGCAGCTTCAATTGCCGCATTTAGTGCTAACAGGTTGGTTTGTTCGGATATAGCGGTAATGACTTCGACTATGCCACTAATTTTATCTACTTCGGTTTCTACGTCTGTAATAGCCTGGGCACTCTGAGTTAATTCGGTATCTAGCGAGTTGATTTCTATGGTGCAGGCCTGCAGTTTTTCAGAACCAAGCACGGCTTGTTCGTGTGTAACTTTGGTCTCATTAGACGTGCTGACGGCATTTAGAGAGATATCCCGGACAACAGCTGCGTTCTCTTCCATCGATACGGTTATTTTCTCAATCTGAGAGAACTGAGAAGATACAGATGTGGAGGTAGTGCTCATGTTCTTATCAAGTTCAATCGCTATCTCTGACAGGCTATCCGATACCGTTAGTTGTTGACGCATTAACTCGTTCAAATTTTTTCTGGTGGTATCGATGTGCTGGGCGATAGTGGAGAACTCGTCTGTCCCACCCAGCAGAAGCGGTTCGGTAAGATTTTTACCGGCGATTTGATCCAGTGATTTAATGATAGTGTTTACGCGGCGTGTTATCTGCCGACGCACTGTTACAATCAATACAATGAGAGCCGGGAAAATGCATGCAAATCCATAAAAAGCGTGAAGTAGGTGTTGTCTGAAGATGGTTTCTGCCACGTCCAGGTAAGTGCCACCCACTACCCTCCAGTTAGCGCCAGGTGAGGGAAAAACATAAGACACTTTTTCAAATTTTTCCTCTCCACCCGGCTTTGTATTCATATAGTAAACGGCAGAGGGTACATCTTTTTTAAGTGCTTCAAGCATCAGTGCGTTTTTGCTTATCCCACCTTCCTTTGTTTCGTCGGGAGGATAGATAAGCAACTCGCCATCACGCCCCATAAGGAAGAGGTACCCACTACCATCGTTCCCCCACGTTAAGCCTTTTACAATTGGTCGGACTTTTACCAGAAAGTCATCTTCGGAGGTGCTATCGTCGTATATTGAATCAAGTAGATTATACGCAGCTTCAACCTGGCTTTTCATTCCGAGTTCGGTTTCCTCTCGAATCGCTTCACGGCTATCAAGCATGAATATGACTGCTCCCGCCATACAGCACAACAAAGTCGCTATGGTAATAAACTGAATTTTTCGTCCCAGAGTTAACTTATTTAATAATTTTTCCATCATTAATCTCAAATGAGAATTCACGCCAACTATGTATTGTGTCAATAGATTGTGGTATTAATTGCTATAAATTATGGAGATATTGTGGATTTATTGACCACTCCATCGCTCCCCCCCTCTGGCAGACCCTGAAGCGACGTAACCTTTTAGAGAATCTGGGAAACACGATTGTAGTTTGCTGAGGGGAGTTAAGCTTCTTCATTCCTTCGAACAAGTCACTGCCGTAGTGAAACAGCCAGCATGAAGCAACGTCACTAGGGTTAACAAAATGTTTAGGCGAATATTCGTGTGGTTCTGATAGAGTTGGCTTCAGTTAGTTGATGGCTAGTCATAGGGAGAGCAATTAACCGCTACTCCCTTTCCCAAATAGGTTTGTTAAACGCGGAAAAATGATAATTCATCTTTCTGCGTTGCCGCCAACTGAGACAACTCCTGAGACGCTTGGAGCATTTCTTCAACAGCAGCAACATTTTGCTGGACTAAATCAAAGGTCTGAGTTGTATTTTGCGATATTTCCTCAGTAACACAGTTCTGTTGCTGAGATGCTGTAGCCACAAGTGTATTTATCTCAGAAATTGATTCTACAGAAGTATAAATCGACTCGAACGCTGACTTAATACCGTCAGCTAGAGCAACTGACTCTTCCATCAACGCCTGGTTCTTCGCCATGTTCTCAGTCGCTTTTTCGGACTGATTCTGGAGTTTAGTGATAATGTCTTGAATGCTCACCGTCGACTGTTGTGTTTTGGACGCGAGATTTCTCACTTCGTCTGCAACAACAGCAAAACCTCGTCCCTGCTCACCGGCACGAGCGGCCTCTATTGCCGCATTTAAAGCCAGCAGGTTAGTTTGCTCCGAAATCCCATTAATCACCTCAATTACTGAACCAATTTCTGTTGCATACTGACGAAGTTCATCAACAATTGCGGCACTCTCATTTACCGATTTATCGATGTCACCAGATAGCAATACGTTCTTCTCAAGTGCCTCTTTCCCTTGATTTACACTTTCTTGTGCACCCTTGGCAGCTTCTTCTGCCATTGCTGCTTTATTACTCACTTCAGTAGAAGTGGAGGACAGTTCATTTATTGCGGTGGAGATCTGTTCAACCTGAGCCAATTCTAACTGTGAGTTAGATTTAGAGTCTTTCATGATCACATTAAGTTCTTCAGATGCAGTTGCCACACTCTCTGAGATGGAAAGAGAGTTCTTGATGAGACCTGTTAGCTGTCTGGATAAGTTAACGAAAGAGCGATAGATGCCAGATTCTTCTCCGTTTACCACTACATTTTGGTTCAATTCACCCTCAGACATTTTTTCTATGAGTCCAGCAATCTCGTCTGGGGTGCCGCCTACAGGTTTTAAAACGAGTTTTTCTAGCACAAAAAGTACCACAATTATCGCTAACACCAGGCTAATCAGTCCAATTATTAGCGCAGACATTAGCTGACTATTGGCACTTTTTTCGATTTCTGCTGTTCTCAAGTACGTGACATACTGCCACCCTGTAATATCGACTTCCCCCCAGAACGAAGTGAAGCGAACATCATCTCCTTCGACAATGGCAGAGTACTGTAACTCTGGAGAGTCACTGTTGAAGCTCTTATACAGTGGACGCTCTTCAAATATATTCTTACCCAACAATTCATTGTATGGTGCAACCAAAATTGAGCCTTCCGCTGTGTAAAGAAACATATCTTTTCTATCGGCCATACTCCCAATGATTGACGACAACTCGACAGTTACCAGACAGGCAATATCACCTTCAAGCCTATACGCTAGTGCCAGCACTTCTACTCCCTTCGTTTGGGAAATAAATGGTGGTGAAACGAAGAAATCCGTATTCTCGTTAAAGACAGCGTTCCAGTAGCTGCGGTTTAACGTTCTGACATTAAAGTCTAAGCGAGTACCTTCCGAGTTATAGATAGTTCCGTCTCGGGTGAAAAGGTATGTACCAAGGCTTACTTTCTCAAGGTTTCTTTGGAGGGCTTGGAGTTGATTTGAAGCAGGCTCAGATAAGCGGTCAACCACATCAGACGATGTTATTTTTATGGATACTAGGGCATTTTTGTAACCCTTAAACCTTTCCGCCAGCGTGCTCTCTATTGAATGATTTTTCTCTCGAAGAACATTTTTGTTTAGTTCGACACTTTCGGATTTAAACGCGATAAAGTCCATTGCAACTAGCAAAACGACAATCACAACGATTAAACCAGATAAAGTTGCAGCAACCTTAACTTTAAAACTATTCATCATACCTAAGCCTGTTTTTATAATAAATTCAACAATTTTAACTAGGTATAATATCCTGAAGTGTTATTCATCACGATGAATTACAACAGACAATTCCTTGCACGTATGAAAACGAGCATTGCATCAAAAGGAATGCTGTTTGGGTGGTTTTTTATGCTTATTATCAAGTGGTTATGGTTTGTAGGGAGTGTGCTATATGTTGATTTTACAGAGAAACTCACACATTCACGCCGATTATTCAACCGAACTAATCAACAGGCTCACAGTTCGCAGGAGGAGCTTTACGCCGTTTTACTAGGTGGTTTTGCATGTTCTACTGAAAATTCCGCATAAAATAACTCCAGAATCACGGTTAAGGGTGGAAAGTTATGTCCAAAAGCTTTCATGGTCGGCATCTCACATAGAGGTGTCGATTGCCATCTTGGGATACCAGAGGTTATCCGAAGGGTAGATCGCTGCCGAAGCCCCAAACTCATTTTTGTCCAGTTTCGCCTCATAACCTCAAGTAAGCTTGCATGATTCTGGGCTAAAAATGTTAATGGGTGGACTGTGAACGTTTCTTGAAGTATTCCTTCACCGCATCCTGGCTTACGTAACTTCAAGCAGCTTAAGCACTCTCCTTCAACCAATTGTAAAAGGTCTTAATTTTCGGACGGTTTTCCGTTCCGGACGGGCAGATAAAGCTGTATTTCAGATCGGTTTTTATTCCGGGAAATGGCGTAACCAGGTCACCCGCTTCTATTTTGGATTTCACAAAAAGATACCGGCCGATGGCGATGCCTGCCGAGTATCCGGCGGCTGAGATCTCCATTCCGCGCTGGTCAAACCGGTAAGACTGGCGGTATGGGTCAATGGAAAATGTCATATGGCTCAGCCACTTTTCCCAGGACTTAGAGCCAACTGCATGCAGAAAGTTAGCCCTTGCCAGCGCCTGCTCTTCGCCGGAAAAAAGCCCCAGTCTGTCGGCATACTCTGCCGTGCAAACCGGGATATAAGTCTCTTCAAACAGCGGCTGGCAATGCATATCGCTCATCTTTTCCCCACCGTAATAAACCGCCGCATCAATGTTATTTTCAATGAGATCCTGGTGCTTATCGTGGATCAGGACTTTCAGATTAAATCCGGGAAAACGTGATTTAAAATCAGCCAGACGCGGAATAAGCCAGCCATGAGCAAAACTGGGCGCTACCGCTATGGTTAATTCCCCATGTAAATCGCTGGAATTAATCTCACTAATTTCATAAAAAATCGCGTTCAGAGATTTCGCCAGAGTCAGATGAAAACGGCTGCCCTCCGGCGTCAGTTCCAGCTTGCGCGTTCCCCTGACAAAAAGGGTAAAACCCAGCTCAGTCTCCAGCACCTTAATCCTGTGACTCACCGCACCCTGCGTGAGGTTTAGGGCCTGAGCAGCCAGTGTAAAGCTAAGACATTCTGCAGCTACATTAAAAGTATGCAGGTTCCTTAAAAGCAGTTGATCATTTGTCACCAGATGCCCTCTCCACCAGCCTATGCATTAAAAATTTTAATGCATACTAGCGAACATTTAGTTTGTTTGCACCGCAAATTAAGAATTAAATGCTGTTTCTTCGAAAGATTTCGAACATGTATCCAAATTTAATATAAATATTTTTAATTCATAAAACAGGTGTACGAATGAATATACTAGGTTACTTGCAGAAAGTGGGTAAGGCGCTGATGGTGCCGGTTGCCACCCTACCGGCAGCCGCCATTCTGATGGGTATCGGCTACTGGCTGGATCCGGTTAGCTGGGGCGCGGATAACGTCCTGGCCGCCTTCCTTATCAAATCCGGCGGAGCGATTATCGACAATATGGCGATTCTCTTTGCAGTGGGTGTGGCTTTTGGTCTTAGCCACGATAAGAACGGCTCTGCGGCGCTATCCGGTTTTGTCTGCTTTATGGTACTTACCACGCTTTTGAATCCCGGCACAGTAGCTCAGTTGCTGCATGTCTCTGCCGACGAAGTACCGGCGGCCTTTGATAAGATTGGTAACCAGTTTATCGGTATTCTTGTGGGTATTGTCTCTGCTGAGATATATAACCGCTTTTCCGGTGTCACCCTGCCAAAAGCGCTGGCCTTTTTCAGCGGTAAACGTCTGGTTCCGATTCTGACCTCGATTGCCGGTATGGTGCTGGCGTTTGTATTCCTGTACGTCTGGCCGGTTATCTACGATGCGCTGATTATCTTTGGTACCAAGCTGGAATCAATGGGCGCTCTTGGTGCCGGACTGTTCGGCTTCTTTAACCGCCTGCTGCTGACCATAGGTATGCACCACGCGCTTTACCCTGTGTTCTGGTTTGACGTTGTGGGGATTAATGATATTCCAAACTTCCTGGGCGGTGCTCAGTCCATTGCTGAAGGTACAGCGGTTGTGGGCAAGACAGGCATGTATCAGGCCGGTTTCTTCCCGATTATGATGTTTGGTCTGCCGGGCGCAGCACTTGCGATTTATCACTGCGCGGATGAGAAAAACAAAAACTCAGTCTTCTCCATCATGCTGGCGGCTGCGGTAGCGTCTTTCTTTACCGGTATCACAGAGCCGCTGGAATTCAGCTTTATGTTCCTGGCACCGCTGCTTTATCTGGTTCACGCTGTGCTTACCGGCATTTCAATGTACATTGCTGCGAGCATGGAATGGATGGCAGGATTTGGTTTCTCGGCAGGCTTTGTTGACTTTGTGCTCTCCAGCCAGAATCCGCTTGCCGTGAAATGGTACATGCTGATCCCGCAGGGCATTGTCTTCTTTATGATTTACTACGGCGTGTTCCGCTTCGCCATCCTGAAGTTTAACCTGAAAACGCCGGGCCGTGGTGAAGAGACAGAAACGGCGGCAAATCAGGAAGATATCCCTGAACTGACGCTGGAATATATCGAAGCCATCGGCGGCAGAGAGAACATTGTCGAAGTGGACAACTGTATTACCCGCCTGCGCCTGACGGTGAAGGACTCCTCTCTGGCCGATGCCGACAAGCTGAAAAAACTTGGCGCAGCAGGCGTTGTACCTATGGGCAAAAGCGGCCTGCAGGTGATTGTCGGCCTGGGTAAGGTGGATAAAGTTGCCGAGCAGATGAAACTGGCTATGGCCAACTAACTGACTTCCCCCAGAAGTGCAATTTCGCCTGGTCAGCGATTTTGCACTTCACTTTCAAACCACTCTTTTAGCGCCGCTCTGGAAACCTTTATGGTTCCGCTTTTGATATCCGGCATATCAAAAAACGCATCCGGAATCTTAAACTTGATTAACTTGTCGGTGAGCCACTGCTTCAGTTCTAACTCTGCAACCGGGACATCGCTCTGGATAATCGCAACGGGCCGGTAGCCAAATTCTTCGTTCTCGACAGGAATAACGATAGCCTGAGAAACCTGAGGGTGCTTGCAGATGGAAACTTCAATCTCCTCACAATGGATATTCTCACCACCGGAGATAAACAGGTTATCTGCCCGGCCAATCACCTTTAACTCATCCCGTTCCCACTCGCCAAGATCCTTGGTATCAAACCAGCCATCTTCCTGAGAAACAGGTGTCAGATTGCCGCGTTTGTAATACCCCTGCGCAATGGTATCGCCTTTGATAAAGATACGCTGACGCTCCAGCTTTAGCTTACGTTTGGGCAGAACACGCCCCGCTGTTAAGGCGTCATCCACTCGTTTTGCCGTCACCGTAGAGGCGGCCTCAGTCATTCCGTAACCCACCCAGGCTTCGATGCCAATCGCTTCTGCCCGCCTGCCAAGCTCAGCCGGAATATGGCTTCCACCCAACAGCACATGGTTCAGAGCGAGCGGCTCACCGCTATCCAGCAGACGCTTTAACTGAGTTGCCACCAGAGAAGCATGAGTCACCCCGGAGATATCTTCGGACAAGTTCCCTGCCCCCACTTTTAAACAGGCACCGGCATGCAGCCAGCGGTATACAATCGCAAGTCCCGAAACATGGTACATAGGCAAACTAAGCAGCCAGGTATCTCCGGCCGTAAAGTGGAAACGCTCAAGCAGACCGGCGGCTGATGCAAAATGCTGGACTGAGGTGTGAGCCACGGCTTTCGGCACGCCGGTGGAGCCGGAAGTAAATACAATGGTAGCCAGCTTCTCTGCGCTGTAATCATGTTCAATAACCGGCAGTTCAGTACCGAACCCGGAGCCTATCTCATATTTCAGCAGCGAAGAGCGGACGATGGAAAGCTCGCTATCACTGTAACCTCTTCTGACTTTTTCCGTCAGCCAGATCCTCACCCGCCCTTTATCGGCATAGAGAATATTCAGTTTACTGATAAGCACCGGCATCGGCTGCGGCATCATAAAGGCAGCAACAGCGCCCAGCTCCTGACAGGCAAGAAACAGAATAAGCATGGAAGGATGGTTTTTACCCACCAGAGTGACCACGTCACCGCTTTGGACTCCCTGAGCCTCAAGCAGGGTGATACACTTGCTCACCTCTTCACAGAGGCTTTGCCAGTTGTAACTCTTTTCCGCAGTGATCAGCGCATACGAAAGCGGGCTCTGCTGAGCCCACTGTCGCCATTTTGGTGCCTGTGACTCTACGACTGCCATGTCAGTGTCTGTTCACTCATCGGTACAACAGGGGCTTCACAGCCCGGCCAGGCCACTTCAAGCTGAGCTTTAAACAGCTTAATGGTATCCAGACCCGGCACCTGCTCAGGTGTCTGCCAGCGGGCAAAGCGGGCAAGCTGAGTCAGACCCAGGCTTGATTCAATACTGGAACTGATCACCACATTTATCGCCATGCGTTTAGCTTCTTCAATCAGAGACATGCAGCGTTTAACAGATCCAATCAGGGTTGGCTTAATTACGATAACCTTAGCTCCGGTCAGATGAGTCAGCTCAAAGCCCGGCTCTCTAATCGCTTTTTGCAGCGTTTCATCCCAGGCAATGGCAATACCGGTATCAATAGCAAAGGCAAAACTCTGCTCAGGCTTTTCGCAGGGCTCTTCAAGAAACTCAATACGCTGACGGAAAGAAGGGTTGATGTAAGTAGCAAACTTCTGCGCTTTTTCCGGTGTCCAGGCACGGTTAGCGTCCAGACGAAGGCTCAGCTCCGGAATGCTTTCCAGAAACAGATTGGTGATCATCCCGTCTCGAATCGGCTCGTAAAGGCCCACTTTGATCTTGGCGACCTTTTTCCCGGTAGGCATAGCCGCCAGAACCGGCAGCATGGAATCCGGGTCTCCGGTACATAAAGGCGCACTAAAATAGTTGCCTTCTTCCGGCAGCTCTCCCGCCAGTTCCAGTTCTGCCATAGAGAGACCAAAGGCAACGGAAGGATACAAAGAATCAAAATCAACTGAACCACCAGCAACCCACAGCTTCAGTTGTTGCTGAAGTTGTTCCCCGGCTTCATCAGCAGATTCCAGACTAAAGCCAGGCAGTGGCGCCACTTCCCCGTAAGCACTTTTTCCGTCCTCGGTAAGCTCCAGAATCCAGCCATCTCTCTGTTCCAGCTTATTGTCTCTGAGAATGACCCCGCTATCCATTGGCAGCAAATAGCGATATAACTTGGCATTGCGCATAAAAAATAACTCCAAACCCCAACGTAATTATTATTCGTTCAGAGGCAGCAACCAAGCCACCTCTGAAAGCTGACAGCTAATAGCTGATAGCTTTTATCCCTTACGGGTTACGCGGGAACTTGGAGAAGTCAGGTCTTCTCTTTTCATTGAACGAGTTACGTCCTTCCTGGCCTTCATCTGTCATGTAGAACAGCATGGTTGCATTACCCGCAAGCTCCTGAAGACCAGCCTGACCGTCACAGTCCGCATTCAGAGCCGCTTTCAAGCAGCGCAGCGCCATTGGGCTGTGCTGAAGCACTTCACGACACCAGCGGATAGTCTCTTTTTCAAGCTCAGCCACAGGCACAACTGTATTCACCAGACCCATATCCAGAGCTTCCTGTGCATCGTAGAAACGGCAAAGGAACCAGATTTCACGCGCTTTCTTCTGACCCACGATACGAGCCATGTAAGAAGCGCCCCAGCCACCGTCGAAAGAGCCTACTTTAGGACCCGTCTGACCAAACTGAGCATTTTCTGCCGCAATTGTCAGGTCACACATCATATGCAGTACATGACCGCCACCAACCGCGTAGCCGGCAACAGAGGCGATAACAGGTTTTGGACAGGTACGGATCTGACGCTGGAAGTCCAGAACGTTCAGGTGGTGAGTACCTTCGTCATCGCGGTAGCCGCCGTAGTCGCCACGGATCTTCTGGTCACCGCCTGAGCAGAATGCATCTTCACCCAGACCGGTCAGGATAATAACGCCCACGTTTTCGTCATAGCGCGCGTCTGCCAGAGCTTTGATCATCTCAGTTACTGTCTGAGGACGGAAAGCGTTGCGCACCTGAGGACGGGCAATAGTGATTCTTGCGATACCATCTTCAGATTTGTGATACTGAATATCTTCGTATTCAGAACTGCAGTCTGTCCATGCTACCGGTGCGTACAGCTCTTCTTCAGTAATTCCAACGGTTCTTGCCATGATTTATTCCAATTTAGTACTTTCGTTAGTTTCCGGGGACTGAATGTCACCCAATTTCGTTCGGATCAGTTGTGCAAAGTCTGCCGGACACTCCTTGTGGACGTTATGTCCGGCTCCCTGCACAACCGTGTAGAATAACCCGCTTTTGGCGGCCAATTCTAAAAATTTGTTATCTTTTCTGCCACAGATATACTCAAGGCGAACATCGATATCTTTTACCTTATCCAGCAGGTAAGGTTGCTTTGCCAGAGATGTAGATATCAGCATGTTTGCCACGCCTTTTCCATGATTCGCAGCACGCTTTGTGACAAGTTTTTTCCGGGCAACAGCATCAAGTGAAGAAAACACCGGCTGCTGATACCAGTTTTCCAGTACCTGCTCCATTGGCTCGCTGCTAAACCGCTCCGCCCAGGCTTTATCATTAGCCATTCTTACGGCTTTCTCATCCGGCGTTTTAAGGCCAAAGTTTCCACCTTCAATGAAAGCGTATCTGAGATTTAAGCCGCTAAAGCGTTCAAAGGCCAGTCCATACATGCTTAGTCTGGCACCCAGTGAATAACCGATCAATATAACCGGATAACCCGCAGGTAACTTCTCTCTGCTCAGCAAACCCTTTATTGCCTGTGCAATCTGGTTGCAGATGGTTTCAAAACCATCCGCGCTGCAACCGGTGCTTTTACCGTGTCCGGGCAGATCTATGGTCAGTCTGGGGTAGTCTTCCAGCGCATCCAGTACTTCTTTCCAGTCTTCTCCGCTGCCGAGCAGGCCATGGATAAAGACCAGCAAAGGCTTTTCCTGGTTATCAGACATCAGAGGCGAATAGAATTTATTGTAAAGCATGTACTTTTGCGACCAGTGACTTAATGTCCTTTGTTGCCTGCTCAGGTGGCGTTTTTAACTCCACCAGCAAAGCGCCTTTACCATTTTTTATATGCTCTGCTAGCGCAGATTCCATCTCTTTCACAGAACCTGGGTTGATATAACCAAGTCGGAACTGTTTTGCAGCAAACTCAAAGTCATAGCCGTGAGGCATCTGATACAGGCTCTGCTTCTGCTGCTCTGGTACAGGCAGCAAGTCAAAAATCGCCCCGCCGTCATTGTTGGTGACGATAATCACCACAGGCTCACTACAGGCATCTGTCAGCGCCAGTGAATTCAGATCATAAAGAAGAGAGGTGTCTCCCAGCAATACGACTAACGGCTTATTGCTGGCTTTTTGCACACCCATTGAGGTGGCAATCAGGCCATCTATGCCTGAAGCTCCACGGTTAGTAAATACCTGCTTACCTTGCAGAGCCCCGGTCATATCCAGCAGTCTGACGATCAGGCTGTTGCCGATAAACAGGTTTTCCGTTCCAACAATCTGATTTAGCCTGTGAGCCAGCTGAATTTCTGACAATTCACTGTTCTTAGCCAGAATTTGAGTCATCTGCTGCGGATAACGGACAAGGGCATCTGCCCAGCCTGAATGCAGACTTTCAATCAGAGCGCAACGCTCAGTCTGAGCAGAGAGCCATAAACTCACATCGGTCTGAATCACATTCATTGGCAGATGATTAGGGTTCAGCCGCTTCTGACTGTCTGTGATCAGAGTATAACCGGCACCCTGCACACTCACCTGCTGGCGGATAAATGCATCCAGTCTTTTCGATACCAGGCGGGTACCCACCTGAAGAATATAATCGCACTCTGCCAGTTGATTGCGTGCACTTTCGTTTTGCAGCCAGAGATCAAAATACTTCCAGTCACTGCTGATACCCGATTGCGGATCGCAAAACAGCGGCCAGCCGAGAACGTCCGCCAGCGCTTTCGCTTTTTCAGCTTCTTCCAGGCTAACATTGCCGACAACCAGCGCACCTTTCTTCTGCTCCAGTCCCGGAAGATATTCAGTATTGGGTATGCTCTCATTTAGCCGGGAAATATAGGGGCAAGTTTCTGACTGCCAGTTATCAACCGTGCTCAGATAGTCAGAAAAACCTTGATTGTCCGGCTCTGCATATAAAGGTTCCGGGAAAGCGCAATTGATATGGATACTGCCGCCCAGCTCTTTTTGCCGGTACATACAGTGATCAACGCTGGACAGCAGCCAGTTCAGAGGCAGGCTTTCAGAAGGCGCTGGCAGATTAATGGCATCAGTAACATGAGAGCTGAAAATGCCCTGTTGCTGAATCGCCTGATTGGCGCCACAATCAATCAGCTCAACCGGGCGGTCTGCCGTTAGCAGAACCAGTTTTTCACCGGTCAGACCGGACTCCGCCACCGCTGGCAGAAGGTTAGCCACCGCCGTTCCGGAAGTGACAATCACAGCCACAGGTTCATTACTGGCTTTGGCAATCCCTAAAGCCAGAAAACCTAAACCGCGTTCATCAAAATGAGTATGAATAGTAAGCTTGCTGTTTGCTTCAGCTTCCAGCGTCAGCGGCGTAGACCTTGAGCCGGGAGCAATACAGACATGCTTTACCCCAAAGCGGGAAAGCTCTTCTAATAGGGTTTTGCCCCAGATACGGTTTAACTGAGACTGTTCCTTGCCCCGCCCCTTCATGCGTCAGACTCTTTTTTCGGAAGCAAGCCAAACAGGGTCGACATTTTTTTATCCAGCTCCTGCCACTCATAGTCCGCATCAGATCCGGGAATAATGCCCACTCCGGCATAAAGCTCCATCCGGTTTCCGGCAATATAGGCGCTGCGCAGGGCAACGCTAAACTCAGCTTTCTTATGGCTGATATAACCTAAAGATCCGCTATACCAGCCTCTGGAGAAGGGTTCATGCTGGTGAATATAATCCATCGAAGCTTTTCTTGGCAGGCCGGCAACCGCAGCCGTCGGTTGCAGGGCAGATAACAGCTGAACGCCATTGATACCCTGATTTAGTGACGCTGAAATCTTACGCTTCAGATGCTGAACCGTTCTCAGACGGATTAATTTTGCTTCCTGCTGAATATCAATGCTGTTGGACAGAGGCGTCAGGCGTTCAATGATGTCGTCAACAACATACTGGTTTTCCTGCAGGTTTTTATGATCATGAGTCAGCCAGTTTGCCAGCGCCAGATCCTTCTCTTCGTCGGAACTGCGGGGACTGGTTCCCGCCAGTGCTTCGGTTTCCAGCTCCAGATCATTACGCGAATAAAGGCGCTCAGGTGATGAACCGATAAAGGCACTGTTCTCATCCAGTGCCAGCAGAAAATGGAAACTGCGGTGGTTTTTCGCCCGGCTTGCTTTTAGTAGCTGGGCTGCGGATATCTCAGACTCTAATGTCACATCTGTCTTGCGCGCCAGAACCACTTTTTTAAACTGATTTTCATCAATGCACTTTAGCGCATCACTTAGCATTTCAGTCCATTCAGGAAGCTCTGGTGTATGTGCTATGGACTGAATCTGTGAAGAAACTGGTGGTAGTTCTGGCGATTCAACAACAAGCTGTTCAAGAGCATCGGCTATCTGAGCGCTGTTGTTATCAATATTCACGCATAAAGACCAACGCCTGTCTCTGCGGATAAGTTCGATCTGAGGCAAAAAGAAAAAGGATGGCATACGCTCATCCAGAGCATCGAATGACTTCCCGCCCCAGATACGCTGCTCTCCCTCGATCACAGAATAGGCAGGAGCCGGCTCGGAAAACGTGTGTACCTTGCCTAAAGCGACAACTTCTTCCCTTGTATCTCTGGACTGCCAGTAAAACTTTGGAAACAGTAGCTGACCTTCCAGCCAGTCAACCATTGAAAACTCTGTGCAAGCGTCAAAATGCTGGGAAATTCGACAACGATTTTTGTCTGTGTGTTTTACCTTTTCGATTAATTCCGAAATGGCTTGCTTAAACAGGGACAATTTGACCTCTTTCTTCTTGGATACAGGATTATAATTATAGCCAGACCCGCTACTCTATTGGCTGAAAACCTTCAAATCAAGTTTGTGGCCCGGTTTTGAGTATGCTGACAACTAATATTGCACAAACAATAGGTTGCTTATAACTATTTAATGGTTTTTTATACTCTTAAAAACCGTTATGGTGTATTTTAATAAAAGAAAACAAGATATATCAGGAATCAAACAATGCAAAATATCGAGATGTCATCCAAACTCGATAATGTCTGCTACGACATTCGGGGACCAGTGCTCAAACATGCTAAGCGCATGGAAGAAGAAGGCCATAAAATATTAAAGCTTAATATCGGCAATCCGGCCCCGTTTGGTTTCGACGCCCCTGATGAAATCCTTGTTGACGTGATCCGCAACCTGCCAACATCTCAGGGTTATGCCGACTCCAAAGGCATCTATTCTGCAAGAAAAGCCGTGGTTCAGCACTACCAAAAAAGAGGTATTCGCAGCCTTGACGTGGAAGATGTCTACGTGGGTAACGGTGTTTCTGAACTGATTGTGATGGCGATGCAGGCACTGCTGAACAACGGTGACGAACTGCTGGTTCCTGCGCCGGATTATCCGTTATGGACGGCTGCGGTATCGGTATCCGGCGGTAAACCGGTTCATTACATCTGTGATGAAGAGTCAGACTGGTACCCGGACCTTGATGATATTGAAAAGAAAATCACCAAGAAAACCCGTGGTCTTGTCATCATTAACCCGAATAACCCGACCGGCGCTGTATACAGCCGTGATTTCCTGCAACGAATCATTGAGATTGCGCGTAAGCATAAGCTGATTATTTTCGCCGATGAAATCTACGATAAAGTGCTCTATGATGGTGCGACACACACCTCTATTGCCACTCTGGCTGACGACGTGCTGATGATGACCTTTAACGGTCTGTCAAAGGCATACCGCGTTTGTGGTTTCCGCGCCGGCTGGATGTTCCTGACAGGTCCGAGACACCTTGCTAAGGGCTATGTGGATGGTCTGGATATGCTCTCCTCAATGCGTCTGTGTGCAAACGTACCTATGCAGCATGCCATTCAGACGGCACTGGGCGGCTATCAGAGTATCAACGAACTGATCCTGCCGGGCGGACGCTTGTTGGAGCAGCGCGATAAAGCCTACGAGCTGATTACTCAGATCCCGGGGATCAGTTGTGTTAAGCCAAAAGGCGCCATGTATCTGTTCCCGAAAATCGATACCAAGATGTACAACATCCAGAACGACCAGCAGATGGTTTTAGATTTTCTGATTCAGGAAAAGGTACTTCTGGTTCAGGGCACCGGCTTTAACTGGCCAAAACCGGATCACTTCCGCATCGTGACCCTGCCCCATGTTGAAGATCTGGAAACCGCCATCGGCAGATTTGAGCGCTTCTTATCTACCTATAGCCAGTAGGCGTTATCTTTTTTATGATAGGCGTAAATTATCGTCATTCCCGGAGACGGGAATGACGGCGCATATCTAATTCAAAGATACGGAAGTCCTCATGCCATCATCAGATACCAACAAACAGAGCCATTTCTTCGCCCATCTGGCACGAATGAAGCTAATACAGCGCTGGCCGCTAATGCGCTCAATCTCCAAAGAAAATATCTCAGAGCACAGCCTTCAGGTTGCCTTTGTTGCTCATGCGCTGGCGGTAATCAAAAACAAAAAGTTCGGCGGAAATGTGAACCCGGAACGCGTGGCTCTGCTGGGTATGTATCACGATACCAGCGAGGTATTGACGGGTGACCTTCCAACCCCGGTAAAATACTACAATCCGGATATCGCCAAAGAGTATAAAAAGATTGAAGCTGCGGCTGAGCAGAAACTGGTCGCCATGCTGCCTGAAGAATTTCAGGAGGATTTCGCCCCGTTTTTAATCTCAGATGCGATCCATGAAGAAGATAAGGCTTTTGTAAAACAGGCTGACAGTATCTGTGCGTATCTGAAGTGTCTGGAAGAGTTGTCGGCAGGTAACCACGAATACCTTCAAGCGAAAAAACGTCTTGATAAAACCTTAACAGAACGCGAAACGCCGGAAATGCGCTACTTCCTTAAAACCTTCGCGCCAAGTTTTGAGCTGACTCTGGATGAGATTAGCTAATACCAATCCCAGCAATTATCTGGTATTGGTATAAAGCAAAAAAATAGCGGACTTTTCTGGTCCGCTATCTGTCACATCATCCGCAGCAGTTACTGAAGCTTAAACTGACCGACGATTTCCGTTAACTCTGTATTAGCTCCGGCAAGGTTCGCTGCTTCATTGTTCACATCATCACTCGCCGTCGAGATACGCTCAATCATTTCACTGATCGCTGCCATATTGCGGGTAATCTCTTCTGATACCGAGTTTTGCTGCTCTGCTGCTGTCGCAATCTGTACATTCAGATTGTTAATCTGATCAACAGACTCACTGATGCTATCTAAGTCAGTTACAACCAGATTTGTCTGTGAAGAGGCCTCTTCGCAGCTGGTACGGGTTTCATCCATTGCATCAATCACATTTTGAGAACTGGACGTCAGCCTGTTGATGGTGTTCTGAATTTCGCTGGTGCTGTCCTGAGTCCGGGAGGCCAGAGCACGAACCTCGTCAGCGACCACAGCAAACCCTCTTCCCTGCTCTCCTGCGCGTGCAGCTTCAATAGCGGCATTCAGGGCCAGCAGGTTGGTCTGCTCAGCAATATCACCGATAACCTTAAGCACCTGAGTGATTTCGGTTATCTCGCCACCCATCTGATTGACCTGCTGAGATGCAGCACCAACGCGCTCAACCAACTGAGCAACCGTATCGGTTGCACCAGACACAACCAGCTTAGACTCATTGGCTTTGTTATTTGTCGCGCCGGTAAACTGCACCGCTTCAGCAGTATTGTGCGCCACATCATTTGAGGTTGCGCTCATTTCATCTAATGCTGCCACAACCTGCTCAGTCTCCGCCTTATGCTGGCTAAGCGTTTTATGGTTCGCTTCTGTCAGCCCTTGCAGGCCGGCAATACTGCCGTTTATCTGCGTCGATGCATCAGAGATCTTCAGCATCATTTCCTGCAGGTTAGAAATGAAGGTATTGATATCACCGGAGATCTGGCCTAAGTCATCATTGCTGGTAACAGGAAGGCGGCGGGTCAGGTCACCGTTACCGTGGGACAGATCGTTTACTGTCTGTTTCAGTGCCAGCAGAGGCTTATACATATAGGACAGGGCAATAAAAATAAGCAAGGCTGAAATCGCAACCAGAGCGACAGTTGTAAGCAGCGAAGTCGTTCTGGATTCACTCAGGACACTGTACACTTTCGCCTTATCCAGCGCGACCAGAAGATGCCAGGAAGTCTCTTTGTCCAGCTCCAGACGCTCAAAATAGGCTACCTTGTCCATCCCCAGAAGGCTAAACTCGAACATGCCCACATCCTGAGCCAGCATCGTCTTTTCCAGTGCAACCAGTTCAGGGAAGTCAGACAGGCGCGATTCACCCGGGACATCCACTTCACCCGTTGACGCAATAGTCAAACCGGTATCGTCATAGAGCGCGGCAATTGCACCGTCAAAAACGGTTTTCTGCACCATAGGCACCAGAGCCGTAAGCTCAACATCTGCAAGCAACACCCCTGCCAGAGCGCGGTCTTTGTAGAATGGCGAGGCAACACTTATCATCAGTGTGCCGGTAGACTTACCTGTATAGATATCGGTAATTACCGTTTCACCCTTAGCTTTGGCAGACTTATACCAGCCGCGCACTCTCGGATCGTAATCCGCACCGTATTTACCCTTATTGCTGTTATAGGCAAGTCCGTCTTCATACCCGACAACGATAGCAGATGCTTCAGACATCAGGCTGATATGCTTCAGCATATCCATATTTCCTTCCTGATCACTGCTGTCAAAACCAGAAAATGCCCCGGCAGTACCTGTGATATCCGTCCTTATATTATCTATAAAGCCATGAATTTTATCGGCGTTTGAAGAGACTCTCAGGATAGAGTAAGCATCCACATTCTTAGTCGCTAAAGCTGACATTTGTGAATATGACAGGTAGGAAAGTACGGCCATTGACAGTGCTAACAGCACAATGGAAACAGAGACAATACGTCCCTTAAAGTTCAGTAGTTTATTCAAGCTTAGTTACCTTTTTCTTTTTTATGCGGTATACAACTGACGGACACACGGTACGCAGAAATCAAAATGATGTTGTGAAAAATGAGTATAAAAGGTTCAGAAATTACTGACAAATTCTTTGCTTTATATGTAGTTACAGATTCCAAAGCAAACGTTTAGCTATGCAATCTGTAGCGGATTTTGTGTAGTCTTATTTTCTATATACCCAAACAAAAAAAAGGCCCCGCACTGCGGGGCCAAGGGGCTTTTAATCACTCTACTCAAGGATTAATTTGTTTCTGTTGCCAGTTCTGCATTTGCGTCTTTTTTGAAGCCAACAAACTCAGCAGTGTTCTTGAATACAACCTTGTTTACTGTCAGTGCAAACACAACACAAGCAATCAGTGTTACTGCCATCAGGTGGATGTAGTGCAGACCAAATGGTGCGCTTCCGAATGTGAAGTAACCGTATAGTGCTGTACCAAATACCACTGACATGATTACTGACTCAGCTCTTACGTTGCGGAACAGAAGACCTGTGATAAATGCTGACAGGATTGGCATACTTAGCAGGCCGTTTAGCTGCTGAAGCAGGTTAATCAGGCTGTCTGCTGTTGCGAACGCAGGTACAAGAAGCAGTGCGATTACAACGAAGCTCAGTGATACAAAGTTGTTCAGTTTCTTAACGTTAGGCTCTTTGTTGAAGTAGTTCTGGTGAATATCACACACATACAGAGCTGCTGAAGAGTTAAGTACTGAGTTAAAGCTTGTTAGTACTGCCGCCGCCATTACTGCTGCAAATGCACCTGACAGCCAGCTTGGAAGAAGCTCACCAACGATACGGCCGTATGCTGCATCACCGATATCACCGTACAGTTTGTAAGAAACGATACCCGGGATGATTACGATTGCCGGTACAATCAGGATACGGATACATGCCGCTGCCAGTACACCCTTCTGCGCTTCTTTCACGTTTTCTGCTGCCATTGCACGCTGAGTGATCGTCTGGTTAGTACTCCAGTAGTAAATCTGGATAAACAGCATACCTGTCAGCAGTGTCGGCCATGGAATCGGAGAGTTCTCATCACCAATCAGAGTCAGACGTTCTGCCGGAATACCAGAGAAGTCAAAATCAATGGCGTTCAGAGCAAGGAATACGATAAGCAGTGCCATCAGAAGCAGACCAACACCAGAGAAGGTATCAGATACCGCAACCGCACGCAGACCACCGAAAATAGCGTATGCTGAACCAACAACTGCAAACATAATTGCCAGTGGCATCAGGCCGATTTCAACGTTAAACATGGACTGCATAAACAGCGCACCACCGTAAAGCATTGCCGGCAGGTAGATGAAAATGTTACCTAAAAGGAAAAGAGTACCTACTGTTGCACGGATATGTTTGCTGTTATAGCGACGCTCAAGAAGCTCTGTAGTCGTTGTACAGTTGTATTTGTAGTAGATTGGCACGAATACTTTTGCAAGGATAAGCAGACCAACAAAACCACAGATTTCCCAAAGAGCCAGCAGAGCCATCTGGTTACCGTTCATACCAACCAACTGGTCAGTACTCAGGTTAGTCAGTGTGATAGAACCTGCGATAAATACCCAGGAAAGGCCACCACCTGCAAGGAAGTAATCTTTAGCACTTTCCCCACGCGGGCCGGCTTCTGCACATTTTTTGTAAGTCAGATAACCCACAAGGGCTGTCAGACCGAAGAATACCGCTAACTGAATTGCGACGTCCATTAGATGTTCCTCATAACGATTGTTAACACGTTTAATTTAATTTGATTAATTTTCAAACTGATAACGTTTACATATTTTTCAATGCGTTCAACATACAGCCAGAACCCACGTTTTAATAGAATTGTTACCGCCTGTTTTCGGGAACAAGATTAGATGTTTGCAGGAACATTTTCCGTGATCAAAGCGACATTAGTGAAAACGTTTACCCGGAAAGCACCTCATAAAGTCAATCTCATGACCTTGATCACGCTATTGCAGCTTTACAGGCTAAACAGTCGTCATTCGCTGTGACACAGATCCATTTACCTCTGCTTTTACAGCCTAAATCTTCGATGATAACGTTTACATTCAAGACATCAAGCTCAATCAAAAGCCATAACTATCAAAGAGTTGTCTGAGGCTTGTTTTTTGTCACACTGGACGCACACATAAATTAAGCGCATTATGAGGTGAGTATTAGAGGCAGTATGTATGGAAACTATGAATCTGGAACTCTGGCATCAACGCATTAATAACGAACATAAACTCAGACGCAAAGATCACCGTGATCCTTTCCAAAGAGACAGAGCCCGGATACTTCACTCCGCCGCTTTCCGCCGTTTACAGGCAAAAACACAGATCCACAGTACGGGTGTTAACGATTTCCACCGGACACGCTTAACTCACTCTCTTGAAGCGGCCCAGATAGGCTCAGGTATTCTGGCCCAGCTGCAACATAAGCAGCCTGAGTTGGAAGAAATTTATCCGACAGCCAGTCTGGTTGAGTCTCTCTGTCTTGCCCACGATATTGGTCATCCGCCATTTGGGCATGGTGGTGAGATCGCCCTGAACTACGCCATGAGAGATCACGGCGGGTTTGAAGGCAATGCCCAGACCTTCCGGATCGTGACTCATCTGGAACCTTACACCCAGCATAACGGTATGAACCTGTCACGACGGACTCTTCTGGGCCTGTTAAAGTATCCGGCTCTTATCAGTAAAACGCGCAGCGAAAACACACCAGACCCTGTCACTCATCAGCGTCGGTTAAAAGCAAAAGACTGGGCCCCGGCGAAAGGCATTTACGATGCGGACCAAAAAGAGCTGAACTGGGTTTTCGAACCGCTGCCGGATTCAGAGCAAAAGCTGTTCAGTTCTCTAAGAAATGATGAACAAGATAATCCTCTAAAACACAGAAAAACCCGTTTTAAGTCCCTCGACTGTTCTATTATGGAACTGGCTGACGATATCGCTTACGGCGTTCACGATCTGGAAGATGCCATCGTTCTTGGCCTGATAGACAGAAATCAATGGCAGGAAGCGGCTGCAAGCCAGCTTGCCGAATGTGGTTCTTCATGGTTTGAAGATTACATTGCAGATATCAGCAGCATGCTGTTTTCCGGTGAACATTATCTGAGAAAAGATGCCATAGGGGGCATTGTCAACACTCTGCTGACCAGCGCCTATGTGAAAGAGGTAGAGGCCACGGGTTTTGAAAGCGAACTGCTCAGGTTCAACGCTTATCTGGAACCCGGGCTTGAAAATGCCCTGTCGATATTCAAACGCTTTGTAAACGACTATGTCATTCAGATACCACAGGTACAGATCCTTGAATATAAGGGACAGCAGATTATTATGGATCTGTTTGAAGCGTTAAGTGCAGATCCTGAGCGTTTGTTACCCGAAGCCACAAAGAAAAAATGGCAACTGGCAAACCAGAATCACGACGGCGGAATGCGTGTTATCTGCGACTATATCGCCAATATGACCGACGGTTACGCTCAAAGGCTGCATCAGCAGCTGTTTTCTGCGCATAATCCATATTAGAAATAATACAGAATAAATCGTTTATTGTTAGGAACCACTTCATGTTAAAAGTTTCTGTCTTAATTCTGGCTATTGTAATAGCCGCTATTTTTGGCATTTACTACTATCGGGCAAATCAGCAGAAAAAGGCGTCACGGGCCAGAATGAAAAAGCGGCTTGCGCATGTTGAAAGGATTAAAAGCGGCTTTCTGGCTGATCTTCAGCGCTTGTCTGAACTCGGGGTTCTGTCTGAGCAGGGACAGGAGGCCATTTACCGGTTAGCCAGCTATTTTTTTGTCCTTCAGCCTGCATCCCCCGAGAATGTGGAGCAGTGTGAAGCGATTATGAAGGGGCTGCTTATGGCTATCCGCGATAAAATGCAAGATGCTGAAAATAACAACCCTGTCTTTTTGCGGATTCAGCTCGACGACTTCGCTAAGTCCCTGCCCCGCAAGGCTACCGGCTACAATGCCGGGTTTTACCGCAACGAACTTCCGTTACTTATTCAAAAATTTGTAGATGCGCAGGGAGTGACAGTTAAGGAGATAAATACTCTGCAGGACTATTTTAGGTAAACGGAGGCGCAATCACTGAACAGCTAATTACTGGTATTGGTATTACTGTAATTCCTCTCATAAACCCCTTCAGGCATCTGAGCAATCTGAAAGTCGATCATTTTTTCAAAGGCATGCATCAGCGGCGAGTAATCTGTCTGCTCGTCAAGCGCAGAAAGAGCATAAAACCCCGCCTCCACCGTAGACAGGCTTTCATCCGACGGCGCCTTGCGAATACGGTAGTTGCCTTTAATTCCAGCGGAAATAGTTACAGCAGGAAGCGCCTGAAGGTTAGAAGAGAGCTGATAGATCTTATACGCCTTACGCCATGTGCCATCGATGATAACCAGGCGGATTTTCGGGCTGCTATCTTTAAACTTCAGAGCAAACTGCTCAGCCGGCTCTGCGTTTTCCCCCGGATAAACCAGCAACGGCTGCACACCTTCCTCGTTAAGCAATTGATTTAATTCCCTATGACCGCTAAAGTCTTCACCCACATAACAGTGGTTATGCTTTAAAGACAGGGAAAGGATCTTCGCTGTACCTTTGGCCTGATTAATTTCTGTCGGGTGCTGAAGAATGATAAGCTCAATCCTATTATCAATGGATTCTATCCAGGAACAGATACAGGCTTTTTTGGCTTTTCCGCATTGCTGGCAATATCGAGACATAGAGTGAATCTTTATATTTTCCTAATCATTGTGACTTTTATTTCAGGACTGCTCCAGATCCCAGCTTTGCAGTCGCTGACAATCTGGAACGCTGACCTGATTCAGTCAGGACAATTATGGCGTGTTATATCAGGAAACTTCACTCACACCAACCTCTATCATCTGCTGATGAATATGGCGGCGCTCTGGGTAATGGGGTTTCTGTTTAAACCTTCAGCAAAAAGCCTTCTTTCTTTATTAGTTCTTCTTTCGGCTGTGGTGGGTTGCGCATTGCTGGCAACTGAAATTGACATCTATGCGGGTTTGTCGGGCACTTTGCATGGCCTTTTTGCCTTTTACGCGGCAATTGAAGTAAGCAGAGGGCTAAGATCCAGCTGGTTGCTGATACTGGGTGTTATAGCCAAGGTTGGCTATGAGCAGGTATTCGGAGCACAAGAGAGCACCGCAAAGCTGATTGAAGCCAGTGTTGCAATCGACGCACATCTGGCTGGCTGTATCGCAGGAGTGATAGCTGCAACTGCCGTTATCAGCTATAGAAAACTGGCCCGCTAATACCAGGCCAGGGTTTGATGTAACTGAGTCACTTCACCCACAACAATCAGAGCCGGACTTTGTGCACCTTTTGCCGTCTCAGCCAGTTGTGAAAGCTCGCAGGTCAGAACACGCTGATCCTGCGTGGTTCCCTTTTCGATAATCGCGCAGGGCGTCGCTGCTGGCAGACCGTTTTCCTCAAGCTTGGCTGCAATATAAGGGCTCTGCTTCAGCCCCATATAAAACACCAGAGTGTTATTGGAGTGCGCAAGCGAATCCCAGTGGATCTCACGGCCATCTTTTTGCACATGTCCGGTAATAAACTGAACGCTCTGGGCGTAATCTCTGTGTGTGAGCGGGATTCCGGCATACGCAGTCGCACCTGCGGCTGCTGTAATACCCGGAACCACTTCATACTTAATCCCGTGTTTTGCCAGCTCTTCCAGCTCTTCACCGCCGCGGCCGAAGATAAAGGAATCTCCCCCTTTCAGCCGGACCACACGTTTTCCTTCCTGCGCCTTTTTTACCAGAATCTGATTGATTTGATCCTGAGGAACGCTATGGAAATCAAGTTTTTTACCCACATAGATCATCTCAGCACCCGGGTTCGCCAGTGCCAGAATTTCCGGTGAAACCAGACGGTCGTAAACCACTACGTCTGCCTGTGAAATAACGCGCTGCCCTTTAACTGTCAGCAAATCAGGATCACCAGGACCGGCACCAACCAGAGAGACAAAACCGCAACCAATTTGAGAAGAGAGATTTGTTGTCATAAGTTCACAACCAGAAAAAGAAAGTAAAAACAAAAAGGGAACCTGATTCGCTTTAACAGAAATCAGGCTCCCTTAAGAATAGATAAGCTAAGCGCGATTAGTTAGTGCCAAATACCGGCTCTGCCTTAATCTCTTCTTGTTGCTGCGCATCAATAGCCGGAGCTGTTTTTGCGTGAGTCAGGTAAAGAGGGATACAGGTACACACAAGGCCACCAACGATATTACCCAGGATAGTCGGGATAAGGTTGAAGTTCAGCCATGTCGCGATACCAAAATCAGCGCCAAGAAGCATGCCCAGCGGGAACAGGAACATATTTACTACTGTGTGTTCAAATACCAGAGCAAAGAAGGCAAAGATAGGCAGCCACATTGCAGCAACTTTGCCGGCAACAGTACGTGCCGTCATATTGCCGATAACGCCCAGACATACCATCAGATTACAGAAAATACCTCGTACGAAACAGGTAATCCAGCCGTCGCCGCCCAGGCTTTCAAAACCGGCAGAGCGTGCGGTTGATACTGCGATGATCTTTTGCGCTACGGCGTTTGGATCAATGGTGAAGTTTTTGGTCATTGAAAGTGCGATAAAGAAAGCCACCAACAGAGAACCAATCAGGTTACCCAGACCAACCAGTCCCCAGCAACGCAGGATACGGCTCCAGGTGATACCCGGACGGTTATCAAATTTTGCCAGCGGTGCAAGACCAAATACGCCTGTCACCAGGTCATAACCCATCAGGCTAAGAATACAGAAGCCAACCGGAAAGACCAGCGCGCCAACCAGGCCCATTCCGCTCTGAACGATAGCTGTAATTGCAACAACAACGGCAACAGAAAGAATAACACCGGCCATGGTGCCGCGTAGCAGAAGATCGCGGGTGCTGGTTTTCACCTTCGCTTCACCCACATCTATCATGGTTTGTACAAATTCTGCTGGTTTTAGATCTGACATTTTATGTCCCCATTTAAAGTTAAAGATTAAAAGTTAAGATTGAATAGTCAAAGGCTCCCTGTTGGTTGCTGGAAACCTTTTGCTATTGAATCCCAATGCTGTCGGCGTTGTAGAAATGCTCCTACGTCGTCACCCCGGAAATTGCGAAGCTTTTATCCGGGATCTACTTTCTGCGCGCTGTAGAGCCTGCAATAACCTTATGCCTTACAACACGCTTCAATTAGATTCCCGTTTTCACGGCTGTATTGGAATGAGGGAAGCTGGCCTTAAGCAGCCACTTCCACATTTCCGTCAGTCACGCGCACTTCAAAGGCTTCAATATTGAACTGCTCATCTTCCATGCATACACCTGTAGCAAGGTTAAAACGCTGCTTTTTCAAGGGACTGGCAACCCACAGCTCTTGTTTGTGCTCCACGATAAGGCCGCGGGATAGCACGTTGGACTGAGCGTAAGGGTCCATATTGCTGATCGCGTACACTTCTTCGTTGGCACGCGGGCGGAAAAGTGCCACCTGCTTACCGTCAACCAAAGCACATACGCCAGTGCCCGGGATGATGTCTTCTAGTGTGCAGACGTTGATCCAGTTACTCATACGTTTTCCTCCAGAGTCACATGCAGAATGTCACCCTTCGCTTCAGGGTGTTTCTCAGTAAAAGTGGCCGGGCGATGCTGGTCGCGGGCCGGAACAAACACCACATTGTCATCACGTTCATCAGAGTTGATAAAGTGAGAGAAACGCTTTAGCTGAGATTTATCATTGATGGTGTCAGTCCACTCACAACTGAACTCTTCAACCAGTTTCTGAATGTCGGCTTCAAGCTGGTCGTTGATACCAAGTTTGTCTTCAACGATCACTTCGCGCAGGTAGTCGATACCGCCTTCCAGATTCTCCATCCAGACAGAAGTACGCTGCAGTTTGTCTGCGGTACGGACGTAGAACATCATAAAGCGGTCGATGTACTTCAGCAGCGTCTCTTTATCCAGATCAGATGCCAGAAGATCAGCGTGACGAGGCTTCATACCACCATTGCCACACACATACATGTTCCAGCCTGCATCTGTTGCGATGATCCCCAGATCTTTACCCTGAGCTTCGGCACATTCACGGGTACAACCGGAAACACCAAACTTCATTTTGTGAGGGGCACGGATACCCTTGTAGCGGTTTTCCAGCTCAACACCCAGGCCGACACTGTCCTGAACACCGTAACGACACCAGGTTTTACCCACACAGGTTTTCACCATACGCAGCGATTTTGCGTAAGCCTGACCTGTTTCGTAACCCACTGCTATCAGCTTGCGCCAGATAGCCGGAAGGTCATCTTTCTGAGCGCCAAACAGACCGATACGCTGAGCACCGGTAACCTTGGTATACAGCTTGTACTCTTGTGCAACTTCAGCCAGTACCGCCAATGCTTGTGGCGTAACTTCACCACCCGGCATACGCGGTATAACAGAGTAAGTTCCGTCTTTTTGCATGTTGCCAAGGAAGTTATCGTTAGTGTCGTGCAGGCCAACCAGCTCAGGTTTCAGGATGTGCTCGCCCCAGCAGGAAGCCAGGATAGAACCGATTGCCGGTTTACACACTTCACAACCGTAACCCTTGCCGTATTTTTCAAGCAGAGCATCAAAAGTCTTGATGCCTTCAATGCGGATCAGATGGAACAGCTCCTGACGCGAGTATTCAAAGTGCTCACAGATATGGTTATTTACTTCAACGCCTGCTTTGGCCAGCTCGGCATTCAGAACATCAGTAACCAGCGGGATACAACCACCACAGCCGGTACCGGCACTGGTTGCCGCTTTTACATCACCGATAGTGTGGTGACCGTCAGCCACTGCCTGAGCAATCTTGCCTTTGGTGACATCGAAACAGGAACAGATAACCGCACTTTCAGGCAGTGAATCTGCACCCAGAGCCGGTTTTTCCGCACCGGCGTGTGCAGGAAGGATCAGCATGTCCGGCTTTTCCGGAAGCTCGATATCATTCAGTTTTAGCTGAAGCAGATTGCCGTAGTCGGAAGTGTCACCAACCAGAACCGCGCCCAGCAACTTCTTACCGTCTTCAGAAACGATAAGGCGCTTGTAAACCTCTTCTTCTTCATTCAGGTAAACGTAACTTTTACAATTTGGCGTGCGGCCGTTTGCATCGCCAATGCTGCCCACTTTTACGCCCAGAAGCTTTAGTTTGGCACTCATATCCGCGCCTTCAAAAGCGTTCTCGTTACCTGCCAGATGATCAACCGCTACCTGAGCCATCTTATAACCCGGAGCCACAAGGCCAAAGAAGGTTTCATTCCAGGACGCACATTCACCGATAGCGTAAATGTTTTCATCCGAAGTCTGACAGTGGTCGTTAATTGCAATACCGCCACGAGGGGCAATTTCCAGTCCAGCCTGACGTGCCAGCTTATCCTGCGGACGGATGCCGGTAGAGAATACGATAAAGTCCACCTGCAGCTCAGTGTCATCGGCAAACTTCATGGTGTTACGGGCAGTTTCACCTTCAGCCACAATCTCAAGGGTGTTCTTGCTTGTGTGAACCTGAACGCCCATGCGCTCAATCTTATTACGAAGCTGCTGACCGCCCTGCTGATCTAGCTGCTCGGCCATCAGCACAGGCGCAAATTCAATAACGTGAGTTTCAACGCCCAACGCTTTCAGAGCACCTGCCGCTTCAAGGCCCAGCAGACCGCCGCCAACTACAACACCGCTCTTGCTCTTCTTAGCGCAGGCTTCAATGGCTTTAAGATCTTCAATGGTGCGGTAGACAAAACAGTCCGGACCTTCGTTGCCCTTGATTGGCGGAACCCAGGGGTAAGAACCGGTAGCTAAAACCAGCTTATCGTAGCTTAGCTCGCGGCCGTTGCTTGAGTAGACAATCTGCTTATCGCGGTTGATGTTAATGGCACGCTCGCCCACCAGTACCTTGATGCCGTGCTTCTCATAGAAACCTTCCTTAACCAGAGAAAGTTCCTCGGCAGTATGATGCGAGAAGTAGGAAGATAGGTGAACACGGTCATAGGCAACACGAGGCTCTTCACAAAAGACAGTGATATCCATCTCCTGCACATTGGCTTTTTCAACCAACTCCTCGATGTAGCGATGACCCACCATGCCGTTACCAATAACGACAAGTTTTGTCTTGTTGCTCATTTTCGGATCCTAAGATTTACAAACTGAATTGTGTCGTATCTTAGTAACCAAATGCATTTATTTTTTGACACTAATCAATTTTTAAATGAAACACCACTAAAGTAGTAAGACTAAAGTGTGAGCTATATCTTTGTAAAAGCACCTAAAATCAAGGTGATAGCACCCGCCCTTTATTGACAGGTTAATTATTAATAAAAATGACAAGCTGGTTTTCTGAAACAGAAAGAAAAAAGCAGCAAAACAAGGAAGTTTTACTGCTAATGAAAGTTAATTAAATGAACAGGTTATAATTCGATACGTTCTCTGTTCTTATCCACGGTTGCCTGCCCTATCCCTTTGACATTCACCAGATCATCAGGCGACGTAAACAGACCTTTCTCTTCACGATATTTCACAACTTCCTGAGCTTTCTTGGCGCCGACACCTTTCAGCATAGTGGCAATCTCATCGGCCGTCGCAGTGTTAATATTGACCTTGAGTTCGATGCCTTCATATTTCTCTTCAGCAGATTTTGCAGGCTCAGCTGGTGCGCTGTTTGTATCTGCAGAAACTGCCGGAAATGCAAGAAATGCGGAAAGCAGAGCAGCAGGGATGAATTTAAATTTAGACATATGGTTTCCTTTAACCTATTGAAAAATATAATGCTAAAGAATCACAAAATGTCTTTCATCCTGACTGTACAAAAACAGAACGGGCTGCATAATGCAGCCCGTTAATCATTAACTCAATTACAAATTATTACGGCTGAACGTTTACTGCGTAATACTCAATGTCAGCCTTCTCACGAAGTGTACTCAGCACAGCCTCAAGATCCTGCTGGCTGCCGGTGCGAACCAGCTGCGCGCCAACCTGAGTGTTGATTGAATCATCGATGGTTTCGTTCACTTTTGACAGCTCAACAATAACGACGTTACCCATAAAGTCTTTTGTCTGCGCAAAACCTTTCTTGTCCGCTTCCGGCTTCGGCATAGCAAAAACCACCTTTGCCAGCGGAGAACTGCGGTCAATTGATTCGATTTCGCCAAACTCAAGACCATTGTCCGTCAATACAGCTTCGTTATCCGCTTTCAGAGCCTCTACAGCCGATTTAGCCACTTCCTGTGCCTTCTGCTCGCCTTTCACACCAGAAAGCTCCTGAGAAACTTTCTCCTGCACTTGCGCAAACGGAAGCACCATCTCATCACGGGTCTCTTCAACACGAACCACAATGACGTGCTCAGGCGCGATTTCCATTACCTCTGAGTTCAGGCCGTCCTCTTTTACTTCAGCACTTTCCAGAGCCTGAGTCACTTCTGCGCCGCGAAGAACTGCAGGTGCATCAAGCTGTGAAATAAAGTCTGTCGTCTGAACCGGCTGATTTACTGCTTCTGCAGCATCCTCCAGTGAGTCAGGGAATTCAAATGCCACTTTTTCCAGCTCAGTCAGCAGCTCATAGAACTTCTCAACAGCTTGCTGGTCAACAATCTCAGCTTTCACTTCTGCTGCTACGTCAGCAAACGGCTTAGACTCAGAAGCCTTAAGGTTGTCCAGCTTGATAATATGGTAACCGAAAGCTGACTTAACCAGACCTGTAGTGTCACCCGCTTTTGCCAGTGCAAATGCTGCCGCTTCAAAGTCAGCGTCCATCACGCCCTTTTCAACCCAGCCCAGTGAACCGCCAAGTTCCGCACTACCGATATCTTCCGATTTCGCTTTTGCCAGCTCAGCAAAATCAGCGCCACCGTTCAGTTCATCAAGGATTGCCTGCGCTTTTGCTTCATCGTCACCCTGTACAAGGATATGGCTCAGCTCACGCTGCTCTGCAGAAGCGTACTTGTCCAGGTTTTCCTCATAGTATTGCTGCGCCTGCTCATCAGAAATTTCAATCTGATCTTTAAGCTGCTGCGCTGAAAGCTCGATATAAGCCACTTTTGCCTGCTCAGGACGAGTATATTTTCCAGGATTCGCCTTGTAGTACTCCTGAAGCTCTTCCTCAGTCAGTTCAAGATTTTTGGCAAACTCTTCAGGGCTCAGTGAAATGGTTCTGATATCACGAGTCTGAGTAAACAGCTTGCTCTGATTCTCAATTTCTTTGCTCAGTACAAATTCACTCGCCTGGAGCGCAGTAACCACCTGAGCACGTGTCATTTCACGGCGAAGATATTCTGCGAAGCTGTCAGCATTGAAGCCTGCACGGCGCAGTGACGCAGCGTAGATTTCCTGGTCAAACTTACCGTTGTTCTGGAAAGGCTCCATGCGAAGGATTTCTTTACGGATTTGCTCATCGCTGATGCGCAGACCAAGCGAATCTGCATATTGCTCGATAAGAACATCGTTGATCATACGATCAAGTACCGATTTTCTGAACGACTGTACGTAAGCAGGATCAGCCAGAAGATTTGCAAAGTAATCGCCCATCTGTGACTGCATGCGATTACGTTCGTTTTGATATGCCTGCTCGAATGCGTTACGGCCAATTTCTGTGTTGCCGACTTTTGCCGCTGCATTGCTGCTGCCGCTGATTAGGTAGTTGCCCACACCAGCAAACACGAAGGAAAGGATGATAAGCCCCAAAATAATTTTAACTGCGATGCTGTTTACGCCCTCGCGTAATCGATCCATCATAATCTTTTAATTCTCCGATGGTTGAGCCTGCTGCGGTTGTTCCTGTCCAGCGACCCGGGTTTGAAGTTGAATGAGCAGATGATATCAGAAAAAGAAATGCGCACCAGTATGATGCGCATAATTACAGATTCAAAACCCAAGATATAGTCTTCTGTTTTGAAAGCCCGTAACTCGATTAGTTACACGCGTCTTTTAGAGCTTTACCAGCTTTGAATGCAGGAACTTTAGCTTCTGCAATCTGGATTTCTTCACCAGTCTTAGGGTTGCGGCCAGTGCGTGCTGCACGTGTACGTACGCTGAAAGTACCAAAGCCAACAAGAGCTACCTGCTCTTCTTCCTTAAGAGTGTCAGTCACTGCTTCAATGAATGCGTCAAGAGCACGGCCCGCTGATGCTTTTGAGATATCTGCGCTTTCTGCAATTTTTTCTACTAATTGTGTCTTATTCACGGTTATTCCCCTTATCGTTACCGATTATTTTTTTAGTTGGTAACATTCGTTCCATTTGAGATATTAAATTTTACCGCAGGCCTTTAATCACAAGCCCTGCGGCATGGTTTGATACGTTAGCTCCCAAAAAAAACGCTGACAAGCCTTTTTCCATGCTGTCAGCGTAATTCTTTACTTATTTTTGCTGTATATCACCTTTTTACGACTCTACAGTAAAGCCAGAAGGGTCGTTCTCAAGCGCTACGGCTAAAACTTCATCAATCCACTGCACCGGCTTGATAACCAGATCGGCAATAACATTGTCCGGAATTTCCTCAAGATCACGTTCGTTATCCTTAGGAATCAGCACAGTTTTGATGCCGCCACGGTGTGCAGCCAGCAGTTTTTCTTTCAGCCCGCCAATCGGCAAAACTTCACCACGAAGGGTAATTTCACCCGTCATAGCCACATCCGCACGCACAGGATTTCCGGTTAAGCTAGAAACCAGAGCCGTACACATAGCGATACCCGCACTTGGGCCATCTTTTGGCGTTGCACCTTCAGGTACGTGAACGTGAATATCACGCTTCTCGTAGAAGTCTTCGTTGATGCCCAGTTTATCGGTACGGGTGCGAACCACTGTCATTGCCGCCTGGATAGACTCCTGCATTACATCGCCAAGAGAGCCGGTCTGAGTCAGCTTGCCTTTACCCGGCATAGCTTCTGTCTCGATAGTCAGCAGATCGCCGCCCACTTCTGTCCATGCAAGGCCGGTAACCTGACCGATACGGTTGCTGTCATCCGCTTTGCCATAGTCGTGACGCTGAACACCCAGATAATCCTTCAGATTATCCATGTTCACCACAACCTGCTTCAGATCTTTATCCAGCAGGATGTTCTTAACCGCTTTACGGCAGATCTTGGAGATTTCACGCTCAAGGCCACGAACACCGGCTTCACGTGTGTAGTAACGGATAATGCCGATAATCGCTGAGTCTTCAATCTCAACTTCACCCGCTTTCAGTCCGTTACGCTGCATCTGCTTTTCAACCAGATGGCGCTTAGCGATATTCAGCTTTTCATCTTCGGTGTAACCGGACAGACGAATCACTTCCATACGGTCCAGTAGTGGGCCCGGAATGTTCATTGAGTTCGAAGTGGCAACAAACATAACGTCTGAAAGGTCATAATCCACTTCCAGATAGTGATCGTTGAAGGCGTTGTTCTGCTCAGGGTCAAGCACTTCAAGCAGAGCTGACGACGGGTCACCGCGCATATCTGAAGACATCTTGTCGATTTCATCCAGAAGGAACAGCGGGTTCTTCACCCCAACCTTAGACATTTTCTGAATAAGTTTACCCGGCAGAGAGCCGATGTAAGTACGTCTGTGACCGCGGATTTCCGCTTCATCACGAACGCCACCCAGAGCCATACGGGTATACTTACGACCTGTCGCCGATGCGATAGAACGGCCAAGAGAAGTTTTACCCACGCCAGGAGGACCAACAAGGCAAAGAATCGGACCTTTCAGCTTGTTGATGCGGTTCTGAACCGCAAGGTACTCAAGAATACGTTCTTTAACACGCTCAAGACCGTAATGGTCTTCGTTAAGGATCTCTTCCGCTTTCGCCAGATTCTTCTTAACTTTTGAGCGCTTAGACCAAGGTACACCAACCATCCAGTCAATGTAGCTGCGAACCACCGTTGCTTCAGCAGACATCGGAGACATCATCTTCAGCTTCTGCAGTTCCTGTTCCGTCTTTTCACGCGCTTCCTGAGGCATTTTCGACTCTTCAATCTTCTTCTTCAGAGTTTCAAATTCATCAGGCGCATCGTCCATCTCACCCAGTTCTTTCTGAATCGCCTTCATCTGCTCATTCAGATAGTACTCGCGTTGAGATTTTTCCATCTGCTTCTTAACGCGGCCACGGATACGTTTTTCAACCTGAAGCAGGTCGATTTCCGACTCCATCTGCCCCATCAAAAATTCCAGACGCTCGTTCACATCAATAATTTCAAGCACCTGCTGCTTCTCAGCAAGTTTTAAAGGCATGTGAGCAGCAATGGTATCCGCAAGGCGAGCAGCCTCGTCGATGCCGTTCAGAGAAGTCAGCACCTCTGGCGGAATCTTCTTATTCAGCTTGATAAAGCCTTCAAACTGATTGATCGCACTGCGGACAATCACTTCTTCTTCCTTCTCTTCCATCTCTGGCGTGATCAGGTATTCGGCTTCTGCCTGGAAGAACTCACCTTCAATAAAGTGTTCAATGCGGGCACGCTGCTGCCCTTCAACAAGCACTTTTACCGTGCCGTCAGGCAGTTTCAACAATTGCAGAATGGTTGCGACGGTACCTATTCCAAACAGGTCATCAATTGAGGGCTCATCGGTATCTGCTTCTTTCTGAGCAACAAGAAGGATCTGTTTGTTGTGCTCCATCGCTGTTTCCAGACAACGGATTGATTTTTCACGGCCAACAAACAAAGGAATTACCATATGAGGGTAAACCACTACATCGCGCAGCGGCAGTACGGGAATCTCTATACGCTCGGAACGTTCCAAGTTCATATTCTTCTCTCTTCCACTTTATCTATGTGAAAGTATATGGGGTTTTTTTAAAGAGATTCAACATAGGAATAAAAAAAGAGGAGGTATTTTTTACCTCCTCTTTCCATTTGAGTTATTTTTACTCAGCGCCAGCAGCCTGGCTTTCGGTTCCGTTGTAAATCAACAGAGGCTCAGACTCGCCATTGATGACTGACTCGTCAATAACCACTTTACTTACATCCGAAGTAGACGGAAGCTCGTACATGGTTTCAAGCAGCACACCCTCAAGAATTGAGCGAAGGCCACGAGCACCTGTTTTACGGTCCATCGCTTTCTTAGCAATTGCCTTCAGAGCGTCTTCACGGAACTCAAGCTCAGCGTTCTCCAGCTCAAACAGAGCTGCATACTGCTTAGTAAGCGCGTTCTTTGGTTCGCAAAGAATCTGAATAAGCGCATCCTCGTCCAGCTCGGTCAGAGTAGTTGTTACCGGAAGACGACCGATGAATTCAGGAATCAGTCCATATTTCACCAGATCTTCAGGCTCTACCTGCATAAACAGTTCACCAATAGTCTTAGTTTCATCCTTAGAACGGACTTCAGCACCAAAACCAATACCAGCACCTGTAGCCACACGCTGATCAATCACTTTATCCAGACCGGCAAACGCACCGCCACAGATAAACAGGATCTTAGATGTATCTACCTGCAGGAACTCCTGCTGAGGATGCTTACGTCCGCCCTGAGGAGGAACAGAAGCCACTGTACCTTCAACCAGCTTCAGCAGTGCCTGCTGTACACCTTCACCGGAAACATCACGGGTGATAGATGGGTTTTCAGCCTTACGGGAAATCTTGTCAATTTCATCGATGTAGACAATGCCACGCTCAGCTTTCGCTACGTCGTAATCACATTTTTGCAGCAGCTTCTGGATGATGTTTTCAACGTCTTCACCAACGTAACCCGCTTCTGTCAGCGTCGTTGCATCAGCCATTGTAAACGGTACATCCAGGAAGCGCGCCAGCGTTTCCGCCAGCAGTGTTTTACCACTACCGGTTGGACCAATCAGAAGGATGTTACTTTTACCAAGTTCCACACCTTCCGCAGTGGTATCACCATTACGTAAACGCTTGTAGTGGTTATATACCGCAACAGCTAGCACTTTCTTAGCATAATCCTGGCCAATTACATAATCGTCAAGGTGCTCGCGGATCTCGCGAGGTGTCGGTAGTGCCTCAGATTCTTTCTTCGGCAAAACGTCCTTGATCTCTTCACGAATGATGTCGTTACACAGATCGACACATTCATCACATATGTAAACAGATGGCCCTGCGATCAGCTTGCGAACTTCGTGCTGGCTTTTGCCGCAGAAAGAGCAATACAGTAACTTACCGCTCTCTTTGCTTTTATCTGTCATTCGCTAACCTCTTAGCCTTTACCTTATCTGATTTGAGTGTATATCAATTTCTGTCAAAACGCAGCGCGCAATTTGCTATTCGCCACGGTGATTCAGAACAGAATCCACCAAACCGTATTCAACTGCCTGATCACCAGACATGAAGTTGTCGCGATCCGTATCGCGCTCAATGATTTCCAATGGCTGACCGGTGTGTTCAGCCAACAGGCGATTCAGCTTCTCTTTAATGGTCAGAATTTCCTGAGCGTGGATCTGAATATCAGATGCCTGGCCCTGGAAGCCGCCAAGAGGCTGGTGAATCATCACTCTTGAGTTTGGCAGTACGTGACGCTTACCCGGTGCGCCACCAGCCAGCAGGAATGCACCCATAGAGCATGCCTGTCCCATACATACAGTACTTACATCCGGCTTGATAAACTGCATGGTGTCATAAATAGACATGCCCGCAGTGACACTTCCGCCCGGAGAGTTGATGTAAAGGAAAATATCTTTGTCCGGATTTTCAGACTCCAGAAATAGCAACTGAGCCGCGACAAGGTTAGCCATCTGATCTTCTACCTGGCCTGTCAGAAAGATGATTCTCTCTTTCAGCAGACGTGAGTAGATGTCGTAAGAGCGCTCACCACGAGAAGTTTGTTCCACAACCATTGGCACTAAGGCATTCATGATTGGTGACATTGCGTTGTTATCTTGAAAGCTCATTTATCTCTATCCCTAAATAATACCAACCTATGTAAATGTCAGATCTTTATAACACTAATTTAACTTAGGAAGCAAAAAGACATTTATATAGAATGGTACAAAATGGTCCGATTGAGCAACTCAAACGGACCATTGATTGCAGAGAAGTTAAGACTGGCTCAACTTTCTGCTTAACTTACGGAGAACTTAAGCAGCTGGCTGCTGGTTCATAAGATCGTTGAACGCAGTCTCTTTTTCGCTTACCTGAGCTTTAGCGATGATTGCGTCGATAGCCTGCTCTTCAAGAGCAACGTTACGCATGTTGTTCATCATCTCTTCGTTCTGCTCGTAGTATGCAACTACTTCAGATGGATCTTCGTAAGCTGTTGCCATCTCTTCGATTAGCGCTTTCACTTTCTCGTCGTCAGCTTTCAGCTCTTCAGACTTGATTACTTCACCAAGAAGAAGACCAACAACTACGCGACGCTTAGCCTGCTCTTCGAACAGTTCACGTGGAAGTTGCTCAGCAGCTTCTGGGTTACCGCCGAAACGCTGTGCAGCCTGCTGGCGAAGAACACCGATTTCCTGATCGATAAGTGCAGAAGGAACGTCGATTTCGTTCTGCTCAACCAGACCGTCGATAGCCTGTTCTTTGATCTTGTTCTTAACTGCTTGCTTAAGCTCACGCTCCATGTTCTTACGAACTTCAGCTTTAAGAGCATCAACACCGCCTTCAGCAACACCGAACTTAGCAACGAACTCGTCGTTTAGTTCAGGTAGTTCACGAGCTTCAACCTTGTTCACTTTGATAAGGAACTTAGCTGCTTTACCTTTTAGGTTTTCAGCGTGGTAGTCTTCCGGGAAAGTCACGTCGATTTCGAATTCCATACCAGCAGTCTTGCCTGCGATACCGTCTTCAAAACCAGGGATCATGCGGCCAGCACCCATCTCTAGTGGGAAGTTCTCAGCTTTACCGCCTTCGAACTCTTCACCGTCGATAGAACCAGTGAAGTCGATAGTTGCGCGCTTGCCTTCTTCAGCAGCTTCTTCAACTTCAACCCAACCAGCCTGCTGCTTGCGAAGAGTTTCGATCATCTCTTCAACGTCAGCATCTTTAACTTCTACTACTGGCTTTTCAACAGTAACGTTCTCAAGACCTTTCAGTTCGATTTCCGGGTAAACTTCGAAAGTCGCGTTGAATACAAGATCTTTACCAGCTTCGTTTTCAACCGGCTCAAAAGTAGGAGCGCCAGCCGGGTTGATTTTTTCTTTAACGATAGCTTCGATGAAGTGACGCTGCATCACTTCGCCCATTACGTCTTGACGTACTGCTTTGCCGTACATTTGAGCAACCATCTTCAAAGGCACTTTACCTTTACGGAAACCATCGAAACGACGGTTTTTAGCGATGTTGCGAAGTTCCGCTGTAACTGCATCTTCAATGTTTGCAGCAGGAACAGTAATTGATAGACGGCGTTCTAGGCCTTCTAGAGTTTCAACAGTAGCTTGCATTATTTTATAAACCTCAAAACTAACTCAGTTTCTCTGAGTATCTTAACCTCTGCATGTTTCACATAGCAGCAGGCTGTATCCTTGTAGCACCTTGGGTACTGATTCTAAATCGAGCATCGGTATCTGATATTCAAATACCGGACTAATCAGCGATATCTTTGCCCAAATAATAAGAAAAGGTATCTCCGATTAGCCTCAGGACCAAAAAATTAGACGCGACATTCTAGCGATATGACTAAGCGCTGTCGAGTCATCACCTAAATTCTCAACCTAAGTTGATACAAACACAGCAACTCACTGCTAATTTGACCAACATCGCCACAGAAATGGGGACGATATATGTTTTTTCAACAGAGCGAAGAGTTTTTTTTGATTAATTAGGTAAAAAGAGATCTTTGTCTTGTTTTGACAGTCCATTTCCTTCGTCTTTGTGGCTGTGTGCAAAACTAATCTAAGGAAAAATGTATACGGAGATGGATACGTGAGAAGACGAAAAAAGCGTGTTGTGATTACTATTGCTCTCCTTTATTTTCTCACCATTGCGCTGGGAGGTCAGCTCTACTGGAATTTCAGCTATGAAAGGCAGGTAACTGCTGATAACACCAAACTTCACAGCTACGCTTCCCAGTTGTCTGCGCTTTTAGAAAAGTACACCTATATTCCACAACTGCTGTCAAAGGACAGTGAACTTATTGATGCGTTAAAAAATCCGGCTAATTCCGCTCAGATAGATTTAGCTAACCGTTACCTTCTTGAGGTTAACCAGATTATAGAGGCCTCCGACACCTACCTGCTTAATATCGAAGGAACAACATTAGCGTCAAGCAACTGGCAAAAAGAAAACAGCTTTATCGGAAGAAACTTTGCATTCAGGCCCTACTTCCAGCAAGCCATACAAGGTGACAAAGGGCAGTACTTTGCTCTGGGTTCCACCTCAGGTAAACGAGGTTTTTATTACTCCTTTCCCATAGTCCATGCCGCTGAAATTCTCGGAATCATTGTGGTAAAAACCAACCTGACCGATATAGAACAGAACTGGGCCGGTAACGGCAGCTATGTGCTTGTCAGCGATAACAAGGGCATTATCTTTATGTCCAGCCATACTAAATGGCTGTATAAAAGCTTTACTCCCCTTTCAGAAAAACAGAAACAGGCCATTAGCGAAAGCCAGCAATATCTGGATAAAGAGATTGTTTCCCTTAATTTCACCCGGACCAAAGCCTCACAGCCAGCCCCGGAAAACACCAGCGAACTGATAAAGCAGAACTCGGCGCCGGGAAACGGCACCTACATCAGCAGTCAGCAAGAGGTGGACTTCCAGAACCTGACCGTCAGCATCCTTTCACCCAAAATACAGCTTTTCTGGTCTGCCATGAGCTTTACCGCCATGCTAACCGTGGCCTTCGCTCTTATTGTTGCATCCTGGCTGCTTATCAAAGACCGCCGGGAGAGAACACAGCAGATAGCCCATATCGAAGAGGAAGCTAAACAGCGGCTGGAGTACCAGGTGAAGACACGAACAGCCAAACTTCAGAAAGAGATCGAGGAGCGGGAGAAAACCGAAGCGGCTCTGAGGAAAACTCAGGATGAACTGATTCAGGCCGCAAAGCTTGCCGTGCTTGGCGAAATGTCCGCCAGCATCAGTCACGAACTGAACAACCCACTTGCTGCGATTCGCAGTTTTGCTGAAAACGGTAAAAAGTTTCTGGATAAAGGACAGCCGGAAAGAACGGCTGATAACCTTTCCCGTATCTCAGACCTGACAGAACGGATGGCGAAAATAAGCCAGCAGCTAAAAAGCTTTGCCCGTAAAAGCTCTTCAGAGGAGCTGGTCATCACACAGGTTCAGCCCGTTATTGTTTCTACTGTCGATTTAATGAAAACCCGGCTCCGCTCTGAGCAGATTGAACTGGAGTCACTGATCGCTGAACCAGAAACAAAAGCCAAAATCATCCCCCTCCAGTTGGGGCAGGTACTGATAAACCTGTTATCGAACGCCATCGAAGCGCTGAAAGAGTGCGAAGATAAACGGATCAGAATCATGCTCTATGAAGAGGAGAACTCGGTAAAACTTTCTGTAGAAGACTCAGGTAACGGCATACTGGAAGACACTATGCCTAAGCTCTTTGAACCTTTCTATACAACAAAGAGTGACGGACTGGGGCTCGGGCTCTCTATATCCCTACAGATAATTCAAAACATGGATGGCAGGCTTTCCATTGACAGTTCTGAGCTTGGCGGTGCTAAGTTTACTATTTCATTATCGGCAGAGTAATATCACTCTGCCTATCACATTTTCTTAACCACTTAAGAGCTTGTTTCCCGGTTCCGCTTTATTATCAAAACCATACAAAATCAGGAAGGAACCTTTATGTGCCAGCTGTTTTTTATTGATGATGAGTCAGATATGCGTATCGCATATGAACAGGCATTTGAGCTGGCAGATATTTCTGCAAAGTTTTTTCCGGATGCAGAGTCTGCGCTTCTGGAAGGGAAGAAGAGTGGCTTTCCTTTAGTTATCGTGACAGACATCTGCCTGCCCGGCCTATCCGGTCAGGATCTGTTTCATTCTATAAAACATCAGGATGCCGAGCTTCCCGTTATTCTGATAACCGGCCACGGCGATATCTCAATGGCCGTCGAAGCCATACGTAATGGCGCTTACGATTTTATCGAAAAGCCTTTTTCCACTGACCGCCTAATAGACACTGTAAACCGGGCTATGGAAAAACGCCGCCTGACGGAAGAGAACAAACAGCTAAAACAGGCGCTAAAAGCTAAGACAGCCCTTGGTCCCCGGATTATAGGTGAAACGTCCGCAATAGAAGCATTACGTGACACCATCACGCATATTGCCGATACCAACGCCGATATCCTGCTGTTCGGAGAAACCGGAACAGGTAAAGAGCTTATCGCCCGCTCACTGCATGAACAGAGCAGTCGCCGCGGGCAGAACTTTGTCGCAGTCAACTGCGGCGCAGTTCCGGAAAACCTGATTGAAAGTGAGCTTTACGGCCATGAAAAAGGTGCTTTTACCGGAGCAGAAAGCAAGCGGGTTGGTAAGTTTGAATACGCTCAGGGTGGCACACTGTTTCTTGATGAGATTGAATCCATGCCAATGCAAGCTCAGATCCGCCTGCTCCGCGTACTGCAGGAAAGAAATATCGAGCGTGTGGGTTCTAACCAGATGATTCCGCTTGATATTCGGGTAATCGCCGCCACTAAAGTGGATTTAAAACAGGCGGCTGCTGAAGGTACATTCAGAGAAGATCTCTATTATCGACTCAATGTAGTCACTCTTGATCTACCTCCTTTGCGTGAACGGAAAGAAGATATTCCTGCCCTATTCCATCACTTTCTGCTTGTTGCTGCCGCCCGTTATGGTAAAGCCGCCACCTCTCTTTCCGGCGCAGATTTACACACACTGATTGGCCACAGCTGGCCGGGCAATGTCCGTGAACTCAGAAACGCCGCTGAACGCTATGTGCTGCTGGGAAAACTGGCCCAGCCTGGCGGAGGTGACGAAAAGAGCTCAAAAGCCAGCAGCCTTGCCGAACAGGTTGCTGAATTCGAACGCTCGGTTCTGGAACAGGCACTTATCGAATGTGGCGGCAGTATTAAAGATACAATGGATAAACTCCACCTGGCTCGAAAAACGCTCTATGACAAGATGCAAAGGTATGAACTGAATAAGGATAATTACAAGGTTAATTAATCTGAAAAAAGCCCTGCAAATGCAGGGCAACCCATATGGAGCAAGGGATTCCCTTTATTTTGTTATAATCTCAGGTCCCATTAAAGTAGTCGGCATCCAGGTTGAAACCCATGGTACATAGGTAACAATCAGCAGGAACAGGAACATAACAGCTACCCAGGGCAGTGCTGCTTTTACTACATTCACCATAGACATCTTAGCCACACCGGCAGTTACAAACAGATTCAGCCCCACAGGCGGTGTAATCATACCTATCTCCATATTCACCACCATAATAATCCCAAGGTGAATCGGATCAATGCCCAGTGCGATAGCAATAGGGAATACCAGCGGCGCTACGATAATCAGCAAACCGGAAGGCTCCATAAACTGACCGCCAATAAGCAAAAGAACATTGACCACAATCAGGAAAGTAATCGGGCCAAGACCAGCCGAAAGCATAGACTCAGTAATCATCTGAGGAATACGCTCTTCTGTCAGTACATGCTTAAGGATCAGTGCATTGGCAATGATAAACAGCAGCATAATGGTCAGCTTACCCGCCTCAAACAGGGTGGCATGCGTATCCTTGTGAACAAAAGTCTGACACGCTTTTACTATCCATGGCTTACTATTGCTCTTATCAGCAAAGGGGCCCATGTCTTTGTAAACAAAGTTAGCGATAAAAAATGAATACACAGCTGCAACCGCCGCCGCTTCCGTCGGGGTGAAGATACCGCCGTAGATGCCACCAAGAATAATCACCACCAGCAGAAGACCCCAGCTTGCATCTTTTGCCGCTGCAATCGCCTCTCCCCAGCCCACAAATGGCTGCTTTGGCAGATTCTTAACCCGGGCTGCGATATAGATAGCGATCATCAGCATTAAACCGGCAAGCAGACCCGGAATCACGCCACCAAGGAACATACGGCCAACAGAGACATCGGTAGCAGCAGCATACACAACCATAACAATAGATGGCGGAATAAGGATCCCCAGCGTACCAGCATTACAGATAACGCCGGCAGCAAACTCTTTGGAATAACCGTTTTTCACCATACCGGCGATAACAATGCTGCCAATAGCAACCACAGTTGCCGGTGACGAACCGGACAGCGCTGCAAACATCATACAGGCTACAACCGACGCCATCGCCAGACCACCGCGAAACCAGCCAACCATAGCAATAGCAAAACGGATAATTCTTTTTGCCACGCCACCAGTAGACATAAAGCTTGAGGCCAGAATAAAAAATGGGATTGCCAAAAGTGTGTAGTGACCTGCAAAGGCATTAAACAGTGTCTGGGCAACAGAAGCTAAAGAGGCCTCTGAATGCATCATCAAAAACGATACGCTGGACAGCCCTAGGGAAATAGCGATTGGAACCCCAACCAGCATAAATCCGATGACCATCAGAAACAGAAATAAAATAGCCATATTAACCTTCCTTCACTTCCTGAAGCGATTCCAGATCTTCTTCTGCCTCATGGCCTGAAATAAGACGATCCAGTTCACCAAAAACTATCTGATAAGCTGCCTGCAAAAAACGGAACGTCAGCATAGCCATACCAATAGGCAGTGCGGCGTAAGGGATAAAGCGAGGCATTTTTTCGTAACGTTCACCTTCATTCAGCCAGTCGGCCAGAAACTGAAGCATCTCCGGCATGGGGATATCATCGGTTTCATACCAGGCACGCTCAGTAACAAACGGATACCAGTAGTTCCAGGAGCCGACAAGAAGCAGGATGGAAAACGCCAGACAACAACCCACAGCGATAATGGCATAGACTCTGCGCAACCCTTCGGGTGCCATATTCACCACCACATCCACACCTATGTGGAAATGGCGTTTGACCCCATAAGATGCGCCCACAAGGATCATCCATGCAAACATAAACACGGTCAGTTCAAGGGCCCAGAGAATGTTGTCGTTCAACACATAGCGGAATACAACATTGGTAAAGGTAAGCAAAGTCATTAACCCTAAGAAACCAGCTATCAGGGTTTCTTCGATTAAATCAGTCACTCTGCCGACTTTTGAAAAAAATGACTGTTCCATATGAAGACTCTTTAATTTTTTTGTTATCTCCTCCCCTTTTGAAGGGGAGGCCGGGAGGGGTTACTTATTAGACGCCAGTGCAGCTTCAATCAGATCTGCGCCAATATCCTTCTCAAACCTCTGCCACACAGGCTGAAGTGCCGTTACCCATGCCTGACGCTGCTCATCGGTAAGAGCGCGAACTTTACCACCTGCCTCAATAACATTTTGACGGTTAGCCTGATTCACCTTTGACGACTCGGAGTTACGTGTGTCCGTCACTTCCATAACGATATTCGCCAGCTGGTCGCGAACATCACCCGGCAGCTTGTCCCAGAACTTATTTGAGGTCACAACCAGATAGTCCAGAATGCCGTGATTGGTTTCTGTTACACCGTCCTGTACTTCGAAGAATTTTTTGCCATAGATGTTTGACCAGGTATTCTCCTGACCGTCGATAACCTTAGTCTGAAGACCACCATATACCTCTTTAAACGACATCTTCTGAGGGTTAGCACCGAGCTGCTCGAACTGTGCAACCAGCACATCGGATGCCTGTACACGGAACTTCAGCCCTTTGGCATCATCAGGATGAATAAGAGGCTTGTTCGCCGACATCTGCTTCATACCGTTATGCCAGAATGCCAGACCTCTCAGACCACGGCGCTTCATTGCATTTTTCAGCTTGTCACCGGCTTCAGAATTCTGGAAACGGTCAACGGCTTCAACATCTTTAAACAGGAAAGGAAGGTCAAAAATGCGGTATTTCTTAGTGATTTTTTCAAACTTAGACAGCGAAGGCGCCGCCATTTGAACATCACCATTTAAAAGGGCTTCCAGTACCTTATCATCATCGTAAAGTGTTGAGTTAGGGAACACCTGCATACAGGCTTTGCCATTCATCTCTTCGTTAACACGCCTTTCAAGCAGAGAGGCTGCAATGCCTTTCGGGTGTTTATCGGCATTGGTTACATGGCTGAACTTAATCACAATTTCACCTGCATCACAGTTTGCGAAAGCGTTAAAACTTGCCAGCGCAAGAGTGGAAACAGACAGTAGAGCAAGAGGCTTTTTCATATACAATCTCCTTTAGGTATTCGCAGATCCATCTGTGGGCTGCATAACTCCTATAGGGCAATAAGCGGGCCAGGAGAGTACAATTTATTTACAAGCCTTTAACCACAAGCCTTTCAGCTCTTTTCTTTTTATTTTTAATCAGGTACCAGACTTAGCTATGGGTAGAAAATGACCCATACCTTCAGAGCAAATGCGTCATTTGTTACACATTTCCATTTAGATTTAACACCTGAGCCAATGTGAATAATTCCCATTTCGATGTTGTTGAAATCCAAGGCTTTTACATCAAACTGATAACTGGCTTGCAGTTAGAGAAAAAACGCAACTGAAAGTTTGATCTTGAGCAAACTTTAATCAACCCCCCTTATTTTTCTATGGGTTATGGTCTAGTTATTAACGGAGATAAACACCGAAAAAGAGACGCTAATATGATACGAACGCTAATTACATCGATCACTTTAGCAATGTTGGCTGTTCAACCCGCTTCAGCTCTGACTGCCAATGCTAACGGCTCTACTGCTGATCACAGTAAATTCGAGCAACTTCAGGGGCCTTTTGAGAAAGGTCAGGATGTCACTAAAGCCTGTCTTGAGTGTCATACCGAGGCTGCGCATGAAATTCATGACACGCTTCACTGGACCTGGGCCTTCGATAAGGGCTTCGGTGGTGAGACGCTTGGTAAGACGAAAACTCTGAACAACTTCTGTATCTCCATCTCCTCCAACGAACCAAGATGTACCAGTTGTCACGTTGGTTACGGATGGAAAGACACAAAAACATTTGACTTCTCGTCGCAGGAAAATGTGGACTGCCTTGTCTGTCACGATACCTCAATGACCTACAGTAAATTCCCGACCGATGCCGGTCATCCAAACTATGTCGCGAAAGAGTGGCCAAAGGGCTCAGGCAAGATGAGACCACCAGTTGACCTTGTAAAAGCTGCGCAGAGTGTCGGTACTCCCGGTCGCCAGAACTGTGGTTCCTGCCACTTCTACGGTGGCGGTGGTGACGGTGTGAAGCATGGTGATTTAGACTCCAGCCTGAATAACCCGCCTAAGCATCTGGATGTACATATGTCGCCTGATGGCGCTAATTTCCAGTGTCAGGACTGTCACACCACCAGCGGCCATGAAACCGCAGGCTCCCGCTATATTGTGAACGCCAAAGATACCGACGGCATTGATGTGCCGGGACATGGTGACCAGAACCGCGCCAGCTGTGAATCCTGTCACGGGCTTGAACCGCATGAGCACGGACCAATGGCCGCTCGCCTGAACCATCACGCCACAGCGCTGGCCTGCTCCACCTGTCACGTCCCTGAATATGCACGGGAGTTAAAAACGAAAACCGTCTGGGACTGGTCTCAGGCTGGTGATACCTCCAGAAAGACCACTAAAGATGACGAAGGCTACACAACCTATACGCCTAAGAAGGGGGTATTCGAGTGGGAACGTAACGTTATTCCTGATTACGACTGCTTCAACGGCAATGTCGATTACACCTATGTGGGAGAAAAAATCGTTCCCGATGCTGATGGTATCGTTCGCCTGACTAAGCTTCAGGGCGACTGTGGTGATAAAGACGCCCGCATCTGGCCGTTTAAAATCATGCACAGCGTGAACCCGTATGATCCTAACGAGCAGGTTATGATTACTCCTCATCTGTTTGGTAAAGATAAAAATGCTCTGTGGAAGAACTATAAATGGGACAGAGCCATCAAAGCAGGCATGGAAGTAAGCGGAATGGATTACAGTGGCGAATATACCTTTGTTAATACCGAGTACCACTTCCCTATCGTACATATGGTTGCTCCGAAAGAAGACGCACTGAAATGTAATGCTTGTCATTCAGATAACGGACGCCTGGCAAAACTATCTGGCTTCTATATCGCCGGACAGACTAAATCGCCGCTGTTGGATACCATTGGCTGGCTACTGGTTATTGTTACCGCAATCGGTGTACTGGGACATGCTCTTGTTCGTATTACCATGAGTTCTAAGAGAAAATAAGGAGATAAGCATGAAACAGATGGTATTTAAACGCTTTGAGCGTTTCTGGCACTGGTCACAGGCTCTGCTTATTATCTCTATGATAGTAACCGGCTTTGAAGTTCACGGAACCTTCCACATATTTGGTTTCTATAAAGCCGTGCTCTACCATGAGCTTCTGGCCTGGGCCCTGATGACTCTTTGGGTATTCGCTGTTTTCTGGCACTTCACTACAGGTGAATGGAAACAATATACTCCAACGTTTGTACAATTACCCGAAGTTCTTAAGTACTATGCCTGGGGGATCTTTAAAGGAGAAGAACACCCTTATAAACCAACACCAGAACGTAAACACAACCCTATGCAGCGGTTCGCTTATCTGGGCTTCCACCTGGTAATGGGGCCTCTGGTATGGGTAACAGGTCTGATGAAGCTTTTCTATGCCGACTGGGAAGCTCTGGGACTTGGCTGGCTTGACCTAAGCTGGGTAGCCTACTTCCACCTTGTAGGGGCTTACCTGCTGGTTATTTTCCTGATAGCCCATGTTTATATGGCAACAACAGGCGCAACGCCACTGGCCTATATCAAGGCTATGATAACCGGCTATGACGAACACCATTAAAATAACTATCCTCCTACCTTGACTCTATGTTTTGCCCCGGTTCCGGGGCTTTTTTATAGAACTATCTCTGGCTAACGCTGTATCTCACCGGCCAAGATCAAAATCACTCAACTGTACCTGAAGATGCATGGCATTTTGATTAATTTTCGCCGCTTTTTCCTGAAGCAGTTCCGCCTCAACCTCTGTCTTGCCTGCATGTTCACTGATGGTTTCAATGCTTTTGCTCATCTCATGGGCAACCTGAGCCTGTTCTTCGGCTGCAGTCGCTATCTGGGTGCTCATATCGTTGATAAGCTCCATCCCTTCTGCAACCTGACCGAATATTTCACGGGATATTTCTACTTTATCAAGCGCCTCTTTGGCTTCTTTGTTATTCACCTCAATGGTGGATGCTGAATGCTTAATCCCGTCAGACAGGGTTTCCAGCATAGTGCGGATTTCCTGGGTCGCTTCCTGAGTTCTTGAAGCCAGATTACGAACCTCATCAGCAACAACAGCAAAGCCCCTTCCCTGCTCACCGGCGCGGGCTGCCTCAATCGCAGCGTTCAGCGCAAGCAGGTTAGTCTGCTCAGCGATAGAGCTGATGGCATCGGTAATCTGAGTGATCTGTTCACTGTCTGCGGAAAGCTGATTAATCTGCTCTGTGGTTTTGGTTAGCTCAACGGAAAAGGCTTCCATACTCTGAAGCGCTTCCATAATCACTTCATCGCCTTCCTGAACTGTTATCTGGGCACCGTTAGTGATATCAGCCGAGCCCTGCGCATTACCGGAAACTTCTTCCACTGTTGAACTCATCTCGTTCATCGCAGTGGCAACCTGAACGGTATGGCTGGACTGATTGCGCATATTGGCCAGCATTTCATGACTGGACGCAGAAAGCTGATCAGCCGAAACGATCAAATCCTGCGCAGACTCGATCACCTGACCCAGAATCGTTTTATTCCTTGCCTGGATCAGCTTAACCGCCAAGAAGAGCCTTCCTACTTCATCATTTCTGTCTGGCGTTATCTTGTGGCTGTAATCCCCGCTCGCCAGCTCTCTCATCAGCAAGCGCGCTGAATCAATCTTATTCAGAACACCAAATGTAATGGACCACCAGGTGAAAAGCACTGACGCAATAGCGAGAACCAGCATACCTGTCGCAAAGCCACTCAGATGCTGAAAAGCGAAAACCAGCACAGATATAAGGCTGACAAGGCTGATAAGAGACGAGGCCGCAAAGATGTTTTTTAAAGAAATCCGGTGAATAAGTTTAGGCTTTGGCAGAGTCATGCCGTTGTTCTGGCGCATTTTTGCATACAGCTCTTCTGCCTGCTTTACCTGCTCCCGGGAGGGCTCTGAGCGGACGGACTGATAGCCAATCACTTTTCCATGCTGCATAACGGGGGTAACAAAGGCATTCACCCAGTAATGATCACCGTTCTTGCAACGGTTCTTTACCATTCCACGCCAGGGCTCGCCGGATTTAACCGTTGCCCACAAATCAGCAAAAGCCGCCTTAGGCATATCCGGGTGACGTACAATATTATGATCCTGACCAACAAGTTCTTGTTCTGTGAATCCGCTTATATCAATAAACGCACTATTTACATATTTAATTTTACCGTTGAGATCGGTCACTGAAACCAGATCTTCAGAGCTGCGGAATTTTTGTTCTTTTTGACTTACTGGTTGGTTATTTCTCATCGGCCATTCTCCGTCACAAACCGAAAACATCCTCCCAATTATCAACCAGAAACAATAACAAAATCCACAATAAATCTACATTTTGTTACCGGCGTTACACATAAATCCACCGAATCGCCGTCAACTTACTGAAATATGGTCAGATGCTTCTGGGTATAATACTGCACCTGCCGAAGAAAGCTCATAAAACTATCCTCTCCTCCCCAGAATTCCACATAGAAGTAAAACAGAATAACCACTATCAGAGTAAGCCAGATACTGAGTCTGACACCAAAGATGGGCTCGTTTCTCATACGCGATAGTCCTTACGTAAATCTCACCTGCTCCTTATAGTATGGTCTATTTGCTTGAAAATTCACCGCTAAAGAAGAATCTTATCAATACATCAATTGAACAGCCTATGGCAATGGCAGATCGTACACTCCGTTCTCCAGATTCTCCTGCAACCTTTGATATGTGCCATTTGCCTTTATATTTTTAAGTCCCTGATTAAATAACGCTTTAAACTTTTCATTCTGTGGAATCTGATTAGACAAGATGATGTGGCACGGTTTGGTTTGCATCACTGTGGGTGAGAACGTAATCTTTTCACGCTGCTCAGCTGTTAAGTGATTCTTCAAAAAATACCGGCCAACGCTCCAGGTGTGGGGAACGGCGTCTATCCTGCCCGCAAGAAGACGAGTGAATAAAGTCTGATAATCACGGGCTCTCTCTAACTGAACAACGCCACTTTCCGCGGCTAGTTCAAGTTGTGGATAGAAGGTGTGCAGCGTCCCTCCAATCGTTTTTCCCTGCAGATCATCGATAGTTGTCCAATCCAGCGGATTTGAACGAAGGTGGAACAGAACCTGATAGTCAGTCATCACAACATCGGTATACATAAAGCTTTCTGCTCTCTCTGCATTAAATACCCAAACAACAGAACCATGCCATATTTCACCAGAGCCGCTAATCCCGTCTTTTGCATACTGATACGAACGTTTCCAGGGAAAGAAGCCATACTCGACATCGACACCAACCGTAGCAAAAGCCTCAGTGACAATATGCGATGCATAGCCGTGATGGGCCAGATTTTCGGATAAATAGGGAGGCCATTCACCATTCGTGAGCCGAATGGTTTCCTTTGATAAAGCGGGAGTAGAGAGCAAGATACTACTCAGTAAGATCCTGAACCAAAACATGCCGGCTCCACTGAAAAATGCGATTAATTACACTTTAGCATATGAACTCAGCCGGAATAGTGCTCATGTTTATTTATGAGATTTAAGTTCTGTCTTAGGGGTGGTAAGAACAACAAAGCCCCGGCAACTCATAGAGTTACCGGGGCTTTGTCTGAATAATGGCACGCCCTACAGGATTCGAACCTGTGACCACCTGCTTAGAAGGCAGGTGCTCTATCCAGCTGAGCTAAGGGCGCGCTATAGGGTGTGAATTATACGAGAAGACTTTTTCAGGTCAATGCCTTTATTAAACATTCTGGTTCAACCGACTAAAAAAAACTCAACTCTATGAATTTTCGAACAGGCAAACGTTTGCGCAATAGCTATTAAGTCCGTTTTTTGCGACAATGCCCGCACTCTTGATCACCATACAGCCTAAGGGAACTTATGACTGCTCAAAATATAGATGGAAAACTAATCTCACAAACGGTCCGCTCGGAAGTTGCGGCTCGTGTAAAAGCAAGAACAGAGGCTGGACTGAGAGCTCCGGGCCTTGCGGTAATTCTGGTTGGAGAAGACCCGGCTTCTCAGGTCTATGTCGGCAGTAAGCGTAAAGCCTGTGATGAAGTGGGTTTTGTCTCTAAATCCTATGACCTGCCAGCGACAGCAACAGAGCAGGAACTGCTGGATCTGGTTGATCAGTTAAATGAAGACGATGAAGTGGATGGCATCCTGGTTCAGTTGCCGCTTCCTGCAGGTATCGACAGCACTAAAGTGCTTGAGCAGATTCATCCTGATAAAGATGTGGACGGCTTCCACCCATACAACGTAGGCCGTCTGGCTCAGCGTATTCCTAAACTGCGCTCCTGTACGCCAAAGGGTATTATTACTCTTCTTGATCGTTACAACATTGAACTGCGTGGTAAGCATGCAGTGATCGTTGGTGCTTCTAATATCGTTGGCCGCCCTATGACTCTGGAACTTCTGCTTTCAGGCTGCACGACAACGACCTGTCACAGATTTACTCAGGATCTGGAATCTTTTGTACGTCAGGCTGACGTTGTGGTGGTTGCAGTGGGCAAACCAAACTTTATTCCTGGCTCTTGGATCAAAGAAGGTGCCGTGGTGATCGATGTTGGCATCAACCGTTTAGAAAACGGTAAGCTGGTTGGTGATGTGGATTATGAAGCAGCAAAAGAGAATGCCAGCTTTATCACTCCTGTACCGGGTGGTGTTGGTCCGATGACAGTTGCGACTCTGATTGAAAATACCATGATTGCCTGTGAGCAGTACAACGGTGTGAAGTAACCGGACTGTTTCATTATTCCCGAGTAACCGGGAATCTGATTGAAGCGCGTTGTAAAGCCAAAGACCATTGCTGACTCTACAGCGCGCAGACAGTAGATCCCGGATAATGGCTTCGCTATTTCCGGGATGACGCAAAGTTAGTTTTTAACCCAGGTCACTAATCAAACTTTATCCGGTCAGCCAAATGACTGACTGCGATACCGAAGTAATAAGAACGGTTCCACTTCATCAGCACCTGGTAGTTGTTGTAGATCAGGTAAGCACGACCATCTCTGTCATCCGGCATAATCAGCCAGGCTTTCATTGGTTCGGAAGGGCTAGGCAGGGCTGCACCATTGTATTTCGTCACACCCAGCTTACTCCACTCCTGAAGCGTTTTACCTTTGTCTGCACTTCTTCCGGTAAGATCCGATGAAAGTCCCTTCGGCACTTTAACCTGGCGTCCCCAGGTATACTTGTCATCCCAGCCAGACTGGCTCAGATAGTTGGCTGCAGAGGCAAATACATCAGCCTTAGTGGTCCAGATATCCTTTCTGCCGTCGTTGTTACCATCTGCAGCAAAATTCAGGAAGGAGCTAGGCATAAATTGACATTGCCCCATAGCGCCGGCCCATGAGCCCTTCATATCGTTGACCTTGATATGCCCCTGGTCAAGGATCTTAAGCGCAGCCATTGTTTCACTACGGAACAGTTTTTCACGTCTGCCGTCATAAGCCATGGTCGTCAGAGCATCGATAACATGATACCCGCCGGTATAGCGGCCAAAATTACTTTCTACGCCCCACAGAGCAATAATAAATCTCGGCTGAACACCGTATTGCTTACCTACTCTTTGCAGCACATCATAATGCTCTTTATATAAATCCTTCGCCTGCTTTACCTTCCAGTCAGGTACCGCTTTGGGAATATATTCGTCCAGGGTAAGACGTTTTTCCGGCTGATTCCGGTCTGCTTTTACCGCTTTTGGTTTATAGGAAACATTGGCGAACGCCTCTTCCAGCGTTTTCTCAGAAATACCCTGCCCGCGCGCTTCCTGTTTTAAACCTTCCACATATTCACTGAATTCCACTTTGGCTGCATATGATGGAAATGAAACCCCAGTAGCAAGCAATAATGTCACAATCTTATTCAAGCCATACTCCCTATTTAGCAACTGACAGCAAAAATCCACTTTTTAAGATTAGTTGGTTATTCGGATTTTTGTTTACGATTTAGTTCTTTAAATTGTTCCAGAACATTCTCTGGTGGTGGTGGCAACTGCAGGAAAAAGCCCTGCTCATTAAGAGATTCTTTTACTTTTTCAATGTCCACCTGAGCAAGCTTACGCTCATCAAGTTTTATTAACATGACAAAGGTCGGCTTTCCGAACATCTGCATAAGCTGTTCCGGTACCTGAGAGAAATCATCCCGCTTAGGAATGTACAAATAAGCACCATCTTTTTTTGTACTTTTATATATTGAACAAAGCATATTAGCCCTTGTTAACTCTGGGTTTCGTCTATTTTTTAATCACAAAAGTGTTAATTTTAGACACTATACCAACATTAAGACACTTACAGGCTGTTTTTGCAATAAGTTAACTTGATGGTCATGATTTTCAGCTATAACATGCATTAACTGAATATCTCCGCAAGAGTGCATACTATGGCAAACTCACCTGATTTGAAGGGTAGCAGCTTTACGCTATCGGTTCTTCATCTTTCTGACAACTCAATCTCGGATACTTTGAGTTACTTAAGTGACAAGGTGTCCAAAGCACCTGCTTTCTTTGCCTCTGCACCTGTTGTTCTGGATATCTCAAAGGTATCAGAAGATATCGACTTCTCAGAGCTGAAAGACGCAGTGACCAGCACAGGAATGATCCCGGTTGGTGTCACCGGCAGTAAAAATAAAAGAGCAGAAAGCCGGGCCAAAGAAGCAGGTCTGGCCGTGATGACCGGCAAAACAAACAGCAAGCAACCTCCTAAGGAGATGCAGCCGGCAAAGGTGGTTCACACACCGGTTCGTTCCGGACAGCAGATTTACGCTCAGGATAGTGACCTTATCATCCTGAATCATGTGAGTGCCGGGGCGGAAGTTATCGCTGACGGCAATATCCATATTCAGGGAACGCTGAGAGGACGGGCGATAGCCGGGGCGAGCGGACTGAAAGAAGCAAAAATAATTTGTCAGGATTTACAGGCTGAGCTGGTTTCCATTGCAGGAAATTACTGGCTCAGCGACCAGATTGAAAAGACGTACTGGAAACAGAAAACCATGCTTTCCATGCCTCAGGACAGTCTGCAGTTAGAAGTATTAAAAGTTTAAAATTTTAGGAATAAGGAAAAACACATGGCACGCATAATTGTTGTTACATCCGGAAAAGGCGGCGTAGGAAAGACCACCTCCAGTGCCGCTATTGCTTCCGGACTGGCGCTAAAAGGTAAAAAAACCGCTGTTATCGATTTTGATATCGGTCTGCGTAACCTTGACCTGATCATGGGTTGTGAGCGTCGCGTCGTTTACGACTTCGTTAACGTTATCAACGGTGAAGCAACACTGAATCAGGCACTTATCAAAGATAAGCGCACCGATAACCTGTTTATCCTTCCGGCATCACAAACACGTGATAAAGACGCACTGACAAAAGAAGGCGTAGAAAGAGTTCTGGAAGAGCTGGATGAAGCGGGTTTTGATTTCATCATCTGTGACTCTCCGGCAGGTATCGAGCAGGGTGCACTGATGGCGCTTTACTACGCCGATGAAGCAATTGTAACCACCAACCCTGAAGTCTCATCCGTACGTGACTCAGACCGTATTCTCGGCATTCTGGATTCAAAATCACGCCGCGCTGAACAAGGGCTGGAACCAGTTAAGCAGCACCTGCTTCTGACCCGCTACCACCCTGCACGAGTAAACCAGGGCGAAATGCTGAGCGTGGAAGATGTGGAGGAGATCCTGCATATCTCACTTCTGGGTGTTATCCCGGAAAGTCAGGCGGTACTGAACGCATCCAACAAAGGTGTTCCGGTTATTTTTGATGAACAATCAGATGCCGGTCAGGCCTATGACGATGCCGTAGAACGCTTGCTGGGAGAGCAGATGGATTTTCGATTCCTGACGGAAGAGAAAAAAGGCATCTTCAAGCGACTGTTCGGAGGTTAAGATGTCACTACTGGAATTTTTCCGTCCACAGAAGAAAACCTCAGCAGGCCTTGCAAAGGAGCGTTTGCAGATCATTGTTGCTGAACGCAGAAGTGAAGCGAACCCTTCTGTCTCTTATCTTCCCCAGCTTAAGGAAGATATTCTGAAAGTACTGGCCAAGTACGTTGAAGTTGATCCTTCAATGGTGAATGTCTCCCTTGAACAGGGCGACGATGACCTTTCCGTTCTGGAGCTGAACGTTAAGCTTCCTGACGAAGAGTAACACCAGCTTCCAAAAGTAATTCCGGTAATTTCCCAAGAGAGATTACCGGAATTCAGAATGCCATTCTCTCCCCAGTTTTCACTCTCTCATCTTGACTTATCACACTTTTAGCATATCAATGATATATGCATTGCAAATACTCCAGCAATGCAATGTATATACAAAAACCACCCGATCACGGAAATGGCAGAAGCTGGATATCAGCCCTGCTTTTATAAAATAGCTAAAAGGAAACTCATGATGGCTAAGAAAGACGCAAAGAAAGTAAAAGCACCTAAGAAAGCAGCAAAAAAAGTCGCTAAGAAAGATCTTAAAAAATCACTAAAGAAAGCAGAAGCTAAAGTTAAGAAGTTTAAAAAAGCCGCTGCTAAAGTGAAGAAAATCAAGAAGGCGCTTAAAAAGGCTTAGTTGGATTAATTTGCACTCAACCTGCAAGTCTCCCAATCTCGATACAAACAAATCTATCCCACCACCTTGCAAATGAAACTATGCTTTCACTAAAGACCAAGATAATGAAAGCATAGTTTCACTCTTGCTATTTTTTGCATCCCTGCCTACTTTTCTCAATTAATCGAAAATATCATTGAACAACCCACCAAAATGAAACTATACTTTCACTTATTGATATTAAGTGAAAGTATAACTTCATTATGGTAAGCAAGAATACTCAAACTAAGCGGGGAGCGGTCGTCTTCCCGAAAAATCAGAAAATCCTGCATAATTTGGGCGAAAACATAACGCTGGCGATGAAACGCCGTGGAATAAGCCAGGATATGATGCATAAGAGAACGGGTATTTCCAAGCCGACATTGCGCAAGATAGCTAAGGGAGATCCATCTGTGTCTATTGGCCACTATGTTAATGTACTCGCTGTTCTTGGCCTATTAGCTGATCTAAGCAAAGTAGCCCTTGACGATGTGCTTGGTAGAAAGCTACAAGACATTGAATTGTTGAAAAGTACACGATAAGGGCCGGGAAAATGGAAATCTACGTCTACGCTGATTGGCTTAAGTCTGGTGAACCTATGTTCGTAGGTACGTTGCGCTCCTCAGTGATTCGCGGTAAGGAACACTTTAGCTTTAATTACGATGATAAGTGGCTCGCTTCCAAGTACGTTCACCAAATCGATCCTGCCCTTCAATTATACGTAGGAGAGCAACACGCAGAAGACGATAGAAATTTCAAAGTCTTTCTAGACTCATGCCCTGACCGCTGGGGACGGTTACTTATGCAACGCAGAGAAGCGGTGATTGCCCGCAACGAAAAACGTAAAGCAAACAAACTGTTCGAAACCAATTATCTATTGGGTGTGCATGACTCATTTCGTATGGGTGCCTTACGTTTCTGTACCTCACATAACGGCCCATTCTTGGATGACAATGACGATTTAGCCGCACCGGCAATGACATCACTGCCAGAACTACAGCAAGCTGCGAATGGTATAGAGGATAAACCAGACTTTGATAACCCTGATTACCTAAAATGGCTGAATATGCTTATCTCTCCGGGCTCGTCACTAGGTGGTGCACGCCCTAAAGCATCCGTGAGGGATATCGACAACACTCTATGGCTAGCCAAGTTCCCGAGCCGTTATGATGACTACGATATTGGGCTATGGGAATTCGTTGTTTACCAGATGGCACTTGATGCCGGTATTGATATGGCAAAATCAAAGATACAGGCTATTGGGTCGCATCATCATATCTTTCTTACCAAGCGGTTTGATCGTGAAGATGACGGTAAGAGGCTTCATTTCACTTCGGCTATGACGCAGTTGGAGTACTATGACGGTAATGATGACGGTGCAAGCTATCTAGAACTGGCTGAATTCCTTATCCAGAGCGGCTCAAAAACACAAGAAGACTTAGAGCAGCTTTGGACACGTATGTTATTTAATATTATGGTTTCCAATAGCGATGATCATCTACGGAATCACGGATTCATTTTTGATACGACAGGTTGGCGATTGTCCCCAGCATACGACATTAACCCTACCCTGAATGCTACGGGTTTACATCTTAATATTGATGACGTGAGCAATGCCCTCGAAGTTGAGCTAGCCTATGAGGTCGCAGAATACTTTCAGCTAGATGCCAAGAGAGCTGAAAGTATTCACCAAAGAGTGACCACTGCCATTTCACAATGGGAAGAACGGGCGAAAGAAGCAGGAATAGGGAAAGGTGAACGGGATTTGCTCAGAGATTGCTTTCTCGTACCATAGTGGAACTGTTTGAATTTCAGTCGATAAATTCCGTCCCTGATTTATCGGCACAAGCTAAACGAACGGAAGCTCATATGGGGTGAAAGAAAACTCCCAGAAGTGTTCATGAAGGGTGCTCCGAAACAGTAGTTTTAGCCTGTATCGTTATGCAAGTTCGCTGGGAGGCATAGCTCACTTATGGACATTTCCGAGTTACGGCAACGGGCTGATTTCTACCCTTCGGATAACTTATGATGCCCCAAATTAACAAACGGCATCTCAATGCGAGATGCCGAATCTGAAAGGTTTTGGACAAAAGTTTTCATCCCAAACTTATAGTTTCAGATTAACTTAATGCAGGATTTCAGCATTAACATGCAAAACACAGTATGCTCCCGAGGCGGTTCAGCGCCTTCCCATGCTAATGAAACTGTCTACCATAAATCGCATCTTAATTTACCCTATATTTTGGTATCCCAAAACGCAATCAGGTACGGCTTATCGTTGTGCCTTAAGTGCAAGAAACGATAATTTCGTGCATGGACACTTCAAAATGTATGTTTATCTCGTGTAACTAAGGCTATGTTCTAAACCGTGATAGGAAACGGGAGATTCGGTTCGTGACTTGGAGAACAAGCCACGAACCACCTTCGGTGCTGGTTAAGCAGACATTGCGGCCTCAATTGCCTGATAAGTGATTCTTAGGGTTTGGTTAATTTATATTTTTTGTCTACTTAAATAAAGACGGAATAAAAAGAGTAAAACCGGGAATGTATGTAATTAGCAGAACAATGAGTACGTTAGCTAATATAAACGGCATGATGGCTTTGCTTATTTTCTCCATACTTTCACCCGAAATTATGGACGCTGCAAAAAGGCAGCAACCAACCGGTGGTGTGGCAAGGCCGGTGATCAGGTTAACGCTCATAAACAATCCCGCGTGAAGCGGATCTATTCCAAGCATTTTGAACAAAGGAAGGAAAACAGGAGTCACAATCATTAAAGCTGGTATTGAGTCCATAAACATTCCTAAGAAGAAGAGAAGCACATTGACTAGCAATAAAATCATCCAGGGAGACTGAATGTTCTCCATAAGAAACTGTGCAAATAGCATTGGTAGTTGTTCATTCGAGAGTGCCCAACCAAAAAGAGCTGCTGATGCGATAATTATGGATACACTGCCAGTTTCAACCGTGGATTCGCGGATAACTTCCAATAACTTTTTCCATGTCAATGAGCGGTAAATAAACATTGAAATGAAAATGGCATAAAAAGTGGCTATTACCGCTGCCTCTGTCGGGCTAACAATTCCGAAGACTATTCCACCCAGGATAATTACCGGGAGTAAAATAGCGAAAAACGCGTCACCGATGATCCCGACGCCTTCTTTAGCCGATATACGTTCTTCTCGTCTGGGCAGTTCAACTTTCTTACCATACAGCCACACAACTAGCATCTGAGCAACGCCCACCATCACTCCTGGAAGTGCGCCTGCTAAAAACATGTCTTGAATAGAAACCTGGGCTATGGAACCGTAAATGATAAACATTATGCTAGGTGGGATAATAGGCCCCATAGTTGAGGATACGGCGGTTACCGCAGCACTAAAGGCTTTTGAATACCCTTTTTTCGTCATGGACGGAATCATGACAGACCCAATTGCCGTTGTGTCAGAAATTGCTGTGCCGGTAATACCACCAAAGAACATACTCACTACAATATTTACGTAAGCGAGATTACCCTTAACTCTCCCCACCATAAGATCAGCCAGCTTTATTATACGGTCACTTATTCCCGCTTCTGACATGATTTTACCTGCCAGAATAAAAAATGGGATTGCAAGAAGTACGAAGGAATCAAAGGACCTTAGAAGCCTGACGTTCAGAATATTAAAGGGGATATCAGCACCAATAAAATATATCAAAGTTGATGCTATAAGAGCAAAAGGGATAGGAATTCTGATTGCCATGAGCAACAGAAAACAAATAATCATCAATACAACATAAGTCATGAATTATACCTGATGTTAGAAAAGAGAAATCAGCTTTTTCAGCAGATAAAGAAAAACCAGCAGGGCGAATAGTGGAATCGAAAGGTACACTAAACCAACAGGTAACCAAGGTATTATAGGTGCGTGAACGGCCCACATAGAGATAGCATGCTGGCTTCCCATCACTATAAAAATGACACAGACAGACATCATTATCAGGCAGTGAATAAAGTCAAACAGCTTTTTTACTCTGGGACTTGCTTTATCGTAAAAAAAGTCAACTCTTGCATGCCCGTCCTTGAGATAAGCTATTGCACTGCCGATAAGTACGATATAGATGTAAGCATATCTGGATACTGTATTAGACCAGGCAATAGGGGCATTAAAGCTGTATCTTAATAAGATATTCGCTCCAAGCAGAACAATCAGTCCACCCAATAACAAAAATATGGTATTCCCGCATACTGTTTGTAGCCTATTCATAGCTTTGTCTATGCTTGTGATTACGGCGAATTTCGGTGTTGTAGACATCTTATTACCTTTCCTTTGGAAGATAGGGCCGGTGTTCAAACTCAACCTAAGTCTTTTCGAGAACACCAGCGCCAGGATTTAGTTATTGATAGGCTTTCGGTAATCGGGCATTAGGATCCAGGTACTGGATTTGCTCATACCAGGATTTCCAGTTAGGTTTATTTTTAAACCACTTGGTATAAACAGATTCAGCGGCTGTTTTAAACTCTGCCGTATCCGGGTAGGTGACAGTTTGACCCGCAGCTTTCACTTTTTCGATATACTGAGCTTCACGTGCATACTGCCAGGCGTCAGTCAGTTCAATCGCTTCGTTAGCAACGCTTTTCACAATCGCTTTCTGCTCGTCATTTAACTTGCCCCAGGTGATAGGAGAAACAAACAGGATCTTTTGCGTCCACATTTGGTTCAGAATGGCATAGCTTCCAACAACTTCACTCATTTTGAAGATGCTGTTGCAATACACACCTAAATCATCGGCTTCAACCATGCCTGTTTGAAGTGATGTGTACAACTCACCCCAGTCTGTAGGTGTAGCTGTAAAGCCAAATGCTTCGTAGGTGTCAATAAACAGCGGATTCTGCATGCATCTCAGCTTCATTCCTTTAGCATCTTTGATGCTGTTGATGGCTTTCTTACTTGCGATTGCGAAACCGTTACAGTCAGAATAGATGCCCAGAGCTATCATTCCGGTTGCTTTGCTTACCCCTTCCAGAATTTCTTCAATCACACCAGATCGTCTGGCTACGTTGTAGTGCTCGTGGCTTTTAAATAGGTATGGGAGTTGAAGGAATTGAATATCATCGTAGTAACCTGCGATATGACCAGCACTATTTGCTGAAAAATCAACGGTTCCCATGGTTGCAAATTCGAGCGCTTCTTCTTCAGAGCCGGTAAGAGTGCCAGGATAGATGTTAATGTCCAAAGCCCCATCCGTTTTTTCTTCTACCAATTTCTTAAAGGTTTCAGCCAAGAGTTGGTCAGCATCGTAAACATTGTTCTGATGCGCAAACTTGAGATTCATCGTTTTTGCTTGAAGCCCGGGAACGGTAAAGAGAGCCAGACTGGCTATCCAGAGCATGGTCTTCACAGCCTTATTTCTGTTCAGTTTCATGGTTCATCCTTGTATATGTTATGTATCTAAAACTTAACAACTCAATAATATAAAAAGAGTTTTTAGTAAGCTGCTTATAGAGTTGCAGTAACCATGCCACTCTCAAGGTTATTCAGTAAAGACAGCGGTCACTAAACTTTCTGGCCACTAGAGTTTCAATCATTGCATCGTGTTTTTTGCGCCAACTAACTGATATACCAGTAGGTATACCAATTAGGTAAGATAAATGATGAGGGGGAGGATCTTTGTATTTTGACACCCGTGATTTGTGCTAAATACAGCTTTTCGAAGCAAAGGGTTGTGCTTTATCAGCGGAATGCACTACAAAAGGTCAGCTTGCACCAAAAGCACACACAAAGACTTAATATTCAACAAGTTAACTCCATGTTATATTGTGTGGCAAATTAGTTTGCAGGTATGTTTTCTAGAATCATTTTTGTAGTTCATGCACAACTTTACTTGGTAAAGATGCATTAATCTGAATATACTTCCATTGGTTAGCCAGTAGTAAAAAAGCAGAGATGGGTATGACCTCCACTAAGCAAAAAACTTATGAAGATCTTAAATATCGTATAATTACACAGCAACTTTCTCCCGGCGATTTGCTGAAAGATAAAGAAATCATGGAGCAATACGGTATCGGTCGAACACCGCTTCGTGACGTGTTTCTTGAACTGCAAAGTGAAGGGCTGATAAATCGGGTTCCCCGTTCCGGAACATGGGTTGCCCCCATGGATTTTAACTTTCTAAAACAAATTACTGAGGTTCGAGTAGGTATTGAAGGTATTGCTGCCGAGCTAACAGCATCAAGAATTACAGAAGAACAACTTGCGAACCTAAAAAATATTCTTGATGAAGTAGAAAGTTTTGAGGAGGAAGGTCAAGTAAATGACAAAGCTTTGATTCAACTAGAATCTGAGTTTCATAACATCATCTACTCCTCTACTGGTAACCCTCAACTTGAAAAGTTGTTGCGAAGCTACCAAAGTCTTGGTGCCAGATTTTGGCATTATCTTGTGTTCTCACCCGAGCAAATGTTGGAACAGTTTGAAAGTCATCGCCGGTTATTCGACGCGATTGAGCAGAAAGATGGAAGTCTGAGCAAAACTATTGCTGAAAATCACATTCGGGTTTATATCGATATTATTGACCGCAAGCTCGGCGTTCTGTGACAAAAAATAACCGGATATCACAGCAGTTTTTTCAACTGGGCATATCCGGTTACGTATGGTAGCAATTTTATGCCTGTCTCTTTTTTGATTACACGCCCATATGCTCAGTCCGCAAGATAATCTCATCTTGTGTTTCTTTTACCAGACTAGTGAAGTATGCGCTGAAGCCGGAAACCCTTACGACCAAATCTTTATATTGTTCAGGATTGGTCTGAGCATCCAGTAAGGTATTTCGATCCATAACATTGAACTGAATCTCTCCACCTCCTTGCTCTGCGTATGCCTGCACTAGCATTCTTAGTGCTTGATGGTGACTCTTTTTATCAAAGAAAGTCGGACTAAATTTAATATCTAAGACCATACCATTTGTAGCAACACTTAAATCTGTCTTTAGTAGTGAGTTGATTGCGGCTGTCGGCCCATTGATATCTTTTCCCTGAACAGGCGAGATAGCACTAGCCATCGCTTCGCCATTCCGTCTTCCATCAGGAAGAGCGCCAGTATTGATACCCATCTTTACGTGATCTTCTACAGAATACAGCCCCATTTGCCAACGTCCACCGCGAGGGTTTGTAAACGATTCAACCACACTGTTTGCCGATGCAACAAGCTCTGCCATCAGGCTATCGACTTTATCTATATCATTGCCAAATTTCGGGCATTTGCGTTGTATCGCCAGATGCAAATCTTCGTAACCTTCGTAGTTCGATTTCATTGCCTGTTTAAAATCTTGTAGAGAATATTGTTTCTCTTCAAAAACTAGTGTTCTGATAGCGCAGAGCGAGTCAACAACATTCGCCATCCCGCATAGATTCACTGCTGAGTTATTGTATATGGCTCCCCCTGCTGTCACATCTTTACCATTCTCGATACACCCATCCATAAATGCAGACAAGAAAGGCGTCGGATAGCATTTAGGAAGCGCAGAGTCTAGTCGATTTATGGCTGTCATCGAAAACTTTAGCTGCTCTGATAACTCAGATTTATACCAGTCGAACAGTTCTTCAAAACTGGCTATTTGATCAAATCGATAGCCACTGAACAGCGGAAACTTATAGTTTTGAATGCTTTCTTTGCTCACCGCAATACTCGCAATCGAAGAATTACCAATGATACCTCCTGCCGTTGTGCTATTACTTTTGCCGTCAAAGAACATAATCTCAAGAATTTTTCCTAAGTTAATACGTAACGCCTCTGTTTTCGAGTACTCTTTACCCGGACAAGCCATTTCGACGCATCCCACCAGGCCGTAATTCAGAGCATCTTCTTTGCTTTGCCCCATTTGCATCTTTGTTTTGATGCAAAAGTCATCGATGAAAATAGCGGGCAAACCTATCCCTGTCTGTAATAGTGCAATGCTTTCTTCCCAAATGTGTTCCGGCATAGATTCATGATAGCGAAGACAAAGCAGAGGTTGGTCGAAGCGAGTTTTACGGCTGGCTTGTAGCATCATTACCGTGAGTTCGTTGGCTACATAATTGTTATTCTTATCCAACCCGCCCAGAGTGATGTTCTGATAGCCGTGGAGAGTAATGCCGAACTTGAGCCAAAGGGCATCAATGATATCAACCGCTTGCTCCTTGGTCATTACACCATTTTTGAGGTCCTTCTCGTAAAATGGAAACAGATATTCATCCATCCGACCAAATGAAAAAGAAGCGGGGAAGTTCTCTGCGTACAACATTTCGTGAGTCAGCCAGACAAGTTGAACCGCTTCGAAAAACGTCTGTGCCGGTTTGTGAGATATATTGCGTAATGACTGTTCCATCATATCCAGGTGCGACTTAAAATTAATATCGTCTGTCTGTTTGGATAGCAGAGCAGTGTGGTCAGCATAACGAGTAATATATTCAGATGCGGCCTGCTGACAAATTAACATTGCTTGCAGATCGTCTTTTTCAGAGCTATTAGCCTGTTCCAGAGCCGCTTCTATTTGCTGAATTCGGCCGCCTATCCCGTCTTGTATAAGACTCTCAAAGCCGGGAATTATGTGTCCTGACTCCCAGTGTTTATATAACCACTTTGATACGCACTGCGCGAATGTTCGCATTTCTTCTGCTTCCTGGGAATCGCTAGCAAAGTTGTTGGCGAGAATCCCAGCCTCAGCTTCCTCAAAGGTATCGATACCTGCTGGCGGACGATATAACGGATCATAATCTTGCGGAAGGTTAAAAGGCGATGACGGTTTGTAAGTATAGCGATAGGCAAATCCGGCCAGGATATCATGCTCACAAACAAGAATTTTCTTCTCACAAATAAAATTTTTAAAGCCCATGGCAATCTGGATACTTTTCGAATCATGCTCATGCTTAGCAAAAGCAGTATGATAGTGAGGAGCTCTTTTAGGTATTTCTTTCCGGTCATAATAGTTATGACGGCGGTCAAATATGTATTTGACGCGTTTGCTCATGGTAACGGTTGGTGCTGTCATTGCTTTCTTCCTTGAATAATTATGTAAGTCTGATTTTGCTTTCTGTTGAGTTCTATTTTCATTATGCGATTTCTGCACTTAGCCCCAAGTCGTGGTAGCACTGCAATGCTTTTTGCAAAAATCCCTCGGTTGGTGGAGCATACTCTTTGGTGGTGTTGACCAGCCCTATCGCTTCGTATTTTCCTGCTCCATAGCTATGGTAAGGGAGCAGTTGAACCTGGCTTGGATTAGATAGAGTTGCGACAAATTGGGCTATGCGGCTATGTTCTTCAACACTGGTATTAAAATTAGGAATAACCGGAATACGAACGACATATTTCGCTTTACTTTGGTCGATCAACTGTAGGTTTCTGATAATTCTTCGGTTATCCACCTTAGTCCATCGTTTATGTTTTTCTGAATCGATGCACTTTAAGTCATAAAGAAAAAGTGAAATGTATGGGAGTAGCTTTTCTATGCTTTTAAACGGCACATTTCCGGCGGTGTCTAAAACCATGGATATACCTTCCGCTTTACAAAGCTTTGCTACCTCTAGAATGAAATCGACTTGCAGTGCGGCCTCACCACCCGAGAATGTCACACCACCACCTGATGTTGAGTAATAGTGTCGATCCTTGACTATTTCGGTGAACAGTTTGCCGGGGCTATAGCTTTTCCCTATGAGTTCCAGAGCATCCTGGGCACAGGATTCAACACAATCACCACAGCCGATGCACTTTGTACGGTCGAATGAGTGCACATACCCTTCTGTTTTGTGAGCTTTCTGGGTGCATACAGGCGAGCAGTTTCCACAAGAAGTGCAATTACTGGCAATAAACTGAAGTGTAGGTAGAGAGCCTATTGTTTCCGGGTTATGACACCAGGCACAACGTAAATTGCATCCCTTAAAAAAAATGGTGGTCCTGATTCCAGGCCCATCATCAAGAGAGAACCGTTGAATATTGCTTATCAATGCTGGTTTCACGCTATCACTTTGAAGAAGTCCAATTTGTAGGCTTAGTATTCCAACTGGTATATCAGTTGTCAATCATTTCTGGCCTTTAACTTATAGCCATTTCCTATGCTATGTTTAGTCATCGGAAAAGCCGGCCAGCTTCAACACTAAACCGCTAATTAGCACGACTTTGATGCTTAAATCGATGGAACTTAATCAAGTGATCTGCTCCAGTCAAACCGGACAACCATCAAAGCGAATCATTATGCAAGTGTGATAAAGAGGGTGAAATGTTAAAAAGTGATAGGTTTTGGGAGTTTCCTGTCACGATCTCTCTGCGGGTAACCATGAGAAAAAGTACGGTGATTTCAGTGGCACGATTTGCCACTGAGTAATTGCGTTAACACCGAAAGGGGCAGATCTGAGCTAGCAGCATCAGCCAGCTCGAAGTTGGACAGAAGCGAGCTGGGTGCTCAGTCCTAAATCTACCCATCGGATAGCCTCTGGTATCCAAAAATGACAATCAGCACCTCAATGTGAGATGCCGACCGTGCAAGCTTTTGGACATTTTAGAGCATCGCGATTTTGAGACATCTCCCTGTTTTATACAGCTAGATCGGTAGTCTATGCGTGATGTAACAATGAGCTACACTACAGATCCGTTTTATACTTATTGTGTATTATTTTGATTGTCCCTTCAGCCTCAAGCGTACTCATCTTATCACTCAAAAACGAAATAAAGTCATTCGGCATATTTTCAAGTGTGCGAGAAATAGCAAGATAGGTAATTCCTACCTTAAGAGGTGGACTCAACATTTTTATTCTGTGTTCCATACCATTGTTCCGTAAAAATGGATATGTTTGATTTGAAGTAAATACAAAAGCATCAATTCGATTGAAGAGTAACATTGATGTCAATTGCTCCAGCGTTTCAACCTCATGAACCTGAAATTCGTGCATTGCTAAAGCTTTATCGTATGCAGGAGAATTCAGAAATCCTCTTTTCTTACCAATCGTTTTACCTTTTATCTCTTTTACGGCAGAAGTATTTATCTGGCTATCTTGGCGAGCAAATAGTGTTACCTGAAACTTAGTAAGAGGAACAGAATCAACATAATAGAATTGCTTTCTTCTGTCTGGGGTATCATATATACCAATAATGCCGTCCACCTTATGAGACATTGCAAATTTTATGGCTCTCCCAAAAGGCATAATATTTGCTGTATAAGTAAACCCACTGTCAGCAAACAGAAGATCCATTATATCAATATAAATACCCGCTGGATTACCTTGCTCATCCAAGTAGCTATAGGGTTCGAAGTTTTCTATTGCTGCAAAAGTAAAATCTGTTTTTTCTTTCGCATGTATGAGGGGAGCGCATAAGCATACCGTGACAAAAATGATCAGTAGCTGTAGTCGTTTAATGTCAGCCACTATAAGGTTCTTACCACTTAACTCCGTTAGTTCTTTGTAAGACATGGACTACCCTACTCTTTCTATGTTGGTTAACTATACAAATATAGTATCTGGTGGAATTGCCGATTGTTCACAGGGTTGGGATACATCTTCCAATAGACAAAATGTTCCTTTTCTAAGAGTGCGTAGTTTTCTCACTTGATTCAGTATCGGAAACTGATGGTGCAGTTCAGTAACTTTATACACTAGAAAAAGTACGGTACAGGTGAGTATTTCGCAAACTTGATACTCGTTTTTGATGTAGTGGTCACATTGAACTATGTCCATCGAATATTGGCATAAATATTCACTATGTAAAATCAGCCTAAGTAGCCTACTTTGAACGGTTCTGGGAGTTTCCTTTCACCGCTCCTAAGATCTTAATCGTTGAGTTAATGCCTATGAGTGTGGGGTGAAATTTATCGGCTCAAAATCTCGCTGAAAGACAATGGGGCAAAAGTGATTCTGGGCTGATGAGGTATTGCATACTTTCTAATAATCACTGCATAAACTCAGTCTGGTGCGACAGATCGCTGGTGACAGAAAATGCCCATTTCCGTTCATCTCAGCCACCACAGAAAACGGTGGCTGATTACTTTTTGAGATACTAAAACTAATCCGCAGGTAGATTTCGTCCGAAAAACACCACTGATACTTTCTAGTGAATTTGGTAGTACATAAGCCCAGGACGCTCTATTAAACTGCTTTACGCCACCAATACCATCAAACCGCGCATAAGTGCAGGTCCCTAATAAAGATTCCTCTGAATACCAGTATGCTCCAGTATTCTGGCGGAGATCTCTTCAACAGACAGCTCAGATGTATCGATATACGGCACAGCTTCTCTGCGGAAGAACGCTTGTATATGCTCTATTTCATTGGTGCACTGTTCAAGGCTGGCGTAATTGCTCTGCGCAAGCCTGTGTCCGCGGACTTCAGCCAGTCTGTGCGGGTCGATAGTCAGGCCAAACAGTTTATGACGACAGACTTCCAGCTCAGGCAGCAGTTTTAAGCGCTGAAGATCCTCTTCAATAAACGGATAATTCACCACCCTCAGACCAAACTGCATCGCCAGATAAACACTGGTTGGTGTTTTGCCACTTCGCGATACACCCAGAAGAATAATATCGGCCTTATCAAGATCTTTAAGCGAAACGCCGTCATCATGCGCAAGGGTATACTCCACGGCGGCAATACGGTCGAAATAACCTTCCGAGTTCTTAGTCACACTGCGTGAGCGCTGAAGCTTTGGCATTGCCTCCATTTGCAAATCGCGCTGCATGGAGTCAATCAGTGGTTGCAGTACGTCATAAAAAAACGCACCGCACTGAAGCAGCTGCTCTTTAAGTTCAGGGATCACCATAGAGAAAAAAACCAGAGGTTTACAGCCTCTTTCCCGGTTAGAGCGCTCAATTTCTCTGATCAGTTCCTTAAGCTTTTCTTCTGACTCGATAAAGGGATAAGTCCTTTCAACTGGCGAAAATGTGAACTGAGGCATAACCGCATGCCCTAATGTTTCACATGTAATCGCTGTTCCATCAGAAACGTAGAATACATCACGAGTTTGGTTTAAATTTTCCATTTTCTGTTTAATCTTTAAAATATATTTGAGTAGGATGCACTTAATGATAACGATAACTAACCAGGCACTCAGTTATTTTTACCCTAAAACATGAATGATGGAAACACTATTCACAGGTAAGAAAACCGTTTGTCGCCCCCTACGTTGCCAATAATGTTTCTGGAGAAGAACATGCAAAACTACAGCCTCTGGTTTAATACCCTGACCATGGACGATGTTGATAAGGTCGGAGGAAAAAACGCCTCACTTGGTGAGATGGTTTCCAACCTTGCTAACGCCGGAGTTTCCGTACCTAACGGTTTCGCGACAACTGCTTATGCATTCCACCAGTTTCTTGAATATGAAGGCTTAAATCAGCGAATCTACAGCAAGCTTAACCAGCTGGATGTCGATGATGTAAAAGCACTGCAAGAAGCCGGCGCCGTTATCAGGCAGTGGATCCTTGAAGCTCCCTTTCTCGAAGAGCTTGAACAGGATATCCGCTCGCACTATCAGACATTAACCCAGGATAACCCTGAGATCTCAGTAGCGGTCCGCTCATCGGCAACCGCTGAAGATCTGCCCGACGCTTCCTTTGCCGGCCAGCAGGAAACCTTCCTCAATGTCAGAGGCATTGATTCTGTGCTGGAAGCGGCAAAGCACGTTTTCGCTTCCCTGTTTAACGACAGAGCCATCTCCTACCGAGTCCATCAGGGGTTCGACCACGAAGGCATCGCCTTGTCCGTGGGAATCCAGCGCATGATTCGCTCTGATATCGCCGCTTCTGGCGTAATGTTCTCCATCGATACAGAAACAGGTTTTGATAAGGCTGTGTTTATTACCTCATCCTGGGGTCTGGGTGAAATGGTGGTTCAGGGCGCAGTGAACCCTGATGAGTTCTACGTACACAAACCAATGCTGGAAGCGGGTAATCACGCGGTTATCAAAAAAACCTTTGGTTCTAAGCTGACGAAAATGATCTACTCAGATCAAAATGAAGTGGGCAAGCAGGTCCAGATCGTCGATACCAGCGAAGAAGAAAGAAACCAGTTTTCCCTTTCTGATTCGGAGCTGGAACAGCTGGCCCGCCAGGCCATGATTATCGAGAACCACTATCAGCGTCCTATGGATATTGAATGGGCGAAAGATGGTGTAGACGGCAAGCTGTATATCGTTCAGGCACGTCCTGAGACGGTTCAGTCGCAGCAGCAGGATAATGTTATCGAAAGATACCAGCTAAGCGACAGAAGCCAGGTTCTGATTGAAGGCCGTGCTATCGGCCAGAGAATCGGCAAAGGTAAAGCAAGGCTGGTTTCATCCCTTGATGAGATGTCTCTGGTTCAGGAAGGGGATGTTCTGGTCACCGATATGACCGACCCGGACTGGGAACCGGTGATGAAAAAAGCCGCCGCCATTATCACTAACCGAGGAGGCCGAACCTGTCACGCTGCCATTATTGCCCGTGAACTGGGCATTCCTGCCATCGTCGGTTGCGGACATGCTACCGAGGCGATCAAAGACGGACAGCTGGTCACCGTATCGTGCTCCGAAGGTGAGACGGGTTATGTCTACGAGGGTGATATTCCTTTCGATATCAGCCGCTCAAAGGTGGATGAGTTACCTGTACTTCAGACTAAGATCATGATGAACGTGGGTAACCCGGATCGCGCCTTTAACTTTGCTCAGCTACCCAATGAAGGCGTCGGCCTGGCCCGTCTGGAATTTATCATCAACAAAATGATTGGGGTTCACCCGAAAGCCTTGCTGAACTTTGAGCAGCAAAGCGATGAGGTGAAGACTGAAATTCGACAGAAAATGAAAGGGTACAAAGATCCGATCGATTTCTATGTCGAGAAGCTAACCGAAGGTATTGCTACCATTGGTGCGGCATTCTGGCCTAAGCGGGTTATTGTTCGTATGTCTGACTTTAAGTCGAACGAATACGGTAACCTGATTGGCGGCCCGGCATTCGAGCCTCATGAAGAGAACCCAATGCTGGGGTTCCGCGGTGCCTCCCGTTACATTTCAGAATCATTTGAAGACTGCTTCGAACTGGAAACACGGGCAATCAGGAAGGTCAGAAATGAGATGGGCCTGAAGAACGTGGAGATCATGATCCCGTTTGTGCGCACTCCGGATGAAGCCTCTTCAGTTATCGGACTGCTCGGCAAATACGGTCTGAACCGGGGCCAGCAGGGTTTGCGCATTATTATGATGTGTGAAATCCCTTCGAATGCCATTCTGGCTGATGAGTTCCTGAAGCACTTTGATGGCTTCTCTATCGGCTCAAATGATATGACTCAGTTGATGCTTGGTCTGGACAGGGATTCCGGCGATGTAGCCCATATCTTTGATGAGCGAAATCCGGCAGTTAAGGCGGTTCTGAAGATGGCAATCGATGCTTGTACCAGACAAAGGAAATATGTGGGAATTTGTGGTCAGGGCCCTTCCGACCATGATGACCTGGCACAGTGGCTGATGGATGAAGGTATCAGCTCAATCTCTCTGAACCCGGATACGGTAACCAGCACCTGGCTGAAGTTAGGAAATAGTCAGGGCTAACGGGATATAGTTACAACAAGTGGCGTGGGATAATCATATCCCACGCCTCCTCGAACCCGTTTTATACCAATACCAGTAATTAGCTGTTCAGTGATTGCGCAGGAAAAATCGCTAAGAGCAAGGCAAAATTTGCAGTAACTAGTGGATCTAATTACAAAAATTTTAACGCAGCTATTAGCGATTTTAACCAGCAAGGATGAACAGATAATTGCTGGGATTGGTATTACATCAGAGCGTCAAGCTTGTCGCCCAGCAATTCTTTTCTCCAACCATTACATACATCTGGTAACTTAGCCGGATTACGGTCATGCTTCCATACCCAGCTAAGAAATTGGTTCAGCTGTTTCTTTGAAGCCAAAAACTCAGTTGCGAGCCCGGTTGAATGAGAAACCTTTTTCACTTCATCTTTCAGCACTTTAAACTTCTGCTTGTAGCCCGGCATATCCATCAGGCGCTCAATACGCTCCGGCCACTCATCGGCAGGGGTTTTCTCAGCCGCTTTAACCATAGAAATAATGCGCTCACCATGACGACGAATAGCACGGTAGTCAATGCCTTCGTTTTCCATCTTTTTCAGGCTCTTAATACCGTATCTGGCAACCGCCCAGAGATCCTGCTCTTTAAATACAAAGTTCAGTGCCAAGTCGCGCTTCAGTGCTTCTTTTACGCGCCATGTAGCAAGAGGCTTAAGAATGGCCAGTTGCTCAGGGTGTAACTGCCAGACACCCTTGATATCCAGATAGGCATTTTCTGCATCGACCACAACAATACGTTTGTCAGCCAGAAGCTGGGACTCCTTTATTGCCGCTTCCCACCAGCCTGCATGAGTCACCTTTTCCTGTAGAATTTCAAACAGAGGCTTCAGGTAGAACACATCCGCAGCGGCGTAATCCAGCTGTTTTTCACTAAGCGGTCTTGCCAGCCAGTCGGTTCTTGACTCACTTTTATCCAGCTCAACATCCAGGTATTCATTCACCATAGCGGCAAAACCGGAAGAGAGGCCATGACCTAAAAAGGCAGACATGATTTGAGTATCAATCATAGGGAATGGCAGGCAGCCAAAGCTGTTCTTGAAAACTTCCAGATCTTCACCACAGGCATGCAGCACTTTAAGAACGGAAGTATCCGTCAGAAGGCTTTCCAAAGCGGACATGTCATCGATACAGGTTGGGTCGATAAGAGACAGGCTCTCACCGTCATAAAGCTGAATCAGACCGAGCTGAGGGAAATAAGTTCGTGTGCGGACAAACTCGGTATCAAGCATAACACAGTCAAACTGACGGGCAGCCTCACAAACGCTTTCCAGTGCCGGGGTGGTATCTATAATTGTAAATTTCATGCGTTCTCTTAGGGATAAAAAAGCCGAATCCCACTTTCCAGTGAGATTCGGCATTATATCAATGCTGAAGATAAATTGTTTCGTTAATTTTCAGAACTGACTTCGGCTTCGCGGGCTTCTCTTTTCGCCTTCTCTTCTTCGCGCAGTGCACGGCGAAGAATTTTGCCTACGTTGGTCTTTGGCAGTTCGTCTCTGAACTCAACCAGTTTCGGAATTTTGTAGCCAGTCAGATACTTACGGCAGTGCTCGATGACTTCATGCGCTTCAAGGCTAGGGTCACGCTTCACCACAAACAGCTTCACCACTTCGCCTGATACTTCATGAGGTTCGCCAATGGCCGCCACTTCCAGCACCTTGCCATGCAGTGATACCACATCTTCAATCTCATTCGGATACACGTTAAAGCCGGAAACAAGAATCATATCTTTCTTACGGTCAACGATATAGATAAAGCCCTGCTCATCAAATCGAACGATATCACCCGTTGAAACCCAGCCATCCGGAGTAATCACACCACGGGTCGCTTCTGCACGCTTCCAGTAGCCCTGCATAACCTGCGGGCCTCTTACCTGGAGTTCACCGGTCTGATCGTTTGGCAGCACGTTACCTTCATCGTCAACAATACGAACCTCTGTTGAAGACACAGGTAAACCGATTGAGCCGTTGTAATCTTCAAGGTCATACGGGTTAACTGAAACCAGGGGTGAACATTCTGTCAGGCCATAACCTTCCAGCAGCGGGTTATTGGTGATTTTTTTCCACTTCTCTGCCACAGCGCGGTGAACAGACATACCACCACCAATGGTTAGCTTAAGCTTTTTAAAGTTCAGCTCATGGAAATCTTCGTTGTTGATCAATGCATTAAACAGCGTATTTACACCAATCATTACGGTAAACGGATACTTTTGCAGCTCTTTCACAAAGCCCGGAATATCTCTCGGGTTGGTGATAAGCAGGTTCCGGCTGCCAATTTCGATAAACAGCATCAGGTTTACCGTCAGGGCAAACACATGGTAGAGCGGCAGAGCGGTAACCACCAGCTCACGTCCGTTATCAAGCTGCGGTGCATAGGAAGCCTTTGACTGAAGCACGTTGGCAACCATATTGCGGTGAGTCAGAACTGCACCTTTCGCCACACCGGTAGTGCCACCAGTGTACTGAAGAAAGGCGATATCTTCACCGGACATAAAGGGCTTAATATACTGAAGCCTGCGGCCTTTGCGCAGTGCTTTTCTGAAAGAGATTGCACCTGGCAAATGGTACTTAGGGATCATCCCTTTCACGTACTTCACCACAAAGTCGACAACGGTACCCTTCGCTCTTGGCAGCATCTGACCAAGGCTGGTAAGCACAACGTGTTTGATTGGAGTATTGTCCACCACCTGCTCAAGCGTGTTAGCAAAGTTAGACACAATCACAATCGCTTTGGCATCGGCATCCACAAGCTGGTGCTGAAGCTCTCTCGGAGTATAAAGCGGGTTTACGTTGACGGCGATTAAACCTGCTCTGAGAATACCAAACAGCGCAATCGGGTATTGCAGCAGGTTTGGCATCATGATCGCTACGCGGTCACCTTTCTCAAGCTTAAGTTCATTTTGCAGATAGGCGGCAAAAGCACGGCTACGCTCTTCCAGTTTACGGAAGGTCATAACCGAACCCATATTCATAAAGGCTGGCTGGTCGGCGTAATTACGCACCGCATTTTCAAACATCTCGACAAGAGACGGATATAAATCTGGATCGATAGTTTCTGGTACGTCACTTGGGTAACGTGAAAGCCAGGGTTTATCCACGATATAACTCCTCGTTGTTGGCTCACTTGTGCTTTTGATAGTTAACTTATTACAGCACAAGCCACTCACCTGAGCACGTCATGCTCAAGCCGTTGTTTTGATTTTGTTAACTAAACCCAGAATTATTTCTGAGATTTGGTCTGGGTTTTGAATATGGCAATGATGCGATCCCGGGATCTGCTCCACGCTGATTTCTAAGTGCTGATACTGCTTGGCAATATCCTTCAGCCCGGCATAACCTGAGTCACCCAAAACCACTTTATGCGGACACTCAATTGCTTCTAAAATGGCACTGCCATGCTCCGGAGACATTCTGTATAACGAATCGCACTTCAGCTTACTGTCGTGATTCCAGCGCCACTGCCCCAACTCCTGAGTTGTTCCCCTTTCAAGAATCGGCCTGATTTGCTCAGATGAAACCTGATTCAGCTCTGCCCGTCTCTGAACCATTTCATCCAGATCGCTAAAAGTTCGTTCTGGTTTCATCCTGCTACGCTGGCGGCTAAGTGCGCCCTTTCTCAGTCGTGAAACCGCATTCTCGGTGGTTTCACAAAGGGGCCCAAAACCCTCAATCTGAACAAGTCCGTCCACTTTCTCCGGAAACGCGGCACTATAGCAACTCGCGACCAATGCACCAAGTGAATGACCGATAATAATTAACCGGTTTGACGATAATTTCGTAACTAACTGATTCAGATCATCAATGTAGTCATGAAAAACATAGTAGTTATCTGCCCGTCTGTGACCGGAAAGCCCATGGCCGGGAAGGTCTGCTGCAACAAGGTGCGCTCCGGGCAGTTTTGCATGCAAACTCTGCATTACGGTGAAAAAGCTGGCGCTGTTATCCAGCCAGCCATGCAGAAACAGAATGCAGGTATCCGCTGCTGAAGCTTCTCCCAGTTCCACCGACGCCAGTCTTATATTTTCCAGTTGATATCTTTTTTCTGAAAACACGATTCTACTTCCTGATAGTCTGAAACAAGTGATTAGTGATGGGCAGGCTGAAAGAAAAACAGAAATGACATTAAAGAAAAGAATTCGTAGCTGAACCAGTCACGGACTTTCAAAGGGCTAAATATAAATATCAACCCCGACAAGCTGGGCAAGCTCTTCTTTTCTGGCCCGGTTTAGCACTTCCATATACTCTTCAAGTGCTTTGCGTGAGTTTCCTTCCGGTAAATCGTACTGAATCTGAGCTTTTTCTATCTCAGACTCCTTTACCTGACGGATGGAGCTGGAAACAGCATCAGCAACCCTGGTCGTCTGGCCGGGGTCGCCTTTAGTCTGGTCTTTCTTAACCTCAGCGCGCTTTTTCGCTTTCTGAGGTTTATTGACTACCGTTGCCGGTAATCCCTGAATCGTTACCATCTATTGCCTTTTATTCACGTCCCGGCAGCTTTTTCCAGGCTACCTTGTCTCTCAGGTAAACCGGGCTGGACTCTTCTGCTGGTACCGTTTCACCCTTTTCAAGCTTGCGCTTAGCAAGGACAACGATATCTTCCGCATCCGGGAAACGTACTTCTGAGCTTTCGGACTTAATCTTAAGCCCTGCCAGTTCATCAGCATACGCATCCCAGCCGGTTCCGGCCTGAGTCCAGAGCTCTTCAGAAGCCTGAGTCTGCTCGGCTAATACCTGAGGAGGAATCACACACTCCTGGTCCACTTCCACCCAGTCGCCATTTTCCTGACGCTCAAGGCGTGCCCAGTAAACCTCACTCATTCGTGCATCAATTGCGCATGCAACCCTTTGTGCGCCGTGTCTGCGCCAGGTTGCCTGTGCCATTGCCCCCAGAGTCGAAATACCGATCATAGGTAAATCTGCACCGAATGCTAAACCTTGTGCAATACCGATGCCAATTCTTACACCGGTAAAGCTGCCCGGCCCTCTTCCGAATGCCAGCGCGTCTAAGTCATTCAGTTTAATGCCCGCTTCTTTCAGCAACTCGTCCACCATAGGCAGAACCAGTTTGGTATGGTCACGGGGCGCAATTGCGCTCCGGCAAGTGATTTTGTCATCGATTAACAGTGCAACAGAACAGTTTTCTGTTGAAGTATCCAGTGCAAGAATTTTTGCGCTCATTTACGCCTCAGGTTGTTGATCTTGGTTTTGCGATTAGTTTTCTTCAGAGCTTTTTGACAGCTGCTCCAGAAACGAAGAGATCTTGTCAAGACTTCTTGTTCTCGGGATAGGGGGAAGACTCTGCAAAAAGATACCGCCATAGTCTCTGGTGACCAGCCGGTTATCACAGATTATCAGGGCCCCTTTGTCTTTCTTGTCTCTGATAAGCCGTCCTACTCCCTGCTTTAAGGTGATCACTGCATCGGGCAGCTGAACCTGAGCAAAAGGCTCTCCTCCGCTTAAGCGGCAATCTTCAATTCGCGCTTTAAGAAGGGGATCATCGGGAGCAGTAAAAGGCAATTTGTCGATGATAACACAGCTTAGCGTATCACCTCTAACATCTACGCCTTCCCAGAAGGCACCGGTCGCCACTAAAAGCGCATTTCCCAGCTCCATAAACTCTGCCAGCAGTTTCTGCTTACTGGTTTCACCCTGCATAAGTACCGGAATATCAAGCTGTTCCCGGAAGCCTTCTGCCAGTTCGCGCATCATGCTGTGGGAAGTACAGAGGAAAAAACAGCGTCCCTGGTTTTTCTCTATCACAGGGGAGAGCATATTCACCAGTTTAGCGGACAAGCCGGGGCTATTAGGCTCAGGAAGATAGCGTGGCACGCAGAGTCTTGCCTGAGACTGATAATCAAAGGGACTTGGCAGAGAAAACTGCTCCTTTGGCTCCAGTCCTAAACGGTTGGTAAAGTGTCCGAAGTCATCAGACACCGCAAGGGTGGCGGAGGTAAATATCCAGCTGCCCTGCTTTAGCTCCAGTTGCTCACGGAATTTATCGGCTACAGACAATGGCGTAATATGCAGGCTGAAATGCCTTGGTGTGGTATCAAACCAGTAGGAATAGCCGGTAATGGACACATCACAGACACGCTCAATGCGTGACTTGATAGTATTGGCTCTTTCAAAGGCCGCGTCCAGAATCTGACTTCGGCCCAGTGCCAGTTTCAGCACATCAATGGTCAGATCCAGCGCATCGGTTAGTCTTAACACTCCTCTGGCAACGGACTCTGATTTCATGGCCTCGCGCCAGTTACCACGAAAACCCGGCTCACCCAGAACAATGCGCAGATCCATAGCCGACTGATTCAGCCGGTCAGCGACCTTTTGCAACTGGCGCATATCCCTGGCCTCTGTGCGGTAGCCAATTTCAATGTCTTTTGCCAGCTCCTGCACCATACGGCTGGAAACCGACTGACCAAAATACTGACTGGCAATATCGGGAAGCTGATGGGCCTCGTCAAAGATAAAGACATCGGCCTCCGGGATCAGCTCACCAAAGCCAGTCTCTTTTATCGCAAGATCGGCAAGAAACAGATGGTGGTTTACCACCACCACATCGGCATCCAGCGCTCTCTTACGTGCTTTCAGTACAAAGCACTCTTTGTAACTTGGGCACTCTTTGCCAAGGCAGTTGTCATTGGTGGAAGTGATAGTCGGAATTACCGGGCTGTCTTCAGCGATGGCGTCACAGTCACCCAAATCTCCGGTTTGGGTCTCCGATGACCAGCTTCTGACCTTAACCAATTGAGTAAGAAGAGTGGGATCGGCCTCGTTGGAATGGCTTTCAACCAGCTGGCGGCTCAGCCTGTCCAGACAGAGATAGTTGGAGCGCCCTTTTAACAGCGCCACCTGTCCAAAGTAGCCAAGCGCATCCACCATTAAAGGCAAGTCACGGTGAAACAGCTGCTCCTGCAGATTTTTTGATCCTGTACTGATAATGGTTTTCTTACCACTTAACAGCGCAGGCACCAGATAAGCGAAGGTTTTCCCCGTTCCGGTTCCGGCCTCAACGACCAGCTGAGTCTGGTTATTGATCGCCTTCTCCACAGACTTAGCCATATCCAACTGGGCCTGACGAGGCTGAAAACCTGGGATTGCTTTACCTAAAGCACCATCTGAAGAAAACGTTTTATTGATCATTGCCGGGGAAAACTAAAAATTCGTGGGGGGAGTATAGCAAAGCAGAAAGAAAATCTGACTTAAAAATATTTGGCGTAAAATAAACAATGCGGCCGGTTGGCCGCATTGTTGAAAACCTTTTATCTTGAGTTAAACACTAACGATTGAGATAACGTGATAACCAGGCTGGGCCTTCAAAGCTTTGCTCATCTTCAGTAATACTTTTAGCTGCTTCTGCAGGGTTTGCTTTGCTTTCCCAAAGTTCAGTCAATGTATCTTCATCTATTTCCTGGTTGTTCGCCAGACGACTAACACGTTCACCGTATAATTTACGAGCCAATAGATCTCTGTCCATAACAACACCTCACTTAATAATAGAAAAAACGACTAAAACTTCTTTTTTCATCCTTTAACTTGAAGCTTATCTGTTGAATTCGATTCCATAATAGATTAAACATAGATACAAAAATGTTGCTCAGATCACTAACTGATTACTTTTGAGCTATAAAATAAACCGAATTGCACTCACACATTTTATTCACGGTACAAATAAATGGAAAAGAAGACTTTGTTGACTCATTGCAGCGATGCACCTGGGTTAATTTCAAAAATCACCAACATCTGTTACAAGCACCAGCTTAACATCATCCACAATAACGAGTACGTGGATTACACTAGCGGTCACTTTTTCATGCGTACAGAATTGGAAGGCATTTTTAATGATGAAACCTTCCTGATGGACCTTGATCATGCCCTTCCTGAAGGTGCTAACCGAAAACTGGTGAGCTCTACACGAAAAAAGGTTGTTATTTTAGTCACTAAGGAAGCACACTGTTTAGGTGACATCCTGATGAAAAATTACGATGGCAGCCTGGATGTGGATATCGAAGCCGTAGTTGGCAACTACGACACTCTGCAAAGCCTGACTGAAAAGTTCGATATTCCATACCACCATGTATCACATGAAGGTCTGAACCGTGAAGAGCATGAAGACAAAGTACTGGAAGTGTTAAGGCAATATGATGTGGACTATCTGGTTCTGGCTAAATACATGCGCGTACTGACACCTAAATTTGTTGAAGAATACAACAACCGCATTATCAACATCCACCACAGCTTCCTGCCGGCATTTATCGGTGCTAAGCCGTACCATCAGGCTTATGAGCGTGGCGTTAAGATTATCGGTGCAACGGCGCACTTTGTGACGAACGATCTGGACGAAGGTCCAATCATCAAGCAGGACGTTATCCCTGTTGACCACAACTTCAGTGCAAAAGACATGGCAAAGGCTGGCCGTGATGTTGAAAAGAATGTACTGAGTAAGGCGCTAAACAAAGTGGTTAACGACCATGTGTTTGTTTACGGTAACAGAACGGTAATTCTTTAAAGCTCCCCGCATTCCGGTAACGGGAGTAGTACAAAAGTCTAATGGGGCAAAGAATAGTTCCTCCCCTTAGCCACAAAAGGTTGGTTTTTGGAAGAAGTCATATCCAAGGGGAGGCTAGGAGGGGTTGTTTCTTAGAGGTTTAAGGTTCTATAAATTTTGTATACCCAACCCCCTCTAACTCCCCCTTCTATTAGCTTTATCAACCAGTTAGGCTTTTTCACTCAAGGGGGAGAACCGTTCTTTGAACCGTTTAATACTTGTGTAAAAGAATCAGCCAATTCCCTTCTTAAACTACACCTGACTCCTGCCCAGAGAAATCACAACCCTGCGGTTCTTATCTTTGCCCATTGGTGTTGAGTTATCGGCGATAGGTCTGCGCTTACCGTAACCCTGAATTTCAATCCGGTTCTCATCCAGGCCAAGAGATTTGAAGTAATCCCGCATAACCATAGCCCTTCTCTCTGACAGAGCCTGATTCACACCCTTCTCACCACTTGAGTCTGTATAGGTAGAGATAAGCACCAAATCGATATCTTTATTGTGTTTCACATATTCTGCGATTTGCGCCAGACGCTTCTGTGACGCTTTATTTAGCTGATCACTGTTTCGCTCATAGTGCAGAATGGTAAAGGAGATATCTTCAAAGCTGTACGGCAGAAGCTGACTGATACAGAAGCTGAAAGCGTCATATTTTTGTCTGAACTGAACAGAGGACAATGCCACTTCGATGCGCTGATCCCGGCTAACCCAGTCGGCATAACTGAAAGTTGGCGTCCTGCCTTTTTCCAGTTCAGACAGCATGCCCCAGGCAGCCTGACCACCGACATAGCCGTCAAACTGTTTGAAAAACTTAATAAGATTCATGCGCTCTGCGCTTTCACCCGGCCTCCATGCCGGTGGCATAGAAACAAGATTGACCGCTCTGGTTTCGCCCATAGGACGGCGCATTTTCAGCTCAAAATCCAGGTTAATTTTTTTACTGGCACGGGAAGAAAACTCAGCCTGACCGTAGTACGGTATTGGGTGCACCAGACGGCACTCCAATGGTGAATTGACCGTCATTTCCCACTCTGATTGCTCTGGCGTTGCCGCATAGCGGACTGCCGCAGCCTGTGATACCAAAGGCATCAGAGCGGCGGAAATAACACTATATGCGAACAGTTTTCTCATCATCACTTCAACTCTTTTCAGCAAAACGGCTAATCATTGCCGTCAAAAAGGCTAAAACGTCCTTTTTTGCACAGTAAATTTGTCTCTCACAAACATTAAGCAAAAAGCTAGCCAAGAAGTTGGTCGCATACATTCAAGCAGTCAATTTTTCTGACTAAAGCCACCTAATAAAGCTCTTAATCCTGTCAGATAAAGTTACTTTGGCATATTTACTGTTTTATCGTTTTTATTTTAGCCATTATCTGCAATAATGCCCGGCTTAATCAATCTGACTAGTACACCATGGACAAGCAAGAAAATTTACTGACACTGAAAAACCGCTTCAGAGGCTATTTCCCTGTCGTTATTGATGTCGAGACTGCCGGTTTTAATGCAAAAACCGATGCACTTTTAGAGATCTGCGCCGTTACTCTAAAAATGGATGAAAACGGAGACCTTCATCCGGCATCAACACTACATTTTCATGTTGAACCATTCGAGGGAGCCAATATTGAAAAAGAGGCTCTTGAATTTAATGGAATCCGTGATCCCTTCAGTCCGCTGCGTGGTGCCGTTACCGAAGCAGAAGCGCTGAAAGAGATCTATAAACTGGTCAGAAAAGAGCAGAAGAACACTGAATGTAGCCGTGCCATTATAGTTGCTCACAACGCAACCTTTGATCACAACTTTGTTATGGCTGCCAGTGAACGCTGCAAATTAAAAAGAGTCCCTTTTCATCCCTTTGCAACCTTTGATACTGCGGCTCTGTCCGGTCTGGCTTATGGGCAGACTGTACTGGCTAAGGCATGTAAAGCTGCCGGGATGGATTTCGACAATAAAGAAGCCCATTCGGCTCTTTATGATACGCAAAAAACCGCAGAGCTTTTCTGTGGCATTGTAAACAAATGGAAAGCCCTTGGCGGCTGGCCGCTTGAGAGCAATGAATAAAAATAACTCAAACACAACTCATTGAGAATAATATGAATCCTGTTGTAATTTCTGTATGTATCATGCTGCTGCTGGCGCTGATGAGAGTGAACGTTGTTGTCGCTCTTACCTTTAGTGCAATTATCGGTGGTCTGGTTTCAGGCATGAGCCTGAACGACTCAATCGCTGCATTTGAAGGCGGCCTGGGTGGCGGTGCAACTATCGCACTTAGCTACGCAATGCTGGGTACCTTCGCAGTAGCAATTTCTAAATCTGGTCTCACAGACCTGCTTGCACAAAACGTTATTAAACGAATTCATGGTAAAGGTCATGAAGGCGCAAAAACCGGTATTAAATTCCTGGTTCTTGGTGCTCTGATCCTGGTTACTATGTCTTCCCAGAACGTTATTCCTGTACACATCGCCTTTATTCCAATTCTGATTCCACCTCTGCTGGGCGTATTTGCAAAACTGAAACTTGACCGTCGTATGATCGCTTGTGTTCTGGCTTTCGGCCTGATCACGCCATACATGGTTCTGCCTATCGGTTTCGGTGGTATCTTCCTGAACAACATCCTGCTGAAAAACCTGCACGACAACGGCCTTCCTGACGTTGTAGCAAGCCAGGTTCCAACAGCAATGATGCTACCGGGTCTGGGTATGATCTTCGGCCTTCTGACGGCTATCTTCTTCACTTACCGTAAGCCTCGCGAATACCCTGAAACTGAGATGACTCACGTGCACACTGATGTTGAAGTGAGCAAGAAAAACGTGATGATCTCTATTGCTGGTATCATTGTAGCGCTTGGTGCTCAGCTGGCAACTGGCTCTATGATCGTTGGTGGTCTGGCTGGTTTCATGGTGTTCACACTAAGCGGCATGATTAAGTGGAAAGAGACCCACGATGTGTTCACTAAAGGTGTTCACATGATGGCGATGATCGGCTTTATCATGATTTCCGCTGCTGGCTTTGCTGCGGTTATGAAGCAGACCGGCGGTGTTGAGACTCTGGTTGAATCTATCTCTACAAGCATCGGTGACAACAAAGCACTTGCTGCTATGCTAATGCTTGTTGTGGGCCTTCTGGTAACTATGGGTATCGGTTCTTCTTTCTCGACTATCCCAATTATCGCAACTATCTATGTACCGCTTTGTGCTGCTTTTGGTTTCTCTCCGATGGCAACTATCGCACTTGTTGGTACGGCAGCGGCTCTGGGTGATGCAGGTTCACCGGCATCTGACTCAACACTTGGTCCAACATCCGGCCTGAATGCCGATGGCCAGCACGAGCACATCTGGGAAACGGTAGTACCGACGTTTGTCCACTACAACATCCCGCTGGTAGTGTTTGGCTGGATTGCAGCGATGACGCTGTAGGTTCGGCCCTGGGCCCTGGGGCGGTCGCTCCGCTCTCTGATGGGCTATGGGGCTATGGGGCTATGGGAAATTACCCTATAGCCCTATCACCCTCAAGGGCGAAGCCCGCCCCCATAGCCCTAAATACAAAAAGCCCGGTGAAGCTAATACCTCCACCGGGCTTTCCATTTCCAGATTCGTTAAAAGTTATTCCGAATCCCCAGCCACCTTTGCCGCAGCTTCCTTAATTAACGGCTGAAGCTCGCCCTTCTGGAACATCTCAAGGATGATGTCACAACCACCGATTAGCTCGCCTTCCACCCATAGCTGAGGGAAAGTCGGCCACTGAGCGTAAGCTGGCAGCTCTTCACGGATGTCCTGGTTTTGCAAAATATCTACGTACGCAAACTTCTCACCACACGCCATAAGCGCTTGTGCAGCCTGAGAAGAGAATCCGCAGCTTGGCAGCTTAGGAGAGCCTTTCATGTACAGAAGAATTGGGTTTTGCTCTATCTGCTGTTTAATTTTATCGATTGTTTCCATCTTTCACTCACTGGTTTTTCGGGCTGTTTGAACTTTACTTATTACAATATTTTACTGTTTTAGTCAGGAATAAAAAGCCCATTCTCATTGTGGACATGTAACAGACGTAATCTGAGTCTTAAAAGTAAATATATACAACTTTTTTTGTTAATGGGCTTTTAATAAAGTAAAAAGTTGATAAACTATAAAGCAAGTCACCTTTATGACCAAATAAAAATACATACAAGATCAATTACTGGAAGCTAACGAAAGAGGTAACTCTTTCATATCAATGGAGAATCCCGCAATGGCTTTTGAACTACCTGCTCTTCCTTATGCAAAAGATGCACTAGAACCACACATCTCAGCAGAAACTCTGGACTTCCACCACGGCAAGCACCACAACACTTATGTTGTGAAGCTTAACGGCCTTATTCCAGGTACAGAATTCGAAAACAAATCTCTGGAAGAGATCATCAAAACCTCTTCCGGCGGTGTATTTAACAACGCAGCGCAGATCTGGAACCACACTTTCTACTGGCACTGCCTGGCACCAAACGCTGGCGGCGAACCAACCGGCGCAGTTGCTGAAGCAATTAACGCGGCATTCGGTTCATTTGAAGAATTTAAAGCGAAATTTACCGATGCTGCGATCAACAACTTTGGCTCATCGTGGACCTGGCTGGTGAAGAAAGCGGACGGTTCTCTGGACATCGTAAACACTTCAAATGCCGCAACGCCACTGACTGAAGAAGGCGTTACACCACTACTAACCGTAGACCTGTGGGAACACGCTTACTACATCGACTACCGTAACGTTCGTCCTGATTACATGAACGGTTTCTGGGCGCTGGTTAACTGGGCGTTTGTTGAAGAAAATCTTGCGAAGTAATCTTTAGCCAGCCATACAACACGCTGATAGTGGATCCCGGATAATTGCACTGCAATTTCCGGGATGACTCATTTTTAGAAGCAGAGAAAGACTTTCTCTGGTTAGAAACAAACCTTATTCTTACCTGTCTTTTTCGCCTGATACATTTTGTCATCAGCTCTCTTCAACAGGCTGTCAAACAGATTTTTCTGGAAAGGACTGCTGTTAATGCTGACACCGATGCTGACCGTTGAATTAATGGTCACATCCCCGCAGCGGCATCCACGGGTCAGACAAGCCTGTCGTATTTTTTCCGCCACTTTATTGGCATCATCAGTATCCATATCCGGCAACAGAACTAAAAACTCTTCTCCGCCCCAGCGAGCGGCAATACCGTCACTACCGACTTCTGACTCACACAGATGAGCAAAGGCCTTTATCACCTTATCTCCGGCATGGTGACCATATGTATCATTAATCGCCTTAAAGTTGTCGATATCGATAATCAGGCAGGCAAGCACATCAAATGCAGAAGCGTGTCTGGATAACCAGTCAAACACCGCATCACGGTTCAGAAGATCGGTAAGCTGGTCATGTGTCGCCTTATATTCCAGCACCTTTTCAAGCTGAACCTTTTCGGTGACATCCTCAACCACAGTCTGAACCGCGGGCTCTCCGCCCCACTCTATCCGGTTGTCGTACAGGTTAAAGGTTCTGGTCACGCCATCAAAACAGAGATTTTCAACCTGAATACTCCCGGCTTCTACTTTGCCTTCAATCAGGTCCTGATAACGAAGCCGTGCAGCAACCTGATATTTTTCCGGAATACAGCAAAAAATATTATCAAGTTTCAGAACGCTCTCTATCGATTGTGCGTGATAAAGCCGTACCCAGGCATCATTAACAAGCAAAGGTTTAAAATTCCGGTGGATCAAGATTCCCTGAGCCGACTTAGTAATCAGCTCCCGGTACTGCTTTTCGTTTTCCTTAATCTGCTTATTGGCCTTCTCAATACTACTCAGATCGACAACCGTAACTTTTAGCGCGGGAAGACCATCCCATTCAATAAGTTCATCCAGAGTCAGGACGGTAAACGGCTCCCCGTTTGCTTTGACATTGACATGTGTCTGAGTGGTCGACTTCATCTCCCCTTTCAGGAGCTTTTCGTTTGCGGCCATCGCTATTTCCCTTTTCTCGGGAGAAATAAGGTCAAGAAGCGTATCCACCTTGGAAGTCAGGTCACTGGCAGACTCGTATCCAAACATTCTGGCGTAATTATCATCTATATGAAGGGGGATGAAATTTCGGTGGATAACCACACCATAAGTTGATTCGAGGGTTATAGAGGACATGAGCAGTTACCAGTTAACACTATTCCCATCAAAAATAGCATTCATTGCGAAATTCTCAATCTATTAATTAATAGAACTGTGATATGAATAATTGGTTCATTTGGTGTTTACATTTCTATATGAACCAATTATTATGAACCAAAAAATCAAATGAACCAAAAAAGTTATGGCAGAAAGTAAAGTATCCGGCTACATCAGGATCTCTCCAAAGAATCCAAATATTGAAGATGATATCGCTTCAATGAAACAGCGCTTCCCTCAGCTTTCTATGTACGAGGAAAGAAAAATAAGAGGTTTTGTTGCAGCAGAAGAACGCCCGGTATTGCAGAAGATGCTCAGTGAGCTGAATTCCGGGGACACAGTGATTGTCTGGTGGCTTGATGTACTTGGTGGTCACTTTGCCGATGTCAGGGACACCATTTGCAAGATCCTTGATAAAGGTGCGAAGCTGCACACGGTTAACCAAGAGCTGGTGCTGCAACAAGGTAGCCCTGAAACAGAAGCTCAGTTAGCACTTCTTGAAGGAATGGCGTCATCAGAAAAAAGACGCCGCCTCGCTTATGCAGAAATAAGCAGGCAGGCATTAAGGCAAAACCCGGATGAGTGGGCGAAAAAATTCCAGGGCCGACGGGCAAATAAAGAGCTTCATCACCAGATTGCCACACTGCTTCTGGAAGGCAAAACCCTCCAGGCCACCGCTGATGAAACAGGGGCCAGTATCTCAACGGTCAAAAGAGTAAAAAGCAAGTTAAAACAAAAAGCCGAGTCTCCTGAGATGAAACTACGCGGCTAAACCAGATAACAACAGATTTTAAAAGAGAGTCAGACATGAAAAAAGGTAAACCATCAAAAGCAACTGTAGTCTCCGCCTCGCTGGTAACACCCAATATGCAGCAGATCGTTTTCCAGAGCGAAAGCTTTGCTGATTTTCCGGATGAGTGTGAAGGCGGCTACATAAAGCTTATGTTCAACAAAGAAGGCGGTGTTGACCTCTCTTCTCTGGAGGAAGGCAGCAGACCTTTTATGCGCACCTACACCATTAAAAAATTCAATAAAGCTGAAAAAAGCATAGAAGTTCAGTTTGTAAGACACATTACAGAAAGCCCTGAAGGTGGCTTTGCCTGTAACTGGGCGTTTGAAGCACAGAAAGGCGATAGCATTTCAATCGCAGGTCCGGGCATTATTCAGGGGCTCAACCATGACGCAGACTGGTTCTTCCTTGTGGCTGATATGACGGCCCTGCCGGCTATGTCCGTAAAACTGAAAAACCTTCCTGCTGGTGCAAAAGGCTATGCGGTTGTTGAAGTAAACTCAGCCGATGATAAGCAGACACTGGAAGCACCTGAAGGCATAGAGATCGAGTGGCTTATTAAAGATGATGAAAGCGCTATTGCCGATGTCGCAAAAGGCAAAAAATGGCTGGATGGCGAAGCCTCTGTCTGGAGTGCCTGCGAATTTGATTCCATGCGCTCACTACGAGAGTACTTCCGAAATGAGCGCGATGTTCAGCGAGGTAATTCATACATCAGCAGCTACTGGAAAAACGGGGTTACCGAAGACGGTCATAAGGTAATTAAGCGTAAAGATGCTGAAGAACAAGAGTCAGGCAATCAGGGCTTGTCCTAGAATTCCCCGGGGTTGAGTGCTTCTAATTGGTTGCAGAACTCTCGTTCTTCGTCGTGAACCAATATAACTCTCTGCCTAGCGCAGAAATAGGCGAGATAATCTCTAATTTATGCCTAATTGTATCACTCGATTGAATTGTGCACTTCACAGTGCTACGTTGAATATGTGTTTTATTAAGCCGTGTAAGCTTTATGAGTAAAGAAATTATCAGGCAACTGATTGAAAGCAGAATCAGTGAAGATGGCATGTTTGAGACCGGTGTTAAAGGGGTGAAACTATTCCGGGAAACCCGCTCTATCCGGTGCACTCCGGCAGTATACGAACCCGTTGTCGCTGTTGTCGTCAGTGGAGCGAAAGAAGCAATACTGGATGGCAAAAGATACGTTTATGACAGCAACCAATACATGTGTTGCTCAATGTCGATGCCCGTTGAGGCCGGTGCGCCTCTTGCCTCTCCTGAAGAGCCTCTTCTGGGTGTTTATATCTCCCTCGATACAAAAGTGATGACTGAGCTGGCAATTGAAATGGAAAGTGCATCTGGTGCAATCCGCAAACCTACAGGTGGCCCGCTCCCTTCAGGGTTTGCTCTCTCACACTGGGACGACGCATTCACAGACGCACTGCTACGGTTACTGCAACTGGGCGATAGCCCTGCTGATACCTCAGTGCTGGGAGATGGCCGGCTCCGTGAGCTGTACTACACAGTGCTAAAGGGAGAGGCCGGTGATTCTGCCAGGCGCGCGTTTGGTATCGGCAATGAAATCGCCAGAGCCATAGAGTATCTGTCCACCAACCTGGATAAATCTGTCACCATCGAAGATATGGCTGCGCAGGTTGGAATGAGCCGGGCCGTGCTCCACCGTAAATTCAAACAGGCAACCATGATGTCGCCTATTCAGTTTGTGAAGTCGATGCGCCTGAATTCCGCAGCCATGAAACTGGCCGGCGGAATGAACGTAAGCACTGCCGCTCTGGAAGTGGGCTACGAAAGCTCTTCTCAATTTAGCCGTGAGTTTAAACGTATGTATGGACAGTCACCTAAGCAATGGGTGCAATCCATTCCTTTACCAGAAGGTGTAATCGACCAGATTTATCACTAATCGTAATTCACAATAATCAGCGCATTCACATCAGTATCGCCGGTATTGGTGTAGGTATGCGCATCCTTGGAGTCAAAGGTAATAGAGCTACCTTCATTTATGGCGTATGTTTTTTTACCGACAATCAAATCCAGGGTTCCCTGGTGAACAAAAATCTGCTCAGTGGTGCTGTTTTCATGGCTTGTGGGATCGGTATAGCTGCATCCCGGTTTAAAAACGGCGTACACCACTTCGTATCCGCTTGTTGGTGAGAACGGGAAGATACTGTAGATAATCATCCGGCCGTTATCATCTTCAACCGGGATCATATCCTTGATATTTTTCACATCATACGTGGAGCAAGGATTGGGATTATCCAGCAAACTTTCAAGCTTAATTTTTAAGCCGTTAGCTATTTTCCAGACGGTTGCAATGGTCGGCATGGATTCTGATCGCTCTATCTGACTTAGCATGGTTTTGCTTACACCCGTCAGGGAAGAGGCCTCACTCAGGCTTAACCCTCTCTTATTGCGGATACTTTTTAGGTTTTCTCCCAGAATCGAAAAATCTTCCATATGATCGCCTTATCTCTGTTTCTTATTTTAATGCCGCCTATATTTTCGTTATATCCCAAACACTCGACTCAAATTGACATTGGCAGGTTGGCAGATAACGCTATAGCGTACAAGCATCCATTATAGTGATTAATGGAATAACGTCACCTCTTAATCTAATCATGACCTACTGCGGCCAGACCGGAGCACTTGTATCTGGTGTGGTTGCCCCGCGATTTCATCATTCAGGCGAAAGATCTGAAAAAAACCACAAAAATTCACTCTATCAATAAAAAGATGTGATCCGCTATGTTGATCCAATAATCCGCTATAGCGTACAATGCGTTCATTATGACGCTCAAGCGTCCGTGATTGCGAACTATATGCAATTGCAAACCGATGTCATAACCGATGATGTTCCTGAAGTGCAGGAATTAACGATAACGAACACAGTGTAGTGAACATGAAAAAAACAATAGGAATTCTGTTAGCTGGTCTGGTAATTGGCTGGATCACTCTTGGTGGTACACAGGCAATTATGCACAGCACCTCAGACACTGAATTTTGTCTGTCCTGTCACAGCATGCAGATTCCGTATGAAGAGTATCAGGCGTCTATTCACTTCTCGAATGCTAAAGGTATTCGTGCTGAGTGCTCTGACTGCCATATCCCGGAAGAGCCGATTGATTATATCTGGACTAAAATCCGCGCCTCTAAAGACATCTATCATGAGTTTGTCACCGGCAAGATAGACGACGAAGAGAAGTTTGAAGAGCACCGTATGGAAATGGCGCAGATGGTGTGGGATCAGATGAAAGCAAACGACTCTGCAACCTGCCGCTCTTGTCACGACTTTGGTGCTATGGACACCTATGAGCAGTCTGAAAACGCCGTGAAGATGCACGAATATGGCCAGGAAAACGGCCTGACCTGTATCGAGTGTCACAAAGGTGTTGCTCACTTCCCGCCAGCCGCTGAGATGGACTCAGAAGCTTATGACAGCTTAGTAACAGAAGCCGGGAATACCCCGGAATCGGCTAAGCGTGTTTATACCGTAAGCAGCTCTGAAATGGGTGAACTTGGCCGCATCAATCCTGCTGTAGAGGTTGAAGTATTAAGTGCTAACGGCAACGAACGTCAGGTGCTTTTGCACGGCTATCAGATGCAGGGCGCTGAGCAGGTTATCTATATGGGTGAAGGACAGCGTTCCATTATCGCCTCTCTTACCGAAGCTGGCCAGGCCGCACTGAAAGTGGGTGAATTCAAAGCAGACGAATACGGCAACAATTGGCGTAGTGCCGAGCTGACAGCCACCATTGATGCACCTGTACTGCCTTCTTCTGAACCTTTATGGACATACGCAGAAGAACTGGACAACGTTTACTGCTCTGCATGTCATGCCAAGATCCCGGCAACCCACTTTACGGTTAACGCCTGGGGACCGGTTGCAAAAGGAATGGGCGAGCGAACAGATATCTCAGAGCTCGACCTTGAAATTCTTACCAAGTATTTCCAGAACCATGCGAAAGATGTCGCTGGCGCTGGTCATTAAACCTATTACTAAAATATACAAGGAACAACACTATGGATAATCTTACCCGCCGTAGTTTTCTGAAAGGTTCTGGTGCAACCGCTGGTGCACTGGCTATTACTTCGCTCGTTCCTATGAGCGTAAACGCAAAGTCTAACAAAGGTCAGGGAGTACTTACGGCGTCTCGCATGGGGCCCCTGTACGCAGTAGTAGAAGACGGAAAGCTGGTCTCAACTGAAGGCGCACTACCAAAAACAGTGCCAAACAGCCTGCAGCATACCGGCCCTGATCAGGTTCATACTAAGGCTCGTATCAAGTACCCTATGGTACGTAAAAGCTACCTGGAAAACCCTGAAAATCCGGCTAAGCCTCGTGGTAAAGACGAGTACGTGCGAGTGTCATGGGATGAAGCTCTGAAACTGATCCATGATCAGCATATGCGTATTCGTGGTAAGTACAGCGATGAAAGTGTGTTTGCCGGTTCTTACGGCTGGCGTTCATCCGGCGTTCTGCATAAAGGACGCGAGCTGCTGCGCCGTTATATGAGCCTTGCCGGTGGTTACACCAGCCACCTGGGTGACTACTCTACCGGTGCTTCTCAGATCATCATGCCTCACGTAATGGGTTCTATTGAAGTTTACGAACAGCAGACAACACACCCTGTGGTAATGGAAAACTCAGATGTTGTGGTGCTTTGGGGTATGAACCCGATGAACACGCTTCGTATCGCATGGACATCAACGGAAAACACAGGTATTGAGTTCTTCCACCAGCTGAAAAAATCTGGCAAGACGCTTATCTGTATCGACCCGATGCGCTCTGAAACTATCGATTTCTTCGGCGACGCTGCGCAGTGGATTGCTCCTCACCCGTTCACGGATACTGCCATGATGTTGGGTGTTGCTTATTCTCTGGTAGAGAAGAATAAGCACGATAAAGAGTTCCTGAACAAATACACCGTAGGTTACGACAAATTTGAAGAGTACCTGCTGGGTAAAACAGACGGTACACCAAAAACGCCTGCATGGGCTGAAGCTATCTGTGGCGTACCTGCTAAGCAGATGGAAGTGCTGGCTGATATCTTCAGCTCAAACCGCACCATGCTGATGTCAGGCTGGTCAATGCAGCGTCAGCAGCACGGTGAACAGCGCCACTGGATGCTGGCAACACTTGCTGCAATGCTGGGTCAGATCGGTCTTCCTGGTGGTGGTTTCGGTCTTTCTTACCACTACTCTAACGGCGGTAACCCGACCCGTGACGGTGGTGTATTGCCTGCAATGGGTGCAACGGTTGGTAAGGCTGGTAAGTCTGGTGCCCGCTCTGCATCTAAGGAAGCGGTGAACGCTGTTCCTGCAGCGCGTATTATTGAAGCAATTGAAAATCCTGGTATGAAGTACATGCACAATGGCCATGAGCTGACCTTCCCTAACCTGAAGATGATCTGGTGGACCGGTGGCGGTAACTTTACTCATCACCAGGATACAAACCGTCTGATCAAAGCGTGGCAAAAACTTGAGTTATCTGTTGTTTCAGAGATCTACTGGACAGCCGCAGCTAAGCACGCCGATGTGGTTCTGCCAATCACAACGTCATTTGAGCGTAATGACCTGACAATGACAGGTGACTACTCTAAGCAGCACATTGTTCCTATGCCTCAGGTTATTGAGCCTCAGTTTGAAGCACTGAATGACTTTGAAGTCTTTGCCCGTATGTCTGAGCTTCTGATCCCGGGAGAGGGTCGCAAGATCTTCACGGAAGGTAAAGAAGAGATGGACTGGCTGAAGTACTTCTACGATGAAGCTGCAAAAGGAGCAAAACGTGCCCGCGTTCGTATGCCGAAATTCCAGCAGTTCTGGAAGAAGAACGAGCTGATCGAAATGAAGCCGAATAAGAAGAATGCGAAATTTGTGCGTCATGAAAAATTCCGTAAGGATCCGGTAATGAATCCGCTGGGTACGCCTTCAGGTAAGATCGAGATCTACTCGAAAACCATCGAAGGCTTCGGTCTGAAGGACTGCCCGGCACACCCGACCTGGATGGTGCCTGATGAGTGGGCTGGCAACGCTAAGAAAAATGAGCTGACGCTGATCACTTCGCACCCTGCACACCGTCTGCACAGCCAGTTTAACTACGCTAAGCTGCGTGACGAATATGCGGTTGCAAACCGTGAACCTATCACCATCAACTCAGAAGATGCAAAAGCTCGCGGCATTGCAAACGGTGATCTGGTTCGTGCCTACAACGGCCGTGGTGAGATCCTGGTTGGCGCAGTTGTGACTGATGGCATTAAGCAAGGTACGGTTTGTGTTCACGAAGGTGCATGGCCGGATCAGGATGAAAATGGTCTGTGCCGCAACGGTGGCCCGAACGTACTGACCCGCGATATCCCGGCTTCGCGTCTGTCAAACGGCTGTGCTGCAAACTCTTCACTGGTTCGTATCGAGAAATACCAGGGCAAGGCTCCGGGGCTGATGGCATTCACACCACCTAAAAATGCCTAAAACAACATCATAACGGCTAGACAAAAAAAGCCCGAACCATGATAAGTTCGGGCTTTTCGTTGTCTCTTGCTGAGCTATATTACCAACCAGTAACTTCTCTCAGTCCCTTACCGATGTCAGCAAGGCTCTTAACTGTCTTCACACCGGCCGCTTCAAGAGCCGCGAATTTATCGTCAGCAGTACCTTTACCGCCTGAGATAATCGCACCGGCATGGCCCATACGCTTACCCGGAGGCGCTGTAACACCTGCAATATAAGAAACCACTGGCTTAGTCACATTCTCTTTGATAAATGCTGCTGCTTCTTCCTCGGCTGTGCCACCGATTTCACCAATCATAACAATCGCTTCGGTTTCAGGATCGTCCTGGAACAGTCTCAGGATATCGATAAAGTTAGAGCCGGGAATCGGATCACCACCAATACCAACACAGGTTGACTGGCCAAAGCCTTCATCTGTGGTCTGCTTAACCGCTTCATAAGTCAGAGTACCGGAGCGGGAAACAATGCCCACCTTGCCTCGCTTATGGATATGGCCCGGCATAATGCCGATCTTACACTCGTCCGGAGTAATTATACCCGGACAGTTAGGACCAATCATAACCACGCCTTCTGCATCCAGACGCACTTTCACATCCAGAAGATCCAGAGTCGGAATACCTTCGGTGATGGTAACAATAATCTTGATACCCGCATCAATAGCTTCAAGAATGGCATCTTTACAGAAAGGAGCCGGAACATAGATAACCGATGCAGTTGCACCCGTTGCTTCTACCGCTTCACGCACAGTGTTAAATACCGGAAGGCCCAGATGCATCTGTCCGCCTTTACCCGGAGAGACACCACCAACCATCTGCGTGCCGTATTCAATAGCCTGCTCAGAGTGGAATGTCCCCTGACCACCGGTGAAACCCTGACAGATTACCTTGGTGTTCTTATCGATTAATACAGACATTATTTACCCTCCGCTGCTGCAACTACTTTTTCCGCTGCTTCAGTTAGCGAGTTCGCAGCTATGATATTAAGGCCACTTTCTGCCAGCTTCTGAGAGCCAAGTGGAGCATTATTACCTTCAAGGCGAACCACTACAGGCACTTTTACGCCCACTTCTTCAACGGCACCGATAATACCTTCAGCAATCAGGTCACAGCGAACAATACCGCCAAAGATATTCACCAGTACTGCTTTCACATTTTCATCGGAAAGGATGATCTTAAAGGCTTCGGTGACACGCTCTTTGGTTGCGCCGCCACCAACATCAAGGAAGTTCGCCGGGCTGCCGCCGTGCGTGTTAACAATGTCCATGGTACCCATTGCAAGGCCTGCACCGTTCACCATACAGCCGATGCTTCCATCCAGAGCCACATAGTTCAGCTCCCACTGAGCCGCATGTGCTTCACGCTCATCTTCCTGCGAAGGATCGTGCATTTCACGCAGTTTTGGCTGACGGTAAAGCGCATTGGAATCAATGTTGATCTTACCGTCCAGACAAAGCAGGTTACCCTCGCCGGTAATCACCAGCGGGTTGATTTCAAGCAGCGCCAGATCGTACTGAGCAAACATATTGCCCAGTCCCATAAAGATTTTCGTAAACTGTTTGATCTGATCACCTTCCAGGCCAAGCTTAAAGGCAAGCTCACGTCCCTGGAATGCCTGAGGACCACATAAAGGGTCGATAGCGGCTTTATGAATAAGCTCCGGCGTCTCTTCCGCAACCTTCTCAATTTCTACACCACCTTCGGTAGAGGCCATAAAGACAATACGCTGAGAAGAGCGATCAACCACTGCGCCAAGATAAAGCTCACTGGCGATGTCGGATGCTTCTTCCACAAGGATTTTCGATACAGGCTGACCATTCGCATCTGTCTGATAAGTTACCAGGTTTTTACCCAGCCACTTTTGCGCAAACTCTTTCACGCCTTCTTTGGTTTCATGCAGTTCTACGCCACCAGCTTTACCGCGTCCGCCAGCGTGAACCTGACACTTAACGACTTTCTTTTCCGAGCTGATGCGGCCGGCTGCCTCGAAAGCTTCCTGTGGCGTATCACAAGCGTAACCTTCCGGTACCGGCAAACCGAATTCAGCAAAGAGCTGCTTGGCTTGATATTCATGCAAATTCATTGTGCTATTCCGTTAGTTTATCCCTTCAGGGATTTATTATATCTCTAAGGCTTTATGCCAATTCCGTTAATTAGCTAATCGCCTTCACGTTATAGGGTACTACTTTAACAAACACCTGCATAAAGCAGGCATTTGTAAAGAGTCAGATGTCGAGCCGTCTGACCCTTGATTTCTCAGGTATCAGAACGCTTACACATCCAGTAATAAACGAGCTGGATCTTCCAGTAATTCTTTGATGGTAACCAAGAAGCTCACTGACTCACGGCCATCGATTAAACGGTGATCGTAAGAAAGCGCCAGATACATCATCGGCAGAATTTCTACTTTGCCATCCACCGCCATTGGACGGTCCTGGATTTTATGCATACCAAGTATCGCTGCCTGAGGAGGGTTGATGATCGGTGTCGACATCAATGAACCAAAAACACCACCATTTGTAATGGTGAAGTTACCACCTGTTAGTTCTTCTACCGTTAACTTACCGTCACGGCCCTTAATTGCAAGATCTTTAATGCCTTTTTCTATATCTGCCATGCCTAAAGTGTCACAATCCTTAAGAACCGGCGTGACCAGACCACGCGGAGTAGACACCGCCATGCTGATATCGAAGAAGTTGTGGTAAACAATATCTTCACCATCAATGGACGCATTTACCTCAGGGAAACGCTTCAGCGCTTCAGTTACCGCCTTCACATAGAAGGACATAAAGCCCAGACGCACACCATGGCGCTCTTCAAACTGGTCCTTATACTGCTTGCGAAGATCCATGATTGGCCTCATGTTCACTTCGTTAAAGGTGGTCAGCATGGCTGTGCTGTTCTTCGCTTCCAGCAGACGCTCTGCAACACGCTTACGCAGACGTGTCATAGGAACGCGCTTCTGACTGCGGGCATCAGCCGGAGCTTCAGGAGTCGCAGCCTGCTCTGCCACAGGGGCCGGAGCTGGCGCCGGTTCTTCAACTGGTTTACTTGCCAGAAAGTTTTCCACGTCTTCGCGGATAATACGTCCGCCAACGCCGGTTCCCTTAATCTGATGAGGATCCAGACCATGCTCATCAATCAGGCGGCGTACTGCCGGGCTAAGCCAGTCGTTGGTCTCTTCTGTCAGAGAGGCTTTATGGCGTTTGTCCGGTGAAGCTTCGGTGGTTTCTGTTGTGTCTCTGGTTGGTTCGCCGGCCACAACATCGGTTTTCAGCTTACCGATCACCTGCTTAGCAAGTACGGTGGCCCCCTCTTGTTCAATAATGGCTTCCAGTACACCCGCTTCCGGCGCAGGTACTTCCAGCACCACTTTATCTGTTTCAATATCAACGATGACTTCGTCCCGGGCAACGGCTTCACCTGGCTGCTTGTGCCATGTGGCAACCGTTGCGTCGGCTACGGATTCAGGCAAATCTGGAACCAGAATTTCAATTGTCATATCTTTTCTTCCTTTACTTCTAGTTCTAATAATTAGTCAGTATCAAAAATCACTCAGCCTAAAAAATTCAGGTTTAAAGCGTCTTCTACCAGTTGTTTTTGCTGTTTCAGGTGGACGGACATATAACCCACAGCCGGTGAGGCTGAGGCCGGACGTCCCGCATACTTCAGATCCGCGCCACGAATGGCATTGCGGAAATTATGCTGACTACACCACCAGGCTCCCTGGTTTTGCGGCTCTTCCTGACACCAGACAAAGTCATCAGCATTCACATACTTCTCGATAAGCTCCCTCACTTCAAACAGCGGGAACGGATAGAGCTGTTCAAAGCGGATAATCGCCACATCTTCCTGTTCATTCTTGCGGCGCTGCTCAAGCAGATCGTAGTAAACCTTGCCGGAGCAGAACACAATCCGTTTCACTTTCTTCGGATCCAGATCGTCTATTTCGTCGATAGCCGGCTGGAAGGTGCCTTCGGCAAGCTCTTCCAGTGAAGAAGTACAAAGCGGATGACGCAGCAACGATTTCGGCGACATCACCACCAGCGGACGACGCATAGGACGAACCACCTGACGGCGCAGCATGTGATAAACCTGAGCCGGTGTAGATGGCACCACCACCTGCATATTCTGCTCAGCACACAGCTGGAGATATCTTTCCAGACGGGCTGATGAGTGCTCTGGCCCCTGGCCCTCATAGCCGTGAGGCAGCAGCATGGTCAGTCCGCAAAGGCGTCCCCACTTCTGCTCACCGGATGAGATAAACTGGTCAATCACCACCTGAGCGCCATTGGCAAAATCACCAAACTGCGCTTCCCAGATAGAAAGTCCGCCCGGCTCTGCCGTTGCATAGCCGTACTCAAAGGCCAGCACCGCCTCTTCAGAAAGCACGGAGTCAAAGACCTGGAATGGTCCCTGCTTATCATGCACCTTCTGTAGCGGCACATAGACACTGGCATCGTCCTGATTGTGCAGAACTGAGTGTCTGTGGAAGAAAGTACCGCGCCCTGAGTCCTGACCGGAGATCCGGATGCGCTTGCTGTCATCCACCAGCGTCGCATAGGCCAGCACTTCTGCCATACCCCAGTCCAACGCTTTTTCGCCTTTGACCATTGCCTTTCTGTCTTCGTAAATCTTATTTACCCGACTTTGCAGCTTATGGCTTTCCGGATACTGGCAAATTCGTTCGCCCAGCTCTTTTAAGCGCTCAATATCAAACTGAGAATCCCACTCTTCGTTCCAGTCGCGGCCCAGATACGGATTCCAGTCCACCGAGTGCATCTCCATCGGACGCCACTCTTTCACCACAACTTCACCGTGGTCCAGTGCATCGCGGTAGTTGTTGACCATCTCAGTGGCGATATCAATGCCCACCTCTTCCCGCTCCATCAGAACGTCAGCATAAAGCTTGCGCGGAGTCGGATGTTTTTTGATTTTCTGGTACATCAGAGGCTGGGTAGCATTTGGCTCATCCGCCTCATTGTGACCGTGCCTGCGGTAGCAAACCAGATCGATAACCACATCACGTTTAAAGGTGTTACGGAAATCCAGAGCTATCTGAGCAACAAAAGCGACCGCTTCCGGATCATCTGCATTAACGTGGAAAATCGGTGCCTGCACCATCTTAGCGATGTCAGTACAGTACATGGTTGAGCGGGTGTCTCTCGGGTTGGATGTGGTAAAGCCAACCTGATTGTTCACCACAATCCGGACGGTACCGCCAACCTTAAAGCCGCGGGTCTGAGACATATTAAAGGTCTCCTGGACCACGCCCTGCCCGGCGATGGCTGAGTCACCGTGGATGGTAATCGGAAGCACCTTGCTGCCGATTTTATCACCCAGCCGGTCCTGTCTTGCCCGAACCGAACCCATAACCACAGGATTAACGATCTCAAGGTGAGACGGGTTAAACGCCAGTACCAGGTGAACATCACCGCCCGGTGTTGCAAAGTCAGCAGAGAAGCCCTGATGGTACTTAACGTCACCTGTACCCCAGGTTTCATCGTGTTTACCGGCAAACTCATCAAACAGGCCCGCCGGTTTTTTACCCAGTACGTTAACCAGCATATTCAGACGGCCACGGTGCGCCATTCCGATAACGACTTCGCGCATATCGCTTCGGCCTGCGTGGCGGATAAGCTCTTTTGTCATCGGAATAAGTGCATCACCACCTTCCAGTGAGAATCGCTTGGCACCCGGGAATTTTGCCCCCAGATAGCGTTCAAGGCCTTCCGCAGCTGTTAGCTCATCAAGAAAGGTTTTCTTCTCATCAAGAGTAAAGGAGGGCTGACCAAGCACAGATTCCAGACGCTGCTGAACCCAGCGCTTCTGTTCGGTATTGGTCATGTGCATATATTCTGCACCGATGGAGCCACAGTAGGTTTTTTTCAGAGCATCAAACAGATCGCCAAGTTGCATGGTCTCTTGCGGAACAGCAAAAGAACCCACGTTAAAGGTCTGTTCAAAGTCATCTTCTGTCAGATTATGAAAGGCAGGATCCAGATCGGGACCAGCATCCCGCTTCCAGATTCCCAAAGGATCCAGATTTGCAGCCTGATGCCCACGGAAGCGGTAGGCATTGATTAACTGCAGAACTCTTACTTGCTTAGCATCGACATCAGGATCACTCACCTGGACACTGTAATGCTTTGTTTCTTTAGCGAGTCGCCGGAAGTAATCACGGACCCGTGAATGTGGTTGTTCTTCCACTTCTGATGGCTGCGTCGGCAGACCATCAAATACACGTTTCCACTCTTCACTTACCTGATCGGGGTCACTTAGATACAGTTCGTAGAGATCTTCTACGTAGGTTGCATTGGCGCCAGCCAAGTGTGAAGACTCGAGCCATGCCTTCATCACGCCGTTGTGCATATTTTCCCTTAATCAGTTGTATTGTTATTGCTACGCTCATTTTGCCTGAGCGACAAGAGCCGGCCCCTCAGAGCCGGCAATTTTTATCTGTTTTATACCGAACGCTTCACCAGCATCGTTTTGATATGGCCTATCGCTTTTGTTGGATTTAATCCCTTAGGACAAACACTTACACAATTCATAATGCCATGGCAACGAAAAACGCTAAATGCGTCGTCAAGATCTGACAGACGTTCATCTGTCGCGGTATCCCGGCTATCCACCAGCCAGCGGTACGCTGCGAGAAGACCGGCAGGGCCGATAAATTTATCCGGATTCCACCAGAATGACGGACATGAAGTCGTACAGCATGCGCACATAATGCACTCATATAAACCGTCAAGATGGGCCCGCTCGTCTGGCGACTGCAGATTTTCTCTTGATGGAGGTAAGCTTCCATCGGTTATTAAGTAAGGTCTGACTTTCGCATAATTATCATAAAATTGCGTCATGTCCACGATTAAATCGCGAACAACAGGTAATCCTGGTAATGGTCTGATTACTATAGGATTCTGCTGTGTAAGTTCAGATAACGGAGTGATACATGCTAGCCCGTTTTTTCCGTTCATATTCAGGCCGTCAGAGCCGCATACCCCCTCCCGGCAGGAACGGCGAAACGAAATGGAAGGATCCTGCTCTTTCAGTAAGATAAGTGCATCCAGCACCATCATATCCGAGCCTTCTTCCACTTCCAGAACGTAATCCTTCATATGCGGCTTTTTGTCCACATCCGGATTGTAGCGGTAAAGAGAGAAATTCAGTTTCATGTTTATGTCCTCCCCTTAGTATGTACGAACTTTTGGCGGGAACGCATCACGATGGACGGGCTCCATATTTACATCACGTTTCGACATATCTTCTGATACCGGATCATAGATGGAATGGCACAGCCACTGTTCATCATCACGGTCAGGGTAGTCAAAGCGGGCGTGTGCACCACGGCTCTCGGTACGATAGTTTGCCGCAACAGCTGTCGCAAACGCCGTTTCCATCAGGTTATCCAGCTCCAGACACTCGATTCGCTGTGTATTGAACTCTGAAGACTTATCAGAAAGGTGAGCCTCTTTCAGTCTGTCGCGAATCACTTTCAGCTCTTCCAGCCCGGTTGCCATAGCATCCCCTTCACGGAATACCGAGAAGCTGTTTTGCATGCAGGTTTGCAGATCTTTGCGGATTTGCACCGGATCTTCACCGCCACTGCTGTTTTCCCAGCGCATGGTACGGGCAAGCGAAGCTTCAATGTCCGACTCAGTAGCCGGACGCGCTTCCGCCTGCGCAGCCAGTGTTTCACCCAGATGCAGCCCTGTTGCCCTGCCGAACACCACAAGGTCGAGCAGCGAGTTACCACCCAGTCTGTTGGCACCATGAACCGATACAGAAGCAATTTCACCGCAGGCAAACAAACCCTGCACTTCTGCATCTGCGCCACTTTCGTCCTGTTTGATGGCCTGACCCGAAACCTGAGTCGGCACCCCGCCCATCATGTAGTGGCAAGTTGGGATCACCGGAATTGGCTCTTTAACCGGATCCACATGCGCGAAGGTTCGCGACAGCTCGCAGATACCCGGCAGGCGGGACTCAAGCACATCTTTACCAAGATGATCCAGTTTCAGTTTAATGTGCGGTCCCCATGGCCCGTCGCATCCGCGGCCTTCACGAATCTCTATCATCATAGAGCGGGCGACCACATCACGGCCGGCCAGGTCTTTGGCATTCGGTGCATAACGTTCCATAAAGCGCTCGCCACCTTTATTAAGAAGATAGCCCCCTTCCCCACGACAGCCTTCGGTAACCAATACACCGGCTCCGGCAATACCTGTCGGATGGAACTGCCACATCTCCATATCCTGCATAGGAACACCGGCCCGAAGCGCCATTCCTACACCGTCTCCGGTATTGATATGGGCATTGGTGGTTGAAGCGTAAATACGGCCTGCGCCACCGGTTGCCAGAATCGTTGCCTTGGCTTTGAAATAGAAAATCTCACCGGACTCCATGCAGATGGCAGTACAACCAAGGATGGCGCCATCCTGATTCTTCACCAAATCCAGTGCATACCACTCAGAAAATATGGTGGTCTTGTGTTTGATGTTCTGCTGGTAGAGGGTATGAAGCAGCGCATGCCCCGTCCGGTCTGCGGCAGCGGCTGTTCTTGCTGCCTGCTCACCGCCAAACTCTTTTGACTGCCCGCCGAAAGGGCGCTGGTAAATGGTGCCGTTGTCAAAACGAGAGAATGGCAGCCCCATTTTCTCTAACTCAATAACCGACTCAGGACCGTTTTTACACATATATTCGATAGCGTCCTGATCCCCGATATAGTCGGAGCCCTTTACGGTATCGTACATATGCCACTGCCAGTCATCTTTATGGGAATTACCCAGAGCGACGGTAATCCCTCCCTGCGCAGACACAGTATGAGAACGGGTTGGAAAAACTTTAGAAAGCAGTGCACATGTCAGGCCCTGCTCAGATATCTGAAGAGCTGCGCGCATACCCGCACCGCCCGCGCCGATCACCACGGCATCGAATTCACGAACTGGAATAGTCACTTAAGCACCCCACAATATAAACAGACCAGAGAAGAAGTAGATCAACAAAACAGCCACAATAACCAACTGTAAGGCACCACGTAACAAGGTGGGCTTAACGTAATCGGTCAGTACCTGCCACAAGCCTATCCAGCCATGGATAAGGATTGAGGTCAGTGCCAGCATTGAAAATGCTCTGGTAAAGGTGCCGGAGAAAAATGCCATCCAGATATTGTAATCGATATCATTAAAGGTAAAAAAACCGACTAAATAGATGGTGTACAGAGTTAAAATAATCGCAGTGGCACGAATCAGCAGGAAATCGTGCACACCATTTCGTCCAACAGAGGAGACATGTCTTACCATACCAGGATACCTCCGAGTAATGACAGAACCACTGTCGCGCCAAACGAAACCTTAGCGGTCATCTCGCCGGATTCCAGATCTTCATAACGGCCTGAGTCCATTATCAGATGCCGGATACCACCAACGATATGATAGGCAAGTGCGGTTACAATCCCCCACAGAATTAGTTTCACAAAAAAGTTGTCCACTAAATCCGCAGCCTGAGAAAAGCCGACAGGGGAAGAGAGGGAGAGGGACAGCAGCCAAAGCAGAATCCCGACAGCTACAAAAGTGATCACCCCGGACACTCGGTGCAGGATGGATGCAATTGCAGTAATCGGAAAGCGTATGGTCTGCAGATCCAGATTTACAGGTCTTGACTTACTTTCTTTCACGGGCTTGCTCACTCAGCTCCATTGAGCATTGTAGTTATGTTTAAACCCCTGCAATTTAACATTAACTTTACATTTGCACGCTAATACGCCATTATTGACAGGCCAAAATGTAAAGTAAATGTTATATTAAGCTCAAAGTTATCATTATCTATATTTCTTTCAAGCCTTGAATTTATAAGGGGTTAGTGTTGAGTTCAGGCTCACTATAAGAGTAGCAACACATTAATACAACAGATGTAACATTTTTTGTTACTTGGAACATATTTTTAACTTACAAAGCGTGTAAAAGTGCACACAAAACAGGAGAAAAATTGACTTTAAGCCCGATCATGAGTAAAAAAATGACTCACAAATGTCCCGGATGGACTAAATAATATACAAAGGAGATTGTTATGGCAGATAAGAAAGCGACCCTTCATGTAGAAGGTAAAGCTCCAATCGAGCTGCCAATTATGGACGGAACATTAGGTCCGGAAGTAATTGACGTTCGTAAACTGGGTGCCAATGGTTACTTTACTTTTGACCCTGGTTTTCTTGCCACTGCATCTTGTGAATCCCAAATCACTTTTATCGACGGCGGAAAAGGTGTCTTGCTGCACCGTGGTTTCCCTATCGACCAACTTGCTAATAATGCGGATTATCTGGAAGTTTGCTATATCCTGCTTTATGGAGAAGCTCCAAACCGCAAAGAGTACGACGAGTTCAAGAAAATTGTTACGCGCCACACCATGGTTCATGAGCAGATTGCCAGCTTCTTCCATGGCTTCCGTCGTGACGCACACCCAATGGCGATTATGGTGGGGGTTGTAGGTGCCCTTGCAGCTTTCTATCACGATTCTCTGGATATCAATAACGATAGCCACCGTGAGATCGCAGCATTCCGCCTGTTGTCTAAAATGCCGACTCTGGCTGCAATGTGTTACAAATATTCCATTGGCCAGCCGTTTATCTATCCTAGAAACGACCTTAGCTACGCGGAAAACTTCCTTCACATGATGTTTGCTAACCCATGTGAAGAGTACGAAGTCAACCCGGTTATTGCTCGCGCTATGGATAAGATCTTTACCCTTCATGCCGACCATGAACAGAATGCTTCAACTTCAACTGTTCGTCTTGCAGGCTCTTCGGGCGCTAACCCGTTCGCCTGTATCTCTGCCGGTATCGCGTCTCTTTGGGGGCCTGCACACGGCGGTGCAAACGAAGCCTGTCTGAAGATGCTGGAAGAGATCGGTGATGTTGATAAGATCCCTGAGTACGTTGCACGTGCAAAAGACAAGGATGACCCGTTCCGTCTAATGGGCTTCGGTCACCGTGTTTACAGAAACTACGACCCGCGCGCAACCGTAATGCGCGAAGCGTGTCACGAAGTTCTGAAAGAGCTGAATATCGAAGATCCGCTACTGGCAGTAGCCATGGAACTTGAGCGTATCGCACTTTCCGATGAATACTTCGTTGAGAAGAAACTGTACCCGAACGTAGACTTCTACTCAGGTATCATCCTGAAAGCTATCGGTATCCCGGTTTCCATGTTCACCGTAATCTTCGCCCTATCACGCACAGTAGGCTGGATAGCCCACTGGAGCGAAATGCACAGCAGCCCGGACAACCGCATCGGCCGCCCACGTCAGCTTTATACTGGTCAGCCAATGAGGGATTTTAAGCCGTTGCATGAGCGCGAGTAGCTATAAGGTTAGTTACGTAAATTGGATAAGAACCTCGCTGGGAATGCGGGGTTTCTTTTTTCAGGGCCCTAGGCCCTGGGAACGGACTTCGTCCTATAGGTCCTGGGAAAGTGGGTATAATTAGTATTTTCCCAGGGCCGAGGGCCCAGAAACCCAGAGCCCCAGGCCCTTATTTAAACCGGATTCCCCACATCCACAAACTCCACATAAACCCCATGCTCTTTCGCCAGCCATTCCCCCAGCGCTTTAACACCGTAACGTTCGGTTGCATGATGCCCTGCGCTAAAGTAATGAATACCCAGCTCGCGGGCTATGTGTGTAGTTCTTTCTGAAATCTCGCCGGAGATAAAGGCATCCAGGCCCTGTTGTGCGGCGAGTTCAATATAATCCTGACCGCCGCCAGTGCACCAGCCTACTTTTTTGATTGGTTTATCGAATTCAGGAGCAATGTATAACGGCTCGCGATCCAGCGCTGTGGTGATCCGGCTGGCCAGCTCATCGGCCATAATAGGTTCTGCCAGTGAACCGTGAAGTGCAACTGACTGAGGTGTCGGCTCCAGTCCGCCTTCTATTTTGATATCCAGCAATTCTGCCAGTTTGACGTTGTTACCCAGCTCAGGGTGAATATCCAGAGGAAGATGATACGCGTACATATTGATATCGTTTTGTATCAGAGCCTTAATTCTTGCCCCCTTCATACCGCGAATAGGCTCTGCTTCGCCTTTCCAGAAATAACCGTGATGAACCAGAATCGCATCTGCTTTGTGTTCAATAGCTTTCTCTATCAAGGCTTTGGAAGCAGTTACTCCTGTAACGATTTTTCTGACCTCTTCCTTGCCCTCTATCTGCAGGCCATTAGGACAGTAATCTTTAATTAACTCAGGGGAAAGCTTCTGATTTAGCAGTGTTTCTAATTGCAAGTTGTTCATTATGTGTTATACCCAGTTTATTAGCGCTCAGGTGATTAAAAAGAATAGCACATGAAGGCCGACTCACTAACTCAAATTGCACAATGGATAAGCAAACAGCCCGGTTCTGGATTGTGGTGCCGGCTAGCTGGCCTAATTAACCTCAGCTCGGGATACACAACAATTATCGCGCCTGTTTCTCCAACTTGAGATCAAGATAAACATGCAAAACCTCCTGTTTGATATACTAATTCTTCAATCAAAACAAAGGCTGGTCATAATATGTCGAAATCTACAAAGCTCCTCAACGAAGATAAGCTGGTTAAAAAGGCATTAGAAGTCGGTTTCAAGTTGGCAAAAATGCAGGGATTCGACTTACCTACTTCCTCCCAACCAATAAAAATTAAGGCCGTATATCTGTTTTTGGTCGAAGTGAAACAAATCACCCCTCTGCCCGAAGATAAGCTGGACGGAGCAAATATAAAAAAACGCCTGGCAATATGGATGCACAACGCGCTGCCTGATGATGATCCGTTAAAATAAAGACAAACAAAAACCCCGAAGAGCAATCTCCGGGGTTTCTTATTTCAGTCGGCAGACAAGGGTTCCCTCACCTGCCGCCTGTAGCCTGCTACCTTATAAGCCAGCGTCAGCAAATACCTGGTTAACGATGTCCTGAGCTTCTTTCTCAATCATCTTCAGATGCTCTTCGCCTTTAAAGCTTTCACAGTAGATCTTGTAGATATCTTCTGTGCCAGAAGGACGAGCAGCAAACCAGCCGTTTTCAGTGGTCACTTTCAGGCCACCGATAGCTGCGCCGTTACCCGGAGCATTTGTAAGACGAGCAGTGATTGTCTCGCCTGCAAGCGTATCAGCTGAAACCATTTCAGGAGACATCTTCTTAAGAACATTTTTCTGATCAGCATTTGCAACAGCCTGAATACGGTTGTATGCAGATTCGCCGTGCTTAGCAGCAAGTTCTTCGTAGTATTCCTGAGGGTTCTTACCGGTAACCGCTGTGATTTCTGCTGCAAGAAGACACAGGATGATGCCGTCTTTATCAGTAGACCAAGGCGTACCGTCTTTACGCAGGAATGATGCACCCGCACTCTCTTCACCACCGAAACCAAATGAACCGTTGTAAAGACCGTCTACAAACCACTTAAAGCCAACCGGTACTTCGCATAGCTCGCGGCCAAGGTCAGCAACAACACGGTCGATAAGTGCACTTGATACCAGAGTCTTACCAACAGCAACATCGCTTGCCCAGCCTTCACGGTGGCGGTACAGGTAGTCGATACATACAGCCAGGTAATGGTTTGGATTCATCAGGCCCTTAGGCGTTACGATACCGTGGCGGTCGTAGTCAGGGTCGTTACCAAATGCCAGAGTGTAGTCATCTTTAAGAGCCAGAAGGCCAGCCATTGCGTAAGGAGAAGAACAGTCCATACGAACCACGCCATCTTTATCCAGAGACATAAACTGGAAAGACGGGTCAACAGCTTCACTTACCAGCGTCAGGTCAAGATCGTAAGTCTTAGCGATAGTTCTCCAGTACTCGATACCAGAGCCACCTAGTGGATCAACACCGATTTTCAGACCCGCTTTCTGGATTGCTTCCATATCGATAACATTTACCAGGTCATCAACATATGGCTGAACCAGTTCCATCTCTTTCAGAAGAGGGCTTGCTTTCGCTTCTGCCAGAGGCATACGCTTAACGCCTTCAAGGCCTGCAGCAACCAGCTCATTTGCACGGTCTTCAATTGCCTGAGTCAGGTCAGCTTCTGCCGGACCACCGTGTGGCGGGTTGTACTTGATACCACCGTCCTGTGGTGGGTTATGAGATGGAGTGATGACAATACCATCTGCTTTTGCTTCGTTTTTCAGGTTGTAAGTCAGGATTGCGTGCGAAACACCCGGAGTTGGTGTATAGCCGTTATCTTCCTGAACGATCACTTCAATGCCATTTGCAATCAGAACTTCAATCACTGAGTAAATTGCTGCTTCTGAAAGAGCATGAGTATCTTTACCAACAAATACAGGGCCAGTTGTACCCTTTTCTGCACGTACTTCAGCTGTTGCCTGAGCAATCGCCAGAATATGTGTTTCGTTGAAAGAGGATTTGTCTGCTGTACCACGGTGACCAGAAGTACCAAACTGAACCTTATGAGCAGGGTTAGCCGGATCTGGTTGGAGTAAGAAGTAGTTAGCAACTAGCGCAGGAATATTATGTAAATCTTCTTGTTGTGCCTTTTGTCCGGCACGAGGGTGCATAGCCATTATAGTTTCCCTTCATTATTTCTCTACTTAAAGCCTTAAGACTGAATACCTTTTTAAGCACTATCCTGCAAGGGGGCAGCTAGGAAAACTTAAAAAATAAACAGGCTTATAAGAAAAAAGCCTCACAACGACGTCTGAGGACAGGTCATTATGAGGCTTAAGCCAGTCTTAAAGCTACGGTATGTGTTAAAAATTATATTGCAGCACACACTTTTTCAATTAAATCAGCCTGAAAACCCATTCTGGTCATCAATTGATCCACCATTTGGCGTTTTCGATTGGTATTTGTATTGGTAATTACCCAGAATGGCGTTGCCGGAATTGCCTTAGGTTTTGTGGTCTTACCGCTTTCAAGCAGCACCTGCTCATTGTCTGCAAAGTAGACGCGGGTACGGCCTTTCACCTGAGTCGCTTCAGCAAAACTTTCGCCGTCAACTCTGTACAGAGATGAAAGCACCAGCATAAATCGGTCAATGGCTTTTTTGCTTCCCGCAAACTCATCAGAAATCAGCAGAGAACGCATCTCTTTCACGCCATCGATACTGGTCTCTTTACCTGCATCTTTACTTACTACGATACCAACTTGCGGTTCTGGCTGCTTTTCTTGCGCGACAGGAACTACTTCTTCTGGTTCTGACGGGGCGACCTTTTGTGTCACCGGCTCACCAACTGCGCTAAAGCCCAGTAGTCTTCTCAGAATATCGGAAGCACTCTCACCAATATGTTCGGTTTGGCTGGCAATGTAACGGTAAAGATCCTCATCAACCTCAATTGTCTTCATTCGCTTTCACAATCTCACTGTTTTTACTATTCCGGTGATTATAACCAGAACTTCCGTGATACTCTACGCCAAACCCATCACGAATAAGAGAAAATGTCTGAACGTCTAAATTACACACTACAGGGAGAGGGACAGACCATAGTGCTTATTCACGGTCTGTTTGGCAGTCTGGATAACCTTGGCAGGCTTGCCAGAGACTTATCTTCTGACTATCAGGTACTTAGTGTTGATTTGAGAAATCACGGCCACTCTTTCCACTCGGACGTGCATACCTATGATGTGATGGCAGAAGATCTGCATAAGATCATTGACTCTCTGAAGCTATCCGGTATCCATATTATCGGCCACTCCATGGGCGGAAAGGTTGCCATGAAATATGCCGCAGACCACCCTGAAAATTTAGCCGGTCTTACTGTTATGGATATGGCTCCGGTTAATTATCCGCAAAACAGACATGATAATGTTTTTGCCGGGCTGGCAGCGGTTTTGGCAGAAAAGCCTGCCCACCGCTCAGAAGCACTGGCTGTTTTGGCTCAGCATGTGGAAATTGAGGGCGTAAGACAGTTTTTAGGCAAGTCTCTTTATAAAACCGAAGGCTATTTTACCTGGCGCTTCAATGTGGCAGCCATAAAGGAAAACTACCGCAATATCCTCGGCTGGGCTCCCGTACCTGAGTGCACCATTCCGACTCTTTTCCTCAAAGGTGCAAACTCAGATTACCTTCTGCCGGAATATCAAAATTTGATAAGAGACCAGTTCCCTAATTCTAAAGCCCATATAATAGCGAATACCGGGCACTGGCTGCATGCTGAAAAGCCACAGGAAGTCATAAGAGCAATCAGAAGATTTATCATCAACAATTCTAATTCTCAATGACTCTTCTGCATTAACTTTACCCAATAACGGTGGTATAGTGCAGGCACTCAAATGGCACCAAGGAGCGATATGCTTTACGACTACATCGATATTCTGGAATCCATTGGGCTTGATCTTCTTTTCGCCTCTGTCTTTTTTCTGATAGGCATGGCGATAAAAGATGTTCTTAAGCAAGGCAATGTTCCGGTTTTCGGTAGACGAATCGTATGGCTGGTTCTTTTTTTAGGGTGTGCCGGCTTTGTGGTAAAAGGAATTATTCAGCTGAGCTGGGAAGGCACAGGCTTGGGCTAATCAACTCCCTCTTTCGCCAACGTTAACAAAATAATAGATAGGTAATCATATATGGCAAGCGTAGGTCTCTTCTTTGGCAGCGACACAGGCAATACAGAAGCTGTCGCAAAGATGATCCAAAAACAACTAAGCAGTAAATTAGTACAGGTGCAGGATATTGCAAAAAGCAGCAAAGAAGATGTAGATAACTTCGATCTTCTTATCCTGGGTATCCCAACCTGGTACTACGGCGAAGCTCAGTGTGACTGGGATGATTTCTTCCCTGAACTGGAAGCAATTGATTTTTCAACAAAGCTTGTTGCTATTTTTGGCTGTGGTGATCAGGAAGACTACGCTGAGTACTTCTGTGATGCGATGGGTGATATCCGTGACATCGTAGAAAACAAAGGCGGTACCATTCTGGGTAACTGGCCTACTGAAGGTTATGAATTCGAAGCTTCTAAGGCACTGGTTGATGACAGCACTTTTGTTGGTCTGTGCATCGACGAAGACCGCCAGCCGGAACTGACAGAAGAGCGTGTAAACAAGTGGGTTAACCAGATCTACGACGAAATGTGCCTGGCTGAACTGGAAGACTAATCCTTTCCATTTCCCGACATCTGATTGATAAAACGCCTCTTAATGAGGCGTTTTTTGAATAGTAATAATTCTTATCCTTCATAAGATTGTGGTTTATTGTTACCGCTCAGTAACCTATAATAAACCAATTAAGACTGTCGAAACGTTTTATACAGTTCATCTACAGGAAAGAGTATGTCAGACAACAATAAAGCACTAAAGGACGCAGGACTAAAAGTTACCCTGCCCCGGCTAAAGATTTTAGAAATTCTGCAACAGCCAAGTTGCCAGCATATCAGTGCTGAAGAATTGTATAAAAAGTTGATCGATCTTGGGGAAGAGATCGGCCTGGCGACAGTATACCGTGTACTAAACCAGTTTGATGATGCCGGCATCGTCACCCGTCACCACTTTGAGGGTGGAAAATCTGTATTCGAACTGGCAACTCAGCACCACCACGATCACCTGGTTTGTCTGGACTGCGGCACAGTAATCGAATTTTCTGACGAAATGATCGAAAAGCGCCAGAAAGAGATCGCCCTTGAGCACAATATTGAGCTAACCAACCACAGCCTGTACCTTTACGGCAACTGTGTTGGCGGCAAGTGCAAAGAAGACCCTAAGGCACACGATAAGAAATAAGTGTGAATTGCGGATAAAGAAAAACCAGCACCTGGATCAAGCCACTACGTTTTCTGTGGTTAAGTAATGAAGAAACCCCCATAGAGTCAACCCTATGGGGGTTTTATATTGGACAGTTTTCTGTCTGTCGATTTGGTCTACTTAACGTCCGCGCCCGCAATCAAATACAGTCTTCTTATAAGATAAATCCTGCCGGAAGTTAGCAGTTTCAGGACTTAAAGCATTAGATTTAAATCTGAATAATTATGCAGACCACTCGTTCCCATGGTCCTCCGTGGGAATGCATGTCAGACTCAAAACTACCAGCCAGAGTATAAACTGCCACTGGACTTATTTTCTCTACTTTTAGTGGTTTACGAGAATACCTCCAGCCGTGGTATGCATTCCCACGCTGGAGATGTATGGACTCCCGGCTCCCTCAGGAGTAGCGTAATAAGCGACCAAACTTTTACAAAAGGAGTCCATACATGAAATATTCTACCGTTATTGCTATTGACCTTGCAAAGAGTGTTTTTCAGGTCTGTAAGATGAATTTCGATGGCAAGATTATTTTTAATCGAGAAATGAGCCGTAAGAAACTGCTGGAATTTTTAGCCAGGGAAAAAGCAACACTGGTAGCAATGGAGTCATGCAGTACAACCAACTATTGGGCTCGATATGCTAAAGAGCAAGGGCATGAAGTGAAGGCTATTGCCCCACGTCGGGCAGCTGCATTCAGGCAGGGCCAAAAAACCGATGCCAATGACGCTATTGCCATTGCTATCGCAGCTACGCAATCTCAAATAAAATCCTGTCGCATACCAACCGTTGAAGAGCAGTGTCAGCAATCCATCGTTCATATGCGAGATCTACTGGTTAGGCAGAAGGTAAGTATAAGTAATCAACTGCGTTCCTATTTACTGGAGTTTGGCATTCCGATCACTAAAGGTGATAAAGCATTGAGAGAAGCCATTCCTTATGTTCTTGAGGACGCTGATAACGGATTAACCGGCCAGTTTAGAGCTTGCCTGAGTCAGATGTATGAGCAGTTTATAAATTTGATAGAGCAAGTAGAAGCTTTTACACAACAACTACAGCAGTCAATAGCGCAAGATAAAGTGTGCAGGCGGTTACAAGCTCTGGAGGGGGTTGGCCCAGTATGCTCAGTTTTATTAAAAGTAGCGTTAGGCCAGGCAGAGCATTTTAGTAAGGGTAGAGAAGCTTCAGCTTGTCTGGGGTTAACACCCGTTCAACACAGTAGTGGTGGTAAACAGAAAATAGGTTCTATCGCTAAAAAGTGTGGTCACAACATGTTGCGTAGTGCACTCTTTCGAGGAGCCTTAACAGTTGTGTGTAAACTGGAAAAACGAGAAGCCCGGACAGGAAAAGAGCAATGGCTTAAAGATCTGACCACAAGGCGAGGCAAAAAAGTTGCAGCTATTGCTTTGGCAAATAAAACGGTGAGAACGGCTCTTGCCATGATAAAAAGTGATGAGGAATATAAGCCACAACCACTTGTGGCTTAATACCAGGTTAGTCAAAAAGAACGTAAGAACAAACAGGTAAGACCAACCTTCAAGAGACTGGCCCATGCTCAGGTAGAAACTACCGTGCGGGAGATAAAGTCATGAAGGTGCGAATACATCGAAGAGGCCGAGGTAGCTCCTCAGTTAGAGCCCGTATATAAGCAAGCATCTGACCTCTGTTCTAATAAACTTTTTGACAACACCCGGGAGTCCATATAAGCATGGGAACGAGAGAACGGTGACTAATTTAACAATATTATTGCATAAAGAAAGCGTGCCATTTCAAATAGCAATGCTCGTTTTTGTCCAAAAGCTTTCAGGTTCAGCATCACGAAAAGTGGTGCCGTTCATCATTTGGGGACACCGGAAGTTATTAGAAGGGTAGATTTAGGCCAGAACGCCCAAGTCGCTTTTGTCCAAAAACGAGTAAGCTAAGTATGAAACTTTAGTCCTATCCTACAGTGATCCGTACAAGTTGGGTGGACTAAGTTAACGCGGTTGCGGATGCTGGCTATGGCTTGCACCTGGATGCTGCTTTTTTATGCCTGCTTCCCAGAGTCCTGGGAGCGAAGCGACCGCCCCCAGGCCCCCAGAGCCTTAATTAGCTTCGATCTTCGCCCAGGTATCACGCAGACCGACAGTACGGTTAAACACCAGCGCCTCAGGCTGAGAGTCTTTAACATCCGAACAGAAGTAACCTGTACGCTCAAACTGATAACCCACTTCTGCTTGTGCTTCTTTCAGGCTTGGCTCAACAAAGCCATTCATTACAACCAGAGATTCAGGGTTGATTACTGAAGTAAAGTCTTCTGCTGCTGCCGGGTTTGGCACAGTGAACAGGCGGTCATACAGACGAATTTCAGCCGGAACACCTTTATCCGCTGAAACCCAGTGGATTACACCTTTTACTTTACGGCCGTCAGCCGGGTTTTTGCCCAGAGTATCCGCATCATAAGTACAGAAGATAGTGGTGATATTGCCTTCAGCGTCTTTTTCAATACGCTCAGCCTTAATCACATAAGCACCACGCAGACGAACTTCTTTTCCAAGTACCAGACGCTTGTATTTCTTGTTCGCTTCTTCGCGGAAGTCTTCGCGTTCAATCCAGATTTCACGGCTGAACGGCACTTCACGGGTACCCATTTCTGGCTTGTTCGGGTGGTTTGCGATGTTTAGTGTCTCAACTTCACCTTCAGCGAAGTTTTCAATCACGATTTTCACCGGCTCAAGAACCGCCATTGCACGCGCAGCATTCTCGTTCAGATCGTCACGGATACAGGATTCAAGAGATCCAAACTCGATCATGTTTTCCTGCTTGGTTACACCAATACGCTTACAGAACTCACGGATAGAAGCAGGAGTAAAGCCACGGCGACGCAGGCCTGAAATGGTCGGCATACGAGGGTCATCCCAGCCGTTAACCAGGTTGTCAGTCACAAGCTGGTTTAGCTTACGCTTAGACATCACTGTGTATTCAAGATTCAGGCGGCTGAACTCGTACTGACGAGGCTGGCAATCGATAGTGATATTATCCAGAACCCAGTCGTACAGACGACGGTTATCCTGGAACTCCAGCGTACAGATAGAGTGGGTAATGCCTTCCAGCGCATCGGAAATACAGTGAGTAAAGTCGTACATCGGGTAGATGCACCACTTGTCACCTGTCTGATGGTGCTCAGCAAAACGGACACGGTAAAGCACCGGATCACGCATAACCATAAAGGGTGACGCCATATCGATCTTGGCGCGAAGACAGGCTTTACCCTCTTCGAACTCACCTGCGCGCATCTTTTCAAACAGCGCCAGGTTCTCTTCAACACTACGGTCACGGTATGGGCTGTGCTTACCCGGCTCTTTTAGCGTACCGCGGTATTCACGAATTTGCTCTGGACTTAGCTCTTCAACATACGCTAAGCCTTTGTTAATTAATTCAACTGCATAATCATATAGCTTGTCGAAGTAGTTAGATGAATAGCAAATTTCATCCGACCACTCAAAGCCCAACCAGTGCACATCGTTTTTAATCGACTCAACGTACTCGACATCTTCTTTTTCAGGGTTTGTATCATCAAAACGCAGATTACATTGTCCCTGATAGTCCTGAGCAATTCCAAAGTTTAAACAGATAGATTTAGCGTGACCGATATGCAGGTAGCCATTTGGCTCCGGCGGGAATCGAGTATGCACGCTGGTATGTGTACCATCAGCCAGGTCTTTATCAATAATCTGGCGGATAAAATTCGATGGTCTAGCCTCAGCTTCACTCATCTAAACACCTCAGTTTTTTGGGATTGTCAGAAATAATCGCTAATGATCCAATATTCTGAGTCATTAAACAATATAAAGTGTGAAATTCTGCTTTATTTCTTACTGGTTGGATAAATTATACGCAAGAAAAAAGCCCGGCGGCCCGGGCTTTTAGAGTTCCTGCTTTCGCAGGATGGCGTTAATGTCCGCCTTGCACTATTTCCGGCTATTAACCTAGCAGGCTTAGTGCTGAGTTTGGTGCCTGCTTCGCCTGTGCCAGCACAGAAGTAGAAGCCTGCTGCAGAATCTGAGACTTGGTCATCGAAGTGGTTTCCTTCGCGAAGTCTGTATCCTTGATTCGGCTCTTAGACGCATTCACGTTTTCGTTGATGTTGTCTAAGTTGTTAATCGCATGGTCGAATCGGTTCTGGAATGCACCCAGCTCTGAACGGTGCTGGTCTACATATTTCAGGGCCGCATCCACAATCGCTACCGCTTCCTGTGAACCACCTACTGATGTTACATCGATAGTATCAACCGTTACTGCTGTCGGACCACCCATGCCCAATTCACCGGCAATATCGCCACCGAAGGATACATCGCCTTCAACCTTGTTGTTACCTGCAAATACCTGCAGACGGCCTTCTTCATCGACTGAAGCTTTTACCAGATCCTGCTGACCGTTGATGTAAGTCGCAAGCTCTTCAATATCGTCACCCGCTTTCGCGTTTACTGTGATTTCCTGAAGGTCACCGAACTTGTCAGTCATGCTCATGGTGAAAGTAGAGTCCTGGGATACTTTCCAGTCTTTACCCTGACCATTTTCTGCTTTGTAGCTTTCGCCACCCATCATTGCGTTATCAGAGCGCATGTCTTTTAGCTGAAGCATTACCGCTTCACCGTTGTCTGCGCCAATCTGGAATGACTTAGTACCGTGAGTACCGTTTAGCAGACGGTTACCACCGAAAGATGTGGTTTCTGCGATACGGTTCAGTTCGTCATTCAGTGCCACAACCTCTTCCTGAATCGCTACACGGTCTGCCTTAGTGTTAGAGCCATTCGCTGATTGTAGTGAAAGGTCACGCATACGTTGCAGGATGTTGGTGGTCTCTTTCATCGCACCTTCTGCTGTCTGAGCAATCGAGATGCCGTCGTTTGCATTTCGTACCGCTACATCCAGACCGCGACTCTGTACGTTCAAACGGTTAGAGATTTGAAGACCCGCTGCGTCGTCTTTTGCGCTGTTGATTTTGAAGCCAGAAGACAAACGTTCCATTGAACCATTCAGGTTGTTAGCTGCACTGTTCAGGTGTCGTTGAGCTGTCATTGCTGCTACGTTGGTATTTACATTAACTGCCATGGTGATTTCTCCAATTGATTTTCCGGTTTAGCGGTTTCCGACGTCTCGGAAAACCAAGTAGTTCTCTCAAAGATACTTTCATTAACGGCTCGGTTCAGAATTCCTTTAGGTTTTTTTTTCGATTTTTTATAAAAAAATCCGTTTGGGGTATTTATCGTGAGAAACAGCAGAAAACCGATAAAAAAGGATAAATAATAACTAAAGTTTTGCTGATTGTTGTCGAAAGGAGGAACCTGTAAAAACTACCCAAGCAAGCTCAAAGCAAGGTTAGGCGTCTGTTTTGCCTGTGCCAGAACCGAAGTGCTTACTTGCTGAAGTATCTGTTGCCTGATCATGGCGGTGGTTTCTTTGGCAAAGTCGGTATCTTTTATCCGGCTCTTGGAGCTGGCTAAGTTTTCGTGGATATTGCTCAGATTATTAATCGCATGATCAAAACGGTTCTGATATGCACCGAGCTCAGAACGGTGGCTATCTACAAATTTCAGCGCGCTATCAATAACCGATACCGCCCTTTGCGAACCACCCACGCTAGTGATATCTAAATCATGCACCGTTTCATACACGGGACCGGCCATGGAGAGCTCGCTTGCCAAGCCACCACTAAAACTGATAGCGCCACCGGCACGATCTCCGGCCATAAATATCTGCAGCTGCCCGTCTTCATTAACCGAAGCAGAAACCGCATCCGTCTGACCATTGATATAAGTAGCCAGCTCTTCAATATCATCGCCCGCTTTAGCTTTAATCTGAATGTTCTCTTCCCGGCCCTGAGCATTAGTAAATGACATATTGAACGTATTCTTTCCGTCCTTCACTTTCCAGCTCTTATCAGCCATCCCTTCTGCCACATAGGAGATACCGCCCATATCACGGGTATCAGAACGCATATTCTTCAGGCCAACCTGAACCGCTTCACCAGAGCCCGCTCCTATCTGGAAAGAAGCACTGGCAAAATTACCATTAAGAAGCTTTCTTCCGCCAAAGGAGGTGGTTTCAGCAATCCGGTTCAGTTCATCGTCCAGCGCTGACATCTCTTCCTGAAGCGCAACCCTGTCCGCTTTACTGTTAGAACCATTGGCCGACTGCAGAGAAAGATCCCGCATACGCTGAAGTATGCTGGTTGTCTCTTTCATTGCCCCTTCCGCCGTCTGCATAATGGAAATGCCATCGTTGGCATTTCTCACCGCCATATCCAGGCCGCTCATCTGAGACTCTAAACGATTGGAGATCTGCAATCCGGCAGCGTCATCTTTTGCACTGTTAATACGGTTTCCTGAAGACAAACGCTCAAGGGACTGGCTCAGCTTATGTGATGCCAATCCTAAGTTACGTTGTGCTATCAATGCAGGAACATTGGTATTAACGGTAACAGCCATGGATGCCTTTTAAACAAAACAATAAAAAATGGGTTTTCAGGCTGGTATCGGCGGAAAGTGGGGAAACTTTAGAGGATTTTTATATTGCAGGAACAGAGCATAACAATTTGATGGAGAGGCCAGAGAACAGTTCTCCCCCTTGAGTGAAAAAGCCTAACTGATTGATAAAGCTAATAGAAGGGGAAGTTAGAGGGGGTTGATTATGCTATGCATGGTTAAATCACAAAAGCTTAAACTCATGAGAAACAACCCCTCCCAACCTCCCCTTCGATGCTACTTCCTCGAACACCCAACCTTCCGAGGCTAAGGGGAGGAGCGTTCTTTGACTCCTTAACTTATGTATAAGAGTCAGGCCTCCGCGGGGATGACAACAGTAAATGGATTAAGCGATTTCAACCTTTTGCAGCATCTCTTCACACGGAGCAAAGAAATAAGCGCCCGTCACCGCTTTGGTAAAGCGCAGCATCTGGTCCGTCTTACCGTCTGTTACACCGTACATGCTTTCCAGCATGGTTTTGATATTGTGCAGCGTATTACAGTAAGCGATAAACAGCAGACCGTGATCGCCGGAAACAGAGCCATATGGCAGGCTGTGACGTACAATCTTAAGGCCAACACCTTCTTCCTTGATATCCACCCGGCCCACATGCGACGCAGCAGGAACATCATCAAGCTCAACAGAATCAGGCTTAGTACGGCCAATCACCTTCTCCTGAGCAGAAACAGACAGGCGGTTCCATGCCGGAAGATTGTGAATAAAACGCTGAGCCAGAACATAGCTGCCACCAGCGAACTCACCTTCAGGGATAATGGCTACCTCTGCACGCTCATCTCCTTCCGGATTTTCTGTACCATCAATAAAGTCCGTCATATCGCGGGCATCAAGGTAGCGATAGCCGTAGGTCTCATCCACCACATCGACAAATTCAGAAATCTCAGCCATTAGCTTGCGAAGCAGATAGAAGTGCAGATCATGACGGTTTGAATGGCAGTGAATAATCATATCCACATCGGTTGCCGGAGCGGTGATCTCGCCCTCACCTAAAGGAGCAAAAGGAATTAACTCCTCAGGCATTGCCTGGTTTGTCTGAGACCAGAAGCCATGATCAAAAGCGACGGAAACCGTAAGGTCTGCGCCTGGCTGAGTATCGTTCAGCTCTTTTACTAACTGCGGAAGCAACTTAACCTGAGCAAGCACCTTTGCTGCTTCTGAACGAACTTTTAGTTGAACATATAATGCAAATGGCCCTGCTTCCGGGACAATTGCAGATTGATAAACTGACATACTCTTTCTCTCTTTATTATTAAGGGGGTAAACGTTTGTTTAAGGTTCTAGTGTATACCGCAAAGCCCGGATCACATTGATTTTAGTCATACAATAGACATTCTTAGTTAAGCAAAGGTGAGCGAAAACAATCCCTTACCCTCCGACTTCTCATCACAAAAATAAGAATCCAGAACAGCATAAGCAGGGATAATGCATTTGCCCAGCTAAAGCGTCCGCCATCCAGATAGACCTGATAAGCCGAAAGCCCAATCTGGGCCAGTGTCACGCTTATCGTTAAAGCCCTGCCGTAATGAATCACCTTCAAAACCCACTTCCGGTCCGGATGCCGAAGACCAAGCAGCCAAAATAAAATCAACACCGGAGCTCCAACTATCAAACCTATATACAAAGTGGAGGTTACCGGATAAATCACTTCCAGCACCTTAACCCCGGCATCACGGCTGACTCCGGCCATAATAAAAACCACCCAGGCCTTAGCCAGAAAAAACCAGCTTAGCGATAACCATACCGGCACCTGAAGAAAGCCATGCTTGTCATACTGCTCAATTGAATACTGCACTTAATACACCCTGATGCTTGTTAGGCTTTGATGCGCTATGATAGCGCAAGTTTACATTCCTTCTATCAGATAAAAAATAATTAAGTATGGCCAAAAACAAAACTCCAATATCCGCAGAAACACAAACCGAAGCGATGAAAATAGCTAAAGCCACACAAAAACCGGGGCAGACAAAAGAGCAGACCAAACTTATCGCGCAGGGCATCGAAAAAGGGATCGCCCAATACAAAAAGCAGCAGAAAGAGAGAGCCAGACTGGCTGATAAAGCGAAAAAGAAAGAGCGCAAAGATAAGATCCGGCAGCAAGTGACGGAAGAAAGTCAGGTTGAGACGGTGGAAACAAAGGCATCAACCGGGACGTCGAATAGTATGTTGCCTTGGGCACTTTTGGTTATTAGCTGGATGGGATTTTTTGCCTATTTGCAGGTTTAGGGGCTCATACCTATAGCCCTATTACCCTGACTCTTATACACAAGTTTAAGGAGCCAAAGAATGCTCCTCCCCTTAGCCTCGAAAGGCCGGATTTTCGAAAAAGTAACATCGAAGGGGAGGCAGGGAGGGGTTGTTTCTCATGAGCTTAAGTTTTGGTGGTTTAACCATGCATGGCATAACCAACCCCCTCTAACTCCCCCTTCTGTTAGCTTTATCAACCAGTTAGGCTTTTCACTCAAGGGGGAGAACCGTTCTCTGGTCACTTTAATATTTGTGTATAAGAGTTAACCCTATTACGCTATAGGGCAAAGCCCGTCCCCGACCCTCTGATCCTGAACCAGTTATTACAGATATAAAAAAACCCCGTCATATGACGAGGTCTTAAATATGGTCGGTGAAGAGGGATTCGAACCCCCGACCCTCTGGTCCCAAACCAGATGCGCTACCAAACTGCGCTATTCACCGATAATGTCTGTTTTGCTTAGGAGCTCGCTAGAGGGTCGCCCTCTGGTCCGCTATTCCTAAAAGCCGGAGATGCGCTATCAAACTGCGCTATTCACCGATAATGTGTTGTTCGTTGGAACGGATGCGTATATTACGGATTCTTGACAGAGACGCAAGCCCTTTTCGTCAGTTTTTTTACAAAAAAGTTTTATCGGTCATTTTGCACCCAAAACGTGACTAAAAACACAACAATAAAAACAATTTATTAACCTATTCTAGCCACTTGATCCAGATCATGACTAAACACGCTAACTCGCTCTAAGTTAATACCTGTCTTCACATTCTTTGCTGAAGGATAACATGGAACGTTAGCTCGCACTCCTTTTTGGGATATGCCGATAGCCATCATGAACGATAGTTATAAGCGCTCTTAGTTTGATGCTATTTCCTGTGTTTGTTCATATGCGAGGGCGTGAGTGACAAATCTCCTCACTAGATCGCTTAGCAATTATAGCTATTGCTCCGGAGTAAATTTAAATATTTACTCCGGTTTTTCTATGCGCCGAATTTAAAATATCTTGGTATACTCTGCCAAAGCCGTTCTGTTTCGAGATGAAGTTATGTCTCACGAAGATGATCTAGATTTATTTCAGCAAATGATGGGGGATGTCAAACCCCTGACGCAAGATACTGCTGAACACCAGAAAAAACACAAAGTTACTGAAGCCCACATAGCAAGAAGGGAAGCCGCCGTCTGGCTCAGTGAACAGGATCCTGAATACCTGTCGCTTGACAATGCTCCAATGCTTAAGCCTGAGGACATCATCGAGTTTAAAAGAGATGGTGTTCAGGATGGCGTATACCGCAAGTTACGCTTAGGGAAATACCCTATTCAGGCGAAGCTCGACCTGCACAGGAAAACACTTGAGCAAGCCAGAGACGAAGTGGTTAAGTTTCTGAAACAGTGCCTGAGAATGGATATCCGGACCGTAATCATAGTCCATGGCAAAGGCGAACGTTCAAATCCGCCTGCTTTAATGAAAAGCTACGCCGCCGACTGGCTTCGCCAGATTAAGGATGTCATGTGTGTTCACAGCGCTCAGAGGCATCACGGTGGCAGCGGTGCTGTGTACGTTATGCTGCGTAAAAGCGATGAGAAAAAGCTGGAAAACAGAGAACGCCACCAAAAACGTATGGGTTAACCATTTTAGAGATTTCACCGTTGTGAAACGTTAGAGAGAAAAAACATGTCACAAGATACTGCTAAACGCCTGAATAAATTTATTAGTGAAACAGGGTATTGCTCCCGCCGCGAAGCCGACCGCTTAATCGATCAGGGCCGGGTCACCATCAACGGCTCAGTGCCTGAAATGGGCACCAAAGTACAGCCTGGCGATGACGTACTGGTAGACGGCAACCCTCTGAAGAAAAAAGAGAAACCAATCTATATCGCCCTGAACAAACCAACCGGTATCACCTGCACAACAGAACGCGATGTTCAGGGTAATATCGTTGACTTTATCGGGCACAAACAACGCATCTTTCCTATCGGCAGACTGGATAAGCCATCAGACGGCCTGATCTTCCTGACCAACGACGGTGATATCGTCAATAAGATTCTGCGCGCAGGCAACAACCACGAAAAAGAGTACGTGGTTCGTGTAGATAAACCGATCACCAAAGAATTTATCAAGCAGATGTCTTCCGGAGTTAAAATTCTGGATACAGTGACGCTGCCATGTAAAGTCACTCAGGAAACCAAATTCTCATTCCGCATCGTTCTGACTCAGGGACTTAACCGCCAGATCCGCCGTATGTGTGAAGCTCTGGGCTATGAAGTCTATAAACTTCGCCGGGTACGCATTATGAACATCACCATTGACGGCATTCCAAACGGTCAATGGCGCTACCTGAGCGATGAGGAAGTGGCAGAAATACTGCGCATGAGTGAAGACTCAGTGGGAACCGAAGAGGCATCTAAAGTGGACGGTGAAGGACGAAGAATCCGAAAAGCTACCGATGCCAAGCTTTTCGACAGCCGCGATGAGAACCAGACTTCAACAGCAAGACGCAACCAGAAACCAAAGCATCGTACGTACAGCGGTAAAGGTGCAGATGAATTCAGGCACTCTCCGAAAAAACGTAACGAACAGAAGCGTTCTTCCGGAAAACCGGCAAGATCGGATTCCAAGCCCTCTTCAGGCTCAAAGCCTGCTAAAAGGCCTGCAAAAAGAGTGACCGGTACTTTATCCCTGAAAAAGTGACTTTCTAGATTAGAGCGCACATATCTGAGGGGACAGAGAATGCTCCTCCCCTTAGTCTCGAAAGGCCGGATTTTCGAAGAAGTAACATCGAAGGGGAGGCTGGGAGGGGTTGTTTCTCATGGGTTTAAGTTTTGGTGGTTTAACCATGCATGGCATAACCAACCCCCTCTAACTCCCCCTTCTATCAACATCACCGATCTCTTAGCTATCGGGTCAAAGGGGGAGAACGGTTTAGAGCTCGCTTTTAGTTCGGAAGTCACAAGCAGACTTCTATGCGGTTAACTGACAATATACTCCACGCGTAACCACAATCAGATCCTGCGGGGCAAGCTCAATATCCAGTCCCCGCTTTCCTCCTGAAATCAAAATCGTCTCCTGAGCTTCAGCGCTGCTGTCTATAAACGTCGGCAGTGCTTTCTTTTGTCCCAGAGGGCTTATGCCACCAACAATATATCCCGTCACCTTCTGAGCGATATCCGGATCCGCCATATCCGCTTTTTTCGCTTTCATCGCCTTAGCCGCCTGCTTCAGATTCAGCTTCTCATCCACCGGAATAATTGCCACCGCCAGATTTCTTGCTTCACCATTAACGCTAAACAGCAGAGTTTTAAACACCTGCTTCGGATCCATCCCTAAAGCTTCAGCCGCTTCCATACCATAGCTCTGACAGTTTGGATCATGCTGATACTGGCGTAGTACGTGAGAGATTTTTTTCTTTTTTAATAGATTTATTGCCGGAGTCATTTGTTATTACTCTTCTTTCTTAGCGCTTTACTGACTGAATGTACTTGATGGAACAAACATACTTGGGCCATGGATGGCCAAGTTTAAGCGAACATGGATGTCTTGAGCGGTTTGTGGAATCAAGTACATTTAGTCAGTGACGGACTAAAATGGGTCACGTATTTATGTTTAATTCCTACATGTTGTCCTGCACCCACGAAACCATAAGCGCCCAAAAAAAACGGCCAGAGAAAACTCTGACCGCTTTAATTTACGTTTTTTCAGCTTTAATGGTCAAGCTTACTTATAAACCATCTCACCCTTAGGCTCGTACTTGCTAACATCAATCGGAGAGTTTTTCTCCAGGTAATCTTTCAGCACGCCTGCATCAACAAAGCCAGTGTTTACATAGCCTGGGTGGCCAGTCAGCTTAGGATAACCGTCACCACCAGCAGCGTTAAAGCTTGGTACAGTGAAGCGGTAAATCTTATTCATATCAACCGGCTTACCACCGATCAGGACATCACTCACCTTACCGTCAGCAACCGTCATAGAAATACCTGCAAACTGAGCGTAAGCACCAGAATCCACCGGCTTAGTCGCTACAACATTCAGATAATCAATAACTTCGCTACCCTTCATATCAGTAAAGGTAATCGCATTACCAAACGGCTGAACAGTCAGAACGTCTTTGTAAGTAATATCACCAGCATCCATTGACGCACGCACACCACCAGAGTTCATCACACCAAAGTCAGCTTTTGCGCTCTCCATCTGAGCTGTCGCAATCAGACGGCCAAGGTTAGTCTGGTTAAAGCGAACGATATTACGCTCACCTTCAAGACGGCCATTCGTCTCTGCTACCTTGATACCAAGCTTCTCCTGACCCTTATCCTGATAAGGCTGCAGGAATGCCTTCATTTCAGCATCTTGTGCAATCTCATCCTGAATAAATACGCGCTTCTTCTTACCATCAACCTTGATCTTCTTCTTCAGGTTAACCGGGATCAGGTTATAGCTAACCATCTCCAGTTCACCATTGATAAATTCAAAGTCAGCACGGCCAACATATTTACCCCACTCATGCGCCTGTACAATCCAGGTACCGTTCTGGTTATCCGGTTCACAAGATTCGCCCGGCTTAAAGTTCTTATTGTACATGTTAGGGCCTTCCATACAGACAGGCTCCTGTGAGTGACCACCCACAATCATGTCCAGGTCACCTTCATCAAGGTAACGGGCAAGAGCAACATCACCCGGTGCGTTTACGCCGCTCATCGCGTTAGCGTAGTGACCCATATGAGTTACCGCGAAAATCAGATCTGGTTTTTCCGTCTTCTTGATCTCAGCAATCAGCTTCTTCGCTTCTTCCTTCGGATCACGGAAGTCCAGTGAACTGATGTACTCTGGGTTACCGATCTTCATTGTGTCTTCAGTTGTCAGACCGATAAGTGCAATCTTAATACCCTGCTTTTCAAACATCTGATAAGCCTGATACTTACGCTTGCCGGTTTCCTTATCATAAATATTCGCAGAAAGCATAGGGAAGTTAGCCCAATCCATCTGCTGCTCAAGCACCTCGAGCGGGTTATCAAATTCATGGTTACCCAGAGCCATTGCATCATAACCAAGCATGTTCATGCCTTTGAAATCCGGCTCTGCGTCCTGAAGGTCAGACTCTGGAACTCCCGTATTAATATCACCACCAGAAAGCAGTAATACACTGCCGCCTTCCGCACGAATCTCTTCACGCAGGTCATCCACCAGAGTCTTACGAGCAGCCATACCGTACTCACCATACTTGTTGTGCCAGAAGCGGCCATGATGGTCGTTAGTATGCAGAATGGTTAGCTTATAAGTCTGATCTTCTTCCCACTGAGGACCAGAAGCACAACCGGCTAGCGTCGCAAGAATAGCTGCACTTAATGCAGTTTTAAGAATCAGGCGTTCCTTCATTGTCATTACCTTTATTTATCGATCTGTTAAAGCACTCTTTCGAATACTTAAGTTATAATTCATCCAACCAATACATTCGTTATATTTCTAGTATTGCTATAGAAACAAAAGAATTTCAACATCAGACGGATGAAGTATTTGTGTTGCGAATATTACAGATATATGACAAACAAACTGTGACTGCCTGCAAAAAAGCATCCGGAAATGGGGCTGAACCTGAATATGTTTCAGTATGTGTTTATTCTATGCTGTGTAACACATTTTTTTGGCACAAAAAAACCGGCGAGCGCCGGTTTTTCAATCTATAGTTTTGCAGTAAAAACTACTTAATATCAATCGGTTCAAAACCTTTAATCAGATCATCCAGCGCTTTCATCTGAGCCAGGAATGGCTCCAGCTTGTCCAGAGGAAGTGCTGAAGGGCCATCACATCGAGCTTTATCAGGATTTGGATGCGCTTCGATAAACAGACCTGCGATACCTGTCGCCAGGCCTGCTTTGGCCAGCTCAACCGTCTGCTCACGACGACCACCGGAAGCGGCACCAGAAGGATCACGCATCTGTAGTGAATGAGTCACATCAAAAATAATCGGGCTGCCGTTTGATGATTTTTTCATTACACCAAAACCAAGCATATCCACAACCAGGTTGTCGTAACCGTGGCAAGAGCCGCGCTCACACAGAATCACCTGCTCGTTACCACACTCAGCAAACTTTTCTACAATGTTGCCAACCTGACCAGGGCTCATAAACTGAGGCTTTTTAACATTAATTACAGAACCTGTTTTCGCCATCGCCTCAACCAGATCTGTCTGGCGGGCAAGGAACGCAGGAAGCTGGATCACATCAACCACTTCCGATACCGGCTGAGCCTGTTCTTCTGTGTGAACATCAGTAATGATTTTCACACCAAAGGTATCTTTCAGTTCCTGGAAGATTTTCATGCCTTCTTCCAGGCCTGGTCCACGATAAGAGTGAACAGAGCTGCGGTTCGCTTTATCGAAAGAAGCCTTAAATACATAAGGAATACCCAGCTTATCTGTCACCTTCACATAGTGCTCACAGATCTGCATCGCTAAGTCGCGGGACTCCAGAACATTCATACCTGCAAACAGGGTGAATGGCTTATCATTTGCGACAGGAATATCACCAACATGAACGATTTTCTGTTCCATTTTCTTCTCTCAGATTGATTAATTAATGTATGGTTACCGAGCTTTCATTCATTGCTTTAAGCTGCGCTTTAAGCAGATCGGCTGCCGGATCTTCAGGGCATTGATCAATGAAAAACTCATAATCCGTGATGGCTATCTGATGGCAGTCAAGCTGCTGATAGATAAAGCCGCGATCGCGGATTTCATATGGATCATCAGGTACAAAGGTCAGCGCCAGATTCGTACACCTTAAAGCAAGAGTATAACGCTCTTCTCTTAAAAGTGCGCTCTTAATAATGGCAAGCCAGCGACCGATAACCGTCGGGTTATCAGCAGACTCCAGATGAGAAGGCTCCAGCTTCGCCAGCGGCCCGTCATGACCAATCAGCCACGCCTGAAGGACTTTTTCCGGCACATACTCACCATTAAAGGGATTGATATAGACCGGCTTCTCTTCATACCAGCTGACTTTAACAATAAATTGTGTAGGGAAAGTGACGCCCTCAACAGGAAATCCAAGCTGACGGCCAAAGTAGAGCAGCAGCGAACCCAGGCTGACCGGGATCCCTTTTCTTCTCTCTAACACTTTATCCATAAAGACATTATCTGACGCAAAGTACGCCTCCGTGTCTCCCTGAAAATTCCACTCGTGGTAGAAAAGGCGAAGAAAAGATTCAAATCTCTGCTTTTCATTCTGCTCTGAAACCAGAGCCAGTTCAGCTTCGCTCAGCAGACGCTTTAGTTCCTGCTCTACCCAGTGATGATTGGTTTCAGGATTAATGGATACATTCAAAGCCAGTGCGCCTTCCACCAGCTCCATATTATCTAAATCTTCATCGACTAAATTAAACATCTTTTACCCCATTAATGCGGGAACTTTTGATACTGCAACATTGCCTGCCATAAACAGCCAGCCTAGTGCGCCGAAGAATGCGAATGCGCGGATCAGCTTGCCTTTGGCAATTTTCACAACAAAAAGAGTCAGTGCGAAATAGGCTAAGATGCAGGTTACTTTTTCAGTAAACCACTCTGTACCCGGTGTAAAAGGAACAAAGCCCATGCTAATAACCAGGCCGACACCTGACAGGATCAGAACCGTATCTACAACATGGGGAGCAATTTTGAGAATTTTTGCATTGAGTTTGTCCGACTCCATGGTGATAAGCGCATAGCGGACAGAGAGTAATATTGCACTCAGGGCAATGGATAAAAGGTGAATATGTTTCAGAGCAAAATACATTATTTCTCGCTTATTCTTTTTTAGTATACGGAGATGAACAATTACACTAACTGCCCGAGGGTAACCCTGTCATTCCCCGCATAATCTTGTTCTGTACAGACATTGGTGTAACCCAGTTCTGTCATCAACTGACGAACTGCAGCACCCTGCTCAAATCCATGCTCAAACAGCAGCCATCCCTGATTTTGGAGGTGGCTTTTAGCATGAGTGGCAATATGCCTGATATCCGCCAGGCCTTTTTCTTCAGCAACCAGTGCCGAAATGGGTTCAAAACGAACATCGCCCTGTGTCAGGTGCGGGTCGTCTTTTTCGATATATGGCGGGTTCGACACAATTAAAGCAAACTTTGTTCCATCTTCCAGCGGTTCAAACCAGCTTCCCTGATAGAATTTACAATTCAACAGCTTAAGTCTCTTGCCATTTTCCGTGGCAAGCTGCTTCGCCTCTTCACGCAGATCAACACCAATAATTTGACGCTCAGGCAGCTCTGACGCTAATGCCAGCGCAATTGCCCCGGTTCCGGTGCCCAGATCAAGCACAGGCCCCTGAATAAACAGGGCTTTATCCAGCGCAAGCTCCACCAGCCTTTCTGTGTCCGGCCTTGGGATAAGAGTTGAAGGGGCAACTTTCAGCGGAAGGGACCAGAACTCACGCTCACCCGTAATATAAGCCACAGGTTCGCCATTGATCCGGCGCTCCAGCAAGGCCTGGAAAGCTTTTTGCTGATCGTCGTCCAGCTCTTTTTCCGGCCAGGTAAGAAGGTAACTGCGTGGTTTATCCAGAACGTGGCAAAGAAGTACCGCCGCATCCAAAGACGGCGAATCAGTTCCACTCTCCTGCAGAACTGATATTGCCGCTTTTAAGGTCTGTTCAATGGAATGAATTGAGTGATTGTCCATTCAATTAGTTTTGTTCAGCCAGTGCCGCCAGCTGATCAGCCTGATGCTCCTGAAGTACAGGGTCAACAAGACTCTGCAGATCGCCTTCCATCACTTCGTTCAGACGGTAAAGCGTCAGGTTGATACGGTGATCAGACACCCGGCCCTGAGGATAGTTGTATGTACGGATACGGTCACTGCGGTCGCCACTGCCCAGCAGGTTACGGCGGGTATCAGAAACTTCTGCCGCGCGGCGCGCTTCTTCTGCCTGGATAATACGCGCAGCCAGAACAGACATGGCTTTCGCCTTGTTCTTGTGCTGTGAACGCTCATCCTGACACTCAACCACTGTACCCGTTGGAAGGTGGGTAATACGGATTGCAGAGTCGGTGGTGTTTACGTGCTGACCACCGGCACCCGATGCACGGAAGGTATCAATTTTCAGATCAGCCGCTTTAATTTCTGGAAGATCGGCTTCCGGAATTTCAGCCATAACCGCAACGGTACAGGCAGAGGTATGAACACGCCCCTGAGATTCAGTTGCAGGAACACGCTGTACACGGTGACCGCCGGATTCAAACTTCAGAATACCGTATGCGCCATCGCCATTTACTTTCGCGATCATCTCTTTATAACCGCCCTGCTCTGACTCGTTGGCACTCATTACTTCAATGCGCCAGCCCTGCTTTTCTGCATATTTGCTGTACATACGGAAAAGATCACCGGCAAAGATACCCGCTTCATCGCCACCAGCACCGGCTCGAATTTCAAGGAAGCAGTTACGCTCATCGTTAGGATCTTTTGGCAGAAGCAGGATCTGCAGCTCATCGGTCAGTCGTTCAATGGCTTCTTTTGCTTCCTTGATCTCTTCCTGCGCCATTTCGCGCATCTCTTCATCGTCTTCGTTTGCCATCTCTTGCGCAGCAGCCAGGTCTTCCTGCGCCTGCTGGTATGCCTGGAAGCACTTAGTCACTTCTTCCAGCTGAGAGTATTCTTTTGACAGGGCTCTGAATTTGTCCTGGTCTCCGATTACATCAGGATCACCAAGAAGGTGCTGAACCTCTTCGTATCTTTCTACAAGGGTTTCCAGCTTAGTTAGTATGGACGGTTTCATAATCTTCTTTAATTCTGTTGCAGGTCTTCAAGACCTAAGCTCTGTCTGATAACAGAGAGCTTCTCCGGCTCACCTTCTTCAGCGGCACTTTGCAGCGCTCTGGTCGGGGCATGGATAAGCTTGTTGGTTAATTTATTGCTCAATTCTAGCAGCACTTTTTCCGGGTCACCGCCTGCCTGTAAGCTTTGCAGACTCTTAGCCAGAAGCTCTTCTTTCACTTCATTTGCAGCGGTACGGTATTCGCGAATACTGTCCACTGCCTGCAGTGAACGCATCCAGCTCATAAATGCGGCGCTCTCTTCGGTGACAATAGCTTCAGCCTCTATCGCTTCGACTTTTCTCTGCTCGATATTCTGGTTCACTATCGACTGCAGATCATCAACCGTGTACAGATAGATATCTCTGAGGTCGCCCACCTGCTGCTCAACATCGCGTGGAACCGCAATATCAACGATCAGCATTGGCTGTCTTCTTCTCTGCTCGATAGCGGACTCTACCATACCTTTACCAATAATAGGTAAAGGACTTGCAGTAGAACTGATAACGATATCAGCGCGATGCAGATGTTCAGGGATTTCTGAAAGGCTGATCACCTCAGCGTTGAACTCTTTCGCAAGACCCAGCGCACGTTCCCGTGTCCGGTTGGCGACAATCATACTCGTACAACCGTTGTCTGCAAGATGTTTTGCAACAAGCTCTATGGTTTCTCCTGCACCAACAAGGAGAACCGTGGATTCCTGAAGGGATTCAAAAATGTGTTTTGCCAGTGTACATGCCGCGTAAGCAACAGATACCGCATTTCCGCCTATCTCCGTTTCGGTACGCACTCGCTTAGCAACAGAAAAAGCTTTTTGAAACAGTTTTTCCATGGTCGCGTCGACCGCTTTATGCTCGCGGGCACTGGAAAAGGCCTGCTTTACCTGCCCAAGGATCTGAGGCTCACCCAAAACCAGTGAGTCAAGCCCGCAGGAAACACGCATCAGATGCTTTATTGCAGCCTGCTCTTCATGAATATAAAGACTGGACATCAAGTCCTCAGGCGCAACCTGATGAAAATGGGTCAACCATTCAATAATTTTGTTCTTACAGGCTTGCTTTACATCGCAGTAAATCTCGGTTCTGTTACAGGTAGAAACGATCACGCCACCATTGACGTTACCGTTGGATTCAAATTGTTTATGCGCTTCAGTTAACTTCTCTGGTGAAAAAGCAACCTTTTCTCGCAATTCAACCGACGCTGTATTGTGATTGATACCTATAGCAAGCAAAGACATGAATAACGGTTTCTCGATTAGGAAAACTGACAAAGAAGGAATTTTACTTGATGGCTCAGTGTAAGAAAAGTGCGCAAGTCTACAGTTTTACTGACTTCGTGACTTAAACCAGCATACATACGCCATCTAAACAGCACAGAATCCAACATTTACCCACAAAGGGGTATGGCGCTCGCGGTAAACAAGCCGCTTAACTGAGACTTATTCCCTTTTAAATGCTATAGTTCGGCACCAAAAGTCTGAAATCCTAATGTACTGATGAAAACCATATTCCAAACCTTCTTACTATTTATGTCGGCTGTTTTTCTTGCCGCCTGTAGCTCCGTTCCGGAAGAGTCTAAACAGAGCGTTGAATGGGAAAACCACAAAAGCCTGCTGGCACAAATCGAACAGTATCAGGCCACCGGAAAACTGGGTTATAAAAGCCCGGAAATAAAGCAGAGCCTTAATTTCATCTGGACACATTCAAAAGATAAGAGCCAGTTACGTCTCACCACATTCCTCGGTCAAACTGTACTTAATCTGGAGATAAACCAGAAAGAGGCCAAAGTCACTGACAGAGACGGCAATATATTTACTGACAGCAATGCCACTCATCTGGTTTATCGTCTTACCGGTCTTGTCATCCCGGTAAACTACATGCAGGACTGGATTAAAGGACTGCCTACGGATGCAGACAGTTTTCAGCTCAATACCGAAACCAATACGCTTTCGTCACTGGCAAAACAGCTAGGGACACAGGACTGGCAGTTAAACTATGTAAGCTACCAAACCGTGGATAGGATTCCTCTGCCTTATTCCATGAATCTTGAACACTCTGATACCAGCCTTAAAATTGTTGTATCCAAATGGAAAATTTAACCATGATTTCAGATATCACTTCCTGGCCGTCTCCTGCCAAGCTAAACCTGTTCCTCTATATTACCGGCAGAAGAGAAAACGGTTATCACGATCTGCAGACCCTGTTTCAGTTTCTTGACCATGGTGATGAACTCACTATTCAGGCAACGGAAGGCGGGGAAATCAATATCTCACCTGAAATAGAAGGGCTGAAGAAAGAAGATAACCTTATCTGGAAAGCAGCAAAGGCGCTTCAGGAAAAAGCGGGCTGCCATTACGGGGCAGAAATCCGGCTTAATAAAATTCTCCCAATGGGTGGCGGGATCGGCGGCGGATCTTCCAATGCTGCAACTGCGCTGGTTGCACTTAACTATTTATGGCAGACCAATCTTAGCGAAGATGAATTAGCTGAAATTGGTCTGAAACTTGGTGCTGATGTTCCTGTGTTTGTCCGGGGTTTCTCTGCTTTTGCTGAAGGAGTAGGCGAAAAACTTGAAAAAGTGAGCCCTGAAGAAAAATGGTATCTGGTCGTTCGCCCCGATGTGGCCATTTCCACCGCAGAAATTTTTAACCATCCGGATCTCACCAGAAACACGCCAAAGCGCACAAGTAACAAATTGTTAACCGGATCATACGAAAACGATTGCGAAAAAATCGTCCGTTTGACCTATCCAGAGGTTGATAAGCAACTTTCATGGCTGCTACAATACGCGCCGTCAAGATTGACCGGCACCGGATCCTGCGTTTTTGCCGAATTTTCGAGCAAAAAAGAAGCAGAAAATATCCGTGCTAAGCTTTCTGACAATGTCTCTGCATTTGTCGCTCAGGGTAAAAATATTTCACCCTTAATTCAGAGACTGTCTGAGTATAAATCAGACAACATCCGATCTTTTTAAAAAACTGGACGCAACCTTGAGGTTTCCACCGTGCCTGATATGAAGCTATTTGCTGGTAACGCAACACCTGAACTAGCCCAACGCATTGCTGATCGCCTATACATTTCCCTAGGTGATGCTACTGTCGACCGATTCTCTGACGGCGAAATCGCTGTTCAAATCAACGAAAATGTTCGTGGTAGCGATGTTTTCATCATCCAATCTACCTGTGCACCAACCAACGACAACCTAATGGAGTTGGTGGTAATGATTGATGCTATGCGCCGTGCTTCAGCGGGCCGTATTACTGCTGTTATTCCGTATTTCGGTTATGCGCGTCAGGATCGTCGTGTACGTTCTGCCCGTGTGCCAATCACTGCAAAAGTTGTTGCAGACTTCCTTTCTAACGTTGGTGTTGACCGCGTTCTGACTATCGACCTTCACGCTGAGCAGATCCAGGGCTTCTTCGATGTTCCTGTAGATAACATCTTCGGTACTCCGGTACTTCTTGAAGATATGCTTTCCCGTGGCCTTGAAGATCCAGTGGTTGTATCTCCGGACCTTGGCGGTGTTGTACGTGCACGTGCTACAGCAAAAGCGCTGAACAACGTTGATATCGCTATCGTTGACAAGCGTCGTCCTCGCGCGAATGTTTCTGAAGTGATGAACCTTATCGGTGAAGTTGAAGGCCGTGACTGCATCATCGTTGATGACATGATCGACACCGGCGGTACTCTGTGTAAAGCAGCTGAAGCTCTGAAAGAGCGTGGCGCTAAGCGAGTATTTGCATACGCGACTCACGCCGTATTCTCTGGTAACGCAGCGAAGAACATCAAAGGTTCTGTACTGGACCAGGTTATCATAACGGACTCAATCACTCTGACTAAAGAGATGGCAGCAACGGGTAAAGTTACTCAGTTAACACTATCAAGCATGCTGGCTGAAGCGATTCGTCGTATCAGCAATGAAGAGTCTATTTCTGCTATGTTTAATCAGAAATAAGATCTTGGGTCCTGGGGTCGGGCTTCGCCCTGCTGGGTACTGGGCCCTGGGAAAACCGCCTCTCGTTCCCGCGCTCTGCGTGGGAATGTATATGGACTCCCCCTGTAACACAAGTGGTTTAAGATAATAAGAGTTTATGCAAGTGCACGTATATTCGGTTTCATCATGGGGCGCTACCCCGAACCTTTATGGCTAAATCCACTAACAAGGCTTCTAATCGCAGTCCAGGCATTTATTGCCTCATTCCCACACAGAGTTTGCCTTGTGTGCTGTGCTAACACTTTATCTTAATTACTTGCTATTACGCTGGTTTGTCGTTTGCTCCAAATTCAGCTTTACCTTATTTCAGTTAAGCTAACTTAAGCTGGTAAGGCTGTTTTGATTTCAATATGGCACACGCCATCCTGACTATCTTATTCGCTAGAGCAATAACGACTTTATTCACATGGTTTCTCTCTAACAGAGAGCGTATCCACTGACTAAGTGGATCAGTTTTATCTTTGACATGACTAACTACAGCTCGGGCACCATGAACGACAAGAGCTCTGAGATAACGATCTCCTCGCTTAGTAATGCCAAGGTTGATATTTCTACCTCCACTTCCTGTATGAGCAGGCACTAATCCAATGCTTGCGCTTGCATCCCTACCACACTTATAAGCCGATGCATTTCCTAACCTGGCATACAAAGCACTGCCTGAAATCCATGAAATACCCGGTAACGAGGCTAAAAGCTTACAATCTTCATTTTGTTTTGCCTGATTGGTAAGAGCTTGAGTGGCATCATCAATTTGGGTATCAAGCGCGAGCAACTGTTCTTTAAGATTATTTAGAATAAACCGAGCAGCATGGGTTAATTCATTTTCAGCATTTTCCAACTCAAACGGTAGCTGTTTTCTGAGCGAATTGATTCCTATGGGAAATTTGATGCCATATTCCATCGCAAGCCCCCGGATACGGTTAGCAAGCTGTGTTCGTTGCTTAATATAACCTTCCCGCAGTCTTAGTAAGCAGGCAAGATCTTGCTGTTCAACAGTTTTAACCGGAACGAAATGAATATCTGTCCGCTGACTGGCTTCATAAATAGCCAAAGCATCATTGGGATCATTTTTATTTCCCGAGCGATACTTAGCGGCGATCTGAGCAGGCACGAGTAAGACTTGATGTCCTGCCTGCTGGAACTTTCGACCCCAATAATGAGCCGTTGCACAAGCTTCCATACAAATAACAGCTTTGGGGTGCTTAGCCACCATTGAAATTAACTTTGATTGAGATACTTTTTGATTAGATGAAAGCTTTCCGTGCTTATTAATTATCGCAACTTGAATAACAGTCTTAGCAAGGTCGATAGAAATAGTGATATTCTTGTTCATGGCATGGGCTCCTTTTTAGTTGACACTCTTACCTTAGCCGATATTTTCGACGAAGGTGAGGGAGTCCATGCCATTGCATACCTCGGTTCAAAAAAACACTTCTCTCAACTTTTCCTTCCCTGTAAAGACACGCTAAAAGCGTTATATCATGCATGGTACCTTTAGTTCCGCATGCATTCCCACGCGGAGCATGGGAACGAAGAAAATTCCCTCCCCCGCAGCCTTAAATTTGTGCTACCATACGGCGCTTTTTATGATTCCAAGAGAGATCCTAGCCTTGAGTCAAGAGATAAAACTACTCGTTGGTCTTGCAAATCCAGGACCGGAATATGCGAAAACCCGCCACAATGCCGGTGCATGGGTTGTTGAAGAACTGGCTCGCGTTCATAACGTGATGCTGAAAAACGAGCCTAAATTCTTTGGTCTGACTGGCCGTATTCTGGCAAATGGTCATGACCTGCGTCTGCTTGTTCCAACCACTTATATGAACCTATCAGGTAAGGCAATTTCAGCGCTTGCTAAGTTCTATCAGATCAAACCTGAAGAGATCATGGTGGCGCACGATGAGTTAGATCTTCCTCCGGGCGTTGGTAAATTTAAAAAAGGTGGCGGTCACGGTGGTCATAACGGCCTGAAAGACACCATCAGCAAACTTGGAAACAACAAAGAATTTTACCGTCTTCGGATCGGCATCGGCCATCCGGGACACAGAGACAAAGTATCTGGTTATGTGTTAGGCAAAGCTCCTGCCAAAGAGCAAGAATGCATTGAAGCCGTCGTCGATGAGTCTGTTCGCAGTCTCGATATCTTACTGAAAGATGGCTTAACTAAAGCACAGAATCGCTTACATACATTCAAAGCAGAATAAGGTTTTATATCATGGGTTTTAAATGTGGCATCGTTGGTCTGCCAAACGTAGGTAAATCAACTCTGTTTAACGCACTGACAAAAGCGGGTATCGAAGCAGCAAACTTCCCGTTCTGTACTATCGAGCCAAACACAGGTGTTGTTCCTGTGCCGGACCTTCGTCTGGACGCACTGGCAAACATCGTTAACCCTCAGCGCGTACTGCCAACGACAATGGAATTTGTTGATATCGCTGGTCTGGTTGCCGGTGCTTCTAAAGGTGAAGGCCTGGGTAACAAATTCCTGGCAAACATCCGTGAAACTGACGCTATCGGTCACGTAGTTCGCTGCTTTGAGAACGAAAACATCGTTCACGTTGCAGGTAAAATCTCTCCGCTGGAAGATATCGAAATCATCAACCTTGAGCTTGCTCTTGCTGACCTTGATACCTGTGAGCGTGCTATTCAGCGTCAGGCAAAACGAGCTAAAGGCGGTGACAAGGATGCGAAATTTGAAATCACTGTTCTGGAAAAACTGCTTCCTGTACTGACAGAAGGTGGAATGGCACGCAGTGTTGAACTGGCTAAAGAAGAGCTGGCGGCTATCGGCTACCTGAACTTCCTGACACTGAAACCAACCATGTACATCGCTAACGTGAATGAAGACGGCTTTGAAGACAACCCGTACCTGGACCTTGTTCGTGAGCACGCTTCTAAAGAAAATGCGGTTGTTGTTCCTGTTTGTGCAGCCATTGAGTCTGAACTGTCAGAACTTGACGACGAAGACCGTGAAGAGTTCCTTGCTGATATGGGCATCGAAGAACCAGGCCTTAACCGCGTTATCCGTTCCGGTTATGAGCTGCTTGCGCTTCAGACTTACTTCACCGCTGGCGTAAAAGAGGTTCGCGCATGGACAATTCCAATCGGTGCAACGGCTCCTCAGTCAGCAGGTAAGATCCACACTGACTTCGAAAAAGGCTTTATCCGTGCAGAAGTTGTTGGTTATGACGACTTTATTGAATATAACGGTGAAAGTGGCGCTAAAGAAGCGGGTAAATGGCGTCTTGAAGGTAAAGACTACATTGTTAAAGATGGGGATGTGGTTCATTTCCGTTTTAATGTTTAATTAGCTATCAGCCTGACTCTTATACACAAATATTAAAGTGACCAGAGAAGGGTTCTCCCCCTTGAGTGAAAAAGCCTAACTGGTTGATAAAGCTAATAGAAGGGGGAGTTAGAGGGGGTTGGTTATGCCATGCATGGTTAAACCACCAAAACTTAAGCTCATGAGAAACAACCCCTCCCAGCCTCCCCTTCGATGTGACTTCTTCGAAAATCCAGCCTTTCGAGGCTAAGGGGAGGAGCATTCTTTGGCTCCTTTAACTTGTGTATAAAAGTTAGGCTATCAGCTATCAGCTATCAGCTATCAGCTATCAGCTATCAGCTATCAGCTATCAGCTATCAGCTATCAAAAAGCTTGTCATTTCATTTAGAGGTGACAAGCTTTTTTGGATTAAAGCATAAAATAAACCCGAACATAGCTTCTGGGTAACAAAAACTGAAAGCTGACAGCTCCAACTAAAAATAACTTCGCCTTGTACAGACGTTTAAGGCTACTTTTCGTTGACAAATACACCGTTTTGCTTAAAAAAGACTCGAACAACCTCAGAATGTGAATTTATTCAAAAAAACAGTTGACGGTTTTCTTACAGATACGCATAATGCGCTCCGTCTTCGGCACAGAGGGTAACTGAGTGTCGCTGATGAAAAAAGAAAGAATGGCTACGTAGCTCAGTTGGTTAGAGCACATCACTCATAATGATGGGGTCACAGGTTCGAATCCCGTCGTAGCCACCATTTCCTAAAAGCTTTTTATAAGAGTTTTCAGGAAATAATGCGGAAGTGGCGGAATTGGTAGACGCACCAGATTTAGGTTCTGGCGCCGCAAGGTGTGAGAGTTCAAGTCTCTCCTTCCGCACCATTTTTATTAGCTTTCAGTTTTTAGCTGTCAGCTATCAGAGGAATGAAAATTTTAATTTTCTTCCCAGGGCCCAGGGCCTAATAACCCAGGACCCAACTTGTAGGGCTATCGCCAAGCGGTAAGGCAACGGGTTTTGATCCCGTCATTCCCTGGTTCGAATCCAGGTAGCCCTGCCATTATTTATAATGGCTGTTAAATTTAATTGTCATTATTTTTTGAATATGTACAAATTAGTACTGTTCATCGGATGAAGTTTATATTATATTACTTCGCCCAAACGGAATGGCTACGTAGCTCAGCTGGTTAGAGCACATCACTCATAATGATGGGGTCACAGGTTCGAATCCCGTCGTAGCCACCATTTATTTCGTTTATTAGCTTTTACCAATTAGCTGATAAACCTGTAGAAAATTTGAGACGCGGAAGTGGCGGAATTGGTAGACGCACCAGATTTAGGTTCTGGCGCCGCAAGGTGTGAGAGTTCAAGTCTCTCCTTCCGCACCATCTCAAATCATCTACAAACAAATTTTGCGGAAGTGGCGGAATTGGTAGACGCACCAGATTTAGGTTCTGGCGCCGCAAGGTGTGAGAGTTCAAGTCTCTCCTTCCGCACCATTATTTAGATTGTTCATTGAACATATCTGCAGGGCTATCGCCAAGCGGTAAGGCAACGGGTTTTGATCCCGTCATCCCCTGGTTCGAATCCAGGTAGCCCTGCCATTTTCAAGCTTTCAGTTTTTAGCTGTCAGCTATCAGAGAATAAAATGCATTAGCTTTTATTCCCAGGACCCAGGGGCTAATAACCCAGGGCCACAGAGTTGGCTACGTAGCTCAGTTGGTTAGAGCACATCACTCATAATGATGGGGTCACAGGTTCGAATCCCGTCGTAGCCACCATTAACATTGTTTATTAGCTTTTACCAATTGGCTGATAAACCTGTAGAAAATTTGAGACGCGGAAGTGGCGGAATTGGTAGACGCACCAGATTTAGGTTCTGGCGCCGCAAGGTGTGAGAGTTCAAGTCTCTCCTTCCGCACCATTATTTAGAATGTTCACTGAACATTTCTGTAGGGCTATCGCCAAGCGGTAAGGCAACGGGTTTTGATCCCGTCATTCCCTGGTTCGAATCCAGGTAGCCCTGCCATTACACAACGCTTTTTGAGTTCTCCAATTACTCAATCAGCTACAAAATTGATGCGGAAGTGGCGGAATTGGTAGACGCACCAGATTTAGGTTCTGGCGCCGCAAGGTGTGAGAGTTCAAGTCTCTCCTTCCGCACCATCTTTATTAGCTTTCAGTTTTTAGCTGTCAGCTATCAGAAAACCACCATATTAGGTGGTTTTTTTGTATCTGAAACTCTTTGTAATCCATCAGAGGTTGAAGCACTCAGAAAGCCTCTGACAGCTGAAAGCCGATAGCTGACAGCTTTACACCCCCAACGCATATCTCAAAACCCTTTCCTTAACCGGCCCAGAATTCTCAGCCACCTTAAAACCAATATTTCTAAGTACTTTTAGCGGAAGCAGGTCGTTACTAAATCCTTTATAAAAGAAATCCATCCCCGACTGCATCAGTAAATTATCAGGACGCCTTTTCCGCTCGTATTGAATAAGTTGCGGCTCGCTATCCCAGTTATCCTGTTCCAGATTATTAAGAAGGGCCTGAACATCCTTAAAACCTATATTCACTCCCTGCCCTGCCAATGGGTTAATGGTGTGGGCAGAGTCACCAACCAGCACACATCGTTTGCTGTGATAGCTTTGAGCATGTCTTCTGGTTAACGGGAAAGCCCCGGATTGCAGAACCCGGATATCACCAAGCTCAGCCGGGAAATACGCTAAGACTTCTTCTCTCAACTCATCGCCACTCATATGTGAAAGCTGGCGAATTCTTTTTGGCGAGTCATACCAGACCAGTGACCCCTGATTCCCTTTCAGAGGAAGAAATGATCTTGGACCAGAAGGAGTAAACCACTGCCAGGTAATATCCTGCTGTGGCTTTTCGGTTTCTACGTTAATCAGCATGCAATGCTGGCGGTAATCCCAGGCTGTTACTCCGATTTTTGCCAGAGCTCTTACCTTTGAGTTTGCACCATCTGCACCGATAACCAGTCTGGATTCTATCTGCTCACCAGATTTTAGGGTTACAAGATTACTCTCATTGCCAAATTCGATATTCTCAAGCGAGTCAGGGCAGAACAAGGTAAGATTTTTATAGCCGGAAAACTGCTCCCAAAGGCCAAGCTGAATTACCCGGTTTTCAATGATATAGCCCAGATAGTCCATACCCAGAGAATCAGCATCAAATTTTACCCTGCAGTCAGGATGCTCCCAGGTTTCCAGCCGGCGGTAAACACAGGTCCTTTTCTCCTGGATCCTCTCCCAGGCTCCCAGTTCTTCCAGCAGCTTAACCGACTGATAGGAAATCGCTGAAACACGTATATCCATAGGTTGTTCAGGTGAAAACAGAGTTGGTTCAATTCCCTCAACCAAAGCGACATTAAGACCAAGCTTCGCCGCTCCCAGGGCAACCGATGCGCCCACCATTCCACCGCCAATTACGGTTATATCAAACACTTATTTTCTCCGTTTCCTTACCACCAAATCCCTTTATAAAATAAGGGTATTCGCCTGATTTCAGTAAGATCGTCATGAACTCTGGTCAGGTGGTTTTTAAAGCAGTACAATACGCGGCTCGCTTTTGTATGAACTGAATATTGCGAAGAGATCGGTTCAGAAGCGATAACTTATTTGGCTATATTACTGTTCACTATAGCAATGTCTATTGCGATTGGTACCAGCCAGACGATTTGAAGAATTAATACGAGCGATATGTGAGATGAGTAAGAAACTGCTAATTAAAACCTGGGGTTGCCAGATGAACGAATACGATTCATCAAAAATGGCCGACCTGCTTAATGCCACAAATGGTTACGAGCTGACTGAAAATCCAGATGAAGCAGATGTTCTGTTACTTAACACCTGTTCGATCCGTGAAAAAGCTCAGGAAAAGGTATTCCACCAGCTAGGTCGCTGGAAGACGCTGAAAGATAAAAAAGAAGATGTGATCATTGGTGTTGGTGGTTGTGTTGCGACTCAGGAGGGTGACCATATCCGTGAGCGTGCGCCATTTGTTGATGTTATCTTTGGCCCGCAGACGCTTCACCGTCTGCCTGAGATGATCAAATCATCCCGCGCTGATGAAGCGCCTGTAATGGATATCTCTTTCCCTGAAATTGAAAAATTTGACCGTCTGCCTGAACCTCGCGCAGAAGGCGCAACCGCTTTTGTTTCTATCATGGAAGGCTGTTCTAAGTACTGTACTTACTGTGTGGTGCCTTATACCCGTGGTGAAGAAGTAAGCCGTCCTATGGACGATGTGCTGTTTGAAATCGCACAGCTTGCAGAGCAAGGTGTACGCGAAGTAAACCTGCTTGGCCAGAACGTAAACGCCTACCGTGGCCCTATGCATGATGGCGAGATCTGCTCTTTTGCGGAACTGCTGCGCCTTGTGGCGACAATCGATGGCATTGACCGTATCCGCTTTACTACCAGCCACCCGGTAGAGTTCACTGACGATATCATCGCTGTGTATGAAGATACCCCAGAACTGGTTAGCTTCCTGCACCTTCCGGTACAGAGTGGTTCAGACCGTATTCTGACTATGATGAAGCGTCCACACACAGCTATCGAATACAAATCCATTATCCGTAAGCTGCGCAAGGCTCGCCCTGATATCCATATCAGCTCAGACTTTATTGTTGGTTTCCCGGGTGAAACAGACAAAGATTTCCAGGACACTATGAAGCTGATTAAGGACGTTGATTTTGATATGAGCTTTAGCTTTATCTTCTCTCCGCGTCCGGGGACGCCTGCCGCAGACTACCCTTGTGATCTGCCGGAGCAGACAAAGAAAGAGCGTCTGTACGAGCTACAACAGCAGGTTAACAGCCAGGCTATGCGTTACTCACGCCAGATGCTGGATACAGTGCAGCGCGTTCTGGTAGAAGGCCCTTCTAAGAAGAATCTGATGGAGCTTCGCGCGCGCACCGAGAACAACCGCGTGGTTAACTTTGAAGGTTCTGCGGATCTTATCGGCCAGTTTGTTGACGTGAAGATCACCGATGTATTCCCTAACTCACTGCGTGGTGAGCTGGTTCGCACGGAAAAAGAAATGAACCTTCGCGTTGTGACTTCTCCAAGCGAAATGATGGAAAAAACACGCCGCGAAGATGAACTTGGCGTTGCAACCTTTACGCCATAGAGCTGTTATAATATAGCCAGAGCCCGGTCAGAATCGGGCTCCATGATGGCTAAACTGAGAGGCAAAATTGAGCAATAAAATTGTAACTCTGGATATTGATCTGGAACCCGCTGATAACCACCGACTTTCCAGCCTGTGTGGCCCATTCGACGATAATATCAAACACCTTGAAAGACGCCTGGGCGTTGAAATCAATTACCGCGGCAATTCATTCTCCATTGTCGGAAAACCTCACACCGCAGCGGCCGCTTTAGATATTCTTAAAACACTTTATGTTGAAACGGCACCTGTAAAAGGCAAAGTTGTTGATATCGAACCTGAGCAGATCCACCTGGCGATTAAAGAGTCCGGTGTTTTAGATCAGAACACAGAGTCGAATATCGAACACGGCAAAGAAGTGTTTATCAAGACCAAGAAAGGCGTCATAAAACCGAGAACACCCAATCAGGCTCAGTATCTGGTCAATATGGTGACTCACGATATCAGCTACGGTATTGGCCCTGCAGGTACAGGTAAAACTTATCTTGCTGTTGCAGCTGCAGTGGATGCGCTTGAGCGTCAGGAAATCCGGAGAATTCTGCTTACCCGCCCTGCGGTTGAAGCAGGTGAAAAGCTGGGCTTTCTTCCTGGCGACCTTAGTCAGAAAGTAGACCCTTATCTGCGTCCGCTATACGACGCCCTGTTTGAAATGCTGGGCTTTGAGCGTGTTGAAAAGCTGATTGAGCGTAATGTGATAGAAGTTGCTCCGCTGGCTTATATGCGTGGCCGTACGCTAAACGATGCCTTTATCATTCTTGACGAAAGCCAGAACACCACGGTGGAGCAAATGAAGATGTTCCTGACCCGTATCGGCTTTAACTCACGCGCGGTAATTACCGGTGACGTTACCCAGATTGACCTGCCAAGAGGCGCTAAGTCTGGTCTGCGTCACGCCATCGAAGTGCTTTCTGAGGTTGATGAAATCAGCTTTAACTTCTTCCAGGCAGACGACGTTGTGCGTCACCCAGTCGTCGCGCGCATCGTAAACGCTTATGAGAAGTGGGAAGTTAAAGATCAGAGAGAGCGTAAAGAAGCAGAAAAGCGCCGTCGTGAAGAACGCGAAGCCAAGCTTCTTGAAGAACAAAAAGCCATTCTGACTGCTGTAAAGTCTGAAAAAACTAAGCCAGGTGAATAAATGAGTATTGAACTTGATCTTCAACTTGCTGTAGAAAACGAACAAAATCTGCCTTCCGGGGCAGATTTTAACCATTGGCTGTCTACAACCGTCTCTGCGTTCCAGCCTGATGCTGAAGTCACTATCCGCATCGTTGATGAAGAAGAGAGCCAGCAGCTAAACCACGACTATCGTGGTAAAGATAAACCGACTAACGTTTTGTCTTTCCCGTTCGAAGTACCTGAAGGTGTTGAGATTAATCTGTTGGGAGATCTCATTATTTGCAGACAGGTGGTTGAAAAAGAAGCCAAAGAACAGCATAAAGAAGTTATGGCCCATTGGGCTCATATGGTTGTACACGGCTCACTACATCTGTTAGGTTATGATCATATCGAAGATGACGAAGCTGAAGAGATGGAGTCACTCGAAACTGAGATTATGCAGTCTATGGGGTTTGAAGATCCGTATATTGCAGAGAAGGGTTAACAGGTTACAGGTTACTTAGTGTAAGCCCTTTTTAGCGAGCTATCACGCGTTTGATAGCGTTAATTGTAGAGAAATCATGAACGAAGATAATTCGCCCTCTGAAGGTCCGAGTAGGAAGTCCTTCTTTGAACGCCTTGGTCAGCTTTTTCAGGGAGAGCTTAAAGATCGCCAGGAACTGGTAGATGTCATAAGAGACTCTGAAAATAACGACCTGATCGACCACGACACCAGAGACATGCTTGAAGGTGTTATGGAGATTTCTGAAATGCGTGTCCGGGATATTATGATCCCACGCTCGCAAATGGTCACTGTTGAAAAAGATCATAATCTTGATCAGCTTGTTGCCCTGATCACCGATGCGTCTCACTCACGCTACCCGGTCATCAGTGAAGATAAAGACCATGTAGAAGGCATTCTGCTTGCGAAGGACCTATTAAAATACCTTGGCTCTGACAGTGAACCCTTCAATATTGACGAGGTTATCAGACCGGCCGTCGTTGTCCCGGAAAGTAAGCGGGTTGACCGGCTTTTAAAAGAATTCCGTGAAGAGCGCTACCATATGTCCATCGTGGTGGATGAATTTGGCGGTGTCTCCGGGCTGGTTACCATCGAAGATATTCTTGAAGAGATTGTAGGCGAAATCGAAGATGAGTTTGATGATGAGGAAGAGGTGGATATCCGTAAACTCAGCAAGCACACCTACTCAGTAAAAGCGCTGACCACAATTGAAGAGTTTAACGAGACATTCGGAACCAGCTTCAGTGATGAAGAAGTCGATACCATTGGCGGTATGGTGATGACCAGTTTTGGTCACCTGCCGGCCAGAGGTGAGATTGTCGACATTGAGGGATATAGCTTTAAAGTGACTGCTGCTGATAACAGACGCGTTGTTCAGCTTCAGGTTACGGTTCCCGATTCCGAACCTCTTCCAAACATAGAAGAATAAACGGCAGTCACTGCCGGGACAATAATTAAGATGATGCCTAATCTGAATCATCGCCTTATGCGGCCTTTACTGGCCGCTTTTGTTGGCGCTTTAACAACTCTGGCTTTCGCCCCTTATCAAATCTGGCCTCTGGCAATACTCAGCCCTGCTATCCTTTTTCTGCTTATTCATCAGCTCTCTACACGCTTAGCACTGCTTTGCGGGTTTTGCTGGGGTATAGGGCACTACGCAACCGGCCTGAGCTGGGTTCATGTCAGCATAGATAACTTTGGCGGTATGCCTAAAGCAGCCAGTATTTTTCTGATGGTTCTGCTAATAAGTTATCTTGCCGTCTATCCTGCGCTTTTTGCAGGTGCAGCCAACCGATTTTTTACTAAATCAAGCGCCTCTAAGTATTTCCTTGCCATTCCAGCTCTCTGGCTGATTTCAGACTGGGCCCGTGGCTGGGTGTTTACCGGCTTTCCATGGCTATGGCTGGGTTACAGCCAGATTGATACCCCATTGGCTGGATTTGCTCCCGTTGGAGGTGTTCAGTTAATTACTCTGGCCGTTATCCTGTGCGCCTCTGCGCTTGCTTATGGTCTGCTAAACAAAAAGCTGAGCATGCTTGCCCTTCCTGTCATTATTTTTGCCTCTGCCGCCAGCCTTAAGCAAGTTGAGTGGGTGGAGCAAAACCCGCAAAGCAAAACGTCATTTGCTCTGATTCAGGGGAATATCGCCCAGGAGATAAAGTGGCTGCCAAGCGAGCGCTGGCCGACCCTGATGAAGTTTATGGACCTTAGCCGTGAAAACTGGGACGCCGATATTATCATCTGGCCGGAAGCTGCCATCCCTGCTTTAGAAAAGGAGCTACCGCGTTTTCTCAGCAATGTGGATGCCGCCGCGCGTCTCAATGAGTCAGCCCTTATCACCGGCGTTATCTCTCAAAATGAAATGGGTAAGTTCTACAATAGCGTAATTACCCTGGGCGACACACCTGACGGAGAGTACGACTACCTGAGCCAGCACAGATACAACAAGCACCACCTGCTGCCATTTGGTGAGTTTGTCCCATTTGAAGATCTTCTGCGGCCACTGGCCCCCTTCTTTAACCTGCCAATGTCTTCATTTAGCAGAGGCGATTATATTCAGGACAATATCATTGCCAAAGGACGCCACCTTGCCACAGCGCTTTGCTATGAAATTATCTTCGGTAATCAGGTAAGGCAGAATATTACCGAAGAAACCGATTTTATCCTGACCCTCTCAAACGACGCCTGGTTCGGTCACTCCATAGGCCCGCTGCAACATATGGAAATCGCCCGTATGCGCGCACTGGAAACAGCAAAACCCGTGATCAGAGCCACCAATAACGGGGTAACAGCGGTTACGGATTATAAAGGAAATGTCACTGAATCGGTGCCTCAGTTTGAGACGCAGGTATTGAAGGCGGAGGTGACTTCGACGGTAGGTTCTACGCCATTTAGAAAGATAGGGAGTTGGCCGTTAATTATCTTTACGTTACTCGGGCTGGGGTTGGCGCTTATCGATAGACGGAAAGGTTGAGGGCTATGGGGGATTGTTCCCTATAGCCCCATCCCCTTCAAGGGCAAAGCCCGTCCCATAGCCCTAAAAAACCTTTAAGGTTTTAATGCTATCCGACTAAACTCCTCCCCCCCACACTCCGAACAAGGCGGAATCACCGTCGGATGAATATACTGCGTTTTATGTCCGCACTTTTCACAAACCAGGTGCCCAAGGCCAATCACATCACCGGCTTTGTATACGCCTTCATGCTCAAGATCCTCGAAGGCTTCAATCCACTCGATTTTTGTCTTGTCTGTGATATCTAAAAGCGCCTGCCAGATGGAGTCGGCAATCATGATGGAAAACGGGCTTTTGGTGCTCTCTTTATAGTTCCTGGCAAACTCCTTTAAATCTTCCTTCATATAGGCGGAAACCAAAGCCCACTCATCTTTGGTCATATCGCTTGCGGCATGGGCAACTTCTTTTGAAGTTTCAAGGACTTTATCCATCTCTTCAGGGCTATGCTTCAGAGTTTCGACAACCTCTTTGAACTTCTCCTCATAATCGGTTTTAAGCTTCGGCATATACGACCTCCGTTTTTTCACATACTTATAGTTATTGTAGCTTGTTGCTTGTGCTTCCTTTAGGTATTCTATGCCGATCTATATTTATCTGATCGAACAGATCTCACATATTCCACGATAACCGGAAATCATCGATGCAAGAGCAATACAATCCGCAAGATATTGAACAGAAAGTTCAAAAGCACTGGGATGACAACGAAACCTTCGTTGTAAGTGAAGACCCAAACAAAGAAAAATTCTACTGTCTGTCCATGTTCCCTTACCCGAGTGGCCGACTCCACATGGGTCACGTGCGTAACTATACAATCGGTGATGTAGTTTCCCGCTTCCAGCGTCTGCAGGGTAAAAACGTAATGCAGCCTATCGGCTGGGATGCGTTCGGCCTTCCTGCTGAAAACGCAGCGGTAAAAAACAAAACAGCACCAGCACCATGGACTTACGAAAATATCGAGTACATGAAAAACCAGCTTAAGCTGCTTGGTTTTGGCTACGACTGGAATCGTGAATTCGCAACATGTACGCCTGAGTACTACCGCTGGGAGCAAGAGTTCTTCACCAAGCTTTACGAAAAAGGCCTGGTTTATAAGAAGACTTCAGCAGTGAACTGGTGTCCTAACGACCAGACTGTACTGGCAAACGAGCAGGTTGAAGACGGCTGCTGCTGGCGCTGTGATACGCCTGTTGAGCAAAAAGAGATCCCACAGTGGTCTATCAAGATTACTGCATACGCTCAGGAGCTGCTTGACGAACTGGACAACATGGATGGCTGGCCTGAAATGGTTAAGACCATGCAGCGCAACTGGATTGGCCGCTCTGAAGGTGTTGAACTGAAGTTCACTGTTGCCGGTCAGGAAGATCTTGAAGTTTATACCACACGTCCTGACACGCTAATGGGCGTAACTTACGTTGGTATTGCGGCAGGCCACCCTCTGGCGGCACTGGCTGCTGAGAACAACACTGAGCTGGCTGCATTTATCGACGAATGTAAAAACAACAAAGTTGCTGAAGCTGACATGGCAACGATGGAAAAGAAAGGTATGGATACCGGCCTTAAGGCTGTCCACCCTCTTAACGGTCGTGAAGTGCCAATCTACGTGGCTAACTTTGTACTTATGGATTACGGTACAGGTGCGGTAATGGCGGTTCCTGGCCACGATCAGCGTGACTACGAGTTCGCAACTAAGTACGGCCTGGATATCATTCCGGTAATCAAGCCAGCTGACGGCAGCGAGCTTGATATCTCAGAAGCAGCTTACACAGAAAAAGGCATCTGTTTTGATTCTGGTGAATTCGATGGTATGGAATTCCAGCAGGCATTTGACGCTATCGCTGCAAAACTTGAATCGATCGGCAAAGGTAAGAAGACAGTAAACTTCCGTCTGCGTGACTGGGGTGTATCCCGTCAGCGTTACTGGGGTGCTCCAATCCCAATGGTAACTACCGAAGATGGTGAAGTTCACCCAGTACCTGCTGATCAGCTACCGGTTATCCTGCCTGAAGATGTGGTTATGGACGGCGTAACAAGCCCGATTAAAGCAGATAAGAGCTGGGCAGAAACCACGTTCAACGGCGAACCGGCACTACGTGAAACGGATACCTTCGATACCTTTATGGAATCTTCATGGTACTACGCACGTTACTGTTCTCCACAGGCTGACGAAATGCTGGATGCTGATGCAGCAAACTACTGGCTGCCTGTAGACCAGTACATTGGTGGTATTGAGCACGCATGTATGCACCTGCTTTACTCCCGTTTCTTCCATAAACTGCTGCGTGATGCAGGTATGGTAAACAGCGACGAACCTTTCAAGAAGCTGCTTTGTCAGGGCATGGTTCTGGCTGATGCTTACTACTACAACAACGAGAAAGGCGCTAAAGTTTGGGTTTCTCCGACTGATGTAACCGTTGAGCGTGACGAAAAAGGCCGCATCGTTAAAGCTACCGACAAAGATGGTAACGACGTTGTTCACACAGGCATGACTAAGATGTCTAAGTCTAAGAACAACGGTATCGACCCTCAGGAGATGGTAGACAAGTACGGTGCTGACACTGTTCGTCTGTTTATGATGTTTGCATCTCCGGCTGATATGACGCTTGAGTGGCAGGAGTCTGGCGTAGAAGGCGCTAACCGTTTCCTTAAGCGTGTATGGAAGCTGGTAAAAGAGCACACTGAAAAAGGCGCAGCAGAAGCCGTTGACGCTTCAGCACTAAGCGGTGACCAGAAAGCACTTCGCCGTGACGTACATAAGACTATTGCTAAAGTAACTGACGATATCGAACGTCGCCAGACCTACAACACAGCAATTGCTGCCATCATGGAGCTGATGAACAAGCTGGCTAAAGCTTCTCAGGAATCGGTTCAGGATCGCGCCATTCTGGACGAAGCACTGAAGGCTGTTGTTCGTATGCTTTACCCAATCACTCCGCACATCTCATACGAGCTATGGGAAGCGCTGGGTGAAGCCGGTATCGACACAGCAACATGGCCGGTTGCTGATGACAAAGCCATGGTTGAAGACGAAAAACTTATCGTTGTTCAGGTAAACGGCAAACTACGTGCGAAGCTGACTGTTGCAGCGGATGCTTCTAAAGAAGAAGTTGAAGCTCTGGGTCTTGCTGACGAGCACGTAGTTAAGTTCACAGAAGGCAAAACAGTACGTAAGGTTATCTACGTACCGGGTAAACTTCTGAACATTGTTGCGAACTAATTAGCAATTTACAGGTCTTTAAACAGGGTGGATTAATTCACCCTGTTTATATTTATCTAATACGGCTTTTCGGTTCTCCCCCTTTCCAAGGGGGAGTTAGAGGGGGTTAAGTCCTCAGAAGTTAAATGCTTCTATGGATGTCAATAACTGCTGTGGAAATAACCCCTCCCAGCCTCCCCTTGAAAAGGGGAGGAGCTAAAAAAGTCATATTAGATAAACATAAACAAGATAGAGAACATTTTGTGAAAACACTTTTATCCGTATCTTCAATAAAACTATCCGTTGTTTTACTGCTGGCCGGCGCTCTTTCTGCGTGTGGTTTTCATTTCCGTGGCAGCTACCTGGTACCGGAAGAGATCTCCAGAGTGTCACTCACCAGTTATGACCAGTACTCATTCCTGACCCGCTCTGTGCAGAGCCAGCTGAGAATGAACGATATTGAAATGGTTCAGCCTGCTGAAGATGTACCCAACATTCACCTGCTGAGCGGTAGTCTTGGCTCCCGTACTATCTCTCTGTATCAGAGCATGACAACAGCGGAAAAAGAGCTGACCTACACTGCCTCTTACCGTGTAACCATTCCTGAGCTTGGCAGCAAGCAATACTCCACCACAGTAAACCGAAGCTACCTGAGCAACCCTCAGACCGCTCTGGCTAAGTCTGTGGAAGAAGATACGCTGGAAGAAGAGATGATCAAACAGGCATCACGCCAGATTATGCGCCAGTTGGCCCGTCTGAACCACGAGATCAAACAGGGTCAGATTTCTGAAGAAGAATTTGAACATATCAAAATCAAACCTGAGCAGAAAGAAGAAACCCAAGAGCAGTCCAATTAATGCGTCTGTTTGCTGACAAACTTGCGGATAACCTGAAAAGACAGCTAAGTGGCGTATACCTGCTGTTTGGCAACGAGCCACTGCTGATTACCGAAAGCCGGGATCTGATTTATAAAGCAGCCCGGTCCGCCGGATTTGAAGAGCGACACTACTTTTCCGTTGATAGCAGCATTAACTGGAATGATGTTTACGACTGTACTCAGGCATTAAGCCTGTTCTCTTCCAGACAGATCATCGAGCTGGAAATCCCTGAGTCAGGAGTAAATGTCACCATCAGTAAAGAACTTGTTTCTCTTAGTGAATCCCTGCATAGCGACATTATTCTTATTGTCACCGGCTCAAAACTTACCCGTCAGCAGGAAAATGCCAAGTGGTTTAAGACCTTAAATCAACGTGGAACCTGGGTAAGCTGCTTAACGCCGGACACCCAAAGACTACCGGGATTTATCAACACCCGCTGCCGACAACTCGGTTTACAGCCGGATCAGGAAGCACTTCAGATGCTGGCTCAGTGGCATGAGGGTAACCTGCTTGCTCTGGTGCAGAGTCTGGAAAAACTGGCCCTGCTCTATCCGGACGGAGTGCTTACTCTGGTAAGAGTGGAAGAGGCCCTGAGCCGGCACAATCACTTCACCCCCTTTCACTGGATGGATGCCCTGCTGGCAGGAAAGCCCAAACGAGCGATGAGAATACTGCGCCAGCTTCAGACTGAAGGCACAGAACCGGTAATCTTACTGCGCACACTGCAGCGTGAGTTCAGCCAGCTTATGCAACTGAAAAAAGAGAGTCAGACTCAACCCCTGGGACGCCTGTTCGACCAGTACAGAATCTGGCAAAACAAACGCCCGCTGTATCAGGCGGCACTGACCCGGTTATCCGCAGATAATCTGAAAGCCATGTACAAGCAACTTGCTCAGGCAGAGATTCTGGCTAAAACTCAATATGAAGATTCCTGCTGGCCACAACTTACCCAGCTTTCGGTCGAGTTTTGCTCTCCCGAGCCCCGGCAAGATAGCAGTATCCCTTTTCCTGGCTAAAGGGTGATATAATTCGCCCAAGCGCAGACAATGTAATTTATTAGAGGTAAAACTTTGCAACTTAATGAGCTAAAAGACTTTCTTGTCGACAAAGCAGATGATATGAAGGCCCTGGACATCGTAACTTTAGACGTTACCGGCAAATCCAGCATCACAGACTATATGGTTATCTGTACCGGAACCTCGAAAAGACATGTTGCCTCTATCGCTGACAATGTCGCAAAAGAAGCGAAAACCGCAGGACTTGCACCATACGGCATCGATGGTGAAAACGAAGGCGAGTGGGTTGTTCTGGATATGGGCAATGTGATGGTTCATGTTATGCAGGAAGAGCAGCGCGAGTTATACCAGCTAGAAAAGTTGTGGAGCTAAGTTTTGAAAATCCAGCTAATCGCCGTCGGAACAAAAATGCCCAAATGGGTAGAAGAGGGCTTTCAGGAATATAAACGCCGGTTCCCGCATGATATGCCGCTTGAGCTTGTGGAAATACCCGCCGGCAAGCGTGGTAAAAATGCCGATATCGCCAGAATCCTTCAGAAAGAAGGTGAACTGATGTTAGCTGCAGTGCCGAAAGGAAACCGAATCGTCACTCTCGATATTCCGGGTAAACGCTGGGACACCCCGCAACTGGCTCAGCAGCTTGACAGCTGGAAACTGGATGGCAGAGATGTATCTATCCTTATTGGTGGCCCTGAAGGACTGGCGCCCGCCTGTAAAGCGGCGGCTGATCAAAGCTGGTCGCTGTCACCGCTAACCCTGCCCCACCCTCTTGTCCGGGTCGTCATGGCTGAAAGCCTGTACCGTGCGTGGAGTATCACGGCAAATCATCCTTATCACAGAGAATAGGACGAATGAGACGCAGACGTACTCAAATCAGGGATCATAAAGCGGAGCTCTCACTGTTCCGCAACCGGGCTGTGGTTTCTTTCCTGGGAATCGTTGCTCTGGTTGGCGTTCTTATCGCTAACCTCTACAACATTCAGGTCAATCAATATCAGGACTACAAAACCCGTTCAAATGACAACCGGATTAAAGTAGTGCCTATCGCACCAAACCGCGGACTGATTTACGACAGAAACGGTAAACTTCTTGCTGAAAACCGCCCTGTCTATACGCTGGATCTGATCCCGGAAAAGATCAAAGACATTGATGGCACAATACTGCGTCTTCAGGAAATTCTGGAAATCTCTCCAGAACGCATAGAATCTTTCCATAAGGAAAGAAGGCGCACCAGACGATTTAAGTCTGTCCCTCTGCTCACTCAGCTGACCGAGGAGCAGGTGGCTATTTTCTCTGTTCACCAGTACCGCTTCCCGGGCGTGGAAGTATCCGCGGTTCTGAAGCGCTTCTATCCATACGGTGAAGCCCTGACCCATGTGCTCGGTTATGTATCCAGGATTAACGACCGGGATATGCAAAAGCTCATCAGAGAAGAGAAGGAAGCGGACTATCAGGCCACTCACGATATCGGTAAGCTGGGTATCGAGCGTTATTATGAAGACGTTCTGCACGGCAAGCCCGGCTATCAGGAAGTTGAGGTAAACAGCCGCGGCAGAATTATCCGCACTCTGAAGTATGTTCCTCCGGTACCGGGAAAAGATCTTGTCCTCAACCTGGATATTGACCTGCAGCTGTATGTCTATGAGTTGCTTGACAACCGAAGAGGCTCGGCCGTTGTGCTGGATCCTGCTGACAACGGCATTCTGGCTATGGTATCCAGCCCAAGCTACGACCCGAATGATTTTGTGCATGGTATCTCAGGAAAAGACTACCGCGCACTGCTGAACGATACCAACAGACCTCTGGTAAACAGGACAACACTGGGTATCTACCCTCCTGCATCCACGGTTAAGCCATTTATCGCCATCGCAGCACTTCAGGAAGAGGTGATAACACCCTATACAACACGAAATGACCCTGGCTACTGGAAGATACCAAACTCCAAAACCAAACCATTCCGCGACTGGTTAAAATGGGGCCACGGCCGGGTGAATGTGACCCAGTCTATTGAAGAGTCCGTTGATACCTTCTTCTATCAGGTTGCCTACGATATGGGCATCGATAACCTGTCCAAATGGATGACCAAGTTTGGATTTGGTGAGTACACAGGCATAGATATCCACGAAGAGAGCAGAGCCAACATGCCGTCAAGAGAGTGGAAAATGGATAGGCACCGCACTCCATGGTATCAGGGCGATACGATTCCTGTGGGTATCGGTCAGGGGTACTGGACTGCCACTCCGCTGCAAATTGCCAAGGCAACCTCTGTACTGATCCACCGGGGTGAAGTGATGCCGCCGCATCTTCTGCGTTCAACCATAGATACTTCGCAGACACCAAGCCTTCATACGCTTGAACCGGTAGAAACTTACCCACCAATTACCGGTGTACCAGATAAGTTCTGGGATATTTCCATTGAGGGCATGTATCTGGTTAACCATGGTAAAAAAGGCACCGCCCGCCGCGCCTTCCAGAATCTGAAATATAAAAGTGGTGGTAAATCGGGTACTGCGCAAGTCTTTGGTTTGAAGGAAGATGAAGAATATAAAGCAGAAGAGCTGGCCGAACATCTTCATGACCACGCTCTGTTTACTGGTTTTGCACCTCTTGAAGAGCCGGAAATCGTTGCATCCGTGGTACTGGAAAACGCCGGTGGCGGCTCCTCAAATGCCGCTCCCGTGGTGCGTAAGATTTTTGACCACATATTGTTAGAAAACCAAGACGAGGCTGAGTAAAGATGAAACTGGATCCTTCTACCGGCAAGAGTCGAATCTTTTTTGAACGGCTTCATATTGACCTGCCGCTGCTTATCGGCCTGATACTTATGATGGGCTTTGGTTTGCTGATTATGTACAGTGCCAGCGGCCAGGATATGGGCATGATGGACCGCCAGGCCATGAGAATGGGCTTGTCACTTGGCGTAATGGTATTTCTGGCCCAGCTCTCTCCCAGAACCTATGAAGCTCTGGCTCCGATCCTGTTTGTGGCCGGTGTTGGCCTGTTGTTTGGCGTGCTCTTCTTCGGTGAAGCCTCTAAAGGTGCGCAGCGTTGGCTTAATCTGGGTTTTGTCCGCTTCCAGCCTTCAGAGCTTCTGAAACTGGCGGTGCCACTGATGGTTGCCAGATTTATTGGCAGAAAACCGCTGCCACCAACCCTGACCACTCTGGTTATTTCACTGGTTCTGGTCTTTGTGCCGACGATACTGATCGCAAAACAGCCAGACCTTGGCACCTCCATCCTTATCGCGGCTTCGGGGATATTTGTTATCTTCCTGGCCGGTATCAGCTGGAGAATCATCTTTGCAGCAGCAATGGCAGTGGGTGCCTTTATTCCCATTTTATGGTTCTTCCTGATGCGGGAATATCAGAAGGTCCGGGTAAGAACGCTGTTTGATCCTGAGTCGGATCCGCTGGGAGCCGGTTATCACATTATTCAGAGTAAAATCGCCATAGGCTCAGGCGGATTAAGCGGTAAAGGCTGGCTTCATGGCACTCAGTCACAGCTGGAATTTCTTCCGGAGCGGCATACCGACTTTATTTTCGCCGTTATCGCTGAAGAGTGGGGAATGCTGGGCATACTGGTACTGCTTTCACTTTACCTTTTTATAATCGGCAGAGGTCTGTTCCTGGCCAGTAATGCACAAACTGCATTTGGCCGTATGATGGCAGGCAGTATCGTACTGAGCTTCTTCGTTTATGTGTTTGTAAACATTGGCATGGTAAGCGGTATTCTGCCGGTGGTGGGGGTTCCGCTACCGCTAATCAGTTATGGCGGCACATCCATGGTGACATTGATGGCAGGTTTTGGCATTCTGATGTCTATCCACACTCACAGGAGCATGCTATCAAAAGCCACATAATAAACAGATACCGTTTTCTGACAGCGCTGGTTATTCTTGCTCTTGCCGGATGCTCGGGCTCCGGACGCTATTCGCTTTCTGAAGATGAAGCGCCGGAGAAGCCAATTTCCGTTGAGCATATCGAAGATGTGCAGCCTGTTTACGAGCCTTATAGCCGTGGCGGAAACGGCAGCTATACCGTGAGAGGTGGGTCCTATACCGTACTCAAAAATCCTGAAGGCTTCCGCCAGAAAGGTATCGCTTCCTGGTACGGAAAAAAATTCCACGGCCACCAGACCTCAAACGGCGAAGTGTATGACATGTATTCCATGTCAGCCGCCCATAAAACCCTGCCTATTCCAAGCTACGTAAAGGTTACTAACCTGGATAATGGAAAAACCGCCATTGTCAGACTGAACGACCGCGGCCCCTTTCATAAAGGGCGAATTATCGACCTGAGCTATGCCGCTGCCTATAAGCTGGGCGTGATAGCTACAGGCACAGCGAATGTAGAAATCGAACATATTTCCGTAAAGAAAACCAATGACTCAAAACTGCAGCAATTTGCTATTCAGGTTGCAGCATCTGGGCACCAGCAAAGAACACAGTCACTGGCTGATACTTTATCTGCTAAGCTTTCTGTCAGCACTTTTATCGAAAAGCAGAAAAACAACTTCAGAGTGATGGTCGGCCCCTTTGATGACTTTTTAAAAACGGAAGCAGCGCTGGAAAAAATCAGGCAACAGGGCTACCCGGAGGCTTTTATAAAGAAAGTCTCACAGTAAATCATTGTGGCGTAACGTCTCGTTTTTTGTCATAGTGCTATCGCATCAGTCAGTTATCCTGACGAATCTGAATGATTCTGCTAAGATACGGACCATTAAGCTTTTAAACATTCAAATTGATTACATACAAAATGAATAAGTCAAAAACATTACTTAAATCTCTACTTATCACAACTTCAGTATTTGCTGCCGGCACAGCTCAGGCGGCACCGATTGTGGTACCGGATGCACCTCAGATCGCAGCTAAAGGCTATGTACTGATTGACTATAACTCAGGCAAGGTACTGGCAGAGAAGGAAAAAGACACCAAACTTTCTCCTGCAAGTCTGACCAAGATGATGACAAGTTATGTTATCGGTCAGGAACTGGCTCGCGGTAATATCTCTCTTCAGGATGATGTTGTAATCAGTAAAAATGCCTGGGCTAAGAACTACCCTGACTCTTCTAAGATGTTTATTGAAGTGGGTACTACGGTAAAAGTAGAAGACCTTAACCGCGGTATCATCATCCAGTCGGGTAATGACGCTTGTGTAGCAATGGCAGAACATGTTGCCGGCTCAGAAGATGCGTTTGTTGACCTGATGAATGCATGGGCTCAGTCCATCGGCATGACAAATACCAATTTTGCCAACGTACACGGTCTCGATAATGCGAGCCTGTACTCAACACCTTACGATATGGCCCTTCTTGGTCGCGCACTTATCCGCGATGTACCGGAAGAGTATGCTATCTACAAGGAAAAACAGTTCACCTATAACGGCATCACACAGTACAACCGTAACGGTCTACTGTGGGATAAGAGCATGAATGTGGACGGCATCAAAACCGGTCACACATCAAAAGCAGGTTATAGCCTGGTAAGCTCAGCAACTGAAGGCAAGATGCGCCTTGTTGCAGTTGTGATGGGAACCAAGAGCGAAAATGCCCGTAAGGCAGAAAGCAAAAAGCTGCTTAACTACGGCTTCCGTTTCTTCGAAACCGTTGCTCCACACAAAGCGGGTGAAACCTTCGTAAATGAACGTATCTGGATGGGTTCACAGGAAACCGTTGCACTGGGCGTAAGCCAGGATACCTACGTAACCCTTCCACGCGGCCAGGCTAAAAACCTGAAAGCAAGCTTCGTTCTGGAAAAAGAGCTTGAAGCCCCAATCACCCAGGGCGACGTAGTTGGTACGCTTTACTACCAGGTTGACGGTGAAGATATCGCAGAATACCCGCTTCTGGCACTGGAAGATGTTGATCAGGGTAGTTTGTTTAGTCGTCTGATTGATTATATTGTGCTGCTGTTTAAGAGCTGGTTCTAATATTTGGCCCTAGGCCCTGGGAGCGGTCGCTTCGCTCCCTGCTGGGCCCTAGGTCAAATAACCGCACTTCCAAGGGCCCAGGGCCTGTAGGACGAAGTCCGTTCCCAGGGCCAAATCCCCTTTCCTCTTGAGTTCCCATTTTAATCCGAGTAATATTCCGCCTCAACAAATCCCCATCCGGAATAAGTCATGCAAGAACAACCAAAGCTAAAAGACCTGTTAGAATTTCCTTGTCAGTTCACCTACAAGGTAATGGGCTATGCAAAACCTGAACTTCCAGAGCTGGTTCTGGAAGTGATTCAGAAACATGCTCCTGGTGATTACAGCCCGACTGTAAAGCCAAGTGGTAAAGGAACTTATAACTCAGTTTCTGTTACTATCACTGCAACTTCTATCGAGCAGGTTGAAACACTTTATAAAGAGCTGGGCGAAATCGAAATTGTTCGAATGGTTCTTTAAAAGCGGGTTCAGAACAGCGGCATTAAGCCGCTGTTTTTGTATCCGGCGTTCAATCTTTTTTTAGATATTAAAAAAAATTTAAATTTGTGTAGCTAAGCCTAGTTCCTCGCCACAAAGCAGTTTATAATCATTTTACTTTATTAATTCGCTATACAGGTACCGGAAGTGGAAAACGTAGCAGATCGACTTGTTGTAAAACATCTGGGGCTTCAAGATTACCAACCTGTATGGCAGGCCATGCATGACTTTACCAACTCCAGAACTGACGATACTATTGATGAAATCTGGCTTGTAGAACACAACCCGGTATTTACCCAGGGTCAGGCCGGAAAAGCAGAGCACTTACTGGAAACCGGAGATATTCCCGTAGTGCAGAGTGACAGAGGCGGACAGGTAACCTATCACGGCCCCGGACAGCTGGTAGCCTATTTTCTGATTAACCTGAAAAGAAAAAAGTTAGGCGTGCGGGACCTTGTCACTCATATAGAAAATATCGTTATCCAGACCCTTGAGCAGTTCGGTATTTCATCAAGAGCAAGACCGGATGCGCCCGGAGTGTACGTTGACGAACGAAAGATTTGCTCCCTCGGTCTGAGAATTCGTAAGGGGTGTTCTTTCCACGGTCTGGCACTGAACGTCAATATGGACCTTTCACCCTTCCTGAGAATCAATCCGTGCGGTTATGCCGGAATGGAAATGATACAAACCCGGGATCTGGGTGGTCCGGATGATCTGGATGATATCAGCAAAATACTGGTTAAAGAGCTGGTAGCCGCTCTGAACTATACCCAGGTAACAGAGCACAAATAAACATAACAGGTAGACACTGAAGCATATGAGCAAACCAATTCAAATGGAAAAAGGCGTTAAATACAGAGACGCCGACAAGATGGCTCTGATTCCGACCAAAAACCTGCCATCAGAAGAGAAGGAAGTTCTGAGAAAACCGGAATGGATGAAGATTAAGCTGCCATCAGACAGCAAGCGAATTCAGAATATAAAATCTGCTATGCGCAAAAATAATCTTCATTCCGTCTGCGAAGAGGCTTCATGCCCGAACCTTGCAGAGTGCTTTAACCACGGAACGGCAACCTTTATGATCCTTGGTGCAATCTGCACCCGACGCTGCCCTTTCTGTGACGTTGCCCATGGCAGACCGGTAGCCCCTGACCCGGAAGAGCCGGCACACCTTGCAACTACCATTCAGGATATGGACCTGAAATATGTCGTTATCACTTCTGTTGACCGTGATGACCTGAGAGACGGTGGCGCCGCGCATTTTGCTGACTGTAACCGGGAAATTCGTGCGAAAAACCCTGAGATAAAAATCGAGACTCTGGTTCCTGACTTCCGCGGAAGAATGGACAAAGCTCTGGATATCCTGAAAGATAGCCCGCCGGATGTATTTAACCACAACCTTGAAACCGCGCCGCGCCTGTACCGAAAAGCGCGTCCGGGTGCAAACTATAAGTGGTCTCTGGAACTGCTGAAAAAGTTCAAAGAGCAACACCCTGATATACCGACCAAATCAGGCCTGATGATGGGACTGGGTGAAACCAAAGAAGAGATTATCGAAGTTCTGAAAGATCTTCGCGCTCATGGTGTAACCATGCTGACACTGGGACAGTATCTGGCACCAAGCCGCCACCATCTGCCGGTAGAACGTTATGTTCCGCCTGAAGAGTTCGACGAGCTGAAACAGGTTGCCTTAGACCTTGGGTTTACCCATGCAGCCTGTGGCCCGTTTGTGCGATCTTCCTATCACGCTGATCTTCAGGCTCAGGGTGTTGAAGTAAAGTAGAAAATTTTGTTCTAAATTCAAAAATGAACTCAAGAATTTTGGCATGGTCTACTAAACTATAAATACTCAAGTCCAAAGATTGACTGAAAAGGAAAAGTCGTATGAAAAAGCTAGGTTTTTTGGCAGTAGCAATGGCACTCGCTCTGACCGGGTGCTCATCAAACAACACTCAGAATGACAATTATCTGGATGCGTCATTTGAGCTGTGCAACACCGAAGTGGATGTCTACTCTGTCAGCGATGACGGCCGTGTACGTATTATCTGTGCCGATGGTTCTAAGTTCACCATGAACAGTGAAGACACCCTTGAAATCATGCGTGATATCAACATCGACTACTGCACCGGCGAAGGCCTGTCTAAGTTTAACGAAAGCCGCCGGTATTATTCGTTTCAGTGTAAGTCGGGGACTACGCTTAGTATAAATAAGGACGAGTAGTTTTTGGGGCCCTGGGCCCTTGGACGGTCGCTGCGCTCCCTGTTAGGCCCTGGGAAAGTGGCGATAGAAACTTTCGAGAAAACAAAAAATCCCCGCTTATTTTAAATAATGCGGGGATTTATATTTCAATCAAAGCAGGCCATCTTACCCGCCTTACTCCCAGAGCCCATAGGACGAAGTCCGTTCCCAGGGCCCAGGGCCTTTCTTAATTACGCATAAACCGGAAGACGCTTACAAATCTCTAAAACCTTAGCCTTAGTCGCCTCGATAACCGCTTCGTCGTTAATGTTATCAAGCACGTCACACATCCAGCCTGCAAGGTTCTTCGCGTCTTCTTCTGTGAAGCCACGGCGAGTGATTGCTGGTGTACCAACGCGGATACCAGAAGTCACAAACGGGCTGCGTGGGTCGTTTGGTACTGAGTTTTTGTTTACCGTGATGTTTGCTGCACCAAGCGCTGCGTCTGCTTCTTTACCTGTGATGTCTTTGTCGATCAGGTCAACAAGGAACAGGTGGTTTTCTGTCGAACCAGAAACGATCTTGTAGCCACGAGCGATAAACTCAGCAACCATAGCTTTTGCGTTTACAACCACGCGCTGCTGGTACTCTTTGAACTCTGGCTCCATCGCTTCTTTAAACGCTACCGCTTTACCAGCGATTACGTGCATCAGAGGACCACCCTGACCGCCAGGGAATACCGCTGAGTTCAGCTTCTTGTACATGTCTTCGCCAGCGTTAGACAGGATCAGACCGCCACGTGGGCCAGCAAGAGTCTTGTGAGTTGTTGTTGTTACAACGTGCGCGTGCGGCAGTGGAGTCGGGTATACGCCAGCAGCGATAAGACCGGCAACGTGCGCCATATCAACAAACAGGTAAGCATCTACTTTGTCTGCGATTTCACGCATGCGAGCCCAGTCAACCACCTGAGAGTAAGCAGAGAAACCACCGATGATCATCTTAGGCTTGTGCTCAAGAGCAAGTGCTTCCATCTCATCGTAGTTGATTTGACCTGCGTCATCGATACCGTAAGGAATGACGTTGTAGTGCTTACCAGAGAAGTTTACCGGTGAACCGTGAGTCAGGTGACCACCGTGAGCAAGGCTCATACCAAGAACTGTGTCGCCTGGCTTAAGAAGCGCCATGTAAACCGCGCTGTTCGCCTGAGAACCTGAGTGAGGCTGAACGTTCGCGTACTCACACTCAAATAGCTGACATGCACGGTCAATCGCCAGTGCTTCTGCCTTGTCTACATACTCACAACCACCGTAGTAGCGCTTACCCGGATAGCCTTCTGCATACTTGTTAGTTAGCTGAGAGCCCTGAGCTTCCATAACGCGTGGGCTGGTGTAGTTTTCTGAAGCAATTAGCTCAATATGCTCTTCCTGGCGAAGAGTCTCTTCCTGGATGGCTGCGAATAGCTCCGCATCATAATCAGCGATGTTCATGTCACGCTTTAGCATCTGTATCTCCTGACTCAGATAATCTGAAATTTCCTAAAAACCACACAACGAAACGTAAAATGCTCCGAGCAAACGTTTTCGTCACTCTGATAAGTGGCAATATTCTACCTAATTTGACTTAAGTCAGAAAGCCACTTGCCAGCATTTCTTTATGCAGAATTTTCATGTTCCATGTGAATTAACTTCATTAAACAGCAGGCCTGACCAGTTCTGGTTGTCCGCTGTCAATTTCCTGCTTTACACTCCGTAAAAAGTGAATTACACATGTTTACCACTAAATTCCCCCCCAAGCTACAGAAAATATAAGTTTTTTAATAAGATTCCAGCCATTATAGGTAAGATGATTTTAATAATGGCTGAAAAACACACACACAAAGAAGATTGGGTTGCCATCTTAACCGGTACATTTCTCACTGCGCAGGGCGTATTTTTGCTGCAATCAGCGGATCTGCTGACAGGCGGCACGGCCGGTTTAGCTCTGCTTTTAAATCAGATAATTCCGCTCACCTTCGGAACCCTCTATTTTGTGCTTAACTGTCCGTTTTACTATCTGGGATGGAAACGCTACGGCAAAACATTTGCGGTAAACAGCGTAATTTCCGGGGGACTGGTTTCCATTTTCGCAGATCACGCCGATCTGGTAATTAAGCTGGATTCAATCAATGAAATCTATTGTGCCGTTGCCGGCGGACTATTGATGGGGCTGGGAATGCTGATCCTTTTCCGTCACCGCTCCAGCCTGGGAGGGTTCAATATATTTTGCCTGCTGATTCAGGATAAAAAAGGCATTCCGGCGGGTAAAGTTCAGATGCTGATTGACGCAGGCATACTGATCGCTTCTCTGTTTTTTGTTTCAGTATGGACTATCGCCCTGTCAGTAACCGGGGCCATTGTGATTAATATGGTCCTTACCATGAACCATAAGCCAAACCGGTATATTGTTACCTATGGTTGATTAAAGAACTCCTGCACTGGTAATACCAATCCCAGTGCAGGAGTTCACCTTATCAGCTCTCAATCAGCAAAATTCTGCACTCATAAGGCCTGAGTACCAGGTTATTTTGCGACTCTTCCACCGGGTAGTTTGAAAGCAGGCAGCTTGCCTTGCTTAGCTCAAACTCCGCCGGAACTGTACATTCAGCCTCTTCACCATAATAGTTATTTACGCAGATAAGTGTCTGCTTACTATCACGGCGCGCATAACAGAACACCTGCTTGTGCTCAGGCAGAAGGTCAAGATAATCGCCGCTAGTGATAACCGGAATATCTTTACGCAACTGAATCAGTTTCTGATAGAAATAAAACACTGAATCCTGATCATCAACCGCAGATGCGGCATTCACTTCTGAATAATTAGCTGCCACTTCAAGCCATGGTTTACCCTTAGAGAAACCAGAGTATTTTTCCCGGTTCCACTGCATCGGTGTCCGGGAGTTATCACGGGACTTCTGGTCAAGGATTGCCAGCATTGCAGCCTGTTCCACGCCCTGCTGATTGACCATAATGTCGTACATATTGGTACTTTCAACATCCTGATACTGACTGATATCTGTGTAGTGAGGGTTGGTCATGCCGATCTCTTCCCCCTGATACACATACGGTGTGCCCTGCATCATATGCACAGAAGCCCCCAGCATCTTGGCTGATTCCACACGGTAGTTCTGATCGTCACCAAGACGGCTGACAACACGCGGCTGATCATGGTTACACCAGAAAATTGCGCCCCAGCCTTTACCGTTCAGGCCTGTCTGCCAGTGGTTAAAGATCTGCTTAAGCTGCAAAAAGTCAAAAGGGGCTTTTGTCCACTTATCACCATTTGTGTAGTCCACTTTCAGGTGGTGGAAATTAAACACCATGGAAAGCTCTTTGTTATCCAGCGATGAGTACTGCTGGCAGTGCTCAAGCGTGGTAGAGGACATCTCACCAACGGTAACTGAACCATACTTCTGGAATACCGCTTCGCTGATTTCCTGAAGGTATTCATGAACACGCGGGCCATCGGTATAGAAGCGGCGACCGTCACCGATATCATCGTTAGGAAAGTCCTGCTGCTTGGAGATCAGGTTAATCACATCCAGACGGAATCCATCCACGCCCTTCTCCGCCCAGAACTCAATCACAGACTTCACTTCTTCTCTGACTTTCGGGTTTTCCCAGTTCAGATCTGCCTGCTCTTTTGCAAACAGGTGCAGATAGTACTGACCGGTTTTCTCATCCAGCTCCCAGGCGTTGCCGCCAAACTTAGATTCCCAGTTGGTCGGTGCCTGACCCTCCACAGGATCTTTCCAGATGTAGTAATCACGGTACGGGCTGTTCTTGTTACCCAGTGCAGACTTAAACCAGGCATGCTCGGTAGAAGTGTGATTTACCACAATGTCCATAATGATACGGATGCCGCGCTGGTGCGCCTGCTCCAGCAGTTCATCAAAATCGGACATGGTGCCAAATTCAGGATTAATGGCGAAATAGTCCGAGATATCGTAACCGTTATCCACCATTGGCGATTCGTACACAGGTGTCAGCCAGATAGCATCAATACCAAGAAGCTTCAGATAATCCAGTTTGGAAATAATTCCCTGAATATCCCCGGTACCTTTATCTGTGCTGTCACAAAAACTTTTAGGATAGATCTGATAAATCGTGGCGGTTTTCCACCACAGTTGATCATTTGCATTCATGGTCATAACTCACTTACAGAAAAGAAAGGTGAGTGGCCAAGGTGGCCACTCAATCGGGGTTAAGCGCTTGCAACTTCAAGGCTGCCTTTTACTTGCGCTCTTTTATAGAAGAACAGGGTCAGGAAGGCCGGAAGAATAATCGCAACCAGCATTGCGATTGCATAAATCGTCCAGTACTGAGGCTGAATAGACAGGATGCCCGGAAGACCACCCACACCGATACCATTCGCCATAACACCAGCACTGCCACAGATTGCCGCTGCGATAGCTGAACCAACCATTGCGCTCAGCATAGGGAATTTGTACTTCAGGTTAATACCGTACATGGCAGGCTCTGTTACGCCCAGGTAAGCAGAAATCGCAGCCGGTACAGAGATATCACGCTCACCATTCTTTTTACTGATCATGATAATACCCACAACAGCCGATGCCTGAGCAATGTTAGACAAAGCAATCAGAGGCCAGATAGGCGTACCGCCAAGTTCCTGCATCAGTTGAAGGTCAACGGCGTTAGTTGTGTGGTGAACACCTGTGATAACCAGAGGTGCATAGAAGAAACCAAACACCATTGCGCCAAGCACAGCAAAATCACCTGTCATTGCCGCTTTGGCAGCATAAGCCACACCGTCACCGATAACACGGCCGAAAGGACCGATTAGTGAGTGAGCCAGAACAACAGACACCAGGATTGAAACAAACGGCACAACCACAAGGTACAGGTAAGACGGCACAACACGCTTCAGGCTGGTTTCAATAAACGCCAGAGCAATACCTGCCAGCATTGCCGGGATAACCTGCGCCTGATAGCCCACTTTTTCAATCACAAACAGACCAAAGTCCCAGGCTTCAGGCACCTGTTTACCAATCAGGTAAGCATTCATCAGCTGAGGGGAGACCAGGGTCACACCAAGCGTAATACCCAGAATCGGCGTACCACCTAGCTTCTTAACCGTAGACCAGCAGACACCAACCGGCAGGAAGAAGAAGATAGCTTCACCAATCAGCCACAGGAAGGAGTGAACCGTTGCCCAGAACTGACTGATTTGCGTCAGCGTCTGGCCATCAAACATTCTGATATCGCCAATGACGTTACGGAAACCAAGGATCAGACCACCCGTGATAATTGCCGGAAGCAGTGGTACAAAAATTTCGGCTAAATGGGAGATACCACGTTCCAGAATGTTCATATTCTGACGAGCGGCCAGTTTAGCTTCATCCTTAGATGCTGCTTTTTTGCCAGCCATATCGATAAGAAGCTTATAAACTTCATCCACTTCTGTACCAATTACAACCTGAAACTGACCGGCGTTAGTAAAGCAGCCCTTTACCATCGCCAGTTTTTCCAGCGCTTTTACATCTGCCGCATCAGTATCATTCAGCACAAAACGCAGTCTCGTCAGACAGTGGCTAACGCTAGCGATATTGTCGCCACCACCAACCAGTTCAATAAGACGAGCAATATCTTGCTTTGCAATCTTACTCATAATTCTCTACCCGTTATCGATTAATTTAATTATAACAAATGGACTGTTTTTAAATGAATGGGAACAGTCCCAAAAACTGGCGATATATTAACCCCGAAAATAAAAACCGGAAATGGGAACAGTCCCATTTATTGAATGCGATCACATAAAAGATCTTCAAAACCCTATAATTCAACGCCTTAATCGAGTAGAAGCCCTCTCGTTCCCACTCCAGCGTGGGAATGCATACCGGGGGTAAAATCTTCTACGTAAGGTTATGAAATTAAAGAAAATATGCTTGGAAAAAATCACACTATGACTGGATAATTTAAGTCTGGTATGCATTCCCACGCTGGAGCATGGGAACGAGGGATGGGGGCGGAAATATTCTTAATAAACAGGAATTTGAGTCAGGTGAATGTCTTCTGTTTGTCCGGTCAATTGTTTGATCAGTAGATCAGCGGCGCTTCGCCCTGCCTCTTCATAACCGGGATCCACACTAAATACATTTGGGAACATAAATGAGAGCAGATCATTGCCGCCCACACCGGTCACAGTGACCTCTTCTTTGCCCAGCTCCTGGAGCCTTTTTATCACCCCAAGGGCAAGGGTATCACTGGCGCAGACTATCGCCTGCGTGGACGGAGTCAGCACCTGATCCACCAGCTGGTAGGCACTTTCGTGATTAAGCTGACCTGTTGCGTAATTAGGCTGCACCTTATTGGTGTCACACCATTGCAGATAAGCGTCAAGACGAAGCTCACCTGTTGTCCGGTCGCTTCTGTCTACACCTATGTAGCTGATTTCAGAAAAGCCTTTTTGTTCAAGGTGCCGCAGAGCTTTGACGATTACACCCCGGTTATCGTAGTTGATGGATGAAACTTCCTGCACATCCATGGCAATAACCACCATTTTTGACTTCCAGCCTGCCAGTTTTTTTACATCGCAACCTGTAAAGCCAAACAGAATCACACCATCGACGTTACGCTTTTTCAGCACATCCAGATGTTCATTGGTTTTATTAACATCGAACTGGCTCTCCATAATCACAACATCGTACCCGGCAGAATAGAGCGAGTTAAGGATGCTGCTTACGGCGCGGTTTTCTGAAGGAGAATCCAGACGGGAGATAATAACGCCAATCACTTTCTGACTCCCCCCGCGCATAGACTGAGCCGATTTGGAGGGAACATAGCCTGACTCTTCAATCACCCTTTCCACCAGCGCTCTGGTTTCAGGTTTTACCTTAGGATCATTGGTCAGAACCCGGGATACGGTTGACTTCCCCACCCCGGCAAGTTTGGCTATATCATGAATGGTCAGCTTTTTACTCATAAAACGACAAAGTTACTTCTGTTTATCGGTTTGAAATAAAGCCAGGAACATCTTTGATGCTATCCAGTACAGCTGTGGCAAGGGCTTCACCTTTTTCAGTCACCGGCTTACCGGTACGAACAAGGATCTTAGTCCCAACGCCAGCCGCTTCAGCCGCTTCCAGATCCCCTGTTTTATCTCCAACCATTATTGAGTTAGCCATATCAATTTTCAGGTAATCACGCGCAGATACAAGCATTCCCGGCTTTGGCTTACGACAATCACAGTCCTGTTTGTAAGTACCAGTTCCGTGCTCAGGGTGATGAGGGCAGTAATAAAAACCATCAAACTCAACACCGTTATCAACAAAGTTCCAGTCCATCCACTGAGTCAGAGATAAGAACCTGTCTTCAGTGTAATAACCTCGTGCAATACCGGCCTGATTGGTGACCATAACCAAAAGATACCCCATATCTTTAAGCTGTTTCGTCGCCTCAAAAACACCATCGATAAATTCAAAGTCATGCTCATCATGCACATATCCGTGATCAACATTAATCACACCATCACGGTCTAAAAACACGGCAGGTTTAGCCAAGGTTCTGTCCTCTTATACGCTATATCAACGAAATTATTGCACTTATTGGGGCGGTTGGCACGAAATATATATTTGGGTATTGGGCGATGGGGCTATGGGACGGACTTCGTCCTTTAGGGCTATAGGGAGAGTCACCCCATAGCCCCATAGCCCCATAGCCCCATAGCCCCATAGCCCCATAGCCCCATAGCCCAGTTTCTTATACCCATTCCTTATATCCCATTACAAATCAACCTTACCACCCAACCCGTTTAGCCATCTAGACGTAAAAATATCTATTGACTTAAACTTCCATTCACAATAGCATCCTCTACCAGTTCATTCGCAATGCAAAATATTATGCTATTGCGGTTATTTGCTTCGCACAGGTTTTTACATGATTGAAATTTCTCAAGTAAACAAGGTTTTCTATCAGGGAGCTAAAGCTATCAACGCCCTGAAAGATATAAACCTGACTATCCCGCAGGGCACTATCTTTGGGGTTATCGGCTCGTCAGGTGCAGGGAAAAGCACACTGATCCGTTGTGTAAACATGCTGGAAGCACCAACATCAGGCAAGGTAGTGGTTGATGGTGTTGATTTAACCAAATTATCTAAAGCAGAATTAAGCGAAGCACGCCGAAATATCGGCATGATCTTTCAGCACTTCAATCTGCTTTCTTCACGTACTGTGTTTGAAAACATTGCGCTTCCGCTGGAACTGGCCGGAAAAGAGCAGTCTCACATCGAAGAGAAAGTCTCTGAACTACTGACACTGGTTGGCCTGGCTGATAAGCGTGATACCTACCCGGCAAACCTGAGTGGCGGCCAGAAGCAGCGTGTTGCCATCGCCCGTGCGCTTGCTTCGGATCCAAAAGTGCTGCTTTGTGATGAAGCAACAAGTGCGCTTGATCCGGCAACCACTCAGTCGATTCTGGAACTGCTTAAAGAGATCAACCGAAAGCTCAATATCACTATGCTGCTGATCACCCATGAGATGGATGTTGTAAAAAGTATCTGTCATGAGGTAGCCATTATTGGCGGCGGTGAATTGGTGGAAAAAGGCTCTGTGGGAGAGATTTTTGCTCACCCGAAAACCGAACTGGCGCATGAATTTATCCGCTCCACGCTGGATCTTTCCATTCCTGATGATTATCAGGCTCGTCTTCAGCAAGAGCGAGTGGCCGGAAGTTATCCGCTGGTCCGCCTTGAGTTTACCGGTGCCACTGTGGATGCGCCTCTGGTTAGCCAGATCAGCCGTAAGTACAACATTGATATCAGCATCTTAAGCTCTGATCTGGATTACGCCGGCGGTGTGAAGTTCGGCATGATGGTCGCAGAGATGTTCGGTAATGAAGCAGATGATGAAGCAGCCATTGCCTATCTGCGTGATCACAAGGTAAAAGTGGAGGTTCTGGGTTATGTCCTTTAACGATATCGCAAACTGGCTGAGCCAGAACTCAGGCCTGCTGTTAGATGCAACCTGGGAAACCGTTTATATGGTTGCTGTGTCCGGCATTGTCGGATTTGCAGTGGGTATCCCACTGGGTGTGATTCTGCATATCAGCAAGAAAGGCGGTCTGGCCGAAAATCCTAAGCTTAATTCCATACTGGGTGCCGTTGTAAACGTTGGCCGCTCTGTGCCGTTTCTGGTGCTTATGGTCGCTATTATCCCGGTAACCAAACTGCTTGTGGGCACCTTTATCGGCACTACTGCTGCTATCGTTCCGCTAACTATCGGTGCTATTCCGTTTGTTGCCCGGCTTATTGAAGGCGCACTGCTTGAAGTACCAACCGGACTCATTGAAGCGGCTCAGTCAATGGGGGCAACCACAAATCAGATTATTACCAAAGTGCTTTTACCTGAAGCACTGCCAACCATAGTGAACTCAGTGACTATCACTCTGGTTACTCTGGTCAGCTACTCTGCGATGGCAGGTACAGTTGGTGGTGGTGGCCTTGGTGACGTGGCTATCCGTTATGGTTTCCACAGATACGATATCGGCATTATGGCAGTAACCGTTGTGATGCTTATTGTACTGGTACAGATTATCCAGTCAGTCGGCGATGCCGTTGTACGCCGTGTTGACCACAGATAAAACAATATATTTACAAGAACAGACAGGAGGAAGAACTCATGAAATTTAGCCTGAAGAAATTACTGACAATCGCAACAGCAGCATCTGCACTGGTACTGGCCGGTTGTGGTGAAAAAGAAGCAGATACCAGCAAAATCAAAGTGGCGGTAATCGCTGGCGCAGAGGCACAGGTTGCTGAAGTGGCTGCAAAAATCGCAAAAGAGAAGTACGGCCTGGATGTTGAGTTGGTGACTTTCACTGATTATGTAACACCAAACGCAGCAACCGACGACGGCTCTGTTGATATCAACGCATTCCAGCACAAGCCATACCTTGACCAGCAAGTTGCTGACCGTGGCTACAAGCTGACTATCGCCGGTAACACTTTCGTATACCCGATTGCCGGTTACTCAAAGCAGGTTAAATCTGTCGACGAAATTGCTGAAGGTGCGCGCATTGCAGTACCAAACGACCCAACAAACCTTGGTCGTTCTCTGCTTCTTCTTGAGCAACAGGGTCTGCTTAAACTAAAAGAAGGGGTTGGCCTTCTGGCAACAGTTCGTGATGTAGTTGAAAACCCAAAGAACATCGAAATTGTTGAACTGGAAGCGCCTCAGCTACCACGCTCTCTGGATGATGTTGCTCTGGCAATCATCAACACTACTTACGCAAGCAGCATCAACCTGACTCCGGAAAAAGACGGTATCTTTGTTGAAGATAAAGAGTCTCCATACGTAAACCTGATTGTTGCCCGTGAAGACAATGTGAACGCAGAAAACGTACAAAACTTTGTGAAGTCTTATCAGACAGAAGAAGTTTACAAAGCAGCAACTGAAATCTTTAACGGCGGTGTGGTGAAGGGTTGGTAATCCAGACCTGAACGAACTGGTATTGGTATAAATACAAAATTTAAGGGTGGTTAACCTATTGGTTATACCGCCCTTTTTTATCAGGCAATAACATCAATACCTTTTTTCTCAGCCAAAGTAAGCAACTTTAAAGCAGCTCCCTTAGGGTGACTGACATTCTGCTCCCATTTCTGAACCAGTTTTGTACTTACATTCAGGTACTCAGCCAGTACAGCCTGACTCAAGTTAAACCTTACCCGCAAAGACTTTACTTCATCAGCGCTAAATTCATGAACAGGGGTAAGGCAAATTGCATCAAACTTTCGGAGCGTAGTCTTATCCATCTCACCATTTTTATGCAAATCCTGCGCAGTTTCATAAACCGTATTTAAAATGTCACTCATAATAAAATCACTCTTCTCCACGCAATTTGAAAAGCAGACCTTTCGAAACCATTCTCGCTAAATCCTCTGAAGTCTTATCAAGGAAGTGCCTTGCCAGCTCTTTTAGAGCCTTCTCCTCAGCTTTGTCTATATTGCTCTGTGCTTTCTTAGGAAACAAATAAAGAAAAAAATAACTGTCGCCTAACCGCGCACCAATCATCGTTCGGTAACTACCGGATTTACCTCTTCCAGGCATTGCCACCCTTTTCTTATAAAGGTGGCCTCCATAATCTGCATCTATCAGACCATGCTCCATTTCCAAACAGCACAGCTTCAGAATTTCATCGGTTAATGCTGTTTTTTTAAAGCTTCTTTGAAACGCCTTCGTCTTGTATATGTTCATATAGATAACTTCAAAGCCCCAAAACTATACCCCAAAAGGGCATAGTTTTCAATTAATGGAAAATACTCCCGCGTTTTGGGTATTAAAGCTTTTATCTATTGGTAAAGAATGTGAATTTCTACTGATTTAATGAATAACCAGATGCTTAAACAGTTCAACTCTGAGCTGGTCATCCACCTGAATCGGGGATTCGAAGGTAATTCCAAGCATGGTGCCCTTTCCATATTTTCTGGAATTCGCAACAAAGCATTTGGGCTTAGGGTCAGGGAGGGTGTCGACTTTAGCATCCAACTTAATTTCAGTGCCTTTTTCAACCATCAGTTCCTGCTGGGAAAAGATCCCGCATCCGGTTGCTGAAATATCCACAATATTGACACTGGTGCTGGAGGTTTCAATGGCCAGCTCAGCCGGAATGTTCACTTTGTAACGCTTGTTCTCACGAATCTCCCTCGCCTCTATATGACGGGGAAAGCGAACAAACATCAGCCAGGATGCCATAGGTTTAATACCCAGGATCTGGCTTTTAAATGCGATGATATGACCAACTTCTGTATCTGCGACGCCTTTGATAACGACTTGTGCGTCCTTAGTTCTTCTGGCGATCAGATCTTCCATTGTTTTCGCACTTAACTCAAAAATCAGGAACTGTTTTTCCTTCATTCCAAGAAAGTGACAACTCAGCGAGTACTCATTATCGGGTCCAAACTGAATGACTGCCGACAGTTTCATGCCTATGGTTAAAAATCTGCCAACATCAGTCTGGAATGTTGTTTTATGAACCATGCCAAACGAACCAAAACTTAATGTTAATTTGTATTGTATTTGTGCTTTTTATGCAGACAGAATCATACACTAAATCAGTAATGGCTGATAATGAATAATTAATAAAACTATTAAAAGTTCAACAGAAACAGAAGTTTTGGGATCTTGGTCTCTTAACGCTTTTTCACTTTGCCCTGAACAGCTTTAAAACGCGGATTACTTTTACAGATAACGTAAACACGACCTCTGCGTTTTACCACCTGACAATCGTGATGGCGCGTTTTTGCACTTTTCAGTGAGCTTAATACTTTCATTATTTGTCCCCTTCTGACGGCTTGCTGCCCAGGTTACCGAACCGGCGGTTAAAGTTTGCAACACGGCCCTCTTTATGAGCAATTCTCTGCTTGCCTGTATAGAAAGGATGAGACTCGGAAGAAACTTCAATGGTCATATATGGGTATGTTTTACCATCTTCCCACTCGATGGTTCTGTCAGTCTGTAGCGTTGAACCAATTAAGAAATACTTATCTACGCTGGTATCATGGAATACAACTGTGCGGTAATCCGGGTGGATATTACTTTTCATCTTACTCCTCGTATTGTTATGTTATAACAAACGCAATGATAACCATTCTCATTTAATAATGCGAGCGATTTTTGTGTTATTTTGTTGCAAGGAATAATGACCTAAGCATAACCATGGACCATCTAATCAACCCAATCGGAACTATTAAAAGTCCTTATAAAGAGAAGTTTGCCGTTCCCAGGCAACCAAGGCTCGCCCCAAGCGCGACAGCCCGGATAGAGTTGCTGGGAGAGGCAAATAACCCGGAATCAGTAAGAGGCTTAGAAGAGTTCAGCCATTTATGGCTGCTGTTTCTTTTTGACCAGAACCTGCAGGCAGGCTGGACTCCAACGGTAAGACCACCAAGGCTTGGCGGAAATGAACGGGTGGGCGTTTTCGCTACCCGCTCGCCATTCAGGCCCAACGGCATCGGCATGTCAGCGGTCGAGCTGAAAGGTATCAGCCAAAAAGACGGGCAGGTATCTCTGGAGCTGGGAAGTGTCGACCTGGTGGACGGTACCCCTGTTGTCGATATTAAGCCTTATATCCCTTACTCGGATTCTATTCCCCAGGCCAATGGTGGCTTTGCCCAGAACGAACCCAGACAACTTGAAGTCATTTTCTCCGATCTGGCCGGGCAACAGATCCGCTTTCATTCCAACCGCCAGCAGGTCACAGCTGTAATTACTGAGGTTTTAAGTCAGGATCCCAGACCTGCCTACAAGAAAAACCGGCCGGATGACAAAGAATATGCGGTAAATTTGTTCGATCTTAACGTGAAATTTAAGGTTGACGGTGAAATAGTTGTCGTCACCTCAATAGAACGCTTTTGACATGGCTAAAGGGCTGCTATTATTAGCGGCCTAATCTGATTACTGTAATCTCAGTAATTGTCTTTTAAATAATGATGAACGGATACCATAAATGCGTACCAGTAAATATCTTCTTTCTACTGTGAAGGAGACTCCAAACGACGCAGAGATCATTAGCCACCAGCTAATGCTACGTGCAGGTATGATCCGTAAGCTGGCTTCAGGTCTGTATACCTGGCTGCCTACCGGTCTGCGTGTTCTGCGTAAAGTCGAAAATATTGTTCGCGAAGAAATCGACAATGCAGGGGCAATTGAAACCTTAATGCCCGTTGTACAGCCGTTTGAGCTATGGGAAGAGACAGGCCGCTCTGAAAAAATGGGCCCTGAGCTACTTCGCTTTACTGACCGTCATGTTCGTCCGTTTGTACTTAGCCCGACAGCAGAAGAGGTGATCACCAGCCTTGTGCGCAATGAGGTGAACTCATACAAGCAACTTCCGCTGAATCTGTACCAGATCCAGACTAAATTCCGTGATGAAAGACGCCCTCGCTTCGGTGTGATGCGTGCACGTGAATTCTCGATGATGGATGCATACAGCTTCGATATCGACAAAGACGGGCTGCAAAAATCATACGACGCTATGCACGATGCATACTGTAAAGCGTTCGACCGCATGGGTCTTGATTACCGTCCGGTACTTGCAGACAGCGGTGCTATCGGTGGTAGCGGTTCACAAGAGTTCCACGTACTGGCAGAAAGCGGTGAAGACCTGATTGCATTCTCAACCGAATCTGACTATGCAGCAAATATCGAAAAAGCAGAAGCGCTTGCTCCGGCAACTGATCGCGCGCAGCCGACTCAGGAAATGACGCTGGTTGATACGCCAAATGCTAAGACCATCGCTGAGCTTGTTGAGCAGTTCGAGCTACCAATTGAAAAGACGGTTAAGACACTGTTCGTAAAAGCCTCTGACGAGGTAGAAGCTGATCTTATTGCGCTTATTATTCGTGGCGATCACGAGCTTAATGAAGTGAAAGCTGAAAACCTGAAAGAAGTAGCCGCTCCGCTTGAGATGGCGACAGAAGAAGAGATCCGCGCACTAATTGGTGCAGGCCCTGGTTCTCTTGGCCCTGTTGGCCTTGAACTGCCATTTATCGTTGACCGCTCAGTTGCAGTAATGAGCGACTTCGGTGCCGGTGCTAACGTAGACGACAAACACTACTTCGGTATTAACTGGGGCCGTGATGCCGAGCTTGGTCAGATTGAAGATCTGCGTAATGTAGTGGAAGGCGATCCAAGCCCATGTGGCCAGGGTACTATCCTGCTAAAACGTGGTATCGAAGTGGGTCATATCTTCCAGCTTGGTACTAACTACTCAGAGAAAATGAACTGTGGCGTTCTTGGTCCTGACGGTAAGAACGTCACTCTGGAGATGGGCTGTTACGGTATCGGCGTATCCCGCGTTGTGGCGGCAGCTATCGAGCAGAACCACGACAAGTACGGCGTTATCTGGCCGGATGCCATTGCACCATTCCAGGTTGGTATCGTACCTATGAACATGCACAAATCTGAGCGCGTTAAAGAAGCAGCTGAAAAGCTATATGCTGAACTGACTGCTGCCGGTATCGAAGTGCTGTTCGATGACCGTAAAGAGCGCCCGGGTGTCATGTTCTCCGATATGGAGCTTGTTGGTGTTCCTCACACCATTGTGATCGGCGATCGCAGCATGGATGAAGGCAACTTTGAATACAAGAACCGCCGTAGTGGTGAAAAAGTGGGTATTGCAATGGAAAGTATTGTTGAGCACGTTAAGGCTCAGCTGGCTTAATTTCCATGCTATCTAAGTAAAAAAGGCTGCAATTTGCAGCCTTTTTTGTCTATTTTACTTATTATCCGGAGTACCTGCAGCGGTCGCTTCGGCTACTCGTGTCGGATCCAATCCAGACCCGATGGCTGCAAACATAAGCGCATCCACCTGCTCTTCCGGGGCGGCTGCAATCGCAGCCTGAGCAATAGTAGAAGAGTTATCTGGATGGGCTTTCATTAAACTAGAAAGGATATCTTCTGCCAATTCAGGCTTCTGCTCCATCAGAAGCACAACTAACTCCTCTGGCTCCATAGCACCATTCAATGCTATTGCAAGATCAATAGCTATCTGCTCTTCTCGTGTCGCAGCACTGACAGCGAGGGAAATGCAAGAAAAAAGCAATAGTCCCTGCCATACCAAATTACCAATTTTCATATAAAGCCCAGGTTAAATCCATTATCCTTTTGTTGTGAGCCTATCAGACAAAATTGCGCTCACAATTACAAGCAAAAATATATTAAGATTACCAAAAAGTTGATTTAAAACAGGCTTTTTTTGTACTAAAAATACCTAATCATGCTTCAGGCGCTTTTCACCATTAAATACACAATGAGCATAATGCAGCTGATCCTCAGGGTCACTAAACCCCAGATTGCGCTCATATACCATACCCAGCCACTCACCACCCGGGTCTTTCTCGATACAACCTGCGTATGTACCTTTTGCTTTTAGCTCTTCGACGACCTTTCTGAATGCTTTCCTACTTTCATGTTCAACAGCCATATTGTTCTCCGGTTTGGATCCCTTGCTAATACTGGCGAAAACAGATATTTCATTAGTAAATAGTTTATACCTTCTCCGGAAATTTGCGATAAAAGTGGTCACTGAAAACACTATGTAAAACATCGTAAATCTTAGTCTGTATCATTTTTTTCTCGTCTATACTGATAAAAATCATATCTATACCGATACAGGAGAGTTGAATGGATCTTAAAAGCTTACTCAATCAGGCACTCAATTCAGATCTGGTTAAACAGGGCTCACAAACCCTCAAGCAAAGCACATCCGGTATGGGTGATATCGCCAATAAAAACAATCTGTCCGCGTTAGGAGCTGGTGCCGTTGGTGGTGGTTTAATTGGTCTGCTGATGGGCTCAAAGAAAGCCAGAAAGATGACGAAGAAGGTAGCAGGTGTAGGCGGAGCCGCCGCGCTGGGCGCACTGGCATATAAGGTTTACAACGACTGGCAGGCCGGACAAAACAGCCCTGACTCCGGCTCAGCACCTTCTTCAGCGGCAGAAATATCTCCGGCTGAAGCCACATTCGATGAAAACCAGCACAGTATCCTTATCTTAAAAGCCATGATTGCAGCTGCGAAAGCCGATGGTCACGTAGATAGCCAAGAGCAGGAAAAGATACAGCAGGCAGTTTCTGCCATGGGTGCAGATGATGCCGTAAGCCAGTTGGTGACAGAAGAGCTGAACAAACCGCTGGATCCTTCTGAAGTAGCCAGAGCTGCAACCACTCCACAGCAGGCTTCCGAGATTTATCTGGCTTCGCTTATTGTTGTGGACGAGCAGAATTTTATGGAGAAGGCCTATCTGAAAGAGCTGGCATCTCAGCTCAGACTTGAAGATGAGTTAGTGCATCGGCTGGAAAGTCAGGTGACACAATAAGGCACTTAAAAGGCTCAGATTCTGTTTGTAAGCCTTTGTCTTTAACTGCTCTCAAGTGTATATTGAGAGCAGTTCTCATTTCTTACGGAAAGTATCTATGAAAGTTTATGACTGTTGCGACTTAGTTCGCGAACTCTATTCACTGATTGGCAGTGGTGATCAGGGTTATATCCCTCAGGCAATTACCTGTGCGGTAAAAACTCTGAACGATATTGCTGCCGATACCAGTCTGCCTCAGGAAACCCGCGAAAAAGCGGCATTTGCAGCGGCGAACCTGCTTATCTCTGATTACGAGGATTAATTCTATGGATCTGGCAAACTTTGAAACCATGGACACGGTTATGCTGATGAGCATAATCAATCTTAAACTGCGTGATGACTTCAACGGCGATTTAGATGAACTGGTTAAGTTTTTCGATATTGACCGTGCGGCATTAGAGGCAAAATTAGCTACCGCCGGTTTTGAGTTTTTGCCAGAAACTAAGCAGTTCAGATAAGAACAACAGATATGATAAAGGGGCTTTTCAGCCCCTTTTTTAAATCAGAAACACCTGATAATCCTTAAGCTCAGGGATTTTCTCGTGAAGCATTTTCTCTTCTTCAGCCATTTTTTCCAGATCGTCACAGTACTGCTTCGCTTCCTTTTTGATCTCAGAAGAGTTATCAATCAGTTTTCCGCTCAGCTTAGTCTGGAGCTGTGTCAGCTGCTCTTTTAATGCCGTAAGGTTCAGCCCGCCTTCCTGCTTCATGCTCTCCGACACAAGATCAAATGCGCTTGAAAAGAACTCAGCATTAAAGGTTTCACGTGCATCAGCAAAATCCTGCCGCCAATTTTTATAGGCATCACCAAACGCCGCTTCCTGCAGAACCATTTCGTTGTCGTTAAAATAGCGCTTCTCTATCTTGCCCAAAAACGCTTCTAAAGCTGACTTTAGATCATTAAAAGCTTCTGAGTTATTAAAGCTCATGGCAAGCTCATCAAGCACATTTTTCACCAGCTCTAAAGCTTCTCTGCCAATTTCCTTTGCTCTTGGCAGGTACTCATTCATACCGGCCCTGTAAGCCTCAAGCGCCTCTTTTTGTACCGGAGTCAGGTTCAAAGCTTCTCCGTCAATAAACAGGTTACTGTTCTCATCAATCAGCACCTTAGTCTGATCCTGCTGATAGATTTCCACCTGTTCGCCATCAAGGTGAACTTCATTCTGTATATCCACTTTGCACTGGGGCTGAGCATACAGCGTGCCACTGAAAAGTAATACCAATAGCAAACCAAACTTCTTCATAACAACCTCAAATCTCACTTACTGCTCTTTAGCTTACCGAAAAATAGCTTACCGGAAACCCTATCAGATAATTATATTTCATACTGTAAATATTCTGTCAGTTTATGGCTCTAGCTCTAAAGTCAGCTGTTTTACCTCTTCTTCAGGTTTCAGCATAACGTTAAGCCCCAGCAGCCGGATTTCCCGCCCTTTCTGACGCTTCAGAACATCGGTGAGCAGTTCTCTGAAATACTCCAAATCAAGTGCTTTATGGTTGTGCTCGATTGTCGTCAACTGAAAATCGGCGAATTTCACTTTAATGCCCTGCTTGATGATGGCTCGTTCCGGGCTTGCCTTTGTCAGCCGGCGATCCAGCTCAGGATACAACTTACTTTCAATGACCTGCCAGCACTCATCAAAAGTTGAAATATTGCGGGTAAAGGTTCTTTCAACCCCAACCGATTTTCTTTCTCTTTCGGTAACCACTTCCCGGTTATCAATACCATGACAGCGCTTCCAGAGCGATTCACCCATTTTGCCAAACTTCCTCAGCAGTTCGCGGTAGTCGCTATTTTTTATATCTTCCCCGATAAAAAAGCCGGCCTGATGCAACCTTTCCAGGCTCACCTTTCCTACCCCGGGAATCTTCTCCAGAGGAAGTTTATCAATCACGTTCTGAACCTCTTCAGGAGGGATCACAAACTGCCCGTCAGGCTTATTCATATCCGAAGCAACTTTAGCCAGAAACTTAAGCGGAGCAACACCAGCGGACGCTGTCAGTTGAAGTTCATTGCATATATCTTTTCGGATGGCCTCTGCTATCAGAGTTGCAGAGCCGTGGCATAAAGAACAGTTGGTGACATCAAGAAAGGCTTCATCCAGTGACAAGGGCTCAATAATCAGAGTGTAACGCTCAAAAATAGCCCGAATCTGTTTTGATACCGACTTATAAACCTCCATCCGGCCCGGAACAACCACCAGATCAGGGCAGAGCTGAATCGCTTTTGCCGTTGGCATCGCTGAGCGTACACCGTATTTACGCGCTTCATAATTACAGGTGCTGAGCACCCCGCGCTGGCGTTCACTTCCGCCCACCGCAAGCGGGATATTTCTGTATTTCGGATTGTCACGCATCTCGACTGCGGCATAGAAGCAGTCCATATCCACATGAATGATTTTACGGAGTATCTGTTTAATTTCTGCCATGACAATAATTACGGTAACGACGACTTATCTTACCATCATCAAAATGATAGTTTATTCTTATATAACAAAGCCAACTAATTAAAGAACGACTCTTTTAGGTCTATTATGCAGGAAAAAGTACTGATTGTTGAAGACAGTGAGACATATCGCAACTACCTTGCCAGCCAGATTGCCACCTTAAACTATGAGGTTGTGCAAGCGAAAACCTATGCTCAGGCCAAGGAAATTATGCAGCATGAAACCAACTTTTTATGTGCTGTGACGGATCTTTGCCTGCCCGATGCAGAAGATGGTGAAATCGTCGATCTGGCGCATCAATATGATTTGAAAGTGATCGTTATTACTGCCAACTTTGATGACCAGATCAGGCAGCATTTTATTGCCAAAGGCATAGTTGACTACATAATAAAAGAAAATATCTCCTCGGTTACCTATCTTCTGACTCTGCTCAACCGGCTAAATAAAAACAAATGGCACAAAGCGCTGGTTGTGGATGATTCAAGACCGATACGACACCGCCTGGTTCAGCTTCTGGAGCATCAGTATATCAGGACTGTTCAGGCAGAAAACGGCGAACAGGCTATCCAGAAGATGAAAGAAAACCCGGATATTACTTTTATTATCACTGACCACAATATGCCGGTAAAAGACGGCATAACCATGACACGGGAGCTGAGAAGAAAATACGACAGAAACCAGCTCGTGATTCTGGGGCTTTCCGGGACCGAATCTGAATCACTGACAGCAAAGTTCTTGAAAGCCGGTGCCAATGACTATCTGAAAAAGCCCTTTAATCAGGAAGAGTTGTTCTGCCGGGTTCAGAACCTGCTGAACATGAAAGACAGCAGTGATGAACTGTATAAGATGGCAAACCAGGATTCACTTACCGGTTTATGGAACCGCCGCTACCTGTTCCAGCATGCAGATACATCAAAAGAGCAGTGCAATGTTGCTATGATGGATATCGACTTTTTTAAGAAGATCAACGATAAGTTCGGTCATGAAGGCGGCGATCAGGCACTCCGAACCGTAAGCCATATTATCACCATCTATTTTAATGATGACCTTGCAGCCCGCGTTGGCGGAGAGGAGTTCTGTGTTGTCAATTACGGTGATTTTGACTCCTTTGTTAAACGCCTTGAACATCTGCGCACACGGATAGAAAACACCGCAATCCCCTTCGGAAACTCTGAAATCAGGGTGACTATCAGCATCGGAGCCACAAAGGCTAAAAGAAATATTGATACTATGATGAGTATTGCCGATGAACGTTTGTATCAGGCCAAAAAGTCAGGAAGAAATCAGCTGATTTCCTCATAATACCAATACCAGTAATTAGCTGTTCAGCGATTGCTGGGATTGGTATAAGGTCACCAGGCATCCGCTCCGGATGCCTGGTGATGTGAGGCTATGGTGTAAATATCACTTTCACCGAATCTGTCACTTCAGTTGAATCAATATAACCCACCGCAGCCGGATTGTTACTCACTTCGGCAATCACCGCTGCTGCAGAATCAACAGCCTTTGGCGGTTTCGCTTTTCCTCTGAACACCAACTGTGCCCAGTATGCTTTGAGCTGAGACTCTGACTTTTTAGTTGCCTTTAAGTGGAACGCCTCTTTTATCGGGGTCCCATCCGAGTACTCGACAATCACTGGCTTAGCCCCGTTGGGCAGTTTTTTTAGCTTTCCCAGAAATAACTTTTTCACTTCTTTTGCATTAAGCTGATCAACACCAGAAGGATTACCAACCACAACCGGCTCTGCAAAAACGGACACAGAGCAAAGCATAATTCCAAGTGCTAACATTAATTTTTTCATCATGTTCCACTCCTTAGAATACACAGTCTAACCGGACAGCATAAACCACTGAGCTATCCTCTTCCGGTTGTAAAGACGAACTGATATTTCTTGCAGGCAAGCTATTGTTAATAATCCCGGTTGTTCCATTGAAATTATCAATCAGTGTGGCATCCGCCTTTATCGCAATACTGGAACTCAGCTCATAACGGACACCGACAGAGTACGCGTCGTGCTCAGCATCAGCCAGCAATGAAGTCGGTATTGTTATTCCATTTACGGAAACTGTCTCTCCTACCCGTTCCTCATTATCTGTCGTTTCCATCCTGGCGTAGCTTATATATGGCATCCACTGACCAAAACGATAACCTAAGGTTGCATAACCAGAGTCGGTATCAGAGTATTGCCCGTCTACTTTCACCCTTGTCAGCTCACTGACAAACAGCAGCTCTCCATCATCATAGCTAAGCCCCAGGCCATAGAAATTCGATTTCGAACCATCTTCGATAACTGAACCCACCGGATTGCTGCTGTCTGAAACCGTAATCTCTGTATAACCGTAAACACCACGAAGCAGCCACTCTTCATAACTCCAGCTGGCACTGGCACCATATACAGAGTCAAACTCGATCCCCGACTCTTCTGCTCGCCCTCCAAACGCCTGCAAAGAGAGAGTTGAATCGTCAAACTCAACATCATAGGCAAGATCCACACCCAGATAAGCATTAAACGGCACCGTACCGTAAACCTCTTCTGGTGGCCTTACCCAGGGTTGGGAATAGCCGACATCTAAATAGTCTGAATACATGTACAAAGGCACGCGCAGTTTACCTGCTCTGGCCGTAACATAGTTGTCAAAGGTATGCCTGATATAGGCCCATTCAAACTCAGGGTCAAAATCATCGCTTCCACGAGCGATCAACTGAGTGATAACGCTGGTTTCCTCTCCCGCAGCAAACTCAGCCTGAAGACCCAGCAGGCTCAGAGATTCAAATTCATAGCTGCTTTCAGTACCTGCATAACCAACATCATTATCAGATCGGGTCATTCCCGCACTGAAAAAACCGTTCACACTTACCCGATCCAGAATGCTTTCTGAAGACTGACTCTTCAGCATCTGAATCTCATTTTCCAGATTGGCGATACGCTCATCAACAGAATCACCAGCCACTGCCAGCCCTGAAGCCAACATCAACGCCGGGGCAACATAGTTTTTTATTATCATTCTTACCTCTAATTATTATTTTACGCGCTACCTGAAGCACCGCTTTCAACCTTCCAACACTGCTAATTAACCGGAGAGCTATTCTCTAAGCTCTTAACTCCTGCTCCTATACTTTGTACTGCCCAAGAACCCCGGTCAGATTCTTAGTTACCTTCTGAATCTCTTCACTTACCTGATAGATCTCCATCGCCCCATCTCTGACGGACACAGATACTTCATCCACATTCTGAATATATGCAGACATCGTATGGTAAGTACTTCTCTGTTCATCGGTCGCTTCCGCTATCTGCCTGTTCAGAGCAAGGATGCTTTCCACCTTCTCGGTAATCTCCCGTAGAGACTGTCCGGCCTTACCTGACTCATCGACAGTCACTGAAGCTGCGCCCTGACCTGAGTTCATCGCTTTAACAACAGCCGTTGCGCCCTTCTGAATTTCCTCAAGCACTCTTTGTATCTCGGAGGTAGAAGCCTGTGTTCTTGAAGCTAACGCCCTCACTTCATCGGCCACAACTGCAAATCCACGCCCTTGCTCACCGGCCCGGGCGGCTTCTATAGCAGCATTCAAAGCAAGAAGGTTTGTCTGATCAGCTATGCTGCTGATGGTTCCCAGAATCTCTCCGGCATCATTGGCAAGTGCTTCAAATTCATTCACCATATTGGCTGAATCATTGACATGCTGAGCCAGCTCTTCGATTGAACCCACGGTGTTGTATACGACATCAGTACTTAACTGAGCCGCATCGTTGGCATGGGAGGCTTGTGAGGAAGCGGTGGCGGCATTATCTGCAACGGCTTCAACACTGCTGGTAAGATCCTGTATCGAACCGGATACGGATTTCATCGCTGATTCCTGAGACTGGATCAGACTGGTACTGCTCTGGCTGGTTTCGGCAAGTTTTACAGAAACACACTCAAGGGTGGCAATCGTTTCCTGAGTTGAAGAAATACTGGTATGCATTTTAGCGATAAACTCATTAAACCAATGCACCAGCTCTGCAAGTTCATCACGGCCCTCATAGCTAACACGTCTGGTCAGATCGCCCTCACCTTCAACAATATCCCTCATAGAGCGGGTAACACGCTTCACCGACTTAAGAATACTTAACTTGAGCAAGTATCCGGATATCATCATCAGAGCCACTAAAATCGCTCCCATGGTCAATCCGATAACCCGGCTGTCTTCATTAGTCTTTAGCAGGTGAGTAACAATGTCCGCCGAGCCCTGATGGACAACTTCCACGCACTTATCAATTTCTTCTTCCAGAGAATAAAGGGTACTGTTTGCTTGCTGAGAGCGCTCTCCGAGCACTTCAAAATCATAATCATCCTGCAAAAGCGACGTTGCCACGAAAAACTTGTTGTCGGTATAACTCTTAAACAGGGGAATTAACTGTTGAGATAAGCCTAACTTAGTACCTTTAGACTCAATTTCACGCAAAACTGCCTCTACCCGCTCTACCTCTGACTTCGCTTCATCAATGAACTCTTCTTCTGCGGTAGTAACGGCACCTTCAAGATTACGCTCAATATCGGTAACCCCTTCCCTGGCTGAATTTAACAGCTCCAGAACCGGTGTATATTCATCCTGTAGCAACAGAACATTTTTTTCTGTCTGGTTAACAAGGTATTGTTGATAAGCAAAAAATAGAACAAATCCTACAATTGCCGACAAAGCCATAAGTACAATTCTATGACTGATTTTCAGATTTAAGCCAAGCCGCATAATTTCCCCAACCCAAAGGACACCGATTGTTTTCACCCTTATTTTAATAATGCATTCCAGCTAATAATCTAAGCCAGAAAAGAAACAGGTGGATTAGATTAATGGATACCAAAAGTGGTCCAATCAGTAAACAGAATAGGCAAATAGTGTGATAGGGGCACGCATTCTGTTGCTATTTTGATCTATTGGTTATGCTTTTGCACTAAAGCAAACTTATTCACTAAAAATATACAACACAATTAAAATGAGCCGCAAAACCAATAATGAGCCAATATTAGAGTGCAAAGCGGAAGTTCGTAGCGTAAGACGGAAGAGGAATTGTTTTTCAATTAAGGGAAAGCAACAAGATGAGAGGCAGCCAAATATGGCTGCCAATGTGTAATACCAATCTCAGCAGATATAACTTATTTGTTCAGAAACTTAGAAAACGCATCAGAATACACTTCCTTAAAGCCTTCTTTAGTTTTAACTACCATAAAGACTGGAATGTTATTTTCGTTAGCGACTTTTATTCCCGTTTCTTCACCAAGCACCATCAGGCCGGTTGCAAGACCGTCAGCCGTCATACAGGATGGATGAAGCGCCGTAACAGAAACAACTTTATGGCTGATAGGCTTACCGGTTTTTGGCTCAATGATATGGGAGTAACGGATACCATCACGCTCAAAGTAGTTGCGGTAATCACCCGAGGTCGCAATAGCCATATCACCAGGCTCAATGATTTCCTGAATAGCGCGCTCATTAACATCAGGCTTTTCAATCGCAATACGCCATTTTACCTTTTCGCTGTTTACGCCCTTCAGGCGAATCTCGCCGCCGATCTCGACCATATAATCAATAATGCCCTGTGACTCCAGATAGTCAGCAATCACATCCACACCCCAGCCCTTAGCAATCGTAGACAAGTCTACATAAAGATCCGGAATAGATTTTGCCAAAGAGTTTTCCGTTACCGTCAGGTGCTCAATCCCCACAATTGCACGGCGTGCCGCCAGCTCTTCATCCGTTGGCACAACTTCAGGACGCGCTTCCGGTCCAAAGCCCCACAGGTTAACCAGAGGACCAACGGTCACATCCAGAGCACCAAGGGTTAGCTTATTCAGCCTAACCGCTTCCTGAGTCACATAGGCCGTCTCCTTTGAAACCTCAAACGGCTCCGAACCCTTGTATTGATTAAAGCGGCTTAGCTCAGAACTTTTGCGGTAAGTTGACATCTGGTCATTCACCAGCTCAAGTTTTTCATCAATCACCTTCTGCAAGGCTTCCGATGCAGGCGTTTTATCCCCGGCAAAATACTTGATGTTATAAGTCGTGCCCATCGTCGGGCCTGAAAGGTGGATCTGCTGGCGGCTTTCGCTGCATGCGCTAAGCACCAGAATTGAACATAAAATTGCAACTACTGTTTTGAATTGCATGAAATAGGTAGAAATTGGCTTCACTGCCATGCTCCTGATTTTGTTCGCCCAAAGGTTGAATGGAAATAGATGTGGGTATGGTGGAGCAAACATACTTCGCCAGGGACGGCGAAGTTTGAGCGCCCATGGATGGCCCGAGCGTTTTGCGCAACCATACCCATATCTATTTCCAATGCGCAGATAGTATATAAAAAACAAATGGCTGACCCAAAGAGGTCAGCCATTAAATTTCGCATCAGTCGTAAAAACTAATTAACCACCGAAGTCATCAAGCAGGATGTTCTCATCCTCAACACCAAGATCCTTCAGCATACCGATAACGGCTGCGTTCATCATTGGAGGACCACACATGTAGTATTCACAATCTTCAGGCGCTTCATGATCCTTCAGATAGTTCTCATAAATTACATTGTGGATAAAGCCGGTGTAGCCGTCCCAGTTGTCCTCTGGAAGAGGATCAGACAGCGCACAGTGCCAAACGAAGTTATCGTTCTCAGCCTGCAGCTTATCGAAATCTTCAATGTAGAACATTTCACGCTTAGAACGTGCACCGTACCAGTAAGACATCTTACGCTTAGACTTAAGACGCAGCAGCTGGTCAAAGATATGCGAACGCATAGGCGCCATACCTGCACCACCACCGATAAATACCATCTCGTTATCCGTCTCTTTAGCGAAGAACTCACCAAACGGACCAGAAATCGTACACTTATCACCAGCCTTAAGTGACCAGATGTAAGAAGACATCACGCCCGGAGGCGCATCCGGCGCATTTGGCGGCGGAGTGGCAATACGAACGTTCAGCTTGATAAGACCCTTCTCATCCGGGTATGAAGCCATTGAGTAAGCACGGATTGAGTGCTCTTTCACGATAGACTCATAACGGAACAGATCAAACTTATCCCAGTCTTCGCGGTACTCATCAGGCACATCAAAGTCAGAGTATTTGATGTGATGAGGCTCAGCTTCAATCTGGATATAACCACCCGCACGGAACGGTACTTCTTCACCCTCAGGGATCTTAAGCACCAGCTCTTTGATGAAGGTTGCTTCGTTGTCGTTAGAAAGAACTTCACATTCCCACTTCTTAACACCGAAGATCTCTTCAGGCAGCTCGATATCCATGTCAGATTTCACAGCAACCTGACACGCCAGACGCTCACCTTCACGCGCTTCACCTTTAGTGATGTGGTCAAGCTCTGTCGGCAGGATATCACCGCCACCAGATTTCACCTTCACACGGCACTGACCACATGAGCCACCGCCACCACAAGCAGATGATACGAAGATACCGTTACCAGCCATCGCACCAAGCAGCTTATCACCAGGAGAAGTCACAAAGCTTTTCTCTGGATCGCCATTTACGGTAATTGTAACGTCACCCGATGGTACCAGCTTGGATTTAGCCATAAGAATGATTAAAACCAGTGCCAGTACAATCACGGTAAACATCACTACACCAAGGATAATGCTTTCCATTAACTATTCCTTATTTATTGTGTCGTTTACCCGACTTACAGTTGAACACCAGAGAAAGACATAAAGCCTAACGCCATAAGACCTGTCGTAATGAAGGTGATGCCCAGACCACGAAGGCCAGGAGGTACATCAGAGTACTTCATCTTCTCACGGATACCCGCAAGAGCAACAATCGCCAGCATCCAGCCAATACCTGAACCCAGACCGTATACTACAGATTCTGCGAAGTTGTAGTCACGCTGAACCATAAAGGATACGCCACCGAAAATCGCACAGTTAACTGTGATTAGCGGCAGGAAGATACCCAGTGCGTTGTACAGAGGCGGGAAGAAGCGGTCCAGGACCATTTCCAGAATCTGTACCAATGCGGCAATAACACCGATAAAGGTAATGAAGTTAAGGAAGCTTAAGTCCACACCTTCAACCAATGCACTATCTTTCAGGATCAGGTTGTAAAGCACGTTGTTCACAGGTACTGCAATTGTCAGTACTACGATTACCGCGACACCCAGACCAAAAGAGGTTTTAACTTTCTTAGATACCGCAAGGAATGTACACATACCTAAGAAGAATGATAGTGCTAAGTTCTCGATAAAAATCGAACGAACAAGCAAGCTAATATAATGTTCCATTCAGATTACTCCTTCGCTTCGATCTGCTCTGGCTTGATGATACGGATAACCCAAATCATAAAACCAATCAGGAAGAACGCTGATGGTGCCAGAAGCATCATACCGTTTGGCTGATACCAGCCGCCTTCTGATACAAGAGGGAAAACCTCCATACCAAACAGCTTGCCAGAACCAAACAGCTCACGGAAGAAACCAACAGTAATCAGAACAAAGCCGTAACCCAGACCGTTACCGATACCATCGATAAGAGACGGTAGTGGTTCAGACTTCATTGCGTAAGCTTCTGCACGACCCATTACGATACAGTTGGTGATAATCAGACCAACGAATACCGACAGCTGCTTAGAGATATCGTAAAGATACGCTTTAAGCACCTGGTCAACCACGATTACCAGTGATGCGATAATGGCCATCTGAATGATGATACGCACACTGTTAGGAATATGGTTACGGATCAGGGATACGAAGAAGTTGGAAAATGCCGTTACAAAGATAACCGCCAGCGTCATTACAAACGCTGTTTCCAGCTTAGTGGTTACCGCCAGTGCAGAACATACACCCAATACCTGAAGGGCAATCGGGTTGTTGTCCATGATTGGAGTAACCAGATGACTTTTCATCTCTTTAACATCTACAGACATTATTTCAGTCCTCCATCACGCACTTTAGCCAGGAACGGACCAAAGCCCATTTCGCCTAACCAGAAGTCGAATGTACCCTGAACGCCATTTGCGGTCAGAGTTGCACCAGACAGGCCGTCTACACCATGGATATCTCCAGGCTGAGCACCGCCCTTAACGATTCTGATTGCCGGCTTGTTGTTTTCATCAAACAGTTTCTTGCCAACAAACTGTGCACGCCAGCGTGGGTTTTCAATCTCACCACCAAGTCCGGGAGTTTCACCCTGCTCGTAGTAAGTGATACCCGCCACTGTGTTGCCGTCAGTCTCAACCGCAACAAAAGCGTACATCATTGACCACAGACCGTTACCGTGAACAGGAAGGATAACCTTAGAAACGTCATTGCCTTCTTTAACCAGATAAACCAGACCCTGGTTTGCACGACGAAGAATCTTAGCCAGATCCTGATCACCGCTCAGTTTCACTGACTGCTTAGGATCTTTAGCCGCGTTGCGCTGGTTGTAAGCAGCCGCATCGCCTTCAATGAACTCACCCGTTGCAAAATCAACAATACGAGGCTCAATGTACTGGGCAAACAGCTCAGGAACCGTGCCTTCTTTGCCTTCAAGACCCGCAACCGCAACGATGTTTTTCTGCTTATCCAGAACCGCATTTGCCTGTTGTTTATCACGTAAGAATACCGCTGCAGCAGATACTACAATCGAGCACACTAAACTTACCGCGATAACGACAGTCAGCGTTTTCTTAATGCTATCGTTATTACTTGCCATAGCGCGCTTGCCTCCGCTTAACGTTTTTCTCAACTACGTAGTAATCGAACAGTGGTGCAAACAGGTTAGCGAACAGAATCGCCAGCATCATACCCTCTGGGTAAGCCGGGTTAACTACTCGAACAAGTACACACATAACACCGATTAACGCACCGTATGCCCACTTACCTTTCTCAGTAAATGAAGCTGATACCGGGTCTGTCGCCATAAAGAACATGCCGAATGCAAAACCACCCAGAACCAGGTGCCAGTGCCAAGGCATAGCAAACATTGGGTTAGTGTCAGAGCCGATAATGTTGAACAGGAAGGATGTTGCGATCATACCGATCATGACACCAGCGATAATACGCCATGATGCAATGCCCATGTAGACGATCATTGCCGCACCAATCATAAGAGCAAGCGTTGAAACTTCACCGATTGAACCTGGGATATTACCAAGGAAAGCATCCATCCAGGTGATAGTTTCGCCAGTCACGTTGTGCATGATTGCGCCCATACCGCCCTGTGCCCACTGGCTAAGCGCCGTTGCACCAGAGAAGCCGTCAGCAGCAATCCATACCACATCACCTGAAATCTGCGCAGGGTATGCGAAGAACAGGAATGCACGACCAGCCAGTGCCGGGTTAAGGAAGTTACGGCCAGTACCACCAAAGATCTCTTTAGCGACTACCACACCGAAAGTGATACCCAGTGCAGCCTGCCAAAGTGGCAGCGTTGGCGGAACAATCAGAGCAAACAGGATAGAAGTAACAAAGAAACCTTCGTTAACTTCGTGCTTGCGAACGATACAGAACAGGACCTCCCAGAAACCACCCACTGCAAACACTACGGCATAGATTGGCAGGAAGTAAGTTGCGCCCAGGAACATCATGGTGAGCCAGCCGGCACCTTCTGTGGTTAAGCTTCCACAGATCGCCTCTGTCAGCCAGTAGTGCCAGTTGCCTGCAATCACTTCAGCAAGCTGAGCACCTTCATACATATGGTTCAGAGCAATAATTGCCTGATGACCTGAGTTGTACATACCCCAGAACATAGCCGGGAATACCGCAAACCATACCATGATCATGATACGTTTCAGGTCGACACTGTCACGAACGTGAGAGCTGCGCGGCGTTACTGTACCCGGAGTGTAGAAAAGGGTCGCAGTCGCTTCGAAAAGCGGATACCACTTCTCCCACTTACCGCCGGATTCAAAATGCGGCTCTAAGTCCTCAAATAACTTTTTAAGCATGGATTACCCTTCCTTCTCAATGATTTCCAGGCATTCACGAAGCATTACTCCGTATTCAGACTTGCCCGGGCATACATAGGTACACAATGCTAAATCTTCTTCGTCCAGCTCAAGACAGCCAAGACGCTGAGCACTATCCACATCGCGTGCACACAGGTCACGTAGCAGTGGCGTCGCTTCCATATCAAGAGGCAGTACTTTTTCAAAGTTGCCGATTGGAACCATGGCACGCTCACCACCGTTCAGAGCCGTTGTCATATTAAACAGCTGGCCTTTGAACAGATGAGAAAGGAAAGACTTAGTTACAGAGAATTTGTTTTTACCCGGCATCGCCCAGCCAAACAGTTCTTTATCGCGACCTTCGCGCAATACGGAAACCTGCTGGTGATAACGGCCAAGGTAAGCGTGAGGACCAGAAGCTTTGGTACCGGAAAGAACGCTTCCTGAGATAGCACGAACTTCGCCCGGCATCAGCTCACCATCAAGGATATCATCGGTGCATGCACCAAGCTGAGTACGTACCAGACGAGGGGTGGTAACGACAGGACCCGCAAGAGAAATAACACGGTCTGTGTAGATTTCACCTGTCAGGAACAACTTACCGAACGCGATAACGTCCTGATAGTTGATGCCCCAGGCAACATGTTCCATGCTTACCGGGTACAGGTGATGCATATGAGTACCAACAAGGCCCGCTGGGTGCGGTCCGTCGAACATATGCTCTTCAACATTAGGCTTTTCGCTCTTTGGTAAGCTGTGCTCACCTTTACAAACGTAAACCTTACCGTCAGTCAGAGTGGATAGCAGATCAAGACCCGCTACAAAAGCTTCCTGCTGCTCATTGATAATAACTTCAGGATCAGCCGCCAATGGATTGGTATCCATTGCAGTAACAAAAATCGCCTGAGTTGATGAGTCAACAGCCGGAACCTTGCTAAACGGACGAGTACGCAAAGCAGTCCAGACACCAGAGTCAATCAGCTGCTTCTTAACCGTTTCACGGTCAAGTTCAGCGATGGCTTTAGCATCGAAGCTATCGAAAGTGATCTGCTCATCACCTGCCACTTCAATCACAACAGACTGAAGGACACGTTTTGCGCCACGATTAATTTCGATAACTTTACCACTTGCAGGAGAAGTGAATACCACACCAGGATTCTTCTTATCAGCAAAAAGAACCTGACCTTTTTTCACTTCATCATCAACGCGAACATGCATGGTAGGTCGCATGCCAACGTACTCTTCGCCAAGCAAGGCGACTTTTTTGACGGTTTTACCGTCATTAATCACCTGGGCAGGAGCTCCCGAGATCGGAAGATCTAAGCCCTTCTTTATTGTAATCATACGCACTTGCACTATTTTATCGGGAAAAAGATTCTTATGATTGCGTAGTTTTTAGACACGACAATGTGTGTCCGGTCTTGGCTTTCGGTGAGCCAAAATCGCAACATCCTATTAAATATTAGCCTTCACTTATGTTAGCTGGAGGCTTTCCAGAGCTGACAGTTTAGCATTTTTACAGAGCCGCTTGCCATGCTCAACTTAGCCATTAATGCTTTATTTTTCTTAATATAGCATCAACTTCTGTAATAAATAGTAATAACTTTGAACTGTCGCACAATTGTTCAAATCAGGCGCTTAAAAGCACTAGATACACCCATAAACTGTAGCTATTAACCTTTACATTTTCCTAATTCAGAAATGCGAAAAATTTAACAAATCGCCCTTTCTGAAGCCGGTCAACAATAGCACCACAGCCGGGTATTTATTTATCACCACCTTTGCACTTCACAGAATCCGGAGCGACTTCACCCCGCTCCTCTTTCCACTCAAAGATGGTATAAGTGTGTATTGAAAGCGCATGAATATGTTCTTTTAGTTCCTCTGCCAGAGCTTCGTTGACTTTTCTGTGACGCGCAATTGGTCTCAACCCTTCAAAAGAGTCACTGACAACAACGACTTTAAAGTGGCTTTCAGAGCCCGGGGGAACATTATGCAGATAACTTTCGTTTATAACCTGAAGGTAACTGGGGTTCAGGGCCTGGTGTAACTTCGTTTCTATCACTTCTTGAAGCATATTCTTTCCTGTTACATCCGTAGGCAATACAAAGGGGATATGGTACTGAAACCCAACATAGACTGTAATACCCCAATGTGAGTAATTCTTCCTGCGATTTTTGTGACATCAACACCCCCTGTTTCCAGGTCTGATATATTGGTTTCCTGTTCCTGCCACATCTGAGACAATACGCCAAAATATCCAGTATCAAGAAGAATTCATAATGAGTGACGTTAAAACTCAACTCACACTGCAAGAGCGGACACTAAACCTGCTGCGCTTTCCAAAACGGGCTAATGAAACTTTCCAGGCATGGGATGCCGGCGACGAATATCTGATCAAGCACCTTGAAGAGTCAGGACTGGGCGAAAACAAAAACATTCTTATCCTAAATGATAATTTCGGCGCCCTCTCCTGCTGGTTCTCTGAAAAGCATAACGTCACCATGATGAGTGATTCCTATATCTCTCACAAAGCAACGCTAAAGAACCTGCAACGTAATCAGTGCCGTCATATTGAGTTTCTTACCGCGATGGATAAGTTACCTGAAGATATCGATCTGGTTCTGCTGCAGATCCCGAAGAACAACCGCTTTCTTACCTGGCAACTCCACCAGCTAAGAACTCAGCTACCGGAAGGTTGCCCGGTTATCGCAGTTAACAAAGTAAAAGAGATCCACACCTCTACTTTAAAGCTGTTTGAGAAATATCTTGGCACCACAACGACCTCTCTGGCCTGGAAAAAGCACAGATTAGTGTTTTCACAGCCAGACTGCGGGGTTAAACAAGAGGTAGAAGCCGTAACAGAGTGGAAAGTGGATGGTGAAAACTTCACGCTGAAAAACCTGCCAAATGTCTACTCTGGTGAAAGTCTGGATCTGGGAGCCCGCTTTATGCTTGAAAATCTCCCGGTAGATCCCACGCTGCGGCATATCATAGATCTCGGCTGCGGCAACGGCGTACTTTCAGTAAAAGCCGGTCAGCTAAACCCACAGGTCCGGATCACCAGTGTTGATGAAAGCTTTATGGCCATAGAGTCCGCAAAGCGGAATCTTATTGATAACCTTGGTGAAGGGCGGGATATCCAGTGCATTGCCAACAACTGTCTGGATGGGTTTGAGCAGGAAAGCGCATCTCTGGTTCTGTGCAACCCGCCTTTCCACCAGCAGTATACAATTACGGATCATATTGCCTGGCAGATGTTCTGTGATGCTAAGCATGTTCTTAGCACGGGGGGAAAATTAATAGTTATAGGTAACCGTCACCTGGGCTACGATGTTAAGTTAGGACGCCTGTTTGGAAAATCACAGGTTGAAGTCATCGCTTCCAATAAAAAGTTTGTTATATTACAGGCTACTAAATAGATACGAGCCAAAGACAGGCTAGGCTAAAAGGGAAACTATTTTATGAAGAAAATCATCATTGCTGCCTCACTGGCTTTTCTGGCGGCGTGCTCATCGTCACCGCAGCAGACACAGATTAGCTTTAACCCAAAAACAACAACAAGCCAGAACCGGGTTGTAGATAACAAGACTTTTACTCTGACCAGCCGGGATATCCGCTCTGCTCAGTATGTCGCTCTGATCGATACCGGACGCAGCAATATTGAACCGGTCCACGCGCAGCAGAATGTACGAATCACTCTGGAAACCGCGCTGCAGGAGCAGTTCCGCTCACAGGGCTATTATATTTCAGTAAACAGCCAGAATACGGTTGAACTGGAAGTTCAGGAACTTCTGGTGAATGTAAGACACAGTGTGATGGCAAATGAAATGGATGCAAAAGTCACCATTAAGCTGACCGCTGAAACGCCAGCCGGAAAGCTGGTTAAAACATACAACGGCACCGCAGCCAAGTCGGGCGCATTCAGTGCCTCTGACGCTCAGATTGAAATGGTTATTAATGATATCACCAGCCTGGTATTGGAAGATATTGCCAATGATCAGGAACTTACCAACTACATGAAGGAACGTTTCTAATGCGTAGATTTTTTATCTCTCTACTTTGTCTGTTTAGCGCAACGGCTTTTTCTGCCCCAACGGTTGTGGTTGATACCACAATGGGCACATTTGAAGTTGAGCTGTATTCTGAAAAAGCACCGATAACCGTTGAAAACTTCCTGACTTACGTAAAAGACGGCAGCTATGAAGGCTCTATCTTCCACAGGGTTATTCCGGGCTTTATGGCTCAGGGCGGTGGTTTTGATACAGATATGAAGCGCCTGAAATCCAATGCTCCAATCAAAAATGAAGCGAGCAACCGCGTACTGAATGAAACAGCAACCATTGCGATGGCAAGAACTAAAGCGGCTGATTCAGCAACCCGTCAGTTTTTCATTAACTATGCAGACAATGATTTTCTGGACTTCACCCACACCAATCCGGGATACGCGGTATTTGGTAAAGTGACTAAAGGTTTTGAAGTTGTACAGGAAATGGCTAAACAGCCAACTGCCTCTCTGGAACGTTATCATGACGTACCGGTCACAGCGATTGTGATCAATAAAATAACCATAAAATAAAATCAATTGAGGCAGCTTAGCTGCCTCTTTTCACGTCAGGCTACCAACCGGAGTGCACAATGACTAAAAATATGTCGTGGGCTGAAACTATTCGCAGCTATATGGACAGACGCCTGCTTTGGGTGTTTATGCTGGGGTGCTCCAGCGGTTTTCCATGGGTACTAATCGGCTCTAATATGTCCGGCTGGCTGAAAGATGCAGGCCTTACCCGCGCCGCTATCGGCTATTTCGGCTCTATCTTTGCTGTCTACGCTATTAACTTTCTCTGGGCACCTCTGGTTGACCGGATGAAACTGCCGCTACTGGGCTCATGGCTAGGCCAGAGAAGGAGCTGGATCTTTTTATGTCAGGCCGTGATCCTGGTAAGCACACTGACCATTGCCGGTGTTAACCCGGCTAATAATCTTATGATAACCTCCATGCTGGCACTGGGAATTGCCATTGCTTCAGCAACCCAGGATATTGCCGTGGATGCGTTCCGTATCGATACCTTCCCTAAGTCTGAGTCCAGCAAGTTACCACAGGCTTCAGCTATGGCGGTAATGGGCTGGTGGACAGGCTACTCGCTTCCGGGGTATCTGGCATTTATTAACGCTGACAGCATCGGCTGGAACGGCGTTTACTACGGTATGGCCGCTATTGTGATTCTGCTGATGATCTTTACCCTGCTAACCGGCGAACCGACAACCGCGCGGGAACAGCTGCAAGAACAGGCCGAGGAAAGGCACAGTAAACTTGTTGGCTCAAGAGTCGTTGCCTGGCTAACCGTAACTGTGGCAGAACCATTCCTGGATTTCTTCAGACGAAACGGTGTGCAGGTAGCACTTACACTTCTGCTGTTTGTCTTCCTGTTTAAGATTGGTGAAGCCTTCCTGGGCCGGATGTCCATCGTATTCTATAAAGAAGTCGGTTTCAGCAATGAACAGATTGGTCACTACTCCAAGCTGATTGGATGGTGGGTCACCATCTTCTTCACCCTTGTGGGCAGTATGTTTAATGTGAAGTTTGGTATCGTAAGAGGCCTGATGATTGGTGGTATTGCCATGGCAGCCAGTAACCTGATGTTCTCCTGGATTGCCAATGTGGGACCAAGTGAAAACCTGTTCCTGGCAACCATTATCGTAGATAACTTCACCACAGCGTTCTCAACCGTCGCCTTTGTATCCTTCCTGACGGTACTGACAGGCCAGGCTTTCTCAGCGACACAGTATGCCCTGCTCGCCTCTCTGGGTAACTTCGGCCGAACCACATTAGCCTCCTTCAGCGGCGAACTGGCAGACTACCTCAACGACTGGTCACTGTTCTTCGTCCTGACCGCAGTAATGGTAATTCCAAGCTTGCTAATGCTATGGTCACTAAGACACTATTTCCACGATCTGCTTGAAAAAGCAAAGGCTAGAGAAGACTGATACTTTTAGGGGGCGCAAGCCCCCTTTACCTGTAACCCTAACTCTTATACACAAATGTTAAAGTGACCAGAGAACGGTTCTCCCCCTTGAGTGAAAAAGCCTAACTGGTTGATAAAGCTAATAGAAGGGGGAGTTAGAGGGGGTTGGTTATACCATGCATGGTTAAACCACCAAAACTTAAGCTCATGAGAAACAACCCCTCCCTGCCTCCCCTTCGATGCTACTTCTTCGAAAACCCTTCCTTTCGAGGCTAAGGGGAGGAGCATTCTTTGACTCCTTAAACTTGTGTATAAGAGTCAGCCCCATAGCCCCATAGCCCCATAGCCCCATAGCCCCATAGCCCCATAGCCTAAGGATACATCCCCCTCCCAAACATATTAAAAACCCTCGCAACCCCCTGAGTAAAAACCATAGGTTCAGTAAGAATAGTCAGACAAAGACAATCCTGATCCTCCGGCGTTTCCGGTGAATGTTTAACACTGCCGTCAGTCACAATAAAGTCACCCGCCTTGTAGGTTCCGTTCTCATCTCTAAAACTGCCATGCAGCACCAGTGTCGACTCAATGCCTTTGTGGGTATGCTGAGGCACGGTCACTCCCTTGTTAATATACAAAAGGTTCATTCTTGCCGGCTCATCAACTTTCAGCTGAGCACTGTAAACCTTGCCGCCATAACTGTGCCACTTAGTAATGCGTCTGCTCAGCCTGCTCAGCGAGCGAGGCAATACAAAGCTCTTACCGTTAACTTCAATATGGCTGTTTGCCTCAGTTTTTACCTGCGTATTGTCCTTCGGCAAAGCTGTAATCCCTTCCAGCATGGCTTCAAAATCATCATCAAAATCCATATCCGGAAAACAGGCTAACTCTTTAGAAAGTTCCTCTTCCAGTGACTCTACCTTAAACTTGCACTCGTGGCATACTTCCAGATGAGCAGCAACAGCAACGCCATTACACGCGTCTATCGTGCCATCCGCATACGCCAGCAACATCTCTTCGCTTGGGTGATAGCTCATAACTGCTCCGAATTCATTGTCTGTTTTAACTTCTCAACCGCCAGTCTTAATCTGGATTTCACGGTTCCTATGGGTATATCCAGTCTTTCAGCCGCTTCCTGCTGAGATATATCATCCACGTAAACCGCTTTGACCACATCTCTCTGATTATCCGGCAGCATATGCAGATACCTCATGACCTGCTCTTTCAGAATCATCTGCTCCGGAGAATAGTGCTCAACCAGATCTGGCGGTGAATACTCTCCCGGCCAGATGTCGTCGGACTCTATGCTGAGCTCTTTGCCTTTCTGCTTGCGCAGCATATCAAAGCAGAGATTCCTGGCCAGTGTATAAATCCAGGTAGACAACGCACTCTTTTCAGGATCAAACATATGCGACTTCTGCCAGACAGCAGCCATAGTGTCCTGCACCAGCTCAAGCGCCACCTGCTCATTATTGATCTTCTTCATTAAAAACTGCTTTAAGCGAGGAGTGAAATAACGAAAGATAACGGCATAGGCCCGCTTATCCTCACTTTTTACCCGCTCCATGCATTCTGCCCAATCCTGCCTGGACATTGACTGAGCATTTTCAACAGTGATAGCCATATCACATCTCCGGGGAAAGGGAGTCAGCCCCCTCATGTATAGGTTACTCTGTTTCAGCATAGACGCCTGCTGCCTTTCCTGCATAAAACCAGATAAAACTTCCATACCTTCAACCCCAATAAGATGCTCAGTAACTTATACGGGAAAATGCTAATTTGGATCACAAGGGACTTTTAATCCGACAGACACAGAATTTAATCCATAGTTAAAATGCAAAAACTCGCGGCCATTCAAGCAGCAAATGGTCCAAACTGCTTGAACTTACAGTTGCGAGAAATATCACAATTTATTTTAATTTTCATACTATTAGCCGCTTTTCATTAAGCTATTTCTCGCTATTATTCTCGCCTCCCGAATCAGGGAAAGAACCAGCTCAATCAATCGCAACCAATTGATTAAAAAGAGTTATAGCTGGCAGGCATTTCTCACATATATAAAGAGTCTCTTATGCGTAAATCATTTCTCACTCTTAGCCTTTTAGCCGCCACTTCAGCGCCGGTATTTGCAGCTGATTATTCAGATGGCGATATTCATAAAAACGACTATCAATGGTCTCAGTTCAATCTAATGTATGCCGTTGGTGAACTGCCAGGAGAGTCCAACCACGATTATCTGGAAATGGAATTCGGTGGCCGCTCCGGTATTTTCGATCTGTATGGTTATGTTGATGTATTTAACCTGACGTCCGATTCAAGCAGTGACAAAGCTGGTAAGGATAAGATCTTTATGCAATTTGCTCCGCGTATGTCTCTGGATGCAGTCACCGGAAAAGATCTCTCCTTCGGAGCCGTTAAAGAGCTCTATATTGCATCCGTGATGGAATGGGGTGGCAATGACGGTAGTACCAATAACCAAAAAATCGGTCTTGGCTCAGATATCGAGCTGCCCTGGTTTGGCAAAGTAGGCCTGAACCTGTACGGAACTTATGATGGCAACCATAGTGACTGGAATGGCTATCAGATTTCTACCAACTGGTTTAAGCCTTTCTACACCTTCGGAAACGGTTCTTTTGTCTCTTACCAGGGTTACATTGATTACCAGTTTGGTATGAAAGATGAGTACTCATCTTCAAGTACTGGTGGTGGTATGTTCAACGGTATTTACTGGCACTCCGAGCGTTACGCTGTGGGTTATGGTCTTAAACTTTATCAGGACATTTACGGTATTGAAGACTCAAGCGCTCTGAAAACAAGCGGGGTAAGCCATTATTTCGATGTGACTTATAAATTCTGATGTAGAGTTAACCGGTTTATTCGCCTCTACAGCGCGTTGATAGTAGATCCCCGCCTTCGCGGGGATGACTTCATCTGGAGCGATGCCATACTTAGACCATTCAGACTAATCATCACTTTTTTATTTGGTTTTCAAACCATTCACCGCTATCCTTCCCCGATAATTCTTCTGCTTTAAGAGAACAAGTCTTTGAATATCACAGTACTGGGCGCCGGAGCAATCGGCTCTCTCTGGGCATATAAGCTATCTCAGGCCGGGCATACCGTTTCAGTCTGGACAAAGTCCTCTGAAGAGAGCCGTTACCCAATTCAGCTGGATGAAAACGCAGAGATAGTATTGCCGGCGAACAGCAAAGAGTCGCTTGGTAATAGCGATCTGATTCTTATCACAGTAAAAGCCTGGCAGGTAAAAGAGGCTATTTTACCTCTGATACAAGATATCCATCCCGATACTATTTTGCTGCTTATGCATAACGGTATGGGTGCAGTGGATGAAATTAAGCAGCAGCTGGCAGACTTTCCGGTAGTTTTAGCGACGACAACTCAGGCTGCTTATAAGCCAGAGAAAAGCCACGTTCTGCATACCGGCAAAGGAACCACTCAACTGGGGGCCTTCAATGACAAGGGAAACCATTGCCAGTTTCTGGCTGAGGTACTCAACCACGCCCTTGCAGAAGTGATCTGGAACGACAATATTTATCATGCACTCTGGAATAAACTTGCTATTAACTGTGCTATTAATCCTCTGACAGCCATTCATCAGATAAAAAACGGGCAGCTCTCGGATGCTGCGTTTCAGGATCAACTGGAAGAGATAGTGGCAGAAGTGGCAAAAGTTATGAGTCAGGAAAAAGTGTTAACCAGCAAAGAGGAGCTGCTTGGATCGGTACAGAAGGTGATTAACGCCACGGCTGAAAACAACTCCTCCATGCAACAGGACATTTTGCATAAAAGACGAAGTGAAATTGACTATATTAATGGTTATCTCTGCCGCGTTGCCGGGAAGCACTTAATCGCAACACCACAGAACAACAAACTCTATCAACAGATAAAAGATATAGAACAAGGCTGGAAATTATGAGTAAAAAAATACTTGTCCCTATCGCTCCCGGTACCGAAGAGATGGAAGCGGTAACCATTATCGATATCCTTGTTCGCGCCGGTTACGATGTGACAGTCGCCAGTGCAGACTTCGAAGGCCGGTTGACAATGAAAGCCTCCCGCGGCGTTACTCTTACCGCAGACTGTAAACTTGTGGATGTTGCCGATGATGAGTTTGACGTAATCGCTCTGCCTGGCGGTGTCGGGGGCTCAGAAACATTCAGAGACAGCACTCTGCTGGTTGAAATGGTTAAACAGCAAAAGTATGACGGACGCTGGATGGCGGCTATCTGCGCAGCACCGGCATTAGTGCTGCAAAGCCACAATATTTACCCGGGTGCACTTATGACCTGTCACCCTTCATTCCAGAGCCATATCCCGGAAGATTGCTGGCGGGTAAAACGGGTCACTATTGATATCAACAACAAACTAATCACCAGTCAGGGGCCGGGCTCTGCGCTGGAGTTTGCAATGGAAATCATTATACAGCTCTCAGGTAAAGAGCATGCGTGGAAAGTTGCCGAACCTATGGTAACCCTGCCAAATCTTCATTACCAGGAGATGAGTGAATCGTGAAGTTTGATGTAAACGCAGTTAAAGCTCAGTTTCCGGCTCTGGCTGATGAGTCTCTGGTATACCTTGATAGTGCAGCTACAACGCAAAAACCCCAGGCCGTTATCGAAGCAATAACCCAGTACTACAGCAGTCAGAATGCCAATGTGCACAGAGGCAGCCATAGCCTGACAGCCCATGCGACCAACCGGTTTGAGCAGGCGCGTGAAATCGTGCGCCAGTTTATTGGTGCTGCCAGCGTAAAAGAGATTGTCTGGACAAGAGGTGCAACTGAGGCTCTTAACCTGATCGCTCAAACCTGGGCAAGAAGCACGCTGAGCAAAGGCGATACAATCCTTGTGGGTGAATCTGAACACCACGCCAATATTGTTCCCTGGCAGATTGTCGCTGAGCAGACCGGAGCCTCTGTGGTAAAGATTCCGGTTAAGAGAGATGGTCACCTTTGTCAGGAAACATACCAGTCACTGCTTGATGAAGACCGTGTAAAAATGGTTGCGGTTGCTCATATCACCAATGTCACCGGCAGCAGAAACCCTATCGAGAGCATGATTAAGCTGGCTCACGAAGCCGGTGCAAAAGTGGTCGTTGACGGCTCTCAGGGAATAGTTCACGAGAAGCTCGATCTTGTCATGCTTGATGCCGACTTCTACGTGTTCTCCGGGCACAAGATCTACGCCCCGACAGGTATTGGCGTGCTCTACGGCAAGCGAGAACTTCTGGAAACTATGCCCCCATGGCACGGCGGCGGAAAAATGGTTCAGAAGGTCTCATTTGAAGGCACCACCTACTCCGAACTTCCCGGTAAGTTTGAAGCAGGAACGCCAAATATAGCCGGTGCAATCGCCCTGGCAGAAGCGATCAACTGGTATCAGCAATTTGATATCACAGCAATTGAGCAACATATTTCAGACCTCCAGCAACTTACCTATACCAAACTCTGCGAGCTGGACGATATAGAGATCATTGGCTACCAGAAAGGAGCCAGCGTTATCAGCTTCGTTATGGATGGCGTCCATCATCAGGACATTGCCACACTGCTGGATAAGCAGGGAATCGCTGTACGTTCAGGGCATCATTGTGCTCATCCGCTAATGGATGCTTTTGGTATTAAAGGGACAGTCCGGGTTTCTTTTGGGGTTTATAATACGGTGGAGGATGTGGAGAGGTTTGTTGCTGGGGTGGTTAAGGCGGTGGGTATTTTGTAGGGGTTATGGGGTTATGGGGTTATGGGGTTATGGGGCAAGATTTGATTCGACTGCACATGATGTCAAGCTTTATTAGCTTTTCCCTATAGCCTTATCTCCCTCAAGGACGAAGTCCGTCCCCATCCCCCTTTATGCTTTTCCCCATAACCTTATATTTCCTTCAAATCCTTCCGCAAAACATAAAACACAACAACCCCAACCACAACATTCGAAACCGGATAAGCCAACCAGACCCCTTCCAGCCCGAACCACATTGGCAGTATCAGCAGAAACGGCAGTTGAGCCAGCATATTTCCGCCTGTGGTAAACATGGCTTTTTTACTGCTACCCACAGACTGATAATAAGCAGCGGCAACCACGATAAAGCCATCTAAAAACAGAGTGATCATGTGCAGGCGGATACCTAAGGTGGTGGCTTCCATCAGCTCAGAGTCCTGGGCATTGAAGACCGAAATGATGGGTTCCGGGCACAGGTTGATCACAAGGGTAAAAAATACTCCCAGCAACACTGAAACCCACATGGCCAGATTCAGTAGCTTACGCACCAGTTCAGGCTTGTTCGCGCCATGATTAAAGCTCGCCAGCGGTTGCATACCATTCGCGACACCTTCAACCGTCAGATAATAGATCGTCACGATATACCCGATAATGGCGTAGGCGCCTACCACCAACACACCGCCATGCTGAGCGAACATCCAGTTATGAACTGCAACCATAACTGAACCGTAAACATACATAAAAAAGCTGGAGAGGCCGATTGCGAAGATCTGAGGCAGCTCTTCAAACCTCACGGTAAGTCCGGACAGCGAGAGGCGCATGGTAGAACGCCGGCTGAAAAAGTATCCGATACCGGAAATCGTGGTAACAAGCTGTGCGATAGCCGTTGCAACCGCAGCTCCGGTCAACTCCCAGCCCAGCACGCCGATCAGCAGGTAATCCAGCGCGATATTAATAAGGGCACCGGCCACCATTAACAGTGTCGCCAGCTTCGGACTGTTATCATTACGGATAAGAAACGGCAGCGCTATCGAACCTAAAGAAACCAGGCTGGCAACAACTAAAATATCCAGATACTGCTTACCAAGCTCAAATACCCGCCCTTCCACACCCTGAAGGAGTAATAGCTGATCAGAATAAAAGTACAGAAATAGCCCGATTACCGGATACAATCCAAGCAGGCAAATCAAACCTGTACTAATTATCTGCTTTGCTTTACCCCTGTTTTCAGCGCCAAGGTTGATAGAAGATAGAGCTCCGGTTCCCACTCCAACCATCATGCCAATGCCCATTACAGAGCCGATAACAGGCCATGCTACATTGATACCCGCCAAACCGTCAGCACCAACATACTGACCGATAAATATGCCATCGATAACCTGATACAGGCCGTTAACCAGCATGGCTGCTACCGTGGGCAAGGTGTAGTGCCAGAACTGTTTATAAATAGACTTGGACATCTTTGCTCTCTTTTTTTCGTTAGCATAGCTAACTAATTAAATAAACTAACACACTATTAATAGCTGAAAACTACTTCATCATCTTGGTAAAAATCGCAACAATTTGCTCTGCTTCTTCTGCAGTAATGCGCTTTTCTAATTTAGCCGCAATAATGGAGTTAACCTTCTCTTCCAGCGAGAGATCATTTTTCGCTTTTTCAGTAAGAATGACTCTTTTTACCCGTGCATCTTCAGCACAGCAGGTTCGCTGAACCAGTCCCTTCTTCTCAAGCCTTACAATCATATTTGACGCAGAAGGTTTGGCTACCATCATCTCCTTGGCGAGATCCGTAATTCGTATTGGCTCTTTCGATAGTTGTATGACCTTTAGGTAGTCAAACTCATTAAAACTGAGCTTCGCCATTGGATCTTCTTTTGAATAAGCACGCCACTCTCTTGAAAGAAAGCGCTCAAAGTCGAATAAAACGGATTTCAAGGACATAACAACACCTTTAGTTAGCCAGGCTAACTATTTTAATGTTATTGGTATTTATTGCAATGGTATTTTGGTGTAGGTGGCGGATATCTCGTTCCTACGCTCCGCGTGGGAACGAAGAGTAATTCTTAAGCAACAAAAAAAGCCAGCACAGGCTTAATCCCATACTGGCTTTCTCTCCCAGGGCCAATTACTAGTTTTTCGCTTCCAGAGTCCCCTTCTTCTCCATCGCTTTCCGAGCCTCTTTAACTTCATCAAAGATCCGCCCCAGCTCAAGGAAAGAGTACCTGTGCTCAACATATTCATAAACGTTAAATGAAAGTGCCAGCTTGTATAAAGCAATGGCATTGGCGAAATCACCTTCAAACTGGTAACGCTTGCCCAGGTAAAAATAGGCTTCTGTCAGGCGCTGTGCCAGAAGGACGTTGTCTCTGGTGCCGGTCAGCACGGCTTTAAAGGCGTCTTCTTCGGTGACATCTTTTAGCATAATGGCAACCAGAACCCAGCCCCATAGCTCACTGCGGTTCTGATATCTTTGGGTTAAATGCTCAACGGCCGCCTGCTCATCTAAATCTCTTTCCACAATATAGAGCCAGAGCGCACGGAATGGGTCTTCCGGATCATCCTGATAGTGCGCCTTCATCTCTTCAAAAGCCAACTCTGTACGGCCACCATAGTAGAGTGCAATGGCTCTGTTGCGTTCTGCATACTGGTTACTTGGGTCAAGCTCAAGCGTTGAATCAAAGGCTTCGTAGGCGGCATCAAACTCGCCTACCTGAGTGTAATAGACGCCAAGCAGGTTAAAGATATCCGGCTGCGCTGGGTTCATGCTCAGTGACTGATTGAAATCAAGGCGGGCAAGATCTCTTAGCCCCAGACTGTCGTAATAGCTGCCACGCTCATAGAACATCTTGGCGCGGACTTCATCATCAAGATCTGGTCTCTGCAGTAGCTGATTCAGACGGGCGACCTGAACCTCCTGCTGAATACTCGGCTGCAAAGGAACAGCCATTGGCGGATATACCCAGCTATTTTTAGGCTCACTGTCACCGGTAGACGCACAGCCTGACAAAACAGCCAGAACGCCCAGCCCAATCAATCGAAACCATTTCACGTAAACATCTCTCCTGTCTGGCTTCCCTAAAAAAACAAAGGGGAGCGTAATGCTCCCCTTTATAACAGCTTTGCAGCTTTTACGCTACAAACGAAACCATTACTCTGCTTCTGGTGCAGAACCTTCCGCTGCTGAATCAGCTTCTGCTGGTTTTTCAACAGCTTCTTTCATGCTCAGACGAACACGACCCTGACGGTCAATCTCAAGAACCTTAACCTTAACTTCCTGACCTTCAGACAGGTAGTCAGCCACTTTCTCGATACGCTTGTCAGCAATCTGAGAGATGTGAACAAGGCCATCTTTACCAGGAAGAACGGTAACGAATGCACCGAAGTCAGCAAGACGTGCAACCTTACCAGTATAGATGCGGCCAACTTCAACTTCTGCAGTGATCTCTTCGATACGACGGATAGCGTCTTTCGCCTGGTCACCATCTGTTGCAGCAATCTTGATAGTACCGTCGTCTTCGATTTCGATAGTTGTACCAGTCTCTTCAGTCAGCTGACGGATAACTGCACCACCTTTACCGATTACGTCTTTGATCTTCTCAGCGCTGATCTTCATTGTGTGAATGCGAGGAGCGAACTCAGAGATCTCTTCACGAGCACCAGAGATTGCTTCGTCCATCACAGTCAGGATGTGCTTACGAGCACCCTGTGCCTGGTTCAGAGCGATCTGCATGATCTCTTTAGTGATACCTTCAATCTTGATATCCATCTGAAGAGCAGTAACACCAGTGTTAGTACCTGCTACTTTAAAGTCCATGTCACCAAGGTGGTCTTCGTCACCCAGGATGTCAGAAAGAACAACAAAGTCGTCGCCTTCTTTAACAAGACCCATTGCGATACCCGCAACAGAAGACTTGATTGGCACACCAGCGTCCATAAGAGCCAGAGAAGTACCACATACAGAAGCCATTGAAGATGAACCGTTAGATTCTGTGATTTCAGAAACAACGCGTACTGTGTACGGGAATTCTTCAACTGAAGGCATTACCGCAGCAATACCGCGCTTAGCCAGTTTACCGTGGCCGATTTCACGACGCTTAGGAGAACCAACAAAGCCAGTTTCACCAACACAGTATGGAGGGAAGTTGTAGTGAAGCAGGAAGTGATCTTTACGCTCGCCAGTCAGCTCGTCAATGATCTGAGCATCACGCTGAGTACCAAGCGTTGCTGTAACCATTGCCTGAGTTTCACCACGGGTAAATAGCGCGCTGCCGTGTGTACGAGGAAGAACGCCAGTACGAACGTCAAGCGCACGAACCATATCTTTTTCACGGCCGTCGATACGTGGGTTACCAGCGATGATGCTGCGACGTACAACCGTCTTCTCCAGATCGTGGAAGATAGTGTGAATTTCTTTCGTGTTCGCTTCAGGATCTTCAGCCAGCAGAACTTCGTTTACTTCTGCAGAGATCTCATTGATACGATCATAACGAGCCATTTTCTCAGTGATCTGATAAGCCTCAACAAGCTTAGCTTCTGCCAGTTCAGCAATCTTAGTCTTAAGCGCTGTGTTCTCTTCAGGAGCAACCCAATCCCACGCTGGAGTAGCTACTTCTGCTGCAAATTCGTTGATAGCAGTGATAACAGCTTGCTGCTGATCGTGACCATATACAACCGCTGAAAGCATCTCTTCTTCAGTCAGGTTGTCTGCTTCAGATTCAACCATCAGTACTGCACCTTCTGTACCTGCAACAACAAGGTCAAGGCGAGAAGATTCCAGCTCAGTCTGGCTTGGGTTAAGAACCAGCTGACCATCAATGTGACCAACACGAGCAGAGCCGATAGGACCGTTAAACGGGATACCAGAGATAGCAAGAGCAGCAGAAGTACCAATCATGGTAACGATATCTGGCTGAACGTCCGGGTTTACAGAAACAACTGTAGCAATTACCTGTACTTCGTTTTTGAACTCGTCAGGGAATAGCGGACGGATTGGACGGTCGATAAGACGAGCTGTCAGAGTTTCGCCTTCAGAAGGACGACCTTCACGCTTGAAGAAACCGCCAGGGATTTTACCTGCTGCGTAAGTACGCTCCTGGTAGTTAACTGTCAGAGGGAAAAAGTCCTGACCTTCTACTGCTTCTTTTTTACCAACAACAGAAACGAATACGGCTGTATCGTCCATTGTTACCATTACGGCAGCAGTTGCCTGACGTGCAATTACGCCAGTTTCTAGAGTTACGGTGTGGTTACCGTACTTAAATGTTTTTACGACTGGATTCGCGAACATTATATTTCCTTAAGATATTAGTAAAAACACCTTCTCGGTATTACCAATCGCGACTAATGAAAAGCTTCTGCAACAGAGGCTTTTCATTAGCCGCGACCTTATGGTCGACTGCGGGTGACTGCAATACTCGATTAAGTGTCGGATAAACTGACTAAACCAGAATTGGTCGGGCTGTAGTATAGATGAAATTGAAAGTAAGTGCAGGTAATTAAGCCTAAAAATGGCTTAGAAACAAAAAAAGGAGCCCGAAAGCTCCTTTTTTCTACAAACTGATCTTAGCGACGTAGGCCCAGACGTTTGATTAGGTCGTGGTAACGATCCAGGTCTTTACCTTTCAGGTAGTCCAGAAGCTTACGACGACGAGAAACCATGCGTAGAAGACCGCGACGGCTGTGGTGGTCTTGCTTGTGGTTTGCAAAGTGACCCTGTAGGTGGTTGATAGAAGCAGTTAGCAGAGCTACCTGTACTTCTGGTGAACCTGTGTCGCCTTCGCTACGTGCGTATTCAGCAACTACTGCTGCTTTAGTTTCTGCATTCAGAGACATAATCTTTTCCTAATACATAAATGTTAAACACTGTACCAGCCAATCTCTGATTCAGCCGGTACGAGAAGCGCGGATTATACGGGTTGCGCGCGGGGATGGCAAGGGGATTTTTGGGCCCTGGGCCCTGGGGGCGGACTACGCCCTATAGGCCCTGGGAAAGTAGGAATATTTACTCCCAGGGCCCAGCAGGGCGAAGCCCGAACCCAGGGCCCAGGGCCCCAAAAACCTACCTAAAAACAACTAAACGTTTAGGCGCAATCTTCCCATCATCATCAATTTCACCAACCCCGATAAACAGCTTCTCTTCCCCGCTGGTCATGCGAACCTGACCTTCAGTTGGAGCGCCGAATACCTGTACCGGCTGGCCGTGCTGAACCATATCGGTCAGCTCAGGGATAAGATTAACTTCCGGCAGATCCTGTACCGCTGTATCCATTGGCATCAGGATTGGGTCCAGCAGCTCTTTTGGCTGAATGTCCTGCTCGCGTGCTTTTTCCAGAAGTGCTTCTAAGTCTTCCAGAGTCACCATTCGCTCATACGGATAGTCTGAAACTCCGGTACGGCGAAGGTAAGTCACGTGTGCGCCGCAGCCCAGCATTTCGCCAAGGTCATCAACTATGGTGCGGATGTAAGTACCTTTAGAGCAGTGTACTTCCATCTCTACTTCATGACCTTCAAAGCGAAGAAGCTCGATAGAGTAAACGGTGATCTTACGGGATTCACGAGGAACTTCGATACCTTCACGGGCGTATTCGTACAGAGGCTTGCCCTGGTACTTAAGTGCTGAAAACATCGAAGGGATCTGATCCGTTTCACCACGGAATTTCGCAATGCAACGCTCAAGCTGACCACGGTCCACTTTCACCGGACGGGTTTCTACCACTTCACCATCAGAGTCTGAGGTGTTAGTACGTTCGCCAAGTTTTGCAATCACGCGGTAGCGCTTATCTGAGTCCAGAAGGAACTGAGAAAACTTGGTTGCTTCACCCAGGCAGATTGGCAGCATGCCGGTTGCCAGTGGATCAAGCGCGCCTGTGTGGCCTGCTTTCTCAGCAAAGTAGATGCGCTTTACTTTCTGCAGCGCATCGTTAGAAGAGATACCTGTTGGCTTGTCTAAAAGGACAATACCATTTACCGGACGACCTTTACGACGACGAGCCATTACTCTTCTTCCTCACGACCGGATTCCTGAGCGCGCTGCTTGTCACTGTTTACTACTTCGGTAACAAGGTTAGACATGCGCATACCTTCAACAAGCGTGTTGTCATAGGTAAAGCGAACTTCCGGAGTCAGACGAAGACGGATGCGCTTGCCAAGCATCATACGGATATGCGCTTCATGCTCTTTCAGAGCAGCAAGGCTGGATTCCGGCGTCTGCTCACCCACACAAAGGAAAGTAACAAATACTTTCGCATACGCAAGGTCACGTGAAACCTCAACGTCAGAAATGGTTACCATGCCCATACGGGAGTCACGGATTTCTCTTTGCAGAATCACTGCAAGTTCTTTTTGTAATTGCTGCGACACGCGCTGCGTGCGGCTAAATTCTTTTGACATAATTTTTCTCTCTCAGTCATCCACTAAAGCTGCTGTGATTTGGTTTAGTGGTATTGGTGGAGCAAATGTAAATGTGCATGGACGCACATTTCCAAGCGCTCAAGGACGGCTTGAGCGTTTTGCGGAACCAATGCCACTGAGCCAAATCATTCCACCTTAGCAAGATAGAAGAAAATATGGGGGGATGGTATCAACCAGCCCCCCATGGCGTATTCAACAACCAACTATTGAAATCAAAGCACCCGGCTTCCCAGGGCCCAGGGCCTAAAAACCAAGGGCCCTGTCTCCAACAATCTTAGTCAATATTTCTATTAATCAAGCGTACGCTTAACTTCGACAGTTTCGAATACTTCGATCTGGTCACCAACGCGAACATCATTGTAGTTCTTAACACCGATACCACATTCGTAGCCGTTCTTAACTTCCTGAACGTCATCTTTAAAGCGACGTAGTGATTCTAGCTCACCTTCGTAGATAACAACGTTATCACGCAGTACGCGGATTGGGTTGTTACGCTTAATCAGACCTTCAGTAACCATACAACCTGCGATAGCACCAAGCTTAGGCGACTTAAATACGTCACGAACTTCAGCAAGACCAATGATCTCCTGCTTGAATTCAGGTGCAAGCATACCGCCCATAGCCTGCTTAACTTCGTCAATCAGCTGGTAGATGATTGAGTAGTAGCGCAGATCAAGGTTCTCAGCTTCGATTGTACGGCGAGCAGATGCATCAGCACGAACGTTGAAACCAAGGATGATTGCGTTAGATGCTGCTGCAAGTACTGCGTCAGTTTCAGTAATACCACCAACACCAGAACCAACAACGCTTACTTTAACTTCGTCAGTAGACAGTTTCAGTAGTGAGTCTGTGATCGCTTCTACAGAACCCTGTACGTCCGCTTTCAGTACTACATTCAGCTCTGCTACTTCGCCAGCTTCCATGTTAGAGAACATGTTCTCAAGCTTAGCCTTCTGCTGGCGAGCCAGTTTAACATCACGGAATTTACCCTGACGGTAGTTAGCAACTTCACGCGCTTTACGCTCATCACGAACAACTGTCGCTTCATCACCGGATGCCGGAACACCAGACAGACCGATAATTTCTACAGGAATAGAAGGACCAGCTGTAAAGATTTCCTGACCGTTTTCATCGCGCATTGCACGAACACGACCATACTCCTGACCACAAAGAAGGATATCACCTTTGTTAAGAGTACCTGACTGAACAAGCACTGTAGCAACCGGACCACGGCCTTTATCAAGACGCGATTCAACAACCACACCAGATGCCATGCCTTCTGAAACTGCAGTCAACTCCAGAACTTCTGACTGAAGAAGAATAGTTTCAAGCAGACCGTCGATGTTAGTGCCCTGTTTCGCAGAGATGTGAACAAACATGTTCTCACCGCCCCACTCTTCAGGAATAACGTCGTACTGAGCAAGCTCGTTCTTAACGTTGTCAGGGTTCGCATCTTCTTTATCAATCTTGTTTACAGCAACAATCAGAGGTACATCCGCCGCTTTTGCGTGCTGGATTGCTTCAATTGTCTGTGGCATTACACCATCGTCCGCTGCAACAACAAGTACTACGATATCCGTTGCCTGAGCACCACGAGCACGCATTGCGGTAAAGGCTGCGTGTCCAGGAGTATCCAGGAAGGTAATCATACCGTTCTCAGTTTCTACGTGGTATGCACCGATGTGCTGTGTAATACCACCCGCTTCACCTGAAGCAACGTGTGCCTTACGGATGTAGTCCAGTGTCGATGTCTTACCGTGGTCAACGTGACCCATAATAGTCACAACCGGTGCACGTGGCACTGCTTCAAACGTATCATCACGGTCAGACAGTACAGCTTCTTCCAGCTCGTTTTCTTTGCGAAGAACAACCTTGTGGCCCATCTCTTCAGCTACAAGCTGTGCTGTTTCCTGGTCGATTACCTGGTTGATAGTCGCCATAGCGCCCATCTTCATCATCACCTTGATAACTTCTGTCGCTTTAACCGACATCTTGTTAGCAAGTTCAGACACAACGATAGTTTCACCGATTACAACGTCCTGCTTAGCAACCGTTGCTGTCTTATCGAAACCGTGCTGCATGGAAGTTGGCTTAGCCAGCTTGCCTTTGTTGCGACCCTTGCCCTTGCCACGCTGGTTACGACCACCGCGGTTATTCTGAGCTGGTGAATCGTCATCACCGCCAGCCTTCTTCTTACGCTGCTTGCGTCGGCCACTGTCAGCACGACGGTCTGCTTCGTCTTCCGCTTCACGAGCATAGGTAGATGTTGTTGTATGATAGTCAACATCGTCTTCTTTTTTCTTTTCCGCCTCAGACCAGCGAGCTTCGTTTTCTTCTGCCAGCTTACGGGCTTCTTCAACGAGTTTAGCGGCTTCTTGTTCCGCTTTACGCTTAGCTTCTTCTTCCTGACGGCGTTTTAGTTCTTCCGCTTCTTTCTGCGCTGCTTTTTGCATAGCTTTATCTGCTGGATTCTCTTCTGGCTTCGCTGCGTCTTCAGACTTACGTTTTGCTTCAGCTTCACGCTTAGCTTCTGCTTCGCGTTTTGCTTTCTCTTCTGCTTCACGTTTTGCTGCTTCTTCAGCTTCGCGTTTTGCTGCTTCTTCAGCTGCACGCTTAGCTTCTGCTTCGCGTTTTGCAGCCTCTTCCGCTTCGCGTCTCGCTGCTTCTTCAGCTTCACGCTTAGCTTCTTCATCTACGGCACTGCGTTTAACGTATGTACGTTTTTTGCGCACCTCTACCTGCACATTTTTACTCTTACCGCCGCTCGCTGCAACATTTAATGTGCTGCGAGTTTTGCGTTGAAGCGTTAAACGCGTAGGTTGCGCCTCTCCAGATGTGTCACCGTGCTCTTTTTTCAGGTGAGTAAGAAGCTGCTGCTTCTCCTCTTCTGAAACCATGTCAGCACCCGACTTTTTCATTCCTGCATCGGCAAGTTGTTCAATTAAGCGATCAACCGGCGTACCGATCTCTTCACTCAGGGATTTTACTGTAAGTTGCGTCATTCGCTACCTCCTACTTGCCGAATTATTCTTCTTCACCGAACCAACAGATGTTACGTGCAGCCATGATCAGCTCACCCGCTCTCTCTTCTGTCAGTCCTTCAATACCTTCTAGATCGTCAATACCCTGGTCAGCAAGATCTTCTAGTGTGATTACACCTTTCGCTGCTAGTTTGAATGCCATCTCACGCTCAAGGCCTTCAAGACCAAGCAGGTCTTCAGCTGGCTCAAGACCTTCAAATGACTCTTCCTGAGCAAGCGCCAGTGTAGTCAGAGCTTCTTTCGCTCTTCCGCGCAGCTCTTCAACGATCTCTTCGTTCAGACCGTCAATTTCAAGCAGTTCGTTAACCGGAACATAAGCAACTTCTTCAAGCGTTGAGAAACCTTCTTCAACCAGAAGCTCTGCAAAGTCCTGTTCGATATCCAGGTGCTTCATAAAGTTTTCGATAGATGCGCCAGCTTCTTCCTGGTGCTTCTTCTCAAGATCAGCAACTGTCATTACATTCAGTTCCCAGCCAGTCAGCTGAGAGGCAAGACGTACGTTCTGGCCGTTACGGCCGATTGCCTGTGCCAGGTTGTCTGCTTCTACTGCGATGTCCATTGAGTTTGCATCTTCATCAACGATGATTGAAGCAACATCAGCCGGAGCCATTGCGTTGATAACAAACTGAGCCGGGTTATCGTCCCAAAGAACGATATCGATACGCTCACCGCCAAGCTCACCAGAAACAGCCTGAACACGTGCACCACGCATACCAACACAAGCACCAACAGGGTCGATACGCTTGTCGTTAGTTTTTACTGCGATTTTCGCACGAGAACCAGGATCGCGAGCCGCGCCACGCAGTTCAATCAGTTCTTCGCCGATTTCCGGCACTTCGATGCGGAACAGCTCAGTCAGCATCTCTGGCTTAGAACGCGTGATAAACAGCTGGAAGCCACGCGCTTCAGGAGCCACTTTGTAAAGCAGGCCACGAACGCGGTCACCCGGACGGAAGTTTTCGCGAGGAAGCTGGTCATCACGAAGGATTACTGCTTCTGCGTTGTTGCCAAGGTCAAGGATTACTGTGTCGCGGTTTACTTTCTTAACAACACCCGTTACCAGCTCGCCTTCGTTGTCGATGAACTGCTCAACGATTTGCGCACGCTCAGCTTCACGTACTTTCTGTACGATTACCTGCTTAGCCGTCTGTGTTGTGATTCGGTCAAAGGTTACTGACTCGATTTCGTCTTCAATGAAGTCGCCAAGCTCGATGGTCTCGTCTTCAAACTGAGCCGCTTCCAGCGAGATCTCTTTAGTCGGATGTTCAACTTCTTCTACTGCCATCCAGCGACGGAATGTGTCAAAGTTACCGGTTTTGCGATCGATCTCAACGCGAACTTCAATTTCTACTTCGTATTTCTTTTTAGTCGCTGTTGCCAGTGCAATTTCAAGCGCTTCAAAAATACGCTCACGAGGAACAGCTTTCTCGTTTGAAACCGCCTCAACAACCGCTAAAATTTCTCTGTTCATTTTTTCAGCCTCTTAAGCTCTTTTTCTCTAGTTTTTCTCTAGGAGAACTAAAATTTAGGGATCAGGTTAGCTTTAGAAATGTTGCTTAATGCAAACTCTTCTTCTTGCCCGTCTACGGTGACTGTGATGGTTTCACCTTCAGCAGAATGGATAACACCTTTCCACTTGCGGCGGTTGCCCATAGCCATTTTCAGAACAAGGCTGACCTCGTGACCAATAAACTGTTGATAATGTTCTGTTTTGAAAAGTGGTCGTTCCAGACCTGGTGAAGAAACTTCCAGATTGTATGCTACAGAGATAGGATCTTCGACATCCAGTACTGCGCTCACCTGATGGCTTACTTCAGCACAATCATCAACATTGATGCCGTTTTCGCTATCAATATATATACGGAGAGTAGAGTGCTCACCTGCACGAATAAACTCCAGACCAACTAATTCATAACCGGCAGCTTCCACCGCAGGTTCAAGTAATTCAGTTAGTTGTCTTTCTAAACCAGTCATTAAACCACTCCAGAAACAAAAAAAGGGCTCAGAGCCCAAACGAATATTCCAGACAACCCGTTTTCACTCAATAAGAAAAAACAGGTAATAAAAAACCCCGATAGTCGGGGTTTTTTAAATGCTGGACCCTGATATCACCAAGTCACTTTATCGCAGTAATCTGCGTTAAAATCACTTAGCTCATAGTTAATATAATTTTAGTAAAAAACATTAACTATGAAACCTGAAAATCAGCCTCAAGTAATTGGTTGCGGGGGCCGGATTTGAACCGACGACCTTCGGGTTATGAGCCCGACGAGCTACCAAGCTGCTCCACCCCGCGTCCGACTGCTGAGCATTATACGCTCAACGGCTTGATTTACAAGTCATGGTGCCGAGAGAGGGACTTGAACCCTCACACCTTACGGCACTAGCACCTCATGCTAGCGTGTCTACCAATTTCACCATCTCGGCATAAAGCTATTACTGAGGAATTTCGTCGCTATTTTCTTTAGCAGGAACTTCACTCGGTACGTCAGCAGCTTCTTCTACAACAGCTTGACCTTGAGTCGGGTCAACCCACTGAGATTCGGTTTTATGTGTTGCCATATTACCGAAAATCAAAGCTACAACGAAAAATACAGTTGCACAAATTGCAGTCATTCGGGTTAGGAAATTACCTGAGCCGCTAGCACCAAAAACTGTGTTTGAAGCACCAGCCCCGAAGGAGGCTCCCATGTCTGCGCCTTTACCTTGTTGAATCAACACCAGGCCAATTAAACCAGCAGCTGCCAACAGGTAAATCACAAGTAGAACAGTAGTCATTTTTCCACCTATGTTTCAAATTGTCGAGCCAGCGCCGCCTTTGACGGTATTCAGAGACAAAGCTAGCGACCTCCGATGCGAAGGCCGAGCAATACTATAGGAACAGGGGTTTTATGACAAGGGCAAAATCATAAAAAGTTCATGGAATTGGTGTGAATGGTTAATTTAGAGGCAATGGGCCCTGGGTTAATAGGCCCTGGGCCCTGGGAAATCGGTATTACGGGCTCCCGGTCCTATAAAAAGGAGTCCGTATTCAAGGAGTTTCCGCTTTGAACAGCGATAGTGTGCACTCCCAGGGCCTATAGGACGAAGTCCGTTCCCAGGGCCCAGGGCCTTTTTACCTAAAAACTCGCTTTCACCGCCTCAGCAATCTCCAACGCCGAAGCCTTAACCAGCTCCCCGTCTTCCCCCTCAACCATCACGCGGATAAGAGGCTCAGTACCAGACTTACGCAGCAACACCCGGCCCTTAGAGCCAAGCTTTTCTTCAACCGCTTTAACTGCAGCTGTTACCGCTTCGGCTTCCATTGGGTTGGAATCGCCGCTAAAGCGTACGTTTTCCAGAACCTGCGGGTATAGCGTCATGCCGCCGGCCAGCTCTTTCAGACTCATATGGCTATCGATCATAGAAGCCAGAACCTGAAGCGCAGCAACTATTGCATCGCCTGTAGTCACTTTATCCAGCAGGATTACATGACCTGAGTTTTCAGCACCGATCTTCCAGCCCTTTTCCAGTAGCTGTTCCATAACATAGCGGTCACCAACGGCAGCACGAACAAATGGAATACCCAACTGCTTCAGGCCGTTTTCCATACCAAGGTTGGTCATCAGAGTGCCGACTACGCCACCTTTCAGCTCGCCGCGGCGAAGTGCATCGCGGGCAATGATATAAGCAATCTGGTCACCATCCACTTTGTTGCCTTCATGATCAACCATAATGATACGGTCGCCGTCGCCATCAAACGCCAGGCCAAGGTCAGCTTTTTCTTCAACTACGCGTTTTTGCAACGCACGAACATCAGTGGCGCCCACTTCTTTATTGATGTTCACACCGTTCGGCTCAACGCCCATAGCAACCACTTCTGCACCCAGTTCAGAGAAAACGTTGGGAGCAATGTGGTAAGTTGCACCGTTTGCACAGTCAACGACGATTTTCAGACCGGTAAGGTGATGGTCTTTCGGGAAGGTGCCTTTACAGAATTCGATATAACGACCGGCCGCATCATCCAGACGAACCGCTTTACCCAATTCAGAAGATTCAACGCACTGCAGCTCTTTATCCAACTCTGCTTCAATGGCCAGCTCAACTTCATCAGGCAGTTTTGTCCCTTGAGATGAGAAGAACTTAATGCCATTGTCATAATACGGGTTATGCGAAGCTGAAATCACAATGCCGGCTTCTGCTCTGAATGTCTGTGTCAGATAGGCAATTGCCGGAGTTGGCATTGGGCCAGTCAATGTCGCCTTCAGGCCTGCTGCTGCCAAACCTGCTTCAAGTGCCGACTCCATCATATAACCAGAAATACGTGGGTCTTTACCGATTATAACCTGCTTTGTCCCCTGCTTAGCCAGTACACGTCCCGCAGCCCAGCCCAGCTTCAAAACAAAATCTGGAGTAATTGGATATTGTCCAACCTTTCCACGTACACCGTCAGTACCAAAATAACGTCTTTCAGACATATCAATTCCTGTTTAATTATTTGCTTTTAGCATATTAACAATCTTTACCGCATCCAGTGTTTCTTCATAGTCATGGACACGAATAATCTGAGCGCCTTTCATCGCAGCAAGCGTTGCGCAGGCAATGCTCCCGGCAACACTTTCCGCCGGTTTTTTATCTAATAGTTTAAAAATCATCGATTTTCTGGACATACCGGCAAGCAGAGGCAAGCCGAAGGAGTGAAAATCCTGCAGATGATTTAACAGTTCATAATTGTGTTCCAGAGTTTTACCGAAGCCAAAGCCGGGATCAAGAATTAACTTATTCTTTTCAATCCCCACTTGCGCACAGGCCTCTATTCTCTCATCCAGAAATGCTTTTACATCTGCCATCAGGTCTTCATATTCAGGAGCCTGCTGCATTGTCCTTGGTTGTCCCTGCATATGCATAAGGCAGACAGGTACATTCAGCTCAGCCGCGACCTCAAGAGCACCCGGCTCACGAAGTGCCCTGATATCATTGATGATATCTGCACCCGCAGCAACAGCCTGCCGCATTACCTCCGGCTTACTGGTATCAATAGAGATCCACACATCCTGATTTTGTTCTCTTATCGCTTTAATGACCGGAACTGTTCTCTCCAGCTCTTCACTAAGCGCAACCTCACTGGCTCCCGGCCGGGTAGATTCACCGCCAATATCAATAATAGTGACACCGGCTTGCACCATTTTTAACGCGACAGCAACGGCAGCATCAAGCTCGTTGTGCTTGCCGCCATCGGAAAAAGAGTCAGGAGTAACATTCAGGATCCCCATCACCTGAGGTTCGCTAAGCTGTAGCTGCTTATTCTTGGAAGTTAAGATCATGATTTTTCGTTTGAATGTAAAAACAAAAACCCCGGGAGACCCCGAGGTTTTAAAAGACAAAGATTAAAGATTACTCTTCATTATCCTTTGGCTGTTCAGCCTTGGCTTCCGCAGAAGGTGCTTCATCCTTTTTCTCTTCAGGCTTCTCTTCTGTCGCCTTAGATTCCGGATTCAAAGCTTCTTTCGCTTCAGCCCGCGCTTTTGCTACTTTCGCTTCTGCATCTGCAGACCAGCCCTGAGGCTCACGAATATCCTCTTTACGATCCATCAGGTCATCAATCTGGCCTGCATCAATCGTTTCATACTTCATCAGTGCATCTTTCATTGAATGCATGATGTCCATATTCTCTTCAAGGATTTTCTTCGCACGCTCGTAGTTACGGTCGATGATTTTACGTACTTCATCATCAATCAGCTTAGCGGTATCGTCAGACATATGTTTAGTCTGAGTTACGCTACGGCCCAGGAATACTTCACCCTCTTCTTCTGCGTAAAGCAGAGGACCAAGCTTCTCAGAGAAGCCCCACTGAGTCACCATCTTACGTGCAATATCTGTCGCACGTTCGATGTCGTTTGAAGCACCGGTTGATACTTTTTCAGCGCCGTAAATCAGCTCTTCAGCAAGACGGCCACCGTACAGACTTGAAATCATAGATTCAAGATGCTGACGGGACATGCTAACTCTGTCCTGCTCAGGCAGGTACATAGTCACACCAAGCGCACGGCCACGAGGAATAATAGATACTTTATAAACAGGATCATGCTCCGGTACGATACGGCCAACAATCGCGTGACCCGCTTCGTGGTATGCGGTTGATTCTTTGGTCTCATCCGTCATAACCATTGAGCGACGCTCCGCACCCATCATGATCTTGTCTTTAGCAAGTTCAAACTCAACCATGGAAACATTGCGCTTGTTACCACGTGCAGCAAACAGCGCTGCTTCGTTAACAAGGTTTGCCAGATCCGCACCAGAGAAGCCCGGAGTACCACGCGCGATCAGTGATGGCTCAACATCACCCGCCAGCGGTACTTTGCGCATATGAACTTTCAGGATCTGCTCACGGCCACGAACATCCGGAAGGCCAACAACCACCTGACGGTCGAAACGGCCTGGACGCAGTAGCGCAGGGTCAAGAACGTCCGGACGGTTAGTTGCGGCGATAACGATAATACCTTCGTTACCCTCGAAACCATCCATCTCAACCAGCATCTGGTTCAGTGTCTGTTCACGCTCATCGTGACCACCACCAACACCGGCACCACGCTGACGGCCAACCGCATCAATTTCATCGATAAAGATGATACATGGCGCAGCTTTCTTCGCCTGTTCGAACATGTCACGCACACGGGATGCACCCACACCAACGAACATTTCAACGAAGTCTGAACCAGAAATAGTAAAGAACGGCACTTTTGCTTCACCGGCAATCGCCTTAGCAAGAAGTGTTTTACCAGTACCCGGAGGACCAACCATCAGAACACCGGTCGGAATTTTACCGCCAAGCTTCTGGAAACGGCTTGGATCACGAAGATAATCCACCAGCTCTTTTACGTCTTCTTTGGCTTCATCACAGCCAGCAACATCAGCAAAAGTGGTTTTGATCTGCTCTTCGCTCATCATACGAGCTTTACTCTTACCAAAAGACATGGCGCCTTTGCCGCCACCGCCCTGCATCTGGCGCATAAAGAAAATCCAGACACCAATCAGTAAGATCATTGGGAACCAGGAGATGAAAATTGTGCCCAGCAGGCTCTGCTCTTCAGGTGGAGAACCCTGAACTTTTACATTCTGATTGATCAGATCATCAAGCAGTTTTTCATCATACATCGGCATGTAGGTTACGTAACGCGAGTTATCACGACGGTAGAAAGTGATCTCTCTGTCGTTAAATTGCGCTTCACGTATCTGGCCTTGGCCGACGTCTTGTACGAATGTAGTGTAATCCACTGCTCTGCCGCTGGCATCCCCAGGCCCAAAGCTCTGGAATACCGACATCAGGACTACAGCGATTACCAGCCACAGTATTAAATTTTTTGCCATGTCACTCAAGGTGTCAGCCTCTCGATAACTAATTGTAATTAAAGGTAGGGTACTACAGTTTCTAATACCAATCTATATAGCATAAGCCTCAGATCTATATTAGTGTAGCAATAATGTTATATATCCACGATCAAATGTAAATGCTACCAAGGAATTATCCTTTGTAACCCGTAGCGACAATATACACTTCTCTGGAACGGGCCCGTGAAGAATCCGGCTTACGAATCTTAACCACTTTAAACATATCACGGACATCTTTCACGTACTGATCAAAGCCTTCACCCTGGAAAACCTTAACAGCAAAACTGCCACCCGGAGCCAGTACCTGACGGCACATATCCAGAGCCAGTTCAACAAGATACATTGCTCTTGGCTGGTCAACCGACAGGTTTCCGGCCATATTCGGCGCCATATCAGACAGCACAACATCAACCATGTCCGGCTGAATGCGATCTAATAACGCTTCCAGAACCGCATCTTCCCGGAAATCTCCCTGAAGAAAAGCAACGCCGGCAATGGAATCCATCGGCAGGATATCACAGGCGATAACCTGTCCTTCATCACCAACAATCTTTGCTGCGTACTGAGACCAGCCACCAGGAGCTGCCCCCAAATCGACAACCGTCATGCCTGGTTTAAGAAGCTTATCCTTATCCTGAATCTCTTCAATCTTAAAGATAGCACGCGAGCGGTAACCCTTTTTCTTGGCTTCATTTACATATTTGTCATCAAAATGTTCTTTCAGCCAGCGCCCGGAACTCGCGGAGTGTTTCTGCTTACTCATTTATTACCCAATTTCAGGAGTGTTAATAAATTATAGTCTTCGGTACTAGATGGCGGTAGAATAACGTTTTTCAACCCCATATTCTGTTTATCTCGAAAAATTCGCGGTAGACAGTCCCGTAATTATAGAGATATGGCCGCATAATGAATTTAAGCACAAAACAAAAGCAGCACCTTAAAGGTCTGGCACACAACCTAAAACCTGTTGTGTTACTGGGCGCAAATGGACTTACAGAAGCAGTGCTTGCGGAAATTGAACTTGCTCTAGACCACCACGAACTGATCAAAATTAAAGTTGCCTCTGAGGACAGAGAAACTAAAAATCTGATTATTGACGCCATCGTTCGTGAAACAGAAGCAGAAAAAGTACAGACAATCGGTAAAGTTCTGGTTCTGTACCGCCAGTCAGAAGAGCGCAAAATCGAGATACCTCGAAAATAACGGCAAAGACTTGCAGTTACAAAAAAGACCGCATCATACGCGGTCTTTTTTGTATCTCTCACCCTTGTTCCCATAAACCCAGGGACCAGGGCCTGTAATTAGATGTAATCTACCTTATCGATTTCGTAGTCCTTGTCCCCACCCGGAGTAGAGATAACCACTTCATCGCCTTCCATCTTACCGATAAGGCCACGAGCGATAGGAGAACTAACAGAAATACGGCCGGCTTTAATATCGGCTTCATCATCACCCACGATTTGGTAGGTAGATTCCGCATCTGTATCCAGATCGATCACAGTCACTGTAGTACCAAAAATCACTTTGCCTGTGTTATCCATCTTAGTCACATCGATAACCTGAGCCACAGATAGCTTATATTCGATATCACGGATTTGCGCTTCACAGATGCCCTGCTCTTCACGGGCAGCATGATATTCAGCATTTTCTTTCAGGTCACCAAGCTCACGAGCTTCTGCGATAGCTTCAGAAATAAGCGGACGACGCTTTAGCAGCACATCAAGTTCTTCACGCAGCTTCTGCTCGCCGCGTACAGTCATTGGAATTTTTTCCATTATTAAACCTCAGATTCCAAAGCTTATCTTTGGACAAAACATTCCCACTCAACCTGGGCTGAGTAGGATTAAAAATTGATTCGGATTTCCGCTAGTGTAAACAAAGATAGAAAAATAATCACTAGCTAATCGAAAGATGTATTCACGGTTCACAGCAAAGAAAAATAAATACATCTAAATCAAGTGATCTTGATCACACATAAAAATCTAAAAAATAGTGAAGGATCGCTAAAACTCAATTTTTTTGCATACATTTTTAGACTTGTATCAAAAAAACATATAACCACAAAATATCAATAAGTTAGAAAGAGAAAAGCGTAAATAAAGGTTAATTAATATTTTCTTTTAGATCATTTTACTCACTTAAATCCGGCTTTGAGCGGTAAAACATTTGCGTGACTTGATAGGTGTAAGGCTATGCATCATAGCGCCTAATTTATTAATCCCTGCCTAATGTATTCAAGGCCTTACATTTAGAAGTTGGAATATCGGGTCACCTATAAAAGCGATAAAACTCATTAATAGGATTTAATAGGAATATAACGATGAACAAGAAAATCATCGCACTAGCAGTGGCTTTCGCAGCTACCGGTGTAAATGCAGCAACTATTTACGAAAACAATGCAACTACAGTTGGTCTATCAGGTGGAATTGACGCATTCCTTAGCGACACTGAGCTGAAAAACTATTCAGCTACAGACGACTACACTGGTGATGCAGATGTTGATGTTTCAGTTAAGATCCAGATCGACGCTAATCATCAGCTAAACGATGACGTTATGGTATTCGGTTCATTTGAAATTGAAGACGGCACAGGTTTTAAACCAGGCGGTGAAGACAAAAACGTAACAACTGATGATGAGTACATCGGTGCTATGTTTGGTGATAACTTTGGTATTGCTGTGGGTGAAATCGGTGACTTTGGTGATTCACTTGACGCAATTACTATCGATAACACTAATGAAGGTTACGGTTACATGGATGACTTTGTAACTTCCTTTGAATCTGCAGGCAACGGTATCAGCCTTAAATACAGCACTGATGCACTAACTCTGATCGCAGACACATTCCTGTCTGAAGAAGAAGACCAAGATGCAGCATACGGCGTATCCGCTGAATACACTGCTGCAGGTTTCACCGCAGGTGCTTCTTACCAGGATCACGGCAACCGTGGCTCATCTACAACAACAAACAGCGGCGACAATGACGTATACGGTGTAAAACTAGGCTACGCAATCGCAGGCTTCTCTGTTAACGCAAACTACGCTGTTGAACAAATCAACAGTGTTGATATTGACGTAATCGGCGCATCAGCAGACTACACTGTTGACGCAGCTCGCCTGTACGTTTCAGCATTCCAGGCAGAAAAAGATGGCTTTAGCGATGAAATGACTGCATACACAGTAGGTGCAGACTACGCATTCTCTGACGCTCTGAAAGGTTTTATTGAATACTCTTCAGCTGACAACTACAAGTACGACAACGATGCAGAAGAGACTATTGCAGTAGCTGGTGTCTACTTCTCGTTCTAATTCATCGTCTGAATTCATGTCCTGATTAATGCCTGCTTTGCAGGCATTTTTTATACCTAACAGAAAATAAAAAACATTGTTTTATTAGATTTCATCTTGTTTTACTAACACTCTCGCAGTTTAAAACTTATTAATAATCGTGTCGGTTAGCGTCTGATAATTTGCTCACCGGCACCATCCGGAGCGACAAGCCGGATTAACAAACAGTAAATCAGGACAAGATTATGAATAAGAAAATCATTGCGTTAGCGGTGGCTGCTGCAGCTACTTCGTCTCTGGCTTCAGCGGCTGAAGTATATAATGAGAATGGTACAAAGCTGAATATCGGCGGTCGTGCTGAATTCCGTGGCGACTTTATTGGCAAATCAAGCGGCGAAGAAATCGAAGGCACAATGAGCGACGCCAGCCGTTTCCGTCTGAATGTCGGCGGTGAAACTCAGATTACAGAAGAGCTGACAGGCTTTGGCTTCTATGAAGGCGAGCAGAGACAAAGCGCAGACCTGAAGCAACGTTACACTTATGCCGGTCTGAAAGGTAATTTCGGTGCAGTATCATTTGGCCGTCAGGATACAGCTGCGGTACAGATCTCAAATATGTCTGATATGACAACTTTTACCGGTGGTCAAAAGGCATTTATTGACGCAAGTAACGAGCAACAGAATAACACCATCGCTTATACCGGCGAGTTTGGTGGGCTGAATCTGCAGGCAAGCTATATAGCCGGCGAAGAGAAAGACAGTGACGGTTACGGTGTTTCCGCTGTCTATACCCTGGATATGGGCCTGGGCTTTGGTTTTGGCTACTCTGCTGAGGGTGAAGGCGACAACGGCGTTGAAGGCAATGCAATGATTGCCGGTATTAACTATGAGCTGGGTGGGCTATACCTTGGTGCCACTTACACTATGGGTGATACAGGCGATAACGAAGATGAAGAGTTCACAGGTATGGAACTTGCCGCTGTGTACGACTTCAGCAACGGCTTTGCTCTGAAGGGTGCTTACCAGAACTCTGAAATCGACGGAAAGAGCTCCAGCTACACTAAGAGCGACTTCTTTGAGATCACAGGTGATTACCGCTTCAACAAGAACCTGAACGCTTATGTTTCTTATATGCTGAATAACCTGGATCAAGATGACATGAATAATCTGATCGGCACTGGTTACAGCAAAGATGCTGAAAACACACTGCGTTTTGGTCTGAAGTACAGCTTCTAAGACCAAAAGATAAAACGATGGTTTCCCCGGAGCCTCTGATTCAGAGGCTCTTCTCTTTTTACTCCACTATAATTTCTATATACTCGTATAAGCTATTTTCTCATTTGCAGGCAGGTATTTTGTTATGCGTGTATTCATTGCCATTACCGCATTTTTGCTGACGCTCTCAGCGCAGGCATATTCTCCCGTAGACATATTACCTGAAGGAAGCCGGGTTGGATTATCAGTCCATACCCCGGAAGGCAACCCCATTGAGATTAACAGCGAACAGCTGTTCCCACCGGCAAGCACCCTGAAAATCGTCACCGCTCTGGCAGCAAAACTGGAGCTGGGCAATGAGTTTCGCTTTGCAACCTCTGTAGAGGCTGACGGCGATGATATGATTATCCGCTTTTCCGGCGATCCCACACTCACATCGCATGACCTTGCAGAGCTGCTGACGGCGGCTAAAGCAAACGGCCTAAAAGAGATTAAGGGCGATATCTACCTTAACAAAGGCACCTTTTCCGGTTATGAGCGGGGAGTCGGCTGGCCCTGGGATATACTTGGTGTCTGCTACAGTGCCCCTGCCAGCGCAATCACACTGGATGAAAACTGCGTTCAGGCCTCCATCTACACCAATAAAGACGGCACTACCCGGGTGCATGTACCTGAGCATCAGCCGATTAATGTCAGCACCAGAGCAACCTCTGTCAGCAAAGAGTTGCAGAAGGAGCGCCAGTGTGAACTTGAGCTTATCACTTTCGATAATAACCGCTACGAGCTATCCGGCTGCCTGACTTACCGGGAAAAGCCGCTTCCGCTGAAATTTGCCGTTCAGGAAACCTCGCTTTATACCGGAGAGGCTATCAAACATATCCTGAGCATCAATGGCATTAAGTTTAGTGGCAAGGTGAAAACCACCGATAACCGACAAGGCACTGTGTTAGCCACCAACTTATCCGCCCCTCTGCCTGAGCTTATCGACAAAATGCTGAAAGAATCTGATAACCTGATAGCCGACAACCTGGTGAAAACCATAGGGGCCAAATTCTATATCCAGCCGGGAAGCTTTAATAACGGCACAGAGGCTATTAAGCAGATTGTTTACTCCCATACGGGAATTAATCTGACTACCGCTCAACTGGCGGATGGCTCGGGTCTGTCGCGAAATAACCGTATGTCGGTTAAATCTATGACCGATATTCTTAACTATATCTGGCGCAACGATAATCAACTGGCACTTCTGCAATTGCTGCCAAACTCAGGGGAAAGCGGCACTCTTAAGTACCGGAGAAGTATGCGAAAAGAACCGGTGAAAGGTCATCTGAAAGCCAAAAGCGGTTCCCTTTACGGCAGCTACAATATGGCCGGTTATGTTCTGGATGACAGCGGCCAGCCCAAGGCGACCTTTGTACAGTTTGTAACTGACTACTATCCACCAAAAAGGGATGATAACCAAAAGGCTACCACCCCTGCTATTTTCCTGTTTGAAAAAGCTTTCTATACGGATTTGATTAAGCTTTCACTTAAAAACAGCACCAAACAGACGCACTAGCTTCTGCTTAAGAACACCCCGCATTGTTGCCTGAGAGCTGATAAATCCCAGCTCGCGGGCATACTCTGATGTTCGTTTTTCATATCCGTGCTTTTCCAGTTGATCCAGCAGATGCTGCACATAAGCCACGCTACAGTGAGCCAGAATCGCTATCGCTTCTTCCTTTGGCATGACTGCCAGCAACTGAATCTGCTTCTCTTCGCTGTACTGAAGAAAAACGCTGCGAGCCGCCCCAATCTCTTCAGTTGAGAATGAAGTTGGCTGGTCTATATAAATATCGCTCATTACCGTCATGGCAAATCTCCCGATTAGCTAAAAGGTAACGACCATCGATCTTAGGTTCTCGGTTGTCAGGCCCTGGGCCCTGGGAAATAGCCCCAAAGACGGACATAACTACGCTTTGAACTCTAGATACACGTATGTGGAGAAAAAAGAGAAGATGTTTTGAAAAGAAACGCCTCCTGCCCGGTTGGCAGGAGCGGAGATCGCCAATACCAAGCGGGTTATTTTTCTCCCTTCATACTAGGGGGATGGTCGGTATTGTTCATAAGAATCTCCAAAAGTACTGCACTTTGCAGCGGGCGTATTTTAGCGCCATCTCACAAAAATTGCACGCGGAAAATGGATAAAAAAAGAGCGCCTTTTACAGCGCCCTCTGTCTATTTGATTGCGTTAATTACTTAACTGTCACTCGAGCAAACTTACGCTTACCAACCTGATAAACCGCAGTACCTGCTTCCGGGATCAGCTTGGTATCTTCGATTTTCTCGCCATCCAGTTTTGCCGCGCCCTGACGAATCATGCGCATTGCATCAGAAGTCGAGTTCACCAGACCTGCATCTTTCAGAAGGTTTGCAATCGCGATACCTGCTTCAAATTCAAACTCTGGCATCTCATCAGGAATGTTACCTTTCTGGAAACGGCTGATAAATTCCTGCTCAGCCGCCTCTGCATCAGCTTCACTGTGGAAGCGTGCAATGATCTCTTTAGCAAGAAGGATCTTGATATCACGAGGGTTTGTGCCTGTCTGAACATCTTCTTTGAACTTAGCAATTTCTTCCAGCGGACGGAAAGAAAGCAGCTCATAGTAGCTCCACATCAGGTCATCGGAGATAGACATGATCTTACCGAACATCTCATTTGGAGCATCAGCAACACCGATGTAGTTGTTAGCAGACTTAGACATCTTCTTCTCGCCGTCAAGGCCAACAAGAAGAGGCATCATCAGAACACACTGCGGCTTCTGACCGTTTGCTTTTTGCAGTTCACGGCCCATCAGAAGGTTAAACTTCTGGTCAGTACCGCCAAGCTCAACGTCAGTTTCCATCGCAACAGAGTCATAGCCCTGAAGAAGCGGGTACATAAATTCATGGATAGCAATCGGCTGACCGCCGGCATAACGCTTTTTAAAATCGTCACGCTCAAGCATACGGGCAACAGTCTGGTTTGCAGCAAGGCGGATCATGCCTTCAGCACCCAGAGCAGAAAGCCACTCAGAGTTAAACTGAATCTTGGTTTTCTCAGGGTCAAGGATCTTAAATACCTGCTGCTTATAGGTTTCAGCGTTTGCAAGTACGTCTTCGCGTGTAAGCGGTGGACGGGTTGTGTTTTTACCTGTCGGGTCACCCACCATACCGGTAAAGTCACCGATAAGGAAAGTCACTTCATGGCCCAGTTCCTGGAACTGACGCAGTTTATTCAGAATTACCGTATGGCCCAGATGGATATCCGGTGCTGTAGGATCGGCACCCAGCTTGATTTTTAGTGGCCGACCTTCTTTTAACTTTTCAATTAGCTCTTCTTCCGGAAGAATCTCTTCGGCACCGCGCTTAATCTCGGCCAGTGCAGCTTCAATACTCGCCATTCTTGTTAGCTCCCACAGATTTGGCAAAAAAATAATAATTGGACAGTCTACTTGATTAGCGATGTTTTTTGAAACCAGTTAGACTCTATATTGTATATTTTCTTATTTTTTTGTTATTGCTTAAACATGCTTGCTATTTTTAGACGTCTTCCTATCTTCCATCAGGCGCTGATCGTTCTGGTTTCGGCGGTGGTCGCCTTTTTGCTTTTTCTTCCCGATGCCAGAGAACTGATGAAAGATCATCACACCCTCGAGATCGGTGAACACTACCCTCTCGCCATTAACAGTGAAGCTTTAGTTTCAGGCGAACAGCTCCAGCCTGTAACCCTGATTCGCTGGGAAAAGCATAAAGTTAACTCAGGTGAAAGTGCTGCGGTTCTTTTTAGCCGCATCGGACTGTCTGCCCGGCTTCTGCACAATCTGATTTCCGCCAACAAAGAGATAAATAAACAGCTTTCGCGTCTTCGTCCGGGTAATGAACTGCTATTTGGGTTTGATGAAAATCAGGAGTTGGTTCAGCTGGTCCGCCATATCTCAGCCTTTGAAACCTTCCGGGTAACCAAAACCAGTGACGGCTTTACCTCTGCATTCGAGAAAAAAGAGGTCGATATTCAGTACAACTACACAGAGGCGGAAATCACTTCCAACTTCTGGAATGCAGCGATTACCGCAGGAATGACGCCAAACCAGATAATGGAGCTGGCAGGCATATTTGGCTGGGATATCGACTTTGCTCTGGATATCCGCTCAGGAGACAGCTTCAGAGTGCTGTACGAAGAGAAGATAGTAGAAGGTGAAATGATAGGCCGGGGCCGTATTATCGCCGCTATTTTTACCAACCAGGGCGATACATTTAAAGCCGTTCTGGATGATAAAACAGAGAACTATTACGACGAAAACGGCCGGGCAATGAAAAAAGCCTTCCTACGCTCACCTGTCGATTTCCGCCGGGTGACCTCTAACTTTAACCCGCGCCGCAGACACCCGGTTACCGGAAAAGTCAGACCTCACAGAGGCACTGACTATGCGGCACCTGTCGGAACCCCTATCTGGGCCGCCGGTGATGGCGTAGTAATCAAATCCAGCTACAACAAGTACAACGGTAACTATGTATTTATCAAACACAGCAATACCTATATCACTAAGTATCTGCACCTCAAAAAACGTTATGTAAAAACCGGACAAAGAGTTAAACAGGGCAAGGCTATCGGTTCGCTAGGCGGCACCGGGCGTGTAACCGGCCCTCACCTGCACTATGAGTTTCTGGTAAACGGGGTACATAAAAACCCGAGAACGGTTAAATTGCCGCAGTCTAAGTCGCTGACCGGTGAGCATAAGCAGGTTTATCTGATGAAGGCGGATGAAAGGCTGACGCAGTTGGAGAGGTATGGGGAGTTGTTGTTTGCCAGGAAATAGGGTTGCAGGTTGCAGGCTGACTCTTATACACAAGTATTAAAGTGGCCAGAGAACGGTTCTCCCCCTTTAGTGAAAAAGCCTAACTGGTTGATAAAGCTAACAGAAGGGGGAGTTAGAGGGGGTTGGTTATGCCATGCATGGTTAAACCACCAAAACTTAAGCCCATGAGAAACAACCCCTCCCAGCCTCCCCTTCGATGTTACTTCTTCGAAAATCCGGCCTTTCGAGGCTAAGGGGAGGAGCATTCTTTGGCTCCTTAAACTTGTGTATAAGACTCAGGGTTACCTATAACCTCTAGCCCCGATGAATCGAATCGTTCGCCTGCTTCAGCAGATTCTGGCTCTCTACCATAAACTGCTGAGAGTAATCACCAAACCATTCGCTAACCTGGTTAAAGCTCTCGATAAATGCAGCTTTATCGTGATTGTCTAAAATCCTGATGGCTTCACCGAAACAGTGGTGGAAGCGCTTGATCATCTCAATGTTCTTTTCCGAAGAGAGAATAATGTCACCATATAACTTAGGATCCTGACCAAACAGACGGCCAACCATAGCCAGCTCCAGCCGGTAGATTGGGGAACTAAGCTGCAGAAGCTTGTCTATGTTCGGGTTCTCTCTGCTCAGATGCAGACCATAAGCAAAAGAGGTGAAGTGGCGCAGCGCCTGAATCAGGGTCATGCCGTGATCATGCTCATCTGCTTCTATCGGACAAAGGCTGGCTCCCCAGATGGAGAACTGCTGAAGCAGCCACTGATACTGTTCGCTTTCGCGGCCATCGCAGTAAACAATCACCTGCTTTGCCAGACTCGGAACATCCGGGCCGAACATAGGGTGAAGACCAACAACCGGGCCCTTGTGCACATCCAGCATCTTTTGCAGTGGCTTAGATTTGATCGAGGTAAGGTCACACAGAATACAGTCTTCAGGCAGACCGGATAGCTTTTCAATCACACCTTCTGTCAGATGAATAGGCACAGTAACCACAACAAGACCGGCACCATCAAGGATTTCATCGGCGCGGTCCCAGTCCTGACTGCCCAGAATTTTCACCTGATAGCCAGAAAGAGTGAACATCCGGCCAAACAAACCACCAAGCTGGCCCTTACCACCGACAATCACCACTGAACGAAGGTCCGGATTCAAACATTTGAAACCGGAGTCTTTTTCACTGGCATAGGACTCACGCATGGTCCGGCGAAGAATATCTTCAATCAACTGAGGCGGTACACCGCGCTTTTCCGCTTCTTCACGGCGGGACGCCAGCATAGCTGCTTCCCTGTCCGGGGCATAAATTGGCAGGCCGTGTTCGCTTTTCACTTCGCCCACTTTTTCAACCAAAGCCAGACGCTGAGCCAACAGCTCAACCATCTGCTTGTCTACCGCATCAATCTGATCTCTTAATTCGTTTAGCTCAACTGCCATGAGTTACCTTGTACTTATTTCAAACGGTCCTGTAAAAACGGCACTAACTCTTTGTGTGCTTTCGTCAATAGTGCCTCAGTTGAATCCCAATTGATACAGGCATCTGTGATAGAAACACCGTAAGCCATCTCATTCAGAGGAATATCTGAAGACTGGTTGCCTTCGTTCAGATGACTTTCAATCATCAGGCCGATAATAGACTTGTTACCTTCGCGGATCTGATGAATCACATCTTCTGCCACCAACGGCTGTCTGCGGTAGTCTTTACGGGAGTTCGCATGGCTGCAGTCCACCATCAGAGATGCATCCAGTCCTGACTTGGCCATTTCCTCTTCACACTCAGCCACAGAAACGGAATCATAGTTGGTCTGCTTACCACCACGAAGAATCACATGACCGTTAGGGTTACCCTGAGTTGTCAGCAAAGCAACCTGACCTTCGCGGTTGATCCCCATAAAGCGGTGACCGGAAGACGCCGCCTGCATCGCGTTAATCGCGGTAACCAGACTGCCGTCAGTGCCGTTCTTAAAACCGATAGGCATAGAAAGACCACTGGCCATTTCGCGGTGAGTCTGTGATTCCGTAGTACGCGCACCGATAGCTGCCCAGCTGAAAGTATCGGAAAGGTACTGAGGACTGATAGGATCCAGCGCTTCTGTTGCCAGCGGGATCTCCATTTCTGCCAGTTCCACCAGCAGCTGACGCCCGACATGCAGGCCGTGCTCAATATCAAAAGTACCATCAAGCTGCGGGTCGTTGATAAGTCCTTTCCAGCCGACTGTTGTACGCGGCTTTTCAAAGTACACACGCATCACGATGTAAAGCTGATCATCCAGTTTCTCAGACAAAGCCTTAAGACGCTTAGCGTACTCCTTAGCTGCTTCCACATCGTGGATAGAACAAGGTCCGCACACAATCAGCATACGGTGATCTTTTTTATGGATGATATTGGAAATTGTCTGGCGTGATTCACGAATAAAAGCCCGCGCCTTATCACTCAGAGGCAGCTTCTGTTTTAGTTCGTTGGGCGTAATCAGTACCTGTTCATTACTGATGTTAATGTCACTTAGTTCACTTCTATACATTTTACTCACCGTAAATTATTCGTTACACACCAAATCTCAATCTGGCTAATAAAACTCAATGACGGACAAGATAACAAGCATACAAAAATAAGCAAGCGTAAATTTAGAAAAACACCTTTGTAAATATTTTTATACACCCTCATTTTGTTAAGGATTCACACTTCCGGAGCGTTAAACTCCTTTTCTCAACCAGATAACTTATTATATTAGTGTGTCGTAAACTCCACCGGTCAACTATATGGATCTGATTCTTTCCCTTCTTCAGCAAATGTGTGTCTACCTTGTTCTGGCCTACATGCTAAGTAAGACGCCTGTTTTTCTGCCGCTTCTGGGGATGTCCAACCGGCTTGAACACAGAATCAACTGCTATGTCACCTTTTCGCTTTTCTGCATTCTGGGGACTTATCTGGGGCTACAGATAAATGACGCCATCGCTAACACCCGTGCTATTGGTGCTGTAATGGGCGGCCTTTTTGGCGGACCGGTTGTGGGCTTTGCGGTTGGCTTTACCGGCGGTATTCACCGCTATACCCTGGGCGGTTTTACCGATGTGGCCTGTGCTATATCTACCACCGCTGAAGGTGTAATCGGCGGTTTACTGCACTCCTATCTGGTAAAAAGACACAAGCAGGAAAAACTCTTCAACCCTGTGGTGGTGCTGTCCATTACCCTGTTTGCCGAAATTATTCAGATGCTGGTCATTCTGATTGTGGCAAGACCTTTTGATCAGGCATTTACTCTGGTTTCATCCATCGCAGCGCCAATGATTATTGCAAACTCAGTGGGCGCGGCGCTGTTTATGAGCATACTGCAGGATCGAAAAACCATCTTTGAAAAGTACTCAACCACATTTTCAAGGCGGGCACTGAGTATCGCTGAGCGCTCCGTCGGTATACTGAGTTCAGGGTTTAACTCCACCAATGCGGAAAAAATTGCCCGTATTGTCTACGAGGAGACCAGCGTAGGTGCCGTCGCCATCACAGACAGGGAAAAGATTCTCGCCTTTGTGGGAATAGGTGATGACCACCACAAGCCTAATATGCCTATCTCTTCCCAGTGCACGCTAAAATCCATGGACAGAAATGAGATCATCCACCTGAATGGCCGGGACAACCCCTACCATTGCTCAATCTCTGAAAACTGCAAACTTGGCTCAGCACTGATTATTCCTCTGGTGGCCGGGGATAATGTTATCGGTACTATTAAGCTCTATGAACCCAAAAGAAAGCTGCTCTCAACCGTTAATATGTCCATGGCAGAAGGGATAGCGCAGCTGCTTTCCAGCCAGATCCTTTATGGTGATTATCAGCAGCAGCAAACCCTGCTGAATCAGGCTGAAATTAAGCTCTTGCATGCCCAGGTTAACCCTCATTTTCTCTTTAACGCACTAAACACTATCAGCGCGGTTATACGAAAGAATCCGGATAAAGCCAGAGAGCTGATTCAGCATCTCTCTCACTTTTTCCGCAGCAACCTGAAGCAGAATATCGAAACTGTCTCGCTGAAAGACGAGCTGAAGCATGTTCACGCCTACCTGACCATCGAAAAAGCGCGTTTTACCGACAGACTGGAAGTGAGTATCGATATAGATGAAAACTTGCAGGACAGCTCCCTGCCCAGTTTCACCCTACAGCCACTGGTCGAAAATGCGATTAAGCACGGGATTTCTCACCTGCTTCAGGGGGGGAAAGTCAGCATTTACAATAGATGTACTGACACAGGCTGCGAAATCATTGTTGAAGATAACGCCGGAACCTATGAAGAACCCGCCGATGACCATTCGGGGCTTGGGATGCAGATTGTCAGTAAACGCCTTACCAACTACTTTGGTAGTGACGCAGGGCTTAAAATTGATTTTAAAAAGAACCATTATACGAGAATGAGCTTTATCATTCCGCACAAATGTTGAAAGGACCCGCATTAAGATGTTTACTGCAGTAGTCATTGATGATGAGCTTTTTGCCAGAGAAGAGCTGATAGAGCTGATAAAAGAAAATGGTCAGATAGAGGTTATCGATCAGGCTAGCAATGCCATTGAAGGCCTGAAAAAAATTAACGCCCACAAGCCGGATATCGTATTTCTGGATATTCAGATGCCTCAGGTAAGCGGTATTGAGCTTCTTTCTATGCTGGATCCGGAAAACACCCCTTACGTTATTTTTGTCACCGCATTTGATGAGTATGCCATTCAGGCCTTTGAAGATAACGCCTTCGATTATCTGCTTAAACCGGTTGATCCAAAACGTCTGGAGAAAACCATCAACCGGATTATCAGACAGGAAGGCAAGGCAAATGTAAAACAGGATCTCACCACCATTGAGCCTGAACATCTGGCTCAGATCCCTTGTGTCGGACTAAACCGCATCGTGATTATTCCGACCAAATATGTGGAGTGCGCCTACAGTGATATCAGCGGCGTGCATATCCAGAGCCACCAGCAGACAGCAACAACTCAGCTCACCCTAAAAACGCTGGAAGAGAAAACCGATTTACTGCGCTGTCATCGCCAGTATCTGGTTAATACCAACGCGATTAAAGAGATAAAGCTGCTGGAGAACGGACTGGCAGAAATTATCACTTTAAGTGACCATGAAATCCCGGTTAGCCGTCGGTATTTGAAGGTGCTTAAGGAGAAGTTGGGGATACACTGAGGTTACCTGTAACCCTCTACCTCAAACCAACAATCCAGTTTTTGAATTTTTCCTGTTCAGACGGAGAAGCTTTCTGATACCAGGCTTTTAGCTGCTCTGCGTCAGGGGTACCTTCGTACATTGCAGAGTTAGTGGTTAGCTCCGGCTGATCACCGACCTGAATCTGTTGTTCCTGATTGTATTTCGCGACCAGCTTATCCAAGTCCCTGTATGGCATAAAGCCTTTACGGCCCTGGATTGGGGCATATTCATAGCTGATCTCTTTACCTGCTGAAATCAGCTTAATATCTGGCTTCCCTCTGAATTGACGCTCTGCTCTCTCATAACTCTTCAGTTCAGGGGCAACAATAGCGATATCCTGCTCACCGGCCTCAAACATCAGGAGAAATGGTTTCGATTCAAACTCTTTCCGGTTTGAGCCACGGCCGATAGTTGCACGCACTTTAATTGCTACCTGAGTAAAACCGGGCTCCAATGGTGCAGGCTCTGCATCGTATTTTGGCTGCTCGCCGTTTAACAACAACAACCGGATGTGCTTCTCCGGGATCAGTTCTGCTGCTGATAACGATCCTGCAAAAAGCAGGGTAAGCAGAAAACAAAAAGCCGATCTCATATCATTTCCTAAAACTAGATTCAAAAGAGCACTTATTGTTAGTAGTTATAGTTAAAAAGACCACCCCGGAAGGTGGTCTTTTAGAAGATTTTAGGTTTTCTTATACTGCTGTTATGCGCCAATGACTCGCTTCATGGACTCATTCGCCTCTTTCCACTCTGTTGAGATTTTAAGTTCACTCAGCGAGAAGTTTTGCTTTTTGAGCAAAGTCAGAGCTTTTGGCACTTCCGTTACCGGCAGGTTATCCAGTATTTCAACTGCCCTATCACGGTTATTGCACATAAGCACCATATCGCAACCGGCCTCCAGCGACTGAGCAGCCCTTGCTGCTGCGCCTCCCATTACTGATGCACCTTCCATATTCAGGTCATCAGAAAAAACAATACCTTTAAAACCTAATTGCTGCCGTAACACCTTCTTAAGCCAATAAGCGGATCCACTGGCAGGTTTATCATCATAATTAGGAAAGATCACATGGGCAGGCATCATTGCATCCAGCAGACCGGCATCAATCTGGGCTTTAAATACTGCCATATCCTGAGAAATGATCTCTTCTCTTCTGTCGTAAGGCGTCTCAAAGTGAGAGTCTTCCAGCACTCCGCCGTGACCGGGGAAGTGCTTCCCTGTTGTCGCCATGCCCAGAGACTTCATACCTCGCATAAAAGCACTGCTGTATTTAAGTACCGTCTGTATATCCGAGCCAAAAGCACGGTTGCCTATTGCCTTACAGTCATGGCCTTTGTCCAGAACCGGGGCAAAACTTAGATCGATATCATGAGCAATCAGTTCTGCCGCCATCAACCAGCCTGCTTGCTCTGCTACTTTTTCTCCCTCTTTCTGCTCTGCAAACGCCTGTGCCGGAGGAATCAGAGTAAAGCCTTCACGAAAGCGCTGAACCCGGCCACCTTCCTGGTCAACGCCGATAAGTATTGGCCTGGAGGCACTTTTTCTTATCGCCTGGTTTAAAGCCAGCAGTTGTTTATTATCGTGATAGTTTCTGGCAAAAAGAATCACACCGCCAACCAGAGGGTGCTGAAGTATCTCTTTGTCTTCTGCGCTTAGTTCACAACCTTCAACATCCAGCCAGAGTGGTCCCATGTTATTCTCCTGAAATCTTTTGTTTTTTCCGTCCGATTCTTATAATCGGAGTCTAATTTACTTTACAATACACGACACATTAAGTCAGCCGGACTAAAAGCATAATGGATAAGGATGAACTCTACATCGGAGTAATGTCAGGAACAAGTATGGATGGGGTGGATACCGCTATCGTCCGTATACGGGAAGCAAAAGCTGAACTTCTGTTCCATGATTTTTACCCGCTTGACGAGACACTCAAGCAAGAGCTGCTTACCGTATGTCTTGGTCAGGAAACCACACTAAGACAGGTGGGCAGGCTGGACCATCATCTGGGCCATCTGTTTGCTGATGCGGTCATCGGGCTATTAAATAAATCGCCGTATAAGGCTGAAGATATTGTTGCCATCGGCAATCACGGCCAGACCGTGTTCCACCAGCCCTATGGCAGTGAAGCATTTACCATGCAGCTGGGCGATGCCAATATTATTGCCGCCAAAACAGGGATCACCACAGTTGCTGATTTTCGCCGTAAGGATATGGCTCTGGGTGGCCAGGGCGCCCCTCTGGTCCCGGCTTTTCATCATTCGGTTTTTGAACCCTCTGACTCAACTATCGTTGTTCTCAACATTGGCGGAATATCCAACATATCGGTAATGATTCCGGGAGAGCCAACCCTTGGTTATGACACCGGCCCCGGCAATATGTTAATGGATGCCTGGATTAACAAAGTTCAGGGTAAAAAGTACGACGACAGCGGAAACTTCGCCCGCTCAGGAAAGGTAAACGCCTCTTTGCTGAGTTCATTGTGCAGTGATGACTATTTCTCTCTTACTCCGCCCAAAAGCACCGGACGGGAAAAATTCAATCTTCCCTGGCTGATTAACCATCTTGATACTTTCGGCAGTGAACCGGATGCCGCTGATGTTCAGGCTACGCTGACTGAGTTTACTGTCAGAACCATCTGTGATGAGGTAGAAAAATTCAAACAGGGCCCAAATCCGGAGCTGATGGTCTGCGGTGGCGGAGCCAGTAACCGCTTTCTGATGGATAAACTCAAACAGCAACTGCCCGACTGGCAGGTATGTACAACAACAGACAAGGGTGTGGATAGCGACTATATGGAGGCCATCGCCTTTGCATGGCTGGCCCAGCGCCGGATCCACAATCTGCCTAGCAACCTCCCGGAAGTCACTGGAGCGGAAAAGGCCGCTTCTCTTGGCGTAATTTATCCGGCTGACTAATTGGAAAATAGAAATGGCAAATGATGCATTAATCTCAGCGCTTTCACATCTGGTCTCAGAAGAACGAAACCCGGATACCATGGATATTGATCTGCTCTCTTCACTTGAGATAGTAAAAAAGATAAATCAGCAGGATAAGCTTGTCCCGGAAGCCGTGGAAAAAGTGCTACCGGAAATTGCTCAGGCTGTCGATAAAATCACGCAGAGCTTTCAGCGGGGCGGAAGACTTATCTATCTGGGAGCCGGAACCAGCGGAAGGCTGGGTATTCTGGATGCATCCGAGTGTCCGCCCACCTTTGGCGTATCTCCGGATATGGTCGTGGGTCTGATTGCCGGTGGTCAGCAGGCGATATTTAAAGCGATTGAAGGCGCCGAAGACTCCCGCACGCTGGGACAAGAGGATCTGGAGCGCATTGAGGTATCATCAGATGATGTTGTGGTCGGTCTGGCAGCAAGCGGAAGAACCCCCTATGTTATCGGCGCGCTGGAGTATGCCAACTCGATTAAAGCCACAACTATCTCGGTTTCATGCAATCCGGGCTCAGAAATTGCCCATATTGCAAAAATCGCCATTAATCCCATTGTCGGCCCGGAAGCTCTGACCGGCTCTACCCGCTTAAAGTCAGGTACTGCGCAAAAGCTCATTCTGAATATGCTCACAACAGCCAGTATGATCCGGTTAGGAAAAAGCTACCAGAACCTGATGGTGGACGTAAAAGCCACCAACAAAAAGCTGATTGCCCGCGCTTCAAGAATTGTTATGCAGGCCACCGACTGCGATTCTGATACCGCTAAGCATATGCTGGAAAAGACTCACTATGACGTCAAACTTTCCATTCTGATGCTTCTGACTAATCTGGATCAGCAGCAGGCCAGACTACAGCTGGAACAGAGCAAAGGCTTTTTACGTCAGGCGGTTGAAGAAAACAACTAGGGCAGAAAGCAAAGGAGACACTAAGTGTCTCCTTTTATACTTTAACGGTACTTGTCATATATCTGTTCGATGGCACCTGTTTCAATCAGCTTTTCAATCGCCTGATTAAATCGCGGAACGGCGTTTTCTTTGCTTGGGTGAAAACGAATCATCATATCCAGCACATGATAAACCGAGCCTATAGTCAGCTTGTCTGCCATATGTTGCTGCTTAATCATAAAGCCGGCAAAGTCCTTGTTGATCAGAACCTGAGATAAGCGCCCCAGCGCCAGTAGCTTGATCAGCTTGTTTTCGTTTTCAAACTGGTGAGCTTCTATCCGTCCATCTTCAAAATAGGGCGTATATTTAGGGTAGTAGTAGCCCTTCACGACACCTATGGTTTTCCCCAGCAAGTCCTCCGGAGAGTTAACCTGAATATAGCGATCTTTATGAAACAGAATGATCTCTTCCGCAGCAGTAAAGGGAATGCTATATATCCCCGGAACCGATGAAGAACCTCTGAAGGCCGGATTTGTCATCGGCTCTATATCAATCTCCCCAATCTCGAACAAATGAAGAGCGCGGTTAAACGGAACCCGCACGTATTCAAAGGTATCGCCGGTTTCCCGGGAAATTGCAGTAAAGACATCACGGATAGTTCCGGTTCTGGTGTCGTTTTCTTCGAAAAAGTAGGGAGGAAATGAGCCGGTATGAAGCATGACACGGAAGGTTTCAGCAGCACTCACATGTGAAAAAAACAGAGCCAGTAAAAGAATGACTGGTTTAAGCCTGAACAGATCCAATTTCACGATTTATCACCCGAGGTTACTGCATAAATAAAACTGATAAAATTATAATCTATTTCAGGCTTCATGTGTAAGCCTTACTTTGACTCGTTCCAGCCCCTCTGCCACTCCATTCTGAATTTCTGTGCATGTTCGGTGCCTTCACAAACACCTTCATAGTGCTGGCCGGATAAACCAATCTGATAAGCAAAATCAGGATTACAGTACACCTTCACGCCTTCCAGGTAACCATCATCATACTGGCTCAGGTTTGCCTCCCCCAGCTCCTGCAATTTAGAGTAGCCGCGAGGTGGCTGTCCTTTAATGCCATCCCTGTAGCCTATTTCATGCCAGTCACCCTGATTTGCCAGATCTTCCGGGCCGGCAGCACACCCGGACAGTAATAACACAGCCAACAAACCAACGAAAATTGTTTTCATTATTAAACCTTTATCAGTTTTTATTACTTCTGACTTTAAGACTAGCCCCAATCAGAATAAGCCACAAGGCAATTGTTGTGACAAAACTCTCCTTTAATCTCAGCCAAAAACCACTCATCCGGATAATCGACCACTTAACTCAGAATAGAACCACTAACAGCAGAACCGGATGAAGCTGTATCTAAGCCCGTTTATTATTGACACTGTACTTAATTATTAATCTTAACCAACCAAACGTGGGACAACTATTATGATGTGGTTTCTATTCTGTGTCGCAGCCCTTATAGGCGGATACTTTATCTACGGGGCTTTCGTTGAGAAAGTTTTTGGTATTAACGAAAAACGCCAGACTCCGGCACATACCATGAACGACGGCGTTGACTATGTACCTATGTCAACTCCCCGAGTTTACCTTGTTCAGCTACTGAACATCGCAGGTGTTGGTCCAATCTTCGGCCCAATCATGGGTGCGCTGTACGGCCCTGCAGCGCTACTTTGGATTGTTGTTGGCTGTATCTTCGCAGGTGCGGTTCATGACTACTTCTCAGGAATGCTGTCTGTTCGCAATAAAGGTGCTTCAATTCCAACTATTACCGGCCGCTATCTTGGCAACGGTGCAAAACACTTTATGAACATCTTTGCGATCATCCTGCTTCTTCTTGTAGGTGTGGTATTCGTATCAGCACCGGCGGGCATGCTGACTAACCTTGCAAACGAGCAGATGGGCATGGGCATTGATAAGATCGCTATGGTGGTTCTGATCTTTGCTTACTACATCATCGCAACTATCGTACCTGTAGATAAGATCATAGGTCGTTTCTACCCATTCTTCGGTGCGCTTCTGGTATTCATGTCTGTTGGCCTGATGATTGCGATTGCAGTATCAAGCGAGCACGCAGTTCTGGGTGGCTTTGCCGTTAGCGATATCATGTCTAACCTGAACCCTAACAATGTTCCTCTTTGGCCTGCACTGTTTATCACCATCGCTTGTGGTGCAATCTCTGGCTTCCACGCAACTCAGTCTCCTCTGATGGCTCGCTGCATAGAAAATGAGAAGAACGGTCGCTTTGTATTCTACGGAGCAATGATCGGTGAAGGTATCATCGCAATCATCTGGTGTACTCTGGCTCTGTCTTTCTTCGACGGTATCGAAGGTCTTCAGGCTGCAGTTAAAGCAGGTGGCCCGGGTAACGTAGTTTACTCTTCAGCATTCGGTCTTCTTGGCACTGTTGGTGGTATCCTGGCATTCCTTGGTGTAGTTGTTCTGCCTATCACTTCTGGTGATACCGCGTTCCGCTCAAGCCGTCTGATTCTTGCTGAGTACTTCAACATCTCACAGGGCACTCTGCCTAAGCGTCTGATGATGGCTGTACCACTATTCGTAATCGGTGCGGTTCTGACTCAGGTAGACTTCGGCGTAATCTGGCGTTACTTCGGCTTCGCTAACCAGTCAACGGCAACTATCATGCTATGGACTGCGTCAGCTTACCTGCTACGCCACAACAAGCTACACTGGATTGCAACTGTACCGGCACTATTTATGACGACGGTTTGTGTATCCTTCATCATGAGCAGCGCAAAACTAGGCTTCGGTCTGCCAATCGCAACAGCAACTATCATTGGCGTAATCGCAGCAGCAGCTATCTGTGCATACGTGATTAAAGCTTCAAAAGGTAAAGGTGAAACTGACCTTGCTGATGAAGAGCAACCGCAAAGCGCAACAGAATCAGCTTAAGTCAACCCTCCCCTGACTTGTTGATGGGAAAGAGCTCCGGAATACCGGGGCTCTTTTTTTGTTTTTGGCCCTGGGCCCTGGGTTGCTGGGCCCTCGGACGTTAGTATTCTTTACTTATTTCCTACTAAACAACCTAAGATAGAAAATCCGCTCATTTCCACGGTCTGAACATACCCGCTTCTTCCCAGAGCCCAGGGCCTATAGGACGAAGTCCGTCCCCAGGGCCCTTTAAACTTCTTTAACCATTTCCTACTAAACAACCTAAAATAGAAAATCCGCTCGTTCCCACGGTCTGAACATACCCGCTTCTTCCCAGAGCCCAGGGCCTATAGGACGAAGTCCGTCCCCAGGGCCCTTTAAACTTCTTTAACCATTTCCTACTAAACAACCTAAAATAGAAAATCCGCTCGTTCCCACGGTCTGAACATACCCGCATCTTCCCAGGGCCCAGGGCCTATAGGACGAAGTCCGTCCCCAGGGCCCTTTAAACTTCTTTAACCATTTCCTACTAAACAACCTAAAATAGAAAATCCGCTCGTTCCCACGGTCTGAACATACCCACTTCTTCCCAGGGCCCAGGGCCTATAGGACGAAGTCCGTCCCCAGGGCCCTTTAAACTTCTTTAACCTGAAGCTCCTTAGGCACCTCAAAAAACATATTCTCTTCCCGCCCCTGAATCTCTTCGACAGAGTCGGCACCATGACTTTTTACCGCTTCGATTATCTGGTTAACCAGCTCTTCCGGTGCAGAAGCTCCGGCTGTAACGCCTACCTTGGTTTTGCCTTCAAACCAGTCTGCTGAAATATCTTCAGGCGAGTCGGTAAGGTATGCTGGCGTGCCTAGTTTCTCAGCCAGCTCTTTCAGACGGGTTGAGTTGGATGAGTTCTTTGAGCCAACAACTATAACCAGATCAACATCGGAAGCCAGCTCTCTTACTGCATCCTGCCGGTTCTGGGTTGCGTAGCAGATATCGTCTTTTCTCGGGCCCTGGATATCCGGGAACACCTCCCGAAGCCTGTTGATCACGTCTGAAGTTTCATCCACTGACAGAGTAGTCTGGCTGACATAGTGAAGATGTTTAGGATCTTTCACCTGCAACTTATCAACATCTTCCGGTTTTTCCACCAGATACATACCGCCAGACTCGCTGGTGTATTGACCCATAGTACCTTCCACTTCCGGATGACCGGCATGACCAATCAATACCACCTCCATATCTTTTCGGCTGGCTCTGGCAACTTCCATATGAACTTTGGTCACAAGCGGACAGGTTGCATCAAAAACGGTTAGCGCTCGGGAGCTTGCTTCTTTGCGCACCGCCTGCGAGACACCGTGGGCAGAGAAGATCACGATATTGTTGTCCGGCACTTCGTTTAGTTCTTCCACAAAAACCGCACCGCGCTGCTTAAGCCCTTCAACCACAAAACGATTGTGCACCACTTCATGACGTACATAGATAGGCGGCTCGTACATTTCCAGCGCTCTTTCAACAATACTGATCGCTCTGTGCACACCTGCGCAGAAGCCTCTTGGGTTAGCCATCAGTACTTTCATATTCTCACTCATTTTTTGCTCTGCCTGTAAATTATGCTTGCGCCTGTTCCACTGATAAGATCTCGACCTCAAATAAGAGATCCTGTCCGGCCAGCGGATGGTTGAAATCCACCGTGACCGAGTCACCCGAAATATCGGTAATGATTCCCGGAATTTCCATACCATCCGGCCCGCTAAACGCCATGATAGTGCCTACTTCAACATCCGCCGTATCAACAAACTTCACCCTGTCCATATGGTGGATATTATCCGGATTCGGCATGCCGAAAGCATCTTCCGCTTTCAGCTCAATCTTCCTTTCATCTCCGGCAGAAAGCCCGAGAAGATGACTTTCAAAGTTCTCACTCAGACTGCCATCCCCGATAATCAGTTTAGCTGGTTTGCCCATGTCGTGAGTACTGTCAGCGACGGAGCCGTCTTTTAGTTTGATGGAGAAGTGTAGGGTTACTGCGGAGTTTTGGGTTATTGTTGTCATGATTATGTCCGTTTTTTGGGCCCTGGGTTTCTAGGCCCTGGGCCCTGGGCCCTGGGTTGTATCCGTCAAAGTAATAAACCAGGGAAGTTCTTATCTACAGGATCACTGCTCAATCTGAAAAAGTTCATTCCCAGGGCCTATAGGGCGAAGCCCGTTCCCAGGGCCCAGGGCCTTTATATAAAAAAGCGCCCCCGGAATCAACCGACAGCGCTTAAGGGTATTCTTACACAACGACCTTTCGTTTCTAATCCTGATCCTTCCGGAAACTGTCAAGAATAATCATAGCCGCGCCCAAACAGATTGCCATATCTGCCAGGTTGAATGCCGGCCAGTGATAGCTTCCCCAGAAAAAATCCAGATAATCGACGACAAAGCCATGTACCAGACGGTCAAAGACATTTCCTACAGCACCACCGATAATGAGGCTGTAAGCGATATTGTTCCACTTATCGGTCGCCGGAAGCTTACGCATCCAGACAGTCAGCATAGCGCAGACAACAAAAGCAATGGCAGTAAAGAACCAGCGCTGCCAGCCCGCCTGATCACTTAAAAAGCTAAAGGCAGCACCATAGTTATGAACATACAGAAGGTTAAAGAAAGGCAGAATCTCAATGCGGTTCGCCCATCCGTAACCCATGTTGCCCATAACGGCAAACTTGATACCGATATCAAGAACAAAGATCAGAGCCGCCAGCCACAGCCAGCGTACTCCGGACTCTTTTAATGTCGGTGATGAATTACTCATATTAAGCGAACTTACGCGCTTCACCTTCACCGTCTACGTTTGATACGCAGCGGCCACAGATCTTCTCATGACCTTCAATAGTGCCCACATCAGCAACGTGGTGCCAGCAACGGTCACACTTCTGCGCTTCTGAAGCTTTCACTTCCACAAACAGGCCTTCAAGCTCTGTCTCTTTCGCTGCATCTGACTTTTCGCTTACAGGCTTAACTGCCGCTTTAGACGTCAGAAGAACGAAACGCAGCTCATCTTCAAGTTTGTTCAGCTTAGCAACCAGTGCATCATCTGCATAAAGGGTCACTTCAGCCTGAAGTGCACCACCGATAACTTTCTCGTTACGTGCTGCTTCAAGAAGCTTGTTCACCTGGCCACGAACTTCCTGGATATCGTTCCAGAATTCGTCGTTCAGCTCTTCGCCTTCAGCAAGACCAAACAGACCATCGAACCAGTCGTCAGCAAATACAAACTGACCACGCTCGCCCGGCATCTGATTCCAGATCTCGTCTGCTGTGAATGACATGATTGGCGCCATCCAGCGAACCAGTGCTTCTACGATGTAGTAAAGCGCTGTCTGACAACTGCGCTGAGCGTGACCGCCAAGCTTAGCTGTGTACTGACGGTCCTTAATCACATCAAGGTAGAATGAACCCATCTCGATAGAACAGAACTGCATCAGACGTTGTGTTACTGCGTGTGTGTTGTACTCATCGTACGCCTTAACAATCTCTTCCTGCGCAGCTTTCGCGCGACCAACTGCCCAGCGATCCAGTGCAACCATCTCTTCAGCAGGAACAATATCGGTTTCAGGGTTGAAGCCGTTCAGGTTCGCAAGGAAGAAACGCGCCGTGTTACGGATACGACGGTATGCGTCCGCACTGCGCTTAAGAATTTCATCAGAAACCGCCACTTCACCTGTGTAGTCAGTAGAAGCCACCCACAGGCGCAGGATATCAGCGCCCAGCTTGTTGGTTACATCCTTAGGAGCAACTACGTTACCGATGGACTTAGACATCTTACGGCCCTGTCCGTCAACCACGAAACCGTGAGTAAGTACTTGCTTGTACGGTGCTTCACCCTTCATTGCGATAGAAGAGATCAGTGAAGACTGGAACCAGCCACGGTGCTGGTCAGAACCTTCAAGGTACATATCAGCGCTTGCGCCGTTGTACTCATCGCGGTTGTCTACAACAGCGTAGTGAGTCACACCAGAGTCAAACCAAACGTCCAGCGTATCCAGTACTTTTTCATAGTGAAGCGCATCTTCGTCACCCATCAGCTCAGCAGGGTCTACATCCCACCATGCCTGAATGCCTTTCTCTTCAACCAGCTTAGCTACCTTCTCGATAAGCTCAGGAGAGTTAGGATGAAGTTCAGATGTCTCTTTGTGTACAAACAGAGCAATCGGCACACCCCAGGTACGCTGACGGGAGATACACCACTCAGGACGGCCTTCGATCATGCCTTCAATACGGCTCTGACCCCAGTCAGGGATCCACTGAACGCCTTTGATAGCGTCAAGTGCTTTAGCACGAAGACCCGCCTGATCCATAGAGACGAACCACTGAGGTGTCGCACGGAAGATGATAGGAGTCTTGTGACGCCAGCAGTGCGGGTAGCTGTGCTCGTAAGCGTGGTGATGCAGAAGCGCACCTTTCTCTTTCAGTACTTCAAGCACTGAATCGTTCGCTTTAAATACGTGCTGACCGGCAAACAGTTCAGTATCCGGCAGGAATACACCGTTAGAACCAACAGGGTTAGCCACTTCAAGGTCGTACTGCTGACCTACCGCGAAGTCTTCCTGACCGTGGCCCGGTGCGGTGTGAACCACACCCGTACCTGAATCAGTTGTTACGTGATCGCCCAGGATTGCAGGCACATCGAACGCGTAGAACGGGTGGTTAAAGCGCAGCAGCTCAAGGTCTGTACCCTTACAGAAACCAAGGTTGTGATAGTGCTCGATACCGGCACGATCCATCACATCTTTCGCCAGTTCAGAAGCGACAATCAGACGCTGCTTTTCTTCACCTTCAACCTGAATCAGTACATATTCAAGGTCAGCACGAACCGCTACTGCGCGGTTAGCAGGCAGTGTCCAAGGCGTTGTTGTCCAGATAACGATAGAAACGTCACCTTCACCGGCATGGTCGCCTGCAAGAGAGAACTTACCAACAACAGCCGCTTCATCAGCCGCGCCAAATTTCACATCGATAGATGGTGAAACCTTATCTTTATATTCAACCTCTGCTTCTGCCAGAGCAGAACCACAGTCTGTACACCAGTGAACAGGTTTGAAACCTTTTAGCAGGTGGCCTTCGTCAGCAATCTTGCCCAGAGCACGAATGATGTTTGCTTCTGTAGCAAAATCCATTGTGCGGTATGGCTTGTCCCACTCACCTAGAATACCAAGACGCTTAAAGCTCTCTTTTTGACCTTCAACCTGACCCGCAGCATAGTTACGACACTTTTCACGGAACTCAGCCGCTGTCACTTTCTGGCCAGGTTTGCCCACTTTTTTCTCTACCATCAACTCGATTGGCAGACCGTGGCAGTCCCAGCCAGGAATGTAAGGTGCGTCATAACCTGAAAGGGTTTTGGATTTAATAATAATGTCTTTAAGAATCTTGTTTAGTGCGTGACCAATGTGAATATCACCGTTGGCATATGGAGGGCCATCGTGCAGTACGAAAGATTTTTTGCCTTTCTTAGCTTTACGGATTTCACCGTAAAGATCTTCTTTGTACCAACGCTTAAGCATATCCGGCTCGCGATTTGCCAGATTACCACGCATCGGAAACCCTGTTTCTGGTAGGTTCAGGGTATCTTTATAATCAGTCATCGATTCTTGATTCCATTATCATTGGGCGAAGTTAGACATTACGTTAGTCGATGTAATAGTTCGGCTAACTCTCTAGCTGCTGCAGCCACACCCTTGCTGCATCAGCATCCAATTCGATTTGTGCTTTCAGTTGTTCTACAGATTCAAAGCGCTGCTCTTCCCGTATTTTTTTCAGAAGAGAGACTTCAATCTGCTTACCGTATAAATCAGCATTAAAGTCAAACAGGTGGACTTCCAGCTGCTGCCGGACACCGTTTACCGTTGGCCTGTTTCCCACATTAGCAACACCGCCAATGGGTTTTCCGCCTAAACCGTGCGCTTTAACGACATACACGCCGGAGACAGGAGAAACACACCTTTTTAACGGTATATTCGCCGTAGGAAAACCCAACTGTCTGCCTAGCTTTCTGCCATGCGCAACACGGCCACTAATGCTGTACGCTCTTCCGAGCATCATTTCCGCTTTTGCCAGATCATTGTCAGCCAGAGCCCTGCGGATCCCGGTACTGCTCACCCTTTGCTCCTTAAAACAGAAGCTTTCGGTGCTCACCACCTCAAATCCAAACTTCTTGCCCGCTTCTTTAAGCATCGAGAAGTTACCGGCGCGCTCTCTGCCAAAGCAAAAGTCATCACCGATCACCAGGTATTTTACTCCCAGCTTATTGACCAAAAGCTCCTGAATAAAATCTTCAGCGGCAATATTGGCAAAGTCCCGGTTGAAGCTAACACAAAGCAGGCGGTCAATCTTCAGCTTGTTTAACTGAACGTATTTATCGCGCAACCGGGTCAGTCTTGCCGGAGCTTTATCCCTGGCAAACAACTCCATCGGCTGAGGTTCAAACGTCATCACAGCAGAAGGCAAGCCTAAAATACCAGCCTGCTTACAAACCTGTGCCAGAACTTTCAGGTGCCCTAAATGCACACCATCAAAATTTCCTATGGTCAGCACGCAACCTTTATGCTGCGGCTTAATGTTGTGAATACCTCGAATCAGTTCCATTCGGATCTGCTACCAACTCAGCTGTTATTATTTGACTTGTCTGAAACCGACGGATTATATACCAATAACCGTATCAATGTCGCATTTTTTATCACTCGGAAGCGGCTTTTAGATGTCTGAAGCGGACACCCAGTAAAACCGCAACAAAAACATAGACTAAGCCACCAATTCCAATCATCAGTGCCAGCATCATGATTCTGTCCAGAGTTGACCAGGATAGCCAGAGGGTAAAATCATCCAGGCTATATAAAATGGCCGCCACCATGGCACCGCCTGCCACCAGCAATTTCAGAACAAAATGGAGCGTTTCTTTGCTCACCTGATAAACACCGGCCAGGTGCAGTCCTCTGTAGAGCAGCGTCATATTCACAAATGCAGACAGAGCTGTAGCAATTGCCAGCCCCACATAACCGTAGAAGTAGGCAAATATGGCGTTAAAGACCATATTCGACACCATGGCGATAATGCCGTACTTAACCGGTGTTTTTGTATCCTGCCTTGAGTAATAGCCGGGAGCCAGTACCTTTATCAGCATAAAGTTAAGCAAGCCGGAAGCATAAGCAATCAGAGAAGCGGAAGCCTGCTGCACATCAGTTGGGGTAAACTCCCCGCGCATAAACAGAACCATCATCATGGGTTTTGCCAGCACCATCAGGCCCAGCATTGCCGGGAAGCCGAGCAGCAATACCATTCTCACCCCCCAGTCCATGGTGTGAGCAAAGGCTTCGCCATGATCATCCACATGCTTTCTGGACAGGGTGGGAAGAATCACAGTAGCGATGGCAATACCAAAAAGCCCCAGAGGAAACTCCAGCAAGCGGTCAGAATAATAAAGCCAGCTGATGGAACCGGTTTGCAGGAAACTGGCAATGAAGGTGTCAAACAGCAGGTTAATCTGGCTGACTGACACACCGAAAAGCGCAGGGATCATCAGAGTCCGGATCTTTACTACTCCCGGATCACGCCATCCCCATTTCGGTCGCACCAGCATTCCCTCTTTAATAAGAAAGGGGATCTGAAACAGAAACTGCACCAGACCGCCAAGGAATACACCGATAGCAAGACCTATCTCTGGTTGAGCAAGCTTTGGCGCGATAAACAGAGCGGATGAAATGATCATTACATTGAGAAAAACCGGTGTAAAAGAAGAGACCGCAAATTTACCCAATGTATTCAGTATCGAGCCGGATAAGGCAACAAAGGTAATAAACCAGAGATAAGGGAAGGTAATTTTCAGCATCAGGCTGGCCAGTTCATATTTATGAGCCGAAGGGCCACCGTTAAGCCAGTCAATAAACCAGCCGGCACCAAACAGAGCAGTAACCGCGCCTGAACCCAGCACACCGATAATGGTGACTATGGTTACCAGCCCCCCCAATGTGCCGGAAACTTTAGCTATCAGCTGACGCGTTTTATCTTCATCCCCGGCTGCCTGATATTCGGTCAGTACAGGAACAAACGCCTGAGAAAAGGCGCCTTCTGCAAAAAGCCGTCTTAAAAAATTAGGAATCTTATTGGCAAAGAAGAAAACATCGGCACTGGCCCCAGCCCCCATTAAATTTGCTACCACTACATCCCTGACCAGGCCCAGGACACGGGAGACAAGCGTCATAGTACTGACTATCAGCCCTGACTTCAGAAGTCGCTTACTCACAAAAACCTCATATAATAGCCAACAAAACAAATAGGTAAGGTTTTAGAACCGGAATTGATGGCATTGGTATAAAAATGCTGTTAGAATCCCCGCCATCTTAACCGCGTTAACCAAACTAATCCAAAAATTTGTGTGGGTTAGATGGGTTTTTGCACAAATCATTTGACATACGGGCGAGAAAGAGGCATATTCCTCCGCCTTAAATTGTCACCGAACTAAAGTTTTTGGGAGTTAGACCCTTGGCAAACAGTAAATCTGCTAAGAAGCGCGCTATCCAGGCTGAGAAACGTCGCCAGCACAACGCTAGCCGTCGTTCTATGATGCGCACTTACATGAAAAAAACTGTCGCAGCTATTGAAGCTGGCGATAAAGAAGCTGCAACTGCTGCATTCGCTGTAGTTACACCTATCCTGGACCGTATGGCAACTAAAGGCCTTATTCACAAGAATAAAGCTGCTCGTCATAAGTCTCGCTTTGCTGCTGCTATCAAAGCTCTTTAATAGAACTTTAAATGCAAGCAAGAAAAAACCGGCTTTTAGCCGGTTTTTTTATATCTTAAATTCTGTCCGGGCAACCTTAAGGCACCCCGAAAACAGATAATTTGCTGGGATTAGTATTACACTTTGCAGTACAAAGAGTGAAGCAGGTGAATCATCTCTTTCACTTCAACACTGCTCAAAGAGTAATAGACTGTCTGCGCCTCTTTACGGGTATCCACCAGGCCATCTCTTCTTAGCCATGCTAAATGCTGTGACAACGCCGACTGGCTCAGATTTAACTTCTGACAAAGTTCACCAACGGAAAGTTCTGAATCATGAAGAATACATAGAATCTGCAATCTTCTCTCATTAGCCATAGCCTTTAACAAGGCAACAGCTTTTGCTGAATTCTTCTCCATATCCTGTAAGTTCATTCATACACCTCTGTATAGCTGTATTAGATCAAACGCCAGCTCCCCGTGAAAAGCTCTAATTAACTTTATCAGTCAACATAAATAGCCCATTAAACGGGCCACTTACCTTGATTGATAATGCAGTTCTTCTCTCTGGCAATAACAATTCTCAAGAGCCTGAATAGTAATACAAACCTGGTTATTGTTAAAGTTATTGAGTGTACTAATACTTCCTGTCTCAATGTTAATCAAACAAATGGCTGTAATCGGCCTCACAGACACTCTTAACGGAAGGGTGCTGAATCATTCTCTCTGCGAATATAACGTAGTACTCCTCTTTCAGGTCCGGCACACTACCAAGAAGCCGAAGCTGGCTATCATCGGACACTTCAGAGATATAAAAACGGGGAGCCAGAAAAATAACGTCCTTTTTATACTCAGCAAATGCTTTCATCAGAGCCACATCATCAAATTCACCCAATATATTAGCCTGAATCCCCTGCTGCTCGAACCATTGTGAAACCTTTCGGCCCATGGATGTTCTGCTGCCAGGGATCAGGAGTTTTTTACTTTCCAGAATTGCCGGAAAATCACCATCAATATTTCCTGAACAGAAAAAACTCAGAGAGCATTCCCCCAGTTTTTTGCTATAGAGTCCCGGGCTCTGGCTGGAGTCCACCGGGCAATCAGAAAGAATCATATCCAGCTTATGTTGTGACAACTGCTCCAGCAGCAATTCGTGGGTAGACTCAAAGCATCTCAGGTGAATGCTATTGTCATCGGGTATCGTACTCATCAGAACCTTACTGACCAGTCTCTTAGACAGAGCATCAGCTACCCCCACATCAAACAGCAGGTTTGATCTCTGGCTGTAGTTCACAATATCCAGCATTTCATAACTCAGCCCAAACATCCGGTCTGCGTACTTATAGATAAGCTGCCCCAGCTCTGTAGGCTCCACGCTTCTGCCGTTTCTTTTAGTGAGTTTGCCGTTTACTCTCTCTTCAAGCGCCTTTATCTGACCCGTGACCGTCTGGGGAGTCAGAAATAAGGCATCGGCGGCCTTGCTCACAGAACCCTGCTTGCAAACCATCCAGAAATAGTAAAGGTGGTTATAATTGAGATGAGACATACTTAACTACCATCAGTTGTTTTACACCATCTTATACGAGCAGTTTCAGCAACTCCATACTTCGTTAAAAACTACTTTATACCGCCTATTATTCGGATTTTACGAACATTGATTTTCTTTTATTACAGCGCTGTCATATAAAAAACGATCTTTTTGACACAAATCTCAATTTAAAACATTAAATTCAACTTAACCAGAACAAGATAAAATCTTATTTTTCAATCACATAAAAGCAAAAACAAGCCACGCAAACGTTTACCTTGCGACTGAACACAAAGTGACCGCTTTTTATAAAACTGTAATATTACTGAAATATAACTTCTCTACTATCGCGGCAGATTAATTAACCGACCAAACATAATTTCGGTCACGGAGAAATACAATGAATCAAGCGACCTCAGCAGCAAGTACACCAAATGGGTCTGGCCGTCTGCTGCGCTGGGTTAACCTGGCTTTCATGCTTTATCTTCTACTTCTTTCAGTTTCTATGGTAGGAAGCGGATTTAAACTTGCCACTGGTGAGCAGGCTAAAACACTTTTTGAATTTGCATCTCATCCTGTAGCCGGATTGATGATCGGTCTGGTTGCGACTGCACTTATCCAGTCATCAAGTACCGTTACTTCTATTATTGTTGGCCTGGTTGCAGGTGGCCTTCCTGTTGCGACTGCCATTCCTATGATCATGGGCGCAAACATTGGTACTACAGTCACCAATACACTGGTAAGCCTTGGTCACGTGCGTAATAAAGATGAATTTAAGCGTGCCTTTGCCAGTGCGACCATTCACGACTTCTTTAACCTGTTAGCCGTGGTTATCTTCCTGCCGCTGGAAATGATATTCGGCATTCTGGAAAAAGCCTCACACTGGCTGGTATCGCCAATGCTTGCAACCGGTGATATGAGCATCAAGGGCTTTAACTTTATTAAGCCAATCACTAAGCCGGTAATTAGCGCAATCAAAGGCCCTCTTGCTGACTTTGGTCACGTTGCTGCTGGTGTTACGCTTATCGTTCTGGGTATCGCGACTATCTTCGTAGCTATCACTGTTATGGGTAAGCTAATGAAGAGCCTGATGGTTGGCCGCGCAAAAGAGATCCTAAAGCACGCAATCGGCCGCGGCCCTCTGCACGGTATCTTCTCAGGCACTATCGTAACCATTCTGGTTCAGTCTTCTTCAACGACGACCAGTCTGATGGTACCGCTTGTTGGTACTGGCGTACTGAAAGTTCGTGATGTATATCCGTTTACGCTTGGCGCAAACATAGGTACCTGTATCACAGCCCTTCTGGCAGCAACAGCGGTAAGCGGTGAATACGCTGTATTCGCACTGCAGATCGCTCTGGTACACCTTGTATTTAACCTGATGGCAACCCTGTTCATCTTCGGCATCCCGTTCCTGCGTGAAATCCCGCTGAAAGGCGCAGATATCATCTCGGATATGGCGATTAAGAACAAAGCGGTTGTTGGGGCTTATCTGCTGATTATCTTTATTATTATGCCAGGGTCGATTTTGGCGCTTACGACTTAAGGGCTATAGGGCTATAGGGCTATAGGGCTATAGGGCTATAGGGCTATAGGGCTACTCAGCTTGAGTCTAAATGCTCAATAAGCAAAGATAAAAAAACCTCACATCTGAACTTTCAGTGTGAGGTTTTTTGTTAGCCTATGAAGTTAAATAAGTTCTACTCCCCATTGCCCCATAGCCTTCAGGGCGCAGCCCCCATAGCCCTATCTAAACCGAAAACGGATACTTAATCCCCTCATGACACTCATACCCGCTAACCTCAAAATCATCCAGCGTTACCCAGGTTTCCAAATCTTCCAGAGATTTAATGTCAGGGTTAATCTTAAATTCAGGGGCAGACAGAGGTTCACGCTTAAGCTGAACGTCTCGCATTAATTCAAGCTGGTCTTCGTAGATGTGTGCGTTTACAAGCTTGTGGTAAGCAAGGCCTGGTTTCTTTCCTGTTATCTGGGCCATCAGCGCCAGGAATACATAGACCTGAACCATATTGAAATTCAGGCCAAGTGGAACATCACAGGAGCGCTGAGTGCTGTTTAGATACAAGGTGTCACCCAGAAGCGAAAAGTGGTGGCTGTACATACACGGGCGCAGACAACCCATATGGAACTCACCCGGGTTGTAGAAATTCAGGATTTCACCACGGTCATCAATTCCACGGCTCAGGTCATCCACGATTTTCTTTAACTGGTCGATATGGCCGCCATCAGGTTTTGCCCAGGCGCGGCCCTGTACACCATATACACGGCCCATATCATCCTCACCTTTACGGTAAGCATTGTTCAGCCAGGCCTGGTTCAGGTTTGCATTGGCATCCCAGGTTTTAGTACCCAGCTTTCTGAAGTCTTCTGCGTTGTCATATCCGCGGATATAGCCCAGTAGCTCAGCTACCGCAGCTTTCCAGAAGCTCTTTCTGGTGGTAACCAGCGGGAACTGGTTATTCCCTACATCATAGGTCAGATCTGCGTTAATAACGGTAAGGCAACGCTTACCTGTACGCTTGTTTTCAACCCATACGCCTTCATCAACAATTCGCTGACATAGATCTAAATATTGTCTCACCGGTAATTCCTATCTTAAGAAGTCTGCCTGCATCTTGAGGTCACGTGAGTATACAATAAAACGGTGTAACAAAGTCTTTGAATCTGAAAAAGGTGCAGGGTTCCAAGCTCAAATTTTAAAGATCTCCGGCATCAGACAAGAGGTTATATCATCGCTGTTATACTTGATCTTGGTTGATAGTTCGCCACTTTGAATCTCGATATTCTTTATTCCCATATGGTCTAAGTCATTTAACGAATAAAACCAACCCGCGGTTTGCTCTTGTTTCTGACAACTGTCACTCCTTAAATGCCCATAGTTAGTAATATCCTGATCAACACCAACCATTTCAAAAAAGGCGGTTTCCTTGACTCTCAGACGGTCTAAATAGGAAAAAAAATCTTTACGGACATTATTAGGCACATTTTGTTCCCATAGCTCATCGGCCTGTTTTGCTCCTCCATGCCACCCGAGCAGCGCATCTGCCTTTATTACGATATGATTAGCGGCGGGTAATACATAGTTAGCGCAGGATGAAAAGCAAAGCTGACTAACCTCTACATCAAGGTTGTTCTCTCTGACGAAATATCCAAATTCGATTCCAACCGCCATATCACCACCAGTGCTCGTGATTCTTAGTTTTTTAACTTTTTTATCACTCAGCCTGACCAGTCTTACCGCTTCTAAAACAGCATTCCCAGTGATCATTCCTTCATAAACAAGAGTATCTCCTGTGATCATAACTTTGTATTGTGGAGGGACTATAATTTGTGGCTCAGCACATCCTGAGAGTATAACGACTAAGGTAATGAGATTAGTTCGATACATCATAGAAAACTCCTTATTCAGCTTGTATAAGAAATGTTTTTACAACACAAAGATCTCCAGAAATGACACAATCATCAGGTATGTTTTTGCTTACTCCACTCTATATGTGCCTAGCACTTCGGTAATCAAACCATCTTTCAAAAGCAAAACCCTATCCGAAGAGGCTATGGTTTCCGGACGATGAGCAATCATTAAAATTGGTAGTCCAATTTCTCTGAATTTCTGACAAACTAATGATTCTGTGTGTATGTCTAAGCTGCTTGTTGCTTCATCCAATATCAACAATTCTGGTTTTTTATATAACGCTCGTGCGATTAAAATTCTTTGCTTTTGTCCACCGGATAAACTCGAACCCATCTCTCCGACCAAAGTATGGTATCCCATGTTTAATCGCTCTATGTCGTCATGTACCCCTGCTTTTTGAGCACACTGAACCAACAATTCCTCATCCAGTTTTGAGCCAAAGAAGGTTATATTCTCAATAATTGAGCCACTAAACAATTGATCCTCTTGAAGTACCACTCCGATACGTTGCCTTACCTCTTTCACTGAAAGATTGGAGTTACCGAAAAATTTAATATGACCGGAAGTGGGCTGATAAATGCCAAGTAATAGCTTGGAAATGGTTGACTTACCACAACCCGAAGGGCCTACCAGCGCGACAATTTCACCTTGTTTGAGCTTAAATGAAGCCTTATTCAGTAGGAGAGGTTCATTTGTGCCATAGGAAAAAGACACATTGGAAAAATCAATCAGCTCCGTGCTATCAACTGTTGATTTGAGTTGAGCAGAGGCAATTCCATAGTCATAGTTCACTTCTTTTTGAGTAAGCACAATATCTGCAAGTCTCTCGTTGTATATTGAAAGCATTTTGTACTCAAAATACTTATCTATTAACGAACTGATACTCCCCGAAAAACGCCCCTGGTATGACAAAAAAGCCACAAGCATTCCTATAGTGAATTCTCCACTTAATACCAAATTTGCTCCAAACCAAAGCACAGAAGCAGAAACTAAGCTGATGATGGAGATATTTATTGTGTTATAAATCATCCCTAGTTTAAGCTCATAAAGTTGGGCGTTTCGTCTGCGAATGTTTAAATTGCGCCACGCCGATTCTCGCCAGGGAAGTGTTCCGTTGACCCGGAGACTTAAAACACCTCTGGCCGTTTCTAAGAAGTAACTTTCCTCTTGTGTATTGGCCTCCCAAGTGTTCTCTTCCGCTCTTTTAAACGCACCAAACCATACAAAGCGCAATAAGACATAAATAAAGGCAGCAATGATTGCGATAGCAGAAAGGACCGGACTGTACAGCAGCATTAACACTAGAGTTCCAATGACCAACACCAGATCAAGCAATGCCTGAATGACGCTCGTAGTTAATGTGTTTTGAATGACATTGATTGCTGCAAATTTTGCGCTAATGCTGCCGATATCTCGTTTCTCAAACCATTCAACAGGCAAACGAAAAAGGTGATGAAAAACATTCGCAGTCCATTGCAGATTGAAATTTACTGACAAGGAGATCGTAGCCCATTCCTTAGCTAAACCAATCAATGTCTGTGTAGCAGTGATGATAAGAATGGCAAAAATAATTAATATGAGTAAATTTTCATCATAACCAACTAAAACCTCATCAATCACTATCTGATTCAGCATAGGCAGTAGTAAAGCGAGTGCTTCCAGCACTAAAGCGAAGACAAAGATTTTAATCAGCGAGGCTTTTAAACCTATCGTTTTCCCAATAAGTTCGGACAGTTTTGTTTTTTCTTTTTCATAGCGTTTTTTAAAGTCATGAGTTGGCGTTAACTCAAGTGCTATACCTGTAAAATGCTTGTTCACCTCAGCTAGAGTTTGTTGAACAACACCATTAGCCGGATCATGAAGTACCACTTTGTCTCGCTTCACGGATTTAAGCACAACGAAGTGGTTTAAATTCCAGTGGAGGATGCAAGGCGTACTTAATTGATCTAATTCATCTAAATCAAGTCTCACGGCCCTGCCAGAAAGCTTTAGCAGCTCGGCACACTCTATCAGGCGGGCAAATGACATACCATGCTGAGTGATGCCAAACTTTTCTCTCAAGTGCCTTAAACTAATTTTATGCCCATGCCAGTCCGCTATCATAGCTAAACATGCAACACCACACTCGGCACTTTCAGTCTGGCGTACCAAAGCCAGTTTTTTACCCCATCCCCAATCTAACTGACTGATCATTTCCATGGATTAAATCTTCCCTTTGATGGTATATAACGGTTCAAGCATCCACTCGTAAATCTTACGTGTATCTAGCTCCACATCAGCAACAACCGTCATTCCCGAAACAAAACGTTCCTCTCGCCCATATACCGTTATCGTTGGCTTAGAGAGCTCAACTCTGACCTGATACAGACCTTCGGCCTCTGCCCTGTTGATTAAACTGCGATTCGCTATCATTTCTGGTGCAACGGCAGACTGAGATACGCTGGTAATTACTCCGGTCTGAACACCAAACTTCTCATAAGGAAACGCATCGAACCTCAGTCTCACTTTCTGTCCTTCTTTCATAAAACCAATACTGCGACTAGGGGCAAACAACTCTACAAACGCTTCCTCACTCTCCGGCACAATTACCAGCAAGGGTTGACCATTCATTACTGAATGTCCCTCCTCAGCAAGTATCAATGCGACAATTCCTTTAATGGGTGAAATAACCTGACTATCGCTCTGGTACAAAAACTCAACTTTGCTCTGAGTAATTGTTTCTAATTGTCTGTCCAGTTCTTTCAGGGTGATATTTAGGCTAATACCAAGATTTTTCCGGCTTGTAATAAGCTTTTGTTTTTCTCTTAGTAATCTTTGCAGATTTAAGTTATGGGTTTGCGTTTGTGACTCTTTGGAAATAAGTTCAAGCTGTTGTTTTTGATAATCAATTTCTGACAGAAAATTATTTCTAAGTAACGCTTCCTGTTTATTGATTAACTTTTGCGTAAGTGCTAATTCATAGTTGGAGAGCTTAAGTACATTTTTTAATATGCTTATTTCAGCGTCTAACCGATTAATATCCTCTATCAGCGACTGACGTTCAAACTGTGTCTTTTCCAATTCTTGTTGTCTGCGCTCAAGCAGTAATTGATATTGGTTTTCAATTGAAGCAAGTATTCTCTTTTTAACGCCTACACCTGATTCGTCGAATCGTTCAGTTTTAATTTCATAAAGAGGTGACAAGCGCTCAACTTTATCGCCTTCTTTTACGAACAGTTTTTCGACATAACCTGAATCGTTAGCCTGAACTTTAACCATTCCACCAAGAGGGCTGACAATTCCTACTAAGGTTTCCCTTCTTGTGTATTCAGCAAAGCGAATAAAAATGACTACAGCAATAAATACTAATACTGATAAACAAAGATACACGTGCTGATTAAACGAAGTATTGAGTAAAATGCTCCCTTCGTTGCTTGTTTTCCGTGCATCAAAATACTCAGGACGATAAAGGTTATTGCCTCTTGCAGTCATATTATCTACCTCTTAATTAACTTCCACGGCAGCGATACGTTCACTAAATTGTTCTGCTAACTTCCTGTTGACTTTTGTAGAAGATATATCTGCCCCACACTGGCAAATTTTTGTACGACACCGGGTAGGCAGTGTCGGCAGAATGAACTGGTTGTCATAAATTGAACCTAACGCACCATCCTGCATACACCATGCACGATATATTTTACCGGTAAAGGTTATAACCACACTCTCAACCCCTGCGTAGCAATCCCAACCGATAAAGTTCACCTGCTCATTGATTAACAAATCAAATGTAGACAGTGTTTCCCTTTTTCCATCCGGGTATTCAATATCTAAAAGTGCTCTTGGTTGTGGTAGTTCTTTATTTTCAGGTCTGCCACGAAAGATCTGCATTACTGATTCTTGTTCATCGGAGTAGTGATATTTTTTTGTAATACCATCATGACCAAACCCCTCATAAAGAGGCTGCAGAGCAATCGTGCACCTTGCCTGATCTTTTAGAGATTCTGCGAATGCATAACAATCATCAAACCGTTGCGGATCCATCATTACATTGACGTGCAGTCTGGTATTCTTTGAATGCTCCAGTATTTTTACCACTTCAATAAAGTGTGCTTCGTCTTTAATATCATTGACATGATAGCTAAGACTTACGCCATTCAGATATTCAGCATTCTCCCGCCACCATTGCAAAGGTTTTGAGCCATTCGAAATAATGGAAACTAATCCATGGTCTTCATGAATAAATTTAATGAGCTTACCGAAATACCTGAGAATGGTGACCTCACCGCCGCCAAACTCAAAATATGGTGTTAAACCACATTTTTTTGAATGTGCAATTGCTTTTTCCACAAACCTAATCACCACATCATAAGGTGGTGCTTTTATTGAACCACTGCTTAAATCTGAATGACAATAGTGACACTTGTAGTTGCAGTTATTCATTAATGCCCAGTTTATTGAGAAAAACCGACCTTTATTTTTGACCTCTATCATTTTTGCCCCCAATTTTTATTACTATGTCTTCTAAAAATTTTTTTATACCGTAAATCAAAAACACCAGCACAATAATTGAAGTTAAGCCAGTTACCCCTGAAGGGAATTCCTTACCTGACGAATAATAAAATAGCAATGAACCACAAAAAGAAGAAATAAAAATAATTAGCATAAGAGCCCCCCTTGTATATATCATAGCCCCAGATTACTGGAGCTATGATTTACATCAAACTACCTACTACATGATCCGCCCATAGCACCAGCTAAACCTCCGCCTATAGCTCCTGCTAACGAGCCTCCTAATCCACCGGCTCCACCTGCGATAGCGCCACCAATAGCATTACCCGCGATTGCTTGAGCACAGCCTTGTGAAGAGGAGTTTGCTTGCTGACCAACAGCACCCGATGAGGCGGGGTATCCTCCGGCATTATCACCTTTACCACCATAGCTACCTCCACTTGAACCACCATCACCGCCACCATCTACCATCAAAATTTCACTTGCATTAAGGTTATACATAATAATCTCCTTATCATTAATACAGTAAAAGAGTACTGCGCTCATTAATGCTTAACAGATATTTTATCGTGTTAACCATAATTTCTTTTTACCTGATAATTCGTCGATATAACCAAAAAGGTTTGGTAACCAAGTTATAGATTCCAACACCAATGAAAATATTGGAGCCCTTAATATCTGACTTAGAGTTAATTCTTTCCTTAAGTTATGCTCACTAATATATAAAGAAACAAGCATTAGGTAAAAGATCATATTTACAATACCTAATGCGATAGGAATCCAAATATGAAAGAACACCATAAATGCTAATAAGACAATACTCGAAGGAAATATATATTGGATCGCAGTAATAACAAACCAGGGAGTTGAACATACACCGGCTAACCAATGAGTTTTCCATGCAACTATATAAGCTTCTACCCGTCCTCTGGCCCATCTGCGTCTTTGTCTGAACAATGCCTTTGCACCAATAGGACATTGAGTTGTTGCCTTTGCTTTTGGCGCATAACCTGTTTTGTAGCAATTCGATATAGCTTTCCAGCACCAGGCTATATCTTCGACTAACCATTCACTCCAGCCACCAAGCTCTTTCACTACTGAAGCTCTGTGCGCAACAAAAGCTCCTGCCAAAACGGGAACACACCCCAACTTGTCCTGTGCGGCTCTAATAGCCCCATAAAAGCTGATATGTTCATAATGCTGCAACAGACCAATAAAGCTATCTTTATAGTTATTAGGGGTTATATACCCGCACACTGCTGCGTATCTGTCGTCAGACCACAACTTACTGACTAACTCCTTAATTCCCCTTGGCTCAATAAAAGTATCGCTGTCTACAACGACATAAACATCACCTGTTGCAACACTTAAGTCGAGTGCGTAATCAAGAGCATATCCCTTTCTACCTTCATTAGTTGGCTTCTTTATCAATTTGTAAATCTGATTTCTTGACTGAGTTAACCAATGTTCAATTTCTTTAGTTGTTTGATTACTTGAGCCATCATCTATCAGCAGTACCTGAAGACGTTTTGGGTATATCTGATGTTCTAATTTTGACAATACATTTAATAAAACATCAGGTTCTTCGTTATAGTACGGAACAAAAACAGATACTGCTGGTAATTCGCCAGTGTATGTTATTCCTTTTCGAAATTTATACGATAAAAACAAAGTAATAGTAGCCAGTAAGGTTACCGTTGATGTAGCAATTAAAATAATCTCTATTAAATCAATCATAACACCACCAATTTAGCAATAGCTTTTAATTAAGTTACCAATTGAATCTTTTGAGTACTTTTGGTTGTGTAAATCCTTATTATTTAAAATATCAAATGATGAATATTTGAACTTTCTTAATTCAAATTTAACTTTTCCTACCTTTAAGCCTTTTGATAATGCGATTCTTTTTATCTTCTTTCTAAAAACTTCATCTTTAAAGTCACCTATATTAACTCGATGGCTACTAACAAGATTAAGCTTTATATCTTTTGCTATTGCTAAATTATTTTCATTTACCTCACTTACACCAAGCTCTTCCAAAATAGCGATATTTTCCTGACGTTCTAACTCATTAAGAAATGTATCTAGCAAACCACTTAAGTATTCATAAGATAAATCACCACCAAAAAAGGCATATTTTTTTAAAGTTACAAATAAATTCATCAACCAATCTGAGATTAACTTATGGTCATCCCAAACAGCCCCTACACCATTGGCAAGAGCATAATTACCAAAATCTGGTACAGCAGTAATTGTTCCAAAATCTAAAAATCGACCATCAATCCCAATATTAGAGCTCGTTAGAGAACCGTGGGGTATACCTTTAACTCTTGAATAAGCTATTTGCTTTGAAATACGTAGTATGATTGTATTTAGACAATCATATAAATCTTGTTTACCTGATAATTCAGTATTAACCAGACCTAAAGCTATAGGCAGAAACTTGATACTCTCACGCACCCTTTTAGCATCATCATATCTCAAAGAAATATGCTCTGATGACGGCCAGAAAAAGGTCGCTCTCTCAAAATGAGCTGGTCGAACTGAAAACTCCCTTACCGCTAAGGCGCACGGCTTTTTTGGTCGTTCATCTGAATATAAAAATTCTTCCTGTACATTAGTTTTTATAATGGCCAGGGTTCTGACAGCACCAAAAGGTAAATGCCGATGACAAACTTCGCCCCAGACAGTTTCTAAAATCGCTTCATCTAAAAATAGCTTTCCATTAGAGTGCGATTTACTCATGTTTTGGGATAAAAGAGGTGTTAAGCCAACCCCTTTAACCTGAAAATAGCCATCAAATCCACACCGGGCACTTCCACCATTACATACTTCATGTCTGGAACCATAACGATCTGCCCAAAATGTTTTGCAATCGCTTGTAATCAAACGACTTGGATTCACATAACCAGAAGAAACGTAAGAATATTCACCTAATAAATAACGCTCTATATCCACAGAAGAACCCTGGATACCATATTTTTCAAGTAGCTCCTCATTTACCCAAACAAGTTCAGTATTTTTTAATCGCGATGTTTCAAATGATGAAAATGAAATTTCAGGTAATTTTTTACCCAAAATACTAAACTTTTCATCACTCTTTTCAATAACAGGTGAAACGATATTAGTATTCATAACCATCTCTCCTATTATGCTTAACTACTGAACCAGTATTATCCCGAATGCTGATGTTTACACTTTTGTATGAAATACCAGCCTGATACCGGGCTTTTCTATATAGCTGCTTTATTAGAAAATGAGATATTGATTTGTCGGAGCAAAAAAAATCAACAATGATAAGGTGCTCACCCTCATTCCAACACATCGGATGAAGGCTAAAACGCTCTTTATTTAAGTATTCAATTAATGTATTTCTGTCTACCCAGGCCCAAAGCACGTATCCGCAGGCTTCTATATCACCTTCATTTTTGATGAATACATATTGGTCGTGCAGAATAGCAGGCTTCACCCAATGTAAAAATGAACTAATATTGATTTCTTGCATGCCTTGGCTTTTAGCTGAAATTTCTAAAAATTGACCAAGTTCCTGCAATACTTCTTCTTTAGACTTGCCTCTTTGTTCTCTGCCGATGAACAAAGCATTCAGGCTACTGATTGGAAGGTTCTGATTTTTCTCATAACATCGCATAAGCCCACCTATCAAAGTGAATACAATACAATACAATAAGAAATTCAGGTTGCTTACATTTAAATAACAAAACAAAACATCAAGTTAACAACCATGCAAAAAAATATACTCCCAGGCGTTCTGTATGTATATATACCGACATAATAGAACATGATAAGCCTCGCATTTCACATGAAATTAATTAACGTTTTGATACTTTAAGCCAAAATTTTGACACTTTCTATATAAGAAAAATCTATAAGATTATTTTTTGTATAATAATTCTTACCTATTACTTCCACCATATACAGAAAGAAAATAAATGAATTTGTAGCATTGAAGGGCTAATTGGGTAAGAGGTCTTAGGGGGCGATGAGTTTTATGAGAGGAATTGTTTAACTAAGACACAATTATATCTTAGTTAAAAAAACCGCCTTTCCTGAAGGCGGTTTTTACTTACCCGGCGAAAATTATTGGGCCAGATTACTTCTGCAAAGCGGCACTGTTTCTCTTATATGCCCACACCATCATGATTACGCCAAGGATTATCATCGGAGACGATAATATCTGTCCCATGGAGATCACGCCGCCAAACAGGCCAAGGTGGGCATCCGGTTCACGGAAGTATTCTACAATAAACCGGAAAGAGCCATAACCAATTAAAAACAGGCCTGAAACCGCGCCCTCAGGCTTAGGTTTGCGAATAAATGCGTTCAGAATAAAGAAGAGTACTACCCCTTCCAGAGCAAATTCATACAGCTGAGACGGGTGACGAGGCAGGTAGCCACCACTTGGGAACAGAACCGCCCACGGCACATCTGTTACACGTCCCCACAGCTCATCATTCATAAAGTTGCCCAGTCGTCCCATTCCCAGTCCGAAGGGAACAAGTGGCGCAACAAAATCGGCAATACTGAAAAAAGTGCGCTTGTTTCTGTAACCGTACCAGGCCATAGCGGTAATCACGCCCAGCAGGCCTCCGTGGAATGACATACCTCCGGTCCAGACTTTAAACAGATACAGGGGATCTTCCACAAACAGACCAAAGTTATAGAAAAACACATAACCGACACGCCCGCCAATAACCACACCCAGGAACCCGGCAAACAGCAGGTCTGAAACCTGTTCACGGTTCCAGCCACTGCCCTCTTTGTCTGCCCTTCTGTTGGCCAGCCAGAGCGCGAACATAAAACCAAAAAGATACATCAGCCCGTACCAGCGTACAGACAGCGGCCCTAATGAAAACAAGACAGGGTCAATCTGGGGAAACTCGATAAATGTTTGAGACATAACCAACTCTTAAAATAGTATCTCTAGGAAAATAACATCTTAGCCGCAACAAAAAGCAGAAATACTGCAAATATCTTCTTCAGCGTCGGAGTCGGCAACTGAGTTGCCAGATTCGCACCGATTTTTGTTGTCAAAACGGAAGTGCACGCAATTGCAAATAGTGCCGGCAGATATACATAGCCGACAGAGTATGGCGGAAGGTGTTCTGCACTCACGCCATGCAGTATAAACCCTGTCATACCAGAAATCGCCACCACTGCACCACAAACGGAAGCGGAGCCGACAGCCCTTCGCATCTCTACACCATACCGGCTCAGATAGGGAACAATAATGGTTCCGCCACCAATTCCGGCCAAAGCAGAAACAGTACCGATAACAGAGCCGGCAATGACAGTTGAAACCTTACCCTGCGAGGCTTTAACCCGCTTAAAGCGCACAGCAAAAAGCATCTGCAGCCCAAGTAAAGTTACGATGACACCAAAAATCTTGGGCAACAGGTACTCAGGAACAAAGTCAGCAATATAAGAACCGGCAAATCCACCTGTCATAATGCCCGGCAGCAGCCACTTTACCACCGCGAAATCCACATTTCCCAGCTTCAGATGATTAAAAGCTGATGACCCTGCTGTAAGAATGATGGTAGCCAGTGAGGTTGCAAGCGCGATATGCATAACGATATCAGGGCGAATTCCGAATGCCGGGAGCATAACCGATAACGCCGGAACAACTACGATTCCCCCTCCGATACCAAGCAGCCCGGCCAGAACACCGACAATGCCGCCTAGCGCAAGCAGCATAGCTAACAATTCAAAATCCAAAGAAATTACCTTTTTCCTGCTCTGGTGAAACCTGCAAGCTCATTCTCTTCCAGGTACTGAAACATCATATTATAGGTGTTTTGACCGTACGATTGCATCAAAGCTTTGTTAGCAAGTCGTTCTAAATCCTGAGAATCCGACTTACGCAGCAGATATTTTATTCTGGCCACATTCGATGTGTTCATACTCAGCGAGCGGTAACCCAATCCCACAAGCAGCAATGCACCGACCGGATCACCGGCTAACTCACCACATACGCTGACAGGTAAATTAAATTGCTGACATGTCTCCAGAATCTGCTTCAGAGCCATAATCACCGCCGGATGAATGGTTTCATAGACATCAGAAACACGGGAATTGTTCCGGTCTACAGCCAGTAAATACTGAGTTAAGTCATTGCTGCCCACAGAAACAAAGTCAACCTTACCGGCAATAAACGGAAGCAGGTAGATCATGGAAGGCACTTCAACCATAACGCCGACTTCCGGCTTCTTCACATCCGGTGTCAGCTCTTTTACTTCATTGTAAGCCTGCTCGATAAACGCCCTGGCTTCATCCAGTTCCTGAGTACTGGCGATCATAGGCAGCAGAATTTTAAGATTATCCGTTCCTATGCTTGCTTTCAGCATTGCCCTGAGCTGGATAAGCAGTATATCCGGATGATCCAGAGTGAACCTGATACCGCGCCAGCCAAGGAAGGGGTTATCCTCTTCAATTGGCAGGTAAGGCAACGCCTTGTCTCCACCGATATCCAGGGTGCGCATCACCACTTTTTTATCCGGGTATGAGGAAAGCACCGCCCGGTACTGCTGCATCTGCTCCTCTTCCGAAGGGAAGCGGTGCTGAAGCAGAAAAGATATTTCGGTCCGGTAAAGGCCAACGCCACTGACTCCCTGATTGACCGCTATGCTGGTATCCGCACTCAGACCGGCATTCAAAAGGATCTCCACTTTACAGCCATCTTTGGTACAGGACGCCTTGGAAAGCTCTCCTTCCACCAAATCAGAAAGCTCAGATTCCTCTCTCTGGAGTGAGCGATACTCTGCCAGCAAGTGGGCATTGGGTTCTACCAGGATGTCGCCATTGTAGCCGTCAACAATGCCCATTCTCTTATGAATACGCTCAGGCTCAAAACTTGCCCCCATTACCGCAGGAACACCCAGTGCTCTGGACAGTATCGCAGCATGAGAGTTAGCAGCCCCTTCAAGCGAAACCACGGCCAGCAACTTATCTTTCGGAACGCTGGCAAGTATTGACGCGGTAAGTTCGCGGACAACAAGAATAACCGGCTCTTTAAGCTCGAACTGGCCCTCTTCCGTATTATGCAGAAAATAGAGCAGCCTCTGCCCCAGCTCTCTGATGTCCTGCGCTCTTTCACGCATATAAGCATCGGTCATCTTGGCAAAGCGGTTAGAATAGGATTCCACCACTTGCCTCAGCGCCCAGTCAGCTCTGTCGCCGGTATTAATCTGCGCCTTTAAATCCGAGCGCAACATAGGATCGTTAAGCAGGTGGGTAAAGAGATCAAAAATCGCCAGCGCTTCTTTATTGATTTCGCTGTCCAGCTTTTTTCTCATCCGGCGGAAATCTGCCAGTGCGCTTTCCACCGCCAGCATCAGCCACTCCTGCTCCTGATCAATATCCAGCGTGGAAGCCGGGCAGACCTGACTCAGCTCCGGCTGAGTGTTATCCCACCAAAATTTTCCGACTGCAACACCGGACGATGCTGCCACACCAGAGAAAGATTCGGTTTTCTTCTCCGTCAGCAGCCACTGTCCCTGAGCCTGAGCATGAGCAATGATCACCGCAACCTGAGCGGCAAGCGTCACCAGAAAAGATTCTTCCATCTCACTAAACAGACGGCGGGATTTTTGCTGAATGACCAGAACACCCAGAACCTGCTTCTGGTAAATAATGGGAGTGCCAAGAAAAGAGTGATAGATATCCTCCCCCAGCTCGGGAAAGAATTTGAAGTCAGGGTGAGAAGAGACATCCGTCAGGTTAACTGGCTCAGCGCTTCTTTTAACCAGACCAACCAGACCTTCCTGATAACCGATATGAATCGTATTACCTCTGAACTTCAGCCCCTGGGTTGCCATCAGCTCCAGACGCTGCTTTTCATCATTGGCAAAATAAACTGTACAACACTCCGTCTGAAGTGCAGTACAGGTTTCTTTTACCAATAGCTCCAGAGCCTGATGAACATCATCAAGCCTGGAAACCTGTTCAACTATGTCCCTTAGCTGAGTAAGCATTATCTATCCTTTACGATTTTTTCGTTTGCCTTTCACTCTACGCTCTCTGTACGGCATAGCAGATGAAGCAAACTCCTTCATCGCGCGTCGATAAACATCTCGCTTAAAAGAAACAACTTGTCTTACCGGGTACCAATAACTTACCCAGCGCCAACCATCAAATTCAGGGGTATTACCGCGCTGCATATTGATCTTAGACTCATCACAATCTAAACGCAGTAAAAACCATTTCTGTTTTTGACCGATACAAACGGGCTTTGAATCCCAGCGCACCAGCCGTTTTGGTAGGCGGTACCTTAACCAATGACGACTTGTCGCTATAATTTTCACGTCCTGACGAGTAAGACCAACTTCCTCGTACAGTTCACGAAACATTGCCTGCTCCGGTGTTTCTCCGTCATCAATTCCCCCTTGCGGGAATTGCCAGGAATGTTGTCCGTATCGTTTTGCCCAGAATACCTGACCATGGTTGTTACATATTACGATCCCCACATTTAAGCGGTAACCATCGCCATCGATCACTGGCCGACCTCTAAAAAATTTTTTGTTGGCATGATTTTTCCACATATCCTGTAACGGAGCAAATTTAAGGGATAAATTTCCATTAGATTTATTAGCCAGAGCCCACTTTTTGAATAAGCTCACACTCCAATATAAGTTATCAACACACAAATGAGATACAGACCACATTTATTCACCTTTTCTGTGAATAAGTTTGTGCAGAATTTGTCATTTGCATTTTTTACTGTTTATTTATTAATCTCTCAATTAGAGAGCCGCCAGCACCATAGCGCAATAATTATGTTTTATATTAAGCAGTTAACCACAAATAAACACAAGTTTTCACAGGTCAAAAAACTGGAGGATCTTTATATAAAACAGATCGGTCAAAGATCCACCACCTTAAGCTTTATCCACATCACGCCAGCCTGATTTCACTAAACACAAATTTTTGCAACCATTTTATTGGGTTAAAAGACCTGTTTATTCATACAGTCCAATATAAAAATCAGCAGAGAGAGTATATTCTGTGGATAACTTTTTAAAATGATCATTTTTCACTCAACCCGATCCGGCGATAGAGATCATAAAAGTCTGTTATAATCCGCAGGTTTTATCCGTTTCCCCTAAGTCCAGCTATGAAACCGACACCAAAATCTGAAGCCGAATTACTAGAAAGAGCACAGCAAATCGCAGGCCTGACTTTTCAGGAACTGGCTGAAGAGGCTGGTATTCCGGTCCCTAAAGACCTGAAGAAAGATAAAGGCTGGGTGGGACAACTGCTGGAGTGGCACCTTGGCGCCCCTGCCGGCAGCAAACCGGAGCAGGACTTTGCTGAACTTGGCATCGAGCTAAAGAGCATTCCCATCAGCTATACAGGCAAGCCTCTGGAAACCACCTTTGTCTGCGTCGCTCCGCTTACCGGAGTACATGGTCTTACCTGGGAATCCAGCCATGTCAGGCAGAAACTGTCCAGAGTATTGTGGATCCCGGTTGAGGGAGAAAGAGAGATCCCGCTTGCAGAGCGCCATGTGGGCTCTCCACTTCTCTGGTCGCCTTCTGAAGAGGAAGAGGATCAGTTGCGTCAGGACTGGGAAGAGCTGATGGAGTTTATTGTCTTAGGACAGGTGGCCCAGATTACCGCTAAACACGGAGAAGTGCTTCAGTTAAGGCCAAAGGCGGCAAACGGACGGGTACTGACAGAAGCATACGGGGCAACAGGCAAGCCGATAAAAACACTGCCGCGCGGCTTTTACCTGAGAACTCAGTTTACAGACCGCATTCTCAAACGGCATTTTATCTAGCACAAAAAGAACTATTGACCTAAACGATCTCATTTAGATCAATATTCGTTCTGTGTTTGCTAATGCAGCGATAATTCTATGTCATGATAGGAAACGCTACCTTCAGGGGCACCACATTCGTCGTCGGTATTGTGCAGCCTGAGGTAAACCGAATCCACGCCTAAACGTACAAGCTCCTCTTTCACTTTTTCCAGAGAAGAAAAATGCACCGGCTCCCCATCTTTACGAATCGGTTCCAGTCTGTGCTTGTACTCTACCGCCAGCAGATATTCTGAGACATCTTCACAGCTGATCACATAGATTTTAGGCGGTACATAACTGTCCTTATGCTCGCCATGCAGCCAATGATCAAGTTGGTTTATTTGCATAACAGTCCTCCTCAATTAAAGCTTAGCCCAGCCAGACCCGGTTGCTTATAACATTCTCTTCACATCAGCAGGCTAAATCCTATATATTGAAAACAAAGAACAAGACAGGGAAATAAAATGGAATACCACAAACTACCCAATTCGCCCCTGGAAGTGAGTCGGATCTGTCTGGGTACCATGACCTTTGGTGAGCAGAACACAGAGCAGGAAGCCTTTGAGCAGCTTGACTATTCTTTTGAACGCGGCATTAATTTTATCGATACTGCAGAGATGTATCCTATCATGCCAAAGCCTGAAACTCAGGGACGCACAGAGGAGTATATCGGCAACTGGCTGACCCGGTCAGGCAAAAGAGATAAAGTCGTCATTGCGACTAAAGTAGCAGGCCCGAGAAGGATCCCTTACATCCGCGAAGATATGAAACTGGATCGTAAACACATCCATCTGGCTATCGATGACAGCCTGAAAAGATTAAAAACCGACTATATCGACCTGTACCAGCTTCACTGGCCTCAAAGAGAGTCCAACTACTTTGGGCAGCTTAACTACAGCTATTCAGATCATCAGGAAGAGGTCACTATCCTTGATACGCTGGAAGCTCTGACAGAGCTCGTCCGCGCCGGAAAGATCCGCTATATAGGACTGTCCAATGAAACACCCTGGGGTGTGATGAAATTTCTTCAGTTGGCCGAGAAACATGAACTCCCAAAGGTGGTGTCCATTCAGAATCCCTATAACCTGCTAAACCGCAGCTTCGAAGTGGGACTGTCAGAAATCGCTCAGTTTGAAGGTGTTGAACTTCTGGCCTATTCCCCTCTGGCTTTTGGCTGTTTAAGTGGCAAATATCTTGACGGCGCAAGGCCTGAAAACGCCCGCTGCACCAAGTGGGAAAGGTTTGCACGCTACTTTACGCCTCAGGGCATAAAAGCAACGCAGGCCTATGTGGAGATCGCTAAAAAGTACGGTTTAAGTCCGGCTCAGATGGCTCTGGCCTTTGTTAATCAGCAGCCCTTTGTTGCCTCTAATATTATCGGAGCAACAAACCTGAACCAACTTAAAGAGAATATTGACAGCCTAGATCTTAAATTATCTCAAGAGTTGCTTGGCGAGCTCTATGAGGTAGGAAATATCTATTCCAACCCGTGCCCTTAAATAGCTGTAGGAAAGGAATGAAGGTTCATACTAATTGCTACTTCCAAGGCATCTAAAGAAATTAGTTTAACTTAAGCCAATTTAACTTATTTTCGTAACACTCTAATAGTGACTTATTTATTACATAGAACTCGACTAATTCGACAATTCAAACATAACACTCGATTAACCGAACCCTCCAGTAAAGGTGTAATTTGAATAGTGGAAAAATAATCCTGTGAATATGGAAATATTAATGCGGGAAACTCGGAAAAACTCTAGGTTTGTAGCGGCAGGTGAAGGTAACATCTCTTTCTGGCTCGTTGCTGGACAGAAGTTTGGCAGCGGTTTTACTAATTTAGTCTGTTACGGATAACTTTTAGTAATCTATATAGTCTTATTACGACAGCGATCGCATTGAGAAAATCATAGAGGTCAGATCACCACAGGAACAGATCGCACAATTTACTTATATAGAGGCATCGGGCTTGTTCAACAATCGGACTAAGTGCTGGCTTCGCAGCGCTTAATCCTTATTTGTTAAATGCATTTAGACGCACACGTAAATCTACCTTATAATGCACTTTTTTCTACCCACAAGCATATGAAACCTAACAATATTACTGAAACCATTAACACGATCTCTTCCGATCGTCTCAATAGTTACCGTAGCTACTTTAATCTGAACTCAGATGAAGAGTGCTTAGGGCTGTACTTGTGGAATGACGCTCTCTCAGCCTCCTTTTTCAAATTAATTAGTATCTTTGAAGTAGCTCTTCGCAATACTATTCATAGGGAGCTGTCTCACCAATTCAATGCACACCGACAACAAGGGCATGCATTCGATAATGATTGGTATGAGCACCTGATTGCCCAGGGTCAATTGAAGCCTAAGACAGTGAAAATGATTCGCAAAGTGACCCATTTGCAATCACGCGGTCGTGGAAGAAGAAACCGAAATCAATTAATAGCGAAAAACCCGGCACCAACACCGGGAAAAGTAATTGCGGCACAAAGTTTTGGTTTCTGGGGATTTTTAATTAGCGACACTTCGTCGAATAACTCAATAGACTGGCAAAGCGCACTGTTCAATGGACTTAAAGGGCACTTCGCTCTTCACTCTACTTACTGGTCTCAAAACGCATTAGAAGACTTTTTAATGCGATTGAGTCAGGTAAATGAGCTAAGAAACCGAATTGCTCACCACGAACCTATCTGGAAGTTCACTCAGATTAGACACTACAGCACCAACCAAGAGATTTATCCGGCAGCATCAACGCCAGAAGAAAGTATTCAACGAATGAAAACTTTAAATGATCGATTGTGCCGGATATTGGGCTGGGTATCCGAAGATAGAAAAAACGACTATCTGGACTTTCATTACAAATCACATTTTGATTGGCTTACAAGCATTGAAGCGCTAGATGTATACAAATCTCTTTCATACAGCAATATACTAACCCCCGCACAAGCGAAAAGACGCTTTAATGCTATAGTAAAAAGTTCAAAGGTATATGAGGTTATTGGTAAGCGAGGCATAGTTACTATACTCCCTGGAGTTGTATAGTTGACACTACAGTAGCTTTGTACCATAATTCAATCACTAGCTCGTTAGGCTACAGTGTTGGTAATAAAATTCTCGCCAATATCTCTAACTTGAGCATTCTAGAGAGCACCCTGCGGGGTGCTTTTCGCTTTTCTAAGAGCCCAAATCTAAAGGCATTTAACGCTTTATCTACGGATCAAACCTGCATATCACCCTATGAGAGCAGTTGCATACCAATCCGACATGGCTCAAACTATCAACTAATACTTTAAAAAAACAACAACATTGATTATGTCCATCGTAGTGCTTCGATCATCAAGCTATACCTAAATCGTTATCGTAGATGTTTATCATTAGGTTTTATAATGATCCTCTACCGTGGTCGAAACTAACTTTGGGGCAGAAAGGTGATAAGCAAAGGATAATACCACCTTTTTAGTATGAATCTTTATTCCTCTCCCACAATAGCAGACAGCCACTCCTGAGAACAGAAGTGGCTGGATAGGTTTCAGGGGGAGCGCTTAGCTCCCCTCAGGTTACGTAGCAATTCTGGAATGTAAAACCCGGCGGATATGACGGATGCGGCGTTCAACCAAAACAGCATCTGGAACAGAGTGGGTACCTATTGGGCGGCCATCGGCTTCCAGGCCGATATCGCGCAGCAGATAAGCGTTTTCCCATGGAATTTCATGAACAGAGCGACGCACTTTCCTTTTCCATTCGCGCTCTTCACGACGCAGATCAGCCTTAATCAGGACAGCAGCAAGTTTTATATAAACAGAATGAGTCATAGTAGTATTTCTCCAGTTAAGGGCCGGGGAAATGACTTGGACTAAATTAGGAGAATAATGAGACTTTCCCTGTACTTAGCTGCCATTTCTCCGCAGCCAGACAAGGGTTACGGATCAATTAGTTACGATCGGTTCGCATATCAGAGTCTGCTCGCACAGACATGAGCGATGACATAGGAAATACAGGCGCGCCGATAACATGTTTAACGATAAAGTTATTCATCTTACGCCTCCTGCTAACTAATTAATCCTAAAGAAGTTTTGTGAAATTCAGTTCACGATTAGATTCTAATCTAACCGTCTACATATTCAACAAATAAATGTAATTACTGGCAAATACACAGCTTTTAACTGGTATTCCTTACAATATTCGTGGTTATTAGATATTAACTCTGACAACTGACTGATAATGAAAAACTTTCCACTACCAGCCAGTTAATTGACAGGCTAAACCGCCTCGGTGATAAGGTTGTGTTTATTCAGCAAGCGGTACATTGTCGCTCTGGAAACACCCAGCTCTTTCGCTGCCGGGGAAACCTGGCCGTCGTGAGACTCCAGCACCAGCATAAGCGCATCACGTTCTGAGTTCTCTCTGATGGATTTCAGGCTGCGTTTTCCGTTCGCTTTCTGCGGAAGATCCAACTGAGAAATATCAATCAATGCGGTATCTGACATCAGTACTGCACGCTTAACCAGATTCATCAGTTCACGCACATTACCGGGCCAGTGATAATGAGTCAGCCCTTTTAGCGCCTCTTCAGAGAAGTCTTTCGCCTGAGCGTTATACTCTTTTGAGTACTCCTGCAGATACCGCTTAGCAAGCAGCGCAACATCACCTGCACGCTCCTTAAGACTAGGAACATTAATTCGCAGTACATTGATGTAGTGATAAAGCTCATCGCTGAAATCATTATCAGCCATCGCCTTATCAATATCTGAACTGTACGCTGCCAGAATTCTCACATCCAGATCAACGCTGCCTCTTTTGGTCTCCAGCTTGCCTTCCTGCATAAAGCGCAACAGGTTGTTTTGCTGTGAGCGGGGCATGGTCAGAATATCATTGAGGTAAAGCGTACCTTTATGCGCTTTTAGCAAGGCAGGATCCGGATCATCTTCTCCGGCACCAATGCCGAAAATTTCTACCGCCATACGAGCTTCTGACAGGGCACCACAATTAATAGAAACAAACTGCTCTTTAGAACGTGATGAAAGCTGATGAATCGCCTCTGCCACATCTTCTTTACCAGTACCGTTTTCGCCGTAAACAAGGATGCTCACATCTGTTGAGGCAATACGCTTAACCTGCTCGCGCAGGCGCTTCATTGCTACAGACTCGCCAGGCAATCCCATATCTTTACGGTTGCCGTAATCAGGCCAGACCTTTCTCTCCAGCGTCAGCATGCCCAGTTGGTGACCGATAGTACTCAGAAGCTGGGTATCCGGAATGGGTGCGGTAAAAAAGTCGATACAAAAGTTAACAATAAACTGGCTGATCGTATCAGAAGTCAACTGGGACTCACGAATAAACGCAAGCCAGCGGACATGCTTATAGCGACTTACCAGATTAGCTACACCATTCAGACTGAACTCGTCCTGACTGAGATCCACAATCCCTATACAAGGACCGATTTCATTTAACAGAGCGTCAGCTTTGCGCAGATCGCCACAGCGCTGACACTGCCAACCACCCTGCTCAAGCACCGAAAGCCACGGCTCATGTTTACCACCAACGACAACAAGCGAACCCGGAACGGATTCCAAGCGGAATTTTGTTCCCATTTTTATGTTCCTTCAATTTTTATAATGATATGTTCTACGCTCATCCTTTATTGTTCTATCCCGGTCTTCTACGCCGGAATTACGCGTCAAAACATATAGCCAACAATTATATTCATATTGCTGCTTACCATATCGAGATCGAGACAATTTTTCTGTCTCATTAGTAAGACTAGGCACATAACGGCATATCATCAAGGGAACTTATGAAAATTTGGCGGATTATCAGCCATAAAAAAGCCCACTCATAACAAGTGGGCTCTGAAGTTTTTTCCGGCTTTACTTATGCAGGTTCCTGAAAAATCACCTGCTCCGCTTTATCCGTGTACTGAGACATCTTGTGGAAGTTCAGATAACGGTAGGTGTCTGCCGCACTTGCATCAATCTGCTTAGCGTATTCCAGATACTCTTCCTGAGTTGGAATCTTACCAAGAATAGCACCAACTGCCGCCAGTTCAGCAGAGGCCAGGTATACATTGGCCCCTGTGCCCAGACGGTTCGGGAAGTTACGTGTTGAAGTGGAGATAACCGTTGCCTTATCTGCCACACGCGCCTGGTTACCCATACAGAGTGAACAGCCCGGAGTTTCAATACGCACACCAACACGGCCAAAGATGCTGTAGTAGCCTTCTTCAGTTAGCTGGTCCTTATCCATCTTGGTCGGCGGGGCAATCCACATTCTGGTATCCAGCTGACCGCTGAAGTTTTCCAGAAGTTTACCTGCCGCTCTGAAGTGACCGATATTGGTCATGCATGAACCGATAAAGACTTCATCCACCTCAGTACCCTGAACATCTGAAAGCAGACGGGCATCATCAGGATCGTTTGGCGCACAAAGAATCGGCTCTTTGATATCCGCAAGGTCAATTTCAATAACATGCGCATAATCGGCATCTGCATCCGCTTCCATCAGAGAAGGCTGTGCCAGCCACTCTTCCATTGACTTGATACGGCGCTCGATGGTTCTGCGGTCACCATAGCCTTCAGAGATCATCCACTTAAGCATGGTGATATTCGATTTCAGGTACTCTTCGATAGACTCCTGAGAAAGCTTCACGGTACAACCTGCAGCAGAACGCTCTGCCGATGCATCAGAAAGCTCGAACGCCTGCTCAACCGTCAGGTGTTCAACGCCTTCGATTTCCAGGATACGGCCTGAGAATTCATTGATCTTACCTGCTTTTTCAACCGTCAGAAGGCCTTGCTTGATGCCGTAGTAAGGAATCGCATGCACAAGATCACGCAGGGTAATACCCGGCTGCATTTCACCTTTAAAGCGAACCAGAATGGATTCCGGCATATCCAGCGGCATAACGCCGGTAGCTGCCGCAAAGGCAACCAGACCAGAGCCGGCAGGGAAAGAGATACCCAGCGGGAATCGGGTATGCGAGTCACCACCGGTACCAACAGTATCCGGCAGCAGCATACGGTTCAGCCAGGAGTGGATAACACCATCACCCGGACGCAGAGAAACACCGGCGCGGTTCATAATAAAGTCAGGCAACGTATGGTGCGTGTTTACATCAACCGGCTTAGGATAAGCGGATGTGTGACAGAAAGACTGCATCACAAGATCGGCAGAAAAGCCCAGGCAAGCCAGATCTTTCAGTTCATCACGCGTCATAGGACCCGTTGTATCCTGAGAGCCCACAGTAGTCATCTTAGGTTCACAGTAAGTGCCAGGGCGGATACCTTCAACGCCACACGCCTTACCAACCATCTTCTGAGCCAGGCTGTAACCTTTACCTGTATCGGCAACCGATACCGGCTTGCGGAACACTTCAGATGGCTCAAGTCCCAGAGACTCACGCGCTTTCTCAGTCAGGCCACGGCCAATGATCAGCGGAATGCGGCCACCGGCACGCACTTCATCAATCAGCACATCTGTCTTCAGACCAAACTCAGCCAGTACTTCACCGGTTTCGTGGTTAGTTACCTTACCTTCGTACGGGAAAACGTCGATAACATCGCCCATATTCAGTTTTGAAACATCAAGCTCGATAGGCAGAGCACCTGCATCTTCCATGGTATTAAAGAAGATTGGGGCAATTTTGCCACCCAGTACAAAACCACCGGCGCGCTTATTCGGTACATACGGGATATCGTCACCCATAAACCAAAGCACAGAGTTAGTGGCAGACTTACGCGAAGAGCCGGTACCCACAACATCGCCAACGTAAACGAGCTGATGGCCTTTTTCTTTCAGAGCATCGATTTGATTAACCGGGCCAACAGAGCCAGGCTGATCCGGTTCAATACCTTCACGGGCGTTTTTCAGCATAGCAAGCGCATGCAGCGGGATATCCGGACGGGACCAGGCATCCTGCGCAGGTGAAAGATCATCTGTGTTGGTTTCACCTGTTACTTTAAATACGGTAAGAGTGCTTTTCTCTTTCAGTTCAGGTTTAGAAAGGAACCACTCAGCATCAGCCCAAGACTGAATCACTTTTTTAGCTGACTCGTTGCCTGCTTTGGCTTTTTCTTCAACGTCATAAAAGGCATCAAACATCAGCAGCGTATGCGAAAGTGCTTTTACTGCGATAGGAGCAAGATCGGCATCATCAAGCAGATCAATCAGAGACTGAATATTGTAACCACCCTGCATGGTACCAAGAAGCTCAGCAGCCTTTTCACGGCTTACCAGTGGTGAACTCACTTCATTTTTAGCCAGAGCAGTCAGAAAGCCGGCCTTAACATAGGCAGCTTCATCCACACCCGGTGGGATACGATTTTCAAACAGATCAAGAACAAAAGCTTCTTCACCCTTAGGCGGGTTCTTCACAAGTTCCATAAGCTGGGAAACTTGCTCAGCGTTAAGCGGTTTAGGGACAACTCCTTCTGACGCACGCTCTTCTACGTGTTTACGATAGGCTTCAAGCACGACATAATCCTCTACATTGCGGTCCGTTTTATTATTAAAATGGACATCCTTGGAAACTTGGCATCCTGCCACTCTCATCAACCCAAAACCAGTCGATCAGGGTATCGTTATTACTTTTTATAATAATAAACAGTGGCAGAGGCCAAACTGTGCTGAAAGAATAGCAAATTTAACTAAAAATTAAAATCTTGCTGCTTCTGACGCCGCTCTCCTACGACTAAAGTACTAAAAACTCTGTCCCACAATCAGATAAATAGATTCGTGCCCTTCTTCGGTTGCCCCCAGCGCCAGAACAATAGGCCCGACCGGAGAGCTGATTCCTGCAAACAGAGAGCCAGCCCGGTACAGAGGAGCATCCCCGAGCGAAAGGTCGGTATCCGACCAGACCCCGCCGTACTCCAGTGAAGCCCCTAAATAGACAGGCGCGGTAAACAGGCCAAAGTCATTTTCAAACCAGCGGTAGCGGTAAACCAGGCTGCTGAAAAACAGGTTCTGTCCGTTAATGCTGTTTCTCGGAATGCCGGAAAGCCTTAAGAAACCACCCAGCTCTTTGGGCTGAATAGCCGGGTTATCGTCAGACTTATCTTCTACCGTGCCATATTCCACATGCCCGACCAAGGTGTTGTCACCAAAGCTGTATGCGCCGCGCAACATCAGGTCAAACTCGTGCACCAGGTCATCTTCAAAATCAGTCGTTGAAGAGGCGACACCCTCACCAACAGTTTCAGATCCGCTGACACTGTCATCAGAAACAAAGTACTCAGCGTTAAAGCGAACCCCTTCCGTCGGCAGGCTGAAATCATCCAGAGTATCCAGCGTATAGCCGACGAAAAGTCCTTTCCTGATATAGTCGAGCTGGCCATAGGCCGGCAGGCTGGTCAGAGAGACATCCCCTTCGATATAACGTCCGCCAACACGCGCTTCCTGCCAGAAGGTAGGCTGAATACCCACTGCCCCTTCCAGCTCAAACTCGGTATAGGTTGTGGAAAGGGAGTTTTCGCTCATAGCCAGCGAAGTGTCTCCGGTCAGCCCTTCTACTGTGGTACTTTTTTCATCTTTACGGTAAATAACATCAAAACTGTTAAACAGCTTCTGGCTGGTAAAAAATGGTGAGTACCAGCTCACTGAAGCCAGCCTGTCAGTACCCAGTTCCAGATTGACTTTAAGCTCTGCCCCCAGACTGTTCAGGCCGGTAAAATTGGTTGATACCCCAAGACCATACTGACTGTCACTGGTGAAATCCTCTTCCAGGAAGAAGCGGAAATTGACATAGTTAGGCCCCCACTCTTTTTCATTGATATCGATAAACAGCAGGGTTTCGTCATTTTGATCCTTTTCAAAGTGATAGAAAATACGCTGAAACTTATCCAGCGCATAAACCTTGCTGATGCTCTTTTCCAGCTCTTCCGTTGAGATAGATTTTCCGGGAGTCAGATTCAGATATTCCAGCAAAATATCGTCTTTGTAGTGAGAGTTGTTGTTCAGCACTATGTCACTGACCACCAGTTCATCACCGTACTCAACCTCTCTCCGTCTCTCCTCTTTTTCGTCTATGTACCTCTGATACTCTGCGGAAGAGACAGAATAACGGGCCAGAGCGTTGACGTTTTTCTGGGCGGATTCATAACCCCAGAGATAGGCCTGAGGCATTCTGTCGAACTCCGTGGTCTCCATCTGGCCCACAGCCGGTACAAGCAGCACATCTTTTTCTGTCAGCAGTTCAGCCTGTTCATCGGTGGTACGGCGCACCAGATAGTTGGAGATCTGATTTCCCACATCCACAAAGCTGCCCACATCTTCCTGCTTCAGATATTCGGTGCTGATATCCGCGGCGATAATAATATCCGCGCCCATCTCCCTGGCCACATCCACCGGCATATTGTTGGTGACACCACCGTCCACCAGCAGCACGCCATCCAGCTCATAAGGAGGAAGCGCGCCCGGCACAGACATACTTGCCATCATGGCATCAGTTATCAGCCCTTTATCCAGAACCACTTCTTTCAGGTTGACGATATCGGTCGCCACTGAGCGGAAGGGAACCGGCAGATCATCAAAGGAGTCCAGCTTAGGAATATTGCCCGAGCTTTCACGCAGAATACGCATCATATTCTGCCCCTGCACCACACCTTTCGGAGAGCGGATTTCCCCCCAGCCAAGTCCCATATCCGTATTTAGCTGGTAGTAGTCCTCATAGGCTTTATCGCGAATACGGCGCTCACCCCGGCTGACTCTGTCTTTATAGCCGTCATTCCATTCTATGGAATAGATAAGCGATTCGATTTCATCTGCGCTCATCCCTGCAGCATAAAGGCCCCCAACATAAGCCCCCATACTGGTTCCCGTGATCAGATCCACCGGAATATGCATCTCTTCAAGCGCTTTCAGCACCCCGATATGCGCAGCGCCTTTTGCCCCGCCTCCGGCCAGCACAACGGCGATTTTAGGTCTTTCTACGGCTTCCTTTTGTACCGCTTCAGCCGCACTAACCTGAGCCGCTGAAACACCGCAGCCAAACAAAACCAGTAGATTTATTAGTATTCGGTTTGCTCTGATCATTTAGTTACCTGTGATTACCAGTCAAACAATTTTCTCAGCCACTGGCCCGGAGAACTGCTGCAGGCTTTTCTTATCTGTCCCTGCTTATCCCATACCGGAAGCGTGAAATCATTGTTGCAGTCGAGCTTAAGCGCTCCGTTTTTGTTCTGTTTAAAGCCAATGGTAGCAATGTCCTGTGGCCATGGCAGCGTCAGCTTCTGCGGCGAGCGCAGAGCCAGATAGTCAGAATAGACCCGCAAAGCACCGCTGGCACCGGTGAGCTTAGTCGGCTTGTTATCATCCCGGCCAACCCAGACGGTCACTACTTCTCTGCCGTCCACACCCACAAACCAGCTGTCCCGGCTATCGTTACTGGTTCCGGTTTTCCCTGCCAGAGCCGCCCAGCCATACCGGCCCTGAAGATAACGACCGGTACCTTCCATTACCGCTTTTTTCATTGCATAAGTGGTGAGCCAGGCCGCCTGCTCATCCACGGTAGCACGCTTTCTCGGCATGGACTGATAGATAATATTCTCATCCAGATCCTTAACCACTCTCAGTGCCGAAAGCGGGGCCTGTTTTCCTGAGTTGGTCAGGGTCTGATACATCTGAGCCACCTGATAAGGTGACAGCGAAAAAGCACCAAGAAACATTGCCGGAACCGGTCTGATCTCCTGCCTGTCGACACCCAGAGCTTCCAGCGTGCCAATGACTCTCTGCATCCCAAGCTCCATGCCCAGTCTTACCGTCGGAACATTAAGAGAGTTTGCCAGAGCGCGGTACAGAGCCACTTCTCCCCGGAACTTACGGTCAAAGTTTTTCGGCTCCCAGACCGTACCTTTAATGCCTTTCAGGCGGATTTTTTCATCCAGCAGGGTGGTCGCCAGCGTATATCTGTCCGGCTCTGAAAGCGCGGTCAGATAAACCGCAGGTTTAACCAGAGAGCCAATGGGACGGCTGGCATTCAGTGCGCGGTTAAACCCGTCGTACCCGGTTCTTTTACCGCCCACCATTGCCCGGATTTCACCGGTTTTCCTGTCAACGGCCACTGCTGCAGACTCCAGACCTTTACCGGATTTTTTCTCCAGTTGCGGGATCTTGCTTTTGATCGCCCTTTCCAGCATCACCTGTGAAACAGGGTCCAGAGTGGTAAAAAGCCTCAATCCCTCAAATGAATGGAACTCTTCTCCAACCTTCTGCTTCAGTTCATTTTTCAATTGCTGGAAATAGGCCGGCTGCCTTGAGGCTATCTGCGGATTATCCTGAATATCCAGCTCACGGTTTACCGCCTGCTGGTATTGCTCTGCGGTCAGTGTTTCCTGCTTCATCAGCAGACGCAGAACCAGATCCCGGCGCTCTTTGGCCCTTTCCGGATGCTTAACCGGATTGTAGTAAGAAGGACCTTTCACCATACCCACCAGCAGAGCGATCTGATCAATTCTCAGCTCAGAAACCGGCTGACCGAAATAGAGCCGCGAAGCCAGAGCAAAACCGTGCACCGCCTGCCCCAGGCTCTGCCCCAGATAGACCTCATTTAAGTAAGCTTCCAGAATCCGGTCTTTGTCGTATCTGTAATCAAGGATCAGAGCGATATAGGCTTCACGCACCTTTCTCCACAGAGTACGCTCCCGGCTAAGAAACAGGTTTTTCGCTAACTGCTGAGTCAGGGTACTACCGCCCTGAACGGTCCGCCCGGCCTTAATATTAACCGCCAGCGCCCTTAAAATCGCCAGAGGTGAAACGCCGTCATGCTGATAAAACTCTCTGTCTTCGGTTGCCAGCAGTGCATCCACTAATACCTCAGGGAACTGCTCTCTTTTCAGGTAGAGGCGGGTCTGCTCAACATCCTTTTCCAGCATGCCCAGCATCTTGGGTTCGATACGCAAAAAGCCCATATCCGCCTTCTGCTCCAGCGACTGAATACGCTGCAGACCGCTCTGGTCAAAATAGAACATCACATGACGGTCAGGTTCAGGGCCGTCTTCAAACTCAAATGGCCTGCGGATCAGCTCGATTTTACTGGAAGATGAGGAGTACTCTCCCGGCCTTCTTGGGGTGCGCACTTTTCTGTAGTTAAGAACATCCAGCTCTTTGCTGACATCACTCAGGCTAATGCTGCTTCCCGGAGCCAGATTCAGCACCCTTGCGTAAACTACCGTTGGAAGGTCGAAGATCTGTCCTTCAAAGCGTTCGCGTACAATTGAATCTAAGTAAACACCCAGAAAGGCAAGCACAGCAATGCCTGCCAGAGCCAGCTTCCAGCCGATACTCCAGATCTGTTTAAGCCAGCTTTTCTTCGCTTTGCTCTGCCTGGCTTTTGGCTTCGCCTTTGCCCTTGTCTTTGGCTTGGTTCTTGAAGCCGGTTTTCTTCTGGTTGCCGGCTTTTTCCTGGTCACCTTCTTGGCCGGTGCTCTTTTATCACTCATGAATTCAACTGTCGCTTAGTTTTGGTTGTTGCAATATGGTTTGCCGGATCATCCGGCCAAGGGTGCTTAGGGTATCTGCCTTTCATTTCCTTTTGCACCTCTTTGTAAGCTCCCGCCCAGAAACCGGCCAAATCAGCAGTAACCTGCAAAGGCCGCTGCGCTGGCGAAAGCAGCTCAAGGGTTATTTTCACCCGCCCCTGAGCCAGCACAGGAGAGTCCTGCTCGCCAAACATCTCCTGCATTCTCACCGAAAGTACCGGCGGTTTTCCCCGCTGATAAACGATTTTCTTTCGGCTTCCCGTTGGTACCTGATAGCTGACCGGCAGCAGTTCATCAATTTCCTGATTCAGTGGCCAGCCTAAATAGGAGGTTAATGCCGCATAAAGATCAATGGATTTCAGGTCCCGGGCGCTTTTCACCCCTGTCATATAAGGTTCAAGCCAGCTTTCTAAATTCTCAAGCAGAACATCCGAATCCACTGAAGGCCACTCTTTTTCAGGAAGCCAGTCAGAGGCACAACGGATCCGCTCTCTTAGGCAACTGCTTTTCTCATCCCAGTTTAAAACATCTAAGCCTTTCCGGCGCAGGTAATTTAGCAGGGCTTCAACTATTTTTGCTTTATCCGGCTGAGGCAGAATTTCTGTTCCGGTTACAAGATAGTGTCCGTTTCTGTTTCCCAGACAGTAAAGCTGCTGTGCAATCAGGCGTCCTTTAGCTTCATCCCAGTCAACGGATTCCATGGTAAAAAACAGCTGAGGCACAAGGGTTTTCAGAGCGTGAATATCCAAAGAGGCTCCAAGAAATAACTGGCTCTCATCGCGGCCCGTACGCATCAAATCAATGGCGACAATAAACTCTTCTTCCGCCAGACGTTCCTGCTCTGAAATAAAGGCACCATGCCTGTTAGCCAGCAAAAAGCTTCCGTGACGGTTGCCCCTCTGTTTGCCGATTCTGTCCGGATAGGCAAACGCCAGACAAACACCTGTATACAGCTCATCAATTTCAGATGAGTTAAACTGATGGCTAAGCTTACGCCCTAACAGTGAAGCCCGCTTTTCAAATGCCCGGCTTTTAGGATGCTTTCCTGACTGCAGGCGATAGAGCGAATGGGTGATATCAACAATATTTCTTTCCGGTTCTTCGAGCAAAGGAATCAGTGCCAGCGCGGTATTCAGGTACTTTTCACCAAGCTCCGACGACTCCAGAAGCATAGCTCCCAGCCTGGGCTCGATTCCCAGCGTCTGAATCTGCTTTGCTCTCTCCGTAGGCTGATTGTGACAATTCAGCAGCCCAAGGGAATGCAGTAAATCACGCCCCTGCTGCAACAGAGATTTTGGCGGCACATCCATCCAGCTAAGCTCGTTAACTTCGTTAGTTCCCCAAACCGCCAGCTCCATAGCCAGTGAAGAGAGGTCTGAATGCAGTATCTCCGGCTCTGGCACCTTAGGCTGCTGGTTAAACTGGCTTTCACTATACAGACGAATACAGAGTCCTTCCTGCAAACGCCCTGCCCGCCCGGTACGCTGAATCGCTGACGACTGAGCCACTTTTACCTGATCAAGCCGGGTGATGCCGGTTTTAGGGTCAAAACGGGCGGTTCTCTCAAGTCCGGAATCCACCACAATACGGATGCCTTCAATGGTCAGAGACGTTTCGGCAATATTGGTTGCCAGCACCACTTTTCGTCTGCCCTGTGGTGAAGGACAAATCGCCTTTTCCTGCTCTGCGATACTTAACTGACCGTAAAGAGGGCAAATATCAGCATCCGGTTTTAACTCCAGCAGAGCCTGCTCCGTCTGCTTAATCGAAGCCATGCCCGGCAGAAACACAAGCACAGAACCCTCTTCCCGGTTAAGCACAGAATTGATTTGCTTAGTGACGGCAGGAACCAGTCTGTCATTGACCGCCAGAGGCGCATAACGAACTTCAACCGGATAGGAGCGTCCTTCCGATTCAATATAATCCGCATCCGGTAATAGCGTCTGCAGAGCCTGCTGATCCAGTGTTGCAGACATCACCACAATTTTCAGGTCATCCCTGAAGGCTTCCTGAATCTCCAGACTGAATGCCAGCGCAATATCTGCGTGTATGCTTCTTTCATGAAACTCATCAAAAATCAGCAGATCTATGCCGGTGAGCTCAGGGTCGGCCTGAAGCATGTTGGTCATAATGCCTTCGGTCACTATCTCCAGCCGGGTCTGAGCACTGACCTTCACATCATTTCTGACCCGGTAGCCCACAGTCTGCCCCACCTTTTCACCAAGCTGCTCTGAGAGATAGGTGGCGATATTTCTTGCCGCCAGACGCCTGGGCTCAAGCATCACTATTTTGCCCGAAACAGCATTGGTTTTTAGTAACTGCAAAGGGAAATAAGTCGACTTACCGGCACCCGGCTCAGCTTTAAGAATTATCTGGTTTGAGGAGCGGACACTTTCAAGAAGTTGTGGTAACACCGACTGAATGGGAAGTTGTGACAATAGAAAAACCTTGTGATATACCAGAACAAACTGGCCCACATTGTACAGGAAAAAGATGCACGCTGAATTAAAACAACAAAAGCCTAAGCTATATGCCGCCAAACTGATTAAAAGGTATAAACGCTTTCTGGCCGATATTGAAACCGGCGAAGGTGAGACCACTACCATTTATGTGCCCAATACCGGCTCAATGACAAACTGCGGCAGTGCCGGAGACACCATCTGGTACAGCGTAAGTGATAACAGCAAACGTAAATATCAGTGCACCTGGGAGCTGACTGAGCGGAACGGCCTTATCTGTGTAAACACAGCAAGAGCTAACGAGTTTGTCGGTAATGCACTCATGGCTGGTGAGATAGATTCACTGTCTGGTTATGAGGTTCGCCCGGAAGTGAAATACGGTGACAGCCGTATCGACTTTATGCTGACCAGAGGGGATGAAAAGTGCTTTGTTGAGGTAAAAAGCTGCACTCTGCTGGAACAGGGTCAGGGTTACTTTCCTGATGCGGTCACCAAAAGGGGTCAGAAACATCTTCAGGAGCTGATGCAGATAGTAAAAGAAGGCCACAGGGCGGTTCTGTTATTCGCCATTTTGCATTCAGGTATCGACTCAGTAAAAGCGGCCAGACATGTGGATCCTGCCTATGCCAGTCTTCTTGAACAGGCAATTGAGTCGGGCGTTGAAGTGTTAAGTTATAAGCCAGATTTAAAGTCACAATTTAGTTTCGAGTAGCGGGAGCAGCAGGCAACTCCCTCCAGTAAGTGCTTTAGAACAAAAAAACTATTTAAATAGCCGAATTTTGCACTCTGCACTTGAAAAAATGCCATCTTTACACCATAAAGAGTGGAAGTATTAAAAAACGACTTAAATTAAGCAAAAGAAGTTGGTATTTGGAAAACTTTTTGCGTTGCAAGGTTATCCAGATGAAGCTCGCATTCATTCAACTGTTTAAAAAACGTCATTAAATAGCTGAAAATGATGCGATGTTCACAATAACGCAGAGATAAAAACTCTGTGTTTGCTTCCGGCTTTTCTTTCTGCTATAGATACCCGCCTTAATTTGACAGCGGAGCTGTTGGTTATAGGTGTAAGTAGGAGATGTGGTATGCCAGAAAAGAAAAAAGCGCTAGGCATCCTAGCCATTGCAGGTGTTGAACCTTATCAGGAAAAAGCTGGTGAAGAGTATATGTCACCAGAACAAATGGCTCACTTTACTAAGATTTTAGAAGCGTGGCGTAACCAACTAATGGAAGAAGTTGACCGTACTGTGCACCATATGCAGGACGAAGCGGCAAACTTCCCTGACCCGGTTGACCGTGCTTCTCAGGAAGAAGAATTCAGTCTTGAACTTCGCAACCGTGACCGTGAGCGTCGTTTGATCAAGAAGATTGAAAAAACACTGAACAAAATCGAGGAAGATGAGTTCGGTTTCTGTGAATCTTGCGGTGTAGAGATTGGCATCCGTCGTCTGGAAGCCAGACCGACAGCCGACCTTTGTATCGACTGTAAAACTCTTGCAGAGATGAAAGAGAGACAGATGCAGGGCTAAGCAGCCAGCGACAGCTTGTTACTTTACTAAAGGGAGCCTAGGCTCCCTTTTTACTTAATACCATTTCCGGCACTCAGATATGAAATACACTGGACGCTTTGCGCCATCCCCTTCCGGCCCCCTGCATTTCGGCTCTCTTGTGGCTGCTCTGGGCAGTTACTTTCAGGCTAAAGCCAACAACGGAACCTGGCTGGTTAGGATGGAAGATCTGGATCCGCCAAGGGAAATGGCAGGCGCTGCTAATCTTATTCTTAAGGCACTGGAAGCTTATCAACTGCACTGGGACGGAGAAGTTCTGTTCCAAAGTCACCGCCATGACGCCTATCAGGAACAAATCGATACCTGGCTGACTTCTGAGATGGCTTATTACTGCCGGTGCACCAGAAAACAGATAAAAGCAGCAGGTGGCTACTATCAGGGCACCTGCAGAGATAAAAAAATATCCTCGCCTGACGGTTGCGCGGTAAGAGTAAAGGTTGATGAGCCGGTTCTGACCTTTAACGACATCAGACACGGTACTATGGATATCGCACCGGGCCTTGCCGGTGAAGACTTTATTATTAAAAGACGGGATGGTCTGTTCGCTTACAATCTGGCGGTGGTGCTTGATGATATTTATCAGGGAGTCACTGAAGTGGTACGGGGAGCGGATCTGATAGAACCCACGGGACGTCAGATCAGCCTTTATAAGCTGTTAGGGCTGGATGCGGTCAGTTACCTGCACCTTCCCCTGGCAATTGACTCGACAGGTAATAAGTTATCCAAGCAGAATCATGCAAAAGCCATAGATTTGCAACATCCCAAACCTACCCTACTCAAGGCGATGCATTTTTTAGGATTCGACCTTCCGCAAGGTATAGAAGAAGGACGGCTGGACGAGATTATTGGCTGGGGAACCGACAACTGGTCTGTCAGTCAACTGCCCGGTAAGCTGGAGATCCCGTCACCGTTTTCGGGTGCTGTGTAAACCTTTCAGGCCATAAACAGTAATTAGCTAATAAGGGCTTAGTGCAGGAACGGCATTGAAACTATAACAGCCCCTGAGCTATTATTAGCCGCAATTCAAGATAGCAGATTAAAAAGAAGTAAAACGAGGTGGACTATTTTTAGTCAAGTTGCCAGTTTTTACCGGAAGTTGGTCAGAAACAGCGAAAGCAGCCGAGAAGACAGCGGCGCAGGAGCTGAAATCTCTCTGAACATTATTCCGCGTGAAGAACATAACATTTCGAGACAGCAGATCAGTGACAATGCACTGAAGGTGCTTTATCGCCTGCACAATGCCGGATACGATGCGTTTCTGGTAGGTGGCGGTGTACGCGATCTATTACTTGGTAAGTCTCCAAAAGACTTCGATATCGCGACTAACGCGACACCAGAGCAGATTAAGCAGCTGTTCAGGAACTGCCGCCTTATCGGCCGACGCTTCCGTCTGGCGCATATCATGTTCGGCAGAGATATTATCGAAGTAGCCACTTTCCGTGGCCACCATCAGGAACCGGCGAAGAACGTATCTGCTCAGTCTAAAGAAGGGATGCTGCTTCGTGATAACGTTTACGGCAGTATCGACGAAGATGCAGAGCGCCGTGACTTTACCGTCAATGCCATGTACTACAACATCGCAGACTACAGCATCCATGACTACGCTGGCGGTATTGAAGACCTGGAAGACCGCCTGATCCGCCTGATTGGCGAGCCGGAAGTTCGTTACCGGGAAGACCCGGTTCGTATGCTGCGTGCAATTCGCTTTGCAGCAAAGCTGGATATGGACCTGTGTGAAAGTACCGCACTACCGATCCCTGAGCTTGCGCATCTGCTGGAAGATATTCCGGCGGCGAGAATGTACGAAGAGTCACTTAAGTTGCTTCAGTCCGGGCAGGGTCTGGTTACCTACTTCCTGCTGAGAGACTACAACCTTTTCGCACCGCTTTTCCCGCTTATCGCGCGAGAGTTTACCGAAGCGGAAGACTCTAATACCGAGAAGATGCTGGAGCTGGTTCTGAAATCCACCGATGCCAGAATCGAAGACGGAAAAAGAATTAACCCGGCCTTTATGTTTGCCGCTCTGCTCTGGTATCCGCTGAATAAAGAAGCGGAAATCCTTATGGAACACCGTAGTATGAGCTACTACGATGCCATCCTTGAAGCGAGCAATATCATTCTGGATCAGCAGGTTAAAAACCTTGCGATTCCAAGAAGACATACGGCAACCATCAGAGAGATCTGGCAGTTGCAGTTAAGACTGCCAAGACGAAGTGGTAAGCGTGCCTTCAGGCTGATGGAACTGAATAAGTTCCGCGCCGGTTTCGACTTCCTTGAGATGAGAGGAAAAATTGAAGGTGGTGAGACAGCTGAACTGGCGAACTGGTGGCAGAGCTTCCAGAATGCTGACCGTAACAAAAGACAGGTGATGATCACCGGTCTGGGTCAGGCTAAACCCAATTACCGACGCAAAAAGCGCTACCACAGTAAAAAGAGCAAAAAAGCGAATGACTAAGGCTTATATCGCAATAGGCAGCAACTTAAACGATCCCGAAACTCAGGCGCTAAATGCCATTGAAGCTTTAAAGTCGCTGCCCTGCTCAGAGTTCCTGATTGCATCCTCGCTGTACAGCAGCACGCCGATGGGGCCGCAGGATCAGCCTGAGTATATAAACGCGGTAGCCATTATCGAAACAGAATTAACGCCTCTGGAACTGCTCGACTGCACTCAGGCAATCGAACTGGAACACGGGCGTGTCCGTAAAGAGGAACGCTGGGGACCAAGAACACTGGACCTGGACATTCTTCTTTATGGCGATGAGGTGATCGATTCCGGGCGACTGACCGTTCCGCACTATGGAATGAAGGAGAGGGAGTTTGTCCTCTATCCGCTTGCCGAAATCGCACCAAGTTTGAAACTCCCGTGTGGGACTGAGTTAAGTCAGCTACTGGAAACAGTTGACCGAAACGGACTCAGAATTTGGCAATCATAGCCAACTCCGATAAGGAAAAATAATGAAAAAAATTACAATTAACGATCTGTTATCCTGGAAAAAAGAAGGTCGTAAATTTGCTACTTCTACCGCCTATGACGCCAGCTTTGCTCAGCTTTTTGAGCAGCAGGAAATGCCGGTACTTTTAGTTGGGGACTCACTTGGTATGGTGCTTCAGGGTAAGACTGACACTCTGCCGGTGACGGTAGACGAAGTGGCTTACCATACCAAATGTGTAAGAGCCGGCAGCCCGAACTGCCTGCTGATGGCTGATATGCCATTTATGAGTTACGCCACTCCGGAACAGGCTTGTGAAAGCGCAGCAACTCTGATGAGAGCCGGTGCAAACATGGTGAAACTGGAAGGCGGCGACTGGCTGGTTGATACAGTAAAAATGCTGACTGAAAGGGCAGTTCCGGTTTGTGCTCATCTGGGCCTTACCCCGCAGTCAGTGAATATTTTTGGCGGCTACCGTGTTCAGGGACGTGATCAGGAAAAAGCCGACAAGATGGTTGAAGACGCTATCGCACTGCAAAATGCCGGTGCACAGATCGTCCTGCTTGAGTGTGTTCCTGCTGCGCTGGCAGAAAGAATCACAAAGGCTGTGGATGTACCTGTGATTGGCATTGGCGCTGGTAATGCGACCGATGGTCAAATACTGGTAATGCATGATATGTTTGGCATTTCAGCGAACTATATGCCTAAGTTTTCTAAAAACTTTTTAGCTGAAAGCGGCGATATTCGTAAAGCGGTATCTCAATATATTGAAGATGTACAAAGTGGCACCTTCCCGGGTGAAGCCCACACAATTGCTTAAGGATGGCTATGCAGACGTTTGAAGAAGTATCAGCACTGAGAGAACAGATTAAACAGTACAAAAAGGATGGCCGTACTGTGGCATTTGTTCCGACTATGGGTAACCTGCACGAAGGGCATCTGACACTGGTCAGAAAAGCTCGCGAGCACGCAGACGTTGTGGTTGTCAGCATTTTCGTAAACCCGATGCAGTTCGAACGGGCAGATGACCTGAACAACTACCCGCGCACACTGGAAGATGATCTGAGCAAACTGAATGGTGAAGGTGTTGATCTGGTCTTTACCCCGACTCCTGAGATCATGTATCCGGAAGGTCTGGATAAGCAGACCTTCGTTGAAGTTCCGGGTCTGTCCCAGATGCTGGAAGGCGCTTCCCGTCCGGGTCATTTCCGTGGTGTAGCAACGATTGTCACTAAGCTGTTCAACATTGTTCAGCCTGATGTTGCCTGCTTCGGCGAGAAAGACTTCCAACAGCTTGCTGTTATCCGCCAGATGACACTGGACCTGGCAATGGATATCCAGATCATCGGCGTACCGACAGTACGTGAGATGGACGGCCTGGCAATGAGTTCACGCAACGGCCTGCTGACCATAGACGAACGCCAGCGCGCTCCGGTTGTCGCAAAAACCATGCGCTGGATCAGCAGCCAGATGCGAGGCGGAAGAAACGACTACGCATCCATTGTTGAAGATGCCAACGATCAGCTAAGAGCTGCCGATCTTCAGCCGGATGAAATCTTTATCCGCGACGCAAAAACACTGCTGCCGGTAACGGAAGAAACCACTCAGGCAGTGATTCTGATTGCGGTTTTCCTTGGCAAGGCCCGTCTGATTGATAATCAGGTTGTGGATATTGCGCCTGCGGTTGAAGCGGAGACGGAAGTTAGCGAGAAGGCTGACGAGCAAAGTTCATAAAACTATGGGGTTATGGGGTTATGGGGTTATGGGGCCAAAGTATCCCCCAGGCCTTATAGCCCACAACCCCATAGCCCTGAAAACTTTAACTCCTTAGCCCAATCCCCTTCGACACCAGTCTGTGCGCCACTGCGTAAAGTCCGACCACAAACACCAACAACACGCTAAATGAAGTGACGATGCCCACATCGGATACGCCTAAGAAGCCGTATCTGAACGCGTTGACCATATAAACGATCGGGTTGATTTTGGAAACGCCCTGCCAGAACTCAGGCAACAGACTGATTGAATAGAAGACACCACCAAGGTAGGTCATCGGAGTCAGAACAAAGGTTGGCACGATAGAGATATCGTCAAAGGTTCTGGCGAAAATCGCGTTGATCAAGCCACCCAGAGCAAAGACTACCGAGGTCAGGAATACCGTTGCGGTAATAATAAGCCAGTTGTGAACGTTTAGATCAACAAACAGCTGCGATACCATGGTGACGATAAAACCGACACCCAGCCCACGGGCAACGCCGCCCATTACGTAACCACAAATGATCACATAGTGCGGAACCGGCGCAACCAGAAGTTCCTCGATGTTTTTCTGCATCTTAGAGCTGAAAAAGGACGACGCGACATTGGAATAGGAGTTGGTAATAACCGACATCATAATCAGGCCCGGAACTATGTATTCCATATAGGAAAAACCTTCCATCTGGCCTATTCTTGAGCCGATAAGATTACCAAAGATGATGAAATAAAGTGTCATGGTAATCGCCGGCGGAACCAGAGTCTGAACCCAGATTCGCATAAAGCGGGTCACTTCTTTGCCAAGCAGGCTCTTAAATGCTGTCCAATACAAACTATACATGCTTATTCCCCACCCTGATTACGGACAATACTGACAAACAGCTCTTCAAGACGGTTTGCTTTATTTCTCATTGAAAGAACTTTTACGCCTTTGTCAGAAAGCTGAGCAAATACGCTGTTCAAGCCTGTTTCTTTATCTATCTCTATTTCAAGAGATCCATTTTCATACTTGAATGAGTTGACGCCTTGCAGCTCAATCTCCTGATTTCCTGCTTCAAGATCCAGAATAAAGGTCTCCACATGCAGCTTGTTAAGCAGCTCTTTCATGCTGGTGTTTTCAATCAGGTCACCCTGATTAATGATACCGATATTCCGGCAGAGCATTTCTGCCTCTTCCAGATAATGGGTTGTCAGAATGATGGTTACGCCATCGCGGTTAATTTCCTGAAGAAAGTCCCACATTGAACGGCGCAGCTCAATATCCACACCCGCTGTCGGCTCATCAAGAATAAGAAGCTTCGGCTCATGCATCAGCGCCCTGGCAATCATAAGGCGGCGCTTCATCCCTCCGGACAAACTTCTGGCTCGTGCAGTTCGCTTCTCCCACAGATCGAGTTTACTCAGATACTTTTTCGCTCTCTCTTTTGCCGTATCGCGGGCTACTCCATAGTAACCGGCCTGCTGAAGCACTATCTGCTCCACAGTTTCAAACTGATTGAAGTTGAACTCCTGAGGTACAAGACCAAGGTTCATCTTGGCTCGTTCCAGATCGCTGTCGATATCGTATCCGAATACTTTAACCTGACCCGAGGTCTTATTCACCAGCGAAGAGATAACGCCAATCGTAGTCGACTTACCTGCTCCATTTGGACCAAGAAGTGCGTAGAAGTCGCCCTTCTCTACTTTCAGGCTGACCCCTTTTAACGCCTCTACGCCACCGGCATAGGTTTTTCTTAAATTGTCTATTTCTAATGCGTACATGACTAACCCTAAATGGACACTCGTCCAAAGCTCACAGTAACCAATAAATGGAGGCTACCACATGAAAATACAATCCCCGTATTTATCTGCTCTTTATACCAATCCCAGTAATTAGCTGTTCAGTGATTGTTGGGATTGGTATTAGTCCGAGAGCCGGATAAAAAATTAAATTATTCCATATAACTTAATGAATTTAATAGGATTAACCATTAGCAGAAGCAGCATTAGCAACAAAATGTAAACGAAAGTGCTCTGATCAGTTAAAAATGTTGTATTTTTAACTGATAAAAAGAAGTATTGTCCGCTAACCTTGTGTATATTGAGCGCTTCAAAGAGGGAAATTGAATGCCAGATATTAAAGAGTTATTTAACAAAAATGCAGCTTGGTCAGAGCAGATGACCTCCGAATCTCCGGAGTACTTTTCCAAGTTGGTGAACCGACAGTCTCCTGACTACCTATGGATTGGGTGCTCAGACAGTCGCGTTCCGGCAGAGCTGCTAACCGGGCTGGACTCAGGTGAACTGTTTGTTCACCGAAATGTCGCTAACCAGGTGATTCACACCGATCTTAACTGTCTTTCGGTGGTTCAGTACGCTGTTGATGTACTGAAAGTTAAACACGTTATTGTATGTGGCCACTACGGCTGTGGCGGTGTAAATGCAGCCATTGACAACCCAGAGCTTGGATTAATCAACAACTGGCTTCTGCATATCCGCGATATCTACCTGAAATACCGCGACCTGCTGGAAACCCTGCCACGCGAGCAGTGGGGCGACAAGCTATGTGAACTAAACGCAGCAGAACAGGTATACAACCTGGGTAACTCAACCATAATGCAGAACGCATGGGACAGAGGCCAGAAAATCGACCTTCACGGTGTTATCTACGGCATCGGCGACGGAAAACTTATCGACCTGGGCATGAGATCCGATAGCAAAGAGACGCTTGAGGCGGCTTATAATAGTGCTATGGAGAAGATTGTTTCTGGGGTGATTGGGAAATAGGCTATAGGGCTATAGGGCTATAGGGCTATAGGGCTATAGGGAAGGTATCCCAGTTAAATCCGAAGTCAAACATAAAAAATCCCCGCTTATTAATGAAAGCGGGGATTTTTTTACTTTAAGGAATTAGCGCCGAGGTCAATAGAGAAATCCCCCATAGCCCCATTGCCCCATTGCCCAGAATAATCCTATTCCTGCGGAACCACCTTCCCAATATACGGCAGATGACGATACTTCTGCGCGTAATCAATGCCAACCCCAACCACAAACTCATCCGGGATTTCGAAGCCGATCCACTTAACGTCTACTTCCACTTCTCTTCTTGAAGGCTTGTCCAGAAGCGTACAGATGTTGATTGAGTTTGGCTCTCTGATAGAAAGGATTTCACAAACCTTGCTCAGAGTGTTGCCGGTATCGATGATATCTTCCACAAGCAGTACGTCCTTGCCCTGAATATCATCATCAAGATCTTTAAGGATACGCACATCTCTTGAGCTCTCCATTGAGCTGCCGTAGCTGGATGCCGTCATAAAGTCTACTGTGTGAGTCAAATCAATAGCACGAGCAAGGTCGGCCATAAACACAAATGATCCCCGCAGAAGACCAACCATCACCAGGTTTTCAGAATCTTTATAGTGTTCACTAATCTGTTTTCCAAGCTCAAGCACACGATTGCGTACTTCTTCCTCAGAAATCATTACTTCAACGGTATGTTTCATGTTTTTCTCATTTGATTAAGAATATGGAGACTTGCTGCAAAAACAACCAGCAAACCAATACAGGTGGGCTATTCTACCACCAGATTTAACTGAAGTAACTATCAGTAAAAATTAACACTGATCAAATAACTGACCAAAATATTAACAATATCCATTGAATTTCTAAATATGCACTTGTACACTCATCTGGCGGAAAATTAATTATAAACATCACATTACCGCATTAAATAACAACAACGTTGGCAAGGATAAATGTTATGGATATGATCAAAAAAAGACCCAGAACCCGTCTGTCTCCTCAGAAGCGTAAGCTTCAATTGATGGATATCGCATTAGAGGTATTCGCGAGAAGAGGTATCGGCCGGGGTGGGCATGCGGATATTGCTGAGATCGCTCAGGTTTCAGTGGCAACCGTCTTCAACTACTTCCCGACAAGAGAGGATCTTGTTGATGAAGTACTTCACCATGTGGTTCGTCAGTTCTCCGGTTTCCTGAATGAAACCGTTGATATGTCTGTTCACATCAAGGAAAACCTTGAAAAATCAACATCTCAGGTAGTTGAACTGGTTCGTTCAGACTGTCACTGGCTAAAAGTGTGGTTTGAGTGGAGTGCATCAACCCGTGATGAGATCTGGCCTCTGTTTGTTACTCTGAACAGCAACAGCTCAATCGTACTTGAGAGCATGTTCAGAAAGGCCGTTGAGCGTGGCGAAGTCTGTGAATCACAGAACCCTGAGTACCTGGCTAAACTGTTCCACGGTCTCTGCTATGCCGTTTATGTACAGGCAAACCGTGAGCAGGACGATGAAGCACTAAACGATATGGTTAAGGGCTTCCTTAACATGCTTTGTATCTATAATGACGAAGCAGCAACAGCTTAATTGTCTCTATAATAAGAATCCGGGCATTTAGCCCGGATTTTTTATTTATAATAATCTTATTAAGATTATTTCTTCTTAGCCTTCTTATTCGGCAGATCGGTAACTGTACCTTCGAAGACTTCAGCGGCAAGACCGACTGACTCATGCAGTGTCGGGTGAGCGTGAATAGTCAGAGCGATATCTTCGGCATCACAACCCATTTCGATTGCCAGACCGATTTCACCCAGCAGTTCACCGCCGTTTGTCCCTACAATCGCACCACCGATAATACGGTGACTCTCTTTATCAAAGATAAGCTTGGTCATACCGTCAGAGCAGTCAGATGCGATTGCACGACCGGAAGCTGACCAGGGGAAAGTAGCAACTTCGTAGTTGATACCCGCATCTTTTGCTTCCTTCTCTGTTTTACCCACCCATGCCACTTCAGGCTCTGTATAGGCAATCGAAGGGATCACCTTAGGATCGAAGTAGTGCTTCTTGCCGGAGATCACTTCAGCCGCCACATGACCTTCATGCACACCTTTGTGAGCCAGCATCGGCTGACCAACGATATCACCGATAGCATGAATGTGCGGGATGTTGGTACGCATCTGCTTATCAACGTTGATAAAGCCGCGCTCATCCACCTCAAGGCCAGCCAGCTCAGCATCGATTAGCTTACCGTTAGGTACACGGCCGATTGCCACCAGAACAGCGTCATAACGCTCAGGCTCAGCAGGCGCTTTCTTACCTTCCATTGAAACATAGATACCGTCTTCTTTGGCTTCAACAGCGGTAACCTTGGTTTCAAGCATCAGGTTGAACTTGTCTTTAATACGCTTGGTATAAACGCGGACAATATCTTTATCAGCAGCAGGAATAACCTGGTCGAACATCTCAACCACATCAATCTGAGAACCCAGAGAATGGTATACCGTACCCATTTCCAGACCGATAATACCGCCCCCCATGATAAGCATCTTACCCGGAACCTCTTTCAGATTCAGAGCATCAGTAGAGTCCCAGATACGCGGATCTTCATGCGGAATAAACGGCAGCTTGATCGGACGTGAACCGGCCGCAACAATAGCGTTATCGAAGTTAACCGTTGTTACCTCACCCTCTTCACCCTCAACCTGAATTGAGTTAGGGCTGGTAAATTTACCGTAACCGTGAACAACGTTAACCTTACGCATCTTAGCCATACCATCGATACCGCCGGTAAGCTGAGTGATTACTTTGTCCTTCCAGAGGCGGATCTTATCGATATCAGTCTGAGGCTCACCAAATACAATGCCGTGTTCCGCCAGTGATTTGGCCTCTTCAATAACCTTAGCAACGTGAAGCAGTGCTTTTGAAGGAATACATCCGACATTCAGACATACACCACCCAGAGCGTTATAGCGTTCTACCAGTACTGTATCCAGACCAAGGTCTGCACAGCGGAATGCAGCTGAGTATCCAGCAGGTCCGGCACCAAGCACCACAACCTGGGCTTTAATTTCTTTGCTCATTTTGACCTCTTGTAGTCATTATCCCTAACAGGCTAAAAGGGTTCTTTTTCGATTTACAAACTGAAACAGTTTATAAACTTGTTAACGATATGAAAAATATTTTCATTTAGCCTGTGAGCTATACAACAATTCAGTTGTTACTTAATAAAATTACAAAACAAGACGACGAATATCAGACAGACAGCCGTTCAGGTAAGTAATAAAGCGTGCACCATCAGCACCATCAATCACACGGTGGTCGTATGAAAGTGACAGCGGCAGTTGCAGGCGAGGCTCAAACTCTTTACCGTTCCACACCGGCTTCATTTCTGATTTCGATACTCCCAGAATAGCCACTTCCGGCGCATTCACAATCGGAGTAAAGGCTGTACCGCCAATGCCACCCAGGCTTGAGATAGTAAAGCAACCGCCCTGCATGTCCGCAGCCGTCAGCTTACCTTCACGGGCTTTCTTAGATACCGCTTTCAGCTCATCAGAAAGCTCATAGATACCTTTCTTGTTCACATCCTTAAAGACAGGAACCACAAGGCCGTTTGGTGTATCCACTGCAATGCCGATATTGACATACTTCTTCAGAATCAGGCTTTCACCGTCTTCCGTAAGCGAAGAGTTAAATGTCGGGAAAGCTTCCAGCGCTTTCGCAACCGCCTTCATGATAAATACCAGAGGTGTAATTTTCACACCTGAATCTTTCTTGGCTTCGATGGCATTCTGCTCTTTACGGAATGCTTCCAGTTCAGTGATGTCGGCATTATCCCACTGAGTAACATGAGGAATCATCACCCAGTTACGGTGCAGGTTGGCGCCCGAGATCTTCTTGATCTTCGACAATGGCTGAGTTTCAACGTCACCAAACTTGCTGAAATCAACCTTAGGCCAGGGAAGCAGACCAAGCGCACTGCCGTCACCTTTACCAGATGCCGCACCGGACTCAAGACGTTTAAGCGCTTCTTTCACATAACTCTGAACATCTTCTTTCAGAATACGACTCTTACGGCCCGTACCTTTTACCTTAGAAAGGTTAACACCAAACTCACGGGCAATACGGCGGACAACCGGAGAGGCATGTGCGTATTCGTTGTTTTCCTGGAAATCACCCGCCTGCGGAGCCTCTTCTTTAGCAGCCGCTTTTTCAGGCTTAGCCGCTTCAGGCGCTGGCGCTGCTGCCGGAGCGGCAACTTCAACAGAACCACCAGCGGTTTCAAATACCATAACCAGAGAGCCGGTTGAGACCTTGTCTCCTTCAGATACCTTAATCTCTTTTACGCTGCCAGCAAAAGGAGCCGGTACTTCCATTGACGCTTTATCACCTTCAACAGTGATAAGAGACTGCTCTTCTTCCACAGAATCACCAACAGAAACCATAATCTCGGTAACTTCAACTTCATCACCGCCGATATCCGGTACATGAACATCTTTTAGCTCAGAAGCCGCAGGCGCTGCCGGTGCCGGCTCTGCGGCTGGCGCTTCTGCCGGAGCCGGAGCAGCTTCAGAAGCTGCGCCTTCAAAGGTCATAATCAGAGAGCCGGTAGATACCTTATCGCCCTCAATGATCTTAAGCTCTTTAACCACACCGGCCTGAGGAGCCGGTACTTCCATTGAGGCCTTGTCGCCCTCAACAATAATCAGAGACTGCTCTTCTTCAACCCTGTCGCCTACGCTAACCAGGATCTCAGTAACCTCAACCTCATCCGCACCGATATCAGGTACATTAATTTCGATTGCCATTATTCTTTCCTACCTCTGTTAAGCGTATAGCGGGTTAGTTTTTTCAGTGTCGATACCGAACTTAGAAATCGCTTCAGTAACCACAGATTTTTCAATTTCGCCGCGTTTTGCCAGCTCATTTAGTGCAGCTACTACCACGTAACCAGCATTTACTTCGAAGTGACGACGCAGGTTGTCACGGCTGTCCGAGCGGCCAAAGCCGTCAGTGCCAAGAACCTTGTATGAATCCGCCGGAATAAAGGCGCGAACCTGTTCAGCGTAGTTCTTCATATAGTCTGTCGCAGCAATTGCAGGCTCACTGCCCATCACTTGCGCAATATAAGGCACCAGCTCTTCAGACTCAGGATGAAGCATGTTGTAACGCTCCGCCGCCTGTCCGTCACGGGTCACTTCGTTAAATGAAGTCACAGAGAACACATCGGAAGCAATGCCATAATCATCACTCAGAATCTGAGCTGCTTTACGCACTTCGTTCATAATCGTGCCTGAGCTCATCAGCTGTACCTTACCTTTAGAACCGGCATAGGTTTCCAGCTTGTAGATACCCTTACGGATACCCTCTTCAGCTCCTTCCGGAATCGCTGGCATGGCATAGTTTTCGTTCATTACCGTCAGGTAGTAGAAAACATTCTCCTGCTCACCGTACATACGACGAATACCGTCCTGCATGATAACCGCAACTTCATAGGCGAAAGTCGGGTCGTAGGAGATACAGTTAGGAACCGTACCGGCCATAATGTGAGAGTGACCATCTTCGTGCTGCAGACCTTCACCGTTCAGCGTTGTACGCCCGGCGGTTGCACCAAGCAGGAAGCCACGTGCCTGCTGGTCACCTGCCATCCATGCCATATCACCCACTCGCTGGAATCCGAACATTGAGTAGTAGATATAGAAAGGAATCATCGGCAGATCGTTGGTGCTGTATGATGTTGCTGCTGCAACCCATGAAGACATAGCACCAAGTTCGTTAATACCTTCCTGCAATACCTGACCAGAAGTCGCCTCTTTATAGTAAGAAACAATATCGCGGTCCTGCGGTGTGTAGTTCTGACCGTGCGGGTTATAGATACCCACCTGGCGGAACAGGCCTTCCATACCGAAGGTACGGGCTTCGTCGGCAATAATCGGAACAATGTTCTTGCCGATATTCTTATTCTTAAGCAGCACGTTCAGTGCACGAACAAATGCCATGGTCGAAGAGATATCACGCTTCTGCTCTTCAAGCAGCGGCTTAAACTCCTCAAGCTCCGGAATAACCAGCTCTTCGGTAAAGTTCGGAAGACGAACCGGCGTGTAACCAAGCAGATCTTTACGACGGGCATGTAGATATTCATACTCTGCTGAGCCTTCTTCCAGCTTCAGATACGGCAGTGTTTTCATATCTTCATCGGAAACCAGATCCTGCAGACCCAGACGGTCACGAAGATGCTCAACATGCTCCATGTTCATCTTCTTAACCTGGTGAGCAATGTTCTTACCTTCAGCAGCAGCACCCATGCCGTAACCTTTGACCGTTTTAGCAAGGATCACCGTCGGGCGGCCTTTGGTCTCCTGAGCGTTCTTATACGCTGCATACAACTTTGATGAGTCATGACCACCACGCTTCAGAGCAAAAATCTCAGTGTCCGTCATATCTGCAACCAGTGCTGCGGTTTCAGGGTAGCGGCCAAAGAAGTGTTCACGGATATAAGCGCCGTCTTTCGACTTATAGGTCTGGTAGTCACCGTCAACGGTTTCGTTCATCAGTTGCAGCAGTTTACCGCTGGTATCTTTTGCCAGAAGTGCATCCCAGCCACTACCCCAGACCACTTTCACCACGTTCCAGCCGGCACCTTTAAACAGACCTTCAAGTTCCTGAATGATTTTACCGTTACCCATCACAGGACCATCAAGGCGCTGAAGGTTACAGTTAATGGTGAAACACAGGTTGTCCAGGTGCTCACGGGCAGCAAAGGAGATAGCGCCGCGTGATTCCGGCTCATCCATCTCACCGTCACCAAGGAAAGCATAAACGCGCTGCTTAGAGGTATCTTTCAGACCACGGCCGTCCAGATACTTCAGGAAACGAGCCTGATAGATAGCAGAAATAGGCCCCAGCCCCATAGATACGGTCGGGAACTGCCAGAACTCAGGCATCAGTTTAGGGTGCGGATAAGACGGGATACCTTTTCCGTCTACTTCCTGACGGAAGTTATCCAGTTGGTCTTCAGTCAGGCGACCTTCAACAAAGGCGCGGGAATAGATACCCGGAGAGATATGTCCCTGATAGTAGACCAGATCGCCACCATCGTGCTCATTCGGAGCACGGAAGAAGTGGTTAAAACAGGTTTCGTAGAAAGCAGCAGAAGACTGGAAAGAGGCCATATGACCGCCAAGCTCTAAATCTTTCTTAGAAGCGCGCAACACAATCATAATTGCGTTCCAGCGGATTATTGAGCGAATCCTGCGTTCTAATGTGGTGTCACCCGGGTATGCCGGTTCCTGATCCGGAGCAATCGTGTTGATGTAGTTGGTTGTTACGCCTGTCGGCATATCAACGCCATCAAGGCGGGCTTTATCTAAAACTTGTTCAAGTAAGAACTGGGCACGCTCAACACCTTCTTCACGTACGACGGACTCAAGAGCTTCGAGCCACTCCTGAGTTTCCAGTGCATCAACGTCATGGTTCATGACTTCAGACATGGCGGTCTATCCTTTTGTTGGTTAGATCAAATAAAACCTGTAACGTTTTAATCGTTACTTTGCTGAATCCGGCGTAAAGAGCGCTTTCTACGACCCTCTTCTCGACTAAGATCCAACAAGGTTTCTTCGATATAGGCTAAATGGGAATGGGAAAGCTCACGCGCCCTTTCAGGCTGACCAGACACTATCGCATCCACCATATTAGCTCTGTGTTTACTTACTTTCTGTACCGCTTCATTGCGGCGTTGTAATAGTTTTAAATTCTGTAATATATTCTGCTCGAGAAGAGGTGCCAGACTACGCACTATATGAAGCAGGACCAGGTTGTGAGCGGCTTCTGTGACAGCGATAAGCGAGTGCACCACCGCTGCTGCTTCTTTTTCTAAATCTTTCTCTTCTTCTGCATTACAAATCTGCTTTTGAGCCTGGCAGATTCGTTCAAAATCTTCTTCTGTGCCACGAAGCGCTGCAAAGTAGGCTGAGATACCTTCTAGCGCATGGCGTGACTCCAGTAAGTCTAGTTGAGTCTCTTTATGATTAGACAAAAGATTAAGAAGAGGATCTGAAAAGCCGCTCCATAGCGTATCGCTGACAAATGTCCCGCCACCCTGACGGCGGCTAAGCAGTTTTTTCGCTTCGAGACGCTGAATCGCTTCCCGGACAGAAGGGCGGGAAACATCAAACTGCTTTGCCAGTTCACGCTCAGGAGGAAGCTGTTGTCCCGCGGAGTATGTTCCTTCGAGAATCAGCCTTTCCAGTTCCTTTTCAATAACGTCGGAAAGTTTAGGCTGACGGATCCTTTGATGGGCCATATCGCTGCTCTTCCCCTGTTAATCTTTCGTTGTAAATTGGTATTACCAATTCATTTCACGAAATAGAAATTAACACGGAGGAAACAAGAATGTCTAGCAAAAATTGATTTAAATCATAGAAAGCGTAGTTAATCGACATATTTGCAACAAATAACCATCAAGATATCAGCAAAATAAGTTTACAAATATTCACATCCCAAAGCCTTGCAGGCCAGACTAACCAAGGCGTTTACGGTAGTGACGCCAGTTAAAACTGAGCCCGGGATCCGTCTTTCTCTGAGGGGCAATATACTGATGGCCGGTAATACGATCTTCAGTTATCAAAGGGAAAGTTTTCATCAGTTGGAGGGTAACTTCGCTCAAAGCCTGATACTGCTCTTCGGTATAACCGTCAAAGTCGTTTCCCTCCAGTTCAATACCGATTGAGTAGTCATTGCAACGCCCTACCCCAGCAAAACTTGATTTCCCGGCATGCCAGGCTCTTTTATCAAAGGGAACAAACTGAACAATCTCACCCGTCCGCTTTATCAGGCAATGGGCAGAGACCCGCATGGTATGGATAACTTTAAAATAGGGATGCTCTTCAGGATCCAGTTTCCCGGTAAAAAACTTCTCAATAGCATCCCCGCCATACTGATTAGGCGGAAGGCTGATATTGTGAATAACCAGCAAAGAGATCTGCCCGCCTTCATCACGCTCATCACAATGGGTAGAAGGCACCCGCTTTGCACTATCAATCCAGTAATCTTCTGTAATATTCATCTAGAGCTTTTCTCGTGACCTAAAGAAATCCCACAAAATTAAGCCACATTAGTTAGTGTTTTGTAGGTACGAAAGTGGTTTAGTGAGGTGTACTACAGATGATCAGATATGCATTCCCACGCAGGAGCATGGGAACGAGGAACTATTCACACCTGTAACCTGTAACCTGTAACCTGTAACCTGTAACCTGTAACCTGTAACCTGTAACCTGTAACCCAAATTACCCCTTTCCCCCCCATCCGTCAGCAAAAATCCATAATTTCGAGACAATTAAAGCTGAATTATTTACCCAGCAAGAGTATCATCTGTAGCCCTTATCTAGGTAACAACAGGCTCAAGGATATAATGAAAAACTGTCACGATAGCCAAGCTCGTCTTGAATACTTACAAGAAATCCTTCCACGCGAAATTACTCGTGCTGTAGCAGACACCCTTAAAGAAGATTTAGGTGGCACATTAGATGCGTCGCTGGATATTTCTGCCAGCCTGATCCCGGAAGATACCATCAGCGTTGCAAATCTGATCACCCGTGAACACGGTGTATTCTGCGGTCAGATGTGGGCTGATGAAGTATTTAAGCAACTAGGTGGCGTGGTAGAGATCGACTGGAAAGTGAAAGACGGCGATACCGTAGAGCCAAACCAGGTGCTTTGTACTCTGACCGGCCCGGCAAGAATCATCCTGACCGGTGAGCGCAATGCCATGAACTTTATCCAAACGCTTTCCGGCTGTGCAACACTTGTTGCCCAGTATGCCACGCAACTGGAAGGCACCGACTGCAAGCTTCTGGATACACGTAAGACAATCCCGGGTATGCGCAGCGCTCTGAAATATGCCGTTGCATGCGGTGGCGGTTATAACCACCGAATCGGTGTATTTGACGCTTACCTGATCAAAGAGAACCATATCATCGCATGTGGTGGCATCACTAAAGCCATTGAAACTGCGAAGGCACTTAATCCGGGCAAGCCGGTTGAAGTAGAAACCGAAACACTGGAAGAACTGACCGAAGCAATCGATGCTGGCGCAGATATTGTTATGCTGGATAACTTCACCACTGCAATGATGGTTGAAGCGGTAAAAATTAATGCCGGCCGTGCCGATCTGGAAAACTCAGGTAATGTTACTCTGGAAACCATCCGCTCATACGCTCAGACAGGCGTGGACTATATCTCCGTCGGCGCACTGACTAAGCATCTGAAAGCTATGGATCTTTCAATGCGGTTTCAGTAATACGCTCCGAAAAATAAAAAACGGGCTGAGCTTGAGCTCAGCCCGTTTTTTATAAATTATTAAAACCTATAGCCTATACCAATAGCTGCATTTACCCCAACAGACCCATACCCCTTACCGAACTCCTCATAGGGCAAGTGGTGCGCACCCAAGCTAACTCTTGCATTAATATTATTTGTAATATTCAACACTGAACCAATTTCTGCGATTAATGCCGGAGGAGTAAAACCGGTTTCTGTCTTAACAGGACCATCATGATATACATGTTTAACTTCACCATAAGCAACCCCTAAACCTAAACTAAGATAAGGTATGAAACGCTGAGATAAGGGAAGGTAACCAGTTCCGTATATCTGCAGACCTTTCTGTTTTATTGATGTATCGTGATCCTCAAAGCTAACATTTTGCGTTGGCCTGTTTCCAAAATTGACGCCAACACTCCACAAATCGCTAAAATGGTGATTATAAAAAACATGAACAGGTTTCTCATTTTCATACATTCTATAAGCGCTACCAAGATACCATTGATTTTTTAAACCAATTTCATTCTGAGATGCAATAGTGTTATTTGATATTAATAAAAACAGTAATATATATAAAGTTCTTCCCATAAAAATCTGCATTTTATAAAATTTATAATTTTATTAAGGCGTTTATCGAACTAAAACTTCCCCCATTATAACCCCCTTAAAAGATATAAGAGATGCCAATTGCCAGGTTTGCACCTATAGAACCATAGCTCTCACCATCTTTCTCATAGAACAAATGGTGCCCACCTAAACTAATCCGGGCATTAATGTTATGTGTAACATTATAAATCGAACCAAACTCTGCAATTAATCCAGGATGGGTAAAACCACTATCCATTTCAGTATGACCATCATGATATGCATCTTTAACCTCATAATAAGCCTCTCCTAATCCTAAGCTAAAATAAGGCACGAAACGCTGAGATAAGGGAAAATAACCAGTTCCGTATACCTGTATGCTTTTCTGTTTTAGTGATGTGTTATAGTTATTAAAGCTAAATTTTCCTGTTGGTCTGTTTCCAAAGCTGGCACCTATACCAAAAAACTCATTAAAATGGTGGTTATAAAAAATATGAATAGGTTTCTCATTTTCATACATTCTATATACTCCACCAAGATAACCTTGATATTTCAAGCCAACTTCATTTTGAGAAGCAATACAATTAGTTGATTCAAATAAAAATAATAATGAATATAGAATTTTTTTCATAAATCCTCACATTCTATATACTTATATATTATTTAAGTCTATTGTATAGGATACTTGACCATTCTCATCTAAACCTAAACGTTCAGCCATTTTTTGATTTGCTTTGGTTTCCAAGCCAAAATAAAAGTCTTGAATAACAGTATTAGCTTGTGCATGAATATCCTCAAGAGCTGTTCTTACTTGCTCTTCTGTTATATCAAGCACATCTAGTAATACATTATGATCTACTTCTTCAACTAAAAACTGAGCCACATCAACAACTATAGGCAAAGATGAAGACGATATTGCAGCTGTAATATAGGCTAAATCCTCGCTTGCTTCTGCCCAAGTATAATCATCATCATGAATGTTATACATAAATTTTGTTAGTGCGTCACCCTTTAGTGGATCATATTCATCCTTTGGCTCTGTGAAATAGCCACCAATTTCTAACTCATGAACATCCCAATGAAAACTAACATCATCAATATCCCCTTGGACTGAAATATGTGGTCTCAAAGCCACGCGATATATTTTCTCATCTATCTTTTCAAAGGTTGGATGAAACTTAACACCAACAGCCTGGGTAGCTTCGACATGAGCACTGGAGCTTTGATAATAATGATCAGTAGTATAATCATTACAGCCATGACCAAACACTTCATTAACGCCTAGTGTTGCTTTATAGTTAACTCTATTATCGAATCGAAGTGGAACTTTTAAGAAACCAACTAGTTCATCATCGATTAAGCTAGCTTCAAATCCAATAGAAAAGTCCTGCTCCAAGTATGCATTATAATAGCCACTTTGTGCCCACATTCTTTCCTGACATTGATGCCCAGTTGGAATCTGCCTAGGGGTAACATTAGCACTGTATACTAGTTCACCATCTTGAACATAAAGGTTATTTTCATTTAATTTATTTATCACTTTCTCTGCGACAATTTCACATATCTGTTGATGTTCAGTATCTCCATCGTCACAATTTAATATTTCAAGTGGTTTTATTGTCTCAGGAGGATCCGTAATAATCCACTCATCCGAGTTAGCATAAGAAAAGGCTGGAATGGAAAACACTCCCCACATAAACAATGCAATCAAATTTAATTTTTTCATAATTAGATATCTATTATAGATAATAAAAACAGTTCATAAAAATGTTCACTCAAAATCATACCTAATATGTCAAAATAAATTCATAATCCGTTCATTGTAAGGTCAAGTATGAATGAAATAGGATTAATTGGAATATGTATCTAAAAGTATCAAGAGCAGCCTCCAAAAGTTGTAGGTGAACACCTAAACAATGATGGTTTCCAGTCAATTCCAATAAATAGGCCGAAGAAATATGTGAAAGGAATGCAATTCAGCCCGATTTTTTTTATTTCTGTCGCGTAAATCCAAATCGCTTATTTTCCACGGTCAGGCAGTTTTCTATTCTTGCTCCCCATTTCCCTGCAAACTACGGAGCCTGAATGAACCGAGGATTTTCTCTTATTGAACTGCTGGTTGTGATGGCTATTATCAGCGTTCTTACCGCTATCGCTCTTCCCAATTACCAGAAATATGCAAAAAAATCAGAACTAAGCGCCGCACTGGCAACCCTGCATAACCTGAAAGTCCCCATTGAAGACCATATTCTCACTAACGGCGCTTTCCCTGAAATAAACAGCCCGGCTGATTTACTTTCCCTGCTTGGCGCATCGGAAACGCCGCTTGGCGCTGTGACAGCCAGGCAAAATGATAGTCAGCTCCAGTCAGGGCAGATCATTCTCAATTTATCAGGAACTCAGTTCAGAGAATCCGGCGGAGAAGCAAATAATCTGGCGCTGGAAAGAAGCGAATCGGGCAACTGGCGATGCATTACCGACATTGCACAAGAGCACTATTCTCTTTTCCCGAAAGGGTGCGAAAGAGGAGAAATACTCTGAATGAGCTCTCTTATCTCTATCTTATGCCAGCATCAGCTTTTAACCCCGGAGCAAAGCTCAGAAGCCCGCACGCTATGTGAAAAAGAAACGATCCCTGCTGTCGTTGCTCTGAATAAGCTTGGCTACTTTACCTTTGACCAGCTCTCCGCTCATATCAGCTCTCTGTTTTCCATGCCACTGACTGACATCCGGGCCTATAACTATGAACCTGTCTGTCATCAGATGGGGCTAAGAAAGCTAATCTGCAAACATTCCGCTTTGCCGGTAGAGCTGAACGGTAACGAGCTGTTAGTTGCGGTCAGTGATCCCTGCAACTCCCAGGCAGAAGATGATTTCCGCTTTGCTACCCGTTACCAGATAAGGCTTTGCCTTGCCGATTACAAATCCATATCAGGCGCTATCCGGCATCTTTACGGACAAACGGATAACAGCGAAGAGCTCACCGGCAGGGAGATCCATGAAGACGAACTGAGCGGGCTTGTAGAGGCTTCAGATGAAACAGAAAGCAGCACAACCGCTGAAGAAGATCAGGCTCCCGTCAGCCGCTTTATCAGCCAGGTCATTGAAGATGCCGTACGAAAAGGCGCTTCAGATATTCACTTCGAACCCTATGAAAACCACTACCGGATCCGCTTTCGCTGCGACGGAATTTTAATAGAAACTCAGAAACCGGCCCCTCAGCTTGCCCGCCGGTTAGCTGCTCGAATTAAAATCCTGTCAAAACTGGATATCGCAGAAAGACGGATTCCTCAGGATGGCAGGATTAAGTTAAAAACCGGCAGAGGAAATCTGGTTGACCTCAGAGTGTCCACCCTGCCAACGTTGTGGGGAGAAAAAGTGGTTCTGCGTATTCTGGACAGTCATCAGGCCAGCCTGGATATCAAGCAGCTTGGCTTCAGTGACAAACAGATTGCACTCTACTCAGAGGCGCTAAAAAAGCCGCAGGGAATGATATTAATAACAGGGCCGACGGGAAGCGGAAAAACCGTCTCCCTCTATACGGGGCTTAACATTCTGAACAGCCCGGAGCTAAATATTTCAACCGCTGAAGACCCGGTTGAGATTAACCTTCCCGGCATTAATCAGGTTCAGATAAACCGGAAAATTCACTTTGACTTTGCTCAGGCTCTCCGGGCTTTCCTGCGTCAGGATCCGGATGTGGTTATGGTTGGGGAAATCCGTGACTCCGAAACGGCGGCTATTGCCATCAGAGCCGCTCAGACCGGTCACCTTGTTCTTTCCACCCTGCATACCAATTCAGCCATTGAAGCCGTGACCCGTCTTGGTAATTTAGGCACAGAGAATTTCGATATCGCCTCATCCTTAAGTCTGGTTATTGCACAAAGACTTGTCAGACGGCTTTGCCCTCACTGCAAGCAAAAACAAAACTTCCCACAGGAGCTTCTAAAGGAACTGAGCATCAGTAAACATACGGTTCTTTATCAGGCTAAAAAAGAGGGCTGCACCGAATGCAACGGCGGTTACTCCGGGCGAGTCGGGATCTATGAAGTAATAAACTGCGACTCGCAGCTCAGAAGCCTGATTGCCCAGGGAGCCAGTTATGAACAACTGGAAACAGTGGCAATAAGCAGCGGGATGAAAACGTTAAAAGAGTCAGGCCTCGATAAGCTAAAACAGGGAGCCACCAGCTATGCCGAAATACAGCGGGTTCTCTGATGCTTCCGGCAAGACCAGGCACCTTCCGCTGAAAAAATACCAATGGCGGGGAAGACTCAGTAACGGCCAAAAAGCCGCGGGGAAATTGCTGGCACTGTCTGAACTACAGGCTCATCAGCAGCTTATTAAGCAGGATATCCGGGCGCTAAAGATAAGAGAAAGCAGCCTGTCGCTTTCTGAGCGAATCCTGCATAAAGCAGGCCCCCGTGACATCACCCTGTTCACCCGCCAGTTGGCCACCATGCTTAATGCCGGTATCCCGCTATTACAGGCACTGCAGATGATCGCTCAGAATCAGGAAAAGGCAGAGGTAAAGTCACTGCTTTATCTGATTTCAGGCAAAGTAGAAGCAGGAACGGCGTTATCCCAGGCAATGAGATCGGTTAACCCTCTGTTTGAGGGACTCTATTCAGATTTAATCATGGCAGGGGAGCATTCCGGACAACTTCCGCAACTGCTGGACAGACTGGCAACCTACAGAGAGAAAAATGAAGCCACCAGAGCACAGATTATTAAGGCGATGATCTACCCGGTAATGGTTTTGATTGTCGCCCTTGGTGTCTCATTTCTTATGCTGACAACCGTGGTACCCCAGTTTGAGACCATGTTCAGCGGCTTCAATGCAGAGCTTCCCTGGTTTACCCGGCAGGTATTAAAGTTATCGGAATGGCTGAGAAGCTATACCCTGTGGTTAACCGGCTGCTCCGTTGTTTTCTGCCTCGCCCTTCGCTGGCACTACCGGCGCTCTGCCGGGTTCAGGCTTAAGGTCAGCAAACATCTGCTCCGGATTCCGCTATTCGGACAACTAATAACAAAATCTGTTATATCCCGCTTTTGCCGCACTATGGCCACCAGCTTTAGTGCCGGGATCCCGGTACTGGATGGTTTAAAAACAGGGGCGAAAACAGCAGGAAACCACCACTACGAAAAAGTGATTCAGAGACTGGCCGAGCAGGCAGCATCCGGAATGCCAATCCATATTGCCATGCGCAAAAGTCAGGAGTTCCCGGATCTGGTTCAGCAACTGATCATGATAGGTGAAGAGTCCGGCAGCCTTGACCAAATGATGAATAAGATCGCAACTATTTACGAGTCTGAAATCAGCAATACGGTAGATAATCTGGGTAAATTACTGGAGCCGCTGATCGTGATTATCTTAGGCCTTGTGGTCGGAGGGCTGGTTATTTCAATGTATCTTCCAATCTTTAGTTTAATGAATGTGTTAGGATAAGTGTTAACCACTTGTATCAAGCTGCCTCAGTTGAGTATTTAAATGGAAATGTTTTTAGTTTACCCCTGGCTTTTTCCCCTGTTTGCCGGTGTTTTTGGATTGATTATTGGTAGCTTCCTGAACGTTGTTATCCACCGCCTTCCTATTATGATGGAGCGGGAGTGGAAGCAAGATTGCGCTGAAGCCTTCCCAGAACTGAATATTCCCGTAGAGACAGAGACTTTTAACTTAAGTAAACCGCGCTCACACTGCCCGAAATGCAATACGCCAATCCGGCTAATTGACAATATCCCGCTTCTGAGCTGGATTATGCTCAGAGGCAAGTGCCACAAGTGCGCCCACCCTATCAGCATCCGCTACCCGTTAGTCGAACTGCTTACAGCTGCGATGTGCACTGTGGTGGCACTGGAAATGGGCTTTAGTTACTTTGCTGTTGCAGCCCTGTTTTTCACCTTTGTGCTTATCTGCGCCACCTTTATCGACTTTGATACCATGCTGCTGCCTGACTCACTAACGCTTCCGCTGATGTGGGGCGGGATAGCTCTGTCGCTGATGGATATCAGCCCGGTTTCCCTAACCGATTCTGTTATCGGCGCTATGGCCGGCTACCTCTGTTTATGGTCGGTTTACTGGATATTTAAAATCCTTACCGGAAAAGAAGGGATGGGGTATGGCGACTTTAAGCTCCTGGCCGCCTTAGGTGCCTGGCTGGGCTGGCAGTCTCTGCCTATGGTGGTGCTCGGTTCATCCATGGTGGGACTGGTGTTCGGTATTATTCAGTTAAGAATGCAAAAAAAAGGCATTGATAAATCCTTTCCCTTCGGCCCTTATCTGGCGATAGCAGGCTGGATTACCCTTTTATGGGGAAACAGTATTATTAACTGGTATTTCACTTCAGTTCTGGGACTATAACGCATGCCATTTATCGTTGGACTCACCGGCGGAATCGCTTCCGGTAAAACCACAGTAGCAAACCTTTTTAATCAGCACTTTCAGATAGAGATTGTTGATGCGGATATTGTTGCCCGTGAAGTTGTCGAGCCGGGAACCGAAGGTCTGCAAGCCATAGCTGAACACTTTGGACGTTCCATTCTCACTTCTGAGAAAACGTTGGATCGCTCCAAACTCAGAGAAATTATTTTTTCCCGCCCAGAAGAGAAGGAGTGGCTGAATAACCTGCTTCATCCCATGATCAGGCAGAAAATGAATGAATCACTCTCTGCAATAAAATCACCTTATGCATTATTAGTTATTCCATTGATGGTAGAAAATCAATTACAATCAATGGCAGACAGAATTTTGGTCATTGATGTCAGCCCTGAAACTCAGATTCAAAGAACGGTTATGCGGGATAATGTTGCCGATGATCAGGCAAAAGCCATTCTGGCTTCACAGGCAGACAGACAACAGAGACTGGCAATTGCCGACGATATTATTCTTAATGAAGATGACGAACAGGACTTGTTAGCTCAGATAACGACCCTGCACAATAAATATCTGTCTTTAGCTAAGTAATACACGGATAGTAATACCTATCAAGCGAGGACTTTAAGGTCGCGGAATGACAACGCATAAATTTGAACACCCTCTAAATGAAAAAACCCGTATTTATCTCAGAGTCGAAGCACTGCTGAGGCAAATGCACCATTCCGCAAACTTTAACGATACCCAGCAATATCATCAGTTTTTCCGGTCTATTTTTGATCTTCTGGAAATATTTGATCAGATCCAGTTAAAAGCAGAATTAGCTAAAGATCTGGAAAAGCAGAGACTCGCATACAGAAGCTGGTTAAACGTAGAAGGTGTTAATCAGGATAAGCTGCAGGCTGTCCTTGATGAGCTGGATCTGGCACATAAAAACCTGATGGGAGCTGAAAGATTCGGCCGAACCCTGAAGGAAGACCGCTTCTTAAGCTCAATCCGCCAGAGATTTAACCTTCCGGGCGGCACCTGCTGCTTTGACCTTCCGGCGCTGCACTACTGGAACCACCTTCCTCTGGAAGTAAGACAAAGAAACGCCAGTGAGTGGATGAAAACGCTGCAGCCCCTTTCAGAGTCGCTAAACCTCTGGCTCCAGCTATGCCGCGAAACCGGATACTTCAAACCACAGATAGCACGAAACGGCTTCTTCCAGAGTGACGCCGAAGAGGCTAATATCTTAAGGCTGAACATTCCATTGAATAATGGTGCCTACCCTATGATCTCAGGGCACAAAAACCGCTTTGCTATTAAGTTTATGTCCTTTGAAACCGGGCAGGCTTGCAGCCAGGATTTGGAGTTTGAGTTGGCTATTTGTAGTTAAAGGTTGCAGGTTGCAGGTTGCAGGTTGCAGGTTGCAGGTTATTTTGGAAATGCGTGTTCCATGTGTCAACCTTGTTTTACCTGTCACCTGCAGGACGAAGTTCGTCCTGTTACCTATAGGATAAAATCCGTCCCTATTTCTCTTCCCTCTTAAACACCAACTCCGTCGCCGTAGACTCTTCCTCAACAAAATAATACCCCGCAGTATCAAACTTCGTCAGATCAGCCACGCTGTCGATTCTGTTTTTTATGATATAGCGCGCCATCATTCCTCGGGCTTTTTTAGCGTAGAAGCTGATGACTTTGTACTGGCCATTCTTGCAATCTTTAAACACCGGAGTAATCACGCTTGCATCCAGCTCTTTGGTTTTTACCGACTTAAAGTATTCATTGGAAGCCAGGTTAACCAGAACGTTGTCACCCTGCTTAGCTATCGCTTCATTTAGCTTTTCAGTGATAATGCTTCCCCAGAACTGGTACAGGTTAGCACCTCGCTGGTTCGCCAGTTTCGTGCCCATTTCCAGACGGTATGGCTGCATAAGATCCAGTGGTTTTAGCAAACCATATAAACCCGACAGGATTCTCATGTGCGATTGTGCAAATTTAAAGTTTTCCGCACTCATGCTTTCTGCTTCAAGGCCGGTATAAACATCGCCTTTAAAGGCTAAAATTGCCTGACGGGCATTGTCTGTAGTGAACTCTTCACTCCACTGCTCAAACCTGGCGACATTCAGACCGGCAATTTTGTCGCTCACCTTCATCAGTGCCGAAATATTCTGCGGAGACAACTTGCGGCATACCTCTATCAGTTCTTTAGAGTGCCCGATCAGTTCCGGCTGGGAATGCTCTTCCGTTACCAATGGTGATTCATAATCCAATGTTTTTGCTGGTGAAACGACGATAAGCATATTTTTCTCCCGGACTTATTCGATATAAAACAAGGTTATATAAAAACGCTGAACAAGTCAGCACGACTATCGCTATTTATTTGATAGCTATTTCCTATCCCAAATTCCTTTTTCCAGCTGAGAATGCAGTTCCGGATATTCCTGAGTGTTAAAAACCGGCTCTTTACCCGCTCTGAGCTGACTGTTGTAATCCCGCGCCAGCTTGATAACGATTCCCGAAAGAAGCGTAATGGCCACAAGGTTTATAATAACCATCAAGCCCATGGAAACATCGGCCAGAGCCCAGATAACATCAAGCGCACCTAATGAACCAATCAACACCATTGCCAGCACAAGCAGGCGAAACACCTGTATACCTCTTTTACGGTTACGCCCCAAAAACAGAATATTGGTCTCTGCGTAACAATAGTTGGCAATAATGGAAGTAAACGCAAAGAAGAATATTGCGAAGGCAACAAACAAACTCCCCCAGTCACCAACCTGTGCGCTGACCGCTCTCTGAGTAAGCTGAATGCCGGTAATTTCACTATGCGGAATGTATTCCCCGGAAAGCAAAATTATCGATACCGTTGCTGTACATATCACTATGGTATCGATAAAGACACCCAGCATCTGCACATACCCCTGAGAAGCCGGATGTGGCGGGCTGGGAGCGGCAGAAGCCGCAATATTGGGAGCGGCACCCATTCCGCTTTCATTGGAAAACAGGCCTCGTCTGAAGCCGTTTATCATCGCCTGAGAGATCGCATACCCCACTCCGCCAGCCGCCGCTTCGGTTAATCCGAACGCACTTTCAACCACCAGAGATAAAACAGCCGGAACCTTTTCCAGATTCACAAAAACAATAAACAGAGCAAGGCCCAGATATATAAGCAGCATAAGAGGCACAAGAAGCTCTGCAACACGGGCGATCCGTCTCAACCCGCCGAATATAACCACAGCAGACAGTGCGGCTACGCCAAGGCCAACATAAAGATTGTCCCAGCCAAAGGCAGAACTCAATGCACTGGCGATAGAATTTGCCTGCACGGCATTAAAGATAAGCCCGAAGGCCACAATAAGCAGCATGGAGAAGACCATGCCCAGCCAGCGCATACCCAGACCTTTTTCAATATAGTAGGCAGGACCGCCACGGTAACACCCGTTTTCATCCCGCGTTTTGTATAGCTGAGCCAGGGTACTCTCTGCAAATGCCGTTGGCATGCCGAGCATAGCGATAAACCACATCCAGAAGACCGCCCCCGGACCGCCTGTGGTAATGGCTACAGCAACCCCGGCCATATTTCCGGTTCCTACCCTGGCAGCCAGCCCCGTACATAAGGCCTGAAAAGAAGAGATGCCCGACTGATCCCCCTTCCTGCTGTTCTTCAGCACAGAAAACATATGAGAAAAGTGCCGGAACTGGATAAAACCGAGTTTCGCGGTGAAAAAGATCCCAACCCCGCTCAGAAGGTAAATAAGTATCGCCCCCCAAAGCAGGTCACTCATCAGATAGATAACCTCTTCCACCAAAACTCCTTTTAAAAAATCCCTGTTTCCTTTCCGGATTATAAAATCAACAGATTCAAAATACCAAGCGGTTAATATTTAAACAAAACGTTAATGCAAAGTGTGAAATGGTGAATACTTTCTAATAAAACCTTCATATAAGAGAAACAAATGAGAAACACATCATAGCTAGACTCAGACCACATATGTTACTTAATGTATCGAGACGCAGAAATATAAGCGTCTCAAGTTGGAACGAATAACAAGTACAGTGAGGTCGATATGGAAGGCTTTATCCTAGATGATATTACTGCAATGAATGACGTACAGACTCGTTCAGGCAGAGCAAAACCTGTTAAGCGTAAGTGGCGTGAAATCGAAGCAATTAAGGATCGCCAGCGTCTGAAAAAAGAACTAATGGACATGGATTGCTGCTTTGACAGCTTAGATGACATCGACCTTTAATGAATATTAAAACAGGCACCTCACCGGGTGCCTGTTTTTTATCCTGCTAAAGTGTTTCGTCTTCGGTTTGTCTGACCCGCTCGGCAAGTTGCTTGTACTTGTCAGCAATAGTATCGCCAAACACAGGATCGTCGTCGCTTTTATCCCACTGACTTTCTACCGCCTGCCAGTCTTCTGTTGTGAATGTCTCACTGATTAGAGGCAGGATCTCCCGCTCTTCAAAGTCAAGGTGGCGTTTCTGCTCCAGAATAAATGACTCCAGCTGCTCTGAAAAAACATCCAGAGGAACAACCGCATCCTGCAGGATCATGTCGACAATGCCCATAAATTCATGAGTCTTCTCTGATAGCACCTTATGTTCCAGCTCCAGGTTTTTCATCTCCTGGTTCTCAACGGTATGCGCTGCCCCGTAGTGCTCCATATAATACTGGTAAAGAATATCTTCTTTAGGATGGTGCGTAGACTCAGAATGACTGGAAAGATAGTCGACGATCTCTTTCACCAGACTATAGTTGATAGGTTGCTCTTCTTTGATCTTATTCAGCTTCTTACGCAAAATAGCCAGCAGCCTAACCATATAGCCATGCTCACGGCGAATCTGTTCAATCATCATCGCGTACTTCTCCCTGATTAATTATCCTTATAAGGTTCTTGGTGAAACCACACTTAAGTGTATATAAGAATCAGGAATTTTGCTTTGATAGTGGTCGAATAATTGTGCAGATCAGAATTTTACCTAAGCACCTTATACACAAATATCAATGCAAGCGCTGTAGGTTCTCCCCCTTTAACTGAAAAGCTAACTGATCGTTGAAGTTAATAGAAGGGGGAGTTAGAGGGGGTTGGTTATATATGAGTATAATCAATAGATTAGATCTAAATGAAACAACCCTTCCCAACCTCCCCTTCGATGTAACTCGATCGAAAATCCAACCTTTTGAGGTGAAGGGGAGGAGCTTTTCTTTGTCCCATTGAGTTACGTATAAACAAGCTACATTTACTCAGCAGCAGAAGGTTGCCATTTAATTGGGCTCAGCTCTTTCTGTTCCAGGATCTGATTCGTCTGCGAAAAATGCTTACAACCGAAAAAGCCCCTGTGGGCGGAAAGCGGTGACGGATGTGGAGCAGTCAGCACATGGTGACGGTTTCTGTCGATTACCCGGCCTTTTTTCTGTGCATGCGCCCCCCAAAGCAGGAAGATAACACCTTCGCAGTTCTCATTTACCGCCTCAATCACTCTGTCAGTAAATGTTTCCCAGCCGGTTTTCGAGTGCGAATGAGCCTTTCCCTGCTCTACAGTAAGCACTGTATTAAGCAGCAACACACCCTGCTCGGCCCAGCTTTGCAGATAACCATGATCCGGGATCTGAAATCCCGGAATATCCTGCGCCAGTTCTTTGTACATGTTCACCAGTGACGGAGGCGTCTTGATGCCGGGAAGCACAGAAAAGCACAAACCGTGCGCCTGATTCGGGCCGTGGTATGGATCTTGTCCCAGAATCACAACCTTTACATCAGCCAGCTCAGTATAACGAAATGCGTTAAACACATCTTTTGCCGGAGGGTAGACAACCTTGCCTGCATCACGCTCGGCCTGAACGAATGCCATTGTCTGCTGAAAATAGTCCTGCTCCTTTTCACGACCAATAACATCGTGCCAGGTTAGTGCTTGATTCATGTCTGATTCCCTTAAAATTAATTGCGGTTATTGTACCGATTTTAAGAGAATCATAAAGGCTGGGTTAACCTGCCTTTTGAGGCGTTCGGAAGTGCCCTCGTCCCTGAATATGACGATTTGGAACCGGAGTAAAATGTGGACGGCTGGATGATCCTGATGGTCTGGACATAGTGGCACCTCTTTATGACTTTATCGAAACTTACAACAAAGACTATGAAAGAAAGATGCCACTTTTTTTAAAGTAAAAACTTGAACTGAGTTAGCTTTTGAAAATCAGGCGTTTTTTATTTCAAGATGTCTTAGAGCCTGAATCTCATCTTTCCAGATTTCAGGTTCTATTGTCTCTAAAATCAAAGGGATACCATCAAACCTAGAATCCTGAGCAATATACTCAAAGCAGTCCCAGCCAATTTCACCACGGCCAAGAGAGTGGTGCCTGTCTACACGGCTGGCAAATTCTACTTTTGAATCATTAAGATGCATTGCCCTGAGATAGTGCATACCGACAACTCTGTCGAACTCTGCAAAGGTCTCATCGCAGGCTTCTTTTGTCCGCAGGTCATATCCGGCGGTAAAGGTATGGCAAGTATCGAGGCAAACTCCTACCCTTTCCTTATCCTCAACCTGTTCAATAATTGCCGCCAGGTGTTCAAACTTCCAGCCAAGGTTGGTTCCCTGCCCTGCCGTATTTTCAATCACCGCAATCACACCCGGAACCGCTTTGTGCGCCAGATTAATAGACTCTGCAATAGTTGCCAGGCACTCTTCTTCGGATACTTTTTTAAGATGACTGCCCGGATGGAAGTTCAGCAGGCTTAACCCTAATTGGTCACAGCGCTCCATTTCATCAATAAACGCAAGGCGCGACTTCTCCAGTTTTTCTGCTTCAGGAGCACCGAGGTTAATCAGATAAGAGTCATGGGGAAGGATCTGCTCTTTGCTAAAGCCAAGCTTGCTGCAGTTCTCTTTAAAAGCACGGATGCTTTCACTTGTCAGAGGCTTAGCTACCCACTGTCTCTGATTCTTTGTAAACAGGGCAAAGGCGTTTGCCCCTATCTCTTTTGCTCTTAACGGAGCGTTTTCCACACCACCTGCTGCTGATACGTGCGCACCAAAAAATTTCTTACTCACAACCACTCTCTTTCTTAGTATTTTCGGGCTATTCGCCCTTTTGTTGATGCAGCGCAATAAAAACGCCACAAAAAAATTGAGGTTTTACTCTGTACTTTGACTTAAATCAATATTACCATACAGACAACAAGTTAACGACAAGCTCAACAAATTAATATTTAACACTAAAATTGTGATTAGGAGAAAGTTATGATTCAGGGTATTCAAATTACTAAAGCCGCTAACGATGACCTACTAAACTCAATCTGGCTACTGGACACTGAGAAAAACGAAGCTCGCTGTGTTGCAGCGGTTTCTGGCTATGAAGCAGATCAGGTTGTAGCCGCTTCTGAGCTGGGCGAGTTCGAAAGCCGCGAAGTCGCTATCGAAACAGCACCAAAAATCGAAGGTGGTCAGCACCTGAACGTGAACGTTCTTAAGCGTGAAACTCTTGAAGATGCAGTTGCACACCCAGAGAACTACCCTCAGCTGACTATCCGTGTATCCGGCTACGCAGTACGCTTCAACTCTCTGACTCCAGAGCAGCAGCGTGATGTAATTGCACGTACTTTTACTGATTCTCTGTAACTTCAGTAAGCATTGGTTTTATTTCAAAGCCCCGATAAGACTCTAGCTTATCGGGGCTTAATTTTATTTATGATTAATTGGTAGGATAAAACTCAATATGGACGTGATCTAGGTGCCCTTTGAGATGCTTTACTTTAAGAGACTTAGTCTCCCATTTTCCCAACCCTTCAATTTCTCTTCCTTTACTATCAACTCCCATAGTGACTAGTTTCTTAAACCATCCTCTATCATCTATATAAACTAACTTCACTGTTTCTCTAGCTGTTATTGCGTCAACTTCTGCCCTCATTTCAAGCACCCAATCTCTAACTTCCTTTGCTACACCCGGGTTACCATAAGACATATCCAGCTTATTTTTTAACTTTGTCTTTGGATTTAACATGGTGGAGGTAGGATAAAGCGTATCTACAGAAGTTCCGTCTCTATGGGAAAAATGATCATGTCTATATTTGCTGTAAGGAACTTCTTTTTCGATGTTGTAATGAGAATAATAAAAGTTATCCTTGGTAAAAAGGCCTCCATGTTCGCGAGAAGCATCATTATAAGCAAGGGATGATAATTGTTTCATTTGATTCATTGTAGAAAATTGCATCCAACTATCCCCGCCAATATCTCGAATAGCTCCATACCGCTTTCCATATGGATAATGATATAGTGGAATAAGACTTACCTGTTCATCAGGCATTTTCATAACTGCACGAGCATGTAAAGTCAGTATTTTCTCTTCAGGGTCTGTTCCGGAAAAGTCGCACCTTATCTTCCCAGACGGAATTTTTTCATCAGGTACGGTACTACCTGAAAAACGCATTTCAAATTCAACCCTACCACTTCGAACAGAGTTTACGTTATGTATGTCAATATCGAGCTCACTATCTTCATAAATAAATTTGCATTGCTCGACATCAACTTCAATACCTTTGGAAAGCGCATCATATGATACTTGAGCTTTCCAACTCCTAGTGGTATTTTTTCCTAATCCAATATACCACTTCTTTTTTAGCCCCAGACCAAGCCCTTCTTTCATAGAAAAGTCTTTGATACACAGCTCCCTCACTTCCTCAAAGGAATCATAAACAGAAATATTCACATATGCGTTCGATTTTACCTTTCCTGTATTTTCTGTCTTGGAAAACAGTTTTATATTAATAGGTTCTTTCTTTAAATTTTCATCAAAACGAACAACTTCACAGAAAAACTTAGAGCCTTCATTGTATTCATGAGTTTCACTACTCTTGCCTTCGTATATTGTTTTGTCTTCACCAACTGTATATCCCATATGCCAATTTAATTCAAAATCAGCTCTATCACTCTGTACATAAACTTCTGATAAGTATAAGTAACTAACCAATACTAGCTCTTTTGTGTCTTTTGGAACTGAGATAACTCCTGTATCACTGACTAAGTTTTCCTCTTCATTAGCGCTTTCGAAAGAACCTATCAAACTTGGAGGAGGAGAATAATAAGAGTCCGCCCTATTTGATATAGTTTGATCGTTCCCAATAAGAATGCTCTTATGTAATTCACTCAGCCACATAACCTCTATATTTACATTCAAGTTTGGTGTACCAGAACTAACTTCAACTTCTTCAAAAACAGACATATCGTTACTTTCAGGCATAGAAATAAAATACTGATCTTCTTGTAAACCTTTAAACTCAAAACTTCCATCACTTTTGACCAGGGTATAATAGGTAATTCGTTGAGTTTTAGAAGTTCCTCTTAATTGTACCAGTTGCCCCTCCAAATTAGAGAGTACCTTATGTTCTTTATCGACAAATGTACCTTTTATAGAACCGTGCCCATAATAGAAAAACACCTCTTTAGTTACATCAAAGCCTGAAGTATCTTTACCACTAATAAAAAGACTATTTTGCTCATGGCTATAGGATAAAAGCTCATTAAACTCAGAAATTTTATCCTCTTTCACATACAAAAGATTATTTAGTTCACTGAAATCAAATAGGTCCTGAATTTCCTTTACGTTTCTTCCGTAAAAAAGGGTCAGGTCAGTTAGCTCGCTAAAATCAAACACTGCACCAGATTCAGAAGTTAGTTCTATTTCAAACTTATTCGCAGATTTGTCATACACCCCGTATGGGGAGATATCCCTCAAGTTAAACTGAATATCGGTGCAAACTTCAGCTCTCTGGCAATCCCAGGGAATAACGTGCTCGCTCGCCAGAGGAAGCACGGTAAGGACACTTTTATGTACGGCACTATCTATACCGTCACTAACTCTGATTTCAAAAGCATAGACTCCCGTACCTGATTTTTGTGTAGGGATCTTCAAAGTCGCTTCGGAACCGGTAGGATCCTCATTCCAGAGAGGATCGCCTAACGTTTGTTTCCAGGCAATAGTGAGCGTACCTCCATCAGCATCAGATATCACTGCTTTCAGATCAAGCTCTCCACCGACTGCTATAACATAGTTTTCTTTAATACCATCAATAGTCGGCGGAGCATTATCCTCACAACCTGTAATAACAAAAATAGATATAACAATCAGCAATATTTTGGGAATCAAATCTTTCATAGAGTTCTCCTGGCTATAAAACTTGTTATTTTTTAGGAGTTAAACGAAAGATTGGTTAGATATCTAGCCGGAAAAAGAAGGAGTTAGGGAGAGTTATCACCATGTAATACTATTATCAGGCAGAAAACAAAAAAGGTGGCCAATATGACCACCTCTTAAAGCCGACAGCTAAAAGCTTATTTCTGTACTTTACGCAGAACTTCCTTCAACTTATCAAAATCCGCATCCAGCTCTTCGGAAAGATTTTCCATTGCAGCATGCTTAGCAAGCGGGCCAGGGATCTCGATATCAGTACCAAGGATCTCATCGACCACTTCTTTGAACTTAGCCGGGTGAGCATCAGCAATATTTTGGGAATCAAATCTTTCATAGAGTTCTCCTGGCTATAAAACTTGTTATTTTTTAGGAGTTAAACGAAAGATTGGTTAGATATCTAGCCGGAAAAAGAAGGAGTTAGGGAGAGTTATCACCATGTAATACTATTATCAGGCAGAAAACAAAAAAGGTGGCCAATATGACCACCTCTTAAAGCCGACAGCTAAAAGCTTATTTCTGTACTTTACGCAGAACTTCCTTCAACTTATCAAAATCCGCATCCAGCTCTTCGGAAAGATTTTCCATTGCAGCATGCTTAGCAAGCGGGCCAGGGATCTCGATATCAGTACCAAGGATCTCATCGACCACTTCTTTGAACTTAGCCGGGTGAGCGGTACACAGGAACAGGCCTGTTTCGCCTTCTGCAAGTTGCTCGTTCAGGCAGCGGTATGCGATTGCGCCGTGTGGCTCACACAGGTAGCCCTGTTCGTTCAGTTCGCGAACTGACTCTGCGCTCTGCTCATCAGTTACTGCGCCTCTGCCCAGAGTATCCAGGCCCCAGCCTTTGATCTGGCAAAGCTCTTCGATACGTGGCCAGTTGTTTGGCTGGCTTACGTCCATTGCGTTAGAAGTGGTTGCGATAGTTGGTTTTGGCTCCCACTTACCGGTTTCAAGATAACGAGGAACCGTATCGTTCACGTTTGTTGCCGCAATAAAGCGCTTAACAGGAAGGCCAAGAGCTTTTGCCAGCATACCTGCAGTCAGGTTACCGAAGTTACCGCTTGGTACAGAGATAACCAGATTTTCGCGCTCTTGTTTGCTCATCTGCGCTGCTGCTTCAAAGTAGTAGCAGATCTGAGCCATCAGACGGCTGATGTTGATTGAGTTTGCAGAGTTCAGACCGATTTCATCACGCAGTGCCTGATCATCAAACGCCTGCTTAACCAGAGACTGACAAGCGTCGAAGTCGCTGTTAATCGCAACTGTGTGGATGTTTTTACCCAGAGTACAGAACAGCTTTTCCTGAAGCGGGCTGATCTTGCCTTTCGGATAAAGGATAACAACGTTGATATCTTCCATTCCGTAGAATGCGTGCGCAACAGCAGCACCGGTATCACCAGAGGTTGCAGTCAGGATAGTGATTTTGCCACCGTCAGAAACCGCTGCCAGTGACTGCGCCATAAAGCGGCCACCGAAGTCTTTAAACGCCAGTGTAGGGCCGTGGAAAAGCTCAAGCGCGTAAACGCCCTCTTTTACACTCTTGATTGGTGCCGGGAACTGGAATGCATTGCCCACCAGCTCTTTTACCTTCTCTGCACTCAGCTCATCGCCGATCAGTGCAGAAAGGATTTTACCGCTGCGGGAAACAAAGTCTTCTTCCAGCAGCGCATCAATATCATCAAATTTTGGCAGCTCAGACGGGAAAAACAGCCCCTGATTGCGACCTAATCCCTGGCGAACGGCCTGGCCAAAGGATACGATTTCATCATTCTCTTTTATATTGTAAAGCTTCATAACTTATAGCTCACTTCCTGTTACCTTCGAACCCTGCTTGTCCAGACGGCAAACATGGACGAATCCTTCATCATTTTGTACGTAATTCTGTTCCAGCCAGTGAGCAACACGCTCAGCGACATCTTTTTCTTTGCAAATGCTAAACAGCGTAGGACCTGAACCAGAGATCCCTGTTGCCAGCGCACCAGCCGAAGCTGCATATTTACGCGCGTTGGCAAAGCCGGGCAGTAGTTTCTCACGATATGGTTCAGCGATCACGTCTTTGATCATTTTTGCTGCAAGTTCAGGCTGTCCTGAGTGACACGCATGAATAAAACCAGCCAGATGACGGCCATGGGCTATCACATCCTGACGGCGGTATTGTGAAGGCAGGATCTCACGCGCTTCTGCGGTAGAGACCTTAATGCCCGGATAAGCCATAACCCAGTACCAGTCATCAAAACACGGTACTTCCTGGCTGATAATACCAAGCTCTTCCAGCATCAGTTGCAGACCGCCAAGATAACATGGCGCTACATTATCGTAGTGAATACCGCCGGAGATCTTTCCTTCCATCTCACCCATAAGAGCAAGCAGTTCCATCTCATCCAGAGGCTGACCATGAAAGCGGTTCAGTGCATCCAGCGCAGCAACGATTGAGCAAGCCGAAGAACCAAGGCCTGAGCCGATTGGCATATTCTTCTCCAGAGTCATAGTAAGAGGCTTAAGCTCAACGCCCTTCTTCTTCAATTCTCTGGCAAAGACGACCCAGCAGTCATAAACAATGTTCTCTTTTGGCTCTGTCGGCAACTTGGAAACAAAATCCCCCGCTGTTAGCAGAGCAAAATCTTCACTGCCGGCTTTTACCTCAACACGGTCTCCTAAAAGAGTACCGTCGATTGGGGACACTGCTGCCCCCAGAACATCAAAACCTACGCTTACGTTTCCGATTGAAGCCGGAGCATAAACCACTACATTCATGTCACTTGAGTCCATCATTACATCCCCAGTTTCCAGCCAAGTGTACGCATCACATCAGCAAATACACCTGCAGCTGTTACCGCAGTACCGGCACCGTAACCACGAAGTACCAGCGGAATCGGCTGATAGTAGCGGCTGTAGAAGGCCAGTGCGTTTTCACCATCTTTAATCTTAAACATAGGATCATTTTCATCAACAGCGGAAATACATACTCTGCATTTACCTTCGTTGATTTCACCTACATAGCGAAGCACCTTGCCCTCGGCGGCTGCTTTCGCCGAAAGTTCAGAGAAGTAGGCATCGGCTTCAGGAAGACGGGCCATAAAGTCATCCACACTGCCTGAATCATCAAAGCCTGGTGGCAGAGCCTGTTCAACTTCAACATCGTCCAGTTCAAGCTCAAGACCGGCTTCACGGGCAAGAATAAGAAGCTTACGCGCCACATCCATACCAGAAAGATCATCTCGCGGATCCGGCTCGGTAAAGCCGTTATCTTTAGCGATATTGGTCGCCTGGCTCAGTGTCATGCCTTCATCCAGCTTACCGAAGATATAAGAAAGCGAACCAGAAAGAATACCGTTGAATTTAGACAGTTCATCACCTGCTGCAATCAGGTTCTGCAGGTTTTCAATAACCGGAAGACCAGCACCAACCGTTGTTTCATACATCAGCTTACGACGCGAGCTACGGGAAACTTCACGCAACTGGTGGTAGTAAGCCATGCTTGCTGTGTTGGCTTTCTTATTCGGCGTTACTACGTGAAAGCCGGCAGCCATAAAGTCAGCATACTGATCGGCAATGGCTTCACTTGAAGTACAGTCAACCAGTACCGGGTTGATAATGTGATTGCGCTGAACAGTGGAGATAAGGCTAGCCAGGCTAAAGCCTTCTGATACGTTGTTCATACGGTCACGCCAGTTTTCCAGTGGCAGTCCTTTTCCGTCCAGAAGTACGCCTTTACTGTTAGCAAGGCCGCATACGCGCAGAATAATGCCTTTCTCTGCCAGAGTTTCCTGCTGACGCTGAACCTGATCCACAAGCTCACCACCGACACCACCAACACCCACAACAAACAGATCCAGGAAGTGTTTGGAGTTGAACAGGTTCTCGTGGCAGGCTTTAATCGCTTCAGATACTTTATCTTCAGGAATAACAGCCGAAATAGCGCGCTCAGAAGAACCCTGAGCAATGGCAACCACGTTTACGTTGATTTCTGCCAGTGCAGAAAAGAAGCGTGATGCCACACCTTTCGATGTACGCATGCCGTCACCAACAAGAGTAACAATGGCAACGTCGTCAAGAAACTCTACCGGCTCCAGAAGGCCTTCCTTCAGTTCCAGTTCAAACATATTGCGAAGTGCTTCTTCGGCTTTAACCTTATCGGCCTCTTCAATACAGAAGCTGATGCTGTATTCAGATGAAGACTGAGTAATAAGCACGATAGAGACACCGGCAACAGACATAGCGCCAAATACACGGCTTGCCATACCAACCATGCCCTTCATACCAGGACCGGAAACGTTCACCATGGTCAGCTTGTTCAGGGTAGTGATGCCTTTGATCTCAAGGTTATCTTCACCTGTATCCTGACCAATCAGCGTACCGGCGCCCTGCGGGTTAAAACTGTTTTTGATCAGACATGGAATATGGAACTGAGCGATAGGAGCGATAGTTTTAGGGTGAAGCACTGAAGCACCGAAGTATGACAACTCCATGGCTTCCTGATAGCTCAGAGACTTCAGAAGACGCGCATCATCCACCAGACGAGGGTCACAGTTATATACGCCGTCTACATCGGTCCAGATTTCGCAGCAATCAGCTCTCAGACAGGCTGCCAGTACCGCAGCAGAATAGTCAGAACCGTTGCGGCCCAGAGTCACAAGGTCGCCTTCTTCATTACCTGCAGTAAAACCAGGCATGATATTTACATGTCCGACAGGAAGCGGGGACTTTTTGAAGTTCAGAGTGGATGACTCAACATCAACCATAGCTTCCAGATGATCACCGGTCGCATTCAGGTATTTCACCGGATCGATCAGACTTGCTGACTGCCCCTTAGCTTCAAGTACTGCCTGCATCAGTTTGATGGAAATGCGCTCACCTTTACTGATAATGCGTGCATTCACATTGTTCGGGCACATGCCCAGCAGTGCAATGCCGTGCACAAACTGGCGAAGCTGAGAAAGAGAGGAGCTGACCTGCTCGTCAAACGCTGCACTCTCAATGTTTGGTAATACCGCCTTGATATCAGCAAAAAGCTGATTAAATGAATTTTCCAGTTCTGTGATCTGTAAATCAGCGTCACCATTTCTCAGTGCACCTTCAATAACAGCCACCAACTTGTTGGTCGTTTTTCCCGGAGCTGACAGCACAACCGCTGTCTCTTCCTGTTGAGCATTATTGGCTATGATATCCGCTGCTCTTAAAAAACGGTCAACATCGGCTAATGAAGAACCACCAAACTTGAGAACTCGCATCCCTACCTCCAAGTAAATATATATAAAAAAAGGCCTGTATCTTTTTGGGATACAGGCCTTTTTTTGAAAATCTTTCGTCTAGCAGCCTGCCCCAACAATGGTCATGTCGGTCATAATAATGGTTGTGGTCATCATCATATGGCTTGCTGTTAACATTTAAATTCTTAGTCTAAAAACGTGTTATGTGTTTGCTTACCTCTACGTTTACCGACTTTCAGTCACAGAGTCAATGGAAAGTTCACTTTTTTTAAAAAAAGTTTGGTGAAATCAGTGGTGAATTATTATTGAGACAGGCAAGCAAACACAAAAGTTATCAGAGAGTTAACAAATCGTTGTGCAGTACAAATAACTTATGGTTATATCTAAAGATCCAAATGTAAGGATCAAAGCGCGAAAAATGTGTTTTAATGATCCTGCTGACAGTTTAAAAACAACTTATTAACAATTCAGCAAATATAACTATTTTACCAGTGGAACAGCAAAGCAGGGGGAGATGATGAAACGCATACTATTCTTGTCTCTTGTATTGCTTGCACAAAATGCACTGGCCGATCTCCTTCCGACACTACCGGGTCAGGAAGGAAAATCCCCGCATAAACTTTTTGTTTCCAGCCAGGCTCAGCCCAGCGACTCCTTCGATACCTGGATGTTCGATGGCGGCTATGCTTACACAGTTTTTGACACCGTCGACCTGTTTGTGGGTGCACGTATCGACAGCTCTGCAACAGAAGAAGAGAGTGACAGCGGATTTCTGAGTGGTGTCAGCTACCAGTTCAGTGAAAAAGTTTCACTGCAAAGTACCCTGCACTCAAAAACTGAGACGCTGGATTCAGGTGAAAAGGAAAGTGTTTATTCTGCTGAAGTGTCAAGCCGGGTAAAAATATCTGACCATTTTGATCTGCATGCCACCCTTGATTATGAAGAGTGGCAGCAGGGAATTGAAGTCGGATTAGGTTTCCGCTTCTGATGCGGAATTAAAACGCTAACTCCTCATGGGCAATTAATGTCCCATTCCAATCCGCGTATACATAATCTCCAGGAAGTACTGTTTGCTTATTCATGGTTATTGAAACATTCGTCTCGCCGGCACCTTTCGCTTCCGTCTTAAACGGACAGGCCGCTAGAGCCTTAATACCGATATCCATCTCAGCTAAAGCAGCTACATCTCTGACTGCGCCATAAACAATTACACCTTCCCAACCATTTTCTATCGCTAAGATAGCAAGTTGATCACCCAATAGTGCCTTTTTACAGGAACCATTCCCGTCTACGAAAAGAACTTTACCTTTTCCATCCTGACTCAGGACTTCTCTTACCATAGAGTTGTCATGAAAGCAGCGCACTGTGACGACTTCACCAAAAAAAGCGTATCTTTGACCAAAGCTTTGTAATGGCAGATCCAGTAAAGTGACCTGATCTTCGTACTTATCACAGATTTCCGGAAGTATATCGTTCATTTTTCCTCCTTGAGTTTTCACAGCCTTCAGCACAACAGCGAATCGCTTCTGCACATCCGGCAATGAGTTATTTTAATTCCTTAGGCAATCTTCCTGTGTATTTCAGCCTGGACGAAAAACATCCTATCTTTTCGCTGGCCTGTTCATCCCCTTTCACACAGGAAATCAAATAAATCTCATCATTTTCAATAAAATAGATCGCATTCTGATTATATTTTCTGCCTAGCTCCACAGACCGTTCCAGGTCAGTTTCAACTGCGAAGCTCTCTTCGATCCACTCTCTTTTTATATCACCAACTTCAAGTTTAGCGTAATTTTGTTTCAAAAATTCGTGCTCTAAGCGACGATTTGCATCCCGGTTATCTTTGTTTGACACTGGTTGACTAAATGGGTTCCATGCAGTGATAACCGCGAAATTTTTGTAACTTATCCTTTTGTTTATAAAGAAATAAACATCTTTATAAGCCTCTAATAACTCTCGCTCAAATCGCATAAACACCCCAAAAACCGGGTAATATTTCTATCAGCTCTGTATATATTTTGTCTATTGATATAAATCAAAAAAGTGAAAAAAATTAACATATCTTTATTGTTGCCAACAGGTTAAACCTCTAGAATCGACTGTTACACGGCAGAACTACAAAGAGATGCAAAGGATTTCGGTATCATCTCAACAACTGATAAGCTCATGAAAACAGAGATGTAAAAGGACTCGGATCTCACCTTAATTGAGAATTATCCATATTTTTTGTTGCGCAATATCGCAAACATAATGGTCATATGTTATTTTTTGCCTAGAATTCATTTAAATTTAAACAAAATATTTACAACTTAGGTACCGATGATGCAAACCCCGCAGATTCTTATCGTTGAAGATGAGCAAGTAACACGCAACACTCTTAAAAGCATTTTTGAAGCAGAGGGATACGCAGTATTTGAAGCCAGCGATGGCGAAGAGATGCATGACGTACTGTCTGATAATTCTATCAACCTGGTTATCATGGATATTAATCTGCCGGGTAAAAATGGCCTGCTACTTGCGCGCGAACTACGTGAGCAGGCAAGCGTTGCACTAATGTTCCTGACAGGCAGAGATAACGAAGTTGATAAGATTCTGGGCCTTGAAATTGGCGCAGACGACTACATCACTAAACCATTCAACCCACGTGAGCTGACTATCCGTGCCCGCAACCTGCTAAGCCGCTCTATGAGCAGCAGCGCAGTAACTGAAGAGAAGCGTACCGTAGACAAGTACGAGTTCAACGGCTGGGTTCTGGACATCAACAGCCGCTCTCTGGTTAGCCCTCTTGGAGACAGCTACAAGCTGCCTCGTTCAGAGTTCCGTGCTCTGCTTCACTTCTGTGAAAACCCGGGCAAAATCCAGACTCGTGCAGACCTTCTGAAGAAGATGACAGGCCGCGAGCTTAAGCCACATGACCGTACAGTAGACGTAACCATCCGCCGTATCCGTAAGCACTTTGAATCTGTGGGTGATACGCCTGAGATTATCGCTACGATTCACGGGGAAGGGTATCGTTTTTGTGGGGACCTGGAAGAGTAAAGGCCCTGGGTTATTGGGCCCTGGGCCCTGGGAAAGTAACCATTTTAAAGTTAGTACAAAAAACGCGAGTGTTGAGCACTCGCGTTTTTTGTTGGATGTTCGCTGAACTAAAAGCTAACAAAGTCCCAGGGCCCAGGGCCTAAAAACCCAGGGCCCCTAAAAACCTAAGCCCTATTATTCAACCACTCCCTCAACACCCCAATATCATGCTGATACTCATTCTTAATCTCCTCAACCCAGTCGTCGATGTTTTCCCACCAGGCGGTTAGTTGCGGAGACTGTGCCTTTTGTGCGACGCTCTGAATATGCTTCAGACCGATTGAACCGGCTGCACCTTTAATTTTATGAGCTTCAGATGTGATGCCGTCCTGATCCTTAGCAGTCATGTTTGAGTCCAGGATTTCAATATATTCCGGCATCATGGCCTCGAAGACGTCGATACTGTCGAATACCGGTTTTGTGCCCACTATTTCAATGTAAGACTCCAGCATTTCTATATCCAGCAGGGTTGCTACCAGATCCTGGCTGGACTTGCCTGTCTCAACTTCTTGCGGAGCGCTCTGTTTAATCTCAGAATCTTTCATAGTATACCTTTCTATTACTCTCTTAATCGCTTTCACAGACAAAGGCTTGCTCAGAGCATCATCCATGCCCTTATCGAGATAGTCCTTTTTATCTTTTATTACGTTTGCCGTCAGAGCAACAATCGGAGGCAGAACCTCGTAGTTGCTTCTCAGGTACATTGCTATATCAAATCCTGTCATATCAGGAAGCTGGATATCCAGCAGTACTAAATCATAGGCAGAAGGCTCAAACTTATCCAAAGCCTCCTCTCCGTCCATGGCAACAGTTACGCTGTGTCCCAGACTTTCCAGCAGGGATTTAGCCACTGTGACGTTCAGAGGGATATCTTCCACCATAAAGATATTCAAAGGAGCAGAAGAGTAGGTTTTCTCCGGCTCTTCCTGTGTAACTTCTGCAAGCGGAACCCGGAAGTTCACAGTAAACACACTGCCGAAACCCTCTTCACTGGATACGGTAATATCACCATCCATCATATTGATTAGCTGCTTGGATACTGCCAGTCCAATACCTGTACCCACTGCGTGCAGGTTATCTTTTCCGGATTTTACCTGATAGTACATGGCAAAAATGCTGTCCAACTCAGATTGCGGAATACCGATACCTGAATCTTCAATCTCAATGGTAATTTCTGCCACCTTCTCATCGCAGTCAGCACTGACGCTCATCACCACCCCGCCCTCACGGGTAAACTTCACTGCGTTACCAATGATATTCCACAGCACCTGCCGCAGGCGGGTAGCATCAACCTCTATCATTGAAGGTAAATCGGACAGTCTTTCTAAGTCGAACCTCAGCCCTTTCTGGTCAGCCATCAGTGCAGAAATGCTTTCCATCTCTGAAACAAAATCACCAAAATCGATGGCCTTTGGCAGCAGCTCCAGCTTACGGCGGTCAAACTTATCCATATCAATAATATCGTTAAAGATATTACCTAATGTAATGGCACTGATATTGATGGTCTGCATATGATGGCGCTGCTCACTATCCAGACTGGTATCAAGCAACATGCGGCTGAGGCCAACAATGCCATTAAGCGGGGTACGAAGCTCATGACTGACCGTTGAGATAAAGGTCGTCTTGTCCTGACTGGCTTTTTCCAGTGCATCCTGGTATTTCTTCCGCTCGGTAATATCACGGCCAAAACCGACCAGACCAAGGTGTCTGCCTTCCTGGCTGTAAAACGGCACTTTCCTCAGCTCAAAATAGACCTTTTTACCGTCCGGATACTCCATCCACTGTTCGTAGGTAACCGGCTCTTTATTTTTAAACACCCGCTGATCGGTCTCTACCACCTCACGGGCAACTTCTTTTCCATACACATCCCAGGGGGTTAAACCAATCAGCTCTTTTTCTTTCTTCCCGGTAAGTTCTTCTACTGCCCTGTTACAACCGGAAAAAGCGCCCTGCTCATTCCGGTAATAAATCAGATCGGGTGAAGCATCGATAAATGAACGCAGCAAAGCCGTTCTTTCTGCCAGTTCAACCTGAGTCATCTCACGCTGATAGACCTCGTTCTCCAGGTCCTTCATGGCCATTTCGCGTGCTTTCTCTGCTTTGCGGCGTTCTTCTATTTCCTGATTCAGTTTAATGATGTTTAGCTGAAGCTGGTTGTTCAGCTCCTGGTCGCGCGAGCGCATGTCTTTTAATTTGGATACCAGCTTAGCCAGACGTTGTCTTGACTCTTCCAACTGATCCACAACAACAGAAAGGAAATAAACCGCCCATGGAGTAATAATCAGGCCAAAGAAAACCGAGCGGATAATATCAATATTATCCACAGTTCCGCTAAGTCCCAGTGTAATACCAACCTGAACAAAAACAGCCAACGCAACAATAGCCAGCGCCAGCAGGATTGAAAATCTCAGGATACCTAGCTTAACCAGTAAATCTACATAGTATTGAGCTAAGTTTTTGATGGGTTTCATTTTATGCTCCATGCACAAGTCAGAGGTACATTCTAGCTTCTGCGGCGGAGATTGTAAGTGTAAAACTCACACTAGAGGGTATTTACCTGATGAGAAACGTCTTCCGGAGCATAAAAACAGGTACGGTTCCGGCCCTGTTTTTTCGCCTCATAAAGAGCTTCATCGGCCCAGCTAACTATCGAGTTCGGCGTTTCTCCGAACTGAGGTGTATGGGTTGCCACCCCGATACTCAGAGTCAGGCTTGAACTGATAACGGAAAACTCATGATGAATATCCAGCTCAGCTATCGCCTCATGGATAGACTCAGCAATCACCGCAGCCCCGTTCTCATCCGTTTCAGGAAGAATAAAGGCAAACTCTTCACCACCATACCTGGCAACGCAGTCTGTAGAGCGGGTTAGCACCTTGGTGAAAGTCTTTGCCACTTCAACTAACGCCTGGTCACCCTGCTGATGGCCGTAGTTATCGTTGTAGTGTTTAAAGAAGTCGATATCCACCAGAAGCACTGTCATGGCGGCTTTCTGCCTGATATGCAGGTTCCAGAAAGTCATCAGTTTTTCATCAAACTGACGTCGGTTGGCTATGGTTGTCAGGCTATCAAGGAAGCTGAGTTTTTCCAGCTCCTCATTCATATCTTCAAGTTTCCGCTCCGCCAGATATCTTTCCGTAACATCTCTGGCCATCACAAGAACACCGCTGGTTTCGGATGCCGTGTCTCTGTAAGGTGACTTCACGACATCCAGCCAGGTTTCACCCGTGTCATCAAACATGTGGTCAACATAGCGCAGTGTTTTGCCTTCATTTATTACCAGATCATCGGATCGGGAAAAGCGCTCATGAACCTCAGCCGGCAGAAGCTCTTCTACCCTGTGTCCGATCAGCTCGTGATAATCATCAATTCCCAGCGCTGTAGCAAAAGCCTGGTTACAGGCCTGATAAACCTTGTTCTCATCAAAAATACCAACGGCATCCGGAGATGAGTCCAGCAAAGACTGAAGGATAATATCCCTTTGAGCAAGTGCCGCTTCGGTGCCCTTACGCTTATCCATTTCGTTGCGAAGATCCTGCTGCATCTTGTACCAGTCAGTTACATCATGACTGATGCCCAACGTTCCCATTATCTCGCCACTTTCAGACAAAAGCATAGTTTGTGAGGTTTCAAGCAGGCAGCTTCTCCCTTCCGGATCCGTGGTCCAGCGCCTCTGGTTGCTCCGGCCCTGCATCCGGCCCTTAATACTGAGGTTGCCCTCTTCTCTTCTCTCTTTCCAGAAGTTATCAAAGGCTTTGTTGGTGCCGATAAGCAGATCGTCGTTATCTTTGATAAAGATAAGCTCAGACAGAGAGTCCATCGCCATTTTCGCCATCTTCAGAGAGGCCTGCTCTTTCACCGTCTCTTCCACGGTTTTTTCATAGGGAACCGCATAAAGCGTCCAGGCGCGCTGGCCTTTAAAGTTTCCCTTGCGGCCAGACAGATTAATATCAATGGCATGCAGGTCGGATACCGTCCAGCTAAACTGATGTTTATTAAAGCTGGAACCGCCAAACTGGCTGACAAGTGCAAAAATTGAATCAGAAGGTACGGTACTTGGGTAAACAAAGCGCTTCCCCACAACCCGGATACCCAGCAACTGCATAGCAGCGCGGTTCGAGGCCAGGAGCTGACCCGTCTGCTCACTCACAACCAGCATAGCGAGCGGAGAATCCTGAATAAGCTGAGACAGCTCATTCTGCTTGCGGGAGCGGATAAAAATGATGATACCAATACAGAAAGCGACCAGCAGGACATCATAACCTGCCAGGTAAAACCATTCTGATAACTGATAGTACAACTGTTCCATATCGGCTTAACTCATTATTTAACTGCGCTAAATATAACTAAGGCGTACAATCTATGCTCTTTTTCTTTTTAGTCAACTTTTGGTTTGGTATATGTGAAAGGCCGCCCTGTTAAAGAGCCCTGCGGACCCGAGTTATCCAGTGCCTTACCAATATCCGTCATAGCAAGCCAGCGATTCTCACACCACTCAGGAGCCAGAAGAGTCGGCTTTCTTGCTGATGCGGTTACCCGGTGGAAGACCACTTCCGGCGGCGTCATACGAATCATCTCAGTGGCAACGCTGACATATTCATCCAGTTCAGAGGCCGTCTGACGGCCCGCTTTCCAGGCTTTTGCCATGGTACTGCCCTCAACGATATGCAAAGGATGAAGCTTGATACCGTCGGTCCCTACTTCTATTACCTTTCTCATGGTTTCCAAATAGTCTTCGCGGGTCTCTTTCGGCAGACCCACAATAAGGTGAGTGCAGACTTTAATGCCCAAAGCCCTGGCTTTTTTTGTTGCCTCGGCATAGCACTCAAAGTCATGACCACGGTTAATCCGCTTCAGAGTTTCGTTGTTTGCCGTCTGCAGACCAAGCTCAAGCCAGATTTCATATCCCTGCTGAACATAGCCTGACAGCAAATCATAAACCGCATCCGGCACACAGTCCGGACGCGTGCCCACACACAGGCCGACAATATCGGCACTTTCCAGTGCCTGCTCGTACATGGACTTCAGCGTCTGAACTTCTGCATAGGTGCTGGTATAAGCCTGAAAATAGGCCAGGTACTTTTTCGCCCGGTTCACTTCTCCGGCACGGTCAGTTAGCTGCTCACGGATGCTTTTGATTTGTGACTGCTCATCAGAAAAAGAAGCGACATTACAGAAAGTACATCCGCCTCTACCCAGAGTTCCGTCCCGGTTAGGACAGCTGAAACCTCCGTGTAGTGTCAGCTTATGGACTTTCTCACCATAGCGTCTTTGTAAATCCTGTCCTAATGTATTAACTAGTTCGTGTAACTGCATGCTTTCGTGGTACCTGAGAAGATAGTAACTCTGCTGACAAGTGTGTCAGTCAAATCGGCCGTCTATTATAAGGCCTTAAGTAACTTTTATATAAATAAATAATAAAAATGCACTAAATCTGAAAGATTAAGCTGTGTTTAGGCTAATATATCTATTTGTTATTCATCAGCTTATTAAAAAAAATTTGCACAATGTCAACTTTTATTGGAATTAAGCTACGCAAAAATGTAGGATACCAGAACGTTCGCGAAAAGCCTCTGGTTGTAACCTGCAGGATTTTATTGGCGGAATAACTGTGAATATCCTCACCCACCTGTATAAACCACTGGATAGTGGATAAATAACAAAGGATATCACTAAGGAAATGTTTTCTTCACAAACTACTTCCTGTGAAGGACGGAACGGATTCGGGCTTGCGCTAGACTACAGGCAGGCTAGTTCTAACAAATATAAGGACAAGGCGGAGTTGCCTTCGGCAGATTGCGCCTTAAATTTAACTGGAAGGATGTATCTATGGTAGATAGAGAGCAGAAAGCACAAGGTCTGTATACTCCGGAACTGGAGCACGACGCTTGTGGTATCGGTTTTGTTGCTCACTTAAAAAACCGTAAATCTCATGAAGTCGTAACACAAGCACTGGATATGCTTGCACGTATGGAACACCGTGGCGGTCAGGGTTGTGACCCTAGCAGCGGTGATGGTGCAGGTATCCTTTTACAAAAACCTCATGAGTTTCTGTTAGAAGAGACGGTAAAGCTTGGTATTAAGCTACCTTCTTTTGAAAAGTATGGCGTTGGTGTTGTACTTTTCCCTAAAGACGAACACAAACGACAGCAGTGTCGTGACATTTTAGAACGTAACGCTCGCCGTCTGGATCTTGAAATCCTTGGCTACCGCGTACTGCCAACTGACAACTCAATGATTGGCGCTGACCCGCTAAGCACTGAGCCTCAGTTTGAGCACGTATTTGTTTCCGGTGGTCCGGGCACAACGCCGGAAGAGCTTGAGCGCAAACTTTACGTTCTGCGTAACTACACGGTTCGCGTTTGTCTGGAAAGTGTTTCCAACATCGGTGATGACTTCTATATCAACTCTATGTCTTACAAGACTATCGTATATAAAGGTCAGCTAACCACAGAACAGGTACCACAGTACTTCCTGGATCTGCAGAACCCGACAATGGTAACTGCACTTGCTCTGGTACACTCTCGCTTCTCAACCAATACATTCCCTAAGTGGCGTCTGGCACAGCCTTTCCGTTACATCGCGCACAACGGTGAAATCAACACAGTTCGCGGTAACCTGAACTGGATGAAGGCACGTGAAGCGATTCTTGAGTCAGAGCTATTTACTCAGACTGAAATCGACATGCTTCTGCCTATCTGTCAGGAAGGCAGCTCGGATTCATCTAACTTCGATATGGCACTTGAGCTCCTGGTTCTTTCCGGTCGCAGCCTGCCACACGCGCTGATGATGATGATTCCTGAAGCATGGCAGGAAAACAAAAACATGGATCCAACCCGTCGTGCGTTCTACCAGTACCACGCGAACGTAATGGAACCATGGGATGGCCCTGCATCAGTTTGTTTCACCGACGGTGTTCAGGTAGGTGCAACACTTGACCGTAACGGTCTTCGTCCTTCACGTTACACAGTGACTAAAGACGACTTCCTTGTTATGGCATCTGAAACCGGTGTTGTTGAAATCGAACCTGAAAATGTAGACTTCCATGGTCGTCTGCAGCCAGGCCGTATCTTTGTTGCTGACCTTGAGCAGGGCCGCATTATTTCTGATGAAGAAGTAAAAGACGGTATCGCATCAGCTCAGCCATACCAGCAGTGGGTTAAAGATAACCTGCTATGCCTGAAGCAGCTTCCTGAAGCGGACAACATGCACCATCAGCCTTCTGCTGAGCGTCTGCTACATACACAGCAGGCATTCGGTATTACTTCAGAAGAAGTGAACGAGATCATCGTTCCTATGGCTCGTGACGGTAAAGAACCTCTGGGTGCTATGGGTGCTGACTGGCCGCTTGCGGTTCTTTCTCACCAGTCTCAGCATCTTTCTAACTACTTTAAGCAGCTGTTTGCTCAGGTAACCAACCCGCCTATCGACCCGATTCGTGAGCGTATGGTTATGTCTCTGAACACTTACCTTGGTAAGGATCAGAACCTTCTTGCTGAGTCTCCGGAACACTGTCAGAAAGTTGAGCTTTCTTCTCCTGTGCTGTCTAACTCAGAGCTTGAAAAACTGCGTGCTATCGATAACGAGCACCTGCAGGCGAAATCTCTGGATATCACCTTCCGCGCAAGTGATGACGAAGGCAAGCTGCAACGCGCACTTAAGCGTGTTTGCCAGTACGCTGAAGATGCCGTAGTCGATGGCTACTCAATCATTCTTCTGACTGACCGTAACATCAACTCAAACCACGCTGCCATTCCGGCAATGCTGGCGGTTGGTGCGGTACATCACCACCTGATCCGTAAAGGTCTGCGTGCTAAGTGTGACATCGTCATTGAAACCGGTGACGCACGTGAAACGCACCACTTTGCCACTCTGGTTGGTTACGGTGCAAACGCAGTTAACCCATACCTGATCAAAGAGACCATTGTTGATCTTCAGAACAAGAAGAAACTGGATCCTGAAGCAACGCCAAGCGAGTTGTTCGACAACTACCGTAAAGGTATCAACGCCGGCCTGCTTAAGATCTTCTCTAAGATGGGTATCTCTACACTTCAGTCTTACCACGGCGCTCAGATCTTTGAAGCTCTGGGTATCAGCAAGTCTGTTGTGGACAAATACTTCACTGGTACGGTTTCCCGTATCCAGGGTATGACTATCGACGATATCGCAAAAGAAGTGCTTATCCGTCACCGTATCGGCTTCCCGTCTCGCGAGATCCCGGTTCAGATGCTGGATGTGGGCGGTATCTATCAGTGGAAACAGCGTGGTGAAAAACACCTGTTTAACCCTGAAACGATTTCTCTGCTACAGAAGTCTACCCGTAACAAAGACTATGAGCAGTTCAAGAAATATGCTGCTACTGTTGACAGTCAGGGCGATGATGCAGCAACACTGCGTAGCCAGCTTGACTTTATTAAGAATCCGTCAGGCTCAATCCCTCTGGAAGAAGTTGAACCGGCTGAAAACATCCTGAAGCGTTTTGCAACGGGTGCTATGAGTTACGGCTCAATCTCTCACGAGGCACACACAACGCTTGCTATCGCGATGAACCGCATCGGCGCGAAATCTAACTCAGGTGAAGGTGGTGAAAACCCGGCTCGCTTCGAGAAGAAAGAGAACGGTGACTGGGAACGCTCTGCTATCAAGCAGGTAGCATCGGGCCGTTTCGGTGTAACCTCTTATTACCTGACCAACTCTGATGAAGTTCAGATCAAGATGGCACAGGGCGCGAAGCCTGGTGAAGGTGGTCAGCTACCGGGACACAAGGTAGACGAAATCGTAGGTGCGACTCGTCACTCGACTCCTGGCGTAGGTCTGATTTCTCCACCGCCACACCACGATATCTACTCTATCGAGGATCTGGCTCAGCTAATCTACGACCTGAAGAACGCAAACCGCGCAGGCCGTGTAAACGTTAAGCTGGTATCAGAAGCGGGTGTTGGTACTATCGCATCAGGTGTTGCTAAAGCAAAAGCTGACGTTGTACTTATCGCAGGTTTCGACGGCGGTACAGGCGCATCACCAATTTCATCTATCCGCCACACCGGTCTTCCTTGGGAACTGGGTCTGGCTGAAACTCACCAGACACTTCTGAAAAACGGTCTGCGTAACCGTATCGTAGTTCAGACTGACGGTCAGATGAAGACACCTCGCGACCTTGCAGTTGCAACACTGCTTGGTGCTGAAGAGTGGGGTATTGCAACAGCGGCACTGGTTGTTGAAGGTTGTATCATGATGCGTAAGTGTCACAACAACACCTGTCCTGTTGGTATCGCAACACAGAACAAGACTCTGCGTGAGCGTTTCGACGGCCGCGTAGAAGACATCATCACCTTCTTCAACTACATGACTGAAGGTCTGCGTGAAATCATGGCTGAACTTGGTTTCCGTACTATCGATGAAATGGTGGGTCAGTCTCACAAACTGAAAGTTCGTGAAGATGTGAAACACTGGAAATACACAAACCTTGACCTGTCTCCGGTACTGTTTATCGAGCCAGCTCGTGAAGCGGATGGCGAATACCAGCAGATCCAGCAGAACCACATGCTTGAAGAAGTTGTGGACCGTAAGCTAATCAAGATGGCACAGCCTGCTCTTGAGAAAGGTGAAGAAGTTAACGGTGAATTGCCAATCATCAACACCGACCGTAGTACAGGTACTATGCTGTCGAATGAAATTTCGAAAGTATACAAAGACAAAGGTCTGCCTCAGCCAATGAACGTTAAGTTCACAGGTTCTGCCGGTCAGTCATTCGGTGCTTTCCTTGCTAAGGGCGTGAAGTTCGAAGTTGAAGGTAATGCGAACGACTACTGGGGTAAAGGCCTGTCAGGCGGTACGCTTGTACTTTACCCTGACTCTTCATCAACAATTGTTCCGGAAGATAACATCGTTGTTGGTAACGTATGTTTCTACGGTGCAACCTCTGGTGAGTCCTACATCCGTGGTCTTGCCGGTGAGCGTTTCTGTGTACGTAACTCAGGTGCGAAGGTTGTTGTAGAAGGTGTGGGTGACCACGGTTGTGAATACATGACTGGTGGTGTAGCTGTAATCCTTGGCTCAACCGGCCGTAACTTCGCTGCAGGTATGAGTGGTGGTGTGGCATACGTTTGGGATAAAGCGGGTGACTTCGAAGCCACTAAGCTTAACCCTGAACTTGTTGACCTGGATCCACTGGAGCAGGAAGACCAAGATCTGCTACGCGATATGCTGACTAAGCACGTCGAACTCACCGGAAGTACAGTTGCAAAAGCGTTCCTGGACGACTTTGAAGCTAACCTTGCTCAAATGGTTAAGGTAATGCCGCGTGATTACAAAGCGGTTCTTCAGAAGCGTAAAGCGGAAGCTGCGAACAAGGAAGAAGTGGAGACAGTATAATGGGTAAGCCTACTGGATTTTTGGAGCACGGTCGTGAACTGCCTAAGAAGATCGACCCGAGTGTTCGTATTCAAAACAACAAAGAGTTCGTACTAAACGAGGAGTTTGGCGAAAAGATCAATACTCAGGCTTCTCGCTGTATGGACTGTGGTGTGCCGTTCTGTCATAACGGCTGCCCAATCGGTAACATCATCCCTGAATTCAACGATGCGGTGTATCGTGACAGCTGGGAAGAAGCATGGAATATCCTGAGCAGCACAAACAACTTCCCGGAATTTACCGGTCGTGTCTGCCCGGCGCCATGTGAGAGCGCTTGTGTCCTGGGCATTAACCAGGACCCAATCACTATCTGTAATATCGAAAAAACTATCGTGGAAACAGCGTACCGTGAAGGGTACGCTAAACCTAAAAAACCGCGTAGCCGCACAGGTAAAACTGTCGCTATTATCGGCTCAGGCCCTGCTGGCCTGGCCGCTGCTGAGCAGCTAAACAGCGCAGGTCACTGCGTCACTGTTTACGAGCGTGATGAAAAGGTTGGTGGTCTGCTGCGTTTCGGTATCCCTGACTTTAAGCTGGGCATGGATGTGATTGACCGTAAAGTTAATCTTATGGAAGAAGCGGGTATCGTATTTGAAACCAATGCTCATATCGGTGTTGATATCAATGCACAACAGCTGCGTCAGGAGTTCGATGCCGTTCTTCTGACTGGTGGTTCAACCGTGCCACGCGATCTTCCTGTAGAAGGCCGTCAGTTCAAGGGCGTTCATTTCGCAATGGAATTCCTTGCTCAGAACAACCGCCGTGCCAACAACATGGACCTTAAAACTGAAGAGATCCACGCTAAGGGCAAGAAAGTGGTTGTTATCGGTGGTGGTGATACAGGCTCTGACTGTGTTGGTACTTCTAACCGTCACGGTGCTGAGAGCATCACTCAGGTGGAAATCATGCCGATGCCACCAGAGAAGCGTACTGAAAACATGCCATGGCCTGAGTATCCAATGATTCTTCGCACCTCCACTTCTCACGAAGAGGGTTGTGAGCGTCACTGGAACATTCTGACCAAAGAGTTTGTCGGTGATGAAAACGGCAACCTGACAGGTGTTCGTGTTGCAGACATCGAGTGGGAAGATGCCGCTCCTGGTGTTCGTCCAAACTTCTGTGAAATTCAGGGCAGCGAGCGTGTTATCCCTTGTGATATGGCGTTCCTTGCAATGGGCTTCCTGCATCCGGAACCAACCGGCGTTCTTGCTCAGCTTGATATCAAGCTGGATGAGCGCGGTAACGTGGCAACTGAAGGCTTTGCTACAAACCAGAAGGGTGTTTTCGCTGCAGGCGATATGCGCACAGGTCAGTCTCTTGTTGTTCGCTGTATCAACGAAGGCCGTGAATGTGCCCGCGCAGTGGACGAGTTCCTGATGGGTAACACAAATCTGGAAGCAAAAGCAGATTCAGCAATGTTATCAAACTCATAACTGATGCTTTGCTTCAGAGACAAATAAAGTTTCCTTCCAAACTTTATTTTTGGCCAGCCCCCAGAGGCTGGCCTTTTTTGTGCCCTGCCAGGTAGCTGGCCGCTGGCCGCCAAAAGCCTGCTCCTATGTATTTTCATATTTCACTAGTGAGCCTGCATACTTCGTTGTGCTACAATTTGCCGATTACAACCTAAAACTGAAGAGTAACACTATGAAAATCGGCATTATTGGTGCAATGGAACAAGAGGTCGCTATCCTTAAAGCGGCTATCTCTGACTGCGAAGAATTAACTAAAGGCGGCTGCACTTTTTATCAGGGCCAGCTTAACGGTGTCGACGTCGTGCTTCTTCAGTCCGGTATCGGTAAAGTAGCTGCGGCGGTTGGTACGACTATTCTTCTGGATCAGTATGCACCGGATGTGATCATCAACACTGGCTCAGCAGGTGGTTTTGACCCTTCTCTGAATCTTGGTGATGTGGTTATTTCCACTGAAGTTCGCCATCACGACGCTGATGTAACTGCATTTGGTTACGAGATTGGTCAGATGGCAAGCCAGCCGGCTGCGTTTCTTGCGGATGAAAAGCTGATGGATATCGCGGAAAAAGCACTGGAGCAGATGGAAGACAAGCATGCGGTTCGCGGTCTGATTTGTACCGGCGACACCTTTGTCTGCACAGAAGAGAAACAGAAATTTATCCGTGAAAACTTCCCGTCGGTTATTGCAGTAGAGATGGAAGCATCTGCTATCGCACAAACCTGTCACCAGTTTAAGGTACCTTTTGTTGTGGTACGTGCAATCTCTGATGTGGCAGACAAAGAGTCACCAATGAGCTTTGAAGAGTTCCTGCCGCTGGCAGCGAAGAGCTCTTCAGAAATGGTTATCAAGATGGTAGACCTTCTGAAGTAAGAGTAACAATGCAGCAAGTGTTCGAACAGTTATACAGCAATGGTGCCCTGCTGGTCTTGTGGGGCGCGCTACTGTTTCACCTGATCCTGCCCATTCCTGTATCGGGGCACCCTGCCACTCTGTGGCGGGCCTTTGCAAGGATTCTTGCAGAGAAGGTGAACACCAATCAGAGTTACTCCCAAAGCATTATCTCCGGAACACTTGCCTGGCTGTTAATGACCCTGCCTGCGCTTGCTGTGCTTTTAGCCTTAAAGCCACTGGTCTGGCAGCCACAGTTTTACGAACTGGCTCTGCTTCTGCTGGCTCTGGACTGGCGAAACTATGAAAAGCTGGCAAACGGTCTGGCCGGTGCTCTGGCAAAGGAAGATAAAAAGCTGGCCAGAAGCCTGCTTGAACCGCTTCTTAACCGAGAAACCTCAACCCTGTCACCTCTGGGACTTGGCAAGGCCGGTGTTGAAACCATCATTATTGGTTACGGCAGAAACGTTATCTCAGTCCTTTTCTGGTATGCACTGACCGGAGGAATCGGCGCCTTTACTTACCGTCTGATCCAGGAGCTTGCTCGCGCCTGGTCTCCGAGCCGGAACGAGTTTTTGCCATTTGGCATTCCCGCAATCCGGATGCTGGCAATGCTCGATTTTATCCCGCTACGACTGTTCAGTATTTTTATTGCAACAGGTAAGAGCGCTTCCCGCGTATTCAGCCAAATGATTGAACAGGGTAAAACCTGGCCTACCCCTGGCCCCGCATGGCTACTGGCCTCAGTAGGCAGCAAACTGGAGCTCTCGTTGGGTGGTCCGGCAATCTACTCTGGCAAGAAAACCATCCGCCCTAAAATAGGTGGCCGGATTGCTCCGGCTGCTATTCACTTTTCTCAGGTTCAGCGACTGCTTGCCTGGCGGATCTGCGTATGGCTGGTTTTGCAGAGCATGGTTATGTTTGCCGTTAATCAGGGTGTCTGATTAAGCAATGAAACCACTTTTGATCTCAGCCTGCCTTTTACTGGTAAGTGACTACTCACTTGCCATAGAGCGTGTTATTTCTCTGGCTCCCTCTTCCACTGAAATCGCCTATGCTGCGGGCCTGGGCGGTAAGATGATTGCAGCCAGTGTCCACAGTGACTACCCTGAAGAGGCAAAGCGGCTGGAACATGTGGCGGCATACAGCAGCATCAATATAGAGCGCATTATCGCCCTGAACCCGGATCTGATTGTTGCCTGGAAGTCCGGCGGCTCAGGTAACGCCCTGAGTCAGCTAAAAGATCTGGGATATAAGATATTTTATACCGATACAGACTCGCTTTCAGATATCGCAACCCGTATCGAAGAGCTGAGTGAATTTAGTGATGCACCTGAAAAGGGAAAAAACAGGGCGAAACAGTTCCGGGACGAATTGGGCAAGCTAAGAAAGCAGTATCAGGGAAGTAAAAAAGTCTCCTTCTTTTATCAGATAAGCGGACGCCCAATCTATACTCTGGCTCAGTCAGCATGGCCTGGCGAGGTATTTGAGCTTTGCGGCGGAGTCAATGTGTTTAAAGACACTCCGGCCCCCTATCCGCAGGTCAGCTTTGAAGAGGTACTTGTACGCGCTCCGGAAGTGATATTCACCTCCGCCCACGCAACCCAGAACACAGAGCAATGGATGGCATGGGAAGATCAGATACCGGCTGTAGCCAATCAAGCTATCTGGTCACTGAACGCAGACTGGATAAACCGCCCAACCCCCCGCTCGCTTAACGCGGTACGGGAAGTCTGCAACTATCTTGATCGTGCTAGAGAATAATACTTTGCATTTTTCTAAAGTGGCGTAGAATTTAGCCTCTTTGAACTCAGACTGTTACAACTATGGATTCATCACTACTCTATTTCATCGATATGTTTGGCACTGCGATCTTTGCAATATCCGGAGTGCTTCTGGCCGGGCGCCTTAAGATGGATCCCTTTGGTGTGATGGTTCTGGCCAGTGTAACGGCCATTGGTGGCGGCTCGATCCGCGATATGGCACTGGGCGCAACCCCGGTATTCTGGATAACAGACTCCACCTATATCTGGATTATTCTGATCACCTGCCTGCTGACTATGATGCTGGTACGCAGACCAAAGCGCCTGCCCTGGTACGTCTTACCTGTATGCGATGCCATCGGACTGGCTGCCTTTGTCGGCATAGGCGTTGAAAAAGCACTCTCCTATCAGGGCTCCTATCTGATAGCGGTTATTATGGGTGTGATTACCGGATGCGGCGGCGGTATTATCCGTGACGTTCTGGCCAGAGAAATTCCCATGGTACTAAGAAGTGAAGTCTATGCCACCGCCTGTATTATGGGGGGTATTTTCCATGTATCAGCGCTTCATCTGGGGTGTGAGAATAATACGGCATTTTTAGCCGGAGCTGTGTCCACCCTGATTATTCGCCTGGGGGCGATTAAATGGCACCTTTCGTTGCCTACATTTGCGATAAACAGGTGACAGGCGGCAGAAAAATGAACACTCTTCCGTTCTGTAGCCGTAAAAGCTATTTGATGTATTTATCTATATCATCTTCGTCAAGATGACGGATATCCCGCCCCTTGACGAAGTAAATAATGTATTCGCAGATATTCTGACAGCGATCCCCTACCCGCTCAATATCACGTGCTGACCACATCACCTGCAGAATATTCGGGATATCTTTCGGATTTTCCATCATCAGCTTGGTCAACTGACGGGTAACGGCTTCGTATTCCGCATCCAGCTTGTTGTCCAGCTTATAAACCTCAGCAGCCGAATCCAGATCCATCCGGGCAAAGGCATCTAAAACCTGATGCAGCATATCGATAGCACTTCGGCATAGTGGCTCAAGGGAGACATGAAATTTGGTATTTTTTGAGGATGGCTTCTTAATCGCAATACGGGCAATCCGGATTGCAACATCACCGATACGTTCAAGGTCTGTGATGGTTTTTACAATCGCCATGATCAGACGAAGATCTATCGCAGTAGGCTGCCTTTTGGCGATGATCCGGGTACAGGCCTCATCGATAGAGACTTCCATTGCATTGACCTTATGGTCATCACGCACTACCTTTTTCGCCAGCTCAATATCGTCTTTATTCAGAGCCTGCATGGCAAATGAGAGCTGCTGCTCAACCAGACCGCCCATGGTTAATACATGAGTTCTGATGGACTCCAGCTCAACATTAAACTGCCCGGATATGTGGCGACCAAAATGCATGGATATACCTTAAGTTATTTATTTACAATCTGATTATTAACCATAACGGCCTGTAATATAATCTTCAGTCTGTTTTTTTCTTGGCGAGGTAAAAATTGAATCTGTGTCACTATATTCAATCAGTTCACCAAGGTGAATAAAGGCGGTATGGTCACTAACCCTTGCTGCCTGCTGCATGTTGTGAGTGACAATCACCACCGTATACTGGGTTTTCAGGTCGTACACCAGCTCTTCAATGGTCAGTGTCGATATCGGATCCAGTGCCGATGTTGGCTCATCCAGAAGCAGCACCTCAGGTTCAATGGCAATGGCTCTTGCAATAACCAGGCGCTGCTGCTGACCCCCGGAAAGCCCAAAGGCATTCTCATGCAGGCGGTTTTTCACCTCATCCCAGAGCGCGGCCGCTCTTAAGGATCTTTCAGCGGCATCATCCAGGGTTCTGGCATTCTTAACACCCTGCAGCCTTAAGCCGTAAACCACATTTTCATAGATGGATTTAGGGAACGGATTCGGCCTCTGAAATACCATTCCCACTCTTCGGCGCAGTGTTGCCACATCCACCTGAGGATCATAGACATTTTTCCCGTGCAGGTGGACTTTGCCGTCCACCCGGCACCCGTCAATAAGATCATTCATCCGGTTAATGCAGCGTAGCAGCGTTGATTTACCACAACCTGAAGGGCCGATAAACGCCGTTACTTTTCCCTTTGGAATGCGCATTGAAATGTCTTTCAGTGCCTGACTGCCATTTTTATAGAACAGGTTCAGCCCTTCGATGGAGATAGCGGTATCTTCATCAGAAAGATTATTTACATCCAGTGGGGGCGTATAGCCCAGAGCTGTATCTATAGAAAACATGCTTAATCTTGTCCCAGAGTACGGAATTTCTCCCGCAGGTTATTTCTGATATTAATCGCCGTTAAGTTTAGCCCGACAATAACGGTCACCAGCAAAAATGAAGTGGCGTACACCAGAGGTCTTGCTGCTTCAATATTCGGTGACTGAAAACCTAAATCGTAAATATGATACCCCATGTGCATAAACTTTCTTTCCAGATGCACATAGGGGAATGTGGTATCTACCGGCAGTGTTGGTGCCAGTTTAACCACCCCCACCAGCATCAGCGGCGCTACCTCACCTGCTGCACGGGCTACAGCCAGGATCAGTCCGGTAATAATAGCCGGACTTGCCATAGGCAGAACAATACGCCAGATAGTCTCAAACTGGGTTGCTCCGAGCGCCAGTGAACCGTGTCTTACCGAATTCGGTATCCGGCTCAAACCCTCCTCCGTGGCAACGATTACCACCGGAAGAGTCAGCAGGGCCAGTGTCAATGCTGACCAGAGCACGCCCGGAGTTCCGAATGTTGGCGTAGGCAGCTTGTCTGCATAAAGCAGATCATCAAGCGAGCCGCCGATAGTATAAACAAAGAATCCCAGGCCAAAGACACCATAGACAATGGAAGGCACACCCGCCAGGTTCATGACAGCGATGCGAATCAGACGGGTCAGCGGGCCTTCCTTTGCGTATTCATGAAGATAAATGGCAGCCATTACCCCAAGCGGCATAACAATTACCGACATCAGAAGCACCAGAAACACGGTACCGAATATGGCAGGAAAGATCCCGCCTTCGGAGTTGGCTTCCCTTGGCTGCTCAAGCAGAAACTGCTTAACCTGAATCAGCCAGTGCTGCACCTTTTCCAGGTAACTCATATTATTCGGATACCAGGCATTGAGTATACTTCCCAGCGATACCTCTGTCTGAGCGCCTGTCATGTCCTGCACCACCAGTTTTTCCTGGTCGAGACGCTTCTGAAGCAATACCAGCTTCAGCTCAGCCTCAGAAAGCCGGGCACTCAGCTCGTTTTTTCTCTTGTTATAATCGGTTAAATAGGCCTCGGTTAAGCTGTTATTCAGTTCAGCTTTTCTTCTCTCCAGCTTAAGCTGGCTCAGCTCCCAGCCAACGGGTTTTATCTCGTTTTCAGAGATTCTCACAATCTCTTCTCTGGAGGCGGCGGCAGACTCTATTCCCTCTTCCAGAAGTCCTTTTACATCTTCAGTCTGCGTTATATTTTTAGCGATATAAGCCACAGGTGTGCCAAAGAAACTGCCGTGTCTGGCTCTTTCCAGTACCACAATATTTTCAGGGGCTCCGGTTAGCTTCAGGTCACTGGAAAGCACAGAGATAAAATCAAGCGGATAGAGCTCTCGATTGGCCACTTTGATATTCAGCCTTTCCACGCTGCCACTTTGGTAAACCTCCTCAGGAAGGCGCTGCTTAGCATGGATAACATGCTCAACGGGAACCGAGTCTTTCTGGTATACCTGTCCAATAATCCTGTTGCCGCTGGCATCTTCCCACTGATATACGGGCATAGGCCAGAAATAGGTCAGCCCTTTCCATCCAATGAGCAATAGCAGGCCAAGAACAGCGATCAGACTAATGCTGACTGCTCCTCCCGATAACCATATCCATGGTTTTCCTGATTTAACCCACTGAATCATTTCTATTTCAAACCCTACAATTACATTGAGCTGTACTTCACTCTCAGCCTGTGACGAACCATCTCAGCCAGAGAGTTAACAGCAAAAGTGAACACAAACAGAATCAGAGCAGACAGAAACAGCAAGCGGTAGTGCGTACTGCCCACTTCCGATTCCGGCATTTCCACGGCGATGGTTGCCGACAGTGTGCGCATCCCTTCAAGAACATTCCAGTCAAGCACCGGAGTGTTACCTGTGGCCATTAAAACAATCATGGTTTCACCCACTGCGCGTCCTAAACCAATCATAACCGCTGAAAATATGCCCGGACTCGCCGTCAGCAGAACCACACGGGTCAGAGTCTGCCAGTGCGTTGCCCCTAACGCCAGAGACCCGTCAGACAGATGCTTGGGAACCGAAAATACCGCATCTTCCGCTATGGTAAATATGCTGGGAATCACCGCAAACCCCATGGCAATACCGATAACCAGAGCATTTCGCTGGTCAAAATCAATACCATACTGAGCCAGATAAACCCGGATATCGCCGCTAAATAACAGCATTTCCAGATCATCACTGAAGTTTAATACAGTCACGATAACAATAAGGGTCACAGGGATCAGAATCAGTGCATGCCAGCCATTTGGCAGCTTATCCATCACATGTCGTGGTATCAGTGTCCACAGAGCCCCCACCAGCAATATAAAAAGCGGCAGCATAACAAAGAGTATAAACACAGCCGGAAGGTGCCTCTCCACAATCGGAGCCAGCCACATCCCCGCCAGAAAACCGATAATAACCGTAGGCAGGGCTTCCATCAGTTCGATACTTGGCTTCACTACCCGGCGCATTGCTGGTGTCATAAAGTAAGCAGTATATATCGCGCCCAGTACAGCAATCGGTGTCGAGATCAGCATACAGAAGAGAGCGGCTTTGAGAGTACCAAAGGTGATAGGAACAAAACTGAACTTAGCTTCATACTCATCACTGGCTGCCGTAGACTGCCAGACATATTCCGGCTCAGGGTAATTCTCATACCAGACTTTACGCCATAATGACTTGAACGAGATCTCCGGATGCGGGTTGTCTACAGAAAACAGAGTCACTCTGTTATCGCTCAGCGTTGCCAGAAATTTTTCGTTTACCGATAAAGCGGCAAGATCAGGCGTTTTATCCAGTAACTTATCGGAAAACACCCGGCTTTCACTGGTTGTGTAATGCCCTTCTATCACGCCTGACTGATGAAAACTCAGGAAACCTTTTTTCTGAGAGTTAGGCAGCAGATTCGCCAGTTGCTTATCCGTATCCAGGCTTCTGATGAAAGTCAGATACCTCTGGCCCTCATTCAGCACATCAAACCACTGTGACACCGTATTGTCCGCGTGCGAAACCAGCAAAGACTGGGCACCGGCCAGTAGCTTAATATTTAAAACCGCCTTTTCTGCTTCTCCCTTAGAAAGATCAATGATATCTCTGACCATAAAGCCCAGGCGTTTTCTTACCGCCACAATAAGCTCATTCTCAGACAAAGCGAACAGCTGCTTACCATCAGGAGAAAGAATAATTTTGCTTACGGCCTGTGGCAACTGAGGAACAATCAGGGCTCTGCTGACGACTTGTTCTTTGTTATCAAGCTGAGCCTTTACCTCTTTTGCAACGGTTGCACCGCTTTCTGTTATGCCGGCAAAAATGCCCAGCTCATCATTTACCGCCAGCGCCAGATGCTTCAGAGCCTGTTGCCCCTGGTCCAACACAATCTCTCTGCCATCCAGAAACGACTCCAGATCCGGTGTCAGCACCTTTCCGCTGTTGGTAAAAGAGACATTAAACTTCGGCCGGACAGCAACCACTGCCCCCTGCGAACTGCCGTAACCATACCAGCCCATTGCACTGCTGGCAGGAGAGAATGCGCTGGGGCTGTCTATCACCTGAGATGAAAGAAGAGAAGTGAGTCTCTTTGGCTTATCTGCCTTGTCTGCATCCAAGCTGATATAGGAAAGAGAGCCAAGGTTATCGAACAGAAATAGATTCTCACCATAATTGTCCACTCCCATGGCAACAATCCCGGAATCTTGCTGATAAGAGTAATCAGCAACTTTTTCCAGCGAAGCCCCTGAAAAAACAGGAAGAACAATAGAAATCAGATAGAAGAAGATAAGTACAAGCGCAAGCAGAACCGTCACACCCCCGGATGTCACCAAGGTGCGAGCCACGCGATCTTTGATATATCGTGTTCTGTCCCGTTCTTTTAAAGAAAATTCCGCCTGTGGCATGCTGGTTATGTCTACCCGACCATTAAACCTTCAAATACTATTACGAATAGATGACACTTATATTACACAGGATAGAACTTTTCTTAAAAATTCGCCCCTTCACATACTGTAACTTACTGAAAGTTACGCTAAGATTTATCTGTGACATATAGATGTAATAATTAAAGTTTAAGTTTCACTATCTACCCCTCTATCAGTATTTTTTGGAACTCTGTTCCCGGGCAAGTTAACAACATCGGAAGGTATCATGAGCGCAGAAACGCTGTATATTGAAAAAGAGCTGAGCTGGCTTTCATTTAACGAACGCGTTCTACAGGAAGCGGCAGACAAAACCGTGCCACTTATCGAAAGAGTGCGCTTTTTAGGTATTTTTGCTAACAACTTAGACGAGTTCTATAAAGTTCGTTTTGCCGACGTTAAACGTCGAATTCTGATTGCTCAGGAAAGTGGCCGTAAGGACAATGCTAAAGAACTTCTGGCGAAGATGCAAAAAAAGGCCGCCGAGCTGGATGAAAGGTTCAATGAGCTATACAACGAACTTCTGATGGAGATGGCAAGAAGGCGAATCTTCCTTGTTAACGAAACACAGCTTAGCGAGCATCAGCTGAAGTGGGTAAAAAAATACTTCCGTAAGGAAGTGCTTCCTCACATCACCCCCCTTCTGATGACTGAAGATATCGACGTTCTTCAGTTCCTGAAAGATGAATATGCTTACCTTGGAGTTGGCATCAGAAAAGATGACTCAGATCCGCAGTATGCTCTTTTAGAGATCCCGACTGATCAGCTTCCGCGTTTTGTGATGGTTCCTGAAGAGAAAGGAAAGCGCCGTAAAACCATTATTCTGCTGGATAACATTATCCGTTCTTGTCTGGATGATATTTTCCGTGGCTTCTTTGAATATGATGCACTTGACTGCTACGCATTTAAAATGACCCGTGACGCTGAATATGATCTGGGCTACGAAGTGGAACACAGTCTTCTGGAGCAGATGTCAGAAGGTGTGGCTCAGCGTCTGTCAGCCATGCCGGTCCGGTTCGTTTATGAAAAAGATATGCCACAGGATATGCTTTCTTTCCTGTGTGACACGCTGAAAATCTCAAACTACGACAGCTTGCTTCCGGGCGGACGCTACCACAACTTTAACGATTTTATCGGCTTCCCCAATGTTGGCCGTGAATATTTGGAAAACAAACCGCTTCCTCCGCTTCCGAGCGCGGATTTTGAGAACCACAACAACGCCTTTGACGCTATCCGCGAAAAGGACATTCTGCTTTATTACCCATACCATACCTTTGATCACATCACAGAGCTGGTACGTCAGGCTTCGTTCGATCCAAAAGTACTCAGCATCAAGATAAACATCTATCGTGTTGCGAAAAACTCGAAGCTAATGAACTCGCTGATTGATGCTGTTCATAGTGGCAAAGAAGTCACGGTTATTGTTGAGCTTCAGGCGCGGTTTGATGAAGAAGCCAATATCGAATGGTCTAAGGTACTGACTGAGGCGGGTGTTCATGTACTATTCGGTGCTCCGGGCCTTAAAATTCACTCTAAGCTGCTGCTGATTTCCCGTCGTGAAAACGATGAAATCGTTCGCTACGCACACGTGGGTACAGGTAACTTCCATGAGAAAACCGCGCGTATCTACACTGACTTCTCTCTTCTGACTGCGAAAAAAGAGATCACTGATGAAGTGCGTAATGTATTCGGCTATATCGAGAATCCATACCGTCCGGTTCGTTTTGATCAGCTGATTGTTTCGCCGCGTAACTCAAGAAAGCAGCTTTACCGTCTGATAGACACTGAAATCGCCAACGCGAAGGAAGGCAAGAAAGCAGGCATCACTTTAAAAGTGAACAACCTGGTAGATAAAGGCCTGGTGAACAAACTTTACGGCGCAAGCGCTGCCGGAGTTAAGATCAAGATGATCATCCGTGGTATGTGCTCTCTGGTTCCCGGCGTTAAAAACGTAAGTGAGAACATCGAGATTATCAGTATCGTTGACCGCTTCCTTGAGCACCCTCGGGTCATCATCACTGAAAACGGCGGTGATCCTGCGGTTTATATCTCCTCTGCTGACTGGATGACACGAAATATTGATAACCGTATCGAAGTAGCCGTTCCGATTAAGGATGAAAGGCTTAAGAAACGTATTATGGATATAATCGATATCCACTTTACGGATACCGTTAAAGCCCGCCTTATTGATGCAGAGATGAGCAATAAGTACGTGCCAAGGGGTAACCGTAAGAAGATCCGCTCTCAGATTGCCATTTACGACTACATCAAACAGGTAGAGAAGCAGATCAGAAAAGAGAACGAAAAACGGTTAAGCGAAGAAAATAAATAAAAGCTGAACTTCGAAGCTTAAGAACACTCCCCCCGGGGAGTGTTCTATAATCCCACTTTCTGCAATTCTTTATCCGCAATCTCCTGACTCACTGGCACATAGCCATCTTTCTGAACCATCTCCTGCCCCTGCTTTGAGTAGATAAAGCGGATAAACTCTCTTTCTATTGGCGAAAGCCGTTTGGTCGGGTGCTTATTCACGTAAACATAGAGGTATCTGGACAGAGGATACTTGTCGGCAGAGATATTTTCCGGGGTGGCTTCAATATAGTCGCTGCCATATCTGGCAATAGGCAGATACTTAGCCCCTGAAACCTGATAACCGATTCCCGAATAACCGATAGTGTTGATAGAAGATGCGACCGACTGAACCACTGAAGCCGAACCCGGCAATTCATTCACATATTGCTTAAAGTCACCGCCGCAAAGTGCAGTTTGCTTAAAGAAACCATAGGTACCAGAAACAGAATTTCGCCCGAACAGCTGGAAGCGCCTTTTGGCCCAGCTATCGTCAAGCCCCAGTTGCTGCCAGGTTTCAATCGGGAAGTGCCCGCCACAGTTCAGGGTAATAGAAAAAATCGCGTCAATCTGTTCAAAGTTCAGACCTTTAACCGGGTTATCTTCGTGAACAAAGATACCGATAGCATCAATCGCGACTCTTAACGCCGTCGGTTTGTAGCCGTGCTCCCGCTCAAAGGCTTCAATCTCTTTTAGGCGCATCAGCCGGCTCATAGGCCCCAGTTGAGCAGTCCCTTCCGCCAAAGCCGGCCCCGCCGTCGAAGAACCCGACGCCTGCACCTGCATCACCACGTTAGGGTAAATTTCCTGAAACTCTTCACTCCAGCGGGACATAATGCTCGCCAGCGTATCTGACCCGGTAGAAGTAAGGTTACCTGACAGCCCCTGAATACGGTTGTATTCGGGCAGGTCTTTTGCTATTGAAATATGGCCAACTGACAACATAGCAATCGTGAGCAAAGCACCTAACAATCTCTTCATTGGTCTGGGAATGTCCTCTCGTTCCCACGCTCCAGCGTGGGAATGTATATCTGACTATTTAACAATAAGCCGCCCGGGCAACACAAACGAAAACTGACTCCCAATCCCCACTTCACTACTGATTTCCAGAGCAGAGTCATGGTGGTTCAGTGCATGCTTAACAATGGCAAGCCCAAGTCCGCTGCCGCCGGTATCACGGGAGCGCGCCTTATCAACCCGGTAGAAACGCTCTGTCAGGCGGTGCAGGTGCTGTGGTTCAATACCTTCACCGCTGTCTTCCACATCCAGGTGCGCCCCTTTCTTGGTCTGATACCAGCGAACATGAATATTAGCGCCCGGAGGCGTGTATTTAACTGCGTTATAAACCAGGTTAGAAATCGCACTGCGTAACTGGTCTTCATCGCCCAGAACCGAAAGGTCTGTATCAATATCAAAATCAAATACATGACCCTGATCTCCGCTGAGCGTGACAGCTTCTTTCTCAAGCACTTCCAGCATACGCGGAACATTCACCACCTGATCCAACTCATGCATTGGTGCCGCTTCAATTTTGGAGAGCGTCAGCAACTGGCTGACAAGGCTGTTCATCCGGTTAAGCTGCTCGGTCATTACACCGTGAGCTTTGGTCCACATAGGGCCAACCACCATATCCGGATCTTCCGTCATCTCCAGATAGCCCTGAAGTACTGTCATTGGCGTGCGCAGTTCGTGAGAGACGTTAGCAAAGAAATTGCGGCGCATCCCCTCAAGCTGTTTAAGCTGACTAACGTCACGAACCACCATCAGGTGCTCACCCTCAGTGTAAGGTACGATACGCAGTTCCAGCATACGCTCGATATTCAGCGGTGAGCGCATCTCAAGAGGTTCAGAGAAATCGTTTTTGTTCAGATATTTGATGAAATCGGGAGTACGGATAAGATTTGAAATAGGCTGTCCGGAATCATCCGGCCAGCGGAAGCCAAGCAGATGCTGAGCCAGTTTGTTACACCAGACAATATTACCTTCACCACGGAAAACCACCACGGCATCCGGCAGCGCTTCGGCACCGTTTCTGAAACGGCGGATAAGATTGGTCAGCTCTTTGCGCCTTCTTCTCTGACGCTGCTGAAGACGGTAAATACCATTAAACAGGCCTTCCCAGTGGCCGGTGCCCGAAGGCGGTGTCAATCGCTTCTCATCCCAGAGCCAGGAAGAGAGCCGCACCTGATTATGCAGGTGCCAGAAAAGCTGAATAACCGTGGCAGCTAGCAGCAACCACGGCATATATCCAAACAGCCACCCCACTATTACCCAGGGGGTGTAAAAAAAAGCTAGCGACCAGGCTAGCTTTTTCCAGGTTAACTTTTCAACCATCTAGTTCTCCGTCACCGGATACCTTATATCCTGACAGTTCAATTAAGCTTTTGTTGAAAAACGGTAGCCAGCTCCGCGAACGGTCTGCACCAGCTTGTCGTGCCCTTCACCTTCAAGCGCTTTACGCAGGCGGCGGATATGTACGTCTACAGTACGGTCTTCAACATATACATTGGTACCCCAGACGTTATTCAAAAGCTGCTCGCGGCTGTAAACACGTTCCTGATGCGTCATAAAGAAATGCAACATCTTAAACTCTGTAGGTCCCATATCTATCGCTTCATCATTCACTGTTACGCGATGCGATACAGGATCCAGTCTCAGGCCCTGAACGTCAATTACATCCTCAAGAGCTGTCGGAGTTACGCGGCGGATAACGGCTTTCAGGCGAGCGACAAGTTCTTTCGGTGAGAACGGCTTAGTGATGTAGTCATCTGCGCCCACTTCCAGCCCTTTAACCTTGTCTTCTTCTTCACCACGAGCGGTTAGCATAACAACCGGAATATTGCGGGTTAGCTCATCACGCTTCAGATGTTTGATCATATTGATACCGGAACCACCTGGCAGCATCCAGTCCAGAAGAATCAGATCCGGGTAGGGTTCGCACAGCTTGCTAAGCGCAGTATCGTAATCTTCTGCTTCTACTGCCTGATAGCCTTTTTGTTCAAGAACGAAGCAAAGCATCTCACGAATCGGGGCTTCATCTTCAACAACCAGAATCCTTCTCGCCATAATTGAATAACCTTTTGAGTATCTGTCAACGCTACGCATTATCTGTACTTAGTATGACACTTTTGTGACCTTTGCAAACTATTTTTCATATAACTGTCGTATTCAGTTCATTGCTTCTTAAAAAAGAAGATTCGGCGCAAAATACAGAAAGTTAGCCCGCTAAGTTAAACAAAGCACTCTACAAACCCGCTTATTTCACCTATTATTGCGGCCACTAAACAGAGTGAAAAGAGAGCAACTATGTGGTTTAAAAACTGTCTGGTTTATCGCTTCAACCGCGATATCGAATTCAACGCAGATAAACTGGAAAAGCAACTGGAAGAGTTCCGCTTTACTCCATGTGGCAGTCAGGATAAGAGCAAAACCGGCTGGTGCAACGTGATGGGAAAACATGGCGATATGATGACCCATGTTTCTGAGAAACGTATTCTTATCTGCGCTAAAAAAGAAGAAAAAATGCTTCCGGCTTCTGTGATTAAAGATTCTATGACTGAAAAAGTTGAGATGATGGAGCAGGAAGGTGGCCGCCCTCTGAATAAGAAAGAGAAGGACAACATTAAGGAAGATATTATTGTCGACCTGCTTCCCCGCGCCTTCAGCCGCAGCCAGAATACCTTTGTATTAATCCTGCCAGAAGAAAGGATGATCCTGGTTGACGCAAGCAGCTATAAAAAAGCCGAAGATGTTCTGGCTCTGCTGCGTAAAACCATGGGCAGCCTTCCGGTTGTTCCGGCCTTCCCGGAAAGAGATGTTGATGAGTCAATGACCGAGTGGGTGAAATCCGGTGAAGCACCACACGGATTCGAAATGCTGGACGAGGCGGAGCTACGGTCAGTACAGGAAGATGGCGGCATCATCCGCTGTAAGAAGCAGGAACTGAGCGCAGAAGAGATCCTGAACCATATCGAAGCCAATAAAGTTGTAACTAAACTGGCTCTGAACTGGCAGGAAAGAATCGAGTTCCTTCTGGCAGACGACGGCAGCATCAAGCGCCTTAAATTCAGCGATGAACTGAAAGATGAGAATGAAGATATCCCAAGAGAAGATCAGGCCGCACGCTTTGACGCGGATATCTCTTTGATGAGTTCGGAGTTTAGTGTTTTTCTTCCGGCGCTTTATGAGGCGTTGGGGGGATTGCCGGAAGAATAATAAGGGGCCCTCGGCCCTAGGTTTCTGGGCCCTGGGAAATGCCAATACTATACTCCCAGGGCCTAATAGGACGAAGTCCGTCCCAGGGCCCAGGGCCCATAGACCAAACTCCTGCTACAAGACAACACTTCAAAACGCCAACAAAGTTCAAGTTTTCCCCTATCCTAATCCCAAATTTTCCCGTAAAATCCGCCTCCCCATCCCGCTATCAGGTAGCGTGATCCTGACTTATAATCAGACAGAGAATTTAGCAATGTTTAAACCAGAACTACTGTCCCCTGCGGGCAGCCTTAAGAATATGCGTTACGCATTCGCCTACGGTGCAGATGCGGTGTACGCTGGCCAGCCTCGTTACAGCCTTCGTGTTCGTAACAACGAATTTAACCACGAGAACCTGAAAATCGGTATCGATGAAGCGCATGCTCAGGGTAAAAAGCTGTACGTTGTATGTAACATCCAGCCGCATAACTCTAAACTGAAGACGTTTATCCGTGACCTGAAACCGGTTGTGGATATGGGCCCTGATGCGCTGATCATGTCTGATCCTGGTCTGATTATGATGGTTCGTGAAGCTTTTCCTGAAATGCCTATCCACCTTTCAGTGCAGGCGAACGCGGTTAACTGGGCGACAGTAAAATTCTGGGAATCACAGGGCGTTGAGCGTGTCATTCTTTCCCGAGAGCTTTCTCTGGAAGAGATCGAAGAGATCCGCGAAAAATGCCCGGGCACAGAAATTGAAATCTTTGTTCATGGTGCGCTTTGCATGGCGTACTCCGGCCGCTGCCTGCTTTCTGGCTACATCAACAAGCGTGACCCTAACCAGGGTACCTGCACCAACGCCTGCCGCTGGGAATATAAAGTGGAAAAAGCAGAGCAGGACGACGCAGGGCAGATCGTTGAAATTCAGGAAGCGCAGGAACGTCCTGACAACACCATCGGCCTTGGCAAACCTACAGATGAAGTTGTATTGCTTTCTGAAAGCCACCGCCCTGACGAAAAAATGGCGGCATTTGAAGATGAGCACGGCACCTACATCATGAACTCAAAGGATCTTCGTGCAATTCAGCATGTTGAGCGCCTGACGAAAATGGGTGTTCACTCACTGAAAATCGAAGGCCGTACTAAATCTTTCTACTACTGCGCAAGAACGGCACAGGTTTACCGCAAGGCAATTGACGATGCGGTAGCCGGCAAGCCATTTGATACCAGCCTGATGGGCACACTGGAGAGCCTTGCACACCGTGGTTATACCGAAGGCTTCCTTCGCCGTCATACTCATGACGCGTATCAGAACTACGATTACGGCTACTCGGTTTCTGACTCCCAGCAGTTTGTGGGCGAGTTTACCGGCAAGCGTCGTGGCGAGCTGGCAGAAGTGGAAGTAAAAAACAAGTTTATGATTGGCGACAGCCTGGAGCTGATGACTCCGCAAGGCAATGTTATCTTTACACTTAATCAGATGGAAAACCGTAAGTCTGAATCCATTGACGATGCGAAAGGTAACGGCCACTTTGTCTTTATCCCGGTTCCTGAAGATATGGATCTTGAGTACGGTCTGCTGATGCGAAACCTTAACGCCGGACAGGACACAAGAAACCCAACCGGCAAATAACCGCCACTGTTGCTCAGTTTTTATACTTTTAAACAAATTAGCCGGAAATTTAAATTTCCGGCTAATTTCTTGTTATGACAAAGTAAAAATAATAACAATTTACATAATAAGCTCTGCTAAGTATTGCATTGGTACTTAAAATGCATAGGATGTTGTGAAAAATAAAAATAAGAAACGTCGTTGGTGCTAGTAAATAAACAACCAAATATGAGTCTTATATTATGAACGGTATCTACAAAATCGAAACCTACAGCGAATCTTGTGCAGACAAGATCTCTGGCTACATTTTAAAAATGGGCGGACGATGTGTAGTTCAGGGATGGGCAGTCATTACCGATCACTGTTTCAGCAGTCAGAACTCTCTGAGTCTGCTTCCGGACATTTCACGCATTTCTGACGATGTAAGTGAATCGGATCTTCACAACTGGAATCTTGCCCTCCAGATAGCAGCATAATACTTCAGGTAACTTCAAGATACGGTGCTTCGAACCCTATCCTGAAGTTGCCAGAGGTATAAATAAAATTCCCAATATCATGGCTTGTAGCTCAATTTATGCTACACTTCGCGCCCAGTTTTATTCCTTACGCATTCCCTGATAGGTATTTCCATGGCTCTTCTGATACAAAGCAGCTGCATTAACTGTGATATGTGCGAACCCGAGTGTCCGAACAACGCTATATCTATGGGCGACGAGATCTATGAGATCGATCCAAACCTGTGTACCGAATGTAAAGGTCATTATGATGCACCAACCTGCCAGTCAGTTTGTCCTATCACCAAGTGCATCATTACCGATCCCCAGCACGTTGAAACTGATGAAGAGTTGTTAGAAAAATTCGTCATTATTCAGGGCCTGGCCTAACCTGATTCTTTCCCTGTTAACATCGAAATAACACTCATCCTACCACTTTTGTGTAAACGCTCTCACATCTTGAAGCAGCTCACAGTTTTATTGACCTAACTATCACATAATCAAATCGTAAGTTGACCCGTGCGACACATTTTCCTGTAACGGGTGATAATGTTCCAATAAAACAGCGGAGGGTATCGGATGAACGATATCTACAAGATTGAAACCTATAGTGACTCCTGTGCGAATGAAGTGTCTGACTTTATCGTCAATATGGGAGGCCAGTGCGTGGTTCAAGGATGGGCTGTTATAACCGATTACACATTTAACTCACCTGCATGTACCCAATTGCTTTCTGTGATTTCATCCATAAGCGATAACGTCAGCGACACTGATATGCAGCACTGGGTGAACACACTATCAATGGTTGTTTAAAACACCAGATAGTTTAAAAAGGATCAGTAAAAGGCAGGATAAATTCCTGCCTTTTTTATTTTTTGCTTATCATGCCAACAGAACTCACCTCCGCCTGACCTGATATCAATTTACTCAGATGCACCCTTAAGTGTAAACGTTACCACTAAGTGAACTAATTCACAGTTTCTTCCAAAGCGATCCCCCATAATATCTTCACCGAGATAACAATAGTGAACAACTATGAACGAACAGATTGTGTCCCTTAAGGGAACAGAAACTGAAATTTTATTTAAACTGTGTGATTACACAGAAATCCTTTACTGGGGAGAAGCTTTCAACTCCCACAAGCAGCACGAAGAACAAACCCTTTCCAGAGCTATCCCCTATGGCCGGCTGGATACAGATATTCCAATGACTCTGCATCCGGAACTGGGCAGAGGCCTGTTCAGCAGCCCCGCTCTGGAAGGTCACCGTAATGGTCAGCACTGGGCTCCGGTATTTATCAACAAGTCCGTTGAAAGCAAGGATCACTCACTGATTATCACCAGTGAAGATGAACTGGCCGGTCTTGCGCTTAAAACTGAACTGTCACTGGATAAAAATGATGTAGTCAAAGTGCGCCATACCCTGACAAACCTTCAGGATGGCCCTTATTCAGTTAACCGTCTGGCAAGCACCCTGCCTCTGCCGGAAAGAGCAAAAGAGCTGCTGACCTACTACGGCCGCTGGGTAAATGAGTTCCAGCAGACACGTACACTTCTGACTCAGGGCGGTTACCAGCAGGAAAACCGTCGCGGACGCACTTCACATGAACACTACCCTGCATTGATTGCCGGAACAAAAGGCTTTGATGAGCTAAGCGGCGAAAGCTGGGGCTTCCATCTTGCCTGGAGTGGTAACCACAGAATGCGCGTGGATGTTAAAGCCGACGGACGCCGCTTTATGCAGGCTGAAGCGCTTTATCTGCCGGGTGAAATCGTTCTTGAGAAAGGTGAAAGTATCTCAACGCCCTGGTTGTACGCAGCATACAGCGACAGTGGCCTGAATAAGATGAGTCAGCATTTCCACCAGCATGTAAGAGAAAACATTCTTGGTAGCCGAATCTCATCCAAGCCCCGCCCGATTCACCTGAACACCTGGGAAGGCATCTATTTCGACCACGATCCTGACTACATTATGGATATGGCAACCCAGTCAGCTGAGATGGGCGTGGAGCGCTTTATTATCGATGATGGCTGGTTCCGTAAGCGCGATGGCGATAAAGCCGCGCTGGGCGACTGGTATCTGGATGAAGATAAGTATCCGGAAGGCCTGCAGAAGCTCGTTGAACATGTCAATGATCAGGGTATGGAATTCGGCCTCTGGTTTGAGCCGGAAATGATCAACAAAGACTCGGATCTTTACCGCACTCATCCGCAGTGGCTGTTAGCCGTTGATGGTTACGAGCAGCCAACCGGACGCAACCAGTACGCTATCAACCTGCAGATTGATGAAGCCTTTGACTATCTGTTCGATCGCCTTGATCACTTCCTGAGTACCTACAATATTGAGTACATCAAATGGGATATGAACCGCGAGATCGTCCAGCCCGGACACAATGGCTACGCATCTGGCCACAAGCAGGTTGAGCGCTACTATCAGCTGGTCGATAAACTGGTAGCCAAACACCCGGGTGTTGAAATCGAATCCTGCGCTGCGGGCGGTGGCCGTATAGACTTTGAGGTACTAAAACGCACCCTTCGCTTCTGGGCTTCCGATAACAACGATGCTCTGGAGCGTCAGCAAATCCAGCGTGGCATGAGCTACTTCTTCCCGCCTGAGGTGATGGGCTGTCATATCGGTGCCAAACACTGCCACAGCACTCGCCGTACCCACGACATCAACTTCCGCGGCCTGACGGCTCTGTTCGGTCATATGGGGATTGAGCTGGATCCGGTTAAAGAAGCCGCCGAAGAAAAAGAGGGCTTTATTAAGTATATCGAGCTGCATAAACAGCTTCGCCCGCTTCTGCACAGCGGCAAGGGCGTTCGCTTTAACACGGATGATGAAGCGCATCTTGCCCACGGTGTGATTGCTGAAGATCAGAAGCAGGCTGCCATTATGATTGCTCAGCTGGCCATGCCAACCAATTCACTGAGCAGTACACTGCGTATTCCTGGGCTGAAGAAAGAGGCGGTCTACAAAATCACGCTTCTGGATCAGCCGGATAACTTTAACGACATTGTGAATACTCAACCACAATGGACTAAAGAAGAGATGGCTTGTTCCGGAGAGTGGCTGGAGAAAGCAGGTATTGCTGTGCCTGTTCTGGATCCTGAGACTGCGGTTCTTGTGAAGTTAGAGCAGATATAAGCTTCATAGCAAAGGTAAAAAGCCCGGCTTGATAATCAAACCGGGCTTTTTTATCAATGTTCAACCGCGAACGTTAAAGCGACAGGGTAAAGCTGTACTCATAACGAGAGTCTTCCAACAGAAACTCTTTATGAACGCTCGGGCTCCATGAGTCATCACCGCCGATGCCCATTGAATATCCGTCAAGGCGTACATACAGGCAGTCATCAGCTTTCAGTTCATTGGTGTGCTTCGCTTCTGCCAGAGTTGTCTGACTGTAACGGCTTACCGCAAAGTTAAAATCACCTTCAACCAGCATGTTTCCTGCTTTAACGCGTTTCACATCGCAGCGAAGGCCATTTTCCGATGGGAAGATATAGTCAGTATGCATCTCTTCAACCGGCAGAGAATACTCACCCACTCTTGCTGAGCTCATACGATCCGGGTAGTTTTCGTGAGGGCCGCGTCCGTACCAGTCAATGTTTGAAGCCGGAACCGGAAGTGCAAACTCACAGCCAACACGAGGCAAAGAAGGCAGGCCTTCCGCCACATCAACCACCACTGATACCGCCAGCTTGTCATCACCTGTGATTTCATATTTCCACTCAGAAATAAGCACCACTTCACCATTAGCAAAATGGTGGTAAGAAGCAGAAACAAGCGCGCTCTTAGCCGTCTCTTCCACCTGAATGAATTTGCATTCACGGGTCAGAGAGTCCAGGCCTGACTGGCTCCACTTGCTGATCCAGGAGTTAGGATCAACAAAGTCAGCTTCACTGGTGCCGATATCGTTATCCAGCGGTGCGCGGTAGAAGTTATCTTTCAGCGGTTCAATAAGCTGCTCTTCACCTTCTTTTATCCAGGAAGACAAGGCACCGCTGCCCTTTTCAAAACTGATCACAGATGACGAAGTCTTAACAGTGATCGCCTCTTCTGAAGTTTTAACCTGTGGCGGCGACATAGCAACCTCCTCATCACTTACCGGCGCAAGGCTTAGTGAGCCGGACAGTGGCAACTGCTCCTGCGCTGTAACATGGCCTTTTTCCGCCCACTTCAGATCCTTGTTCAGAACCAAGTCAATATTCAGGTAGCTCTCTTTACCGGCAGCCACTTCCGGCAGATTATCCGCCAGCTTAAACACTTTGGTTTCTGAAGGCTGAATATCAAGCTCAAACTCACCGCTTGCGATAACTTTACCTTCTTCGCAGACCTGCCACTTCAGTGTTTCATCTTCACTTGCCGCAAACAGATTCTCACTGGTGACTTCAATCGCAAGACCATTCTCATTATGAAGCGCAAACTGATAGAACTGCTGTGCCTTCTTCACTTCAAACAGAGAAGGATGCGGAGTACGGTCCGGGAACATCAGGCCATTGATACAGAACTGACGGTCGTTGATTTCATCACCAAAGTCACCACCATAACCCCAGAACTTCTGGCCGTTTTCATCATACTTGGTCAGGCCCTGATCAACCCAGTCCCAGATAAAGCCGCCCTGAAGTCTAGGATACTGACGGAACGCTTCCCAGTACTTATTAAAGCTACCAGAGCTGTTACCCATAGCGTGTGAATATTCACAAAGGATCAGCGGACGGTTTTCGCCCGGACGGGTGATCCAGCCTTTAATTGCCCACTTAGGCACGGCTTCAAATGGCTGATCCTGATCCACTCGCGCATACATAGGACAGATAATATCGGTTGCCGCAGTATCAGAGCCGCCACCTTCATACTGAACCGGACGGCCTGGATCGCGCTGCTTGGTCCACTGGTACATAGCATGGTGGTTAAAGCCGATGCCGGACTCGTTACCCAGAGACCAGATAATAATGGAGGCGTGGTTCTTATCACGTTCAACCATACCCACCATTCTCTGCATATAAGCATTCAGCCACAGAGAATCATTAGACAGTCGGCTCATCGGGAACTGACCGTGAGTTTCTATGTTTGCTTCATCAACGACATACAGGCCGTACTCATCACACAGCTCATAGAATCTCGGGTGGTTCGGATAGTGCGCGGTACGAACCGCATTAAAGTTATTCTGTTTCAGCAGCAGGATATCTTCCAGCATGCTCTGTTCAGAAACCGCATGACCGTCAGTTTCATGATGCTCATGTCGGTTTACACCACGGATCAGTACCGGCTTACCATTTACTTTCAGCAGGCCGTCTTCAATTTCTACGCTGCGGAAACCGATACGGTACGCTTCACAGTCAACCAGCTCATTGTTCTCATCAAGCAGTGAGACGACACAGCGGTAAAGGTAAGGAGACTCCGCGCTCCACTTCTGTGGTTCAGTTACTGCAATTTCATGGAAAGCGATATCTTCCCAGCTGCCCTTTTCATCAATAACACGCTGACCGCACTGGCTGTTATAACCAGCCGATTCACCAATAGGCTGATTGTTCGCATCAAACAGTTTTACGTTAATTTTATGACTGGTTGTTTTGCTGTTAAGGCGTGTTCTCAGTTTCAGGGTTGCGTCACGGTAAGTCCCGTCCAGCTCTGTCTGGATACTAATGTCTTCCAGTGCGACTTCCGGCTTACTCAGCAGGGAAACATCGCGGAAAATACCGCTTAGCCACCACATATCCTGATCTTCAAGATAAGAGCCATCAGACCAGCGCATTACCATCACCATTAGCTGGTTTTTGCCTGCTTTCAGGTAAGAGCTAAGATCGAACTCAGCCGGAAGGCGGCTGTCCTGGGAATAACCAACCCACTCACCGTTACACCAGAGATGAAAAGCAGAGTTCACGCCCTCAAAGATAATTCTGGTGGTGCGCTTTGCCCACATCTCTTCCAGTTCAAAGCTGGTGCGGTAACAACCGGTTGGGTTCTCTTCTGGTACAAAAGGAGGGTTATCCTGAAACGGATACTTGATGTTTGTATAGATAGGTTTGTCGTGACCCTGCATCTGCCAGTTTGCAGGTACTTTGATATCGTTCCACCCGGCATCATCAAAATCTGCATTTATGCTCTCTGCCGGAACCTCTTCCGGACGGGAAAACAGGTTAAATTTCCACTCACCATTCAGAGATTTTTTATAAGCCGACGAATCAGCTTCCAGAGCACTCTTTTCTGAAGCATAAGCATTCAGGGGAGCGTGTGCTGCAACCTTATTAGCACCAATTACCTGCTGGTTTTCCCAGTCGCGTGCGCGAATAATCTCATCAAATGTTTTCATCTTACTTTACCAAAATAAAACAACCCCATAAGTGACAAGCAGTTATGGGGTCATTGTTACCAAAAAATTATTATGCTTTTGCCAGTTCGTATTCAGCTTCCGCCTGCTCAGCAGCAGCCTTGTCGAAACCTTCGTGCAGACGGTAGTAGCGCTTGTAGATAACTGCACTGATAACCATCATGATGGCTGGCAGACCAAGCATCATAAACTGAAGACCAAAGATAGTGTCGGCAGTCTGTTCTACGTTTGGAACATAACCAACAGCAGACAAACCAACACCAACGATAAAGCCACCGGCAGCACCTGCAAATTTCACCAGCATAGTCTGTACAGAGAAGATAACACTCTCACTACGACGACCAGTTTTGTGCTCACCGTAGTCAACAACGTCAGCCAGCATTACCGTCTGAAGTGCGTTCGCAGTACCCACACCAAACTTGATAGCCGCACCAGACAAGCCGATTAGTAGTGTGCTGCCCGGAGTAAATACGCCCATAAATACAAGGATCAGACATGAAAGAATCGGGAAACCACACGCCATCATCCACAGGTGCTTACGAGGCAGCAGGTTAGCGATACGCGGGAACAGGAATACACCAGCAACTTCCGCTGCACCTGCAATACCCATGTAAACCGGGAACAGGTCAGCATTACCCAGTGCGTAAGTGAAGTAGTAGATAGCGAAGCCACCAACCAGCATGTTTGCAACCTGGAAAGAAAGAACCGAACCAATAAGCGCTTTTAGCTGGTCGTTCTGGCCGATGATTACCATTACATCTTTAAAGTTGAACTTCTCAGCTTTTGCTGTTTCTTCAACTGTCGCTTTCTCTTTTACGTTACGTGCAATCAGGAAAGCACTCATAACAAACAGAACGGCAATCAGACAAGCAACGTTGAAGAAACCAGTACCCTGGTCGCCGTTACCCAGCTCACCAACAATATGCAGACCGTAAGTACCGGTCACAAACCATGCAAGGCTGGCGAACAGACGTGGCCATACAACCAGCTTCTCACGCTCCTGACGAGAGTCAGACAGAGCAGGAATCATTGACCAGTAAGGGATATCCATAATGGTGTAAGTCAGACCCCAAAGGATATAAGCCGCCGCCGCATAAACATACAGTGCAGTGCCTTCAAACATGTGGGTAGCAAAAAGGCCAACAAGCACTACAGCGTTAAGGATGGTACCGATAACGATCCATGGGCGGAACTTACCGAATTTAGAACGTGTATTGTCACAGATTACGCCCATCATAGGGTCAGTAACCGCATCAAGAACTCGTGCAGCAAGGAAGATAGTACCTACAAATGCAGCAGACAGGTTTGCCACATCAGTGAAGTAGAACATCAGGAAAATATAGATAGGCGCACAGGCAAAGTCTTTACCTAAGGCACCCAGGCCATATGAAAGTTTTGTTTTAAGGGTGATCGTCGAATTAGACATAAAAAGTAAACCTAGTAGTAAATATTTATTAAAGCAGGCGTAGTCTCTTACATCTTTTACCTCAATTCTGTGATCTAAATCCTACTTGGAAACGTTTACACCTACCTTTCGGGTGATCAGTTAAAATTATTGACAATGATCACAAAAATAGTAGCCAGGCATGATTATCAAATAAATAAAAAAATATTTATTCCACAGCTAATTCTCTCTCAACCCCAGTAAAAACGGCGCCTCCCTGTTTAATTGGTTTATTTTACAAGCATGTTTTCGCAAACTATTTATAATCACATATTATTTGCAAACGTTTACATTTAATATTCCATATTTTCTGTATTTATTGTCATTATAAATACTCTGAGATGACAGAATTTAACTTAAAACCATCCTTATTTATCCCGCCTTACAATAAAAAATAAAATTATATAAATAGCCCAGACAGGCTCGCAAAACACAATAACTTGCTGATCATAAAGGTGATCTAATTCGTAACTCGCGAGATAATTATACCTTCCAGACACGATTCGTTACTTAGTAAAATTGTTATGCGCATACTGCTCGTAGAAGACAATCACCTGTTAAGCCACCACGTCAGCTCACAGCTGTCGGAAGCGGGTCATATTGTTGTGACAGAAAACACAGCGTCTGCCGGTCTGCAGACTATCCGGAAACAAGGATTTGATATCGGGATAATCGATATTGGTCTGCCGGACTTTGACGGCATCCGCCTGATAAAACAGATCCGCCGGGACGGACTAGCCATTCCTCTTATCACTCTCACCGCCAGATCAAGCTGGCAGGAGAAGGTCGAAGGCCTGGAGGCCGGAGCCGATGACTATATGGTCAAGCCATTTCAGATGGAGGAGTTGATTGCGCGGCTTTATGCGCTGGTCCGGCGCAGTGCCGGGTTTAGTTCCCAGAACCTGAATGTGGGCAATATAGAACTGAACTTAAACGACAAAAGCGTGTTTGCTAACGGGCAGGCTCTGATCCTCACATCCACCGAATACTCAGTTATTGAGTGCCTGGTAAAAAATCACGACAGGATCATTTCCAAGCAAAAGCTGATTGAATATATCTATCCCCCTGAAGAGATCAGCGAATCTCAGCTCAATACGATTGAAGTTATGGTCTCCAGAGTACGAAAAAAGCTGGCGGAAACCGGAACTTCCGGAGCGATATCCACGGTTCGTGGGCGCGGCTATATTCTGAAAGTGGAGTAACCCGTCTATGCAGTTTCTTATCCGCTCTGACTTTCGCCGCAGGATACTGATTTCAGCGCTGAGCATCTCCTTTGCCTTTCTGATCACAATCGCCTATCTGGTAAACCAGAAACACCACCAGGATGTGTTGCTCGACTTTGTCTCCGATATTGTCCTTCAAATGCCCAGTGTGATAAATGAAATCGAACAATCCGGGCTGCTCCCTGACCCTGAAGAGTGGAGCCACTACTACGCCCCCTCCTCTGCTGAAATTTCCGCGGTGATCTGTGATAAAAACGACAGGCTTCTCTGGACTTCCGTTGCCGCACTTCTGCCCGGAGGCAAAAATGAGAACTTTAATATCTGCGCCTTCCTGCCGGACAAACTCAATAAGCCACAACTCTTTGAAGATGCTGATGGCGAAAATTTTGTAGCCTATAAGATGATGAAGCATAAATACGACAAAGATATGCGTATTATTGTCCTTAAATCGGCCAACAAAGAGATCCGGCAATTAGAGCAGCTTGAACAACTGATCCTTATCTTTATCGTGGCGCTTATTCTGTTAACTATTGCCACGCTTGTTTTGCTCTTTCGCTGGGCCTTAAATCCGGTAAAAATGCTGGTCAGTGAGATACACAAAATTCAGGAAAACCACCAAAGCCGGATAGAAGGAAACTACCCGGAAGAGCTACGGGCAACCGTCAGTGCCTTTAACCGCCTGCTTCATCAGGCCGGACAACAGGAAAAGCGTTATAAGAACGCCATGTCCGACCTTGCGCATGGTCTGAAAACCCGCATAGCAACCTCTATGCTGCTGATAAACGAACAAAAAACAGAGGGAACTGATAAACAGCCGTTAATTACAGAGCAGCTCAGCGAAATGGACTCAGTTGTGCAATATCAGCTAAAACGCGCCACATTGGGAGCCAAGGGCCTTAGCAACAGCGAAACGTCCCTGGACAGCGTTATCAACAAGTTTGAACCTATGTTTTCCCAGTTCCACCAGCCAAAGTCCATTGCAATGCAAAGGCGTTTTGCACCTTCCACCACACTGCCCATTGAAGAAGGTGATCTTATTGAAATCTTTGGCAATATATTCGAAAACGCCTACCGCTATGCGCAAAGCCAAATCTCTGTCGCAGTTGAAACAAGCCTTTATGGCTATTTAGTTGAAGTCTGCAATGACGGCCCTGCAATAGAGAAATCCCAAATGGAGCTACTGTTTGCCCGGGGAATACGCGCCGATGAAATCAATCCGGGAACCGGACTGGGACTGGCAATCTGCCGCGAGATTATGCAGAGCTATGGCGGAGATATCTGGTTTGATATCCCCTTTCCTTCGGAGTTGCCTTCGGAGAATGGCGTTTGCCTGAAGTTATTTCTTCCGTACCGGAAGAGCTAGAAACAACTTTTCTTTCACCTAAGTTCAATTACAGGTTAGCAGGTAGGTATAGATAAGCAGACCTTCCTCGCCAGGGATGGCGAGGTAGAGCTACATGAAAGTATTTATGCGTGTCTGCTTATCTATACCTGCCTGCTGGCCTGTAACCCGTACATTACACTCAGTTTACCGAACTAATATCCACCCGGCGGTTTGCCTTACGTTTCTCTGCAGATGTTTCATCGGTTACCGGCTTTAGCTCCCCGTAAGATTTGCCCTGCTGAGTCGCGACATCTTCAGACAGGTAATTCATCACGGTTTCCGTTCGCTTAAGTCCCAAATCAAAATTGTAATCTTCACTACCGGAGCTGTCGGTATGCCCTTCCACCAGCAGATCCTTTGAATTACTGCGCAGCTTATCTTTCAGTTGTTCCAGAATATACCGGCTTTCACTGTCTAAACTGCTTTTATCAAAATCAAAGGTAACCCGGGCAAGAAGGCTGCTGTCCGCAGAATTTGCAGATGATGATACAGATAACAGATATTCCATGCACTCCGCCTCAACACCGGCCCCGACTCCTGCCTGAATAAACCCGGCACTGGCTCCGGCGTTTTCATCAAAGCCGGAGATCTGAAGATAAGGACCGTGATGAGGCTTAACCACTATGGTTTCACCGGCACTTACCTGCTGCTTATATTTGATATCCGGGGTGGAGCAATAGAAGCTAAAGCCGGCACTGCTAAACTCTGCCGAATGACCAGATAAAACAAAGAGTGACGAAGCCACGGCGAATAGATTTTTTATCCAAGGTTTGTTCATTTTTTCTCTCTTATGCCAAATGGCCTATTTCTTCGGTAATCAATGCAAGAATCTGATCCAGGATTTGCTCTTTATCCTGAGCTCGGTAGACGTTTTCTTCCCCCACACAATCCCTAAGCGCAGTATTCTGATAAGGGTTATAACCAAAACCGATAACAGCCATTTTTCCCTGAACTTTTTCCTTATCCTCTGTGGTCAGATTATTTAATTTATTAAGAATCCTCGTACACATTCCCATATCAACCAACATTCTGGATGTATGCATTACGTGATCATTATCATTTCCGTCAGAAAGGATAATGATCAATTGTCGGGGGCTAAGATCTTCAGAGCGCTTTTTGGTAGCCATTTGACCGGCACGTATTATCCCCTGATATGAAGCAGTTCCCCCCTCGGCATGAAAGTAATCTAGGTTTCTGTGAAATGAATCAAAATCATCGGTATAGCTGATATCTGTATAGCGGGCATCCGCGTTGTTATAAATCGGAGCGAAAGGGGCAAAACAAGGTTTTATATTGAACTGCTGATTGATTGTCGCCTGATAATCAACCTGATGATACTCAGGTCGCACTGTGTATAAGCTAACAATGCGTTGATCGCGCACGCAGTTCTGATTATCAAAGTCGTTTTTCCTTCCTCGTTGGTATTCGTTGTAACCTGTAAGAGCAACCCTGTTGTGGTAACCAACATCTAATTCATTGAACTTTTGTAGTTCATCGGTAACCATCTGCAAAATATCAAAAAGATCATTTATTCTAGACTGAGAACCACCATCCCATGGCCAGTTCATCGAACCAGAAAAATCCACCACAAACAAAACATCAACCGCCTTAGACTGATACTTACGCGCCTTAGCAAACCCGGCTACATCAAACTGTTCACCAAAACCGATAATCGGACCGTTTCTGGGAAACCAGGAGTCATACTGAATATGCCCTGTCACCTGATACTCAAAGAACCTTGGCCTGTCTTCTTCCAAACCATCAAGACAGTCATCAATTTCCTCACAGGTAAACCTCTTTATTTTAACGTCCGTCAAGGTTGCGTAATTACCCATGTAATACCGGATATAGTTCCCGGCGATTTCCTTATTAACGGCGCTTCCTGAGTCCGTGTCATCATCACGGTTTTCATCATTTCTGGCAGCAACTGCCAGTGACGCCACTTCCGCAGCATCTTCCAGACGGGCTTTCGCCTGAAGCGCTCTGGCACCGTCGGTTCCCATGGCAAAAATGCCAAACAGCACTGGCAGGCACATCGCCAGAATAATTGCGGCATTGCCTCTCTGTTTTCTCATCTTTTATCGACCTATCAAAATGGCGTCTGACATTACGGTTTTATGGTCCTCATCAATTAAGTCACCAAACCAGTTGATCCCCTGATAACAGAGAGTGACGCGATAAAGCGGCACCTGACGTCCCCATGAACTCACAACGGACATGTCCCGAAACTCGGTTAAATCATTCTTCACCGAGCACTGATAACCGCCAAAACTGAAGCTCTGAAGCTTATTGAAGTTCTCCGTACCCTCTGCATAAAAAGTCTGCACCTCGATAAGAATGCCGTATTTTTTCTCATCAAAGGGACCATAGGTTCTTTTCAGGGAGCCTCTTGCGATCTTGTCAATCAGACGGGCATCATCTTTGGAAAGGTCCAAATCCTCTTCAAACAGCTGTGTCCGCTCTTTCAGCAGTTCAACCATGGAGTAGCTGAGCCGGTCCAGTTTTCCGCGAAGCGCCAGTTTCACCACGATATCGGCACTGAATACCAGAAGTGCGGCAAACAGAACGCCGAGAATGGCAAACTCGACGGTAAAGTTACCGCGCTGATTAGACTTCAAACTCACTGCGTTCATACTCCTGAATAACAATCACTTCCCGGCTCAGTATCGATTTGCCATCCATAAAAAATGCAAATATCGGCTGATAGGAATAACTGGTCCTGTAAACTGCGATGGCGCTTTCCTCAGCATCACCACATTCGATGCTGCCCTGAGAGATGGATAGCTTGCAGTCTTCGAAATCGTCCATATCGTCAAGATCATCGAGGTCATCTAAATCCTCTAAATCCTCTAAATCCTCTAAATCCTCTAAATCCTCTAAGATATCTTCCAGGTCATCACCGATATCCTCTAAATCTTCCATATCTTTGACGTACAGCACCGAGAGACGAAAGCCGTCACTGTTTGCCACATAGCTCCAGATACTGCCCTGCGATTTCAGGGTCTGTTCAAAGACCTTTTTGTAGTCATCCTTGCTGATCTTGGCCGTGCGTGCTGACTGAGCGATCGCCAGATCATTGATTGCGGAAAGAAACGAGAGATAGGACATCTCCACCCACATCATGCACATAAACCAGAGGCCCAGAAATCCCATGGCAAACTCAATGGTTGCCGTACCTTTCTGAAAACGGGCCCGCAGACTAAGCAGACTCATTACCCGTCTTCCCCGAAGTGACCGTTTTCAGCCCGGTAACGTGGCTGATACTCGCGCAAAGTGCGGTAAATACCTTCTATCTCTGCATCGGAATAGTCAGACTCCAGGATCTGATAAAGCAGTGAATACTGACGCTGTTTTGCTGCCGCCAGAATCAGATTGGATTTCACCATCTTATCTTTAGGCTTCCGCTTATAGATGGGAAGCAAGCGTTCCATCGCCGCCTGATACTTGCCTTCCGCGATATCCAGAACCGCCAGATTATTGTTTACCGCAGCGGAGTTGTAGAAATGCCTGCGCGCCGCAGTGAAGCTTTTCCTCGCTTTGGCGTAGTTGTACTGGCCGGCATATATAATACCCAGCAGGTTTTCGGTTTCCGCTCTGTCCGGACAAAGCTCCAGCGCCTTTAATGCCGGCTCTTCTGCTTCTATATATTCGCCGGTCAGGGCAATGGCCTGAGCTTTATAGTCGTAAGCCTGGCAGTTACGCTGATCCTGCTCAAACACAGGCTCCAGATAGAAAAGCGCACTTTCAGAGTCTTCAAGCTGAATATAGGTGTGTACCAGTTTAAGCCTGGTTTCTATGGTCTCTTTCTGCTCCAGCTGCTGCTGATAAAACTCTGCCAGTTCAGTGTAGTTTCCTGTCTGCTGGTAGACAGACTCTTTTGCACCGTCATCCATCTGCTTGTCAGGGGTTGATGAACACGCCGCCACCGACAGTGTTAGCAGCGCAAGCATTAAAATTCTATACATCAGAAAGCACTCTCATTACGCCGGGTGCGGCGATCAAAATAACAATGGGAATCATGATAAAAATGATCAGCGGGATAGACATCTTGGCCGCCAGTTTGCCGATCTTCTCTTCTACCCCTAACATCTGCATCTCACGGATATCGGCAGCCAGTGTGGTCAGCACCTGATAAATTGACGAGCCATAACGCAGACTCTGATTCAGCGTCATAGCAAAGCTGCTGATCTCATTAGAGGTGATCATGCTTTGCAGTTCATCCAGCGCCTGTTCCAGGCCCACAAGCTGGGCTCTGTCATTTAACCTGTTGAGCATAAAAGCCAGATCTTTATCAAAGCCCTTCATCTCTTTACACAGGTACTTAATCGAGGCCTCAATGGTCATCCCCGTCTGCACACAGACCGCCATAAGATCCAGCAGGTAAGGCATCTTGGAGGACAACTTTCTGATCAACGTTTTCCTGCGCATTGCCAGATAAAGATCCGGCAGGCTGACCACAGCCACCAGCCACAGCGCTGAGCCCATAACCCAGAAATCAGAAGCCAGAATCTCCTGCAGATAAAGAACAAACAGCGTGAGCTCGCCCGCTATCAACAGCAGATATTTCAGAGGCATAAACAGGTGGGCGTAAGCGGTATTGTAAAAGCCGGCCTCCACCATTTTCTTCGCCACCTCTTCCTGACTGCTGGAGAACAAACCCGCCAGCTGCTCGGTCGCCTTGTGAAGCAGGCTCTCTTTCTCATTTCCTGTATCAGCGATGCTGATAATCCGGCGCCTCATACGCCATCTCTTCAGCATCCACATGCCTAATCCAAGGCAGCTGTAGGCAACAATCAAAAGAGATAAAAACAGCTTCAGTCTTGGTTCCAGTGGTAACATCAGGTTTTTACCCCCTTCATCAGCGCCCAGATAATGGTCATGCCGATGGCCTCACTGATAATCACGTAATAGAGAATCGGCCGCCCCCTCTCATCAAACATCACAAAGTCGAAGTTATCCGGGTTGAGATACTGCAACATAAACAGAAAGATAAACGGCATGGCGCAGACTATCTTGGAAGAGATACGCGCCTCGGATGTGAGCGCATACTTCTTACGTTCTGCCGCACGGCTTAAAAACATCAGTCTGTTCAGGCGTGATAAAACATCTTTCAGCTGTCCGCCTCTGCTCATATTTGCCCTTAGCGTAATGACAAAAAACTGAAAGGAGGGATAAGGAAAGCGCCGGCAGGATTTACGAAAAACTTCATCCGGAGTTTCCCCCAGTTGCAGCCGCTCTCCCATCACACGGAACTCCTGCCCCACATCGCCCGGTAGTTTTTCTCCCACAAAGGCAATGGCCTGAGCGATACCTTCACCGGAGGACACTGCTCCGGTAAGCATATTCAGCGCATCAGGAAAGCCCTCTTCAAACTGAATTCTTTCGCGTTTTTTCAGCCAGAGATGCAACGGGATCCAGCCGGACAACACCGCCGCCGAAATAACCAGTGGCGTTGAAAACCAGAGAAATTCCTCGTTGATATAATTCCCGGACAGAGCCATAAATGTGGTAAACAGAAACAGCTTAAGTTCCGCCGCTTTGCCAAGGCGAATCCTGGTTACATTCCAGAACTCCATCAGCGCCTGCTTCCAGTTTCGGTCAGACAGAGAAGCCATATCGATGGCCTGCTGATCGCTCATATTGTCGACAAACTGAGTCTGGTTAACCGCTTGCAGATATTCTTTTTTTGCATTCTTCGGTTTCTTCAGGCTAAACAGCAAAAATGCGATGCCGATTGCTAAAAACAGCCAGTACATCAGACGCCCTCCGGTTCCGGCTTACGGAACACCTGAGCCAGTTTGTCTTCCATGCCGAAAAAGCGCGCCTTCTCAACCAGCACCGAACGCTGCATCAGACCGGAAGTAAAGAAGTTACCGCGAACCTTGCCCGTATCACTGGGTGTGGTAACCGGCCGGAAAGCAAAAATCTCTTCCATCACCACATTGCTGCCCTCAAGGCCGACAACCTCACTGATACTGATAACCTTACGGCTGCCGTCATGCAGACGGTTCACCTGAACCACCAGATCCACAGCATTAACAATGGCTCTTCTTACCGCTTCCAGCGGCAGGTTGCTGGTTGCCATCATCACCATGGACTCCACCCTTGCCAGCGCATCTCTGGCGCTGTTGGCGTGCAGCGTCGACATAGAGCCGTCGTGACCAGTGTTCATGGCCTGCAGCATTTCAAAAGCCTCGCCGCCACGACACTCACCCACAATGATCCGGTCCGGACGCATCCGCAGGGAGTTGATTACCAGATCGCGCTGGGATACTGCACCCGTTCCCTCAACACCTGAGGTACGGGTTTCCAGGCGTACCACATGCGGCTGCTGGAGCTTAAGCTCGGCCGCATCTTCAATAGTAACAATCCGCTCCCGCTCAGAAATAAACTGACTCAGCGCATTAAGCATTGTGGTTTTGCCCGAACCTGTACCACCTGAAACCAGAATATTCAGGCGGCAGTGCGAAGCGATAGAAAGCAACTGGCCCATTTCAGGGCTCATGGCTCCAAACTCCACCAGTTCACGAAAGCCAATGGACTGCTTACGAAACTTACGGATTGAGATAGAAGTCCCGTCTATGGCAATAGGCGGAATCACGATATTTACCCGGCTGCCGTCCTCAAGGCGCGCATCGCAGGTGGGTGATGAATCATCCACCCGACGCCCGACGCGGCTGGCAATACGCTTGGCGATATCCAGCAGTTGCTGATTGCTGATAAAACTGACCGAGGCCTTCTCAACCAGTCCGTCCCTTTCAATAAAGATATTGTCGGGGCCGTTGATCATAATGTCGCTGATGCTTTCATCATCCATAAGGCTCTGCAGCGGTCCCAGTCCCAGAAGCTCATCCAGCAGGCTGGTGACATACTCCTGTTTAATGACCTTTGATACGGGCAGTTGCTCGCGCTCAATCAGCAGATCCACCGCACTTTTCAGCTGCAGCTCCAGCGCTTCCCGGCTAAGCGAGTTAAGTACGTTTACATCCAGGGCTTCAAAGATCCTGCTGCGCAGCTGAATATAAAACTGTTTAGAATCCATCATCTTCGTAACCAGCGCTTAAGTTCAGCCCAAGCGCCCTCTTCGTATTTGCTCTCTTCTCCCAGAATCATGGAAGCCAGGAGCGAGATGGATTTTGCCGCTGATGACGAGGAGTTAAATATCCGCTCACCGGTCAGTATTCTTTCGTTCACCCTTGCATCAAAAGGGATCCTGATATCAACCGGAGCCAGTGCAAACTTTTCGATATCATTTTTATTAACGGAGTTGGTCTGCTTTGGCCTGGTACAGTTCATCACTGTGATCAGGCGGATCTGGTTCTCTTTGTCCATTTTCCTGACAAGTGTCACCAGTCGGTTATAGTCCCGCATGGCTGAAACCGTGGGATCCATAATCAGAACCAGGGTATCAATCCGCGTCAGTATCTGCTCCAGCTCGACTTCGCCGCCGATACCGTGGCCAAAGTCTTCCAGCATAACGTTGACATCATAGGCAAGCTGCTCAGTGATGGTCTGGATATACTCTCCGATAGTCGGCCTGTCGAAGCTCTCTGAACAGACAGAAAGCAGCGAAAGATGGCTCCCCACCTTTTTCACCAGACCGGAAGCGTAGGTATTGTCAATTGATCCCAGCAGCGTTCCCGGCTGTAACAGTCGTTTTTCAAACTGCTTCACACCAAGAACGATATCCAGATTTCCGCCGGCGTAATCGTGATCCACAAGCAGGGTAGAAACCTTTCTTTCATTAGCCAGAATACTGCCCAGCTCAGCCGTTAGCAGCGAAGCGCCCAGTCCGCCTTTTGCCGAAACGATTGCTGCCCGTTTTGATTTTCTTTTCTTGCCTATGCTGTATTCACTGTCGCGGCTTCCCGCCACATTGCGGTAAAAGTGGATAAGATCCTCTTTGGTTACCGGCCAGAACAGGTAGTAAAGCCCCATATCCTTTAGCTCACGGATAATGGAGATCATATCTTTGCTGCCGATAATCACCACGGAAAGGTGTGCCGGTAACAGGGGCAGAATACGGTTTGCTTCGCTGATCAGATCCTCAGTCTGGGTCAGCTCAATAAACACAAATTCAACCTCTTCGGAGAGCTGATCGAAGTCGGCCCCATCAAAGGACTTATCAACAGGCTCGCTCAGTCCTTCAAAGCGGAAGGCTTCCATAACTAACTGCTGGCACTGCTCTGTCTGATAATACAAAGCGCAGTTTTGTGAAACAGGAGCGGCTACTCCTGCCTTTTTATCTTCTCTTTTAAGAATATCTACCAGATCAAACATCTTCTTGACCTATTCACGCTTACATTTGTAATAACAGAAAGTTAAATCGCGTCATGCGGATTAACCATGGATTGCCAGCGGGCATTTTCGGTGTAGCAGCCAACCGTGTCGCCATAGTCGCCCATTTCATCCCGGGAGCATGGCTCAATAGCCAGTATGCTGTCACTGAACTGAGCCCTGATATCAAAGTGAGGCGACAGAGTCTCAGCCCGGATCACTCTGACGGTATAACCGGCACCATCGGGCCGCTTAAACTTATCCAGGAAAGCCTTACCTCTGTGGGTATACCAAACCAGCTGCAGCTCACGCCCTTCCAGCTGGTTTGCATGCATATCGATAAAGGATTCCAGCTGCTCCTGCGCGGCATGGCTGTTATCTATGCTGATTTCCAGCTGGTAACGGACCGGTGTTACGCTTATCTCTGAGCCGACGCTGTCTTTATCCACGCCTGTACAAGCCGAAAGTACAATTCCGGCTATCAGGGAGATCAGGATATGTCTCATTTCTTAAAACCTCCGGATACCAGTACTTCTTCAGCACCTTTATGATTTCCGCCATTTGAATCGCTGTTACCTGTCAGGGCAAAGAAACGGCTAAGAGTGGTACTTTTCTTCATTCTCGGCACCTGAATCTGATGCCCTTTCACCGGTTTCACCAGATTAACGGTTGCCACTATGATGAGTTCTGTTTTGTTGTTTTCCGTTTCGGTATGACGGAAAAGCGCACCCAGAATCGGGATATCTCCGATAAACGGAATCCGGCTTAATGACTCACGGTCTTCTTTGTTCAGAAGTCCGCCCAGCACAAAGCTCTGCCCGTCACCAAGCTCAATTGTGGTTTGAGCTCTGCGGGTTTTTAGTGCCGGTAAATCGTAAAGTGCATTTTTATACTGAGCATCTAAAGAGCTTACCTCCGGCATAAGGGAGAGCTTGATCTTGTCATCCCGCAGTACGCGCGCCATCAGCTCCAGTTTGATACCGAATTCTTTATACTCAACATTGGTGGAACCATCGAAAACCGTCACAACGGGCAGTTCACCACCAACCAGAAAGCTCGCCTGCTCGCCTGAAATCACCGAAAGGTTAGGCTCCGCTAAGACCTGACCAAGGTTTTCGTTGTTGATGGCAGTGATAACCGAAACAATATCGCTGGAGCTAAAGTTAGATAGCTGATCCACAAACACGCCCGGACTGCCATTACTGCCCATCTGAATACCAAACTGCTCAGCAAATGAGTGGGATACTTCAGCAATAGTCAGCTTTACGTTAACCTGCTTTGTGGCACTGACTTCGATGTTATTGACTATGCCGTCGTAGCGGCTTCGGGTCATAAAGTCCACTTCAATTGAGTCATCGTCATCACCTTCCAGCTCAAACTCCAGATCATTTGCTTTCTTACCCAATAACTCCCCTGCCATCTGATAAATTCTTTGTTTCTCTTCATCACTGCTGGCCTGGCCGCTTAAAACGACCTGCTTACCAATGCCGGATATCCGGATATCTGAGTGAGGAAACTGTGTGTGGATCTGCAGCTCCAGCTCTTTATAACTGGTAGTGACAAAGACATTATGGTTAATCACTGTCTTGCCCGTATCATCAAAGGCCATAAAGGCTGCCTGACCGGTCTTCTTCCCAAATACGATAATCTTTTGGTTATCGATAACCTGATAGTCCACAATGGCAGAATCGGAAGTAAAAGCTGACTCTACAGGTACTGCCAACGAGATAGCTTTGGCTTCACCTTCAGACAATGAAAGCGTTGAAGCCGCAACAGCCAGCCCGGATAAGGAAACTAAAGCTATCCAAAACAGGGCAATGGAATATTTCATCTGACGCATCCTTATTTGGTGCTGGAACGAAATTCGCGAACAGTGCGAATAGCGCTTGAGTGAATGACATCCCCGGAATCGGCATACAACTGAGCAGACTGCCCCGGAACGGATTTATGCACTTCAACCTCTGCAATACGTTTAGCAATACTTAGTTTTGCAAGCTGCCGGTTAGTGACCTCTAGGGTAAGAATCACTTCCGGTTTTTTATTTCTTTTACTCTGTTTCGGGTAAACAATATTTAAGACTTTGGCCTGCGAAATAAGCAGCGTCAGCTCAAGCTGGTTTACATCGTTAATTAAGCTTTTCTGAGACAGGTTCTGCCTGCTGGATGAAACGGTTGAAATATCCACTAAGTCGCCAATGGATATACTGCCGCCAATAATCGCTTCCGTTGATAAGCTAAGGTTATACGGTGCGAATCCCTCATTAACCACAAGCGATAAGTAACCATCATCACCCGGCTTTACCAGATCTTCTGAATATATAAGCTCGTCACTATTCACTGAGCGATTTAGATACCAGTGCTTTTTAAAGTCGATAGAAAAGCTCTTTTTAATTCCAGACTCGCGGGCTTTGGTTTCAGAAATTTCCACAATTTTTAAGTCATCACGGGAAATCCTTGCACCTTTTATAAGGTTTTCCTTTGCCCGCCAGACTGAAATTGTTTTTTCTTTAGCAACAGGTTTATCTACAGGCTGCTCTTGTTTTTTTGCTGTAATATTCCCGGAAATGCCGTATATTCCTGCTGTAATTGCTATACAGGCAATTACAAATATCAGTTTTGAGTTCATCTTTAATGCCTATAAGGTGCAGCAATTCCTCATAATCCATCACAGACAGAAACACCTAAGACAAACTATATATACTGCTGAAAATAATTTAATATCTGTTTTGTATATAGGGACAAATAAAATATATAAAATTGAAGGCTCAATAATATTTTTAAGAAAAGAGAATACCCAAAGTAACAACACATCGAATAAACCTATTAGGTATACTCCCATCTTAATATTGATACATAAAATATGTCTAATGGTTAGGGTACAATAACTTACTTACTTACTAACGTTGCTTATTTCGCTAACTATCGTGTTAAATGCACCTTTAATAGAGGCACCAAAACCAGAAGCATCAGAAAAAGCCCAACCAAGAATAACAGCCATAGCAACACCGATCATTGCATATTCAATTGCAGTCACACCATTCTGGTCTTTCTTGAAATCGTTAATTAAAGATATAGATTTTACATATAATTTAGTTAGCATTTCTTTCTCCAAATATATTTTTTAACTAGCTTTTAAGTGGAGGCAAATACTAAATGTAGGTTATCAATTGAACAATCCGTACGAGAAAGAAACCAAAGATTATTCCGTTATATCTGGCAGTTGTTCAGCTAGCGTTCAGACTAGTAATCTTAGTAATTTATTACCATAAAACATAAATATATTATGCCAATATCTTTCAATCATTAATTTACCAAGCGTATATTTGTTATTGCATTCTATGAGCGATAACAATAACCGTAAGAGATGTAAGTAGGAGCAGTCTTCTGACCACTCCTGGTATTTAAATGGTCAAGAGTAGTCAGAATATAGGAATAGGGTTACATTAACAGACAGAGCCTACTGGATACTCTTCTGCAAGAAGAACTTCTCAATGCCTTTTGATGGATAATCTGTGTATTTACCAACATCAGTAAAACCCAGCTTCAGATAAAACCCCCTTGCCTGAAAAGAGTAGGTATCAAGAAAAATATCCGTCACACCTCGACTCTTAGCTTCTGATTCGGCCGTCTGCATCAGCTTTGAGCCTAACTGACCGCCTCTGTGCTTTTCATCCAGCCATAGGTGCTCTACAAACAGGCTGGTAGTGAAGATATACCCGTTCAAACCTCCTACAATCTCATCAGCGGAGTTTTTTACAACACAGGCAATCTGAACCTCTTCTTGCTTATCAGCCAGAAACTGACGGTTATAGGCCCTCAATCCCTGGTGGATAGTCTTGTAGATCTCCTGGCTCGGGTTTTCGATAAATTCTATTTTCATGACTGTTCTTTGTTGCTGATTGTTTTCACATATTAGAAGGGATAAAGCGTTAAAAAGGAAGGGAACAAGATCGAAAAAAGCCTCAGTCTTTTGAATGTGCAATAACAAAGTTATGTAGTCTGCACGCCGTAAACTGGCCTTGCTTACAAATTGAAATAATTGCATAAACAGTCATCAATGGCGTCTATTAGATATCAGTCTCACAATCGTTTATACTTTAGACAGAAATAACACGTGGGAAGTCCATTATGAGTAATGAAATGAAGTATCCTTTGATGATGCTCCCCGCTTTGATTAGCTGCGCAGAGCATAAGAATAGTGATTCCTATGCTGGGCTGTTCTCTATGTTGATTAAGATGTATGACGCTGTTCTGAAAGAAATTCAGGCAAATAACGCCGCACTACGTGAGTCAGAAAAGCCAAGAATGGGTTATGACGACATTCATGAAGTGGAAGGCTGCATAGACGATTTGAAGAAAATCATTTTTTCTATGAGACATGACCTCACCAGAGAAGACATAACACCAATCAGACATTTAGCTTGCCTGATTGAGGAAAACATTCAGCTAAATAAGCAATTACTACCACCGGAAAAAACGGTGGATGTAGAACTTAATATTGACCTGAAACACGCACTAAACGCTAGCATCAGCCTTGCAAAGGGGATGGAATGCCGCAGGTAGAAGTAACCTATGAACGTGATGTGTTTACCGAACAATATAAGCCACTTATTGAAGTATTCGAAAACTATAAAGCAACCAGAATCCTGCCATCCGTATTTGGCAGGGAAGGTTTGTTAGAACGCCCAGACAAAGCCCGTACTGAGGAGGTGTTTCACATTCACCTCAACCTGAGCGGATTTCCAGCCAGACCCCCCCAACGACAGAAAAAGTGATATCTGGCTTCTGTACACTCACTTTGCTGATATGGCCGAAAAATTCAGAGAAAACAATTAAGCCCTCAACCGAGGGCTTTTTTATTATACCAAGCGCAAAAAGCGCAAATAACAAAACGTCAAATAGACAAAAGGCCGCTATTTCTAGCGGCCTTTCTTTTTGCATAAACATGCAATCAAATATGGCAGGGGTGGAGAGATTCGAACTCCCAACACGCGGATTTGGAATCCGCTGCTCTGCCAATTGGAGCTACACCCCTGTAGTTATTTTAAAGACTTAACTCTGTCTGAATAAGTGGCGGAGCGGACGGGACTCGAACCCGCGACCCCCGGCGTGACAGGCCGGTATTCTAACCAACTGAACTACCGCTCCACTCATCAAGCTGTCAGTCCTAAGCTGTCAGCTATCAGTTTTTGCCTTTAGATTTTTCTGAAAAATCTGAAAACAAAAAGGTGTTCAAAGCCTGGCGATGTCCTACTCTCACATGGGGAAACCCCACACTACCATCGGCGCTATTGCGTTTCACTTCTGAGTTCGGCATGGGATCAGGTGGGTCCACAATGCTATGGTCGCCAAGCAAATTCTTTATAAGGCCCTGGGCCCTGGGTTTATAGGCCCTGGGACGAAGTACCTTATCAATTCGGAAAGCTGTCTTTTCTTTTCCCACTGCCTGTAGGACGAAGTCCGTTCCCAGGGCCCAGGGCCAGATTCTCAATTCACATTCAAGTTTATTCGTTCTTGCTTTGAGTCCATCAAAACCCCTTGGGTGTTGTATGGTTAAGCCTCACGGGCAATTAGTACAGGTTAGCTCAACGCCTCACAACGCTTACACACCCTGCCTATCAACGTCGTAGTCTACGACAACCCTTTAGGACAGTTAAACTGCCAGGGAGAACTCATCTCAAGGCTCGCTTCCCGCTTAGATGCTTTCAGCGGTTATCGATTCCGAACTTAGCTACCGGGCAATGCCATTGGCATGACAACCCGAACACCAGAGGTTCGTCCACTCCGGTCCTCTCGTACTAGGAGCAGCCCCTTTCAATTCTCCAACGCCCACGGCAGATAGGGACCGAACTGTCTCACGACGTTCTAAACCCAGCTCGCGTACCACTTTAAATGGCGAACAGCCATACCCTTGGGACCGACTTCAGCCCCAGGATGTGATGAGCCGACATCGAGGTGCCAAACACCGCCGTCGATATGAACTCTTGGGCGGTATCAGCCTGTTATCCCCGGAGTACCTTTTATCCGTTGAGCGATGGCCCTTCCATTCAGAACCACCGGATCACTATGACCTGCTTTCGCACCTGCTCGAATTGTCATTCTCGCAGTCAAGCGGGCTTATGCCATTGCACTAACCTCACGATGTCCAACCGTGATTAGCCCACCTTCGTGCTCCTCCGTTACTCTTTGGGAGGAGACCGCCCCAGTCAAACTACCCACCAGGCACTGTCCTCACCCCAGATAATGGGGCTAAGTTAGAACATCAAACATACAAGGGTGGTATTTCAAGGATGGCTCCACCGTATCTGGCGACACGGGTTCAAAGCCTCCCACCTATCCTACACATGTAGGCTCAATGTTCAGTGCCAAGCTGTAGTAAAGGTTCACGGGGTCTTTCCGTCTAGCCGCGGGTACACTGCATCTTCACAGCGATTTCAATTTCACTGAGTCTCGGGTGGAGACAGCGTGGCCATCATTACGCCATTCGTGCAGGTCGGAACTTACCCGACAAGGAATTTCGCTACCTTAGGACCGTTATAGTTACGGCCGCCGTTTACCGGGGCTTCGATCAAGAGCTTCGACCTAAGTCTAACCCCATCAATTAACCTTCCGGCACCGGGCAGGCGTCACACCGTATACGTCATCTTACGATTTTGCACAGTGCTGTGTTTTTAATAAACAGTTGCAGCCACCTGGTATCTGCGACTCTCAATAGCTCCATCCGCAAGGGACTTCACCGTTAAGAGCGTACCTTCTCCCGAAGTTACGGTACCATTTTGCCTAGTTCCTTCACCCGAGTTCTCTCAAGCGCCTTGGTATTCTCTACCCGACCACCTGTGTCGGTTTGGGGTACGATTCCTTACAATCTGAAGCTTAGAGGCTTTTCCTGGAAGCATGGCATCAATGACTTCACTGCCGTAGCAGCTCGACGTCGTGTCTCAGCCTTAAAGAGAGCCGGATTTACCTAACTCTCAAGCCTACGCACTTGAACCTGGACAACCGTCGCCAGGCCCACCTAGCCTTCTCCGTCCCCCCATCGCAATTGTAAGAAGTACGGGAATATTAACCCGTTTCCCATCGACTACGCTTTTCAGCCTCGCCTTAGGGGTCGACTTACCCTGCCCCGATTAACGTTGGACAGGAACCCTTGGTCTTCCGGCGTGGAGGTTTTTCACCCCCATTATCGTTACTCATGTCAGCATTCGCACTTCTGATACCTCCAGCATACCTTACGATACACCTTCAACGGCTTACAGAACGCTCCCCTACCCCGCATACAAAGTATGCAGCCGCAGCTTCGGTTTATAGCTTAGCCCCGTTACATCTTCCGCGCAGGCCGACTCGACTAGTGAGCTATTACGCTTTCTTTAAATGATGGCTGCTTCTAAGCCAACATCCTAGCTGTTTTAGCCTTCCCACATCGTTTCCCACTTAGCTATAATTTGGGACCTTAGCTGGCGGTCTGGGTTGTTTCCCTCTCCACGACGGACGTTAGCACCCGCCGTGTGTCTCCCGGATAGTACTTACTGGTATTCGGAGTTTGCAAAGGGTTGGTAAGTCGGGATGACCCCCTAGCCTTAACAGTGCTCTACCCCCAGTAGTATTCGTCCGAGGCGCTACCTAAATAGCTTTCGGGGAGAACCAGCTATCTCCAGGTTTGATTGGCCTTTCACCCCTAGCCACAAGTCATCCGCTAATTTTTCAACATTAGTCGGTTCGGTCCTCCAGTTGATGTTACTCAACCTTCAACCTGCCCATGGCTAGATCACCTGGTTTCGGGTCTATATCCAGAGACTAAACGCCCAGTTAAGACTCGGTTTCCCTACGGCTCCCCTAAATGGTTAACCTTGCCACTGAATATAAGTCGCTGACCCATTATACAAAAGGTACGCAGTCACCCCACAAAGGAGGCTCCTACTGCTTGTACGTACACGGTTTCAGGTTCTATTTCACTCCCCTCACAGGGGTTCTTTTCGCCTTTCCCTCACGGTACTGGTTCACTATCGGTCAGTCAGTAGTATTTAGCCTTGGAGGATGGTCCCCCCATATTCAGACAGGATATCACGTGTCCCGCCTTACTCGATTTCACTTAAAATGACATGTCGGTTACGGGGCTATCACCCTGTATCGCGGCACTTTCCAGAGCCTTCACCTGTATCATTAAAAGCTTAAGGGCTAGTCCAATTTCGCTCGCCGCTACTTTCGGAATCTCGGTTGATTTCTTTTCCTCGGGGTACTTAGATGTTTCAGTTCCCCCGGTTCGCCTCCTTAACCTATGTATTCAGTTAAGGATACTTACTTATGTAAGTGGGTTTCCCCATTCGGAAATCCCAGACTCAAGTGGCTTTTACTGCCTAATCTGGGCTTATCGCAAGTTAATACGTCCTTCATCGCCTCTGACTGCCAAGGCATCCACCGTGTACGCTTAGTCACTTAACCATACAACCCCAAGAAGTTTCGAAGAAACGCTTAAGATTGTTTAATCAAACAACCAAAGTTTGTCTGCATTTTTATACATGTGCAGACACGATTTTGCCGGACTCAAATATGAACAACATAAATGTCATTCCCAAGAACACTTGAATGTGTTGTTTTGGTACCTATTTCCTAAGAAATAGGATTTGAGAACTTTTACATTATCTATTCAATCAAAATAGATAATTGTCAGCTTTCCAAATTGTTAAAGAGCAAAGATTTTCTTTCGAAAACCATTTTTAAAGATTCTTAAGGAAAAACCCTTAAAGATGGTGGAGCTAAGCAGGATCGAACTGCTGACCTCCTGCGTGCAAGGCAGGCGCTCTCCCAGCTGAGCTATAGCCCCATCAAAAGTGTCGATGCCATCCAATTCAACCGGGAAGAAAAATTGGTGGGTCTGAGTGGACTTGAACCACCGACCTCTCGCTTATCAGGCGAACGCTCTAACCACCTGAGCTACAGACCCAGCATCGTCTCTTTACTTTCTAAACCTAATCAATCTGTGTGGACACTAATCAACAACAATCTATCGTTTAAGGAGGTGATCCAGCCCCAGGTTCCCCTAGGGCTACCTTGTTACGACTTCACCCCAGTCATGAACCACAAAGTGGTAAGCGTCCCCCCGAAGGTTAAACTACCTACTTCTTTTGCAGCCCACTCCCATGGTGTGACGGGCGGTGTGTACAAGGCCCGGGAACGTATTCACCGTGGCATTCTGATCCACGATTACTAGCGATTCCGACTTCATGGAGTCGAGTTGCAGACTCCAATCCGGACTACGACGCACTTTTTGGGATTCGCTAACTTTCGCAAGCTTGCCGCCCTCTGTATGCGCCATTGTAGCACGTGTGTAGCCCTACTCGTAAGGGCCATGATGACTTGACGTCGTCCCCACCTTCCTCCGGTTTATCACCGGCAGTCTCCCTGGAGTTCCCGACATTACTCGCTGGCAAACAAGGATAAGGGTTGCGCTCGTTGCGGGACTTAACCCAACATTTCACAACACGAGCTGACGACAGCCATGCAGCACCTGTCTCAGAGTTCCCGAAGGCACACTAAAATCTCTTCTAGCTTCTCTGGATGTCAAGAGTAGGTAAGGTTCTTCGCGTTGCATCGAATTAAACCACATGCTCCACCGCTTGTGCGGGCCCCCGTCAATTCATTTGAGTTTTAATCTTGCGACCGTACTCCCCAGGCGGTCTACTTAACGCGTTAGCTCCGAAAGCCACTCCTCAAGGGAACAACCTCCAAGTAGACATCGTTTACGGCGTGGACTACCAGGGTATCTAATCCTGTTTGCTCCCCACGCTTTCGCATCTGAGTGTCAGTATCTGTCCAGGGGGCCGCCTTCGCCACCGGTATTCCTTCAGATCTCTACGCATTTCACCGCTACACCTGAAATTCTACCCCCCTCTACAGTACTCTAGCTTGCCAGTTTCAAATGACCTTCCGAGGTTGAGCCCCGGGCTTTCACATCTGACTTAACAAACCACCTGCATGCGCTTTACGCCCAGTAATTCCGATTAACGCTCGCACCCTCCGTATTACCGCGGCTGCTGGCACGGAGTTAGCCGGTGCTTCTTCTGCAGCTAACGTCAAATAATAAGCGTATTAAACTTACTACCTTCCTCACTGCTGAAAGTGCTTTACAACCCGAAGGCCTTCTTCACACACGCGGCATGGCTGCATCAGGCTTGCGCCCATTGTGCAATATTCCCCACTGCTGCCTCCCGTAGGAGTCTGGACCGTGTCTCAGTTCCAGTGTGGCTGATCATCCTCTCAGACCAGCTAGAGATCGTCGCCTTGGTGAGCCTTTACCTCACCAACTAGCTAATCTCACTTAGGCGTATCCGGTAGCGTGAGGTCCGAAGATCCCCCACTTTGACCCAAAGGTGTTATGCGGTATTAGCCATCGTTTCCAATGGTTATCCCCCTCACCAGGGCAACTTCCTAAGCATTACTCACCCGTCCGCCGCTCGACGCCCATAAGCGCACCCGAAGGATTGTTTATGTCGTTTCCGCTCGACTTGCATGTGTTAGGCCTGCCGCCAGCGTTCAATCTGAGCCATGATCAAACTCTTCAATTTAAGATTTTGAGGCTCAATGAATACTGATAACATTACATGTAATGTTGAATTGACTGTGCCGATATTTCTATCGATTGGTCACTCAGTTCATTGAAACCAAATTGTTTCCGAAGAAACTATTTTGATTGTCATCAACGAGTGCCCACACAGATTGATAGGTTTAAATTGTTAAAGAGCAGGTTTTGATTGCATTCTTGTTACAGAACTCTCAAAACGGACGGTCATTTTAGCGAGATAAGTCTCAGTGTCAAACACTTTTTTCAACTTTTTTTCTCAGTCAATTTTGACCTCGTTAATCACCAGTGCTCAGTGAGCGACTATTCCGTGACAACGGAGGCGCATTATAGGGAGAATTCAGATGAGCACAACCCTTAAATGAAGTTTTTTTATAAAAAAGATATTGTTCGGTCAGAATTCATTCAAAACGTATAAAAAAGGAGCTTAACTGCCCCTTTTTTATCTATTTGCTGATAGTTACCCGTCTACAATTGTGACTGGTGCGCAATGATCCTATCATTGTTGACCAATAACTGAATCGCCTTATCCGGATTAACCTTACCGGCCAGTATCGCCTTCGCCAGCGGGTTCTCCACACTATGTTGAATTGCTCTTTTCAGCGGTCTTGCACCAAAGACAGGATCAAAACCAACCTGAGCAATCAGCTCCAGCGCTTTATGAGATACCTCAAGCTTGTAACCATTTTCGGCCATGCGCTTGGCCAGCCTGTCCAATTGAATGGAAGCAATAGACTGGATATGTTCCTGCCCCAATGGATGGAATACCACGCTTTCATCAACACGGTTTAGAAACTCCGGACGGAAATGCTTATTTACCACTTCCATCACTTCACGCTTGATTCCGTCATAATCGAGATGCATAAAGTTTTCCTGGATTCGGTCTGACCCCAGATTCGACGTCATAATCACTACGGTATTTCTGAAATCTACTGTTCTTCCCTGGCCATCTGTTAAACGGCCATCATCCAGAACCTGAAGCAGGATATTGAAAACATCCGGATGCGCTTTTTCTACTTCATCCAGCAAAATTACAGAATAAGGCTTTCTTCTTACCGCTTCTGTCAGATAGCCGCCTTCTTCATATCCGACATAACCAGGAGGTGCACCAACCAGGCGAGCTACAGAGTGCTTCTCCATAAACTCGGACATATCGATACGCACCATGGCATCTTCACTGTCAAACATAAAAGCAGCCAGAGTTTTACAAAGCTCTGTTTTACCCACACCAGTCGGCCCTAAGAACAGGAACGAACCAATAGGCTTATTTGGATCAGACAACCCCGCCCTGCTACGGCGAATAGAATCCGATACCACCTGAACCGCTTCCTGCTGACCAACTACGCGTTTATGCAACACATCTTCCATACGAAGCAGCTTCTCTTTTTCTGCTTCTAACATTTTCGATACCGGGATTCCCGTCTGCTTGGAAAGCACCTCTGCTATTTCTGCATCGGTTACCTTATTTCGCAGCAGTGTCATTTCATGCATTTCTGCCTGAGTCGCAAGGTCCAGCTGTTTTTCCAGCTCAGGAATTCTGCCGTACTGAAGTTCTGACATCCGGTTAAGATCACCGGCACGGCGGGCAATATCCATATCCATTCTTGCCTGCTCAAGAGCTGTCTTTATATGCTGGGTTCCGGATAGTGCCGCTTTTTCTGCATTCCATACCTCTTCTAACTCTGCGTATTCACGCTCTTTGTCAGAGAGTTCATCATTGATGGTTTCCAGCCGCTTACTGCTTGCTTCATCAACTTCGTTAATAAGAGCCTGCTGCTCTATCTTTAGCTGGATGATTTTCCGTTCCAGCTTATCCAGAGATTCAGGTTTGGAATCAATTTGCAGCCGGATACTGGATGCAGCCTCATCAATTAAGTCGATAGCTTTATCCGGCAGTTGGCGGTCTGAAATATAGCGGTGAGACAGACTGGCAGCAGCAACAATTGCCGGATCGGTGATCTCTACATGATGGTGAAGCTCGTAGCGCTCTTTCAGACCACGCAGAATTGCCACTGTATCTTCCACTGTTGGTTCATCCACCAGCACTTTCTGGAAACGGCGCTCAAGAGCGGCATCCTTCTCTATATACTGACGGTATTCATCCAGAGTGGTGGCTCCCACGCAGTGCAACTCACCACGGGCAAGAGCTGGCTTAAGCATATTGCCCGCATCCATTGAGCCTTCACCCTTACCGGCTCCGACCATGGTATGCAGCTCATCAATAAAGAGAATGATATTCCCCTCTTCTTTTGACAGCTCGGTTAACACTGATTTCAGGCGCTCTTCAAATTCACCCCGGTATTTTGCCCCTGCAACCAGAGCGCCCAGATCCAGAGAAAGTACTCTTCGGCCTCTCAGACCTTCCGGCACCTCATTATTCACAATACGCTGAGCAAGCCCTTCAACAATAGCGGTTTTACCCACCCCTGGCTCACCAATAATGACAGGGTTATTTTTGGTACGGCGCTGGAGCACCTGAATCGTGCGGCGAATTTCGTCATCGCGGCCGATAACAGGATCAAGCTTGCCCTGCTCAGCACGCTCAGTCAGATCGATAGTGAACTTTTCCAGAGCCTGACGCTTTTCTTCAGCATTCGGGTCATCCACCTTCTGACCACCACGAACCTTCTCTATGGCTTCTGAAACTTTATCTTCCGTCAGCCCCATCTCACGAAGGACATCACCCAGCGGACCTTTATCTTCCACCGCAGCCAGCAGGAATATTTCCGACGAAATATAGCTATCCTGTCTTTTCTGAGCCACTTTGTCACAAAGGTTGAACAGCACACCCATACCGCTGGAAAGCTGTACATCGCCACCAATTCCGCTAACTTTTGGCAGGCGATCCAGCATTTCAGATAATTTAGACCTGAGCTGAACAACATCCACGTTAAGCATAGTCAGCAGAGGCCGAACCGTACTTCCGTCCTGGTTCAGCAAAGAAACCATCAGGTGAACCGGTTCTATATACTGGTGATCGCGCCCCAGCGCCAAAGACTGCGCATCAGAGATCGCAAGCTGAAATTTACTGGTAAATCTATCTAGTCGCATGACAATCCGAAACCTCAGAGAGAAGAATACGTTATGCAAAAAAGATGGATACTGAGGAGAGTTTTTTCAAGGGGCTGACAGCTTCAGCCCTGAAAATTTGAGAGGTAGATTAGATGCAGAAATTAAAGAGGGCTATTCAATCCAGATAAAACTGGCCTGCCTTCCGGTTACACCATCTCTTCTGTATGAGTAAAAGCGCTCAGAATCAGAAAAAGTACACAGGCCACTGTCATAAACCTCACTCACACCAATTGCATTTAAGCGCTGAGTTGCCAGAAGAGACATATTGGCCCAGTACTTACCTTCACCTTTGCTGATAAACGCTTTTTCAGCTTCAGGACTAAAAGCGGTAAAGGCTTCAAGCACATCTTCACCCACTTCAAAGGCATCCGGGCCAATTGCCGGGCCAAGCCAGGCCATAACCGGCTTATCGAAAAGCTTTACTGCATTTTCAACAATGCCGCCAGCCAGACCGCGCCAGCCCGCATGTACCGCAGCAACCTGAGTTCCTTCAGTATCAGTCAACAACACAGGCAGGCAGTCTGCTGTCATTGCACTGCACACGACACCTTTAGCGCTGGTAAAGAGCGCGTCAGCATTAACAACTTCAGAAGTAGACTGATCCAGACAAGCTACAACCGTAGAATGAGTCTGATTCAGCCAGACCGGAGCAGCAGGCAAATGGTTCGCCTTAATCAGAGTGATGCGGTTGACCTCTACATCCTGAATATCATCCCCAACATGAGTACCCAGATTAAGCCCTTCGTAGGGAGCCTTAGATACACCGCCGCTTCTCAACGAGCTAAATGCTTTGATGTGAGCAGGCGCCGGCCAGTTGGGAATGATGACATCCATTTAAAAGTCTTCCTCTTTATTCAGTTTTGCATCTTCTCGCAGAGCTTCTGTCATCGCGACCATGTCATCCGGTACCGGAGCATGGAACTCCAGCTCTTCCCCCGTGATAGGGTGCTCAAACTTCAGCATAACCGCGTGAAGCGCCTGACGGTCAAAGCCGCGGATCATCTCTGTCAGCTCTTCTGATGCGCCTCGTGGAATTCTTGCTCTGCCACCATAGGCGATATCACCAAGCAGAGGATGCTGCAGATAAGACATATGAACACGGATCTGGTGGGTACGACCGGTTTCCAGGCGAAGACGGATACGGGTATGCTCACGGAAATGCTCAGCAACACGGTAATGAGTAACTGCAGGTTTACCCAGTTCATTCACCGCCATCAGCGTTCTTTTTGTTGAGTGCCGGCCAATGGCTTTATCCACCATACCACCTGCGGTCATTTTACCGATAGCTATGGCTTCGTACTCACGGGTGATATTTCTTTTCTGTAGCGCACGAACCAGACGGGTTTGAGCCGGTACAGTTTTCGCCACCACCATAAGGCCGGTGGTATCTTTATCCAGACGGTGAACAATACCGGCGCGCGGCACTTCAGCAATATCCGGGTAGTGGAATAAAAGTGCATTCAGAACCGTTCCGTCTGGCGTGCCAGCTCCCGGGTGAACCACAAAGTCTCTCGGCTTATTAATTACAATGATATCGTCATCTTCATAAACGATATCCAACGGAAGATCCTGTGCTTCCCAGCGTTCTTCATCTGCCAGTTCAGCAAGTACAGTGATACTTTCGCCTCCCATAACACGAGTGCGGGGCTTAGTCACCACTTCTCCATTTACCTGAACTTTACCTTCCAATAACCACTCTTTCAGTCTTGAACGTGAAAAATCGGCGAATAATTCAGCGATCGCCTGATCAAGACGCTGACCAAGTTGGCTTTCTTTTACGGTATTTGTTAATTCTATCTGCTGGGCCATATCGAACTTTTTTAAAAACTATGAGACTAATGCTCACGACTGTGGAAAAATAACGCCCCTATTCTATCTGTTAACTGAGCAGAAGTAACGGAAGCTGAAAACTTTATTTATATTCGAGGAATGAACTCCTGTCATGAAACACCGCACTTTATCGGGCTTACTAGCATTAACCCTGTTGTTTGGCTGCTCCAGCACTAAAGAAGTTGTACCTGATATTCCGGCAGCGGAACTGTACTCAGAAGCACAAGAATCAATCAGAAGCGGCAACTGGATGACCGCTGTTGAAAGGCTGGAAGCACTTGACTCCCGCTACCCGTTTGGCGCTTACTCCGAGCAGGTACAGCTGGATTTAATCTATGTTTACTACAAAAACAATGATCTGCCTTTAGGTTTAGCAACCATAGAGCGCTTTATCCGCTTAAATCCCACTCATGACAAAATTGACTGGGTTCTGTATATGCGCGGCCTGACTTATATGGCTCAGGACAGAAGCTGGATGCACGATGTATTCAACACTGACCGCTCTGACCGGGATCCGGAACCGGCAAAGTCTGCTTTTGCTGATTTTAAGCGTCTGTTGCAAAGATACCCGGACAGCGCCTACGCAGCCGATGCTAAAAAGCGCATGCTGTCACTTAAGAACCGTCTGGCTAATTACGATCTTGCTACCGCAGACTTTTATCTGAGAAGAGAAGCCTGGATTGCCGCCATTAACCGTTGTCAGGAACTACAGAAAACTTTCCCTGATACAGAAGCGGCGAAAAAATCTCTGCAAATTCAGCTTGAAGCATATAAACAGCTGGAACTAACAGAAGCAATTGAACGAACTGAAGAGCTGATAAGACTCAATCCGATGTAAGTCAGCTATAAAAAATGAAAAACGCCGCATAGAGTTCACTATGCGGCGTTTTAGTTTTCGGCCAGAAATCAAATTGTTCCGTTCTGGATCACATTTTCTTATTGAGCATAATTTAAACAACACAATTTTCAGGCTGTACAAAATCCCTAAAAACGGGGAATTTCTAGTGCTCTACTTCTTTCCAATCTAACCAATCTAAAATCTTCTACAAGCTTTTTTAGAGAAAAACTTTAACAGATTTGTAACGGATCACATTTGGCTTCCATACTGCAACCGTTTCCATTTTAAGTGATCTTTATCACTTTTTTTTCTCTTTAGAAGGGTAATCTGGAGTTAACCCATGAGGGATGCAACAGAGGAAAAAATATATGAAAGTAAACATCACTGGTAAAAATATCGACATCACCTCTGCAATCCGCACGCATATCGAAGCGAAGTTTAAAAAGCTTGAAAAGTGGCAAGTAGACATTATCAGCTGTCAGACAGCAATTAGTGAGGAACCCAACAAACAGAAGAAATTTGAAGCGAGCATTACAGTTCCTAAAGGAAAATTAAACGCCTCTTCTGTACATGAAGATTTATACGCAGCGATTACCGAAGTAGAACAAAAACTGGAGCGTCAATTAAATAAACTGGTTCATAAACCATCCTCCCGCCGGGCAACACACAGTGATGTGCCGGATCTGGATGAAGCTGTGTAATAGACAGATTTTTCGAATTAGCGCCTCCGGGCGCTATTTTTTTGCTTGACGGTTTATGAGGCATTTCATATTGTGTCTACTCAAGCAAGGAAAATGACTAAACATGCATAAATTTAACCTGTTCTTTTTTGACTTCTTTTTTACCGCCTAATCAGGGGGCTGAAGTCGTTTTGGAAAAATAAGTCAAAAACGAACAGAGAGCCTCCCAACCGGGAGGCTTTTTTTATAAGGATAATTCACATGACAGACAGCAAATATTCTCTTGATGAGATAAGACTTCGTTTAAATGACCTCGATGACAACCTGCTACAGCTTCTATCAGAAAGGCGCTCACTCAGTATTGAGGTCGCCAAAAGCAAGATAGAGACTTCTAAGCCGGTCAGAGACGCAAAACGAGAGCAGCAGCTGTTAGTCAAACTGATTGAAAACGGCAATGTTAAGTATGATCTTGATGCGCCGTACATCACTAAGATCTTCCACACCATTATTGAAGATTCAGTGCTGCTTCAGCAGTCCTATCTGCAAAACCAGGCCAATCCGGAAATAAGCAGAAAGCCTATCGCTCGCGTTGCCTACCTTGGAGCAAAGGGCTCATACTCACACCTTGCCAGCCGTGAGTATTTCAGCCGCAGAAATACAGAACTGGTTGAACTGAACTGTGAACACTTTAAAGAAGTGACCAAAACCGTAGAGTCAGGTCATGCGGATTACGCGGTTCTTCCGATTGAAAACACCAGCTCAGGCTCCATCAATGCGGTTTACGACCTTCTTCAGCACACAACGTTATACATTGTCGGCGAAATTACTCTGCCAATTGAGCACTGTATTCTGGCCTCTTCTGAAGTTCACCTTGAAGATATCAAAACGCTTTACTCACACCCTCAGCCACATGAGCAGTGCAGTGAGTTTCTGAGTGAGCTAAAAGATGCAACGCTTGAGTCCTGTGCCAGCACAGCAGATGCAATGCAGAAAGTAAAAGATCTTGGCCGTAGTGATGTGGCAGCAATTGGCAATGCTTCAAGTGGCAAACTTTACGGTTTGCAGCCAATTAAGAGCAATATCGCCAATCAGACCGAAAACCACACCCGCTTTATCGTGGTTGCCCGTAAGCCAGTGGAAGTATCCACACAAATTCCGGCTAAAACTACGCTGATTATGTCCACTCAGCAGCAAGCAGGCTCTCTGGTACAGACGCTTCTGGTTCTGCAGAAATACGGTATCAATATGACAAAATTAGAAAACCGTCCAATAATCGGTAACCCGTGGGAAGAAATGTTTTACGTGGATCTGGAAGCGCACCTGGAATCCGACGACATGCAGAAAGCCCTGGCTGAGCTGATTAAGATCACTACTCACCTGAAGGTGCTTGGCTGCTACCCGATAGAAAACATCACGCCAACAGAAGTTAAGGTTCAGTAGTAGTATGAAGAAGGTTATTGTTACCTCATTAAACCCGGCAAAAATCCGCGCTGTAGAAAGTGCCTTTCAGGAGGTCTTTCCTGAGCAGGAGTTCCGCTTTGACGGCATCAGTGTCGCCAGCGAAGTGCCGGACCAGCCTATTTCCAATGAGGAAACCAAGCTGGGCGCCCTGAACCGGGTTAAAAATGCTAAGGCAGAAATATCTGATGCAGATTATTACGTTGGCATAGAAGCAGGTAACGAAGAAGATATTACCTTTGCCTGGATGGTTATCGAATCTCAAACCAAACGTGGAGAGTCCCGCTCGGCAAGCCTGATGCTACCGCCGGTTGTTCTGGAAAAGCTTCAGGAAGGCAAAGAGTTGGGTACGGCGATGGATGAGGTTTACTCGACAGATAACATCAAGCAGAAAGGCGGGGCTATCGGCCTTCTGACCAATCATATCCTGACCCGGAGTTCTGTTTATCATCAGGCGCTGATTCTGGCTCTGATTCCGTTTATTAATGATGAGCAGTTTCCTGGGAATTTGTGATAAGTAAGTAATTACTCCCGCTTCAACCCTCGTTCCCACGCTCCAGCGTGGGAATGCATATCTGACTCAACAGTAAGTAAATATGCTACCGAAAACACTCTTCGGCTATGGTTCCATGCTCTTTGTTTTTCTTGATAGAGTCATACGCTGAATTTTCGGAGTCTCCTTATACCAATCCCAGTAATTAGCTGTTCAGTGATTGCGCAGGAAAAATCGCTAAGAGCAAGGCAAAATTTGCAGTAACTAGTGGATCTAATTACAAAAATTTTAACGCAGCTATTAGCGATTTTGACAAGCAAGGATGAACAGATAATTGCTGGGATTGGTATTAAACTCAGGTATGCATTCCAACGCTGGAGCGTAGGAACGAGGAAAAGCTATTCCCCCGACAGCAACTTAAGCAGCTCAGCCTTCTCTTCTTCGCTATGTCCTTTCAGCTCATTAGAGCCTCTGGTAATCGTTGCCACACCCACTCCCAGCATCTGGCTCAGTTGCCGCTGAGAGACATCTCCTTTTAGCAGCTCATTAAGAATATTGACTCTGGTTACCAGTGCATCACGCTCATCTGGTGTCATCAGCATAGTCAGCAACATCTCATGCTGGCCTTTTTCCGTTGCATGTTTTACCAGGTCTAATAACTGTTGCCAGTCTGTGTAGTCAGGCGTTTGTGACATAAATTAAGCTCTTATAAATGTTCGTTCTTCATTGTAAACACAAACGGCCTCAAGATGCAGTACATCTTGAGGCCATGCAGATGACTTTATACCAATCCCAGTAATTATTAATATTTTGCCAGTAGCTCACTCTGCTTCAGAAAGTCTCCTTCAACCTGCATCAGATTACGGTAGTAGGTTTCAAACATCAGGATATTCTGCACATACCCTCTTGTCTCTTTAAAAGGAATGGCCTCGATAAAAGCAAAGACATCCACATTCCCCTTAGTTCTTTCCCGCCAGGTCTTCACTCTGTGCGGACCGGCATTATAGGCGGCAAAGGCAAACACCCGGTTGTTTTCATACTGCTCCAGCAGGCTATTCAGATAATGACTGCCGATTTCAATATTCTTACCCACATCATAGAGCTGGCTTGCACCGTTATACGAGAGCTTAAATTTCTTGGCCGTATATTTCGCCGTCCTCGGCATAATCTGCATAATGCCTCTGGCACCAACAGGTGAACGGGCCCTGGCATCCAGCGCACTCTCCTGTCTTGCCACCGACATCAGGGTAATAGGATCCACGCCATGCTTGTCACCGTAAAAATTAAACCACCACTGATGAGCAATCGGGAACCTGAGAGCCGTTGCATCCCACATTCTGGCTTCAATGGTCGCTTTTACTGTCAGGTGATACCAGTCTTTTTCCGCAGCGTATACGGCTAGCGCTTTTTTCTCTTCTGCCCCAACCTGCCACAACAACCAAATCCACTCGCTTTTTGCTGCGGTGATTTTGTTAACATCGATCATCTCTTTAATTCTGGCCAGGCTCTCTTCATAGGGCTTCAGAATATCAGTATCGGCCTGAGCATTATTCGAAATATAGGAAACCGGCTTATCCAGAGACTTGGCTGCCGCCGCGCTGTAAAAGTTTCGTTTACCAAGCAGGCTTTGCATCCGCTTAATTCCAGCATCATTATCACCCAAAGCCATTTCTGACCGGGCCAGCCAGTACTGCCAGCGCATGGAATCACGGGCCTTTTCCGGTAAACGTGAAATCCAGAAAGACATCATAGGCCAGTCAGCCTGACGAATCGCCAGACGAATGCGCGACTCCAGCACCTTAGTATTTGAGGACTTTTGCAACACAGCATCACGCCAGCCCGCCAGATAATTAACATCAGTATTAATTAACCTGTTGGCAAAATACTCAGATAATTTCTGAGCCTGTTCAGGCTGAAAGTTCTGCGCTTCCAGTATCAAAGGCAGCAAACTGTGAGCATAGCGGATATCACTGCGAGCCAGTTTTCTCAGAGCCACTTCCGACTGACGCCGGTTAAAGTCACTTGGCGGGTACTTCTGCGCAAACTCCATAACGTATTTCGGATCCTGCGCCAGCTTTTTCATCTCTTTGGCCTGAAGACGACTCTTATTACTTTCCGTCATCTTAGCCAGATAAGTGACCATGGAATTACTGTTGCTTTCATAACTGAGCAGCATTCTGCGCAGAACCAGATCATCGGTTCTCAGCCCGGCATTTTTCCACTCTTCAAACAGCAAGTCGCAGTTTTCTGACACACTTTTACCACTCAGCCAGAGCTTTTCAGCCCCTTTAAATGCCTTATCCTTAGCACCATTTCTGAAGTGGGCGTAGTAATAACTGCACTTATACTTCTCCATTTTCGGCTCATAGGTCTGATACCGATAAAAGGTTTTCCACTTTCCTTCTTTAATCAGAGCATCCAGATAGGCTGCCCGGACTTTATTGGAAAACGGAAAAGATTTATGTCGCTGGACGAAGCTGTTGACTTCCTCCGGAGAGCGGTCACCTATACCGATTAAAAACGTACGGTAATCCACGTAAGGAGTTAAAGGGTAATCCGCGATCTGATCGCGTATTTCCATGTATTCTTCTACCTGTTTTTTATCCAGATAGTTTTGAGCTTTCTTATAAATTAACCTCTGCTGTGCAAGAGACGCCGGAGCCGAATACGCCCCGGAAGAGATAGCCATTACTGGCAGAATCACAGCAGCAAGTTTTACTAGCCTTTGCATCTGAAAAACTTCCGATTGTTCAACACGAGCCAAAGCCGCCAGCTTCCTCCGGCAGCCATTCTCATCGGTAATATTTTTTACCGTATGTAAATCTAATGTTAGAAATGTTTCACTACTTCTTTCAAGTCTAATTTGATTAAAATCTGGATTTTCTCACTACTTTGTATCCTTGTTTGCAGCTTGGGGGTATCGATAAGCAAACCCTCCGTGCCAGGGAAGGCACGGTGGAGCCCCATGGAAGGGTTGATGCATGTTTGTGTTCGATACCCCCAAGCTGCGAACGCGCACTCAAAGGCAAGAGTACTTTTTCAGTTCACTTTAAAAGGTCAGTTATATAAAATGCACCTTTCCCTACTCTGAATACAGGAACGATCGGCAATGGCTGAATACGTCTATACCATGTCGCGGGTGAGCAAAATCGTGCCACCTAAGCGTCAAATTCTTAAGGACATTTCTCTTAGCTTCTTCCCGGGCGCCAAAATTGGTGTTCTTGGTCTGAACGGTGCAGGTAAATCTACCCTGCTACGCATCATGGCGGGCATCGATACCGATATCGATGGTGAAGCTCGTCCACAACCAGGTCTGAATGTTGGCTACCTGCCTCAGGAGCCTCAGCTTGATGAATCAAAAACCGTTCGTGAAATTGTTGAAGAAGCGGTTGCTGATGTTGCTGATGCACTGACTCGTCTGGATGCGGTTTATGCAGCCTATGCAGAACCGGATGCAAACTTTGATGCTCTGGCTAAAGAGCAGGGCGAACTGGAAGCACTGATTCAGGCTAAAGATGGTCATAACCTGGAAAATGCGCTGGAACGTGCAGCCGATGCTCTTCGTCTTCCTGAGTGGGACTCTAAGATTGAACACCTGTCCGGTGGTGAGCGCCGCCGTGTGGCTATCTGTCGTCTTCTTCTTGAACACCCTGATATGCTGCTTCTTGACGAACCAACCAACCACCTGGATGCGGAATCTGTGGCATGGCTGGAACGTTTCCTTGTGGACTACACAGGTACAGTGGTCGCGATTACCCACGACCGTTACTTCCTTGATAACGCAGCTGGCTGGATTCTGGAACTTGACCGCGGTGAGGGTATCCCATGGGAAGGTAACTATACTTCATGGCTTGAGCAGAAAGATGCTCGTCTGAAGCAGGAAGCGGCTCAGGAAAAAGCCCGTCAGAAGACCATCGAGAAAGAACTTGAGTGGGTTCGTCAGAATCCAAAAGGTCGTCAGGCTAAATCTAAGGCTCGTATGGCGCGCTTTGAAGAGCTTAACAACTCAGATCATCAGAAGCGTAACGAAACCAACGAACTGTTTATCCCGCCGGGTGAGCGTTTAGGTGACAAGGTTATCGAAGTAAACAACCTGACCAAATCTTTTGGTGATCGTGTACTTATCGATGATCTTTCATTCAGCATTCCTAAGGGTGCTATCGTGGGTATTATCGGTGCCAACGGTGCTGGTAAATCTACTCTGTTCAAAATGCTGAGCGGCACAGAGCAGCCAGACTCAGGTACTATTGAGCTGGGTGACACAGTTAGCCTGGCTTCTGTTGATCAGTTCCGTGACAGCATGGATGACAGCAAAACGGTATTCCAGGAGATCTCTGAAGGCGCTGACATCATCAAGATCAACAACTTTGAGATCCCGGCTCGTGCCTACTGCTCACGCTTTAACTTTAAAGGCGTTGATCAGCAGAAGGTTATCGGTGAGCTGTCTGGTGGTGAACGTAACCGTGTACACCTTGCTAAGCTGCTTAAAGCCGGCGGCAACGTACTGCTACTCGATGAACCAACCAACGACCTTGATGTAGAAACACTTCGTGCACTGGAAGAAGCCCTGCTTGAATTCCCTGGCTGTGCAATGGTTATCTCGCACGACCGTTGGTTCCTGGACCGTATCGCAACTCATATCCTTGATTACCGCGATGAAGGTCAGGTGAACTTCTACGAAGGCAACTATACTGAGTATACAGAGTGGCTGAAACAGACTCTTGGTGCTCAGGCTGCAGAGCCACACCGCATCAAATATAAGCGTATTACTAAATAACCGCTTATATTCAGATTCAGGCCGCTGCATACAGCGGCCTTTTTACTGTTAAGTGAGAGCGCTCCAACAATTTGGATATCATATTGTATATATAAGCTTCTGTTTCAATTTGCTATGATGTAAAAAGTAAACAACTTAATTTGTAAGTGAGGGATCATGAGCGAGAGACGTCGATTTTCGCGTATCATTTATCAAGCTCCGGCAGAATTGCACCAGGGGAAGGTGAAAGCGACTAGTTCCATCAGGGACTTATCGTTACATGGTCTGCTTCTCTCTTCACCAAGTGAACCGCTGGATACGTCAAAGCCGGTAGATATCTTTTTTCATATCCCTGAAAGCGATATCATTATCTCTCTGCAGGCAGAAATTGTTGATCTGAACGACAACTATTTAAGAGCCAAGATTCAGCATATTGATATCGACAGCATCAGTCATCTGAGAAGACTGGTTGAACTCAATGTGGGTGATGAAAAGCTGCTGCACAGAGAATTAGAGCAATTATCTGACTTAGACGACTAAGTCACAGAAAACAAATAACAACCGGGTAGCTGAACTTCGCTACCGCATAACCTTATGTCCAAGAAAATAAAAATAACTATTCCCTCATCAAAAGGGGAACAGAGCTTTCACGTTGGCAAGAAAACCGTACTTGTAACGCTTGCAACCCTTATTCTATCGCCTGCTGTTGCGGGCTATTTTGTGTATCAGAACAATCTGCAGCAGGATACAGCTAAAAAAACGTTCTCAAAGCTAATGAATGAGCTTGGTGACCGGGAGCAAACCATCAGCAGCAGAGAAAACCGCATTGTCAGTCTGAACAGCGATATTGAACAGCTTGCTCAAAATAACCTGCATCTGAATCAGGAACTGGAAGCGAAAAACAGCCAGCTTCTTATTCTGAACAAAAGAGTCTACGACGTAGAAAAGGTGCTGGGTATTTCAGAGGAAGAGCCTGAAAACAGTGCTGAACTGGCGCTGGAACAACGAATGGATACGGCTGCGGTGAACTCTGCGGTACGAGCAACCATGTTCCGCCTGATCCCCAATGATACACCTTTGAACTATAACCGGATATCATCTCCTTTCGGGCGAAGACTGAATCCGGTAACGGGAAAGAGACATTTTCACACCGGTATCGATCTGACCTGTAAGCGCGGAGAGCCAATTTACACTCCTGCTGATGGTGTAGTGGAAACCGTGCGTCCAAGTAAAAAAGGCTTTGGTAACTTCCTGATCCTGAGACACTCATTCGGTTTCTCAACCTCTTATGCCCATCTGAAAGGCTTTAAAGTGAAGAAGGGCCAGTTTGTCAGTAAAGGGGAACAAATTGCTCTATGCGGGAACTCAGGCACCTCCACCGGAGCTCATCTGCACTATGAAATCCGCTTTCTGGGGCGTTATCTCAACCCGTACAACCTGATCAAATGGACTCCGGAAAACTTTGATACTCTGTTCGAGAAAGAGAAAAAGGTAAGCTGGCCAAGTCTGGTCACTCTGATTGATAACGTGGTTCGCCTGCAGGTTAACCTGACCAATCATCCTTATGTGGATAACAGTATTAACACTGCAAGCTCAACCGAAGCCCCGGATGAGGCTTCTACTCAATAATCTCTTCCATCTCTGATGCTGGTTTGGCGGACTTGTCCTTTCTTCCCAGCATCAGCAGGCATGGCGTCAGCACCAGAGTCAGGGCTGTTGCAAAAGCCAGCCCGCCAGCCACAGCCGTTGCCAGTTGCGACCACCACTGGGTACTCGGCGCTCCGAACTCAATATTCTGATTAACAATATCGATATTCATCTCAAGCACCATAGGCAGAAGGCCGAGAATGGTGGTAACTGTGGTCAGCATCACCGGACGCAGACGCTGAACACCGGTTCTTAAGATAGCCTCTTCACGGCTTAACCCCCGTCTCAGCAGTTGGTTAAAAGTATCGATAAGCACGATATTGTTATTTACAACGATACCTGCCAGAGAGATAACCCCGATTCCCGACATAACAATGCCGAAAGGTTTCTGGAAGATCAGCAGACCGGCAAACACACCAACGGTGGAAAACAGCACGGCGCTGAGGATCAGAAATGCCTGATAGAAGCTGTTGAACTGGGTGATCAGAATCAGGGCCATCACACCAAGAGCAACAACAAAGGCCTTCATCAGGAAAGCAGAGGACTTATCCTGATCTTCGTTCTTACCTCTCAGTTTAAAATCCACTCCGGTCAGTCCCAGCTCTTTTAACCTGGCTTCAATCTTCGGCAACTCAATAGACAGATTATAGTCACCCTTAATATCAGCCATCACCTCTGACACGCGTCTGCCATCGGTACGGTGAATCGTATCCTGCTTCTGCTCAGGTCTGATTTCAGCAAAATTAGTAATAGGTACCAGACCTGCCGGAGTCTTTACTCTTAACTCATCAAAGCGGCCGATATCTCTCTGCTCTTTAGGGAAACGAACCAGAATATCCACTTCTTCATTGGCATCATCCGGCAGGTAGTCTCCTATCTTCAGGCCATTGGTAACAAACTGAACCGTATTACCCACCAGGGTTGCATCGGCGGCAAAACGGCCTGCATCATCTCGCTTGATATCAATCTGCCAGTCGATTCCCGGTTTTTTAGAATTGTCACTTATGTTGGTAAATGCCGGATAGCTGTCAGCCCAGTGACGGACAACCTTAGTTGCAGCATCCAGCTTATCCTGCTCCCGTGCAGAGAGTTCAATCACCAGATCATGATCGCTTGGCGGCCCGGCTTCCGGTTTTTTATATTCGATTTCGACACCGGCAAACTGATCAGTTTTCTGCTTCAGCTCTTCAATAATTTCATTTACCGGTCTGCGGTACTGCCAGTCCACCGGAGTCACCTGAATCTGGCCGATAGAATCACCTCCCCCGGTTCTTGTGTATACACTCTCAAACTCTTCGCCACCGATAACCACAGATTCAATTTCGCGCATGATCTTATCTTTTTCATTAATAGAAAGATCACCATAGGAGCGAACCTTAATGGTAAATGAAGGCGGGTCCACCTCCGGGAAAAACTCGGCGCCCAACCCGGCCTTGGAATAGGCAAAGCCAACACCGATAGCAAGCAAAACTGCGCCGATAAAGATTTTTACCGGATGCTTAATCGCAATCGACAGGGTATTAAAATAGAGCCTGGTAAAACCGGTCGCCTTGGAAAAATCGCCGTCATGCAGAGCAACCAGCTCTGCCCGGAATTCAGGTCTGATATACTGCTCTTTACCAATCAGGCTACCCAGAACCGGCACAAAGACCAGTGCCATCAACAGTGATGCACTCAAAGTTGCGATGAGCGTAATCGGCAGATACTTCATAAACTCGCCGGTCACATCCGGCCAGAACAGCAGTGGTGCAAAGGCAGCCAGAGTGGTTGCTGTGGATGCAATGATCGGCCAGGCCATCCTTTTTGCCGCATCGCGGTAGGCATCAACCCGGTTTTTGCCTTCGTGCATTCGCCGGTCAGCAAACTCGGTAACCACTATGGCCCCATCCACCAGCATCCCCACCGCCATAATCAGCGAAAAAAGAACGATGATGTTCACCGTCAGGCCAAACACCGCTAATACCAAAAGTCCGGTAAGGAAAGAGCCTGGAATAGAGACACCCACAAGAAAGGCGGTTCTTACCCCAAGGATGGCGATAATGACGATCACCACCAGAATAATGGCCGATAAGATATTGTTCTGAAGATCGTTCAGCATCATCTTCACATCTTCAGATTCATCCCAGGTATATTCCACCATCAGGTTGTTCGGCCACTCTTCCTGCTGCTCAGCTGTGGCAATAATTGCCCTGACCAGTTCAACGGTTTCAATAATGTTTTCACCGGCGCGCTTTTTCACATCCAGAACAACAGCTGACTCACCGTCCAGTCTTGCATAACTTTCAGGGTCGCGGAATGAGCGCCTTACCGTAGCAATATCACCAAAGGTAATCACCTGTTTGCCATCCACTTTAATCGGCAGTTCCAGAACATCTTTTAAAGAGTCAAAAACCGAAGGAACTTTTACTGAAAAGCGTCCGTAACCCGTATCCACAAAGCCGGCTGCAACCACTCTGTTATTCAGAGCAATCAGATTGTAGATATCGCCCTGGTCCAGGTTATAGCTTTCCATTAGCAGAGGATCGACGATGATCTCAACAATATCCTCACGGTCACCGGCAATATCCACTTCCAGTACCTGCTTATAGCTTTCCAGCTTATCGCCCAGTTCACGTGCCACCTGCACTATGGTTCTTTCTGGCACACTGCCGTACAGCACAACAGAAAGTACCGGCTGGAAGGATGCCAGCGTCACTTCATTAACCGTTGGCTCATCACTGTCAGCCGGAAGTTTAGGCTTAGCCTGATCCACGGCATCACGCACATCAGCCATGGCTTTATCGAGATCCATTCCCACATTAAACTCCAGCATCACAGAGGCGTGGCCTTCTGCAGCTGTGGAGGTCATCTCTTTAACGCCTTCAATGGAACGCAATTCCTGCTCTATAGGACGAACCAGCAGCCGCTCCGCATCTCCGGGAGAAATCCCCTGATGGCCGACACTGACATAGATAACCGGGATGGTGATATCCGGACTGGATTCCTTGGGAATCGTGATATAGGTGATAACGCCTGCTATCAGAATCATAACCAGCAGAGTCATCACTGTCCTTGAGCGTGACAGCGCAGCATCAATCGTCGTAAACATAGTCCTCTCCGCTGTTACTGGCTATTATCAGGATTTTTGCTAACGGCAATGACCCGGTCGCCATCGCGGACAAAGCCCTGGCCGACAGTCACAATATCCACCGAATCACCAAAGCCTGACAGCCAGACGCCGTCCTGCTCAGCTTTTACCAACTGAATAGGAACAAACTTAATCATGTTGTCTTTGACCGTCTTAACGCCAAGGTTACCGCTTTCATCCAGCGCCAGCATAGCGGGGGTGACTTTAATTGCTCTGGTTGCTTCCAGTTCAAGCTCAACCTCTGCACTGATACCTGCCGGAATTTTTCCGTCCCGGTTTTCGATTTCCACTTCAATCGGGAAGGTATTGGTGGCAACAGAAGAAACTCTGGAAATGTATCTGAGCTTGCCGTATACAATCTGTCCGCCAATCATCCGGATACGCGCTTTCTGATTCAGTTCCAGGCTCTGTATATGCCGCTCGCTGACATCCGCTTCTATCACCAGTTTTTTTAGATCGATAAAGGAAGAAACCGGATCCCCGACGCCGATAAAATCACCAAGATCAACAAAAAGATCATCCACTATGCCGTCAAACGGTGCCTTGATAAGGGAGTTCTTTATTGCCAGTTGTGCATCTTTAACCAGCGCCCTGGCCTCAATCAGAGATGACTGCGCCTGAGTAAAGGCCACTTCCCCCTGAAGACCTTTGCTTTTCAGAGACTGAGCTGCTTTATACTCTTTTTCTCTTAACCTTAAAGATGCTTTGGCTCTTTCCAGCTGAGTTTCCAGGTTAGCTTTATCTACCTGAACAACACCCTGCCCTTTCTCTACAAAATCACCTTTTTTCACCAATAGTCCGGTGACTTTCCCCGCAACTTCAGCACCTAATTTCGCCTGCCGGTCTGGCGCTGTTCTGCCGTAGAGGTCGATCTTCTTAGCGGTATTCTGAGGAGTGAATGTCTGATAAACCACTCTGGCAAGCGGTGCCTGTTCATGCTCGCTTTTCACTGTTGAAGAACTCTCTTCAGCCTTAAGCATCCCCATGGACAGCCACAGAGATAAACCAATAATGATCAGCAGTGATATCAGCCAGGGACGATGAGATAAGAAGGTCAGGGGGCTTATCCGGCGCATAACGAAATCCTTGTTATATTAAAAAACCCTGCGTAATAAAGTTATTACGCAGGGTTTATGGTATCTCAAACTTAATCGTTATAGCAGGAGAAATGCGGTGATGCTGGTCTAAAAATCAGACACTGAATGAAGCGCCACAGCCACAGGTTGTTGTTGCGTTCGGGTTATCTACGAAAAAGCGCGATCCTTCCAGGCCATCAGTAAAGTCAACCGTTCCGCCAATCAGGTATTGCAGACTCATAGGGTCTACAACCAGAGTGACCTCATTTTTCTCAATAACCATATCTCCCTCGTTCACATCTTCATCAAATGTGAAACCATACTGAAATCCGCTACAACCACCACCGGTAATATAAACGCGCAATTTCAGGTTAGGATTTTCCTCTTCTAAAATCAGAGTCTTAACCCTTGATGCTGCCGCATCAGAAAATGTTAATGGTACGCTAACTTCGCTCACGACGACCTCTCTCACTCACATTGCACTCAAATAATAATAGTTGTGCTTCAGTATGTATCAAAACTGATAATCGGGTGATTATCTAATACCTGACTGTTTTGTTCAAGTATTCTGCTCAGCAATATACCAGCAGTTAGTCGCTTTATATCACTTTTTAGGTAATTCGCTAAAAAAGCACTTGTTAATTAATGAAAAAAAATCTTCTCTGGTTACAATGCAAAACAAGGTCACAAAATAGGGCTCTCCCTAACCAACACAACGAGGATAATTCAATGACCAAATCAGTGGAACTATATCAAAAGGCTCAGGATAAGATTCCAGGTGGCGTAAACTCGCCGGTACGAGCATTTAACGGCGTTGGCGGCTCACCAATTTTCATTGAGAAGGCTGACGGCCCTTTGATCACAGATGCGGACGGCAAAGAATATATCGATTACGTTGGCTCATGGGGACCTATGATTCTGGGTCACAACCATCCGGCAATCCGTGATGCAGTGATTGAAGCGGCGCACCGCGGTCTGAGCTTTGGTGCTCCGACGGAAATGGAAATCTCCATGGCTGAGCTGGTCTCTGAACTTGTTCCGTCTATGGAGCAGGTAAGAATGGTAAGTTCAGGCACAGAAGCAACCATGAGTGCTATCCGTCTTGCCCGTGGCTTTACCGGCAGAGACAAGCTGCTGAAGTTCGAAGGTTGTTACCACGGCCACGCTGACAGCCTGCTGGTTAAAGCAGGCTCTGGTGCGCTGACTCTTGGTCAGCCAAGCTCACCGGGTGTTCCTGCTGATTTTGCCAAGCATACGCTAACGGCAACATTTAACGACTTGGAATCGGTTAAGTCTCTGTTCAGAGCAAATAAAGGCGAAATCGCCTGTATTATCGTTGAACCTGTTGCAGGCAACATGAACTGCATTCCTCCGGTTGAAGGCTTCCTTGAAGGTCTGAGAGAGATCTGTGACGCTGAAGGCGCGCTGCTTATCTTTGATGAAGTAATGACAGGTTTCCGCGTGGCTCAGGGCTGTGCTCAGGCTTACTACAACATCAAACCTGATTTGACCACACTAGGCAAAGTTATCGGCGGCGGTATGCCGGTTGGCGCTTTCGGCGGCCGCAAGGAAGTAATGCAATATATCGCACCGACAGGCCCTGTATATCAGGCAGGTACGCTTTCAGGTAACCCGATTGCGATGGCTGCCGGTTTTGCTTGCCTGAACGAGCTGAAAAAAGAAGGCAACGAAGCCCGTCTTGCTGAAATCACCAAAAAACTGGCTGAAGGCTTTAAGGCAATGGCAGCTAAAAACAACATCCCGCTGCTTGTTAGTCAGGTTGGCGGTATGTTCGGCTTCTTCTTTACCGACCAGGAAAAAGTCACCAGCTTTGAAGAAGTGTGTAAATGCGATGTAGAGCGCTTTAAGAAGTTCTTCCACTATATGCTGGGCGAAGGCGTTTACCTTGCACCGTCTGCATTCGAAGCAAGCTTCACCTCTCTGGCTCATACCGATAAGGATATTGAGAAAACACTGGAAGCTGCGGATAGGTGTTTTGCGCGATTGGCGGCAGAGGATTAAAAATAGGTTACGGGTTACGGGTATAACCGCCTGTAACCTGTAACCTTGACTCTTATACACAAGTTTAAGAAGCCAAAGAATGCTCCTCCCCTTAGCCTCGAAAGGCCGGATTTTCGAAGAAGTAACATCGAAGGGGAGGCTGGGAGGGGTTGTTTCTCATGGGTTTAAGTTTTGGTGCTTTAACCATACATGGCATAACCAACCCCCTCTAACTCCCCCTTCTATTAGCTTTATCAACCAGTTAGACTTTTTCACTCAAGGGGGAGAACCGTTCTCTGGTCACTTTAATATTTGTGTATAAGAGTCAGCCTGTAACCTGTAACCCCATTATCAATTTTCAACAAATAGCCACTATCCCCAAAAATCCCCCACACCATTTGCTAACCACTTGATAAACCGCCATCATATACCCCTAAATATTGCGAAAGGATTGTCTCGTGTCAGATAAAGCAAAAATATCTTCAAGCCATTGGGTGCTTATCGTTGCGCTGTTGGCGGCGGCCTTTGGCTGTTACCTGATTGTTGAACCTTATGTGAACTCCATTGTGATGGCCTTTATCATTTCGCTGATGATGTTTCCGATTCATGAGCGGATTGAACGTAAAATGCCCACACACAGAAACATGGCGTCACTGGTTTCCTGTATTGTGCTGACCTTTATTATCGTTATCCCTTTGCTAACCGTGTTCGGGGCTATCGTCCAGCAGGGTTCTCATGCGTCGCAGAATATTTATACCTGGGTTACCGACGGCGGCATTCAGAAATTGTTTGAAAATCCATGGATAGTCAAAGCTCTGGATTTCGCTAACCAGTATCTGCCTTTTGAGAGCGTTGAGCCACAAGAGATAGCAACAAAAATTGGCCAGTATGCGAGCACCTTTGGTTCCAATCTGGTTGCCCTTAGCGCCAAAATACTGGGTGATGCCACCAACTTCCTGATGGACTTTTTCCTGATGCTGTTTGTGCTCTTCTTCCTGTTAAGAGACCACGACACTATCATTAAAGCTCTGCGCCATATCCTGCCGTTTTCCCGCAGCCAGGAAGATAAGCTTCTGGAAGAGATAGAAAAAGTGTCCAAGTCAGCTGTGTTGGGATCATTTTTAACCGCCATTGCACAGGGTGTGGCCGGGGGCATTGGTATGTGGATAGTAGGATTCCCGGGCCTGTTCTGGGGAACCATGTTCGGCTTTGCTTCATTTATTCCCGTTGTGGGAACCGCACTGATCTGGATTCCTGCATCCCTTTATCTGTTTTTTACCGGCGATGTAACCTGGGCGATTTTCTTAGCGGTCTGGAGTGCCGTTGTGGTTGGCTCTATCGACAACCTGCTCAGACCTTTCCTGATGCAAGGCAGTGCCGGGATGAATACCCTGATGATCTTCTTCTCCCTGCTGGGAGGTATTCAGCTATTCGGTCTAATTGGTTTAATCTACGGCCCGCTGGTCTTTGCCATCACCATAGTGCTGTTTAACATCTATGAAGATGAGTTCCATAACTTCCTGAAAAATCAGGATAACAGTTAAAGCAGAGCAATTAAGTGGAGCTGTTTTGCGACAGCTCCACTATCCAAATCCTCATTTTTATACTCACACCCTTTATCCTTACTGTTCCAGCGTCCTCCGTTATCCAGACATTTATCTAGCTGCCAAAGCCCCTTTTCTTCTTCATCATGCCGCCAGATTATGCGAAAATCGGCGCAAATTTTTTCACTCAGGTCTTTTCATGTCCTCTTATATCGCACCAAGCCAAATCGCAGAACGTCAACTTGAATACTTTGCAGGCAAGCATGTGCTTGTTGCCGGTGAAGCCGAAGATCTGTTTCCGGTGGAACTGGCTAAGCATTGTGAGTCTGTTACTGTATTTACCACTAACTACGGCTACTACCGTCAGTTAGAGAGACAGACCTCTGTGAAACGTATCTTTGATGTTGAACTAACCGAAGAAACCGGCGCTGATATGATTCTGCTTTACTGGCCTAAAGCAAAGGCAGAAGCGGAATATCTGCTGGCTATGCTGCTGAGCAAGCTGGGCACTGAGACTGAAATTGTGGTGGTGGGTGAAAACCGCTCCGGTGTGAAAAGCATTGAAAAGTTCTTTAAACCCTACGGCCCGATTAAGAAATATGACTCAGCAAGACGCAGCTCTTTCTACTGGGGACAGTGCATAAATGAGCCTGCTGCTTTTGTCCTGCAAGACTGGTACAAAACCTACACCCTAAATGTGTCCGGCAATGAAATCACTGTAAAAAGTCTTCCGGGTGTATTCAGCCATGGTGAATTTGATATCGGCAGTCAACTACTTGTAGACTCCCTGCCATCACTAAAAGGCAAGGTACTGGACTTTGGCTGCGGCGCCGGTGTACTAGGTGCCGTCATGGCAGTCACCAATCCGGGTATTGAACTGGAAATGTGCGATATCAGCGCCTTAGCCATCGCTTCAAGTAAACAAACACTGGCTGCCAACGGTGCAAACGCAAAAGTGTTTGCCTCTGATGTTTATTCGGATACCAGCAAGGACTACGACTTTATCATCAGCAACCCTCCTTTCCATTCAGGTCTGGATACCAGCTACAGCGCAACAGAAACCCTGCTGGAAAAGGCGCCGGAATATCTGAATGCATCAGGTGAACTCTATATCGTTGCTAACAGCTTCCTTAAGTATCAGCCAATCATTCAGGAAAGTTTCACTAATTACGCGACAATAAATAAGACCAATAAATTCGCTATTTACCACGCATCAAAATAACTGACATCAATAGGCAACCTCCCTTTGATTGCCTATTTTTGCGTGACCCTACCCGTATATCAAAAAACTTTATTGTTGACTAAAAATAAGATGCTAGAGTAAGCAACCACCCAGCCCCATCTTATGCAGTCATATGATTAAAAAGAGAAAAAAGAACCTATTTAAGAAGCTTCGCAACACACTGATGACAGCTTTTCTGACTCTGAGCCTGATTCCCCTCACCTTAATTGCCCTCTTTTTTCTCCACTCCCACAGCAAAGATCTGCAGGAGCAGAGCCACTCGTATCTGGTGTCGGTGCGGGACACCAAACAGCAACAGATACTGGACTATTTTGAAGCCAAAAGAACCGAGGTTTCCGGTTTCGTCCGCTCAGAGCTTGCCTATGCCAGTGGCGGACGCTTCTATGGTCTGGTCAAGGCCTTCCGGCTGCTTGGCTCTGATATTGAAGAGGCGCGGACAAATCTTAAGCAGCGCTATATCACTGGCTCCGGAGATAAAATAAAGACCTCGGTAAATAAAAAGTCTAAGGACTACACCAGCACAGAAAGATACCGTCTGCTGCACAAGAGATACCACAGAGGTTATGTGGAACATCTCAAACGCTCTGATTTTGACGATATTCTCCTGGTCGACTTTGAAGGGAACGTCGCCTATTCAACACTAAAAAGTGACAATATTGGAGCGAACCTGCTAAGCGATAACTACAAGAGCACCAATCTGGGAATCACTTTTCTGAGAATCCGGAAGGAAATGAATTCATATCAGAGCAGGCCGGATGAAACACTTCCTGTGGTTATCTCTGATTTTTCAGCAGAGCACGAAAATAGTTATGCATGGTTTGCCGCTCCGATTGTTCAGCAAGGCTATCTGCACAGCTATGCCCTGTTCCGCCTCCCGCTTGAGGGAATCGATGTGCTGGTTGATGACAACAGCGATGCGCTTCAGCTCCTGCTTACCGGCTCTGACCTGACTTCAAGATCCTCTTCACTCGCTCAGGAAGACATTAACAACAACCAGTACGCAGTAAACCGCGCTCTGAAGGGTATTACAGAAGTAAATACTTACACCAACTCCAAAGGCGAAAGAATAATAGCAGCATCCGCTCCGGTTTCCTTTATGGGACTAAACTGGGCGCTCTCGGTTCAGCTTTCAGAAGATGTCGCCTATGCCAGAGTTCATCATCTGAAAAAAGTCTTTATTGCCGCTATGCTTCTGGCATTTGCACTTGTGGTTATCGCTTCGCATTTTTTGTCCCGCTTTATAACCGACCCGCTGCTTAAACTAACCTGGGCAGCAGAAAAAGTCTCAGCAGGCGAACTGGAACACAATATGCTCAGCACCGACAGAACCGATGAAATAGGCCGTCTGGCTGTCAGCTTTGAAAGGATGCGCGCGTCTATCCGGGAAAAAATACTCACCATAGGTAAACAAAATGATGAGCTGGAAAAAAATCTCAGACTTATCCGCCAGCAAAACCTGGAGCTTCAGCAGGCAGATAAACTCAAGGACGAATTCCTGGCCTCCACTTCCTATGAGTTGCGAACGCCGCTTCACGGAATTATAGGAATCGCAGAAGCACTGGCCTCAGGTTCCATCGGCTCTGTTCCGGCCCATCAGAAATACCAGTTAGAGATCATCATAAATAGCGGCAAGCGCCTGTCTAATCTGGTTGATGACCTGCTGGATTATCATAAGATGCGTTATGGTCATATGGAGATAAATAAACAGGCAACGGATCTGTTTTCTGCCACCAGCCTGGTTTTGCAGTTATCCGGCCATCTTCTGAAGGGAAAACGAATCCGTATTCTGAACCAGATCCCGGACGAACTGCCCAAAATCTCCGCCGATCCGGAAAGGCTCGAGCAGGTTCTCTACAACCTTATCGGCAACGCTGTCAGATACACTCATGAGGGTAAGATCGTCATTTCAGCCACGGCTTTAAATCACCATGTCAGAGTACAGATCGTGGATACCGGCCAGGGGATCCCGCCGCAATACCTGGAACATGCTGACAAATTCAGGCAGGGAACCGGGATCGGCCTTTCCATCAGCTATCAGCTAATTGAGTTAATGGGCGGTAATCTTTATATCAGCAGTCAGCCATATGTTGGAACAACCTTCAGCTTCAGCCTGCCTCTGGCTTCTGAAGATAACTCGGAACTGGCAAAGGAAACTCACCCGGTTCACTTTCAGCTGCCTGAAATACCAAAGCAGCCAGAGCCTGATAGCTCCGCTTTTCCTGAAAACAGTGACGGACCGCTTATCCTGGTGGCCGACGCAAACCCTGTGACTCTCCAGGTGGTTGAAAGCTTTTTACGCTATGAAGGCTACCGCGTAATCACCTCCTCTGAAGGATGTGAAGTGCTAAAACAGATACAGGAAGAGCAGCCGGAAATCTTATTGCTGGACATTATGCTTCCGGGGATCAGCAGCTATGAGATTTGTGAATCAATTCGCAACGAATTCAGCCAGGCAGAGCTGCCTGTCATTATGCTCACTTCTCAAAATCAAACGGAAGAAAGAACAAAAGGGTTCGGGTCCGGAGCCAATGATTATCTGATAAAACCCTTTAGCAAGCAGGAGCTGACCGCAAGAGTTTCCACCAATCTGGCAGCCGGTAAAACGCAAACCAGCCTTTTAGAAAACCACCAGCTGCAACAGGAGGTTGAAAGCCAGAAAATCACAGAAACAGAGCTGCTCATGGCCCAGAAAACCCTGCTTGAGAGGCTGGACTCCACACAGGAAGCTATCCTCTGCGTTAACCTGGAAGATAAGGTTATCTTTGCTAATCAGGCTGCATCTATGCTTTTCAAAAAGACCGCCGGCCAGCTTACACGCTCCCACCTGAACGAGCTTATCGCCAGAAAGTACTGCTACATGCTGACGGATCAATACAGCGGCGATATAGAAATCTTCACCGGTGACCGGCAACGAAAAATACCGGGCGATATTATTACGCTTCCAGAAAGCTCAGGTATCCGTTTGCTGTTTATCTTTGATAGCGGAAAGTCTGCCAGCAGCGAAAGGATACACAGCCTGGAAACCGCGGTTGAAGTACTCTCTTCCTACGCCTGCGAGGGAGATAAGGACAAACTGGAACAGCTTCAGAATCTGGGCGATGAGTTTAAGGAAGTGGTGCAGAAGGTCAGCGGAAACGCTCAGGATAAACAGCAACAACTCCGAGAGCTGCTGGTTGCTGCAATGACAACAGCCATCGGCTACTGGGAAACCTCCACAGGCAAAAGCAAGTTCGACTTTGCTGAAGCCAGCGGTCTGTGGCGGGTTTATCTGGACAGAAGCACTCTGCAGACCCGTACGCTGGACAAATACCTCAGACTGGAAACCCTGCCAAAAACCCCAAGGTGGCGCACCGTCCTCAGCTCTCTGGACTATATTCTGGATAAATGCGCAGACCAGGATACAGACCAGCGCAAAGAGCTTGAGCAGCTAAGAAGCCAGTTAGCCAAACTTATCTGACGCCTCAGAAGCTATGTATGATGGCTACTCTGTAGCCTCATGGATAGCTTCTTTCGTATCCTTCCAGATCTTAGACGAGTCATCCTTTACACCTTGCCAGGTATTGGAACAACCTGCCAGAAACAGAGCAGCCATCAGAGCAATAACAGACAATTTCATTTTACTTTCCTTGATTTATACCTATCTGTTTATCGTACAAAATATCAAGCAGGCAAACCAGATTAGATATGCAAAACTGATAATTATCTATATCGGGATCTCTATCACGACAAACTGTCACCTTTTCCCTACAGCAACTTTTCCCTTCACAAACTCTGGTGTGATGACTATCAACTTCATAAGTAACCAAGCTAACACACCAATAAAAATAGAGAATAAAGGTAGTGAGCACTCACACAAACAGAAAGACCAGAAAGGAAAGTGACCAATATCACACAAGCTTTTCTCTATACAAACCAATAAATTGCACCATTTTTAACGTTTTTTACGTAACAGAAAACCATTTTGACGTTATTAACGGAACCGCTAATTGACCAAATTAGCAGCAAGATGTTTTCTTACTTACGGACCAGGGCTACAGGCCACTGAGTTATCCGGTTAAGGAGAGCTTAGGTAGCAAGGTCAGGAAATAATGAATCCAAATAGTAAGGAACAGCTATGCTTACCATGATTAAAAAGACGATCGTTGCAACAACTGTCATTGCAGCTACAAGCGTCTCAGCTCAGGCTCTAGCCAGAAGTGAGCTAACCATCGTACCCGACTTCTATCCGACTATGGTTAGAAACTTTAACCCCTATCTTGCAACTAACCTTCGCACCACAACCGACTTTATCTATGAACCTCTGGTGGTTTTCAATGAGATGCACGGCAATACGCCGGTTATGCGTCTGGCAGAAAACTTCTCTATGTCGGATGACCTGATGACCGTGACTTTTGACCTTCGCAAGGGGGTAAAATGGTCTGACGGTAAAGCCTTCACTGCAGATGACGTTGTCTTCTCCTATAAGCTTCTGGAGCAAAAACCAGAGCTGGACCAGCGCGGCATCAACAAATGGATTAAGTCCGTTAACAAAGTCAATGCTCATAAGGTTGAGTTTAAGCTGACAGAAGAAAACTCAAATGTCCCGTACGAAATGTCTCATGTTCCGGTTGTCGCTAAACATATCTGGAAAGAGGTAAAAGACCCGACAACCTTCACCAATGAGCAGCCGGTGGGTACAGGTCCTTTTACCGAAATCGACACCTTTACTCCGCAGCTCTACATTCAGTGCCGCAACCCGAACTACTGGGATAATGCGAGCCTGAAGGTTGATTGTCTGCGCGTGCCTCAGATTGCCAACAACGATCAGCTGCTGGGTAAAATCGTAAACTCAGAACTGGACTGGACCTCTTCATTTGTGCCGGATATCGACCGCACCTATGCCGCAGCCAGCCCGAACCATCACTACTGGTATCCGGCATCCGGTACTCAGGCATTTGTGGTTAACTACAAAAACCCTGATCCGGCTAAGCATGAAGCCCTGAACAATGTGGATTTCCGCCGCGCCTTCTCTATGGCGTTGGATCGCCAGACCATTATTGATATCGCCTTCTATGGCGGTGGCACAGTCAATGACTTTGCATCCGGCCTTGGCTACGCATTTGAAGCCTGGTCAGATAAGGATACCCATGAGAAATTCAAGAAATTTAATACCTACGACACACAAGGAGCGAAGGATCTGCTGGCAAAAGCCGGATTTAAAGACATCAACAAAGATGGCTTTGTTGAAACGCCATCAGGAAAGACTTTTGAGCTGCTGATTCAGTCACCAAACGGCTGGACTGACTTTAACAACACAGTGCAGCTTGCCGTTGAACAGCTAAACGAAGCCGGTATTAAGGCGCGCGCCCGTACTCCTGAGTTTGCGGTATATAACCAGGCGATGCTGGACGCAACTTACGATGTCGCTTACACCAACTACTTCCACGGTGCAGACCCGCACAAGTACTGGCACAGTGGCTACAGCTCAGCACTTCAGAAAGGTGAAGGCATGCCGCGCTTTGCCATGCACTTCTTCCAGAATGACAAACTGGATCAGTTGCTGGACAGCTTCTACAAAACGGCTGACAAAGGTGAGCAGATGAAGATTGCCCACGGCATTCAGAGAATCATCGCTGAAAATCAGGTGACGATTCCGGTTCTCTCCGGTGCCAATATGTATCAGTACAACACCACCCGCTTTACCGGATGGTGGAATGAAGAAAACCCTCAGGGCCGTCCAAATATCTGGGCCGGTATTCCGGAGCGTCTGCTTCATGTGCTGGACCTTAAACCAGTGAACTGATTCACAACACTCCAGGCGGCGTACCCCGGTGCGCCGCAATCCCCAAAGCAATAATTATGGCGCCAGTTCGTCAGGGGATGATTCGTTCTAAAAACAGAGCTACTGACACCAGAGTCAGCAAATATCTGGATTAAGTAAGGTGTAAGTTATGGGTTATTTTCTGAGACGACTCTCTTTTTATCTGATTGCGCTGCTTGTCGCCGCAACACTGAATTTTATTATCCCCCGGGCCATGCCGGGCGATCCGGTCACCATGATGTTCGCCAATGCGACCACACAGGTTACCCCGGAACGTATTGAAGCTATGAAACAGCTTCTTGGTTTTGTCGACGGTCCAATCTGGATGCAGTACCTGACCTATATGAAAAGCATCCTGAGCTGGGAGCTGGGTACCTCAATTAAGTTTTATCCGCTAAGCGTAAACGAACTTCTGGGCAGTGCCTTTGGCTGGTCTTTGTTCCTTGCCGGCACCGCTGTGGTTATCTCCTTCTCCATAGGTTCCATCCTGGGCATATTTGCCGCCTGGAAGCGGGGCAGTAAATACGACGCCATGGTCACACCGGGCACTCTGATTATTCAGGCGGTTCCTCAGGTGGTTATCGCTATGCTGGCGATGTTTGTCTTTGCCATCGGCTTTAAATGGTTCCCGACCGGCTATGCCTATACACCAGGCAGCACGCCTGACTGGACTAGCTGGGCATTTATTAAAGACGTTGCCTATCACGCTGTGCTTCCTCTTTTCTGTGCATCTGTCGTTCAGATTGGCGGCTTTCTGGTGAACATGCGTAACAACATGATCAACCTGCTGGCTGAAGACTATATCACCATGGCAAAGGGTAAGGGCCTGAGCGAAAACCGGGTGGTCTTTAACTACGCCGCCAGAAACGCTCTGCTGCCAAGTGTAACTGCTTTGTCCATGTCTCTGGGCATGGCTATCGGTGGTCAGCTGATTATCGAAATTATCTTTAACTATCCGGGTCTTGGCACTGTTCTGTTTAACGCCATCACAGCCCGTGACTATCAGGTTCTTCAGGGACAACTGCTGATTATGACGCTGTTTATGCTCTGCTTTAACCTGCTGGCAGACATGCTTTATGTGGTTCTTGACCCTCGCCTGCGTAAGGGAGGCAAATAATTATGAAAGGTTTTATTAAGCTAATTCTGGGTAACCGTATGGCGCTGACCGGCGTATCTATACTGGGCATATTTATCTTTATTGCGCTTGCCGCGCCTTTAATCACCAAGCACGCTCCGGACAAGCGGAGCGGTAACCCACACGAATATCCGGCCTTTGTGGTCAAGAGTGCGCAAGGTAATCCGGACGGATGGGTGGCGCAGAGCCTTGCCACCGACCGCCGCACAATGCATATGTCGAAAGAAGCCGATCATGTGCTGGGCACTTCCCGCATGGGGCGCGATATCTGGTCTCAGGTGGCGTACGGTGCAAGGGTTTCACTTGCCGTTGGTTTTGGTGCAGGCCTGACCGTCTGTTTTCTGGCAACTGTCATTGGCGTTTCAGCCGGTTACTTTGGCGGACGGGTGGATGATTTTCTTACCGCTGCTATGAACATTATGCTGGTGATTCCTCAGTACCCGCTGCTGTTTGTGGTTGCCGCCTTTATCGGTGAAGCCGGGCCGCTCACTATTGCTCTGATTATCGGCTGTACCTCCTGGGCCTGGGGCGCAAGGGTCATCCGCTCACAGACTCTTGCCCTGCGTGAAAAGGAGTTTGTTAAAGCGGCCGAAGTACTTGGTGAGAAGTCATGGCGCATCATCTTTGTGGAAATACTGCCAAACCTGATCTCCATTGTGGGCGCCAGTTTTATCGGCTCGGTGATGTACGCCATCATGATGGAAGCGACCATTTCCTTCCTTGGTCTGGGCGACCCGAACACCATCAGCTGGGGCATCATGCTGTACAACGTACAGACGTCATCTTCCATGCTAATCGGCGCATGGTGGGAACTGCTTGCTCCGTGTCTGTCCCTGACACTGCTTGTTACCGGCCTTGCCCTGCTTAACTTCGCTGTCGATGAAATTGCCAACCCTCAGCTTCGCTCCCACAAGGGAATGAAACGCTGGAAGAAGATGGCAAAAAAAGACAAGCAAGAGCGCCAACCAGAACTATTCCCTCAGCGTAAAGAACTATGGGATGGAGAGTAACCCTATGACTAATCCGTTAATTTCAATCCGTAATCTGTGCGTCGACTATATCACTGACGCCGGTGATGTCCGTGCCTGCAACAATATCAGTTTCGATATTGGTAAAGGTGAGGTTTTCGGTCTGGCCGGTGAATCCGGATGCGGTAAATCCACCGTGGCCTTTTCACTGATGCGGCTGCATAAGCCACCAGCGTTTATCACCGGAGGAGAAGTGTTCTTCAACGGTGAGGATATCCTTAAATACAGCGATGCCAGAATGCAGTCATTCCGCTGGAGTGAGATGTCCATGGTTTTCCAGAGTGCAATGAATGCGCTGAACCCGGTTCTGACCATGGAAGAGCAATTCTGTGATGTGATTATGCGTCACACCAGTATGACCCGCCAGCAGGCGAAAAGCCGGGCGGAAGGTCTGCTGGAAATAGTGGATATTCATCCAAGCCGTTTAACTGACTATCCGCACCAGTTCTCAGGTGGTATGCGTCAGCGTCTGGTGATCGCCATTGCTCTGGCCCTGAATCCGAAGATGATCATTATGGATGAACCGACAACGGCGCTGGATGTGGTGGTTCAGAGGGAGATTCTGCAAAAAATCTATGCGCTGAAAGAAGAGTTCGGGTTCTCGATTATGTTTATCACCCATGACCTTTCTCTGATGGTGGAGTTCTCGGATCGTATCGGGATCATGTATTCAGGTGAACTGATAGAAGTCGCACCTTCAAAGGATATTCTTGAAAGCCCTTATCACCCGTACACCAAAGGTCTGGGAAGCTCGTTCCCTCCGTTAACAGGACCAAAGACCAAGCTGACGGGTATTCCCGGCAATCCGCTTAATTTACTTGAAATTCCGCAGGGGTGTCGTTTTCAGGCGCGATGCGAAAAAGTCAGCGAGATATGCCGTCAGCAAACGACACAACTAAGACAAATTAAGCCGAACCGCTTCTCCAACTGCCACCTGTATGGCGAGCAGATAGCTCTGGCACAAGTGTAAACAGTAACGGGAATTTGAGGAGATAACTATGAGTAACCATTTCGGCGAACTGCTGGTTGAAGGTAATAACCTGATTAAGGATTTTCCTATCACCAGCAACGCACTAAAGCAGCCTATGATGCGCGCAATTAATGATGTGTCATTCAGAATGTATAAAAGCCGGGGTCTGGCTGTTGTCGGGGAATCCGGTTCAGGCAAGTCAACTACGGCTAAGATGATCGCCAGGATGTACGCCCCCACCGGCGGGCATATCGAGTACAAGGGCCGTGATATCCAGACAATTCAGAAGCGTGCAGACCTGATGAAGTACCGCGAAGGCGTGCAGATGGTCTGGCAGGATCCCTTCGGTTCACTCAATCCGACCCACACCATATTCCACCATATCGCCAGACCGCTTCTGATCCACAAGAAGGTGACGAAGGGGAACAAAAAAGAGCTGCAGGAGCGGGTTTATGATCTACTGGAACAGGTGGGTCTTATCCCGCCAAAGGAAACGGCAGCTAAGTACCCGCACCAGCTTTCCGGTGGTCAGCGCCAGCGGGTAAACCTTGCACGCAATATCGCTGTGGGCGCTGAGGTGGTTCTGGCCGATGAGCCAACTTCTATGCTGGATGTCTCTATCCGGGCCGGGGTTCTGAACCTGATGGAAGAGATGAAATTTGAGAAGCAGATGTCTCTGCTCTACATCACTCACGATATCGCCACAGCCCGCTATATCGCGGAAGATCTGGCGGTAATGTACGTGGGCCATATGGTGGAATGGGGAGATACGGAAGAGATCATTCACGATCCACAGCACCCTTATACCCAGCTTCTGGTTTCCGCCGTTCCGGATCCTAAAAAGTCGATCCACGAAAAGCTCAAAGGCAATAAGGGAGAGATCCCGCTCTGGACACCTGACTCCACAGGCTGCCCTTTCGCCGGCCGCTGCATACATGCAACAGCCCGCTGTAAAGAACAGTTACCAGGAGTAACTAAGTTGTCCGACAACCATTTTGTGCGTTGTTACTTGTTTGAATAATTTGAGTTCAGAGATAGGTCACTCTGGGTGGGTATGGCTGCGCAAAACGCTCAGGCCATCCATGGGCGCTCACAAATGTACATCCATGTACATTTTATGTTTGCTCCGCCACACCCACCCAGAGTGCCCCTCAGCTACAGAGTAAAAAATCCCAGGGCCCAGGGCCTAAAAACCCCATAGCCCTATAACCCCATTTTTAAACCGGAGAACGATATGCAGCTGCTAACCAACCACATAGGTTATGAATTGACGGGAGAGAAAAAAGCCATTCTCATGACCGGTAAAAAGCTGACTCAGCCATTAACCGCACAACTTATTTCGGGGGAAAGTAAGGAGTGCGTCGCTGAGTTTGATCTGCTCTATCAGGGCAGAGTGGCCAACTGGCACTGCGGTCTCTTCTACAGCATAGATCTCTCACGCTGGACTGAAAAAGGATCCTACTATCTGGCTGTGGGAGAGGCCCGTTCTCACGTGTTTATTATTGATGAAGATGTGCTGATTACGCACACCTTCTCAGATCTCCTTCACTATTTTAAATCTCAACGCTGCGGCGGGATCTATGAACAGCAGGATAAAAATGTACCTCTGCTGGATAGCGATTTGTGCATTGATGCAAGAGGCGGCTGGTACGATGCATCCGGAGATGTGAGTAAGTACCTGAGTCACCTCTCTTATGCCAATTACCTGAACCCTCAGCAAACGCCAATGGTTGTCTGGAATATGCTGAAGGGTCATCAGTTGCTTGACAGTAAAACTGATTTCCCGCCTTTTCTGAAAAGCCGTCTTCTGGAAGAAGCTTTGCATGGCGCGGATTTTCTGGTTCGCATGCAGGATCCATCCGGCTTTTTCTATATGACAGTGTTTGATAAGTGGAGTAAAGACAGCAAGCAGCGGGAGCTTTGCTGTTACTCAACTCAGGAGGGCATTAAATCCGACGATTTTGAGGCAGCGTTTCGCCAAGGGGGTGGAGTTGCAATTGCTGCTCTGGCATCTGCTGCCCGTTTTATTTATCACGGCGAATTCGGCCAGAAAACCTATCTGGAATGCGCCGAAAAAGGCTACCGGCATCTGAGAGAAAATAACCTGCGCTACCTGCCCGATGGTGAAGAAAATATCATCGATGAGTACTGCGCTCTGTTAGCCTGCGTGGAACTCTACCGCACGACAGAAAAAAGTTGTTATCTGACTGAAGCCCGGGAATGGGCGGCAAGGCTTGCCAGACGCCAGCACACAGATAATCAGTTTTCATATTACTGGTCAGCAAACCATGACGGCTCTCGTCCCTATTTTCATGCCTCGGAAGCGGGCATGCCGGTTATCGCTCTTTGTGAATATCTTGCAATCGAAACCGATGAAGAAATAAAAAAATCAATAAAATCAAAAGTCGGGGTTGCCATGATCTTTGAGCTCACAGTAACTCAAAAGGTCATCAATCCCTTTGGTTATCCAAGGCAGTACGTTAAGTCAGTTTCGGGCAATAAGCGCGAGGCGTTTTTTATTGCTCAGGACAATGAGTCCGGTTACTGGTGGCAGGGGGAAAACGCCCGGCTGGCTTCTCTGGCCTGCGCCGCCTATCTGGCAACCGAAGCCGTTCCTTCTCTCAGGTTAGAAAAAACGCTGTCAGATTATGCGCAGAATGCACTGAACTGGATTACCGGCCTTAACCCTTTCGATATCTGCATGCTGGACGGGCACGGTCATAACAACCCGGACTACCTCCCTCACCAGGGCTTTAACAATGCTAAAGGAGGGATCTGCAACGGAATCACCGCAGGTTTTGAAGACGAGGAAGATATCGCCTTTAACCCGGAGAAACAGAAAGATGACATGCTGCAAAACTGGCGCTGGGGAGAGCAATGGATCCCCCACGGAGCCTGGTTCCTGCTCGCCGTTATCTGCCAGTTTACCTGTTCAACAAGAGAGTAATTCCCTGATTTTTAATCAACAAAAACAACTGAAAAAGAACATCTAGAAGGAAGTTTCAATGCAATACGGTTATTTCGACAATGAAAATCGCGAATATGTTATCACCAGGCCGGACACGCCGGCTCCGTGGACGAACTATCTGGGCACGGAAAAATTCTGCACGGTAATCTCGCAGAACGCCGGAGGGTACTCATTCTATAATTCACCGGAATACAACCGGGTAACCAAGTTCCGCCCTAATGCACCCTTTGACCGTCCGGGACACTATGTCTATCTGCGAGATGATGAGAGCGGCGATTACTGGTCTGTTTCATGGCAGCCGGTGGCAAAGAGCCTTGAAGAGGCTGACTACGAAGTTCGTCATGGCCTCTCCTATTCAAAATTCCGTTGTGACTATAGCGGTATAACCGCAACCAAAACTCTGTTTGTGCCAAAGGGCGAAGATGCCGAAGTCTGGGATCTGGTGATTAAAAACAATTCAGATAAACCAAGAACCATCAGTGCTTTCTCTTTTGTTGAGTTCTCCTTCAGCCATATCGCTTCCGACAATCAGAACCATCAGATGTCACTTTATTCCGGCGGCACGGAATACAGAGAAGGGGTGATTGAATACGATCTTTTCTACAACACAGACGAGTTTGAAGGCTTTTACTATCTGGCTTCCACCTTCACGCCTGACAGCTACGATGGTCAGAGAGATAACTTCCTTGGCCTGTACCGGGATGAGTCCAACCCGGTTGCAGTGGAGAAAGGACATTGTTCAAACCAGACTCAAACCTGTTACAACCAGTGCGGATCGCTGCATAAGCAGTTTGTTATCCAGCCGGGTGAAGAGGTGCGCTTTGCCTTTATTCTAGGGCTAGGCAAAGGCAATGGAGAAAGATTAAGAAACAAATATCAGAATCCGGAGAATATTGATAAGGCCTTTAACGATATCAAGGCTCACTGGGATAAGCGTTGCAGTAAGTTTCAGGTGAAGTCCCCGAACAAAGGGCTGGATACCATGATTAACGCCTGGACACTTTATCAGGCCGAGACCTGTGTGGTCTGGTCCCGTTTCGCCTCTTTTATTGAAGTGGGAGGAAGAACCGGCCTTGGTTACAGGGATACCGCTCAGGATGCCATGGCCGTTCCTCACTCCAACCCTGAAATGACCAGAAAGCGAATTGTGGATCTGCTTCGCGGTCAGGTAAAAGCCGGTTATGGCCTGCATCTTTTTGATCCCGACTGGTTTGATCCTGAAAAAGCCAGTGTTGAGCCTTCAAAGTCACCAACCGTTGTACCGACACCAGGTGATGAAGATAAGATCCACGGCATTGATGATACCTGCTCAGACGATCACCTCTGGCTGATCCCGACCATCTGCCGCTATGTGATGGAGACTGGCGAGACGAAGTTCTTTGACGAGGTGATTCCCTATGCCGATGGCGGCGAAGCCTGCGTTTATGATCATATGAAAGCAGCGCTGGAGTTTACCGACATACATGTAGGCAAAACCGGGGTAGCAAAGGGTTTGAGAGCTGACTGGAATGACTGCCTGAACCTTGGTGGTGGCGAGTCATCCATGGTTTCCTTCCTGCATTACTGGTCACTCAATGAGTTTGTCCATCTGGCCCGTTACCTTGGCAGAGGCGAAGATGTTACCCGCTATCAGGCCATGGCAAATAAAGTAAAAGATGTCTGTGAAACTCACCTCTGGGATGAAGAAGGTGGCTGGTATATCCGTGGCATCACGAAAAACGGAGAAAAAATCGGAACCAGTGAACAGGAGGAAGGCAAGGTTCATCTTGAATCAAACACCTGGGCAGTAGTTTCCGGTGCGGTTTCAGAAGAGCGCGGCACAAAAGCCATGAACGCAGTCGATGAATATCTCTATTCAGACTACGGACTGCATCTGAATGCCCCTTCCTTTGCCACACCAGATGATGATATCGGCTTTGTTACCCGTGTCTATCAGGGAGTAAAAGAGAACGGCGCCATCTTCTCGCACCCTAACCCATGGGCCTGGGTTGCTGAAGCTAAGCTTGGCCGGGGAGACAGGGCAATGAAGTTCTACGACGCCCTGAATCCGTATAACCAGAACGAGATGATCGAAACCCGCATCACCGAACCATACTCTTATGTTCAGTTCATTATGGGCAAAGACCATCAGGATCATGGCAGAGCGAACCACCCATGGCTGACCGGCACTTCCGGCTGGGCATATATTGCAGCAACCAACCATATTCTGGGTGTGAGATTAAGCTTTGACGGCCTGATTATTGACCCATGTATTCCAAAAGAGTGGCCAGGCTTTGAGGTCCAGCGTGAGTGGCGCGGAGCGACATACCATATTGAAGTAAAGAATCCCGACAACGTCAGTAAGGGTGTAAAACAAGTCACGCTAAACGGGACTGAAGTGACGGGAGCTATCGCTCCTCAGGCACAGGGAAGTGTCAACTATATCAGCGTGACTATGGGCTAAGGAGACCGGAAATGATCAAATTTGGCACCGGGGGCTGGAGAGCCTTTATTGGTGAGGAGTTCACCAGAGATAATGTCAGAGTCGTGGCCCAGGCAATGGCTAATATTATCAATGCCGAACAGGTAGCAGACCGCGGTTTTGTTATCGGTTATGACCGCCGCTTTCTGTCAGATAAAGCTGCGAAGTGGTTTTCTGAGGTGCTGACTGCTAACGGGATAACCGTCAGCTTTATCGGTAACTTTGTCCCGACCCCCATTGTGATGTTTAAAGCCAGGGAGATGAAGTGCGCTTATTCTGCCTGCATTACCGCTTCTCATAACCCGGCTGACTACAACGGTATTAAGATCTTTACTGAAGGAGGCCGGGATGCTGACGAGGTGATCACCGAAAAGATCGAAGTTCAGGTCGCTTCCATCTGCCAGAGTGATATCCGCTGCATGGATTTTAAAACTGCGGTTTCCAGCGCAAAGATCCAGGTTATCAACCCAATGAACGAGTTTGTGGATTCGGTCATCGACTTTATTGATACTGACTCGATCAAACAGGCAAACCTGAAGGTGCTTATCGATCCTATGTTTGGTGTGGCAAAGAACGCCCTGCAAACCGTCCTGATTGCAGGCCGCTGCGAAGTGGATGTTATCAATGACGGAGAAAACCCGGCCTTTGGTGGCCTGATGCCCTCCCCCAGCGCCGCAACGCTTTACCGCTTAAAACATCTGGTTGCCCATGAAGGCTACGATATCGGTATAGGTACCGACGGAGATGCAGACCGGCTGGGCATCATTGATGAAAAGGGGAACTTTATCCATCCCAATGAGGTGCTAATTCTGCTCTATTACTACCTGCTGGAATACAAAAAATGGGAAGGCTCAGTGGTTCGCAATATCGCCACCACCCATATTCTGGACAGGATAGCGTCAGATTACGGAGAAAAGAGCTTTGAGGTTCCCGTAGGCTTTAAGCATATCAGCTCAAAGATGGAAGAAGATAACTCCCTGATTGGCGGAGAAAGCTCCGGCGGCCTGACAATTCGCGGGCATATTAAGGGCAAAGATGGCGTATTTGCTTCAAGCCTTCTGGTGGAAATGATCAGCGTGACCGGAAAGAAACTCTCTGAACTGCTTGATGAGATCTACTCAAAATACGGTTATGCCTACACTGCCGAAGGCGATTGTACTTTTAAACCGGAGGAGAAGGAGGCTTTGTATAATAAACTCTATGTTGAAAAACAGCTTCCGCAATTTGAGCATAAAATCGAGCGGGTCAGCTATACCGATGGTCTTAAAGTCTACTTCCAGAACGGAGGCTGGGTTATCGCACGCTTCTCAGGCACAGAACCGCTGCTGAGAATTTTTTCTGAAATGGAAGATAAGGCAACGGCTGAGAAAGTGCTAAAACAGATGAAAGACTTCTTGTCTTTATAACGACTCTACACCAGGGCTGCTGGACTATCAGCCCCTAATCCCTATAGGTAGAGACCTTTGCCCGGCTTGTTGTATCGCCGGGCCTTTTTTAGTCATCCAAACGTTTCATTGCCTTTCGATAAACATCGCTTCGTTCACGCTTACCTACAGCCAAAACGGTAACAACAATTACGTTATCTTCAACCTTGTACACCAGACGATAACCAGACTGACGCAGCTTAATCTTATACAAATTATCAGCACCTGAAAGTTTGGACGCCGGTACATGCGGATTATCCAAACGCTCAATTAGTTTCTTTTTAAACTGCTGCTGTAACGTCGAGCCCAGCTTTTTCCACTCTTTGAGAGCACTCTTTTTAAAATCCAGCTTATAGGTCATCAATGTTTACCGAAATACTCTCTTCAGATTCACGTTCCTGAGCTATAGCAAGCAGTTCAAGATCTTCAAGCTTGTCCATCATCATTTCGTACGCTTCAGCAGGGACACAATAAAATGCAGGCTCATTTCGGTTTAGCACGGCAACAGGTTCGCCATATGCACTAGATGCAACTTTCATTGGATTAGCTTTTAATTCCGTAATACTCGCTGCTACATCAGCCAAAATTCTAGCGGTCATTTTTTAGGTCTCTTAAACAGTCTTTATATAGGTCATATTAGCTCTATATATGGGGTATAACAAGCTGCTTATAGACCAAAATTGTGAGAACAAAGTTAGCATCAGATTTACATGTTTGATCCGGGTGGTTTATTTAAATATCCTCAGTGGTAGCGAGTGGTAAAAATTTTACCACTCAGGCCCTCAGTGGTAGACCCATTTACCACTAGCTACCCAAATGAACAAAAAACACCCGATATGCATTACCACGCAGAGCATGGTAACGAGGGGGATCTGGCATGAAGGATTTTAAAATCAGGCAAAGGCCAGAATACCTTCCTGATCTAACGCTATGGAAACCTTATCCCCAACAGACAAAGGCTCAGAAGAAGTAGCAACTAACCGGGTTCCGTTAACATCCACAATATAGCGGCAGTGATCCCCCATAAACTGCTGCTCTGCCACTCTAAGCTCACTATCGTTATCAGGCCGGATAATCACTTGCTGCGGGCGCAGAAGCAGAACGCACTCCTGTCCCGGAGCTATCTCCTTGTCGGAACTTGCAGAGATCTCTCCAAGCGAGGTTTTATAGATGCCCTCTGATATTCTCCTGGCTGGCAGGTAACTGCCACCACCTAAGAAATCAGCCACAAACTTACTTGAGGGCCGGTAATATAGCTCACCCGGGCTGCCAAACTGCTCTATTACTCCTTTATTCATTACCGCCATTTTATCGGCAAAGGCAAAAGCTTCTTCACGGCTGTGAGTAACAAAGATCGCTGTTACGCCCTGGCTTTTAAATATCTTTCGGATCTCAAGAATCAGGGCGTGCCTTACCTGTGTGTCGATGTTGGAGAAAGGTTCATCCAGTAGCAGAAGATCCGGCTGATAAGCTAACGAGCGTGCAATCGCAACCCGCTGCTGCTGACCTCCGGAAAGCTGATGCGGATAGCGCTCTCCATAGCCATTTAAATGCACCAGAGAAAGCATCTCTTCGACTTTCTTTTCTTTCCCGGCTTTAGATTGATTTTTCAATCCAAAGACAATGTTTTCAGCCACGGTTAAGTGAGGAAAGAGCGCATAATCCTGAAAGATCATACCAATATTACGCTTTTCCGGAGCGATCCAGCGCTTTCCATCATCCAGAAGTTGATCATTAAGGCTCAGGTTTCCTGAACTCAGCGGAATCAATCCCGCGATCGCTTTCAATAAGGTTGTTTTTCCACAGCCACTTGCGCCAAGCAGACAGACAATTTCACCTTTATCAACTTTCAGGGAAAGAGACTCAAGTACGACCTGCTGTTCGTACTTACAAACTAAATCTGTAATTGAAAGAGTACTGCTCATTAATGTGCCTGCTCCAGTGAACGGTTAACGACAATTAGCGGGATTAAACCGACCAGAACCAGAAGCACTGCGGGTAATGCAGCCAGCTCCAGGTGTTCGTCGGATGCAAAGTTATAAACATAGGTTGCCAGGGTTTCAAAGTTAAAGGGCCGCAAAAGTAAAGCGGCATTCAGCTCCTTCATGGACTCAATAAAGACCAGCAGACCTCCCACCAGAATACCTCTGCGGATCATAGGAAGGTGTATCCGGCGTAGCATCTGACCCGGCTCGCACCCCATGGTTCTTCCCGCCATATCCATCGACGGAGAGATCTTATTCAGGCTGCTTTCCACACTACCAATCGCCACTGCAGAAAAGCGCACTACCATGGCAAAGATAATAGCAAACATAGAGCCGGACAGAATAAGTCCCGGCCGTCCCCATTCCATCAGCTTAGCAATATCATTTATCCAGTGATCCATGGTTAATACCGGTGCCATCACACCAATAGCCAGAACCGTTCCCGGCACGGCATAGCCTAAAGAAGAGAGCCGGATAAGTGCCAGACTGACTCCCGACTTATCCAGACGATAAGCAAAGTTAACCACTAAAGCCACCATGATTGCCGCAATTGCAGCAAGCACGGACACCTGCAGGCTGTTTAGCGCATAGGCTTTAAATTCAGCGGTCCAGCTTTCAGCCAAATATTGAAACGCGTAAATAAGTAACTGGCCTAAGGGAAAAATAAAAGCGACAGAAATCAGCCCCCAGCACCAGATTAGTGCCAACCATTTTTTCCAGCCGGTGAGTGCATAACGGATATCTTCATGGCTACTGAAACTGCTCTGGAATAGCTTTTGTTTGCGCCTGCTGTATCTTTCTCCGCTTAGCAGCAGAACCACCACAACCAGCATAATGGCCGAAATTTTCGCGGCAGCATTTAAGTTTGAATACCCAAGCCAGGTATCGTAAACCGCAGTAGTTAATGTGTTCACCGCAAAATAACTAACCGTACCAAAGTCTCCCAAAGCTTCCATAGCAACCAAAGAAAGACCAACGGCAATTGAGGGCCTTGCAAGCGGAAGCGATACCCGTTTAAAGCTTTCCCACGGAGAACATTTCAGTAACCGCGCTGATTGCAGCAGACTCACACTCTGCTCCATAAAAGCTGCACGCACCATCAGATAAACATAGGGATAAAATACCAGAGCCAGAATCAGAGTCGCTCCCGGCAGGGTTCTGAGATCAGGAAACCAATATTCTCCGGCTCCCCACCCTGTCATATCTCTGATAAAAAATTGTATCGGCCCGGCATAGTCAAACCAGTCGGTGTAAATATATCCGACGATATAACCGGGCATAGCAAGAGGAAGAACCAGTGCCCACTGAAGGACTTTCTCTCCCGGAACCCGGCACATTGCCATCAGCCAGGCAGAGGGAACGCCAAAAAGCAGAGCCAGAATCATTACTCCGGAAACCAGAGCAAAAGTATTCAGGGTATAAACAGGTAAAACAGTGTCAAAAAGGTGAGTAAAAAGGCCCTCTGTTTCACCGAAGGATAAGTAGAAAATTGCCAGAATAGGTAAAACCAGCAGTAGGGCTGTAGCCCCGCTGCCGGTTTTCCAGAGCTTAAAGGTTTCTTTGGTCATCAAAGATCAAACTTCACTTCGTCAACCAGTTTCACCGCGGTAGCATGGTGCTTTGCAATCTCTTCCAGCTTCAGAGTATCAGCAGTGAAATCGCCCCATGACTCAACCAGAGCAGAGCGCTTAACACCTTCTTTAACCGGGTATTCATAGTTCACTTCTGCGTACATCTGCTGAGCTTTATCACCCGTCAGGAACTCCATCAGCTTCTGAGCATTTTCACGGTTTGGTGCATATTTAGCCAAAGCCATACCGCTAACATTTACGTGTGTGCCGGTTGTGTTCTGATTCGGGAAATTGATGTAAACAGACTCAGCCCATGCCTTCTGGTTTTCATCGTTCACCATCTTGCCAAGGTAGTAGCTGTTACCCAGAGAAACGTCACAAAGGCCTTCTTTGATGGCTTTAACCTGAGCACGGTCATTGCCCTGTGGTTTACGGGCAAGGTTAGCTTTTACGCCTTCCAGCCACTGCCTGGTTTCAGCTTCACCTTTATGAGCAATCATCGCAGAGATCAGAGATACGTTATACGGATGCTTGCCTGATCGGGTACAGATCTTTCCCTTAAATTCAGGATTAGTCAGATCGGCGTAATTAAAGTCAGCACCTAACCTGCCCACTCTGTCACGGGATGAGTACAGACTGCGGGTTCTTACTGTCAGGGCAAACCACTCATCCTTACTGTCACGGTATTGAGCTGGAATATTTGCTTCAATAACATCACTATCTAACGACTGAACAACGTCTTTCTGTACCAGTTCCACCAAGCGACTGATATCTGTGGTCAGAACAACATCCGCAGGACTGTACTCTCCTTCCTGAACCATTTTTTCTGCCAGACCTTTCTTGGCAAATTTCACATTGACCTGAATTCCGGTCTCTTTGGTAAATTCGTCAAACATTGGCTGAACCAGAAATGGCTGGCGGTACGAATAAACATTAACTTCTTCCGCCGCGAAAGAAGAAGTGGCAAACGCACTAAGTGCTACTGTGCTAAGAGCAATGATTTTTTTCATAAATACATCCCAACTAGATTTACTTTCTTGCAAATGATAATAGTTATTAGTTGCGTTATTGTATTCAAATTTACTCTGCCTGCAATAGTACTGAACGTAAAAAAGCCTGCTTTTCAGCAGGCTTTATTATGTTTTTTAGTAATAAGCTATTACTTAAGTGATACGAACTCTGGGTAAGCTACGATACCGCAATCCTGCATATCCATACCTTCCATCTCTTCGTCTTCAGAAACTCGGATACCAACTGTCGCTTTAAGTACAGCCCATACTGCAAGGCTAGCTGCGAATACCCAACCGAAGATGACTGCTGCACCCAGAAGCTGAGCACCGAAAGATGCGTCGCCATTGCTTAGTGGCACAACCATGATACCGAAGAAACCACATACACCGTGTACAGAGATAGCACCCACTGGATCATCAATCTTAACTTTATCCAGAGCCAGGATGCTGAATACTACGATTACACCTGCAACTGCACCGATAGCTACTGAGAACATTGGCGATGGTGATAGTGGGTCTGCTGTGATTGCAACCAGACCAGCCAGTGCGCCGTTCAGAATCATTGTCAGGTCAGCTTTGCCCCACATTGTCTTACATACTAGCAGTGAAGCAATTGCACCTGCTGCTGCTGCTGCGTTCGTGTTCAGGAAGATCTGACCCACTGCTGTTGCGTTTTCAAAGTCAGATACCATCAGCTGAGAACCACCGTTGAAACCGAACCAGCCTAACCACAGGATAAATGTACCAAGCGTTGCAAGAGGCATGTTTGAACCTGGAATCGGGTGAACTTCACCATTCTTACCATATTTACCTTTACGGGCACCTAGTAGTAGTACACCCGAAAGTGCTGCTGCTGCACCAGCCATGTGAACGATACCTGAGCCTGCGAAGTCACTGAAACCTGCTTCAGAAAGGAAACCGCCGCCCCATGTCCAGTAACCTTCAACCGGGTAGATTACACCTGTCAGTACTACTGAGAAGATTAGGAATGCCCAAAGCTTCATACGCTCAGCAACCGCGCCAGATACCACTGACATTGCTGTTGCTACGAATACCACCTGGAAGAAGAAGTCAGATTCCAGAGAGTGGTCTGCGCCTTCAGCCTGAGTACCAATCAGAGCACCCAGTGATGGCAGGAAGCCGCCTTCTGCGTTATCAACATACATGATGTTGTAACCAATCAGCAGGTACATGGTACAAGCGATTGCGTATAGTACGAAGTTCTTAGTAAGGATTTCTGTTGTGTTCTTAGAGCGGACCAGACCGGCTTCCAACATTGCGAAACCTGCTGCCATCCACATAACCAACGCACCCGAAATTAGGAAGAAAAATGTATCCAGTGCGTAACGTAATTCTGTAACTGTAGTCGTTAATTCCATCGTAATATCTCCAATCGCTTAAAGTGCTTCTGTATCCATTTCACCAGTACGAATACGCACTACCTGGCTCAGGTCGTAAACAAATACTTTACCGTCACCAATTTTTCCTGTGTGTGCCGCCTTTGAAATTGCTTCGATAACGCGATCGACATTTTCAGCCTGCGTTGCAATTTCCAGCTTTACCTTCGGCAGGAAATCAACCTGATACTCTGCACCACGATATAGCTCAGTATGACCCTTTTGACGACCAAAGCCTTTTACCTCTGATACCGTCATCCCTTCGATACCAGCATCAGATAATGCTTCACGTACATCATCCAATTTGAATGGTTTGATAATTGCGTTGATAAGTTTCATTGCATCCCCTTTGAGCAAAAAGTTTTTTAACACTTATAGGGTAATCAAGAGGCGTGCCAATTTTTTAACTTGTTGTTTTACATAGAATTGAGTGATTTACATCACATTTTGCAGAAAGTGATGCACAATTTTGGTGCAGAAGAATCACCCGAATGATGCGCGATTTATGTACGACCCAATTTTGTGCAAGGAGATAACTTGAGGAGAAAAGAGAAGTAAAAATCAGCAAAGAAACTCGAGAAATGACTTCAGCAGCTCTTCAAAATCTTCCAGACCACAAGCTGAAGTGCTTTCGCTGTCGTAGAAATCAAACTCGCTCTCTTCATCTGAGTCGTAAGAGAGGACGTTTTCCTGAATAATCACATCATCGGAAGAAAGGTAGGCAGAGATCTCTTTACCGCGCAGGGTAACTTCTCCGGAAAGGCCGGTTTTAAGCTCTGCTACAGTCTCAAGCAGCGCATTGATTTTCTCTTTATCCGCCGTCAGCTCTTCTTCCAGCCAGCGCGCAACGACTTCGTGGCCCATGCTGCATTTGATGCGGATACCGCCGGTTAAGGTGTTTTTTGTGAATTGGTATTCCATGGGGGAAAGAGCCCTCGGTTTTTGGGCCCTGGGCCCTGGGAAAATGGTAATACTTGAGTTCAGGCATAAACCTTAGCTCAGGGTGCGGATTTTAATGTGGTGAACCTAGGAGTCAAGTACACCTAAATTCCCAGGGCCTAATAGGGCGCAGCCCGTCCCAGGGCCCAGGGCCGAAAAAACAAAAACGCCCCCGAAACCGGAGGCGTTTTATCAAAGACTTAAGAGTCGGATAATCCTACGGATTATTGACCTTTAACTTCTTTAAGACCGTTGTAAGGAGCTTTAGCACCTAGAGCTTCTTCGATACGGATTAGCTGGTTGTACTTAGCAACACGGTCAGAACGGCTCATAGAACCAGTCTTGATTTGGCCTGCAGCAGTACCTACCGCTAGGTCAGCGATAGTTGCGTCTTCAGTTTCACCAGAACGGTGAGAGATAACAGCAGTGTAACCAGCGTCTTTAGCCATCTTGATTGCAGCTAGAGTTTCAGTTAGAGAACCGATCTGGTTGAACTTGATAAGGATAGAGTTAGCAATGCCTTTCTCGATACCTTCAGCAAGGATCTTAGTGTTAGTTACGAACAGGTCGTCACCAACAAGCTGGATCTTGTCGCCAAGTAGTTTAGTCTGGTGTGCGAAACCATCCCAGTCAGACTCGTCAAGACCGTCTTCGATAGATACGATTGGGTAATCTTCAACTAGACCAGCTAGGTAGTGGTTGAACTCTTCAGAAGTGAATACTTTACCTTCACCCTTCATGTTGTAGTTACCAGCTTCTTTGTCGAAGAACTCGGAAGCAGCACAGTCCATAGCTAGAGTAACGTCTTTACCCAGCTCGTAGCCAGCTAGCTCAACAGCTTCTTTGATTGCAGCTAGTGCAGCAGCGTTAGACTCAAGGTTAGGAGCGAAACCACCTTCGTCACCAACTGCAGTGCTCATGCCTTTGCCTTTAAGAACTTTAGCAAGGTTGTGGAATACTTCAGCACCGATACGCAGACCTTCTTTCAGAGTCGCAGCGCCAACAGGCTGGATCATGAATTCCTGGATATCAACGTTGTTATCAGCGTGCTCACCACCGTTGATGATGTTCATCATTGGTAGAGGCATAGAGAACTGACCTGGAGTGCCGTTTAGTTCAGCGATGTGCTCGTATAGAGGCATGCCTTTAACAGCAGCAGCAGCTTTAGCAGCAGCTAGAGATACAGCTAGGATTGCGTTTGCGCCGAAGTTAGCTTTGTTGTCAGTGCCGTCTAGGTCGATCATGATCTGATCTAGTTCAGCTTGAGCTTTTGCGTCCTTACCAACTAGTGCTTCAGCGATTGGGCCGTTTACAGCTTCAACTGCCTTAAGAACACCTTTTCCTAGGAAACGTGCTTTGTCACCGTCACGTAGCTCAAGAGCTTCGCGAGAACCAGTAGATGCGCCAGATGGAGCAGCAGCCATACCTACGAAACCGCCTTCTAGGTGTACTTCAGCTTCTACAGTTGGGTTACCACGTGAGTCGATGATTTCACGACCTAGAACTTTAACGATCTTAGACATTAATGTTTCCTCTCGTTTCTATATTAAATGTCATAACTAATGAACGGTTGAACAACAAAATCAACCGCCCGTATCCTTACTTACTTTCTAATTCACCGCGCTGATATTCACCAGCAGCTTTTACGAATCCAGCGAACAGCGGGTGGCCATCGCGCGGAGTCGAGGTAAATTCAGGGTGGAACTGAGCCGCAACAAACCAAGGGTGTGCCGGGTTCTCAATTACCTCAACAAGCTTCTTATCCGATGACAGGCCAGACACTTTCAGACCCGCTTTTTCGATTTGTGGACGAAGGTTGTTGTTAACTTCATAACGGTGGCGATGACGCTCATGGATCTTCGCATTACCGTATAGTTCGTGTGCCAGCGTGCCTTTCTCAAGGTGACATAGCTGCGAACCAAGACGCATAGTACCACCAAGGTCTGACAGCTCGGTACGTTCTTCAACTTTACCTTCGCCGTCAACCCATTCGGTGATCAAGCCTACCACAGGGTACTTGGTCTCTTTGTTAAATTCTGTTGAATGTGCACCTTCAAGGCCAGCTACGTTACGAGCGTACTCGATAAGCGCAACCTGCATACCCAGACAAATGCCAAGGTAAGGCACATTGTTTTCACGTGCGTACTGCGCAGCGCGAATCTTACCTTCTACACCACGGTCACCAAAACCGCCCGGTACAAGGATTGCGTCAAGGCCTTCAAGGACTTCTTCGCCTCTTGACTCAACGTCTTCTGAATCTACGTACTTAATGGTGACGTTCAGGCGATTTTTCAAGCCTGCGTGTTTTAACGCTTCGTTCACCGACTTATAAGCATCCGGAAGCTGGATATATTTACCAACCATACCGATAACCACTTCACCAGTTGGGTTAGCTTCTTCGTAGATTACCTGTTCCCACTCTGAAAGGTCTGCTTCAGGAGCCTTAATGCCAAAACGTTCACAAACCAGATCATCCAGACCTTGAGATTTAACAAGTTGAGGGATCTTATAGATAGAGTCAACGTCTTTCATTGAGATTACAGCTCTTTCCTGCACATTACAGAAAAGTGCGATCTTCTTACGCTCGTTTGCAGGGATCATGCGATCGCTACGACAAACAAGAATGTCAGGCTGAATACCGATAGACAGTAGCTCTTTAACAGAGTGCTGAGTCGGCTTAGTTTTCACTTCACCAGCAGCAGCAAGGTAAGGAACCAGAGTCAGGTGCATAAACATAGCACGCTCACGGCCCAGCTCTACAGCAAGCTGACGAATAGCTTCCATAAATGGTAGTGATTCGATATCACCAACCGTACCACCAACTTCTACAATCGCCACATCATGGCCTTCAGAACCTGCAATTACGCGGTCTTTGATTGCGTTAGTGATATGTGGAATAACCTGAATGGTGGCACCAAGATAGTCACCGCGACGCTCTTTACGAAGTACGTCTGCGTATACACGACCAGCAGTGAAGTTGTTACGCTTGGTCATCTTGGTGCGAATGAATCGCTCGTAGTGACCAAGGTCAAGGTCAGTTTCAGCGCCATCTTCTGTTACAAATACTTCACCGTGCTGAGTCGGGCTCATTGTACCCGGGTCAACGTTGATGTACGGATCAAGTTTCATCATGGTCACTTTAAGACCACGAGCTTCCAAGATCGCTGCTAGAGATGCTGCTGCAATACCTTTACCTAGTGAGGATACAACCCCGCCAGTAACAAAAATGTAATTTGTCGTCATGTTTAACCTGAAATTGGTTGAATGAGGGAAATGAGTACTTTCTGGACGGGACGTAAATATACCAGAAGCCCTTTACCACCACAACGTGAAACTTATCACAGACGTGTTTTTTATTTTTTGCTTCAAATCAAATCAACAACTAACGGTACTACGTTCGGGTTATGCACTCTCAGGCCCTGGGCCCTGGGTTCGGGCTTCGCCCTGCTGGGCTCTGGGAAGATACCCCCTCCCAGGGCCTATAGGACGGAGTCCGTTCCCAGGGCCCTTTTAACTTCCTCCCAAAACCCATCCAGCTCTTCCAAACTATAATCCGTAAGCTCCTTCCCTTCCCCCCGAACAATCGCTTCAACCCCTTTAAACCGCTTACTAAACTTAATATTGGCTTTATTAAGAGCAACTTCCGGATCTTTGCCCAGATGCCTGACCAGGTTTACGGTAGCAAACAGCAGATCGCCCAACTCTTCCTCTACCCGTTCTTCATCCGGGGTAACCTGATGGGCTTCATCGACCACTTCGTCGATTTCTTCCCGGACTTTATCAACTACCGGGCCAAGGGTTTTCCAGTCAAAACCGTATTTGGCGCATTTTTTCTGGATCTTGTTGGCTTTGGACAGGGCTGGCAGAGAGTTAGGGATCGCATCCAGAATGCTTTCTTCTGTTTTTCCCTTTTCGGCTTTTTCTTTTGCCTTTTCCAGTTCCCAGTTGGCGTTTATCTCTTCGTCGGTGTCAAACTCTGAATCGGAGAAGACGTGAGGGTGGCGGCGAATCAGTTTTTCGTTGACGGTTTCTACCACCTCTTCGAATTTAAAGTGGCCTTCTTCCTGTGCCATCTGGCTGTAGAAGATGATCTGAAACAGCAGATCACCCAGCTCTTCTCTGAGGTTTTCCCAGTCACGGTTATGGATGGCATCGACCACTTCATAGGTTTCTTCAATGGTGTGAGGGACTATGGTGTCGAAGGTTTGCTTTAGATCCCAGGGACATCCTTTCTGCGGATCTCTTAGGGTGGTCATTAGTTCTAACAGCTGGTCTATTGGCTGACTCATTGTTATCTAACTCTTGTATGGTGTGGTTACGTTTGGTGATATCCGGCAGGTGTGCAGGTATCGAACACAGACACGCATAAACCCTTCCCTGGGGCTCGGCTTTGCCATCCATGGCAAAGACGGTCTGCTTATCGATACCTGCACACCTGCCTCAATTGAGTTTTGTGGGATCCTAACTCAGCCTTTTTACTGATACTACATCTTTGATTTGTTCAATGCGGGTTAGAATTCTTCCCAGAATTTCAACACTTTGAACTTCAATGTCAAAATCCATAACTGAGATTTGGCGTTTATAGTCAGTACGGCTCTTCATACCGGACACTTTCAGCTTTTCATTTGCCAGAAGCGTGGTGATATCTTTTAACAGTCCGCTTCGCTCAAGGGCCTCTACGCGAACCGTCAGAATATAAGAACCGACAAAACCGCCACCCCAGACAGTATCAATAATACGTTCCGGTGCATGAATGCGCAGCTCGGCCAGTTGTTCACAGTCGGCGCGGTGAACTGAAATACCGCGCCCCTGAGTGATATAACCGGCAATGGCGTCACCCGGAATTGGCTGACAGCAGCGGGCCAGGTGAGTCATCAGATTATCAACGCCTTCAACAACAACGGCATCTTTATGCGGCCTGCTTTGAGCTGGTGCTTTGGCTTCCGACTCCTGAAGCTTCTCCAGCGCCTGCTGATCTTCTTCTTCCGCGGTTGGCTTATTTACCAGAGCATTAATGTGGTTGATGATCTGGTTAATTCTTAAATCACCGCTGCCTACACCAACGTACAACTCATCCGGCGTGTTTACATTGAAGCGTTTTAGCGCGTACTCACTGGCATCTTTCAGGTTAGCCCCTATCTTGGCTAACTCGGCTTCCAGGATCTCACGACCCGCTTCCAGGTTTTTTTCACGGCTCTGTTTGCGGAACCAGGCATTAATTTTTGCGCGGGCACGTCCTGAGAGAACAAAGCCCATGGAAGGGTTTAACCAGTCACGGGAAGGGTTTGGCTCTTTTGCCGTAATAATCTCAACCTGATCGCCCATTTCCAGTTTATGAGTAAACGGAACGATTCGTCCTGCGACCTTGGCACCGATACAGCGGTGACCCACTTCAGAGTGGATGTGGTAGGCAAAATCCAGAGGTGTTGCGCCCATTGGCAGGTCTACAACATCACCTCGCGGGGTAAAGGCGTATACGCGGTCATCAAATACCTGACTACGCAGTTCATCCAGCATTTCTCCGGAATCAGACATCTCTTCCTGCCAGTCAAGCAGCTTACGCAGCCATTTGATTTTCTCGTCGTAACCACTGCGACCGCCTGAGCTGCCTTCTTTATATTTCCAGTGAGCCGCAACACCAAGCTCAGACTCTTCATGCATCTGATTGGTACGGATCTGGATCTCAATGGTTTTGCCTTCCGGCCCCAGAATAACGGTATGGATAGACTGGTAGCCGTTTGGTTTAGGGTTGGCAACGTAGTCGTCAAACTCGCTGGGAAGGTGCTTGTACTTAGTGTGAACAACACCAAGTGCTGCATAACAGTCCTGCAGCCTTTCTGCAATAATGCGCACGGCGCGCACATCAAACAGCTCATCAAATGCCAGACTCTTCTTCTGCATTTTGCGCCAGATACTGTAAATATGTTTAGGACGGCCACTCACTTCTGCACGGATATCGGAAGCTTGCATCTCCTGCGTCAGGTCGTTAACAAAGTCTTCAATATACTGCTCGCGATCAATCCGGCGCTCGGAAAGCTGTTTGGCAATTTGTTTGTAGGTTGCTGAATGCTGGTAGCGGAAAGCGTAATCTTCAATTTCCCACTTTAACTGACCGATACCAAGACGGTTTGCCAGTGGCGCGTAGATATTGGCACACTCTTTAGCAGCAGCCTGACGAACCTCATCCGGCTCATTTTTCACTTCACGAAGATTACAGATACGCTCAGCAAGCTTGATGATTACACAGCGGAAGTCATCCACCATTGCCAGCAACATGCGACGAACGTTATCCACCTGTCCCGATGCAGCACTGCCTTCCAGTGTAACGTTAAGCTGACCTATGGCCGCCATTTCGTCTACGCCTTCAATAAGCTTAACGATTTCCTTACCGTAGTCTTCTTCCAGAGCTTCCTGATCGAAATACCCGGCAGAAACAACAGGGAAAAGCTGAGCGGCCACCAGCGTTGGTCTGTCCATGGAAAGCGTGATAAGGATTTCAATCATCTCACGTCCGCGCCAAAGCAGGAGTTGAGCATCTTCTTTTCCTTCAAGAAGTTCCTCACACTGTCTGTAGACTTTAATCAGCTTATTGCCGGTCTTTTTTTCCTGCTTCAGGCTGGAAATCCATTCTTCCAGCTCAAACTCTTCATCTTTCTTTAAGTGCGCACCACGTACAGCAACCATTTTCTTTCCTAGCTTGTTCTTCCGGTGACTTTCCCGTCACCACGGTTTTCTATTTTTCAAATAAAGCAATGGATTCCAGATGACCGGTATGCGGAAACATATCCAGCATACCCAGTTTCGTCAGCCGGAAACCTTGCTGAGTCAAACTCTGACTATCTCTGGCTAGAGTAGCAGGATTACAGGAAACGTAAACTACGCGTTTCGCTCCGAGCTCAGAAACTTGATCTACGATTCCGGCAGCTCCCGCACGGGCAGGGTCTAGCAGAATTTTTTCAAACTTAGATTTAGCCCACTCGCGGTCGGACAAATCTTCTTCCAGGTTGGCCTGATAAAACTCTGCGTTGGTGACCCGGTTTATTTCAGCATTCTGCTTCGCCTGAACCACCATCTCATCCACACCTTCAATACCAACCACTTTTCTGGCCTTTTGTGCAGCAGGAAGACTGAAATTGCCCAGCCCACAGAAAAGGTCCAGTATGGATTCATCTTCCTGAATATCCAGCCAGTCCAGCGCCTTAGCGACCATCTTCTGGTTCACCTTACGGTTTACCTGAATAAAGTTAGTCGGCAAAAACGGAATCCGGACTCCGGCTTCACTGTAAGCAGGCATATCACCAGTAACCAGCTCCAGCTCTTTATCAGACTGAAGATACAAAGACACATTTACCTGTTGTGCAAACTCAACCAGCTTATCTCTGTCTTCCTGAGGAAGCGCTCGAACATAACGCAGCAGAACAACCGGAGTATCATCGCCCAAAACAACTTCGGCATGCCCTAAATTGGCGCTCGCCTTCAGCTTTGACAGGCAAGCTTTTAACTCAGGCAGAAGGCTATTTAAAGCAGGATCCAGAACAGGACAGTCCGTCACGTTCACAACCTGCTTACTCTGTTTCTTGCGAAAACCAAACCGCAGCTCGCCACTGCGCTTATCCACCAGCAGACTAAAACGAGCCCTTCTGCGGTAGCCCTTTTCATCCCCGGTTACCGGTGCTTCAAGCTTAATATCCTCTTTAGCAAACTTGGCAAACAACTGCTTTAAAGACTGACACTTGTACTCAATCTGATCCTCGTGAGAAAGGTGCTGCATATTGCACCCGCCACACTCTTTGTAGTGAGGACAAAAAGGCTCCACCCTTTTACTGCTTTCCGATAACAGCTTAATCAGGTTGCCACGTGCATATTTGCTCTTACTCTCAGTTAGCTGCACCAACACCTCTTCACCGGGCAGCGCCCCCTCAACAAACACCGGCTTTTTATTCAGATAACCTATCCCCGCACCATGATGGTCAAGGCGTTCAATCTTCACCTGCTGATGTTTTTTCTCAATTTGGGATTTCTTTTTGGGTTGGAAGAAGCGGGCCATTTAGTTGTTCCATAAGTTGTGTTTACAATCAGTTGCATGCTAACGATTTATTCCTTCCCGAAGCCTTACTTGAGGGCTGTAAGCAGGTATCGATAAGCAGACCGTCTTTGCCATGGATGGCAAAGCCGAGCTACAGGGAAGTATTTATGCGTGTCTGTGTTCGATACCTGCTTATAGCCCGGCGCGCACAGACCCCCACAAATATCACTATTCTAGTCTGCAATGATTGTAGAAATTCAATGCTTTGATACTATTTTCACATATCCAGATTCGAATGTAATCACAGAACATGACCAGATATGGCTTACGCGCCCGCGTAATCACATTAACTTTAGCGCCAACACTAATCATTGGCCTGCTTTTAAGTGCCTTCTTCACATCAAATCGTTATAACGATCTTGAGTCTCAACTTGTTGATTCCGGTACCAGTATTCTTGAACCTCTGGCCATTGCCAGCGAATACGGCATGACCCAGGAAAGCCGCGAAGCCGTCAGACGACTTATCAGCTACGCCCACAGAAAAAATTCTGAAATAGTCCGAAGTATCGCCGTATTCGATGCCAACCATGAACTGTTTGTAACCTCGAACTTTCACCCAAACTTTGCCTCGCTCACCTTTCAGCTTAAAGATAAGCCCATCCCCCTGCTAACCCAGATAGAACAGCATGAAAGGCGAATGATCCTTCGCGCCCCCATCGTAGCCGAAGGACAGTTCTCACAACTGGACGGCACCATCTCCGATCCCAATCAGGCCATGGGCTACATAGCCATGGAGCTGGATACCTCGCCACTAAGGCTGCAACAGTATCAGGAAATCTTCGCAGCACTACTCGTTCTGGCGCTTGGTCTGGGCATGTCAGGCTTTTTCGCATACAGCCTGATGCAAAACGTAACCCAGCCTATCACCAACATGAAAAAGACCGTCGACAGAATTCGTCGCGGCCACCTCGACTCCCGTATCGAAGGGAAAATGCATGGCGAGCTGGATTCCCTGAAAAACGGTATCAACGCCATGGCCGTTTCCCTCTCCGAATACCATGTGGAGATGCAAAACAGTATCGACCAGGCCACGTCCGATTTGCGGGAAACACTGGAACAGCTAGAGATTCAGAACGTTGAGCTGGACATCGCCAAAAAGCGCGCACAGGAAGCCGCCCGGGTTAAGTCCGAGTTCCTGGCTAATATGTCGCATGAGTTAAGAACCCCGCTAAACGGCGTTATCGGCTTTACCCGCCAGATGCTTAAAACTCAGCTCTCCTCCAGCCAGACAGATTATCTGCAGACCATTGAACGCTCTGCCAACAACCTGCTCAATATCATCAACGATATTCTCGACTTCTCTAAGCTGGAAGCCGGTAAACTTCTTCTGGAAAATATCCCGTTCGAATTCCAGGAAACCCTTGAAGAAGTGGTCGCCCTTCAGGCAACCAGTGCGCACGAAAAAGGTCTGGAGCTGACACTGAAAATTGACCCTAAAGTTCCTTCAGGACTGATTGGTGACCCGCTTCGTCTGCAACAGATCCTCACCAACCTCGTAGGCAACTCCATTAAGTTTACCGAACGCGGCAATATCGATATCAGCATAGAAATGCGCAACCAGAAAGACGGAGCCGTTGAGCTGCAGTTTATGGTCAAAGATACCGGAATCGGAATTTCCGAACGCCAGCAGGCGCAACTGTTCCAGGCATTCAGTCAGGCCGATGCCAGCATTTCACGCCGTTATGGCGGTACCGGGCTAGGTCTGGTTATCACCCAGAAACTGGTTGCCCAGATGGGTGGTGAGATAAGCCTTACCAGCCGCCTGCATCAGGGCTCAACCTTCTGGTTTACCATCAGACTGGAAACCACCAATCTTCCTCTGGGACAAAGTTTTGATTCTCAGTACCTTGCTAACCGGCGCATTCTTGTTATCGAATCCAATATGCAGGCCGCATCAGTTATTCAGCAACAGCTAAGCCTGGAAGGGCTTCTGGTTACCTACCAGACATCCCCTCCGGCTATGTTTGAGAAACAAGATTGCGTTCTGCTCTGTCTGTCACCTAAGAACAGCTACGACCTGGAAGAGGTTCAGGGAATGATTCAGGTTATCAAACGATACTCTGAGCAGATCATTGTCGGAATTCCAAGCACAGAACTGGCCCTGGCAGAAAAACTGATTAACGACAGCAGTATTCAATGCATGACCAAACCTCTGTCACGAAGAAAGCTGCTCACTTCACTTGCCCAGCACCAGTTAGAAGCCGGCAGCACAGAAACCGTACAAGAAAGAGAGCCTGAAAAGCAGGAACAGAAAAAACTACCATTAACCGTGATGGCGGTGGATGACAACCCGGCAAACCTGAAACTTATCACAGCTCTTCTTACCGAGCGCGTAGAGCACGTGGTCTCCTGCACCAATGGCTCCGATGCCATTAAGGAAGCGATGAAATGTAAGTTCGATATGATTCTGATGGATATTCAGATGCCACATATGGACGGCGTTACCGCCTGTCGTCATATCAAGGAAGTCGAACTGAACCATGATACCCCTGTGATTGCTGTTACCGCCCATGCAATGAGCGGAGAAAGAGACCGACTTCTGAATGCAGGAATGGACGACTACCTGACCAAACCTATCGAAGAGCATGTTCTTCAGCAGGTTCTGGTTCACTGGAACCCTAACGCCAACACAGAAGAAGTAGACAAAGTAGAGCTGCCTCCGGCAGAAGCAGATTTACCACAAAACAAACAAAACCCGGATGTCATCGTAGACTGGCAGGCAGCACTAAAGCAGGCCGCCAATAAAGAAGATCTGGCCAAAGAGATGCTGCAGATGCTTATCGACTACATCGCCGAAGTGGATCAGGTCGCAGAACAGGCACTAATGGACGATAACTTCTCCACAGAAGAACTTCTGCATCATATCCACAAACTGCACGGCAGCTGTTCATACAGCGGCGTTCCTAAGCTTAAATCTATTTGTGCTCTGATTGAGAAATCACTGCGTTCCGGGATGAGCATTATGGATATTGAGCCGGAATTGTTTGAGCTTCAGGATGAGATGGAGAAGGTTAGGGAGACTGGGAGGTTGTATTTGTAGGTTATGGGGTTATGGGGTTATGGGGTTATGGGGTTATCAAGATTTGATTCAACTGCACATGATGTCAAGCTTTTTCAGCTTTTCCCTATAGCCCCTTAGGACGAAGTCCGTCCCCTAGCCCATAGCCCTACTTAGGCCCCTCAAAAATCACCGTCGCCACCGCATACTGCCTTTCATCCGATATCGACAAATGCACCCCCGACACCCCCAGCCCTTCAGCGATTTGCTTTGCCTTATTGGCTAACGTCAGTACCGGTCTGCCGTGTTCGTCATTGCTGACGATAAAGTCGTGGAAGGTGACTCCCTGGGCTATGCCAGTACCTAATGCTTTGGACGCGGCTTCTTTTGCAGCAAAGCGCTTTGCCAGAAAGCGGCCTTTTTGCTTAAGAGAATGGAAGGTTTCAAGTTCAGAGGCAGACAGAATGCGCTCAGCAAACGCATCGCCGGACCTTGAGAGGGCTTTTTCTACCCTCTCAATTTCAGCGATATCTGTGCCTAATCCTATGATGCTCATGCTTTATTCTGACAGCTGAAAGCCGATAGCTGACAGCTTATCGAACGGCCGCCATAGCTGCTTTCATATCCGCTACCGCTTTGCTCAGACCATCAAATGCCGCACGGCCAATAATTGAGTGACCGATATTCAGCTCATACAGCTCAGGAAGGGCTGCGATAGGGCCTACGTTGTGGTAAGTCAGACCATGACCGGCGTTCACTGTGATGCCAAGATCGTCTGCGTAGCTTGCTGCTGCTGCGATTTTTTTCAGCTCGTTCTGCTGGTCCAGTTCAGTCTCTGCATCTGCGTAGTGACCTGTGTGAAGTTCGATAAATGGCGCTTCACACTCTTTTGCAGCATCGATCTGCTCGCGGTCTGCGTCGATAAACAGAGAAACCTTGATCCCCGCTTCAGTCAGAGCTTTGGTGGCCGCTTTGATCTTCTCAAGCTGGCCTTTAACATCCAGACCACCTTCGGTTGTCAGCTCTTCACGCTTTTCAGGTACAAGGCAAACAAACTCAGGCTTGGTTTCAACGGCGATTTTCACCATCTCGTCGGTTACCGCCATTTCAAGGTTCATTCGGGTCTGAATGGTTTCGCGAAGAATGCGAACATCACGATCTTTGATATGACGGCGGTCTTCACGCAGATGAATGGTGATACCGTCAGCGCCCGCACGCTCAGCGATTTCAGCTGCGTGCACAGGATCCGGATACTTGGTACCGCGAGCATTTCTTAGTGTCGCGATATGGTCGATGTTAACTCCTAAAAGGATAGAGCTCATTTTATCTACTCCATGATCTGGGGCTCTTTACAAAGAGCTCCCTGCTTTTTAATGGTTTGCCGCCAAGATAAGGCTTCAGGGCTATTCGTGTAAAGCGTTTTGCAGCAATTAACTGCTCTTTTGTCATAAATCGTCGTTCGGCGATGGCAATCAGTTCATTTCCGAGAAAAGTCAGGTTGTCTTTGCGAACGCTGGCGATAAATCCTTTCTGCTCCCGGTACCTATAGGTCATATCAGGGGCTATTGGTTCTCCGGTTCCGGCGCAGTGAAGAAAGTCCACTCCGTAGCCAAGAGCAGAAAGCAGAGCTAACTCAAAGCGACGCAATGCAGGCTCTGGATTTTCTGCCTGAGCAAGTTCGGTTAATGCCTGAAGATAATCGTGAAAAAGGGCCGGATATGGGGTTTCATTTTCAATGACCCGGGCAAGCAGTTCATTGACGTACATTGCCGAGTAAAGATAGATACCGGAAAGTGGTAAACCCAGGCTGATAGGCTCTGCCTGTCGCAGTGTTTTCATTGATCCGCTACCGGACCATTTCATCAATAAGGGGGTGAATGGCTGAAGCGCGCCTTTAAGATTGGAACGCTTACTACGCGAGCCTTTGGACATGATAGAAAGGCGACCAAACTCTTCGCTGAAGACATCAAGGATCAGGCTGCTTTCGCTGTAGGGGCGGCGGTTTAGAATGAAGCAACGTTGAAGTTCTGATCCTTGGGACATTTATAAGGGCCCTAGGTTTCTGGGCCCTGGGCCCTGGGTAAGAAACCAATAATATTTTCACTTCCCAGGGCCCAAAGGACGGAGTCCGCTCCCAGGGCCCAGGGCCTATCGATCTATTTCAACTTCGTTCCCACGCTGGAACATGGAAACGAGTCTTTTCCCAGGGCCCGTAGGACGCAGTCCGTCCCCAGGGCCCAGGGCCTACTATTTATCCAAATCGTCAATATACCCAAGCGAACGCAGCGCACGCTCGTCATCCGCCCAGCCTGACTTAACCTTAACCCAGGTCTCCAGATAGACTTTACGCTCAAACAGCTCTTCCATATCCAGACGGGCTTCGCGGCCTATGGTTTTGATCTTCTCGCCACCTTTACCGATCACCATCTTCTTCTGGCCGTTTCGCTCAACAAGAATCAGGGCGTTGATATGGAAGCCGTCGGTTTCCGGGTTGTAATCGAAGCGTTCGATTTCAACGGTTACCGAGTAAGGCAGCTCTTCACCAGTGAAGCGCATCAGCTTTTCACGTAAGATTTCAGAGGCCATAAAGCGCTGAGAACGGTCGGTTACATACTCTTCAGGGAAGTGGTGCTCCGCCAAAGGCAAATGCTCACGCACATGCTTTCGAATCACATCTGTGTTCTTGCCGTGTTTTGCAGAGATTGGCACTACATCGACAAATTCCATCTTCCTGGAAAGCTCCTGCATATGAAGCATGACATCATTTCTGTCTTTCACGTTGTCGACCTTGTTTACACAAAGTACAACCGGGAAGTCAGACTTCTGCAGCTTGGTCAGCACCATCTCATCATCTTTGGTCCAGTGCGTACCGTCAACAAGGAAAAGCACCAGGTTCACATCACTCAGGGAGCTGTTCGCCGCACGGTTCATCAGGCGGTTAATCGCACGCTTCTCTTCGATATGAAGTCCCGGCGTATCAACATAAATTGCCTGATAGTCACCATCAGTATCCACGCCCATAATACGGTGACGTGTTGTCTGTGGTTTTCTTGAGGTGATAGAAATCTTCTGTCCCAGAATATGGTTCAGCAGGGTTGATTTACCAACGTTCGGACGGCCTACAATGGCAATAAAACCACAGTGCTGATTCTCCGGAGAGCTCGCCTGTGTTTCATGCGTTGCAAAGTATGCATCCAAATCAAATTCGTTGTTATCTTCAGCCATTGGTCAGTCGCTCCAGAGCTAATTCTGCAGCCGCTTGTTCTGCCTTGCGGCGGCTGGTGCCTTTACCAATAACAGGTTTATCCACACCCGCTACATCGCACGAAATCGTAAATTCCTGATTGTGTGCTTCACCCTTAATATTAGCCACAGTGTAAACCGGCAGAGGCTTTTTACGCCCCTGCAGGAATTCCTGCAGACGGGTTTTAGGGTCTTTCTGCGATACACCCGGCTTGATAGCTTCAAGGCGTGACTGGTACCAGGAAAGAATAATTTCCCGTACCTTCTCAATATCGCTGTCCAGATAAATCGCGCCGATAATCGCTTCAACCGCATCCGCAAGAATGGAGTCTCGACGGAAACCGCCACTTTTCAGCTCACCTGGACCTAATTTTAAGTACTCTCCCAGGTCGAATTCACGACCCAGCTCTGCAAGGGTATGACCACGCACGAGCGTTGCACGCATACGGCTCATATCACCTTCGTTTACCTTAGGGAAACGGTGGTAAAGGTCGTCTGCAATGACAAAACTTAAAATTGAATCGCCCAGAAACTCAAGACGTTCGTTGTGTTTACTGTTGGCGCTGCGGTGTGTCAGCGCCAGATTAATCAGCTGGCCATCTTCAAACTGATAGCCAAGCTTCTTCTCTAACTTTGTTAATGGAGTAGTCATACTCTCTCAACTAATCTATGCCACCGATGCGGCTAAAGCGCACACCAGTAGGAATCCAAGAAGGCAGTGCACTGTCTGCACCACGTTCAAACTCAAAGCTAATCCAAATACCGACTGCTTTGCCAACAAGGTTTGCTTCAGGAACAAAGCCCCAGAAGCGGCTGTCTGCACTGTTGTCACGGTTATCACCCATCACAAAGTACTGACCTTCCGGCACAACCCACTCGTTGATACCGGGACGGGGCTTATACAGCGCCGAATTATCAATCTGCAGCGGATTGACCAGAATCTGGTGATCCACTTCACCCAGTTTTTCATCCAGCTGAGCCAGAGGAATACCGCGCTGAACAAACTCACTTTCTACAACATTGGACAGCTTCACAGGCTTGCAGCTTGCTTCGCCCTTTGGCTTGATGCAAAGTTCCTTTTTCTTGCTGTAGACAACGGTATCGCCCGGCATACCGACCACACGCTTGATGTAGTCAATGTTTGGCTGTGGCGGGTATTTAAATACCGCGATATCACCACGCTCAGGCTTACCGGTTTCAACCAGCTCGCTGCGGAATACCGGATCTTTAATACCGTACGAGAACTTCTCCACCAGAATAAAATCACCAACAAGCAGTGTCGGCATCATTGAACCTGACGGGATCTGGAACGGCTCATAAATAAACGAACGAAGCACCAGAACAAATGCGATAACAGGGAAAATGGATACGCTGTTTTCCACCCACCACGGCTGCGCAGCCACTTTTGCTGCCACTTCGCCATCAAGCCCGTTTGTCTGCGCCTGGACATCCGCCAGTTTTTGCTCACGCTTTTTAGCCCAGACAAGCTTCTCAAGAGCCCAGACGATACCAGTCACCAGGGTAACTAAGACCAAAATGAGCGAGAATGTATTAGCCATCTATTTCCCTTAAATCTGCTGTTCTTAAAAAACAATATTCCCGGCGAGGGGGAAACCCTGTCCGGGAATGACAATTTCTTGCACTATTCTGATAGTTGGGTCGTCAAATTAATCTTTGCCGACATGAAGAATAGCAAGGAACGCTTCTTGTGGCAGTTCAACGTTACCGATCTGCTTCATACGTTTCTTACCTTCTTTCTGCTTCTTCAGAAGTTTCTTCTTACGGCTTACGTCACCACCGTAACATTTCGCGATTACGTTCTTACGTAACTGCTTAACGGTTGAACGTGCAATGATGTGGTTACCGATTGCAGCCTGAATCGCGATATCAAACATCTGGCGAGGGATGAACTCTTTCATCTTCTCAACCAGCAGTCGGCCACGCGATTGTGCCTGGTCTTTGTGAGTGATGATCGCAAGAGCATCAACGGTATCGCCGTTAAGCAGTACATCAACACGAACCATGTTAGAAGCTTCAAAGCGCTGGAAGTTGTAATCCAGAGAAGCATAACCACGAGAAGTGGACTTAACACGGTCAAAGAAGTCCAGAACCACTTCAGCCATAGGAATGTCGTAGGTTACCGCTACCTGATTGCCGTGGTAAACCATATCCACCTGAACACCACGCTTCTCAACACACAGTGTGATTACGTTACCCAGGTACTCTGAAGGCACCAGGATATTACAGCGGGCAATCGGCTCACGAATCTCCAGCAGGTCGTTTACCGCAGGAAGCTTAGCCGGGCTGTCCACATACAGGATTTCGCCGTTGGTCTGCTCAACTTCATACACTACGGTAGGCGCTGTGGTGATCAGGTCCAGATCGTATTCACGCTCCAGACGCTCCTGAATGATCTCCATGTGCAGCATACCAAGGAAACCACAGCGGAAACCAAAGCCAAGTGCCGCTGAGTTCTCTGGCTCATAGAACAGAGACGCATCGTTCAGACTCAGTTTGCCAAGTGCATCACGGAAGCTTTCGTAGTCATCAGATGATACCGGGAACAGACCCGCGTATACCTGAGGCTTAACTTTCTGGAAACCAGGCAGTGCTTTTTCACAACCGTGTTTAGCCAGAGTCAGGGTATCACCTACCGGCGCACCCAGAATATCTTTAATACCACAAACCACCCAGCCTACTTCGCCGGTTTTCAGTTCAGTGGTGTCGACCTGCTTAGGTGTGAAGATACCCAGACGGTCTACACCCCAAACCTGATCGGTACTCATTACCTTGATCTTGTCGTTCTTCTTCAGAACACCGTTCTTAATACGAACAAGGGATACAACACCAAGGTAGTTATCAAACCATGAATCGATAATAAGCGCCTGAAGCGGAGCGTCAGGATCGCCTTCCGGAGCAGGAATTGCTGTTACGATATTTTCCAGAACATCGTCAACACCCAGGCCAGTCTTCGCTGAACAGCGGGTTGCTTCCAGCGCATCGATACCAACGATCTCTTCGATCTCTTCGGATACGCGTTCAGGGTCGGCGGCTGGCAGGTCGATCTTGTTCAGAATCGGCACCACTTCCAGATCCATTTCGATCGCCGTGTAACAGTTAGCCAGAGTCTGAGCTTCTACACCCTGACCGGCATCCACCACCAGCAGTGCACCTTCACAGGCAGCCAGTGAGCGTGAAACTTCATAGGAGAAGTCAACGTGTCCCGGTGTATCGATAAAGTTAAGCTGGTAGGTTTCACCATCTTTTGCTTTATAGTCGAGAGTCACACTCTGTGCTTTGATGGTAATACCACGTTCACGTTCCAGATCCATTGAATCCAGAACCTGAGCGTCCATTTCACGCTCACTTAATCCACCACATACCTGGATTAAGCGGTCTGAAAGGGTCGACTTACCATGGTCAATGTGGGCGATAATCGAAAAGTTACGAATGTGCTTCATAGGTTGGTGTGACTAAACTCTTAAAAATAGTGAATGGAAGAAATACTCATCTTTGATGGTATTTCGATCAAGTTGCGCGATTCTACCCAATTTCACGCCTTGCCGCTATCTTCATTTGCATACAAGCTGTCAATTTATACCGGTTTCCAGCGTTTCTCCCAGTACTCTGATAAGAGAAACCGACTGCTGAGACTTGGCCTGAAGACTTTTAGCTATCTGTTTCGCAAGCAAAATACCTGCAGACATAAACAGAATCGCCACTCCGATTATTAAGCCTTCTCCCATACTTAGCATAGGTGCCAGATACAGCTCAGCAATAGCCGCGCCAAGGATAAGGGCAAATATAGGAAGCAGGTAAACAACAGAGGCATACTGGACAAGATTACGCTCTGACAGTCCTATCTCCACCGTTTGCCCGGCTTTGACAGATTTGGAAGTGGTCAGTACCCAGCGGTGTGATTTGTTGCCGACAGCTTTAGAAACGATTCCGGTTCCGCAACTGCTTCTGGATGAGCAGTGGCTGCAACTGGTCTGCTGCTCGCAGCTCAGCTCCAGCCGGTTTCCCTCATCGGTTGCTTCAACGGAAACAACCGTAGCTAACGCGGTAATCATACTACTGCTGCTCCGTTGTCTTCGGCAGGAATGTTACTGAAGCAGCGATCTGCTTGGCCGTTGCAGGCGGAATGTCACCAACAACGGTGATCTCTTTGTTCTCTTTAACAAAGCTGTGCAGGGTTCTTCTGCCCTGGCGGACAAGCTGGCCCTTCAGGGAAGCATCATCTTTTTCAGCAATATAGACCGAGAAGCTGAACAAACCATCACTGTACATCTGGCTTTCAACAACCTTTTCCGTTGTCAGCATTTTGTAGCGGTTCATCTGGTGTGGCTTAAAGCCGTCCGGAATCCATTCAACCTTCCAGAATGACGAGGCCGGTTTCTGCTTAGGAAGGCTGATCACCGAAGGCAGGCGGGCATCGTTCAGTCCGGCCATGACCTCACCGATTTTGTCATTTACCGCATAAGAGATAACTCTGTACTGTTCAAGCACCTCTCCGTCTCTGTCAACCAAATCGGCCCGCATGGGAAGATGACTCTTCTCGTCAATCCACATCACATAGGAATATCTCTGCCCGTCTTTAGGCACTATGCGGATAACCTGTGTGGCTGAGCCGGTTTCCCTTGCCCTTCCCATGGTGACAAAGTCGTAGTACTCACTTATTTCCGTGATATCACTGTCGATAAGAGGAATGAGCGGAGCGACCATATTGTCGGACTTGATGGAGAAAGGTTCGATACCCGGTTCGATGTAGCTGATTTCTTCACCACGACGGATGACTTCCCGAACGGGTCCGCTCAGATAAAGCAGATGAGCCAGGCTTTGTTCATTGTTGCTTGCGTGACGGTATCTTATTGGTTCTATGCTGTTTTTCTTTATCAGAATATAAGACAGCTCATAATTTAGGCTCTGACTGGCCTGATTCATTTGATGCAACAAAGCCTCAGCTGAGATCTCCTCTGCTGAGGCTTGTGGCTGGATCAAACTGAACAGTGTCAGTGCACTGATCAGAAATTTCTTCATTCAACTACCAAATCTGTTTCTTCTTGGCCTTCTGCAACCTGAGTTGCCAGGCGTAGCTGCAATTCATAGTCCTGCAGCATTAAGTTAATTTTACGACGCTTCTCAACCAGAAGCGCTTCATTCTGCTGCTTCTGAGTATTCACTGATTCGCGAGTCAGGCTTACCGGCTCTACGCTACCTGCTACCGGAATAGTCTGAAGTACAGGAAGCTGATCCGGAGCAGATGGGTCTACGCTGCCACCATACTGCTGAACACCCACTATCACAGCTAGAGAGACACTTGCAGCAACTGCTACCTGACCTAACTGAGTCAACCATGAAGGCAACTCTCTTCTCGCTTTAGCCGGAGTAGGCTGAGCCTCAACCATAGGTGTTGTCAGCGGCTTGTGTGCAGGCTCATCTTCTAATGCAGCAGCAACACTTTCAGCAATATTCCAGCTTGGCGTCTCAGGTGCTTCACCTCTCATCACATCACCGATTAAGTGATAGTTTTGCCAGGTTTCTTGCTCCTGAGGGTCTTGTTCCAGTTTTGCTATCAGGGCCTTGTCGACCGTTTCTCCATCCATTAGAGCTGAAAGCAATTCTTTTTCAGACATTCTAGTCACCATAGTCTCTGAGGTTATCTCTGTATTAACGGCTGAATTTTCTTTTCAACCGCCTCCCTGGCACGGAAGATACGCGAACGTACTGTCCCTACCGGGCAATCCATCACTTCAGCAATTTCTTCATAGCTCAAGCCATCCAGCTCTCGCAGAGTCATTGCCGTCTTTAAATCATCAGGCAGCGCTTCTATCGCACTGAAAACAACGCGTTTCAACTCGTTGGACAACGTTAAGTTCTCAGGGTTCGATATTTCTTTTAACGCACTACCCGTTTCGTAATATTCAGCTTCTTCAGCATCCACATCATTTGCCGGTGGCCTGCGCCCCTGTGCAACAATGTGATTTTTTGCCGTATTAACAGCGATTCGATATAACCAAGTATAGAACGCACTCTCCCCTCTGAAACCAGGGATCGCTTTATAAGCCTTAATAAATGCTTCCTGTGCTACATCTGCTACATCGCCAGAATTATTCACGTACCGGGAAATAAGGTTGCAAACTTTGTTCTGATATTTGATCACCAACAAGTTAAACGCTTGCTTATCTCCGTTCTGAACTCGCTCAATTAATACCTGATCGGTCAACTGCTCGTTCATTCGAGCATATACTCCTATGTTTTCGCCCTTACCTTCTCAGATATGAGCATTAATAATGCAAAATGTAGTGTTGACACCACCGCTTACATGAGCACTATTGTGACTTTATATATTTCAGAAAGTTCAAAACTTTCTAAACATTTATTCGATTTATTTGATAGTGTGATGAATAAGACATTTTTGTGCTACCTCGAAATAGTGAGGCCGCAGATGGAGAAATGCAACTTTTTCGCAGTTCACACCATGAAATAAATTGAAGGTGTCGTTAAATCACCACATAATGCTTTGTGTTGGTTGCATATTTTTTTAAGAGTAAGATTTTCACTACTCTAATATAGTTCAGGATTTTAAAAGTTTTATGAACGGAAATCGGGAACATCAGTGTGATGTGTTAGTTGTGGGTAGCGGTGCAGCAGGCCTGTCTCTTGCGTTACGTATCGCGAAGTACGCCAAAGTTATTGTTCTGAGTAAAAGCCAGCTTAGTGAAGGCTCAACCTTTTACGCTCAAGGCGGTATTGCTGCGGTATTTGATGAATCAGACAGTATCGAGTCTCACGTTGAAGATACCCTGATCGCCGGCGCCGGTCTGTGTGAAAAAGAGACGGTTGAGTACATTGCTAAAAACGGTAAACGCTGCGTCCAGTGGCTTATCGACGGCGGTGTTCCTTTTGACCGTATTGACGATGATTCAGATGATGAACCACGCTATCACCTGACAAGGGAAGGCGGACACAGTCACCGCCGCATTCTGCATGCCGCTGATGCAACAGGCATGGCGATGCAGACTTCACTGCAGGATAACGTGAAAAACCACCCTAACATTACGATTTTCGAACGTTATAACGCTCTGGACCTTATTACTGAAGATAAAAAAGTACTCGGAGCTTATATCTGGAGCCGCAATCATGAGCAGGTGGAAACCGTAAGAGCGAAGTTTGTTGTACTGGCAACCGGCGGGGCTTCAAAAGTGTACCAGTACACTTCTAACCCGGATGTCTCTTCCGGTGACGGTATTGCGATGGCCTGGCGTGCGGGTTGCCGTGTTGCCAATATGGAATTTAACCAGTTCCACCCGACCTGCCTGTATCACCCGGAAGCGCGTAACTTTCTGCTGACTGAAGCCCTGCGTGGTGAAGGTGCATTCCTTAAACGTCCGGACGGCACACGCTTTATGCCGGACTTTGATGAACGTGAAGAGCTGGCTCCACGCGATGTCGTGGCAAGAGCCATCGACTATGAAATGAAGCGTCTGGGTGCCGACTGCATGTATCTGGATATCAGCCATAAATCTTCTGAATTTATCGAGAAACACTTCCCGACCATTCATATGAGGCTTCTGGATCTTGGCATCGATATGACCAAAGAGCCGATTCCTATTGTCCCTGCTGCACATTACACCTGCGGTGGCGTTATGGTTAACCAGAGAGGTAATACCGACTTAGCCAACCTCTATGCCATTGGTGAAGTCAGTTACACCGGCCTTCACGGTGCAAACCGTATGGCTTCTAACTCTCTGCTTGAGTGTGTGGTTTACGCCCGCTCAGCGGCCAAAGATATCCTGAAAAAACTGGACAGCGTTGAGCTGCCGACAGATCTTCCGCTATGGGATGAAAGTCAGGTTTGTGATTCTGATGAAGAAGTTATCATTCAGCACAACTGGCACGAGCTGCGCCTGTTTATGTGGGACTACATGGGCATTGTAAGGACCGATAAACGTCTTGAGCGGGCAATGCGCCGTATCCAGCTGCTTAAGCAGGAAACGCACGAGTACTACAGTAATTTCCGTGTATCAAACAACCTGCTTGAAATGCGAAACCTGCTGCAGGTTGCCGAGCTGATGGTGCGCTGTGCCATGATGCGTAAAGAGAGCCGTGGCCTTCACTATACGCTGGACTACCCGGATAAACTGGAGAATTCAGGCCCGACAATTCTGGATCCTGAAAAAACAGATAGCTGAAAGCAGAAACATCGCTAACGTTTTTTGTCACTCCGACAACACCTGAGGCGTCATCCCGGAAATAGCGAAGCCATTATCCGGGATCTACTTTCAACGCGCTGTAGAGCTGCGGTCATATAATGCTCTACAGCGCGCTTCAATCAGATTCCTGCCTTCACACAATGACATCCGTTTTTAACGTTAATCTTTAGGCTGATTAGAAATAACCACCATCAAATGCCGGTAATCCTCTTCCCTGCAACTGTCTCTCCACACGGTAATCTTTTGTCCGCTCTGTGAGTGAATAACAACGCACATAGGCCTGAATAAGGTTTCAGCAAACCTGAATACATCCTCCACTCCATTCCAGATTAGCTTCTTGTCCGCCGCAATTTTTAATTGCCCTGCCTGTGATTTCCTGACTCCCTTTGAAAACAGATAAGCTAACATCCAGGCTGAGGCAACTAAGCATACCGGCGAGATCAAAATAGCCCAGATAATAACAACAGAAACAACCAGTTGTATTACCTGAGCTATCAAAGATGGTTGAAGATAGAGATTAACGGACTTTGGCGAGGTTGTGGGCAACAATCTTATCTACCATTAAAGCCAGCGGCTCCCTTTCACTTCTGCCGTGCCCCATCACCCAGGTAAAGAGATCCGGGTCATCACACTCCAGCAGAGCGACAAAATCTTGTTGCTCCTGTTCGGTCAGAGATTCAAAGCACTCCTCAAAAAAAGGCATAATAACTACGTCCAGCTCCAGCATTCCTCTACGGCACGCCCACTTGATACGAGCTTTCTCTTCCGCTGTGTACATGTAAAATCCTCTTAAACTCTTATTTATCTACTTGATTTGTCAATATTAGCCCTAATACTTTCTATGGATGAAGAAAACATCCATTAGCTGACAAATTTTTGTAAGCCGATTAACATAACCTGAAATAATCAGCCCCTGGAACGAAATTATGGACTGGAAAAACCGATTTACTCCTCTCTCCCTGAATGAGAACGACAAGCTGCCTTCTCTGGTACTGTCCTACCTTCCCTCATGCCAGGCAATAAGTGTTTCCGGTGAAGACAGAAAGACTTACCTGCAGGGACAACTCACCTGTGATCTGGTCACCCTTCCAGAGTCTGAATCTACTCTGGGTGCCCACTGTGATGCCAAAGGAAAGGTCTGGAGCCTATTCAGGCTGTTCGGACATAAAGACTCTTACGCCCTTTGCCTGCATGCATCCTCTGCTGAAAAAGCTCTGGCTGAGATTAAGAAATACTCGGTGTTTTCCAAAGTAACTATTGAACTAAGCTCTGATATTGCTCTGGGGCTTCAGGGAGATGGTGCAGATGAGTATATTAACAAAGCAACAGAAGGCAGCGGTAAGGTCCGGAGCTTTATGAACGGAAGCGCTGTCTGGGTGGAAGATAACCGCTGGCTGCTTCTGCTTTCTGAGCAGGATGCCGTCACTCTCACCGAAGAAGATAGCTTTAATCTGGCTAGCGAAGAGGCCTGGAACCTTGCCGATATTAAAGCCGCTCTGCCTTGCGTTACCGACAGCAACCAGAATGAACATATTCCTCAGGCATTCAACCTGCACTTAATTGGTGGCGTCAGCTTTAACAAGGGCTGCTACACAGGCCAGGAAACCGTGGCCAGAGCCAAATACAGAGGCACCAATAAAAGAGCAACCTATATCCTGAAGGGAAAATGCGATACCAGGCTGGAAGGAAGGGTTGAACTGGAAAGAAATGTCGGACAAAACTGGCGCAGCGCCGGAGAGTTTCTCAGCTACTATCAGTATGCTGACGGCCAAGTAACCGGCATAGCCGTTCTGCCAAATAATCTGGAACCGGATACCAAATTCAGACTTGCGCACCAGCCTGACAGCAGCTTTGTTTTTGGTGAAATGCCTTACTCACTGGAAAGTGAATAAGTCATGACAGACACCCCGTTTAATACCCGGATAACCGACTATCTGGAAGGGCAAAAAATTCCCTATCAGATACTGCGGCACCAGACTCCGGCTGTCACCATAGAAGATGCCGCCAGACAGCGCGGCATTTCTCCACGCCAGATGGTCAAATCCATTTTGCTAAGGGATATGGACAATAATTATGCCTTAGCCTGCGTCCCCGGAGATCTGCAGGCTGACCCTAAAAAAGTAAGGCAGATTCTTCAGTGCCGTAGAATGACTTGTGTATCATTAAGTGAAGTCCCCGAAATCACCGGCTACCAGCCCGGTACGGTAGCCCCCATTATGCTGCCAACTCCAATGCCTGTTTTTTTCGACAACAGCTTTAAATCCATTCCTGAGATAACAATCAGTAGCGGAAGCAATATGGCCGGACTGGCGCTTAAAACCGAGCATCTTGTTTCACTCTGCAATCCTACCTTTGCAGATATCACCCGTTAATTAGTGAGAACACAATTACATCCTTTCATATTATCTCGATCTAGATCACACTAATAAACTCCCAATTATGAATATTTAATTAATTACAACAAATAAATATTCACAAGACCTTATTTTGTGTATGCTCTTCGTGCTGTTCGGCTCTAACGTTTTTTACGTTGCTTTTGAGCCGGAGAAAAAGTGAATCCGCTGATTTATTCAGTTATCCACTTTTGTGTAATGCATCTGTGACTATTGGCCCGCCTTGCGCGGGCATTTTTTTTTAGACTATCTGCTCTTTTTTCTGGTAGAAGCCAGAAACCGAACTATCCTTATTAAGTGAGCTTTAAATGAACAAACTTAGTACAAAATTTAGCCAAGAGTTCATTAAATCTAAAAACGAATAAATATCCGATTTAATTTTTGCGCCCAAGGTCACGCTGATGCGGATAAATATCCTCATTTATGCAGAACTCAGCACAAAAATCCAAATCCATAGGTTCATGCGAATCTTTAGTCGGTTTTAGTCACATTAATGTAACCCTGTTTTTTCTATAATTCGTCTTGCAAGATTGATAACAAGGATTCAACTATGAGGTTGTTTAAGCGCTATTCACCCGGCATGATAGCGAAGCATGTTAGTAGGCTTTTTAAAGGAAGAATTTACATCTACGGAATTGGAAAATTTGAATTTGATAACGGTAAGCTCATATTGCCGGAGCGAGCTGACAAGCGTCATTTTATGGCTGTAAAAGAGATCAATGAAGAGGTAATGAGACTTCGTTGCGCGTACGCTTAATTGTTTTTTGTTCTCAAAAGAGGAAGGGGTTGGTTTATAATACCAACCCTTTTTAGTTTCAGCTATTTACCAGCAAAATCAGGCATTTTGGCAAGATAAGGCAGGTTACCTTTTAACCCCAGAGCGCGCTTCATAAGCTCATCTTTTGCTCCCGGCAGCTTACCGGCAAGAGTCATACCTATACCACGAACCAGTTTCTTCGCAGGATTTCCGCCATCAAACAGATCTCTGAACCCCTGCATTGCAGCAATCATTTTTGCCGCTTCAGATTTTCTCCAGCGCTCGTATTTTCTCAGCCCGGGGCGGCGGCCGATATCTTCCCCATTCTGCCACAATTCCAGAATAACCTGAGCCAGACTGGCCGCATCTAACAGTCCAAGGTTAACACCCTGCCCGGCAAGCGGATGTATGGTATGAGCCGCATCTCCAACCAATGCAATGCGCTCCAGAGTAAAGTCTCTTGCATAACGCATTTTTAGCGGAAATGCCTGCCTGTCACCGATAACTCTGCAGCGTCCAAGCTTCATATCAAACTCGGCTGACAGATGCTTGTTAAATTCATCATCCGGCATAGCCAGCAACTGCTCGGCGCGGTTTGGATCCGTTGACCAGACAATTGAACTCATATCCGGTTCAGACATTGGCAGAAAAGCCAGAGGTCCCATAGGTGAAAATGACTGCCTTGCTGTTTTTTGGTGAGGTTCAGCCGTTCTTATATTGGCAACAATGGCACTGTGGCCGTAATCCCAGTGAGTTAAGGGAATATCCATCTGCTGGCGAACCCAGGAGTTAGCACCGTCCGCGCCCACAACAAGCTTAGTGGTCAGGGACTGGCCGTTATCTAAAGTAATCCAGGCTTCGCTTTCGCCCATTACCAGACTCTGACATCTGGTCGGCATATACATGGTTACATTTGGCTGATTGCTTACCTGCTCCAGCAGTGCCAGTTGTATCACCCTGTTTTCAACAATATGCCCCAGATTAGGCTGTCCGAATTCACCGGCATTAAATTCAATGCGGGCGAAGCTGTCCTGTTCCCAGACTTCCATTGCTTTATAGGGAGAAAAACGCCTGCGCTCTATTCCCGGCCAGGCGCCAAGATTCCGCATAATCACTTCACTTGCCCGGCTTAGCGCAGATACACGCACATCCGGCAGAAGATCCAGTTCATCTGAAGGTTTATTCGCCTCCACAACAGCAATTCTTAAATCCGTATCTTTCAGAGCGGCAGCCAGCGTTAAGCCAACCATCCCGCCACCAATAATGGCGATATCAAAACTTTTCATCATAATCTATCTTTTCACCATACCCATGGTTCTGCTCAGTAGTGGCTTTGTAAGCAGAGGAATATTATCCATTGCCATCAGCGATACGTTTCTTCCCACAACCAGAGGCAACCACTCATTTGAGAAAACATGTACCAATCCCGCCGTCAGATCAATCGTAGAGCGGCGGTCATCCTCTCTTCTTTGCTGATAGCGGTTTAAGGTCCGGAAGGCACCGGGATCATCACTCTTAACCAGCTCTTCAGCCAACGAGGCCACATCGCGGATACCAAGATTAAAACCCTGCCCGGCAATAGGGTGAAGAGTCTGAGCGGCATTGCCAACTGTCGCAAAGCGATGGGAAGTGATTTTACTTTTTTCTTTCAGTATCAGCGGATAGGAAGCTCTGGAGCCAACCTGAGTCAGTTTTCCCAGTCGCCAGCCAAATGAATCCTGTAGCTGAGCGAGAAACTCTTCATCAGAAACCGCCATCATCTGAGATGCAATCTCCGGAGATAAACACCAGACCAGTGACATTCTGTCTTGAGTCAAAGGAAGCAGCGCAAGCGGCCCGTTTTTGGTAAAGCGCTCAAAGGCCCTGCCATTATGCGCTTCTGTGGCGGAGATATTGGCAATCAAAGCCGTCTGATTAAAGTCATGCTGCAGGTTTTCAATCTTCATTAACTGGCAGCAGTGCGATACCGCACCATCAGCTGCCACCAGCAAGTTAGCTTCAAACTGCACTTGCGACTTCAGCGTCACCCGCACAACATCAGGAAATGACTCAATATCGCTCACAGAATCCGGGCACAGGAAGTCGATATTATCCAGCTGATTCAAGCGGCTATGATAAAAACAGCCCACCTTTTCCAGCTCGGCAACATAGCCCAAAGCATCAACGGCATAATCAGCAGCAACGATATCCGTCATTCCGGCATGGCCTCTGTCAGACACATGAATATGCCTGATAGCCGTCGCTTCAGACTTTATGCCTTCCCATAAGCTAAAGGATTTAAGGATATTCACGGTTCCATGCGAAAGCGCAATAGAGCGGGAGTCAAACCCGGGATGAAGAGAGTTATCGGCCTGATAGGGTTCAATCACCGCAATGGAAAAGCTGCGGTTACTCAGCTCACTCAAGGCCAGAGCTAACGTTGCCCCGGCCATGGCACCACCGGCAATTGCGATATCGTAGTGTTTCATTGCTCGCTTTTCATCCCTGACACTTTGTACACATGTTACTGAGGGCATCATGCTGGTATCGATAAGCAAACCCTCCGTGCCAGGGAAGGCACGGTGGAGCCCCATGGATGGGTCTATGCGTGTTTGTGTTCGATACCAGTATGATGCCCGCCACCGGGCCAAACCTTAATGTATCGTAGGCTGGCTATCTTTCTCCGCCTTAACACCATACTGAGCATGAATAGTCAGCACACACGCTTTTACATGCTCAATAACCTGCTCCAGCAGGTCCGCCTGCTCATCCATATCGTCATCTTCATCAATACCAAGCTTGCCGATTTCTTCTAAGTCACCCAGCGCTTCTTTTACATCCTCTGGCATATCTTTCAGAGAAACGTTAATCAGGCCCAGGCCAGAAATAAAGTGATTCACCCAGTCAGACAAAGCATCAGCAAATTCCAAAAGATCCTTATCTTCATCAGGTAACAGCAGCGACATCTCCATGCCCGTGCCCGTCAGTTCTGATGTTGTAACCTTTAGAATATCGTCGGCAATTCTCAGAGCCCTGTCAGTCCAGGCCATACCATCACTGGTGTAATCAAAAATCAGCGGCTGCCAGCTTGTATCATTCAAAGACATCCCGCCACTTAGCATACCTGCCAGCAAACCATGTAACTCAGCAGGGGTGACAGACAGCTCTGCCGACTGAAGTACCGATTCCACACTCAGATATTCCGGAAGCGTTGTTTCGCTCATGATGACTCACTATTTATTAAATGTTTGTTAAAGAGTAATCGTATCATTTCATGGCTAAGGCGGGAATGGTAAAAAGCGTTTTGAGACAAGCAGGAGATAAGCTGGTAGCTAAAAGTTCGGTGGAGAGGGCAGTGAACTGATATTGAACACAAACACGCATAAACCCTTCCATGGGGCTCGATCTTGCCATCCATGGCAAGAACGGTTTGCTTATCAATATCAGTCCACTACCCTTTCGGCTCCTCAGAATAACAAATAGACAATTCGCTTAGTTCCTGAGTCATTGCATCAGCAAATATACCGAATTAATGAGGAATCACTTGAATCTTAAATTGGCTTTACCTATAGTTCCACTTCGGTGGTAACAGACCACCAAACGGCTTTTGTGGCGCATTAAGAGTTCATTCGGTATGAGTAATCAAGCGGTAGAAATAGAGATTCTAGGTAAGATGACCAGAGTTAACTGTCCTCCGGGTCAGGAAGAGTCATTGCTTAACGCTGCTGCTGACCTGAATGAACGACTACAGAAGATGAGCGAAAAGACTAATGTAGCTAACACAGAAAAGCTGCTTACTATCGCTGCACTAAACGCCTGCTACGAACTTCAGCAGAGAAAAACTGATGAAGAAAGTCAAAAGCAGATGACTGAGCGCATGGAAAAGCTCAGTGCATCGTTAGAAGATGCATTAAAAGATTTATCACACGGACAGCAGTGATATACTCAAATTTACCCTGGAGTGTTTGTCAGCAGGATTACGTCCCTGAGCCGATAAGCAATACCTAAGGGTTAGTACTTGATAGCTATTGAGCAAGCTCGGCCCGTATCGAGAAGCCTACGGTTATCATTGCTGATCCGCCTTGAACCAGCTGGTTCAAGGGTCAATATCCTCAACGGCACTCTGGGGTACCTCTATGCCAAACCTGTCCAGAACAGAAATCCGCAAGCAAATCCGCAGCAATAGAAACGCCATCAACGCCTTAGATCAGACTCTGGCCGCTGAGGATATCCTGCAAAAAGTCAAAAAATTCCCGTTAATCCAGACCGCGCAAAATATTGCCATCTATTTATCTGCAGACGGCGAGATAGATACTCACCCTATCATTGAATACTTCTGGCAGCAGGGAAAAACCGTTTGCCTGCCTGTAATTCACCCTTTCTCCAAAGGGCATCTGCTATTTCTGGAATATACTCCGCAAACCCCTATGGTAGAGAACCGCTTTAATATTCAGGAGCCGGAGCTGGATAAACAGAAAATTGTGCCTGTGTCTGAATTGGATATTGTTTTCACTCCTCTGGTGGCCTTTGATGACAAAGGGCACAGGCTTGGTATGGGCGGCGGGTATTACGACAGAACACTTGAGAAGTGGTTTAAAACAGGCGAAGGCCCCACTCCGGCTGGTATTGCTCACAACTGCCAGCAAGTTGATGAAGTACCGGTTGAGCCCTGGGATGTCCCGCTTCCTTATATCATTACCCCTGATAAAATTTGGCAATGGGAAAGCGAGTAAGAAACCGCTATAATCCCGCGCAATATATCCCCCTATTAATTCCGGAGAATGGCATGACTCAAGATGAAATGAAGAAAGAAGCTGGCTGGGCGGCACTTAAGTACGTTGAAAAAGGAAGCATCGTTGGCGTTGGTACAGGTTCTACAGTAAAACACTTCATTGATGCTCTGGGCACTATGAAAGATGACATCAAAGGTGCTGTATCCAGCTCTGTCGACTCTACGGAAAAACTAAAGGCGCTTGGCATCGAAGTTTTTGACTGCAACGAAATACTAAAACTGGATGTTTACGTTGACGGCGCAGACGAAATTAACCCGGCGCGTGAAATGATCAAAGGCGGCGGTGCTGCACTGACTCGCGAAAAGATTGTTGCGGCTATCTCTGAGAAGTTCGTATGTATCGTTGACGGTACTAAAGCTGTGGATGTTCTGGGTAAATTCCCGCTTCCGGTTGAAGTTATTCCGATGGCCCGCTCTCAGGTTGGCCGTGAAATGGTGAAGCTGGGTGGTGACCCGGCTTACCGTGAAGGTGTGGTAACGGATAACGGCAATATCATTATTGATGTATACGGCCTTGAAATCACCAACCCGAAAGAGATGGAAGACAAGATCAACAACATTCCTGGCGTTGTGACTGTTGGCCTGTTTGCTCACCGCGGCGCTGATGTGGTGATTACAGGTACTCCTGAAGGAGCAAAAATCGAAGACTAACTGAGTAAGTTTTCTTGATTTTCTGTTGCTTAATGACGAACGGCGCTTGAAAGCGCCGTTTTTTATTATTTATTCCGTAATTTTCTTACCCATACGCCGTTTTTTTTGGTAAGTTTATGGTCACTAACTGTGCAACCTTCCCTAGTATCCCCCGTGTCACCCATGGGATTAGCTAATCAGATTAAAAAAAGTTGCGCTTATAACTTTTCATTTTAAGGACGAGAAGAGATGGCGAAAGTATCACTGGAAAAAGATAAGATTAAAATCCTGCTTTTAGAAGGACTACACCCTTCAACGGTAGAGGTTTTAGAAGCCGCAGGTTACACCAATATTGAATACCATAAAGGCTCCCTGCCAGAAGACGAACTGCTTGAAGCAGTGAAAGATGTTCATTTTATCGGTATCCGCTCCAGAACTAACCTGACTGAAGAAGTATTCCAGGCTGCGAACAAGCTGGTTGCTGTTGGCTGTTTCTGTATTGGTACAAACCAGGTAAACCTGAATGCGGCAGCTGTGCGTGGTATTCCGGTATTTAATGCGCCGTTCTCAAACACACGAAGCGTTGCAGAACTGGTTGTTGGTCAGCTTCTTCTGTTACTTCGCGGCATTCCAGAGAAAAACGCACTGGCTCACCGTGGCATCTGGCAGAAAAGTGCTATCGGTTCTTTTGAGGCCCGTGGTAAGCGCCTTGGTATTATCGGTTACGGTCATATCGGTACTCAGTTGGGTATTATGGCTGAAAACCTGGGCATGCGCGTCTACTTCTACGATATCGAGAACAAACTGACTCTGGGTAACGCCACTCAGGTTCACACCATGAGCGATCTGCTGAACAAGTGTGATGTTATCTCTCTTCACGTTCCGGAAACACCGGAAACCAAAAACATGATGGGCGCTGAAGAGTTCTCCCGCATGAAGCCTGGCGCTATCTTTATCAACGCCGCTCGCGGTACCGTTGTTGATATTCCGGCACTGTGTGACTCTCTTGAGTCTGGTCACCTTGGCGGTGCAGCTGTGGACGTATTCCCGACAGAGCCGAAAACAAATGCAGACCCGTTTGAATCTCCACTGATGAAGTTTGACAATGTGATTCTGACTCCGCACGTGGGTGGTTCTACTCAGGAAGCTCAGGAAAACATCGGTATTGAGGTTGCAGGTAAGCTTGCGAAATACTCTGACAACGGTTCAACACTATCAAGTGTGAACTTCCCTGAAGTATCTCTGCCAAGCCACACAGGTGCTTCACGTCTGCTGCACATTCACGAAAACCGCCCTGGTATTCTGAACAAGATCAACACCATCTTCGCAGAAGAGAATATCAACATCGTTGGTCAGTACCTGCAGACAAAAGCAGATATCGGTTATGTTGTTCTGGATATTGAAGCAGACCGCTCAGAAGAGGCTCTGCAGAAGCTGAAAGGCATCGACGGCACTATCCGCGCACGTCTTCTTTTCTAATACTTGTAAGCCCGGCAGTCACCAGCCGGGCTTTTTATTACTTCTGCTCAAACCGGTAAATCACACTGACATTGTCCCGGATAGTGATACTGGTATCCTGATACTCCATTGAAGACTCAGCCTTTGCGTTCATCGCTCTCATCATCACAGGCTGCACTCCCTGGTTGTTGTGGTAACTGACCTTCCACACACCATGCAACTCACCACCAAAGCCTTCAGCAAGAGATTTCGCTTTTTCATTGGCATCTCTGATCGCTTCAAGGCGGGCTAAGCTCTGATACTTATCCCTGTTTTTTACCTTCAGTTGAATATTATCAACTCGCTTAATTCCCTCTCCCAGCGCTTCATCCAGATAGGTATTGAGTTGCTCCAGATTATAAGTGGTCACCGTTATCCTTCTTGTCGCCCGGTACCCCACAAGCTCAGACTCACCTGACTTAGGGTAGTGATAACGCGGAGCCAGATGCAGGTTGGCCGCCTGGATATCATCCCGGCTGACCCCGGCTTTAGTTAATCTGCTGACAAACTTAACGACTACCTCATCGGCAGCTTTCTTGGCCTGTTCAGCACTCAGCGCCGACTCTATCACCTGGACAGAAAAGACCGCCATATCCGGCTTTGTGACCACCTCGCCATAACCACTTGTTTCAATATGAGGGAAGTCCGGAGACGCCGAATAAGCGGGAGTGACCAGATTCCAGGTTAGCGCAGCAAGCAAAACAGAAACTTTTTTCATCGTATCGACCTTTTTTGTTGTTTTAAGAATATCTTAGCTTCTGACAGAGAAAAAAAGGCGAAATAATCGGCATTTAACCAAAAGCTGACTTACAGAACACCATTCTTGGAACAGGTATCATTGCGGAAGATGAGACCGGGCATAGCTAACGATGGAATCAGACAACTCCTTCAGAACACCGCTTTCCAGCTGCCAGTGGTGCCAGTACATTTTTTGTGGCACGGACAGCTTCGGCGTGAGATTAACCAGGCGTCCATCCCTCAGTTCATCTTTGATTTGCGGCTCCGGAATAAGGCTGTACGCAATTCCGGCTACAGCCAGTTTAACAAAGGCTTCAGAGCTCCGGACTGTGTGCTTCATAACACTGGTCATTGGCAAACCAAAGTGCTGCTGGATAAAGTTTCCGTGCATATAATCATACTGGTCAAACACCACTGCCGGAGCCTGAACTAAAGACTCGGGCGTCACTCCTTCAGAAAAGTAACGCTGTTTAAACTCAGGACTGGCAACACAAAGATAATCCACCCGCCCCAGATAGTCAGCCTCACACCCCTGCATAGGCTGCACTTCCCGGCTTATTGCACCAACAACCTCACCACTTCTTAGTTTCTCGAGAGTGCGTCCTTCATCTTCCACAACCAGATTCAGTTCAATCCGATTGGTAAGCAGCAGCGAGCTGAGGCTGGGAATAAACCAGGTTGCTAAACTGTCAGCATTGGTAGCAATGGAAACCGATAAGGCACTTTCCAGCGCATCACTGCTTAACTCCGGCAACAGATCCTGCTCGAGTAGCCTGACCCTCCGGTACAAACCAAGCAACTTCTGCCCTGCCCCCGTCGCCCTTGGAGGCTGCTCCCGGACAAGCACCGGCTGAGCCAGCCACTTCTCCAGTTGCTTTATCCGCTGTGAAACCGCAGACTGAGTAATACACAAAACCTCAGCCGCCTTCTCAAAGCTCCCCCGATTAATCACCTCATCCAGTGCCTCAATCCACCGATAATCCAACCCTCTCATACTACCCTCCTAGCCCCATAACCCCATAACCCCATAACCCCATAACCCCATAACCCCATAACCCCATAACCCCATCATAAGCCAAACTAATAAGCAATAAATAAAATTAGTTACATTTATACCACACCGCTAAGTAAACTACCCCCAGTCTAATTTCTAATTTTCGAGGAAAACGTGAACTTCTGGATTCTTCTTCAGGGCTTTACCCTTGGCGCAGGTATGATCATTCCCATTGGCGCACAAAACGCCTATGTCTTAAATCAGGGTATAAAGCGTAACCACCACCTGACAACTGCAACCCTGTGCAGTCTTCTTGATATTCTGTTTATTTCTGTTGGTGTGTTTGGTGGCGGGGCATTACTGTCACAAAATGAACTGCTGCTAAATAGTGTGACTGTCGGCGGCGTTGGCTTCCTTAGCTACTATGGTTATCTATCACTGAAAAGTGCACTAAACCCTCAGCCAGAGGAAATCGAACTAGAAGGCAGTAAGAGAAGAAAGCGGGCTGTGATTGCCGGAGCATTGGCGGTTACTGTATTAAATCCACATGTCTATCTGGATACCATAGTCGTGCTGGGTTCTATCGGCGGTCAGTTTGAGGGAGTCAACCGCATCTCCTTTGCTGTAGGAACCATGCTGGCCTCACTAACCTGGTTTTACGGATTAGCTATCGGAGCCGCCAAAGCCGCCCCTCTGCTGTCACAACCAAAAGTACAAAGAGGCATAGACGCGGTTGTAGCCCTCATCATGTTCGCCATCGCAACTTCTTTAGCGAAAGAGCTTTACCTTCAGTACGCGTAGATAGTTTCAACGCAAAGCGTTGGAACGAGCAAGGAAGCATCACAGAAAGCAACATAAAAAAAGCGCGAAGTAACCAACTCACTTCGCGCTCCTGTAACCTAGCCTACCTTATTCAAATGCACATCCATCTGCGGAAACGGAATCTCAATCCCTTCTTTATCAAGCGCTTCTTTAATCGCCTGAAGCGTATCAAAATAAACGCCCCAGTAGTCTGCAGTCTTAACCCATGGACGAACAACAAAGTTCACAGATGAGTCAGCAAGTTCAGAAACGCCGATAGTTACAGCAGGATCTTTCAAAATTCTCTCATCCGCAGCCAATACAGAACCGATAACCTCTTTGGTTTTGTTCAGGTCAGCACTGTAAGAGACACCAATAACCAGATCCACACGACGGGTATCATGACGGGAATAGTTAACGATTGGACCACCAATCACACCGCCATTAGGAACAACCACCATCTTATTGTCCGGTGTTTTCAGTACCGTCTGGAAAATCTGGATAGACTCAACCGAACCAGCGACACCACCGATTTCCACATAGTCACCTGACTTAAACGGACGGAAAGCAACAATAAGCACACCGGCAGCAAAGTTAGATAACGAGCCCTGCAATGCCAGACCAACCGCTAAACCGGCGGCACCGATTACCGCAACCACAGAAGCAGTCTGTACGCCAACTCTGCCCAATGCTGCGATCAGAACAATGATAAACAGCAGATAACGAACCAGCGCAGTAACAAAGTCCACTACCGCTTTATCCATATCACGCTTGCTGAGCAGTTTACCTACGCTGTTCGCAATAGCTTTAACGATAATATTACCGATAAAGAGGATCAGAACTGCAGAGATAATATTTACGCCATACTGGATCAGAAGGTCTGAGTTATCCACCAGCCAGCTTTCCATTTTCGATATGCCCTGAGTAACATCTGCCACTGCCGGCACAATAGTTTCTTCTTTTGCCATTTTTATTCCTTAAAGCTGTTGTTCTTCGAAGTGTAAACACGCGCGGTGTGACTATAAAAGGTATAAGAAAGTCTGGGTCAAATTTCTGTAAAGAAACAAGCCACTTACCACACGCATGACCAATTTAAGATAGCGCACTGTCATACTGTAAATCCAGAAGCTGATCTTAGAATTAATCAAAAAGCATAAAAAAAAGCCGCTCTTTCGAGCGGCTTTTTTAAATAATGCTATTAAAGACGAATTATAGTACGTCTACAGCGTTAAGGTCAGCGAATGCTTTCTCAAGACGAGCAACCATAGAAGCCTGACCAGCACGTAGCCATACGCGTGGATCGTAGTACTTCTTGTTAGGCGCATCTTCGCCAGTTGGGTTACCGATTTGACCTTGTAGGTAATCGTGGTTTTCAGCTTCGAACTGACGGATACCGTCCCAGCAAGCCCACTGAGTATCAGTATCGATGTTCATTTTGATTACACCGTAGCCGATAGACTCTTGGATTTCTGCTTCAGAAGAACCAGAACCACCGTGGAATACGAAGTTTAGAGCGTTAGGTGCGATACCGAACTTCTCTGCACAGTATGCCTGAGAATCACGTAGGATAGTTGGAGTAAGAACAACGTTACCTGGCTTGTAAACACCGTGTACGTTACCGAAAGAAGCTGCGATAGTGAAACGGTGGCTAACAGCGTTCAGTTTCTCGTATGCGTATGCAACGTCTTCTGGAGAAGTGTATAGCTCAGACTGATCCATATCAGTGTTGTCTACGCCATCTTCTTCACCACCAGTACAACCAAGTTCGATCTCGATTGTCATGTTCATCTTAGCCATGCGCTCCAGGTACTTAGCACAAGTTTCGATGTTCTCTTCCAGAGACTCTTCAGAAAGGTCCAGCATGTGAGAAGAGAATAGAGGCTTACCAGTTTGAGCGAAGAACTCTTCACCAGCGTCTAGTAGTCCGTCGATCCAAGGAAGTAGTTTCTTAGCAGCGTGGTCAGTGTGCAGGATTACTGGAACACCGTAAGACTCAGCTACAGCGTGAACGTACTTAGCACCAGCTACAGCACCAAGAATTTGAGCTTCCTGACCTTCTAGCTTAAGACCTTTACCAGCGAAGAATGCAGCACCGCCGTTAGAGAACTGAACGATAACTGGAGACTTAACTTTAGCAGCTGCTTCAAGTACTGCGTTTACAGAGTCAGTACCAACACAGTTAACTGCTGGAAGAGCAAAGTTGTTTTCTTTAGCTACTTCAAATACTTTTTGTACGTCGTCACCAGCGATAACACCTGGCTTTACGAAATCGAAGATCTTAGACATGGGTTTAGTCCTATTTTCTGTCGTATTAAATTAAAAATTTGGCAATCGTTTGCTTACAACGGGCGGCATTTTAGCAACATTTATCCGATAACAGCAAACGTAAAAAGGCGGGAAATAAAACCCGCCTTATAAATCAGTCAATTAAGCTTTAGCACGCTCTTCAAGCATTGCTACTGCAGGAAGTACTTTACCTTCAACGAACTCAAGGAATGCACCGCCACCAGTAGAGATGTAAGAAACGTCAGCTTTGATACCGAACTTGTCGATAGCAGCCAGAGTATCACCACCACCTGCTACAGAGAAACCTGCAGATTCAGCGATTGCTTTAGAGATACCAGCAGTACCCGCTTCGAAGTTCTTGAATTCGAATACGCCTACAGGGCCGTTCCAAAGGATAGTTTTTGCGTTACCGATGATTTCAGCAAGAGCCGCAGTTGAATCAGGGCCAAGGTCGAAGATCATGTCGTCATCAGCAACGTCAGCAACGTTCTTGATTTCAGCTTCTGCGTTTTCGTCAAATGCTTTTGCACATGCTACGTCAGTTGCAACTGGGATAGAACACTCTTTCATTAGCTTCTGAGCAGTTTCAACAAGGTCTGCTTCGTACAGAGATTTACCAACATTGTGGCCGTCTGCAGCGATGAATGTGTTTGCGATACCGCCACCAACAACTAGCTGGTCAGCAACTTTAGACAGAGACTCAAGAACAGTCAGCTTAGTAGAAACCTTAGAACCACCAACGATAGCAACCAGTGGGCGCTCTGGGTTGTCCATTGCTTTACCAAGTGCTTCTAGCTCAGCAGCAAGAAGAGGACCAGCACATGCAACAGGAGCGTTCATGCCAACACCGTGAGTTGAAGCCTGTGCACGGTGAGCAGTACCGAATGCATCCATTACGAACACGTCACAAAGTGCAGCGTACTTCTTAGAAAGCTCTTCTTCGTTTTTCTTCTCGCCTTTGTTAAAGCGAACGTTTTCAAGAACAACAAGCTCACCAGCGTTTAGTTCAAGACCGTTTAGGTAGTCTTTTGCCAGTTTAACTTCGCAGTCTAGTGCGTCGTTCAGGTAGTTAACTACAGGAGCAAGAGAGAACTCTTCTGCATATTCACCTTCAGTTGGGCGACCCAGGTGAGAAGTAACCATTACTTTCGCACCAGCTTCCAGGCAAAGCTTGATAGTTGGTAGTGATGCAAGGATACGTGCATCTGAAGTTACTTTGCCGTCTTTTACTGGCACGTTAAGGTCAGCACGGATGAATACACGTTTACCTGCTAGATCCAGGTCAGTCATCTTGATTACAGACATGGTTTGTCCTCTCGATATTTAAAATTAAAAAGTTTGAGCGGTTTGGCTCCATGCCAAACCATAAATTCTTTAACTGCACTTAAGGTTGGGATGCTGGATATTTTTTTCAAGTCCTGAAATAAATATTTCTACTATCCCTGTTCTACCACGGCTCGATGGTAGTCTTTCTATGTTCCGGCAAAATTATTCTTAGCCGAACATTTCTGTGGCGGTATCCAGCATTCTGTTGGCGAAACCCCATTCGTTGTCGCACCAAACTAACATTTTCACTAAATGACCGTCACTCACTCTGGTTTGGGTTCCGTCCACAATCGCGCTATGCGGGTCGTGGTTAAAGTCGATGGAAACCAGAGGTGATTCAGTATAATCAACAATGCCACGTAATGTACACCGAGATGCCTCTACGATGGTTTGATTTACGTCATTAACTTTCACATTTGTACCGATAGTGACACTTAAATCCATTGCGGTCACATTAACAGTGGGCACCCTCACAGAAATTGCTTCAAACTTGTTGGAAAATTTCGGAAAGATTCTTTCAATTCCCTTATGCAACTTAGTATCAACTGGAATAATTGACTGACTGGCCGAGCGGGTTCTGCGCAAATCTGAATGGTAAGCGTCGATGACTTGCTGATCATTCATCGCTGAGTGAATGGTTGTAATTGTGCCTGACTGAATACCAAATGCCTCATCAAGCACCTTAATGATCGGTACAATGCAGTTTGTTGTACAAGAACCATTTGAAACCACATTGTGCTCAGGCTTAAGGGTCTGATGGTTAACACCATAAATAATGGTGTTGTCTAAGTCACTCGCCCCCGGGTGTGAAAACAGCACCTTCTTTGCACCGGCTTTGATATGTTTCTGTCCATCAGACTGATTGCCGAATACCCCGGTACAATCTAAAACAATATCCACATCCAGATCCCGCCAGGGTAAGAGCTCAATATCTGCAAGGTGCAGAATACGCACAGAATCAAAATCGCCGCTGGCATGGTGAATAAACAGATGCTCCTGATCATTGGTCACCTTCTTACCAAAACGACCATGACTGGTATCAAACTGAAGCAGATGCGCCATAGCGTCAGGCTGGGCTAATTCATTTACTGCGACTATCTGAATCGTTTCGTTCTTACCGCTTTCGTATAGGGCACGAAGTACATTGCGCCCGATACGGCCAAATCCGTTTATTGCTACTCTTAACATGAACTAATTGAATTTCCTGTATATAGAATGAGACATGATTCTACAAAACCCTGACATAACACCATTGTCACTGGATATACTTTCTCATTAATGAAATCATACAGATGTATCACTTACAACCTACGAGAACCAGTAGTGTCTAGCCTTGATTCACCATTATTATTACCCAAACAAGAACTAAAAAAACACCTTTATCCTGTTCTGATTTTTGTCATCCTACTTTCCGTTATTTCAGCGGTGAAGTTCTGGCCTAAAGTTTCAGGAATGGATCTCTGGGATAACGACGACTATATGAGATACGTCCAGTTCTCTGAATGGCTGGAGCATGGTCACTGGTACTTACAACCCATGGAGCGCTTTAATCCGCAAGACGGTCAGATTATGCACTGGTCCCGCCTTCCGGATATTCCGCTCGCAGGTTTTACACTGATTTTCTCTTCGGTATTTGAGCCTGAGACTGCAAAAGCAATCTCAATGACTCTGGTGCCAGCTATATATATGCTGGTTACTGTTACCAGTTTGTCAATTCTCAGTATCCGCTTATTTGGCGCATCTTCGGCCTTCTATTGTGCGGTGTACGCCGTATCTTCTGCATTGCTGGTAAAGTTTATTCCCGGCTCTATAGATCACCACAATATACAGCTTGCTATCGCAGCTTTGTTTTTAGCCCTGCTACCGCTCAGCAGCGCTGACTTAGATAAAAAGCATATTGCCTGGTTACAGGGGCTGCTTATCGCACTGTCTCTCTGGGTCGGAGTCGGTAATGTTATTTTTTATGCTATCACTTTGTCTGTTTTCACTTTGATGGCTTACTTCTACAAGCCCAACGCTTTCAAATACATTCTGAACTTATGTAGTAGTGCTTTTATTTTCACTGTTGTCTGTACTCTGCTCAACCGGCCGTTCTCTGAATTTTTCATCCCGCATACCGATGCGATTTCTGCTCTCTTTGCCTCCTGTCTGTTTTCCGGGGTTATTTTCTGTGTACTGGCCCCGATAGCACTAAAGCAAGATAAAAAGTACAAAATCGCTGCGCTGTTCCTTCTAGGCGGACTCTCAGTACTACCCACAATACTGCTTTTCCCAGAGGTGCTCTCAGGCGGATATGTAGGTTACCCGCCCCTGTTATTAGAGTACTGGTTAGATCATGTTGCAGAGGCAAAATCCAAACTGGAATACATCAGACAAGATGGATTCTTCTCATCAAGTAATATTTTCCTGATATATCTTCCGGCAATTCTCTCCATTTACTTTCTTAAGAAAAAGCCGCAATACATTGCCCTTTATCTGGTTTTTATCTTAGCTGTAGCGCAGTGCCTCTTCTGGCAAAACAGGGCATCTCTGATTGCTGTTTTACTTGGCGTTCCTCTACAAACACTGTTCTGCCTGTCTATAACAGAAAAGCTAAAAACCTCACTGGCGAGAGTCGCTGTTGTTCTTTGGCTATCACCACTATTTATCACCGTTGCACTGGGTGGGCTTTCTGAGGATGATACTAAATCTGGGAATGAGCTAACGACTGTTGATAAAGATAAAATTTCTTTGGTGCAGTTAATTAAAGAGAATGAAGTGCATCAGGAGTTGATATTAGCTCCCATTGAGTATGGGGCTATTCTATTAGCAAGAACAGATAACCACATTCTTTCTGCACCTTACCACCGAAATATCAAAGGCAATACCTATACCATAGAAACATTTGTAGAAAATGATATGGAACAAGTCAGGCAGTCTCTTGCAAATAAAGATATTTCATACATTCTTATAGGAGAAAAAAAACAAAGCGCTCTGTTAAGAAATCACTCAGAAAAAGGCTCATTCATCAATAGATTGGCGGAAAAGGAGCTACCTTCCTGGATTCAGCTTATCGACTCCACTTCTTCCGGCGAGGTGCTTTTTAAGGTTCAAAAAGAGGGAATGTATGAAAAACAATAACCATAGTGTAGCCGTAATTATTCCTTGCTTTAATGAAGCTGGCGCTATTGGAGAGACTATTAGCGGATTTCAGTCGGCTCTTCCAGACGCCAAAATCTACGTCTATGACAATAACTCCACGGACAACACTATTCAGGAAGCCAAGGAAGCTGGAGCCATTGTAAGAAAAGAACCAAGGCAAGGGAAAGGTGAAGTCGTCAGACGAATGTTTGCAGATATTGATGTGGATATCTATGTAATGACTGACGGGGACGCAACTTATGATCCAACGGCTGCTCCTACGCTAGTTGAAACCCTAATCGAGCAACAATTGGATATGGTTGTCGGCACAAGGTCAATTGCAAAGGAAGCCTACCCAACAGGGCATATTCTGGGGAACAAGGCTTTCTCTAGCCTAATCAACGGCTTTTTTAACGCATCCCTTACCGATGTTTTTTCAGGCTATCGTGTTATGAGTAAACGCTTTGTAAAAACAATCCCGGTATTGAGTGATGGATTTCAGATAGAAACAGAATTAACTGTACATGCTTTACATCACAAGCTCCCCATTATGGAGCTACCAACCAGCTATCAATCAAGGCCAGAAGGCACAAGCAGCAAACTGCGTACTTTTTCCGATGGGTTTAAGATCCTTAGCTTTATTTTGTTCCTTATCCGAGATATTAAACCACTGTTGTTTTTCTCATCCACAGCACTTCTGCTTACGGTCATATCTCTGTTCTTAGGCGTTCCTGTGATCTTTGAGTTTATGGCAACCGGGTTGGTAGAAAGATTTCCGACAGCTATTCTTTCCAGCAGTATTGGGGTTATTGCTATTATTTGTCTGTTTACTGGGTTGATCTTGGATAATGTTAGTCGGGGTAGAGTGGAAGCTAAAAAACTATTTTATTTAAGAAATCGTTAGGCCGATTGCATGAGGTTTATATATTACCCACTGGTCTTCGTTCTTTTTGTTTATAGTTTCGTTCCTTTTTATTATCCATTATCGACTAAAGCGAAAGGGTTCCCCACAGAAAGAGTAGCTCATGCAGGTGGTGCAATCGATAACCACACCTATACAAACTCTTATGAAGCCTTAGATTATAATCTTAATAATGGGTTTAAATACTTCGAAATAGATTTTTTATTTACATCAGATAAACACTTAGTCTGCGCTCATGACTGGAGGTCTTTTTACCCTTCCAAAGGTCCTCATAGGGTACCGTCTTTAAATGAATTTAAATCGATTGTAGATGAGGAAAAGACATATAAAAACTGTACCTTAAAAGGACTGTCCCATTGGATGAATAAAAATACTGGCACAGTAATAATAACCGATATAAAGAGTGATAACTTAAGAGGTTTGAAAAAAATTTATCAACAAATTCCAGAAGCAAAAGATAGAGTAATACCACAAATATATGACCCAGACAACTTAAAAGAAGTAAGAAAAATTGGATTTAAAAATGTTATCTGGGCTCTATATGGACATCTGATAAATAATAACTATGTTCTATATAAAATAAAAGATTTCTACGGAAATATTGCCATTACAATGCCTAAAGAAAGAGCCATAACAGATCTACCTTTAAAATTAAAGAAACTTGGAATTCCTACCTATGTGCATACAGTAAACAATGAGGGAGAGATGGTCATGTTTATGGAAGAAAAACACATATCAGAAATATATACAGATTATCTAATACCCTGATCGTTTTTTATTCTAATCATATTTAAGTAGTCAACTGATTTATATTCAAAAGTTCCTTTCTCAAGAACCCTAGTATCATCACCATCTAATAAAACATCAAACTGATTATTGTCACACATAACCGAAACTTTAGACCTTTCATCCCCTCTAGCATAATAAACACATTTAGAATCCGCTATATTATTCGTTGGTAATATAGCTCCTCTTGAACTTGAAATACATTGGTGTCCATCTATCATATTTAGAATACTTGGAAGAACATCCGTTTGTTGAAGCACATTTTCTACAGTAATATTTTTATTTTTCCAAACGATAAACATTGGCACCTTACTAGCAGCCATCCTACCAGAATCAGACTTTTCTTTTTCCGTTATTGGTGTCATTGCCCGGTGGTCACTCATTACAACAATCATAGTATCAGGTTCAGAGAGACTATGAACAGCCTTCGAAAGTTGCTTATCTGCATATTTAAATGCAAACTCCTCTGAAATTTTCACTTCTCCATTATCAGGGTAGTAATAAGGTTGATGAGTATTTACATTTTCAACAACTATAAAATTATTATTGTCGTCATTAATCAAATCATTCACTTTAGTATAGAGCATTTCATCAGACACCGAATCAAATAGGAATTTCCGTTCTTTTTTATCAAAAATCTCATTACCCATAATTCTTTCAAATCCTAATGATTTTAACCATGATCTTTTATTTAAAAAATTCAAGTCCCCTGAAGTTATAAATTTAGTTATATATCCCAATTTTGAAAATCTATTAGGCAGAGAGGAACTGTATCCAATTGAGTTTAACCCCACTGCACCATCTGTTCCATAACCGACTTTATAAGGAATTAGAATATCCCCAGTGAACAAAGCATACAGTCCAGCTTCGGTGGTAAATCCATTCGCATAAAAATTATTATATGATATGTTCTCCTTTGCTAACTTATCCAATTGTGGAGTCCAGTTTTTGTCTCCACCAAACCATTCACTTTGATAGTACGACCAGGACTCAAAAAGAAATATAACTATATTTTTAGGTATCTTCGTAGATATCTTCCCACATTGTTCATCATTAACGTACGAAAAAGACTTAACAAATTCATCTGAATATTCCGCTTTATATGTAATAGAAAGATTAACCAATATGTAATTCTTAAAAAATGGACTTCTAACAGAAGAATCCACACTATATAAAGAAGCTACAACCATTAATAACAAAGAAGTTATAATCTTAAACCAAACTCTTTTAAGATTATTATTCTCTCTTATACAAAAGGTCAATCCAAAATATAGAAAACACGAAATCAACAACACATAAAACGGTTTAACTACATCCAACTCTAAGTTAGTTAAATATTTCCCGATATCATCAAGATAGAACCTTGAATTAAAAGTATATATAATCAAAAGATCTAGTATATAGAATAGAGAAATAAGAAATATAAGTAGCTTTAACAGTTTCGATATCCACTGATTAAACAAAGTCGAAGAATAATAAATAGAAAAGCAAAGAAAAATTATTACACTATCACTGATAGCTATATTTATATAACTACTAGGGTCATCAATATAGAAAGCACGTCCTAGAGAATAAACCTTTACTATATAAATAAGGAACAAAAAGACCAGCAACATGTAACAACCTCGATATAAATAGGCAGCTCACCGAATATAATTCATTTTATAAAAGAAAAAGCGCCTTTTCTCAACTAAAGAAAGGGCGCTTTAACTAAAAGCTGACAAAAGCTAAGGGTTTAAACCAAAACTTCCTTAGCCTTCTCAACCACATTCTCAACAGTAAAGCCGAACATCTTGAACAGCTCACCGGCAGGAGCAGACTCACCAAAGGTCGTCATACCAACGATACGGCCACCGAAGCCAACGTACTTGTACCAGTAGTCTGCAATACCCGCTTCAACAGCAACACGTGCGGTTACATCAGATGGCAGTACAGATTCGCGGTAAGCTTCGTCCTGTGCATCGAATACATCAGTAGCAGGCATTGAAACAACGCGTACTTTCTTGCCTTCAGCTGTCAGTACTGCTGCAGCTTCTACTGCAAGCTCAACTTCTGAACCTGTTGCGATAAAGATAAGATCAGGCTTGCCTTCACACTCTTTCAGTACGTAAGCACCTTTTGCGATGTTCGCCAACTGCTCTGCATCACGTTCCTGCTGCGCCAGGTTCTGACGAGAGAAGATAAGTGAAGTCGGGCCGTCTTTACGCTCGATTGCGTATTTCCATGCTACTGCAGATTCAACCTGGTCACATGGACGCCATGTGCTCATGTTTGGAGTCACACGCAGAGAAGCAATCTGCTCTACCGGCTGGTGAGTCGGGCCGTCTTCACCCAGACCGATTGAGTCGTGCGTGTAAACCTGGATGTTCTGAACTTTCATCAGAGCAGCCATACGCATTGCGTTACGTGCGTATTCCATAAACATCAGGAAGGTTGCACCGTAAGGAACAAAACCACCGTGAAGCGCGATACCGTTCATGATAGCCGTCATACCGAACTCACGTACACCGTAGTGGATGTAGTTGCCAGAGAAGTCTTCGCGAGTCAGAGACTTAGAGCCAGACCACATAGTCAGGTTAGAAGGCGCAAGGTCAGCAGAGCCGCCCATAAATTCAGGAAGCATCTTACCGAAAGCTTCAAGCGCGTTCTGAGAAGCTTTACGTGATGCGATGTTTGCCGGGTTTGCCTGAAGGTCAGCAATGATTGCTGAAGTCTTCTCTTCCCACTCTGCAGGAAGCTCACCGTTTACGCGGCGCTTAAATTCTGCTGCAAGCTCTGGGTATGCTGCTGCGTATGCTTCAAATTTAGCATTCCAGTCAGCTTCCTTCGCCGCGCCAGCTTCTTTCGCATCCCACTCAGAGTAGATATCTGCCGGGATTTCAAAAGGAGCGTGTTCCCAGCCAAGGAATTCACGTGCTGCTGCAATTTCTTCATGACCAAGAGGCGCACCGTGACAGTCGTGAGAGCCGGACTTGTTTGGAGAACCAAAACCGATGATAGTCTTAGTACAGATAAGTGTTGGACGAGGGTCTGCTTTCGCAGCTTCGATAGCAGCGTTAATCGCTTGCGCATCATGACCGTCAACAGCAGGAATAACATGCCAGCCGTAAGCTTCAAAACGCTTAGGCGTGTCGTCTGCAAACCAGCCTTCAACGTGACCGTCGATAGAGATACCGTTGTCATCCCAGAAAGCGATAAGCTTGCCAAGACCAAGTGTACCTGCAAGAGAACATGCTTCGTGAGAAACACCTTCCATCAGACAGCCGTCACCCATAAATACGTAAGTATTGTGGTCTACGATATCGTGACCTTCTTTGTTGAACTGCTCAGCAAGAGCACGCTCAGCCATCGCCATACCAACTGCGTTAGTGATGCCCTGACCAAGAGGACCTGTTGTTGTCTCAACGCCTGGTGCATAACCATACTCAGGGTGGCCCGGAGTTTTAGAATGCAGCTGACGGAAGTTTTTCAGGTCATCGATAGACAGCTCGTAGCCAGTCAGGTGAAGCAGAGAGTAAATCAGCATAGAGCCGTGGCCGTTTGACAGGATAAAACGGTCGCGGTCAGCCCACTCAGGGTTTTGTGGGTTGTGGTTCATGTGGCCCCGCCAAAGTACTTCGGCGATATCAGCCATACCCATAGGCGCACCAGGGTGACCAGAGTTTGCTTGTTGAACACCGTCCATGCTCAGTGCACGGATTGCATTTGCTAATTCTTTTTGAGACGGCATGTCTGCTCCTGAATAGATAAGCGAATTGATAGAGAAAGAAGTAATAAAAATTTCATCCGGAAATTTGCGGGCATATTCTCTCAAAGGCGGTTGCGGACTGCAAACGTTTTACTTAGGGAATTGCGGGTTATGGGGTTATGGGGTTATGGGGTTATGGGGTTATGGGGACATTATCGTGTAACTAAGTCAAGTACAACTAAAGACTGACGGCTGATAGCTGATAGTTGCTATCCTGACTTATATCAATTTTCACTTGTATTTTTACTGGAAGAATCTAAAATAGACGTCTAGATGTAAAAGCCCCTACATGTGTAGGCGTATTTACAAAATCACACTATTTTTTAAAAGATGCAGCTGAGCATCTTTTTTAACCTTTAAATTACGGAGCTCACTATTATGGCTAAGCACCTATTTACTTCAGAATCTGTATCTGAAGGTCATCCGGATAAAATCGCAGACCAGATCTCTGATGCCGTTCTTGACGCTATTCTTGAGCAGGATTCTAAAGCCCGTGTAGCTTGTGAGACCTATGTTAAAACAGGGATGGTAATGGTAGGTGGTGAAATCACTACCTCTGCATGGGTTGATATTGAAGAACTGACTCGTGAAACTGTTCGTGAAATCGGCTACGTTCATTCGGACATGGGCTTTGATGCTGATTCATGTGCAATTCTGAACACTATCGGTAAGCAGTCTCCTGACATCAACCAGGGTGTTGATAAGACTGATCCTAAAGAACAGGGCGCTGGCGACCAGGGCATCATGTTTGGTTACGCGACTAACGAAACTGACGTGCTAATGCCAGCTCCGATTACTTACGCACACCGTCTGATGGAAAGACAAGCGAAAGTACGTAAGAACGGCACACTGCCATGGTTGCGTCCGGACGCTAAGTCTCAGGTAACTTTCCAGTACGACCAAGGCAAGATCGTAGGCATCGATGCGGTTGTTCTTTCTACTCAGCACTGTGATTCAATCTCTACTGACGCTCTGCGTGAAGCAGTAATGGAAGAGATCATCAAGCCGGTTCTTCCGACAGAGTGGCTGAACAAAGAAACGAAATACTTTATCAACCCAACCGGCCGTTTTGTTATCGGTGGCCCAATGGGTGACTGTGGTCTGACTGGCCGTAAGATCATCGTAGATACCTACGGTGGTGCTGCTCGTCACGGTGGTGGTGCTTTCTCTGGTAAAGATCCATCTAAGGTTGACCGCTCTGCAGCTTACGCAGCTCGTTACGTTGCTAAGAACATCGTTGCAGCTGGTCTTGCAGACCGTTGTGAAATCCAGCTTTCTTACGCAATCGGTGTTGCTGATCCAACTTCTATTATGGTTGAAACCTTCGGTACAGAAAAAGTGTCTCACGACATCATCATCGATGCTGTACGTAAGTTCTTCGACCTGCGCCCATACGGTCTTCAGGAAATGCTGAGCCTGCTTCAGCCTATCTACAAGAAGACGGCTGCTTACGGTCACTTTGGTCGTGAAGAGTTCCCTTGGGAGAAGACGGATAAAGTTGAGCTTATTCGCGATTTTGCGGGAATTAAATAATAAGGTTGCAGGTTGCAGGTTGCAGGTTGCAGGTTGCAGGTTAAAAATATTAGGTTGGGCAACTTGCTCAACCTTTTTTATGCATATGAATAAATTAGCTGAGCAAAAATATAAAGATATCCAAGATAAACTTTCCTGGTGTGTTCACCGGGCTGAGGTTGCTTTTCAGCGCTCTTTTGAACTTCCTTCTGTTAATTTTAAGCTTCGTGGTAAAGCTGCAGGGAAGGCTTATCTTCAGGCCAGCGAGATCCGGTTAAACCGGGTTCTTTTTGAAGAAAACTATACCGCTTTTATTAATGAAGTGATTCCTCATGAAGTGGCTCATCTGGTTACCTTTCAGGTGTTTGGTAAAGTCCGCCCTCATGGGAAAGAGTGGCAGATGGTGATGGAGAAGGTGTTCGGTATTCCGGCAAAAACCACACATAGCTTTGAGGTTATCTCGGTTCAGGGGAAGACCTTTGAATATCAGTGCAGCTGTGAACAGTACGCCCTTTCCATAAGACGCCATAATAAAGTTCAGAGAAAACAGGCAAACTATATTTGTAAAAGTTGCAGGCAGCCGCTTTTGTTTACCGGAAAACAACTTTCCTAAAATCAATCAGAACCACATACCAATACGACAAATGAGTGTTAGACTGAATAAAATAATACTTAACTTCAGTCCTTTATATGCTCAAATCACATTTACTCATACTTTCTGTCGCACTAGTTCCTGCTGTTGCGTTCTCTGCGCCCCCTTCGTCGTTTTCTAAAGCAAAGAAAATCGCGGTTAAAATCTATCAGGACCACCCTGTCAGCTTTTACTGCGGCTGCGATATCGAGTGGCAGGGAAGAAAAGGGATTCCTCAGTTGGAAGAGTGCGGCTATCAGGTCCGCAAACAGGAAAGAAGAGCCAGTCGTATCGAATGGGAACATGTGGTTCCGGCCTGGCAGTTTGGCCACCAGCGCCAGTGCTGGCAGAATGGCGGCAGGAAGAACTGCAGTAAAAACGACTCTCAGTTTCGTCTGATGGAAGCTGACCTTCATAACCTCACCCCGGCAATTGGTGAAGTAAACGGCGACCGCTCAAACTACAACTTCAGCCAGTGGAATGGCCTGGACGGCGTAACCTATGGCGCGTGCGAAATGCAGGTCAACTTCAAACAGCGCAAAGCCATGCCGCCGGAAAGAGCACGTGGTGCCGTTGCCAGAGCCTATCTTTATATGTCGCAGGAGTATGGTTTTACGCTGTCAAAACAGCAGACTAACCTGATGAATGCCTGGAATAAAACCTACCCTGTGAATGAATGGGAATGCGAGCGGGACAGAAGAATCAGTAAAATACAGGGCAATCACAACCCGTTTGTTGTTAAGCAGTGCGAATAATACGACAGCATTCGGTACTGCCCTTGTTTTTTCCCCCAGCCGCATCCATGTTATGGAAAGTTGTCCATTTTTATTCAGGAAGCGGCTTCAATGCGAATCCCACGAATTTACCACCCCGAACCCATCACTCAACTTGGTTTACTGGCTCTCAGTGACGATGCCGCCGGACATATAGGCCGGGTACTGAGAATGAAAACTGGTCAGGAAGTGCTGCTGTTTGACGGAAGCAATGCAGAATTTCCGGCAGTGATTTCAGAAGTTGGTAAGAAAAGTGTTCAGGTTGAAATAAAGGAAAGAGTGGAGCGAAGCTCTGAATCTCCTCTGGATATCCATCTTGGTCAGGTGGTATCCCGCGGAGAAAAAATGGAATTCACGATTCAAAAATCCGTGGAGCTGGGCGTAAACACCATTACCCCGCTTATCTCTGAACGTTGCGGTGTAAAACTCGACCCTAAACGTTTTGAGAAAAAACTGGCTCAGTGGCAAAAAATTGCGGTTTCAGCCTGTGAACAGTGCGGCAGAAACCGGGTTCCGGTAGTACGTCCACTGATGAAACTGGAAGACTGGTGCGCCGAGCAGGATGACGCCTTAAAGCTAAACCTGCACCCGAGAGCAAAGTACTCCATTAATACTCTGCCAGAGCCAATCAGCAAGGTTCGCCTGCTTATCGGCCCGGAAGGCGGATTATCGGCAGATGAAATCGCCATGACCGAAGAATATAAATTTGAAGAAACCCTGTTAGGTCCACGGGTTCTGAGAACAGAAACAGCCGCGCTAACCGCAATTACAGCATTACAAGTTCGCTTCGGTGATCTTGGTTAATCGGGAGAAAGAAATGATTAAACTCGGCATAGTAATGGATCCGATTTCATCCATTAACATCAAAAAAGATTCAAGTTTCGCCATGCTGCTTGAAGCGCAAAAGCGTGGTTATGAAATCCACTATATGGAAATGCAGGATCTTAGCCTTGAGCAAGGCGTTGCCATGGCAGACACCAGGATCGTAGAGCTTAAAGAAGATCCAAACGGCTGGTATGAATTTAAATCTGAGCAAACCATCGAACTGTCAGAGTTGGATGCAGTGCTTATGCGTAAAGATCCACCGTTTGATACGGAATACATTTACGCCACCTATATCCTTGAACGTGCAGAAGAAAAAGGCACTCTTATCGTAAACAAGCCTCAGAGTCTGCGTGACTGCAATGAAAAGCTGTTTACAGCCTGGTTCCCGGAACTGACACCAACCACCATTGTGACCCGCAAAGCAAAACGAATCCGCGAATTTCAGCAAGAGCATGGCGATATCATTCTTAAGCCTCTGGACGGAATGGGCGGAGCGTCAATATTCCGGGTTAAGCAGGGCGACCCTAATATGTCGGTGATCATCGAAGCACTGACCAACCACGGCGAATACTACGCCATGGCCCAGACATTTGTTCCGGATATCAGCAACGGTGACAAGCGAATTCTGGTCGTTGACGGAGAGCCAATGCCTTACAGCCTGGCCCGAATTCCGGCCAAAGGCGAAACAAGAGGCAACCTGGCAGCAGGCGGCACAGGTGAGCCAAGACCATTAAGTGAAACGGATCTCAACATTGCACGCGCAGTTGCGCCTACACTTAAAGAAAAGGGGCTAATCTTCGTTGGCTTGGATGTTATCGGTGACAAATTAACAGAAATAAATGTAACCAGCCCTACCTGTATCCGTGAGATAGAAGCAGCGTTTGATATTTCTATAACGGGTAAGCTAATGGATGCAATCGAAAAAAGAGTAAACAAATAAAAACAGGCATCCGTCATTCATATTTGTGCAGGAGAGATAACATGAATTTAGCAAATCACTTCCTCGTGGCGATGCCAGGGATGCAAGACCCGTTTTTTCAACGGTCGGTTATCTACATTTGTGAGCACACTGACGAAGGGGCAATGGGAATCGTGGTAAATGCCCCTATCGACATTACTGTGGGCGGAATGCTCCAACAGGTGGAAGTTGAGCCAGACCAGCCTCAGGTTAACCCACAGAGCTTGAGCCAGCAGGTTCTCAGTGGTGGTCCGGTATCTGAAGACCGTGGATTTATACTCCATAGGCCAAAGGATAAATATCACTCAAGCATCCAGATGACGGATGACCTTTCCGTAACCACTTCAAAAGATATCCTTGGCGTTCTGGGCACAGAAGCTGAACCCAAAGACTATATTGTCGCTCTGGGTTACTCAGGCTGGACAGCTGGTCAGCTGGAACATGAGCTGGCTGAAAACTCCTGGCTGACTGTAGAAGCCGACCCAAGTGTTATCTTTGACACTCCGGTTCAGGACAGATGGAACCGGGCGGTTAAGATGCTGGGGATTGATGCAGCGCAACTGTCTGCGGATGCGGGGCATGCGTAAAAGGCTATAGGGACAGGCTTTGCCCTTAAGGGTGATGGGGTGATAGGGTACAAGCCGCCCCATAGCCCCATAGCCCCATAGCCCCATAGCCCAAGATTAAACAACTAAGCGAATATAATAAAATGTCCTCAAAAACAATCATGTCCTTCGACTACGGCACCAAAAGCATCGGCAGCGCCATTGGCCAGGAAATTACCGGTACTGCTTCCCCTTTGAAAGCATTTAAAGCTAATGATGGCATCCCTAACTGGGATGATATTGAAAAACAGATCAAAGAGTGGCAACCGGACCTTATAGTGGTTGGCCTGCCAACGGATCTTTATGGAAAAGATCTGGAAACCATTACTCCAAGAGCTAAGAAATTCGCAAACCGCCTGCACGGCAGGTTTGGCCTTCCCGTAGAGCTGCATGATGAACGTCTTTCTACCGCAGAAGCACGTTCAGAGTTGTTTGATATGGGTGGCTATAAAGCTTTAAGTAAAGGGAATGTGGACTGTCAGTCGGCGGTAGTGATTCTTGAGAGCTGGTTTGAGGCGCAGTGGGGGGAGTAGCTATCAGCTACTCTTCTCACTCCATATCAATACTAACCCCATCCATAGCGCCAGAACCAAAATTGCCACCGCGCTTCGCTTTTAGCATCATTCTCAGATCATTGGCAGAATCTGCGCTGTGCAGAGCATCATCTTCAGCGATCTTATCCTCGATCACCAATTCATAAAGAGACTGATCAAAAGTCTTCATACCGCTTTCGGTTGATCTTGCCATGGTCGCTTTCAGCTCATGCAGATCGCCTCGCCGGATCAAATCGGCGATCCTTGGGGTATTTAGCAATAACTCAAAGCAGCCATGGCGGGCATTGCCGTTTTTGTCTTTGATCAACTGCTGCGCTATTACGCCCTTCAGATTATTGGAAAGATCAAACAAAAACTGATCCCTACCCTCTTTCGGAACAAGGTTAAGAATTCGCTCCAGCGCCTGATTGGCATTATTGGCGTGCAAAGTCGCCATACACAGATGCCCGGTTTCCGCAAAGTTCATGGCAAACTCCATTGTTTCACGGCTACGGATCTCACCAATCAGAATCATATCCGGAGCCTGACGAAGGGAGTTTTTCAGCGCCACTTCAAAGCTCTCCGTATCTAATCCCACTTCCCTTTGTGTCACCAGACACTTCTTATGTTCGTGGACAAACTCAATGGGATCTTCCACGGTAAGAATATGACCTGACCGGTTATCATTTCTGTATCCCGTCATTGCCGCCATGGTAGTTGATTTACCGGAACCCGTCGCCCCTACCACCAGCACCAGGCCGCGTTTAGCTGTTGCCAGCTCTTTCAGTACTTCGGGAAGCTTCAGCTCTTCAAAGGTCGGAATCACAGTTTCAATCCGGCGGATAACGGCCCCCGGCAACTCCCTCTGAAAAAAAGCACTGACACGGAAACGGCCACTATTTCTGACAATGGCAAAGTTGGCCTCCTTACTCGCCAGATAATCCTGCTTACGCTGCTCATCCATAATAGTATCAAGAAACTGAAACACGCCCTCTTCATTCAGTTTTTCACCTACGCCGGTAAGCTCACCATGCACCCGCAACAAACAGGGTGCATCCACCGTGATATAAAGATCCGATGCTTTGTTTTCCAGCATCGATTCCAGAATCTGATCCAACTGCATTGCCGCTCCCTCTATAAAAAATTTAATACTCCGGAGTTCAAGGCGGTAGACAGGTATTGATAAACAGACCTTCTTTGCCATGGATGGCAAAGCAGAGCTACATGGATGTATTTATGCGTGTCTGATTATCAATACCTGTCTGCCGCCCCCACGGAAACCTACTTAAAAAGTAGAACTCATTTGCACTATCTCAATTTTCTTATTTACTTCTTCCTGCTCAACCTCTCCCCGCGCCAGAAGCTGCTTCGCACTCTGCTCCATGGTTTTCATACCTGAAGCTGCCCCCGTCTGAATAATAGACAACATCTGAGCTACTTTATCTTCGCGGATAAGGTTACGGATAGCGTTGTTAGCAATCATCACCTCATGACAGGCCACCCTGCCCCCGCCAACACGCTTTAGCAGCTTCTGAGCAATAACCGCGCGAAGCGACTCAGACAGCATTGAACGAACCATATTTTTCTCAGAGCCCGGGAACACATCAATAATACGGTCAATGGTTTTAGCCGCAGAACTGGTGTGCAGAGTACCAAATACCAGATGCCCGGTTTCCGCTGCTGTTAATGCCAGACTAATGGTTTCCTGATCGCGAAGCTCACCCACCAGAATCACATCCGGGTCTTCACGTAAAGCAGAACGCAGAGCCGCTTTAAAGCTATGGGTATCCCTGTGCACTTCCCGCTGGTTAATCAGACACTTATTATTCTGATGAACAAACTCAATCGGATCTTCAATGGTCAGGATATGCTTATTATGGTGCTGGTTAACATAGTCAACCATTGCCGCCAGCGTCGTAGACTTACCAGAGCCCGTTGGGCCAGTCACCAGAACCAGACCTTTTTCATAGTTTGCTATCTCAGAAAAAATCTCAGGAGCGGAAAGCTCATCCAGTGTCGGAATTCTTGTCGGGATGGTACGAAAAACAGCCGCACACCCTCTGGACTGATTAAAGGCATTCACCCTAAAGCGCCCCACATCCGGCAACTCAAAGGAAAAATCCGTCTCCAGCTTTTCTTCAAATTCGCTTCTTTGCGCATCATTCATAATGTCAAAAACCAGTCTGTGAACATCAGAATGAGAAAATGCCGGCATTCCAAGCTTTCTTACATCACCATCTATCCTTATCATTGGAGGAACACCTGCAGAAAGATGTAGATCTGAAGCATTATGCTTTACACTAAATTGCAGTAACTCAGCGATATCCATGAAAATTCCTTAATCAGATAAATTATGTCTAGTATTCAACAAAATATAGAACAGATCATCACACAAATCCGCAGTGAAGAAATTAAATGTGGCCGACCACAAGATTCTGTACAGCTTCTCGCGGTAAGTAAGACCAAGCCGGTTGAAGCTATTGAAGAAGCGATAGCAGCAGGCCAGAGAGCATTTGGTGAAAACTATGTTCAGGAAGGCGTTGATAAAGTTCAGTACTTCACTGAAAACCACGCCAGTGAACAACTGGAGTGGCACTTTATCGGCCCGATACAGTCAAACAAAACGAAACTGGTCGCCGAGCACTTCGACTGGGTTCACACCATCGACCGTGAGAAAATTGCCAGACGTCTGAATGATCAGAGACCGGCGAACCTTCCACCGCTAAAGGTTCTGATTCAGGTAAACACCAGTGGCGAAGAGAGTAAGTCCGGCACCACAGAAGCGGAAGTTTTTGCACTGGCTGAGTTGATTTCTGCTCTGCCAAACCTCACTTTAAAAGGGTTGATGTCTATTCCGGCCAATGTGTCTGACCACCAGTCTCAGTTAAGCGCATTTACTCAACTGGCAGACCTTAAAAACAAACTGGCTGCTAAGTATGAAGGTTTAGACACCTTATCAATGGGAATGAGTGGCGATATGGAAGCCGCCGTGGAAGCCGGTAGTACTATGGTAAGAATTGGTACCGCGATTTTTGGTGCCAGAGACTATTCAAACAAAAAATAACAGCAGCTTCAGGAAGAAAAGAATATGGAAAACAGAAAAATCACATTTATCGGTGCCGGTAATATGGCTCGCTCTATCATCGCAGGACTGGTTTCCAGCGGTTATGAGGCATCAAATATTACAGCAACCGACCCAAACAAAGAGCAGAGAGAACTGCTGACACAACTGTATGGCGTGAATACAGCAAAAGACAACCATGACGCAGCAGCCGATGCCGATGTGATAGTTCTGGCCGTAAAACCACAGCTGATGGAACTTGTGTGTGGCGGGCTGACCGATATCGATTTTTCTGACAAGCTGGTTATTTCTATTGCAGCCGGTATCTCTGCATCCCGTCTGAATGAACTGCTGGAAACTGAACTGAACCTTGTGCGCGTAATGCCAAACACACCAGCTCTTGTCAGTCAGGGAATGAGCGGCCTATACGCAGCGCCTGCAGTCACTGAGCAGGACAAAGACTTTGCCGGTGAGTTAATGACAGCCGTTGGTAAAGTATGCTGGGTTGAACGGGAAACAGAAATCAACAATGTTATCGCAGCAGCGGGTAGCGCTCCGGCCTACTTCTTCCTGTTTATGGAAGCGATGCAAAGTGAAGCCATCGCACAGGGCTTTGATAAAGAGACCGCCCGGCTACTGGTACAACAGTCAGCGCTGGGAGCAGCTGAAATGGTTATCGCCAATGCTGATACAGAACTTTCCACTTTAAGAGAACAGGTAACTTCAAAAGGTGGAACCACAGCTGAGGCACTAAGAGTATTTAACGAAAATCAGCTAACTGATATCGTAGCGAAAGCAATGCAAGCCGCTGTTCTGAGAGCGGAAGAAATGGAAAAGTTATTCTAATTACAGATAGGTTTAATAATGAATTCAATGAGTTTTCTGATCTCCACCCTGTTCGATTTATACATCATGGTGGTGCTGTTAAGAATCTGGCTACAGGCTGCCAGAGCAGATTTTTATAATCCGTTCTCTCAGTTTATAGTGAAAGCTACGCAGCCTGTGGTAGCCCCGCTGCGCAGATTCATTCCATCCATCGGCAGTATCGATCTGGCAACGGTACTGTTTGCCTACCTGCTTTGCCTGGTGAAGTTTGTCGCGCTGATCTTTATCGTATCAGGTGGCAGCCTGGCATTTGACACAAGCTTCCCGTTTCTTGCGCTTCTGTCGCTGGTAAAAGCTGCCGGTGGCCTGCTGTTCTGGATACTGATCATTCGCGCCATTATGAGCTGGGTTAGCCAGGGCCGCAGCCCTATCGAGTATGTATTCCACCAGCTAACCGAGCCAATGCTTGCTCCTATCCGCCGCATTATCCCGGCAATGGGTGGACTGGATCTTAGCGTACTGGTTCTGTTTATCGCGCTGCAGTTTGCTAACTTCCTGATGGCTGACCTAATCGGTCCAATCTGGTATCAGCTGTAATGCCCGCAGTAGTGAAAGAAGGCGAAGACTTAGTGCTTCGCCTTTATATTCAGCCCAAAGCCAGCAGAGACAAAATTGTCGGCCTGCACGGAGACGAGCTGAAAATTGCGATTACCGCACCACCGGTGGACGGAAAAGCCAATGCTCACCTGACTAAAGTGCTAAGCAAACAGTTTAAGGTGGCAAAGGGACAAATAAATATAGAGAAGGGAGAGCTTGGGCGGCATAAGCAGGTCCGGATCAGTTCCCCCACTCAAATACCAAGTGAAATTGAAGCTCTCTTATGAGAGCTTTTCTGTAAGAGAGAATCATCATGAGTAAAATCGTTCTGGCAACAGGCAATCAGGGTAAGGTTCGCGAAATGGCGGATCTGCTTTCAGACTTCGGCTTCGAAGTTCTGGCTCAAAGCGAATTTAACGTATCAGAGGTCGCAGAAACCGGCACCACATTTATTGAAAACGCCATTATTAAAGCCCGCCATGCAGCAAAAGAGACCGGCCTTCCGGCTATCGCGGATGATTCCGGCCTTGAAGTGGATTACCTGAAAGGTGCTCCGGGCATCTACTCCGCACGTTACTCCGGTGAAGGCGCTACTGACCAGAAAAATCTGGAAAAGCTGCTGCAAGATATGGACGGCGTACCGGAAGCGGAAAGAAGCGCACGCTTTCACTGCGTACTGGTTCTGATGCGTCATGAAAACGATCCGACACCTATCGTCTGCCACGGTAAATGGGAAGGACAGATCCTGACAGAATCCAAAGGCAGCAACGGCTTTGGTTATGACCCTGTATTCTGGGTTCCGGAAAAGGGCTGTGCATCGGCAGAGCTGGAAGCGGCTGAGAAAAAACAGCTTTCTCACCGTGGCAAAGCACTGAAAGTACTGTTTGAAGAACTGAAGAAGCAGCAGAAGTAATGATATTAAAACCACCACCGTTAAGCCTGTATGTACATATTCCATGGTGTGTACAAAAATGTCCCTACTGCGACTTCAACTCTCACGCCTTAAAAGCTGAAATCCCTGAAGCTCAGTATATCGATGCTCTGTTAGAGGATCTGGATAAAGACATTGAAAAATACGCTTTTGAGAGTGATAGCAGACAACTGCATTCAATCTTTATCGGTGGTGGTACACCCAGCCTGATTTCTCCGCAAGAGATCGGCCGCCTGCTTGAAGGAGTTCGTAAAAGAATTCCCTTCAAAGAAGACATCGAAATCACCATGGAAGCCAATCCAGGTACCATTGAGGCTGAACGCTTTTCACAGTACCAGAAACAGGGTGTAACCCGTATCTCTATCGGCGTTCAAAGCTTCGAGCAGGAAAAACTGGAGCGCCTGGGAAGAATCCACGGACAGAATGAAGCCGTTAATGCAGCGCAGCTGGCCCACTCTATCGGCCTGAAAAGCTTTAACCTGGACCTGATGCACGGTTTGCCGGATCAATCCATAGAGCAGGCCCTGAGCGACCTGGAGAAAGCGATAGAACTTAATCCGCCTCACCTCTCCTGGTATCAGTTAACCATTGAACCTAACACCCTGTTCTATTCAAAACCTCCGGTACTGCCGGATGACGACGACCTGTGGGAAATCTTCGATGCCGGACACAAAAAACTCACCGAAGCAGGTTATGTACAATACGAAATCTCCGGCTACAGCAAGCCCGAATTCCAGTGCCAGCACAACCTGAACTACTGGCGCTTTGGTGACTACCTTGGCATCGGCTGCGGCTCTCACGGCAAGCTGAGCTTTGCTGACGGCAGAATCATAAGAACAACTAAGGTTAAGCATCCCAGAGGCTATCTGAACATGCTCAAGCCTTATCTGGACACAGAAACCGTGGTAGAAAAAGAAGACCGCCCTTTCGAGTTCTTTATGAACCGCTTCCGCTTAATGGAAGCTTGTCCGAAGCAGGATTTTTTAGACAGAACCGGATTAACACTTAAAGACATTCAGGAGCAACTCAATCAAGCACTGGATAAAGGTTACCTGGCAGAGAGTGAGACTGAATGGCAGATCACCGAAAAAGGAAAACTCTTCCTAAACGACCTGCTCGAATGCTTTATGTAACAAAAATAAGTACGAGAAAGCCCAAAGGCATCTGAGTGGGTATGGTGGAACAAACATACAAGGACAGGGAAGTCCTTGTTTGAGCGCCCATGGATGGCCCGAGCGTTTTGTGGAACCATGCCCATTCAGGTGCCTGATCACCGAACCAACAACAAGTAAGAAACTCGTTCTAAATTACTTAAAAGCAAAAACGAAAAAAGCCACCTCAAACGAGATGGCTTTTTTCTTAAAGTGGCTCCCCCTGCGGGACTCGAACCTGCGACATACGGATTAACAGTCCGCCGTTCTACCAACTGAACTAAGGGGGAATTATTTGTGTCAACTCTATGAGTTGAAGCACCAAATAATGGTGCCTCGAGGCGGAATCGAACCACCGACACGAGGATTTTCAATCCTCTGCTCTACCGACTGAGCTATCGAGGCAAAAGAATGGTGCCGACTACCGGAGTCGAACTGGTGACCTACTGATTACAAGTCAGTTGCTCTACCTACTGAGCTAAGTCGGCACACTTTATTCTTTCTAATACTGAAGCTTATCAAAAGCACCAATATCTAAATATGGTGCCCGGAGGCGGAATCGAACCACCGACACGAGGATTTTCAATCCTCTGCTCTACCGACTGAGCTATCCGGGCAACGGAGCGCTATTAAACGGATTTTCGGCCCTGCCGTCAACAGGTTTTTTCAAAAAATGCTAAAAAAGTTCTCGTTTGCTGTGAAATTAGTCAAACTGAGCATTCCCTAACCTTTTCCCTGGTTAAAATCCCGCTTGTATTTGGTTACCTTCTGCAAATACCTTCTTGCTTCACTGTTAGCATGTTTATTTGTCAGCGCCCAGTAAACCTGATTAGGCTCCAGAGAATTCAGACTATTCATCGCCCTCTGGCGACTACGCCGGTTAAACGTATTTAAAACACCACCAGCACCACCGTTATAAGCAGAAATCATACTGTATTCCTGAGAAAGCGGATTTTTCACCTCTTTCAGATAACGGTTCTTCAGAATATAAAAATAGGCGGTTCCGGTATCAATATTGTTCTCAGGATTAAACAGATACTCAGGGCTAGGCTGCCCGGAGCGCTTTTTCACCAGTTTAAATACATCGGCTCCGGCCGTCTTTGGCACCACCTGCATCAAACCATAAGCATTCGCCCAGCTCACCGCATACGGGTTAAAGCTGCTTTCGGTTTTTATGATGGCATAGATAAGATCTTCCGGGATGTTATAACGCTGAGAAGCTCTTCTGACAATATCTGCATACTTATAACTACGAAGCTCAAAGTGCTCCTTCACCATAGGGATCTCAACATAGTAGGCTATCTTAAAATCCACCTTCTTAGTCTTAAGATTGTTGGCAATCAGATGATCGGCAAAACGATTAGCACGCCAGGACCACTGAATCGGCTGCCTGTCCTGATCCACCACCTGCCGGTAAAGAAACGGCTGCCCTTCCAGGACAATGTTAGACGAAGAAAACAGGTCGACCTGAGCCGGGTCATCCGGCGTCAGCAGAGTGGTCATTATGGCAGTTTTAAGGTGCTTCTTAGGATCCGTCGGAGAAACGGTTTCGACCGTGATAAGTCCCTTAGTAAAGTTAACTTCCGAGCGGCTCAGGTAATTGTCGATATATTTGACGTAATTAGACTTACCTGCCATCCGCACTTCATTACGTCCCCATTTCTTTTCTATGGAGCCGGAAAAGCTGTTGATCAGCGCATCAAGAGCGGCAGTATCTTTCTGAAACTGTCCGGGAAGTTTGGCCAGGTTTTTCGCAAAGCGGTTGGTTGGCTCGTAATTCGGGGTATAAACGTGCTCTTCGATAAACTCGCGGCTACAACCGGAAAGGATAAAAGGCAGTAATAAACAGAGAAACTTCTTCATAGGATCACGATAAATATGCGAACCTTCGTCATCCCGGAAATTGCCCGGGCTCTGCAATCAAAGCGTTGTAGTCTTGAATATTAAACTTGAGCCTTACAACACGCTTTAAGTAGATTCCCGTTTTCACGGGAATGACGGTAGGTTCAGAGTGTATGACAGACCGTTACTTCGACGGTGGCGTATAGCCATCAATCACAATATCTTTTCCTTCAAATAAGAACTGCTCCATTTCACTTTCAAGCAGCTTGCGGTGTTCCGGGTCCATCATATTCAGTTTCTTTTCATTGATAAGCATGGTTTGTTTATGCTGCCACTGAGCCCAGGCTTCTTTGGAAATATTGTCAAAGATACGCTTACCCAGTTCACCCGGGTAAAGTTGAAAGTCCAGTCCTTCAGCTTCTTTTTTCAGATAGGCACAAAATACTGTACGGCTCATAATTTTTCCTTTAGTTAATTTCAAAGGGTAAGGCTTCAATCAGCTGTTTTACCGGAGCAGCCAGACCAATTTGTTCAGGTTGAGATAAGTTATACCAGAGACCACCCGCACCTTCCATTATCAGACCGGGTTGTTTGTTTAACTTTATGAGCAAAGGTGTGATGTCCAGATGATAATGGCTAAATGTATGCCTGAAACTGATAAGGTTTGTTACTGACTCAATATCCGAATCTGAAATAGCCCGGCTGTCCAGTTGCAGCTGAATATCAGCATGCTCGTTCTGAGGAAAACAAAACAGCCCGCCCCAGATCCCGGACTGAGGGCGCTGCTCCAGCCAGACCTGATTGTCGTGATACAGCATAATAAACCAGGTCTCTTTTACCGGCTTTTCCTTTTTAGGCTTCTTACCCGGGAACTCCGACTCTCTTCCCTGCTTTTTCGCCTCACAGAAGCTTTCAACCGGGCAGAGTGAACACTTAGGCCTGCTTCTGGTACAGACAAGCGCACCCATATCCATCATTGCCTGATTGTACTTATCAACATCTGTCTCAGGCGTGTGCTGTTCGGCCAGCTCCCATAAACGGCTCTCAACGGCCTTCTTTCCCGGCCAGCCTTCAACGGTAAAGCATCTGGCTAGGGTACGCTTTACATTTCCATCCAGAATCGCGTGGGGCTGATTAAGAACAGAGGAAAGCACGGCACCAGCAGTTGAACGCCCCACACCAGGCAGTTCATTTACTGCAGTAATATCAGTTGGAAACTCTCCCTGATACCGGTCTCGCACAATCTGAGCCGCTTTATGCAGGTTGCGGGCACGGGCGTAGTACCCAAGGCCGGTCCAGAGATGAAGCACTTCATCCTGATGTGCGTTAGCTAAATCAGTTATGGTCGGGAATCTCTCGACAAAGCGTTCAAAGTAAGGGATGACAGTGGTTACCTGCGTCTGTTGCAGCATAATTTCGGATAACCAAACCTTGTAGAGGGTCTTCTCTTTCTGCCACGGCAGCTCTTTACGGCCATAGGCTTCATACCAGGTAAGTATTGCTTGGGAAAATGGTGTCACAACATGCTCATTGATAGTTTTCTTATTGCGGGAAATTGCATCACAATTCTTCTGCTGTGTAAAACAGGAAAAGAGTGTGGGTATTTTGCATATTTGACTTGCACCGAGGGCAGATCTTTGGATAATTCCCGCTCTACATTTAAATGACTTAACTTTGTACAGGCGAACTCATGAGTGAAGTGACCACAAACGAATATAACGAAGATGGCAAATTGATACGTAAGGTACGTAGTTTTGTACGTCGGGAAGGACGTTTAACTAAAGGTCAGGAAGCCGCAATTAATGATTGCTGGCCGACTATGGGGATCGACTACAAAGAAGAGCTGCTTAACTGGAGTGAAGTGTTCGGCAACGATAACCCTGTCGTGCTGGAGATCGGCTTCGGTATGGGCGCATCACTGGTTGAGATGGCTAAGAATGCCCCTGAGAAAAACTTCATCGGAATTGAGGTTCACAGCCCTGGTGTTGGCGCTTGTCTGAAAGATGCACAGGAAGCAGGTGTAACTAACCTGAGAGTCATGTGCCACGATGCCGTGGAAGTGTTTGCCAATATGATCCCGGATAGCAGCCTGCATACCGTACAGCTATTCTTCCCGGACCCATGGCATAAGAAACGTCACCACAAGCGCCGTATCGTTCAGCTTGAGTTTGCTGAAATGGTTCGTCAGAAACTGGCTCTTGAGACAGGTATTTTCCATATGGCAACAGACTGGGAAAACTACGCAGAGCATATGGTTGAAGTGATGAATCAGGCTCCTGGCTATGAAAACATTGCAGAAGACGGCGATTACATTCCGCGTCCGGAAGAGCGTCCGCTAACCAAATTTGAAGCTCGTGGCCACCGCCTTGGACACGGTGTCTGGGATATCAAGTATAAGCGTACCGCTTAACCTTCTCCCTGCAAGAAAAGTGTCATCCTGGAAATTGCGAAGCTTTTGTCCGGGATCTACTCTCTACGCGCTGTAGAATATGCAATAACCTTATCTCCTACAGCGCGCTTCAATCAAACTCCCGCCTCGGCGACAATTTTGCTTTTCATTAACGGTCAGAGCCCAGCTCTTCCAGCACTTTAGTCAGTAACTTCACTCTTGGCTCAATCGTAGAAATCAGAACAAACTCCTCCTTCACATTGTGGAAACCACCACCGCAGGGGCCAAAACCATCAATGGTCGGTACACCAAGAGCAGCCGCTATATTACCGTCAGACGCTCCGCCTCCGGTAATAAAGTTGATATCAATATCCAGCTTCTGAGCACTATTTTTTACCAGCTCAATCAACTCCGGGGCACCATCAACAACCTGAAATGCCGGCCTCCCGGCAAGCCTTTGTACTTTAACTTTCATGCCTTGCAGAAAAGGCTTTTCACTTAGGGTATGCAGATAGTCCAGAACCCGGTCCCCTTCAGAATTCTCCAGAAACCGTAAATCAACCATAGCTTTAGCGTAATCAGGAACAACATTAATTCCTGTCCCCCCTTCGACAATACCGACGGATGCTGTGGTGCCTTTTTTCAGATCAACCAGGTCATTGATTGCATGCACCCAGTGAGCCAGTTCGGTGACTGCCGATACACCCTCAGTCAAAGCACTTCCCGCATGAGCTGCTTTACCAAAGAACTCAACCTGAATTTTACCATTACCTTTACGGGCTTTTAGCAGGCTGCCATCAGGTCTTGCGGCTTCACCAACCAGCACTCTTTTCGATCTCTTCGCGACTTCCTCAATATAAGAGTGTGAATAAGGCGCTCCAATTTCTTCATCAGGAGTAAAACAGACACAAACTGAAAGTGAATCGAAGACCTCTTTTGCCATCAGCTTAAGAGCATAAATAACAGCAAGACAGCCCGATTTCATATCAGAAACACCCGGACCTCTGTACTTATCACCGTCTGTGTAAGCAGGATACTGATCGCAAATACCCGGCTTATAAACCGTATCCATATGGCACAGTAAAGTAACATCGTACGTTTCAGCCTGCTTTCTGTTGCTGAAGATCAGAAAAGGACCACACTCATGATGGATGCTTTTTCGGTCAGCAAACCACGTCTTTCCTTCCATTTCCATCTGTTTAAAGTGGCGAGTGATAACATCCGCAACCTGCTCCACTCCCTCCTTGTTATCAGAACCGCAATCTATGCTGACTAACTCATTCAGGTCTGAAAGAAACTTCTCAGTAAACATAACTTTCTCCGCTTGTATCTGGTTAGTAGTAAAAGGCAATGGTCAGGACGAGACAAGTCACCAATGCGGATAGCATTGGAACTATGGTTCTACGGACCACTTCAGTAGTCGAAATGCCGGCAATGCCCGCAGCAGCAACGATGACCGCAGCGATAGGTGACATACTCCGACCAATAGAGCTACCCATCTGCATCGGCAACATTACGCTAATCTTGGCAATACCGAATTTGGTTGCGATAGTCGGAGCTATCTCAACAAAAGACATAAAACTGGCATTGCCTGAGCCCATTAATACGGCCGCAAAAGCAATCAGAGCGGTGGAGACAATGATCATCCCGATACCATTAACACCAAGACCGGAGGCGAAATTCAAAAATGCAGTAACAGCCCCCATATCCTTCAGAGCATCAGCAAAAAGCTGCGCGGCAACAATAAGCACAACCACGCTGGCGAACACCGATCCCATCCCCTCCAGAAAGACCTTGTAGCCGTCAGTAGCCTGTTTAAAGCTGCGGCCACGGATACCGTGAATCACCATGGCCAGAATAGCCGGAACCAGCATAGCAACGACAACATCCAGATTGATTGCCTGCAGCGGGTAGCCTGGCCAGAACTCTTTAACCCAGGCGATCACTGCCGGATTACCCAACACCAGCTTGGAGAAGAACAGCATCAGAACAAACGGAAACAGAGGGAAAATCGCGTACCAGGAAGGTGCGTCGGGAATGGCAACCTTACCCTCTTCAACCTCTTCGGGCTCATTAACATGTTGTCGGGGATCCCAGCCATCTTTCGCATCGCAGCGACGTTGCCACCAGACATGAACCAGCATGGTAGAGAAAACCATAATCACAGCGACAAGCGCCTGATAATCAACAAAGTAGTCCACGTTGCTCATTTCAATCGCTTCAGCGGCCCGGATCAGGTTTGACTGAACATGACCAATCTCAAAAGCCTGTGAGGTAGCAATAACACCAACAGCGGAGGCCTTAGAGATCCCGGCGCCACGCATAATCGGATACAAAGTCACCATTAAAAGCAAACCCAGACCGGTTGCAGAGGTGATAAACAGACTGACAAAAATCCCAATCAGATAAGCCAGTGCAAGCGTAATCCACGGATTGCTTATCATTGAAACAGGCTTCACTGAAACCTTCACCAGAGCCTGAGCTGCACCTATATGAGACATATAAGCAGCAAAACCGGCAACCGACATGATTACCAGGCCTAATCCGCCAGTGCGATAAGCAAATATGTCTTTCAGTTTGATAAACACATCAAGGATCGCCAGACCTGAAGAGTCCGCAATAATTGGTGTGCCGTTTATCCAGTGAGAAGAGAGGTAAAGAATAATACCGGCAATGGTTAACACTGCCTGAGGGTAATACTGTTTTAATATCAGCCAGCCTAGTGCGACGACGACACACAGAGCAATAATCAGCTCGTAAATAGTGGGTTCCATGATTAAACCTATAAATTTCCGCTTTAAAAAACGAAGAAATTCTAAAGCCCGATATTCAGGATACTGTTTTAGCTCCGTCAGTTTACGTGCAAAGTCACAAAGAATATTTTTATCTTTATCATGATGTTACATGTAATTCTCACAACAAATACAGCAAGAAACAAACCGACAAAGCAATATATACTTTTTGGCTATTTCTTTGCATTTATCATTCATAGATATAAAGCAACGAGAGTATTGAGTTTTAACAATTACACTTTGTTTATCCCCCTCAGGAGAGGAGAAATTACTTCTGTAAAATACCTGCCACCCCCTTTCAGTGCTGACATCTCAAGCACCCAACTAGTAAAAACTCAAACTTGAGTACAGAAAAGCATCAAACAGCTAATTTTTTCAATTTTTCTATTGACCTCAAAGCCGAAAAACCTTTTAATACACACCTCGCCCGGATAGCTCAGTTGGTAGAGCAGAGGATTGAAAATCCTCGTGTCGGTGGTTCGACTCCGCCTCCGGGCACCATATTTTGATTTGGTGCTGTTGTGTTAAATCGTTGAGAATTTAGTGTGCCGACTTAGCTCAGTAGGTAGAGCAACTGACTTGTAATCAGTAGGTCACCAGTTCGATTCCGGTAGTCGGCACCATCTCTTATAAAATTTGTTCCCCCTTAGTTCAGTTGGTAGAACGGCGGACTGTTAATCCGTATGTCGCAGGTTCGAGTCCCGCAGGGGGAGCCACTATTTAGTGTGCCGACTTAGCTCAGTAGGTAGAGCAACTGACTTGTAATCAGTAGGTCACCAGTTCGATTCCGGTAGTCGGCACCACTTATTCCCCCTTAGTTCAGTTGGTAGAACGGCGGACTGTTAATCCGTATGTCGCAGGTTCGAGTCCCGCAGGGGGAGCCACTTTTAAAGAAGCCATCTCGCAAGAGATGGCTTTTTTCTTATCTGAAATTAATATACAATCCCGCTTCGCTGAAATACTAATCAGCCCTGTCGTAGCACCAGGTAAAAAACACACTTCCTGAACCTTCCGGTTCGGGTTCTTGTGCTGCATTGTTAATTAGACTGTTTAGGACAATGCACTATGTACCGTATTCGTAAATCCTTCCAATTTTGCGCATCTCACCAACTACAGGGATTGCCGGAAGATCACCCATGTACACGTCTGCATGGCCACAACTATGAAGTAATTGTAGAGCTGGCTTCAGAAACCCTGAATTCAACCGGCTTTGTACGTGACTATCGTGAACTTTCTCCTCTGAAAGAATATATCGACAACAATTTAGATCACCAACACCTTAATGATGTCCTTGGTGCAGATAACACAACCGCCGAGCGTATTGCTAAGCACCTTTATACGTGGTGCAGTGAGCGCTGGCCGGAAGTATGTGCTGTAGCAGTTTCTGAAACACCAAAGACCTGGGCAGAGTACCGCCCATGATTTTAATCTCTGAAATATTTGGCCCAACAATTCAGGGCGAAGGTGCGTCAATCGGCAGGCCTACCGTTTTTGTCAGAACGGCTGGCTGTGATTTTCGCTGCAGCTGGTGCGATACGCTTCACGCAGTAGATAAGTCTTATCGTGATGACTGGTATCAGATGAGTGCTGAAGAGATCATGGCTAAAGTTGAAAAGCTGAGTGACGGAAAGCCTCTGCTGATCACGCTTTCCGGTGGTAATCCGGCCACTCAGGAGCTTTCAGAGCTAATTCTGCTCGGGAAGTCCAAAGGCTACACTTTTGCAATGGAAACCCAAGGTAGTGTTTCAGCAGCATGGTTTTCACTGTTGGATCAGATAACCTTCAGCCCGAAACCACCCTCAAGCAAAATGCGTTTTGTGAGGGAGCGTTTTGAAGCTTGCCTGATTGCAGCCGGAAACGCTGACATCAGCCTGAAGATTGTTGTCGCTGATGAAGAAGACCTTGAATGGGCAGGTGAGTTCAAAGAGCGTTACCCACAATTACCACTCTTTTTACAGCCGTGTAATACTGAGCTTGATGACGAACCGGATCAGGATACGCTTGCAAGCAATACCCGCAAACTTGTCGATGCTGTCGTTAACCGCAAATGGTTTGATGTTACGGTTCTGCCTCAGTTACATGTGTATCTCTGGGGTAATGAGAAAGGCGTATAGAAGAACAAAGGGAGCAAATCACTGCTCCCTTTGTCTTATGCCAATTCCGGATTTTCCTTTAAGCTGCTTTCAGCTTTGAAGTCACCACTTTTTGTCTCATCTGCTTAGAACGGTAAGCTTTCAATACCGAGTATGTATTCGCTAATAAAACCAGTCCGCTGATAGTCACTATCGACGACTCCGCCGACAATACTCCGTATCCAAGACATAGTGCACAAACAAGTGTGTTCAGCACACGCATGGTTACTACATCTTTAGCTGCAAGCGAGATTGCGATAATAACAGGCACTGCATAACCTAAAGCGTCAACATATTCCACAGGGATTTCCTCTTTTATTGTTTCACTTATCCAATAACTCGTCTTGAGAACAGTGAGGAAAATCCTTACCTCGTATGGCTTAAGTGTGGATCAACAGATGCTGATCTGACATACCTAATTTCTAGAGCTAACAATCCTATCATTAAGAAGACTCAAACTGAAGATTTTTTGAACAAAGATCTCATTTTTATGTGAGGAAGTGGTCTTTTTTTACTCTCAACGCCTGACGAGTGATCTTTTCCTTTTAGGTTCACGTACCAGATAACGACACACAAACCCAGCGTTAGAAACACGATATTCAAAAGGAACAAATTATGTTTAAGAAACTTATTTCAGCTTTGATGGCACTGACAGCAACTTTCGCAATCGCAGCATGCAGCAACACATCGTCGCATTCTAATAAGATGATGAAACAGGATATAGTTGATATTGCAGCAAGCAATGGCTCATTCAATACACTTGTCGCTGCGGTAAAAGCTGCCGGACTTGTAGATACCCTGAAGAGTGACGGCCCCTTCACCGTATTCGCCCCAACCGACGAAGCCTTTGCCAAGCTCCCGGCAGGTACAGTAGAAAGCCTACTTAAACCAGAGAACAAAGATACGCTAATTGCGGTACTAACCTACCACGTTGTCCCAGGTAAAGTCATGGCGTCTGATGTCGTCAATATTGATAGCGCTAAAACAGTGCAAGGCCAGAGCCTGATGGTAAAAACCAACAGCGGTAATGTAATGATAGATAACGCCAAAGTTGTAGCTGCAGATATTGAAGCTAGTAATGGGGTTATTCATGTGATTGATCGGGTTGTGTTGCCGAAATAAAGGTTATGGGGTTATGGGGTTATCCCCCTCAAGGACGAAGTCCGCCCCATAGCCCATACAACAAAAGCCGAAATGGACACATAAATCCCAAACACAAAAAAACCTCAGCCTTTCGACTGAGGTTTCATATAAAGTGGCGGAGCGGACGGGACTCGAACCCGCGACCCCCGGCGTGACAGGCCGGTATTCTAACCAACTGAACTACCGCTCCACTCATCAAGCTGTCAGTCCTAAGCTGTCAGCTATCAGTTTTTGCCTTTAGATTTTTCTGAAAAATCTGAAAACAAAAAGGTGTTCAAAGCCTGGCGATGTCCTACTCTCACATGGGGAAACCCCACACTACCATCGGCGCTATTGCGTTTCACTTCTGAGTTCGGCATGGAATCAGGTGGGTCCACAATGCTATGGTCGCCAAGCAAATTCTTTTTATAAGGCCCTGGGCCCTGGGTTTATAGGCCCTGGGACAAAGTACCTTATCAATTCGGAAAGCTGTCTTTTCTTTTCCCAGTGCCTGTAGGACGAAGTCCGTTCCCAGGGCCCAGGGCCAGATTCTCAATTCACATTCAAGTTTATTCGTTCTTGCTTTGAGTCCATCAAAACCCCTTGGGTGTTGTATGGTTAAGCCTCACGGGCAATTAGTACAGGTTAGCTCAACGCCTCACAACGCTTACACACCCTGCCTATCAACGTCGTAGTCTACGACAACCCTTTAGGACAGTTAAACTGCCAGGGAGAACTCATCTCAAGGCTCGCTTCCCGCTTAGATGCTTTCAGCGGTTATCGATTCCGAACTTAGCTACCGGGCAATGCCATTGGCATGACAACCCGAACACCAGAGGTTCGTCCACTCCGGTCCTCTCGTACTAGGAGCAGCCCCTTTCAATTCTCCAACGCCCACGGCAGATAGGGACCGAACTGTCTCACGACGTTCTAAACCCAGCTCGCGTACCACTTTAAATGGCGAACAGCCATACCCTTGGGACCGACTTCAGCCCCAGGATGTGATGAGCCGACATCGAGGTGCCAAACACCGCCGTCGATATGAACTCTTGGGCGGTATCAGCCTGTTATCCCCGGAGTACCTTTTATCCGTTGAGCGATGGCCCTTCCATTCAGAACCACCGGATCACTATGACCTGCTTTCGCACCTGCTCGAATTGTCATTCTCGCAGTCAAGCGGGCTTATGCCATTGCACTAACCTCACGATGTCCAACCGTGATTAGCCCACCTTCGTGCTCCTCCGTTACTCTTTGGGAGGAGACCGCCCCAGTCAAACTACCCACCAGGCACTGTCCTCACCCCAGATAATGGGGCTAAGTTAGAACATCAAACATACAAGGGTGGTATTTCAAGGATGGCTCCACCGTATCTGGCGACACGGGTTCAAAGCCTCCCACCTATCCTACACATGTAGGCTCAATGTTCAGTGCCAAGCTGTAGTAAAGGTTCACGGGGTCTTTCCGTCTAGCCGCGGGTACACTGCATCTTCACAGCGATTTCAATTTCACTGAGTCTCGGGTGGAGACAGCGTGGCCATCATTACGCCATTCGTGCAGGTCGGAACTTACCCGACAAGGAATTTCGCTACCTTAGGACCGTTATAGTTACGGCCGCCGTTTACCGGGGCTTCGATCAAGAGCTTCGACCTAAGTCTAACCCCATCAATTAACCTTCCGGCACCGGGCAGGCGTCACACCGTATACGTCATCTTACGATTTTGCACAGTGCTGTGTTTTTAATAAACAGTTGCAGCCACCTGGTATCTGCGACTCTCAATAGCTCCATCCGCAAGGGACTTCACCGTTAAGAGCGTACCTTCTCCCGAAGTTACGGTACCATTTTGCCTAGTTCCTTCACCCGAGTTCTCTCAAGCGCCTTGGTATTCTCTACCCGACCACCTGTGTCGGTTTGGGGTACGATTCCTTACAATCTGAAGCTTAGAGGCTTTTCCTGGAAGCATGGCATCAATGACTTCACTGCCGTAGCAGCTCGACGTCGTGTCTCAGCCTTAAAGAGAGCCGGATTTACCTAACTCTCAAGCCTACGCACTTGAACCTGGACAACCGTCGCCAGGCCCACCTAGCCTTCTCCGTCCCCCCATCGCAATTGTAAGAAGTACGGGAATATTAACCCGTTTCCCATCGACTACGCTTTTCAGCCTCGCCTTAGGGGTCGACTTACCCTGCCCCGATTAACGTTGGACAGGAACCCTTGGTCTTCCGGCGTGGAGGTTTTTCACCCCCATTATCGTTACTCATGTCAGCATTCGCACTTCTGATACCTCCAGCATACCTTACGATACACCTTCAACGGCTTACAGAACGCTCCCCTACCCCGCATACAAAGTATGCAGCCGCAGCTTCGGTTTATAGCTTAGCCCCGTTACATCTTCCGCGCAGGCCGACTCGACTAGTGAGCTATTACGCTTTCTTTAAATGATGGCTGCTTCTAAGCCAACATCCTAGCTGTTTTAGCCTTCCCACATCGTTTCCCACTTAGCTATAATTTGGGACCTTAGCTGGCGGTCTGGGTTGTTTCCCTCTCCACGACGGACGTTAGCACCCGCCGTGTGTCTCCCGGATAGTACTTACTGGTATTCGGAGTTTGCAAAGGGTTGGTAAGTCGGGATGACCCCCTAGCCTTAACAGTGCTCTACCCCCAGTAGTATTCGTCCGAGGCGCTACCTAAATAGCTTTCGGGGAGAACCAGCTATCTCCAGGTTTGATTGGCCTTTCACCCCTAGCCACAAGTCATCCGCTAATTTTTCAACATTAGTCGGTTCGGTCCTCCAGTTGATGTTACTCAACCTTCAACCTGCCCATGGCTAGATCACCTGGTTTCGGGTCTATATCCAGAGACTATGCGCCCAGTTAAGACTCGGTTTCCCTACGGCTCCCCTAAATGGTTAACCTTGCCACTGAATATAAGTCGCTGACCCATTATACAAAAGGTACGCAGTCACACCACGAAGGTGCTCCTACTGCTTGTACGTACACGGTTTCAGGTTCTATTTCACTCCCCTCACAGGGGTTCTTTTCGCCTTTCCCTCACGGTACTGGTTCACTATCGGTCAGTCAGTAGTATTTAGCCTTGGAGGATGGTCCCCCCATATTCAGACAGGATATCACGTGTCCCGCCTTACTCGATTTCACTTAAAATGACATGTCGGTTACGGGGCTATCACCCTGTATCGCGGCACTTTCCAGAGCCTTCACCTGTATCATTAAAAGCTTAAGGGCTAGTCCAATTTCGCTCGCCGCTACTTTCGGAATCTCGGTTGATTTCTTTTCCTCGGGGTACTTAGATGTTTCAGTTCCCCCGGTTCGCCTCCTTAACCTATGTATTCAGTTAAGGATACTTACTTATGTAAGTGGGTTTCCCCATTCGGAAATCCCAGACTCAAGTGGCTTTTACTGCCTAATCTGGGCTTATCGCAAGTTAATACGTCCTTCATCGCCTCTGACTGCCAAGGCATCCACCGTGTACGCTTAGTCACTTAACCATACAACCCCAAGAAGTTTCGAGGAATTGTTAATTAAACAACCAAAGTTGTCTGCAATTAACTCTTTGCTTTCACTTTGAAAAGTGAAGACAAACAGGACATGATGCAGACACGATTTTGCCGGACTCAAATATGAATACTTACTTTAAAAGTAAGATTCCCAAGAACACTTGAATGTGTTGTTTTGGTACTTAATCTTTCGATTAAGATTTGAGAACTTTTACATTATCTATTCAATCAAAATAGATAATTGTCAGCTTTCCAAATTGTTAAAGAGCTTGATTTAAATAATAAATCACCTATGAGCACTCATGGAATACGCATAAATAATCTTATCAATTACTTTCTTAGAGCCGAAAAAATTTCTCGCTGCTTATTATATAAACGACGATGAAATTATTTTGCAGAAGAAAGTGGTGGAGCTAACCGGGATCGAACCGGTGACCTCTTGCCTGCCAGGCAAGCGCTCTCCCAGCTGAGCTATAGCCCCACATATAAACGACTGCTCAACGAGAGCAATCTTTTTAGGAGAAGGTTCCTAAGATACTCTTTTTTCTAAACCTAATCAATCTGTGTGGACACTAATCAACAACAATCTATCGTTTAAGGAGGTGATCCAGCCCCAGGTTCCCCTAGGGCTACCTTGTTACGACTTCACCCCAGTCATGAACCACAAAGTGGTAAGCGTCCCCCCGAAGGTTAAACTACCTACTTCTTTTGCAGCCCACTCCCATGGTGTGACGGGCGGTGTGTACAAGGCCCGGGAACGTATTCACCGTGGCATTCTGATCCACGATTACTAGCGATTCCGACTTCATGGAGTCGAGTTGCAGACTCCAATCCGGACTACGACGCACTTTTTGGGATTCGCTAACTTTCGCAAGCTTGCCGCCCTCTGTATGCGCCATTGTAGCACGTGTGTAGCCCTACTCGTAAGGGCCATGATGACTTGACGTCGTCCCCACCTTCCTCCGGTTTATCACCGGCAGTCTCCCTGGAGTTCCCGACATTACTCGCTGGCAAACAAGGATAAGGGTTGCGCTCGTTGCGGGACTTAACCCAACATTTCACAACACGAGCTGACGACAGCCATGCAGCACCTGTCTCAGAGTTCCCGAAGGCACACTAAAATCTCTTCTAGCTTCTCTGGATGTCAAGAGTAGGTAAGGTTCTTCGCGTTGCATCGAATTAAACCACATGCTCCACCGCTTGTGCGGGCCCCCGTCAATTCATTTGAGTTTTAATCTTGCGACCGTACTCCCCAGGCGGTCTACTTAACGCGTTAGCTCCGAAAGCCACTCCTCAAGGGAACAACCTCCAAGTAGACATCGTTTACGGCGTGGACTACCAGGGTATCTAATCCTGTTTGCTCCCCACGCTTTCGCATCTGAGTGTCAGTATCTGTCCAGGGGGCCGCCTTCGCCACCGGTATTCCTTCAGATCTCTACGCATTTCACCGCTACACCTGAAATTCTACCCCCCTCTACAGTACTCTAGCTTGCCAGTTTCAAATGACCTTCCGAGGTTGAGCCCCGGGCTTTCACATCTGACTTAACAAACCACCTGCATGCGCTTTACGCCCAGTAATTCCGATTAACGCTCGCACCCTCCGTATTACCGCGGCTGCTGGCACGGAGTTAGCCGGTGCTTCTTCTGCAGCTAACGTCAAATAATAAGCGTATTAAACTTACTACCTTCCTCACTGCTGAAAGTGCTTTACAACCCGAAGGCCTTCTTCACACACGCGGCATGGCTGCATCAGGCTTGCGCCCATTGTGCAATATTCCCCACTGCTGCCTCCCGTAGGAGTCTGGACCGTGTCTCAGTTCCAGTGTGGCTGATCATCCTCTCAGACCAGCTAGAGATCGTCGCCTTGGTGAGCCTTTACCTCACCAACTAGCTAATCTCACTTAGGCGTATCCGGTAGCGTGAGGTCCGAAGATCCCCCACTTTGACCCATAGGTATTATGCGGTATTAGCCATCGTTTCCAATGGTTATCCCCCTCTACCGGGCAACTTCCTAAGCATTACTCACCCGTCCGCCGCTCGACGCCCATAAGCGCACCCGAAGGATTGTTTATGTCGTTTCCGCTCGACTTGCATGTGTTAGGCCTGCCGCCAGCGTTCAATCTGAGCCATGATCAAACTCTTCAATTTAAGATTTTGTCGGCTCAATGAATACTGATTACATTACCTATTCTTACGAATAAATAGTGTTTGAATTGACTGTGCCGAATGATTGCTCATTCGTATTGGTCACTCAGTTCATTGAAACCAAATTGTTTCCGAAGAAACTATTTTGATTGTCATCAACGAGTGCCCACACAGATTGATAGGTTTAAATTATTAAAGAGCTTTGCTTTCAGTGCCTTAGCACTTAAGCAGGACGCGTATAATACGTTCTCTACTTTGAAAGTCAACATAAAGTTCTAACTATTTTTAAAACTTTATGGTCACTTGCTTAACAAGTAAGCAAGTAGAGTTTTTTATATCCAAAGTCTTACGCATAACCGCTTTGGACGTTAAATTGTTTCTGTAACGCCGCAGATTTTGGCGTGAGAAGCGCAGTGTACGTCAGTACATGAGCATCGCAACGGCAAAAGATGCAAGTTACGGGAACAATTTATGTTCAAAGCCTGGCGATGTCCTACTCTCACATGGGGAAACCCCACACTACCATCGGCGCTATTGCGTTTCACTTCTGAGTTCGGCATGGGATCAGGTGGGTCCACAATGCTATGGTCGCCAAGCAAATTCTTTTTATAAGGCCCTGGGCCCTGGGTTTATAGGCCCTGGGACAAAGTACCTTATCAATTCGGAAAGCTGTCTTTTCTTTTCCCAGTGCCTGTAGGACGAAGTCCGTTCCCAGGGCCCAGGGCCAGATTCTCAATTCACATTCAAGTTTATTCGTTCTTGCTTTGAGTCCATCAAAACCCCTTGGGTGTTGTATGGTTAAGCCTCACGGGCAATTAGTACAGGTTAGCTCAACGCCTCACAACGCTTACACACCCTGCCTATCAACGTCGTAGTCTACGACAACCCTTTAGGACAGTTAAACTGCCAGGGAGAACTCATCTCAAGGCTCGCTTCCCGCTTAGATGCTTTCAGCGGTTATCGATTCCGAACTTAGCTACCGGGCAATGCCATTGGCATGACAACCCGAACACCAGAGGTTCGTCCACTCCGGTCCTCTCGTACTAGGAGCAGCCCCTTTCAATTCTCCAACGCCCACGGCAGATAGGGACCGAACTGTCTCACGACGTTCTAAACCCAGCTCGCGTACCACTTTAAATGGCGAACAGCCATACCCTTGGGACCGACTTCAGCCCCAGGATGTGATGAGCCGACATCGAGGTGCCAAACACCGCCGTCGATATGAACTCTTGGGCGGTATCAGCCTGTTATCCCCGGAGTACCTTTTATCCGTTGAGCGATGGCCCTTCCATTCAGAACCACCGGATCACTATGACCTGCTTTCGCACCTGCTCGAATTGTCATTCTCGCAGTCAAGCGGGCTTATGCCATTGCACTAACCTCACGATGTCCAACCGTGATTAGCCCACCTTCGTGCTCCTCCGTTACTCTTTGGGAGGAGACCGCCCCAGTCAAACTACCCACCAGGCACTGTCCTCACCCCAGATAATGGGGCTAAGTTAGAACATCAAACATACAAGGGTGGTATTTCAAGGATGGCTCCACCGTATCTGGCGACACGGGTTCAAAGCCTCCCACCTATCCTACACATGTAGGCTCAATGTTCAGTGCCAAGCTGTAGTAAAGGTTCACGGGGTCTTTCCGTCTAGCCGCGGGTACACTGCATCTTCACAGCGATTTCAATTTCACTGAGTCTCGGGTGGAGACAGCGTGGCCATCATTACGCCATTCGTGCAGGTCGGAACTTACCCGACAAGGAATTTCGCTACCTTAGGACCGTTATAGTTACGGCCGCCGTTTACCGGGGCTTCGATCAAGAGCTTCGACCTAAGTCTAACCCCATCAATTAACCTTCCGGCACCGGGCAGGCGTCACACCGTATACGTCATCTTACGATTTTGCACAGTGCTGTGTTTTTAATAAACAGTTGCAGCCACCTGGTATCTGCGACTCCTAATAGCTCCATCCGCAAGGGACTTCACCGTCAGGAGCGTACCTTCTCCCGAAGTTACGGTACCATTTTGCCTAGTTCCTTCACCCGAGTTCTCTCAAGCGCCTTGGTATTCTCTACCCGACCACCTGTGTCGGTTTGGGGTACGATTCCTTACAATCTGAAGCTTAGAGGCTTTTCCTGGAAGCATGGCATCAATGACTTCACTGCCGTAGCAGCTCGACGTCGTGTCTCAGCCTTAAAGAGAGCCGGATTTACCTAACTCTCAAGCCTACGCACTTGAACCTGGACAACCGTCGCCAGGCCCACCTAGCCTTCTCCGTCCCCCCATCGCAATTGTAAGAAGTACGGGAATATTAACCCGTTTCCCATCGACTACGCTTTTCAGCCTCGCCTTAGGGGTCGACTTACCCTGCCCCGATTAACGTTGGACAGGAACCCTTGGTCTTCCGGCGTGGAGGTTTTTCACCCCCATTATCGTTACTCATGTCAGCATTCGCACTTCTGATACCTCCAGCATACCTTACGATACACCTTCAACGGCTTACAGAACGCTCCCCTACCCCGCATACAAAGTATGCAGCCGCAGCTTCGGTTTATAGCTTAGCCCCGTTACATCTTCCGCGCAGGCCGACTCGACTAGTGAGCTATTACGCTTTCTTTAAATGATGGCTGCTTCTAAGCCAACATCCTAGCTGTTTTAGCCTTCCCACATCGTTTCCCACTTAGCTATAATTTGGGACCTTAGCTGGCGGTCTGGGTTGTTTCCCTCTCCACGACGGACGTTAGCACCCGCCGTGTGTCTCCCGGATAGTACTTACTGGTATTCGGAGTTTGCAAAGGGTTGGTAAGTCGGGATGACCCCCTAGCCTTAACAGTGCTCTACCCCCAGTAGTATTCGTCCGAGGCGCTACCTAAATAGCTTTCGGGGAGAACCAGCTATCTCCAGGTTTGATTGGCCTTTCACCCCTAGCCACAAGTCATCCGCTAATTTTTCAACATTAGTCGGTTCGGTCCTCCAGTTGATGTTACTCAACCTTCAACCTGCCCATGGCTAGATCACCTGGTTTCGGGTCTATATCCAGAGACTAAACGCCCAGTTAAGACTCGGTTTCCCTACGGCTCCCCTAAATGGTTAACCTTGCCACTGAATATAAGTCGCTGACCCATTATACAAAAGGTACGCAGTCACCCCATCACTAAGCCACCTCTGCTTGATTTGGTAGGTTGAACAATGCAAAAAGACGCATTGTTAACCGCCATCAGCAAAAGTACTCGCAATGAGCACATCATCACCAAGCTTAGTGATGGGGCTCCTACTGCTTGTACGTACACGGTTTCAGGTTCTATTTCACTCCCCTCACAGGGGTTCTTTTCGCCTTTCCCTCACGGTACTGGTTCACTATCGGTCAGTCAGTAGTATTTAGCCTTGGAGGATGGTCCCCCCATATTCAGACAGGATATCACGTGTCCCGCCTTACTCGATTTCACTTAAAATGACATGTCGGTTACGGGGCTATCACCCTGTATCGCGGCACTTTCCAGAGCCTTCACCTGTATCATTAAAAGCTTAAGGGCTAGTCCAATTTCGCTCGCCGCTACTTTCGGAATCTCGGTTGATTTCTTTTCCTCGGGGTACTTAGATGTTTCAGTTCCCCCGGTTCGCCTCCTTAACCTATGTATTCAGTTAAGGATACTTACTTATGTAAGTGGGTTTCCCCATTCGGAAATCCCAGACTCAAGTGGCTTTTACTGCCTAATCTGGGCTTATCGCAAGTTAATACGTCCTTCATCGCCTCTGACTGCCAAGGCATCCACCGTGTACGCTTAGTCACTTAACCATACAACCCCAAAGGGTCTTTGTTAAACAACCAAAGTTGTCTGCAATTAACTCTTTGCTTTCACTTTGAAAAGTGAAGACAAACAGGACATGATGCAGACACGATTTTGCCGGACTCAAATATGAACAACATAAAATGTCATTCCCAAGAACACTTGAATGTGTTGTTTTGGTACCTAAATCATTAAGATTTAGGATTTGAGAACTTTTACAAATAACGATTAATCAAATCGTTATTTTGTCAGCTTTCCAAATTGTTAAAGAGCTATGCTCTGAGCTTATAAAAGCTCAAACCATCAATCTGTGTGGACACTTGTCAAAGACAATCTATCGTTAAGGAGGTGATCCAGCCCCAGGTTCCCCTAGGGCTACCTTGTTACGACTTCACCCCAGTCATGAACCACAAAGTGGTAAGCGTCCCCCCGAAGGTTAAACTACCTACTTCTTTTGCAGCCCACTCCCATGGTGTGACGGGCGGTGTGTACAAGGCCCGGGAACGTATTCACCGTGGCATTCTGATCCACGATTACTAGCGATTCCGACTTCATGGAGTCGAGTTGCAGACTCCAATCCGGACTACGACGCACTTTTTGGGATTCGCTAACTTTCGCAAGCTTGCCGCCCTCTGTATGCGCCATTGTAGCACGTGTGTAGCCCTACTCGTAAGGGCCATGATGACTTGACGTCGTCCCCACCTTCCTCCGGTTTATCACCGGCAGTCTCCCTGGAGTTCCCGACATTACTCGCTGGCAAACAAGGATAAGGGTTGCGCTCGTTGCGGGACTTAACCCAACATTTCACAACACGAGCTGACGACAGCCATGCAGCACCTGTCTCAGAGTTCCCGAAGGCACACTAAAATCTCTTCTAGCTTCTCTGGATGTCAAGAGTAGGTAAGGTTCTTCGCGTTGCATCGAATTAAACCACATGCTCCACCGCTTGTGCGGGCCCCCGTCAATTCATTTGAGTTTTAATCTTGCGACCGTACTCCCCAGGCGGTCTACTTAACGCGTTAGCTCCGAAAGCCACTCCTCAAGGGAACAACCTCCAAGTAGACATCGTTTACGGCGTGGACTACCAGGGTATCTAATCCTGTTTGCTCCCCACGCTTTCGCATCTGAGTGTCAGTATCTGTCCAGGGGGCCGCCTTCGCCACCGGTATTCCTTCAGATCTCTACGCATTTCACCGCTACACCTGAAATTCTACCCCCCTCTACAGTACTCTAGCTTGCCAGTTTCAAATGACCTTCCGAGGTTGAGCCCCGGGCTTTCACATCTGACTTAACAAACCACCTGCATGCGCTTTACGCCCAGTAATTCCGATTAACGCTCGCACCCTCCGTATTACCGCGGCTGCTGGCACGGAGTTAGCCGGTGCTTCTTCTGCAGCTAACGTCAAATAATAAGCGTATTAAACTTACTACCTTCCTCACTGCTGAAAGTGCTTTACAACCCGAAGGCCTTCTTCACACACGCGGCATGGCTGCATCAGGCTTGCGCCCATTGTGCAATATTCCCCACTGCTGCCTCCCGTAGGAGTCTGGACCGTGTCTCAGTTCCAGTGTGGCTGATCATCCTCTCAGACCAGCTAGAGATCGTCGCCTTGGTGAGCCTTTACCTCACCAACTAGCTAATCTCACTTAGGCGTATCCGGTAGCGTGAGGTCCGAAGATCCCCCACTTTGACCCGTAGGTATTATGCGGTATTAGCCATCGTTTCCAATGGTTATCCCCCTCTACCGGGCAACTTCCTAAGCATTACTCACCCGTCCGCCGCTCGACGCCCTTAACGTTCCCCGAAGGTTCAGTTAAGTCGTTTCCGCTCGACTTGCATGTGTTAGGCCTGCCGCCAGCGTTCAATCTGAGCCATGATCAAACTCTTCAATTAAAGTTCTTGTGGTCTTGCGACCGGCTCAATGAATACTGTTAACTGTTGAAAGGTTTTCCCAGGAACCAGTAGGGCGAAGCCCGTCCCAGGGCCCAGGGCCTATTCAACAATTGAATTGACTGTGCCAAGTAACTAATTACTTGTTTGGTCACTCAGTTCATTGATAAATCTTTTTGATTATCATCAACGAGTGCCCACACAGATTGATAGGTTTAAATTGTTAAAGAGCTTGCCATTCGGCGCTTCGAGAAAGAAAACTTTCGTTTTTAAGCCTTTCAGACTTTCTCTCGAAGAGGGCGGCCATTTTAGCTAGATAACTTGTCGTGTCAACCACTATTTTTCGTTTATTTCATTTTATTTCTAAATTCAATAAACAACCATTATCCGGCTTTCCGCCTCGTTAGCAGTAGAAGTTTCTGTTAAGTAACTCTGCCGTGCCAACGAGGAGCGCATTATAGGGAGGGATTTTCTCTTGGCAACACTTTTCTGTAAAAAAAAAAGAAATTTTTCTGACTTTTTCCTATATACAAGGATAAGCACTTAGAAGTAACAAGTTATCCACAAAATCCTGTGGATAACTATCAATCGTCACTATCAAAGAAATAAGATATGCGTGAGCGGGGATTTAGATACTCTCTGACATTATCAGGTAATTTAGAAGGAACAATTGCTCCCTCTATCTTTATGTCTTTATCTGCCAGGTCAACAATAGGAGCCTGAGTCCGGGGAACATTCGAATCATAAAGCAGTACATTCGGGTAAAGAATGTTGCTTGCGTTAACAGAGATCACCATGCCCACCATTTTATTTGAAAGGTGAACAACGGTTCCCGGCGGATAAACCCCCATAAACTTGATCAGAATATTGAGGTTTTCACTGTTATATAGTGCCTGGCAGTTCTTATACATATAAGCCAGCGCGGTATAAGGCACCTTCTGCTCAGCGGTAATATTGGTGTGGCACAGATTGTCGTATGCATTTACTACTGCAACTATCTGCGACAGCTCATCAATATCATCCCCTTTTTTACCATCGGGGTATCCGGAACCATCAACCATCTCATGGTGCTGGGTAATAATTCTTTTTGCGCTGTCAGGAAAATCTTTAATCGCATCGGCCATGTCGAGGCCATACTTGGTATGAAGCTTAAGGTAGTTTTGCTCAGGCTCTGTCAGAGGCGTGGTTTTACGCAGAATCGCCGTAGGGATCTTGATCTTGCCGATATCGTGAAACAGGGCACCAAAAGCCACTTCTTTTATCTGCTGACTATTAAGCCCCTTATTTTTGGCGATCATCATCGACAAAATAGAAACGTTGAGCGAATGGAAGTAGATATCTTCAAACTCACTCTTACCATTCATCAGGTGTAGAGTCACGTTATCATCGGAAAGCAGCTTCTCAACGATATCGTCCACCATCAGAGCAGCTTCGTTAACCGCAGTCTCAGGACGGCTGCGTATCTTGCTCATAACAGAACGAAGTTGTGAAAGTGAACGTTCAAACTCTTTTTCACAGCTAATAACACGACGCCGGTAATTATTCAGCTTATCAATGCGCGACTGTTTCTCATCCCACATCTTTTTGGTTTGCTCATCGATATTAACTTCTTCTGACTTTGAGTCTTCAGAGCCTCCGGTTTCGGTGACCGGAAGCGGAGTCGTATCACTCTGGCTTGGATCTATATAGACGTGCTGAATCCCCAGATGTTTGATCATGTTGATCTGATCCTGGTTCTTCAGTTTAAAACTATTGAAAAGGAATGGATGCTCATTCCACTTTACTGGCAGACGAACATGCAGCCCCGGCCGAATTCTGTCTACAGTAATTTTAATGCTAGCCACTTTTTTCTAAACGACCCGATCTATATAAGTTGAAACACAACATAAGCATAAGACATTTGAGAAACATTGATAATGCATTCCAAGTGTCGATATGCACCTCAATGCCGGAATGTTGCGATAAGTTACATTCCGTTCTTATATATTAGCAAAACTATAAAGTAAGAGTTATATTCGGAAATATAAATAAAATCAACAGTGATAGCACCTCAGGATCACAGGTTCTGAAAACTGAAATGCTACCGTGCCATCATCTTTATGACTGAAACTGCTTGATCAAACGCTGAAGTGCTTCAAGATTATCCACCAGCATACTTGTCCTGGACACCGATCCTTTAGACGCCTCAAGAGTTTCATCCGCCAGCGTTTTAATGTTCAACAGATTGTTATTCACTTCCTGAGTCACACCCGCCTGTTGATCAACCGCCACCGCTATCTGGTGACTATTATCGGTTACACGGTTTAGCATATCAGCGATGTTATTTAGCACTCTTCCTGTGTCGCCGGCTTTCTCAGTGCAGTCTTTGGAAAGCTCTCCGCCCTTCTCCATTATAGAGACGGCATTGTCCGCTGTTTCCTGAAGCTGAGAAATCATCCCCTGAATCTCATCGGTTGACGATCTTGTCTTAATTGCCAGAGAACGGACTTCATCTGCAACCACAGCAAAACCACGCCCGGCCTCCCCGGCCCTTGCTGCTTCAATGGCGGCATTTAGTGCCAGCAGATTCGTTTGCTCTGATATTGTTCCGATAACATCCAGAATGCTTTCGATTTTCTCACTATTTTTAGAAAGCTGATCGATAACCTCTCTTGAGTTCTCCAGCTCCCGGGCAAGATTATCGATAACTGCGATAGTTTCGTTAATACGTTCCAGCCCTGCATCTGATTCTGAGCGGGCCTCCTCTGCAACCTTTGAAGCAGAAGACGCGCTGGATGACACATCGTTAATTGACTGAGTCAACTCTTCAACCGCAGCAGCAACCATTTCAGTTTCACTGTACTGCTGGCCAAGGCTCTGCTCTATCGACTGAATGGTTCCAAACTCTTCTTCCGCATTAATCAGTATCTTACCCGCAGTCTCAGCAGTCCGGCCAGAAACAGCTCTTAGCTCAGCCTTGCGCATCATCAGCGCCAGTTCAATTTGTGAATAATCGTCAAAGCATCCGGTATATGGCTTTTCCATAAGCGGATTACTATAGGCATCATTGGCTAGCTGTTTGATTTTGTTAAAGCGCTTGCCGTGATAAAGAGAGAGACCCATCATCAGTGCAGACAGAGTAATTCCTGCAACGCCTATATATAGTGGGGAGATACCCGCCAGCAAAAGGGCAGATAGCAGCAAGGTAATCAGACCAAAAGCTAACGGCGCTGATACAAAAGGAAGTCTGAAACCTGAAACTTTCTCACCCTTATTTAGCTTCTTATACAGCTCTGCTGCGCGGTCAATCTGTTCCGGTTCAGGTTTTGAGCGAACGGACTGATATTCCGTTATTTCGCCTTTTTCGTTTTTAATCGGTGTAACAAAGGCAGAAACCCAGTAGTGACCATCACCCTGACACTGATTCTTAACCAGACCCATCCAGCTTTTTCCGGACTGAATGTACTGCCATAGCTGGCCAAATGCAGCTTTCGGCATATCCTTATGCCGCACAACGTTATGCGGTTTACCAATAAGTTCCTCTTCCTTGTACTCAGCGACATCACAAAAAACTTCGTTCGCATAAGTGACAATACTGGAAGGATCAGTCGTCGATATCAGGTTCACATCTTTCGGGTAGTTTTTATTTCTTGGATCTCTACTACTGGACATAGGTGATACTTTGGTCAATGGCTAAAACAGAAATGCTACATATAACAAATTACAGACAAATTAATATGACAGCTATCAATAAATACGCCGTTAAGTAAAATGCACCATAAAATTCAACACCTAACCCGTTGATAATAAAAAAGGCTTCCGAAGAAGCCTTTTTTATCAGAATCACATTAGCCACTTCCACCAGATAAAGACACCCAGGAAACCAAACAGGTACGCCAGGCCAACCCAACAAAGTGCCTTCAGCCTTGGAGTTAGTGCTAACTCACCTTCCAGTTCTGAACGAGTAAGAAGTTTATAGTTCAGTAAAGCAAAAACAGGGGTGGTCATAAATGCCAGAATCATAGCGAAGTTCAGCATCGTCATCAGTGCTGATGTAAAGAACATCAGGATAGCCATAGCGATAACGCTCACTACAATCATCCATATATTGTGATGCTTACGCTGCTCAAGCGGCTTTTCCTGAATCAATAGCTGCGCTTCTGCCATCGCGCGTGAATAACCATCAATAACCGTGATTGTGCTGCCAAAGATACAGAAGAAGGCAACCACTGCGATAAGATAGCGTGACCACTCACCAATAGTCGTTGCATACATACTAACTAACTGGTGAGAGAAGCCAATTCCCGAAGTTTTCAGTTCCTGACCGTTTCCGTGAAGAACCAGAGCACCGAGAGCAAGGAATACAACAGCCAGAAGTGCGGTACCAATATAACCAACATTAAAATCAAACAGCGCTGATTTTGCCGTTACATTTTGCTCTTTACGCTGACTCTTAAGCCACATTGATGTCAGGCTAGAGATTTCGATAGGGGCCGGCATCCAGCCCATCATTATCACCACAAAACCGATAGCAGCGATACTCCAGACAGAAGGCGCTTCATACTCAGCTGGAGCAACAGCGCCATTACCGAATGCAATCACTACTGCACTCACAGTTGCAAGCACCAGCACTGCCATGATGACCTTTGACAGACCATCCAGGGCTTTATAGTGCCCAGCCAGCAGTATTGCCAGACAAACCACCAGAATCACTCCGGCATTGGCAGTCAGAGAAAGCTCAAAGGGAGAGAAATAGCTCAGAAGACTAGCACTGAATAGCAATAAAGCGGCGCTATTTACCACAGACGAGACTCCGGCCAAAGCGGTAAACAACCATAAATAAGGTTTGCCCAGATCTTTATACCCTTCAATCAGGCTCTGACCCGTTCCCATAGTGTACTGTACGCCTGCCCGGAAAAACGGATACTTAAAAAGATTTACAAGCAGAATGACAGCCGCAAGTTGCCAGCCATAAATGGCACCGGCTTTTGTTGATGCCACAAGATGAGAGCCACCAACAGCTGCCGTTGCCGTCATGATTCCCGGGCCAAGAAGTCTTATTGAATCTACCAGCCGGTTCCCACCGGTCCGGCTTTCTACTGCCACTGAGTTGTCCATGGTTTGTCCTTATATACTCATATTTTATGCAGCCAGAGTTTTTCTGTCTGTCAGGTCACTGATATTTAGAATGTCAGGGCTATTTTTCTCCTGACCACCTGTATAATCAACCCCTCCCAGATCTCACAAAAGTAGATAAGTCCAGATGAAGCAGAAAAACCAGTCAATCACTTCTAGTTAAGAAAGCCAAACCTGCCAAAAATAGCAGTAAGCACTAGAAAAAAACGATATTAATTTTTACACCATTCGTATAATTTTCTTTACACAGAATGAAATCCACTGAATTTTATATAAAAAGTAATACTGCTGATTTTACACAAGCAAAAAAACCGGAGCTAAGCTCCGGCAATCCACACAACATATAGAGTAGTTTTTATTAGAGTGTCCAGACGAGCCTGCAGGCAATAAGGATCAATATCGCACCAGTCAGACGATCGATTAGCTGAGCTTTTGATCGTAAGCGATCAAGCAGGATCGGAGAGGAGAGCATCAGAGTAATAAAGGTATACCAGAGCCCGTCAACAAAATAGGGCGTTGCGACAATCAGGGTTTTGCTGCTCAGTTCATTTCCGGCGGTAATAAACTGACTAAACAGGGCGGTAAAAAACATCATGATCTTAGGACTGGTAAGCGATATAAAAAAGCCCTCTTTCGCTGACTCTAATGCACTTACTTTTTCTCCGGATTCCAGTCTGGCTGCTATGCCCCCTTTTGAACGCAACGCATTCACACCTAAATAAGCAAGATAAACAGCACCAACGATGCTGATAGCTTTAAATACAATTGGAAACTGATGCAGTATCGCAGCCAGACCAACCAGAGTGATCAGTGCATAGATTGCGATTCCGGTTGCATGAGCCCATGCGGTTGCAATTCCGTTAATACGGCCACCCGCAAGACTGTGTTTAGCAACAATAGCCAGACTTGGCCCTGGCGACATAGCCCCCAGCAGGCATATAGTAAATAGAGATAACCAAACCGTAAAAGTCATAAATATTCCAGCGACAACACTTTATTTCGAACAACAATAGCAACAAGCAGCTATGAATTGAAATTAAAATAATTCATTCAGGTTATGATTTTAGATTATACCCAATAGAGTAAATCGAACTCTTCAGCACTTCAGAAGCCTGCTCCCGCACCCAGCTATGAGCCGGATCCTGGTCATACTTGGTATGCCATATAAGCCAGTATTTATGGCTGGCAAGATCGAGTGGAATGGTCCGGTAAATAACAGGCAGAGTCTGGCTAACCGTTCTGGCGATATGTTCAGGTATGACAAGGAGGTAGTCGCTGTTTAGCAAGGAGTGAAATGCCGCCGAAAAGAACGGAACCCGAAGTCCTATGGTCCGGGTTCTCTTTATTTTACGCAGTGCGGCTTCAAACTGAGAGTTTTTATCTCCCCCGGCACTCACAACGATATGCGGGTAGCGAAGAATGTCGTCAACGCTGAGCTCAGGCTGCTGAGACAAAGCGTGTCCCTGACTCATTACGATAACAGGCTTATCTTCACCCAAAAACAGACTCGATAATCCATCGGGCTTTTCAGGCAACATTGTCGATGCCAGGTGTATGTTGGTATTGGATAACTCCGACAGATACTCCGGTTGCCACATGACATATCTAAAAGTCGCATTCGGAGCCTGTTTTCTGGTCTGCACCACAAAGTCAGGAAAGATATACTGAGCGACATAATCACTGGAAGCAAAAACCACCTCTCCGCTCCATTGAGACGGCTCAAAGTTTTGCTCATCCAGTAAATGATCAAACTCTTTAAAAAGCGCAGAGAGTTTCACTTTGATATCCAGAGCTTTAGGAGTGGGGATCAGGCGGTTTCCTTCCCGGATCAACAGAGGATCACCAAACAACTCCCGCAACTGAGATAACTGGCGGCTAACAGCAGATTGAGAAACATGTAAACGTTGAGCTGCATTGCTGACATGGCACTCTTCCAGCAGTACATGCAGAGAACGGAGCAGATTAAGGTTTACATTACTGAGCATAAGTTTCCCGGATTAATACAGAATGAAAAGTCATTCTAACAGATATAAAAAAACCCCGGCGAGCCGACCGGGGAGTTTATACATACAAAACAAAGCTCGAACATCTCAGTAAGGATCTATTTACTCTTTTTCTCCCAGCTTTTGGTCAGGTAGTTACGTGCTTCACAACAAGGGCAGTATGGCAGTACTTTACTATCGTCATCCAACACAACTGCTATACGGCACTTTTCGCACATATAAGAGCCCTTTCCTGGCTTATCTCCTGTAGAAAACATTCTACACCTCCCCTGTGAATATCAACTGGGGCCGATTGTATAACTAATGTTAAAAAAATGTTCAGAATTCAGTCACACAAAAGTGAATCCAAGCTAATAATTGAAACATTGATGATCCGGATCAAAATATTTTCTTTACATTAAAAAAACAAAAAAGCAGAGATCCAAAAAAGGATCTCTGCTTCAATAATCAACCGGATGTCAGAAAAATTATTCCTGATACTCAAACTCGTTGATGATCACTTCTACTCTTCGGTTTGCCATACGGCCTTCCGGAGTATCATTTGTTGCTTTCGGCTGGCTCTCACCCATACCTTTTACAGTTACGCGTGACGCTTCAACGCCCTGTGTATACAAGTAATCTGCCACTGCCTGTGCCCGGTTTTCAGACAGCTTCTGGTTGTATGCTTCAGAACCAACAGAGTCAGTATGACCAATGATTTCTACTTCAGCCTGAGGATACTTATCCATTACACCAACAATCCAGTCAAAGTACTGCTCACTACCCTGAGCAAGCTTGTAGCTGTCATTATCAAACAGCTCAGTACCAAACTCCTGGAAGCGCTTAATCTCTGGTTTTGGCTTTTCTACCACAGGTGCCTGTTCTTCTACTACAGGTGCCGGCTCAGGAGCAGGCTCAACTTTTGGTTCAATAACCGGAGCGGGTTTAGCCTTGCTGCCAAACTTATAGGTAAGACCCAGGAACACTGAATCAAGATCCATACCTTCAACAAAGTCATCCTGAATATTGTTGATACGCTGATACTCTAAACGGCCAAGCAAGTTTTTAGAGAATGCATATTCAGCACCCAGAGCGCCCATTAAAACAAGGTCATCTGCACTGCCGTAATCTACTTTCGCAGCACCCAGCTTGGCAAAAATATCCAGACTATCCATTGGAAGTGTCAGTTTAGGCGCAAGCGTAAATGCGGAGAAAGTATCATCAATAACGACAGAGGTGCCATTATCATTGAAGTTAGACTCCAGGCTGCCTAAGCGGTCATAACCAGCTTCCAGTGCAATCATATCTGTGAAATCATAACCGGCATAAATACCACCGCCAAAGCTATCGTCATCACATGGGGAGCTTGCATAACAAGCATCATCGGCCCAGGTATTACCCAGCTTACCACCCAGGTACACCTCTGCATTAGCTACCTGGATAGAAAGAGCAACAAGAGAAGGGAGTATAATAGCGACTTTTTTCATAATAATTCCTTTTGTATGTTCTTTTGTTCGCATAATTAGACTGAACATAAATCAGACTATAGCCATTTGTATATTCAATCTATTGATTTCCTATTATTTAAACCCTCTATTACCCAATTTTTAAGCTGTGTCTTATTTTTGATTATTGTTACTAATTTGTTGCTAAATATTTGGTAAGCATCACAAAAAATAATCCGCATTTAAGCACGGTTATTTTGCGAAAATGCCTTTCATTTACTAATATTTAAGTAACTTCTAATGCTCATACGCATACAGAAGTTCCTAGCCAACTGACGTTTTGTTTATGTTTATTGTTTGCCAGTCATCCCCATGGCTGGCTTTTTTTGCTACCTCAGAATGTGATGAGTTGATTTTCACAGAGCAGAAACAACAAAGCCCCGACATAAGTCGAGGCTTTGTTGTTTAAATGATGGTACCGGTGAGCGGACTTGAACCGCTACGCCCGAAGGCAACGGATTTTGAATCCGTCGTGTATACCAATTTCACCACACCGGCAATTTGTTCTGAGCATTATACGGATGAAACCTTACCACGCAAGGATAAAGCTGTTATTTGTGAGTTAGTTGCCGATTAATTAGCCATACTTTTCTCTGAGCATATCTGAAATCGTCTCTACCACTCTGGAACTTGCCGCTTCTGCATTGTTAACATGGACAAGCATTTGATTCAGAACTTCATCATCAGACTTCCAGTCCTCTCCAACCAGTTCCAGTGCCGCATGAATATGCTCGTGAACCTGAATATGGTGAGTTTCCAGACTCTGATAAGCAGATAACTCGTGGAAGCTCTTATAACCCTCGCCTTCGTAGTACCACTTACCTAAGTTACAGCTGTAATGATCACCTCTCACTTCATCAGCCTCAGTGCCAGAGCCTTCCCGCTCCAGACCGATATAGCTGTTCTGCATATAAACCACATGGTCCAGTTTCACCAGAGAAGCAAAGGAGAGATCTTTCGCCTGATTCATCAGCATAATGGTTCGCTGCGAAGCATCTGCTACTTTGTCGAAGTTCACATGGAAGTTGGTCACTTCATCACTGACTGTCTTGGTCTGTTCTCCGACGGTTAAAGTCTGAGAAACCATATCCTCAATCTGACTGGTCAGAGAGCTGATAGTACTGTTTATTTCAGCGGTTGATGAGCGGGTTCTGTCCGCCAGCTGGCGCACCTCATCTGCTACCACAGAAAATCCCCGGCCAAACTCACCAGCCCTTGCCGCTTCTATGGCAGCATTAAGAGCAAGAAGATTAGTCTGATCGGCTATATCGGTAATAACTTTGATGGTTTCAGCAATGCGGATACTCTCCTCTCCAAGATTCTGCGCCGTGCTTTCCATTGCCGACATACGTGAATTCATATCGTCTAAAGAGTTACGGATAACACCAACAGCAGAAAGGCTCTCCTCCGCCCCGTCCCGGCTCTCAGTTGCAATGGAAAGCACATCGTCCATTTTGCTTGAAAGACCGGCCAGCTCGTGCTGGTTATTTTTCAGATTAATCAGAAGGTTTGTGGTGTTGATATGGTGCAGCTCACTGCGCAAGCGGTTCTGTCTGGCGAAGATATGGGCTTTCTCCATGGAGTCGATAGCCATATTGATATTAGTCATTGTCTTGGCAAACTCACCGGGCAATCCCTGAACCAGACCCTTTCGGTGATACTTATTTTCACTGGCACGCTGGAAGGTATTCGACAGCTCCTTAAAGTTTGTCTCCACAATATCCAGCAGATCGTTCAGCGCCCAGGCAACATGCCCAATCTCTCCAAGTCCCTTTGTTTTCACAATGCGGATATGGATATTACCCTTTTTCGCCTCATCCAGAGCCTCCCTGATCTTTTCCAGAACATACATAGGGCGCCCCTGATCATAATAGGCATACGTAGCAAATAGGATGGCGAACACCGGCAAAACCAGGTTCATTGAACTGATGCCGTAATTGTAAATATTAACGGCAGATAAGAGGCTCGTAACAGACACAAACACCAGGCAGATAACCAGGAATTTCTGTCTGAGCAGCAGTATATTTCGGCTGACTTTACTTGTACGTTTAATCACTATCAGCCTCCTTTATAGTGTTCGTGGTAAAGGCTAAGGATAAATTCTTCATAGCAGGTCTGGTGAGATTCTAAGATGCTGTTTTGCAGCCAGCTCCAGGAAGCTTCGGGCGCTCTGTTCTTTTCCATTGAACGCTCTTGCTGAAGCATCTGCCGGTAAACAGGTTCAATCACCTCTAATGCACCTCGCGGAGCCGAACGCCTGACAGAGTAAAATCCGACAATACTGCCGTTTACCAAATCGGGAGTAACATTTGCGAATACCCAGTAGTAGTTGTGTTCTGAGGTGTAGTTTTTTACAAAACCAAAAAACTCTTGCTTAGACTTTATTGATTTCCACAATCCGTAAAACACCCCTCTGGGCATATCCGGATGACGGATAATGTTGTGATTCCTGCCAATCAGCTGCAATTCACTATAGTTAGCCACACGCATAAAGGTTCTGTTGGCGTATGTGATCATCCCTTTGGTATCTGTCTTGGTAACGATAAATTCATCATTACCAAATGAGACTTCCTTCTCTGTACCCACCAGCAACTCCCTGTTCGAGTATTGGGAAACCGTATTTCAACTATAGGTGATGGATGTAATTCCTCAAGAATCGTGTTGATATTTTTAACACCTGAAGGCAATTCCAGCTCTATAAAAAACAAAAGGCTCCGATAATTATCAGAGCCTTTCGGATAAACTTTCTTTGTAGAGTTTAAGACTGCTCAGGCATACGTGATAACGATCCATAAAGCGCAGCAAAGCTGAGGCACGCCATATAAACAATCAACGCACTCTTAATGATCGTTCCCGCCACATTCATCAATTCCATAGCACCACATGATGAGCAAGCCGGGCTGGCAATAAAGCCTGCGGCAATTGCAGCAAGCACTGCAAACACTACAGAAATGCCTACACTTTTTCTGATCATTGAACCAATCACAGCTAATCTGCCAGTAACCATAACTCACCCCAAATAAAAAACAGTCATTAAGTAACAAAAGTCTCAATACAAAGAATAGCACTAATTCTTAGAAGTAAATCTTGTTTGCACAATTTACTTTTCACCTTTTGAAGTCAGGCGATTTTAGAGTAAATTGGCTAATAAGTTAGCTGATATTCTATTCTTATACCAATGCCCGTAATTAGCTGTTCAGTGATTGCCGGGATTGGTATTCACTCTTTATCTGAAGAATAACGATGAAAAACAAAGCAGATTACCCAAAAGCAGGTCTTTTCAGACGTCTTGCCGCCCTTATTTATGACGGTCTGGTTATTATTGCGATTGAAATGATGGCTGCCGGTGTGGTCATTGCCGTATTAGAAGCCCTTGTTGCTGCTGGAGCGATGGAGTATGCACCGTATATAGATGCCAGCGATTTACTTTCCAGACACCCTGTTGCCAGCTCTCTCTTTACGCTCTATCTGGTGGCTTTATGGGTTGGATTCTTTGTCTATTTCTGGACCAGAGCCGGTCAGACAGTCGGTATGAGAGCCTGGAAGCTCAGGGTTCAAAACAGTAACGGCAATGCGGTTACTCTAACTCAGGCTCTGATAAGAGTCGCCACATCAGCCTTTGGCCTTGCAAATCTGAGCGTACCTTTTGATCCTGAAAAGCGTGGGTTTCATGATATGTGGGCAAAGACAGAAGTGATTGTATTAAAAGAGCCGAAGTAACATAAAAAAAGAGAAGCAACACACCGCTTCCCTTTTTTAATTCCTTACAGCTTTCTTCTTAACAGCATAATTGCCACACTCAGAAACACCAGACTGGGCGCTATCGCTCCGACAAATGGCGGAATGCTGTATACCAGACTTAACGGCCCGAAGAACTCACTGGAAATATAGAAGGTAAACCCGGCAATCACACCAGAGAGGATCCTCGCACCCATAGTAACGCTTCGCAGTGGTCCGAATACGAATGAAAGTGCCATCAGCATCATTACCGCAATGGAAAATGGCTGGGTTATTTTGCGCCAGAAGGCCAGTTCATAGCGGGAAGCGTCCTGCTCTGATGCTTTCAGGTAACTGACATAATCGTACAAGCCACTTAATGCCAGCTCTTCCGGTTTTACCGTCACTATCGCCAGCTTGTCCGGTGCCAGAGAGGTCGACCATTCATAACTATCAAGTCTGACTTTAGATATCTCGACATCATTCGCCATATCCGTGATCTGAACGTCCTTCATTTGCCACTTGTTGTCGCCGATATAACTGGCACGCGCAGCGTAGATCACTTCATCCAGTTTCTTTTCCTTGTTAAAGCGCCATAGGTTAATGGCTTTTAACTGGTTGTCGTCAACCCGTCCGATAAAGATAAAGTCACCCGCATCACGCGCCCAGACACCGCTCCGGACCGAAACAATCTGCCCGCCGGAGATAGAAAATGCTCTCAGTTCACGCGCCATTTTCTGGGCCTGTGGTGCACCCCACTGCCCCAGCAGCATAACAATCAGCATAAGAGGAACAGCGGTTTTCAGAACCGACAAACCGATATCCAGCTTGGAATAACCAGAAGCCTGCATTACCGTCAGCTCAGAGCTGGCAGCAAGCATACCAAGGCCAATCAGTGCCCCCAGCAGCGCAGCCATCGGGAAGAACATTTCAATATCCCGGGGAACAGAAAGTAAAACGAAATAAAGCGCCTGCAGCAGGTCGTAGGTACCCCGGCCTACTTTACGGAGCTGTTCCACATATTTAATAATGCCGGACAGTCCGATAAGCGTTGCTAAAACAATAGAGCTGGTAGCAATAATGGTTTTGCCGATGTAGATATCAAGAATCTTAAACATGCCTTATGCTACCTTTCTTCTCTTCTGTTTTATTCTGTCTTTCAATCTGCGAACGGCGACGCTATCAAGAGTGTTCATAACGATCCCGGCCAGCAACAGAGCGCTGTTAATCGGCCACATGCCTATCTGAGGAGGAACAGAGCCATCTTCCATTGCCGATTTCATGGCACTTAATGCCAGGAAGTAAGCCAGATAAAGCAGTATTGCCGGTCCCATTTTAGCAAAGCGGCCCTGACGAGGATTTACAGCAGACAGAGGCACAACAAGCATGGTAAGCATAGGAATACAGATAATCAGAGAAATACGCCAGTGCAGCTCAGCGTTGGCCTTAATACTCGGGTTACCGATAAGCTCAAACGTCGATCTGGCTTCCCAGTCCCGGCCTTTTTTCCTGACTTCCCGCTGGCCAATCAGCGCATCGTACTCATCAAAGTGGGTCACCATATAATCCAGACGGAAAGGCACCCCTTCATACCGAGAGCCCTCTAACAGAGACAGTACCTGTCTGCCGTCATCAAGTTCTTTAACCACGCCGGTTTTAGAAAGAGCAACACTCGGTCGGATAGACTCTCTCGGAACTATCTGTGAAATAAAGACACTTTCGAGCTGTTTTCCGTCTACATCATCAATAAATACTACTGCTGAGCCATCGGGCGTTCTCTGGAACTGCCCTTTTTGCAGAAGTTCAACACTGTTGTCTGCCGCAACTTCTTCCAGTAACTGAGCTTCTCTGTCCTGAGCCCATGGAGCGAGCCAGAGTGAGTTAAATGCAGCAACACCAGCAGTAATCAAAGCCAAATAAAGTGCCGCCTGAATAAGGAATTTATTGCCGATTCCTGTGGCATTCATTACGGTAATCTCACTTTCGGCATACAAGCGGCCAAAAGTAACAAGAATCCCGATATAAAGACTAAGGGGCAGCATTAGCAGCCCCATCGCTGGCATATTAAGGCCAACAATGGAAAAAATTAAGCTCGCGGGGATATCACCATCGGATGCATCGGCCAAAACACGAATGAACTTCTGACTAACAAAGATCAGAAACAGCACAAAAAATATGGCAAATTGGCTCTTGATTGTCTCGCGGGTCAAATATCTGACAATAATCACGCTAAAAGTACCTATACAAAACTTGTTTTTTTAGTCTAATCACTATAATTTCTCGTTGAACCTTTTATTTTTTTAATTTTTGGCTAATTGTTAGATAAGGGATTATTTCTTATCCAACAGGATAAACAAGGCCCAGGCTCATTGTATTCTACACGGAAATTCACGTACCGGGTCCTGATTATCTAACATTTAGTTCAGTTTGTCTTCACGATGTAGGAGTTCCCATGGAGTTTAGTGTAAAAAGTGGCAGCCCGGAGAAACAGCGCAGCGCATGTATCGTTGTGGGTGTGTTTGAACCACGCCGACTTTCTCCTGTGGCAGAACAACTTGACAAGATTAGTGACGGCTATATCAGCTCATTGCTTCGCCGCGGCGATTTAGAAGGAAAACCAGGCCAGATGCTGTTGTTGCATCAGGTTCCGGGTGTGTTATCTGAACGGGTTCTGCTCGTTGGCTGCGGTAAAGAGCGTGAACTGGGTGAGCGCCAGTACAAAGAGATCATTCAGAAAACCATCAGCACGCTAAATGAAACTGGCTCTATGGAAGCGGTGTGCTTTCTGACAGAGCTTCATGTAAAAGGCCGCGATACCTACTGGAAAGTGCGTCAGGCTGTCGAATCGACAAAAGAAGGCCTGTACACCTTTGATCAGTTTAAGAGCAATAAACCTGAAACACGCCGTCCACTGCGCAAACTGGTATTTAACGTACCAACGCGCCGTGAGCTGAACCTTGGTGAAAAAGCCATTGCGCACGGTCTTGCTGTCGCATCCGGTGTTCGTGCATCCAAAGATTTGGGCAACATGCCGCCAAATGTTGCTAACCCTGCCTACCTTGCCTCTCAGGCTCGCAGACTGGCTGATGACTACGAATCGGTAAGCACAAAGATTATCGGTGAAGAGGAAATGGAAAAGCTGGGCATGACCTCTTACCTGGCAGTAGGTCGTGGTTCTAAAAACGAATCCATGATGTCCGTCATGGAGTACAAAGGAAACCCTGATCCTGAAGCGAAACCAATCGTTCTTATCGGTAAAGGCCTGACCTTTGACTCAGGTGGCATTTCACTGAAGCCGGGTGAAGGCATGGATGAGATGAAATACGATATGTGCGGTGCAGCCTCTGTTTTCGGTACCATGAAAGCACTGGCGAAACTGGATCTGCCAATTAACGTAGTCGCTATTCTGGCTGGCTGTGAAAACATGCCGGGCAGCAATGCCTACCGTCCTGGTGATATTCTGACCACTATGTCAGGCCAGACTGTAGAAGTACTGAATACCGATGCTGAAGGTCGTCTGGTTCTGTGTGATGCACTGACTTACGTAGAACGCTACGAGCCAGAATGCGTTATCGATGTTGCCACACTGACTGGCGCATGTGTCATTGCGCTGGGCCATCATATCAGCGGCCTGATTTCAAACCATAACCCGCTGGCTCACGAGCTGACCAATGCTTCTGACCAGTCTGGCGACAGAGCGTGGCGTCTGCCAATGGCTGATGAGTACCAGGAACAGCTAAACAGCCCGTTTGCGGATATGCAGAATATTGGTGGCCGTCCGGGTGGCACAATCACTGCCGGTTGTTTCCTTTCCCGCTTTGCCAAGAAGTACCACTGGGCACATATCGATATTGCCGGTACTGCGTGGAAGTCAGGCAAGGCAAAAGGCTCAACAGGTCGCCCTGTATCTATGCTGGTTCAGTTCCTGCTAAACCGCAGCGGCCAGGAAATCGAAGAGTAACCCTCCTCTCCTCGTTCCCACGCTCCGGCGTGGGAATGCATACCGGGCTAAAAACCAGTGACCACAGCCACTTTTTACATCATAAAACCCGAAACCCCTCAGACCTCTGAAAATGGCTTCGAGGAATATGTGCTGTTCTTAATCCGTCACTTTGTTTCTCAGGGAGCAAAAATCTATCTCAACGCTCACGACAAAAAAGAAGCTGAACACTGGGACGATATTCTCTTCCAGAGTCCGCCTGAGCAGTTCCTCCCTCACAATCTGATCGGCGAAGGCCCAAAAAACGGCACTCAAATCGAAATCGGTTACAGTAAATTAAAGCCATCCTGGAGCCGTCAAATCATAATAAATTTGGCGAAAGATGAGACAATCTTTGCCCGAACCTCTGCACAAGTGGTAGACTTCGTCCCTTGCGATGAAAAAACCAGGCAACTGGCGCGAGAACGTTATAAACTATACCGTCAGGCTGGTTTTTCGATGCAGACCATCGAAATTGAGCACCAGAATTAAATATTGACCGTATAGGTAACCTCCTTCTTCTTATGAGGAAAATTACCTATACGGTTTAACTTGTTTAAAAATCAACGAAAAGTATCCATAAAGAACGCCATGGAAAAGACATACAACCCACAATCTATTGAACAGTCTCTATACCAGAACTGGGAAGAGAAAGGCTACTTCAAGCCACACGGTGACACATCTAAAGAATCATACAGCATCATGATCCCGCCACCGAACGTCACAGGTAGCCTGCACATGGGCCACGCGTTCCAGGACACAATCATGGATACGCTTATCCGCTGTGAGCGAATGAAGGGCAAAAACACCCTTTGGCAGGTGGGTACTGACCACGCTGGTATCGCTACTCAAATGGTTGTTGAACGTAAGATTGCAGCAGAAGAAGGCAAAACAAAGCACGACTACGGCCGTGATGCTTTCATCGACAAGATCTGGGAATGGAAAGGCCAGTCTGGCGGTACTATCACTAAGCAGCTTCGTCGTCTTGGTGCATCTGTAGACTGGGAGCGTGAGCGCTTCACTATGGATGACGGTCTTTCTGATGCGGTTAAAGAAGTATTCGTTCGCCTTTACGAAGAAGATCTTATCTACCGCGGTAAGCGCCTGGTTAACTGGGATCCAAAGCTGCACACCGCTATCTCTGATCTTGAAGTTGAAAACAAAGATAAAAAAGGCCACATGTGGCACTTCCGTTACCCGCTTGCTGACGGTGTAAAAACAGCAGAAGGTAAAGATTACATTATCGTAGCAACAACCCGTCCGGAAACCATGCTGGGTGATACCGGTGTTGCTGTGAACCCGGAAGATCCGCGCTACAAAGATCTTATCGGTAAAGAGCTGATTCTTCCTATCGTTGATCGTCGCATTCCAATCGTGGGTGACGAACACGCAGATATGGAAAAGGGCACAGGTTGTGTGAAGATCACCCCTGCGCACGACTTTAACGACTACGAAGTAGGTAAGCGCCACCAGCTTCCTATGATCAACATCCTGACTTTCAACGGTGATATCCGTGACGAAGCACAGGTGTTCAACTCTAACGGCGAAGCAAGCGACGCATACGGCACTGAACTTCCGGCTAAATACCACGGCATGGAGCGTTTCGCTGCGCGTAAAGCGGTAGTCGCAGAGTTTGAAGAGCTTGGTCTTCTTGATGAAATCAAAGATCACGACCTGACAGTACCTTACGGCGACCGTGGCGGCGTGGTAATCGAACCAATGCTGACTGACCAGTGGTACGTACGCGCTGCACCGCTTGCTGAAACAGCAACGAAAGCGGTTGAAGACGGTGAAATCCAGTTCGTTCCTAAGCAGTACGAAAACATGTACTTCTCATGGATGCGTGATATCCAGGACTGGTGTATCTCACGTCAGCTTTGGTGGGGCCACCGTATCCCTGCATGGTACGACAACGACGGCAACGTATATGTTGGCCGCACAGAAGAAGAAGTACGTGAGAAGCACGGCCTTGCTCCTGTTGTTGTTCTGCATCAGGACGATGATGTACTGGATACCTGGTTCTCATCTGCACTCTGGACTTTCAGTACTCAGGGCTGGCCTGCAGATACAGAAGATATGAAGGTATTCCACCCTTCAGATGTTCTGGTAACAGGTTTTGACATCATCTTCTTCTGGGTTGCGCGCATGATCATGATGACCATGCACTTCATCAAAGATGAAAACGGCAAGCCTCAGGTTCCGTTTAAGACAGTTTACGTGACCGGCCTTATCCGTGATGAGAACGGCGACAAAATGTCTAAGTCTAAGGGTAACGTGCTTGACCCAATCGACATGATTGATGGTATCGACCTTGAGTCTCTGGTTGAGAAGCGCACCGGTAACATGATGCAGCCTCAGCTTGCTCAGAAGATCGAGAAGAACACGCGTAAGACTTTTGAAAACGGTATCGAAGCCTACGGTACTGACGCACTTCGTTTCACTCTTGCTGCTATGGCTTCTACCGGCCGTGACATCAACTGGGATATGAAGCGTCTGGAAGGTTACCGTAACTTCTGTAACAAGCTTTGGAATGCAAGCCGTTATGTTCTGATGAATACTGAAGATCAGGACTGTGGTCTGAACGGTGGCGAAATGGAGTTTTCACTGGCTGATAAGTGGATCGAATCTCAGTTCCAGATCGCAGCAAAAGACTTCAACGCGCATATCGATAACTACCGTCTGGATATGGCGGCAAACACCATCTACGAATTTATCTGGAACCAGTTCTGTGACTGGTACCTTGAGCTGACTAAGCCGGTTCTTTGGAAAGGCAACGAAGCTCAGCAGCGTGCGACTCGCCATACGCTGATCACTGTTCTTGAGAAGACTCTGCGTCTTGCTCATCCGGTAATCCCGTACATCACTGAATCTATCTGGCAGAGCGTTAAAGGCCTTGCTGGCGTTGAAGGTGAAACCATCATGACTCAGGCACTGCCTCAATTTGATGAAGCGGCATACGATGAAGCCGTTGTTGCTGATATCGAGTGGGTGAAGGCATTTATCACCAGCATCCGTAACCTGCGTGCAGAGTACGACATCAACCCGGGTAAACCTCTGGAAGTAATGCTGAAAGCGGCTGATGAAGCAGATGCAGAACGCCTTGAAGCAAACAAGCAGGTTCTTATCTCTCTTGCGAAGCTGGAAAGTGTTCGTGTACTGGCGGCTGATGAAGAGACTCCTGCCTGTGCAACGGCACTGGTTGCTAAGTCTGAGCTGATGATTCCTATGGCTGGTCTTATCGATAAAGATGCTGAACTGGCTCGTCTTGAAGGTGAAGTGAAGAAAACGCACGGCGAAATCAAGCGTATCGAAGGCAAGCTGAGCAATCAGGGTTTCGTGGCGAAAGCACCGGAAGCGGTTGTAGCAAAAGAGCGCGAGAAGCTTGAAGGCTATAAAGAGACACTGGCTAAGCTTGAAGAGCAGAAAGCAACGATTGCAGCGCTTTAAGATATAAGCCCCCTAAACAAAAAAAGTCTGGCAAACCAAATTGCCAGACTTTTTCTTTATCTGAATTCTGCTATTTAAGCTGAGAAGCTGAATTCTTCAGTAGCTCAATTAATTCGTCTTCTGTTTTTGGCTCCCTTTCCAGCTCCAGTTGCGGCGCAGATCCGCCCCATAACATATATGCTTTTTTTCCACAGTGATCGTAGTGATACCAGCGTCCGTCAATGCACACATCGGTATAACAGCGTGGGTCTTGTTTTAGATCCATAATTCAGCCCCTTTTTATTCCGTACATTTCTAATCCTAGTCACCAAGATAGAAAACAGAAATACCAGCAAAACCAATTATTGACCGGAAGCACACTTTTTAACTGATATTTGACATCTCACTCTAAGGTAAATTAGATGTCGGTCGATAACAGTGATAATACTTCCGCATATAAACTATAGAAAGGATGACTAGATACATAACTCAGGAACAGCTTCGCCTGCGAAAAACATATCCTCAGATTTACAAACGAAAGAAAGTGGCTTCATAATATGACCACTGCAACAAAGTGTGTGACGACAATACAAATGTCATAAAGTCGTCACCATCTCCTCATTTTTTTGACTCCAATCTGCAACCTTTGATTCATAACATTTACCCAGAAATATGTATCAATTCGAGGTTGTTATGCCATCTGCAAGTCCGTTTCGTCTTCCAAGAAAAACACCATTTGGCATTGGTGAATCTGTTGCTGAGTGGGCAACAGGACTAAGTGTTCTGGACAGACTATATGCACAGCGTCCGGCCGGTTGTAATACGCAGGCGTTTTTACGCTTTACTCTGGACATTCTGGGTATTGATTATCAGGTTATGCGCGGCTCTCTTGGCTCTGTTCCAGAAAAGGGAGCAACAGTTGTTGTAGCGAATCACCCACTGGGCTGTATAGAGGGCGTAATCCTTGCGGAAATTCTTCTTTCAATCCGCAGTGATATTCAGATTCTGGCGAATCACTACCTTAAAACCGTTCCGGAAATTGATAACCTCTTCATTGGTGTCGATGTATTCGAAACCAAAAACGCAGTTAAAGCGAATATGCGTGCTATGCGAGAAGCAAACCGGCACCTTGCAGATGACGGCCTGCTGCTGATGTTCCCTGCCGGAGAAGTTTCCCAACTTGTAGACCGCAAGCAAAAGAAGCTTGAGGATAAAGAGTGGAGCCGCTCCGTCAGCTCACTGATCCGTAAGAACAAGGCGGTAACCGTACCGGTGTTTATCAACGGAATGAACTCAAAGCACTTCTACGTGGCCGGAAAAGTACATCCTCTGCTTCGCACCATGATGCTTGGACGTGAACTTCTGAATAAGAAGCAGGAAACCATTTCCATCGCCATCGGTGACGTCATCAGATACAAAGAAGTAAACAACCTGGACGACCGCAACCTGGTGAACTACCTGCGGCTAAATACTTACCTGCTAAACCGCAATGCTGCAAGCAGTGCGCAAACTGTCTGCATGATGAAAGACGCACAGCCGGTGGCTAAGGCAAAGGCTCCGGAAGAAATTCTTAATGAGCTTGAGTCTCTTCCGTCAGATGCACACCTGCTGTCCAGCGGTGAGTACGAGGTTTACTGTACAGGTTCAGAGAATATTCCGTCACTCATGCATGAGATCGGCAGACTGCGTGAAATAAACTTCCGTCAGGCAGGCGAAGGTACAGGTCTAGCTCTGGATATCGATGAGTTCGACAAGGATTACCTGCAGCTTTTTGTCTGGGACAAAGAGAAGCAGCAACTTGTTGGTGCCTACCGCCTTGGCCTGGTGGACCAGGTTCTGGAGAACAGACAACTGGAAGGCCTGTACTCAAGAACCCTGTTTAACTATGACCAGCGCTTCCTGAACCGCATGAATGGCGGCAAAGCCATTGAAATGGGCCGCTCTGTTATCGGAGCAGAGTATCAGCGCAGCATGAGCCCGCTGCTTCTGCTCTGGAAAGGCATTGCCACTTATATTCACCGCAACCCGCAGTATACGCATCTGTTTGGTCCGGTAAGCATAAGCAACGATTACAGCCATGAAGCACGCCAGTTGCTGGCTGAGACAATGACACTGCACCACTACGATGTCGAAAGTGCCAAGTGTGTTACCGCATCTAACCCGCTGGAAACTCACTCTTCTTTATGGAACACCAGTCTGCTGACCGCATTGGGTGACCTGCAGCTGCTTTCCCGCGTAATTGCACGCCTTGACGAAGGTAAAGGAGTTCCGGTTTTGCTACGCCAGTATATCTGCCTGAACGGTAAGCTGGTCTGCTTTAACGTAGATCCTGCATTTAACGATGCTCTGGACGGCCTGATTGTGGTTGACCTGCGTAAAGTGCCACAGAAAACGCTTGGCCGTTATATGGGGGTTGAGCAGGCTGGGGAGTATCTTCAGTTGCACAGTGTTGATACTGACTAACAAGCACAAAAAAGCCCGCTTAAAAGCGGGCTTTTTGTGAATTTGGTGCAGATGGGGAGACTTGAACTCCCACGGCCGTGAGGCCACTAGCACCTGAAGCTAGCGTGTCTACCAATTCCACCACATCTGCGTAGGCACTTATAATCTGCCTAAATTTGAATGAATTAAAGCGGATATCGTTCATAGCGTGACAACCTTCACACTTAACCCGCCTAACTGCTTGTCATTTAAGCAATTATACAGTTACGCCCGGCTTTTTTAGCCTGATACAAACGCTGATCCGCTAAACGAATCAGACTCTGTGCACCGGGCTCTTCGCGGCTTGTCGCGCAACCAATACTAATAGTCACAACTTCATGCTCGCTTTCTGGATGATGAAGCTCTAGTTTCCGGATCAGGTTCAGGATGCGCTCTCCAATTTTTTCAGCCTGTCTGATATCGGTACGGGAAAGAATAACTGCCAGCTCTTCTCCTCCATAGCGGTAGAGGCAGTCCTCTTCACGCAGAACGGTTCTTATTGCATCAGAAACCAGCTTTAGAGCCTTATCACCTTCTAAGTGCCCGAAGCTATCGTTATATTGCTTAAAGTAGTCGATATCGCACATCAGCAGCGAGAACAGCTGATTTCCCTCACCAAGCCGTGTTATCTCTGCATCAAATGCCCGGCGGTTTCGTGCTCCGGTAAGAGAGTCTTCCATGGCATGCTGAATCCAGCGGTCTGCCTCATCCCGGTTCTGACGAATCATTTTTGACTGTTTATGGTGTATTCCCCAGATAACTAAACCTGCAATAAAAACCAGACAAGCAACTGAAACTAACACCTGAACCTGAAAGTTAAGCTCGTTCAACATATCATTGGCCAGATCGGCCCGCTTTTTATCCAGGGTAGACTGAATATCATCTGTACACAGAATGACCGAAGCAGCTGTATTTGTATAGGAATGGAGTGTAAAGGCACTCTGTTGCTCTAATTGCATGTAGAGCTGATCAATTTTTTCAAGAGCCGAAGATGAACAGGAGTACTCTCTAAGGTGATAGTCAATGTTCATTAATCCGTAAGCAAGATCAAGGCGCTCTTTAGCCAGTTCTCGCTTGGATGGCTCAAGGGGAGACTCAGAAACCAATACCAGACTCTCTGTCAGATACTGCCTGGCTCGGGCCACTAAGGTTTGCGCCGCAAGCCTGCTGGAGTTATCAAAATAATTCTTTACTTCAGGGTAATACAGGCTTACTTCAACCGTAAAAACAAGAAGTGCACCGAAACCAGTCAGTCCCAGCCACAAAAACGTTTTCTTCTGTAATTTACCGATCATGGCAGGATTTCAATCTTAGCCAGCATCCATATCCAGTCGTTAAACTCTCTCAGGTTATTAACATTTTTACCATTGAGGTCCATCTCAACAACTCTCAGTGGTCCCTGCTGGCGTACGCTAAGCGGTTTTCCATCTTCATGTGTAACCACTACCCACTGATTCTTTTTCCAGTTATCAAAAGTTATCTGATAGTCATCAAGAGCTGTAAATCTGATACGCTCCGGAACCTTAGATAAATACCTGCTCAGCAAGTCTTCTAAGAGAATGCCTTTAATCCGCACTTCCCGGTGGCGGAAGGGGGCAAACATCGTAAACTCCGTGTCCGCCTGAGAACGAAGTTCATCTATCGAGACTTCCACCCGTGTATCTCTGTCGATCAGAACCAGCGGTTCGCTACCTGCATAACACACTGAAGATAAACACAAAAGCAGAAGTAAATATAATTGGTGACACTGTTTAGTAAACATAAGTAATTTGTTATATGTCTTATATTAAATAATCTGAAACCTGGCCCAAAACAACCGCCAGATACTGCTTACTTTTCAATCCGGTATGATATACGTAATTATCAATTTTGTATGTTAATTATTTCCGGTTTTATAAATAAATATGAGTGATTATGACAAAAAAGTAAAAAGCAGCCGTTGCTTCCAACGACTGCTTTTTTTTATGGTCTTGTTATGACAAGAAGAGTTTTTACTCTACTGTCACTGCTTTTGCCAGGTTCCTTGGCTGGTCAACATCAGTGCCTTTAATCAGAGCAACATGATAAGCCAGTAGCTGCATCGGAACTGTGTAGAAGATTGGTGCCGTAATTTCGTTTACGTGCGGCATTTTAACGATCTTCATATTGTCACTGCTCTCAAAGCCTGCTTTCTCATCAGCAAATACGTAAAGCTGACCGCCACGTGCACGAACTTCTTCCACGTTAGACTTCAGCTTCTCAAGCAGGTCGTTATTTGGAGCGATAACCACTACCGGCATTTCTGCATCAATCAGGGCAAGAGGACCATGCTTAAGTTCACCTGCAGCATAAGCTTCAGCGTGAATATAAGAGATCTCTTTCAGTTTCAGAGCTGCTTCCATCGCGATTGGATAGTACTCACCACGGCCAAGGAATAGCGTATGCTGCTTGTCCGCAAAATCTTCTGCCAGAGCTTCAATCTCTTTATCGTAAGCAAGCGCACTTTCGATATGTACAGGAAGAGCATGAATCTCTTTTACAATTTCCGCTTCCTGCGCAGCATCAATACGGCCCTGGTGCTTACCAATTGCCGTAACCAGCATCAGCATAGCTGTCAGCTGAGTAGTAAATGCTTTTGTTGACGCAACACCGATCTCTGTTCCTGCACGGGTCATAAAGGCGATATCGGATTCACGTACCATTGAAGAGCCGGATACGTTACAGATAGTCATTGCTGACATGTAGCCTTTTTCTTTAGCAATACGCAGCGCTGCCAGCGTATCGGCGGTTTCACCAGACTGAGACAGGGTGATAAGCAGGCTGTTAGGACGTGTAACAAACTTGCGGTAGCGGAACTCAGATGCGATTTCCACGTCACAGCTAACACCGGCAATAGACTCAAACCAGTAGCGTGCTGCCATACCAGAGTTATAAGAAGTACCACATGCAATGATCTGTACGTGCTCAACTTTGCTCAGGATCTCAACCGCATTAACACCGATACTTTCGGTGATAACAGAGTCTTTGGTTACGCGGCCTTCCATCACGTTCTTCATTGATGTCGGCTGTTCGAAGATCTCTTTCTGCATAAAGTGGCGGTATCCCGCTTTCGTGCCCGCATCGTGCTCTACCGTCGATTCGATGATCTCACGCTCAACTTCTTTACCGTTTACATCAAGGATCTTAACGCTGCGGCGGGTAACTTCTGCCACGTCACCTTCTTCCAGGTAAGAGAAACGACGGGTAACGCTTAGAAGAGCAAGCTGATCCGAAGCCAGGAAGTTTTCACCAACACCATAACCGATAACAATCGGGCTACCGGAACGGGCAACAACGATACGCTCAGGGTCGTTACGATCAACAATTACTGTACCGTATGCACCTTCAAGCTGAGCGGCCGTTTTGTGCAGTGCTTCAATCAGAGTTTCAGAAGTGCGGTATTCCCACTCAACAAGGTGAGCGATAACTTCAGTATCGGTTTCTGAAGTAAATACATAACCACGCTCTTTCAGCGTCTCTCGCAGTTCTTCATAGTTTTCGATAATACCGTTGTGAACAACCGCAATATCACCAGACATATGCGGGTGTGCGTTTGCTTCAGAAGGTTCGCCATGTGTAGCCCAACGTGTATGCGCAATACCTGTTCCGCCAGTTACGCTCGCTTCAGTAACGGCATCAGCCAGTTCCTGAACCTTACCAAGACGACGAACACGAGTCAGATTACAATCTTCATCAACAACCGCAACACCGGCTGAGTCATAACCACGATACTCAAGGCGGCGAAGCCCTTCTACTAAAATTTCAGCTACGTCCCTTTGTGCCACTGCACCAACAATTCCACACATGGTGATTCTCCAATATTTTATTTGTTCTTTCGTACAATATTTATTCTGATGCCCGGATAACCCGCACATCCTGTAATTCAATTTGTTGCTTTATTTCATCTGTCAGTCTGTCATCGGTCACTATGACGTCAATTTTGTCCCAGGACAGCTCTAAGTTCGGGATTCTTCTCCCGACCTTGTCGGACTCGATCATAACAATCACTTCTCTGGACACTTCAGCCATTACCTGGCTGAGACCTGTCATTTCATTAAAGGTCGTGGTGCCTCTCTGAACATCCACACCATCAGCACCAATAAACAGCTGGTCAAAATCATAGGATCTCAATACAGACTCAGCGACCTGGCCCTGGAAAGACTCAGAACGAATATCCCAGGTGCCTCCGGTCATAAGCAGTGTAGGCTCGTTTTCAAGTTCATTTAGTGCACTGGCGACATGCAGTGAGTTAGTCATCACTACCAAACCTCTTTTGTCGTTCAAAAGAGGAATTAACGCGCCGGTGGTGCTGCCACTGTCTATAACAATGCGATTATGATCTTTTATTAGCTTAGAAGCACATTTCGAAATCTCAACCTTTCGGTTTGAAACTTTTTCAGATAATCCCTCTGTTACTACCTCTTTAGGAATAGAGATAGCCCCGCCATACCGCCTTAGCAGCAGGCCATTGGACTCCAGAGAGGCTAAATCTTTACGAACGGTTACTTCTGAAGTTTCAAACCGGTTAGCCAGTTCTTCAACACTGATTTCGCCTAACTCATCAACGAGTTTTGAAATCATATGACGTCTAAGTTGCGTATTTCTTTTTGACATGACTTGAAAGATATAAGTTACGAACCGAAAGGATTATATTCAAAGTGAAACTTTCTTGTCCATTTATTTTGAACCAAAAATTAAATATTTTGAGCAAAAACCTTGTTCTAAAACAATTCTGAACAGTGATCTTGGTCAGATTCAATGTTAGAATTCGCGCCGAAAAGAAAATTTATTACAGAATTTGTCGTTATTTTTTTGCAATCTTTCATTGTTAAGATTGCAAACATTAAAGTTATCCATAAGGCACAAATCCCATACCGGGCCTAGCATTAGCCGGATTTCTGGGTGAGATTTTCATGTTCAGGAAGTCACTCTGACTGCGTTCAATGACAGTCAGCACTGAAAGAAATGTTGTCATTTTCTTTCTTATGTACTTCTTCCTGAATAGACTAGAATTTAAAAACTGTAACTATACTTACCGGAGAGTATTTTCCATGAAAAAGACCAAAATCGTATGTACGATTGGCCCTAAAACTGAATCTGTAGAGAAGCTACGTGAACTAGTAAACGCAGGCATGAACGTAATGCGCCTGAACTTCTCTCACGGTGACTTCGCAGAGCACGGTACTCGTATCGCTAACTTCCGCACTATCATCGCTGAGCAGCAGAAAGAACTAGCTATCCTTCTTGATACTAAGGGTCCAGAAATCCGTACTATCAAACTAGAAAACGGCGATGACGTTGATCTGGTTGCTGGTCAAGAATTCACTTTCACTACTGACGCTTCTGTTGTTGGTAACAAAGACGTAGTAGCTGTTACTTATGCTGGTTTCGCAAACGACCTGACTGCTGGTAACACTATCCTTGTAGATGACGGCCTGATCGAAATGGAAGTTATCTCTACTACTGATACTGAAGTTAAGTGTAAAGTTCTTAACAACGGTGCACTAGGCGAAAACAAAGGTGTTAACCTTCCTGGCGTATCTGTACAGCTTCCTGCTCTTTCTGAAAAAGACAAGGCTGACCTTAAGTTCGGTTGTGAGCAAGGCGTTGACTTCGTTGCTGCATCTTTCATCCGTAAAGCGGCTGACGTTAAAGAAATCCGTGAGCTACTAGACGCTAACGGCGGCAGCGACATCCACATCATCTCTAAGATCGAAAACCAGGAAGGCGTTGACAACTTTGACGAAATCCTAGAGCTTTCTGACGGTATCATGGTTGCTCGTGGTGACCTTGGTGTTGAAATCCCGGCTGAAGAAGTAATCTTCGCTCAGAAGATGATGATCGAGAAGTGTAACCGTGCACGTAAGATGGTTATCACTGCAACTCAGATGCTTGACTCTATGATCAAGAACCCACGTCCAACTCGTGCGGAAGCGGGTGACGTTGCAAACGCAATCATGGACGGTACTGACGCAGTAATGCTTTCTGGTGAAACAGCTAAAGGTAAGTACCCTGTTGAAGCGGTAACTATCATGGCTCAGATCGCTAACCGTACTGACGGCGCTCTAAAAGCTGAACTGGGTGACCGTCTGGACAGCGCTCGTCTTCGCATCACTGAAGCAGTATGTAAAGGTGCTGTAGACACTTCTGAGAAGCTGGCTGCTCCACTAATCGTTGTTGCTACTAAAGGCGGTAAGTCTGCGCGTTCTATCCGTAAGTACTTCCCAACTGCAAACATTCTGGCTCTTACTTCTAACCAGAAGACTGCTGCACAGCTTGCACTAACTAAAGGCGTTCGTCCTATCGTTGTTGACGAGTTCGAAAGCACTGACGCATTCTACACTCGCGGTAAAGAGCTTGCTCTTGAAACTGGTCTTGGCCAGAAAGGCGACATCGTAGTAATGGTTTCTGGTGCTCTTGTTGCTTCTGGCACAACTAACACAGCATCTGTACACGTACTATAAGACGTCTGAATTCAGATACTTTAAAGGGGAGCTTTTTAGCTCCCCTTTTTGTTTTTCGCAAGGCATAAAAAATAGGAGCCTTAACTCCGATTTTTTACCAGCCAAAGAACTCTTTATGGTGAGTATTCAGCAGCAGTACCATTGGTAAGAAGTAGATAGCACTCAGCTTAATGCCAAGTATTGCAAGGCTTCCTATGGTGAGCCTCACTAAAGATTGCGTAAACATACATCGCCTCATCGCCCCAGACTGTATGACTTCCTTAATAAAACACGGAGTTCCGCGAATCTTCCTGGATAAGCTAACTGGGAAAGTTGTTCATAAAACACTCAGTTTACTCATTTACAGGTTCAGCTCAAGCATTTCATTAGACTAAAGTATCAATAAAAACGGGGTATGCCTGGCATACCCCGTTTTACTATTTGAAATAATTAAGCTTTGTCTGATTAGGCTTTCAGAGCAGAACGTTCACCACGAACAATACCTACGATACCACTTCGTGCCACTTCGACCACTTCAGTCAGATCTGAGATGGCTGAGATAAAAGCATCCAGCTTATCGCTGCTGCCGGCCATCTGAACCGTGTACTGAGTCGGAGTGATATCAACAATCTGTCCGCGGAAGATATCGGCTGTACGCTTAACCTCTTCACGATCGTGACTGCTGGCCGCCTTCAGTTTCACCAGCATAAGCTCGCGTTCAATATGCTCATACTCAGTGACTTCCTGCACTTTCAGTACATCAATCAGCTTGTGCAGCTGCTTCTCAATCTGCTCCAGAACCATATCATTACTTTTGGTGGTAATGTTCAGGCGCGACAGGGTTTCATCATCCGTTGGCGATACTGTCAGTGACTCGATGTTATATCCGCGCTGTGAAAACAGACCAACAACACGTGACAGAGAGCCTGGCTGGTTTTCTAACAGTAGTGAAATAATATGCTTTCTCATTAGGTTCTCTCCGTTTTGCTTAGCCACATCTTGTCCATACCCTCACCTTTAATCTGCATCGGGTATACGTGCTCAGTTTCATCTACGTTAATATCAACAAATACCAGCTTATCCTTCATCGCCAGAGCCTTCTTCAGCCCCTCTTCAAGCTCATCAGGAGAAGAGATACGGATACCAACGTGACCATAAGCTTCAGCGATCGCAGCGAAGTCTGGCACAGAGTCCATATATGAGTGGGAGTGACGTCCCTGATAGATAATATCCTGCCACTGCTTAACCATGCCCAGGAAGCGGTTGTTCAGGTTAATGATTTTCACAGGAATTGCATACTGCATTGCAGTAGAAAGCTCCTGAATATTCATCTGAATACTGCCGTCACCGGTAACAACCACCACTTCTTCTTCCGGCATGGCAAACTTGATGCCCATACCAGCTGGCAGGCCAAAGCCCATAGTGCCCAGACCACCTGAGTTAATCCAGCGACGTGGTTTATCAAACGGGTAGTAGTGAGCGGCGAACATCTGGTGCTGACCAACATCAGAAGCAACGTAAGCATCACCGTTTGTCAGCTTGTGTAGGGTTTCAATGACCTGCTGAGGTTTGATGCGGTCAGTGGTGGTGTCGTAGCTTAAGCAGTTACGTTCACGCCAGCTGTTAATACTGCTCCACCACTCAGCCAGCGCCTCAAGATCGTTCGCGCTGCTCTGCTCTTCAAGCAGTTTCAGCATGGAACCCAGAACTACATCTGCTGAGCCAACAATTGGCAGGTCCGCGCGAACGGTTTTGGAAATAGAAGACGGGTCAATATCGATATGCAGAACCTTAGCATTCGGACAGTACTTTTCCAGATTGTTGGTGGTACGGTCATCAAAGCGCACACCGATACCAAATATCAGGTCAGCATTGTGCATTGCCATATTGGCTTCATAGGTACCGTGCATACCAAGCATGCCAAGGCTATTCTTATGTGTACCCGGGAAAGCACCAAGTCCCATCAGGGTACTTACCACCGGCAGATTTAATTTTTCTGCCAGCTCTAAAATCTGTCCGTGAGATTCGGAAATAACTGCCCCGCCACCAACATAAAGTACAGGCTTCTTCGCTTCCAGAAGCGCCTTCAGGCCTTTTTTAATCTGGCCTTTGTGACCTGTGGTGGTCGGGTTGTAAGAGCGCATCTTAATGGATTCTGGATACTTATACGGGAATTTAACCAATGGGTTTAGCATATCTTTCGGCAGATCAACCACCACAGGACCAGGGCGGCCGGTATTTGCCAAGTAGAATGCTTTTTTGATGGTCTCCGGAATCGTCTGAGGATCGGTGATCAGGAAGCTGTGTTTTACCACAGGACGGGAGATACCCACCATGTCACACTCCTGGAATGCATCGTTACCGATAAGAGTGCCCGGAACCTGTCCGGAAAGAACAACCATAGGAACTGAGTCCATATAAGCTGTAGCGATACCTGTAATCGCGTTTGTTGCACCAGGGCCGGAAGTAACCAGAACCACACCGGTATCACCTGTTGCACGAGCGTAGCCGTCAGCCATATGCACCGCTGCCTGCTCATGACGAACAAGGACGTGTTCTATATCGCTTTTTTCATGTAGTGCATCGTAGATGTCTAGAACTGAGCCACCTGGGTAGCCAAAGATGTGTTCAACGCCTTCGTCGATCAGAGAGCGAACAACCATATCCGCGCCGGATAACATTTCCATCGAGTTGTCTCCTTAAATACGCACAACTCAGCTCCAATAGGCCTGATAAGATCCGTAGCCTGTAACCTATTTTCCTGATTGTCGTATTTCATAGTTAGGGCTTATTTTTAGCCTAAAAATACCGCCACTAAAGGAGAACAGAGGTACTGCTTAAACATGTTCCGGTGACGATACATCCATGAACAACGTAAGAAATTCCCTTACGTTGAAACTCTATTCTCGGGCTTTAGGCTTTTTTAGATCAAGGGGAAATGTAAAAAAGATAGCATGTGCTAATGATTAAAGGTTATACAGGCATATATTCTTATACAAACTGACTAGCCAGAAGAATCAACAGATTAATAATTAAACACTTAATAAAAAGCTCACCCTTCTCATGGAAAAAGGTGAGCCATTCATCACATTATGAGCTAAAGAGGCGATTTATTTTTTATCGTCTTCCTTTGGCTTGTCTGAATACATCTCTTCAATTTCTTCTTCGTAACGCTCGTTGATAACCTTACGGCGAAGTTTCTGGGTCGGCGTCAGTTCGCCTTTATCCATAGAGAATGCCTTAGGCAGCAGTGTGAACTTCTTAACCTGCTCAAATTTAGCCAGATCCTTTTGCAGTTCATGTACCCGGGTTTCAATCATTTCCACAATCTGGCTGTGCTTGAGGAGCTCCAGCCTGTCGTGGTACTTGATATTCAGCTCTTTTGCATACTCTTCCAGAGATTCATAACTCGGAACGATCAATGCCGATACAAACTTGCGGGTATCTGCGATAACCGCAATCTGCTCGATAAAATGGTCTTTACCGATAGCGCCTTCAACAACCTGAGGAGCAATGTATTTACCGCCGGATGTCTTCATGAGCTCTTTAATACGGTCGGTAATGTACAGGTTACCCTCTGAGTCGAACTCGCCCGCATCACCGGTTTTCAGAAATCCGTGCTCATCGAAGGTTTTTTCCGTCTCTTCCGGCATTTTGTAGTAGCCGCGCATGACCATAGGTCCGCGAACAAGAATTTCATTGTTCTCGCCTATTTTCACTTCTGCGCCCGGCATCAACTGACCGATGGAATCCGGGTTGAAGACCTCATCCCGCCAGCACGAAACGGTTGCCGTGGTCTCTGTCATACCGTAGCCCAGTTTTACGTTAATCCCCAGAGCATGGAAGAAGCGGCCTATCGTGGCATCAAGCTTGGCACCACCGCATGGCATAAATTTGATTCTTCCGCCCAGCAGATCCCTGAGTTTTTTCAGTACAATCTTATCTGCAAACTTGTAACTGCGTTTTAACAGCCAGGACGGCTCACGCTGCTCCTGCTTACAGGCTGCAATTCTTGCCCCCATATTCACCGCCCAGGTAAAGACCATCTTGCGATGCACAGGAGCTCTGGCAACCTTCTCGTGGATTGCAGAAAAAATCTTTTCATAGAAGCGCGGTACAGCACACATTAGCGTCGGACGTACTTCACCAAGGGCATCTCTCACCTGCATGGTATCCTGCAGATAACAGTTGGTGGCACCTTTGTACAGAACATAGAAGGTCCAGGCGCGCTCATAAACATGTGACAGAGGCAGGAAGCAGAGAGAAACGTCCTCTTCTGTCACTGTCATGCTCATATCATGGCTTTCACACTGAGAGCCCATATTGGCGTAATCCAGCATCACACCTTTTGGTGTGCCCGTAGTGCCTGAGGTATAAATCAGGGTAAAGAGATCGTTCATGCTGGCTTCTGTCAGACGGGTGTCCAACTCTTGCTGAAACGCCTCTTTACCACGGGCAATAAAATCATCCCAGCACAGCGCAGCCGGATGTTCCTTAAGATCGATGTCATCAGACATGGCAACGATCAGTTCCAGCTCATCACACTGTTCAAAGGTGCTGATTGCGGCGTCAAACTGAGGCTGCTCTCCGACAAACAGAACTTTTACGTCAGCATTCTGAGTAATATAGGCTGCCTGTTCGGCGGTATTTGTCGGATAGATGGGAACGGTAATGCAGCGTATTTGCAGCGCACCGACATCGGCAATCGTCCAGCGAGGCATATTGCTGGAAAAGATACCGACCTTATCCTGAACTTTCAGTCCCTGAGCCAAAAGAGCAAGCGACAACTCGTCCAGCTGCTCACCAAACTGCCTCCAGTTGATGCCTTCCCATGCACCTTTAACCTTATGACGAAGCGCAATACGCTCCCCGCCCCGGGCAATCTGATCACGAATTCTGGTTACTATATGAAAATCTAAATTGGCCATTATTTTTACCTTGTGCTTACATGTGTAAGCTGATTGGGCGTACAAGTGTACATTCCGCTAAGTAAAAGGCAACCCGGGAGAGGCCAGTTGCCAATCTAATTTGACAGAAGTGTGTGATAAACCTTGAAAATGGATTTATCAGTAACACTAACGCAATAAAAAACACCAATAAGCATAACGCCTATTGGTGTTTCAAGTATGACAGCCGGTTAGCTTTACGCTGTAATTATGGCTTTTCCGCAGATCATCATCAGTTGATCTCGCATCCAGATATGTCCCTTATCCTTCTCACTGGACTCATGCCAGCTCAGGTAACCACTGATCTTCTTATTCGCCAGAGGGAAAGTAAGCACTTTAAGCTGATCCCTGTCCGGGCTGCTTTCAACCAGCCACCTAGGTGCAATGGTAATAAGCTCAGACTGACTGACCACATAGAGCACATTGCTCAGGCTGGTTCCTTTATATGCTGCGTCTACTTCAATATCGCGGTACGCCTGCTCTGAGAAGCTACGCACACCATTCGCTTTCGATAGCTTGGCATGTTTCTCCTGAAGCATTCCGCTTTGTGTGATGGCGTTGCCCAGACGCGGATGTCTGGAGGATGCAACGACCACCAGCTCATCAGAGAAAATCTCAGTGCTTGAGAAGCCTTGCTGCTCAAAGCGCGCGTAATCTATAACAAAATCGACTTCCTGGTAGCGCATTTTTTCAGCCAGATTACTGTCGATATCAGCGTCCATACGCAGTTGAATATTTGGTGCAACCTCATTGATTCCAGACAGAACTTTCGGTGCAAATCTCACATCACAAGGGCTGCAGATAGCCAGTTTAAATAGCCTGCTGGATGTTTCAGGGGAAAATATCGAACATGGCAGTTCATTTCTGATAAGTTGCAGTGCCTGGCGAACAGGGCCAAATAACTGGCGAGCTCTCTGAGTCGGCTGGATTCCGCGGCCGTGTCTCATAAACAATTCGTCATTAAACATCACCTTCAGCCTTGCAACCGCATTACTTACAGCAGGCTGAGACATGCCAAGGTTCTGTGCAGCACGTGTAATGTTCTGCTCCTGCATTACTGCATCAAATACAGTCAGAAGGTTCAGATCTACTCCGCGAAGGGTTGATTCCATCCGGTAACCAGCTGCCGCATGGTTTGTTTCATTTTTACTTAGCATTGATGCGCCTCGTATCATCGTTAGTCAGGAAGTGTTCCTGTTTCAAATTTGCTCCGACCGGAAGCAGCAGAAAAGTCACAAGTCCCGAAAATTAATAGTAAGACATGGCAAAACAGCCACGGAATAGAAACCCTTTTTGTAGTTGTAGTCCCAAATATTCGTGCTACCAAATATTTGGTTGCGTCCTACTATCTATCAATCTATCGGCACACATCAATTCGTTTTATATATAATTAGTATATTTTATATAAGCCAAGCAAATAGCCATTAAAAATCATTAAGTTAAGTACAAATCTAAAAATTAATCAAAAGGTATAGGAATTAGCTGCGGCTCAACTTATTGACTTAGCTTATAGCAGATAACTCTGTTATAAAGGTAGGATTTTTCTGACAAATCGACGAAAACAAAAGAGCATTGCCTTTATTTAAGACAATGCTCTCAAATGTAGAAAAATTCTGGATACCAGTCAGGCAAGGATAGCTTTAGTCATTAATCGCTGCATAACCAGGAAAATCCACTTTATCCCATAGCGCTGACATCAGCTTATCTTTCGCATTCCAGTCACCGCTCAGTAACCAGTCTGCAATGTGGCTGGCCACATCAGGATAACTTACGCTTTCTGCTTCCTGCTCATCTAACCAGGTTCTGACCGCCATGGGATCCAGACTGTCCATAGACTGTGCAAGCCCCAGAGTTTCCAGAGTTGCTACGTTACTTTCCTGTTCAAACTGACCCGCCAGAGGTTTAAGCAAAAGCTTCTTACCCAGAGTCAGAGACTCTGAAGGCAGCTCAAATCCACCATTTGCTATCACCCCCTGACAGCGGTGCAGGTCCACCTGAAAGTTGGTATGAGAAAGAGGCTTTAAATGAATATTCTCTATCACTTCCTCTTCGATAACTTCCGGGTGATAACAGGTAAATTTCTGGCTTGAAAAGCGTAGCAGCAGGTTTGTAATCTCTTCAACACTCTCAAACGGAAGGTAAACCAAAGCAAAACTCTCTTTGCTTACTGCATGTCCGGCATTGGTATGCACTATCGGTGGCAGAATTGGCTGACCAAAGTGATACCAGTGCAAACCTATCTGAATATTGGTTGGTGCAAAATGACGGATAATCAGGTTATCAATCAGGCCATTGCCCTTCTTAGGCACATCATAAAGGAAAGCATTCTGATGACTGATGCCAATACAAGGTACTTTCTGCAGCTTTGCCGCCCATGCAGAAACCGGCTCAAAGTCGTTGATAACCAGGTCGTACTCAGACAGGTCGAGTTCTCTGATCTCTTTGTACATATTCAAAACATTGGCATTCAGCCCCGTTTTGACGTAGTTAATCTTTCCCTTCTCCGTGGCAAAGGTGACACCTCTTCGGGTCTGGTAGTCCCCGAAAGCTTCCATGGAAAAATATCTGGATTTTTCACGACCACTGAAAAGAAAATCCACATCGACATTGCGCTCTTTCAGAGCATAAGCCATTGCGCGGGCGCGGGCAGTGTGTCCATTACCCGTCCCCTGTACACCGTAAAGAATCTTCAAAAAATTATGCTCCGATAAGAGAGATTGCTGCAATTGCACTGCCGATACCTAAAGCGGCTCCGATAACAACATCAGTCAGGAAGTGAACACCAAGCAAAATCCTTGCGCTGCCAATCAAAGCAGCCCAGACAATTGCTGTCACATAGGCGTCCGGGAAAAAATGACCAATCAGAGTCGCCATAACAAAGGCAGCTGCTGTATGACCTGAAGGAAGACTGTATCTGTCAGAAGGTGTGATGTATGAGGTTAGCTGATTTGACAGCTCTTCAGGACGGCGACGGCGGAAGCTGTTTTTTGCTACCCAGTAAATCGGCAGCTCGATAGCAAATGCCATAAGACCTGTCATCAGGAAAATGCCACCGATAACAGGCTCCAGCCACCATGCCAGCAGACCAATAACAAGATACAAGTGGCCATCACCTGTGTGAGAAACCGCTTTACTTATTCTGGCTACTTCAGAGTTGAACTTGTGCTGCAGACAAAACAGCGAAAATGCCAAATCAAATCGTGCAATTGGTTCTATACGCATCATAGACTCCCTGCAATACACCACCACCTAATCTATATGGGTCTAATTTAGGCGAGAAAAATTACAGCTAGGTGACGGGGGGTTTTAGGATTGATTACAGTTTTGTCTAGGTTTGATGACTTATGGGGTTATGGGGTTATGGGGTTATGGGGTTATGGGGTTATGGGGTTATGGGGTTATGGGGTTATGGGGTTATGGGGTTATGGGGTTATGGGGTTATGGGGTTATGGGGTTATGGGGTTATGGGGTTATGGGGTTATGGGGTTATGGGGTTATGGGGTTATGGGGTTATGGGGTTATGGGGTTATGCAAAGTTTGCTTCTGCTGCACATGGTGTCAAGCTTTTTTTGCTTTTCCCTATAGCCTTATTCCCCCAAAAGGGCGAAGCCCGCCCCATAGCCCTACAAACTATTCATCACTCCATTCCACATGCTTATGAACCAGCCCCCAATCCGCCAGAATCGCGTAGGCTGAAGGGATCATAAACAACACCAGCAAGGTGGATGCAAAGATACCGAATACGATGGAGATAACCAGAGGCTGGATGACCTGAGCCTGCAGGCTGGTTTCTGACAGCAATGGCAGCAGACCGGCGGCTGTAGTCATGGAGGTGAGGAACACTGCCCGGAAGCGTTCGCGGCTGGCCTTTACTACTGAATCGTGGACGCTATCTCCCTCATCCACGTGGTGGCGTATATACTGAACCAGAAGTATAGAGTCATTAACCACTACCCCGGCAAGGGAAACAAAACCCATCATACTTGGCATACTTAACGAATGCCCGAGCAGGAAGTGGCCCCAGATAACGCCGATAAATGCCAGAGGGATGGCCAGCATAACCACAACCGGTTCCAGATAACTGCGAAACTGGAAGCTCAGGATGATATAGACACCAAATAAACCCAGTAAAAAGCCCTTCTGCATGGAAGAGGATGTCTGCTGGCTGTCTTTAGTCTGGCCTTCAAAGTCAAACCTCAACCCCGGATACTTTTTGCTCAGCTCCGGTGCTTTTTCCGTACGGAACTTGTTGACGATATCGGATGAACTCACAATGCTATTGTCCACATCGCCGTAAATACTGATGGTACGCAGGCCATCGATACGGTTAATTCGCACATAGTTACGCTGGAAATCAAAGCTTGCCACGGTCGCAAGCGGGATCTGGCTGCCGTCCGGCATCATAATCGGGAAGTTGGCTAATTCCTGCAGTTCCCCTGCCTGAACTTTATTCAGCCTGACTTCAACCTCAATATTTTCTACTCCAATCTGAATCTCATCGGCCGTCTGACCAAAGAAGGCAGAGCGGAGCTGATTTGCGATTGTCTGGCCGTTCACACCATAGGTCTCAGCCCCCGGACGCAGTTTAATAAGGATCTCTTCCTTACCCTTGCGCATATCATCCAAAACACCATAAACACCGGCAAACTCATTCAGATAACGCTGAATCTCTATGGATGCCGCTTTAAGTTCTTCAAGGTCGTCATGCCGTGCTCTAATCTCTATATCCCGGCCCCCCGGTCCCATAGTCGGCTGTTTGTATACCAGAGAAACCGGCTGGGCCAGTTCACCGACATCTTCACGCCAGGCATCAACAAAATCATCGATCAGAGTATTACGGAGCTCTGCCCCAAGCAGATCAAGCCGGACTGTCGCCAGATGCGGCCCGGACTCATCGGCATCGGAGTTAACGTTAAAACTGGCGGTGATATGCTCAACCAGATTAGTGCCATTCTCCACCTCTTCTGACCACTTCAGATTAAGCCTCTCCGCAGACGCGACTATTTTGTCTACTACTTGCTCTGTCTGGCTCAGCGATGAGCCCGGAGGCAGAATGATTCTGGCCGCCGCGATATCACCATCCAGTTCAGGAAAAGGAACAAACTTAACCGAACCACCGGCAATTAATGCAACAGAGCCGAGCAGAAGCGCGAGTACCCCACCTAAAAAGGCATATCTGTACTGAACCACCTTATCAACAGCGCTAACCAGTTTGGTATTACGGAAGTTTTCAAAGCCATCCAGAACCGCCTTTTTAAACTTCATCGGTTCTTTCTCTTTTTTCGCCTTATGCAGAGAGTGAGAAAGGTGGTTTGGCAGAATCAGGAAAGCCTCAACCAGACTCAGAGAAAGCACCAGAATCAGCACCTGAGGCACCACTTTCAGCACGGCCCCCATCTGACCTTCAAGAAACATCAGGCTGCCAAAAATACAGACTGTGGTCAGGAAGGAAGAAGTCACACCGGGCAGAACCTTGTTAACGCCTTTGATAACGGCTTCATCAATCTTGTGTCCCCTGTCCACATGAGCGGCTATGGACTCGGCGATAACAATGGCGTCATCCATCATAATACCGATGGCCATCAGCAGGGCGACCAGAGTCATAATATTGATAGACAATCCAAGGTTTGCCATCAGGAACAGGCCACCAAGAAAGGCCACCGGCAGACCGGCAGCGACCCAGAATGAATAACGGAAGCTAAAGAACAGCCACATGGTTGCAAACACAAGGATAATACCCTGCCAGCCGTTGCGAACCATCATGGTCAGACGATCCCAGAGCACGGAAGAGAGATCATTGGTCATGGACATCTCTACGCCATCCGGAGCGATAGCACGCTGATCCTCCAAGAACTTAACCACCTGATCTTTAACGCGAAGGGCATCATCTTCTTTATTTCTACTGATCTTCAGTACCGCTGAAGGTTTGCCGTCAAACAGGATCTTCTGTTCATCCAGCTCGAACCTGTCTGTAATCGTCGCGATATCTTTAAGGCGGATAAGAGAGCCGTTTGAGCCAGAGCCGACCACAATATCTTCCAGCTCTTCAGGCGTAATACGCCGCTCATCAAAGCGGATCAGGAAGTTTTTATCCTGGGTTTCTATGTTACCGCTCGGAAGCTTAATATTTTGATTTCCAATCTGGCTGGCTATCTCACCAACACTGAGCCCAAGCTGACGCATAGCCAGCGTATCCAGTTCCACCCGGTACTGGTGATCAGAGAAACCGCTGACATCCACCAGAGAAACCCCATAGTCCAGTTTGAGTATTCTCTTTAGCTGCTCGGCATAGGCTTTAAGATCCGGCCATGAAAGATCGGCGGTAATGGCGATATCCACCACCGGCTCATTTCGGTCCAGCTCCTGAACCACCGGCGACTCAATTTCATCGGGAAAATCGCTGATTGAGTCGATCTGAGTCTGGACATCGATCAGCATCATTCCAATGTCGGCATTATCCGACAGTTTTAAAACCAGACGTGCAGAACCTTCAATGGCTTCGCAACTGGTTTCCTCAATATTGGACAGACCATCAACCGCATCTTCCATCCGGACACAGATACTCTCTTCCACTTCCTGAGGAGAGGCGCCGGGGTACGCAACGCCAGCCATAATGTACGGCGGATCAAATTCGGGGAAAGTTTCCCTTTTTATGGTCGGCAGAGCCGAAAGACCCAGCACAAACAGCGCCAGCATCATAAGATTGGCAGCTGTCGGGTGTTTAGAGAAAAAGCGGATCATGCAGCATCCTCCGCAACATCAGAGGCTTCTCTTAAAAGCATTCCTTCGATTGCCGGAAGCAGGTCATTCAGGATCAGTTTTTCTCCGTCTTTAAAACTGCCTTTAATCACAACCTGATTGTCACGACGGTAAATCACTTCAACCTTACGAATTTCCAGCTTGTTGTCAGCACCCTTAATATAAACTCTGTCACCATGCAGTGCGCGCTCAGGTATCACCCAGTCTGAGCTTGCTTTACCAACAATATCGGCTTTCACAAACATGCCGGTTACCAAAGGTGGCACATTCTCAGGCGTCAGACCGGTATAGTCCTGCTCAATTTCCAGAATCACCCCGGCGGTAGCCTGATTCGCATCAACACTATCGCTGATACGTGACACTTTTGCAGGCCAGCTTGCTTTCAGGTTACCGCTTGAAAGCTCAATACTCGCCTTCATTGAGTTCATAGCAGGATCCGGGACACTGGACTTATCACGAACAAAGCTATCAAGGCTGGAAGCGATAAGTCGCATATCATGAATGGAAAGCTGAGCTTCCACCTCCATAACATCAACCCGGTGGGCCTCAACCATGGTCTGCTGAAGATTGACCACCTGATTTTCTTCGATATCAACCGACGAAATTCTCAGCTGCTGCGGCAAAACAACCGAGGTTTTTTCAAGAGAGCGCTGTGCTTCGGCAACTCTTGACTCATTTACAGCGACCTGTGCCTGAGAAACCTTTCTCTCATCCGGGTAAAGCGAAAGCTGGTTTTCCAGTTCCTTAACCAGTTTTTGCTGCGACAGATAAGACTGCTGTTGCTGATCCACATCCGACTGTGAAGTCAGCCCTTTTTTCTTCAGGTTTACCTTACGATCCAGTTCTTTTTTGCTGATAACCAGACGGTTCTTTTCGATCTTTAACGTGCTTTTAAGATTGCTCTCTTCAAGATCCAGTCTGGCTAACTGGGTTTCGCTGGATTTAAGATCCGCCTCTGCCTGTACCAGAACCAGCTCATAATCCAGAGGATCGATTCTTATAATTTCAGTTCCCGCAGGTAGTACACGCCCCTTCTCCAGAGCCGGATTGCGGTAAACCACTTTACCCGAAACTTCAGCAATGGCTTTCCACTCATATTTTGGTGCCACCTTGCCATAGCCCACCACCACAGGAGCAAGCTCTTGCTTTTCCATTGACATTGTCTCTACCAGCCTGGCCTTGCTGACAGCCGGCTTTACCGGTAAGTCCGGACGCATTTTTACAGCCAGGACTAAAGCGACAACACCGACAGCTAAAGCGGGAAAGAAAAGAAGGCTACGGTTAATTTTCATTATTTTCTCCTGAAGGAGCAAATTGCTCCGGGTTCTGGAACCCGTGAGATAATACTTTGATATTATGCTCTAAAAGTTTATCTAAAAACGCTTCGTTTAACTCAATTCCATGTAATTTAAACATGGCGGGAGGTGCTAAAAACGGAAACACCATCAAACTCATAAAAGTCACCCGGCAACAGTGAGGGTCCATCCCATCCCGGATCGCTCCGTTATTCACCAGCTTTTCCGATAACAGTTTTTCTACCGGACTGGTTACATCACTAAATACTCTTTCCACCAACTTTCTCTGCATATCCGATGGAGCCATATTCATAATCTGGACGATCAGTCTGGGAAGCTGAGGTGTTTTTATCATGGTCTGGTAATAAGTTCGCATCACCTCTCCCAGACCATCACGACCGTCATCGCCAGTGCTCCTTTCCATCTCGGCTTTAATGGGGGCCACAATTTCACGAATCATGGTCTCAAACAGTCCCTCTTTATTACCGAAGTAATAACGGATCATCGCCATATTCACATCGGCCTTTTCGGCGATCATCCGGATAGAGACCTTATCGTAGGGCAAAACCATAAACAGCTTCTGAGCAGCCGCTATCAGCTTTTCCCTTGAATCCGTCTTCTCACTCGGCCTGCCAACTTTCCTGCTCATATAACCGCCCTGAATTAATCACCCGATTAATTATAGCCAATTAAAGAAACCTGTAGTGAGTCCATTAATTAATCACTATTTCATCAAGTGATTAATTAAATTCCCCCCCTTCCCAGGACCCAGCAGGGCGAAGCCCGTCCCCATTCCCCAGAACCCTCTATGCATAAAAAATCAACTTAATGCTTGACGCATGCACTTGAGTGCGGTACTAATTGGGCACTAAATTTGTGGAATAGTTACAAAGTACTAAAAAATGACATTTTGTTTTTCATCACTCCTGAACCTCCTCCTTATCGTGAACAATTCGCGCGGGTAGGTTGTGGACGAAAAACACCACAAAAGAATTCTGAAAACCCGCATCTGAATGCGGGTTTTTTTATATCTGATTAAAACAAACACAACATAGCAAACACAATACGATACAGGACAGGAAAAGGACGCAACCATGAACGATCAGGTCATTATATTCGACACCACATTGCGTGATGGCGAGCAGGCACTTTCAGCAAGTTTGACGGTAAAAGAAAAACTGCAGATCGCATTCGCCCTTGAACGTCTGGGTGTTGATGTTATCGAAGCGGGTTTCCCGGTTTCTTCACCTGGTGATTTTGAGTCTGTGCAGACCATTGCCAAGAACATCAAAAACAGCCGCATATGTGCCCTTTCTCGTGCCGTACCAAAGGACATTGATGTTGCTGCCGAATCACTAAAAGTAGCCGAAGCTTTCCGTATCCACACCTTTATCTCTACCTCTACGATTCACGTACAGGACAAGCTTCGCCGCAGCTATGATGATGTGGTTGAAATGGGTGTGAAAGCGGTAAAACATGCACGCAAATACACAGATGATGTTGAATTCTCCTGTGAAGATGCGGGCCGTACACCAATTGATAACCTATGCCGTATGGTTGAAGCCGCTATCGATGCAGGTGCAACTACAGTAAATATCCCGGATACCGTAGGTTACACAATTCCAAGCGAGTTTGGCGGCATTGTAGAGCAACTGTTTAACCGTGTGCCAAACATTGATAAAGCCGTTATCTCTGTTCACTGTCACGATGACTTAGGCATGTCGGTCGCAAACTCAATCGCCGCTGTTCAGGCTGGCGCGCGCCAGGTTGAAGGTACTATCAACGGAATCGGTGAACGTGCCGGTAACTGTGCACTTGAAGAAGTGGCAATGATCATCAAAACCCGCTCAGAGTTTATGGGTGGTGTTCATACTGGTCTTAAACACGATGAGATTCACCGCACCAGCAAGATGGTTAGCCAGCTATGTAACATGCCGGTTCAGTCCAACAAAGCAATTGTCGGTGCAAACGCATTCAGCCACTCTTCAGGCATTCACCAGGATGGCATGCTGAAAAATAAAAACACTTATGAGATTATGACGCCTGAGTCTATCGGTCTGCAGAATCAGGCGCTGAATCTGACCAGCCGTTCAGGCCGCGCAGCGGTTAAGAGCCATATGGATCGCATGGGTTACAACGAAGCTGAATACAATCTGGATACGCTATATGAAGACTTCCTGAAACTTGCTGACCGCAAGGGTCAGGTTTTCGACTACGATCTGGAATCATTAATGTATTTTGCTAACCTTCGCGATGAAGATGACTTCTTCAAACTGACCTACTTCAGCTCTCAGGCAGGCAGCGTAATGGCAACGACGACCATTAAACTGCAGTGTGGTGAAGAAGAGAAATGCGAAGCGGCGGTCGGTAACGGCCCGGTTGATGCGCTTTATCAGGCTATTTACCGTCTGACCGGCTACGACATCGTTCTGGATAAGTTCGACCTTACCGCGAAAGGCGAAGGTGAAGACGGTCTTGGTCAGGCAGATATCATCGCCAACTACAAAGGCCGTAAGTACCACGGTACCGGTGTTTCCACTGATATTATCGAAGCATCAGGTCAGGCTCTTCTTCATGTAATCAACAGTATTCATCGTGCGGATGAGATTGAAGAGATTAAGACGAAGAAGAAGAAGAAAGAAGCGACGGTATAGAATAAAGGCTATGGGGCAATGGGGTTTTCCCTCATACCCTTTAGGGCGAAGCCCGTCCCTATAGCCCCATAACCCAAAAAACAAACACAGCATATTTGAATTAACAACCAAGATTTACACATACAGGAAAAAACAACAATGGCAGGCAAAACATACAAAATCGCCGTTCTACCGGGTGACGGTATCGGTCCGGAAGTAATGCAACAGGCAGAAAAGGTTCTGGATGCAATTGAAAAGAAACATAGCATTACTTTCACTCGTGAAGAGCACGATGTTGGTGGTATCGCTATTGATAACCACGGTTGTCCGCTTCCGGAAAGCACGGTAAAAGCTTGTGAAGACGCTGATGCCGTTCTTTTCGGCTCTGTTGGCGGTCCTAAGTGGGAACATCTGCCACCAAACGATCAGCCTGAGCGTGGTGCGCTTCTTCCGCTGCGTAAACACTTCCAGCTGTTCTGTAACCTTCGTCCTGCACAGATTCACGCAGGTCTTGAGGCATTCTCTCCGCTGCGTGCTGATATCTCTGAAAAAGGCTTCGACATCGTTGTTGTTCGTGAGCTGACTGGCGGCATCTACTTTGGTCAGCCAAAAGGCCGTGAAGGTGAAGGCGCAAACGAGAAAGCCTTTGATACAGAGGTTTACCACCGCTACGAAATCGAGCGCATCGCTAAAATCGCTTTTGAATCAGCCCGCCTTCGCCGTAAGAAAGTTTGTTCAATCGACAAAGCAAACGTACTTCAGAGCTCTATTCTGTGGCGTGAAGTGGTTGAAGAGATCGCTAAAGACTACCCGGATGTTGAGCTTTCTCATATGTACATCGACAACGCAACTATGCAGCTAATCAAAGATCCTGCTCAGTTCGACGTTATGCTTTGTTCAAACATCTTTGGTGACATCATCTCTGATGAGTGTGCAATGATTACCGGCTCTATGGGTATGCTGCCATCAGCAAGCCTGAACGAAAGCAAGTTCGGCCTGTACGAACCAGCGGGTGGCTCTGCACCTGACATCGCAGGTAAGAACATCGCAAACCCGGTTGCTCAGATCCTGTCAGCTGCACTAATGCTACGCTACAGCCTTGGTGAAGAAGAAGCAGCACGCGATATTGAAGCTGCGGTAAGCAAAGCACTGGAAGCAGGCGAACTGACGGGCGATCTTGCAGGTGACAAACCAGCACTATCTACTTCAGAAATGGGCGATAAGATCGCTCAGTACATCACGGAATAATTAAGCAAGGAGCAGGGAAAAAGGATTCCGGTACAGGGCGTTGGGAGTTTTCCCAGGGCCCAGAGCCCAGAACCCAGAACCCTAATAAAGCAATGTCAAAAACACTATACGAAAAAGTTTACGACGCTCACGTTGCAGTAGCAGCGGAGGGCGAAAACCCGATTTTATATATCGACCGTCATCTGGTGCATGAAGTAACTTCACCTCAGGCGTTTGACGGCCTGCGTGAAAAAGGCCGTAAGGTTCGTCAGCTAGGCAAAACCTTCGCAACCATGGACCACAACGTTTCTACTACCACTAAGGATATCAACGCCTCTGGTGAGATGGCCCGTATCCAGATGGAAACCCTGTCTAAGAACTGTGAAGAGTTTGGTGTAACCCTTTACGATCTAAACCACAAGTATCAGGGTATCGTACACGTTATGGGTCCTGAGCTGGGTATTACTCTTCCGGGTATGACCATTGTATGTGGTGACTCACACACAGCAACTCACGGTGCTTTCGGTTCACTGGCATTTGGTATCGGTACTTCAGAAGTTGAGCACGTACTTGCTACTCAGACTCTGAAACAAGCTCGTGCTAAAACCATGAAAATCGAAGTTAAAGGCAAGGTAGCTGAAGGCATTACAGCAAAAGATATCGTGCTGGCGATCATTGGTAAAACAACAGCAGCAGGCGGTACTGGCTATGTTGTTGAGTTCTGCGGTGAAGCCATTACTGACCTTTCCATGGAAGGCCGTATGACGGTTTGTAACATGGCTATCGAGCTGGGTGCAAAAGCCGGTCTTATCGCTCCTGACCAGACAACTTTCGACTACATCAAAGACCGTGAATTTGCACCAAAAGGTGCTGACTGGGATGCGGCGGTTGAGTACTGGTCAACACTTAAGACAGACGACGATGCGCAGTTTGATGCTGTTGTCACTCTGGAAGCGGCGGATATCAAGCCACAGGTAACCTGGGGTACTAACCCTGGTCAGGTAGTCGCTGTCGATGCTCCGATCCCTGCGCCTGAGTCTTTCTCTGACCCTGTAGAAAAAGCTTCTGCGGAAAAAGCACTGGCTTATATGGGACTGGAAGCAGGCACATCACTGACGGATTACAAAGTGGATAAAGTATTTGTCGGCTCTTGTACTAACTCACGTATCGAAGATATGCGCGCTGCAGCGGTAGTAGCAAAAGGCCGTCAAGTCGCCGAGCATGTACAGGCACTTATCGTACCTGGCTCTGAGCAGGTGAAAGCACAGGCGGAAGCAGAAGGTCTGGATAAGATCTTTATCGAAGCCGGTTTTGAATGGCGTCTGCCAGGCTGTTCTATGTGTCTTGCGATGAACAACGACCGCTTAGGTCCACATGAGCGCTGCGCTTCAACCAGTAACCGTAACTTCGAAGGCCGTCAGGGCCGCGATGGTCGTACGCACCTGGTAAGCCCTGCAATGGCAGCGGCAGCAGCAATCGCTGGTCATTTTGTTGATATTCGTGAACTGGACGCATAAGGAGAGAGCAATATGTCAGGTTTTAAACAGCACACAGGCTTAGTTGTTCCTCTGGATCTTGCTAACGTTGATACGGACGCCATCATCCCTAAGCAGTTCCTGCAAAAAGTAACCCGCGTAGGTTTCGGCAAGCACCTGTTCCACGACTGGCGCTTCCTTGATGATGCAGGTGAGCAGCCAAACCCGGAGTTTGTAATGAACGCAGACCGCTACCAGGGTGCATCTATCCTGCTGGCGCGCGAAAACTTTGGTTGTGGCTCATCACGTGAACACGCACCATGGGCACTGGCTGACTACGGTATCCGCGTTATGATCGCACCAAGCTTTGCAGATATCTTCTACGGTAACTCAATCAACAACCAGATGGTTCCGGTAAAACTGACCGAAGCTGAGGTAGATGAGATCTTCACTTTCGTTCAAGCCAACGAAGGCGCAGAAATCACCGTTGACCTGGAAGCGATGAAGGTAACAGCAAACGGCAAAGAGTACTCATTCGAAATCGACGAGTTCCGCCGTCACTGTCTGCTGAACGGCCTGGATAATATCGGACTGACGCTTCAGCATGAGGATAAGATTGCGGAGTTTGAGGGTAAGATTCCTGGGTTTATGAAGTAGAAGGCTAGGGAGCGAGCTTCGCTCTTAGGGGCTATGGGGCCATAGGATTCCAGTGCTTTGCTCCAAAAGAAAAGGTTCTGCATACGTGCAGAACCTTTTTTTAGGTCCGAAAAACTAAAGTAACCTTTCCCCATAGCCCTCCAGAGCGAAGCTCGCCCCATAGCCTATAACCTATAACCTATAACCTATAACCTATAACCCTACTTAAACCCTTTTTCCTTCTTAATCAAATCATAAGCCGACTGAATCTCCTGCGCCTTCTCCTTCGCCACTTCCATCATTTCCGGCGGAAGACCTTTTGCGACTAGCTTATCCGGGTGGTGTTCATTCATCAGTTTACGGTAAGCCTTTTTAACCTCTCTGCCATCGGCATCTTCGGTAATGCCCAGCACCTTGTATGCATCGGCCAGGTGATCTTTCTGATAAGTCTGTTGCCATCCGCCCTGGCTTTGCTGGCGGCCTCCGGCTGAACCGCCACCGAAGCCTCCGCCACCCTGCTGGAAGCGGAATGCAGCTTCCTGCATCTGTAGTCTTTGTTCAAGCTGCTGAGAAGAGAAGCCTAAGCCTTTAGCGATTACGTGAAGGATATTTCTTTCCGACGGGTGAAGACTGCCGTCGGCAAAGGCGGCTGAAATCTGAAGCTCTAAGAAGAACTGCAGCAGGTCAAAGCGGCCAGCGGATGAAATGCGGACTCTCTCCAGAACCTCTTCCAGCGGGAAGTCTGATGATTTACCTTCTCTGAAAGCCTCCTGAGCCGCTTTTCGCTGCTCACCATGCAGGCGCATTCTGTCCATCATGGTTGAAGCAAGCTGAATCTCTTCCTTTGTTACCTGTCCTTTCGCCTTGGCAACATGTCCCATTACTGCAAAGCCGGCTTTAAAAAACTCCGCCTGTCGCTCCTGCTGGCTTGGTCCGCCGGAGAACGCACTGGATGCGCGAAAACCCGCGTTGCTTAACCGGCGAGCCTTATCAAACTGGTGCCCGAGAAAAAGGCCGAACAGGGCGCCAAAAAGCCCGCCAAAAAGAAAACCGAAAAATATACCTAGTATCTTGCCGAAAACATACATTGTTGTGCTCTCAATTATGAATTTTTGTTATGTTCGTGCCCCAAAGCGTAATTTCCTTTATGATAGGGAACGTTTTATTCGTAAACCGGTCAATTAACTTGCCGAATAAATAATAAAGTTACACAGGATAGTAAAATTCGATGTCACATTTCCCACGCACTTTATTAGCAGCATCTATTTACGCAGCACTATTTGTGCCCGCTGCCTATGCAGAAAGTTCTGAAAATACGAGTACCCAAAACGTTTCTGCGGAAAGTACCAATGAATCTGATGCACTAGTAACTGAAGACACTAGTGTGCAGGAAATGTCCTCCCCAGATCAATGCCTGACCCCAAATCAGTCAGATAATAACTCAACACAAGAGCCAATTAACATTGAAGCTGACGATCTGGAAGGGATTAGCGGAGATAAAGCAACCTATAGAGGTGAAGTTGTTGTCACCCAGGGCAATAAGCGAATCACTGCCGATACCGTTACCTACCATCAACAGGACAGTGTTGTGGTAGCGGAAGGAAACGTCACCTATGCCGATGGCCAGGTCAAGACGCATTCCGTTAAAGCGGTTACCAACCTGAACACAGACGAGACGTCGCTGGAAGAAACTAAGTATCAGTTCCTGTGTGAAGCCGGACGGGGCGAAGCTGCATTTATCCATAAATCAGGCCAGGCCTTTTATGAAATGGAAGATGGCTCCCTGACCTCCTGTCCTGAAGGCAACAACGCCTGGCGACTGAGAGCCACCACCATAGAGCTGAATCAGAATGACGAAATGGCAACCCTGTATAACCCATGGGTTGAAATCGCACGAGTTCCTGTTTTCTATCTGCCATACCTGACAGTCCCTGTGGGTGATACCCGTAAAACCGGTTTCCTCTATCCTAGTATCTCCATGGATAGTACCGACGGTTTCGGTATGGAAGTGCCTATCTACTGGAATATCGCACCCAACTACGACCTGAAAACCACGATTAAACATATGGAAAAGAGAGGACAGCAGCTTGACTCTTATTTCCGCTATCTGAACGACTTCGGCCAGGGTGACATCACATTCGAATACCTTCCGGAAGATAAGAAGAACTTAGACGAAGGAAAGCGCTGGGGTGGTAACTGGAAGCACAATGCCATCATAGATGAATCATGGAAGCTGGAAGTCGACTACTCCCGGGTAAGTGATATCTCCTACTTCTCTGACCTGAGCTCCAGCATCGGTAACCGTGAAGATGGTCAGTTGTTGCAGGAAGGTACGGTTTCATACCGTTCTAAAGCCTGGGATACCACGCTAAAAGTTAAGGACTTTCAGGTTCTCTCTACCGGTTCAACCCCTTATCGCCTGATGCCTCAGCTTGAATATAACTACTATGCACCTGAGTTCTACTCTAAGCTTGATTTTAATCTGCTCAGCCATATCAGCCGCTTTGAAACAGACTCAACCACGGATCCGTCGGCAACCAGGCTGCATATCGAGCCAACCCTGACTCTGCCGTTGGCAGCGCCATGGGGCAGCTTTACCACTGAAGCCAAGATGATGTACTCCTACTACCAGCAGGATCTGGACAGCACTATTCTGGCCGAAGACGGAAACGAAGATCTTGAAGAGAATGTCGACCGCGCCGTTCCTAAACTAAGACTTCACGGTGAGCTTTATCTGGAGCGGGATACCGTCTTTCTGGACAACTATGTACAGACCCTTGAACCTCAGGTTCAGTATCTGTACATAGCGAAAAAAGATCAGAGCAATATCTACTCCTACTATGACACCACCAAACTTCAGCTGGACTACTACGGCCTGTTTATGGATAAACGCTACAGCAGCGTTGACTATATCGCACCAGCCAACCAGTTCAGCTATGGTGCCACCTCACGATTCTACGATGATGAATTCCGTGAAAGGATGAATATCTCCTTTGGTCAGATAATCTACGCTAACTCGACCTACGATGATGCCCTGTCCGATGAAGATGATGACTCAACCTATTCAGCCTGGGCCGTTGAAGCCGATTTCAACTTCGCTGATACCGTGTTTTATCATGGCGGTCTTCAGTATGATGTCAGTACCAATGATTTTCAGTTGGCTAACAGTACGCTGGAATACCGTTATGGTGGAGGCTTTAGCCAGCTAAACTACCGCTATGTCAGTATGGACTATATCGAGTCTAACGCTCCGGATTATGCAGACAGCGACTATACCAACGACGGTATATCCCAGCTTGGCTTTATTTCCCAGTATCAGTTAACCAGAAAACTGAATGCTTATGGACAGTATTTCTATGACCTGACTGAAGATGTTAATCTTGAGTGGCTGGCGAGGCTGACCTACCGCAGTGACTGCTGGTATATCGCCCTTACTTACGCCAACCAATTGGATAGTTGGGCTGACGACATCATCGGCTCTGAAGCAACCTATGAGAAAAACTTCAGCCTTAACTTTGGTATTACCGGATTCGGTACCACTATTGGTGCAGGGTCAGGCATGGCTGGCTACGACACTTCAAGTAACTCTCTGGGATACGGTCGTCCGTTTTACCTGAACAACTAGTACCAGAACAATAAAAGAAATTGGAAAGATTGAATGAAAATGTGGAAACACACTTTAGTCAGCTTATCGCTGCTACTCTCAGCATTTCAGACCAGCGCTCAGCCTGTAGAGCTGGACAGTGTCGTGGTTATCGTAAATGACGGCGTTATTCTTCAAAGCGATATAGACAACACAATAAAAACTCTTAAAGCCAACGCAAATGGCGGTAAGCAGGCTCTGCCTGAAGAGTCTGTACTGAATGATCAGGTAATGGAAAAGCTGATCACAGATAAAATCCAGCTTCAGGAAGCAGAGCGTATTGGCGTTCGTATTGATGACAACAGACTGAACACGGCCATTACACAACTGGCGAAAGACAAAGGTAAAACCGTTGAGCAACTAACAAATTCAGTCATTGCAGAAGGTCTGACCTATGAAGAGTTCAGGGAGCAGATTCGTCAGGAGATAGCCATCTCTGAAGCGCGTAATGCTCTGGTACGAAGAAGAATTAATATTCTTCCGGCTGAAGTTGAAACCCTTGCAAATAACCTGTCACAGGAAAGCAATGCAACGGTTCAGTATAAGATTTCGCATATTCAGCTTAAGTTCGATGACGATACCGACAAGCATGAAGTTGAAAAACAGGCCAACGAGCTGGTTAAAAAGCTAAAAAGAGGCGAAGAGTTCGGCAAAATGGCTTACGCCTACTCCAAAGGCCCTAAAGCGCTAAACGGCGGTGACTGGGGATGGATGCGTAAAGAAGAGATGCCAACCGTGTTTGCCGATCAGATTACCACTCAGAACAAAGGCGCAATTATCGGCCCTTTCCGCAGCGGTGTTGGTTTCCATATTCTGCGCATTGATGATGTGAAAGGCCTGGAAACCGTTGCAGTTACTGAGGTAAATGCAAGGCACATTCTGATTAAAACGTCCGTGATCATGAGTGATGACGGCGCAGAGCGTCAACTGAATAAGTTTATCCGTCAGATTAAATCCGGTGAGACCACCTTTGGTGAACTTGCTGCGCAATTCAGTCAGGATCCGGGCTCTGCGGCTCAAAATGGCGAACTTGGTTTCCAGACACCAGATCTCTATGTACCGGAGTTTAAACATCAGGTGGAAACCCTGCCTGTTGGCCAGATCAGTGAACCATTTAAAACCGTTCATGGCTGGCACATTGTAGAAGTGCTAAAAAGACGTGAAGTGGACAGAACAGATTCAGCCCAGAAGAATAAGGCTTACCGAATTCTGTTCAACAGAAAATTTAACGAAGAAGCAACGGCATGGATTCAGGAACTCAGAGCCAGTGCTTTCGTTGAAGTTGTAGACAGGGATGAAGAATAAAATGACTCAGTCAATCAGACGCATAATCGTAACCGCCGGTGAACCGGCAGGTATTGGTCCGGATCTGGTTCTGGCACTTTCGGCCCACGACTGGACACACCAGATTGTGGTTTGCGCCGATAAAAATATGCTGGCAGAAAGGGCGGATGCTCTTGGTATTCATGTTGAGCTGATTGACTACAATACGGCTACAGAGCTTGCTCCACAAAAAGCGGGCAGCCTGCTGGTTGACCATATTGAGGCCGATGGAAATGTTGTTGCCGGACAACTGAATGAGAGCAATGGCCTGTATGTACTGAAAACTCTTGAGCGCGCCACTCAGGGATGCATGAGCGGTGAGTTTGATGCTGTAGTCACAGGGCCGGTACATAAAGGCGTGATAAACCGCGCCGGTGTGACCTTCAGCGGCCACACCGAATTCTTTGCAGAAAAGTCGGATACGCCACTTGTGGTGATGATGCTGGCAACCGAAGGACTCAGAACCGCTCTGGTTACCACACATATTCCTCTGAATCAGGTATCAAAAGCCGTTACAGAAGAGCGTCTAGAGAGTATAATCCGCATCCTTTATTCAGACTTAGTCACTAAGTTTGCAATTAAGAACCCAAATATTTATGTATGTGGGTTAAATCCGCATGCTGGAGAAGATGGCGTTCTGGGCAGAGAAGAGATAGAAACAATCACGCCAACACTGGAAAAGCTAAAAGCCAGTGATGGAATGAACCTGATTGGCCCTCTTCCGGCAGACACCATTTTTAACGAAAAGTATTTGCAAGATGCTGATGCTGTTCTTGGTATGTACCACGACCAGGTATTGCCTGTATTGAAGTACAAGGGCTTTGGTCGCTCCGTGAATATTACTCTGGGTCTGCCTTTTATAAGAACATCGGTGGATCACGGAACTGCACTGGAACTGGCGGGAACAGGAAAAGCGGATACAGGAAGTTTCCAGACAGCGCTGCAATACGCGATAGATTTAGTAGAGAACAAAGATGAGAAATGATGTCCACTTAGGACACAAAGCGCGTAAACGTTTTGGTCAGAACTTCCTGAACGACCCTTATATTATCGACGGGATCGTATCAGCCATTAACCCGAGACCGGGGCAGAACCTGGTTGAAATCGGCCCTGGCCTTGGTGCAATCACCGAGCCGGTGGGTAAAGAGGTCGACAAATTTACCGTAATCGAGCTTGACCGTGATCTGGCAGAACGCCTGAGAAACCACCCGGACCTTGGCGATAAGCTGACCATCCATGAAGGCGATGCCATGCGCTTCGACTTCACACAGCTGGTTAAGCCAAATAACAAGTTACGTATATTTGGTAACCTACCATACAACATTTCAACCCCTCTTATGTTCCATCTTTTTGAGTTCCACAAAGAGATTCAGGATATGCACTTTATGCTGCAAAAAGAGGTAGTAAACCGTCTGGCTGCGGGCCCTGGCTCAAAGGCATACGGCAGACTAACGGTAATGGCACAGTACTTCTGTAAAGTGGTTCCTGTACTGGAAGTGCCACCAACGGCTTTCGTACCGCCGCCAAAGGTTGATTCGGCAGTGGTAAGGCTGGTGCCTTACGAAGAGCTTCCATACCCGGCAACCAGTCTGAAGTGGCTGGATCGCGTTTGCCGTGAAGGCTTCAACCAGAGAAGAAAGACCGTCAGAAACTGTTATAAAGCTCTTCTGAGCGCTGAAGTTCTGGAAGAGTTGGGGGTCAACCCGGGCATGCGTCCTGAAAACCTGACGCTGGAGCAGTTTGTTGATATGGCAAACTGGCTGGATAAAAATCACTAATCAGGTGCGAGATTGGCTAATTATATCGTAGGTGATATTCAGGGTTGCTTCGATGAACTGGAAGCGCTGCTGAATAAAGCGAAATTTGATAAAGCGAAAGATGTTCTGTGGCTGGCCGGTGACCTGGTGGCACGAGGCCCGAAGTCCCTTGAAACGCTGCGCTTTGTTAAATCTCTGGGCGATTCCGCCGTGGTTGTTCTTGGCAACCACGATCTGCACCTGCTTGCCGTCTCTTTAGGTGTTCACCCTGAAAAGAAAAAAGACAAAACCATGCCGATTTTCGCAGCTCCGGACAGAGAAGAGCTGCTTGACTGGCTGAGAAAGCAGCCACTGCTGGCAGAACACCCCGAGTTTGTGGTCTGCCATGCCGGTGTTTCTCCGCAATGGGATTTAGCCACTGCCCGAAGCGCATCCGAAGAAATATCGCATATCCTGCGCGGAGATAACTGGCGTGAACTTATCGAAGAGATGTATGCCAATACGCCGGATATCTGGGATGAAAACCTCTCGGGAATCGAGCGTTACCGCTATATCATCAACGCCTATACCAGAATGCGCTTTTGTCATCTGGATACCCGCCTCGACATGCTGTGCAAGCTCCCGCCCCATGAAATGGAAGAAGGTGAACTGATCCCATGGTTTAAGGTTCCGGGAAGAAAGCCTTTAGGTAAAACCGTCCTATTTGGTCACTGGGCCGCGCTGAAAGGCGGAGAGTATAATGACGTTATCGGATTGGATACGGGGTGTGTTTGGGGGGGGACTCTGACTATGCTTCGGTGGGAGGATAGGGAGTATTTTGTTCAAGAGGCTTTGTAGGCCCCAGGGCTATGGGGCTATGGGGCTATGGGGCTATGGGGCTATGCAGTATGATAATTAAGCCCTTTCTAAAACTACAAATCTCATATCGTACGCATTCTTCTCATCTGAAGAATAATGCTCAGAATAAGTTTCAACCCAACCGTCCCCCCAATCCGGGAATTGGGTATCACCTTCAACCTCAAGATCTATAAAAGTCAGATAAAGTTTATCTGCTTTATTAAGACAGGTTTGGTAAATAGAGCCGCCACCTATAATCATTATCTCCTCAACGTCACCAGCAAGCTCAACAGCCTGATCGATAGACGTTGCCATCTTAACGCCATCAATAGAAAGTGTTTCATCACGGCTTATAACGATATTTGTTCTTCCCGGGAGTGGCCTTCCAATGGACTCATAGGTTTTTCGCCCCATCACAACTGGCTTGCCCATAGTCGACTTTTTAAACCAGGTAAAATCAGCAGGAAGGTGCCAAGGCATCTGGTTGTCTTTACCAATTACACGATTATCAGCCATCGCAGCTATCATGCTAATTTTCATACTTTTATACGTTCCATAATTCAAGAAAGCAAAACGATAGCAACTCAAACCCCAAGAGTCTAGCTATCCCCCCATAGCCCACAAGGACGAAGTCCGCCCCATCCCCCTTAAACAACGGATTTCCTCCGATAAAACAACATCCCCGGCAACGCCAGTCCAAGTGCCAGTCCCGCGATAATAAACATCGCCTTCAAAAAGTTTTCCATCAATACTGAAATAAGCTCAGGGGTATAGCCAAGGTGATTGATCTCTACCAGCGCAATCATTGCCTTAAATGCAAATACTCCGGGAACCATGGGAATCAAAGCAGCCACCGTAAACACTTTCGGGTGAGCGAGAAAACGGTGAGATAGACGAATTCCGATAATGCTGACAATGGTCGCAGCAAAAAAGGTAGCCCACTCAATGGGTACACCATAGCGCATAAACAGAAACCTTGAACCATGACCTATTGCCCCTAGAATCGCGCAATATTTAAGTGCCTGCTTCGGCACATTAAATACCAAAGCAAACCCCACGGCAGGAATCGAAGCAAAAAACATATCGTTAATCAGTGCAAGTAACAGTTCCATTATCCAACCCACCCCCACACACCAACCAGCATCATTGCGCCTACGATTCCCAGGCATGTGGCGAAGGTCAGCATGCTTGCAAATACAAAGCGGGCAATCCCCATATTGACATAGCCTTTAACCATATCCGCAACCGCATTAATAAGCGGGAAGCCGGGAACCAGCATCAGCACTGAAGAAGCCATGGCGATAAACGGATGATTACCAATACCAAAGACCATGCCCTGAGCCGAAATAAAAGTGGTCACAAATGCAGTAACGGCAAAGTTGAGCAGGGGATTAAAATGACGGTGGCCGATCTCCTGCCGGACAATCATACCAATGGCGGAAGCCGTAAAGGTAACAGCAAAAACTAACCAGTCGCCCCCGGCCAGGCGGGCAAATGACGCGCAGGACAAGCCTATCATCAGCACCACAAACCAGCGGTTATAGCGCTCCGGGCTTATTTTATTCAGACGCTCCTGAGCAAGGCTGTAGTTAAGCACCCCTTTTTCCATCATGATACAGATCCGCTGAACCTGAGTTACCGCCCGCATGTTGATCCCCCTGTCAGGAGCATTACGGGTCGTTGTCATGCATTTATCGTTGAAAAAAGTGGTCACCACAATCGAGTTGGCAGAAAGAGAAACCTGAACGTCGTCAGCCCCGCTAGCCAGCCCCATTCTTTGCATGATATCTCCCACCAGAGTGCTTTCCGCACCATGGGCAAGCAACATCTGCCCTGCCTGAGCTATCAGCCTCGAAACTTTTCGTTGTTTATCTTCCACACAAACTCCGGACACCTTACAAATAAATCAGATATAAGTGTCCTATAAAACAGGGAAGCAAAATATGATTTAAACACAAAAAAACCACAACAAGCTGTTGTGGTTTTTGGAAATTATAAATACAAAAATGGTTTATTCACGAACGTAGATCACGTGGCCGTCATCTTCATCATCATCGTCCCAATCATCCCAGTCATCGTCATCTTCAGTAATGACATCTTTTCCGGACATGGCATCTTTATGGTAGTCATCCCACATAAAGTCGACTTTTTCTTCTTCCGACTCTTCAATGACCTCTTTTGGCAAAGCTTCCATAAACTCAGCCAGCTGGAAGCAAAGATCCTTGGTGCCCTGTTTATTCACCGCTGAGATCTTAAAGTAACGATCTTCCCATCCAAGCGCATCTAAGATCTCCTGGATCTTCTCATTCGCTTCTTCTTCAGGCATAAGATCGGCCTTATTAAATACAAGCCATCTCGGTTTAGCTGCCACTTTTTCACTGTACTGTTCCAGCTCATCAATAATGGTCAGAGCATTTTGCACAGGATCCGTGCCATCAATAGGCAGAATATCGATCATATGCAGAAGTACACGGCAACGCTCAAGATGCTTAAGGAAGCGGATACCAAGACCGGCACCATCAGCCGCACCTTCAATCAGACCTGGAATATCAGCAACAACAAAGCTTTTTTCCGGAACCACACTCACAACACCAAGACTTGGGATCAGAGTGGTAAAAGGATAATCCGCCACTTTTGGTTTGGCCGCTGAAACCGCGCGAATAAAGGTAGACTTACCGGCGTTAGGCAGGCCAAGCATACCAACATCAGCAAGCAGCAATAGCTCCAGACGAAGCTCACGCACTTCACCTTTAGTACCCATGGTCTTCTGACGAGGAGCACGGTTTACTGAAGATTTAAAACGTGTGTTGCCAAGGCCATGCCAGCCGCCTTTAGCGACCATCACTTTTTTACCGTGCTCAGCAACTTCAGCTACGATTTCGTTAGTGTGGATATCAACCGCACGTGTACCAACAGGTACCTTCATAACCTTGTCTTTACCACGCTTACCGGTACAGTTACCGCCACGACCATTTTCACCACGCTCTGCTGCGTAGAAACGCTGGAAGCGATAGTCAATAAGTGTATTCAGGTTCTCATCAGCTTCAATATAAACATCACCGCCGTCACCACCGTCGCCACCATCAGGACCACCTTTAGCAACAAACTTTTCTCTCCAGAAGCTAACAACCCCGTTACCGCCGTCGCCAGCATCTACTTTTACTACCGCTTCATCTACGAATTTCATTTCTTACTCCGCATTGGTGCAAATACCAATCTTCGATATCAATTTTAGCAGATATAAGGGCTATAGGACGGGCTTCGCCCTTGGAGGCTATGGGGCTATGGGGCTATCAGGGAAAACTCCCCATAACCTCATAGCCCTATAACCCCATTACCCTTTATATAAATAAAAAACCCCGCCGAATCGGCAGGGCTTTTGAATTCAGCTAGAAACTAAAATTATTCAGCTTCGATGCTTACGAATTTACGGTTCTTAGGACCTTTAACCTCGAACTTCACTTTACCGTCAGATAGAGCGAATAGAGTGTGGTCTTTACCGATACCAACGTTAGTACCAGCGTGGAACTTAGTACCACGTTGGCGAACGATGATGTTGCCCGCTAGAACTGATTCACCACCGAAACGCTTAACACCAAGACGTTTACTTTCTGAATCACGACCGTTACGAGTAGAACCGCCAGCTTTTTTGTGTGCCATTGTAAAACTCTCCTAATAACTTAAGCGTTGATACCAGTGATCTTCACTTCAGTGAACCACTGACGATGACCCTGTTGCTTACGAGAGTGCTTACGACGACGGAACTTAACGATTTTTACTTTATCGCCACGACCGTGCTTAACCACTTCAGCAATTACCTTGCCACCCTCTACAAGAGGAGCACCAACAGCGATTTCTTCGCCATTAGCTACAAGAAGAACTTTATCGAACTCAACAGTTGCGCCTGTTTCAACGTCTAATTTCTCTAAACGAAGAGTTTGACCTTCGCTTACACGGTGTTGTTTACCACCAGATTGGAAAACAGCGTACATTTTTTACTCCGCTTTTTCCGCACAGCCTAATATGCATTATGAGCAATTTCGGGTGTGCGCTAAACTAATCATCAATAGGGCGCAGATTCTACGCGAATGAGCACTCTATGACAAGCCATATTTTAAAAAAATTGGCGAAAAGCTAATCGCCAAAGAAAAGTGGGAGGATCATGCCTATGAATGTTGTATTAATCAATGCTTTTTAGTGTAAAATTCCACTTCAAACTAAAACAATTATCCCTTACAGGACCTGATCTCAGCCGGATGTACCATGGATTTTAAAGCTATCCAAGCTCTTACTGCCGATGACATGGCAAAAGTGAACGAAACAATCCTCGCCCAACTTAATTCTGAAGTAACTTTAATTAATCAGTTAGGGTTCTATATTGTCAGTGGTGGAGGCAAGCGTCTGCGCCCTCTTCTGGCTGTTCTTTCTGCAAAAGCACTGGACTACAAAGGTGATGCTCATATTACTGCTGCTGCTTTTATTGAGTTTATCCATACGGCTACCCTGCTGCATGATGATGTGGTTGATGAATCTGATATGCGCAGAGGCAAAGCAACCGCAAATGCCGCATTTGGTAATGCTGCCAGCGTGCTGGTTGGTGACTATATCTACACACGCTCTTTCCAGATGATGACCAGCCTGGGATCCTTAAAGATCCTTGAGCTGATGAGTGAGGCGGTAAATGTTGTCTCTGAAGGTGAAGTTCAGCAGTTGATCAACTGCAACGATCCGGAGACAACAGAAGAGAGCTACATGCAGGTGATCTATTCAAAAACCGCCCGCCTGTTTGAAGCTGCAACCCAGATCGGCGCGATCTTGGTGGAAGCACCGGAAGAGACAGAAAAAGCGCTACAGAACTATGGCAAGTATCTGGGTACCGCCTTTCAGCTTATTGACGATGTGCTTGATTACACCGCTGACGGTAAAGAGATGGGTAAAAACGTTGGTGACGATCTGGCCGAAGGTAAACCTACCCTTCCTCTTCTATATGCTATGTGGAACGGATCAGACGATCAATCGGATATGATCCGTGACGCCATCGAAAATACCAACGGCATGGAAAAACTGGATCAGATCCTGGAAGCAATGAAAGAGACAGGTGCGCTGGAGTACACAACAGAGCAGGCCCATAAAGAAGCGGATAAGGCGATTGCTGAGTTATCTGTACTGCCGGACTCAGAGTATAAAGAGGCCTTGGTGGCGTTGGCGCATTTGGCGGTTAAAAGGAATAAATAAGGTTATAGGTTATAGGTTATAGGTTATAGGTTATAGGTTATACACAAGACTAAAAACATAAAGCGCGGAGGTTCAATACCTTCCGCGCTTTTTTCTAAATTCAGTTACACAAAAACGAGCACGTAAAACCTGTAACCCGCCACCTGTAACCTGTTACCCACTTTTAAACCTCAAACTTCTCCCCCTTAACAATATCCCCGTTAAGGCTTTCCAACATTCCGCTTAAAGTTTGAGTTTCAAACGCACTCAGCTCACCAATGCTAAGGACTTCTTTAACCCCTTCTTTACCTAACTCAACCGGCTGAGCGAAGAAACGGGCATGTTCACCGTTACCTTCTACATAAGCACACTCAACGATGCCCTCTTCACCGTTCATGGCTTTAACCAGAGACATACCGAAGCGGCAACCAGCCTGAGCCATAGAAAGTGTCGCAGAGCCGCCACCGGCTTTTGCTTCTACAACTTCTGTGCCTGCTTCCTGGATACGGGTAGTTAATGCAGCGATCTCTTCTTCACTGAACTCAACACCCTCTACCTGTGACAACAAAGGTACAATAGTTGGTGCAGAGTGGCCGCCGATAACAGGAACACGGACTTCACCAGGATCTTTACCCTTTAACTCAGCAACAAAAGCTTCTGCGCGGATACAGTCAAGCGTGGTGATACCAAATAACCGGCGCTTATCGTAAACACCGGCCTTCTTCAGAATTTCAGCGGCGATAGGAACAAGTGTATTTACAGGGTTAGTAATGATACCCAAAAGAGCATTCGGGCAAGTAGCTGCAACATTTTCTGTTACGACTTTGGCAATACCTGCATTCACATTAAACAGGTCAGCGCGGGACATACCGGGTTTTCGGGCAACACCGGCAGAAACTAATACGATATCAGCACCTTTAAGTGCAGGCGTCATATCATCTCCGGCAAAACCTTCAACAGAAACAGGAGTCGGAATATGACTGAGATCTTTTGCTACACCCGGCGTAACCGGAGCAATATCATACAGAGAAAGCTCTGAACCAGCAGGAAGACGATTCTTCAGCAACAAAGCCAGAGACTGCCCTATACCGCCAGCGGCACCTATTACAGCTACTTTCATAGTAGTTCTCCTTTAGGATTTAAAGTTATAAATGTTTCACGTTCGTTTTCTTAATTCTTTTACTTCATCAATAAAACGAAACTAAATGATCCATATACTTATTACAATTATTTAACTTCAGCTTTGCGACGTCGCGCACCTCACTCTTCACATGCGACCAAAGTAGTATTGATATTTTAAACTTTACAAGGAGTTATCTACATTTATGTCATATTCAGGTTAACTGCCATGATCTTGATGTCTACTGCATTTTTATGCAGTTTGTTTGCTCCAAAACACAGGTTTGTGCCAAAATAAGTTAAATTAATTTTTCGTGAAATGAACATTATGCGTAATACAGAAAAACAAGATAACCTGGTCCGTGCATTTAAAGCGATCCTGAAGGAAGAGAGATTTGGTTCTCAGGGAGAAATTGTTGATGCACTGAAACTGGAAGGTTTCGAAAACATCAACCAGTCAAAAGTTTCCCGAATGCTGACTAAATTCGGCGCAGTGCGTACAAGAAACGCAAAAATGGAGATGGTTTACTGTCTGCCTGCTGAACTTGGCGTACCAACAACATCCAGCCCATTAAGAGAACTGGTTCTGGATATTGACCACAATAACGCACTTGTCGTTATCCATACCGGTCCTGGTGCGGCCCAGCTTATCGCCCGCCTGCTTGACTCGCTGGGAAAAGCAGAAGGCATTCTGGGTGTTGTTGCCGGTGATGACACCATCTTTATAACACCGACGCTGAGCGTATCGACAAAAGAATTATATGACTCTGTATGCACGCTTTTTGAATATGCAGGTTAGATAATTTTACAATTTCAATATGTGATCATACTTCCATTTTTATTCCGTGACAAAGATCACATAAAAGCAAATCCAATTACAAAAATCAGTCACGCAGCTAAGTGACTGATTTTTATGAAATTGCCTTTTCTTTAGCGAATAAAAATCACACTTGTAGCACAGGTTTTTCACCTAATTCTCGTATTCTTTCTATAATTATTCGCCACATTTTTGGTATTATTCAGCCAATTTTCCAACAAATGGATTGGAAAAGATGCCGTATCCAACACAGGAAACTCCCCTTTCAACTATGCTTTGAAAGCGGAATAAATAATGAATAAAGGAAGGAAAATTCATGGCATTCAGAAAACTTGTGCAAGCTGGCGCAATCGCAGCAGCAGTAATGGGGTCAGGTGCAGTTAGCGCTCAGGAATTTATTACTATTGGTACTGGTTCAGTTACAGGTGTTTACTACCCAACTGGCGGTGCAATCTGCAAACTCGTCAACAAAGGCCGTAAGGATCACAATATCCGTTGTTCAGTTGAATCAACTGGTGGTTCTATCTACAACGTAAACACAATCCGTGCAGGTGAGCTGGATTTTGGTGTTGTACAGTCAGACTGGCAATTCCACGGATATAACGGTACAAGCAAGTTCGAAGAGCAGGGTCCGTACAAAAAACTACGTGCTATGTTCTCTCTTCACACAGAACCATTCAACATCATCGTTCGTAGCGATGCTGGTATCGACAACGTAAAAGATCTTGAAGGTAAGCGCGTTAATATCGGTAACCCAGGTTCCGGTGACCGTGCAACTATGGGCGTTGTAATGGATGCTTTAGGCTGGACTAACGACAGCTTTAAACTAGCAGCTGAACTAAAAGGTTCAGAGCGCTCACAGGCACTGTGTGATAACAAAATTGATGCATTTATTTACATGGTTGGCCACCCAAGTGGAGCTATCAAAGAAGCGACAACTTCTTGTGATGCAAAACTGGTTTCGGCTACAGGTCCTGAGATCGATAAAATCGTAGGCGACCACCCATACTATGCATACAGCACACTACCAGCGGGTACTTACCGCGGTACAGAATCAGATGTGAACAGCTTTGGTGTAGCTGCAACTATGGTAACAACAACTGACGTTTCAGATGATGTTGCTTATAACGTAGCTAAAGCAGTATTTGAAAACTTCGATACTTTCAAACGTCTGCACCCTGCGTTCGCTAATCTGAAGAAAGAAGATATGGTTAAAGCTGGTCTTTCAATTCCTCTACACCCAGGTGCAGAGAAATACTACAGAGAAGTGGGCTTAATTGAATAAGCATAAATTGCTTGTCAATGAGTAAGAATTAAGGAGGCGCAAGCCTCCTTATCAATTTTAAGCTCAATTGATTTATTTCTTTCCCGAATAACACATTGTTTTTAAAGACAATAAATTTAATTCTTCGGGTGTTTCCCACTTTTCTGGATAGACCATCAATAATAAGGATAAAGTACATGACGAAGACAAACACACCGTCTCCAGATGTGCAAGAAATGGTGGCACAGGCAGATACAGGCGCAAGAAACCCGAAAGGTATTCCTGGCCGTATTCTATGGTTTGTGCCCCTTTGCTGGTCATTGTTTCAACTTTGGTACGCTTCGCCACTGCCATTTATTTTTAATTTCGGCGTACTTAATGACACTGAAGCTCGTGCAATACACTTAACGTTTGCAATCTTTCTTGCCTTCACTGCTTACCCGGCTCTGGCGCACTCTCCAAGAGACAGAGTGCCTTTGATCGACTGGGTTTTATCTCTGGCAGGCAGTTTCTCGGCAGCATACATTTTTATTTTCTATACCGAACTGGCTAACCGTTCAGGTGCACCTACTACGCTTGATATCGTAGTAGCTGTTATCGGTATGATTCTGCTTCTGGAAGCAACACGCCGGGCTCTGGGTCCACCGCTTATGGTTGTAGCGGCTGTATTCCTGACCTACACCTTCGCAGGCCCTTATATGCCTGACGTTATTGCCCACAAAGGTGCCAGCCTTAACAAAGCTATGTCGCACCTGTGGCTAACGACGGAAGGTGTATTTGGTGTTGCTCTGGGTGTTTCCACATCCTTCGTATTCCTGTTTGTACTTTTTGGTGCCATGCTTGAACGCGCCGGTGCCGGAGCTTACTTCATTAAAGTGGCTTTCTCCCTGCTTGGACACATGCGTGGTGGTCCGGCTAAAGCTGCGGTTGTTGCATCTGGTCTGTCCGGTCTTGTTTCCGGTTCATCCATTGCAAACGTAGTAACAACAGGTACCTTCACCATTCCACTAATGAAGCGTGTTGGCTTCCCGGGCACTAAAGCAGGTGCCGTTGAAGTAGCGGCTTCCACTAATGGCCAGCTAACTCCACCAATCATGGGTGCGGCGGCATTCCTTATGGTGGAATACGTTGGTATCTCCTATGTTGAAGTAATCAAAGCTGCGCTTCTACCTGCATTGATCTCTTATGTGGCACTGCTTTACATCGTTCACCTTGAAGCCTGTAAAGCGGGCATGAAAGGTCTGCCTCGTCGTCATACTCCGACTATCGTGCAGAGCCTACTCTCTTTCACTGGTACTATCCTTGGCCTTTGTGTTATCAGCGCCGCTGTTTACTACGGTGTTGGCTGGACTAAAGATGCCTTTGGCGATGCTGCAACCCCTATCGTAACTGTTGCACTATTTATTGCTTACCTTGCGCTGGTTCGTGTTTCTGCTGCCTATCAGGAGCATGCACATATGTCCATTGACGAAGAGCTGCAGGAAGTGCCTGATGCCGGTCCGACCATCAAGTCCGGTCTGCACTACCTGCTGCCAATCGTGGTACTGGTCTGGTGTCTGACTGTTGAGCGCTTCTCGCCGGGTCTGTCAGCATTCTGGGCTACGGTATTTATGATCTTTATCCTGCTGACTCAGCGTCCTCTGATTGCTTTCTTCTCTAAAGAAGGTGATATCAAAGAAGAGGTGATGCAGGGCGTAAATGATCTGACTGAAAGCCTGGTATCCGGTGCCCGTAACATGATCGGTATCGGTGTAGCGACAGCGGCTGCCGGTACTGTTGTTGGTGTTGTGACACTAACCGGTATCGGTCTGGTTATGACTGACTTTGTCGAGTTCATCTCGGGCGGTAGCGTTATTCTGATGCTTCTGTTTACAGCCGTTATCAGTCTGGTGCTGGGTATGGGTCTGCCGACAACGGCAAACTATATCGTTGTATCAACACTTATGGCTCCGGTTATCGTAACTCTGGGTGCAAGCCATGGCCTGATCATTCCGCTAATCGCTGTACACCTGTTTGTGTTCTACTTCGGTATCCTGGCGGATGATACACCTCCGGTTGGTCTTGCTGCCTTCGCAGCAGCTGCGATCGCTAAGTCTGACCCGATTCGTACCGGTATTCAGGGCTTTACCTACGATATCCGGACCGCAATTCTGCCATTTATGTTTGTGTTCAACACCCAGCTTCTGATGATGGGTATTGATACCTGGTGGCATCTGGTTCTTACCGTCATTTCAGCAACACTTGCTATGCTGATATTCTCTGCCGCAACTCAGGGATGGTGGTTTACCAAGAACAAGTGGTGGGAAACTATTCTCCTTCTGGTACTGACATTCTCCTTCTTCCGTCCGGGATTCTGGTGGGATATGGTTTATGCTCCGGAAGAACTTCACCCGGGAGTTGAGATAGCTCAAATTACTGAAGATCTTCATGTGGGACAATCACTTGAGCTAAGAGTTGCAGGTGAAACTCTGGAAGGCAAGTATGTCGAAAAAACGGTTCGACTGCCATTTGATGATCATGCTGTCGGTGCAGAAGCCAGACTCGCTTCCACAGGCCTGATGCTAAACGAAACTGACGGCAAGATGATTGTCGATATGGTTGAGTTCGGCAGCCCGGCTGAAGCGTCTGGTATCGATTTTGACTGGGAAATTAAGTCAGTTGTGATCGAAGCCGACCGTCCGATGAAAGAATGGGTATTTGTTCCTGCCTTCCTGCTGCTTCTTGGTCTAGGATTAAATCAGAGAAGACGTGCTCGTCAGGAAGAAATGAGCGCATAGCGGATTTTCCGGTATCAGGTACAGCCTGATACCGGAGTGGTTCATAACGGAAAGGGATAATTAGGAATTACCTCCTGCCATAAAAAGAGTTGCGAATATGTATAAACAGATCCTTGTTCCTGTTGATTTGAATGAAAAAGGCTTTTCAGATAAAGCGGTGGCGCAGGCAGTTTGGCACGCCAAACATGCGAATGCTGAAGTACACCTGTTAAAAGTACTTCCCGGAATCCATATGTCTATGGTAGCGACATACTTCCCCAAAGATGCTGCTATCCAGATGAAAAAAGACGTGAAAAAACAGCTTGAGCAATTTGCGACTCAGCATATTGATGACGAAGTTGTTTATAAAACACACGTTGCCGAAGGGAAACCTTATGCAACTATCCTTGAGTACGCAGCAAAGCTGGGCATTGATCTGATAATTATGCCAAGCCACAAGCGCTCTAAGGTTGATAAGGTAGTACTTGGTTCTGTGGCAAGTAAGGTTGTGCAGAATTCACCGGTGAATGTGCTGGTGGTTAAGCCGCAGGGTTAATTAGCTTTCAGCCTTCAGCTATCAGCTGTCAGAACTCGAACTGATAGCTGACAGCTCCGCTTTCCTGCACCCTGCCGCCCCATTAACTTTTCGGCAGTGTTTTATAATCCGGCAACTCCCCCGCAACCTCAAACTGCTCCAACACCGACGCCTCTGCCTGCGGATAAAACTCGCAAGGCACAAACATAGTCCGCAGCTTATTATCTTGCGGGTGGTAAAAACTTAACTCCGCCGAATGCAGCTGAAGCCGGTCTGAAAATGCCTTCGCTTCGTCGTGAGCATAAAACTCATCGCCCACAATCGGATGGTCAATTGCCAACATATGCACCCTCAGTTGATGAGACCTGCCGGTGATTGGCAGAAGCCTGACCAGCGTGGTCTGCGCTTCTCTCTGTACGACCTGATATTTTGTTAGTGAGTGCTTACCGTGCTCAAAACAGACTTTTTGTCTCGGCCTGTTTGGCCAGTCACAGATAAGAGGCAGCTCCACTTCACCTTCATCCTGCTCCACATGTCCCCATACCCGGGCATAATAAATCTTATGCGTCAGACGGTACTGAAACTGTTTCTTCAGGTGACGTTCAGCCTCTTTGTTCAGAGCAAACAACATCAGACCGGAAGTCGACATATCCAGCCGGTGTACAACCTGAATCTCAGGAAAGCGCTCAACCAGCCGGCTCCAGAGACTGTCGTAATGTTCAGCTAAACGCCCCGGAACAGATAACAACCCCGCAGGCTTGTTTGCTACCAGGATATGATCGTCCTGATAGGTGATGTCCAGGTAGGGGTCGGTGGGGGGGGTGTAGGTTAGTAGTGCCATAAAATCTCAGGGCTATGGGGCTATGGGGCTATGGGGCTATGGGAACCGTACCCTATCGCCCTATAACCCTCAAGGGCAAAGCCCGTCCCCATAGCCTATAATCTTAATCAATTATGCGAAACAACAATCAACCGCAACGAATCCAGCTGAACCTGAGCTTTACCGATATACCCGGTAAGCTCACTAATCTGCTGCTCAATCGCCTGAAGTTCTTCATCACGGATATTCGGGTTTACCGCTTTTAGTGCCTGCAGACGCTCTAACTCGCTGTTCAGGCTGGCTGACATATCGGACTGAGCCTGAGTGCGGATGGCTTCAACCTTATCTCCAATCTGGCCTTCAGCCGCTTCAATCAGCTTATGTACATCATTCTGCACTGAAGTCACCAGCTTACTTGCCAGGTGCCGGTTTACTGCACTTAGCTGACGGTTAAAGCCTTCAAACTCAACCTGAGAAGAGAGATCATTGCCGCGGGCATCCATCATCAGGCGAATTGGTGTCTGAGGCAGGAAGCGGCTGATACCGCTGCTCTTCGGTGCCTGAGCATCCACAAGATATATCAGCTCAAGCAGAATGGTCCCCACCGGCAGTGCTTTGTTTTTCAGCAGAGAAACAGCAGAGGTACCTACGCCTTCGCTAAGCAGCAGATCGATGCCACCCTGAATCATAGGGTGTTCCCAACTGATAAAGTGCATATCTTCACGGGAAAGTGCTGTTTCACGGTCGAAAGTGATGGTTGCGCCTTCATAAGGAAGCCCAGGGTAACTTGGCACCATCATATGCTCAGATGGTGTAACCACCAGCGCATTATCGCCTTTGTCATCCTGATTCAGACCAATGGTATCAAACAGGCTAAGGGCAAAGGTCACAAGGTTAGTGTCGCCGTCGGTAGAAGCAATCTTCTCTGCGATTTTTTCAGCTTCTTTGCCACCGTTCGAGTGCATTTCCAGCAGACGGTCTCGTCCCTGCTCAAGCTGCGCCTTAAGAGTCAGGTTAATTTTACGGGACTCTTCGATGATATCGTCCAGCTTCTCCGTATCACCGGATGCCAGCATAGCAATCAAATCATCAGAAAACTTATCATAAACCGCACGCCCTGTCGGGCAGGTTTCAGAGAATGCCTGCAGACCTTCATCGTACCAGCGTGCAAGAATCCCCTGAGAAGTCCCCTTCAGATACGGAACATGAATATCGATATCACGCTTCTGACCAATACGGTCCAGACGACCGATACGCTGCTCCAGCAGGTCCGGGTTAAACGGCAGGTCAAACATCACCAGTTGATTCGCAAACTGGAAGTTACGGCCTTCAGAACCAATCTCTGAACAGATAAGCACCTGAGCACCGCCCTCTTCCTGAGCAAAGTAAGCTGCTGCTTTATCTCTCTCCAGAATGGACATACCTTCATGGAATACAGTGGCACGGATACCTTCACGCTCACGCAGTGCCTGCTCAAGCTGCAGTGCAGTTGAAGCGCGGGAAGCAATCACCAGAATCTTCTCTGAACGCTTCTCCATTACTTTTTCAATCAGCCAGTCAACACGGCTGTCAAACTGCCACCAGCTTCCTGCGTCGCCTTCAAACTCCTGGAAGATCTCTTCCGGATAAAGCATTTTCATTGCTCTGGCTTCAGGAGCCATCTTTCCGCCAATCATGCCGGAAACACGCATGGAAGTTTCATACTGCTTTGGAATATCCATCGGCATAAGGTGAACGTTACGCTTAGGGAAACCGGATATCGCTGCTCGGGTGTTTCTGAACAGAACCCGGCCTGTACCATGTCTGTCCATCAGGTTATCGATAAGTTCGTGACGCGCGCTGGCTTTCTCTTCTTCAGCAACATCGCCTTCGATGATTCTGAACAGCGGCTCAACATCCTGCTCGGACAGCAGTTCTGTGATCTGGTTTTTCGCCTCATCAGCAAGTTGCTCGCCTGAGAACAGGTTACTTACCGCATCGGCTACCGGAGCGTACTGCTGCTCTTCTTTCACAAACTCAGCGTAATCATAGAAGCGGTCCGGGTCCAGAAGGCGCAGACGGGCGAAGTGGCTCTCATGGCCAAGCTGCTCAGGCGTTGCCGTCAGAAGCAGCACACCGTCAGTATTTTCCGCTAAACCTTCAACCACCTGATACTGTCTGCTTGGCTTATCTTCGCTCCACTCAAGGTGATGAGCTTCATCCACCACAAGAAGATCCCATTCACCTTCCAGAGCCTGCTCAAAGCGCTTTTTGCTTTTTGAGATAAAGTCCAGTGAACAAAGCACCAGCTGTGCGGTATCAAAGGGGTTATCGGCTTCAGCAAAAGCTTCCACGCAGCGCTCTTCATCAAAGATAGAGAAATGAAGATTAAAGCGGCGCATCATCTCCACCAACCACTGATGCTGAAGGGTTTCAGGTACGACGATCAGCACACGTTCGGCGCGGCCGGAAAGCACCTGCTGATGAATAATCATACCCGCTTCGATGGTTTTACCCAGACCAACTTCATCGGCCAGTAAAACACGCGGCGCATAACGGCGGCCGACTTCGTGGGCAATAAACAGCTGATGCGGAATAAGACCGGCACGCATACCACAAAGGCCGCGCATCGGGCTCTTATGCTGCTCAAACTGATTTTTCAGAGCGCGGTAGCGAAGGACAAAGTTATCCATACGGTCAATCTGACCGGCAAACAGCTTGTCCTGAGGCTTGTTAAAACGGATCTGGTGGCTAAGGAAAATTTCACGCAGCACAACACCGGTTTCTTCCGTGTCATTACGGGTACCGATATAGGTCAGCAGGCCGTTATCTTCCTGAACCTCTTCAACGGTCAAAGACCAGCCTTCCTGGCACTCGACCTCATCTCCAACATTAAATAATACTCTGGTAACAGGAGCATCGGCTTTGGCATAAACCCGGTTCTCTTCCGATGCCGCAAACATCAGCGTCACCGTCCGGGCGTCCATTTCCACTACTGTTCCTAAACCTAAATCGCTTTCTGTATCGCTGATCCAGCGTTGGCCCAAAGCAAATGTCATAGGGTTGGTTACCTCTTTGTTGGAGTTGAATTGAATCTTTAAATCTTAGTTTTAAATGGAAAAGCAGGGGCTACTTTTTTGCGCCTATTTTAGCCTATCCAGGAAAGGGCGCTAATATTACTCGAAGCCGTGACACAGGTCACGGGGAATTGGGGGATTTTTTTTGGGGGGTGGGGGCGGGCTTCGCCCTGATGGGAAGATGGGGTTATAGGAAAAAGCATTTCACCCCATAGCCCTGACTTTTATACACAAATATTAAAGTGACCAGAGAACGGTTCTCCCCCTTGAGTGAAAAAGCCTAACTGATTGATAAAGCTAATAGAAGGGGGAGTTAGAGGGGGTTGGTTATGCCACGTATGGTTAAACCACCAAAACTTAAGCTCATGAGAAGCAACCCCTCCCAGCCTCCCCTTCGATGCTACTTCTTCGAAAATCCGGCCTTTCGAGGCTAAGGGGAGGAGCATTCTTTGGCTCATTAAACTTGTGTATAAGAGTCAGCGCCCCATAACCCCATAACCTATTATTCCCCCGCCCTAACAAATTCCGCCAGCCGCTCATCCTCATGCCCGGCACTCAACCTTTCCACCCGGTCGCATACCTTAACCTTCCCCTCATCCACAAACACAAAATCCGTAGCAATCGCTTTTGCGTCGTTAATATGGTGAGTGACCATCAAAACCGTGATGTTTCGTTCTGATGCCAACTGCTTTACCAGTGCCAGCATTTCCGCTCTCAGGATGGGATCCAGTGCTGAGAAAGGTTCATCCAGCAGCCAGACTGAGTGAGGCTGAACAAAGCAGCGGGCCAGTGCGACTCTCTGTCTCTGGCCTCCGGATAACTGCTCCGGCAGGCGGTCGAGATACTCTTTTATTCCTACCTGTTCTGCGGCATCTTCAACCTGTTTTTTCTGAGCTGAAGTGAGCTTTAAACCCGGATGCAAACCCAGCCCGATGTTTTCTCTGACAGTCAGATGTCCAAACAGGTTATGCTCCTGAAACAGCATGGCAAAGGGACGCTGATGCGGTTCCAGTTGAGTCAGCTTGTTATCACCTAACTTTACCTCTCCGCTTTCCGGGGTAATAAAACCGGCAATTAAGGCAAGCAGTGTCGACTTACCTGCACCGCTTGGCCCCATAACCGAAGTGATTGAACCCTGTCTGATATTCACATCAAAAGAAAACAGCGCTTTGTGGTATCGGTACTTAATATTATTTACAGCAAGCATCAGAGTCTCCGGAACATTCTTTCTACAAAGCTAAAGGTCGCAAGGGTAAGGAGGAAAAGACAGAGTGAAACCATTGCAGCGGCTTCCATCTGATAACTTCCAAGTAACTGATAAAGATAAAGCGGCAGGGTACGGAAATCCTGACTGCCAAACAGGGCAATGGCACTCAAATCGCCGATAGAAACCATAAAGCCAAGCGCGAAGGCGTGTGAAATTGGCTTTCTCAGCGCCCGGCACTCCACAAGCCATAAGCGATTCCAGCCTTTCATTCCAAGGCTGGCACACAACTGCTGATAGTTATGCTCAACCTGAAACATGGGCTGAGCAAGTGTTTTAATCACGTAAGGCAGTGCCATCAGGCTGTTTACTGCAATGACGATAAAAAAGGCAAAGCTGAATACATCGCCAAACTGCCGGAACAGCAGAAACAGGCCGGTACTGACCACCAGGCCGGGTGTAACAAGAATCACAGTCCCTACCAGCTCCAGTCGGTTGGCACTTCTTCCCATATTGCGTAACCGCCATGAACGGCTGGTCAGCAGTATTCCGGCTCCCGCCAGCAAGGCAATAGCCGCAGAAACAGAGGCGATGGATACAGAAGTCTGCAGTGCCTTCCAGAAGGAGATATCTCCCAGAACACTGAGTGATTTCGGGTTAATCCCGCTGATGATAACCATCAGCAACGGGGGAACAACTAAAAGAACAGACATGGATATCCAGAGCCAGTCCCATAAGCGTGATTTCCAGTCATCATTAATCAGCAAAGCTGTCTCATTTCGGTAGTCTGAAGAAACGGTATTCCCCTTACCCAGCTTCTGAATGGTCAGATACAAAACCGTACAAACCAGCATCTGCCAGATAGCCAGAATAGCGCCAGCCTGCAGGTCAAAATCAAACTTTATCGCCTGATAAACCGCTACTTCAATGGTTGTGGATTCCGGCCCACCACCCAGCGCCATTACAGTGGCAAAGCTGGTAAAGCAGAGCATAAACACCAGCCCGCAAATCTGCGGAAGCTGCTGGCGGATACGCGGCCACTCCACCCATTTAAATTTATACCAGTGACTCATTCCAAGGTGCGCACAAAGCTTATGCTGCTCCAGCGGAATACTCTCCAGCGACTGCAGAAACAGACGGCTGGCGTAGGGAAGATTAAAAAACACATGAGCCAGCAATATACCGTTCAGACCATAGATGGAAAACGGCAGTTTCTTATCAAACCAGACAAACAGCTCCGCCAGCAAACCACTGTTACCGTAAATAGCCAGAAGGCCAAACACCCCAACCAGAACAGGCAGCACCAAAGTAGAAGCAAAAAGTTTAAGCAGCAGTTTCTTTCCCCGAAACTCTCTGCGAAACAGAGCATGAGCCACAGGTATCGCCAGCACCACACTTATCAGGGTAGAAAGAAAAGCCTGATAGAAACTGAACTTAGTTACATGCCGGTAGTAGGGGTCCGCCCAGATATGGGTAATATCCAGGGAAGGGGAATGGGTCAGCAGAGCAGAAAGGGCAGAAACGACGAAGGCCAGGATGATAAAGGCTATGAGTAGGCCGGATATTGGGGTTTTCTGCATAGGTAAATTATGACTCTATGGTGACTGGTTAGAATTTGGGGCTATGGGGCTATGGGGCTATGGGGCTATGGGGGACCGTACCCTATAGCCCTATTACCCTCAAGGGCGGAGCCCGTCCCTATAGCCCTAATCCCTCTATTTTATACTCGCCCTCTGCCATTCCCTAATCCACCCTTTCCTGTTCTCCTTCACCTCTTCCGGTGTAAAGGTTAGAGATGTTTTAGGCAGAGTCAGGGTATCAAAGCCTTGCGGAAGACTGGTGTCGGTTACCGGGTACATCCAGTTGCCGGTTGGGATTGTGTTCTGGAATTCATCGCTCAGGATAAAGCTCATAAACTTATCCGCCAGTTTTTCGTTCTTTGAGCCCTTCACTTTGGCTGCCACTTCTACCTGCATATAGTGACCTTCAGCGAAATCTGCTGCGGCATATGCAGAGTTACTTTCAGCAATCAGGTGGTAAGCCGGGGAGGTGGTGTAGGAAAGCACCATATCTGACTCCCCTTTCAGGAACATGGAGTAGGCTTCCCACCAGCCTTTGGTTACTGTTACTTTTTTCTTATCCAGTTGCTGCCAGGCTTTTGCTACGTCATCACCGTAAACAGACTTCATCCAGAGCATCAGGCCCTGCCCAGGCGTGGAAGTACGCGGATCCTGATAAATCACCTTCAGGTCGTCGCGCTCTTCAACCAGTTCTTTCAGGCTTTTTGGTGGATTGGTCAGTTTTTCTTTGTTGTAGACGAAAGCAAAGTAGCCATAGTCAAAGGGAACAAAAGTGCTGTCAGACCAGCCGTCAGGCAAAGTAACGGCCGCAGTGTCCACAGAGTGCTCAGCTAAAAGACCGCTGGCTTTAGCCTCAGCCATAAGGTTGGTATCAAGGCCAAGGATGATATCCGCTTTGCTGGATTTACCTTCCAGACGAAGACGGTTCAGAATAGAAACGCCATCATCAAGGGCTACAAATTCAAGATCGCAACCGCACTGTTCTTCAAAGGCTTTCTCTATTTTAGGGCCAGGGCCCCACTCTGCTGAAAAAGAGTCATAGGTATAAACTGTCAGCTTATTGTCTGCTGCCAGAGCCGAAAATGAGGTTGCAAGTGCTAATGCGGAAATAGTGTATTTCACTGGACGCTCTCCTTAAATGAGCGGCACAGGGATGAGGAGGAATGCTGTACAGATTCTTGCTCAATTCCTACGCCAGTATTATCTGGTTCAGGTCTACGGGTATTCTCTCAGCCAGCCAAGTTGGTCAGCACCCCGTTGAGTTATGGTTCCTGCAATTTTCAGTCATTGAATATTACAGGAGCTATGGATTGTAATGCGGAAATATAATCAGAGCTAATATTTCTTTTAATCTCTTTGATCGTAGCCCCAGCGTGACACCAACTGCTGATCAATGCCGAGGTGATCTAAGATTCTTGCCACCATAAAATCAACCAGATCATCAATGCTTTGCGGCTGATGATAAAAACCCGGTGCAGCCGGCATTATAGTCACGCCCATCTGAGACAGCTTATGCATATTCTCCAGATGTAAGGTTGAAAACGGCGTTTCGCGCACCACCAGAAGGAGCTGTCCCCGCTCTTTCATCACCACATCGGCAGCGCGTTCAATCAGATTATCCGACATACCGTGAGCAATCGCCGCCACACTGCCTGCCGAACACGGGCACACTACCATCTGTTTTGGCGCAGCACTTCCGGAAGCCACCGGAGAAAACCAGTCTTCTTTGCCACAGACAACCAACTTCTCAGCATCACAGTTCAGATGCTTAACCAGCGCCTCTTTCATCGCATCCGGGTTTGCCGGGAGTTTCAGGTTTTCTTCCGTAGCAAGAACAACCCGCGCAGCCGATGAAACCAACAGGTATACCTGATAGTCCGCTTTTAGCAGGCATTCTAAAAGGCGAAGTCCGTATGGGGCTCCGGAGGCTCCGGTAAAGGCCAGGGTGATTTTCTTGTGAACCTTACTCACTCACACCTCCCAAAGCCAACAAACGACCTCTGCACCCTCGTTCCCACGCTGGAGCATGGGAACGAGAACTTACATACGGCCTGCCGCCTGCCGCCTGCCGCCCGTCATTCATTTCAACGCCTCCAGCAGCTTCCCGTGAATCCCGCCAAACCCGCCATTACTCATCACCAAAACCTGATCGCCCGGCTTAGCTTCAGCTACAATCTGAGCCACCAGATTATCAATATCATCGGAAACATAAGCAGGCTGACCGCAATGAACAGCAATATCCTCTACCGACCAGTCGATATTTTCCGGCTGGTAAAGGTAAACAGAATCCGCCTGGGCTAAAGATGCCGCCAGAGTCTCTTTATGCACACCCATTTTCATTGTTGCTGAGCGTGGCTCAAGAACCGCGATTATTTTCTTCTCTTCCACCTTATTGCGAAGGCCGCCAAGCGTCAGCTCAATCGCTGTCGGGTGGTGAGCAAAGTCATCATAAACCGTAACACCACCGACTTCTCCCTTAAGCTCCAGACGGCGTTTAGTATTGATAAACTTAGCCAGAGCCTCACAGGCAAGATCCGGCGTAACGCCCACATGACGGGCAGCGGCTATCGCCATCAGCGCGTTATTTACATTGTGGTCACCCACCAGCTCCCAGTTTACTTCACCAACATGACTTCCCTGGAACAGCACCTTAAACCGGCTACCATCTTTATTGATTTTCTCAGCCTGCCAGTCCTGCCCTTCACCGGAGAACTCTTTTTCACTCCAGCACCCCATTTCCAGAACTTCCTGAATGGCGGTTTCTGATTCAGGCGCAAAGATACGTCCGTTCCCCGGAACCGTTCTGACCAGATGGTGGAACTGTTTCTTGATCGCTTCAAGATCATCAAAGATATCAGCATGATCAAACTCAAGATTGTTCATCACCAGAGTCCTTGGATGGTAATGAACAAACTTAGAACGCTTATCAAAGAAGGCGCTGTCATATTCATCTGCCTCAACCACAAAGAACATACTCTCACCAAGACGCGCTGAAACGCCGAAGTTACCCAGTACACCGCCAACTAAAAAGCCCGGCGCATAACCGCACTCTTCCAGGATCCAGGCCAGCATACTTGAGGTTGTGGTTTTGCCGTGAGTACCGGATACCGCCAGTACCCAGCGGTCGTGCAGAAGAAACTCCTGCAGCCACTGAGGGCCGGAGGTATATCTGAGGTTGTTGTTAAGCACATACTCAACGCAAGGGTTTCCCCTGCTCATTGCATTTCCGATGACCACAAGGTCTGGTTTAGGCTCCAGCTGGGACGGATCATACCCCTGAATGATTTCAATTCCCTGAGACTCTAAAAGCGTGCTCATTGGCGGGTAAACATTGGCATCGCATCCCGTCACTTTATGACCAAGCTGACGCGCTAACACAGCTGCGCCGCCCATAAATGTGCCGCAAATACCTAAAATGTGAATGTGCATAAATTATATCCCTGACTAAGCTAGATAATTAGCCCTTTTGATCCAGATCACATAAAAAAGAAAACTCTAAACTTGTTAACATAATAAATGTGATCAGAGACTGAAAGTTTTTATGATTCAAATAATTACTTCGTTACTCGTAATAAATCCTTTGTCATACAATTCGCTTCGTTACAAAAAGAAACATTACCATAACAATCTTCTAAGTTTCTCCCATTGTAACCAATACAAATGCCGATAAATAGCTTAAGACCCTGCAATGCAGGGGAATTTGCGTCGGCAATAGCCCCCAAAATCAGAAAAGTTAAGGATCAAACATGTCTGAGTTTCGCACTCTTGGCGAATATATTGTAGAGAAACAGCAAGACTTCCCCCATGCAACCGGTGAGCTGTCTTCTTTACTGGCATCCATTCAATTGGCTGCAAAAATTGTTAACCGTGAAATCAATAAAGCGGGACTGGCGGATATTACCGGAGCCGTTGGTACCGAAAATGTTCAGGGTGAGGAGCAGCAAAAACTGGATCTATATGCCAACGAGGTATTTAAAGCGGCCTTGGAAGCTCGTGACCAGGTATGTGGTGTCGCAAGTGAAGAGGAAGATGAAGCCGTCGCGTTTAACAAAGAGCTAAACAAAAATGCGAAATACGTTGTCCTTATGGACCCCCTGGATGGTTCGACAAACATTGAGGTCAACGTTTCCGTCGGAACGATTTTCTCCATATACCGCCGGGTATCACCGGTAGGCACACCCCTTACTCAGGAAGACTTCCTTCAGCCAGGAGAGCAGCAGGTTGCCGCTGGTTACGTCATATACGGTTCTTCAACCATGCTGGTATACACAACCGGAAACGGTGTCCACGGCTTTACTTATGATCCTTCCATCGGATCTTTCTGCCTGTCGCACGAAAGAATGATGGTGCCTGAAGAAGGAAAAATCTATTCCATCAACGAAGGGAACTACATTCGCTTTCCAATGGGTGTAAAAAAGTACATTAAGTATTGTCAGGAAAGTGTTCCTGAAGACAACCGTCCATATACGTCACGCTATATAGGCTCTCTTGTGTCAGACTTTCACCGCAACCTGTTGAAAGGGGGGATTTACCTCTATCCAAGTACCGAAAGCCACCCAAATGGTAAGCTGCGACTACTCTATGAATGCAACCCTATTGCATTTCTTGCTGAGCAGGCTGGTGGTATCGCCACTGATGGTAAAAACCGAATTATGGAAATAAAACCGACTGAGCTGCATGAGCGCGTTCCTTTCTTTGTGGGTTCGACCAATATGGTAAGGAAAGTGGAAGAGTTCCTGGAAGAGTTTCCTAACGGGAAAGGCTGATAAACTTCCGTCATCTCGGAATTGCAAAGCAATATCCGAGATCTGCTTTCTGAGTGCTGTAGAGTTAAAGATATCCTTCTGCTCTACAGCGCGTTGACAGTAGATTCCGGATAGAAGCTTCGCAACTTCCGGAATGACCGAAGTGATAACAGGAGTGATACAAAATTAGTCATTCCCCCCTGAACAACCAGTTTCCCGAATCTATCACCTGATCCTCCGGAACTACATCCTGATAAATATAGATCCAGGCACTACCAAAAGGCGTATTAATCGACTCTCTTCGGTACTCCACCGGCACATCTTCCAGGAGATCCAGCTTCGCAAGTGTGGCCTCATCGATATGATAAACCTCCCCGGTAACACTGCTTTTTCCGTCACTAAGCCCCGGGTACTCACCAAGATCAAAAAGCTGATAATCTGGTTCTGTCTCATACATTCCCAGATATTCACTGCTCTCAAGCAGGTGATGATTACACTCGCCCTTTCTGAGCGTTCCATAGACAAACACTAAATGCTGCATCCTGCCCTCGCTGACTAGTCCTTTGAGTTCTGTGTTCAGTTAAGTCTAGTCGAATTCAAACTGGTAAAGTAGATCAACCGCGCTATCCATTCCGGATACCGCCTCAAGATAGAGATCCTCCAGCAGACGGTAACGGACCGTAAACTCACCGAATGAATCAAAGATACCGACCCCGTACTTTACCTGCAAACCGGGAAGAATATAACCGCTCACGGTTACCTGAGACTCCTCTCCCGAGCCTGCGGTATCCAGTTGCAGGTCACTTACGCCAAAGGCTTCGCCTATCTCGCCCACAATACGCCCACTTTTTGCCAGGCTCAGTCCAATCAGTGCCGTTGTCATAGCGCTGCCACCGGACTCACCGTCGATATCCTGCCCACGCAGCAGATAAGAGAGTGCATTTTGCTGCGGCATTGCCGGATCAGAAAAGATCTCGATCTCAGGCTCATTGGCAGGCCCCGTAACTTTGATCCCTGCGGTAACATCATCCTGAGTATTGTCGGGGTTTCTTACTGCCGTTACCTGAAGATAAGGCTGATCTGCCGGGCCGTTCATAAGAATTTTGCCCTTGGAGATAATCAGATCCTGTCCAAAGGAGCGGTAGGTACCGTCCTGGATATTGATCTCGCCGGTAATAAAGGGTCCCTTATCCTTTTGGGAAACATTCAGCTGTCCTTTGAGATTACCTTTAAGACCAAATGCCGAAAGAGTGAAATCATTCCCGACATGTATATTTACGTTGGATTCCAGCAACATTGGCAGAGGAGCACTCTCCTGCTCAGGCTGTAATTTACTGTTGAGTACAACTTCATCAGAAGAGACATTAACCGCTTCCTCAGGCAGTTCCTCAACCAGTATCCGGCCCCATGGCAGATGGATATCGCCCTCGATTTTTGCCAGCTCAGGGGTTACCGAAATGGCCATATCCGGCTTTACTTTCACCTTTACCATTGGTGGCAAATTGACGTTCAGCTCATCAGAGTGGACCCGGACATTGGTATGCCAGGCTTTTAGATCCTGCCAACCCGCACTGCCATCAACTTGCAGTAACCCGTCGCTGCTTTCAATATCAGCATCCAGCGACGCATCATAGCCGTTAAATAACAGAGAAATATTGCCCTTTTTCACTTCCAGAGGGGTAATTTCCCCCAGAACTACCATGTCATGCACCGCCAGTTCACCATACACTTCGGGATGCTCCACCGGCCCGGCGAATTTTAGCCTGGAGTCAATCAGGGCTTCCAGGTGACTGTATTCCCCCAGAACCGGCTCGAACATATCCAGTGACAGCGCTTCTATATTCAGGCTGCCATCCAGACTCCGGCCGGAAGCCTGAATATCGGCTATGTCAGCATCACCGTAAATTCTGCCGTTATCGGTCAGATGGACCAGCCAGTCCGCCTTCAGCTCGTCATCACGCAGACTGGCATTTAAACGGACAGCGTCCCAGCCCAGAGTCAGCCGGTCTGAATTCTGAACCACTTTACCCTCAGGCAACTGAATACTGACAGAGACGTCCGGGCTGGTTTCAGGTGCCCATTTCGCATGGCCCGTCGCATCCAGCTTCCCGGTTAAACTCAGTGCCTTTGGAATAAACATTGCGATCTGTGAAAAATCAAAGTTTGTCACAGCCAGCTCTGCCTCACCGGATTTTCCCGCTCTGGTATCCTTTGTCAGGCACACATTTGACTCAGCCTGTGACCAGCAGTGAGCCTGTATCTTTGCCATCTGCTCCCGGACAGAAAAGGCTAAATCAACCGGATGATTAATGCTCCAGGAGCCCTGCTCTGTTTTAAAATCCGCCTTTTCCAGAGTTCCCTGCCAGACCGGGGCTGGCTTATCCTCAAAGCTGCCTGAGACATACAGACTGGCATTAATCAGCTTTGATAGCAGGCTCAGGCTGAGCTCATGCTTTGTCTGGTCTCCGGAAAAAGAGAGATCCGCTGAATCGATAACCTGTCCCTGACTTTCAGCGTCTTTCACAAACAGGGTTAAGGTCCCCTTCGGCGTGGGAAGCGGAGAGATATCCGCCGCCAGCTCAGCCGTTGCGACTTTGCCCACCGGCGCATAAGCCATATCACTTGCGGTTATATTTGCCCTGACCTGCGGCTGTTTCATCTGCCCGCGAACGGTGACATCTCCGAGCAGTTTCCCCTGCAAGTCCGGTACTGATTTTTGAATAGCCGGAATATCGATCCGGGCATCCATATTCCACTCTTTATCCAGATTACCGCTGACAAAAATACCGTTTACACCATGTTTAACACTCAGACCCCGGGTATCCAGCCTGATATCTCCGCTCCCCTTAAGGTCGGCGATGTTTATATTACCTTCTATATCAAGCGGATATTCACGCACTCTTCCTTCAATATCCAGCACTGGAAGCTGTACCTCCCAGCCCCCTGACTCTAATAGCTGGCCTGTTGTTGTAAGCGCACCGCTAATACTTCCCTGCATCTCCTGCCACTCTTGTCCCGGCTGAATATCCGACATACCAAGTGTTGCCTGCCAGTTTACCGGGGCTTCCCAGCCAGCTTTCACACTACCGCTAATTTCACCGCCCAGAGTATCCAGTTTAATGGTTTCCAGCTTAATGCTGTTCAGGTCGCCTTCCCCGGCGGTGACAAGCTGCATAGCCGGAATATCCTTTCCCGTAATAGCCGCGTCCAGATTCAGTCTGTATCCTTGCAGTGAACCCGATAACTGCAACGCATCAATCGCAGCTTTATAGTCAGCACTTCCGGTTAACGGCCAACGCAAAGCACCTTTTTTTACTGCCATATCAAAGGGCAACTGAGAATTTAGAGACTCCAGGCTTCCCTGTAGAACAGCCTTAACAGGCCCTGAAAGATCCGCATTCAGTTTAAGCTTTTCAACACTGCCGCTCGCTTCCAGCGTTAGTGACTCTCCTTTCAGCTCAGTCTGTTTTACTTTCGCTTCTGCCTTTAGCTTTAACGGATAGCCACCTGTAAGAGTGATATCCGATTCGAGGGTTAAGCCGGCCTGCGGCGTATCCAGATTAAGGCTTTTGATACTGACATTATGCTTCTCAGCTGACGCCTCAAGCCCCAGATGATTCACAACCACAGGCGTATCTCCCTGCAGAGAAAAATCTGTGATATCAAAGCGCTTAACAATCACCTGAAGCGGAATTTCAATTTCAGGAAGTTTGATAGCCGAGGGAGCATTCTGGCTGGCAGTTTGCTTATCTGCCTTGCTATCTGCAGGTGCCAGTGCCAGTTGAATATTCTTCAGCTCAGTTTTGTAGACAATCAGTGAGTTACCTGACATTCCGACTGCCGTGGAAAAGTGCTTCCACGCCACTCTGTTTCCAAGGATATCAAGCGCAATATCGTTCAGCTCAACACCATTGATTTGCAGCGGAAAAGGAAATCGAAAGTCAGTTGCCGCCTGCGATGAATTGTCTTCAGCAATCTCTGATGGGCTCTTCTGCTCACCTAAGCGAAAATCCACACCATCCAGTGCTAACTGTTCAACACAAACAGAGGAAGAGAGAAAACAGGCCGGATTTACAGCAATGGCAAGCGCCTTTGCGGTTAAATCCACCGAGAGTGAATCATCACTAAAGCTGGTGTTATGCAGCGTAAAGCCCGGCAGAATAGCGCCTTCACCTTGCTCTACACTTAACTGTGGCAGAGCCTTTTCAGCGCCCCAGAGCACAAGGCTAAGTCCGGTATTGGTAAAGAGCACGCCCGAAATCAGAGCAATCAGCAGCCCAGCCAGTACAAAAAGACTCAGCGCTATCCGTTTAAGCCACTTCAAAGCCACCCTGCTCACAACTCAGGCCCCAGGGTAAAATGCAGTCTGAATCTGTCACCGGGGTCAGCGTCCAGCCCCCAGGCAAAGTCCAGCCTTACCGGTCCCACGGGAGAGACCCAGCGAATACCGAAACCGGCGCCTTTTTTGCCGTCAGGAACTTCATCACTCCAGGCGTCACCATAATCAATAAAAGTCGCGCCCCACCAGTTACCGGAAAAGTTGTACTGATATTCTAAACTGCCTGCAGCCATATACTTGGCACCAATCAAAGCACCGCTTTCATCTGTGGGAGAAATTGATTCATAGTCATACCCTCGTATGGAATTATCACCACCGGCGAAGAAGCGAATCGAAGGAGGCACATCTTCGATCTGCTCTATAAAGTTAGCATTAAGGTCGACACGCCCAAGCCAGCGGTGCTTTTCACCAAAACTGCGGATTCGGGCTATCCGGCCAAGCACCCTGACCATTCTGGCTCGGGAAACCAGATTTTTATCCGAGACTTCAAAGGTGACCGACTGTTTGTCACCCTTACGTGGCATTGGTCCGCCGCTGGTTTTGGTTCTTGAAAAGGATATGCCAGGTAAAATCATCTCAATATCATCGTCCTGAAGCCCCTGGGTAAAGTCCTCATGCAGATAACGAATGGAAGCCGTTCTGTGCCAGCCGGACTCCAGCTGCCAGTGTCTCTCTACAGACAGGCTGGACTCTAAGCTATCGGTATCATTGTTATCTTCACTCTTCATCCCGTATTCAAGGCGGTAGTAATCGTTCAGAACATCCTCAAGCGGGATCTGATAACCCAGAGTGACTATCTGCTCAGGTTCGGATATGGAAAGAGAGGAATCAAAACTGTGCCCCTTGCTGTTTACCCAGGGCTTTTTCCAGTTAAGTGTGCCCCGCACACCCACATCGGTTGAGTAGCCAAGGCCGGTTTCAATCTGGTTTTTCGATTCTGGAGCCAGATTCACCAGCATTGGCAGCTCTCTGTTTTTACCAATATGCTCAGTATCAGGCTGAACAAAAACAGATGAAAACCAGTCTGTGTTCGAAAGCCTCTGGTTAAATAGCCCGACTTTTGATGCCAGATACTCATCACCCTCGTCATAGGGGATTAGTGAATGCAGACGCCCCTGCTCAATCTGGCTGCCTGCAAACCGGGTTTTACCAAATTTATACCTGTGGCCACTCTTATAATGAAGAAAGATAAACCCCTGATTAAGCGTTGGGGCAACCTCTAACGACTTTTTCTCAAAATCTCCGTCGAAGTAACCTTTCGCCAGGGCAAGATTCCGAAAGCCGGTTTTCAGGGCTTCGTACTGGCTATGATTGAGGATGCCTCCAACTTTCAAAGGGGTACTTTGCTTTAATTTGATAAATTCAGCATCCTGCGCAGCCTCACCCTCTATTTTTATATCCACCACCTGTAAAAGCACAGGATCACCGGCGTTAACTAAAGCGGTCAGCGATGTTTCATCTTCTGAAATCACAAATGAGATATCAGGGTTATAGTAACCGAGGGCTTTCAGTGCGTTTTCAATGCGCTCCTCAACCCTTGAACGAAAACGGAGAGATGTTGAGTAATCATCCTCAGGAATGGCAGAAAGATAGGCGTCGACATTTTTCTTTAATGCCCCTTCCAAACCTTTAATGCTTAATGACACGGCTGCGCTGGCTGAAAAACTCATCAGCGCAGTGAACATTAAGCAGGTTATGGATTTGTTGAGCATATTAGCCTGAAGCCTGTGATATCAATCCCGGTAAGTTACCAAAATTCATATTGTTACAAAAGGGAGGCAGGTATGGTGTTTTTGGATACAGCTCCCGTTATACGCTTCAATTTTAAGAATGGAAGAAAGTTTATATCTTGCCAGTCAGATAACAACTTTCTGACTTTTCTGACTGGCAAGTTTCGAGGTAGGTTTTTAGAACAGCTGCGGTGAAATAGTCTCAATCATCACATTAATCTCTTTCATAACCGAAAGCATCTCACGGTTATTCAAATCAGGCACTAACACCCTGCCCTTATCGAAGTAGAACACGCCGACACCAGCAATCGAAAAAGTCCCTTTAAACAGCCTCTTTACGAACTTAGCGATTTGAAAAGGTCGGTAAGTGGTAAATTCACGTAACATAACAGCCTCTGTTTCCATATTTTTATATTCTTATTAATTTAGCCAACGAGATATTCGCCTTTTCTAAAGGCGAGAGCACTTTACTGAAGAAATGCTTAATTTTTATTGCATATATGTTAATGCAATTTTAAAGCCAGTATCAATAATTAGTTGCAAAATTCGCTTAATCTCTTTGTTTAAAAGGCTTTCGGGCTATAATCCTTATTCTTGCAACGCCAAATTAATGCCTCATTTGTTTTAACATTGTGCAAAGCACCAGTATGGTGCACGGAAATCCGTCACACAAAATCCCCCTGACACCACCGTGTTCAAAAAAAGTTCTTGAAGCTGAATTGTTATATTATTACATTACATTCTTGCAATTTATTCTCATTTGCTACTTATCCATGGCTCCACAATGCCAACACATTGATGGTGCTTAATTCACTACGGAGCTTAAAATTTCCAAATACGCTCCCAAACTGATAGAGGCTCTGAAAATGCAAAAGGCATTTAAAATTTCACTGTTAGCTGGTCTGGTTGTATCGGGTATCGCCCAGGCATCAGACGAGTTCCGCCAGCACGAAGCACACGTACATGGTCATGTTGAGTTCAATATCGCTCAGGATGCAGACGAACTACTGGTAGAAATTACAGCTCCTGGCGCTGATGTTGTCGGTTTTGAGCACGCACCGGAAAACCATGCTCAGGAAGAAAAAATTGAAGCGGCAGAAAAAACACTGAAACAAGCCGAAGAGATCATTCTTCTGAGTGCGGCGGCAGGCTGTTCTCTGGAGCATGTTTCGGTTAAAAACACTCTGGAGAAAGATGAACATCATGACCATGAAGGCCATGATCATGAAAAACATGATGATCACGACCATGAAAAACACGAAGACCATGATCACGAAAAGCATGACGACCACGACCATGACAAGCATGAAGGTCATGATCATGAGGAGCATGAGCATAGCGGCCACGGCGAATTCACCATCGAATATCATTTCGAATGTAGCGATATCTCTAAGCTGAGTCAGGTTGGTACAAACTGGTTTAAACATTTCCCGGCAACCGAAGAAGTTGAAGTAAACCTGCTGACAGATACCGCTCAGGTTGCAGCTGAGCTAAATAAAGACAAAACGGTTATTAAGCTGTAAATTGCTTATAGAAGCCTCATTCCCGTGAAAACGGGAATCTGGTTAAAGCGCGTTGTAAATTCACAGATAGCATTTGGTTTTACAACGCGTTGTCCCCCCAAACGTCATATGGACAGAAAAATGAGCAGTTCCGAACCGGTCGTATCTCTGGCTGATATCAGCTTTCGATGGAATGAAAAACAGCCACCGACGCTTATTTTTGACCAGCTGAATATTCAAAAAAAAGAACACATATTTATCAAAGGCCCCAGCGGCAGCGGCAAATCTACCCTGCTGAGTTTGCTGACCGGCATTATCTCGCCCCAGCAAGGCAAGGTCTCCATACTGGGACAAGACATTTCCACCCTGAAATCCAATCAGAGAGACAGTTTCCGGGCGGATCATATCGGCTATATCTTTCAGCAGTTCAACCTGCTGCCTTATCTCTCCGTAATTGAAAATGTTCTTCTGCCCTGCCACTTCTCTAAAAAACGTAAATCACAGGCTGATGGCGATATAAAAGCCAATGCCGTGCATCTCCTTAAGCGCCTGAGACTCACAGACGATCTGCTGGAAAAGCCAGTCGTTGAGCTGAGTATTGGTCAGCAGCAGCGAGTAGCAGCTGCAAGGGCTCTCATCGGCAGGCCTGAAATCCTGATTGCAGACGAGCCAACCTCTGCCCTGGACTTTGACAACCGCTGCGCCTTTATCGAACTGCTGATGGAAGAGGCAGAAAAAGCGGGCTCTACGCTGATTTTTGTCAGTCATGACCCGACTCTGGAATCCATGTTCGAACGGACCATCAACCTTAACGAGCTAAACCATATGGCTCTTAGCAAACAGGCGGAGGTAATAAGGTGAAAGCAACAGCACATTTAGCATGGAAGAGTTTAACCAACCGGAAAGCAACGGCTATTCTGACAATCCTGACCGTCGCCATTTCAGTGGTGCTTCTGCTGGGCGTTGAAAGAATCAGAACCCAGGCCAAAAGCAGCTTTGCCAATACCATTTCCGGCACTGACTTGATCGTCGGAGCCAGATCCGGCTCGGTTAACCTGCTGCTCTATTCCGTATTCAGAATTGGTAATGCCACCGCCAACATCGACTGGAAAAGCTTTGAGGAGTTCAGCACTAACAAATCCGTTAAGTGGGCAATCCCTATCTCACTGGGTGACTCTCACCGGGGATTCCGGGTAATGGGCACCAACCTGGACTACTTTAAGTTCTTTAAATACGGCAGGAAACAGCCTCTGGAAATGCAGCAGGGGCGCCAGTTTTCCGGGCTTTTTGAAACCGTTCTTGGAGCGGACGTTGCTCAGGAGCTTGGCTATAAAATAGGTACTGAAATCATTATTGCCCACGGCATCAGTGATGTGGGATTTAGCCGCCACGATACGCTCCCGTTTAAAGTCGTGGGTATTCTGGCGCCAACAGGCACGCCGGTGGATAAAACCGTTCATGTTTCACTGGAAGCCATTGAGGCTATTCATGTTGGCTGGGAATCAGGAGCCAATATGGGCAACACGCCCGCAGCAGAGGAGCTCATGAGCCGCGAGTTCCAGCCGGGACAAGTCACCGCAATGTTATTGGGTCTGAAATCAAAAATTCATACCTTTAAGTTGCAAAGACAGATAAATACCTACAGAAAAGAGCCTCTTAGTGCCATTCTGCCCGGCATTGCCTTACATGAGCTATGGGGTATGATGTCTGTGGCTGAGCAGGCCCTGATGGCGGTATCCGGATTTGTTGTTATTGCGGGGTTGCTGGGCATGTTAAGCAGCCTTTTAACCAGCCTTCAGGAGCGGCGACGAGAGATGGCGATTCTCAGGGCAATGGGGGCAAGGCCTAAGCATATATTTGCCCTTCTGGTTAGTGAGGCCAGCTCACTGACTTTTGCTGGTATAGTGACCGGTGTGATAATTCTGTATGCAGTGCTGGCTCTAATTCAGCCTGTGATAAGAGAGCTCTACGGAATCAGCATTGAGCTTTCAGCCATCAGCAGCTATGAATGGCTGTTGCTGGGACTGGTGCAGCTTGCGGGAATTATTATTGGCTTTATACCGGCATTCAGAGCATATCGCCAGTCGCTGACAGACGGCATGACTATCCGGATTTAATATAAAATTTTATGGATAAACAATGAGAAAGATATTATTAATTCTATCACTTCTGTTCACAAGCTTAGTTCCCGGACTATCAATTGCGGCAGCAGATGAAGATATTCTGAGCCTGGAATGGCTGGATTTGATTCCGGAAAGTGAACGAAGTAATTTTAACCACCTTGGTATGCCTCAGGTGCAGGATCACAGCGGAGATGCTGCAGCACAAACAAAAATCGGCGCTGTCCGGCCAGAGCTAAACGGCAGCATGGTAAAAATACCGGGATTTGTCATTCCACTTGAAGGGGACGAAAACGTCATAACCGAGTTTCTTCTGGTGCCTTTCCTGGGCGCATGTATCCATGTTCCGCCACCGCCACCAAACCAGATTATCTACGTGCGCTTTAAAGAAGGTGCTCCCGTTCAGCAGCTTTGGGATGTGGTTTATATAATAGGAACACTTAAGACTGAAAATGTAATGACGGACAGCCTTGAGGCGGAGTCCGCATATACTATTGAAGGTATCGCTCTGGAAGAGTACGACGATATGTAACCTGTCTGCTTATCTGTCTCTTTATGCAATAAAATGGGACAGGTAAGCCAGAACCCCCACATATACTGCAAACAATAGCGTTACTGATAATTGTTTTCTCAACTTACCAAATTCCTTTTGGTTTGTAGCATTTGCCAACATTGTTAACATTTCCTTATCAATAATATCAGAAAAATCACATTTCGCGAGTCTTAGCCCAAGATTTTAGTGCTTTTAATCTATTCATAATTTGATTAATAACAAGTTTATATTTAATTAACCTTTAATCAGCATGTTTAACATTCCAACTTGCGTTAATTATTACTCCTTAGCTTATTTATCTGGTGGAAAATCATGTGATTTCTGGGTACATTTTCTATGGGCTTGCGAACTTATGAATGAGAAAAACAATGGCTGAGAAAAGAGCACCTGTCACAATCGATCAAGCAGAGACCTCAAAGAAGAGTAGCTATGCGAATAAGAAGAGTAATATTAAGGACAGTTCAAGCCGGATTGTCAGCATTGCTCAGACCTTTGGCCTTGATGCTCAACTTCAGCCAGGAAAGCCCGAGAAAACTCTGCTCGACCGGGCGGCTAACCGGGAAAAGAAGAGACAGGAGCAGAGACAGAAAAACCTTGAGCAAATTGTAAAATATACTCACGGCTTCTGCCGGGATGAAACCGCCGGAGATCCTGATCAGGACTGGCTCTACCGCTTCTTTGACATGGCTCAGGACATCCATAACACATCAATGCAGAAATTATGGGCGCAGGTTCTTAAACTGGAGATCACCAATCCCGGTTCAACCTCAATGAAGGCGCTTCAGGTGTTAAAAGATATGACGCCTAAAGAGGCACAGACACTGCAAAGAGCCGCTTCCCTCGCCTGCAGCTTCGGCAGCGAAAACTCTAAAAAGCTGTTACTGGGCTTTAAAACTCAGGCAGGCTTCTTCAGCTTTGGCCGCAAACAGACCAGCACTACTGTTAACCTGGGCTCTTTTCAGCTTCCTTATTCCGGTATGCTGCTGCTTATTGAACTTGGCATCCTGCTAGGAACAGAGCTTGAGTCAGGGGAGATCGAATTCGATCCTGCTCTGGTCATCAACTATCAGGGCAAATCTATCTCTCTTATGCCGATGGGCAAAGGCTCAAAGCTTATTTACTACCGCTTCAGTCCTGTTGGCAATGAGTTGTGTAAACTGCTTGGTAATAAACCAAACACTCAGTACTACGATCAGCTTTTGGGTCTGTTTAGCCAGAAGTTTACTGTTCAGTCCGATGCTAAGGGTGGCTCTGTCGATCAAATGGTGTAATCTGTACGGCACTTATTTTTCCTGGTTCTGACTGATAACTGTCCGGTCAGATAAAATTTAAACCTAAGAGAATTATGATTTCCTGGCAACTACTGAGCTTTGATCAGCTCACCACTCACCAACTGTATGAACTGTTAAAACTACGCGTCGATGTCTTTGTTGTAGAACAGACCTGCCCCTACCCTGAACTGGACAATAAAGATCTGGCCGAAGGGGTTTATCAGCTTATCGGCTATAAAGATAACGAGATAGTGGCCTGCGCAAGACTACTACCGGCTGGCATAAGTTTCGACAATGTCTCTATTGGCCGCTTTGCCAGTAAACAGACAGCAAGAGGAAATGGGCTGGGACATAAACTAATGAGCGCAGCTCTTGAGCAGTGCGAAGTACTCTGGCCAGGCCAAAGTATCGATATTCAGGCGCAGGAATACCTGAGATCCTTCTATGAAAAGCATGGGTTTAGAGCTTACACAGAAAGCTACCTTGAAGATGATATCCCACACTTAGATATGAGGCTAGAAAAATAGTTGGTGCTCACTAACACAGATAGCTGCTGATAGCTAGCGTATTACTTACTTCTTCCAAACCCACCTTCAGAAAGACGGAAAAACATCACCGATGTCCCCTGTTTCTCAAGCTGAAGAATATCGACGTTGCCTTCAGAGGTCAGCTTATAGCGAATAAGCTGGCCCTGCTTGATTTTACTTAGAGGTTTATCCAGGCCTTCTATTGCCACCAGAGCATTTAAGTCAGTCATAGGCAGTTGGTTGCTTCTGAAGACCTTAGCAAGCGTATCACCGGACTGAACCGTGTACTCTTTCCAGCCTTTGGTATTTACAACCTTTTTGCCTTCTTCCCTTTGCTGGCTCAGGCTATCGGTGTTAACACTAACCGTCACTCTTTCTGTCGGTTTTGGCTCCGCAACAGGCTGACTGGTTTCACCTGACTCAGGGAAAGGAACCACTAACAGAATCAGAAAGAGCGGAACTAAAACCATCAGTGCGCGACGGTGGAAATTGGGCAGTCCATACCAGAATCCGGTCAATCTCTCTTTGTCGAGACTACCTAAGCTGCCCTTAATATCATCAAGAGAGCTGGTCTGCTTTTTCTTCCTGTTCCGACGACTCATGTCCTACATTCCCTTACTAAGCAAAAGATTCACTGATAGCTGATTAGATTATATGGATTCCTGAGAAAAGAATACAGACAGAGCGGCAATTCATGCACGATTCTGACTTTCTTTTTCACCTCAGTCTCACATATTCACGCTTTCACCAACAATTAAGCCACTTCTTGGCTAACACGGTTTCTAATCCATTGTATTGCTGCTATTCTTTGGCCTTTCTACTCAAGTAAATAAAGAGAGACAAAATGTCTGAAATCAAACTAGAGACTGTAGAGCAGAAAGCTAGCTACGGTATTGGCCTGCAGATGGGTCAGCAACTTGCTGGAAGTGGTCTTGAAGGCCTTAACGTTGACGCTATCGCAAAAGGTATCGCAACGGCACTAACTGGCGACATGCCAGAAATTGAAGTTGATGAAATCAACGCTGCACTTCAGGACCTTCACCAGCGCGCTGAAGCTGCACGTGCTGAAGCTGCAAAAGCAGCAGCTGCTGACGGCGAAGCTTTCCTGAAAGACAACGCACTACGTCCGGAAGTCACTGTTCTTGAGTCTGGCCTGCAGTACGAAGTAATCACTGAAGGTACTGGTGAAATCCCGACTTCTGACAAGCAAGTACGTGTTCACTACCACGGTGAGCTAACTGACGGTACTGTATTCGACAGCTCTGTATCTCGCGGTCAGCCTGCTGAATTCCCTGTAACTGGTGTTATCAAGGGCTGGGTTGAAGCACTTCAGCTAATGCCTGTTGGTTCTAAGTGGAAACTATACATCCCTCAGGATCTTGCATACGGAGAGCGTGGCGCAGGTGCTGCTATCCCTCCATATGCAGCTCTAGTATTCGAAGTTGAGCTACTGGATATTCTTTAATATCAGTCTCAATAACGAGCGAGAATTTAAAAAAGCGGTGCTGATGCATCGCTTTTTTTGTGGTTAGCGTAAACTAAAAGAGCGTAATTCTCTGCTTCTTCAAGGACTGAAAATATGAAAATGATGAAATACTCAATGCTTCTTGGTGCTCTGGTAGTTTCAATGCCAAGCTACGCTCTGTTTAACTTAGGTGGTTCTTCCGACAAAGCCCCGGCAATCGATACTGGTGCCATTACAGGTCTGGTAGAAAACTTTACCGGCCAGGTTCAGGCGCAGCCCGACTCTCCTATCGTCAGTGCATTAACCAGCCAGTTTAGTGACGTTAGCCCCGTTCAGGCTACAGGGGGCGCAGGTGCCCTATTAGCCCTGGCTTCCAACTCTTTATCCGGCTCCCAATCAAGCGAGCTGACAAGCCTTATTCCTGGCATGAGTTCACTACAAAACTCAACGCCGGGTTTGATGAGCACAGCTACAGACCTGAGCGCTGTAGGCAATATCTTCAGTAACCTCGGATTAAGTTCTTCAATGGTTAGCCAGTTTGCTCCTGTAATTCTTCAGTATCTTACCGGGCAAGGAGCGTCGGCGGGGTTGTTGGGATCTCTTAGCAGTCTTTGGGGAGTTTAGGGGTTATAAAGGCTATGGGGCTATGGGGTTATGTACTCCCGCCCCCTTTTATGCCATCCTGTCTGACCAAGTCAGATTCATCCAAGGAAGAGAAAACTAAAATGAAAGACGAAACCCTTTCCATCCATTACGGATACGAAACCGACCCGACAACTAAATCCGTTGCTACACCAATTTACCAAACCGTAGCTTACGAATTTGATAACGCTCAACACGGTGCGGATCTTTTTAACCTGGAAGTTCCGGGGAATATCTACACTCGTATCATGAACCCAACCAACGATGTGCTGGAAAAGCGTATGGCCGCTCTGGAAGGTGGTATTGCTGGTCTTGCGGTTAGTGCCGGTAGCTCAGCTATTCATTATGCAATCCTGACTCTGGCACAAGCAGGGGATAATATTGTATCAACGCCACAACTATATGGTGGTACTTACACTCTGTTTGCCCATATGTTCCCAAGCATGGGTATCGAAGTTAAGTTTGCAAAAGATGATAAACCGGAAAGTCTTGCTGAACTAATCGATGATAAGACTAAAGCAGTCTACTGTGAGTCTATTGGTAACCCGGCAGGTAACATTGTCGATCTGGAGAAAATTGCAGAGCTTGCACACGCTCAGGGAGTACCTGTAGTTGTAGACAACACGGTAGCCTCTCCGGCAGTTTGCAAGCCAATCGAGTTTGGTGCTGACATCGTTGTACATTCACTAACGAAATACGTAGGTGGTCACGGCACAAGCCTTGGCGGTATGATTATCGATTCCGGCAAATTCCCGTGGGCAGAACACAAAGAGCGCTTCCCTGTATTTAACCAGCCAGAACCGTCTTACCACGGCGTTGTTTATGCAGAAGCGTTTGGTGAAGCAGCCTTTATCGGTCGTGCCCGTACTGTACCACTCAGAAACACCGGTTCAGCACTATCACCAATGAATGCCTTTATGCTGCTTCAAGGCCTTGAGACCCTGTCTCTTCGCATGGAACGCCATTGTGAGAATGCAATGAAAGTCGCTGAGTTTTTGAAGAATCATGAGAAAGTTAGCTGGGTAAGCTACGCAGGTCTTGAAGACTCAGAGTTTTATCCACTTGCTCAGAAATACATGAAAGGTAAGCCATCATCCATCCTGTCTTTCGGCCTTAAAGATGGTTATGACGCAGGCGTTCGCTTCTACGATGCACTGAAGATATTCAAGCGACTGGTAAACATTGGCGATGCCAAATCTCTCGCGTGCCACCCGGCATCAACAACTCACCGCCAGCTAGATGAAGCCGAGCAGAAACAAGCGGGGGTTACGCCGGAGATGATTCGACTTTCGGTGGGGATTGAGCATATTGATGATATTCTGGAAGACTTGGATCAGGCACTTAAGGCATAGTTTTGGGCTATGGGGCTATGGGGCTATGGGGCTATGGGGCTATGGGGCTATGGGAAACTCTAACCGATAGTCCTACTTCTCTCAAGGGCGAAGTCCGTCCTCATCCCCCCTAGATTCCAGACATAAAAAAACCGGGCCAAGGCCCGGTTTTTTTATTCTTTCGAACATGACGATTACTCAGCAGCTTCTTCAGCTTCTGGGCGATCTACAAGCTCAATGTAAGCCATTGGAGCTTTGTCACCAGCGCGGAAACCGCACTTCAGGATACGAGTGTAACCGCCTTGGCGGCTAGCGAAACGTGGACCTAGTTCGTTAAATAGTTTTGCTACAACTTCGTTATCACGAGTGCGAGCAAATGCTAGACGACGGTTAGCAACACTGTCAGTCTTAGCTAATGTAATCAAAGGCTCAACTACGCGACGTAGCTCTTTAGCTTTTGGCAATGTAGTCTTGATAACTTCATGACGTACAAGAGAGCTAGCCATATTGCTGAACATCGCCTTGCGATGACTGCTGTTGCGGTTGAGTTGACGACCACTCTTACGATGGCGCATGACCTAATCCTTCTAACTATTATCGATTAATCTTCAGCGATTGATGCTGGTGGCCAGTTCTCAAGGCGCATGCCAAGAGAAAGACCGCGAGAAGCAAGAACGTCCTTGATCTCAGTAAGAGATTTCTTACCAAGGTTAGGCGTCTTCAGAAGTTCAACTTCTGTACGCTGTACAAGATCACCGATGTAGTGAATCGCTTCTGCTTTCAGACAGTTAGCAGAGCGAACTGTTAGTTCAAGATCGTCTACAGGACGCAGTAGGATCGGATCGAATTCTGGCTTCTCTTCCTTCTCCTCAGGTACACGTACATCACGAAGATCTACGAACGCATCCAGTTGCTCAGCTAGGATAGTAGCTGCGCGACGGATAGCTTCCTCAGGTTCCAGAGTACCATTCGTTTCCATATCGATAACAAGCTTATCCAGGTCAGTACGCTGCTCAACACGTGCCGCTTCTACAGAGTAGGCAATTTTGTCTACTGGGCTGTAAGTTGCGTCAACAAGCAGACGACCGATAGGACGCTCATCTTCTTCAGTATGGATACGAGCAGAAGACGGAACATAACCACGACCACGCTCAACCTTGATACGCATTGCGATCTCAGCGTTGTCATCCGTTAGGTGACAAATAACGTGTTCCGGGTTAGCGATCTCTACATCACCATCGTGGGTGATGTCACCTGCAACAACAGGGCCTGAGCCTGATTTGTTCAGTGTAATAAACACTTCATCTTTGCCTTCTGCAACGCGTACTGCCAAACCTTTAAGGTTTAGAAGGATTTCAAGAATATCTTCCTGAACACCTTCCTTAGTGCTGTACTCGTGCAATACGCCTTCAATCTCAACTTCTGTTACGGCACAACCCGGCATAGAAGATAGAAGAATACGACGAAGCGCGTTACCTAGAGTATGGCCAAAGCCACGCTCTAACGGCTCAAGAGTTACTTTCGCATGTGTCGTGTTGATCTGTTCGATGTCAACAAGACGTGGCTTAAGAAATTCTGTTACAGAACCCTGCATTGTGTCCTCTCTTTAGTTTAAACCTTACTTAGAGTAAAGCTCGACGATCAGGTGTTCGTTGATGTCAGCTGATAGATCAGAACGTTCAGGCATACGCTTGAATGTACCTTCCATTTTGCCAGCATCTACTTCAATCCAAGTTGGTTTTTCGCGTTGTTCAGCAACTTCTAGAGCCGCTTTAATACGAGCTTGCGTTTTAGCCTTCTCGCGAATTGAAACAACGTCGTTAGCCGCAACTTTGAATGAAGGAACGTTTACAACTTTACCATTAACCATGATAGCCTTGTGGCTAACTAGCTGACGTGCTTCTGCGCGAGTTGCGCCAAAGCCCATGCGGTAAACTACGTTATCAAGACGACCTTCAAGAAGCTGAAGAAGGTTTTCACCTGTGTTGCCCTTAAGGCGAGCAGCTTCTTTGTAGTAGTTACGGAATTGTTTTTCTAGTACGCCGTAAGTACGACGAACTTTTTGCTTCTCACGAAGCTGAACGCCATATTCAGACAGACGGCCTTTACGAGCACCGTGTACGCCTGGAGCGTTATCGATTTTACACTTGGTATCGATCGCGCGAACACCAGACTTAAGGAATAAGTCAGTGCCTTCACGACGGCTAAGCTTCAGCTTAGGACCCAAATATCTTGCCATGTTTCTTCTCCAATTATCCTAGAAACGAAACGTTATACGCGACGTTTCTTAGGTGGACGACAACCGTTATGAGGGATCGGAGTTGCATCAACGATGTTAGTGATGCGGTATCCAGCTGCGTTTAGAGCACGGATAGTAGACTCACGACCAGGACCAGGGCCCTTAACCATAACTTCCAGATTCTTCAGGCCATATTCTTTAGCCATTTCGCCTGCACGCTCTGCTGCAACCTGTGCTGCGAACGGAGTAGACTTACGAGAACCACGGAAACCAGAACCACCTGCAGTAGCCCAAGCTAGTGCGTTACCTTGACGGTCAGTGATGGTTACGATTGTGTTGTTAAAAGAAGCATGGATGTGCGCTACGCCATCTGCAACTTGCTTGCGTACGCGCTTACGAGCGCGAGTTGGTTGTTTTGCCATTGTACGTTACCTCTCCCGATTATTTCTTGATCGGCTTGCGCGGACCCTTACGGGTACGAGCGTTGGTTTTAGTACGCTGTCCACGTAGTGGTAGACTGCGACGATGACGAAGGCCACGGTAACAACCAAGGTCCATAAGACGCTTGATGTTCATTGACACTTCACGACGTAGATCACCTTCTACAGTGTACTTAGCTACACCATCACGCAGTTGATCAATCTGCTCTTCAGTTAGTTCACTGATCTTAACACTTTCAGCAATACCCACTTCAGCTAGGATAGCTTGAGCGCGAGTTTTACCGATACCGTAAATCGCTGTAAGAGCGATCACAGAGTGTTTCTGATCAGGAATGTTAATGCCTGCTATACGGGCCACTATTCACTCCTAGTACTTTAATAAAGAATTATCCGCAGCAAAGCCCGTCGAGGATACGCTGCGGCATACTACTTCTTTTGCACGCAAAAGGTAGGCCGAGCAATATACTCGACCAACCTCATAATTTCAAGTAAAAATTTCTGCTTTATTAGCCTTGGCGCTGCTTGTGCTTTGGCTCACTGCAGATCACGCGAACAACACCGTTGCGCTTGATGATTTTGCAGTTACGGCAGATTTTTTTAACGGAAGCACGAACTTTCATTGCTAAACTCCGTAAATGGGAATCTTATTGACCAGACCGCTATTAGCGGCCGTAGCCTTTTAGATTCGCTTTTTTCAACACAGAATCATACTGTTGTGACATCAGATGAGTCTGTACCTGTGCCATAAAGTCCATAATTACAACAACTACGATAAGTAGTGATGTACCGCCAAAGTAGAAACGTACGTTCCACATGACCATCATGAACTCGGGAATCAGACAGATAAAGGTAATATATAGAGCACCTGCAAGGGTAAGTCTAGTCATTACTTTATCAATATACTTAGCTGTCTGTTCACCTGGGCGGATGCCGGGTACGAACGCACCGGACTTCTTCAAATTATCTGCTGTTTCACGCGGGTTGAAAACCAACGCCGTGTAGAAGAAACAGAAGAAAATTATCGCTGCTGCATAAAGCATAGAGTACAGCGGCTGACCCGGGCTAAGAGCCAAAGACACATCAGTTAACCAACCAAATGTGCTGCTCTCACCGTTCTGACCAAACCACTGAGCCAATGTTCCTGGGAACAAGATAATGCTCGATGCGAAAATCGCTGGTATTACACCTGCCATGTTTATTTTCAGTGGCAAATGAGTGCTTTGTGCTGCGAAAACCTTACGACCTTGCTGACGCTTCGCGTAGTTAACAACGATACGACGCTGACCACGCTCCATGAAAACAACGAAGTAAATCACGGCAAAAGCTAATACACCGATTAGCAATAAAAGAAGTACGTGCAGTTCACCTTGACGCGCTTGCTCGATAGTTTGTCCGATTGCAGAAGGCAATCCAGCAACGATACCTGCGAAGATAATCAACGAGATACCATTACCAATTCCACGCTCTGTGATTTGTTCACCTAACCACATCAGGAACATGGTGCCGGTTACTAAACTAACGGTTGCAATAAGAGTAAACATGGTTTGGTTGATAACAACCAGATTGTCGACCATGTTTGGCAAACCTGTTGCAATACCGATTGCCTGGAATGTTGCTAATACAAGCGTACCGTAGCGTGTATATTGGCTAATCTTACGACGCCCTGCTTCACCCTCTTTCTTGAGTTCAGCTAACGCTGGATGAACTACAGTTAGCAGCTGGACTACGATCGATGCCGATATATACGGCATGATACCCAACGCTAATATAGATGCACGCTCAAGAGCACCACCAGAGAACATGTTAAACATTTCAACGATGGTGCCTTTTTGCTGTTCGAACAAATCGGCAAGTACAGCTGCGTCAATACCAGGTAGCGGTACAAAAGAACCGGCTCTGAATACTAATAACGCTACTACAACGAATAGTAAACGCGACTTTAATTCAGCTAAGCCGCTCTGTGCACTTTTAAAATCTTGTCCTGGTTTCTTAGCCATCTGTACCTCAATCCTCGAGATTATTCCTCGATTTTACCGCCTGCAGCTTCGATTGCAGCTTTAGCGCCTTTAGTCACGCGTAGACCTTTAACAGTCACAGCTTTGCTGATTTCACCAGAAAGAACAACTTTAACGAACTCGATGTTCTTAGTGATTACGTTAGCAGCTTTCAGGCTGTTTAGATCAACCACGTCGCCAGTTACTTTCGCTAGCTCAGCTAGACGAACTTCAGCAGACACAAGGCTCTTACGAGAAGTGAAGCCGAACTTAGGCAGACGTTGTTTCAGAGGCATCTGACCGCCTTCGAAACCTGGACGAACTTTACCGCCAGAACGTGACTTTTGACCTTTGTGACCACGGCCACCTGTTTTACCAAGGCCTGAACCGATACCACGACCTAAACGCTTCTTAGAAGGCTTAGAACCCGCAGCCGGTGATAGAGTATTCAAACGCATTCTGATTACTCCTCAACTTTAACCATGTAGTAAACCTTGTTGATCATACCGCGTACGCACGGAGTATCTTCAAGTTCTACAGTGTGGTTGATGCGACGAAGACCTAGACCACGCAAAGTAGCTTTGTGCTTTGGTAGTCGGCCGATTGAGCTTTTAGTTTGAGTTACTTTGATAGTTGCCATGGTATCTTACTCCGAAATAGCTTCAACAGTTAGACCACGCTTAGCAGCAACCATTTCTGGTGACTTCATACCGCTCAGACCATCAATCGTCGCGCGAACGATGTTAATTGGGTTCGTAGAACCGTACGCTTTCGCAAGTACGTTATGAACACCTACAACTTCAAGTACTGCACGCATCGCACCACCTGCGATGATACCTGTACCTTCAGCAGCTGGCTGCATGTAAACTTTAGAGCCAGTGTGACGACCTTTCACCGCGTGGTGAAGAGTACCGTCGTTAAGCGCAACAGTAACCATGTTACGACGCGCTTTTTCCATTGCTTTTTGAATAGCCGCTGGTACTTCACGAGCTTTGCCGTAACCGAAACCAACGCGACCATTACCGTCACCAACTACAGTCAGAGCAGTAAAGCTGAAAATACGACCACCTTTAACCGTTTTAGAAACACGGTTAACTGCGATTAGCTTTTCCTGCAGGTCTGTAGCTTGTGCTTGTGCTTGTTCTTTAGCCATCTTCCAAACCCTACCTTAGAATTTCAGACCAGCTTCGCGAGCAGAATCTGCTAGCGCCGCTACACGGCCGTGGTATTGGAAACCAGAACGATCAAATGCAACTGAAGTTACGCCTTTTTCAAGAGCGCGCTCAGCAACAGCTTTACCCACTGCTTTAGCTGCATCGATGTTACCAGTAGTCTTAACTTGCTCACGGATCGCTTTTTCTACAGTAGAAGCGGCTGCGATAACTTCAGAGCCGTTCGCTGCAATTACCTGAGCGTACACATGACGTGGAGTACGGTGTACAACTAGGCGCTCAACGCGAAGTTCTGCAATCTTACGACGTGCACGCGTAGCACGACGGATGCGAGATGCTTTCTTATCCATAGCGTTACCTTACTTCTTCTTAGCTTCTTTAGTACGCACATATTCATCTGCGTAACGAACACCTTTACCTTTGTAAGGCTCAGGCTCACGGTAAGAACGAATGTCAGCCGCAACCTGACCAACAAGCTGCTTATCACAACCAGTTAGTACGATTTCAGTTTGGCTTGGACATTCAGCTTTAACACCCTCTGGAAGCTCATGCTCTACAGGGTGAGAGAAGCCCAGTGTTAGGCTTACAGCTTTGCCTTTAACAGCAGCACGGTAACCAACACCTTTTAGTACTAGCTTCTTAGTAAAGCCAGCAGTAACACCAACAACCATGTTGTTTACTAGCGCACGAGCAGTACCTGCTTGAGCGTTAGACTTAGCAACACCTTCAACAGCTGCGAAAGTTAGGTTGTTTTCTTCCTGAGCTACAACTACTGCGTCGTTGATTACGCGAGATAGTTCGCCTTTAGCACCTTTTACAGTGATTTCTTGGCCGTTTAGTTTCACCTCTACGCCAGCTGGAATAGCGACAGGTGCCTTAGCAACACGAGACATATTCTACTCCTATTACGCTACGTAGCAGATGATTTCACCACCAAGACCGGCTTTACGTGCAGCGCGATCGGTCATAAGACCTTTGGAAGTGGACACTACAGCAATACCCAGACCGCCCATCACGGTAGGTAGCGAGTCTTTGTTCTTATAGACGCGCAGACCTGGACGTGAAACACGTTGGATTTGCTCGATTACTGGTTTAGCTTGGAAGTACTTAAGAGTAACTTCTAGCTCTGGTTTTGCTTCGCCTTCAACAGCGAAGTCAGCGATATAACCTTCAGCTTTTAGCAAAGTAGCAATTGCAACTTTAAGCTTTGAAGAAGGCATTTTAACAGCAACTTTGTTTGCTGCCTGACCGTTACGAACGCGGGTCAGCATATCCGAAATCGGATCTTGCATGCTCATAGATTTCTCTCCAAATGATTAAGTGGCAATTACCAGCTAGCCTTACGAAGTCCAGGAATCTCGCCTTTCATGCAAGCTTCACGAACTTTGATACGGCTCAGACCGAACTTACGTAGGTAACCGTGTGGACGACCAGTTTGGTTGCAACGGTTGCGCTGACGTGATGCACTTGAATCACGTGGAAGAGACTGAAGCTTCAGTACTGCGTTCCAACGATCTTCTTCAGATGCGTTTACATCGCTGATGATAGCTTTTAGTGCTGAGCGCTTTTCAGCAAACTTAGCAACTAGCTTTGCACGCTTTGCTTCACGTGCTTTCATTGATTGTTTAGCCATAACAGTAACCCTTCACCTTACTTACGGAATGGGAAGTTAAAGGCAGCCAGCAGAGCACGGCCTTCCTCATCGTTTGCAGCAGATGTCGTGATAGTAATATCAAGACCGCGCACACGATCGACTTTATCGTAGTCGATTTCCGGGAAGATGATTTGCTCGCGAACGCCCATGCTGTAGTTACCGCGTCCGTCAAAAGACTTAGCGCTAACGCCACGGAAGTCACGTACACGTGGAAGAGCGATTGAAATCAGACGCTCAAGAAAATCCCACATACGTTCGCCACGCAAGGTTACTTTACAACCGATAGGGTAGCCTTCACGGATTTTGAAACCTGCAACAGATTTGCGCGCTTTAGTGATAAGTGGCTTCTGACCAGAGATCGTTGCCATATCAGACGCTGCATTTTCTAGCAGTTTCTTATCGTTGATTGCTTCACCAACACCCATGTTTAGGGTGATTTTCTCGATTCTAGGGACTTGCATGACGCTTGTATAGCCGAACTCTTTGGTAAGTTCAGCCACTACAGACGACTTGTAGTAATCATGCAGTTTCGCCATAGTAGAACTCCAAATTACTTCTATTAGTTAGAAACAGTTTCGCCGTTTGACTTGAAGAAGCGAACTTTCTTGCCATCTTCAAAACGGAAACCGATGCGGTCTGCTTTGCCAGTAGCCGCGTTAAAGATTGCAACGTTAGAAGCGTCAATAGCTGCTTCTTGTTCAACGATGCCACCTTGGATACCAAGAGCCGGTACAGGCTTCTGGTGTTTCTTCACAAGGTTGATACCTTCAACGATAACTTTACCGGTTGTCAGAACCTTAGTTACTTTACCTTTCTTGCCTTTATCTTTACCAGCAAGAACGATTACTTCGTCATTACGACGGATTTTAGCTGCCATTATTGTGCTCCTTACAGAACTTCTGGAGCCAGTGAAACAATCTTCATGAATTTCGCGTTACGAAGTTCACGAGTCACTGGGCCAAAAATACGTGTGCCGACTGGTTGCTCAGTAGTGTCGTTCAACAATACACAAGCATTACGGTCGAAGCGAATGACAGAACCGTCAGGGCGACGTACGCCTTTACGGGTGCGCACTACTACCGCCTTCAGAACATCACCTTTTTTAACTTTACCGCGAGGAATTGCTTCCTTAACAGTAACTTTGATGATGTCACCGATATGTGCATAACGGCGGTGTGAGCCACCCAGAACCTTAATACACATTACCTTGCGCGCGCCAGAGTTATCTGCTGCGTCAAGTGTACTTTGCATTTGGATCATGTTAGTGCTCCGCTAAATATTAAAAACTAGACCCTCTCGGGTCGGGCTGCCTCTTTATAAGGGCTGCGAATTGTACCACCCTTTTTTGTGATTGGGTAGACAAAAAACAAGCGGCTCCAAAAAAAATTTGGAGCCGCCTATAAGTCATAGAATCAACTAGTGTTTAAAAATTAAACTTTCGCTTTTTCTAGAACTTTTACCAGAGTCCAAGACTTAGTCTTAGACAGTGGACGACATTCACGAATTTCAACAGTATCGCCTAGGCCACACTCGTTGTTTTCGTCATGTGCGTGTAGTTTAGTCGTGCGCTTTACGAACTTGCCGTAAATTGGGTGTTTAACCATACGCTCGATAGCAACAACGATAGACTTGTCCATTTTGTCGCTAACTACACGGCCTTGCATAGTACGGATTTTGTCGCTCATTATGCGCCTGCCTTCTCAGTCAAAACAGTTTTCACACGTGCGATATCACGGCGTACAGCTTTCAGAGTATGAGTCTGCTGTAGCTGACCAGTCGCAGCCTGCATGCGCAGGTTGAACTGCTCGCGCAGTAGATTCAGTAGCTCTTCATTTAGCTCTTCAACGCTTTTGTCGCGTAGATCTTGTGCTTTCATCACATCACCTGCTTAGTTACAAATGTTGTTTTGATTGGCAGTTTACGTGCCGCCAGGCGGAACGCTTCACGTGCCAACTCTTCAGGTACACCATCCATTTCGTACATTACTTTACCAGGTTGGATTTGGGCTACCCAGTACTCTACGTTACCCTTACCTTTACCTTGACGAACTTCAAGTGGTTTTTCAGTGATTGGCTTATCTGGGAAAATACGAATCCAGATTTGACCTTGACGCTTAACGTGACGCGTCATCGCACGACGAGCCGCTTCGATCTGACGAGCAGTAATACGGCCACGGCCAACTGCTTTAAGACCAAAAGTACCGAAGCTTACATCAGTACCTTTAGCTAGACCACGGTTGCGACCAGTCTGAACCTTACGGAATTTAGTACGTTTAGGTTGTAGCATCAGTCGACTCCTTATTTACGGCCTTTACGCTGCTTCTTAGGCTTGTCAGCCTTTGGCTCTACTGCGTTAGCAGCTGGCATACCGCCTAGAATCTCACCTTTGAAGATCCAAACTTTAATGCCGATCACACCGTATTGAGTGTGAGCCGAAGAAGTTGCGTAATCAATATCAGCACGTAGTGTGTGTAGTGGCACACGGCCTTCACGGTACCATTCAGTACGCGCGATTTCAGCACCGCCAAGACGGCCGCTTACTTCAACCTTGATACCCTTCGCACCTAGGCGCATTGCGTTCTGTACTGCGCGCTTCATAGCACGACGGAACATAACACGACGCTCTAGCTGAGACGCGATGCTATCAGCCACTAATTGACCGTCTAGCTCAGGCTTACGTACTTCAGCGATGTTAATTTGCGCTGGTACACCTGCAATTTTAGCTACAGCTGCGCGTAGCTTCTCAACGTCTTCACCTTTCTTACCGATAACAACACCTGGGCGAGCAGTGTGAATAGTCACACGAATGCTCTTAGCAGGACGCTCGATAACGATACGTGAAAGAGACGCTTTCGAAAGTTCCTTAGTAAGGAACTGACGTACCTTGAAGTCGCCGTCTAGGTTGTCAGCGAATTCTTTGGTGTTAGCAAACCATGTAGCATTCCAAGGCTTAACGATGCCTAGACGAATACCATTTGGATGTACTTTCTGACCCATTGCTTACTCTCCTAGTCTTAAACGTCTGCTACAACAACAGTGATGTGGCAAGAACGCTTCAAGATACGGTCCGCACGGCCTTTTGCACGAGGCATAATACGCTTCATGATTGGGCCTTCATCTACGAAGATCTTTGCAACATTAAGATCGTCGATATCTGCACCTTCGTTGTGTTCTGCGTTAGCGATTGCTGACTCAAGAACTTTCTTAACCAGATCAGCAGCTTTTTTGTTGCTGAAAGTTAGAATTTCTAGAGCCTGGTCAACAGATTTACCACGAATTTGATCTGCAACTAAGCGAGCTTTCTGTGGAGAAATACGAGCAAAGTTATGTTTAGCTAAAGCTTCCATTATCTACTCCTTACTTCTTCTTAGCTTTCTTATCCGCAGCGTGGCCGCGGTAAGTGCGAGTTGGTGCAAATTCACCCAGTTTGTGACCGATCATTTCATCAGTTACAAATACTGGTACGTGCTGACGACCATTATGGACAGCGATGGTCAAACCGATCATTGATGGAATGATCATTGAGCGACGGGACCAAGTCTTAATAGGCTTCTTGTCTCCGCTTTCCACCGCTTTCTCTACCTTCTTCAGCAAGTGTAGGTCAATAAATGGACCTTTCTTGAGAGAACGTGGCATGGCGATTCCTCTTTATAGATTACTTGTTACGACGACGTACGATGTACTTGTCAGTGCGCTTGTTCTTACGGGTCTTAAAGCCTTTAGTTGGCATACCCCAAGGTGATACTGGGTGACGACCACCAGAAGTACGACCTTCACCACCACCGTGTGGGTGGTCTACTGGGTTCATTACTACACCACGTACGGTTGGACGTACGCCGCGCCAGCGTGAAGCACCAGCTTTACCTAGTTCACGTAGCATGTGCTCAGCATTGCCTACTTCACCGATCGTTGCACGACCTTCAGCAAGAACTTTGCGCATTTCGCCAGAACGTAGGCGTAGAGTTACATATGCACCGTCGCGAGCGACGATCTGTGCGTATGCACCTGCAGAACGAGCAATTTGTGCACCTTTACCAGGCTTAAGCTCAACACAGTGAACTGTAGAACCTACTGGGATGTTGCGCATTGGCAGAGTGTTACCTGCTTTGATTGGCGCATCAACACCAGACTGGATCTGATCACCAGCTTGAATGCCTTTTGGTGCAATGATGTAGCGGCGCTCACCGTCTGCGTACAGAACTAGAGCAATGTTTGCGCTACGGTTTGGATCGTACTCAAGACGCTCAACTTTAGCTGGGATACCATCTTTGGTACGCTTAAAGTCGATTACACGGTAATGATGCTTGTGACCACCACCGATGTGACGTACTGTGATACGACCGTTGTTGTTACGACCACCGTTCTTAGAGTTTTTCTCTAGAAGTGGAGCGTATGGCTTACCCTTGTGCAGGTCAGCGTTAACAACTTTAACTACATGACGACGACCAGGGGAAGTCGGCTTACATTTAACAATAGCCATTTTTCAACTACTCCTGTTATTCCGCACCGCCAACGAAGTCAAGATCCTGACCTTCTTTCAGAGTTACGTAAGCTTTCTTCACATCGCTGCGACGGCCTTCACGCATACCCTGACGCTTGGTCTTACCCTTAAGAACAAGAGTATTTACAGATTTAACTTCAACTTCAAATAGCTTTTCTACAGCTGCTTTGATCTCTTTCTTAGTTGCATCTTTTGCTACTTTGAAAACGATAGTGTTCGCTTTCTCTGCAGCCATAGTTGCTTTTTCAGAGATATGTGGAGCACGTAGAACTTTTAGTAGACGCTCTTCAGTGATCATGCCAGCATCTCCTCAACTTGCTTAACTGCTTCTGCAGTCATTAGAACCTTGTCAAACGCAATCAGACTTACTGGATCAATCGCAGCAACGTCACGAGCGTCAACTTTGTATAGGTTACGAGCAGCTAAGAATAGATTCTCATCTACTTCGCCAGTCACAATAAGAACGTCGTTAAGCTCAAGTTCTTTAAGCTTAGCTACTAGCTCTTTAGTTTTTGGTGCTTCTACTGAGAAGTTATCAACAACGATTAGACGCTCTTGACGAACAAGCTCAGAAAGAATGCTCTTCATAGCACCACGGTACATTTTCTTGTTAACTTTTTGGCTGTGATCCTGAGGTTTCGCAGCAAAAGTAACACCACCTGTACGCCAGATTGGGCTACGGATTGTACCAGCACGTGCACGGCCAGTACCTTTTTGACGCCATGGCTTAGCGCCACCGCCAGAAACTTCTGAACGTGTTTTTTGAGCACGAGTACCTTGACGAGCACCTGCTGCAAACGCAACAACTACCTGGTGTACTAGAGCTTCGTTAAACTCACGTCCGAAAGTAGTTTCGGAAACAGTTAGTGCATCAGCACCTTTAACCATTAGTTCCATTACTTACTCCTAGACGTTATGCTTTAACAGCTGGTTTAACGATCACGTCGCCGCCAGTTGCGCCTGGTACTGCACCTTTGATAAGAAGCAGGTTGCGCTCAGCGTCAACACGTACGATCTCTAGGTTTTGAGTCGTTACACGCTCAGCACCCATGTGACCTGCCATTTTCTTGCCTTTAAACACGCGACCTGGAGTCTGACATTGACCGATAGAACCAGGAGCACGGTGAGACAATGAGTTACCGTGAGTCATATCTTGAGTACGGAAGTTCCAACGCTTAACAGCGCCTTGGAAACCTTTACCCTTAGATGTACCAGTAACGTCTACTTTTTTAATTTCGTTGAAAAGTTCTACGTTTAGCTCAGCGCCAACTTCAAACTCTTCGCCGTTTTCTAAACGGAATTCCCAAAGACCGCGGCCAGCTTCAACACCTGCTTTCGCAAAGTGACCAGCTTCTGGCTTAGATACACGGTTAGCTTTCTTACCGCCAGCAGTTACCTGGATAGCAGCGTAGCCATCGTTCTCAAGAGTTTTCACCTGAGAAACGCGGTTAGCTTCTACTTCAACAACTGTTACTGGGATAGAAACGCCTTCTTCGGTAAATACGCGGGTCATACCCACTTTACGTCCGACTAGACCAATCATTCTTCTAATCTCCCTTAACCTAGGCTGATTTGAACATCAACACCAGCAGCAAGATCTAGACGCATAAGAGCATCAACAGTCTTGTCAGTTGGTTCTACGATGTCGATCAGACGCTTGTGAGTACGGATTTCGTACTGGTCACGCGCATCTTTGTTTACGTGTGGAGAGATAAGAACAGTGAAACGCTCTTTACGAGTAGGTAGTGGAATTGGACCACGAACCTGTGCGCCGGTACGCTTTGCTGTTTCTACGATTTCCGCAGTTGACTGGTCGATTAGTTTGTAATCGAACGCCTTCAGGCGGATTCGGATACGTTGGTTCTGCATGAGACAGAGCTCCAATAATAAAAAATTACACAAACAATATCGCCACTCACACTCGTAAAGACGAGGGAATGCCGATTGATTTATGTGAAACCGTAGCCTCCAAAATTAGGAAGCATTGTCAGTTAAATTTGAATTAACTTGATAGCTAATATTTTATTAACCGCGAACATAAGCTGAGTATACATTACCGATTAATTTCACAGGGAAAATAACCGCTCCTCAGTGCTCATTGGTTCACAACTGGCTAGGCCAGTGCGCGGTATTATACAGATCACAGTTTGGGATGCAAGGGGTGGGTGAAAATTAAACGAAAGTTTTTGGGGCCCTCGGCCCTGGGGACGGGCTTCGCCCTATAGGCCCTGGGAAAGTGGTATTCCAAACAAACGTCCCAGGGCCCAGGGCCTAATAACCCAGAGTCCCAAAAACGCAAAAAGGGAGACCGAAGCCCCCCTTTCCAGATGCGATTATCGCAAGTATCTATCGAATAATATTATTCGAAGATCTTAGCAACAACACCAGCACCTACTGTACGGCCACCTTCACGGATTGCGAAGCGTAGACCTTCGTCCATCGCGATTGGTGCGATTAGCTCTACAGTCATCTGGATGTTATCACCAGGCATAACCATTTCTACGCCTTCTGGTAGCTCGATGTTACCAGTTACGTCAGTTGTACGGAAGTAGAACTGTGGACGGTAGCCTTTGAAGAATGGAGTGTGACGACCACCTTCATCTTTAGACAGTACGTATACTTCAGACTCAAACTTAGTGTGTGGAGTGATTGAACCAGGTGCAGCTAGAACCTGACCACGCTCAACTTCATCACGCTTAGTACCACGTAGAAGTGCACCAACGTTCTCACCTGCACGACCTTCGTCAAGCAGCTTACGGAACATTTCAACACCAGTACATGTAGTAGTAGTAGTTTCTTTGATACCAACGATTGCTACTTCATCACCTACAGTCAGGATACCACGCTCGATACGGCCAGTTACTACTGTACCACGACCCTGGATTGAGAATACGTCTTCGATTGGCATTAGGAACGGCTGGTCTACAGCACGCTCTGGCTCTGGGATGTAAGAATCTAGTGCTTCTGCAAGCTCAACAATCTTAGCTTCCCACTGCTCTTCACCGTTAAGTGCACCAAGAGCAGAACCCTGGATAACTGGTAGGTCATCACCTGGGAAGTCGTATTCAGACAGAAGTTCACGAACTTCCATTTCTACTAGCTCTAGAAGCTCTTCATCGTCAACCATGTCACATTTGTTCATGAATACGATGATGTATGGGATACCAACCTGACGGCCTAGTAGGATGTGCTCACGAGTCTGAGGCATTGGGCCATCAGTTGCAGCAACTACAAGGATACCACCGTCCATCTGCGCAGCACCAGTGATCATGTTTTTAACATAGTCAGCGTGTCCTGGGCAGTCTACGTGTGCGTAGTGACGAGTTGGAGTATCGTACTCAACGTGAGAAGTTGCGATTGTGATACCGCGCTCACGCTCTTCTGGAGCGTTATCGATAGATGCGAAGTCTTTTGCTTCACCACCGTACACTTTTGAAAGAGTAGTACAGATTGCTGCAGTTAGAGTTGTTTTACCGTGGTCAACGTGGCCGATAGTACCAACGTTAACGTGCGGTTTAGTACGTTCAAATTTTTCTTTAGACACGATCGTGTTCCTTACCTAGTTATGATTCGCCCCGATAAGAACGGTCAGGGCGCGCCAGAATTTGCTATTCTATGCGCCAACGTCCGTTAGCGCAATATTTGGACGCATTGATCTTGCAAATTTAACAAAACTTATTGCTGATTTGCCTCAAAAAACGCCCAAATTACCTTTTATTAACCACGCTCTGCAATAATTGCTTCAGCAACGTTCTTAGGAACTTCAGCATACTCAGAGAATTCCATAGAGTATGAAGCACGTCCCTGAGTCGCAGAACGCAGGTCAGTTGCGTAACCGAACATCTCAGAAAGCGGAACCTGAGCACGAACGATCTTCAGACCGGCTGGTCCTTCGTCCATACCTTCGATAATGCCGCGGCGACGGTTAAGGTCACCAACCACATCACCCATCCAGTCTTCCGGAGTGGTTACTTCAACCTTCATCATTGGTTCAAGAAGTACAGGCTGCGCTTCAAGAGCACCCTTCCTGAACGCCATTGAGCCGGCGATCTTAAACGCCATCTCACTGGAATCGACATCGTGGTATGAGCCGTCAAATAGTGTTGCTTTAACATCAAGCACTGGATAACCGGCTAAAACACCGTTATTCATCTGCTCTTCAACACCTTTGCCAACTGAGCTGATGTATTCCTTAGGAACCACACCACCCACGATTTCGTCAACAAAGACAAAGCCTTCGCCTTGCTCTGCCGGTTCAATCTTCAGCCATACATGACCGTACTGACCACGACCACCAGACTGACGAACGAATTTACCTTCAACTTCAGTCGTACCACGAATAGTTTCACGGTAAGCAACCTGAGGTTTACCTACATTACAGTCAACGCTGAATTCACGCTTCATGCGATCAACGATAATATCTAAGTGTAGCTCACCCATACCAGAAATCAGAGTCTGACCTGTCTCATCGTCTGTTTCTACGCGGAATGACGGGTCTTCTGCAGCCAGTTTACCCAGTGCGATACCCATTTTTTCCTGGTCAGCTTTAGAACGAGGCTCTACCGCGATCTGAATTACAGGATCCGGGAACTCCATACGCTCAAGAACAACTTTCGCATTCTGGTCACAAAGAGTGTCACCAGTAGTCACTTCTTTCAGACCGATTGCCGCGGCAATATCACCTGCGCGAACTTCTTTCACTTCTTCACGCTTGTTTGAGTGCATCTGTACAATACGGCCGAAACGTTCGCGCTTCTGCTTCACTGAGTTGTATACAGTATCGCCAGAGTTCACTACACCAGAGTAAACACGCATAAAGGTCAGCGTACCTACGAATGGGTCTGTTGCGATCTTAAATGCCAGCGCAGAGAAAGGTTCTTTATCATCAGCATGACGCTCAACTTCGTTTTCGTTGTCGTCAACACCTTTGATTGCAGGTACATCAACTGGAGCAGGAAGATATTCGATTACTGCATCAAGTACTGCCTGTACACCTTTGTTCTTAAATGCACTACCACAGGTAGCCAGAACAATTTCGTTATTTAGTGTACGGGTACGCAGACCTTCTTTCAGCTCAGCTTCTGTCAGCTCGCCTTCTTCAAGGTATTTTTCCATCAGCTCTTCAGTTGCTTCAGCTGCCGCTTCAATCATGTTGGTGCGGTATTCTTCAGCCAGCTCAAGCATATCGGCAGGAATCTCTTCATATGAGAAGGTCATGCCCTGATCAGCTTCGTTCCAGTTGATAGCCTTCATCTTGATAAGGTCGATAACGCCCTTAAACTCGTCTTCCGCACCAATGTTTAGCTGGATTGGAACAGGAGTAGCACCAAGACGGTCTTTGATCTGTTCAACTACGCGAATGAAGTCTGCGCCTGCACGGTCCATCTTGTTTACAAATACCATACGAGGAACCTGGTATTTGTCAGCCTGACGCCATACAGTTTCAGATTGAGGTTCAACACCAGATGCACCACAGAACACGACTACTGCACCGTCAAGTACACGAAGAGAACGCTCTACTTCGATGGTGAAGTCTACGTGTCCAGGGGTGTCGATAATATTGATACGGTGTTCATCAAACTGAGCTTCCATACCACGCCAGAAGGTAGTAGTTGCAGCAGATGTGATTGTGATACCACGCTCCTGCTCCTGTTCCATCCAGTCCATGGTTGCAGCGCCATCGTGAACTTCACCGATTTTGTGGGATAGGCCAGTGTAGAACAGAATACGCTCACTTGTGGTTGTTTTACCTGCGTCTACGTGAGCAACAATACCTATGTTGCGGTAACGCTCAATCGGAGTTTTACGTGCCACGATTCTATCCTCTTATTTTGGGACTATTAATGTTTGAAAATATCTTTTGATTAAAGAAGAGAAGATATTTTGAAACAGTAATATGACCTTAGCATTTCTTTTGCGAAAAGCCTTATGTTCCAAAAGAAAACAGCACTGCGGAGGACTCCGCAGTGCCTGAAGGTATTACCAGCGGTAATGAGCGAATGCTTTGTTCGCATCTGCCATGCGGTGAACGTCTTCACGTTTCTTCACAGCAGTACCTTTGTTTTCTGACGCATCCAGCATTTCAGCAGCCAGGCGTGCAGCCATAGATTTTTCACCACGCTTACGCGCAGCTTCAACCAACCAACGCATAGCAAGTGCGTTACGGCGAACCGGACGTACTTCTACAGGTACCTGGTAAGTTGAACCACCCACACGACGAGATTTAACCTCTACCGCAGGGCGAACATTTTCAAGAGCTTCTTCAAATACAGCTAAGTGGTCTTTGCCAGACTTCTCAGCCATAGTATCTAGTGCACCGTATACGATTTTTTCAGCAGTTGATTTCTTACCGTCAACCATAACGATGTTTACAAATTTTGCCAGCAGTTCAGATTTGAACTTTGGATCTGGAAGGATCTTACGCTGACCAATAACGCGACGACGTGGCATGGTTTTTCTCCGTTGTCTTCTTCAGGTTATCCAAAACTTTTCAGTTTCTTCAAAAATTAAATAATTTAGTGTTTGGCCTTACTTAACGGGGAACCATTAAGACTTAGGTTTTTTCACACCGTACTTAGAACGACCTTGCTTACGGTCATTTACGCCAGCACAGTCAAGTGCGCCGCGAACAGTGTGGTAACGCACACCTGGAAGGTCTTTAACACGACCGCCACGGATAAGAACAACTGAGTGCTCCTGAAGGTTGTGACCTTCACCGCCGATGTACGAAGTTACTTCGAAGCCGTTTGTCAGACGTACACGACAAACTTTACGAAGTGCTGAGTTAGGTTTTTTAGGTGTAGTAGTGTAAACACGAGTACATACACCACGCTTTTGTGGGCACGCTTCTAGCGCAGGCACGTTGCTTTTTACAACTTGCTTAACGCGAGGTTTACGTACCAACTGGTTAATAGTTGCCATTAACTAGCTCCTGGTTGTTACTAAATAGTAAGCTTTGTGAAAAATCTAATCCCTACAATTAGGGACGCAAAATTCTATTCAGGGATGAGGGGGGTGTCAAGGGATAATAGGATCTTTTTTAATCATCTCTTGTTGGGAGGGGGCTTCGCCCTTGGGTTATGGGGTTATGGGGTTATGGGGTTATGGGGTTATGGGGTTATGGGGTTATGGGGTTATGGGGTTATGGGGTTATGGGGTTATGGGGTTATGGGGTTATGGGGTTATGCAAGATTGTGTCCTTGCCATAATCCAAGTCAAGCATTTTATTCCGCTTTTCCCTATAGCCCTATTACCCTCAAGGACGAAGTCCGCCCCATAGCCCTTTTACCAAGTAACCGACTTCCCTTCCCCTTCCGTCAACCCCACAAACCCACCAAAATCAACCACCGTAAACCCGGCACCTTCCAGCCCCCTGGCCTGAAGGTCCGCCTCCAGAACATAAATACCCTGCGTCGCATCTTTCAGCAGGCCGTGAGACTTATGCCCCGATACTGCGGCATAAACGGCATCTTCCACCAGCAGAATCTTATCTTCAGCTAGCGAATAATCGATAACGTCGTTTAGTGCGCGGTAATGTTTAACAATATGCAGCATGAAAGGGTTCTCAGAAAGTTAGCAGTTTGTCGCATTGGTGGATTTTCAGGGCGATATCGCTTTTAGACAGCTTCTCTGCATCTATTATTAGCTCTGCTTCAGCCAGACCAAGTGCGGCTAAAGAGTCGGAACAGAGGTATACATTTTCCACATCGTACAACTCCATCAGCTTATAAGCCGGAGCATAATCGCGGGATAAAATAGCTTTTGGATCCTGGGAGCCCAAAAGCTGGGTAACCCCGTCGCCAATAAAGAAGACCGAGATATCTTCGCTATAGGCGGAAGCAGCCAGTAAGGCGTCTAGACCTTCTCTTCCTGAGCTTGTGCTGTGCGGTGAGGTTTTAAAGATAAATCCAAGCTTCATCAGAACTGTACCACTCTATCCTGAGTAAGCAGGGCTTCCGCCAGACTGCCTAGTCCGGTTTGTTCAAACCCGTGTGCCAGGTTATCGGTATCCAGGCCGTGCTGAGAAGCTTCCTGGTGACCTATAACGCCACGGCGAAGGGCAGCCGCTACGCAGGTTTCCAGGCTGACACTGTTTTCCAGTGCCAGTTTCTGCCACGCAGCGGTCAGGTCAAACTCGTCATTCGCCGGAACCACCAGCTTTGAACCATTATTTACACCATCCTGGTAAAAGAACACGGATTTAAGCGTATGCCCCTTTTCTATTAGCGCACAGGCAAAGGCATAGGCGTTTCTGGCAGACTGGCTGCCATAAACAGAACCGTTAACAAGAAGGGTGTAAGTCAGACTCACTTTTCGCCGTCCTCAGTTTTACGCTGACGGATATAAAGGTAGACCGTATGTTTGGAAATGTTCAGGCGGTCAGCAACACGGTTAATCGCATCTTTAATATCAAAGATACCTTTGTCATACAGCTCCATCACAATCTGACGGTTCTTGGTGTTGTTAGAAACCGACTTATCTGCATTGATCTCTTCGATGGTCATTTCAACCGTCTGGTCCACCAGCTCAACCACATCACTGGCAAAGTTAACGGTTGAAGCGGCTTCTTTCGCCTCTTCTGTCGGCATAAAGGACTGAAGGATCTGTGAGAAAGGTGCATCCAGATTGATATTGATACACAGCAGACCGATAACGCGGTTATTGCCGTTACGGATAGCGATAGTGATGGACTTCATCAACACGCCACCCTTTGCGCGGGTAAAGTAAGCACGGGAGAAGTTTCTTTCCGTGCTTTCAATGTCTCTTAACATTTTCAGAGCCATATCGGTAATCGGAGAACCGACATGACGCCCTGTATTCTCACCGTTGGCAATTTTGATTGCGGAAGTATCCAGGTTTTCCAGAGAGTGAAGAACAATTTCACAGAAAGGCCCAATCAGACCGGCAAGTCCATCTACCACGGCTTCATACGATTTAAGTATGATCAGATCGTGTTCACTAAAGGGTTCAACAAAAACCGATTCCATTTCCATTAATGCATCTGCATGCAATGCTTCTGTTGTAGTCACAGGAGGGGCCTCTGGGTAATAAATCAACTAATTACGTCAAGTTTATCAGAAAATTTGAATAGCGCACCGATTTGGTTAATTCCTATTGTCTGAAATCAAGTTTGACGTGGAAAATGACACAAGCTTGTCATTCTTCAACTGGGTAGGAAGCGATGAAAAATCACAATTAACCAAATGAAATAAAAGAATAGTTTGAAGGAATATGAAGCGGGAAAGAAAATAAAGCGGTCATCTCGGAATTGCAAAGCAATATCCGAGATCTACTTTCTGAGTGTTGTAGAGCCAGAGATTTTCTTCCGCTCTACAACGCGTTGTCAGTAGATTCCGGATAGAAGCTTCGCAACTTCCGGAATGACAAAGTACTAATTACAGGCAGGTGATTTTACTGAGTAGCAGTCTCTTCTACTTCACCGTTATCAATGCTCAGCAGCTCAACTTCGAATACCAGCGTAGAGTTAGCCGGAATCGTCGGAGTATCCTGCTCACCGTATGCAAGCTCTGGCGGGATAACGAACTTGAACTTAGAACCAACAGGCATTAGCTGTACGCCTTCAGTCCAGCCAGGGATAACGCGGTTAAGCGGGAAAGTTGCCGGCGCATTACGATCGTAAGAGCTGTCAAACTTAGTACCGTCGATTAGCGTACCAACATAGTGAACTTCAACAGTATCAGTTTCAGCCGGCTTGTTGCCTTCTGCCGGTGTCAGAATCTGGTAAAGAAGACCAGTGTCTGTTTTCGCCACGCCTTCCTGCTTTTCAAACTCAGCGCGGAAGTCTGCACCTTCTTTCTTAGTTGCCGCTGCTTTCTCAACTGCCGCTTCCTGCATCTTAGCTGCTACACGCTTATCAAGATCTTCAAGAGCTGCACGCGCTTCTTCTTCAGTCAGGTCGCCTTTACCGGCAAACACATCTTCAATACCTTTTAGTACCAGCTCTTTTTTCAGCTCAATACCAAACTCAGCTGGCTTTTCAATGCTCTCTGACAGGTAGTTCGCAAAAGAAAGACCAATTGCATAAGATGCTTTGTCATCTTCTGACTGGAATTTAACAGCCTGCTCAACCTGAGCCTGCTCTTCTACCTTAGGGGCTGCTTCTGGTTTTGGCTCTTCTTTACCACAACCTACCGCTAACATTACTGTCGCTGCCAGCAGAGACACTTTAAAAAAAGGTTTCATCTAATTCTCCAATTGAATGGCTAAGCCATTTTTGTTTGATACTTTTCTGCTTTACCAACAGAAATGTGCAAATCCTGTGATGTATCAATATACTAGGTATACAGGCCTTAACACAAACCGGAATAATCCCGTGAAGCGAACATTCTCACATTTAATGGCTATTTTGTTTGTCATTTCCATGTTAAATGGGTGCTTTTTTTCAAGCCAGGATGACCAGAAGTGGGTTTTAGAACCCAACGGCTCCACAAGCTTTGCCCTTAGCAGAGACGGTCGCTTTGCGCTTCTTTACTCCAAAGAGAAGCAGCTTCTTCTATGGGATCTAAAAGAAGAAAAACAACTCGCCGCTTTAGGAAAACAGGATCCTGATGGCAACGTCGTTTCTCATATCCGCATTTCAGATAACGGCCGGTACGCAGTCACAGCTACCCAGTTAAACTTCGCAGTCTGGGACCTGGCCTGGACTCAGGCTCAGGGTCTGTGGTCCATCTCCGACGGACTGATAAGAGATATCGATATCAGCAGCAACGGTGAGCAGGTACTTCTTGGCTTGTCCAATGGTAAAGCGATATACGTTAACTTAGTCACCGGAAGAAGAATGGAGTTCCTCGCCCACAGAGAAAAAGTAAATACCGTTGCTCTGTCAGCCAATGGTAAGTTTGCCCTGTCCGGCGGGAATGACTACAAAGCCTACCTCTGGGATACAGACACAGGCCAGGCGCTTTATATGTTTGAGCACGATGCCAGAATTAACCGGGTTGCTCTGCACAGAGACGGTAAACTGGCTCTGACTTCGGACGGTGCGAACGATAGCTTTATCTGGGACTTATCCGACGGTAGCAAAATAACCGCACTAAAATCCCTCTCAAGACAGCTGATCTTCTCAACCGCCCGTTTTTCCGATGATAGCAACTCGCTGGTAACCGGAACCCCTTCAGGCAGAGTGATGCTGTGGGATACCAAGTCAGGAAAAAGAACCGATGGCTGGGAAGTGGAACCACTGAAAGATACTCGCCCTCCCCGCGCAGTCGTGTATGATGCAGCCTTTGATCATCAGAACCGGATAATTTCCGCAACCTCAGCGGGAATTGCACAAGCCTGGAAAATAGAGAATGAGTGAAACAAGCACACAAGAACTCGAGCAGAGAATCAATGACCTTGAAGTAAAAGCAGCCTTCCAGGAACAGACCATAGAAGAGCTGAACGAAGCCCTTAGTCAGCAGCAACTTCTGATTTCAAAAATGCAGGAGCAGATGAAGTTTGTGGTTGGGAAGCTGAAGGGGATGGATAGTTCTAATATGGCGAAAGAGTCGGAGGAGACTCCACCGCCGCACTACTAAAAGGCTATGGGGGAAGAGGGCGGTCGCTTCGCTCGCTGATGAGGCTATAGGGTTGCTCCCCATAGCCCCATAACCCATTATTCATCCACATAAATCTTAACCTCAACCTCCCCCCGAACATCCACCGTCGCCCGATACATCCCCGAACTATTCATAGCACAATGAATATTCCCGTCCTTATCGATCGCAATCAATCCACCCTCACCGCCCATCAGTTTCAGGTCACCCTGAATAATCATTTCGGAAGCGGTATAAACATCTTCTTTTAGATAACGCATTCTTGCAGCGACATCTGATGCAACACATTTTCGGATAAAGTATTCACCCTCGCCAGTCGCAGAAACCGCCACGACATTGTTCTCAGCGAATGTGCCACCTCCGATAATTGGCGTGTCACCTACCCGGCCATACTTTTTATTGGTCAGGCCGCCCGTGCTGGTTGCTGCTGCAAGATTGCCCTGTTTGTCCAGAGCGACAGCACCGACGGTGCCGTATTTATGGTCGTCCGGATAGCGGGATTCAGAGATAGCGCAAATACCTTTCTCTTTCATGGATTGCAGTTGTTCATAACGACGATCAGTAAAGAAGTAATCCTGCTCTGTGTATTCATAACCATGTTCAAAGGCGAACTCTTCCGCCCCTTCCCCAAAAAGCATCACATGGTTACTTTTAAGCATCACTTCCCGGGCCAGTTCAACCGGGTTCTTAATATGCCGGACCGAAGCTACAGCACCCGCATTAAGATCTTTACCATGCATAACAGAAGCATCCATCTCAACCATTTCAGAATGAGTAAGCACCGAACCCTTACCTGCATTAAAGTGCGGACAATCCTCCAGCACCTTAACCGCAGCCACAACTGCATCCAGAGCATCTTTCCCCTGCGCTAACTCTTTATGACCGGTTTTAACCGCGAACTCTAACGCAGCTCTGATTTCCGTTTCCAGTTCAGGAGACATTTTGGATTTTTCGATGGTTCCGGCACCGGCGTGGATGGCGAGGGAGAAGGGGGTTGGCATATGGTTTTTCCTTATGGGGTTATGGGGTTATGGGGTTATGGGGTTATGGGGTTATGGGGTTATGGGGTTATGGGGTTATGGGGTTATGGGGTTATGCAAGATTTGATTCGACTGCACATGATGTCAAGCTTTTTCAGCTTTTCCCTATAGCCTTATTACCCTCAAGGACAAAGTCCGCCCCCATAGCCCATCCCCCTAAAACCAAAAAACTCCGGCACTTTCAAAAAAAGCCACCGGAGTTTATCTATTCAAACCAGGCAAAAGCCCTTAGTGCGAACATCCACACCCTTCGCCGTTACCGCCACCACCGCAGCAGCCTTCTTCTTTATCTTCGCCTTCACCGCCACAGCAACCTTCTTCTTTACCTTTGCCGCTGCAGCCACAACCGCCAGATCTGTGGATATGACCATGCTCAACTTCTTCAGCAGTCGCTTCGCGGGTTGCCATTACTTCAACATCGAAAGTCAGAGTCTGGCCAGCAAGCATATGGTTACCGTCAACCACGACTTCATCACCGTCAACTTCTGTGATTTCTACAGGAATCGGACCCTGGTCAGTATCAGCCATAAAGCGCATACCCACCTCAACCTGATCAACACCCTGAAATACATCAGCAGGTACACGCTGAACCAGCGCGTCGTTGTGTTCACCGTAAGCATCTTCCGGAGCAACAGTAACTGAGAACTTATCGCCTGTTACTTTACCTTCCAGTTCGTTTTCAAGACCGGTGATCAGATTGTTGTGACCATGCAGGTAGTCCAGTGGCGCATCAGTTGTTGCCTGATCAACCACAACACCGTCTTCAAGTTTAACCTGGTAAGCAAGGCTTACTACTACGTTCTTTTCAATTTGCATAATAACTCCAGAGGATAGGGTAAGCCGGTACATAAGCCCTGCTATAAATTATTCTCACCAGTATGTGGTGTACATGACCATTATGGGGGCAAATATTTTAAACTCAATTGTTAATCGAAAAAGTTGCTGATGTGGGGTTATGGGGTTACCAATAATCCCCCGCATGATTATCCTTCTCCATCTCCAGCGTAAAGATCTCCTCCAGATCCTTCCTGGCCTGTATAGATTTAAGCGCGGAGCTTTTATCGTCGGCATGCTGCGGCAATAACTCCTCAAGCATGGCATTATCCAGTTTTCTGAAATAGGACTCCGCTCGCTTAGCCTGATGAGGGTGCATACCTAACTCCACCAGAGTCTGCCTTCCAAGATCCAGTGCGCCTAAAAAAGTCTCTCTTGAATAGTTTTCAACACCGTGGTGAAGCAACTGGTAGGCCTCTACCCGGCTCCGGGCTCGTGCCAGAACTTTCATATTCGGGAAATGCTGCTGACAGATTGAAGTTATTTCCAGAACCTCACCTGGGTTATCGGTACAGATAACCATGGCTTCGGCAGTTTCTGCTCCCGCCGCTCTGAGCAGATCCAGCTGAGTGGCATCACCATAAAACACTTTGTAGCCGTATTTTTTCAGCAACTGGATCTGGCTGGCGTCGCTTTCCAGTACAGTGATTTTGATTTTATTGGCATACATAAGACGGCCGATAACCTGACCAAAACGGCCAAATCCGGCAATAATCACTCTGGGCTTTTTATCGACGATATTATCCGGGCCCGACTCAGACTCAGTCACATTAATGGTCACAGAGAACCACTTTTTCTGCGCAAGCAGCAACAGTGGTGTGGTTACCATGGATAAGCTCACCACCACCAGCAGAAACTCAACCAGGTCTGTACTCAGCAAATTTTCAGCCTGAGCGGCCGTAAAGAGAACAAAAGCAAACTCACCGCCCTGACTTAAGATGGCGGCCATCTTACTGCGGGCTTTGGGCCGGGTACCAAACAGCCGGGCTAAGACATAAAGAATAAGCCCTTTTGCAACCACCAAACCTATTACAGCTAAAAGAATTTTTACCGGTTCGAGCACCAGAAGGCCAAGGTTCACCGCCATTCCCACTGCGATAAAGAAAAGGCCGAGTAACAAGCCTTTGAAAGGCTCAATGGCAATTTCCAGTTCATGCCGGAATTCACTTTCTGCAAGCAAAACACCGGCAAGAAAAGTCCCCAGAGCCATAGAAAAACCGAGCTTTTGCATAATAAGTGCAATGCCAATAACCAGTAACAAAGCCGCCACCGTAAACAACTCTCTTACACCGGTAATCACGATATAGCGGAACAGCGGCCTGAGCAGGAAGTGCCCGCCAACCAGAAAGACCACAATACTCCCCAACATCCACAAGGCATCACGCCAGTCTCCGCCGACCTTTCCAGCCAGCAGAGGCAGCAAGGCAAGCATAGGAATCACGGCAATATCCTGAAACAAGAGCACCGCAAATCCGGACTGTCCGGTTTCAGATCCGCCAAGCCCCTGCTCTTCAATTACTCTTAATGCAATGGCCGTGGAAGAGAGAGCCAGCCCCATCCCTATCACCAGACTGTTTTGCCAGCCAATACCAAACATGCAGCTCACCGAGGCAATAACTGCACTGGTCACAACCACCTGAGCACCGCCCAAACCAAGGATCGGATAGCGCATCTCCCACAACTTTTTAGGGTTCAGCTCCAGACCAATCAGAAACAGCAGCAGAACAACACCGAACTCAGCAAAGTGAAGTATCTCTTCCACATCGCTGATTAATCCGAATCCCCAGGGACCGATTGCAATACCGGCAAGCAGATAACCGAGCACAGAGCCCAGTCCCATTCTCTGCGCCAGAGGCACCGCTATCACAGCTGAAGAGAGAAAAATAACTCCGCTCTGGAGTAACTCATTTGTCGCAGCCATTGAGATCCTCCTGCTGTTTTTCGTCGTCTTCAAACACAATAAGAGGCTTTAGCGTCCATGGATTTTGCAGCCAGTGACGATAATTTTCCGCATGTTCATAACGGCCAATATCTGAGATATGTCTTGCCCAGTGCAGCACCAGCGGCTCGAACCAGTGCATCTGACACAATGTTGCCGTCAGCTCAAAGGGCTGAAGAATTTCCTGCATGGGATAACGGTTATAACCGGACGGAGCAAATGCCTCTCTGGCACCTCCGGTAGTAATGACACTGCGCCAGCACTTTCCTTTCAATAGGTGTCCCTTACCAAAGGCAAAGCCTTTACCAAGCACTCTGTCCATCCACTCTTTAAGTAGTGCCGGGCAGGAATAAAGAAACAGCGGGTGCTGGAAAACAATGATGTCGTATTCAAGGAGCAGTGCGTGCTCTTGCTCAATATCAATAAAGAAATCCGGATAACAGGCGTAAAGATCATGAACCCTGACGTGCTCAAGATCCTTAATTCTTTCTATCATCATCTTATTGGCAACTGACGCATCCGGTTCCGGATGAGCGTAAATCACTAAGATCCTTGGGAGTTGCTTCTGTTCTTCCATGACATCCCGACAACTGTTTACAGGTTAGGCGATAAAGATAAACACGCCCTAACAACATAATATATAAATCCATGAAAATATCGACAGCTGGTGCTCTTACCATCGACTTTTTCTTCACTAAAGCCTACTATGCAGGCGTAAATATCAGTCCATCCATTCTCATCGATAAGCGTTCTATGATTACTTTTTCAGACATTCAGTTACTTCGCGGCGGCAAGCCACTTCTGGACCAGGCTTCTGCAACCATTCACCCGGGCGATAAAGTCGGCCTTGTGGGCAAAAACGGCTGCGGTAAATCGACACTGTTTGCACTGCTGAAGGATGAACTCTCTGTCGATGCAGGTACTTTTCAGCAACCATCACACTGGGAGCTGGCATGGGTTGCACAGGAAACGCCTGCTCTGGAACGTCCGGCTCTGGATTATGTGATTGACGGAGACCGCGAATTCCGTCAGCTTGAGGCAGATCTTGCCAAAGCAGAGCATGAAGATAACGGTACTCTTGTCGCTGAAATCCACGGCAAAATTGAAACCATTGGCGGCTACAGCATTCGTGCCCGCGCGGCAGAACTGCTGGATGGTCTTGGCTTTTCTCAGGAGCAGATGAGCTGGAACCTGACCCAGTTCTCCGGTGGCTGGCGTATGCGTCTTAACCTGGCTCAGGCTCTGCTTTGCCGCTCAGATCTTCTGCTGCTCGATGAACCGACCAACCACCTGGATCTGGATGCGGTAATGTGGCTGGAACGCTGGCTGCAATCTTATCCGGGGACCCTGATTCTGATCTCGCACGACCGTGATTTTCTCGACCCTATTGTCGGCCGGATTATCCATATCGAAAACCAACTGCTGAACGAATACACGGGTAATTACTCTTCTTTCGAAGATCAGCGCGCGCAGAAGCTTGTCCTTCAGCAGGCGATGTTCCAGAAACAGCAAAAACAGATGGCTCATATGCAGAGCTATATCGACCGTTTCCGCTACAAAGCATCCAAAGCCCGTCAGGCTCAGAGCCGTATTAAGGCACTGGAAAAAATGGAAAAGGTACTGCCGGCTCAGTTTGATAACCCGTTCAGTTTTGAGTTCCGCGAGCCTTCTGCATTGCCAAATCCGATTCTGATGATGGATGAGGTTTCAGCAGGGTACGATGATAATCTGATTCTGGAGAAAATCAGACTGAATCTGGTACCGGGCAGCCGCATTGGTCTGCTTGGCCGAAATGGTGCGGGTAAATCTACCCTGATTAAACTTCTGTCCAGTGAGTTAAAACCTCAGGACGGAGACCTGACTTATTCGCAGGGCGTTAAAATAGGTTACTTCGCCCAGCACCAGCTTGAAACACTGCACCCGGAAGAAACACCGCTTCAGCATATGATGCAGATAGCGCCAAATAAAACCGAGCAGGAGCTGAGAAACTATCTGGGCAGCTTTGGTTTCCACGGCGATAAGGCGCTGGAAAAAGTGGCACCTTTCTCAGGTGGAGAGAAAGCACGTTTGGTGCTGGCACTGATTGTATGGCAAAAGCCGAATCTGCTGCTGCTCGATGAACCGACCAACCACCTGGATCTGGATATGCGTCAGGCTCTGACTCTGGCACTTCAGACCTTTGAGGGTGCAATGGTTATCGTCAGTCACGACAGATACCTGTTAAGAGCAACAACTGATGACCTTTATCTGGTTCACGATCGTCAGGTTGCCCCCTTTGACGGCGACCTGAATGACTACTACAAATGGCTGACCGATCAGAGCAAAGCAGAAAAACAGGAAGCTCAGGCAGACAGCCCGGCAAAGGACAGCAGCAACAGTGCCGCAGCCAGAAAAGAGCAAAAACGCCGTGAAGCAGAGTTCCGCAAACAGACCGCTCCGCTAAGGAAAAAGCTGGATAAGCTGGAAAAAAGCCTGGATGCACTAAATGTGACGCTGGCGGAAATTGAGCAACAATTAGCAGATACTTCTCTGTACCAGTCGGAAAACAAAGCTAAACTTAATCAGGTATTGGCTACTCAGGCCAGCTCAAAATCGGAGCTGGAAGAAGTAGAAATGGAATGGATGGAGATTCAGGAATCTCTTGAGCAGATGGAGTCTGAATTTACAGACAACAGCTAAATGGAATAGACGTATCAGGGAATGGTAGATGGTTCAAAACGCTTCTCCTCAATTACTCACAATAGAACGCCTGTGGCAATTCAGCCTGCAGTACTACAGCGTGAGAGAAGTAAAAGAAGCCTGCCTTACCCTGCAAAACCGCTTTCACGGCAACGTTAACCTGCTTATGTTGTTTAAATGGCTGGATGAGCAGCACCTGACTTTTCAGGAACAAGAGTGGCACAAGATTGAGTCATGCCTGGCTCGCAGCGAAACCCTGTTGAATTATTACCGGGAAATACGAAAGCAGTACAAAGAGCACCTTCCCGATACGCTTTACCGTAAATCTCTTGAATTCGAGCTGCTGCTGGAAAAACAGCAGCAGGCCGATCTGGTGGAATGCATTAACTCGCTCACACTATCCGAAAACAATCGCACGCCATTAACCACAGTCTATTGCCAGCACCTTGGAGCCGCGCATCTCGCAGGATATTTTTCTGAGGCAGAGCTACCACATAAAGACCACACACGCTGCGGTTAGTGCCCCCATACTGAAGTTGAAACGCTTCCATGCCACGGCGTCAGATAAAAGCCGGCCTATCAGAGTACCAAAGCCCACCCAGATTGATGATGTATGCAGTTGGGTAACCCAGAATATCAGCGCAATATAAAGTACAGATAACCAGTAATCACTCCCCTGCAAGGAAAATGAACCTATGGCGGTGACCATCATCATCCAGGCTTTCGGGTTCAGATACTGAAACAGCGCCGCCTGAATCAGGGTCATCGGCTTTCTTTCAGCCTGATCTGAATCTGTTTTTGGCCGGGTTGTGGCGATCTTCCAGCCAAGATAAAGAATGTATGCACTTCCCAGCCATTTCATACCCTCCTGAAGAACAGGATAAGTCTGAAACATCACACCCATACCGGCAGCAAGCAGCAGTATCATGCTCATCAGGCCGATACCCACACCGAGGAAATGAGGAATACTTTTTCTGTAGCCAAAGTTGGCTCCCGATGCCGTCAGCATCACGTTATTGGGCCCCGGCGTTCCGGTCATAACGATTGCAAACATGATTACTGATAAGAAAAATTGCCACTCCATCCGATTACCCTCACACAAAAGAAATTGTATCGATACAATCTCAATAAATAAGTTGATTTAGTCATATTGTGCGCACACAATAAACATAACAACCGGATTAACTAAGATCAAAGGGTTTATTGTCACCATGACAATTGAAAAATTTGCACTAAATGATTTAGACAGTTCACCTAAATACAAACAGATCGCCGATCTGATCGAAGAAAAGATCGCATCAGGAGAACTAACGTCGAACGATAAGCTGCCGACTCACCGCTCTCTGGCAGATCAGCTAAATGTGACCGTCGGAACGGTAACAAGAGCCTATGCCGAAGCTGAGCGACGCGGACTGGTAGAAGCCAGAGTCGGAGCCGGAACCTTTGTTGTTGACAGCAAAAGGACATACTGGGTCTTCGATAAAACGGAAGAAAGACAGCCGGATGAATGCAACTTTGGTTTTAACATCCCCCCTTTGATCGACCGCAGCGATCTATTGCGTGAAGCGATGGAAAAGGTCTCTCACTCACCTCAGGCACTAAACCAGTTTATGATTTATCAGAAACCTGAAGGGATAGAGTCTCACCGGGTAATAATGGCAAACTGGCTGCAAAGCAAAGGAATCCATCTGGAAGCAGAACGCCTTCTGTTCAGTTCCGGAGGGCAGCACGGCGTGCAGATGGTGCTGGATGCCTTTACCCGCGCAGGTGATACTATTTTTGTGGAAAAGCTGACTTATCCGGGATTGATAAGTCTGGCAAAACAGAAACAACTGAGTCTGAAAGGCATCGAAATGGATGACGAAGGTATTACTCCAGAAGCGCTGGATGCTGCCTGCCGTCAGTTTCAGGCCCGGTTTATCTATCTGACGCCTACACTGCAGAATCCAACTACCGCTACTATGTCCCTTGAAAGGCGTCATGCCGTTCTGGAGATATGCAAAAAACACGATCTTTACGTGATTGAAGATGATGTGAACGGCCCGCTTCTGGAAGGTGCGCCGCCACCGCTGGTGAATCTGGAACCTGAGCATGTTTTTCATGTGGGAGCCGTCTCTAAGTGGCTGGCTCCGGGCCTGAGAGTTGGTTATGTTCAGCCACCACAAAAGCTTTATCAGCGTCTGAGTATCGCTTTACAGAATCATAGCTGGATGATCAGCCCGTTGCTGACTGCCATTACCTGCGAACTGATGGAAAGCGGAAAGGCAGAGCAGACGCTCTCTGCAATACGTAAAGAGATGGAAGCCCGGCTGGAGAAAACCCTTACCATGCTCGGTGATTGCAATCCGGGCTATAAAGAACACTGCTTCCATCTCTGGCTGCCACTGCCGGAACAGTGGCGGCTAACTGACTTTATTGAGCAGGCAGGAAGGATAAATGTCACGGTAAAATCGGCTGAGCTCTTCACCCCGCCAGCAGGAAACGTCATTCCGGCAGTGAGGCTTGCATTAAGCTCTCCTTTAAATCAGACTGAGCTGGAAACAGGACTTCGTAAGCTAAAAGAACTACTAGAAACCGATCCAATAAGCGACTTTACGTTATGACAGATTTTTCGCCGGCCAGAGGGCTGAAGAACCCTCACCTGCAAACCATTATTCCCCGTTTTATCCGCAGAAAGCCGTTGTTTGAACCGGTATGGCAGACGCTTGAAACCGCAGACGGCGACTTTCTGGATCTGGCCTGGAGTGAAGACTGGCAGCAAGAAAGCGCAAAGCAAAAACCTGTCTTTGTGCTGTTCCATGGCTTAGAGGGAAGCTTCTACAGCCCTTATGCCAATGGTTTGATGAAAGCTTTTGCTGATCAGGGCTGGCTTTCAGTCATGATGCACTTTCGCGGATGCAGCGGCAGACCAAACCGGTTGGCTCGCGCATACCACTCTGGTGAAACTAAAGATGCACGCCAGTTTCTGGAACATGTAAACACACTGTTCCCGGAGCAGAAGAAAGTGGCTGTGGGCATCTCTCTTGGCGGAAATATGCTGGTTAACTATCTGGCCAACCATCACGAACTGCCACTGCTGGAAGCGGCGACCATAGTTTCTGCACCTTTAGATCTGGCCGCCTGTTCAGAAAAAATCGAGAAAGGTTTTTCAAAGGTTTATTGCAGCTACCTGCTAAGTTCACTAAAAGCCAATGCCATTAAAAAGCATGAAAAGCTCGATAAGGCACTTGGGATAAATCAGAAAACCATCCGCAGCCTGAAAACCCTGTATGGATTTGACGATCTGATAACCGCGCCTCTGCACGGTTTTCAGGGAGCCACGGATTACTATAACCGCTGCTCAGGTATACGGGTTCTGAATCAGGTATCCATTCCGTTGCAGGTTATCCATGCCCAGGATGATCCCTTTATGACGGAGGCTGTGATCCCTAAGTTTAAGCTTAACGACAATATCGACTACCGTTTGCTAAAGTCCGGCGGGCATGTGGGCTTTCTGTCCGGCAGCTTCAGAAAGCCGGAATTCTGGCTGGAGCAGGCGCTTCCTGCCTACTATCAACATATTAAGCAGTAATGTGAGAAAGCGACTATGATTATCCCTTGGGAACAGATAAACCCGGAGACACTGGAAAATCTGATTAAAGAATTTATTCTCCGTGAAGGAACCGATTACGGTGAAGTGGAAGTGTCACTGGAAGATAAAGCCGATCAGGTCAGAGAGCTGATAAAATCCGGAGAGGCCGTCATTCTCTATTCAGAACTGCACGAGACCGTAGATATAAAGTTAAGACGCGAGTTATAAGTAATTAAACCAATCCAGGACAAGGAATGTCATGTCAGCAAAACATCCCATCATAGCAGTAACAGGTTCATCGGGAGCCGGTACATCCACCACCTCTGAAGCCTTCAGAAAAATGTTCAATATGATGGACGTAAAAGCTGCCTGGGTGGAAGGTGACAGTTTCCACCGATACACCCGGCCAGAAATGGATGTGGCTATCCGCAAAGCCAAAGAGCAGGGAAAACACATCAGCTATTTCGGCCCGGAAGCCAATGATTTTGCTGCTCTCGAGCAGTTCTTCAGAAAGTACGGAGATGAAGGCACAGGTCAAATCCGTCGCTATCTGCACTCCTTTGACGAAGCGGTTCCCTATAACCAGATGCCCGGCACTTTCACCCCCTGGCAGGATCTGCCGGAGAACACAGATGTTCTGTTTTATGAGGGTTTACATGGTGGCGTAAGAGACGGAGATATTAACGTCTCCCAGCATGTGGATATGCTGATAGGCATGGTGCCGATAGTGAACCTGGAGTGGATACAGAAATTTATCCGCGATACGCGTGACAGAGGACATTCACGGGAAGCAGTGATGGACTCCATTGTCCGCTCCATGGATGACTACCTGAATTACATTACCCCTCAGTTTTCCCGCACTCATATTAACTTTCAACGGGTCCCCACAGTGGATACCTCTAACCCTTTGGATGCCAAAGCAATTCCGAGTCTGGATGAAAGTTTTGTTGTAATTAGGTTAAGAGGTATGAAAAATGTTGATTACCCGTACCTTCTGGCCATGCTCGACGGTTCTTTTATGTCACGCCACAATACGCTTGTGGTACCGGGGGGTAAAATGAGTTTTGCCATGGAACTGATCATACGTCCTATGCTTGCCCAACTGATAGAAACCGGTAAAATCGGTTAAAATGTTAACATTTGTCACATTTTTTCCAAGTCCGTGATCATGTGCACGAATTTGCGTAAAAAATCGCGTTTTTAAAGCGATCAAAATCAAGAAATCGATTGCAAAAAGAGATAATATTCTTAATCGAATTATAAGTTGCTTGCAGCTTTCAAAGAGAAATCCTATGCTAAACCACCTAATTGAGTGGCTTAGCAGCAAAGGAAAGCTGCTGAGCAGCAGGCCCTGCAGATAAAGTGAGATAATTATGGTTCTAGGTAAACCTCAAACCGATCCAACACTAGAGTGGTTTCTTTCACACTGTCATATTCATAAGTACCCATCAAAGAGTACTCTGATTCATGCTGGTGAAAAGGCTGAAACTCTGTATTACATTGTAAAAGGCTCTGTGGCTGTCCTAATCAAGGATGAAGAAGGTAAGGAAATGATTCTTTCTTATCTGAACCAGGGTGACTTTATTGGTGAACTGGGTCTTTTCGAAGAAGACCAGGAGCGTACAGCATGGGTTCGCGCTAAATCTCCATGTGAAGTAGCAGAAATTTCATTTAAGAAATTCCGTCAGCTAATTCAGGTAAACCCAGACATTCTGATGCGTCTGTCAGCTCAAATGGCAAGCCGCCTTCAGGTAACCAGCCAGAAAGTTGGTGACCTTGCGTTCCTTGACGTTACAGGCCGTATCGCACAAACACTTCTGAACCTGGCTAAGCAACCGGATGCAATGACTCACCCGGACGGCATGCAGATCAAGATCACCCGTCAGGAGATTGGTCAGATTGTTGGCTGTTCACGTGAAACCGTTGGCCGTATCCTGAAGATGCTGGAAGAACAGAATCTGATTTCTGCACACGGTAAAACTATCGTGGTTTACGGTACTCGTTAATTCTTTAGCGAAACAGTTTGTAAAAAGCGCAGCTCACGGGCTGCGCTTTTTTTATACCTTTTACTTACTACCCTTACCCCTTACCACTGGGTCATTCCGGAAGTTGCGAAGCTTCTATCCGGAATCTACTGTCAGCGCGTAGTAGGGCAGAAGAAACCTCTGACTCTACAACACCCAGAAAGTAGATCTCGGATATTGCTTTGCAATTCCGAGATGACGGCAGTGGGAGACAGCAAGAAATGTGCATCTTTTTACTGAACAATTAGCTTTAAGCAAGTATGGGCTACTGGTGACCAAAAGCTATTTAAGCTAACCTAAGCCAATTACAAAGAAAAAATCCAGTAAAAAACAATGGAAAAATTCGAATCAATTTACCAAAGAGCTGCCGAGCGTAAAGGGGGAGAAAAGCGCCTTGAGGAATTGCTCAGCAAGCCACTCAGCAGTGAAGAACTGGCAGCCATATCCAACGATCGCTGGCTTTCGGCTTTTACCATGAAAGTGTTTCAGTCGGGTATCTCATGGAGTGTGGTCCGCAAAAAGTGGCCTGACTTTGAAGAGGCATTTTTCGGGTTTAAGATCGAATCATTACTTATGCTGTCGGATGAACAGTGGGAAACCAAAGCACAGAACCCGGCTATCATACGCCACCTGACCAAAGTAATGTCCATCCCGGCCAATGCCCATATGATCCATAGCGCTTCCATTCAACATGATTCATTTGGTCAGATGGTGGCAAACTGGCCGAAAGAGGAGATTACCGGGCTTTGGGAGTACCTGAAAAAGAATGGAGCCCGTCTGGGCGGAAACACAGGTCCATACGCTTTAAGAACTCTGGGAGTCGATACTTTTATACTTTCATCCGATGTTGAATCTCATCTGCGCAATATCGGGATAATTGATTCAGGAAGAGGGACGAAGCGAGCACTGAATGCAGCAAACAAAGCCTTTGCACAGTGGCAACAGGAGTCCGGCCGTTCGCTTACTGAGATTAGCCAGACTATTGCGTTTAGTTGTGGGGATAATCGGGTGGTTTGAGCTATCAGCCTGACTCTTATACACAAATATTAAAGTGAACAGAGAACGGTTCTCCCCCTTAATTGAAAAGCCTAATTGGTTGATAAAGCTAATAGAAGGGGGAGTTAGAGGGGGTTGGTTATGCCATGCATGGTTAAACAACCAAAACTTAACCCCATGAGAAGCAACCCCTCCCCGCCTCCCCTTCGATGTTACTTCTTCGAAAATCCGTCCTTTTGATGCTAAGGGGAGGAGCATTCTTTGGCTCCTTAAACTTGTGTATAAGAGTCAGGCTATCAGCTATCAAAATAAAAGGTTCTAGCCTTTCTGACTAATTTCTCGACTCTCAAATTCTAACTCGAATGCAGCATGGCCTAACTGGATGAGCGTATCCAGTTTTGGAGACTTGTTCGAAGATAATGCCTTGTAGATGCTTGGCCTACTCTTCAGGTTTGTGTGTTGCTGGATTTTCTGAATCCCATACTCTTCGACAAAACCTTTAATTGCGGCCTGAAAAATATCCGGGCGGTTGGAAACTATCGCATCCCAGGCTGCTTGTTTTAACACGTCTTCCATATTGCTGGCGCTGACACATGGCCTATCTGTGTAGTGCCCCTTACCAGCTGCCATTTTTCGAAGAATGTTTGCGGAAAGCTCCACTCCATCCCAGTCAAGATAAGTACCTTCAAGTGAAAAGGCGCTAAAATCCTGGATCTGCTTATATGGTTCAGAATTAAAAACCTCTTCCAGATCAACAATACCTTTAAAGCCATCACTAAACTCGAGCTCCAGCAGATAGCCGGACAACCAGTCAAGATCTACGATTTTAAGCATTAATTGATCCTCCCGATACCTTGTCCGATTACCGCTCCGTCCCATGCCAGCAATAACTCGTCCCGGTGCTTATCAATATAAAATTCTGCCAACTTCCTCTTTTTAGGAGGCAGGAAACCCGCAAGTACTTCGATATCATCGATGGCAATTGAGGCTTCATACTCACCAAAAGAAACATGAATATGAGGACGGTTATGAAAGTCATTATCCTCATATCTCATCTGGAACTTAAGTCCTAACAGCCTTTTCAGTATTTCCGGCATTACTCTTTCTAAACAGGATAGCACGTATCCAAAAGGATACAAACTCAAACCATTCTGCATATCTGACAAGCGCTAAAATCAAAGGCTCTTCGAAACAAATAAGACTTTTATAATACTTCGGCATAAAAAAACCGAAGCCACAAGACTCCGGTTCTTCTTAATGAAGGGTTATATTTTTCTAAGCTGTATGGTTTGAGAACAAGGAGAACGCGCGGAATGTACATGTGTACATGAGCACGATCGACGCAGTTATCAGGCCATACAGCGACGAAAAATTAATCCGATCACATCATGCCTGGCATGCCGCCCATACCACCCATGCCGCCCATATCAGGCATTGCAGGAGCGTCTTTAGCTGGCATATCTGAAACCATAGCTTCTGTTGTGATCATCAGGCCTGCAACAGATGCTGCGAACTGTAGTGCTGAACGGGTTACTTTAGTTGGGTCAAGGATACCCATTTCAAGCATGTCACCGTATTCGCCGGTTGCTGCGTTGTAGCCGTAGCTGCCTTCACCGTTCTTAACGTTGTTTGCAACTACAGACTCTTCGTCACCTGCGTTACCAACGATCTGACGTAGCGGAGCTTCCATTGCACGAAGTGCTACGCGGATACCCACGTTCTGCTCTTCGTTTACGCCTTCAAGGCCAGCAACTTTGGAAGCAACGCGGATAAGTGCAACACCACCACCAGCAACAACACCTTCTTCAACTGCTGCGCGGGTTGCGTGAAGTGCGTCTTCTACGCGGTCTTTCTTCTCTTTCATTTCAACTTCAGTTGCTGCGCCAACTTTGATTACTGCAACACCGCCAGCCAGCTTAGCTACACGCTCTTGTAGTTTCTCTTTGTCGTAGTCTGAAGTTGCTTCTTCGATCTGCTGACGAATCTGAGCAACGCGGCCGTTGATCATCGCTTCTTCACCCACACCATCGATGATAGTTGTGTTTTCTTTAGTGATAGTTACGCGCTTCGCCTGACCAAGGTCTTCAAGAGTAACTTTTTCAAGCTCTAGGCCAACTTCTTCAGAGATAACAGTACCAGCCGTCAGGATAGCGATATCCTGAAGCATTGCTTTACGACGGTCACCAAAACCAGGAGCCTTAACAGCTGCCGCTTTAACGATACCGCGCATGTTGTTCACAACAAGCGTTGCCAGTGCTTCACCTTCAACATCTTCAGCGATGATTAGAAGAGGACGAGATGCTTTTGCAACAGCTTCAAGAGTCGGAAGAAGTTCACGGATGTTAGAAACTTTCTTGTCGATCAGAAGAATGAATGGGTTTTCAAGGTCAACAGAGCCAGCTTCCTGGTTGTTGATGAAGTAAGGAGACAGGTAACCACGGTCAAACTGCATACCTTCTACAACGTCCAGTTCATCATGCAGAGCCTGACCTTCTTCAACAGTGATAACACCGTCGCGGCCAACTTTTTCCATTGCTTCAGCAATGATGTTACCAACAGTCTCGTCAGAGTTTGCAGAGATAGTACCTACCTGAGCGATAGCCTTTGTGTCTTTGCAATCTTCTGAAAGCTTGCTTAGCTCTTCAACAGCAGCAGCAACCGCTTTGTCGATGCCGCGCTTAAGGTCCATTGGGTTCATACCCGCAGCAACCGCTTTAAGGCCTTCGTTTACGATAGACTGAGCAAGTACAGTTGCAGTCGTTGTACCGTCACCAGCAGCGTCGTTCGCCTGAGACGCTACTTCTTTAACCATTTGTGCGCCCATGTTCTGGAACTTGTCTTCAAGTTCAATTTCACGCGCAACAGATACACCATCTTTAGTGATAGTCGGAGCACCGAAAGATTTGTCCAGTACTACGTTACGGCCTTTAGGGCCAAGTGTTACTTTTACAGCATCAGCCAGAACGTTTACACCTTCCAGCATTTTAACTCGTGCGTCGTTACCAAATTTAACGTCTTTAGCAGCCATCTTTTTTTCCTTTAAATTCTTTATTCTGATTCAGTTGAAAAGTGAATTATTCAACGATAGCCATGATGTCGTTTTCAGACATGATAAGAACTTCTTTACCGTCGATCTTTTCAGTTTTAGTGCCGTAGCCTTCTGCAAAGATAACAGTGTCGCCAACTTTAACGTCCAGAGGCTGAACAGTGCCGTTCTCAAGGATGCGGCCCTTACCAACAGCCAGAACAGTGCCACGAGTTGATTTCTCTGCAGCAGAACCAGTCAGAACGATGCCACCAGCAGATTTTGACTCAACTTCCTGGCGTTCAACGATAACACGGTCATGTAACGGACGAATATTCATCGGTCGTCTCTCCTGATTAAATTTCCATTTGATTATAGGGTTGCCAAATTTGGCGTTTGATGAAGGTTATGTGGGGGGGGGATCTAAGGATCACAAGGGGGGAGAGTGAATTTTTTGCGATCGGAGGCGGGTTATTGGATACTGAGTTTAAAAGGCCCTGGGGTTTTAGGCCCTGGGCCCTGGGTGAGAAGTGCGTTTCGTTTATTTCATTGCCCACTCATTTGTATTCCCAGGGCCCAGCAGGACGAAGTCCGATCCTAGGGCCCAGGGCCTTAATCCGGGTAATTTTTATGTCCTGCAAATACTGTAACGACAACTGGTTCTGGAAAAAAATCGGCCGCTGCAAACGCTGTATGGATCAGCTTACCGTGCTTTCAGTACTTTGCTGGGTGATCTGGTGGTTTGCCTTCCGGGATAATCCGGCCAGCGTAGAGTCCATTGCGCTGATTATGTCGGGCTTTGCGTTTAACGGGCTGCTGTTTCTGCACCTGCTATACAAATTTATAGTCATCCCGTACAAAAAGAAGCACGGAATGGACGAATAACCCACTGAACTTAAACACAATCCCTCATTCCCATGCTCCAGCGTGGGAATGCATACCAGACCAACATATTTCGCAAATAGTCTAGTTTTTCACCACAGAAGATGTACTTGCAACAGCAGAGAAGAGCAATTTTCTCAGGCCCAGAAAAACAAAAAGCCCCATAGCCAAATCTGACTCGGGGCTCTCTTAGATTCTTCTAAGAAAAAGCAGTGGTATTACTAAGACCAGCTCTTTCTTAAAATGTTCCCAAAAAGATCATTATTTTTTCAACTTTTTCCTAAATAATCTTTTTCTAATGGATATTCAGTGTGTTACGCCACACTTGTACGAACGATCGTTTGCTCAGAAAGATCGAACTCCAGTGCAACTTCATCACATGCATGGATTCGAGGACACTGCTCGCAATCTTTCAGTACTTTCTCTGGTAGCAGGCTCTTCGAGGTCGGAATAAAGCTGTGCTTCATAAAGAACTCTGGCTTACGGGTCAGTACAAACACCTTCTTGATTGCCATCTGCTTAGCTTTGCTAACAAGGTGCTGAACAATAGCGCTGCCCTGCCCCTGTCGCTGCCAACCAGCTTCGATACCAAGAGAACGAATCTCTGCCAGGCCTGAATCGTAAACATACAGGGATGCACAACCGGTCACTTCACCCTGAGTTTCCACTACCGCGAAGGAGCCGATATCACGAATCATTTCACTGCGGGATCTTGGCAGGTTCTCACCCATGTTAGTCCAGTAAGCCACCATGCCTTCAAGCGCATCGATATCAGTCAGTCTTGCAACACGAACCTTGATACCGGAAGTATCACGCTTAGCAAGACGCTGCTCTGCCTGACCAATTGCGTAACCAACCTGCTGAGGCGATACGCCACCAAGCGCGCTGCGCTTCTCAAGACAGGAGTCGATAGTCAGAATGTCATACACATCTTCTTCGATAACATCCGAGAATTCTTTCAGCTCTTCAATGGAAAGCTCTTCCAGTGCACAACCTTTAGCGATAGCACCAACAACCGCAACACCCACAATATGGTGAGCTTCACGGAACGGAATATCTTTAGCAACAAGGTAATCTGCAAGTTCTGTTGCATTCGCGTAGCCCTGCTTAGCCGCTTCAAGCGTACGCTCGCCGTTCACTTTGATGCCATCGAAACAAAGTGCTGCCATTTCCATGCAGTCATTCCAGGTATCAAGAGCGTCGAACAGACCTTCTTTGTCTTCCTGCATATCTTTGTTGTATGCAAGAGGCAGAGCCTTAACTGTCATCATCATGCCGGCAAGTGAACCATAAACACGACCGGTTTTACCACGAATCAGCTCAAGTGCATCCGGGTTTTTCTTCTGCGGCATCAGAGAAGAACCTGAAGTGACTGTGTCTGCCAGTTCAATAAAGTTAGATTCACCAGAGTTGTAGAAGATCATATCTTCTGCAAGACGGGAAAGGTGCAGCATAGAGATAGATGCCACTGACATCAGCTCCATAACGTGGTCACGGTCGGATACTGAGTCCAGACTGTTACGCGTTGCTCTGCGGAAACCAAGGTTATGCGCCAGCTCTTCACGGTCCATCGGGTATGCTGTACCTGCAAGCGCACCAGAACCAAGCGGACAAGTATCCAGACGGGTAATAGCATCACTCAGACGAGAGTAGTCACGCTCAAACATCTCAACGTAAGCCAGACACCAGTGAGCAAAGGTCACAGGCTGAGCACGCTGAAGGTGAGTATACCCCGGAAGCACAGTACCCTGATGCTCAGCCGCTACCTGCACCATCTGGTGCTGAAGACGGTCAAGAGCGATAAGCAGTTGCTGTCCCTGCTGGCGGCACCAAAGCTTAAGGTCAGTAGCAACCTGGTCATTACGCGAACGGCCGGTATGAAGCTTTTTACCAAGGTCACCCACTTTGCTGATAAGCTGCTGCTCAACCCAGCTGTGAATATCCTCCGCTGCTGATTTTAAGATCTGCTCAGGATCTTCCATCACTTCCAGCTTCAGTTCATTCAGAGCCAGTTCCAGCTTCTGCTGCTCAGCTTCGTTAAGAACCTTTACAGAAAGCAAAGCCTTAGACCAGGCGATAGAGCCCACAATGTCCTGCTCAGCCAATCGGTAGTCAAAGCGTAACGAATCGTTAAAATCTTTGAACCGTGTGTCTGCTGCCTGGGTAAATCTGCCGCCCCATAATGCCATTGTGTGTCTCCTGCGTAATATTCGGCCCTGGGTTTATTGGCCCTTGGCCCTGAGAATAAATGGCCCTGGGTTTCTAGGCCCTGGGCCCTGGGATTGGACTTCCCGAATATTCCGATTAATTAGTTATTTTTTAATCTAGTCGGATAATTAGCTGCCCCACTTTCGTGGGAACGATAATTTCAAACCATTATTATAAAGTTTTGCTTCCCAGGGCCCAGCAGGACGAAGTCCGTCCCAGGGCCCAGGGCCAAAAAATCTACTTCTTCTGCTCGTTCAGCGTACGAATCCGGCTTGCCAGCGAGTAAAGACGGATAAATCCTTCCGCATGGCTCTGATCGTAAACTTCGTCCTCACCGAATGTTGCGAACTCTTCGCTGTACAGGCTGTTTTCAGAACGCTTCTGCGTTGCTGTAGCCTGGCCTTTGTAAAGCTTGATAACCACTTCACCGTTCACATCTTTAGCTAATTCTTCAGTTGCTGCAAGGATTGATTTACACAGCGGTGTAAACCAGCGGCCGTCGTATACAAGGTGAGAAGCTTTCACACCCAGTTCTTCACGGAATTCGAAAGAGCTCTTATCAAGAACAAGTTGCTCGATTGCACGCAGAGCTTCCATCATGATGGTGCCGCCCGGAGTTTCGTAGCAACCACGAGACTTCATACCAACAAGACGGTTTTCAACGATATCAATACGTCCAACACCGTGCTCAACACCTTTTTCGTTCAGGTACATAAGCGCTGCGTATGGTGACATGTCTTTACCGTCAACTGCAACTACTGCGCCTTTTTCTACTTTAAGAGTTACGTACTCAGCTTCGTTTGGCGCTTCTTCAGGACTCTTAGTCCATGCCCAGCAGTCAGCGTTCGGTGCATTCCATGTATCTTCCAGAACGCCACCTTCAGTTGAGATGTGCCATGCGTTTGCGTCACGAGAGTAGATCTTAGTCAGAGAAGCAGTACATGGGATGTTACGCTCAGCAAGGTAGTCCAGACACTCTTCACGGCTAACAAGATCCCACTCACGCCAAGGAGCGATTACGTGCAGATCCGGTGCAAGTGCTGCGAATGCACCTTCGAAACGAACCTGGTCGTTACCTTTACCGGTACAACCGTGAGCCAGTGCATCTGCACCTACTTTACGTGCACACTCAACCTGAGCCTTAGCGATGATAGGACGCGCCATAGAAGTACCCAGCAGGTACTTACCTTCGTATAGAGCACCAGTTTTCAGAGTCGGGTAGATGTAATCCGCTACCATCTCCTCTTTCAGGTCTGCAATGTATACTTCTGATGCACCTGATGCGATCGCTTTCTCTTCGATGCCTTCCAGCTCTTCTTCGCCCTGACCAACATCAGCAACGAATGCTACCACTTCACAGTTGTCGTAGTTCTCTTTCAGCCACGGAATGATTACCGAAGTATCCAGACCGCCGGAATAGGCACAAACCACTTTTTTCACTTCAACCTTGCTCATTTGCTTCTCTCCAATTTCCCGGACTGCTCTGGCGGTCAGTAACTCGGGGTTATTCATTCGTTTAACTAGGTAATAAATCTTTTACTGAGGTAAGAACTGTGTTCCGATGCTCTTGCCTGCAAATAATTCTGTTAGTTTGTCCGGGTAACGCCATGTCGCGACCTCGATAGGTCTGCCCAGATCATTTGCTGCTTCCAGTGCAGCCTGTACTTTTACAATCATGCCGTCAGTAATAACCTTTCCGGCAATCAGTTCATCCGCTTCTTTCTGATTCAGGTTCGGCAGAAGGTTTCCTTTACCATCCAGCACACCGCTTACATCAGAAAGCAGAACCAGTTCTGCATCCAGCGCACTGGCAACAGCCACTGCAGCCTGATCAGCGTTAACGTTCATCAGCTGGCCTTCTTTTGTCAGGCCGATTGAGCTGATAATTGGCAAAGCGCCTGTAGCAAGAATCGCTTTTGCAACAGTTGCATCGCCTGCTGATGCTTTACCAACTGCACCCAGCTCAGGGTTCAGCTCTTCCACCTGACACAGACCACCGTCCGCAAGAGAAAGGCCAACAGCGTTAAGACCGTTCTTAATCGCTTCACCCTGCAGCAGCTTGTTTGCTGTACCGGCCAGTGCACCTGCAATCACAGGGATCTGGTCGTAAGGGGTAACACGCAGACCATCTTTCTTAACCGTTTCCAGTTGCAGGTTCTTCATCAGGTCATCAACCAGATAACCACCACCGTGAACAATAACCAGCTCACGTGCCGCCTGCTCCTGGTATGTCTGGATCGCTTTAAACAGCTTGCTCAGCGTTTCTGAACATGAAAGTGCAGCACCGCCCAGCTTAACAACCAATGGTTTTAGTTCGTTACTCATAACCTTTCCTCACAGCAGAGATGTAAGCGGCGAGAAGCCGTTACGAATGTTTAAACACTGCATCGCATGGCTGGATGCACCTTTCAGTAAGTTATCAATCGCAGAAACCACGATGATGTGCTCGCCCTGAACCTTCCAGCCGATATCGCAGAAAGGTGTAAACTGTACGTCCTGCACTTTTGGCATCTGCTGATACTTAAGACGTACCGCAGGTTTGTCCTTATATGCTTTCTCAAATGCTGAGGTTACCTGCTCTTCAGTAATGCCTTTTTCCAGCTTCATAGTAATAGTAGCCAGAATACCGCGCTTGAAGTTGCCAAGGTGCGGAGTGAAGATAAGATCACAGCCAAGGTGAGAGGCGATTTCCGGCTGATGTCTGTGGTTAAACAGGCCATATGGCTGATGGCTTACTTCACAGAAACTGTTTGTCATGGTCGCTTTACGGCCAGCGCCCGTTACGCCACTTACCGCGTTAATGATCGGCCACTGGTTCAGATCCAGGAAGTTAAGCTCGATAAGCGGCTTAATCGCAAGCTGAGAAGCTGTCGGATAACAACCGGCAACAGCGACCATATCGGTCTTCTTAATCTCTTCTTCATTCCACTCAGCAAGACCATAAACTGCAGAGCTCAATAGCTCTGAATATTTATGCTCGAAACCGTAAAATGTTTCATAAAACTTGTCAGCCTGAACACGGTAAGCACCTGAAAGATCAAATACCTGACAGCCTTCCTTAAGGAACACAGGTGCCAGATCGTGGCTGACTTCATGTGCTGTAGCAAGGAAAACAATGTCGCACTCTTTCGCGGCTTGTTCAGGGTTTGTCAGTGGCTGTACCGGCATTTCAACAACACCAGCCAGTTTTCCGTGAAGCTGGCTAATTGGCTTATTCGCGTCCACACTATTGGCGGAAACGTATAAACCTGATAGCGTGAGCTCAGGGTGTTTGGTCACCATCAGAGCGAGTTCTGCCCCCGTGTAACCGCTGGCGCCGATAATCGTGGTTTTTAGCATCTTACTGTACCCAAATTTAGCTGGTTCAAACTGACTAATCATACTTAAAAAATCTCATTATTTGATTTTCTATTCACAAATAATGATTTAATATGCTTTTTAACTTCTTATCGTCCATCTGTCAATAGGAGAAGCAAATATAATATGCAATTACCTAAATTTACTGAGCTATACAGAGGCCTGATTTCTTCCTCTTCCATAAGTTCCACCGACCCATCCTGGGACCAGGGAAATGCCAATGTCATCGCCCTCCTTTCACAGTGGCTGACCGATCTCGGCTTTGAAGTGGAAGTAACTGAAGTAGAGAAAGGAAAACAGAACCTGATAGCTAAGCGCGGCAGTGGTGAAGGTGGCCTGCTTTTATCCGGACATACAGACACGGTTCCCTTTGATGAAGGACGCTGGAACTTTGACCCGCACGCGTTAACTGAAGCCAACAACCGATTCTATGGTTTAGGCACTGCTGATATGAAAGGCTTCTTTGCTTTTATTCTTGAAGCGGTTAAAGACATCGACTGGAACAATCAGACTAAGCCACTTTATATACTGGCAACCTGTGACGAAGAGACCACCATGCTGGGCGCACGTCATTTCACAGAAAATGCACCAATAAAACCGGACTACTGCATTATCGGCGAGCCAACTGAGCTTGTGCCTGTGCGCGCACATAAGGGGCATGTTGCCAATGCTATCCGCATTACAGGTAAATCAGGCCACTCTTCTGATCCTTCTCTGGGCGTAAACGCCATCGAAATTATGCATGAAGTGATGTATGCCATGATGCAGCTAAGAGATAAGCTGGTTAAGGAATACCATCACCCGGGGTTTGCCATTCCTTCCCCTACCCTGAATCTGGGCTGTATCCATGGTGGTGACAGTGCCAACCGTATCTGTGGCTGCTGCGAACTGCACTATGATGTTCGTCCCCTTCCGGGAATCAGTCTGGACGGGCTGGACAATATGCTGCGCGGAGCACTAACAGAAGTAGAGGCCAAATGGCCAGGCAGAATCTCAGTCACACCACTGCATGAATCCATTCCTGGCTACGAATGTCAGCATGATCACCCGTTTGTTAAGGGAGTGGAAGAGATCTGTGAAATACCTTCTGAGACTGTGAACTACTGTACAGAGGCGCCATTCCTGCAGGAACTTTGTCCGACATTGGTTATGGGGCCGGGGTCGATTGAACAGGCGCATCAGCCGGATGAGTTTTTGGCGTTTGATTATATTGAGCCGACGATTGGGGTGCTTCGGAAGGCTATTGGGAAGTATTGTTTTTAAATGAAGGCCCTGGGCCCTGGGTTTCTGGGCCCTGGGAGCGGAGTCTTTAGCTCTGAGAGAAGAATTTTAAGGTTAAGGGGAGGAGCATTCTTTGGCTCCTTAAACTTGTGTATAAGAGTCAACCTCCCAGGGCCCAGGGCCTAAAACCCCAGGGCCCCTAATAATACTCCTCAACCCGCTCAATAAACTCCGTCACCATCCCCTCCGGCAACGCGTTCACCCCCGCTGCCGCTTCTCTTCCCCCTCCGGTCGGGAAGCTTGCGCAGATTTCTCCGGCACCTTTTTTATTGTTTAAAGGCGCACGTAGCGAAACTGTGTAGGTTTTATCTTTGTTCAGGGTAAAGACTGCGTGTGCAGAGTCCGGACTCTGGTTTGCCAGCCAGTTGCCGAATACGCCGCTGATTCGGCGTGATGCTGCGCTATTTGGAAGCTCAAATACCTTTAGTTTTTCGCTCTGGTGCATGGGCTCTATGGACTGGGCCATATCCATATCCTGCTGATAAGCCTTTTGAAGTTGGTAGTAAGGCGAGTTTTGGTCAGCAATTACGTCAAAAGGCGAAGGGTAAGCCAACAGTGCTTTGAACAGGTCTGCCGGGTGGAAGTGAAGGTCTTCTACTTTTTCGCCGTAGCCGTTGTAATTGATTAACGTGCCCAGTTCTTTTAGCTGTGCTTTCTGCTCTGCGCTATAGCCTGCTTTGTCAGCCAGTTCGTCCGCCTTTGCAATCAGGTTGTCACCATAAGCAGCGGTGATTGCCCAGTCTTGGTATTTGCCTTGCAGCAGTTTATCGATAATCAGGGCTGTACAGCAGTTTGCGTCCAGATCGATATGCGCCTCAAGGTTTGCGTTTTCAGGGATATCACCTGACTGATGATGATCGACGTAAAACACCTTAGCGCCAGCTTCCAGAGCCGTTTCCAGTGCGTTCATGTTCTTCAGCATTGAAACATCCAGAACGGTTATCTGGTTATTTTCTGATACTTCAATTTTACCAAGCAGGTTAATATCGCGCTTAACGCCTGTTACCAACTCAGCGTCCTTTGGCTGAGCCAGACGCAGCTGAAGTAGAGCGATAATGCCGTCTGCATCACCGTTAAATAGGTCAAAATTCATCGTCTTTCCAACTTAAAAATATCTGCGGACAGGTTCTCCCCCTTGAGCGAAAAAGCCAAATGGTTTGATGAAGTTGACAGAAGGGGGAGTTAGAGGGGGTTGGTAATACAACACTTAGCTAAATCGTAGAACCTAAAACCTCTAAGAAACAACCCCTCCTAGCCTCCCCTTGGATGTTACTTCTTCTAAAAACCAGTCTTTCGCGCCTAAGGGGAGGAATTTTTCTCTGTCCCATTAAACTTATATATAAAACTCAGGAGCGAGATCGAAGATAACCTAGCACTGTGAGGTAATTAACCACCTCCTGAGCACACTCTTCCACTGATTTTTCCGCGGTTTTAACCTGAATCTCAGGCTGCTCAGGCAGTTCATAGGCAGAATCAATACCGGTGAAGTTTTTGATCTCCCCGGCACGCGCTTTTTTGTAAAGCCCTTTAGGATCCCGCTGCTCACACACTTCAAGCGGTGTGTCGATAAAGACTTCGATAAATTCGCCTTCACCCATAATACTGCGCACCATCTTACGGTCAGCAATAAATGGAGAGATAAATGCCGTTGAAACCAGCAGGCCTGCATCAACAAAAAGTTTAGAGACTTCACCTATACGGCGAATATTTTCTACTCTGTCTGCATCACTAAAGCCCAGATCGCCATTTAAGCCATGACGTACATTATCGCCATCCAGAACATAAGTTTTGCAGCCTAAGTCATGCAGCATTTTATCAACTGCATTGGCAACGGTGGATTTACCTGAACCACTTAAACCGGTAAACCAGAGAACCGCCGGCTTATGTCCGTTTAAAGCAACACGCTCCTGATGAGAGACGCTTGCCTGATGCCAGACAACATCGGAAGATTTTTCTTTGTTTGTTTCTTTTTCGGTATATGGTGACATGTTTTTAAACTCCGTAAACCCAAACGATGGCACTGATTGCGACAACACCATAAATAATGCTTAGTGGCAGGCCTATCCTGATAAAATCTCCAATCTTGTAACGACCGGCATTGAACACCATCAGATTGGTCTGATAGCCATAAGGGCTGATAAAACTGGCACTGGCACCAAAGGCAACCACCATAATAAATGCCATAGGGTTTGCATCCAGACTTTGAGCCAGGCTATAGGCGATTGGAAATATCAGTGCTGCTGCTGCGTTGTTAGTTACCAGCTCTGTCAGCAGCCAGGTAAGCAGATAAACAATTATCAGGGCCATCAGGGGCGTTAGTTCATTCAGATACAAATCCTGCAACCTGTTGAGGTTATCAAGGACTCCGCTATTTGAAAGAGCCTGAGAAAGTAACAGGGCTGATGAGATGATGAGCCAGATCTCTCCGGGGAAGCGGCGTCTGAGCTCCATTGGCGTCAACCCGCCCGTCAGCACCAAAGTCCCCAGCAGTACAAACACTCCTTTAAATAAACTGATTACCCCAAACGCAACCAGTAACAACGCACTGAAGAAGCCACCGACCACCAGCAACTCGCTCTTACCACTCAGCATGGCATCAGGCTCAACTCCACTGAGCACAATAAAGTTCTTGTTTATGTTGCTGCGGCTTTTAAAGTCATTTCCCACAGCCAGGACCAAAAAGTCCCCAGCCTGAAGCGCGACTTCTCCGAGCTTTCCGGAAACCCGCTCCCCATCTCTTCGTATTGCTACTACAGCAGCATCAAACAAAGCTCTGAATCCTGCGCTTTTTAATGTCTTACCAATAAGAACGCTTTCCGGGCGAACAACAACTTCGGTCAGATTATTGGTAGGCAGGCCATTTTCCCCGGCAAACATTCCCAGCCCCTCAAACTGATTCAGCTGAGCCATTTTATTAATATCGCCGGTAAAAACTAAACGGTCTCCCTCCTGAAGCACTTCTGCCGGAGCAACCGGACTAACCAGACAGTTTGACCGAACCACCTCAACCAAAAACAAAGACTCCAGGTGTCGCAGTCCGTTCTGCTCAATACTTTTACCGATTAAAGTTGAGCCCTGCTGTACTTTGGCGTCAATAAAATACTCTTTGTAACTGTCTTTACTTAAGCTTCGCTCCGGCAACAGTCGGCTAAGAAGCCACAATGCAACCCCGCAAGCAACAACCACACAGGCTCCGACAAGTGTAAAATCAAAAAACTTCAGCGATGAAAGATTGGCATCAATCACCAGACTGTTAACAATTAAATTGGTAGAGGTGCCAACAAGAGTCAGCGTTCCACCTAAAATAGCCGCATAAGAAAGAGGCAAAAGAAGTTTGCTCGCAGAGTGATAGCTGTTGTTTCTCAGCGGAGCAAGCATAGTGGAGACCACCGCTGTATTATTTAAGAATGCAGATGTCACAACAGTCAGGCTGAAGAGCCGGATCCATGTTCCTCCATACCCTTCACGAACCACTTTCGCTGCCACTACTCTTAGTAACCGGGTTTTCTCCAGCGCAAGAGAGCAAAGCATCAGCATAATCAGAGTTAACAGCCCCTGATTGGATACACTAAGAATCACATCATCGGTGGAAGCAACACCCGAAAGGTATAGCAACACCATAGCGCTGCCAAAAACCATAACCGGACGGATCTGAAAGATCGTTAACCCGGCAATTGCTCCAGCAAAGATGATAAGTACAAATATGGAATCGAAAGTCATAGATAGCTGTCAGCTTTCAGCTATCAGCTGTCAGAATCAGAGAACGGATAACTGACGACTGAAAGCTGATAGCTAATTACCCCAGTTTCTTGGTGCCCCAGTGAGGGAATGTTCTCCGGATTAACGCATTCAGCTCCAGTTCAAATTCACTGAATTCTTCCGGCGCTTTTGCGTTGACGATTCCGGACTCAACAGGCTGACGTATCATGCCCGCACCAACCGTCACATTAGTTAAGCGATCGATAATGATAAACGCGCCTGTCTGGCGGCTGTTCTCATAAGAATCAAACTGAACATCTTCAGTAAAGTTAAACTGGCAATTGCCGATTTCATTCAGCTCTAACTGCTGAGCCTCTTCATGCTCCATAGTATTGACGTTAACTTTATAGTTAATCGCCTGAGCTTCGCCGAACACAGACTTAGTACCCACTTTAATTTCATACTGGCGATCCAGATGCATCGGCTCTTCGGTCATCCAGACCACGTCAGCTTCTACATTTGAAGCGGTAAACGGCTTTTCATGCGGACGAACCAGCATATCACCACGGCTGATATCTATTTCATCTTCCAGCGTGATCGTTATCGCCATATCGGCAGACGCCGTTTCCAGATCGCCATCAAAAGTGACGATGGATTTAACCTTGCTCTCTTTCTCCGACGGCAATGCAACAACGGTATCACCAACACGAATATCACCGGCAGCAACGGTTCCCGCAAAGCCACGGAAGTCCAGGTTCGGGCGGTTCACGTACTGAACCGGAAAACGGAACGACTGAAACTCATCTTTGCGAATATTGACTGAGTTTAATAACTTCATCAGGGGGGATCCCGGATACCAGGTCATATTCTCGCTTTCATTTACCACGTTATCGCCTTTCAGCGCAGAAATAGGCACAAAACGCACATCATCGAAATTCAGTTCTTCCGCAAAAGATCTGTATTCATTTTTTATCTTCCGGTAAACGCTCTGGTCATAATCAACAATGTCCATTTTGTTTACCGCAACAATAATGTGTTTGATTCCCAGCAGTGAGCAGATATAGCTGTGGCGCCGCGTCTGTGCCTGCACACCATGACGGGCATCAATCAGGATAATAGCCAGATCACAGGTAGAAGCCCCTGTTGCCATATTCCGCGTGTACTGCTCATGCCCCGGCGTATCGGCAATAATAAATTTGCGCTGCTCGGTAGAGAAATAGCGGTAAGCAACATCAATAGTGATGCCCTGTTCACGTTCAGACTGAAGGCCATCCACTAGCAGAGCCAGGTCGAACTCTTCATCTGTGGTGTTAAAGCGTTTTGAGTCTTTCTCGATAGCGGACATCTGATCTTCAAAAATCATCTTGCTATCGTAAAGAAGACGGCCAATCAGAGTTGATTTGCCATCATCCACGCTTCCGCAAGTCAGAAAACGAAGCATATCCTTGTTTTCATGAACTTTCAGGTAGCCTTCAATATCTTGTGCGATTAAATCTGATGAGTGTGACATTAGAAGTAGCCCTCCATTTTTTTCTTTTCCATTGAGCCAGCAGAGTCATGGTCTATGACACGTCCCTGACGCTCTGAAGTAGTGGAAAGCAGCATTTCCTGAATAATCTCCGGCAATGTTTTTGCCTCAGATTCAACTGCACCGGTTAGCGGATAACAGCCAAGTGTTCTGAACCGAACCGTTCTCATTTCAGGAGTCTCACCTTCTTCCAATGGCATACGCTCATCATCAACCATGATTAGTGCGCCATCGCGCTCAACTACAGGGCGTTTTTCGGCCAAGTAAAGAGGGACGATTTCAATATGTTCCAGATAGATGTACTGCCAGATATCCAGCTCAGTCCAGTTGGAAAGCGGGAATACACGGATGCTCTCGCCCTTCTCTACTTTTGAGTTGTAAATATTCCACAGTTCAGGGCGCTGGTTTTTCGGATCCCAGCGATGGTTCTTATCGCGGAAGGAATAAACCCGTTCTTTAGCACGGGACTTCTCTTCATCACGGCGGGCACCACCAAAAGCGGCATCAAACCCATATTTGTCGAGTGCCTGCTTAAGACCTTCGGTTTTCATAATGTCGGTATGTTTAGCACTGCCGTGTTCAAACGGGCTAATGCCCATCTCAAGACCACGCGGATTCTTGTGAACGATAAGATCAAAACCGTACTCTTTTGCCAGCCGGTCCCGGAACTCAATCATCTGCCTGAATTTCCAGTTGGTATCCACATGCATCAAAGGAAATGGAATTTTCCCCGGGTAGAAGGCTTTACGCGCCAGGTGAAGCAGCACGGAAGAGTCTTTACCAATTGAGTAGAGCATGACCGGGTTGTCAAACTCTGCGGCTACTTCCCGCATAATCTGAATCGACTCAGCCTCTAATGCTTTTAAGTGAGTTAATCTTCGTTTGTCCATATTTCTGTTCGCCACAATTTATCTATGCACTATGTTTAAAACACGTCTGGATTAAGTTTATATAACCAGACAAACGCAAAACAAAAGATCTTATGGCTATTTGTTATAACGAGATTAAAGTTAAGTGAAAAAGCGAACATCTCGGAGGCAGTGAAACAAATTTTCACATCTCCCTAGTTTCAACAGCTTGCAAAACGACCAAGATCAAGTAAACAAAATTAAAACCATTATGACTTACGGAAAATTTGACTCAGACAACAGAAATTGGCTAGATTGTCTCCATAACAAGGAAAAAAGTGTAATTTTATTACAGGCAGGACGAGAATGATTGAAAAATACTCTGCTTTAAAAAGCAATGTACGTATGTTGGGGCATCTACTGGGCAACACCATTAAAGATGCACACGGCGACGCAATCTTAGAAAAAGTTGAGTTAATCCGCACCCTTTCAAAGGCAGCGGAAAGAAATAATGACAACGAAGCACGTGAAGAGCTGATCAAAGTAATTTCCACATTACCTGACGAGCAGCTTAATCCGGTAGCACGTGCGTTTAACCAGTTTCTGAATCTGACCAATATGGCTGAGCAGTATCATACGATTTCACGTCACTGTGATGCCCACGTTTGTCAGCCGGATGCTATGAATACCCTTTTTGCCAAACTGACGCAGAAAGAGGTAAGCAAGCTGGATACGGCAGACGCCATCCGCAACCTGAGCATTGAGCTGGTTCTTACCGCTCACCCGACAGAAATCGCACGTCGCACCATGATTAACAAGCTGGTAAAGATTAATAAGTGTCTTTCTCAGCTTGAACTGAGCGATCTGTCGGTAAAAGAGCGTCAGAAGACTGAGCGCCGCCTGGAACAGCTTATTGCCCAGTCATGGCACTCTGACGATATGCGTCAGCAGAGACCAACACCGCTGGATGAAGCCAAGTGGGGCTTTGCAGTTGTAGAAAACTCTCTGTGGCAGGCAGTACCTGATTTTCTTCGTGAACTGGACGAAAAGGTATCTGGATACCTGGGCGAGCGCCTGCCAATTGATGCACAGCCAATTCATTTCTCATCATGGATGGGGGGGGACCGTGACGGTAACCCGTTTGTGACTCACAAAATCACCCATGAAGTTCTGCACCTTTCCCGCTGGAAAGCAGCAGACCTATACTTTGCTGATATTCAGGAGCTGGTTACTGAGCTTTCCATGGTGAACTGCAACGATAAAGTACGTTCACTTGCAGGAGATGCTCACGAACCTTACCGTGCCATCCTGAAAGAGCTGAGAGTTCTTCTGACAGATACGCTGGAAGTTCTGGATGCCAAAATCAACGGCAAGGAAGTCCCGAATAAACCAATTCTGGAATCTACAGAACAACTATGGGAACCGCTGCACGCCTGTTATGAATCTCTGCACGAATGTGGCATGGGCGTTATCGCGGATGGTTGTCTGCTGGATACACTTCGCCGTATTAAAGCCTTTGGTGTTCATCTGGTACGTCTGGATATCCGTCAGGAGAGTACTCGTCACTCAGATGTGCTTTCTGAACTGACCCGCTACCTGGGCATTGGCGACTACGACCAGTGGACTGAACAGGATAAGATTTCCTTCCTGGTTAATGAGCTAAGCTCTAAACGTCCTCTGCTTCCACGCGACTGGCAGCCTTCTGAGCCGGTACAGGAAGTTCTGGACACCTGTAAGATCATTGCCAGCCAGTCACGCGAAGCCTTCGGTGCTTACGTTATCTCAATGGCGCGTACCGCATCTGACGTTTTGGCAGTACACCTGTTGCTTCAGGAGTCCGGCTGCCAGTTCCGTATGGACGTTTGTCCTCTGTTTGAAACACTGGACGACCTGAACAACTCTGAAGCGGTAATCAAGCAGCTTATCTCTATCGACTGGTACCGTGGATTTATTCAGGGCCACCAGATGGTCATGATCGGCTACTCTGACTCAGCAAAAGATGCCGGTGCTATGGCTGCCGGCTGGGCGCAGTACTCTGCGATGGAATCACTGGTTGAGGTCTGTGAAGAGGCTAACATTGAGCTGACTCTGTTCCATGGCCGTGGCGGTACCATTGGCCGTGGTGGTGCACCAGCACACGCTGCGCTACTTTCTCAGCCACCAAAGAGCCTGCAGGGCGGTCTGCGCGTTACAGAGCAGGGCGAGATGATCCGCTTTAAGCTTGGCTTACCTGATGTTGCGGTAAACAGCTTTAATATGTACGCCAGCGCAATCCTTGAAGCAAACCTGCTTCCGCCACCGGAACCAAAACAAGAGTGGCGTGACCTGATGGAGGTTCTTTCTCAGGTGTCTTGTGATGCATACCGCGATGTTGTCCGTGGCGAGCCGGATTTCGTTCCGTACTTCCGCGCTGCAACACCGGAGCAGGAGCTGGGCAAACTGCCTCTGGGCTCCCGTCCGGCTAAGCGTAACCCGAAAGGTGGTGTGGAAAGCCTGCGTGCAATCCCGTGGATCTTCTCCTGGAGCCAGAACAGACTGATGCTGCCTGCATGGTTAGGTGCCGGTGAATCTATTCAGTACTCAATCGATCATGGCCATAAAGCGCTATTGGAAGAGATGTGTCGTGAATGGCCGTTCTTCTCTACCCGCCTTGGTATGCTTGAAATGGTTTACACAAAGTGTAATCTTGAAATTTCCAGCTATTACGATCAGAGACTAACGGACAAATCACTGTGGCGTCTGGGTGACCGTCTGCGTGGACAACTGCAGACAGATATCCATGCCGTACTGGAAGTGGAAAACAACGAGAACCTGATGCAGAGCGATCCCTGGGGTCTGGAATCGATAAAATTGCGCAATGTTTATGTTTTACCGATGAATATTCTTCAGGCAGAACTTCTGTACCGAACCCGACAAATGGAAGCGCCGTCACAGGAATTGGAAGAAGCCCTGATGGTAACTATTGCCGGAATCGCGGCCGGAATGCGAAATACGGGATAACATCCAGTTTTTTATTCTATAAAAGAGACAAAAAGGCTGACATGTTCAGCCTTTTATTTTGAAAGTATATCATTACTGAGATAGTTGTCAGCTTTTTGCGACAAATTGCACCCACATCCTACTTAATGCTTAATAATTAAGATATTCTTACATTCCTACAGGTAAATATCGTCTAGACTTATAAAATACGTAGCTAATAACAAATTACTTTTTATTAAAAGCAGCAGTAATTAGTGAACTTCTATGCATATAGAAGCTGTGTTTACCTTTACTGAAGTGATAATAATCATACTAGGTGATATTTCGACAATAGATGGAGCGCAGTATACCAATCTGAGATCGAGGGTTGGTAGGTTTGGACGCATTATATTCCGTGACGTCAGAAGCACAGATACAGTTCAAACAAGGAATTTTGAAGTTTATTTTTTATTGGATTTAAGACATGTCATTACCACACGTAATCCTAACCGTTTTGAGCACTCGCGACGCGACCGGATACGATATTACGAAAGAATTTTCGTATAGCATTGGGTATTTTTGGAAAGCCAGCCACCAGCAAGTTTATCGTGAACTTAACAAGATGGCACAAAATCACCTGGTGACCTGTGAGCTTCAGCCGCAGGAAGGAAAGCCGGATCGAAAGGTTTACTCTATTACGGACAACGGTAGAAAAGCTTTAGGCGAGTGGTTTGAGCAACCGACCGTTCAGCCAACTATCAGAGATGAATTATCAGCTAAACTGATGGCTTGTACCATTGAAGACTCTGCCCCTTTTAAGAAACAGGTTCAGAACTTAATTGAAGAAGCCAAAAAGTTAATTGAGCACTATAAAGAGATAGAAGCGAAGCATTATGCATCACCGGAATCTCTTGATATGCACGCCAGACTGGAGCGTTTAACACTTCGCCGTAACCTGAAGATACGGGAAGCCTGGATAAGCTGGGCTGAAGAAGTAGTTAGCGAACTGGATGCGCTAAGCTAAAAATAACAAAAGGTTGAGTGCCCCCACTCAACCTTTTTTCTTTTCTGCACAATATTATGCTTTTGGTCTTACACCCAGCGTATGGCACAGAGCGTAAGTCATTTCTGCTCGGTTAAGTGTGTAGAAATGGAAGTCCTTCACCCCTTCACGACTTAAAATTCTTACCATATCAATGGCCTGGCTTGCACCAACCAGCTGACGGGTAACCGGATCATCATCCAGACCTTCAAACTGCTGCGCCATCCAGCCCGGTACTTTTACATCATTCATTGCAGCAAAGCGCGAAGCCTGCTTAAAGTTAGAAACAGGAAGAATGCCCGGAACAATTTCCACATCAATTCCAGCCGTTACACAACGGTCACGGAAGCGCAGGTAAGACTCAACATCAAAGAAGAACTGAGTAATAGCGCGGTTGGCACCGGCATCCACCTTACGCTTCAGGTTAAGCAGATCCGCCTGCGCACTTTTCGCTTCCGGGTGAACTTCAGGGAATGCAGCAACAGAGATATCAAAGTCATGCAGGGATTTTAAAAGCTCTACCAGATCAGACGCATACATATCCGGCGCACCACCTCCCGGTGGAATATCACCACGCAGCGCAACGATATTTTTAATGCCGTTTGCCCAGTAGTCGTTGGCAATATCTTTCAGCTCATCACGGCAGGCATCAATACAGGTTAAATGCGGAGCGGCTACCAGACCTGTCTGATCTTTGATCTCTTTGATAATAGAATGAGTTCTGTCACGCTCACCAGAGTTTGCACCATAGGTAACAGAAACAAACTTCGGCTGAAGCTTCTTCAGACGGTGAACAGAATTCCACAGCGTCTCTTCCATCTTCTCGCTGCTTGGCGGAAAGAATTCAAAAGAAACATTAATATCACCCAACTCGGCAATATTCTGATTAAGCGCATCTAAGTGGCTTGCATGTGTATAACCCATTCCATTCTCCCTGAGGTGGCTGTCACCTTAGTAATTATATGCTGTCTGTCTTGGTTGTGTTTGCTTATATTTGCGTTTGACGTTTGGACGTCTATATGTCTGTAGAATGTAATGAATTGGAATTGATGTCAACCGCGTGAACATGAATTATTTTCATGTGGTTGTTGAAAGAGATTCAGAAGTGGAGGGCGGGGTACATTTGCTGGTGAAGGATTCGGATTATAAATACATCTAACTCCCTGACTCTATAGAAAATCGAGTGCTTCTGGAAGTCATGTCTGCGGATACCTTTTCTTATTTCATTCGATTCACGACCAATAAAAGGAGACTCGGCAAGAATTTCAAGGCATGATTCCAAATCATTTGTGTATTTGTCTGCTCTGCATTCGCCAAAGTTGAGAAGGGTATACTCATAAATACTTTCAATATCTTTGACCGCGCGCAGAGAGAGTTTATACATGCATTGAAGCCTTTTTCTTTGCGACAATCTCTTTAACAGATAAAGTACTTTCTCCGCTTAGCTCCCCTTCATCTATTGCATTTCTTAGATGCTCAAGTTGATTTTCTTGTTGTTCAAGCAACCGAAGTGCACTCCGCATCACTTCACTGGCAGAGCCATAACGCCCTGACTCAAGCATACGATTTACAAACTTTTCTAAAGGTTCACCAATTGTCACGCTTGTTGTTCTCGCCATGAAAAAATCCTGTGTGAATAATCAGCACATCAAGTTTAGCACATGATAGCTTTGCCAACCTATCCACAATTCAAGCCGCTATTATTCTCTAAAAACAAATATTCAACATAGTAAAAAGGGCGCCTTTCGACGCCCTTAACAAAGATTCATTATTTAAAGCAAACTTGAAAGCCTATTAATATCCGACTGAATCGCCCCGGCAGTCACTTCTTTACCGGCACCTGGCCCACGGATAACCAGCGGATTATCCTTATACCAGACACTTTCAATAGCAAAGATATTGTCACAAGGCAGAAGATTCGCCAGAGCGTGTTCTGCCGGCAGGTCTTCGATACCTACGTAAGCTGAACCATCTTTTGTCATTCTGGCAACATAACGCAGCACCTTGCCTTCTCGCTGTGCTTTTTCCAGTCTTTCCGCCAGATCTTCACTCAAGCGGCTACCCTGCTCGAAAAACTCATCCAGAGAAAGAGATTTCAGCTCACCCGGTACCAGCGACTCCACTTTGACATTTTCCGGCTCCAGCTCCAGTCCGGATTCACGCGCCAGGATCACCAGCTTACGCATCACATCAGAACCATCTAAATCAGAACGAGGGTCAGGCTCGGTTAAGCCCTGCTGCCAGGCAAGGTCGACTAAATCCATAAACGGCAGAGAACCATCAAACTGCTGGAACAGCCAGGATAAAGTACCAGAGAAAATACCTGACAACGCAACAATCTCATCACCGCTTTCGCGCAGGTCCTGCACCGTATGGTTCACAGGCAGGCCAGCACCTACAGTTGCATTGTAAAGCCAGTGACGGCCTGTTTTCGCAAAAGCATTCTGCACCTGATGATAGAAGTGACCGGAAGCGGAGCCTGCCACTTTATTTGCAGAGATCAGATGCAAACCTTTCCCGGCAATTTCAGGATACTGAAGCGACAGACTTTCGCTGGCAGTCACATCCAGCACGATAACTTCATCGTAGCCCTGATGATGAGTCAGCCTGTCCAGCCACTCTTTACCGTCGTTCTCAATCGCTTCATCATCAAAACGCGCAGAGACAGACTCAACATCAATACCGTCAAAGTCCATCCAGTAAGTGTGGCTATCAACCACACCAATCAGCTCAAAGTTCATGCCGCGACGCTTTTCAAGCTCAGTCTTCTGCTTAGCAAACAGCTCAAGCCAGCTGGAGCCGATATTTCCTTTGCCACACAAGACAAGACCAATACGCTTTTGCGCCTGAAACAGCTGCTTGTGAATCGCATTCACCAGAAGCTGAGTGTCGGTTTTGCGCAGAACAGCAACAAGACTAAGCCCGGTTTCCGCTTCGCTGATAAACTTAACAGGCGCGTTTTTTAACTGCTGATAAATGCCGTGGCTATGAATTGCATTGTTGGTCACTCCCGCGCCAACCGCAGCAATCATTGAATAACCTTCTCTAAGGTGAATATCCGCTTCAATAGCGGCATCCTGAAGGTACTCCAGAGCACCTGCCGCAACTTCAGCTGTATAAGCCAGCAAAAGCTCACCCTGATCGGCCTGAATATCATAAGCAAGAGGCTGCAACTGCGCTCTTTGCAGCCTGCCCATCACCTCTTCCTGAACGCGCTCAAAGTCATGGCCATCAGCAAAATTAAGCTCGATAAGCAGAACTTCATCAAGTGATGAGATAATTTTAGCCCCCCGGCCAGAAGCCAGTACACGCTCAATACGGGTAGAACCAGCTTCAGGCTGATAGCTGCACCTTAGCTCCAGGTTCATCGCACTCTGGGCAACCGGCTGCAGAGTTCTGCTGTGAAGCACAGGAGCAGCAAGGCGAGCCAGTTCACTGGCTTCATCAAGGCGCAGCAACGGAAGCAGACAAGCATCGTTAACCTTTCTCGGGTCGGCGCTGTATACACCAGCTACATCGCTCCAGATAGTTACTTGCGAGGCTTCCGCAAGAGCGCCAATAACGGTTGCGGAGTAGTCCGACCCATTACGGCCCAGCAGTACCGTCTCTTCCGCCTGATTCTGGGCCATAAAACCAGTAATCACTAACCTGTGATTTGAATGCTGCACCAGAAGTTCTTTAAGTAGTGGCCATGAACGCGCACCGTCCACCTCTGGCTGAGTGGCTCTTTCTGCCCGCAGGAAGTTTCTTGCATCAACAGCTACCGCAGGCAGTTCCTTCTGGTTGAGCAGCGCAGAAAGCAACCTTGCCGACCAGCTTTCCCCATGCCCCTGAACTGCGGACTTCTGAGCAATAGTTAAAGGCGCGTTTAACTCGCCAAGTGCGGTAATTTCCGAGTGAAACTGGCTAAGCAGATCATCCGGCTCATCCAGTAAAGCGGTGATAAGGCCGCTTTGATATTCCCGCAGCGACATAAGCAGTTCATGAGCGATGCGTCCGTCTTTATCCAGCGTATCGCACCACTCAATCAGCCTGTTGGTGGTATCACCGGCTGCTGAAACAACAATTAAATCTTCTTTGTCTGAGTACTCTTTAAGAATATTCGCTACGCGTTTATAGCACTCAGGATCAGCAAGGCTACTGCCACCAAACTTATGTAACTGACGAGAAACGGTCATTTATACTCCCTCCGCAACCGCATTAAAGGCATATTCTAAATCTGAAATTAAATCTTGTTTATCTTCCAGACCCACTGAAAGTCTGAGAAGGTTTTGTGATACTCCGGCTTTTGCAAGCGCCTCTTCACCCATTGCTCTGTGAGTCATGGAGGCCGGATGACAAATCAGGCTCTCCACTCCGCCAAGAGACTCAGCAAGTGAAAACAGCTTCAGCTCATTAACAAAAGCTTTCAACTGCTCAAAACTACCAGCAAACTCGAAACTTAACATTGAACCAAATCCCGACTGCTGCTTTTTAGCAATTTCATGCCCCGGATGCTCTTCAAGGCTAGGATGATAAATACTTCCCACCAAAGGCTGTTTTTTCAAAGCCTCCAGGATAGCCAGTGAACTCTCTTCATGAATCCGCATTCTGGCTCCAAGTGTACGCAAACCTCGCAACGTCATATAGCTGTCAAATGGCGTCCCGGTAGCACCAATACAGTTCCCCCACCAGCCAAGCTCTTCTGCATGCTCTTCTGTTGCAGTAACAATAACCCCGCCAATCACATCGGAATGACCGTTGATATACTTGGTGGTTGAATGAATAACCAGGTCCGCGCCCAGTTCCAGAGGCTTTTGGTATATGGGTGTCAAAAAGGTGTTATCCACGGCAACCAAAGCACCGATTTTTTTCGCTTTCTCGCAAACCGCCGCAATATCCACCACACGTACCAACGGGTTAGACGGCGTCTCCAGAAGGATCAGTTTTGGCTTTTGAGCCAGAACTGCCTCCAGCGCACTTTCATCTGTCTGATCGATAAACTGAACTTTAAAGTCACCTTTCTGAGCACGGGTATTAAACAACCGGTACGAACCACCGTAGCAGTCATTCGGCGCAATAAGCAGATCATCCGGCCCTAAAAAAGCAGAAACCATCAGGTTAAGCGCAGATGTCCCGCAGTTTGTGACTACCGCGCCTTTTCCGGACTCTAGCTCAGACAGAGCCTGCTCCAGCATCCCCCTGTTCGGGTTCCCCGAGCGGGTGTAATCATATTGAGGCACTTCACCAAACTCAGGAAAACTGTAGTTTGTTGAAAGATAAATCGGTGGCACAACGGCATTGAACTGAGTATCAGATTCAATCCCCGTCCTGACAGCAATAGTTGAAGACTTCCTTTGAGACATAACTAGTTATTTCCTTTTGAGCTTGCTGATTATTTATAGTTGTTATGTAAATATATACTTGTTTAGGGGTTACAGGTAGAAATCCATAGCCCATAGCCCATAGCCCATAGCCCATAGCCCATAGCCCATAGCCCATAGCCCATAGCCCATAGCCCATAGCCCAATTTACCCCCTACAACTTTAGCCGTCAACCCATCTAGCCATCTAAACGCCTTTGCTTATGGCAGTAAATCCCGCTAAAATTAACAGTTAGATTTATTATTCAAAGTTTTCTGATAACAAAGGTGTGCAATGGCTGACTGGAACGGTGACTACATTAGTCCTTATGCGGAACATGGGAAAAAGAGTGAACAGGTTAAAAAGGTAACGGTTTCAATCCCTTTAAAGGTACTTAAGATACTTACCGATGAACGTACCCGCAGACAGATAAATAACCTTCGCCATGCAACAAACAGTGAACTTCTGTGTGAAGCATTCTTACACGCATACACAGGCCAGCCTCTGCCAATTGATGAAGACCTGAGAAAAGACCGTCCGGATGATATCCCGGCAGAAGCGAAGAAAATGCTGGAAGAGATGGGCATTGAGATTGAAGCTTTTGATGAAGAGTAAGTGAAACCAGCCAGAGCCAGTTCACAAAAGGCCTATTTGTGCCAAGTAGTTACCAGGCATTACAAATGGAAAATATGTCGTCATCTCGGAATTGCAAAGCAATATCCGAGATCTACTTTCAGAGTGTTGTAGAGTTAAGATATCACGGTACTCTACAACGCGCAGACGGTAGATTCCGGATAGAAGTTTCGCAACTTCCGGAATGACGAAGAATAAGCTCAGGAGCAAGGTAACAAAAAAAGAGCCATAACTACAGAATCAGAGGTTCACTCTATGACCACTAATCCACTACGCTGGAAACAGCGCTTTGAAAATCTGCAAAAAGCTCACAAAAGACTGGTTAAAGCCTGCTCGCAAGAATCCTACAGTGAACTGGAACTTGCAGGCTTAATTCAGACATTTGAATTTTCGTTTGAGCTGACCTGGAAAACACTTAAAGATCTGGTTGAATATGAAGGATACGATGCAGCTTCACCAAGAGGCACAATTCGCACAGCTATGGAAGCTGCACATATCTCACCAGAGCAGTGTGAAACGCTTCTGGAAGCACTTAACAAGCGCAACCTTCTAACCCACACCTACGATGAAGAAAATGCGCTTGAAGCGCAGGCTTTAATTGTAGAAACATTTGAGCCAGCAATTTCAGAAATTGTTGCCTATTTAACAGAGAAATCTCAGGATGACTGATAACGGAATTAGCCTGAAACATCAGCAGACTATTCTCAGCATTATCACAGCATACTCAAGTGTGAAAGAAGCGTGGCTATTCGGTTCAAGGGCTCTGGGGACTTATAGACCAAACTCTGATATTGATATTGTTTTAGTTGGCGAGAAAATTACAACTAGCGACGTCGCTTCTATCCTAAGTCAGATAGAGCAAACTACGATTCCCTACAAAGTTGATATGCTGGTTAAACACAAAATTAATAATCAGGCGTTAATTGAACATATCGAGAAGTTTGGGAAAAGACTAATGTAAACAGAGTAAAGTAAAGGCACCTCCCGGTGCCTTTACTATTTGTTAAGAAGCATGCATCGCCTTGATACCTTCCTCTATCAATTTCACCTGCTCAGTTCCAAGCGGCGTAGTATACGGCTTAACAATAGAGATAAGCTGCAGAACCCCTTGGTGAATAACCTGCTCAGTGATTTTGGTATCTTTCGACATAGCCGCCCGGTAGCTCAGCCAGTTAGTTGCCACAAGGTGCGTTGATGTCACCAGCAAGCGCGCTTCTTCTTTGGTCAGTTCCAGCAGCTTTCTTTCAATAAAGAGGGCAAAAATTGCAGCGATGTTTTCCTGCATCTTTGTCTGCACTTCCAGATAACGCTCATGCAATATCGGATCTCTGTGAAGAATTTCCGGCAAGTTTGCATAGAAGAAGCGGAACTTCCACATCAAAGTAAAGATGGAGTCTAAGTAACGTTTTAACATCACAAGACTCTCTTCCTGAGCCTCTACCGGAGTAAAACGCTCCAGCAGCTCATTTGAATAAATGGCGAAAATCTCTCTTAAGATCTCTTGTTTGTTTCTAAAGTGGTAATACAGGTTGCCCGGGCTGATATCAATATGAGCGGCAATATGGTTGGTTGTGATATTACGCTCACCATGCTCGTTAAACAGTTCCAGTGCTGCATGCACAATTCTTTCGCGTGTTTTCATGACATTTCCCGATTCGTTGCTTAACCTAAGTATATGAAGAAAATAATGAAGCTGAAAGTTTTACCGCATATTTAGACATATAGACGTTTTATTCGAAAACGGAAGTAACATTTGCAAATTTAATAATTAAAGGCGCAGAACGTGAGACTAAACAGATCAGGAATGACTCATCTTATTGCCTCTCTGGGTATTACCGGGGGAATACTGCTTTTGTCTTTAACTCACTTTCCGGACTTTCCCGACACCGTAAGAAACAGCCTGCCAGTGGTCATAGGGTGCTACTGGTGCACCATAACCCTGCTTCCAAAGCCGTTACCCAAAGTAATCTCTGACCGGAAACAGGAAATCCTGCCCATACTTTTAAGCTGTTATTGTGTCGCTATCGCCACTATTGCTATGTTCCGGATAGAGTACTCACGTTCTGTTTTAGCACTTGGTGCAAGTATCACTTTTATATGGTTACTGGGATTTTTCTACTTTCAGGCCAGATATCAAAAAGTGTCACTCAGCGTAATTACAAACTTTAACCTTAAAGACCTACAGAAATACTCATTTTTGCAGCTAAAACCTGTGGAGCATCCATATTCGATCTCTGATGTCGAAGATGGCTTAGTGGTAAACCTGCACAAGCCTATGAGCAACGAGCAGGAAAAATTTCTGGCAGACTGTTCCATCAGCAATGTACCGGTAATCCACTCCGAAACCATTAAAGAAAGACTGGAAAGAAAAGTCCCCACCACGCATTTAAGTGAAAACAGCATAGGCACGTTGCTACCCTCTCAAACTTATATGATCAGTAAATCCGTCATTGAGCGCTTATTTATCATTACAATCCTCCCTGCTGTTGTGGTGGTTTGCACCATTATTGCGGCACTGATACGGACAAGCAGCAAAGGAAAAATACTCTTCTCTCAGGAAAGAATCGGCTACAAAAACAAACGCTTCACTATCTATAAATTCCGGACAATGGAAGAAGCATATGGAGGAGACAGCAGGCTTTTTGCTACAGAAGAAGAGCACAGAATAAATAAACTGGGAAACTTACTGAGAAAAAGCCGCCTGGACGAGCTTCCTCAATTGTGGAATGTTCTTATAGGAGATATGTCCTTAATCGGTCCACGACCGGAGCGGCCGGAGCTGGTACAGGAATACGAAAAGAAGATTCCTTTTTACAATTTTCGGCATGTTGTAAGACCGGGCATTTCTGGATGGGCACAGGTTGAGCAGGGGTATACGGATACTACTGATATGACCCGGCACAAATTAGGGTATGACTTGTATTATATTAAGAATTTATCGTTTGTGTTAGATATGAAGATTGCAGTTAAGACGATAGGGATTATGCTTACCGGGTTGGGGGCGAAGTAAAATAATGATTCTTCAGGCCATTAATTGCGTAGTGAATAAAGTAGTAAACTGAAGTGAAGAAACCAAGCTTTTCGCACTCGCGATAAATTTTCCACTGGTACTTTAACACTTTCCACTTGTTTGAAGAGACTGAACTGGCACCGACACGGTATTGAACCAGAGGCTCTTGGAGGCCTGCTATTTTTGCGCCTGTTTTGGCTATTTTTAGCCAAAGAGTTAGATCTTCATGTCGTCTCAGATTTTCAAAATACTGTTTACCTATCAATTTAGTATCATATATCGCAGTTGAGCAACCGATTTGATTGCACTTCAGTAAGTCTTTATAAGTAAGCGTCTTAGGAACAGAACGACAGCCAATGATATTGCCTTGTTGGTCGATAATTTCATAAGCGGTATAACAGAGAGTTGTGCCTGCCTCCTGCATAAATGTGATTTGTTTTTTTAGTTTATCAGGATGCCAGATATCGTCTGCGTCTAAGAAGGCTATATAGCGACCTTTTGCTAGTTCTATGCCCTTATTACGTGCAACCGCTGGACCACTATTTTCATTAAGGCGACAGACTGAAACATTTGGTAGCGGAGATATCAGGTTGCTTACCAGCGACCAGTCAGCCTCACTCGAGCCATCATCAATAACCAGATGCTCGTAAGTAAGCGGACCTTCGATAAATACAGAGGATAGAGCACCTTTCATAGCTCCATTATCAGGGTTAAAACAAGGGGTAATGATACTTATATCAATTTTTTCTTTCATCACAAAGCACATAATGTCTTAAGTATAACGCCAGAGAATGAAGTAACCTCCTATTTTTAAACAAAAATCTGAACTTCTTCATCAGAAATAGCAAAGAAACTACAAAACCAAACCATCCAAAAACCCTATCAAACATACAGAACTTGGTTAATATACCTTCATCTGTTTCATAGAAATAGTAACCAGATGATACATCCGGATGCGTAACTCCACAGTAATCAGTTTGCAATATTACCTTACCCGACTTAAGTAGATCGGTTGAAAATATATACTCTTCACCCGATGGTCTCTTAGTTCCTAGACCAAAATTTTCATCAAAACGAAAGCCTTCGCTAATGACCTTTCTCGATATACACATATTAATTGATATTATCGATATTGCGGTAAATAAATTATGCTTAATTATTTTTCTTGAGTTTAATTTTCTTCTACAATTTTCTTTCAGAACCAACATATCTGGATCATATTTTTCAAATAGATCCACTATAACTCTTTTTGCACCAAGGTGTAGTGATGCATCATCATCCATTATCCAAACAATATCTCCTCTACTTTTTTCAAGTGCAAGGTTACGACTACGACTGATACCTTTTCCTTTTACCTGAAAATATCGCACATTATTCTGACAGAAAATAACATCGTCATATTGTTTATTATTTGATATTTGATGCATGATCAAATAACAATAATCATCATTAATTTCCAAATCATAAATTCGATCATTTATTGTAGATACTAAAACTTCCAAAGTTGACATAACCTACGACCTCTAAAAATAAACTTACAAGGCTCATTATTACGATCACAACTACTTATAACGAAAGTAATCTATAAATTCAATAACATATTTAAAACTTCCTCTCAAATACAGAGAAATACAGAGCTTATAATTATATATATTTATATTTTTGATAAGAGTACAAAGTGACAATTTAGTACCAGAGTATTTTACATTCATTATTTTCATTGACTTTTTGTTTGAATGATTCATTAGTAATTTATGTTTACTATAAAAAATCTCATACGCTTTGGCTGTTTTATTTAAACTAGATGATATTCTTTCTTGAGCATGCATATTGTCCCAAACATAAGACAAGTTATCTATTTTAAACCCACTACCGTAACTTTTAACCAATCTAACCCATAAATCATAGTCTTGGAAAGCAGGCAAACTCTCGTCAAAACCTCCAATATCTTGTATCCTCTTGGTTAACGTTAACACTTGATTACCAACAATATTATAATGTAATAGCTTCTCGATAGTTACTATACCTAACTTATTATTTCTATTGATTTTTCCTTTACTAGAGTTTTCTATGTATGAAGTGCAAACAAACGAGTAATCTGTTGAAAATGCTGTAACTAATTCTGATATATGGTTAGGTTTAAGTAAATCATCATCATCTAACCCTGTAATATACTCACCTTTTGCAACAGAAATCGCTTTATTTCTTGCATGACATGCACCATATGAGCGATTACTTCTAATATAAGTAATATTACTGTTACATAGAATAATACTACAACAATACTCCTCTGTACCATCATCAGAGCCGTCGTCAGAGATAATTATCTCTATATTTTTATATGTTTGTTTCAATACCGATTCAACAGCTCTCTCTAACAATTTTTTCCTATTATAGGTGGGAATATAAACAGACACTAAGGGTAAAGAACTCATTTATAGACTTAAACCTTTTTAAAAGAATGCAGCCATGGCATAGGATAAACCTTGCTCGCTAACCACCATGTACCTAAAAATTGAATAAATTTAGAAATAGAAAATACTATCGCAACTCCAGGCAAATAAAACCAATTAATAACAGCCAATAACAAAATAACATTAATTACACCAGAACCAATTGTTACAATAGATAATAAAGCTGTTTTTTTAGCATAGAAAACATAGTTATTAACAGATAAATACATACCATGAAATATTTGACCCAAACATATCCAATTTATTAAATATGAAGATTCTTCGTATTTACTCCCTCCAATAAGCACAACAAGTTTAGGCGATAGAAAAAACATGGGTACAATACTTAAAACAAGCAGCAAATAAAAATAGTATGTGTACTTTATTATATTATGATTTAATTTCACGTCATTTTTATTCAGAGCATTAAATAACCAAGGCGTATAAGCCCTATTAATCGCATCAAAACACAAATGAATAACCATACTTATCTGCATTGCTAGCATGTAGACACCAACTTTAGATAATCCCAATTCTCTGCTAATTATAAACCGATCAATTAATCCTAGAAGGATAAATCCTAACATATGGGGTATTAATGGCGTGCTATATTCAACTATTTCTTGAATATGAGATTTTTTTATGTTTTTAATCTTAACAAGACGCTTACTAATTAAATAAATTAGTGATAAAACTGAAACAAATATAATAGCCACTAACCACGCTTCAACCCTTCCTTCCGCACCCATCCCAAAAAACACAATAAAATTATATGCTAAAATAAAATGAAAAAAACCATATCCAATCTGCCATAACCCATATGACTTTGAATTACCACGAGCTTGAATTTGACCTAACATAAACTGAAAAATAAAATATGATATAGAAATTACGACTGCGTAATATAGCCACGAAGCTGGCACCTTTAATATTTCAGACAGTACATCAGAAACATAAAAAACAAATAAAATAGATATAACTGAAGAAATAGCTAATAGTAATAGTGAAGCACCATTTACATATCTAATTTCGTCTATAGTATCATTGTCATAATACTTTCTAACTACATAACTAGCTGAATTTAAACCAATGAATATTGAGAATAAAGATACAGCCATCTGAAAAATAGCAACTTGGCCGTACTCTTCTTGTGTCAAAAAGCTAGTCATTATGGGCAGAAGAAAGAACGGGACCAAAGCACATATTATATTGCTTAACAAATAAATCCCGCTGTTAACTATCAGCCTCAAACCTGTTCCTTACTTTGTGATAAGAGTATAATGTTTCGTGCCTAAACGTTAAAAATCAATAAATAACACGCTACCGCCTTGAGACACGCACTTATCTCCCAATTCTTATACAAGATTATAGTCAAAGCTTATGTTCAATAACCTTTTCCCATACGTACCTAAATAAATATAGGCGACTTTGCATCAAAATACCTAAGCACACATGCAACCAACATCACAGGCCAGAGAAAAAAGCAGGTCTATACTCATTTATACACCACTCTAAAAGGACAATGCATTGAAAATAGCTGTATCAGGTACTGGATATGTGGGTTTGTCGAATGGCATATTGCTGGCGCAAAACCACGAGGTTGTTGCCGTTGACATTCTTGAGCATAAGGTAAAACTTCTGAATGAAAAGCAATCCCCTATAGCAGACAAGGAAGTAGAAGCGTTCCTAAAAACAAAAGAGCTTAACTTTGTTGCCACAATGGACAAGGAAGCTGCGTATAAAGACGCTGACTTTATTATTATCGCAACCCCAACAGACTATGATCCTGACACAAACTATTTCAATACCTCTTCAGTTGAATCCGTTATCCGGGATGTAATGGCGATCAACCCAAATGCCGTCATGGTTATCAAATCAACGGTACCGGTAGGTTACACAGAAAAGGTAAAAGCACTATTTAACAGTGACAATATTATCTTCTCTCCGGAATTTCTGCGTGAAGGCCGAGCCCTCTATGACAACCTCTACCCTTCTCGCATCATTATTGGCGAGCAGAGTGAAAGAGCGAAAACCTTTGCTGGCTTGTTAATAGAGGGGGCGATTAAGACCGATATTCCTGTTTTGTATACGAATTCAACAGAAGCAGAAGCGGTAAAGCTGTTCTCTAATACCTATCTGGCAATGCGCATAGCTTTTTTTAACGAATTAGACTCCTACGCAGAAGCCTTTGGCCTGAACTCACGGCAAATCATTGAAGGAATTGGCTTAGATCCACGAATCGGTAATCACTACAACAACCCTTCTTTTGGCTACGGCGGTTACTGTCTTCCGAAAGACACCAAGCAACTTCTGGCGAACTATCAAACCGTTCCAAACAACATTATTGGTGCCATTGTAAATGCAAACCGTACCCGTAAAGATTTTATTGCCGATTCGATTGTTAAACGAAATCCCAAAGTGGTTGGTATCTATCGCTTAATAATGAAGTCAGGCTCAGATAACTTCAGAGAATCTTCTATCCAAGGGATTATGAAGCGCCTGAAGGCAAAGGGAATCAAGGTTGTCATATACGAACCAGCACTAAATGAAGAACACTTCTTCCACTCGAAAGTAATCCGTGAACTTGATAAGTTTAAGTTTATGTCAGACGTTATCGTTGCAAACCGGATGACAGGAGCGCTTGAAGATGTGGCTGACAAAGTCTACACCAGAGATCTTTTTGGCTCGGATTAATATTCAATAATTTCATCGAAATAGTCTTCATCCACAACACTTTCAGCAACAGGATTGGCGTGAATTAACAGGTTTTATGTATAGCTGGAAATGCAAATCGAGCTATACATGAAATCAACTTTAGCAGCTTTTATGTATAGCCAAAAGCATAATCTCAGCTATACATGAAACGTGTTTTTGCAGGTTTCATGTATAGCGCATAAGAAGCAGCTTCACCAGAACATCCGGTTATCTTTTTCTATGTTATAATTTGTTCGTTTTCACGTTAACTTACGGACTTTACTATGCCGCAGATCTTCTACGACCCCAAAGATATGAAGCAAGACTTCGCGTTTCTGGCAAAGCGCGGAAGAAACGTGGAAGAGTACCTGCATGCAGCCCAAAATGGTTACGAGTTAAAAGATACCAAGCTTGTAATACCAGTCGGTTGCCGATTCATTCGCTATGACGAGAATGACTCCGGATTTAAACTAGCTCTACTGCTCGATTCTGAACAATCTGTTCTTTATTACTGCAATATAGTTAAAGTTACCGATGAAGAGCTTAACATCGCTGGTGTAACCCAATCTCTGGTTTGGCGAAACCGTATGAAACCAGCATATAAAAGAGCCACACAAGACTTTGTCGGTCAGGTCTTTGATCATTACCTCATCGAAAACTACACGGTTATCATCTCAGACGTTTATCACAGCTTTGGCGGGATGTTCATGTGGCAGGAACAACTGGGTTATGCCATCGAGCGTGAAGACCGCAATGTGTATCTTTATGATCAGCTAAGCTGCATTAAAACCCAGATAGATAAAAGCAACTTTGATGAATTTCTGGATAGCCTCTGGAGCGAAGATGAATCGAAGTTGCATCACAGAGCCGTGATTGAAAAAAAGTGAGGACGGAGTCGTTATCTCCAGCGTTGTAAATTCCCAGATAACCAGAGACAGATTCCCAAATAACCATAATCATATTCCCAGATAACCAGAGTTAATCTGATATTTATTAACAAAGAACAGACGATGAATACCTTAACCATTACAGATATCACCAACACAACAAAGAAAGGCAAAGAGTGGACCAAGCTCCAGAAACTCTGGAAAGATGTGGAGAAAAATCAGGCCAGAAACGATCGCTATGAAAAAAAACTGGATGATTTTCTGGCTCAGTTTAAGCAAAAAGCAGAGAAATCAGAGCAAGATGTCTGTGCAGCAACGGAAAAGTTTATTCGTCATCTGCTGAAATTTATTCCACGTAAAACGATTAAAGGTTATCAGCGGGAAGCTCTCTATGCATGGATTGAAGAAGAACTCACCATCCTGGAATCCAACCCATTCAGGCACATTTCCACCACTGAGCTAAGAGAAGAGTTCACCCAGGCCCTGATAGAGGCAGCCCCAAAAGACAACTCGCAACTCGAGTTCGATCCCTATGAATTAGACAATTTTCGCGAGGAGCTGTCTGAGATCTTCGGCGAAGACCTTATGCTCAGTGACGAAGAACTTACCGAAATGGTCAAAGATCCTCTGAAATTTAAAAACTTCGTAGAGGAATATATGGAGCAGAAAGCAAACGCCTTTGATGAAGAGGATGAAGACGAGGGAATAGACTGGGAAGGTTTTGAAGATGATGCGTTTGACAGCGATCCATTTGGGCATAGCAGTTCATCTCACCACTCATCGTTCCACGGCAGTCAGATGTCGTCAGAGAAGAGCCTGGCATTCTTCCAGACTAAAGAGATAACCAAGCTATACAGGCAGCTTGCCAGGCAACTGCACCCGGATAAGGAATCGGATCCAGAGAAAAAAGAGCATAAGAAAACTCTGATGCAGCAGTTATCTCTGGCTAAAAAGGATCAGGATACCTTCGCTATGCTAATTCTGGCACAGACTCACCTGCCTGATTTCGAGCTAACCTTTGACAAGCACTCCCTGACCGGACTGGAACACGCTCTGAAAGATAAGATCACCCAGCTAAACCAGGCACATCAAGAGCTTCAGTATGGACCTGAGCTGAAAACGATGATTTGGCAGCGATTCGGTGGTGGCAATAAACAGGCAAGAGAGAAGTCTATATCTGACTATGTGCAAAGCCTGAACTATGAGCTAGAACAGATGGAAGGCAAAATTACCGGGCTGAAAACCGTCAAAGCGATGCAGGTTGCACTACGGGAAAGAATGAACCAGAACGATATGTATGATATTTTTGGACAACTGTTTATGGAAGAACTTCAGTAACTTCGTGCCGCTAAAGCCCGGAGTATCTGTCCTCAGCTCATGTATATACTTCTCTGAAAGGTAAAAAAGTGCTTGAAGATATAGTAGCTCTTGCTAGCAACGATCAAAACATAGATGCACTATGACTATATGGCTCCCGCGATAATACTTACACTCAATCAATGAGAGAGCGTGTAGCCCTAATTTCTTCAGAATTAGATGGCTTATCTCAGAACGCTCCTTCAGCCGTTACGAGTATCGTGCCGCAGAACGAACACTGCAGATATTGATTGAGGCTTGCATAGGGATTGCTAAACACTGGAGCAAAGATCTGATCGGAGTATCCCCTTCTGACGCATATATGGCCTTTCAGCGCCTGCAAGAGAATCAAATTCCCGTTGCTGTAAAAACTGACTGGCGCCCAATAGTCGGAATGCGGAATGCGCTCGTACACGACTATCTCAATATAGATCAGACAACTGTTGAATATATAATCAGAAAAAGAAAATACTCCGAATTGATGGAGTTCGCCTCCGCAGGTTTAGCTCACCTGGAGCAGAGAAAATCAGAATGAATTAAATTTTTCATTAATCAGAAAGAAGATCCAATAACCGATGCCGGGAAGTTGGAACAAGCCCCATCTGCAACCCAAACGGCTTAAAGAGCTTATTAATAATCTCGGATGTGTAATTTCCCTTATCATTTTCCACTTCAGACAATGTCTTTCTGGAAACCGAAACTATTTCTGCAAATGAATCCTGCCGTAATCCCAAAACCTCTACCCGCAACGCCTTCAAAGCCTGCCCCTGGGTTATTTCCCCAAGCAAAACTTTTTTTATAATCCTATCCATCGCAATCTTTCTGCGCTGAGCATCCATAGGCACCGTATCTTTTGAAGCTCTTTGTCGACTCTGAGGGTTTACGGTGTACGTAACTTCTTTCTCATTCACTGCAGAAACATTGGATGCCTGCTGCTTCGCTTTAATCTTTCGGATAGTTTCGTCAGCCGATTGATTTTTCATAATAGCCCCCACCTGGTTAACTTCTCAGGGATATAATCAAACCCGATAGCTGGCATAGTGATTATTTGTTCCGGAACGCCCCTTTGCTCTAGCCTTGCTTTCAGATCCAACAGTTGCTTAGCACTGGCCTTTAAAGCAGTTAACAATTCCTCTGCCGGAATTAAATCAGCAAGTGAGTCCGCTATTCCCGGAAAGTTATACTCACCTCCGACTTCAAACTGTTGTCCCCACTTAGTCGTTCTTGGTATACCTTCCGGATCTGCTTTCATCGGAGCAAAATCATAAACTGGAGCCAAACGGATAGAACCTTCATCCTTTATAAATGAGGTGTTACGACCATGGTTATCACTATTACCAAAAATGATATTGAGCAAATCCCGCCTAACCCACTCAACAACAAATGCTTTTACATCAAAATGGAAACCCTGAGCTATTACCATATGGCTGGAAGTGATTTTCTGAATCACTTCCCTTATCACGCTTTCATGGTCAAGCGTAACCCCTGGGGACTTATCAAGCATTGAGTATACAGATTCCATGCTATAGCGCTTTACCTGTCCTTCTTCTGAAAAAGACACATCAAACCTGGGCAGCCATAGTGAAGGATAATTAACTCCCTCTTCCAACCGCATATTCTCTATTGGAATAGTATCAAACCCCAAAGCTGCCAATTCATGATAATAATAATATTCTGCCCTTAATATATTGCAGTCCACTTCTAAGCGAGATCCTCTGGGGTACTTAACCAGATAGTGAATATCCTGATTAGCAAGATTATTCTGGTAGGTATCAATCCATATTTGTTCTTTCGCACTACACCTTAGCAGTAACTTAGGAGCCTCCCCCCCTGCTCCCGTTGCACCGCCAGCAGTTGCCCCTCGCAACTGAGCATAGTCCAGAAAATCACTTGCCCGGTTTTTTACATCATCAATTGAAAAAAACAGGCTTTCTGCCAGTGGATTAAATTCCGGAAGTGACTCTTTAACTCTGAGGTTACCAACAGGAGATATAGTCCCGTGTTTCAGAAGAACATAGTTTTGCTGATCTACTGTCAGCCCTTCCAAGTCCAGATAATTGATCCAATAACGTCTGCTGGCCCCACTTGGTACAATATCATCAAGGAATTTAAGCCAGCCCGGCTTCCCTTTGTCATCAAAAAACAGTGATACCGGATAATTTAACGATACAGCATGGTTGTCATCACGCTCCAAAAACTCCAGAGCATAACCAGACTCGTAGTCTAAGATCGTAAGCTGATAAGAGTTTTGTTCACTATTCGGAAAGCCAATGGTCGCGATATCTACCCATTGCATTTCCAAAAAAGCCTGTAACGTTAAATGTTTCATATGAGCTTCCCATGACAATCATAATGTGCAGTATAGCACACATTACAAGCTCAAAAAGCAATTAATGACACCTATAGTACTCGTTATATGATTTTATTCCATTTTGCGTAACAGATATCACTCAATAACATTCTTATAACCAGCATCACCCAAAGCTTCCTTCAAAGCCACTCTCGCACACTCTTCTCCATGCACCAGATGAATTTCACCAGGCTTACTCTCAATCCCTTCAACAAAGCGCAGCAAATCTTTCTGATCAGCATGAGCTGTTAACGCCGGTGAAGAACCGCGACTATTTGCCGCAGTTTTTTGAGGACAGATCGCGACCTTCACTGGCGCTGTAGATTTAGAACGTCAGATCATCGTTAAAGCTATCCGTTTCCTGTGATGTTGCTTCCCGGTACATTTCCTCTATATCCTGACCATAGATTTGCCAGATAACTTCTCTCAGCTCGCCAAGGAACTGGTAAACGGTGTCCGCTTCTTCCGCAGACCAGTATATGGTCACCGCTATTCTTCTCATCAGTTTTTCCCCCGCCTGGTTGGTTTACGTTTTTCTGCCTGCTCTTTGGCTTCTTTGATCCGGTAGGACTCGCCTTCGATAGTGAGGATCTCGCTGTGATGTACGAGCCGATCGACAAGTGAGACAACACAAGCTGAGTTGGGGAAGACTTCGTTCCATTCACTGAAGACCCGGTTGGTCGTGATCACCGTTGAGCGTTGCTCGTAACGGCGGTTGACGATCTCGAACAGTAAGTCAGCATGACGATTTGAGTAAGAGAGATAACCGATTTCATCTATCACCAACAGGTCGGGTTGAGCATAGTGTTTAAGTCTGCGCCGCAAAGCGTTATCGCCATCCTGTGCTGCCAGGTCGCTGAGCATATTAGCCGCTGTGATAAACAGGGCTGTATGCCCTTCAATCACCGCCTGATGGGCCAGATTCTGCGCGATAGTGGATTTGCCAACCCCGTTACTGCCTATTAGGATCACGTTACTGGCTTCAGCGAAGAAGGTCAGTTGCATGAGTTCATGGATAGTCTGTTGATCAATGTGCTGTGGCCAGTCCCAGTCGAACTCTGCCAGTGGTTTGAAGTGTCCCAGTTTGGCGCTTCGCAACCGACGCTCTAATGAGCGCTGCTGACGTTCAGTAAGCTCCCAGTTGAACCAGACGCTCAGCCATTGCTGTTGCTCTTCTGTCAACTCAGCCCAATGCGCTTGCAGGCCATAGAGTCTGAGCATGTTAGCCTGTACTTTCAGGATTTCTTTATCACTGCTCATCGTCTGACTCCCGGGTATTGAGTTGATCGTAATCGGCGAGGCTGGCTAACTTGATCTGATATCCCTGCGCCTGCAGGGGCAAGTTCATGGGAACAGGCGGTGGTAACTGATGCTGCTCCCGGCGTTGTTCGAGAATTTGCTGAACCCCACCCGGGTACGGTACCTGTTTAGTCAGCGCCATATTGACCGCCAGATTAAATGCCTCACAGCCATAGTCATCCAGCAAGGCGATAAGTGCCTTAACCGTCCCTCTCAGGGTATGTCCCCGGCTAACGGCCTGCTCCAGTAAGGTATCGATATTGGAGCAGGCCTGGCGCAGACGATGCTGCCCTCGATGTTGCCTGGCCTTCGCCTTGTGTGCCACCAGAGCGTCAATGTGAGCGCTATCTTCAATTTGCTCGCCCTGGCTAAAACTGCGCCGGTGTTCGGCAACACAGCATTCACCATCGGAGATCCGTACCCGGGTCAGACTGGCATAAAGGGTTAACGGCTTTTGCACCAACGTATGCGGGATCGAGTAGTCATTGCGGTCGAAGCGCAGGTAAGGTGTTTTGCCAGAGCGTAATGCCTTTCGCTCATCCGTGTTAAACGGCGTATCTGGTAAGGGAAGCAGCAGTGGCCGCTCTTCGTTGAAGGCTTCCAGCACGGTCATGTCCCGGTTTTCCGGACATGTACGTTCCATGCTTTGGTGCTGACACCAGTGCGCCGCCTGAGCGTTTAGGTCTTCCAGATCACGCCACTGGCGACCGGCGAAGAAGTTATCCCGGATATAGCGGATCGCCCGCTCTACCCGACCTTTTTCATTTCCTCTGGCGACTGCGACGGGGCGAGGTTCGAAGTGATAATGTGCAGCCAGAGCCAGTAAGGTAGGGTGATATCGAATGGCATTACCCTGGCGCTCTAATACCGCTGAGCGTAAATTGTCATACAAAAGAACTCTGGGAAGGCCGCCCCAGGTGTTGAAGGCTGCGACATGCCCACGCAGGAAGCTCTCCATTTGCTGGTTTAAGTAAAAGCGCAGGAAGATTGCACGCGAGAAGCTCAGCACCATCACGAACGCCATCAGGGGACGTTTGGCTTTGCCCACCTCAATGTAACCGAAATGCCCCCAGTCAACCTGACCCTGCTCAGCTGGCAGGGTCCTTAATCGCAGGTAGGCTTCGGGGGCCGGTTTAGGGCGAAGCTGAGCAATATGATGACGGAACTGGCTGGGTTTACCGGGGTAACCACGCTGACGAACCATCTCATACAACCGTGCAGCGGTGAGCTTAGGGAAGTCGTTGAGAGTTTTAAGGATAAAGGGTAAATAGGGGTCAATCAGCAGTGGACGACTGGTGCGCCGGGCTTTAGGTATCCCTGCTTGCGACAACACCCGGTCAACCACACTGTGATGCACGTTCAGTTCACTGGCAATGGTGCCGACACGCCATTTCTCGACGTGATAATAACGCAATATTTTTGCTTCAAGGGCTTGGTCTATCGTCATGAGTGGCCTCCTGTGAGGTGATAAACCCTGACAGCAGCGGACTCATGTCTGCTGCGCGAGCGGTGAAACCGTCCCGTAGTCAGAAAATGGGAGCGTAAATACGGCTGACAGGCACATCCACAGAAGTGGCAGCAGAGCATCGCCGTTGACGGTCCCTTGTACTGACTTATTGACGGAGAAACCGGCTTTGCACGCAGTACAACATGGCTATGAGCAGGGGCGGAACCCTGATGCGTTACTTTTTCTTTTTGGCGGGCACGATAGCGCTTTTGACGCAGGGCGTTATTGTGCTTTCCCTGACGACTTTGCTGGTATTTCATCGCCGCTCTTTTGAGGGAGTCTGCACGGGCTTTTTCAGCACACCCGTCAGAACAATAGCGGTTACCGCGATCACACCGGGTACAGATGATCACTTGCTTATGGCAGCGTTGGCAATTGAACAGTCGGCTGGAATCAGGCATCGGCAAAAAAAGGCCGATGAGGGCTGGATTTATTCCTCTTCTACAGCAACACTTAAGAGGGTCGCGCACCATGCGCGGGCTGGTAAGGCATGACGTCGGTGATCGCCAAATCAAATATGGCGTCATGCCGTTCTCACGGCACTTCTTGTTATAGCTCTACTCTGAAAATCTTGCCTGTTTTAGTCTGAAAATTTACCTGAGCAGAGATCATTCTCTGCGGGGATATTTAGGCTCTGGGAAATTTAGACTTTAAAGATCTGCGGCAAATAGTGGCGGTTTTAGACCGTTATTTACATGAGCAGAATAACCCGACATAGAATGCACCTGCGCAGCCAACTGCACGCGTTCACCTTCAATCTCAACCCACTCAGTACCCGATTGAATTTCCCGCCCTAAGGTACCCTGCGCCTGATACCCGGCAAAAATCACATCCGTTCTCTTATCTGGTAGCAGTGCTTTAAGATAATCCATAACCCGCCCACCTTCACACATGCCGGAAGCTGCTACAACAATGGCCGGCTCACCGGTGGAAACAAGACGATTAACTACTGCTTTATGCATCCGGTAATCATCAATTACAGTACACTGCTCAAAAGCTAAAGGATGCCGATGAGAGTCCAGTCTTCGCTTAGCCTCTTTGCCCCATAGTTTTTTATAGCGCCGATAGGATTTGGTAACCTTAATTGCCATAGGTGAATCAAGAATAATTGGTATCTTGCCGTTTATTCCAAACTGATAAATTAACTGCTCGATATCAAACAGGATCTCCTGAGTTCTGCCGACACTAAACGCTGGGATGATGATTGCACCACCATCATGCAGGGAGCGGTTAATGATCGATTTCAGGCGGTTTGCCCGTTCAGAAACACTTTCATGAAGCTTATTTCCGTAGGTAGACTCCAGGATCAGATAGTCAGCTCGTTTAGGTGAAACCGGATCAGGCAAAAGAGGTGTTTGTGAAGGACCTAAATCTCCCGAGAAAACAATTCGTTTATCATCAGGTAGTTTCAGTTCAACATAAGCAGAGCCAAGGATATGCCCTGCAGGCTGAAAGCGGCAATACAGGAAAGAACTTCTGTCTGCACTATTTTTTATTCGGTGCCATTCACGGTATTTAACAGGCCTGATTCGCTTCTTAATCAAATCAAGCACTCGTTCTCTGCTGACCTTTTTCATTCCCAGGGCAAGCTTTAGTCCGTCGTCAAGCATAAGAGGAATTAGTTCTGCCGTTGCGGGAGTGCAGTAGATTGGGCCTTTAAAGCCTGCGGCCAGTAGCCATGGAATACGGCCTATGTGATCGATGTGGGCGTGGGTGACAATAAGAGCCTGGATATGTTTTACCGGAAAGTCGATATCCAGAGATTGTGTATCCTTTCCCTGAAATTGGCCACAATCAATAAGGATGCTCAGGCTATCAACTGTCAGTTCATGGCATGAGCCGGTTACTGTTTGTTTGGCGCCGTGGTGGATTAGGTGCATAGAGTTACCTCAGAAAGTAGTGCACCCACCCTAACCTGTTAATATTAAAACAACAGTAACTCTTGATTTTTACTCGATGTGGTTCAAAAATCACGGCCAGAGATAAGTTACACCCTATCGCCAGAACCTTTTCCTGAGACTGTTTGCAGAATATAACTAAAATAGTTCTTAACCGACATTGTCTGGATCATCTTCTGATCCCACTCAGCCAATTTCTTAGGCGTAGACATATCAATCTCATTGACCTGAGCTAACCCGGTTACTCCCGGAAGTACATCAAACACACCTCTGGCATCACGTTCAGCAATCAACTCTTCCTGGTTAAACAAGCAGGGTCTTGGGCCAACAAGGCTCATTTCGCCTTTCACCACATTGATCAACTGCGGAAGTTCATCTAGTTTGGTTTTCCTCAGAAAGCCACCCAGCTTAGTTACAGAGCTTTTGCCAACCAAATGAGTAGCTACCGACTTAGTCTCTACCGGCATGGTTCTGAACTTAACCAGAGTAAACGGCTTCTGATTCTTACCGACACGGGTCTGAGTGAAAATGGGGGATTTTGTGTCAAAGTAACCGAGTACACATACAACCAGCAATACCGGCCAGAGAAAAAGCAGGCCGAAAAATGAAAATAGAAAATCTAAGATACGAATCATCATTATTTACTTGTTATTTATTAAAAAGTCGCTAACCGTTTGCTCAATGCCTTCCTGCACCGAATAGGGAGGAACCCAGCTAAGAGCTTGCTTAGTTTCGGAAATATCGACCTGCAGGTTAGCACATAATCGTGTACCAATATCGCCCTTACCTAATAAAGTAGCGGTTAGTTTTAGTAAAGAAGCCGGAAAAGGAATCATCCTGTTTGGTTTGTCCAAGGCACTAGCAATCATAGCCAGTAAAGATGACAGAGAAGTATCCTGATCATCAGATACCAAAAAGGTTTTGTTAGCAGCATCTGGATGTTCACAACTCAACAGAATCAAATCAACCAGATTATCTAAGAACACCATGCTACGAAGGTTATTAATACTTCTTAATGGTAGCGGCACGCCCTTATAAACCCAGTTCATCATGGACAAGAAGTTTGCCTTTACTCCTGGCCCATAAATTAAAGGAGGACGGATAATAACAACCTCAAGTCCTGTTTCATCGGCCAGTTTTCTAAGCCCAAGCTCAGCTTCGTACTTACTCAGGCCATAAGGATCTTCAGGCGGAATACTCACTTCCGGAGTAAAAGGCTTGCCTGCTTCAGTTAATTCACCATTTACCTTTACTGTACTCAAGAACACAAAACGCTTTACACCGGCATCAGCAGCCTGTCTCGCTAAGTTAAGAGTCCCATGGGTATTTACTTCACGATAAGCTTCTAATACATCACTTTCGGTTTCCTTCATCTGATGTACTCGAGCCGCACAGTGCACCACGCAGTCTATACCCTGCAATACATCGACCCAATGCTCATTAGGGGCAACATCCCGGTAAACAACATTTGAGGTATCAACCAGCTCGCCGCCTGCCGCCTGCCGCCTGCCGCCCACACAGCACCATCCACGTGCATCCGCCAGCTCAACAACCCTACTCCCAACAAACCCCTTGCTACCTGTGACTAGTATGTTCAATGAATCCCTCACAATCAGGTAATTTTTATATATCAAGCCCAACAGTTTAATGTTATTCAGGTACTACGACAATTTTTACCTAATCACTTCGATATTCACATCAAAGTTGCATTTGAGATCTGGCGATAATGACTTAAGAAGTCTACAATACAGCCGATAAAAATTATTAGATAAATGACAACTTCAGGCTTTGCATGTTTACTCCCGTTCAGTTTTTACTTAATGCTTCACGAAAAGATAAGCGCATAATCAGTGTCATATATGACATTTTAGCGATTTTGTTCTCTCTTTATTTGGCTATTGCTGTACGGCTTGGGGTTTATAGCTTTGCACTAGATAACGAAGAACTTATCAGCATGCTAGTGACTCTTTTTGTCACAATATACTGCTTTGTCAAACTTGGTATGTATCGCGCTGTCCTTAGGTATATGACTATTCCTGCTTTAGGGAATATTTTTTTCGGTATAATCATTTCTGCAATCACACTGGCTCTAAGTGGATTTTTCTTCCAGTCATTCGTCCCCCGTAGTGTTCCGTTTATCTATGCAGGCCTTGCTGCACTCACTCTTGGCGGCCCTCGTATTTTTATCCGTGCCATTTACTACCATTACTATAAACGACAGAAACCAAATGTCTTCATTTACGGAGCTGGTGCAACCGGGCGGGAGCTTGCTTATGCTCTAATACAGGGTGATGAGTACCATCCGGTAGCCATTCTCGATGATGACAAAAGAAAATCGGGTGAGATTTACTTTGGAATTCGAGTCCACCACAGCAATGAGTTCGAAAATCTTCGATCGCTCTATCAGCCAGTAAAACTATTACTAGCAATAAATAACATAAATAAAGGCAAACGACTTCGCCTTGTGGAAAAACTCTCTGACTGGCCAATCGAAATTCAATCGGTTCCTTCCGTTGAAGATATTGCGGCTGGAAAGGCTCACACAACCGATGTGCGCGATCTGGAAATAGCCGATTTACTCGGCCGAGCACCAGTTGATCCTGATGAAGCACTGCTAGCTCAAAACATCGCCGGAAAAAGTGTTATGGTTACAGGAGCAGGAGGCTCTATAGGTTCAGAGTTATGTCGTCAGATATTAGCTCAAAGGCCTAAAACACTAGTACTTTTTGAGCTAAACGAGTACAACCTTTACTCCATAGATCAGGAACTTAAGTCTATGAAGAAAAACCTGAAGTCAGAAACTCAAATTATCGCTGCTTTAGGTACAGTTCAACGCAAAAACCGCGTTTTGAATATGCTTAAGGCCTACAACGTTAACACCGTTTACCACGCTGCAGCATACAAACATGTGCCCATCGTTGAGGACAATATTGTAGAAGGTATAAGAAACAATGTATTCGGCACGCTCTCTGCTGCAGAAGCAGCAATTGAAGCAGGAGTGGAAAATTTCACTCTAATCTCAACCGACAAAGCAGTTCGCCCAACTAATATTATGGGTGCTAGTAAGCGTATGGCAGAGCTTGTTCTTCAAGCAGTTGCCGATAAGGACACCACTACGACTTTTACCATGGTACGCTTCGGTAATGTATTAGGCTCTTCTGGCTCTGTGGTCCCTCTATTTAAAGAGCAGATTCGTAAGGGAGGGCCTGTTACCGTTACACACCCAGACATTATTCGCTATTTTATGCTGATTCCAGAAGCTGCACAGCTAGTTATTCAGGCAGGAGCGATGGGAAATAATGGGCAGGTTTTTGTGTTAGATATGGGTGAGCCCGTAAAAATTCTTGACCTAGCCAAGCGGATGATTCACCTAATGGGCTACAAAGAAACTACAGAAGGAGAACCTGAAGAAGGAGACATCGCCATTAAATTTGTTGGCTTACGGCCTGGTGAGAAGCTATATGAAGAGTTGCTAATCGGTGAGAATGTTGAAGGAACAAGTCATAAAAAAATAATGACAGCAAAAGAAGAAAAGTTAACTTGGCCAAGCATGGAGATACTACTCAACCAACTAGATGCATGCTGTCACGAGTTTGATGTCAAATGTATAAAGCGAATCTTACTTGAAGCGCCTACCGGCTATTCACCTGAAGGTAATAAATAAAATGAAAGTGCTACATGTCTATAGAACCTGTTTTCCAGAGACCAAAGGAGGGGTGGAGCAAGTTATTCGCTTTATTTCTACTGGAGCACAACAGTACGGGGTTGAAACAAAAATTTTGTCATTATCGGACGAACACGATAAGGCTTTTTTACATGATGGTAGTGAAATAATACTAAAGAAAAAAAGTTGGGAAATTGCATCCAATGGTTTTTCTTTAGGCTTAATAAGTGAATTTAAAAAACTAGCCGAATGGGCTGACATCATCCATTACCACTACCCGTGGCCAACAGGTGACATACTAAACTTATTTGACAAAAATACACCTTCGGTACTAACTTATCACTCGGATATAGTCAGACAAAAGTTTTTGAAAGTATTATATTCGCCACTAGAAAGGTACTTTCTTAAACACGTAACTCGTATTGCACCCACATCACCACAATATGTTGCATCAAGTAAAACACTATCTGAGTACAAAGATAAAATAGAGGTTATTCCTCTTGGGATTGACCCCAGTGCTTATGGTAAGTGTCCTGATGAACTCATTGAAACATGGAAAAACAGTGTTGGTGACTCATTCTTTCTGTTTGTAGGTGTTCTTCGCTATTACAAAGGGCTTGAGTTTCTGATAAAAGCAGCAGAAATAAACAGGCTTCCCGTTGTTATCGCAGGAGATGGGCCTTTACGAAAAGAGCTAGAATCGTTGGTAAGAGAGAAGGGCTTGGCGAACGTAAAATTTGTCGGATTTATTTCAGAGGAAGATAAAGTAGCTTTATTAAACTTATGTCAAGCCTTCGTATTTCCTTCGCACCTAAGATCTGAAGCATTTGGTGTATCCCTGCTAGAAGCGCAGCTTTTCAAAAAGGCCATTATCAGCTGCGATGTCGGCACTGGTTCAAGCTATGTAAATATTGATGGTGAAACAGGCCTTGTTGTCGAAAAAGAAAACTATCAACAAATCTCAGACGCAATGATCACTCTCAATGAAAACATGGAACTGCGCCAACAGTTGGGGAAAAACGGATATGAAAGGTTCAATAACCTTTTTACGGCGGAGATTCTTACAAAGAGCTACTACAAGCTATATACAAGCCTTCTGAACACAAACTAAATTGATTATTTTTCTATCGAGCCGTTTACAAAACGTGGATCTAAAAATCCACGTTTTGTCATTTTAGCACTATAATCAAGTAGTAAGAGGCTGCTAGATTATGGAAAATGCGAAAGAAATCTTCTGAAAGGAAATGGGAAACTTTCCCAAGAGAGAGTAAAGGCGTCCAAGTAAATGTTTGCAAATCTGTAGGTTGCAAGAACTTTGGCGTTTCACCACATGCAGAAAGCCTTTCTTTAGATGAGTCTGCCACAAGAAACAAACACCACCCTCTTTATAAGACCAATGGTAACGGTAAGAACGAAGCCGTCATTATATGTAAAGAATGCCAGAAAGCAAAAGAGAACCTATCAGGTGTTCAAGCTTCGTGGGTAGTTAAAAGTAATGAAGCTATCACCCAAGAGGTTGAACGGCTATGGAAGTATCTCGATAAATCAATAATCTGCCCAAAAAAGGAATGCCAGACAAGCAATTCACAAGACCCCAGCGCCATTAAGAAGCGTGGATTTACGAAGAAAGGAACTCAGCGGTATTTCTGTAATCGGTGTAAAACGTCATTTACCACGGAACATACTAAGCCCCATAAGCGCTCAGAAGTAAATCGAAGAGTATTTGATTTAATTGTCTGTAAAACACCTCTCAGGAAAATTGCTCGCCACCTTAACATTTACACATGGCACCGTGATCAGTTCCAGCAAAGGCTATACGGTTAATCAAAGGCGCACTGAGGTAGCAAAAACAAGTAAGCTTATTCAAGAACACTGTGGCAAGCCGCGCAAGGGAATGTCTGGTCTGGAGTTCTACAAAGTAACAACAGAGATCCTGAAAAATGAGCTTCAAGATGTGAGTGACCTAGATTGGTTCGAGCACCCGATAGCCACAATGTCTGAGCCTAAGAAGAAGGTGCTGGCAATCAGTCAATTATCGGAACTTGAAGATGAGGCTAGAGCGGATACTTATTGGCGAGCATCGCTACACCCCATTGACAGGTTCTTTATGCAAATAAGAAGGTCTATAAACCTTTTTGAACGCCCATTTACCTCTGCAAATAAAGATGCAACATGGTATGGCTACGCGCCTTACAATCCTGAGATGTTCCAGAAGCTTGGTGACATATACCGTGTTTACTATAACTACTGCGAGAAACACGGCAAGAAAGGCACTCCAGCAATGCAGCTTGGCCTTACTAAGAGTGTGATTGATTTAGAGAAAATTATCTATTTCTCGAAATACCAGTAACCCATGAGATACAAAAATGGAGATCTGCTTCCAGATCCCCATTGTGTAAACGGCTCGTTTTTCTATTGAGGCCTTTTCTTTGAGGCCTCAATTGATGAGCAAACGATGACTAAAAATTCGTTGCTTTCTCGCACACATCTGAGCCTAAAAACAGTGTCAGATCTGATGGTATTCCTAGTCCATACATACCATGAGCTTCACTACCAATATTGAACACACCTATCTTACTTCCTTGTTCTGCCATAAATGTATAGACAGGAGCAACATAAAACTCACCATTGCTTCTTATGTCTCGTTCAATCATTTGGTTCGCAAAGCTGCAAAACTCAGAGCCTTTTGCAAAGTTGTAAATTCCAACGGTCGCTTCATCGGATACGACAACTTTTTCAACAACTTCGGTAACCAGGCCATTTTCACCTACTTTTGCATAAGACCATTTAGGATCGTCCGCTGTCATTGTAAGCATGCTACCTTGAAGTTGACGATCATCCATATCTTTAAGATATACATTAATATCAGCATCTATCCATTGATCAGAGTTCGCTATCATCAATGGTTCTGCATTGTCTATATACTGCTCAGCTTTCATAACTGTAACAGCTGCACCTTCCGTAACGCCATCTATACCAATGATCTCAAAATTATCACACGCTTTCGAGAAAATATTTTCTAGGTTGTACTTATCTATATGCTCTTGTTGGCAAACGAAGATAAAACGATGATCACATTCAGGTTTGAGGTTATTGATTACAACCTCGATCATATGCTTTCCATTCACATCAATTAAAGGTTTAGGCAGTTCATATCCTTCTTTACTAAACCGACTTCCACGCCCAGCCATAGGAATCACAATATTTAACACTTAATCCTCCAAATACTTATCGTTGAGGGCACCAGGCAGCTTAACAACCGCTGTTACCGTATCTTCCAATGCTTCAAAGTCTGTAAACTCCCCCGGTTCAATACGTAAAATATCACCTGACACTGCAATATTTTCCCCCATCCTAGCCTTACCTGAAATTATTACTGTAATTTCGGTAGCTATCTTATGGCAATGACTTGCCTCTTTATCACCCTTATTAAACTTTTGGATCGCCACCTCAACATCCGTTGTTTTATACAAAGTTGGTTCGAACCCCCCCACAAACCAACCACGAACAAAGTTGTCTAAATTATGCTTGTCCATTATTAACCTCATACAGATAAGCGTCCATGGAAACCATTTCCAGCTCTTTATTCCACTGTATCACATCTGTTCCAATTAAGGTTTGCCCATCGACAATTAGTTCAAATTCTATGATGCTCTGTAGCTCACCTGTAATAAATATATTCTTACTGGAAAAAGAAAGCTCTCTTACGTTATTAAATATTCCAGCGATATACTCGCAAACCTCTTTCTTTCCTTGGATAGAGGCACTTGGATCGGTCAATGAAAAATCATCTGAAAAGAATCCAGAAACCAAATTAATATCCTTACTGTCAAAAGCAACTATATAGTCCTCTGATCTTCGTTTTATTGCTTTTTTATGTTTTTCTCTATCTTCAGACAATTTTATTTCAAAATTCTCAAGCGTATGTTCGTCATTTATATGAAAATACTTTTTATTGTCAATTTTAACAGCCCGAACTACGCCTTCATTTAAGATTATTTCATTTAAAGTAGATGAAATAAAAAAGCTATCATTAGTTTTTACATCTTTACGAATAACTGACTTTGCTGCCTCGACAAATGATCGGGCTGTTTTGTAGTAATACAGTCCAGCGATGGCATGTTTGCTAATAGGTACCTTTTCTGCTGACTCAGTAACATTTCCGTATTCACCTATTTTTACATATGACCATTTAGGGTGGATAGCCTCAAATGTAAAGACACCAGCATCAGCACTCTCTTCAATAAAATCTTGAATATATGGTGTCAGATCCAACTCTAAAACCTGTTCAAAACTAGAAATAATTAATGGCGAATCTAAGTCTAAACTCTCAACAGCTAAAAGAGCCGAGCATACCGCACCCTGTGTATTACCGTTGATGAGGCATGTTTGAATATCCTCACCTAGCAACCTAATTATACTATTCAGCTTGTATTTTTCTGACTGTTTTTCAGGTACAGCAACTATGATTTTTTTTTCCATTCCCAAAGATGTAAACGGCTCTGCTGCATGCTCAATCAATAGCTTTCCGTTCACTTCACTTAAAAACTTAGGGAAAGAGTTTACGGAATTTACTTTGAATGTGTTCTTTCCAGACAAGGGGATCAAAATATTAATCATTACTCTCAACCTTATTTATAAAACTAGAAATATTGTCATAATTTACATCATAAATTGTTTCAACCTTAAGAACATGTGCACCTGAAGCAAGTGCCGCTTTAATCCCATTCTCATTATCTTCAACTATCACACATTCTTCTGGCTTCAGACCAAGTTTAGATATTGCTAAGTTATATATCTCTGGATCAGGCTTTCCTTTTGCAACATCTTGGTTAGAAAGGTAGAAACTCAGGTATTTCATTAGCTCAGACTTTTCCATCATCACTTTAACGGTATTTCTTATTGAGTTTGAAGCTACAGCAAGCTGAAAGCCATTCTCTTTTAGTTTTGATAGTGCATACTGTGTATGGAACACTGGTTTACAGAGCTGGTGCGTAATATCCATCGTATACTGCTGCTTCATCTCGTTTATAAAGACATGCAATGACTCTGGCAAAACATAAGTTTTCGAGAGCATTTTAAGCTTCTGGTTGGTCGATAACCCATCGAAAGTTACTAAGTGTTCATGTCGACTTATTTCCAAACCAAAAATCGATAAAGCTTTATTAAGTGCATCATAATGCCAGTCTTTCGCATCAATAAGCACACCGTCCATATCAAAAATTACAGCCTTAATCTTAGTCGACATTAAAGTACTCCTTAGCTTTTGATGGATAATCCGTACATATACTCAACTTATCAGAAAAATGTGGATAAATATTTAAGAAGTCTTTTACTTCTCTCCAGTAGTCCTTTTCACAAAGTTTATGTAGTTCGGGAGAAACCAATACAACAAATTTATCGTCATCAAGAAACTTCTTAAGAGCAGATAGGTCAACTTGGTTAGACGAAAAGTTATCCAGCCATATACCATCAGCTTCTTTATAAAGACAAGGGACTTGCTCTATATCTGAGCTTCTTGTATAAAAACGTAGCCCATTTTTGATAAAGCCCAAGCTATCTGGGACAGACATATCAAAATAAAAGTGAGGGTTATCTATATTTGACTTAACTAATGCTTGCTGCAACCCGTCCGCCTTGATATTCAACGCAAGTGTTGCATTTGGATGCTTAGCGCAAACGGCTAAAAATCGCTCTAAGAGCATCGCGTCATCCGCTGGCATATCGTGACTAATAACCACATTTTGATTAAGATCTCGCAAGTCAGTTTCGATACCATAGCCGTTATTTAGAGCCAACTCAAATGCCTGCATGGTATTCTGCTGACACTTCTCACTCCATTCACCTCTGTGAGCTAATATTTCCATAAATTTACCGTTCAGTATTAGATAGAATTGCTGTAATTAAGCGTAAAAAGAAAAAACTTTAAACTTGTCTGTGAGTTTATACACCGTATACTTTTTCGATTTCCCGACTGTTGATTCTACCAGAACCATCTTAAACGTTCACAGTTGTTTTGTATCAAGCTAGAGAGCTGGCCCTGAGCTTTCCGACTGCTACAAATAACCTGCCTCATACTTATCCTATGTGTTTTGTTACTCGTGACTCTAGGCAGTTTAATTTTACACATCAACGACACTTGTAGTTTGCAGCGCACTCCATATCTATTACACTTGCATACTGGAGAAAATTTTGACGGCAATGCTATGAAGAAAATAATCGTTGATTTGGATGGAACTTTAACCAAGGCAAACACCTCGGACTATAGAAATGTGTTACCTAAGGAAGACATAATTCAGACGCTAAGAGGCTATAAAAAAGAAGGTTTCACTATTGTAATCTTTACTGCCCGCAATATGCGAACTTATGAGAATAATGTTGGGAAAATCAACATTCATACTTTACCCATAATAACTGCGTGGCTAGATAAGCATGAAGTCCCATATGATGAAGTTATAGTAGGCAAACCATGGTGTGGCACAGATGGTTTTTATGTTGATGACCGCGCGGTTAGACCTTCGGAGTTTGCAGCCCTTTCGTTTGACGAGATTAACGAACTACTGAAAAAGGAAAAAATATGCTCTTAATCATGTCTTCAGCATATATAGAGCAAGAACTAAAGTCCGAGCTAGGAAAGATTCCACCGAGCTTCCTCCCTTTGGGAAACCGTAGATTATTTCAGCACCAAGTCAAGCTTGCTCCTCAGAATGTCAGTATTTATCTGTCAATTCCCGACTCCTACAGGATTTCTGCTATTGATGAAAAGTGGCTTTCAGATCACTCTGTGCACATTTTACGTATCCCTGAAAACCTTTCTATCGGCGCAGCTCTGGTTGCAGCATTAAATCTAGCTGACCACAGTTTAGATACACCTCTTCATGTTTTGTACGGTGATACTCTGTTTGACTCTCTCCCTGAGGGAGATGATATTATTGGTATAACCGAAGTAAAAGACAGCTATAATTGGGCCGTGGTTACGAATAATAAATCACAATGGGTACAGAATTCTGACTTAGGTTTAGACGTCGATACAAATAATGTCGTTAGTGGTTACTTCAAGTTTAGTCAACCAAGACAACTGATAAAGTGTATAACCCAAAGTAGCTGGGATTATATTGAAGGCCTGAATCGGTACCACAGTTCAGTAGCTCTTGACACAATAAGGCTAGACTCCTGGCTAGATTTCGGCCATGTAAATACTTACTACCGCTCCAAGGCTAAGTTTACTACACAAAGAGCATTTAATCAGCTAAAGATAACGTCAGACTGGATTGAGAAATCTAGTGATAAGAACCTAAAAATAGAAGCTGAAGCACACTGGTTTGAAACATTACCTAAAAAACTTCGAGGATATATTCCACAATACCTTGGAACAACAAATAATGAGAATAGAGTATCTTATAAACTAGAATATTTGTATCACACAGCGTTAAACGAGCTATTTGTTTTTTCAGAAACATCATCTAGCGCTTGGAAGCAAATAATTTTCGGATGCCTGAAATTCCTAGAAGATTGCTATAAAGTAAAAAAACCACAGTCAGAACCAGCCAATACGCTTGAAGAGCTATTTGGCAAAAAAACTAACGAGCGTATTGATGATTTTTGCAGCGACAATGGTATTTCCAGAAAGCAAATCTGGCAATTTAATAATGAGCTTACGGTTTCCATTGACGAGGTGTTAACACTAAGCAACTCTTATCTACCGAAGAAACAATTCGACTTAAGTGTGCTACATGGCGATTTTTGCTTCAGCAACATACTGTATGATTTCAGAACTGGAAGGGTAAAAACTATTGACCCCAGGGGTATAACTCCAGAGAATCAACTCTCTATATATGGTGACATTCGCTACGATCTTGCAAAATTAAGCCATTCCATTTTAGGGATGTATGATTGGATTATTGCTGGATATTACGATGTATCTATTGAAAGTGATTCAATCAACTTCCGCATAGAGTCATCTCAAAAGCATAGGCAAATCCAAAAGATATTTTCGGACCTAGTACTGGAAAAATTTGGAATTAGCATTTTGAATTTGTATGCTATGCAAATACAGTTATTTTTATCTATGCTGCCTTTACACTCCGATGATCCCCAACGACAAAAGGCCTTATTCGCTAATGTATTCCGACTATATCAAATATTACAGAGGTTAGAAAAATGATTATTATACCAATGGCTGGTATGAGCTCTAGATTTTTTAAAGCTGGTTACACTCAACCTAAATATATGTTGAAAGCTCATGGTAAGTCTTTGTTTGATCATGCTGTGACTAGTTTTGAAAACTACTTTGACACACTCCCCTTCTTATTTATTGTAAAGGATGTGTACAACACTGTTGAATTTGTAAAGTCGCGTATTCTTGCATTGGGTATAAAGAAATACGAAATTGTTGTTCTAAATAATGATACCAGAGGTCAAGCCGAAACTGTTTTTCTTGGTTTAGATGAAATTATAGCTAAGAATAGCTCATATAGCGATCTACCAATTACTATATTTAATATAGACACATTCAGGCCTAACTTTAAATTTCCTGAAATTACTACGCTAGGAAATGGTTATCTAGAAGTATTTAGAGGGGCTGGTGATAACTGGTCATTTGTCCTGCCTAGGGACACTAACTTGAGAACCGTCGAAAAGACAGCAGAAAAAAGTCCTATATCGGATTTATGCTGTACCGGACTTTACCATTTTAAAGCTGCGTCAGTCTATATAGCTGCTTATAGTCGATATATAGAAAAGCCGATGTCTGAGTGGGAAAAAGGTGAATTATATGTCGCTCCACTCTATAATATGCTACTAGATGAAGATAAAACTATTCATTATCATATTATTGATAGGCAAGACGTTATTTTTTGTGGTGTTCCTGCAGAGTATACAGCTTTTAAAGCTAAATAATATAAAGGGTATCCCCCTCTAAAGGTGTTTCAAGCCAGTTACTAGAGGGGGGTGTCACAATAAACTTTTATATAACTTAGCAGTTTCAGCAGCAGTCTGTTTCCAAGTAAATGACTTCGCCCTATCAAAACCTCTATTCTTCATACTATCAGCCAGCTCAGTATCTAAGACAACCTCTCGCATTGCTTTAGAAATCTGCTCCGTAGAAGTTGGATCAACAAGTATTGCCGCATCACCTGCTACCTCGGGAAGAGAAGTGACATTTGAAGTGATAACTGGGGTTCGAGAAGCAAACGCTTCGACCACAGGCAAGCCGAATCCTTCATATAAGCTAGGAAAAACTAAAGCTGAAGCGTTCTGCAATAAGACCTGCTTATCTTGTTCATCTACATACTGCAGCCACTTTACCTGCCCCTTACCTTCCAGATCATCAATAATCTTAGGTAAGTGCTCCACTCCCCAGCCTAATCTGCCAACGATAATTAGTTTGTACATTGCCCGCAACTCGGCTGGCAATTCCAAATAAGCCTCAATTACGCGGTCAATATTTTTTCTCGGCTGCAGAGTTCCTATGAAAATAAAATATTTGGAACTTATTGAATATCGAGAGAGAACCCTGAACGAACGCTCAGGAGAGGCTTGATTGAAATAGGAACCATCCACACCCAACGGGGTAACAGTAATCCTGCTACGCTCAATACCGAAGTGCTTGACTATATCATCAACAACATATTCGCTTATGGTGACATAGTGATCAGCGGATTTTGCCATACGCTTAAAAAAGTAGTTCTTCAATAAGCCTAACTTACTGCTACCCCATGCCCACCGAGGGTTCATTAGAGGAACAGGATCCATTAGATTAGCTAAAACCGGAACAGATTTGAATTTAGGAATTATATGATCCGTCGCGTGAAATATATCTATATTTCCATCCAGCTCCTTTAAACTAAAGCAGGTAGAAGTGGCTAGGTAACGTAACGTTGGAATTGAATAATACTGACCTAAGCTTACAGTATTATCGGGTAGCTGCTTACCAAAGGCTGCCGGAATTAACTCAATATCTCCACTAATGTGTTTGGAGATATTCTGGCAGTAAACCCCGATACCATCTAATTTATTATCCACTAAACACTTGCAAAGTGTTGTCGTGCCAAAACCAACTTTCATGAAGCTTCCAGCTCAGAGTACATATGCTCTAATGTTTCTCTGAAACTATATTTAGGTGTAATGCCTGTAAGCTTATGCAACTTTTCTCTGCTTCCACCAAGCACTTTAATTTCATTGTTTCGGACAAAGTCAGGGTTTACTTTAACATCAATCGGATACCCGGCGATACTGCTCATTTCCTCAAGGATATAAGATAGAGAGAATACCTGTCCTGAACATAGGTTTACGACCTCACTGTCAACTTCACTCTCATATAGACTGACATAATAACGAGCAACATCTCTAACATCAGAAAAGTCTCGAGAAACATCTAAGTTACCTAACTCAATTACCTGAGCTTTGTCCTTAAAGTGTTGAACAATTTTCGGAACAAGGAACTTAGCGTCTTGACCACGGCCAGTATAATTAAAAGGCCTAGTCAAAATTATAGGAAAAGTATCAAACCAATTAGATACCGTATATTCCATGGCGGCTTTACTTGTTGCGTAGTGGTTTACAGGGGCAAGTTGCCTTGATTCTTCAATACTTCCATCGTTAACAGAGCCATAAACATTAGCGCTACTTGCGATCACTAGCTTATCTAAGTTTAATGAGGCTTCTTTTGCTGCTTTCAATAAGTTTTGGGTGCCAAACACATTTACATCATAGAAAGCTCTTTCATCTGAATGCCCAACGAATGAGAGCGCAGCCAGATGAATAATACCATCTGGCTGTGTATCGTTAAGTAGGTTTAATATATCTGAGTACTTAGTCAAATCACAGGCAACGATACCCCTTGAGTTATCGCAAGCTATACCGCTTTTTACAACCTGATACCCCTTGCTTGCTAGCAGGTTACTAACATACTTACCGGTGAACCCGTCCGCACCAGTGACTAAAACTTTTTTCATGAAAACCTACTTTCTTTCCTTAGCGACTAAAAAGAAAAACCTATTTTATTTCTACGTAAGTCGGCTTCTACCATCATTTCACACAACTCTTCTAAAGTCGTTTTTGGTTCCCAGCCAAGATCTTTTTGAGCTTTTTCTGGGTTACCAATTAATAGGTCTACTTCTGCCGGGCGGTAATATTTAGGGTTAACTTTCACTACTACCTTGCCAGACTCTACATCTGTTGCGATTTCCTGCTCTTCCTTACCTGACCACTCAAGCTTTATGTCCGCGGCTTTGAAAGCCATAGTTACGAAATCTCTTACAGTTTCTGTTCTGTTGGTTGCCAGTACATAAGTATCAGGCTTATCTGCCTGCAGCATTCGCCACATACCCTCAACATAATCCTTAGCAAAGCCCCAATCGCGCTTAGCGTCCATATTGCCCAACTCGAGAACATCTAGTTGACCAAGTTTAATTTTCGCAACAGAGTCTGTAATTTTTCTTGTAACAAACTCTTGGCCACGCAATGGAGACTCGTGGTTAAAAAGAATCCCGCTAGTTGCAAAGATATCATAAGACTCGCGATAATTAATAACCATCCAATGAGCATACAGTTTTGCTACACCATACGGGCTTCTAGGATAAAATGGCGTTGTTTCTTTCTGAGGAATTTCCTGAACCTTACCAAACATTTCAGATGTTGATGCTTGGTAGAATTTAATCTTAGGGTTAACTATACGGATAGCTTCCAAAAGGTTAACTGGACCTACTCCAGTTATCTCTGCAGTAGTTAACGGCTGATCAAAGGATACACCAACAAAGCTTTGTGCTGCTAAATTGTATACTTCTGTTGCCTTGCTCATTTGCAGCAGTCTGATACTAGAAGACAGGTCTGTTAAATCATATTCAACTAGCTCAAGATTCTCATGGTTCTGAATACCAAGTTCTTCGATTCTCCAGAAGTTCACAGAGCTTGTGCGTCTGTAAGTTCCGTATACTTTGTATCCTTTATCTAGTAATAATTCAGCCAAGTAGGCTGCGTCCTGGCCGGTGATTCCGGTAATAACTGCTGTTTTCATGTTTGCTGCTCTAGCTGTTATAGTTGAATTAAATTTTGAAAAACGACTTTATTGTATCACAAATATACGTGACGTCTTCACTGCTTAGCGAATAATACATAGGTAGCCTTACCAACCTTTCACTTTCTTTTGTGGTGTACTTGTCTTCACCTTCCATCCGACCACAGCTTCTTCCTTGAACAGAAGAGTGCAAAGGAACGTAATGAAAAGCTGCCATTATTCCGTTATCTTTCAAAAAGGCAATTAACTCACTTCTTTCTTGGAGATCCTTGCATTTTACATAAAACATATGCCCATTATTCGAAGCATAATCTGGTATAAATGGCGGCTCAAGCACACCCCCATCAAACAGAGACGAAAGGTGATCCAAGTACTGCCTCCATATGTTTACACGCTTACTATTAATCCCATCAATACCTTTGAGCTGACCATAGAGAAATGCAGCCTGTATCTCTGAAGGCAGGTAGCTAGAACCGATATCTACCCAGGAATATTTGTCGACTTGCCCTCTGAAGAACTGATTACGATTAGTTCCCTTCTCTCTAATGATTTCCGCTCTTTCAATATGCTTAGAATCATTGATACAGAGCGCACCACCTTCTCCTCCGCTAGTCACATTCTTAGTTTCATGAAAGCTAAAAGTGGCCATATGCCCAATAGAGCCTAACGGTTTACCTTTATAGAAACTTCCTATAGCCTGTGCCGCATCTTCTATAACGACAAGCCCGTAACGCTCTGCGATTGACATCAAACTGTCCATATCGCAGGCAACTCCGGCATAGTGGACAGGCACTATCGCTCTGGTTTTTTCCGTTATAGCTTTAGCAACTGAATCCGGATCGATATTCATCGTTAAAGGGTTAACATCTACAAACACTATTTTAGCTCCCATTAGGGCGAAGGCGTTTGCTGTAGAGACAAATGTATAACTTGGAACGATTACTTCGTCTTCTGGTTGAAGATCCAGCAGTATTGCTGCCATCTCTAAAGCAGCTGTACACGATGGAGTAAGAAGCACTCGCGAAGAGCCTAGCAGGCGCATAATTAACTCTTCTGACTGTCTTGCAAACTCACCATCACCGGAAATTTTGCTAGAGTTTAATGCCTGTTCAATTAACCTAAACTCAGTTCCAAGCATTGGGAACTTATTGAATGGAATCATAAAAAGCTAACCTACCTAATGATTATTCACAAATATGGAAACACCTAAAACCATTTGTGTAAAGTTATTTCTGGTTCTGGAAAAGTGAAACCAAGAGAGATGTACAAATTAAAAACAAGAGTGTTATGAGAAGATATACTCGTGCTAATTTTTTTAACACCACAATCCTTCAAATAAGCTAATAAAGCACCCCAAACAAATTTCGACAATCTCTTTCCTATATAATTAGGCATTAAGCCCACTAGCGATAGAAAACACTCACTTGGTTCTGGATATTCGACTATAAAAAAGGCCAAGATATCATCGGTTTTAGTACTAACGCATTTGAGAATCGATTGACACTCGTTATCAAATGCATTCATAACCCAGTTGTAATACCTTATGTTTGCCAGTTTATCTTCCACGTTAGGATCTTGATGATATCTACCGAAGGAAAATATTGCCCCCGCAGCTTCAGCGATTCTAATTGAATCGCCAATATTAGCCTCTTTTAGTAGAAACTTTTCCTGAGTATTCAAATGAGCAATATCTTTAAGAATAAGAAATGGTCTGTAGCTAGCTTCGATATACTGATAACCATGATTTTCGAAGAAGTTAATTGCTTTCAAATCAGACTGTGGAATGCGCAGACCTAGCAGCTCGACTCCTTTCTTATACAACTCAGACTCAAACTCATGATATTCATGCAGTGTAGTATCTGAAATAATAAACCTGCTAATCTTTGCATTATAAACTTGTTTATTAAACAATTGGGAATCAGATTCTAATTTATAGTAACCGATGTCCATACTTCTATTCGAGTAATTATTCATGTTCAAAACCACGCATAATCACTTTATCACTTCCAACTCATAATACACTTCTTCAAACCCACCAATATAGTACACTAGTAGACGCTCAAAAATGTCCTGCATTAATGAAGAAGAGTTTACAATTTTGTTGACAATGTGATTTATGAATAATGGCATTTTTTGGAGGGCTACACCGTTTCTTACACCTTCATAAAGATAGTAATGCAATCTAACTTTTTTAACCACAAAGTTAGTTTTAAATCCATATATGTTGTTTGCATCACCTCTGAAGTGAATAAAAGAGTTTTTTACAAAAAACCGTTTATGCGTGGGATCTGCCCAGGCTGTAGAGCAACTAGTGGGGTGAGGGCAGCGAATGTAAATTTTCGCACCATTCTGACATATCCTATAAATTTCATGCATCATCCCTATAAAATCATCGACATGCTCCATTACATGGTAACAGTGAACCTCTTCAACATCACTTTCTTCAAAGGGATAAGGAAAACTATTAAGATCATGCACGATATCCACTGACTCTTGTTTAACTATATCGACTCCTAGGGTCCCTTCAATCTTATATCGGCCACAGCCTAAATCCAACTTTTTGCCCATTAAATATGGCTCCTACTACAATTAAACTAGTTCAAAAAATGCTATTTTTAATTTGTTTTACTTTATTCTCAAAAACCAAATAGAGGTTTACCAGAAGTATTATCACCATTAAATTCCTCACAAGTAACGACATTTTCAATGATGATAAGTCTTTGCCATAGAAGAGAAATACATATCCTACCACAATAGCTAAAAGTATCAGCAATGGTTTTTGGTAAGTATAGTTCCTCTTAGCAAGAAAATAACTAAAAAATATACTATTCACACTTAGCAATGTCATCGATAGAGATAATACTTGAAAAACATCCTTCGAAGCTAAATATCTATGTCCAAATAGAAGAGTTATGATTTGCTCGGGAAAGAGATAAGATAATGAAACAACCAGTCCACCAGTTACAAGAGCCATTAATGAAGATGAAAAAAGCACCTTCAAGCCACTTTCTCCCTGATTCAGCGTCTTGGTTACCAGCGCATACATCACCCCTCCTAATGCACCTGATACAAAGTATGCTATTTTCGATAAATTTGATGCTACAGAATATTCAGCAGCCACTATAGGATCAAAAAAGTGCTTGGCTAGTACAATATCACCCGTAATCAATATGCCTACGATCATAAAATTCAGCCCAATAGGAACGCTTCTGGAAGCGTATCTCTTCAAGCGAGTAAAACTAAGAACATTATTAAAATCAAACACTATATTGCTTCGAATAATCCTCCCCAGAAAGAATATAGATAGTACTGTCGCTATTCCTTCAGCAATTAAAACAGTATTAACCTCAACCCCCACAGAATTAAACAGCAAAAATACCAGCGCAAGTTTCCCAATGCTAAGCACAAGCCCTTGGAGTTGTACTTCCTTATATTTATGATATCCCTGTCCATAGCCAATCGGAACCTGTAACAAAAGACTAAAACAAAGGCAGCATGCGTACAGTCTTACAGGCCACAAACTGTTTAAATGTAAAAATGCTGATAAACTATCTGAAAAAAGGAGCATTCCGAGAAGGACGGCACCACTTATCACAATTACCAAATTACTTAACCTGGAACCATTTAGCTTTCGATCATCAGAACTGACACTCATGTCGTTGAGCACCAAAACGTAGATGGAAGGAATCACTGCAGCAAAGGAAAGAAACATAATCCCGAGAGAAGTTACTGAAGTGACTGTAGCAAACTCTTCTTTAGACAGACTCCTAGATACATATATCATGAGGGCATAATTTAATACATTTGTTACGTTGGAAATCCCTATAAGCATCACTCCAACTTTAAAAATATTCAATGTTTCTCACCAAGAGTATAATTCAAAAAATTTAACAGCATCACCAATTCATAACATATAAAACAACAGTTTAATAACTATTTAAGAAGCATCATCCATATTTTTTTAATATTTCTTGCTAAGTTAGGGGATAGGCGTTTGATTGCTCCAAAAGCAACCATTCTGGATATAACTATAAGCTCCTCTTTTTTTAGCATTCTAAACAAAGTAGCCCTTTCCTTCGGAGAAAGTTGAATACTACTTTCTACAGCCCTTCTATAAGCATCATAAGATCTTCTGCATATCTCTACTTCCCTCTTATTGAATAGTTCCCCCTCACGTAAGCCTTCTGATGATGGCAACAGATTTGCGTGGAAAAGTACATCAGGAACAATTGATAGGTTGCCCTTCGCAAGTAAGCGAAATTCAACTGGTAACTCAGCCCATGTAATATTTGATCGTTCAGGCAAGCCTACAAATACTTCATCAAAGGCTTCTCGGAGAGTCGAAATTCTATGGATACCCCATAAGATCTTCGATTTCCCTTGATAGTCAGGTTGACGCACGTAATTACTCATACGTTCAAAAGGAGTACCTCCTGGGATATCAAAAAGATATTGAGTAAAGTCTGTTTTAATCACAGGCTCTTTCATTCGATCTACAACATCGTATCCGGATACTACAAATATTGAACCTTTTTCAGAGGTTAATTTATCCATTAAAGCTTCGATGTAATTAGGCTCAAGCTCATCATCATCAGCTGCCCACATAAAATAATCAGCTGTAGCCTTCCCTAGTACAAACTTAAAGTTTCCTATTGAACCAATATTTGTTTCTTGTTGAAAAAACCTTATTCTATTATCAGAACTTTGAAACTTACTAACTATTTTTTTAACTTCTTCCGAACGTTCGGATTTATTATCCGACACAATCACTTCAATATTCTCATACGTCTGATTTAGAATCAGCTCTATTGCAGAAGATAGCTCTTCAGGCCGATTATAAGTCGGAATCCCAACACTAACTAAGTCTTTTTCTATATTTGACATTCTTTACCTTTATTTGTTGTTATAAAGCTTATTATATAGGCTAAAGTTATCTTTTATAAGCATATCTTTTAACGTGCGATCACCCTCAATATCATACTCGGCAAAATGAAATACAGGTATACGCATTTTATAATACGCAGTGAGGTACCGTTGGAAAAACAGTCTCACATATGCATGCTTCTCAGCCTGACCAGGAGAAAAAATGTTATCACTGAGCCTCCCGCATAGCTTCGTAAAAAACTCTGTTCTGGAGATAGTGCATGACAGTGAAAACTGCTCGTGAAAGTCTCTCCTCCATTGCCGCCTGGATATAAACAAGTCATCGCATTCTTCAAGCTTTTCTCCTGTGACGACTTGGTTACCTTCATACCATGGCTTGGGAGCAGGATTTTGGGAAGAAAACCACTCCATTCCCCGACACACCATTTTTATCTGATCAATATTATGTTTTCTGCAATTATTAATAACATCTGCTAGTGGGTATGGACAGATCCAGCGGAAATCATCTGGGTGGAATAAGAAATAATCATTGGTTACCTTTGATTCAATCATCTTTAAACGTTGAGAATAAGATGTCCCAGGAGCATGAACAAGCTCAATATCATATTTATCATAGTACTCTTTTTGGCGTCCCACCCTTTGTGAAGAATCGAATACTATATGTCTGATATCAACATCATTATAATGGTAAAAGCTCCCAAAAGACTCTCTTAAATATCTACTTCTATCTTGGTTATCAAAATTCACCAAAGACACAACTTCAATCATCATCAATTACCTTTGTTCCGTCATAACTTTTAAGCCTTGGCTTATAACCAAATAGAAACAGCACCTGATTAAATACTATCTTCGATGCTGCATATATAGATAATGGCGTGTGCAGAACATAAACCAACTTCCTACGCGAACAGATCAAATACAGTGTATCTACTATTGAAGGAACAATTAGCAACGCATAAGGAATAAATAAATACTTCTTAATTTTGTCAATGCTTTTTGCACGCTTGGCCATCAGTTTATCTCTCACTAAATAGCCAGCAGCCCCCACACCATCCCTATGATAGATATTATTATATATTCGCCATGAAATTTTTTTCAGATATCCCTGAATGGATTCAGAAGAGTAATGTACCAGCATATGTTTTTTACATATCCCAACTCTAGTATCCTTACTCATTAGAAAATAAAAGAGATGTGGAAGATTTTCTGCATTCTTAACATAATCAGAAAATACACTATTGAAGTAACTTCGATCGATTAGAGTTCCCATAGCAAGTAACTCTATTAGCGGTAATGGCCCTTCTTCACCAAAGTTTACTATACAGCAATCACTGTTCTCTTCCTCGATATCATATTTACTAGCCATTTCCTTGATAAAGTATTTTGGAGACTTCGATAGTCGATATATAAAAAAACTAAAAGGATCTCCATATTCGTTGATGTATTCATTAATAGCATGCTCGCCAGGGGGGTTAACATAGCCAGAGCTCAATACTACTCTCATTCCTAACCTGGTAGCACAGCTGACTTGATCTTCTATACACCGTTCATTTTCAAAAACCTCATCATGATCTAGATAAATCAAATATTTCGTTTTTGCCTTATGGAAACCTAAATATTTTGCGTATACAGGTTCCGTACGAGGGTTATCAATCACAGTATAACCTTTAGAGCGACCAAATTTAATAGTCTCATCAGTAGATCCACCATCTACCAACAGAACATCAATCATCTCCCGAGGAAAGGTTTGAGCATCGATAGCATCCGCTACTCTTGGAAGCACATGCATAGAGTTATAGGTCGCTATGACTATAGTGACTTGTTTTAATACATCACTCATTTGCTACCTTACCTTTCCAGCCAGCTCAGATAAGTGCTGCGCAATTGTTTCAGATGGGCGCTCAGTATTGAGCTTACTGTCCAATCTATAGCCATCTATATTATCAAAGAACTTGTTTATTAGTGTCTTTTCTTTATTAGAGATAATAACGTTTTTATCAAGCCCCTCAACCCTTTCCGTATGCGTTCTGAGAATCAAGCAGGGCTTTCCTAAATAATAAGACTCTTCCTGATTGCTCCCACCGTCAGTTACCATATAAGAACAAGCTGATAGTACCTTCATAAACTGAACATAAGGCTGCCGTGGAATTAAAGTCACATCTGGCGCTTTCTCCAGAATTTCAAGTAAACCTAACTCTTCCAACTTAATTCGAGTAAGCTCATGCAAGACTAGGACACAATGAGTTTTTTTGGACTCCTCGATGCACCTTTCAACGATCCACTTTACAAAGTCTGAATCAAAAAGATTTTCCTGGCGATGTACAACAAATACGAAGTAATCATGAGATTGCAACTTATCCATGAAATCCGGACTAGAGGTTTTCACTTCATTAGCTAATCTGAGAGCATCAATAAGTGTGTTCTCCTGGGTATTGACTACCTCACCTTTTACCTTACCTAAATTCCCGCAAGACCAATCGTTTGGTGCATAGTGTATACTTGCTAACCTTGAAGTAATAACCCTGTCAATTTCTTCTGGAAATGGATTCAGATAATTATATGAACGCAAGCCGGCCTCAACGTGAGCTACCTTCATTTTTAAAAGCCTACCAAGCATAGCCCCCATCACGGTTGAAACTGTATCACCATGAACGACCATAACTTCGCTACTGGTTCGTGGTAACTTTCGTAATTGATTATAACCGCGCACTAGTGTCGATATGAACCATATTATTAAACCCAGTGCTGATTGTTTATGACTGGAATTAGTAAATACAATATCTGGTCTTTCTAAATCAAATAGATCGAATAACTCAGAATGACGAATATCATTCTGACCGCTTGATATTAGACGATATTGAATTTTCTTTCTATTCAGCTCTACCATCAAGGGAAAAACTTTTATTAACTCAGCAGTAGTGCCAACAAAAACATTAATCATCTTGTTTATCTCTTTGGTTTTCTTCTTTTTCTTTATTTTTTTCGGAGAAACCTTTCTCTACAATAAATAAAGGTCTATCAACCACTTGCACGTGTATTCTTCCTATATAAATAGCTGTAAATCCGATAGCTGACAATACAATTCCCGTCAATAAGGTGTTAAACACTACAAAATAACCCATAGCGGTAAAAACTTGTGTATTTAATGCTTCAGTAATAACCATAAATAATAGTAAGGCACTCGAACAAAAAATAATAATTGTTCCAAGAATTCCGGCAGCTTTTAATGGCAAAAGAGAAAAGGATGTAAAACTATTCCAAGCTAGTCGATACAACTTCCTGAACGAATACGATACTTCGCCACTGTGACGAGATGGAGCTTCGAAATCTATATAAGCTCGGCTGAACCCCATCCATTCTATCAACCCTCTGAACATCAGTGCTTTTTCTTTAAATTTTAAAAACTCTGATACAACCTTTTTGTCTATTAATTTAAAGTCCGTTAACCCTTTAGGAATATCTACATCAGAAAATATATTCATTAACTTGTAAAATATACTTGATGCAAACTTCTTAAAAGCGGAATAGTCCTCAGCTTTTTTCCTCACTCCTGATACATTTAGGTAGCCCTCTTCCCACTTCCTCAAAAATACGGGGATTAATTCTGGCGGATGCTGAAGGTCACCATCCATAAAAATCACAGCATCTGACTCTGTGCACTCCTGCAACCCTGCAACCAGCGCTGGTTCTTTACCGAAGTTAGTAGAAAAACGTATCGCTGATATCTCTAAGTGATCACTTTTTAACTCTTTAAGCCTATCCCAGGTTGCATCTTTACTACAGTCATCCACAAACTGAATTGACCATAAGTAGCTGTCTTCCTGTGTTGCAATACCACCGAGCTTTTCAACAAGCAACTCTACATTATCTTGCTCATTATATACAGGAATAACAATGCTAACTTTTTTCTTGTTATTCTTACTCATACCTGTACCACCTGTTAAATCTACCATATTAGTCTTTGCTTGCTACAATATTTGAAAAAACAAAATATTGGATGCTTACACTAGGCAACTTAGCCTGCTCTTTAACTGCATAAACGTTCGTACGCTCGTCACTTGACACCAAACCAAACACCTCTGAGCGCTCAATCACTTCAATAACTTCGTCCATATCCTTCTTAACCGCCAGGTACCTCAATCCACCCACTACAAGGTTGTTTAATAACTGGTCATCCAGATTATTCACCGCTTCAGAGAAATCATGAATGTCATCCAGGTACTTGGTATTGTTCGAGCCAGTATAAACTTGGTTGGCGATAGGCTTCTTATGAGCAACCCTGTTATATAAATACTCATATACAGCTTCCGGTGTTGCTGTTTTCGGCGAGTGATAAGGAAGCTCCATCAGCACTCCATCTTGAAGCTCTCCAAGTTCTCTATATACATCAACAATAGGTAACGATAAGGCCGGCAACTTGCCTTTTATACTGATTTTCGAAGAGTCCGAATATGAAAGAAGCCCAACAAAACCAACAATCAGAGCAACCAACACTGCTGAGGCTATTTTATTGCTAATATTTTCCTTTATGATTACGACAAGCCACTTTAGAGACAAAGCAAGCATAACAAGCATACATATATCAAAATATAATAGTGCTCTGGTGGAGACCCTAAACATCGGGGCAATCTTATAGGTCAAAGGAACCAATGAGAACGAAAATGAAGGATGTAACGACAGACACAACATCACAACACTAGAAATAACTAGCGGACCGATCACCTGAAGATCCGCCATAATTTTTTCCTTATCCTTCAACAACACAGTATAAGTGATAACAAAAATAAAAAGCGGAATAGCTAAACCAATCCTATATGTCATCTCCCACAATTCATTCTTGAATATGTCGATATTAATAAATCGAGCGAGTATTGCATTATCTGGCTCAAAAATAGAATAGATATTAGAAATGGAAAAAATTAAGAAGGAATTCCAATCATGAACATGATGGCTTTCCGCACTCTTAGCTGCGGCCTCATTTGCACCGAAAGAAGTGAGTTTTGAGGCAATAGGTTCAAAAAGGACTGTAGGGTAAAGCAAGAGCATCAAAACAAGAAATGCACACAAGCCTATCAATAGGCTTTTGATGAGCCCCCGTATCTCGATATCTTTTACTTTAATAAGCCAAGAAACAACAAGATACGATGTGGTGAAAAATACTCCAAAGTAACCATAGTACTCATTAGTATTAAAATTAACAGCATGCAGAATTGCTAAAATTACAATGATCTTGTTATCTACCTCTTTTCCAGCTTTCATAGTGTACAGTACGACTAGAATTGGTATAAAAAACATCCCAACTCCAAAAAGATGACTATTCGAGCGGATAAGAGTCACATCAAGTGACGCAACTATCACAGAGAGGATTATGCATGCAAATTTGTTAAAATTAATGTATGAAAATAACTTGTAGCCACAAGCACAAGCAAGAACGAAACCCAGCATACCTACCACATCATATGCGGTATTAGGTTCAAATAGCCCCCCAAAGACCACATCTACAATCTTCCAAATTTGACTAAAGGGCCCAGGCTGAGCAAGCAAACCTCCATGCCTTTCAAATTGAAACATATCACTAATAAATAGGCTAGAGTCATACCCAAGTACTTGTTCAGATACAGCAAAAATACCAGCTATAGTTGCAATACCATCTCCACTATTTGCCAAAGACATAGTCTGAGAGAAAATTACGTCGCTATATCGCCAAACACCAAGTGCTATAAAGAACAAGTATATAGCTAAAGCTTCCATTCGTTTTATTGACATAAATATGCTCTAAAGGTAATTATTTTTAATATATTGACTGTTGGCACTTATACTACAAGCAACCTCTCTCATGAGAGTATCACTTGCATTTAACTCGTCACATTTCTCAGTAAGCTTTTCTATCATGTGTTTTTCCGCATCTGATACTAACGAGTCACTACTATATCCAACTTTCATATCCAAAAAATGTTCTAAAATTCTATTTGTCGTTATTTTCCAGCTAAATAAAAGTTTTCGTACCTCTGCATTTTCAAGAAGCTCTTTTTTCTTGTCGCTATTTGTCAACACGAGTTGCATTAAATCTCTTATTTCCTTAACATTCTCTGGGTCGAACATTGCGGATTCAATCCCTATCACTTCAGGTAGGCTTGATGTATTCGAGCAAATCACCGGCGCCCCACAAGTCATTGCCTCTAAAACTGGCAAGCCAAAGCCTTCATGCAATGATGGAAAAACAAACAAACTACATTTACTATATAAAACATTCAGTTCTCTATTGCTTATATAGCCAGTGTAAATAATATTACCACTACTTAGCCCGCATTTTTTTACGTATTTAGAAAGAAGCTTTTTATCTACCTCGCTATATCTTCCCACTAAAGCCAGTTTATTATTCTCAATAATACTCTCATCAAGCTTAGAGTAAGCCTCTATAAGTCTAAATAGATTTTTCCTTTCATCACAGGCACCGCTGTAAAGAATATAATGACTATTGATCCCGATTTTTTCTAAACAACGTTTTCTTTCACTTTCCTCGACATCTTCAAAGTAATCTTGGCTACAGGCTGAGGATATATTTACTACAGAGTTTGGTGATATATTTAAGTACTCAATAAACTCGCTTCTAGCACTATCAGATATTGCAAATATGATGTCAGCATTATGAAACTGATTTACCTTTCTCATATACCATTGTTTAACATTTGGAATCACCAAGTGCATGTCTGGGTTTATTAACGGGATCAAGTCATAACCAATCACGCCAACTTTATAGTTCCGTACCTTTGGTATCGAGCACGCAAACTCTTCTGAGCCACCTTCGATCAGAGATGTAATCAGTACAACGTCAGGATTCAATGCCTCTATAGCTGTGTGACGTAACTCTTCAGATAGCTTAACTCTAGTAAGGTATTCCTGCGACGATTCTACAGAACCATTTAAACCTTCAAAAAAAACGACTTTAAATTGTGTGAAGAAGTCTTCATGCTCAAAACAAAGATCTTCTATGTTTTTTTTATCAAAACGATTCAGCAATAGAATGACTTCATGGTCCGACCAATCGCTAGAAATTTGAGTTAATAGAGACTTTGTATAATGGCCAATCCCTCTATTCTTACTGCTCGACTGAAGGCTCTGCAAATCAATTACTATTTTCATTTATTTACACCCCCTTCTTAGGCACTTCATTTTTTTATATATTTTATAGGCCTCAGGATCCATGTATGCTCTTTCTACTTCAACTTCAGAAGAAAACATCAGTTTTACTTTGTTAAGTAATTTTTCCCCTAGTTTATTATCAAGGGTTTTTAAAACAACCTTCTTTAAAAAAGGAGATGTTGAAATAAGTTCAATTAAAATTCTTAGAAGTCGCTTAATAATACTCATTGTCACTCTTCAATAATTTATTTTAGTACTAAATCTAATAAGCTCTTTGCACTTTCTTTCCATGATACTCGTGGAACAAGTGCCGGTTTCGGATGAGCTCCTAAGTTATATAAAGATATCCAGTCCAGAATACATGCAGAAATAGTTTCTGGAGAGCGTTCATCAGAAAAATAATATGCTCCCTCACCAGCTACCTCTTTGAATACAGGGATATTACGCGCGATAACTGGCAGAGAGTTTTGTGCTGCCTCAACCAAAGGTAACCCGACCCCCTCACCGTATGAGGCAGCAATAAGAGCGGAAGAACTTGAGTACATTCGGTTTAAAAGCTCATCACTCACTCCCTCAAGCCAATAAAGATGATGGCTAAACTCTTCATGTGCTAATATCTTATGAGCTAATCCTTCTGACATCCAACCTTTTTTACCTACGATCACTAGGTTAATATCCTCACCTTTATTCCAGAGTAACTCAAATCCTCTTAAAACTTGCTCATGTGCCTTTCTTGGTTCTAAAGTACCCACCATCAGGAACGATTTTTTCGCTTGAATATTTGCCACAAATGAGTCGAGTTCTTGGCTAAGTTTAGCCGGAGTACTTTCTGACAGACTGACAGCGTCAGAGCCGAGTATAAAGTGATCCAACTTAGGTGACGAACCACCTACAATACCCTGCTCCTCAAGCCATTGCGCGTAATCATTCTTGACGGTTTCTGAAATGCAGATTACATGGTCCGAAGATGATATAACATCAACCCACTTTCTAAACTGGTCCGTAACCTTCGGAAAAAAATGAGGAAATCGGATAGGAAGGATGTCATACAAAATAAATTGAATATTAACTCCAATCTCCTTTAAATCTTGTAATAAGCTTGCATTTGAAGCTATAACTGTTGGTTGGAAGTCCAATCCAAGAAATATATCTCCTGCCTTAAATTTTACAGGTTCCGCGTCTGGTACATCAGATATAATCTTGGTATCACTGAAGTTCTCCTCCACAAATCGTGTAGCATGCCAATAACAGTTCTCATGCCCAAAGGAATAAATAAGTTTTAGTTTGTTCGCTACCGCAGACTCATGCCCCCAACTCCGGATTATGTTCCATACAACTCTTTGTATTCCTGTTTTAGAGTCTACATGTACAAGTTGAGATATATCTATGTATATACACTGGCGATCTTTATTTACTGCATATTCCATACAACTTTTTGCTGAAGAGACTGCGTTAAAAATTCGGCGAAATGGATAAGTGATTTTCCAAGAAAGACTATTGTAAATTAGATCCAATTCGTTTTTTTGTAATGTTAACTCTGTGTGAAGCTTGGCTATCTCTAGTTGATTTTTTTTAGTAGATTCAGGTTCCCCACTAAACGGTCGATCAGCAAACATTTCATCATAGCTTATAATCCCAAGTTCATTACCACCGTTCTTTTTTCCTACAAAGAGATATGTAGGAAGCATTCTATGTTCAACCTTTTCTTTCCCTTTAAAAAGATTAACAGAATCAACACACTTACTCTTCTCTAAGCCAGCATTTAAAAACAATTTTGTACTATTTTCAAAAGAAAGTGGAGTTATACTTTTAACTATAATACCTTGCCGATAAAAATAATCAGGATTAGCAAAGCTACATATGCAAATACCACCATCCTTCAACACTTCACTAAGTCGCTTCGATACCTGTTCAGATTCTTCATTTGAAATCCTACTAAAGCAATCAATTAGTACAATAGCTTCGAAACTATTACTGGAGTAATTATCGAGACAACTCATAATATCGGCGTAAACATCTGAGTCTACACCAGTCAGCTCAAAACACTCCGCATTTAAACCTGCTTGCGATCTAATATTACTAACGCAGTTTTCTATGTTACTATTGATGACTAACACATTTCCTATAGAGTTAGGAAATACGGATGATATAGGCTTCAAATAGATTTCATATACATCTGAAGATGAAATCGTCTTTATTTCCTCGAAATAAGCATGCGCTAACTTATTTTCTAAAACAGATAAATGGCTACTACTTTCTATGTTCATAGGTAACTTTTAGCTCTTGATCTATCCAACTATTTCCTTCGAATATGGGTTTATCTACATTAATAATGTTAAAAATCAACTCCTTATCACGCCACTCATAACAGTTATCAATATGATTTTCGCCGCTATGTAAAGCAACTGAAACACTATATGAACCAACCCCAATATTACACGCAAAGTTAAAGTTAAACTCAACCACGTCACCTTCCTCAAGGTTTGATTGTGTTTGGTTGAGGTGATAACTATTGGTTCCAAATACCACTTGCCCCAAACGGTCTTTAACTGAAAAGCCAGCTACCAACTCAGGTACAGACTTCTTTACTATTGCTTTAATTTTAATAGAGATAGGCTGGCTAACATGAACAACATCCAATTTCTCACCTGAACGACTCTCCACAGAAATACTGGATATTACAACTTCCCCTGTTCCAGAAGAAACTTTACTACTAACACTAGTTTCTTTAGCTTCAACCAGAACCTTCTCACTGTCTCGCTCGGCTAACAAAGCATTGTAATAACTCATCACGGTCTCTGGATTGCCTTCCATCTCAATAACTCCACCATTGATTAGGACGGCTCTATCGCAGATACCCTGTATTACTTGTTTATCATGAGAAACTATTAATAAAGTTGTTCCTTGCTCTCTAAAGTCTCTAATCCTCGAAAAGCTCTTATGTTGAAAGTATGTATCACCTACAGATAAAGCTTCATCGACAATTAAAATATCTGGGCGTACAGCTGTCGCAACACTAAAAGCTAATCTCATTTGCATACCACTGGAGTACACTCTTACAGGTTGATCTATATAGTCACCTATTTCCGAGAACTCTATAATCGACTCCATTTTCTCTTCTAATTGAGACTTTGAGTATCCTAAGAGCTGCCCAGCCATGTATGCATTTTGACGCCCAGTAAACTCTGGATGGAAGCCCATTCCTAGCTCTAAAAGTGCAGCAACACTTCCCGTTAGCTGGATATTTCCTTTTGTTGGGACTGTTGTTCCTGTTATCATTTTTAACAAGGTGCTCTTTCCAGCCCCATTGATTCCAACGATCCCAACGGCTTCTCCCGGTTCTATAGTAAAGTTTAAATCTTTAAGTACCCACCTATCTACGTGCCTCTTACCCAATGGTGTAAACCACTCAATTAATCTAGACCAACGGTTGGGATATATTTTGTACGCCTTCCCAACACTAGAAACCACTATTTTACCCATTAGACTTCATCCACAATTTCACCTGCATGTTTTTTAAACAAAACAAGCGCGATGCTACAAAAAAATAAGCCTAGCAAAAACACGAAAGATAAAGCGGTCCAGCTTGGCCAAGCTCCCATTACAAATAGGTTTTGGTAAGATGACATGACTATGGTCATTGGGTTCAGCCCTACGATGAACTGAATAGACTCTGGAAGAATATTTATTGGATAAACTATTGGCGTTCCCCAGAACCAAAGCTGTGTAAGAATATTAAATAGCTGGCCAACATCTCTAAAAAAGACATTAAGGACACCTAATGTTAAGCCCAACCCCATAGCGAAGGTAATTAGCACAAGAGAAATTGGTAGAACAGCTACTATTTTATATCCAGGAAAATTCCCAGATATAATAATAAACAGTAAGAAAATAGAAAATATGATAGAAAAGTTTAAAAGAGAATTTAGCGTTATTATTACAGGTAAGCACAACCGCGGAAAATTAATTTTTTTTATCAAATTAGCATGTTCTATAAACATGCCGATACTTTTCCTAGTAAGTTCGGCAAATAACCCCCATGTTACTATACCTGAACACAGATAAATACTATAACCAAATGCCCCGTCAATACCAGGGAGTTTAGCTTTCATTAACTGAGAGAAAATGACTGTATAAACTAATATCATAGATAAAGGATTTGCAATAGACCAAGCAATACCTAACATAGATCGCTGATAGTTTAACTGGAACTCTCTTTTCACACTGCCTAGGATAAACTCTCTATACAGCCATAAACTTTTTATCACATTCAAAAACATACTAAGCCTTAATATAGCTCTCTAGCAGTAAAACTTTATCGTTCACCAGTTGTTTATTTCTCTTCGACTCAATATTTAATCTTAGCAATGGCTCCGTATTTGATGTTCTTATATTGAATCTCCAATCATCAAACTCTATACTTAATCCGTCCGTTTTATCAATTTTGCCTTTCTTACCGAAATCAAATTCAATTTTACTTATTAGCTCCTTTGCGTTGGCGACTTTATAATTAATTTCACCACTGCATGGATAAGCCGTAACCTTGCTTTCAATTGCCCCTGAAAGAGATATTTCTTTTAGGGAAAGTAGCTCTGTGACTAATAGCCAAGGAATCATGCCAGAATCACAATACGCAAAATCTCTAAAGTAATGGTGAGCGCTCATTTCACCACCATAAACTGCATCTTCATCTCGCATTTTCTCTTTAATAAATGCATGACCCGTCTTAGATAAGACTGGAACACCACCTGAATTTTTTACATCTTGGATAGTACTCCATGTCAATCTTGGATCATGAATTATTTTTGCATTTGCTTCTTTTTGTAAAAATGCTTCCGCTAGCATACCAACGATGTAGTACCCCTCAATAAAGTTTCCATATTCATCGAAGAAGAAACATCTATCAAAGTCCCCATCAAAAGCGATACCGATATCAGCATTATGTTTTTTTACAGCAGCAGCAGTGTCTTCTCGACACTCTGGTAAAAGTGGATTAGGAATGCCGTTAGGGAAGTTTCCATCAGCGTCATTATGCACTTTCACTATTTCCAGAGGAACATCTAGTTTTCTAAATCTAGCTTCTAACTCATCAATTACGTGACCAGCTGCACCGTTACCCGAGTTTATTACTAACTTCATAGGTTTAATATTTTCGATAGCAACATAACCCAATAGATGATCAACATAGTCTTCCAGGATTGATATTTTCTTATAGTTCCCCTTAGTTACCGGCTCTACAAAGCAATTATTTTCTGCTAGTTCTTGAATCTCCTCTAACCCGCAATCTCTGCTTAGAGGACGAGATCCTTCCAGAACGATTTTCATACCATTGTAATCAATTGGATTATGACTGGCAGTAACCTCAACACCGCCCTGAACACCCAGATGGAAAGTAGCAAAGTAAACTTCCTCGGTACCAGATAATCCAATATCCAATACGTTTACACCGGCATCGTTCAAGCCATCAGATAATGCAAGCTTTAGCTCCTCACTGGTTAAACGAACATCACCACCTACTACGACCGTTTTTTCTTCCGTTCCACTCTTTTGTAAGAACTGACCAAAAGCTCGTCCAATTCGGTAAGCTATATCCGCACTGATTTCTTTTTCTAGCTGGCCACGAATGTCATAGGCCTTAAAACAAGTTAGTTTTTCCACTTCAAGTTCACTCTTCAATACGTACTACATCATCTTCATTAAGGTAAGAACCTGACTGAATTTCTATCAACTCTAAAGGAAGAGACCCTGGGTTTTCGATCATATGGCTAACGCCAACAGGGATATACAACGATTGATTTTCTGTAATCAAATGCTCAACACCCTCTTTTACTACCTTTGCAGTCCCGGAAACTACAACCCAATGCTCAGCTCTATGGTAATGCATCTGCAATGACTGCTTACCTCCAGGCTGAACGGTAATTCTATTAACCTTATACCTTTGTCCCTTATCTATCGCATCAGACTTGCCCCAAGGCCTATATTGTTCTCGGTGCTCTTTATACTCTGCACGACTCTCTGCTTTTAAATGCTCTACAATCTTTTTAACTTCCTGAACCTTATCTTTGTCAGCAACCAGTACAGCATCTTTAGTTTCAATAACAACGACATTTTCCAGCCCAACAGCTGCAACTAATTTGTTGGGGGCGTATATATAGCAATCTTTCGTACCTTTGAGGATAGTATCACCGTGATATACATTACCCTGTTGATCCTTTTCTGAAACCTCCCATAACGCCGACCAAGAGCCAACATCACTCCACCCAGCATCTAGCGGGACAACTATAGCCTTTTCGGTATGCTCCATTACCGCATAATCAATTGAGTCGTCAGGGCATTTCAAAAACTCTTTTTCATTAACACGAATAAAGTCTAGGTCTGAGTTTGTTTCCTCTGAAGCTTTCTGACAGCTAAGATAAATATCTTTAGAGTGACGCTCTAACTCTTTCAAATAGACACTGGCTTTAAACATGAAGCACCCGCTATTCCAGTAATAATGGCCGCTTTCATAATACTTTTCTGCTACTTCTAGTTTAGGCTTTTCGACAAACTGTTTAACCGAGTACGTACCATCTCCTACAGGTTCTCCCCGCTGGATATAGCCATACCCAGTTTCAGGAGCAGTCGGTACAATTCCGAATGTAACTAAGTTTCCTTTCTGAGCTTCATCTAAAGCTTTTAAGACCGACGCTTGAAAGGCTGGCTTGTCTTTAACTATATGATCAGCAGCTAAAACAAGCATCACAGGATCTTCTCCACCTTCTAAAGCCTGGATTGCTGCCAATGCTATTGCTGGTGCCGTATTTCTTCCCGCTGGCTCAAGGATTATTCTTGCTTTGCTACCATGCGTCCTTAATTGCTCTGCAACTATAAACCGATGCTCCTCATTCGAGATAATTATTGCATCAGAGGCATCCATATCAGCAACTCTATCCAGTGTCGCCTGCAACATTGTATGCGAACTTTTACTATCAAGAGATAAAAACTGTTTAGGAAATGAAGAGCGTGATAATGGCCACAGACGAGAACCCGCCCCTCCCGCCATGATTACAGGTAAAAACATCAATATTCCTTACTTCTCATATTGTTAGATAATTCATCAGGGTAAGCTCCCCCCGCACAGTAGGGACTTCAGAAAGTGCTACGTTGGTTATTTCGGTTTCCTAATTCATTTCAAGCCAAGTAACACGAGCATATTTATCCTGTTTTCCAGCACGCTACCGCCCTTAGGTAACACTCCCCACATGCAAATTCATAGCGTTATGTGATATTCGCCTTAATGCGCGAAGGTAAAATTCTGCCGATTCTACAGCAAAAGACACAAACCTGCTATTCAGGTGCTACACCTACAAAAGCTCCGATTCTAATAGTTTGATACCTAACTTATCTTTTTCGGATAAGACAGGAAGCTCGTTAGGCATAACAGGCCATTCAATCCCAATATCGGAATCATTCCATAGAACTGTATGTTCCGCCTTAGGGTTGTAGTAATCCGTACACTTATACACGAACTCTGCTTCGTCACTTGTTACATAGAAACCATGGGCAAAACCTTCCGGCACCCATAACTGCCTTTTATTTTCAGCAGACAAGTAGACTCCTACCCACTGACCTAATGTCGGAGAATCTTTCCGCACATCAACAGCCACATCAAACACCTCCCCGGAAACTACGCGAACCAATTTCCCTTGAGTATTCTCTGTCTGGTAATGAAGCCCTCTCAGAATCCCTTTCGTTGACTTGGAGTGATTATCTTGAACAAACGTAACCGGTTTACCTGCAACCAGATCTTCGAATGTATTATCTCGCCAGATTTCCATAAAAAAACCTCGCTCATCACCAAACACTCTTGGTTCTATAATTTTTATTTCTGGGATTTTGGTTTCAATAATTTTCATAAGCAAACTAGTTTAGATAATTCGTAAGGTTAAGAAGCTCTGATTTCCAGTCACTTCCCTTAATATTGAACTCCTCTCCAATCTTACTTAGATCAAGCTTGGAGTTTTTAGGGCGCTCAACCGGAGTCAGGTACTCTTCTGAAACAATTTCTTTTAATTCTGGCTTCTTAGCAATTAGATCTTGCTCCAGAGCACTATCAAAAATCTGTTCAGCAAACTGGTACCAACTGACATAAGGAGTACCCGAATAATGGTATACACCGAATACCACGCCATCTCCCTGATAGATAAGATTGGCAATCCGAACTAATACTGTAGCAACGTCTTTCGCCGAGGTTGGGCCTCCAACCTGATCACCAACAACACTTAGACTTTCTCTATCCGCAAGCTTAAGCATAGTTTTTACAAAATTATTTCCATGCTCTCCAAATACCCAAGCAGTTCTCAGAACTATATGATGGTGACAATTTTCACGCACAGCCTGTTCACCAGCTAACTTACTTGCCCCGTAAACAGACCTTGGTTCAGTAACATCCTGCTCAATATAACAACCTTCTTTATTCCCGGGGAATACATAGTCCGTTGAGATATGAAGAATTGAAGCACCAATTGAATTTGCAGCCTGAGCCAGATACAGAGGGCCATCTCTGTTAACTCTATACGCCAGCTCTTTTTCTTCTTCAGCTTTATCAACAGCAGTATACGCAGCAGCATTGATTACAACATCTGGCTGAAAGGATTCAACGGTTTTAAATACTGCATTTTTGTCAGTGATATCCAGTTCATCCTGATCGACTGCTAATAAATCAGCCTTATCGCGAAGTAGCTTTTCCAGCCAGTAACCAACCTGGCCATTACTTCCTGTTACGAGAACCTTCATTTTATTCATTAATCCCTGAGGCTAGTCTCATTAAATATTGGCCGTATTCATTTTTCATCATACTTCGCCCAATTTCTTCTAAGCATTCAATGGAAAGCCATCCGTTGCGCCAAGCTATTTCTTCAAGGCAAGCCACTTTCAGTCCCTGAATATTCTCTATTGTTTGCACAAAAGAAGAAGCCTCATGTAGGCTCTCATGGGTACCAGTATCCAACCAAGCGAATCCACGCCCTAACAGCTCAACGTTTAATGAACCGTCTTCAAGGTACATCTGATTAATAGCTGTAATTTCCAACTCACCACGCTCAGAGGGCTTAACCTGCTTTGCAAAATCCACAACCCGGTTGTCGTAAAAATAAAGGCCGGTAACAGCGTAACTGGATTTAGGTTTTTCTGGTTTTTCTTCGATGGAAAGGGCCTTCATATTTTCATCGAACTCAACCACCCCAAATCGCTCTGGGTCCTTAACACTATACCCAAATACTGTTGCTGTGTTATTTCTAGCAGCGGCCTGTTGAAGTGTTCGGCTAAAAGATTGGCCATAAAAAATGTTATCACCAAGTACTAAACAGCAAGAGTCATCACCAATAAACTCCTCTCCAATAATGAAAGCCTGAGCTAGTCCATCTGGAGATGGTTGCACTTTATATTGCAGATCAACCCCATAGTCAGAACCATCCCCCAATAGCCTTTTAAATGACTCACTATCTTCAGGCGTTGTAATAATTAAAATTTCCCTAATTCCAGCTAACATCAACGTCGATAGGGGATAATAAATCATCGGCTTGTCGTAGACAGGTAATAGCTGCTTAGACACTCCTTTTGTTATTGGGTACAACCTGGTACCACTGCCGCCAGCTAATACAATACCTTTCATATTCTATCCTTTTGTGCCTAAGCGCTCTCTGCTATACGAACCATCTAGTACCCGGCTCCACCACTCTTGATTGTTCAAGTACCACTCGACCGTTTTACGAATACCGCTCTCAAATGTTTCTTCCGGCTTCCAGCCCAATTCATCAGCAATCTTGGTTGCGTCAATTGCATATCTGACATCATGCCCAGGGCGGTCAGTTACATAAGTAACAAGGTCCTGATATTTTTCAACACCTTCAGGCTTATTAGGCATTAACTCTTCAAGAAGGTCGCAAATAGTTCTTACTACTTCAATATTAGCTTTTTCGTTATGACCACCAATATTATACGTTTCAGCAACTTCGCCTTCTGTTACCACCTTATATAGGGCTCTTGCATGGTCTTCCACGAACAACCAGTCACGAATCTGCATACCATCTCCATATACAGGAAGAGGCTTTCCTTCTAACGCATTAAGAATCATTAGAGGAATCAGTTTTTCTGGAAAATGGTATGGTCCATAGTTGTTTGAGCAGTTAGTTACAACAGTCGGAAAGCCGTAGGTTCGTTGCCAGGATCTTACAAGGTGGTCGCTTGAAGCCTTAGAAGCTGAGTAAGGACTGCTCGGAGCATAAGGTGTACTCTCTGTGAACAAATCCTCCGTCCCCTCTAGATCTCCGTACACTTCATCTGTCGAGATATGGTGAAACCGAAAAGATTCTTTTTTCTCTTGCCCTAGATTGTTCCAGTATGAGCGAGCAGCTTCCAGTAATGTGTATGTACCTACTATATTGGTTTCAATAAATGCAGCAGGCCCATCAATTGAACGATCCACATGAGACTCTGCAGCTAAATGCATCACAGCATCAGGCTGGTGATAAGAAAATACCCTGTCTAACTCCTGTCGATTACAAATGTCTACCAACTCGAACGAATACCGGGAGCTATCGGCAACGTCATTCAATGACTCTAGGTTTCCCGCATAAGTAAGTTTGTCTACATTTATGACTTCATCCTGAGTATTGTTTACAATATGTCTGATAACAGCAGAGCCAATAAATCCAGCCCCTCCAGTAACAAGTATTTTCATTTCTTTTGTCCATAAGTGAATGTCAGCTTAACTTTTTGGTTAAAGCCTACTCATACCAATAAAGCAGGGGATGATTCTATATTAGTAGGATACTTTGGGCTATATAATCCCGCATTTCATGTCAATTTTTTTAGCAAAAAAACTACATTTATGAACATTAGTACAAAATATCCATCATCGGCGTTTTACTGATATACTATCCCCAAGTTATTACTAAGGAATTTGTACCATGATCATTGTAACTGGCGGCGCTGGCATGATTGGCAGCAACATTGTTAAGGCACTAAACGAAAAAGGTTATACCGATATTCTGGTTGTAGATCACCTGAAAAACGGTAAGAAGTTTAAAAACCTTGTTGATCTGGATATTGCCGACTACATGGATCGTGAAGACTTCCTGATGCAGGTTATGGCAGGCGAGGAGTTCGGCCCTATTGAGGCGGTGTTTCATGAAGGCGCATGTTCTGCTACCACTGAGTGGGATGGTAAGTACATGATGCTGAACAACTATGAGTACTCAAAAGAACTGCTTCACTACTGTCTGGAAAGAGAGATTCCATTCCTGTATGCATCATCTGCTGCGACCTACGGTGAAACAGATACCTTTGTTGAAGAAGAAAAGTACGAAGGCGCGTTGAACGTATATGGCTACTCCAAGCAACAGTTTGACAATTATGTCCGCCGTGTTTGGAAAGACGCAGAAGAACACGGAGAAGAACTTTCTCAGGTTACTGGTTTCCGCTACTTCAATGTTTATGGCCCTCGTGAAGATCATAAAGGCAGCATGGCATCCGTTGCTTTCCATCTGAACAACCAGATGAATGCCGGTGAAAACCCGAAACTATTTGCTGGTAGCGAGCAGTTTATACGTGACTTTGTTTATGTTGGTGATGTAGCAGCCGTTAACCTTTGGTTTATGCAAAACGGTAAATCAGGCATTTTCAATCTGGGGACAGGCAATGCAGAGTCCTTTGAAGAAGTAGCAAAAGCGGTAATTAAGCATCACGGTAAAGGTGAAATTGAAACAATCCCATTCCCTGAGCATTTGAAAGGAGCGTATCAGGAATTTACTCAAGCAGACCTAACTAAACTGCGAGCAGCCGGCTGTGACCATGAGTTCAAGACGGTTGCAGAAGGTGTCGCTGAGTATATGGAAATTCAAAACAAATAATAAACAGACTTTGTAGCCAGGTAACCTTTTGAGCAAAAAAGCAGTATTACATATTTGCCTCTCCAAAGGATGGGGAGGCCTTGAGATGTATCCCATTCGCACAGGTAAAGAGTTTATTAAGCACGGCTATAAAGTATTTGGTCTGTGCGTAGCCGGAACTCGTGTAGCAAGCGGGATGGATGAGGCGGGGTTAGAAACCTATCAGGTAAAAAGCAAAAACCACCTTATCGCTTTTGAATTACTCAAATTAAACCGCTGGCTTAAGCAGAATAATGTGGAAGTTATTCACTGCCATAAGTCGGGGGATATCCTGGTCTCCGCGCTATTGAACCTCCTCACTTCACGTAGAGTGCTTTTTACTGAGCATATGGGCGTTACCCGCCCAAAGAAGGACATCTACCATAAATGGGTATACTCCCATGTAGATCAGGTTCTTTCCATCAGTAATGAAACACTGAAAAGAAACATCAAAGCACTTCCTGTTCCTGAAAACAAAATTGAGAGATTATGGTTAGGGACAGATATTCCTGAGCAGCCCATCACAGATCAGGCTCATATTGCGGAAGTTAAGGAATCATTAGACATACCCGAATCAGCAAAAATAATTGGTACTATTGGCAGAATATGTCGTGGTAAAGGGCAGTTAGAGCTGATTCGCGCCTTTGAGTTAATAGCTTCAGACTTTAAAGATCTTCACTTATTAATTGTAGGTGGCCTCAATGAATCAGAAGGTGCAGACGCTGATTATACCAGAGAGCTAACAGCCGCAGCCTCTGCCAGTAAACACAATAACCGCATCCATCTGGCTGGATTTCAGAAAGACATAACTGCGATGTATTCGGTTATGGATATTGTTTGTCTACCCTATTACAATGAAGCATTTGGTTTAACCGCTATAGAAGCAATGGCTGAAAAAAAGGCGATTGTTGCAGCAAAAACTGGAGCATTACCGGAAATACTGGGGGAGCATGCTCTATTCTGCGATCCCAAATCATCGGAAAGTATTGCTAATGCCATAGCTGAGTATCTGAACAAACCTGAATTAATCAGCAGAAATAGTGAGAGCGCCCGCATTCGGGCCGAAAATGAGTTTTCAATGCAAAAGCATATTGAAAAGTTGGCAGCTAAATTAACAGACCTGGAATATTCAAAAAGTGAATAAGCTTTACCTTCCCATCTCAAAGCTTCAACTCCTCAGGGACATTGTAAGAAGAAAGCTGGGTATTGCGCTCTTTGATAAAGAGAAAAACAACCTCGCTTCTATGCAAAATGAATCTATTAAGCGAATCGTCTTTTTACGATGGGATGCAAAGCTTGGGGATTCTTTTGTCTCATCGTCTTCATTTAATGCCATACGGCGCAGTGCTCCGGACTGTAAGATCAGCGTTATTACGACCCCTGCAATGTCTGATCTGTTTACTAAGCACTTTGGTGTCGATGAAGTGCTTCAACTCCCCAAAAGGCCGAAATATAAACAGCTCAATAAGCTAGCCAAAGATTTAGGTGAAGTCGACCTTGTCATTGCTCTTAATGACAATATGAAAATGAAAGATATTTACTTCCTTAATCTTGTGAAGGCCAGGCACATAGCCAGCACCGACGATCGACTCAAGCTGGTAGATATAAAGCTGGGTACAAAGACAAAAGACCTTCATTTTTCCGGTAAATTTAAAACTGCACTAGAAGCAGTTGGTATTCAGGCACCATCTATTGACTACACTATTCCTCTGCTCCCCGACTCACAGGATAAAGTTAAGCAGTTTTTGAGTAAAAATGAGATAGCAGCTCCATTTTTAGCCTTAAACCCATTTGGCAGCGGTCACTCAAGAAAGCTCAGCACTGAAAGTGTTCAAAAGCTTATTCACCTCGTTCACAGCTCAGCCCCTGAACTGCCTGTAGTAATCATGTCTTCGCCTGATACAAGGAAAGAGGCTGAGATAATGAGCAAAGAAGGAGGGAGAAATGTATTCCATTTCGGTGAGAGTGAAAATATTTTTGACATCATTGCACTGATCGAGAGCTCCGAGTACGTCGCATCTGTAGATACCGCCACCGTACATATAGCGTCGGGGCTGAACAAACCGCAATTTTGTATTTATAACTTTGACCTGAAGAACTTTACTCAATGGGGGCCAAACTCAGAAATAGCGATCTCTGTATTTTCCAGAGATACAACACCTCCATCCGTCAATTATCTGGACTGGGATGAAGTAAAGTCTAAAATTAACTTGCTTGTGTCGACTTAATGCAGATAGGTATGAATATTCTAATCATTGGCCCGTCTTGGGTTGGCGACATGGTAATGTCGCAAAGCTTATACAAAGAGCTAAAAGCTCTAAACCCTGAAGCATCGATTGATGTGCTGGCTCCGGCGTGGTGTAAACCTATTTTGCAGCGTATGCCTGAAGTCGCCAATGCCATTGAAATGCCTGTTGGGCACGGCTCTTTTAACCTAAGCGAAAGGTGGAAAATAGGCCGAAGCCTGGCCGAAAAAAAATATGACCAGGCCTATGTGCTGCCTAATTCCGCTAAATCTGCTTTAATCCCTCTCTTTGCCGGTATCAAAAAAAGAACCGGCTGGAAAGGTGAGTTTCGCTATGGTCTGCTTACAGATTTACGCCCGGACAAGCGGGTCTTCCAATACATGGTGGAAAGATACGTCGCGCTGGCTTACCCCAGACAAGACATGCTACAGAAGGTAGCTCTGACGACTGTATCAAAACCTTCTCTGGAGGTAGATATTGCCTCACAGCAACAATTAAAGAAGAGATTAAACTTATCAAGCGAACGACCGGTTTTAGGGCTTTGTCCCGGAGCAGAGTTTGGCCCTGCTAAAAGATGGCCAGAAGAGTATTATACCTCAGTTGCAGAGCACGCAATTCAATCAGGCCAGCAAGTCTGGCTGTTCGGCTCAGTAAATGATCAGGAAACTACGGATAAAATTAAATCTGGGTTATCTGAAAAAAGCAGAGCGGTTTGTTTTGATCTCGCTGGCAAAACGAAGCTTGTCGAAGCCGTTGACCTACTCGCATGCTGCCACACTGTTATCAGCAATGATTCCGGGCTGATGCATGTATCTGCCGCTGTTGGGTGCAATATCATTGCGCTATATGGTTCAACATCCCCTGAATATACTCCGCCACTGTCAGACAAAGTACAGATTCTTAATACTGATATTGAGTGTAGGCCATGCTTCAAAAGGGAATGCCCGCTGGGTCACTCTAAGTGTCTTAAAGAGCTATCACCACAGACCGTCATTGAACACCTGGAGAAGAAGCTATAGCCATGTTTAACGCCTCAGTAATTGTCTCTTTTTACAACAACACCAAAGCTTTGGGCCTGATACTCAGAGCTTTGGAATCCCAGAAAGATAATTTTGAAGTAATCATCGCTGACGATGGTTCTAATTCTGATGCAGTGAGCTATGTTAGGCATGAGATTAATACAAGCTCACTAAATATAAAGCATGTGTCCCAACTGGATAAAGGTTTCAGGAAAAACCGCATATTAAACAAAGCGATAAATATTGCCGATAGTGATTATGTAATTTTTATTGACGGAGACTGTATTCCACAATCAGGTTTTGTTGAGGATCATCTTTCTAATAAGGTTCAAAATCATATCTTAAATGGAAGAAGGGTAGATCTTCCGGCACAGCTTGGTGAGCAGCTTTACTCTCAGTCAAACCCTGAAAATTTTTTCAACCGGAATGTTTTTAAGATTCTGGCTCTATACCTGAAATCCCAGGGAAAAAACATAGAAAAAGGATTCCGAATCAAAAACCGGTTCTTATCAAACCAGCTAAATCGTAAAGATAAGGGCATTGTTGGCTGTAATTTTTCTGCTTTTAAAGCTGATTTAGAAAAAATTAATGGGTTTGACAACAGATACGAAGCAGCAAGTATTGGGGAAGACACTGATATAGAGTACAGGCTTCGTGGTGCTGGTGTGAAAGTAAAAAATATTTTCTATCAGGCTAACATACTTCATCTTATGCATAGAGAGCTTCCAAGAACCCAGGCGGTACTTGACCTTTTTGAGACAACCAGAAAAACAAAGCAATATATTGCTGAAAGTGGCTTAGCACAGGCAAACGATGAAGAGTAGTAATACGTTTTTAAAAGAACAACCCATACAAATGACATTTTTATGTCTGCTGGGCATATCTTTTTTTGTCTATAAAGGGGGGCTCTACCTTTTCCCGGTACTAACGCTGCTTGGCTACTTCTATTTCAGAAGTTTCCACTATATCAACTACAATACAGAGCTCTCTCTTTTTGTTAAAACTCTGTTGGGTTTGCTTGTCGTTGGTACAATTACTAGCCTGTTTTCTTTAGAAGGTTATACAAGCACTATTGATTTCACCAGAAAAGCTATACCCCTTCTTGCTGTACCTGTATCTTTTTATTACTTCAAAATCAAAGAGATTCGAAGAGCATTTTCTTATAGCTTGGCAATTGGTCTGGTTATAGCTTGTGGGCAATCAGCTTTATATATACTGAAAGCAGATCTTGCACACTTTAGTTTCGATATCACTAGATTTTCCAGCTTTTGGGATCTTGGAAGGTGGGGGGAAATTCTTTCCTATGTTTTTGCACTCCTGATCCCCATTGCATTTAAAACCAGAAACCTGAAAGTTGCTTACGCCATAAGACTCTTATTGCTTATTGTTCTGGCTTTTATTGTTATGTCAGGCAGTCGCGCAGCAATACTCGTTCTTGGCATCATCACTGCTGCGTACTTCCTTCTGTACAACAGAAAATACCTTTTACCTTTTATCCTGGTAGGTGTAGGGCTGGCGACTATATTTCACATCGCCACACCAAACATTGCTGAAGCATATAAAAACCGTGTTGCCTCTATAATCGAAACTGATGGACACAAATCAAATCTGGCAAGGCTCCGAATCTGGGAAGAGGCCTCCTTGTATGCTGCTAAAAACTTTAAAGAGGATCAGCAAGCTTTTTTATTTGGAACTGGTGTAAATAAAATCTGGTCAGAATTCGAGCAACACCTACAGTCTGAAAATAAGCTTGAAAAGTTAGTGAAAGAAACTGACAACCAATTTTCCACACGAGATCATCACAACGCTTTTTTAAATATGCTGAATAGAATGGGAGCAATTTATACTTTTATTTTTTGCTTCATGATGCTTCATAGTTTGCTGATAAGTTTAAAAAAATCATTCCGGACAGAAGAGTTACTTCATCAGTCAGCATTTTTGATCTTACTTTCATACTGTATTTTCGGTATTTTTTACAGTAATGAACTCAGTTACCAAACCTACATTATGTTTTTCTTATGGAGTTTTGCTTTTACATATGCGCCAAGCACACACCTCATCAAAGGTAAATAAAATGAACAAAACCCTGATTGTCATCTCGAACCGGCTAACCCGACTTTTTGGCAACATTTTCAAAATGTTGTCGTACCCTTTTCACTGGATTCTTCCAAAGCAAAGGTTTGCAATACCCGAGTATTCTAAGGCTAAAGTCGTCGCTGCAACATCAACACGCATTCCAAAAACAATATGGCAGACGAATTTCTCTAACCAGAGCACTCTTCCTGTATACCTTAACTATCTTTTCAACAGATTTCGATCTCTGGACTTTGACTACAGGTATGTCAGCACGGAAGAGCGGGAGGAATACATAAAGCAGAACGCAAGCGAAAGGGTATACAACGCCTACATGCAGCTTAAAGATGGCGCTTCACAGGCAGACTTTTGGCGACTGATCACCCTTAACAATGAAGGCGGTATTTATATGGATATCGATGCAACATTGGTAAGAAAGCTAAACAAGATCATTGGCCCTGAAGACGACGCCGTCTACGTTACACTTAAGAAAAATAATCACTACACAAACTTTTTCCTGGCATCGGCACCTAACAATCCCGTTTATAAAGAGGCCATCGATAATATCGTAAAAAATATTGAAGACAGAAGAATAGATAAAGGTGTTTATGGAATGACAGGTCCAGGGGTTCTGACTGAAATACTAGAGACCAAGGACGTAAAATCATTTGACCGTAAATACGTCTGTATTCAGGGGGCATTTACTAACGAGCACTTCCAGTATCTGGACAGGCCTCGTACTAAATGGACACATAAAAAACCTGAAGATCTTCTGAAGTAATTATGCTGTTAAGATTTATCTACACTTTTGTCCTTACATTAGCTGCTCCCTTCTTTCTATTTAGCTTATTAAAAAAAAGAGAAGGGAAACCTTCTGTCGGTAGCAGATGGAAGGAGTACTTTGGTATCACCCCAAAACCACAAGCTGAATCAGCACCAATCTGGATCCATGCGGTATCAGTTGGTGAAACTATCGCTGCTACACCAATCATCAAAGCGCTAAAAGCGAAACACCCTGACCTAGCCATAATTCTGACTACGACCACCACAACAGGGGCAGAACAGGCAGCTAAACTGGGTGATCTGGTTGAGCACAGATATATGCCCCTGGACTTCCCTTTTGCTATAAAGGGTTTTCTAAAAGCTACTTCACCATCCCAACTACTGATTATGGAAACGGAGCTCTGGCCAAACACCTTAAACACGGTGAATAAAGCCGGATTACTTATTACCGTTCTAAATGCCAGGCTTTCAGAACGTTCATGCCTGCGCTACCAGAAAGTCCAGCCCGTGTTTAATCAGTTATCCAAAAATCTGACTCAGATACTCTGTCAGCACGCAGATGATGCCGAGCGTTTTATCAGGCTTGGAGTAACAGATGAGAAGGTGCAGGTTACCGGCTCAGTTAAATTCGACATTAGTGTTAGCGATGATATTAAACGCAAAGGAGAAATCTTAAGAAGCTTTCTTGGTAAGAATCGGCCCATCTGGATTGCCGCAAGCACACACCAGGGTGAAGATGAAAAGATATTGGAGGCACACCAGGCTTTGCTCGCACATTTCCCTGAAGCACTTCTTGTTTTAGTTCCAAGGCATCCTGAACGTTTTCAGCAAGTTGAGAAGCTATCAGCACAATCAGGACTCCAAACAATTTCCCGTACAAGCAAGCAAGCAGTTACCCCTGAAACTCAGGTTTACCTGGGAGATACAATGGGAGAAATGATGCTGCTTTTAGGCGCAGCTGACATCTGCTTTATGGGTGGCAGCCTTCTGGGAGACAAAGTTGGAGGGCACAATCTTCTGGAGCCAGCAGCACTGGGCAAAGCATTGATTAACGGCCCAAGCTACTTCAACTTTTCTGATATTGCTAACCAGCTCATAACAGCAAATGCGTTACAGCTGTGCAACAACACATCCGAGCTTTTTGTTACTCTGACAAAGCTATTTGAAGACCGAACTATAAGAGAGCAAATGGGCAAAGCAGCATTGGAGGTCGTACAGAAAAACCGCGGTGCTATTAAAAAAACTATCGATAGCATTCACATATAAATTTGATTAAATGGACGGCAGTGATAATAATGTTATCATTAGCGTCTATTTATATATCACCACACATATACCCATGCTGCAGTATAGAAAAGAGTTGGACGGACTGCGTACACTCGCCGTCATCGCCGTTATTACTTATCATGCTAATATCCAGATAGGAGGCACTCCGTTATTTCCGGGAGGCTTTCTGGGAGTTGATATTTTCTTTGTCCTCTCAGGCTATCTGATCACAGGGATTCTGAGGGATAAGTTGGAAAAAGAGCATTTCTCTTTTGCTGATTTTTATCTTCGCAGAGCAAAACGCATCATTCCGGTTATGTTGTTGGTTTTGCTGGTTACCTCTGTTGTTGCCTACCAAGTACTGCTGCCCACAGATTTAGTAGAATACGCCCACTCTTTAAAGTCAGCAGCCTATTTTGCATCAAATTATCATTTTTATGCGGAAGACAGCTATGTTGCGGCAGCCAGCATATATAAACCCTTACTGCACACCTGGAGTCTGGCCGTCGAGTGGCAGTTCTATATGCTATACCCTGTACTGGTCTGGTTCTGTTACCGTTACTTCCCTAATCGCTTATTTATCATACTAGTAGCATGTGCCGTTTTATCTTTTGCTTATTCACAGTGGATGGTGATACAAGACCATGATTTTGCTTTTTATATGCTACCAACCAGGGCGTGGGAGTTAATCGCAGGAGGGTTGATAACCTTTATTCAACGAGAGAAGCTGTTTAAGCTTTGCTCCTCTACTCAGGCGAATATTGCCGTTCTTCTCTCACTAGTTCTGATGCTCACCGGACTATGTTTTTTTGATCACTTTATTCTCCATCCATCATACCTGACCCTTATTCCGGTCTTAGGCACCTGCCTGTTTATTGCATTCACTAATGAAAGCAGCCTTATCAGCCAGATATTTCGCCTCAGACCGATAGTTTATATTGGGTTAATTTCGTATTCACTATACCTTTGGCACCAGCCACTTTTTGTATTCTTCCGCATTATCAAGCACGACTATTTTCGACTGGAACAGTTTATCCTTCTGTTGGTTATCTCTATTGTTCTGGCAGCTCTGTCACATAAATTTGTTGAAGCTCCATTCAGGAAAAGCACCCTATCGAAAGCCAAAAGCCTCATTCTGGCCGGAACCTGTACCGCTGTTTTTTCCTTCGCATTTTTAACACTACACAGCGAAGGCTTCCCCGGCAGAAATGCACCTGTAATTGCAAAGCTATTCCATAATATCAATGCACTACAGAACTTCAGATTAGATAGCCGCAAATGCCATGATCGTGAGTTCCATGACGCCTGCGAGGTGAAGGGTAAGACAACACAGAACTACATAGTGATCGGAGACAGCCATGCTGGCGCAATTAGCAAAGCTGTATTTGAGCTTTCCCAAAGCCAAAGAGCCGGCTTTATGGATCTCACGACTGCAACCTGTTTAGGGATTGACTCAGTTGTTCTTAAAGCCAAGACCAAGGCTGGTATAGAAACTCAGGAAAAATGCCTGAATAAATCCAAGCTGGTTTCAGCCTATATAGAGGCACCAGAAACGCCAAGATCAACGATAGTCTTTTTGGGCAGGCTTCCTCTTTACCTGTCAGGAGAGCACTTTGATAATCAGCAAGGTGGAGTGGAGCACGGTGATGCAACTATCTGGCTGGAAAGCACAACTAAAGGCACTGCTGCTCAAGCCATTATTGATAAATTAAACCTATGGACGGAGCTAGGGCACAGGTTAGTTCTTATTTATCCTGTCCCAGAGGTAGGCTGGAGTGTTCCTCAGAAGGTTAAATCTGAGATTAGAAAGCACTCTGAGGTTGCCGATAAACTAAAGGCTTTCAGAGCACTTGACCTATCGACCAGCTATGAACTGTACAAAGAGCGCTCTCGAGTCGCTTTTTCACTGCTTGATCAGGTCGCAGGAGAACAGACTATTCGCCTGTATCCGGAAAAAATCTTGTGCGACACAGAACGCTGTTACACGCATACGGATAATGAACTTTATTATTACGATGACGATCATATTTCCGCATACGGTGCTGCGCGGTTGATTGAACAAATCAGCGACTTTATTCCAAAAGAATAAAGACTTAAAAAGCTTATATGAATTGAGCCCCCGCATGCAATGTAAACGTATAGCTTTCAAATACTCTATTCTGGTAGACCTTAAACCCTACCAGAATATGAATAACCTTAACTTTATCAGCCAAATCAATAAGCTACCATCAGCAATGCAAAGGCGCTATATTCAAAGGCCATTACTTGAAAGTTAAAGATTGAAATGAGAAAGATCCATATTACAAAGGGACTTACAAAAGCGTTTCAAGAGAACAACATCTATATAGAACCACGACGAAATATATTTTGCTTGAATATTTATGGTCGAATTAGAGTTCATGATGAACCTATTGAAGTTGAGCCCAATTGCCGATTTGATCCCAAAGGCAAAAGTATATGGGAAATGGGAGCATTTTCTTATTCCTACTCTGAGCTACCATTAAAAAGCTCGGTTGGTCGCTATTGTTCTATTGCTCCAGATGTTCAAGGGTTTGGTCACCCCCACCCTTTAGACCGTTTTACAACATCACCAATAACATACAGTCAAGAATTTAGTGACGAAATAGGTTTCAATCCACCATTTATAATAGAGCCAATTAGCCATAATCCTGAGTTTTTCATTAAAAATGATGTATGGATTGGGAAAAATGTAAAAATAAAACCAGGAGTCACTATTGGCAACGGTGCTGTTATTGCAGCTAATTCAGTTGTAACAAAGGATGTTCCCGACTTTGCTATTGTGGGAGGTATTCCTGCAAAAGTAATACGATACAGATTCTCTGACAAAGAGATTGAAAGGCTATTACATTTAAAGTGGTGGGAATACAATGCCTCCCAGTTTGAAGGCTTAACCGCATCAGCAAACATTAGTAGCTCTATTTCTTTTCTGGAGGATACTTTATGTAAACTTGAAAAATATACTCCTCAAAAGATAAAGATATAAAGAGTCGCTCATTTACCATTTTCTTAGTAAATGAGCGACGAGCTTAACGTGTTATAACTTAGTTGAGTTTTCCTAAGACATGGCTCACCCATGAAGACACTGTATAACCCTGAGTGATACTTTCTGGAATTTCATTATATTCACTAGAGAAAAATTCACCTGGCAACCGGAGATCTTCTCCAACAATCGCTATATTATCACTATTGTAGAAATCATAGCCCTTGATACTGTCATTATTTGTTATTAGCTTTCTTTTATAACCCATAGCTTCATAAGCTCTAAATGATAGTCCCGTTTGATGCCCCTGAAGAATATCGAGAAATGCTTTTGAGCTTTCAAGCCTCTCACTTAGTTCATCCCCAAGTAATAATTTTTCCACAACCTTGATTCTTTTATCCGTGATATATTTTCTTTTTCTTTTATTATCAATATAAAACAAAATATCAGGTGTAATTTGAGGGTTTGCATCTAAAAAAGCCACGACTTTTTTATACCTTTCTTTAGTAAAGCTCATAATAGCAAACGCATCATATTCACACTTATCATATGCTTTATTGCTTTGCCAAGAAGCATCTAGATAATTATTTATTTTTAATAAATTATGATTTTTGCAGTCTTCTTCATCATAGCTAAATTTATAATCAAATAAGTCCAAGTCGTAACCATTATCTGGTGACTTTGTTAAGCTATCCCAAAGTGTAGCTACCAGGTATCGAGTATGCTTCTTTAGCTCTTCCAACTGAGAACGTTCAAATAGATTGGGCTCTGTCATAATGATTGCATCAAACGGTTCCCTGGCAATAAAGAAACTATCAATTGTCCGTGAGACCTGTTCTTTTGTTCTAACGTGCTTATAGTTCTTTTTACAGATCAATTGATATGCTTTGGACAGCATACGATGCGCACTATTGTCATAGCTAAAGCTAGAGAAGTCTTTATGGTCAAGATGAACCACATCATGCCCCTGCCTTTTCATCTCTGAAAGTACCGGTGTCGCTAAACTCGCCCAATTAGGGCATATAAATAAAATCCGCATTACAAACATCCCAAGCCAAAACTTATTTAAGACCTTTCATCTTATCTTTTCAAAGCAGTGTAATCTATATACTTTTTTCGGCCTCAAGAAGAATAGATGCCAACCAAAACTTTCCAATCTTCTTGATTCCAATTTATTCCCCGCTTACCAACCTCTTTGGTAAACGATCTCTTCAACCGCTCCAAATTCCCCAACTTCCAACTCCCCCCCCCCTGCACACAACACTTATCAAAATCAATAATCCACACCTTCTCCTGATCATCAATCAAAATATTGTGAATATTAAGATCAGTATGATTAACCTGCGCATCATGCATCTTACGAATCTCAGTACCGATTTTCTGATAAAGCTCTTTTGAAATTGCTTTTTTCTGCAAAATAGAAACAAGATCGCGGGCGTTGGCGATTTTTTCACTTAGTAAATCCGCTTGATAACAGAAGTTACGCTTGCAAGCTCTGGCAGCGATAGGTTTTGGAACATGAACTCCGGCTTCAATTAACTTAAGCAGCAGCTGAAACTCCTGATAGCTGCGGGTCTGCTCCCAACCACTGAACAGGTAATGGTCTTTAACCAGCTTACCGAACAGGCCACCACGGCGGTAATGTCTTAATGCTGCAGGGATGGTTTCTGTCTGCACAAACCAGGTTGTTCCCCTGCCCTCAGCACTGCCGATTACTTTGTTCTGTTGCTTCCAGAATTCAGGGTCAAAGCAACATTCCGGAGACTCTTTTAGCAGCTCTTCGTTGTACCAGATGTGTTGTTTTTTTGATTTTATTACTTTCAATTTATCATCCATGGTTGCTATTCACTCTGCAGCACATAAAGTTCTCAGAAACATGCTACAAAGAAAAAGTTACCAACTCCTTAAAATCTTCATTACCGTAAAATATATAGTCATTAAGAATGGCCCTCTTCCACAACAATCTTCTTCCTGCATCAGATAAGTCTATTTCATCACAAAGCAGTCCAAAGTTGCCGTTGATCACCGTAATTTGCTGACTAATTATCTCAATAGCATCATCTCTCTTGATATGGAAAGTTGGAGCTGATTTTAGGCAATTCTCAATGGAAGATTTATTAGAGTTACCAACGATAATCATGCCGTGACCGGCTTCTCCCCCAGTCCTGCTTTGTGGACATATATCATAAGCGGGGGTTAGGTTAAGTTGCTCACCATCTACAAAAAAAGCATGATTTCGAGCATGATCATCTGTGTTTCCAACCAGAACATTAAACACAACACGCTTATATAGCTCTCGCGCATCCTGACTGAAAAATTTACAGAGGCGCTGCATCTTCTCAACAAGTTCAGGGTAGCTACAATAATGAGCAAGGCTCTCATCTAAGCCAAGAACCGTTAACCCTGAAATCATGGAGTGCCGCATCCAGCCTTTACCCTCCAACTCTGTACGATCAAAGCGCTTCACCAGTAATGCATCTTTGCCAGCAGAATGAACAAGCTTTACCTCAGCCACATTGATACCACAGAGTTTTGCCAGTTTCATCGCTATATATTCCGACTTAACAATGTCATAGGTATCGTTGGATGCAGAAAATTTAGCAATGTACTTGGTTGAAGCGTCAATAATCATTGCTTTGGGACGGGCACCGCCCAATGAGGTTCCATGCAATAGGGCTTTATCAAGTTCAACCGGCAGCTTGTTACCCGATAAGATTATATCAGCAGCAGATTGAAGCTCCTCTAACGTTGCCTGTTCTTCACCTCTTGGTACGAATTCAGTTGGAGAAGACTGGAAATCAATTGAGCCTATACGATCAGATGAAGAGTTCATCATATAGGTCATCTCGCTTAAGAGCTCATTCGGATCCATCTCGAGCTTACTGTGAATAACCCTTCTACCCCAGGCATCAGGGGCAGCATCACGAATGGAAGAGAAATTGTTGAGCTCTATGTCTCTGGCAAAAAAAGTCTCATCGACCAGCGGAAGCTCTTCTGCATAGATGGGTTCTTTGTCTTTACGCTCCAGATATTTCCGACCGTAGCGAAAACTCATCTCCCCATCGTCATTTACGCTTATGACGCCTGCTGGCACTGGCTCTGTGCTACCTTTTAACCATTTCCAGACATAACAAAGCTGTTCAGAAGTCATTATCTAGCTCCCTTTTCTTAACCCGGACTCGCTTTGGCAGCAATGACTCAACCTGCTGAGTTTTCCTTTTGCTTACCTCTAACCTTGATGGTTCCTGATCAAAAAGGCTAACTCCCAATATCCTTGCTGCTTCGAAATAGAGTCCAATGTTTACGGTAGGAGAACCCTTTAACATACTTGTTGCCGTGGTTCTTGATACTCCTAACTTGTCCGACAACTCTACAACAGTCATAGACTTATTTTTGCGAGCAACACTAAGTAAGCCTGAGAAGTGTTCAAGTGCAACCATAGTTTGTTTGCTGAAACTGTAATTAGTCTTACTCATAATGCCACCAGGGTTAGTTTTCCGCTCTTCTAACTCTATAGCATCCTACTTAGCTCAACAATAAAAACCAATAAAATGACTAATAAAATAGTCATAATAGCACTTTAAGGCTATTTTATTGTGCATTGTAAATCTTAAAATTTCTGAGATAACAAAACCTAAAATGGCCGTGATGTTGAAGTTTGCTGGAAAAGCCTGCTGCCCACAGACTGGCGTCTTAATATTTTACATTTACCTACCCGACCTGCATAATTCCCAACAATCAGATAAATAGCGAAATTACTATATGCCCCTGTTCTCTTCTCCCCCAGAGTCCCTGTGTATCCTCCGGTTATCCGCCATTGGCGATGTGTGTAATACCGTTGCTGCGGTGCAGGCTATTCAGCGTCAGTGGCCGGAAACTAAGATCACCTGGATTACCGGTAAGCTGGAGGCTCAGCTTATTCATGATCTGGAAGGAATTGAAGTTGTTACCTTTGATAAGAAACAAGGGTGGAAGGGGTATCGGGCTCTTTGGGCTCAGCTTAAAGGCCGTCGTTTTGATGCTCTGCTGCATATGCAGTATGCCTTTCGGGCAAGTATTGCGACCCTTGGGATAAAAGCGAAATATAAGCTTGGTTTTGACTCTGCGCGCAGTCAGGATTTTCAGACGCTGTTTACCAATGTCAAAGTGCCCTCTCCTAATAAAACCCATGTGCTGGATGGATTACTGGCATTCTGCTCTACACTGGGCATTGAGGATATAACGCCTCAGTGGTCTATTACCTATTCAGATTCCGACTGGCAATGGGCAACCGGGCAGGCTATACCTGATAAACGAAATCTGGTTATCGTGCCAGCTGCCAGTAAGGCCTATAAGAACTGGAATGCTCAGGGGTATGTTGATGTTATTCATCATGCTCAGTCTCTGGGCTGGCATATTATTCTGGCGGGTAGCCCGGCTCAGGTGGAGGTTGATCTGGCTGAGCAGATAGAAAAGTCTCTGAATAAGCCGGTGTTAAATCTGGTTGGCAAAAGCAGCCTGAAGGAGATGCTTGCCCTGCTGGATTTGGCGGATCTGGTTATCGCCCCAGACACTGGCCCTGCTCATATGGCGAATGCGGTGAATACGCCAGTGCTTGGTCTGTATGCTCACCATAATCCGGACAGAACCGGACCTTATCAGTACAGGCAATACGTTGTCTCTGCCTATGAAGAAGCTATCAAAGCGGAAACAGGCAAGGCAAGCCAGGAGCTTAGCTGGAGAGCGCGGGTAAAAGATAAGAGCGCTATGAACCGCATTCAGTCTGATGACGTTATTGCAATGTTTGATAAAATAGTAAGTGATTACTCTCTAAGAACAGATAAGCCAAATACTACCGAGGTATCTCAGTGAATAAACCGACTTTAGCCGTTGCATTGATTGTTAAAAACGAGTCACAGCACCTTAAAGCCTGCCTGGAAACCGTTAAGGGCTGGGTTGATGAGATTGTGATTCTCGACTCCGGCAGTACGGATGATACCGAGGTTATTGCACGCCAGTATACGGACAAGTTCTTTGTGAATGAGCAGTGGCCGGGCTTTGGCCCTCAGAGAAGGCTGGCTCAGTCTCATATCGAATCTGATTATGTGCTCTGGCTTGATGCCGATGAGCGTGTCACTCCAGAACTAAAAGAAAGCATTCTGAAGGCAGTTGAAGCCAATAAGCCAAATACACTTTATCGCTTTGCCCGCTTAAGCTGGGTGTTTGGACGCTATATCCGTCACTGTGGCTGGTATCCGGACAGAGTTTTAAGGCTTTACCCGACTAAGCTGACTCAGTACAACGATGCTCTGGTACATGAAAAGGTGGAAGTCTCTTCTGATATGCAGGTGGAAAACCTGAGCGGAGATGCCATCCACTATACCTACAACGATATGAATCACTATCTGGTGAAGTCTGCCGGGTACGCAAAAGCCTGGGCAGAGCAGAGAGAGAAAAAAGGTAAGAAGAGCAGCATCAGCCAGGGAATTATCCATGCCATTACCTGCTTTCTGAAAATGTATGTGCTTAAGGCTGGTTTCTTAGATGGTAAGCAAGGCTTTCTGCTTTCGCTGTTGTCAGCGCACTCCACCTTTGTGAAGTACGCTGATCTCTGGATCAGGACAAGTACTGAGCCGCCCAGGGATTAATCTCTTCCAGAGCCTTATTGATATCGATAAGGCTCATATCCACCTGCTTATCTTTATCTTCCGCCTCTGGTGGACAGAATGCGATATGTCTTCCCTCTGAGTTTATCGGATTCCAGCGCAGCGGCGTTGCTGAGCGCTTTCTCGGGAAAAAGCCAACTGTCGGTACATCTATAGCAGCTGCAATATGAAGCGGGCCTGTGGAGCCTGCAATAAAGGTATCTGCACATGCGATAGAGCGGGAGAAATCCACCAGCCCGTCGTTTTTATCGTAAACCGCTGCTGAGCTACCCTTTTTTTCAATCAGTTCTTTTAGTTCATGAGCTTTTTGCTCTTCTCCCGGACCTGCTGTCAGAACAATTTCTTTATCTGCATCAATACCGGTTACCAGAGCAGCATACTGCTCAAGGGAAAGGTTATTTGCCGAACCACCGCTTCCTGCATGAATAAACAGCCATTTTTTATCTGTGCTGATGGAGAGCTGTTCTGACAGTTTCTGTTTCTGCGCGGTAAGTTCTTCAGGTGCAAAAGTCAGATAAGGTGCTTCTGGTTCTGCAATCTGATGGCCGGTGTCTTTTAAGAATGCCCTGATTAGGTCCAAGTTGTATTCAAACTCAGGCTTAGCTGACTGAGAACGCTTTTGTTTAATCCTGCGGTTATAAAAGATCTGCGCCAGTTTAGTTGCCGGTGCCAGACGGTATGGAATTCTTGCTTTCCAGACTAATAATGCATTGTAGGTTGTTGAAAACAGGTTGATTGAGGCATCAAAATTATTGGCTTTAATCTCTTCGATTAATTTTGTCTGTTCCTGCTTTGGTCCGTTTTTGGTCGGATCAACCAAAACGGAATCAATCCAGGGGCACAGCTCTGCCAGTTGAACCGTATATTTGGGAACCAGTGCAGTAATATGGCATTCAGGTAAGGATTTTTTCAGCATAGCGAAGCTTGGCCACGCCAGCATAAAGTCGCCGATTTTGTCGTTACGGATTACGAGGATTTTTTTCATTTTATTGCCTGTTCACTGAATACCATCAATTCCAACGACATAATACCCAGTTAAATAGGTAATTTTGAGTATTTTTGTTAGTATTTAACCCAGTTTTTCATAGATATCTTGAGATTAGCCCTGTGACAGAGAAAAGATTCACCAAAGTACTTTATCCCGGCACCTTCGATCCTATTACTAACGGACATCTGGATTTGATTGAACGTGCAGCCAAAATGTTTGATGAAGTGCTTATCGCCGTGGCTGCCAGCCCATCTAAAAAGACTCTGTTTTCACTGGAGCAGCGTGTTGAGTTAGCTAAAGAAGTGACAAAGGATCTGCCTAACGTTTCAGCAAAAGGTTTCTCCGGCCTTCTGGTTGACTTTGCCAACCAGGAGCAGTCCAACATTCTAATCCGCGGATTAAGAACAACCATCGACTTTGAGTATGAGTTCGGCCTGACTAATATGTACCGCCGCCTATCACCAAATCTGGAAAGTGTGTTTCTTACTCCTTCTGAGCAGTACACCTTTATCTCATCTACGATTGTGCGTGAAACTGCTATTCATGGGGGCGATGTTGCACAGTTTGTTCCGGTGGCGGTTAATGAGGCGTTGGCTGAAGTTGTGGCAGACATATAACTGGGTATCGTAAGAGTCAAAGCGACTCCCCCACAAGGATACTTTGCAATTACTCGCTAAGCCTTTCATACCCACGTTTACCTAAGTGGTAAGTAATACCGCATATTACCGTAATAACTCTCCACTTATTAAAATTGAAGAACAATAAGTAGGTAGTTATACTACCTATAAGCGTAATAACTCACCACTTAATTATGAAACAAGAAATCGCAATCAATAGACTAAGTGAGCTTGATGCCAAAGGCAGATACGTATTCTTACATAGAGACCTGGTAAAGATTTTTCACGAAGACTCACTACGGTCACTAAATGACAGCCTTGCCAGGCTTGTTAAGAGCGCTGTTCTGGAGCGCGTAGCGAGAGGTGTTTATGTCTATAGTTTATCCCGGCATAGATACACTGCGAAAACCCTTGATTTAATCGCTACCGCACTGAGACGTGGTGAATTCAATTACGTGAGCCTGGAATCGGCACTGTCGGCATATGGGGTGATTTCCCAAATCCCAATCGATAGGCTGACTCTGATGACCACTGGTGTTAAGGGAGTATACAAAACCAATTACGGTGTCATTGAGTTCACCCACACTAAGCGTTCTATTAAAAGTATCCTTGATGATATCTTCCAAGCTGACAGGCCACTTAAAATGGCCAAAAAGACAGCAGCACTAAGAGATCTTAAGCGTGTGGGTAGAAATACCCATTTGATCGATATGGAGGCAATGTATGACGACTGAACAGGAAGACTTTAAAGCCTTGGTAGCTAAAGCTGTAGAAGCAAGCAAGACCGGAGATAGTTCAGATAGCCGGGCTCATAATCAGCCAGTAATCGAAAAAGAACTGTTGCATTACGACATCCTGTTTGCGCTCGATCAGGCTGGGATGCTGGATGATGTTGTATTTCAGGGCGGTACCAGTCTGCGGCTATGCTATGGCTCTAGTCGATACAGTGAAGATCTTGATTTTGCTGGTGGGTATGACTTCAATACAAAATCGCTTTCCAAAATGAAAGATGTCATCGAAAAGTATATCGGTAACAGATACGGCCTGGAGGTGACGGTAAAAGAACCGAACGCCTTAAAAGAAGACCCTAAATACGCAGAGCTAAGAATTGATAAGTGGCAGATTGCTATCATCACTGCACCGGAACAAAAAGATATTGCCAAGCAGAGAATTAAACTCGAAGTGGCTAATATTCCTGCTTACACTAAATCGCCACTACCGCTAAAGCAGAACTACGAATTCTTACCTGACGGTTACAGGGATACGCTTGTGTATGTAGAGTCTTTAGATGAAGTCATGGCTAACAAGATTATCTCTCTTCCTGCAACTAAGCGATATGTGCGTCACAGAGATATTTGGGATCTAATGTGGTTAAAGCAAGAAGGTGCAAACATAGACAAGGACCTAATCGAGAAGAAGATAGCTGACTACAAGATTAAGAATTTTACCCAAATGCTGGATGACAGAATCGCTTCTATCAAAGATATTGTGCACGGTAAAGAGTTCGATAAAGAGATGAGCCGATTCTTAAGTAGTGATGCTTATGAGCGCACACTTGGAAAAGACAAGTTTCGAGATTACCTAGTGTCTAACCTGGTTGAGATACTAAGTCAGGCTAAGCGACAGCTAAACAATACAGCAAAAGATGAGCTCGAGTTTAAGTTGTAGCTTAATTCATCATTCCAAGTAGAGAGTTATACCAGCAATTACCGTAATAACTCTCTACCTATCTTTACAGTGCAGCAATGATATGGCTGTACTCTTTATCTGACTGATATTTTCTCACCTCAAGCGCATTGTTTACCAGACTGATGGTTTTTGCGCTTGTTACTGTGCTTTCTGAAACTTTGCCTTTGGCATATAGCCATTCAGCAATATCCCACAGACGCCATAAAGGATCTTTTTTGGCTATCTTCCGGGCCGGAGCAGGAAAACCACCGCCACCGAACAGACCTTTTCTGTATTTAGAAAGCGTTGGCTTTTTAACTCCGGTTATCGCAGCTGCTTCACCTAAACTGACAAGATCACCCTCAACAGAGGCAACAACCAGTTCATAACCTTTGATTGACTCCACATCCCGGATAGCCCGAATAATCGCTGACTCCAGTGATTCAGCTTCTCTTTCAAACTCAATAAACATGGCTTCATCGATAGATCCTACAAATGTGTCCTCATCTATTTGCTCATAAATCGTTGCTGACACATTTAGTAAGTCCTCATCACTACAGATCGAAATGTTGCCAATATTTAGTGTGAACTCATACATTTTCATGATACTTCTCCCAAAGGAGGCTAGGTTCATTACTTACACTCATCTACCCACCGGTAGATTCTTCTAGCCCAATTCCCAGTATTCTTTGGAGTAGACGGAATAGAATAGCGGTGGCACTTTTTCTCGTTGTTACACTTGAGAATTCCTGCCGGATGCCCTTTGCTGTTTTCATACGTCCAACCACATTTAATCGCGTAATCCAGAGCCTTATCTATATCCTTCTTTGAATGATGCTTTCCGATAAGCGCCTCCCGACATCGACAATTGTAGCCATTCAACTTTGAAACATCAACAATTGTAGCCATATCCAGACTAAGCTTTGACTGAATTTAAGAATGACTATCTTAGATATTGATCGTGAACTTTTTTCTCGCTCCCATGCTCCAGCGCGGGAATGCATATCTTGGTTAGAGGTGTCACGCAGAATGTACTACTTCCACACTTTCTCATTCTTTTGCAAGGGCATAATCGGGAAAAAAGTAAGTTGAACTAAAAGAGTAGGAAACGAAACCGGCAGAGAGGTACAGCCAAGGCCTACGCCGGTAAGTCCGGTATGCATTCCCACGCGGGAGATGTATGGGAACGAGGGAGCGTTTTACCTTCCCTCTTTGGAAAGCAAAGGAGAAATTTATGTCAATCAAATCATTACCTCTTGAATCCCAACCAAGGGAAAAACTACTTAAGCGCGGAGCACAAGCGCTATCCGATGCCGAACTGCTGGCTATATTTCTCAGAACCGGCGTAAAAGGCATGAACGTTATCGAGCTGTCCGACTTTCTTATCAATGAGTTTGGATCTCTTCGGGCCCTGTTTAACAGCACTGAAAGTGAATTCTGCAGCCATAAAGGCCTTGGGGAAGCTAAATACGTGCAACTGCAAGCCGTACTGGAAATGAGCCGCAGATACCTCGCAGAGACCCTGACGAGGGATGATGCCCTTAACAGTCCCCAGCAAACCAAAATGTTCCTTGCCAGCATTCTGAGAGACCGGCAGAGGGAAGCTTTCTATGTTCTGTTCTTAGATAACCAGAACCGGGTAATAAAAGATGAAGTTCTGTTTGAAGGGACGATAGACGCCGCCTCCGTTTATCCGAGGGAGGTTGTTAAGCGAGCGCTGTATCACGGAGCTGCCGCTTTGATTCTTGCTCATAACCATCCATCGGGGGTAGCGGAGCCTAGTCAGGCGGACAGGAGGATTACGAGGAGGCTGGTTGATGCGCTGGGGTTGGTTGATATTCGGGTGCTTGATCATTTTGTGGTGGGGGATGGGGAGATGGTTTCGTTTGCGGAGCGGGGGTGGGTATAGGGCTCTGGGATGTTGGGCCCTGGGCCCTGGGAAAGTGCACTTGGTGAAGGGGTGTTTGTTATGATGAACTTTGAGAAGTTGGTGGTTTGGCAGATGAGTTTTGAGCTTGCGCAAATGATTAATTATTATACGCGCAACTTCAGAGATTTTGGGCTTAAAGATCAAATGAGACGGTCATCGGTGTCAGTTGCATCGAACATAGCTGAAGGAGAAGAGCGAGAAACATTGAGAGAGTCAATTCGTTTCCTTTATATTGCGAAGGGATCTAATGGTGAATTGCTAACACAAATAATGCTAGCCCGCTCTTTTGGATATATCGATGAAGAAGTTTTTCTTCAACTGGAGGATAAAACAAGACGAGTAAGCAGACTACTTGCATCATTAATTAAACACAGATGCGGAAAAGTCCTGTAAATCATAAAGATAGACTGAAATATTTCAGAAAAATGCCGTTTTCCCAGGGCCCAGGGCCCATAACCCAGGGCCCTCCCCCAAAAAACACTTATCATTTCTCAAATTTCTGCTACAATCCGCCCACTATTTTTTGAACACAAATTCAGCTCTGCTCAAAAAAAGATCACGAAATCCTGTAAAAAGGATCTGTTCGGGTCTTGAGCTCTGCACGTCAAGTTAGTATAATGCGCGACCTTTGATAGCCTTGTATGGGTTCCCATAACGGTTTTTGACCTCGACACATTCTACTTGGAATGGGTAGAGAGGTTCGGCCACCAAGGTTGATATCGAGCTGAAACGATTTGGAGAAGACTTAAATGTCCCGAGTATGCCAAGTAACTGGTAAGCGTCCAGTAACGGGTAACAACCGTTCACACGCACGAAATGCTACTAAGCGTCGTTTTCTGCCGAACCTACAAACTCATCGTTTCTGGGTAGAGAGCGAAAAGCGCTTTGTTAAACTACGTCTAACTGCTAAGGGTATGCGTATCATCGACAAGAAAGGCATCGATGCTGTTCTTGCTGATATCCGTGCTCGTGGCGAGAACGTATAAGAGGAATTGAACAATGGCTAAAGGCATTCGTGAGAAAATCCGTCTAGTATCTTCTGCTGGTACTGGTCACTTCTACACAACTGACAAGAACAAGCGTAACATGCCAGGCAAATTCGAGATCAAGAAATTTGATCCTGTAGTTCGCAAGCACGTTATGTACAAAGAAGCAAAAATCAAGTAATTGGTTTTCAGGTTTCTCAAAAACCCAGTCGAAAGACTGGGTTTTTTTATGTCCGCTCATTCAACTCTTTCATCTCTCGTCAAAGCGAATCGGCCATGCTACACTTTTATGCGCATAAAAGTGTGAAAACATCCTTTTTTATGCGCATAAAAGTGTAGCACTCAACTAAGTCAGAGGCGCGAGGTAAGCAGATGAAACGAGCACTACTTGAAAAACTAATCATCTGGAAAGAGAAGAAAACCAGAAAGCCTTTACTTATTGACGGTGCCAGGCAGACTGGAAAAACGTTTCTATTGCAGGAATTGTTGGGAAGCACTTTTGAAAATGTTCTGAGAATCGACTTTTTAGAAAGCCCTGAGCTAATGGAAGCTTTTGCTGGCTCCCTTAGTCCTGAAGACATTATCACGAATATCGAACTCTTAACCGGAGAGATCTTCGAGTCATCCACCGATCTCCTCATTCTGGATGAAATCGGAGAATGTCCAAGAGCAGTAACCGCTCTGAAATACTTTGCAGAAAAGGCTCCTGAAGCTTACATAGCAGCAAGCGGGTCAAATATCGGCTTACTGACATCATTTCCTGTAGGGAAAGTAGAGCAACACAATCTAAGACCACTTACGTTTAAAGAGTTTTTATGGGCTTCTGAAGAGAAAGCTCTTTTGAAAGCCTATGAACAGCAACTAAATTCTCCAGCTGCTCACACAAAACTATTTGAATTGCTTACTGATTACTACTTTGTTGGCGGTATGCCTGAAGCCGTAAACTCCTGGTTCGAGAAATCAAGCTCAAGCATAATCGAACGGATTGAATCTGTATCTGAAGTACATAGAAACTTAGTTGAAGGCTACATACGTGACTTCGGAAAGTATTCGGGAAAAGTAGATGCACCATTGATTGAGTCCGTATTTAGAAGCATACCTGCCCAACTTTCTTCTGTTTATGACGACTCCGTAAAGCGATTCAAGTTTAAAGGAGTCCACGAACGTAAGTCCCGCTATGCTGAGTATGAGAGTGCAATAACCTGGTTGCACAAGTGCAGGCTTGCTTTGAAAAACCATCCCATTGATGGATCCCCCCGGTCTCCGCTGGCAGCATATCAGAAAGAGAATGCAGTTAAGCTGTTTCTCTTCGATGTCGGACTTCTGAACCATATGCTTGGCACTGGCTACCGAGAAATAAAGCAGCAAGGTTATGAATACAAAGGTTATGTCGCCGAAAACTATGTTCAGCAAGAAATAACGGCATTGGGTATCGAGCCTAGCTTTTCCTGGGGAGACGCCCGTGCAGAAATTGAGTTCATCATTACAGATGACCTTGGCCGCATAATCCCTGTCGAAGTAAAGAGCGGAAAAAGAACCCGAGCGAAGTCACTACAATCCTATATAAATAAGTGTAATCCTCATAAGATAATCAAGCTTACAGGGACTCAAGGGTCTCCCGTAACTGAGAAAGAGAATGTGGTTATTCCGCTTTACTATACGGGGTATTTGCTTGAGCACTTTAGGAATACTGATTAACGAAAACCTTCTGAATACGGCCCTGGGCCCTAGGTTCGGGCTTCGCCCTGCTAGGATCTGGGAAAATATAGATAGCTTCTGAAGCTAGAGTACCATTTATGTAATTAGTATTGCTTGCTAAAATAAGCATTATTAAAAGCTATTAAGCTTTCCCAGGGCCCAGGGCCTAGAAACCCAGGGCCTGATCAATACTCAGGACCTTATGCCCATGAAACTCTCCCGCCGCGGATGGAACAATCTACTCATACTCTGCATCATCATCTTTATTGTGGCGTTGAATCTGCCGAACATCCTGAAGTCTGCTTTTGATGAGCAGGAGCTAAGCCCGTACCCTTATCTGCTAAGTCAGGAAAAAAATCTGCTTCAGGTTGATTTTGCAAAGTGGTCTCTAAAGCGGGATGGGACAAACTGGGTTGCAACAAAGGATCTTTCTATCTCGGCACTTGAGCTGGTACAGCGCTGGAAATCCCTTGTGGGAACAGAGGTAACAGAAAGCACCTTCACCCAACTCAAACCGACTCTACCAAATGCACAGACGATAGAGGTCTGGTATGTGGAAGTCGAAGAGCCTCAGCGTATTACCTATTATCAGACACCGCAGTTCTGGTTGATGAAGAACTGGCAGGAGAAGTGGATTGCGGTTTCGGTGGATGAGGGGTATTTGTTTCCGTTTTAAGGCCCTGGGCCCTAGGTTCGGGCTTCGCCCTGCTGGGCCCTGGGAAGTTAGTTGAAAGTTATATAAAAATGTTTCCCCTCGGATTCGATAGCTCACCCGCCCTCTGAAACTCCCAGGGCCCAGGGCCTAGAAACCCAGGGCCCAAAAAGGATTCCCCATGCCCGAACTCCCCGAAGTAGAAGTCAGCCGCCTGGGAATAACCCCCCACCTAAAAAACCAAACCATCAAAGAAATCATCGTTCGTCAGCCTAAGCTGCGCTGGATGGTGCCTGGTGAAATTTCTCAGCTTTCCGGGCAGAAGATTATTGATATCAGCCGTCGGGCTAAGTATCTGCTTATTCGTGTGGAAACCGGGACTGTTATTGTCCACCTTGGTATGTCGGGGTCACTTCGGGTTTTGGATAACAGCTTTCCGACCGGGAAGCATGACCATGTGGATCTTGTGTTGTCGGGCGGTAAATTGCTGAGATATAACGACCCTCGCCGGTTTGGGGCATGGCTTTGGCAGGAGGGTGATCAGCTTCATGAGCTTTTGGGTAGCTTAGGACCAGAACCTCTGGAAACTGATTTTTCTGCTGAATATATGCTTGAAAAAGCCAAAAACAAAAGAACGGCGGTCAAGCAGTTTATTATGGATAACAAGATTGTTGTAGGGGTCGGGAATATCTATGCCAACGAATCTCTTTTCTCTTCCGGTATTCATCCGCAAACACCGGCAGGGACTTTGAAACCAGAACAATGGACAACTCTGGTAGCAGAAATTAAGCAGGTTCTGAAAACCGCTATAAAGCAAGGTGGAACAACACTGAAGGATTTCACCAAAGCGGATGGCAAGCCGGGATATTTTGCTCAGGAGCTACAGATGTACGGCAAGGCAGGTGAGCCCTGCCCTGTGTGTGGCAGCCCTATCCAACAACTTAAGATAGGGCAGAGGAACAGTTATTTTTGTGCGGATTGCCAGCCAAAGATTAGGCCTTAAAGCTTCCCACCAAATCATTCACATGCGAACCAGACTGAGCCAGCGATGAACTGATTGCCTCAGAACGCTGAAGATCTTCGCTTAGTTCACTGACTATCTGCTGAATCGACACCAGATTTTGATTGATATCTTCTGCCACAGCACTTTGCTCTTCCGCAGCTGAGGCTGTCTGAATACCCATATCATGGATGGTGCTAACAGAACCTTCGATACCAGCCAGCCTGTCCTGAATCACGGAAGAGTCCTGAACAGTCTTCTCACCGCGCTCCTGACTAGCCGCCATAGTGGTTACCGCTTTCTTAACGCCGCCCTGAAGCGCAGTCAGCATCTCATTGATCTCTTCGGTGCTGGCCTGAGTTCTGCTTGCCAGCGAACGAACCTCATCGGCAACAACAGCAAAGCCGCGGCCCTGCTCACCGGCACGGGCGGCTTCAATAGCAGCGTTAAGCGCCAGCAGGTTAGTCTGCTCAGCGATTCCGCCGATAACCTCAATTACGCTGGTAATCTGGTTTGTCTGATCACTAAGTGACTCAATCGCATCTGAAGTCACGTTCACTTCATTAACCAGCTCATTGATACTGTTAATGGCTTCTGCAACTTCTCTCTGAGCATCCTGGATCTGCTGGTTAGCATCCGTTATCGCCGCAGAAGTGGAGTTGGTATTGTTGGCAACCTCGCGGGATGTCGCTGCCATCTGAGTGACAGCGGTTACCACCTTCTCTGTTTCCTGACTGTGATGCTGCATCGTCTTACTGGAGTGAGATGTGTGCGAGTCAATATCATTTGCAGCCTGCATAACAGTGACAGAGGTTTCCTGAATATCTTTGATAAGCGGCTGCAGTTTATCCATAAAGGTGTTAAATGCCTGCCCCAGTTGAGCAACTTCATCATTACCTTTGGCTTCAAGACGGCTGGTCAGATCCCCGCCCCCCTGAGCGATATCATTCAGTTTTTCGGCCATATTTCTTAGTGGAGTAAGACTCTTGCTCACCACCAGGCTGATAACCGTAACAGCAATCAGCAGAACAACAACCGAGATCAGAACAGCGAAACTGATATCAGCCATAATGTTCGCTTCTCTTTGTTCTCTGTACTGAGCCACTATCTTATCCACATCATCAATATAGATACCGGTACCAAGAACCCAGTCCCACTTTGGAAGGTACTCTGCATAGCCCAGCTTTGGTGCCTGCGCGTCAATAGAAGGTTTATGCCAGGAGAAGTAAAGGAATCCGTCACCCTGCTTTGAAGCATCAATCAGACCCGAAATAACCGGAACGCCGTTATCATCCTTAAGCCCGTAAAGATTTTTCCCTACCAGTTGAGGCTTAATCGCGTGCATGGTGTTCACGCCTTTGGAATCATAGGCAAAGAAGTAACCGTCATCGGCAAAGCGCATATTGTTCAGAATAACTTTGGCAGCCTCAATATTCTCACCGTTCTGGTCAGCATCATAAAGCGCCTTGATCGCTGTTCTGCCCATTCTAAGGTGCGCTTTCAGCTCTGCTTTGTGCGTATTAATCAACTCTTCACGATATAACTGTGCCTGTTCTACCAGGTCTCGCTGACCATTCCAGTAAAACACCCCCGTGACCAAAACAGTTATAAGAATAAGAGGAATAATTGTAATTGACAGTAACTTGCCGCGGCTTTTCAGGTTCATCACCACATCTCCAGTTATCAGACTAGGGCTAATTGCATTTTTGTAAGTATAGATGCTCGTTTCATGAGCGTTTTTTTAGTGCACACAATATTAAGCCTGAAAGTGCTCTGCAGGTATATCTCTCTGTAGCAAAATACATATAAAGCTCACAATATGTGATGCAATACGCTAAAAATTCATGCCAATAGTTAGTTAAACTTTCTTTTGGGGCTTTAACTCTAGATAAAAAAACTCCCTATCCGTTGAGAATGAATGGCTCTGAACATATATCTCCCTGTAATTACCCGTTTTTGTGGTATGGTTTGCTCAGAATTTTGGAGAACCTATCAATGCGAACATTAGAAGGCAAAAAGATCCTGCTTGGTATCAGCGGTGGTATTGCTGCGTATAAGTGTGCAGAGCTGACCCGCCGTCTGGCAGAAAGAGGCGCAACGGTACATGTTGTGATGACTCAGGCAGCAAAGGAATTTATTACCCCTCTGACAATGCAGGCCGTTTCCGGAAGGCCGGTATCAGAAAGCCTGTTTGACCCGGCAGCAGAAGCATCAATGGGCCATATTGAGCTGGGCAAATGGGCAGACTTAGTGCTTCTGGCACCCGCTACTGCCGACCTTATCGCCCGCGTAGCCGCCGGCATGGGTAATGACCTGCTTTCCACACTTGTGCTGGCAACAGAAGCAGAAGTCGCCGTCGCCCCTGCTATGAATATGCAGATGTATAACAATGTGGCCACTCAGGAAAATATCGCCACGCTAAAACGCCGTGGTATGCATATCTGGGGACCGGGAGCCGGTGAGCAAGCATGTGGCGACGTAGGTAAAGGCAGAATGCTGGAGCCAATGCAGCTTGTCGGACTATGCGAAAACTACTTCCAGCCGAAGCTGTTAGAAGGTAAATCCGTTCTTATTACTGCAGGCCCAACCCGTGAAGCCATTGATCCGGTCCGCTACATCAGCAATCACAGCTCAGGAAAAATGGGCTTTGCTCTTGCAAAAGCCGCATCTCAGCTTGGTGCTGAAGTAACACTGGTAAGTGGTCCGGTTAGCCTTGAAACTCCGCAAGGTGTAAACCGCATCAATGTGGACAGCGCTCAGAACATGTATGACGCCGTCATGGAAAATACAGCCAGCAACAATATTTTTATTGCCTGCGCCGCTGTTGCCGACTATCGTCCGGAAGCCGTTTCTTCACAAAAGATTAAGAAAACCGACGATTCAGACTCAATGTCCGTCACCATGGTGAAAAATCCGGATATCGTCGCATCCGTCGCAGCACTTGAAGAGTCCCGCCCCTTTACTGTAGGCTTCGCGGCTGAAACACAGGACGTAGAAAAATACGCCCGCAGTAAACTGGAGCGCAAGAAGCTTGATATGATCTGCGCCAACGATGTCTCAGTCGAAGGACAGGGCTTTAACAGCAACAATAATGCACTGCATCTTTATTGGAAGGATGGAGAGTTGGAGTTGCCGTTGGATGCGAAGGAAACGCTGGCGGCGGAAATACTTAAGAAAATTTCAGAGTTAATGTAAATAAGGCCCTAGGCCCTGGGTTCGGCTGCTTCGCAGCCTGCTGGTACCTGGGTGAAATACTCTTCACCTAACCCCACCAGCTAACTCCCAGGGCCCAGGGCCCAGAACCCCAGGGCCCTTTTACCCATGAAACAAATCGACCTAAAAATCCTCGACTCCCGCATCGGCGGCGAGTTCCCACTACCAACCTACGCAACAGAAGGCTCGGCTGGTATCGATCTGAGAGCTTGCCTTGACGAAGCGCTGACCGTAGAGCCGGGTAAGACTCACCTTGTTCCTACCGGTATGGCGATTCATATTAACGACCACAATCTTGCTGCGACTATTCTGCCTCGCTCTGGTCTTGGCCATAAGCACGGTATCGTACTTGGTAACCTGGTTGGTCTTATCGACTCTGATTATCAGGGTCAGCTGATGGTTTCTGTATGGAACCGCGGTCAGACTACATTCACCATCGAACCCGGTGATCGTATTGCTCAGCTTGTCTTTGTTCCTGTGGTACAGGCAGAGTTCAACATTGTTGACGATTTCGACGCGACAAAACGCGGTGAAGGCGGTTTTGGTCACTCAGGTAAGCAATAAGCGCCTAAAAATGCGCGAATAATTCAAAAATTCGCGCATTTTCTTTACCTATTCAACTGAAAAGCTACGAACTATTGTTAGAATGATGTTCTGGGACCAATGGTTGTCCTGAAGTAGTAATGTAATTAAAGGAACTGGTACATGACCGGCACGAGAAAATCCAATCGTCGCGAAGAGATTCTTCAGGCTCTGGCCCATATGCTGGAATCTAATGAAGGCGCATCCCGTATTACCACAGCAAAACTTGCTAAGCAGGTTGGCGTTTCAGAAGCAGCTTTATATCGTCACTTCCCAAGCAAAGCCCGTATGTTTGAAGGCTTAATCGAGTTTATGGAAGAGGCAATTATGCCACGAATCAACCGTATTCTTGATGATGAAAAGGATACCCTTCAGCGCCTGAGACTTGTGCTACAGCTGATTCTAGTCTTTGCTGAAAGAAACCCAGGCCTGACACGAATACTGTCTGGTCATGCTCTAATGTTCGAAAATGAGCGCTTAAGAGGCAGAGTCAACCAGCTGTTTGAACGCATTGAAACTCAGCTAAGACAGATTCTGAGAGAAAGAAAGCTGCGTGAGGGCAAATCATTCCCTGTGGATGAGAAAATACTTGCGGCACAGCTGCTGGGCCAGGTTGAAGGCAGCCTGAACCGGTTCGTGCGTTCAGATTTTAAATATAAGCCAACGGAAAACTTTGAGGATTACTGGGCACTGCTCAGTGCTCAAATTCAATAAATATGAGTAAAAGAAGCATCAAACCAACTTTCACCATCTCTCTGCTGCACCCTAAAAACTGGGGTGTCTGGCTTGGTTTTGGCTTTCTGGCCCTTTTTGTAAATATTATGCCCTACAGAGTTCTTCTGTTTACAGGGCGTAAAATCGGCCAAATAGGCATGAAATACGGCCAGAAGCGTGTTCATGTTGCATCACGCAACCTTGAACTCTCTTTCCCTGAGAAATCAAAAGAAGAGATTGATGCAATCGTCGTTGAGAACTTCAAAAACACAGGTATGGCTCTGATCGAAACAGGAATTGCCTGGTTCTGGCCTGCCTGGCGTCTGAAGCGTTTTCTGACCTATGAAAACATGGAGCAACTTTCCCGCTATGAAGAAGAGGGTAAAGGTGCCCTGCTCTGTTTTGTTCACGCCCTGAATCTGGAAATTGCGGCAAGAGCTTTTGGTATTGCCGGCATGCCTGGTCATGGTGTTTACCGTCCGCATACCAACCCGGCTTACGACTTTATTCAGTACTGGGGAAGAACGCATAACGGCAACACTTTAGTAGACCGCAGAGACCTGAAAGAGATGATCCGTGTTCTGCGTAAAGGCCAGCGTCTGTTCTATCTTCCGGACCACGATTACGGTCATAACAAATCTGTATTCGTACCTTTCTTTGCTGTTGAGGAAGCTTGTACAACCACTGGTCCTAGTATTCTTGCCTATCCTAGCCATTGCGCTATTATCTCCGGCTCTGGATTCAGAACTAAGGATGGTAAGTACGAAATCATCCTGGATGACTCCATGCATGAAATCTATCCTCAAAAGGATATGGAAGCCGCTGCTGCACTTATGAATAAGTATATGGAGAAGGTTATCCTAAGAGGGCTAGATCAGTGGATGTGGCTGCATAAACGCTTCAAATCCATGCCTGATCACGACAGAACAAATGAACGCTATCTTTAGGACTCCGGTTGCATGACCAACAATAAAAACAGTATCGACAGTTATCTATATAACCCCACTTTTAAATGGGAGTTTCTGCACCCTAAACACTGGCCTACCTGGCTGGGAATGGTGTTTGCAGTACTGCTGGCGTTTATTCCACCAAAAATCAGAGACAAGATAGCCGCTTCACTTTCAAAAGTTATCGTAAACCGCAACGGAAGAATTATCCGCCGGACCAGAACAAATCTGACCCGATGCTTTCCTGAAAAAAGCGAGCAGGAGGTTCAGGAACTGCTCTACGGCTGCTTTGCCAAGGCGACTCAGTTTATGCTTGGTTACTCGGAGCTTCTTGTCCGCTCAACTAAACATAACCAGAACCGTGGCGAGATGATTGGGGAAGAGAACATCATCCCTTATCTGGATAAGGGCGAGAAAGTGATCATTCTTGCTCCGCACGCCTGGGCGGTGGATTATCCGGCGATAATGCTGGCCGCAAGAGGCTACAAAATCTCAACCATTATGAAGCCTCAGAAAAACCCTATCGGTGACTGGCTGATGCATGTTCAGCGTATGCAGTATGGCGGACGCATCTTTGCCCGCAGCGCTGGTATCAAGCCTTTTATCCGTTCCATCAAAGATGGTTATGTGGGTTACTGGCTGCCAGATGAAGACCATGGTGCGGCGAACTCTGTGTTTGTGCCTTTCTTCGGCACGGAAAAAGCGACGCTGAAAGGCTTCGGTAAGATGGCAAGGCTTTCCAGAGCTAAAGTGGTTCCTGTACTTCCCGCTTACAATGATAAAACCGGTAAGTATGAAGTACACATTTTGCCAGCACTTGAAGACTTCCCGACCGGTGATGAAGAGACAGATGCAAGAAGGATGAATCAGGCGATTGAAGATTTGGTTACACCAAGGCCTGAGCAGTATATGTGGAATCTGGCGCTGCTGAAGACACAAAGGGATGGGTCGCAGATTTACGATTAACGGGCACTTCCTCTTTTCAAGGAAGTTAACTCTTATCCATAAATTCAATGGTGCAGAGAAAAGTTCCTCCCCTTAGCCTCTAAAGGCCGGACTTTCGAAGAAGTTACATCGAAGGGGAGGTTAGGAGGGGTTGTTGCTTAGAGGTTTTTAGACCCCGAACTCCGCACGATACGCTTTAACCGCTTCAAGATGCTCAGCGTTATCGCCTTTCTCTTCAAGATAAGTAACCAGGTCAGTCAGGCTTACAATAGAAATCACTGCACAACCAAAATCACGCTCAACTTCCTGAATAGCTGAAAGCTCACCTTTGCCCTTCTCCTGGCGGTCGATAGCAACCAGAACACCAGCCAGATCCGCACCATTCGCTTTGATGATTTCCATAGACTCACGAATCGCAGTACCCGCTGTAATTACATCATCCACCAGCATAATGCGACCTTCTAGTGGGCTGCCTACCAGATTGCCGCCTTCACCATGGTCCTTCGCTTCTTTACGGTTAAAACAGTATGGCGTATCCACATCATGGTGATCTGCCAGCGCAACCGCTGTTGTTGTTGCAATAGGGATGCCTTTGTAAGCCGGGCCAAACAGCACATCATATTCAATGCCCGAGTCAGCCAGAGCCGCAGCATAAAAGCGACCAAGGCGAGCCAGGTCTCTGCCTGTATTAAACAGGCCAGCGTTGAAGAAGTAAGGGCTCTTACGGCCCGATTTCAAAGTAAACTCACCAAACTTAAGAACTTCCTTTTCCAGGGCAAATTCAATAAATTCACGCTGATATGCTTTCATGGTATTCCTCTTTCCTTCATATAAAAAAATAGCCCCTAAAAAGGAGCTATCTAAAAATTAATCTTCTAACGACGACTTCTGAATCTCGACAATGTCGGCAATGCCCTTCTGAGCAATATCCAGAAGCTCAAGAAGTTCAGCATGGCTGAAAGGTTCGCCCTCTGCAGTACCCTGAACCTCGATCATCTTACCTTCTTCTGTCATCACAACATTCATATCGGTGTCGGCAGCTGAGTCTTCTACATACTCAAGGTCACAAAGTGCTTCTCCGCCTACGATGCCAACAGAAACTGCAGCAACATGACCCTTCATCGGGTTAGCTTTCAGCTTACCAGCCTTCACTAGATGCTTGAACGCGTCAGCCATTGCTACGCTTGCACCCGAGATAGAAGCGGTACGGGTACCACCATCTGCCTGGATTACATCGCAGTCAACGGTAATCATAATTTCGCCCATGGCTTCCAGGTCAACCACTGCACGCAGGCTGCGGGCAATAAGGCGTTGGATTTCCATTGTACGGCCGCCCTGCTTGCCACTGGCAGCTTCACGACGGTTACGCGAATGAGTTGCACGAGGCAGCATGCCATATTCAGCCGTTACCCAGCCTCTGCCCTGACCTTTTAGCCAGCGAGGAACATTTTCTTCCACAGATGCGTTACAAAGCACCTTGGTGTTACCAAACTCTACCAGCACAGAGCCTTCCGCATACGCTGTGTAGTTACGGGTCAGTTTGATAGGGCGAACTTGTTCTGGTTTTCTGTCGTTTGGACGCATGAAAATTTCCTAATAAGGGGACACAATTGGCGCAGAATTATATAGGAATTACTACACTCTTCATAGTAGCAGTCAATTTTCAAAGCATGCTGGCAATGAAACTGTGCTAACATGTCGGCAATTCCAAACTAATCTAACAGGTTATCAGCCTTACCAATTCTAAGAAGCCTGATGACAAAAAAGGTATTTCAATGATCTACAGCATGACCGCCTATGCGCGCAAAGAAGTGAAAGGTGATTGGGGCAACGCAGTCTGGGAAATTCGTTCTGTAAACCAGCGCTATCTTGAAACTTACTTCCGCCTTCCAGAGCAATTCCGGGGGCTAGAGCCAATTCTTCGCGAGCGTTTCCGTAAACGTCTTGCACGCGGTAAGGTTGAATGCCACCTGCGCTTTGAAGCAAATCCAGCAGCTCAGGGCGTGCTGACCATCAACGAAACACTGGCAAATCAGGTTATCAAGGCTGCCGAGCAGGTTATGCATATGACCGGAGAGCTAAGCCGCATCAACCCGTTTCAGGTTATGCAGTGGCAGGGTGTGATGGAAACACCAGAGCAGGATATGGATGCGGTAAATCAGGATCTGCTGAGCGCGTTTGATGAAGCGGTAACCGACTTTATCGAAGCCCGTGGCCGTGAAGGCGATAACATGAAGGCGCTGATTGAACAGCGTCTGTCTGCAATCACGCAAGAGGTGGTTAAGGTTCGCAACCGCATGCCTGAAATTCTTGAGTGGCAACGTGAACGCTTAATCTCTAAGTTTGAAGAGGCAAAAATCGAGCTGGATGCATCACGAGTAGAGCAGGAACTAATCCTGTTGGCGCAAAAAGTCGATGTAGCCGAAGAACTTGACCGCCTGGACTCACACGTAAAAGAAACCACCAACATCCTGAAAAAAGGTGGAGCCTGCGGCCGTCGTCTGGACTTTATGATGCAGGAGTTCAACCGCGAATCAAATACGCTGGCTTCTAAGTCTATCAGTACGGACATCACGGCTTCTGGTGTGGAGCTTAAGGTGCTGATTGAGCAGATGCGGGAACAGATCCAGAATATAGAATAAGCTTTCCCCCAAACCTGTTAGTTAGCAGTAGTTCTAAAGGCTGGTGGCAGAGTTATTTAGTAGCTACCACCAGCGTACAGTTTATTTATAGGCATAAGAATGCAAATTTCTTATGCCTATTTTTATAATATGTATAATTTTTGGGGTTATCTATACACATAAAACCTTTCATGTATAAAAAACCTCCAAATATATACATTACTGTCAAATTAGGGATACTTAATGACGTCTAGGTTGCTCGACAAATTTTGGTGACACCGACGATGACACAAGTTGCAAAGCACTAAAACGGATACCAGAACAACTGCTCATCCATCACTCGCTTAGTAATAGCCAATACCACAACCGTCAGCATAACCAGCATCCAGACGGCATCAACTTTACCCAGCGGTTTTAAGCTATACCAGGTACGGCTCTTATGCCTGCCGAACCCGCGTAATGTCATGGCATTTGAGATGTCTTCTGCTTTATCCAGACTGGAGAAAATCAAAGGTCCAAGTATCCGGACAATATTCTTGAACCGGGAAAACAGAGGTGCCTTTTTCGATAGCTCCACACCTCTGGCTTGCTGAGCGTGCATGATATTTACAAAATCTTTTTTGATCTCAGGAAGATAACGCAGAGTCAGGCTCACCGCATAGGCGATTTTGTACGGAACACCCAGGCGGTTCAGGCTGGCAGCAAACTCTGTTGGATGGGTGGTAAATACAAACACCAGCGCAATCGGGAACATGCTGAAGTACTTCAGGGTTACGTTTACCAGATAAAACAGGGTTTCCTGTGTAACAGAGTAGCCATAGGGCATGCTCACCAGCACAGTTTCACTGCCCAGATATTCTGTTCCCTGTTGAGGCGCGAGCAGATAAATAAATACCGCATTTAGTGTCAGAACACTTGCTGCCGCAATCAGCAGTGGCTTATAGATTCGGAAGGGTACTGCTGATAGCTTTAACAGAGCTAAGCCGGACAAAAGCAAAGCAGCAATCACTCTGATATCAAAGGTAATCAGCACTACGGTAGTCCAGGCGATAAACAGCATAAACTTGGTAATACCGTTAAGCTTATGCAGCGGTGAGCCGGTATCTATATAGTTAATACCGAAAGAGATTTTAGAGTCCTTCACGCGGCCTTCTCCTGATCAATAAAGTGCTGCATAAAGGCATCGGTATCATCAATATTCATCGCAACAGCAAGCTCATACAAACTGGTTAATGCCAGGTTGGCCTTCCCGAGCAATTCCGGGTCGGAAAATACATTTGTCATCGGAGCATCTGCGATTAAGCAGCTATCAGAGATAACAACAGAGCGGGTGGTGTATTCCAGAACCAGATGCATATCATGGGAGATAACAATCACCGTAATGCCATGTTCTTTATTCAATTTCTGAACAAAGCGCATGATTGAAGTGTAATTTTTGTAGTCCTGCCCGGCTGTCGGCTCATCCAGGATCAGTATTTCAGGTTCCAGCACCAGAATTGAGGCGATAGTGACACGTTTCTTCTGACCATAGCTCAGTGCATCCACAGGCCAGTTGCGGTACTTACTCAAGCCACATAGCTCAAGAACGTTGAGAACCTTCTCTTTGATAACAGACTCTTTATAGCCTCTGTTACGAAGGCCAAAAGCAACCTCATCAAAAATCATATGATGCGAGATCATATGATTCGGATTCTGCATTACCACGCCCACCTTCTGGCTGCGCTCAAAGATCGACAGCTCAGACAGATCTTCGCCGTTAATCTCGATCGAGCCTTCATCTGGCTGAATCACCCCCATAACCAGCTTGGTCAGGGTTGATTTACCAGAGCCATTCTTGCCGAGAATAGAAACCATCTCGCCTTTGCTGACCTGAAAACTCACATCATCAAGCGCCTTTTCTTCACCATCGTAGGAGAAGCTCAGGTTATTTAGTTTCAGTAAAGGCCCGGCTTCAGCGCTACCCACCGGATGAGTGCGCTGGCAATACCATTCAGATACCGGCCCGATATATTCCGAAACCGGCATATTCCCTAGTCTGGACGGGCTATCGCTTTCCTGAATACGACATCCGGCAGCCTTAAGAGCAGATAGATAGAGAGGCTCTCTGATCCCATGCTTTGCAAGAAGCGGCGATGAAAGCAGTGCATCCGGCGTCATATCTGCGATGATTTCGCCACCATCAATTAATATGACGCGATCTACGTTGCGGTACAGTACATCCTCGAGACGATGCTCAATAATAACGACCGTTTTTCCACTGTCTGAATGCAGCTTATCTATGATGTCGATGGTTTTCTTACTGGTTTTCGGATCCAAAGCAGCAAGAGGCTCATCAAAAAGCAGAACATCCACTTCATCAACCAAAATGCCAGCCAGGGAGACACGTTGCTTCTGGCCACCCGAAAGCTCATGCGGAGAGTGCTCCAGCATGTTTTCAAGGTCCACCAGTTGAGCGGTCGCCTTAACTACCGGATACATATCGATACTTTTGACCAGCTGGTTTTCCAGGGCAAACGCAATATCTTCACCGATACTCAGGCCAACAAACTGGTTATCTGTATCCTGCAATACCGTACCGACTTTCTCGGTATAGGCATTCATATCAAACTGCTGTGTATCCTTGCCGTCTATCTTCAGACTGCCGGATATGCGGCCTTTGATTGAATGAGGGATCAGACCATTCAGACATTGCCCCAGGGTAGATTTTCCACTACCGCTAGGGCCAACGATGACAACCTTCTCACCTTTCTCAATCCGCAGATTGATATTTTTAAGAGTAGGTTTGTCTAGTGAGTCATACTGAAATGAAAACTCGGAAAACTCGATCGTCATTAACTATTATTCTTCTGTCAGGTTGCGGCTCTGCTGGTTGCGCTTTGCAACAGACTTCAGAATAAAGAAGCCAACAACAGCAATCAGAACGCTGTTACCTGCAGCGATGATAACAAGCTGTGTGAACACCTTAGTAAATGGTTCTGCATACAGCACTGTATCCAGAAATGCAGAGCAGCCGTAGCCCACAACATTACCTACCAAAGTAAGAACCACGAAAATGATAAAGTCTTTGGTTTCAAACAGACCTTCAGCAAGACGTTTCTTGGTAATAGAAGGGAACAGACCAATAACCAGACCAACAATACCTGAACCCAGAACCCAGGTCAGCCAGACACCCCAGCCAGCAAACAGGTCAGTAACCCAGTGGCCGATAAAACCAACCAAAAAGCCGACAATTGGTCCGTAAAGCACAGAGAACAGAGCCAGAATAGCCATTGCAGGTTTTAGCGTTGTATTCGCAAATACCGGTATACCAAACATCGGAAGACCACCGATGCCATACAGAGCCGCACCAATAGCAATCACTACTACTGTTTTTGCTGACAAGTTCATATCGATTCCTTTTGTGATTTTCTCAAATTAATCAGGACAATTAGATCCACTAACAAATTAGCGGAGATTATAAATCACTACAGGCACAATTGGAACGATAGACGTCTAGACTACCAGACATATTTAAATTCCAAAGACAACAGTGATAATTCAGACTTAAGTTGAGAAATGATCAAACTTTATGCTACCCTCCCCCTCCATTTTTCTGCGCACTGGTATATAAAGCCAGATGCCAGTACTATCTTTATATAGGTCCGCGAATCAGCGGCACTCTTCAAAACAAAGTGGAAGAATTAAGAGATGGCTAAAGGTACTCTTTACATCGTATCTGCACCAAGTGGCGCAGGTAAATCCAGCTTAATCAATGCATTGCTGGAGAAGAACCCGACTTATGCAATGAAGGTTTCTGTTTCTCACACCACTCGCGGTATGCGTCCTGGTGAGGAAGATGGGGTCCACTATCACTTTATTCAGAAAGAGAAGTTTGAAGAGCTGATCGAACAGGGTGTATTCCTTGAGTACGCTGAAGTGTTTGGTAACTACTACGGTACTTCACGTGTATGGATCGAAGAGACTCTGGAAAAAGGCATTGATGTTTTTCTGGATATCGACTGGCAAGGTGCCCGTCAGATTCGTGAACAGATGCCACAGGCGAAAAGCGTATTTATCCTGCCACCATCTAACGGTGAACTGGAACGTCGTCTGAATACCCGTGGTCAGGATAGCGAAGCTGTTATTGCCAAGCGCATGAGCGAAGCAAAATCAGAAATGTCTCATTACGATGAATACGATTATGTCATCGTTAATGATGACTTTGATGTTTCTCTGATGGATTTTAAAGCCATTATCAGGGCAGAACGTCTTAAACAAGATAAACAAGCGGCTAAATACAGCGGCATGTTAAAAGCACTATTGGCTGAATAAGCTATTAGAGTGTATAATTTCTCGTCATATCAATTTTTAGTTAACTATTGGGAGTCCTCATGGCACGCGTAACTGTACAAGACGCAGTTGAAAAAGTTGGCAACCGTTTCGACCTTGTTCTAATTGCGGCACGCCGCGCTCGTCAGATGCAAACTGGCGGTAAAGATTCACTAGTGCCTGAAGAGAACGATAAGCCAACGGTTATCGCTCTTCGTGAAATCGAAGAAGGTTTGATCACTAAGGAAGTTCTTGATGCACGTGAGCGTCAGGAGCAGCAAGAGCAGGAAGCAGCAGAACTAGCAGCAGTAAGCAGCATCGCTCACAGCCGTTAATCTGTATTTATCAGTAAAAAACCTTTCGGGCCTATAATTTGTATCTATTCGATAGTCTCAAAGACGTTGCCCAGGAATACCTAACAGAGCCTCAATTAGAGGCTCTGCGTCAATCTTATGTGGTAGCAAAGGAAGCTCACGAGGGACAGACACGTTCCAGCGGCGAGCCTTATATTATTCACCCGGTCGCTGTTGCCCGAATCCTCGCAGAAATGCGTCTGGATGTGGAAACACTGATGGCCGCCCTTCTTCACGATGTCATCGAAGACACCGAAGTCTCCAAAGAAGACCTTGCCGGACAGTTCGGCGATACGGTTGCAGAGCTGGTTGATGGCGTTTCCAAGCTGGATAAGCTGAAGTTCCGCGACAGAAAAGAAGCGCAGGCTGAAAACTTCCGCAAAATGGTTCTGGCCATGGTGCAGGATATCCGCGTGATTCTTATCAAGCTCTCGGACCGCACGCACAACATGCGTACGCTTGGTGCTCTGCGCCCGGATAAGCGACGCCGTATCGCGCGTGAAACGCTGGAAATCTATGCTCCGCTGGCTCACCGTCTAGGTATCCACAATATCAAGACCGAACTGGAAGAGCTGGGCTTTGAAGCGCTTTACCCGAACCGTTATCGCGTACTGAAGGAAGTGGTTCGTTCCGCTCGCGGTAACCGTAAAGAGATGATTCAGCGTATTCACTCTGAGCTTGAAGGCCGTCTTGAAGAAGTAGGTCTGGCAGCCAGAGTGATTGGCAGAGAGAAAAACCTTTTCTCCATCTACAACAAGATGAAGACCAAGGAACAGCGCTTCCATACCATTATGGATATCTATGCGTTCCGGGTTATTGTTGAAGATGCCGACACCTGCTACCGCGTGCTTGGACAGGTGCATAACCTGTACAAACCACGTCCTGGCCGGATGAAAGACTATATCGCGGTACCGAAAGCCAACGGCTATCAATCTTTGCATACTTCCATGGTTGGCCCTCACGGTGTTCCGGTGGAAGTGCAGATCCGTACTGAAGATATGGATCAGATGGCGGACAAAGGTGTTGCAGCACACTGGTCTTATAAAGCCGGCGGTGACCGTAAAGGCACAACCGCTCAGGTTAAAGCCCAGCGCTGGATGCAGAGCCTTGTTGAACTTCAGCAAAGTGCCGGCAGCTCATTTGAGTTTATCGAAAACGTTAAGTCTGATCTGTTCCCGGATGAGATTTTTGTATTCACACCGAAAGGCCGGATTGTTGAGCTGCCTGCTGGCGCAACAGCGGTAGACTTCGCCTACGCCGTACACACAGATGTGGGTAACACCTGTGTGGGTGCAAGAGTTGATCGTCAGCCTTACCCGCTAAGTAAAGCGCTGAAAAACGGTCAGGCCATTGAGATTATCAGTGCACCAGGTGCCCGCCCGAATGCGGCATGGCTGAACTATGTGGTGACTTCCCGTGCCCGCACTAAGATACGTCAGGTTCTGAAAACCATGCGCCGCGAAGAGTCCGTGGCTCTGGGCCGCAGGCTTCTGAACCACGCACTTGGCAGACACTCCATCGATACCATCTATCCGGAAAATATCGAGCATGTACTTAACGATCTGAAGATGGACAGCGTGGACGATATGCTTGCTGCAATCGGTCTTGGCGAATTGATGAGTATTGTTATCGCACGCCGCCTGCTGGGAGACGCAGACGAGCTGACCGAAACCAGCTCAATTCCGCCAACCTCCAGTAAGAAGCTGTCCATCAAAGGTGCTGACGGTATCCTTCTGACTTACGCTAAGTGTTGCCACCCAATTCCGGGCGACCATATTATTGCGCACGTTTCACCAGGCCGGGGCTTAGTTGTCCACCGTGAAGTGTGTTCGAATGTGCGTGGCTACCAGAAAGAGCCTGATAAATACATGGGTGTAGAGTGGTCTGATGAACACGAGCAGGAATTTATCTCCGAGCTGCAGATCGATATGCACAACCGTCAGGGTGCACTGGCCGAGCTGACCAATGTCATTTCCCGTACCGGTTCAAATATCCACGGTATTGCGACGGAAGAGAAAGATGGACGCCTGTATACCATCACTATCGCTCTGACCACCAAAGACCGTGTGCATCTGGCCGGAATTATGAAGAAAATCCGCGTAATGCCTCACGCACTGAAAGTGCGCAGAAGAAGACCTTAACCAAACGCCTTCAGCCCCCGCTGAAGGCGTTTTACTTTCCTGAGTTGTATATCCATGAATCTCGAACGTTATCAACGCATTCAAACCGTACTTAAAGCCCGCCAGCCTGACCTGACCCTGTGTCTGGAAGAAGTGCATAAGCCCAACAACGTATCCGCCGTGATCCGCACCGCAGATGCAGCAGGCGTACACAAAATCCACGCTGTCTGGCCGGATGAAAAAATGCGCACCCTGAGCCACACCTCAGCCGGAGCACGTAACTGGGTTGAAGTGGATACACATGAAAGTACTGAAGCGGCAATACAGACGCTTAAATCTCAGGGCATGCAGGTACTGGCAACCAACCTGTCTGATACTGCGGTAGACTTCCGGGAAATCGACTACACCAAGCCGACTGCGATCATCCTTGGCGGTGAAAAACACGGTATCTCCCAAAAAGCTCTCGGGCTTGCTGATCAGGATATTATCATCCCTATGGTCGGTATGGTTCAGTCACTAAACGTCTCCGTTGCCAGCGCACTTATCCTGTTTGAAGCCCAGCGCCAAAGAGAACTGGCGGGTATGTACAACCGTGAAAAGTCTGCGCTACCGGAAGAAACCATCCACCGCATTTTGTTTGAACGGGGACATCCTGTTCTGGCGAAAGTTGCCAAGCGTAAGGGGATGGCTTATCCACCGCTGGATGATGAAGGGCAGATTGTGGCGGATGAGGAATGGTGGAAGGAGATGCAGAGGAAATAGGGCTATGGGGCTATGGGGCTATGGGGCTATGGGGCTATGGGGCTATGGGGCTATGGGGCTATGGGGCTATGGGGCTATGGGGCTATGCAAAGTTTGAATAAGCTGCGCATGGCGTCAAGCTCTTTAAGCTTTTCCCTATAGCCTTCAAGGGCGAAGCCCGTCCCATAGCCCCATCCCCCCTTTTTCATACCTGTACAAACTAACAGTATTAAGCTTAAAATAATGGCTAACTTACTTTAACTGCCTGAGTATGAAGCCTATGTCCCAGTTACTTTCTGCTGTACCTATTACCTCCCTTTCCGGTGTCGGTGCCAAGATGGCGGAAAAACTGGCGAAAATAGGGCTAAATAGCGTTCAGGATCTGCTGTTTCATCTTCCGCTTCGTTATGAAGACCGTACTCGCGTTTATCCTATGGCCAGGCTGCATCCAGGGCTTTGGGGAGCGGTTCAGGGGAAGGTGATGAACGTGGACACTATTTTTGGCCGGAGGAAGATGCTGACGGTTAAGATTAGTGACGGTAATGGCACTATCACGCTACGCTTCTTTAACTTTACCGCGGGCATGAAGAATAACTTTGCTGAAGGTAAGTTAGTGCACGCTTACGGTGAGATAAAGCGAGGCAGCTATGGACTGGAAATTATCCACCCTGACTATAAGTTTTTCGCACCAGCACAGAAACCAGAAACCGAAAATAACCTGACTCCGGTTTACCCCACCACAGATGGCCTCAGGCAAAACACCCTGAGAAACCTGACTGACCAGGCTCTGGAATTACTTGATAAAGCCGCTGTTCAGGAGTTATTGCCTGAAGGACTTTATAATAATCAGCTGACTTTAGGGCAGGCATTACACACCATTCACAGGCCTCCGCCATCCATCAATATTGAAGAGTTTGATGAAGGCAAGCATCCGGCACAAAGGCGTTTAATCATTGAAGAGCTGCTGGCTCAGAATCTTTCTATGCTGGCTATCCGGAGCAAAGGTCAGAAGGATACCGCCCTTCCGCTGCCTAAAGTTTCCGCCCTGAAAAATCAGTTACTTGGTCAGCTTCCCTTCTCTCCGACAAATGCTCAGGCCAGAGTTGTGGGAGAGATAGAGACAGACTTAGCTAAGCCCCATCCTATGATGCGTCTGGTGCAGGGAGATGTTGGCTCAGGTAAAACTCTGGTTGCCGCCCTGTCTGCTCTCAGAGCCATTGAGCACGGTTATCAGGTTGCCCTGATGGCGCCAACTGAACTACTTGCAGAGCAGCACGCGGTTAACTTTGCTAACTGGCTTGAACCAATGGGAATTCAGGTGGGCTGGCTGGCGGGTAAGCTAAAAGGCAAAGCGAAGGATACTGAGCTTAGCCGCATTGCCAGTGGTGAAGCTAAGATGGTAGTGGGTACTCACGCACTGTTTCAGGAGCATGTGAACTTTCATCATCTTGCTCTGGTAATTATTGATGAGCAGCACAGATTTGGTGTCCACCAGCGGCTGAAACTTCGTGAAAAGGGAGAAGCTCAGGGTGCCTTCCCGCATCAGTTAATTATGACTGCGACGCCGATTCCAAGAACCTTAGCTATGACCGCTTATGCCGATCTGGAAACCTCGGTGATTGATGAACTACCACCGGGAAGAACGCCTATTACCACGGTCGCTATTCCGGATACCAAGCGAAACGATGTCATTGAGCGGGTTCGTAACGCCTGCCTGAATGAAGGTAAACAGGCTTACTGGGTTTGCACTCTGATAGATGAATCGGAAGTACTGGAAGCTCAGGCGGCGGCAGATACGGCAGAAGAGCTGCAAAGGCAGTTGCCAGAGTTAAAAATAGGTCTGGTTCACGGCAGGATGAAACCAGCAGAGAAGCAGGAAGTGATGCAGCAGTTTAAAGGCAATAAACTGCATCTTCTGGTTGCCACCACAGTAATTGAAGTAGGCGTAGATGTTCCTAATTCCAGCCTGATGATTATTGAAAACCCGGAAAGGCTAGGGCTTGCTCAGCTGCATCAGCTCAGAGGCAGGGTTGGACGGGGCTCGGTAGCCAGCCACTGTGTACTGCTTTATCACTCACCACTTTCCAAAACGGCGCAAAAACGACTTGGTGTACTGCGTGAAAGTAACGACGGCTTTGTGATTGCCCAGCGGGACTTGGAAATCCGTGGGCCGGGTGAACTACTGGGAACCAAACAGACTGGTGTCGCTGATTTTAAAATTGCTGACTTAGTCAGAGATCAGCGCCTGATCCCGGAAGTTCAGCGCATAGCGCGCCACCTTCATGACAATTACCCAAAGAACTCACAGGCAATTATAGAACGCTGGCTGGGGAACCGGGATGTTTATTCAAATGCCTAAGACTTAGGGGTAAAACCAACAGCAAAACTCAACTGGATCTTAAGCCCCCCTTCAGTCCGGTTATTCACCGAAATCGAACCTTCATGCTGTGCGATAATCCTCTGCACAATGGCGAGCCCAAGTCCGGTCCCTTCACTGGCTCTGGCGGTATCACCGCGGGTAAAGGGTTCAAACAGATTGCCCATCTGCCCTTCTTCAATACCGGGGCCATTATCTTCCACCGATATCCAGGCCATTTTTCTGTTTGCCGTCATCCCGGTGGATATCCTGCACCAGCCGTTCCCGTAGCGCCGGGCATTAACCACCAGATTACTTACAGCACGTTTAACAGCGATGGCATTGGCTGAGATATTCTCCAGCGAAGGATCGGTATTGACCTCAATATCTAATCCGTCTGTGGATTCTGCATTCGCCAGCCCGTTAGCCAGGGAGTTAAGGTTAACCACTTCAAAGGAGTCTGTCTTTATCGGTTTCAGGTAGTCCATAAACTGGCTGATAATCTGATTACACTCCTCTGTGTCCTCAATCATGCTTTCTGCCAGATAGCTGTCTTCCTTCGACATCATCTCAGTTGCCAGCCGGATACGGGTTAGCGGCGTTCTCAAATCATGGCTTATCCCGGCCATTAACAAGGCTCTGTCCTCTTCCAGTTGCTGAATGCCCTTAGACATTTTATTGAAAGCCTGAGTCACCGCCTTTATCTCGGCGGTGCCCTTTTCGGGCAGTGGCGGCGGCGTTTCTCCCCGTCCAACTCTGAGCGCAGCTTTTTCCAGAGCCATTAGGGGCCGGTTTTGCATACGGATAAACATCCAGCCACCGACAATAATCATCAGTGCCATTAGCAGGCTATTCCTGAACAGAGGTACAAAGTCATCTTCCTGCAGTTCAGAAAGCGGGATCCGCAGCAGGCTGTCGGGAAGCTCCTCCAGTTTCACCCAGAGCACATAACTTTCTGAAGCCAGGATAATCCTCACCTCAGCCTGAGTATCAAGCTCCCGGCTCATATCCGCACTAAGAAACTCCACAGCGGTTGCGCTGTTAAACTCTTCAAGTACAGGTTCGCTGACCTGGTGAACCGTCACACCAAGCTTTTCCAGCAACTGACGCCTGACCGGTGTTTCAAGCGAGACAATATTCTGCTCAGCCTCAGCGGCATCATCCAGCATCAAATTGACTTCATGGGCAACAATCTTATTAAACTGCTGCAGACTGGGGAGAAGCGCGTAATTAAATACCGCGTAGTAAGAAAAAATCTGGCTGGCAATCAGAACGATAGCAAACAGTAATATGGCCTGAGTTCGTGAACTGCGAATCCGCATAACAACAACTGTTCCTTGTTAAATTCCTCCCCTGCAGCAGAGGAGGTTTTGAGAGAAGTTAGGCACTCTTTCCGTCAGGTACAAAGACATATCCAAGTCCCCATACTGTTTGAATATAGCGGGGTTTACCCGGATCTTCCTCCACCATACGGCGTAATCTGGAGATCTGCACATCAATGGAACGCTCCATCGCAGAGTACTCACGCCCACGGGCCATATTCATCAGCTTGTCTCTGGACATAGGCTCTCTGGCATTGGTCACCAGCGCCTTCAGAACCGCAAACTCACCGGAAGTCAGCGTCATTGCCTCTTCGCCCCTGAACATCTCCCGGGTACCAAGGTTAAGCCTGAACTCACCAAACTCAACGATGGACTCTTCAGCACTTGGCGCGCCAGGCGCTTCAATCACCTGTCTTCTCAGCACAGCTTTAATCCTGGCCAGCAGTTCGCGCGGATTAAACGGTTTAGGCAGATAATCATCAGCCCCCACCTCAAGACCCACAATCCGGTCTATTTCGTCACCTTTCGCCGTTAACATTAAAATAGGTATCATGTTTTCCACGCTTCTCAGGCGACGACAGATAGAAAGACCATCTTCGCCGGGCAGCATCAAATCTAATACCATCAAATGGAAATTTTCGCGTGTTAATAAGCGATCCATCTGCTCACTATTTGCTACACTACGAACCTGAAACCCTTGTTCAGACAGATAACGTTCCAGTAAAGAACGTAATCTAGCGTCATCGTCGACAACCAGAATTTTATAATTCTCTTGCATTTACTTACACCCGTCAGTGGTCGTTTACTTTTTAATAAGCATAGGAAACAGTATCATTGCTGAGGTCATTTTTAAGTAAAGAATTGTTAACATATATTTCATTGTTCGTTAATGTATTTAAAAGTAAAAAGTTAATTCGATAATTAATCCTATGAAAACAAATCTGATTACCCGCGAAGGCTACGAAAAATTAAAAAATGAGCTCAATTTCCTGTGGAAAGAGGAGCGGCCAGAAGTAACGAAAAAAGTCACCTGGGCAGCCAGCTTAGGCGACAGGAGTGAAAACGCTGACTACCAGTACAACAAGAAAAGGCTCAGAGAGATAGACCGCCGGGTGCGCTATCTCAGAAAGCGTCTTGAGCAGGTCACGGTTGTCGACTATTCACCACAGCAGGAAGGCAAAGTATTTTTCGGGGCCTGGGTAGAGATCGAAAATGAAGCGGGCGATACCATGTCTTTTCGCATCGTGGGGCCGGATGAGATTTACGGTGATGCTAAGGGATATATCTCTATCGACTCACCTATGGCCAGAGCGATTCTGAAAAAAGAAGTGGATGATGAGTTTACGGTTCGCACTCCGGAGGGGGAGAAGGAGTGGTTTGTGAATGAGATTAGGTATAAATAACTCAAGGGAACTGGGCTATGGGACGGGCTGCGCCCTTCTGGGCTATGGGAATTTCTCGTTTCCATGCAGGAGCGTGGAAACGAGGATAAATCATTACATTACAGACACATAGCTTACTCAAACCACCCAGCCACGTCTTCTGCCTTAGGCACACTTCCCTTATGCACCACCTGCTCGTCAATGACTACAGCCGGTGTTTTCATCACATTGTACGCCATAATATCCTGTGGCTGAGTCACTTTGATCAGCTCAATTTCAGTGCCGCTCTCTTTTGCCGCATCTTCAATCATTGAAGCCGTTACCTGACAGTTTTTGCAGCCAGAACCTAAAACTTTTACTGTTTTCATCATATTTCCTTACACTAATGGGATGTAATTAAAGAACCAACCAACCAGCGTAAACGCTGTCAGCAGTACAACAAACAGAGTGGCCAGTAGTCGCCACTGCATAACCTGCTTAAGCAGAATAAATTCAGGAAAGCTCGCCGCTACCGTACTCATACAGAAAGCCAGAGTGGTACCAATCGGCAGACCATTTACAAGCAGGCTTTCCATTACCGGAATCACACCGGTTGCATTGGAATAAAGCGGAATCCCCAAAAATACAGCCGCAGGTACAGACCACCACTGGCGGTCACCAAGATGAGATTCAATCCAGCCGTCAGGCACAAAGCCGTGCAGCGCAGCACCCAGACCAACACCGATAAATACCCACTTCCAGACACGGCCAAAGATTTCACTGGTCTCATCTTTCGCAAACTGATGTCTCTCTTTCAGAGTCAGAGGCTCACGCTCTTCAATTTCGAGCGGATTGTTTTCCTGATTCTCAATACCACGCTTAAGCGCATCAGCGGCAAAAGACTGCAGCCAGCGTTCTGCTTTAATTGCATCCAGGAACATACCGCCGATAATGCCAACGCAAATGCCAATCACTATGTACATAGCGGTAAACTTCCAGCCCAAAAGGCTGACCAGCAACAGCACAGCGACTTCATTAATTAAAGGCGAAGTAATCAGAAATGCCATAGTGATCCCTAGAGGGATACCCGCTGAGGTAAAACCGAGAAATACCGGAATACTGGAGCACGAGCAAAATGGTGTGATGGAGCCGAACGTGGCCCCCATAAAATAGCCGAACAGACGATGCTTTCCAGCAAGATAATCTCGAACCCTTTCAACATCCAGAGAGGCACGGATTACGGCAATGATGTAAATCATCACAAGAAGAAGTGCGAAGATTTTAGTGGTATCTTCAACAAAGAAATGCAGCGCATCACCTAACTTTGAATCCGGTGATAAGCCAAAAAGCCCAAACACCAACCAAGAGGCGAAGTCGGTAAACAACTGAAACATAAACTACCTTTTCGGATAAATCATTTTGGTTCTGTTATATAGACGCAGCAGATTCGAAAAGGATGCAGATTTTTTAAATTTATTTATAACGAGAAACTAGTCAGTATGCTGACGGGCCGAAGCTTACTGTCTGGCAGTAAAACAGCAAACATTCTGCTGTTCATCCAGCTGAACTTTGCACGACACCTGGATCTGTTGTTTCAGTTTTTCTCTTGCTCTGCGGATGCGGGATTTCACGGCTGGCAAGGAAAGGCCGTGCTGAACCGCATAATCCTGCTGATTCATACCCTGAAGATCGCAGGCGGTTATCACTTCTCTGTCTGACTGTTCCAGTTCCGATAAGACGCGCGGGAGGCAGCTGATTGCCAGAAGATCGACAGCATCATACTGCAGCTCTTCCGCCTCTTCTTCCACCTCGCCGTCAAAAGGCTGGTAACGGTTTTTTCTGATTTGATCGATTAACAGGTTATGAGCGACCCGTCGCATCCAGGCTTTAGGGCTTTCCACATTGCAGAACGCCTCCTTCTGCTGCATCACGCGGATAAACACCTCCTGCAGAATATCCTGAGAAAGCTGCTTATCGTGCGTCTCTTTCAAAAGCCACTGCAGTAAAATCTGCTCATTCTGGCTCCATGCCCGCATTGCACATGGAAATGCGCCTTCCTGATTTAAAAAGTCCGTCTCACTCATTTTCCGCGTCCCCGCTAAACAAACCTTAGGCATTTTTATACATAAAGCGTACCACCTCAATACCCAGTTCTTCATTTCAGAGCTGGAAATTTCAGAATTTGTCCCCATTAATTAGGAAAGTAAAAACCGATTAAGAGACCACCATGAGTCAAAAAAACTCAGCAACGCAGCACATCTGCAGCCAAATCGCTCAGGAACTGAATGTAAGAGTGGAACAGGTCATTGCCACCGTTAAACTGATTGACGAAGGCAGCACCATTCCATTTATTGCCCGGTACAGGAAAGAAGTGACCGGGGGGCTGGATGACTCTCAGCTTCGTACTCTGGATACCCGCCTCTCTTACCTGAGAGAGCTCAATGACAGACGCCAGACCATTTTAAAATCCATTTCCGAGCAGGGGAAACTGACGCCGGAACTGGAGCAGTCCATCAATCAGGCGGACAGTAAAACCCGCCTCGAAGACCTTTACCTGCCATACAAACCAAAACGACGCACAAAAGGTCAGATAGCCATTGAAGCAGGCCTTGAACCTCTGGCAGATACTCTCTGGAACGAACCGCAGCACGAGCCTGAAACGGAAGCGGCAAAATATATCAGCAGCGACAAAGGCATTGCCGACACCAAAGCTGCACTGGACGGTGCCCGCGCCATTATTATGGAGCGCATTGCTGAAGACGCAGACCTTCTGGAAAAAATCCGTCAGCATCTGAATAAACAAGCTCAAATTAGCTCCCGTGTCGTCGCAGGCAAGGAGCAGGAAGGTGAGAAGTTCAAAGATTACTTTGAGCACGATGAGCTATTAAGTCGTGTGCCTTCTCACCGCGCTCTGGCAATGCTTCGTGGCCGCAACGAAGGTTTCTTGCAGCTCTCCCTTAATGCCGATCCTGAGCAGGAAGAGTCTGTTCGGGGCTCATATTGCGAAACCATTATCGCAAACCACTACAATATTCACCTGAGCGAAGCCCCTGCCGACAGCTGGAGAAAGCAGGTCATCAGCTGGGCATGGCGTATCAAGGTCTCCATGCATATGGAAACCGAACTGATGAGCGCCATGAAAGAGCGTTCAGAAATCGATGCCATTGAAGTATTCGCAACCAACCTGAAAGACCTGCTGATGGCTGCGCCTGCCGGTCCGCGAGCAACCCTTGGTCTGGATCCGGGTTTAAGAACCGGTTCAAAAATCGCCGTAGTAGATTCAACAGGTAAGCTTCTGGCAACCGACACCATCTACCCGAATCCACCACAGAAACAGATCGAAAAATCAGCTCATGTGGTTGAACTGCTAATCAGAAAACACAATGTTGATCTGATTGCCATCGGTAACGGTACCGCTTCAAGGGAAACAGACACCTTTGTGGCTGACACTCTGAAAAGAGCCAACCTTCAGGTACAGAAAATTGTTGTCAGCGAAGCCGGCGCATCGGTTTACTCCGCTTCAGAGCTTGCGGCAAAAGAGTTCCCGAATCTGGATGTATCACTTCGTGGCGCAGTTTCCATTGCACGACGTCTTCAGGATCCGCTGGCTGAACTGGTTAAAATTGATCCTAAATCCATCGGTGTCGGCCAGTACCAGCATGATGTGAGTCAGAGTATGCTGGCAAAACGACTGGATGCCGTAGTAGAAGACTGTGTAAACGCCGTGGGTGTTGATGTAAATACAGCCTCACCGGCACTGCTGACCCGTGTTGCCGGTTTGTCTGCAACTATCGCTCAGAATATTGTGGATTACCGCGATACCAATGGCCGCTTTGAAGCCCGCACCACACTGAAAAAAGTGGCAAGACTGGGGCCAAAAGCCTTTGAACAGTGCGCCGGATTCCTGCGCATTATGGACGGTAAAAACCCGCTGGATGCCTCTTCGGTTCACCCGGAAGCCTATCCGGTGGTAAAACGTATTTCTGAAAGCACCAGTAAAAACATCAAGTCAATTATCGGTGACAGCGACTTCCTGAAAAAGCTAAGCGCATCAGACTACACGGATGAAACCTTCGGTGTACCAACCGTCACCGATATCATTAAGGAGCTGGATAAACCGGGCCGAGATCCCCGTCCTGAGTTTAAAACTGCCACCTTTGCTGACGGTGTAAACCAAGTGTCTGATCTGGAGCCGGGTATGGTTCTGGAAGGTGTGGTTTCAAACGTGGCTAACTTCGGTGCTTTCGTCGATATCGGTGTTCATCAGGATGGTCTGGTGCATATCTCTGCCCTGACTGACCGATTTGTCTCTGACCCGCGTGAAGTGGTAAAAGCCGGTGATATCGTTAAGGTCAAAGTGATGGAAGTGGATGTACAGAGAAAGCGTATCGCACTATCCATGCGTCTGAAGGACGAGCCGGGACAGGATAACCGTCCGAAGGGCGGCTCCGGTGGCCGCGCAGCGAAACCACAGCAAAGACAAAACCGTCAGCGCAATGAACCTCAGGGGAATAATGCGATGGGTGGAGCGTTTGCGGCGGCGTTTGCTAAGGCGAAGAAATAAATAGGGCCCTTGGTCCTGGGTTCGTTCGCTTCGCTCACTGCTGGTTCCTGGGGGAGGCTCCCCCAAGAGCCTGTAAACCCAGGGCCCAGGGCCTTCTATTACAACACCGCCAACACCTCCGATGGTGTATGCGGTGCAACGGCGTGGCCATAGTGATAGCTTATCACTGTCCGGCGTCGCTCCATTTTTCCCTGAATAATCGCGGCATCCAGCAGGCGTTTCGGCAGCCGGAAGCGTATTGTGTAGCCCATACCCTGCTTTTCTGCGTAGGTTTGCAACGCAATTAACCTAAACAGTCTGCTCAGTGTATCTTCTGGCTCTTCACTATACGAAGAAGAAGTACTTGTCTCGTTCTCCAACTCATAATCAGGGTGGTCAGACGGCTCCCATGAGGGACGTTTCCGGCGTTTATCATCCGCAGTGATACGTCTTTCTGCATTGGATTTCGTCAGTTCGACAGTCGGGACTATTGGCTCACGGATTTTGTTTTCGTGCGCCGCCTGCTCTGTCTGAACATTGACCGAAGGGGCAATCAGTGGCACGCTCACATTGGTCGGCGACACAATCATGACAAACCTCCTTCAATTTCAGTATCACTTCCCATGCGCAGCATAATCCGCGATACACCAACAGCGACCTTAATGTATCTCTCTTGGTTAGACTAGTTATCGGCCAACTTGCTCAATTATTTACCAATAAATTGAATTATTCTTGAACAGAAGGCCTCCAGCTCCGTCATAAACGGGGCGTGAGAAGACTCTGCAAAAGTAAAATCTTCTGAATTTTCAATATAGTTAGCCACATCCTTAGCGACTTTTACCGGTACAAGTCCGTCCAGTCGGCCATAAAGACGGAGTATTGGCATCGTCAAATTTTTGAGTTCTGACCGGAAATCCACATCTGCCAGCAGGCTTAATCCAAGCACCAAAGAGTCCTGATCCGGAGCCGGACGGGACAGTACGGCCTTTTTCAGCGTTTTTACATCCTGCCTTGCTGTGGGACTACCCATGGCCTGAAGCGCCATAAACCGCTCTATGGTTGTCTGAAAATCTTCCACCAGTTGCTCAGTAAAGGCCTTCAGAACCTGTGGCTTAATACCTCGCCAGCCTTTCTCTGCTGCAAACTTTGGTGAACTGGCTACGGTAATAAGTTTAGCAACCCGTTGCGGATAGTTCAGTGCCACATGGGTTGCCACCAGTCCACCCAGTGACCAGCCAATCCAGATAGCCTTATCCGGCGCAGAGTCCAGCACCAGAGAAGCGATTTCATCCAGATCCTGCGCGCCGGTTTCAGCGCTGTGCCCGTAGCCCGGCAGATCCACAATATGCACCCTGTAATGCTGCGACAGAATATCCGCTGTCTGCTGCCAGACTGCTCCGTTCATTCCCCAGCCGTGGATCAGCACAACATCTTCGCCTTCGCCCAGGGTCTGCCAAAATAAAGGTGCGCTCATTGTCTCTCTTTCTCCTACTAAACTCATACAGCGGACCAGATTAACGGGGCTAATCTACAAAGATGCCCACTAACCAGTACTTCCCATGCTAACAGAGCCGCTAAGAACTCTTTTCTTCAGGTATTGTACTCCTCAATGCGATTTATGTGGTCTCACCATTGATAGTGTTCATAATACCACCATCTGGTGTAAAAGCTGTCAGAGATATTTTCTGCCTCAGCCACGTTGCCGCTGTTGCGGGCTTCCTACGCTGAAACCCGTGGATAAATGTGGACAGTGTCTTATCAATCCACCAATCTGGCACAGATTATATTGTGTGGGAGATTATCAGACACCGCTTTCCGGATACGTCAGTCAGCTGAAATATCACCACAAATACCGCTTCGCCTATGACCTGAGCTATCTGCTTTCCCTGAATATCGATCACCCGGCTCCTGTTGTAATCCCTGTCCCGCTGCACTGGAAACGCTATATCCGCAGGGGCTACAACCAAAGCTGGATACTGGCACACTATCTTTGTGAACATCTAGGGCAACAGAGCCAGCTTAATCGTAAGGTGTTCCGGAGAATAAAGTCCACACCACCTCAGCAAAGCCTCTCCTTACAGGCAAGACAGTCCAACCTCAGTGGCGCATTTCAGTTATTAAATCACCCCGGTGTGGAGCATGTTGCTATCGTTGACGATGTGGTGACAACAGGCAGTACAGCCCGGCATTTATGCCAGTTACTCCTTGATATTGGAGTAAAAAAAATTGATATTTACTGTATATGCCGAACTCCTGAACCGTCATAAAAGTGATGCAAAATCTCATTGCTGAATAAAAAGGTGGCATCCGATTTAAACAGGAGTAGAATGTAATCGAAATAACCTACAAAATAAGTCAGGTATTAGCCGTGTCGAATATTATTACTATCACTGAGAATGCTCAGAACCACTTTGCAAAATTGCTGGAACAACAGCCTGAAGGTACCAACATCCGTGTATTTGTTGTCAATCCGGGAACACCAAACGCAGAATGCGGCGTGTCCTACTGCCCGACAGAAGCGGTTGAAAGTGCCGATACCGAAATGAAATTCGAAGCCTTTTCAGCCTTCGTTGATGATCTAAGCCTGCCTTTCCTTGAAGATGCAGAAATTGATTTCGTAACAGACAAAATGGGTTCTCAGCTAACCCTGAAAGCACCGAACGCAAAAATGCGTAAAGTTGCAGATGACGCCCCGCTAATGGAACGCGTTGAGTACGCAATCCAGACGCAAGTAAACCCACAGCTGGCAGGCCACGGTGGTCATGTAAGCCTGGTTGAAATCACCGAAGACGGCATCGCCCTAGTCCAGTTCGGCGGCGGTTGTAATGGCTGTTCTATGGTTGATGTCACTCTGAAAGAAGGTATAGAAAAAGAACTTCTGGCTCAGTTTGAGGGGGAGTTAACCGCAGTGCGTGATGCTACGGAGCATGCTCGGGGGGAGCATTCGTACTACTAATATTCGGCCCTGGGCCCTGGGTTCGGGCTTCGCCCTGCTAGGCCCTGGGAAAAAACGTTATAACAAGCTAAATACAATTAGCTTACCCAAGCAAAGTCAATATCCCAGGGCCCAGAAACCTAGGGCCCAGGGCCCACTAACCTTTTTCCCTAAGTATCTGATCCCAAGGCAACCTCTCATCCCCCAACACGATAAAATTCGGGTTTTCCAGCGTTTCTCTTTCGTTATAGGAAAGAGCTTCCAGTTTTGTGCTCAGCACTCTGCCGCCGGCTTCCTGGACGATGCACTGGGTTGCTGCTGTGTCCCATTCTCCCGTCGGCCCCAGGCGCAGGTAGCAGTCTACTGCACCTTCTGCTACCAGACAGGCTTTTAAGGCTGCGGATCCCAGAGGGACTAAATCGTAGTTCCATGACGGGCACATACGGCTGGTGATTCGGTTGATATCCTGGCGACGGCTGATGGCGATGGCCAGCGTCTGACTCTCTTCGTCATGCTGATGCGTCTGGATAGGCACACTTTCGTCGCCTATTTGCGGGATCTTCCAGGCACCTTTGCCCTCATAAGCGTAGTAAGTCACTCCGGATACCGGGGCATAGACCACGCCCATTACCGGCTTGTTGTCTTCAACAAGGGCAATAATGGTAGCGAAATCGCCGCTGCGGGCAATAAATTCCTGAGTACCGTCAAGCGGGTCCACCAGCCAGTAGCGCGACCATTGCGCCCGCTTTTCAAGGCTGATATCAGCAGCTTCTTCTGAAAGAACGGGGATATCGGGTGTCAGCTCCGGCAGTTTTTCGTTGATAAGCTTATGCGCGGCTAAGTCCGCACTGGTCACAGGTGTAGAATCACTTTTGGTAAATGACTCGTAATGCTTGTTTTCATAGATATCCAGTATCAGCTGACCGGCCGATCTGGCAACCTCAATGATGGATGGAAGAAGATGGGACATATCTTTAGACATCACGGACACCTCAGTTTGATTCCTGCGATAAAACACGCATTGCCAGCATCAGTGCGGCAATACTCCTCGCTTCGCTGAAGTCCATATGCGTTAACAACTCCTCCGCCTGTGCAAGTGGCCAGCGCACCACTTCCAGCGGTTCAGGCTCATCACCTTCCAGTTTTTCCGGATACAGCCCTCGTGCAATATAAAGACTCATCTTGCTGGAAAAGTAAGACGGTGCCAGCACAACTTCTTTCAGGAAGGTCAGATTGTTGCTGCCAAAGCCTATCTCTTCCTTTAACTCTCTATCGGCAGCCTGTTCAGGCGTTTCACCTAAATCAACCAATCCCTTGGGAAAGCCCAGCTCGTACTCTTCTGTTCCGGCACCATATTCCCGCACCAACAGCAGATCTCCGCTGTCAGTAACAGGCACAACCAATACGGCTTCACGGTTAGTGCGCTTCATGCGCTCATAGGTGCGCTGCGCTCCATTGGAGAACTCCAACTCAAGGGATTCGATGGAAAAAAGCTTAGACCTGGCCACGGTTTCAACCGATTTAATGATGGGTTTTTTCCTCGCTGGCATAGCTTTCTCCTTAGTAGTAATTATTTAACAATCTATACTACAACTTCCCTGACAACACAAATGGGTAGCGTCCCTGATTATCCGGATCACCCAGCCATTTTAGCTGTTTCTGCATGGATGGCGGGAACTGCGCACCGGGCTTAAACCAGGTATCCAGTCTGTATTTCATGTCAGAACTTAACTCTGCATCAATAGCCCCGGAAAGCTGAGCAACATCATGCTCGCCCTTTGCAATCAGCGTGCTGTCGGAGCATTCCAGATCAGCAATAATCGTCCCAAGCTCCAGGCCACCCAGCGGAGAATCTATCTGGCTGGCATTCCATACCAGGGCGCCCCGGGCAGATTGGCACCAGGGAGATGCATACTGATATTCATTGATGGTCAGATCCAACTGTCCGCTCACCTCAACCGGCACCGGGACAGGAGCAAACTGAAGCGCAGACTCTGCTGGTACTGAAGCATGCAGGTTTTCAGCAAACGGGCCGGAGAAACCGTAGCCGATAATCCCTTTGCCACTCAGCTTCATAGGGCTATTTCGTCCAAATCTGACTGCGTATGCCGCCTCTCCCTGAAACAGGTCTGAAGGTATAAAGTCCCAGCTAACCTGACCCAGATTGATACCCCGGACCACCACAGACTGAGCTTTTCCATGCCAGATAGTCCCGGACAATCCGGCAATCTCAAGCCCTTTTACTTTTGGCATATATTTGAAAACAAATGAGGCCGGAGTATGGGCACAGACACTAATTAAGGTCACAAATAAAAACAGAATTGAAAACAAAACAATGCGTTTCACGCTAGATGCCTCTCTTCAGTTGTAAGCGCTTCACATCCACAACCCCTTCGGTTTCTGATGCGGCCAGATCGATAAATTCCACACCAATACCCTGACTTTCTTCAAGATAAGCCAGCCAGTTTAGCAACTGATTAAACGGCAGAGGCTTCACCCAGACCTGAAGGGAATCATTTCTCGGCTGCATACGGATTAGCTCAACCCTGTAGCGCCCGACAGACGAAGAGACAACCTGATTCACTGGTGCAGAAGAGATGGCTTTACCGCCAACGCCTCTTAACTCCGTAATTCTGTCGGCTTTTTTTACCACCCAGTCATGCAATTGCTTTTCGCTGTTGATACGGTTTTGCGCCTGACCGGCCCGGTCAGCCATTGGCTGAACAAGGCCCCAGTAAACACCGGCAAACACCATTAAAGTCAGGCAGATTAGCAATAACCGCTGCTCCCGGACGCTGTTGCTGTTCCACCAGGTAAGCACACTATTCTTCAATCCGCTCATGGCTCTCTCCTCAGCACAAAGCTTCCCTGAACCTTATCGCCTTCACGATCCAGCGGTCCCTGAGTTACCACGAAAGTTTCCGCCAGTTTCTTTCTGACAACTTCAAAAGTCTGGAAGTCTTTCATCTTAGCTTCCACTCTGACCTCACCCCGGTTGGCGTCGTATCTCAGCGATGTGAACTTAACCTCTCCCTGTTTGTTCAAAGCCTCAGGCAATGCCATCAGCCAGGTAAATACAGAGTCACCAACACCGCCTCCAGAAAGCCTTCTCTCTTCATCATTCATCTGGCGTTTAAGATAACTGACGGTCGGGATTTTTCTTTTATCCGGAAAGATAGCCCGGAAAATCCGCTCGCTCTCAGCCCGGTACGCCTTCGCCTGCTCTTCAGCCTGATTTATCTGCATGACGTTCTGAATCAGCGCCACCACAAGCAAGAAGCAGGCAGCAACGGCTGCACCTTTCCACACTCTCAGATGCTTCAGAATAGATGACTGAGGCTTAAACTCACCGGACAACAGGTTTTCAGAAGATGCGATTGCCCCTTTTGCCAGCAGCTCCATCACCAGCTCAGGCTCTTGCTGCTGCCACTGTTGTGAATCACTGTTTTCTGGTGCCGGGGTATAACTGTGAACCGGCAGAACGGACTCTTCCGCTTTTCGCCAGTCAGAAGCAAAAAACTGAGGCAGCCATTCCTGCTCAATCACCAGTCCCGAGTACACCGCCTTGCGAAGCAGCCAGGTATCATCTATCTGAACCGCAGAAATCGCCTTCTCTTTCACCGGAAGCGCAAGCACATCCGGGACCACTTTCTTCACTTCAATGCCAAGCTTAGAGAACTTATCAAGCAGAGATTTAATATACTGGCGCTCAACTACTGCCACATAAGCCTTCTGGCCTGCTTTTTTCATCACATGAAAGTGCAGACTTTCCACATCCTGGGCAATATCGTCTTCCATCAGATACGGCAGAACCGTGTCCAGCTGCTTTGAAGCGCCGGCAGGCAGTTCAACCTCCGACAGAACAATATCGCCGGAATCCGGAATAATGATGGTCGTTCTTTGTCTGGCATAAGGAGCCAGCTCTTCAAGCTGCTCATGACCTGCTAGTTCACCACTGGCAATAATCTCATTCTGGCTTGCCGACCAAACAAGCCAGCTAACGGTCTTTTCTTTATCCCTGCTCAGCCGAACGGTCAGAAACTCACTCACTGATCCCTCCAAAGCGACGACGTATCACCGATACCTCGTCATTATCATTAACGTAAAGCAAGCTGCGAACTCTTACTCTCGATTCATTCACTAATATCTGTGCATCCAGTTCAAAATAACTGCTATCCACAGCAAGATAGCCCTTTGCCTTGTCTGTGATAGTGCTGTCTATACCGGAAAGACTGGCCTCAGACAGAAACTCATCAACACTCTCCCAGCCATCAAAGGGGCGGTTTTCCACCAGACTCCGTGCATCACCAACACTAAGCTGAGGAGAAAACAGCGCGGCCAGAATCACAGCGCCTTTCTCATCCAGCGTATTTATATTTAACCGCCAGTCATCCTGCGGTATGGCACAAAGCACAGGGGCAATCAGTGTCATCATCCGCGGGTCAGTCTGGTATATGGACCTTAACTCGCTGGCATCAGCCAGAATGCCATTTGCGGCCATATAAGCCGGCGAAAGTGCCTCATAGGTACTGTCTTCCACGCCAAAGTTACTCAGCGATCTGTCATCCGCATCGAGATACTCCCGCACTGAATCAGCAAATACTTCAGCCTGATAGTTTTCTATTCCAAGCTCTTCCAGAGTCAATTGCAGCACACTGACTAAATAGGGCTTGGTCTCACCCTCAGAAAGCTGCTGACTGCTACTGGCCGCCAGTACATTAATATTGTAGCAGGACTGCATATCACGAATCTTTCCGGCTGCCTGTCCGTAATCAAGCGGGAAGACCTGCTCCTCCAGTGCCCATGGCTGACTCATATTAATCGTATCGCTGTCTTTTTTACTTTCGGTAACAGCGTACTTTGCCAGTGCTTCCACACCGATGGCATACCAGTAAGCTTGCTGGGAATCCCTCTGATTCTCTGCGTGCTGAAAATTAATAAACAGCCGTTCAGACATGGTCGCAGCCAGGGAAACCATCACAGCCAGCACAAGCAGCACCACGATAAGCGCAACGCCCTGCTGTTTATATTTCGGCCCGGACTTATGGCGATATTTACTCATCCGTTACCTCTTCATCCGAGGCAGTAATCGCCAGTTTCGCTCCCGAAGTCAGATATACCCGGGTCACCACACCATAGTCAGCCAGCGTCAGGTTCAGCTCAACGGCTTTTGGCAGACTGTAGGACTCACTCCATTCGCTTTTCCAGCCCTCTTCGCCATAAAAGCGCATTTCCAGTTCTTCAACATCCGTCAACAGAGGGGTCACAATTCCCTGCTGTCCGGCTGGCGTATCCGGATAGCGCCACCAGACTCTTTCCAGTTGCTTATCTCGGATGCGGTAACCAACCTTGGTCACTTCGCCTCTGGGAAAAAACTGCTGAGGGTTCTGCCAGCCCAGACGGACAAACAGCACACCGTTACTGTCCGAATCTAACAATCCTTCACTGAACCAGAGCAACTTCCCCGATGCCTCTTCGCCATTGTTTCTGAATGGTCTGAGCGCTATCTGACGAAAGTCATTGTCAATCATCACCATAGCCCGCTGAATCTCTTTCAGGCGACCAGTGACTTCTATCGATTGCTGGTTGCTCTTCTGCGTCTGATCCAGAACCTGATAAGCCGAAAAGCTTAAAGTGGTAAAAATCGCGATAGCAACCAGCACTTCAATCAGGGTAAATCCGCTGTGCTTCCCGCTGAATTTATAACTATTTCGGCGCATAACTTCTCACCGTCGCCACAGGATTTTTTACTCCCGGCTCTGTAGAAACACTGACATCAAACCCGGTAATGTAATCCGCTACCGTGGGAACCGGTGCCACCTTCCAGTACCAGGTGCGTCCGGCCATTTCTGTTTTGCCGGTTTTGGCCGATGAAGGCACACCATCAAGCAGAACCAGAGCCATCTGATTATCCACCACCATGGAAGCAAAGGTCTTTTCTTCCAGGTGACGCAGTGTATTCGTATGCTGACTGACCGCACGGATAATACTGAGCGAAGCGGTGGCAAAAATCGCCAGTGCCACCAGAACCTCAAGCAGAGTCATTCCTTTAGAAGTCCGCATTACTCTTCTGCCCCCTCAAGCGACTCGCCGGGAGCCAGAAGTTTTACCTCTCCGGTTTCAAGCGCTATCACCCGCCAGGCATCCTCTTCTCTTTTGACTGACTGCGCCTGAATACTCAGATTAAACGGGGTAATTTCACCACTGGACAGCACAAACACCTGTGGTGGTTTTTCCTTTTTCTCTTCTTTAAACTCGGCAAACATTTGATCGTCAAACAGACTGCTCTGTTCAAACAGGCTTTCGTTCCGGTTCCAGGCACTGTTCCCAAGAGAAAAAGAGAAGCTCAGCGCTTCATCCAGCTCTTTGGTCTGGTAACGCTTGGACTCAAACAGCTGCCAGCCTTCTCCGGTCAGCTTTAAATAACGGTACTGATTTTCCGGCACCTCAAAACGAAGGCCAAAATCGGTACCATTGAGAACCGCATCTTCATTAAGCAGTAAAAGCCGGTGATAAAAACGCCGCGCTTCCTCTTCCGCCAAATCCTCCTGAGTGGCAGGAAGACTCATCACCACAGCTACAGTACCCAAAGAAAGCACCACCATGGCAAGCATGATTTCTATCAGAGTAAATCCAGCATTTCTCTTCATAAAGGTGGCTTACTGGAAGTCCTGCAGGTTCCAGTTACCGATATCAGCGTTAATTCCTTCACCACCTTCCTGACCATCGGCACCTAAAGTAAAGATATCGATAGTGCCGTTATCACCCGGGCTCATGTACTGGTAGTCGTATCCCCAAGGGTCTTTTGGCAGACGCTTGATATAACCATCTTCCGGATAACGGCGTGGCTCAGGGTTACCGGAAGGCTTATCAACCAAAGCCTCAAGCCCCTGATCGGTTGTCGGGTATACGCTGTTATCCAGCTTGTAGCGATCCAGCGCACTCTCCAGAGAAGTAATATCCGCAACCGCTTTTTGTACTTTTGCTGTATCTACGTTGCCAAACATATTCTGCGCCACAAAACCGGCCAGAATACCTAAAATAACAACAACAACCATCACCTCAAGCAGGGTAAAACCCGCCTGCTTTTTATGTACTTTTCTCATTTTTACTCCTGAATAACTAAACCTTGTTATTCTTAACCAACTTAAACAACTTTAGATCTACAACACGCTGTGAGCAGATTCCTGCCTCCGCAGGAATGACGACGATAGTCGCTGAAATACCATAACGCCACCTAGCCTGTAACCCTGACTCTTATACACAAATTTTAAGGTAACCAAAGAACGGTTCTCCCCCTTGAGTAATAAAGCCTAATTGGTTGCTAAAGCTAATAGAAGGGGGAGTTAGAGGGGGTTGGTTATACAAAAATTAACTAAATCGTAGAACCTTAAACCTCTAAGCAACAACCCCTCCTAACCTCCCCTTGGATGTAACTTCTTCTAAATACCGACCTTTCATGTCTAAGGGGAGGAACTTTTCTCTGCCCCACTAGACTTGTGTATAAGAGTTCGCCTGCCGCCCAAAAAGCGTAGCGCCACCCCCTAAGAAACCAAATTATTCATCTCCAATATCGGCATCAGCGTAGCCATAACAATAAACAGCACCATCCCCGCCATCAGCACCACCACCATAGGCGTAAACAACCCAAGAGCAATATTAACGGTCGCTTCAAAATCCCGGTCCTGGTTATCCGCTGCCCGGGTCAGCATCTGCTCAAGTTCCCCGCTCTGCTCACCACTGGCAATCATATGCAGCATCATTGGCGGAAACAGACGGGTCTGTTCCAGTGACTTTCTCAGACTGGCCCCTTCCCGCACTTTTTCCGCAGCCTGCAACACCTGCTCTTTCACAAACTGGTTGGTCATCACATCGACAGCCACCTTCATGCCGTCCAGAAGTGGAATGGCACTGGAAGTACAGATAGATAAAGTGCGGGCAAAACGGGAGGTATTAATCCCCCTGGCAACCTTTCCGATAATTGGGAAGTTCAGAACCTTTCGGTCCCATGAAAGCCTGAAAGATGGCTTTTTCAGCAAAGCCCTGAACAGGAAGATCAGTGCGATAACCGCGGCCAGAACATAAATGCCCCAGTTCTGAACAAAGTCACTCATACCAAGCAGAACCTGAGTCGGGCCGGGCAGCTCCTGTCCCATTTCAACAAACTGGTCAACAATTTTAGGTACCACGGTCGCAAGCAGAAAAGCGACTACTGAAATGGCGATAACCGTTAGCATGGTCGGATAAATCAGGGCCTGCTGTAGCTTAGAGCGCATATGCTGACGGTTTTCAGCATAGTCAGCCAGACGGTTAAGAACGGTATCCAGATGCCCGGATTTTTCACCGGCAGCCACCATAGCGCGGAACAGTTCATCAAAAACCTGCGGGTAATCCGCGAGGCTTTCTGCCAGCATATAGCCCTCAACTACTCTTGAGCGAACGCCCATCATAATATTGGTGATACGCGGCTTTTCTGACTGCTCAGCGACGGCTTTCAGGCACTCTTCCAGCGGCATGCCTGCCTGTACTAACGTCGATAACTGGCGGGTCAGCAAAGACAGATCATTAACACTGATCCCTCTCTGGAACAGTGGCTGCTGCGAGGATGCCTTAACTCCGTTCTGAGCACTGGTTTCGCTCACTTCCACGGGAACCAGTCCCTGCTCCTTCAGCCTCTGCCTTACCTGACGTGCATTGTCGCCTTCAATAACACCTTTCTTTTTCCGGCCTCTTGCATCCAGGGCTCTGTACTCAAAAGCTGCCATTATCCTTCCTTGGTCACACGCATAACTTCTTCAAGGGTGGTTATACCCTGTAGCACTTTTTCCAGACCGTCATCTTTAATACTTGGTGTATGCTGACGAATTGCCTTTTCAATCACCTGCTCACCGGCTTCAGCATGAATTAGCTCCTGAACATCATCATTGATCAGCAGCAGTTCATGAATACCGGTACGGCCGCGGTATCCCTTGCCATTACATGCATCACAACCGCAAGGTCTGAACAGGGTTAACGGCTCACCTTCACTCAGACTAAACAGTTTTTTCTGTTCATTATCAGCCTGATAAGGCAGCTTACAATCGGGGCACAATGTACGGACAAGACGCTGAGCTAACACACCCAAAAGCGAGGAGGAAATCAGGAAGGGCTCAATCCCCATATCACGCAGACGGGTAACTGCACCCACGGCGGTATTGGTGTGAAGAGTAGACATTACCAGGTGACCGGTTAATGAGGCCTGCACTGCTATTTGTGCGGTTTCCAGATCCCGGATTTCCCCTACCATCACCACATCCGGGTCCTGACGCAGAATAGCCCTTAAGCCACGGGCAAATGTCATATCCACTTTAGGATTGACCTGTGTCTGGCCGATTCCGTCGATATCAAATTCAATCGGATCTTCAACGGTCAGGATATTGCGCTCTGTGCTGTTCAGCTCCTGAAGACCGGCATACAGAGTGGTGGATTTACCCGAACCTGTCGGCCCGGTAACCAGAATGATACCGTGAGGACGGGCGATCAGTTTTTCAAACCCATCATGGTTGCGGTCTGTCATGCCGAGACTATGCAGGTCAAGCCGGTTGGCGTTTTTATCCAGAAGACGCATTACCACCCGCTCGCCATGCGATGAAGGCATGGTAGAAACGCGAACATCGACGGCTCTGCCACCAATTCTCAGTGAGATACGGCCGTCCTGCGGAACCCGCTTCTCAGCAATATCCAGCTTCGCCATAACCTTTACCCGGGAAACCAGCAAAGGTGCCAGTTTACGGCTTGGCGCAAGAACCTCCCGCATCACACCATCAACACGGAAACGTATCGACAGCGCCTGCTCAAAGGTTTCGATATGAATATCTGAAGCCGCTTCCTTAATCGCTTCTGCCAGCATGGCATTAATCAGCTTAATAATCGGCGCATCGTCTTCGGATTCCAGCAGATCTTCATTTTGCGGCAGCTCTTCTGCCAGAGAAAAGAAATCATCATCTGCCCCGATATCTTCCATAAGCTGGCGCGCTTCCGACGAATCGCGCTGATACGCTTCGGTCAGCTTGCTTTCAAACTCTTCATGGCTGGTTTCCAGCGGTGAAAAAGAAGCCCTGACCACACGTTTTACTTCAGCCAGTGTCGCCATATTCAGCGGAGCAACATAGTAAAGTACCGGACGTTCTGAGCGGTTGTCACTGTAATCGAGCACCACTTGGTGCCGCTTAGCAAAACTAAACGGCAGACGTACCTGAAAACCTCTCATCTCAGACATTACTTAAGCTCCAGTTGCTCAATAAATGCCTGGATTTCAGGTGCATGCTGTCTCTCTTCACCAAACTCCGGCAGCACCGGCAGTTCATTGGAAAGCAGAGCCATGCCATCCTGAGCTTTATACAGCTGCTCGGCACGCATATAGTTATATTTGCGCTGGGTAATACCGTCGGCTGTCACTCCATCGCGGATAATGGTCGGCTTGATAAATACCATCAGGTTACGCTTTTCAACTGAGTTAGAAGTGGATTTAAACAGATAACCCAGGACAGGAATATCCCCCAGGAGTGGTACCTTAGACTCACTCTCCTGCGTGTATTCGTCAATCAGGCCGCCAATCACCAGCATTTCACCGTCCTGCACCATTACAGAAGTATTTAGCTGACGCTTGGCAAAACGCACATCAACCGCACCATCGGCAGCCAGAACGCTGGAAACTTCCTGCTCAATACTTAACTGAACTGAGTCACCTTCGTTAATCTGAGGAACCACTTTCAGCTTAATACCCACTTCCTGACGCTCTACGGTCTGGAACGGGTTATCGTTAGAAGAGCTGGTTGTTGAACCGGAAATAACCGGCACCTCTTCACCCACCACAAATGACGCTTCACCATTATCCATTACGGTAATGCTTGGTGATGAAAGAATGTTTGAGTTGGTGTCTGAACTAACCGCATTGATAAGCGCCGTCCAGTCACCCATTACAATGCTGGCTGCTGCACCATTCACGCCAGACAGGGCAGAAGCAAGCGTTGAGTAGTCACCGGACTCTGTTGTTTCAGTGGTTACCCATTCATTATCATCAGAATCCCAGTAGCTTGAGGATGTCGTGGTATCTTTGGCTTCTTCCAGACCAACCATCACCGAGCCAATTGTGGTGCCGCTGTTACCGTACTGAATAACAGAACCAGTATCCAGAGAGCCCCACTGAACGCCCAGCTCTGCGCCATCACCTTCTGTCATTTCTACAATCAGCGCTTCAATCAGAACCTGAGCCCTGCGGATATCAAGCTGCGCAATCACATCTTCCAGTGCCTGCATCACATCCGGCTGTGCTGTAATTACCAGAGAGTTAGTATCGGCGTGGGCAGAAATCATTACATCACTGCTACCGGATGAACTTCCCTTCTTAGAAGTTCCCTGCTTCTCTTTCTGAATATTGTCGGATACGCCTTTCAGCACATCCACCAGTTCTTCTGCTTTCGCATACTTAAGGTAGATAACCCGGTTATTGCCTTTGGTCGCCATCTCCACATCCAACTGCTTAATCAGATCGCGAAGGCGGTTACGAACCGTTGGCTCACCGGAGATCAGCACCGAGTTGGTTCTCTCATCAGCCACCAGTTTTGGCTGCAAAAATGCAGGGGTATTTTTGGTATCTGTGGTTTTATTCAGCGCTTCAACAATACGCACCATCTCAGAGGCCGAAGCGTTTTTCAGTTCAACCACTTCAATCTCTTTATCACCAGCACGGTCCACTTTCTCAATAATCTCTGCAAGACGGTTTACCACAGCCGCACGGCCGGTAATAAGAATGATATTGGCAGGATCATAGTGAACAACGTTACCGGCACCGGCATTATCATTGAGCTGACGCAGCAAAGGGGAAAGTTCACGAACGGAAACATTGCGCACAGCCACAACCCGGGTGACTACCGAATCGCCGGATATTTTTTCATTATCGCCGACAACAGGAATCGCTGAAGTTTTGGCATCTTTTGCCTTAATGACCTTCAGCACATTGTTTTCCATTTCAACAACGGCAAAACCGTAAACCTCAAGCACATTGAGGAAGAACTGGTAGTACTGCTCTTCATTCAGCACATCATAACTGCGGACATCGATTTTCCCCCGCACAGCAGGGTCAACAATAATGCTTTTTTCCAGGTTTCGGCTCACGATATTGATAAATTCCTGGATGTCCGTCCCTTTAAAGCTTGCGCTGAATTCATTTGCAAAGGACGGAGCAGTCAACAGACTTCCCATCAAAAGCCACGCACTTTTGCTTAACCAAGGTTTCACGTTTAACTCCCTAGATGTCTCTGCCTTTCGCAGCACACATTAAAATTGAATATAAATTTCTTCCACCTGACCGCCTCGCTCAACAGTCAGGTTAACTTCCGTCAGCTCAGAAAGAGATTGCCATACTTTGCTCATCGTCTTGGGATCGGTAAGTTCTTCACCATTCAGGTGAGTGGCGATATCTCCGTTTTTCAGACCCACAGACTCAAACAGTACTCTGTCTTTACCCGGTCTTACCCGGTAACCGGAAATTTTGCCCTCTTTATTTCTCACCTGAGATAAGCGGATATACTGAAGCAATACCTGAGGGTTCTGGGTAATTTCAGCCCTGATGGCCTCCAGTTTGCTCACTGGGCTATTGCCGGAATCGGATGAGTTCCGTACTGAAGTTCTGCCGTTATCAGTCAGCTTTTTGTACTCGATACCTTCAAGCATCAGGGTTTCATCACGGCCAGAGTTATCAATAATGACGCGGTCAATAAGAACGGCTTTTAATTTAGCTCGCGTCCCTTCTATGACCTCTCCCACTCCGTAAGTTGACTGATTGCCTTTATTAGAAATAACCGCAAGACTGTTTTCAGGCTGAGAACTGGCCACTGCACCAACAAGGACCAGGTTTAGTCTGGTTTTGGGAGCATTCTGCACAACCGGAGCAGCAACTTCAGGGGCAAGCGCATTTTCTGAGTAGACTCCAAAAAGGTTCGCATTTTTTAATTCCGTCAAATCCAGTGCAGGCTGTTCAACCCTGCCACCCGTAACACGCTGAGGCTTCCACAGGGTAATACTCTGGTCGTCTTCTACGCCAAACCAGATCGCCTGGCCTGCAATCCAGGCTGAAGATGCAACAAGTAAAACTGTTACTACTGAGCTGAGATAGGACTGAGAACTGACCACCAGTTGCACAGAGCTAGTCAGTAAACCGCCGGCCTTATTGCCGGGGTTCAATGATAACGACATCGGACCTTTTCCCCTGTTAAAATCTACGCTACTTATTCATGTAAAACAGTGCCAGAGCGTACCATAACTAGCTGTTATTAATTCAGTGAGGATGCCAATTTTCCGGCCTCCCTTGAAAAGAGAGACACATATCACCATTTTTAGTTCCAAGAAAGACAAAATATATACAAAGTTATTATGACTACAAACACAGAGACTGTAAGACTCGACAAGTGGTTATGGGCAGCCCGCTTTTATAAAACGCGATCAATTGCACGGAATATGGTCGACGGGGGCAAGGTTCACTATAACAACCAACGTTCCAAGCCAAGCAAAATTGTTGAACTCGGAGCGGTTATCTCGCTTCGTCAGGGTAATGAAGAAAAAACCGTCATTATCGAAAAAATCTCTGATCAGAGACGAGGAGCTCCTGAAGCTCAAACACTTTACAGAGAGACTGAAGAAAGCATTAAGAAGCGCGAAGAGAACAGCGTAAAGCGTAAACTCAATGCCTTAAACAGTCCTAGCCCGGATCGCCGCCCTGATAAAAAGCAGCGTCGCGATCTAATTAAATTTAAACATCAATAAGCTGGAGTTTCCTGCAATGGCAAACAATGTTTTAAACCGCTACCTATTTGAAGACCTGTCTGTACGTGGCGAGTTGGTTCAACTGGATGAAACGTACCAACAAATTATTTCCAGCAAGGAATACCCGCAGCCGGTAAGCAATCTGCTGGGTGAGCTGCTGGTAGCAACAACACTTCTGACCGCAACACTTAAGTTTGAAGGCTCTATTACTCTGCAACTTCAGGGGGACGGACCGGTATCACTGGCAGTGATCAACGGCGATCACGATCAGAAAGTAAGAGGCGTTGCCCGCTGGGAAGGCGATATCGCTGACGATGCAACCCTGCACTCACTGATGGGCAAGGGCCATCTGGTGATTACCATCACTCCTAAGCAGGGTGAAAGGTATCAGGGTGTGGTTGGCCTTGAAGGTGATACTTTGTCAGACGTTCTGGAAAACTACTTTATCCGTTCAGAGCAGCTGAAAACCCGTATCTGGATTCGTCTTGGCCAGCAGGACGGTAAACCGCATGCTGCCGGTATGCTGCTGCAGGTTGTTCCTGACGGCACCGGTACTCCGGAAGACTTCGAACATCTTGAGCAACTGACTCAGACTATTAAGAATGAAGAGCTGTTCACTCTGGAAGCAAACGAACTGCTATACCGCCTGTACAATCAGGAAAAAGTTCAGCTGTTCCCGGCACAGGAAGTTGAATTCCATTGTGGCTGTTCCCGTGAAAGAAGTGCTGCTGCAATTGTCACCATTGAAAAATCAGAAGTGGACGACATTTTAACAAAAGAAGGTACAATTTCTTTACATTGCGATTATTGCGGTACCACCTATTCTTTCGACGAAAGTCAGGTTGCTGAGCTTTATGTGCAAGCGAATGGCGGAAATAACACCATTCACTAAAATCAGCCGTCACCGCAAAAACGAACATAAGAAATATCCCCTCCTAAAGCCAGCATTTTGCTGGCTTTTCTTTTATCTCAATGATTAATACTAATATTAACCCTCTCATAATCAGTCATTTATTTTCGAATTCGAATAAAAACGAACTAAATTTGATCTAACTCAAACCCGATCTTTGACGGAAAAATAATCGGCAAAAAGTGTGATGCAAAAACAGTATCGCAGGCTTATTGTTGAATTATTTTTGACTTGTCTCCCTGTTTACTCGGTTTCACGTTGTTAGTATGGACAACAGATAAAACAACAAATCTTTACAAAATCCCTACAAAAATCTCAATAAGGAGCACCTATGACCGTTATGGAACAGACTAAGGCTGCAGAACTAGACCTGAAGAAGTACGGACTAACTGACGTAAAGGAGATTGTGCGTAACCCTAGTTACGAGCAGTTGTTCGAAGAAGAAACCCGCGATGACTTAGAAGGTTATGAGAGAGGTATAGTTACTGAGCTTGGCGCTGTAGCTGTAGATACCGGTATCTTTACCGGCCGCTCACCTAAAGATAAGTTCGTTGTAAAAGATGACACCACCCGAGATACGTTATGGTGGACATCGGATCACGCTAAAAACGACAACAAACCCATCACCAAAGAAACCTGGGACGATCTAAAAGTACTGACAACGAAACAGCTATCCGGCAAGCGCCTGTTTGTTCTGGACTGTTACTGTGGCGCAAACGCAGACAGCCGCATTGCTATCCGCTTTATTACCGAGGTTGCATGGCAGACTCACTTCGTGAAGAACATGTTCCTTCGTCCGACAGAAGAAGAGCTGGAAACCTTCGAGCCAGACTTCGTAGTAATGAACGCAGCAAAAACCGTTAACCCAGACTGGCAAAAACACGAAATGAACTCTGAAGTTTATACCGTGTTCAACCTGACAGAAAAAATGCAGCTTATCGGTGGCAGCTGGTACGGCGGCGAGATGAAGAAAGGTATGTTCGCAATGATGAACTACTTCCTTCCTCTGAAAGGCATCGCATCTATGCACTGTTCCGCTAACGTGGGCGAAGAAGGCGATGTGGCTATCTTCTTCGGTCTGTCCGGTACAGGTAAAACAACGCTATCTACTGACCCTAAACGTGCACTTATCGGTGATGATGAGCACGGCTGGGATGATGACGGTATCTTTAACTACGAAGGTGGCTGTTACGCGAAAACCATCCGCCTGTCTAAAGAAGCTGAGCCAGACATTTATAATGCTATCCGCCGTGATGCACTATTGGAAAACGTGGTACTGCGCAACGATAATTCTATCGATTTTGATGACGCATCTAAGACAGAAAACTCGCGCGTATCTTACCCGATCTACCATATAGACAACATTGTTAAGCCTGTATCTAAGGCTGGCCATGCCGAAAAAGTTATCTTCCTGACTGCCGATGCGTTTGGTGTTCTTCCTCCGGTCGCTAAGCTGACTCCGGATCAGACTGAATATCACTTCCTGTCTGGCTTTACAGCAAAACTGGCAGGTACTGAGCGCCATATTACTGAGCCTAAGCCAACCTTCTCGGCTTGTTTCGGTGCGGCATTCCTTACTCTGCACCCAACTAAGTACGCAGAAGTTCTGGTTGAGCGCATGAATGCCGCCGGTGCTGAAGCTTATCTGGTAAACACAGGCTGGAACGGCAGCGGCAAGCGTATCTCTATTCAGGATACCCGCGGCATCATTGATGCGATTCTGGACGGCTCAATCGATAAGGCTGAAACCAAGCAGATTCCTATCTTCAACCTTGAAGTACCAACAGCACTTCCTGGTGTAGATCCTGCGATTCTTGACCCAAGAGACACTTATGTGGATCCGCTACAGTGGGAAAGCAAAGCAGAAGATCTGGCTTCACGCTTTATTAAGAACTTCGAGAAGTACACTGATAACGAAGAAGGTGCACGCCTTGTAGCTGCTGGTCCTCAGCTGGACTAAGCACTATATATCAAAACTGCTAACCTAAGCCCCTCAATTGAGGGGCTTTTTGTTGAATATTAAGTCTATTTGGGTCAACCTTATACTTAGGTAATGAATCATTTGGCTGGATAGTGATGAAACGGATCATCATCATTTTAATATCAACATTTCTTCTGTTATTGACTCTGGGTGCAGGTACGCTTTACTGGATCTTTCAGAGCCAGTACGCCAGCACATTCGTTAATCAGGTATTTCAGCAGCTTTCCCTGCCAGTCACCGTGCTGAAAGCCAGGTATCATTTCCCCAATCAGCTTACTTTTTCCGGTATCGATATAAAGGAGGTACAGGAAGAAGAGATTACCATTGAAAAAGCGGATATATGGTTCACCCCTTCTTCTCTGCTAACCGGAAAACCTGTCATTGAAAGTCTGCTCATTGACGGGATCAGTCTTCAGCACGGGATACCGGAGTTCCAGCTACCGGACACCATCGAACTTAAGCAGCTGGCCGTGATGAATCTGGATTACTCAGACAACGAGATTATCGGCAGAGATATAGAACTGCAGATAAAAAATCCGCAATTTAATCAAAACCCGATTCCTGTACCCTACGGCACCATTCAGTTATCCGCCGGACAGATTTACTGGAAAGGCGAGGCACTGAATAACTTACTGGTGGATATAGACTATACCCCGGAAAAAAGTACCTTATACGGCCTTTCATTTGACTGGAGAAAGGGCAAGTTCTCGGGCCAGGCAGAAAAATACTCTTCCGGCTGGTCTCTGGTTAACTTTACCGTCGAGAACCTTCGATTAAATCAGCAGGACTGGCAACACCTGAACCAGCTTGGATTAAAAGGACTAACCTCAGGTATTACTCACATCAACAGCCTGGATATGCTTAGCAGCTCTGTGGAAACCCCGGAGTTTTCAGTAATCAACTTTGACCTTTCACTGGAGAACATTGATCTGACCAAAAGCCGCTGGCAACAGAGCGAAGGCTATCTTTCACTTAGCAGTGAGAGTATAGAAGCGCATAAACAGCAGCTTATTGACCCTGTATTCAAACTATTTCTGAATCGCGGTGAGATAGAGCTAAATGAGTTCAGTGCAGAGTTCCAGCAAGGTGATATCAACGCCAGCGGTACCTTCTCTCCTGACAGCATTAAAATGGAAAGACTAAGCCTTAACAGCCTGAAGTGGTTCCCTGAGTCCGCTGAGGATACCCGAATTTTCACAGACACCCTGGCAGGACTACAGGAACTGGATCTGAATGAGTTCGAAATCAAACACAGCCAGTTTATCGAGCTAAACGGCAAGCATAAATGGCAGGCCAGCGGACTGAATCTGGAAGGCAAAAACCTTTCTATTATCCGCGATGGCAACTGGGGGCTATGGAGTGGCGAACTGGATATCAGCTCCAGCAGTATCAGTATTGATGAACTGGTTTCCAGTCAGCCTATGATGAAAATGAAAAACCGGGATGGTATCTGGCTGTTAGAGGACCTGTTTGTACCGCTTGATGACGGGCTAATAGAAGCAACAGGGGATGTTGACCTGAGTAAAATCAGCAAACCATGGCGGTTGGAGTTAAGCGCGGACGGAGTGCCACTGGAACTGCTTTCTCACTGGTACAACCCGCCGGTAAAATTAACCGGCCTTACCGAATTTCAGCTTAGCGCTTCCGGCCTGAGTGGTGATGAGCTGATGCTGAGACATTCGCTTTCGTCTGATGTAATCGGTTCGTTCCGCAATACGACCATGACTAACCAAGATGAGGATGAAGCCAGACCGGCCACCATTTCTGATATCCGGATCTCGGCAGTAAGAGGCCATATATCCATGAAACCGGTTGAAATTGAAGGCTATGATTCAACCGGCGTGCTCAGTGCTAATATCGATCTGGTAGAAAAGGAGCAGAACAGCTTTAATTTTCAGTTAAAGAAAAAGTGCGTCGACAGGGAGTGGGATCTGCTTAAACAGACTGAAACTATGCGTATTAGCTGCAGTATCGATGAGCCTTAAGGCTCATCGGTTGATTCTGGCTCACTGTTTTCCGGCAATTTTGGCAGCAGCACATAAGTGCCGGTAAATGCCACCGACTCCTTACCTCCGCTCTCAATAGTGACGTCAATAATAATGCGCGCCTTTCTGCCTTTGCCAAGGCGGTCCAAGTCACCACTAATGCCATCCAGAGAGGTTTTAGCAACCGGCGTTTCTTCAACCGCATGCCGGTAACGAATACGACTGTCAGCCAGAACAATATCCGCTTTCAGGCCACGCTCCTTCATCAGCAACCAGGTCATCCCCCAGCCGGTTAGTGTCGCCAGGGTAAAAGCAGAGCCTGCGAACATAGTATTTCTGGGATTAAGATTCGGGTTTAACTGAGCACAGCACTCAAACTGATAGCCGGTATACTGGCTGATTTTGATTCCCATTTTATCACTGATAGGGATCTGCTGTTCCCAGCGCTCCTGCAGCTCAGCGCACCAGTCAGGCCTGCGCAGAATATTGTCCATGGGATAGAGCTGCTTAACCAGTTGCTGATGACGGTTAGGCCCAATCTGCTCAACCAGTTCACCATGATTTTCAAAACCATGTTTTTTATAGAAAGGTGCAGAGATTTCTCTGGCGTTACAAACCAGCCTTTTGACCCCTTCCTGACGGGCATAAGACTCCAGAGCCACCAGTATTAGTGAACCCAGCCCCCGGTTCTGTTTGTTGCCCTTCACCGCCATATAACGGATCTGACCTTCATTATCCGGAGTAATATAAAGACGCCCGGCAGCCATAGGCCTTCCCCGCCCGTCAACGATCATCCGATGATGACTCATCTCATCAAACTCATCACGCTCAGAACCTCGAGGCAACTGCAAAGGCTCCCGCAGCACCTGCCAGCGAAACTGGTAATACTTCTCGATCTGGTTTTCTGTTTTTGGGGTGAGTAGTTTAAACATTTAAGTCCTTATAAAATTGGGGCTATGGGGCTATGGGGCTATGGGGCTATGGGGCTATGGGGCTATGGGCATCGTAGTTTATCGAAAACAGCTGTCTACAATAATATTCCCAGACCTAACAATCTCGCTTACCCCATCACCTTATAGCCCTAAAGGGCAAAGCCCGTCCCATAGCCCATTACCCTTTAAACCTGCAACCAAAACGTAACCGGCCCGTCATTCACCAACGAAACCTTCATATCCGCAGCAAATCTTCCTCTTTCCGTTGGAAGTACGTTTGAGCAGAGATCGGAGAAATGGTCATAAAGACGCTCTGCATCCGATGGGTGTGCTCCTCGGGAGAAACCTGCTCTGGTTCCTTTTTTGGTGTCCGCCGGTAGTGTAAATTGAGACACCACTAAAACACTTCCGTTCACCTGTTGTACGTTCAGGTTCATTTTATCTTCATCGTCACCGAATACGCGGTATGTGGTGACTTTTTCCATCAGCCTTTTTGCTTTGGCTTCATCGTCATCTTTTTCAACGCCAAGCAGCACCAGTAAGCCTTTTTCAATCTCACCAACTACTTCACCTTCAACCTTAACGGCTGCTTCACTTACTCTCTGGATCAGCGCTATCACTCTTTAACCCTTTCTCTTGTTCTGTCTGTTGATTCTCTCCGGAAACCGAGTTTACCACGTCAGGCCCCGCTCGCCAGCGATCACTTTCGCCCAGGGAGGCAGTGACCTCAGCGCCAACCAGAACAATCAGCCAGCAAAGATAAACCCAGAGGAAAAGGATCGGGATGGTAGCCAGCGCGCCGTAAATAATCTGATAGGAGGGGAAGTTTGTGATGTAAAAAGCAAAGCCCCTTTTGGATACCTCAAAAAGCACAGCAGCAACAACAGCTCCGGCTAATGCATGGGTGTAGTTAACTTTTTTATTGGGAACCAGCAAATAAAGGCCCACAAAGGTCACCAGAGACAGAATAAATGGCAGCCAGCCTATTAGCAGACGGTAAGCTCCGGAAAACGCTTCGCTCTCCATGATTTTTAAGGAGGTCACAAAGGAAGTAGCCGCTAAGCTGGCACCAACCAGAATAGGTCCCAGAGTCAGCACCATCCAGTACATAGAAAAAGAGTAAACCGCACGGCGCTTCTGTTTTACCCGCCAGATGTAGTTCAGGTTCTTATCGATATTGGAGATAAGCAGCAGGGCAGCAACAAACAGAAAGGCACCACCCATAGCGGACATTCTGCCGGTATTTGCCACAAACTCATTCAGGGCATTGCTGACTGCGTCACCGGCAGCCGGCATAAAGTTCGAAATCATAAAATCCTGAATCACGCTTCCGGCATTATTGAAAAACGAAAATGAGGAGAGCACCGAAAGCAGTACTGTCAACATTGGTACCAGCGACAGCAGACTAATGTAGGTAAGATAACCTGCATTAACGTTAATCCGGTCGTGCTGCATCCGCTGCAACAGATAGCGGGAGAAATGAAGTGACTGCTTTGTCACATCCTGGAAATTCAACTTGTATCTTCCTGACAACTCATTCATCCTTTTGATGAGGTTATTTTAACCTATTCATTTTAATAGAAAGGAAATCGATATGCGCTATTTACTGACCGCTATCTTATCAGTTTTTGTTCTTTCCGGCTGTCAGTCGGCATATTACTCAGCCATGGAGCAGGTGGGCGTTCATAAACGGGATATTATGGTTGACCGGGTTGAGGATGCAAAAGAGTCCCAGCAGGAAGCCCAGCAAGAGTTTACCAGTGCACTTGAAGCCCTTTCTGCACTGACCCAGTTTGACGGTGGCGAACTGGAATCCATGTATAACCAGATCAATGACAGATATGAAGCCAGTGAAGCAGCAGCTCAGGATGTCAGCGACCGTATTGCCGCTATTGAAGATGTTTCTGATGCTCTGTTTGATGAATGGCAGGCAGAGCTTGAGCTTTATTCCAGCGCGAAACTGCGTCGTTCCAGCGAACAGAAGCTAAAGGAAACCAAGAGCTCATATCAGACCATGCTTAAGGCAATGAAACGCGCTGAAGCTAAAATGACTCCGGTTCTGAATACGCTTCGCGATAATACGCTTTATCTGAAACACAACCTGAATGCCGCTGCCATTGGCTCACTGAAAGGTGAATTCAGTAGCCTTGAGAAAGATATTGAATATGCGATCAGGGATATGAAAGCAGCGATTGCGGAGTCGGATAAGTTTCTTAGTAAGCTGAGTGCGAAGTAACCCACAAAAACCTCGTTCCCACGCTCCCGCGTGGGAACGAGTGACTTTTCATCCCTGAAAAGTAGGTTTTACTCCAGAACAGCCCAATACTTACTCATAAACTTCTGCTCAAAATAAAAGCCAGTAGTGATTAGCTACTGGCTTTCGTATTTTTGAGCAAAAAGTTCTTTTACTTCGCAGGGCGGCTTGCGCGCTTACGCTCGTTCTCGCTCAGGAACTTCTTACGGATACGGATGTTTTCCGGTGTTACTTCTACCAGTTCATCGTCATCGATAAATTCAAGTGCCTGCTCAAGTGTATAAATGATTGGCGGGCTCAGTACCTGAGCGTCATCAGTACCTGAAGCACGAACGTTAGTCAGCTGCTTACCTTTTAGCGGGTTAACTGTCAGGTCGTTATCACGGCTGTGAATGCCGATAACCATACCTTCGTATACTTCCACACCGTGACCGATAAACAGACGACCGCGATCCTGAAGGTTAAATAGTGCGTTCGTCAGCGCCTTACCAGCACCATTTGAGATTAGCACACCATTGTTACGCTGACCGATTACGCCACCTTTATGCGGACCGTAGTGATCGAATGTGTGGTACATCAGACCAGAACCAGAAGTCAGAGTCATAAACTCAGTCTGGAAACCGATAAGACCACGGGAAGGCATCATAAAGTCCATACGAACACGGCCTTTACCGTCAGGTGCCATATCTGTCAGTTCACCCTTACGAAGACCGATGTTTTCCATGATACCGCCCTGGTGCTCTTCAAGAACGTCGATGGTTACGGTTTCGTATGGTTCCATCAGCTGACCATCTTCTTCTTTGATGATTACTTCAGGACGAGATACCGCAAGCTCGAAGCCTTCACGGCGCATGTTTTCAATCAGGATAGAAAGATGAAGCTCACCACGGCCTGATACGCGGAACTTGTCCGGATCGTCAGTCTGCTCAACACGTAGCGCTACGTTGTGAACCAGTTCTTTCTCAAGACGCTCGAGGATGTTACGGGAAGTAACGAACTTACCTTCAAGACCCGCAAACGGAGAAGTGTTCACCTGGAAAGTCATTGTAACTGTCGGCTCATCAACAGAAAGTGCAGGAAGCGCTTCAACATTAGCCTGGTCACAGATGGTGTCAGAGATCTTCAGTTCACCAAGACCGGTTATAGCGATGATATCACCCGCAGTCGCCTGCTGAACTTCGTGACGTTCAAGGCCAAGATAACCAAGAACTGTACCCACTTTACCGTTACGTGTTTTACCATCAGCACCCACAACCGTTACCATCTGGTTTGGTTTAACTGTACCGCGGGTTACACGACCAACACCGATAACGCCAACGTAAGAGCTGTAGTCCAGCTGAGAGATCTGCATCTGCAGAGAACCTTCAAGGTCAACCTCCGGAGCTTCTACATTTTCAACGATAGCTTCAAACAATGGTTCCATGTTCTCGCCTTCAGCACCTTCTTCCAGTGTTGCCCAGCCATTAAGAGCAGAAGCGTATACCACCTGGAAGTCCAACTGTTCATCAGTAGCACCAAGGTTATCAAACAGGTCGAATACCTGGTCCATTACCCAATCAGGACGAGCGCCCGGACGGTCAATCTTGTTGATAACAACGATTGGCTTAAGGCCGTGAGCAAATGCTTTCTGAGTTACAAAGCGAGTCTGAGGCATTGGGCCGTCAACTGCGTCTACAATAAGCAGAACAGAATCAACCATAGACATAATGCGCTCTACTTCACCACCGAAGTCTGCGTGTCCCGGAGTATCTACGATGTTGATACGGTAGTCGTTCCAGTTAATCGCTGTGTTTTTAGCAAGAATGGTAATACCACGCTCTTTCTCGATGTCGTTCGAGTCCATCACGCGTTCTTCTGCTTCTCCACGAGATTCTAAAGTACCGGACTGCTGAAGAAGCTTGTCTACAAGTGTGGTTTTACCGTGGTCAACGTGCGCGATGATCGCGATATTTCTTAATTTATCAATCTGTGGAGTCGTCATGAATTTGATTCACTCAATGTATTAAGCAGCAACCATTTGCTACTTGGTTTAAAAATCGGCGGATAATGTACCAGATTTTTCCCAAAACGCCTAAAAAATGTGATCTTGAACGGGCCCTGGGTTTATAGGCCCTGGGCCCTGGGATTTTGCACCCGTACTTCTTGTGAATAATTGTAGTCCACCCGCCATATAATCCCAGGGCCTATAGGGCGAAGTCCGTTCCCAGGGCCCAGGGCCTTTTTCCTTTGATTTAAAGCAATTTTATCCCCGCTAGTAAAAAATCCCATTTGACATCTACCCTCATAACATGCGAAATAACTCAGGTCTTTTTGTGATCTTTGAACAATCGACGCACCAAAACAGTGCAATTAAGGATCATTTTGGTGCGTGCCATGCACCAAAATAAGACAAGAATTTAAAACAGCCTTGAAATTAAAGGATTTATTTTTTTGGCACAGTTCTGGCTTAAGAGAATCAACACCGATTTTTGAATCGAACTGTACCGTTTATTAACACTGGAGGTTATCCAAGATGTCAGTAGAAAATGTTCTATCGCTGATCCAAGAAAACGAAGTTAAGTTTGTTGACCTACGCTTTACTGATACTAAAGGTAAAGAGCAACATATCTCTCTACCTGCTCACCAAATCGACGCAGACTTCTTCGAAGAAGGCAAAATGTTCGATGGTTCTTCTGTAGCTGGCTGGAAAGGCATTAACGAATCAGACATGGTAATGATGCCTGACGCTGCAAGTGCTGTTCTTGACCCATTCACTGAAGATGCAACTCTAAACATTCGTTGTGACATCCTTGAACCTGCAACTATGCAAGGTTACGACCGTGACCCTCGTTCTGTAGCTAAGCGTGCTGAAGAGTACATGCGTTCTACTGGCGTTGCAGACACTGTTCTTATCGGTCCTGAGCCAGAGTTCTTCCTGTTTGACGATGTTAAGTTCAACACTGACATGTCTGGTTCTTTCTACAAAATCGACGACGTAGAAGCTGTATGGAACACTGGTACAGACATGGAAGAAGGTAACAAAGGTCACCGTCCAGGCGTTAAAGGTGGTTACTTCCCAGTTGCTCCAGTTGACTCATCTCAGGACATCCGCTCTGCAATGTGTCTTGTAATGGAAGAAATGGGTCTGGTAGTTGAAGCTCACCACCACGAAGTTGCAACTGCTGGTCAGAACGAAATCGCTACTCGTTTCAACACTCTGACTGAAAAAGCTGACGAAATCCAAATCTACAAGTATGTAGTTCATAACGTTGCTCACGCATACGGTAAAACTGCTACATTCATGCCTAAGCCACTAGTTGGTGATAACGGTTCTGGTATGCACGTTCACCAGTCTCTGGCTAAAGATGGCGTTAACCTGTTTGCTGGTGACAAGTACGGCGGTCTTTCTGAAACTGCTCTTTACTACATCGGTGGTATCATCAAGCACGCTCGCGCAATCAACGCATTTGCTAACGCATCTACTAACTCGTACAAGCGTCTTGTACCAGGCTTCGAAGCTCCAGTTATGCTAGCTTACTCTGCTCGTAACCGTTCTGCTTCTATCCGTATCCCAGTGGTACCAAGCCCTAAAGCACGTCGTATCGAAGTTCGCTTCGGTGATCCATCTGCTAACCCATACCTATGCTTCGCAGCAATGCTTATGGCTGGTCTTGACGGTATCAAGAACAAAATCCACCCAGGTGAAGCAATGGATAAGGACCTTTACGACCTACCAGCAGAAGAAGCACTGGCTATCCCAACTGTTGCTTACTCTCTGAAAGATGCTCTAGAAGAACTAGACGCAGACCGTGAGTTCCTGACAGCTGGCGGCGTATTCTCTGACGACTTCATCGATTCTTACATCGACCTTAAGTCTCAGGACGTAGAGAAAGTAAACATGACAACTCACCCACTTGAGTTTGATCTTTACTACTCTGTTTAATATGTAAGTAACTGGTTTTAAGTTATTTAGAAAGACCTGCCTTTGGGCGGGTCTTTTTTTTGGCCCTGGGCCCTGGGTTCGGGCTTCGCCCTGCTGGTACCTGGGACGACTATTCTAAATAATACCAATAATTAGCTGTTCAGTGATTGGTATAATTGCACTTCCCAGGGCCCAGAAGTGAGCGCAGCGAACGCACCAGGGCCCAGGGCCTAAAACCCGGCAAACTTCTTGCATCATCATGTCCTATAACGGTGCATTCACCCCAGAATCCCATGAGTTTGAGCCGGATTGATATAAATCCCTGCTTTTTCGGACTATTAGAGAGATAAGCGCTTTTTATCTTCACCATCATAGCTCATACTCTTAAAAAACAACGCACCATTTTGGTGCATTGTGCATTCATAGAGCATAGCGGAGGCATTGTGAGCAAAGATCTTTCAACTGCAATACTGGAAAATGTAGTGACAGCGACAATCATGCTGGATGAAAGCTTAGTTATTCGTTATGCCAATCCGGCTGCTGAGCAACTTTTTTCACAGAGCATAAAGCGCATGATGGATTGTCCGCTGACTCAGTTTATCCAGCACGCCTCTTTGGACCTGGCGCTGCTGACTCAGCCACTACAAAGCGGTCAGAGTATTACCGACAGCGATGTTACCTTTGTTATTGATGGCAAGCCGCTAATGCTGGAGGTAACGGTAAGCCCGATTTCCTGGCAGAAAAAGCTGATGCTGCTAGTTGAAATGCGCAAAATCGGCCAGCAAAGGAGGCTGACACAGGAACTGAATCAGCATGCCCAGCAGCAGGCCGCTAAGTTACTGGTTCGTGGTCTGGCACATGAGATTAAAAACCCGCTGGGCGGTTTACGCGGCGCAGCACAGCTGCTGGAAAAAATGCTGCCGGAGCCATCGCTGACCGAATATACCCAGATCATTATTGAGCAGGCAGACAGACTGAGATCTCTGGTTGACCGTCTGCTTGGACCGCAAAAACCGGGTAAAAAGAAAGAAGAAAATCTGCATATTGTTCTGGAAAAAGTGCGCCAGCTGGTTGAGTTGGAAGCTCCGGCGATCACAGTGGAGAGAGATTACGATCCAAGCCTTCCCGAAATCCTTATGGACCCGGACCAGATTGAGCAGGCCATGCTAAATATCGTCAGTAATGCGGCACAGATTCTCGCCGACCGGGAAGATGGAACCATCATTCTGAAAACCAGAACCGTGCATCAGGCAAATATCCATGGTCACAGGTACAAGCTGGCAGCCAGGATAGAAATTATTGATAACGGCCCGGGCATTCCAGCCAAACTGCAGGATACGCTTTTTTATCCAATGGTAAGCGGAAGAGAAGGCGGAACAGGGCTTGGCTTGTCAATTTCACAGAATTTAATCGACCAGCATAAAGGCAAAATAGACGTAGAAAGCTGGCCGGGTAGAACCACATTTACTATTTATTTACCTATCTGAACTGACTTGGTTAAGTCTCTTTTAAAAATAGAAAAATCAGATAGAACGGGGAAACAAAGATATGAGTAAAGGATATGTCTGGGTTGTAGATGATGACAGTTCCATTCGATGGGTAATGGAAAAAACGCTCTCATCTGCCGACATCAAATGTGAGACATTTGCCGATGCTGAAAGCGTGTTGATGGCACTGGAGCGTGAAGCACCAGATGTCCTGGTATCGGATATTCGCATGCCTGGTATTGATGGTTTAGATCTGCTGAAACAGGTTCATCAGAGAAATCCTGACCTGCCTGTTATTATCATGACAGCACACTCGGATCTGGATGCGGCAGTCAATGCGTATCAGCAGGGTGCCTTTGAGTATCTTCCCAAGCCATTCGACATAGATGAAACCCTTCTTCTGGTTGAAAGGGCTCTTACACATAGCCAGGAGCAGAAGAAGGAAAGCGCAGCTGACGAAGCTTTCCCCAATGACACGCCTGAAATTATCGGTGAAGCACCGGCCATGCAGGAAGTATTTCGAGCCATCGGCCGTCTGTCCCGTTCTTCTATCTCAGTTCTGATCAATGGTGAATCCGGTACAGGTAAAGAGCTGGTTGCCCATGCGCTGCACAGGCACAGCCCGAGAGCGAAAAACCCGTTTATCGCGCTGAATATGGCCGCAATTCCTAAAGACCTGATTGAATCAGAGCTGTTCGGCCACGAAAAGGGCGCCTTTACCGGAGCCAATAACGTCCGCCAGGGCCGCTTTGAACAGGCTAACGGCGGCACACTTTTTCTGGATGAAATCGGTGATATGCCGCTGGATATCCAGACCCGACTGCTTCGTGTTCTGGCTGACGGTCAGTTCTACCGCGTTGGTGGTCACTCGGCTATCAAAGTAGATGTTCGCATTGTTGCTGCAACGCACCAGAACCTGGAAAAGCTGGTACATGAAGGTAAATTCCGTGAGGATTTATTCCATCGTCTGAATGTTATCCGCGTACATATCCCGGCTCTGAGAGACAGAAAGCAGGATATTGAAAAGCTTACTCTGCATTTTCTGGCAAAAGCTGCAGAAGAGCTTGGTGTAGAAATCAAAACTCTCCATTCTTCAACAGTTGATGCATTAAAACGTCTGTCCTGGCCGGGTAACGTACGTCAGTTGGAAAACATATGTCGCTGGCTGACGGTTATGGCAAGCGGCAGTGAAGTACTGCCTTCCGATCTTCCCACTGAACTGCTGGAAGAGAAATCAGTAGCCACAGCACATGGTGGCGGCAGCTGGCAGGAAGAGCTGGAATCCTGGGCACGCGCTGCACTCTCTTCCGGTGAAACTGAACTGCTGGCTTATGCCCTGCCTGAATTTGAAAGAATTCTGCTGAAAACGGCACTGAATCATACCAACGGACATAAGCAGGAAGCGGCTAAGGTGCTTGGGTGGGGAAGGAATACGCTTACGCGGAAGTTGAAAGAGTTGGATATTGGTTAAAGGCCCTGGGATCGGGCTTCGCCCTGCTGGTGCCTAGGCTATGGGGCTATGGGGCTATGGGGCTATGGGGCTAAAAAATAACAATAAAGCGCGGGTGGTACAACACCTGCGCTTTCTTCTTCCCTGCTGCCTGCCGCCCTTCAACCTCAGAACTTAAATAGTATTCTAACCTCTCCGGTAACTGCTGACTCATCAACATAACCTATCGCCTCCGGGCTGGAGGCTACTTTTGAGATCATTTCCGTGTAGTTGCTGACCTGAATAGGAGCGTTGGCTTTGCCGGTAAATACCAGTCTGGACCAGGCGGACTGGAGCTGGGTTTCTGTTCTGCCTGTGGCTAGTGCGTGGAATGCTAACCGGCCTTCAGAGCCATCCTGCAACTCAATAATCTGGATATTTCCGGATCCGTCCAGCCTGGTTTTCTTGCCTAAAAACAGCTTTTTTACATCACTTTCAGAAAGAGTCGCACCATTCGCCGGATTACCGATAACCACCATACCGGCCAGTGCGTTAAAGGAAAGCAGAGAAGTCACAGCAAAAGTTAGTATCTTTTTCATCTTAAGCCTCCTTTAAAATACAAAGTCTAGAGCAAGGGAGTAAACGAAGGAGTCTGATTCCTGCACCTCAAAGGTTGGCTTTGGGCCAATGTTGCCGGAATAGCCTCCGCTGGTATCCATATAGTCCACATAAGTAACATCCAGCTTCAGAGCAATGTTCTGGACCAGATCCCAGCGGGAACCCACTGAAAAAGCCATTTTTTCAAAATTATGCCGGACTTTCTCTCCAGCAAAGAGAGCAATATTACCCGGTTCGGAATTGACTGGCATAGCTCGCTCTTCATCATCTGTACTTTTATTCCAGTTAACAGAAAAGTAAGGAGTAAAGTCACCAAAACGGTATCCAAGCAATCCTGAAACAGCGGCTACATCCGGATAGCGCCCAGTCATCTTCATTGTCATCCCTTCTAATACCGTCAGGACGCTTCCATTATCATACTGAACCCCTGCGGATATAAACTGACCTTCCTGCCCTTTCAAAATATCAGCAGCGTATTTTTTAACCAGCTCTTCCTGTGAAGTTACTACTGCCGGAGACTTGTAACTATAGTCACAATCCGTTGAAACATATGATGCACGCAGCGTCAGATCATCGATATACCAGTGTGCAGTAAGGCCGAAAGTATTATTCAGATCCACCTTACCAATCGGCGTATCCCTGGCCTCCACCTGAGATACTCCAATAAACGGCTGCAACTGCAAATGTGTATCACCAATATCAAACGGAATCAGCAGATCACCACCGGTATAGCTGTTGATAATAATATGCTCATACATCTCCTGCGAAGGACGGATGGCTGGCAAAGCATAACCAACATCCAGATAATCTGAGTACATAAACAACGGCGTTCTCATCTTACCGGCGCGGGCAACAAAGCGGTCGAAGTCATAACTGACGTAAGCAACCTCCACCGTTGGTTCAAAGTCATACCTGCCGTTAGCCACCAGCTGAGCGGTAAATTCAGCCTTATCGTTCACCTCGAAATCAAACTGAATGCCAGCCAGTGTATCCTGCTTGGTATCTATATGATCTGAGGTATAGCCTGCATAACCAACGTCATTATCTGACTTACCCACACCCACACTGCCAAATCCGCTAATGGACAGGTTCTCCATACTTGCGGCACTCACACTGAATGACATGCCGATCAATACAGTAAGCACTTTTTTCTTCATAACTACTCCACCTAAGTTTATTTCCGGCCTCAGCAAACTGAGACGATAATCCCCGCCCCTTACCGCATATGCCGTAAAGGGGTGTTCTGGCAGGCAATTAATTGACTCTGAAACAAGCTGTCAGGTCAGTCAGGCTGTGGGTAACTTCTTCTATATTTTCAGCTGCAACCTCTACCTGGCTGACGCTGTCTGTGGTTACCTTAGCGGTATTACGGATATCATCGACATGCGATTCGATCTGTTTGGAAGTGCGCTCCTGTTGCTCGGTCGCCCGGGCAATCTTTTGATTTAGCTGGCTTATCTCGGCAACATTGGCTGTAATTTTTTGCAGCGATTGTTCGGTAATCAGAGACTGCTCATAGCAGGACTCCGCTCTGTCAGCACTTTCAGAAAAAATGGAAACGGCGGTTCTGGCCTGTTCCTGCAACTGGGTCAGGACGGTCTGAATCCCCTGGGTTGAAGTCTGAGTCCGGGAGGCAAGGGTCCGGACTTCATCGGCAACCACCGCAAAGCCCCTTCCCTGCTCTCCGGCTCTAGCGGCTTCAATGGCTGCATTCAGTGCAAGCAGGTTGGTTTGCTCAGCAATGGAGCTGATGGTGTCCAGAATTGAGCCTGCATTATGGATATTGTTATCCAGCTGGCGCACGATATTGGAGGCACTGTGTACATTCTCGGTCAAGCTCTGAACAGCATCTATGGTGCTCCTCACCTGAAGCTCACCGCCGACAGCCTGTTCATTGGCACTGGTAGCAGACTGCAGAGCCTCTGTCGCATACTTACCTATCTGATGAGCTGCCTCAGACAGGCTTAGCAGAGAGATGGATATCTCTTCCAGCGCATGGCTCTGCTTCTCCGATGAGGAGCTTGTGGCTTTACTGGAATCCATCAGCGCAGGAGAAATGGACTCCAGCAGCGCAACATTCTCAATGGTGTTTTTTACATTGCTCTGAATGTGCCCGACAAAGACGTTAAAGGAGTCAACCAGAGGTTTTAGTTCATCATTTTTCTCATGACTAAGCCGGATAGTCAGGTCGCCATCTCCCTCGGCAATGTCCTTCATATTGCTGCTGATCTTATGCAGATCACTGCGGATACCTTTTACCACAAACCAGCCGACGCCAAGAATCAGCACCAGAATCGCAAGACCAAGCGCTATCATTGCTTCGTTGGCTGTTGTATTACTCTCTCCAAGCACTGTCACAGACTGCTCAAAGTCACTCTGACGGTCTCTTGAGAACTGCTCGATGGAAACTGTCAGTTGTTCAAGTCTCTGGTTATTTTGATTTCCGGCTTCAACTGCCTCATTCAGGCTAACCTCTTCATTAATCATACTGTGAGCCAGCTGATGGGCATTTTCAAAATAGCTGTGAAGCAGTTGCTGCAGAGGCTCTATCCGTGCGTTCAGAGCCGGAAGTAAAGCGCTTTGCAGCTCAAAATTATTAGAGATCTGCTCAAGCGTGGTGCGGTTCAGCTCCAGCAGCTCTTCATCTCCGATTGTGACGGCTAAATTAAAGCGTTCAGCCAGTTGCTGAATTAGTATGTTGTTCAGCGAGGCCGCATTCATAACCGGGTAATAGACTTTTTCTATATCCTGAACTTTTTTGGTATTGCCTGACAGCGCACTGCCGCCAATCACTAACAAGCTGACAAATCCCACCGAAGAGAGCAGACATAAGAATATGATTTTGTTTTTGATTGATAGCATAAGCAGGCTCCGAAACCGACAGTTATTCTTTACATCCATTGAACTCCCTACATTAATACACAAGTTTTAACCGCTTGATTATCAATGCTTTGTAAGAAAAAACTTCTGGGCGTAAAATTCTGTAACGGTCGAAATCGATTACATAACCAGTTGATATAAAAGAAATTAGAATAAAGATTATCAGGACTGAAGAATGGTATTAGTGAGTGATAGGTATGCCGAAAAAGCGACTCACATTTATTGATATTTGCCCAATTAATAAAAAAGGGTGAAGATCCTCTCTTCACCCTTTTTGACTGTTTTCGAATTATTTCAGAAAGTGTTATACCAATACCAGTAATTGCTGGGATTGGTATTAAATCACTCTCGAGAACTGCTGCTGTCTTGCTCTTTTTCTCATGTATTTATCGAAGCACATGCAGATGTTCCGGATCAGCAGTCTTCCTCTCGGAGTCACTTTAATGTGAGTATCCGATACTTCCACCAGTTCATCATCAATGAAAGTCTGAAGCAGTTGCAGATCTTCTTCAAAATACTGATTGAAAGTCAGATTATGTGCCGATTCGATTTCTCTCTTATCCAGAGTAAAGTTACAGATAAGTGCTTTAATCACTTCACGGCGGATCAGGTCATCTTTATCCAGGGAGACGCCTTTCCAAAGGGCATGACGCATTTCATCAACCTGAGCATAGTAGTGCTTCAGCTCTTTCTGGTTCTGAGCATAACAGTCGCCAATCATGGAAATAGCAGAAACACCAAAGCCGATCAGATCGCAGTCGCCCTGAGTGGTGTAGCCCTGGAAGTTTCTGTGCAGCACGCCTTCTCTTTGCGCCACTGCCAGTTCATCGTCCGGTTTGGCAAAGTGGTCCATGCCGATAAACTGATAACCGGCACCGGTCAGAGTGGCAATGGTATCCTGAAGGATAGCCATTTTCTCCTCTGCCTTTGGCAGGTCTTCATCTTTGATTTTACGCTGCGCAGCAAATAACTGAGGCATATGAGCATAGTTAAACACCGACAGGCGCCCAGGCTGAAGCTCCAGCACCTGATCAAGCGTTTTTGCAAACCCTTCTTTGGTTTGCTTCGGCAGGCCGTAAATCAAATCCAGATTGGTGGAGCGGAAGCCAAGCTCCTTCGCTCTTTCCACCATAGCAAAGATAAACTCTTCATCCTGCTCCCGGTTAACCAGCTTCTGAACTTCTTTATCAAAATCCTGAACCCCGATGCTCAGACGGTTAAAACCTTCTTTACGCAGATGATCCAGCATATCCAGTTCGATTTCACGCGGATCCACTTCAATACTGATTTCCGCATCGCTGTCAAAATCAAACTCAGTGTAAATAATCTTCATCAGACGGGTAATCTGAGCTTTGCTCAGGAATGTCGGAGTGCCGCCACCAAAATGCAGCTGAGTGACATTTCTGGTATTTAACAGGAATGCGCGCTGGCGGATCTCATGCTCCAGAGCATCCAGATATTCATCCGCTTTATGTGCGTGACGGGTAATAACCTTATTACAGCCACAGTAGTAACAAAGCTTGTGGCAGAACGGAATATGAACGTACAGGGATAGCGGGCGATCCGGATACTGATGGCACGCCATATCAAATTCGGCAATGGTGAATGCTTCGTGGAATTCAAGCGCTGTTGGATAAGAGGTATATCTTGGGCCCGAGTAATTGTATTTATCGATGACGGACTGGTCCCAAACAATTTGTTCGCTAGACATGACTACTTCCAATTTAAGACTTTGACTTTTCTTTGACCGTATATTCTGCCATATCAAGGTGACAGACGTGGATCATTCAGTGCGGATTATTTAAGAAATATACAGAAGTGCTAGATGGATCACTAGCCATTTAGGGGTATCAATGGATATTGCCCCAAGATCGGGCAATATCCATAAACTACATCAGGATTAACAAGTTGCAGAAGTGACGGTGACCGTATCTTCCGGCGCCTTCATCCATGGCTGGATCCGGCTCTGAAGATCCTTCAGCTCTTCAATAATTGCATCCGTCAGGCGCGCTTCTGCTTTATTGCGCGCAAGATCCTGCTTCATTCGCTCTTTCTTAACCAGAGCCTGTCTTGCTTCGCCACGGGCAAAGTTCTTCACCACACCGTACAGTTCAAACAGTGATGGGTACTCTTTTTCAATATCAATGCGGTTCTCACCCTGAACATAATCCAGAATGTAATACACCCGGATACTCACCTCTGCGAGATCACACTGCCCCTGAATACCGGCCAGGCAAAGAGTATTAACACTGTCAAAGATATTGGCGTTGCGTTTAGCAATGGAAATATCCATAAACTCCTGACGAAGCTGGTTCTGCTTTTTCACCTTTAACAGCAGATGAACCGCATACCCGCCTAAAGCCAGAATAATAATAACGCCAAGCGCAATCAAAAGAGTCAGGCTCATAGTCTCTTCCTTATTTTTCGAAATCGCCCAGATCAAGATCTTCAAACTGGGACAGAAGATCTTCATCAGTTGAAGCTCGTTTCTGCTTCTTCGGCTCAGCAATAACTTGTTCTTCTTCTGGTTCGTCTTCAGGCTCAATCAGGCCAAGCTGATTCATCAGAGCTTCAATACGATCCAGTTTTTCATCCACATACTTCTGCAAACCAGCGCCCAGCTTTTCGCCGTTATCGATGCGATCCAGAAGTACATTCAGCTGTGCATCATTTTCCAGCATATCAAGCTCTTGCTCAGCAGACAGACGACGCTCCTGCTTGGTCGGCTTTTTCTTCTCTTCTACAATAAGAGGAATTTTTTTCTTACTGCCAAGGCGCGGATCTTTTGCTTTAGAAGCGCCCCGTTGTTTCGCTTCATTTGCTTCAGAGTGACGGCTGCCTGTTTTCAGGCCCTTGCGCTTTTTCATTTTTTTACGCAGACGGCCTTCCACATCAGACTCGCTGCGGTTTCTGGTTACTATCAGGTCGGTATCGCCTGTAGAACCCGGTTTTCTCGATTTCTTATGTCGACTCATGGTTACTAAGGTTTCCTCAGTAAAATTACATCATTGCCAATAAATTCTAGTTGGAGGTTATCTCTCTCCGCCAGGTATTGAAAGGTTTCGCGGCTAAAAAATATCACGTGTGTTAGATCATTTTTATAGTGCCATGATGAAAACGCTTCAACACCTTTAACCTGCTTGGTCATAATACCAAGCCAGCCACCCGGCTTAACTAAATTCAACCATTGCTGCCAGACCTTATCCGGTTCAAACAGGTGTTCAATCACCTCTGTGGCAGTCATAAAGTCATATGTCTTATCCAACACCCCTGTATCAGGGTAGTAGTAGATATCATATAACTCTACATTGTGTCCCTCTTGCTCCAGAAGCAAATGCAGAGTTGGCCCGGGGCCACAACCAAAGTCCAGTCCGGAAGAGTTGGCTTCCAGCTTATCCAGCAGCGGATCAGCCATTCTGGAAAGAAAACGGCGGTAACCTTCATCTTCTGGGTTGTTTTCATGCAAATCATAGAAGCCTTTTTCTCTTGCCGGATCCAGTCTGTGTTCTTCCGGAACAAAGACCAGCTGGCAACGCGAACACTGGTAATAAGGCCGCACCTTATCTTCATAATAGAATTCAGCGTCAGCTTGTTTACACAAAGGGCATGAATACATGGGGACATCCTCAATTAGGGATGCGAAACATATCAAAAAGCAGAAATGGTGTATATAAAAAAAGCGATAGAGAACCTATCGCTTACTAAACTGACCAGAGATCAGTGATATTAAACTGTGTTAACAAAAATGCGAACGAACACAATAATCCGTATGTTTTTAGTGCTTTCCCTGCAAATTCTCGTTGGCCATCGTCCTGATGCGTTTTACCTTTCCTTTAACATCCAGTTTCTGAGCGCTTCCCGCGCCTGGTCCTTTTCCTGTCTTTTCCTCAAGACAAATCAACCATCCCTGTTCCAGAAGCTCCCAGCTAATGGCTTACTTCATCCTGAAGTCAACGGCTCCTGCCTAGGGGGTTAAATTTACCTGATTCAGAAATACGGACAATATGATGAAGTAAAAAAACAGGAAAAAATTACGTGCTACATTGAAAGGCAAGAAGTAACAGTCAGTTAGCGAATCAGGCTAACCGGCACTATGGCGGATCTCTTACAAACGGAAAAGAGATTTACTTTGATATTGAACTACGAGTAAAGAGAAACAGCTCACAAGCCGACTTCTGCCAGTGATTTATTGCAGAAGCCAGCCTGTTGTTAATGCAATCCACCAACATATTTAGACAGGATTTCTATATCCTCATCGGTGAGCAGTTTTGCCACATCACGCATCATGCCATTGGGATCATTGGTTCTTTCCGCCTTACGGAACTTGGTTAGCTGAAGTTTGATATAATCCGCATGCTGACCCGAAATCTTAGGGAAGCCGGCAAGACCCATACCATTTCCGCGCGGACCATGGCAGGCAATACAGGCTGTTAAACCTCTTTCCTTATCCCCAGCCAGATAGAGAACTTTACCTTTTTCGACCACATTTTCAGGTGTCGAGTTATCTGACATAGGTAAAGAAGCATAATACGCCGCCAGATCCGCCATATCTTCGGGAGAAAGAGGTATCGCCATCGGGCTCATTACCGGGTCATAACGGCCTTTTTCACCAGCGGTTTCCCCTCCGAGCTTAAGCTCTTTGAGCTGCTTCTTTATATAAGTTTCATGCTGACCAGCCAGTTTAGGGTAACTGGTAATAAGACTATTACCATCCGCAGCATGACAAGCGACACAGGTTGTGGTTTTCGCTTTACCAGCTTCTATACTTCCCTGAGCCCAAACAGTGCAGCTGGCAAACAAGCTTAAGGCTAACACTAATTTTTTCATGATACTCCCTTAGGTTTATAATTATTAAACTTCCTGTACCACCAAATAACCTACCTCATGATACAATAGGCGACTTTCGGTGTTATTTTACACAATTTAACAAAATTTCAATCAACTGATTACATAAAGTCAGATGGAGTTAACATTGAGCGTTAAAATTCATTATCAAAATACGCATTTTATCACTAGTGCGCCTGATATCCGTCACATGCCTGATGACGCAGGTATCGAGATTGCCTTTGCAGGCCGCTCAAATGCTGGCAAATCCAGTGCGTTAAACCGTCTGACGAATCAGCGCAGCCTGGCGAAGACCAGTAAAACTCCAGGCCGGACTCAGTTAATCAACCTGTTTAAAGTTCAGGATAACTGTCATATCGTCGACCTGCCGGGATACGGTTTCGCACAGGTTCCACTGGAGATGAAGAAGAAGTGGCAGAAGTCTCTGGGCGAATACCTGCAAAAGCGTGAATGCCTGAAAGGCCTGGTTGTACTGATGGACATCCGTCATCCGATGAAAGATCTGGATCAGCAGCTTATTTACTGGGCAGTTGAGTGTGGCATTCCTGTGCAGGTACTGCTGACGAAAGCTGATAAACTAAAAAGCGGCGCAAGGAAGGCAACGCTTCTTAAGATCCGTGAAGCTGCACTTGCATTCGGCGGTGACGTAAAAGTAGACGTATTCTCGTCCCTGAAAGGAATCGGCGTAGACCAGCTAAGAAACAAACTAGACCTGTGGTTCGCTCCAGCTCTGGAAGTTATAGAAAGCGAAGAGGAAGAAGCAATCTCTGACAGTGACGAAAGCACGGAGTCTTAGTCCCCATAGCCCAGAAACCTCGATCTCCAGACATAAAAATCCCCACCTGTCCAGGTGGGGTAACGGGAGAGAATTAGGAGGTATTTATTATTATTCGTCCATAATTCATTAATTCGGACAAAATCGCAACTCTTGCTGTTAACAAATCAACCCGCCGTCTCAGTTTAAGCCTCTGACTCCCTCATCCCGGAAAGTAAATTACAAGATCCTAACGCCACGGCTTTCATGCTTAGTCGAAAAAATAATGAGAGAAATGCCGGAACAGGTATTACATCAGAGTGGGGAAAATTTTCTTTCGCACAAGAAAAAACGCCCCGGTCAAACACTGACCGGGGCGGCTGAATTAGCCTAATCCAATAACGTGAAACAAAAGGTCTGAAAGATAGAACATCTTACCTCTGTACCCTACGAGAGATAATGTACAACAATTGAGCGTACATGAAAACCATTTTTGTAATTTTTTTTCAAAAAACTTTTATAAAGCGGTATTAATAGCCTGAATACAAAAAGATTTGTCCGGACAAAAAAAGAGCCAGCTATTGTGCGCTGGCTCATGCTATTTTTCAGTTTTTATCTAAAAAGTGTCTAGTGGGCCTGATCCCAGTTATCTCCATGACCCGCATCAGCCACCAGAGGAACATCAAGCGAAGCTGCTGACTCCATCAATTTTTGTACTTTACTTTCAATTTCGTCTAAAGAACTTTCTTTCACTTCCAGCACAAGTTCATCGTGTACCTGCATAAGCAGCTTCACATTGCCTTCGCCTTCAGACTGAATCCAGTTGTCCACCAACAGCATGGCTTTCTTGATAATGTCTGCAGCCGTTCCCTGCATTGGTGCGTTGATTGCAGCCCGCTCCGCCGCTTTACGTCTCATGCCGTTTCTGGACTTGATCTCCGGCAGATGCAAACGACGGCCAAACAGGGTTTCAACATAGCCCTGCTCTGAAGCCTGTGCACGGGTATCTTCCATATACTGCATCACGCCAGGGTAACGCTCGAAGTAGGTATCCATATAGCTTTGTGCTTCGCCACGAGGAATACCCAGCTGCTTAGCCAGACCAAATGCGCTCATACCATAGATAAGACCAAAGTTAATCGCTTTCGCCCTGCGACGCTGCTCACTGCTCACCTGGTCAATATCCAGACCAAGAATTTCTGCCGCCGTTGCTGCGTGGATATCTTTGCCGTGCTTAAACGCATCCAGAAGAGCCTGGTCACCTGACAGGTGCGCCATAATTCTCAGCTCAATCTGAGAGTAGTCCACCGCCATGATTTTCCACCCGTGCGGCGCAACAAATGCCTGACGGATACGGCGGCCTTCTTCATTTCTGACCGGAATATTCTGCAGGTTAGGATCTGTTGATGACAGACGCCCTGTCGCTGTTACCGCCTGATGGTAGGAGGTATGCACACGTCCGGTATGCGGATTAATCATCTTAGGCAGCTTGTCAGTATAAGTGGACTTTAGCTTCGCCAGACCACGGTATTCAAGGATTCGCTTCGGAAGCGGGTAGTCCAGTGCCAGCTCCTGCAGAACCTCTTCATTGGTTGAAGGAGCACCTGACGGTGTTTTCTTCACAACAGGCAGGCCCATCTTCTCAAAAAGAATCGCCTGAAGCTGTTTCGGTGAGCTCAGGTTAAACTCTTCTCCGGCAATCTCATAGGCTTCCTTCTCAAGCTCTTCCAGACGCACTGCAATCTCCTGAGACTGAGCGCCAAGCAGCATGTCGTCAATCAGAACACCGGTACGCTCCATGCGCGACAGCACAGGTACAAGCGGCATTTCAATCTCTTGATAAACAGACTTTAGCTTTTCATCCTGTTCAATGCTTTCGTTCAGGCGGTTATGCAGACGAAGCGTCACATCGGCATCTTCTGCGGCATAAGGTGCAGCCTGCTCAAGATCGATCTGATTGAATGTCAGCTGTTTCTTGCCTTTACCGGCAACGCTTTCAAATGAGATACAGCTGTGCTGAAGGAAGCGCAGAGCAAGACTGTCCATATCATGCTTACCACCTACGCTGTTGTAGACGTAAGAGGCCAGCATGGTGTCATGCTTAATGCCCTTCATCTCAATATCATAACGAGCCAGTACGCTTGCATCGTATTTCAGGTTCTGGCCCACTTTTGCCTGGGCTTCATCTTCAAGAATTGGTTTAAGCTGCTGTAGTACCCAGTCGCGGTCTAACTGCTCTGGCGCATCAAGGTAGTCATGTGCCACCGGAACATAGGCCGCCTCACCTTCACTTACGGCAAAGGAGAGACCCACAAGGTTGGCCACCATGTAATCAAGGCTGTCGGTTTCGGTATCAAAGGCAAAAACCTCTGCCGCTTTTAGTTTTTCCAGCCAGTTATTGAAAGATTCTTCATCTGACACTGTCTCATACTGGCTTCGGTCAATGGTAACTGCGGAAGTATCAGCTTCGGCAATAGCAGCACCGGCGCTGCCTGCTGCTGCACCTGCATCAGCCTGAACTGCACCAGAACCGCCTTCCAGAAGTTCGTTAAGCCAGGATTTAAATGTAAGCTGGCCATACAGCTTAATCAGCTCATCTGTGCTTGGTTCTGCTTTTACCAGTGAGTCATGGCTCTCTTCAAGCTCGACATCCAGCTTGATGGTTGCCAGCTCATAGGAAAGGTAGGCATTCTCTCTGTTTTCAGTCAGTTTCTTCGCCATGGTCTTAGAGCCACGGAATCCAAGAGCGGCAATATCATCCAGCTTGTCATACAGAGCTTCCAGACCACCAATACCCTGAAGAAGCGCGGTTGCCGTTTTATCACCCACACCCGGCACGCCCGGAATGTTATCCACTTTGTCGCCCATGAGTGCCAGATAATCGATAATCAGCTCTGGCGGTATACCGAATTTCTCGATAACGCCTTCGCGATCCATCACCACATCTGTCATGGTGTTAATCAGAGTGACGTTTTCATCCACCAGCTGAGCCATATCTTTATCACCGGTACTGATAAGTACCGGAACGCCAGCCTTAGAAGCCTGAGAAGACAAAGTACCGATAACATCGTCCGCCTCTACACCCGGAATAGAGATCAGAGGCAAACCCATTGCTTTAATTACATTGTACAAAGGTTCAATCTGGCATCTGAGGTCATCCGGCATCGGTGGACGGTTGGCTTTATACTCCGGATACATATCGTCACGGAAAGTTTTGCCCTTGGCATCAAATACCACGGCTATCTTGTCTGAAGGGTACTTTCTCATCATGCTTCGCAGCATGTTTACCACGCCATAAACGGCATTGGTCGGGATTTCTCCATTGCTCATGGTGCCAGGATAGGCGTGAAACGCGCGATACAGGTAAGAAGAGCCGTCAATAAGAATAAGTGGGTTTTCAGGGATGCTTGCCATGCGAAACTAAATCCAGTCAAAGAGGAAAGATGAGCTAAGGATGCCATGAAGTTGTTTATGATTCCACGCACTCATTGAGGCTTCGCTCCCGAAAAGTTGCCCTTCCCTGTGGATAAGTCTGTTTGTATTTTATGATCTGATAAAACTAAAAATAAACATTAGAATAACAATTAAGAATTAATTTGTTTTATAACAATAAGATAGAGGCGGTGCAATTATGAAGATCGAGATCATAAAATGATCCTATTGTGTGGAAAAGTTATCCGTGTTCCTAAAAGTGAATGATATGAGGTGCCTGAATACTGAACAAAATTTATCGCTGTTCAGCAGATAAAAGAAAGCGACATCTTTCGATGTCGCCTAGCAGAAGCGGTAAAACTGATAAGATAAGCACATTATCAATCACCTGTAAGCCAAATTACACTGGAAGCAATGTGAGCAATGTCGTGTCATTCGGAATCAAAGTTCGCATACTCCAACAAGGCTGTTGTTTCTGCTGGCCCTTTCTCCCGCCGACAAGTTAATAATAACCATTCTCACTTGGATGTCAACAGTTAATTGATAACTTTTCTCATTTAGTCTTGAGATAAGCTTTCTTTCGCCTTCGCATTATCTTCAGCCAGCCAAAGTGCTACATCTTTGGCAAAGTAGGTAAGAATGCCATCTGCACCTGCTCGCTTAAAGCAGAGCAATGATTCAAGAACGATCTCTTTCTCTTTCAGCCAGCCGTTCTGAATTGCAGCTTTGTGCATGGCGTATTCACCAGAAACCTGATACGCATAGGTTGGCACCTGAAGCTCGGACTTAACACGGCGCACCACATCAAGGTAAGGCATACCAGGCTTAACCATCACCATGTCTGCGCCTTCATTGATGTCCATTGCCACTTCATGCAAGGCTTCATCGCTGTTGGCCGGATCCATCTGATAGTTTTTCTTGTTGCCGCCTTTCAGGTTGGAAGCGGAGCCCACTGCATCACGGAAAGGCCCGTAATAGCTGGAAGCGTATTTCGCCGAGTAGGCCATGATCTGGGTGTAAATATATCCGGCTTCTTCCAGAGCTTCACGAATTTTGCCGATACGTCCGTCCATCATATCCGATGGAGCAACCACATCCGCGCCCGCTTCTGCGTGAGAAAGTGCCTGCTTAATCAGCACTTCAGTCGTCTCGTCATTCAGAACATAGCCGGTTTCATCAATAATGCCGTCCTGTCCGTGAGTGGTGAAGGGATCCAGAGCCACATCGGTAATCACGCCCATTTCCGGTACATGTTCTTTCAGTGCACGAACCGCGCGCTGTACCAGACCTTCCGGATTATAGGCTTCTTCCGCATTCAGGCTTTTCACATCCTGATTGACAACCGGGAACAGTGCAATTGCCGGAACGCCCAGTCCAGCCAGCAACTGAGCTTCTTCGATCAGCAGATCGATAGATACACGTTCAATACCCGGCATTGATTCAACAGCTTCACGCCTGTTTTTACCCATAAGAATAAACATCGGGTAGATAAGATCATTTACGCTTAACTGGTTCTCTGCCATTAGGCGGCGGCTAAAATCATGCTTACGCATACGGCGCATTCTGCGTCCGGGAAATTGTCCTTGGATTGAAACACTCATTCCGGAGTCTCCTGACTACTAAAAATATTTAGAAACATCATATCACTACCGTTAGTTCAAGCCAGATAACTCATGCAAAAACCTCAGGGAAATAGATAAAATTGAGATATAGCCTGGACCACAACACTGCATATATAATCCCAAAGAGATATGAACGAAGCGGGGGAGCACGGAGGGTTTGCTTATCGATACCTACTTACTCCCCCTCAGCCACTCATCAGATTGAAGTAATAAAAATGATCGATACACACGCACATATATACGCAAAAGAATTTGATAACGACAGAGATGAAGTTATCGAAAGAGCCCTTCAGCAGGGCATAAACCAGATACTGATGCCGAATATCGATCTGGACTCTATCGCCCCTATGCTGGAAACAGAAAAAGCTTATCCGCAGGTCTGCAAATCTATGATGGGGCTTCACCCATGTTATGTGGATGCGGATGTGAAGAAAACACTGGAAACCATCCATAACTGGTTCGAAAAGCACAACTTTATCGCAGTGGGCGAAATCGGTATCGATCTGTACTGGGATAAAACCTACCGCGCAGAACAGGAATACGCCCTGCTCACTCAGCTGGAATGGGCCAAAGAGATGAGCCTGCCGGTAGTTATCCACACCCGGGACTCTATTGATGAAACACTCGCGCTGCTAAAACCGGTCCAGGATGGCTCACTTTCCGGTGTGTTCCACTGCTTCGGCGGCTCGGTTGAAGAAGCTAAAGCGATTACCGACCTCGGTTTTCACCTGGGACTGGGTGGTGTATCCACCTTTAAAAATGGCGGAATGGATAAGGTTATTCCGCATCTGGATATGCAAAATATCATTCTGGAGACCGACTGCCCTTACCTTGCGCCTGTTCCACACAGGGGTAAGCGTAATGAACCTTCGTATACAGAGTTAGTGGCAAAACGAATTGCTGAGTTAAAAGAGCTATCTCTTGCCGAGGTGGATACGTTGACCAGTGAGAATGCAAGGAAGCTTTTTAAGCTGTAGAAGAACTGGAACCGTTAATAAAGGGCTATCACTTAAACTCAAGAACTAAAGCGCTCCATGTAAGCTCCTCCCCTTAGCCTCGAAAGGCTGGATTTTCGAAGAAGTAACATCGAAGGGGAGGCTGGGAGGGGTTGTTTCTCATGAGCTTAAACTTTTGTAATTTAACCATGCATAGCATAACCAACCCCCTCTAACTCCCCCTTCTATAAACTTCCGCGACCAATTAGCTTGATCGCAAAAGGGGGAGAACCATTCTTTATTCCTTCAAGCTCAGTAGAAGGAGGTAAGAACTACTCCTCAGTTGCCTCTTCCTCTTCTTCATCTCTGTCTTTAGTATAAAAACGAGCAAAGAACAGCCCTACCTCAAAGAGTAAACACATAGGTATGGCAAGAAGGGTCTGTGAAATCATATCCGGTGGTGTCAGCATCATGCCCACAACAAAGGCACCCACAACGATATAAGGGCGCTTCTCCTTCAGACTCTGAACATCTGTTGCACCGGTCCAGCAAAGCAGGATAATGGCGACCGGAACTTCAAAGGCGATACCAAAGGCAAGGAACAGAGCCAGCACAAAATCCAGATAGCTGGAAATATCTGTCGCAAACTCCACCCCTCCCAGAGAGATGGCGGTAAAAAAGCCAAAGACCAGCGGAAATACCACATAATAGGCAAAAGCAACGCCGCAATAAAACAGGAGCGAGCTGGAAAACATCAGCGGCATAATGAGCTTTCGCTCGTGCTTATATAAGCCAGGCGCAACAAAAGCCCAGACCTGATAAAGGATAAAAGGTACAGCAACAAAAATTGATGCAATCAGAGTCAGCTTCAGTGGTGTAAAAAACGGAGATGCGACATCCGTTGCGATCATCGTTGCCCCTTCGGGCAAACGCTCAATCAGGGGAGCAGAGATAAATTCGTAAATATCGTTAGCAAAATAGATCAGACCGATAAAAACGACAAGAACAGCAGCCAATGCTCTTAGAAGGCGGTTTCTTAATTCAAGAAGATGGCTGATTAAAGGTTGCGTGTTCTGATCAACCGAAGACATATAAACCTCGCGGAAAAACAAAAGAGCTGCATCGTCGGCAGCTCCAGTACTATAACGCCGAATATCTTACTTCTGTACTACTCGGCTTTACTTTCTGTCTTAGACTCAGGCTTAACTGCAGATTCCGCTGACGAGGCCGCATCAGCAAACGGGCGCTGTACATCCTTCGCCGCTTGTTTCAGCTCTTCAACTGAAGCCTTAAGATCGGGAGAAAGCTCCTCCATACTCATCTTTTCGGCCTTCTTCAGGTTGTCCTGCAGTTCCTGAATCTTTAGTTCATGGGAAAGTTCATCTTTCACACCGTTGGCCATCGCTTTAGCTCCACTAATAAACCTGGAAATACTGCGAATGGCAACAGGCAGTCGCTCCGGTCCTAAAACAACCAGACCAACAACGGAAATCAGTATCAGTTCCCAAAAACCGATATCAAACACGGTTTATGCCTGCTCTTTGTCTTTTTTAACTTCTTCAGAAGAAGACGCTTCTTTCTTCTGTTCGATATTCTGAGGCTCAAAGTCCGCATCTTTCTCTTTTGACGCAGGCTCATCGTCGTTCATTGCTTTTTTGAAACCTTTAACAGCAGAACCCAGATCGCCACCCATATTACGCAACTTCTTAGTTCCGAACAGCAATACAACAATTACAGCAATGATAAGCAATTGCCAGATACTAATACCACCCATTCTACATACCTCAGGGACAATGATTGAACATAGTAATTAATCCGTTAAGTGTACCGATTATTTGCTGTAGGTACGCCAACTTAACAGCCAAAATGTGACACCTGTAATACCACTACCTACAGATAGGTAGCTAAATGGACCTAATACAAGTATTGAAGAGCATACGACGAGAGTCGATCCAATTCCAAGGAATAATTTAGCTTTTCCATGGTTCCGCTTCGATTCTCGGTATCCCTGATATATTTTGTCCATTTTCTGGTCAATTTCGCGACCTCGTTTCAGGTTGTCATAGACTAACTCAGGTAACTCCGGCAACCGCTCGGTCCAGAATGGCGCCTTCTCTTTTACAGCATTGATTATTGACTGAGGGCCAACCTGATTGGCCATCCACTTTTCAAGAAACGGCTTGGCGGTTTCCCACAGATCCAGCTGCGGATACAGCTGTCGCCCCAAACCTTCAATATAGAGCAGAGTTTTCTGCAGCAATACCAGTTGCGGCTGCACTTCCATATTAAAGCGGCGCGCAGTATTAAACAGATTCAGCAGCACATGACCGAAAGAGATTTCACAAAGCGGTTTGGCAAAGATCGGTTCGCAGACGATACGAATGGCAAACTCAAACTCCTGAACATTGGTATCTTCCGGAACCCAGCCTGAATCCACATGCAGCTGAGCCACTTTATGGTAATCACGGTTAAAGAAGGCCAGAAAGTTTTCCGCCAGATAACGTTTATCTTCGCTGTTCAGGGTGCCGACTATGCCGCAGTCCAGTCCGATCCACTGCGGATTTTCCGGATGGTCATACTGAACAAACACATTCCCCGGATGCATATCTGCATGGAAAAAGCTGTCCCGGAACACCTGAGTGAAGAAAACACTGACACCGCGCTCAGCCAGCAGCTTCATATTGGTGCCGTTAGCTTCCAACCCTTCAATATCCGAAACCTGAATGCCATAGATACGCTCAGACACCATAAGGGATTCACTGCTTAAATCCGGGATCACTTCCGGAACATACAGCTCTTCACTGCCTTCGAAATTTCTTCTTAGCTGAATCGCATTCGCGGCTTCACGTCTTAGATCCAGCTCATCCAGCAATGTTTTTTCATACTCACGTACAACTTCAACCGGCTTCAGGCGCTTAGCTTCCGGTGTCGCCTTTGCTACCAACCGGGCCATCCGGTACATCAGCTTGATGTCCGCATCGATAACCGGACGAATGTCAGGGCGGATAACCTTAAGCACTATCTCCCGGCCACTCTCTTTCAGTCTGGCTGTGTGCACCTGAGCAATAGAAGCGGAAGCCAGAGGTTCGATATCAAAATCGGTAAACCAGTTTTCCAGCGGGCCGCCTAAGGCCTCTTCCATCTGCTGCTTTGCCAGCTCACCGTCAAATGGCGCCACTCTGTCCTGAAGCAGGGCTAACTGATCAGCAAGATGAGGAGGAAACAGGTCTCTTCGGGTAGACATCATCTGGCCGAATTTGATCCAGACGGGACCTAACTCCTGAAGTGCCAGCCTTAGTCTGACACCCAGCGGCTTATCCTGATGCCTGTTCTTAATCCAGAACAGCGCTTTTCGCGCCAGAAGGGGGGCTTTGGTCAGCTGATGCTCAGGGAGCAGTTCATCCAGCCCGTATTCAAGCTGAACTTTGGTAATTCGGTAGAGTCTTTTCAGTTCTGTTGGTGTCATACTCTCTCCAACAGCTTATTCAGCCGGCTTTCCAGCTTGTCTGCCAGTTGCTTTACATCATCAACCTGATCGCAGAAATAAGCCACTTCCAGCGGAGGCGGAGCAATTTTCCACTCCTCTGTCAGCACCTGACCTAGGTGGTTTTCATGTCTTTTCGCCTGGCGCTTCACCCAGCAGGCAAGGTCTTTGGCACCCTGAACAAAAGTATGGGCAACAATGTCGCCGGTATAGCGGGAGATCCACTCCTCGATATCAGGCTTAATCTCTTCAAGCAGTTGAGAGAAGTTCTGTACCAGCTTGATATCGCCTTCCAGCTCGATTTTTTCCTGCCTGATCAACTGAGTAATATTAGACTGATTCTTCAGCTCAGGCAGTGCCGACAGGTGAATGGAAAGATAACAGTCTGGCTCTCCTTCGTAGGCAGCCAGCACATCGACCTGCTGACTAAAGATAAAGGTCAGCGTCTTGTCCACCTCTATCAGGTGGATCTGTAAAACCTGCCCCTTAAGACGCAGAAGACGCCTTGCATGGTCAGGATTGTCATTAATCAGTGTGTTTAATGCTGTTTCAATAGCAGCCGTTGCAAGCGGTTCAAATGGCATGCTTTCCTCAGAATTTATATCCACGGTGCAGTGCGACAATACCACCGGTCAGGTTGTAGTAACTTGTTTTTTCAAAACCGGCCTCTTCCATCATCCCTTTCAGCGTATCCTGATCCGGATGCATGCGGATTGACTCAGCCAGATAGCGGTAACTCTCAGAGTCATTAGCAATCACTTCGCCCATTTTAGGCAGAAGGTGGAAAGAGTAAGCATCGTACACCTTTGAAAGCGGCTCAATCAGAGGCTTGGAGAACTCAAGAACAAGCAGGCGGCCACCCGGCTTTAGCACACGGAACATGGAGCGTAACGCCTTGTCTTTATCGGTTACGTTACGAAGACAGAAGCTGATGGTAATACAGTCAAAATAGTCATCCGGGAACGGCAGTTCTTCAGCATTGGCCTGAACGTAGTGAACATTGCCCACAACGCCGCAGTCTCTTAACTTGTCACGGCCGACATTCAGCATTGAGTTATTGATATCCGCCAGAATCACATGACCTTTTTCACCGACGATACGGGAAAACTTCGCCGTCAGATCACCGGTACCGCCACCAAGATCAAGAATTCTCTGTCCCGGACGGGCGCCACTGCAATCGATGGTAAAGCGCTTCCATAATCGGTGAATGCCGCCTGACATCAGGTCATTCATAATGTCGTATTTAGTGGCTACCGAGTGAAAAACCTCGGCAACTTTGGCCACTTTTTCGTCTTTGGCTACGGTCTGAAATCCGAAGTGTGTGGTTTCATCTGTGCCCACAACCGGATTTGATTCTAGGGTCATATCTGTCATTTTACTGTTCTGTCTTGTTACTTTCTCATTGAGCCAGTTCAGTTTACTTTATCCTCAATGGGATGTCTTTCTGTAACCACTTCATTTTGGGTAATTTCTGTCAGGCTCTGCGGTATAGGTCGCTTAATTTCCACCCCCAGCTCTTTAAAGCTTTCCGCCTGACGAATCACGTTGCCCCGGCCTGTGGTCAGTTTATTCATGGCTCCCTGATAATTCTGGCTTGCCTTATCCAGTGACTGCCCGATGGCTTCCATATCGGTCAGGAACAGTCTGAGCTTGTCGTAAAGCTTGCTTGCTCTTTCCGCAATGACTTTAGCATTCTGGTTCTGCCTTTCATTACGCCACAGATTATCTATGGTTCGCAGCGCCACCAGCAAGGTGGTAGGGCTGACCAGGATGATGTTGTTTTCCATGGCATCTTTAACCAGGCTTGGATCCGCCTCAATGGCGACCTGAAAGGCGGGTTCCACCGGAATAAACATCAGTACATAATCCAGGCTTTCGATACCTTTCAGTTTCTGATAATCCTTCTGACTTAAGCCTTTAATATGGGTCCGAAGCGCAAGTAAATGCTCACTTAATGCCTGCTCCCGCTCTTCATCCTGCTCTGCATTAAAGTATCTTTCATAGGCTACCAGCGCCATTTTGGAATCCACGACAACCTGTTTATCATGAGGTAAATGAACAATCACATCGGGCTGATATCTTTTTCCTGCTTCATCCTGCAGGCTGACCTGTGTCTGGTATTCGTGCCCTTCTCTTAATCCGGATTCGGCCAAAACACGGGCCAGAACCACTTCACCCCAGTTGCCCTGCTGTTTGTTGTCTCCCTTCAGGGCCTGAGTCAGGTTTACCGCTTCCTGCGCCATCTTTTCATTCAGCCTTTGCAGGCTTTTGATTTCGTGCACCAGAGTATGCCTCTCTCTGGATTCAAAGCTAAAGCTGTCGGTCACCTGCTTCTTAAAGCCTTCCAGTTGCTCTTTCAGCGGAGTCAGCAGACCTTCCAGACTTTGCTTGTTCTGCTGATCCACTCTGGCTGTTTTCACCTCAAATAACTGGTTTGCCAGTTGCTCAAACTGCTGTTTCAGCCTTTCTTCTGCCTGTTCCAGTAGTTGCAATTTTTCTTTACTGGCCCGGTTTTCTTCCTGATGACGGGCTTCCTGCTCACGGATATCGGCATGCAGCTGAGCCAGCTGCTCTTTTGAGCCTTCCAGTTCCTGCTGATAGTGAAGCCGTTCCTGATTGACCGTCTCAAAGTGACGCAGTTTCTCCACCGCAGCCATCAGCTTGCCGTGGGATTGCCTGAGCTCCATTGCCGCTTTATCACGCTCAATATCCAGCTGATCCAGTTCATCCTGGCTTTCAGCAAGCGCCTTTTCCAAGTCGGCCAGCTTTCCCAGTAGCAATTTCTGATCGGATTCTGACTGCTGCTCTAAAAGGGCAAGTCTGAATGCCATTTTCTGACTTACCCACCAGCCCGAAATAAGCCCGCCAAATAGGGTGCTTGCTGTCACAGCAATAACCAAAGTCTGATTGTCGAGAATCCACTGCATAACGAAACCTGAATCTGTTTTTTTAAAATGGTATGAAACCACTGGATAAATGTCCAGATAGTTATGTTTAGAATTCGCTGTGGCCTCAGTGTAAACTGTGCCTCTCCATTAAGACGTAAACATGATGAAAAACGAAAAACGCGCATTAACTCTGGGCATTTCAGCCGTTCTGCTGTGGTCCACTGTGGCCACGGCATTTAAACTCACGCTACTGGAATTTACCCCTATCCAGATGCTGACGGTGGCAAGCTCTGTCTCTGCACTGGCGCTGGCTGGTATCTGCTTTTATCAGGGAAAGTTAAACCGGCTTGCGAATACGTTTTTCTCCAATCCGCTTTATTATCTGATTCTGGGTCTGATTAATCCGCTGGCTTACTACCTGATTCTGTTTAAAGCCTATGACCTGTTACCGGCCTCTCAGGCTCAGCCGTTAAACTACAGCTGGGCAATAACTCTGACCCTGATGGCCGCTCTGTTTCTGGGGCAAAAAATCCGTAAGCAGGACTGGCTGGCCTGTCTGCTCGGTTATGCCGGTGTTGTGGTTATTGCCACCAAAGGAGATATCCTGGCATTGGAGTTCGACAGCCCTCTTGGTGTGGGTCTTGCCCTGCTTTCAACCCTGCTCTGGGCGGGATACTGGATTCTGAATACTAAAAACAAAGCCGATCCTGTTATCGGTGTTCTGTTGGGTTTTCTGGTAGCGCTGCCATTTGCCGTAGCACTTAGTATTTATGAAGGGGAAAGCTGGCAGGCAAGCTATCAGGGCTGGCTGGCGGTCACTTATGTCGGGCTGTTTGAGATGGGAATAACTTTTGTGCTCTGGTTGTCCGCATTAAAAGCGACGGACAACACTGCACGGATCAGTAACCTTATCTTTATTTCACCCTTTATCTCTCTGATATTACTGGCTTCCGTTATCGGTGAGGAAATTCCGTTTTCCACACTTGTCGGTCTGGTGATGATAGTCAGTGGCCTGGTTGTTCAGCAACTTAAGCGAAAACCGGCTAACTAAACATCTGATAGGCCAGTTCATAACCTTCGCCCCGTATTTCATCAATCATATCCGAGATTTCCGGGCCGAACCCGAAGACTTTGCTACAAGGGTGCTTGGTGACAAAAACTACCTTGTCTCTGTCAAATAATGAGTCCCAGGCTTTGTGCACATCAATGGCAAAACGCAGAAGAAATGCCGCCTTCTTGGAGACCTGAGCCTTGGCCGGGCTATGTGAGTGAGCGATAGCATCGACCATTTGCGGAGGAAAATCCCATGCTTCGGCCAGCTTAGCTCCTAGTGTCGGTACATCGGTACCCAGAACCTCTCTCTGAACCGCAAAAGGTTTTTCGCCCCCTTCGACCCTCTTGGTTATCTCTTTTGCCATTTCCGGCACATTGGTATGGATCAACAGCAGCCCCATGTTATGCAATGTTCCCATGGTAAATATTTCATTGGGATCAAGACCCACCTTTGGTGCCAGCTGGCCTGCAATCATGGAAACTTCGAAGGTATTTGCCCAGTAATCTTTCAGGCTGAGGGTTTCAAGCTTAGGAAAAGCCTGAGACATTACCGAACAACGAACCAGAGTACGCACCGCATCACTGCCAACCCTGACAATCGCTTCATTAATTGAAGAAACTTCCCTGCGCCCCCCAAACTGAGCTGAATTGGCCATCCTCAGCATCTTTGTGCTAAGCATCTGGTCCATAGAAACTTTTAGTGCCAACTCATCAAAATCAAAGTCAATCTGATTCACCATTTCAAGAATTTCGTGGAGAACCTTTTCCAGCCTCGGTAGTTCATCTACTTTTTCTAATATGTTGTCTTGACTCATTCCCTCACCCCGCTTCCATCCTACACATAAAATATAGGTCAGAAAGAGGGAGGGGGGCGGGTAATTTTTAGGCTCTTGTGTGCAGTGACACAACAAACTGTATGCCAGATTGACAGCATAGCAAGTTGCGTTTACAACAAAGTAACTGTTGCCTTACGGAGTAAGGAAAAGCATATTGTGTTAAAAAGCATCACTGCTTATTTGAAGTAAATTATCAGGAAGTACGGAATGAAAAATAAAGTGTGGTCGATAACCTGGCCTTTGGTTCTGATTTTGTTAGGTTTCTGGTTTGCGCCATTACTGACGGTTATTTATCTGCTGATTGGTATGGCAGTAAAAATCGGACAACTCTCATCTTCAGGTTATGACCGGGAGCCTGACTTTAAGTCGGCATTTGGCTATATCGTAGAGGCATACTACATTCTGACCTGGCCTCGCTTTTTTGCAGGCGACGGATATAAAGGTCTGATAAAAATCCTGGGCAGCAGTTTACTGGTTGTTGGCGTTCTCTTTGGAGGCCTGTATTACCTGGGGACAAGCGCCGGCATTCCTGACTCTGTGACCGAAGATTACAAAGCTGTGCTATCTGAAGCCGGACATCCACTCTCTGAGCCGGTTAAAGAAGAAATAAGCAAAAGAATTAAAGAAGGGTTTACCTACACTGACATGCTCTGGTCCAGAAACCAGATTCTGGATGCGTGTGGTTATGAAAAACAGTCTGAATCCCCTGTAGATCAGTTTAAAACCACTCTGATTGTCGGCCTGTTCAGCCTGGACTCCTCATACTCATCAGGAACCATTGCCGCTCAACACGCAAGATATAATCTGAGCTGCTCTGTTAAAGAAAAAGCCGAATAATCAATCCGTTTTAATGTTCGGGGCAGGTTAAACCCACTGCCCCGCCACAAATCCACTGCTCCAGCACCACTGAAAATTGAACCCCCCGAGCCAGCCCGTGACATCGAGCACTTCACCGATAAAATAAAGCCCTTTGGTCTCTTTCACTTCCATGGTTTTTGAAGAGATATGATTGGTATCAACGCCTCCGAGGGTAACTTCAGCCGTTCGATACCCTTCAGTCCCAACCGGTTGAATGATCCAGTTCTCAAGCAGGTGAACAACTGCTTCCAATTCCTTTGGATTAAACTGCTTAAGCGGCTTATCCTGAAGCTCTTTTCGCTCAATCAAAAGCTCCACAAAGCGCTTTGGTAAAATTCGGGATAAGGTGATTTTCAGACTCTGGTTTGGATGTTTCTCTTTGGAGCGGTTAAGCTGCTCTTCAACATCATTCTCAGGAACCAGATTGATTGTGACCTTCTGACCGGCCTTCCAGTAAGAAGAAATCTGTAAAACAGCTGGACCAGACAGACCTCTGTGAGTAAACAGAAGCGCTTCCTTAAAGCTGGTTCCGTCTTCTGCGGTTATTTCAGCAGGTATGGCAATACCGGAAAGTTCAGCCAGCTGCTCTTTGTCTTCTTTATGCAGGGTGAAAGGCACCAGCCCTGCGGTTGTCTGAATAACAGAAAGCCCAAACTGCTCAGCAATTTTGTAGCCGAACGGTGTTGCGCCAAGCTTTGGCATGGAAAGTCCACCAGTGGCAACAACCAGAGATTCACACTCCACCAGCTCTGTACCAGCATTCAGGTTAAAGCCATTTTCCGTTTTTTGGATAGAATGCACATCGGCCTGATACCGGAACTCAACATCACCCAGCTGACACTCCTGAAGAAGCATGCTGACAATCTGTTTTGCTGAATCTAAGCAGAAAAGTTGACCATGGTCGCGCTCTTCATAGTCAATGCCATATTTGGAAACCAGTGAGATAAAGTCCCAGTTTGTGTACTGAGACAGGGCAGATTTTACAAAATGCGGATTCTGACAGAGGTAGTTCGAGGCACTGACGTCGTAGTTAGTGAAGTTGCACTTACCACCACCGGAGATCAGAATTTTTCGGCCCGGTTTCTTGGCATGATCCAGAACCAGGACCTTACGCCCACGTTTTCCTGCTTCGGCAGCACACATCAGCCCGGCCGCTCCGGCACCAATAATTACAACGTCGACTCTGTTACTCACCACAACAACCTCTGTATTCAGTCAAACAAAAAGGATGCACGAACCCGCACATCCTTATTCAAAGGCCATTTTAACTTTTCAGCACGCTAATGCCAATTTCACTGCCTTACTATTTCATCCAAAGCATCTTCAGCTAAAGAATCCAGGAAGCAAATACGGTAACCCCCAGCAAGGAGACAAACAGAACAAAGAGCTCTCTGACTTTAGTGCACTTCTTGATAAACACCGGGTCGTGGTGGTGCAGATATTCCCGGTCTTTAATGTAATGGAAAAGGCGCACTTGCTTAGTTACGTTCCCATGAGCCGTAAAGAAACCACCTCCATCCACTTGCTGGTACAGCAACGGATGAGCCTCTCTCATGATAAAAATTAACGAACGCAAAGCAGTCAGATAGCGTGCTAAATTCAAGCTCACCACTATCATCAATGCTAATAAAACGGTGTCTCCACTGATCATTTTGTCCTCCCTACATCTTCCCAGATGCCAAGAAAAAGATGATCGCACGTCTTTTCCTTTACGCTGAATTACTCAGCCGGGCTGGCATCCATTATCGAAGATGAACCTTCTTTTGCCATCATTGCCAGATCCTTGTCGATAAAGAACAATGCCTTACCGTCTTCTCCTACAAGTTCCAGCTTATCCAGGATTCCCTTAAACAGTTTTTCTTCTTCATGCTGCTCAGCAACATACCACTGCAAGAAGTTAAACGTTGAGTAGTCCTGAGTTGTGAACGCAGCATGAGCAAGTTTGTTGATCTTTTCAGTAATCATCTTTTCATGCTCATAGGTTTCACGAAACACTTCCCCAAGGCTTTCGAAGTCAAATCTCGGTGCCTCAATTGCCCCTAAAATCGGCATTGCACCTGTCTCACTGACATAGGTAAACAGGCGTTGCATGTGCTCCATTTCCTCTGTCGCATGAGCCTTCAAAAACTCAGCTGCTCCCTCAAATCCTCTATCTTCACACCAGGCACTCATCTGTAAGTATAGATTGGATGAAAAAAATTCGAGGTTTATTTGCTCATTTAGTTGATCGATCATGGTTTGAGAAAGCATATCTAATCCTTTTTTGGTACTTATTCGCCTTTGGTCTTACTATAAATATACCACGTTCTGACAAGGATGTTACCAAGCTGTTAAATAGTCCTGAGGCATAATGAGATCCTTTCAACAAAAAATCTCTGCAACAGGTGCTAACCTTATAGAAGTATTAATCATTTTAGGCAGTTAAACGGAGAGCACTATGAGTTACAAACACATACTAGTAGCGGTTGATCTTACGGAAGAGAGTAAGGTTTTGATAGAAAAAGCCGTGGCTCTTGCGAAGCCTTTAGAGGCTGAAGTCTCATTTATCCATATTGATGTTAACTACGCTGAGATCTACACAGGCCTTATCGACATTAACCTGGCGGAAACTCAGAACCATGCCATGGAAGCTTCCATGCAGCAGTTAAATGATCTGGCAGATCACGCTAACTATCCGATAAAGCATACTTTAGTCGGAAGCGGTGATTTAGGGTATGAATTAAAAGATGCCATTAAGCAAAGAAACGTCGATCTGGTGATTTGTGGTCACCATCAGGATTTCTGGAGTGTGATTCTTTCTTCAACCAAGCAACTGCTTAACAGCGTACAGGTTGATATGCTGGTAGTGCCGCTACAGGACTAATGACTTAAGCTCCAAGGAAAACTCAGTTGCTGCACTGTCTCAGTGCAGCGGTTGGGTTTGTTCGTTTACCTGGGAACTCAGCAGTGCCAGATTTATCTTTGCGTACTGCTTCTCAAGCTTCTGATGTTTCTTTGTAAGTTTGCTCTGCTTCTTCAACACCTTTGCCAGCTTTTTCTGATGCTTTTTCTGCTTTTTAACTGCTTTTTTCGACTTTTTAATATCTTTTCCGGATAGGGTCTGGCTCTGCTGTTCTGCAGGTTTAAGCTCAGGAGAAGGGTTTATGGAGTGCGGTTTGCACAAGACAGATTTATCCGAGGAAGAGCGGGCACAGGATCGGCACAAAAAGCGAGGCTGTGCCACCAGCTTATGAATGGTTCCGAGATTATCCGCAATATCATGACGCTTAAGCTTACATAAACGCTTTGTCATTCAGTCACTCCAAAAAAAAACACGTAATGAGAATTATTCTTGGTTATGATACGTCTGAGTGACAGGATTTCAAGTGATTTAACACTCAATAAAAACGGGAACGAGTTAACCCATTGAGGCTAATACATAAACATCAAAACGGTTTTTCTTGGTCTCAATGGCCATGGCCGGTTTTTCCCCTGCCAGCCAGTCTGCGTAGTCCGGCCTTTTAACCACAACCCGCTTTGATGCCAGAGAGAGAGCAGGTTTAAGCAAACCATCGGCATCTGTATCAGCGCCAACCAGAGACTGAAACACCCGCATCTCTTTTTTCACCAACGCGCTCTTCTTTTTGTTTTCCGGGTGCGGATACATAGGGTCAAGATAAACCACATCCGGAGCTGCAAAGTCTTTATCCTGAGCCAGTTTCTCAAGAGCATCATGACTAGAAGCATGCAGCAGAGTCATTCGCTCTGATACCCAGCCGCCAATTTCAGGATCCTGCTTTGCCCGTTTCAGACCGTTATCCAGCAAAGCAGCAACAACCGGATTACGCTCCACCATCTGAACTTTACATCCGAGGGAAGCTAGCACAAAGGCATCACGGCCCAGCCCGGCAGTACCATCCAGCACAGTTGGAGTGACACCCTTATTCAGCCCCGCCGCCTTAGCAATCGCCTGACCTTTACCGCCACCAAATTTTCGCCTGTGTCCTACCGCACCGCCGACCAAGTCCACGTAAATCGCACCTAGTTTTGGTTCATCCGTCTTACGAAGCTCTAGCCTCTGCTCTGTCAGGACTAAGGCAAAGGTGCTGTCAGGATCATGCTCCAGATTCCACTCAGCAGCAATTCGCTCAAGCTCACCTTGAAGTTCAGGGGATTCTGGTAATAGTTGTAGACGCAATATTTTCTCCGGTGCAAATATAAGTTCAGTAAATGAAGGCTGCGCGATTCTAACTCAGTTCCGGCAGTAACTCACCGATAAGTTCCGGAAGCGGCTTAGGACGGGCAATCACATAGCCCTGAGCGTAGTCGACTCCCATCTCTGTCAGCAGCTCCAGGATTTCTGTATTTTCAACAAACTCTGCCACCGTCTTTTTACCCATCTGCTTAGCCAGTTCATTGATAGAGCGGACCATAATCAAGTCGGTTTCATTGTTGTGCATATCGCGCACAAACAGGCCATCGATCTTAACCGTATCAACCGGCAGCTTTTTCAGGTAGCCGAAGGATGACAGGCCGGAACCAAAGTCATCCAGAGAGATGCGACAGCCCAGTTGTTTCAGACGGGTAAACAGCTCAACAGCTGAGTCTACGTTCCCCATTGCAGCAGTTTCTGTTATCTCGATTGAAAGCTTTTCTGCTGGCACCAGGCTGTGCTCAATGGCATCAATAAGGAACCCGATAAATTCACTGTTACCCATGGACTGACCGGAAAGGTTGATCGCACAGCCCCCCAGTCTTTCCAGCACTGCCGGATTGTGTTCAAACCATGCCAGAGTTTTGGTTACCACCGATTTATCAATCAGATGCGCAACATTGTACTTCTCTGAGGCTGGCATAAAGATACCCGGAGAGATGTACTCCCCTTCCACATCACGAATACGCACCAGAATTTCAAAGAAGATATCAGCATCTGCATCGGTTTCAGTCAGACTCAGAATGCGCTGGGCAAAGAGCTCAACCCTGTCCTTAGCCAGAGCATCATGCACAAGGTTAACGCTCTCCATCTCCTGCTGACGGCGACGCAGGTCTTCATCATCCACATGATAAAGGTGGAAGCGGTTACGCCCCTCTTCTTTCGCAGCATGACAGGCTGTATCGGCCTGAGCATGAATCATCTGCGTTGAGCTTGCGGTATGGTCAATCAGACGAATACCGATAGAACAGGTGATGTTCAGAACAATGTCATTCCATTTAAATGGGTTTGAACCCAGGGAGAGAATAATACTCTTCGCAATTTTCTTGGCATCCAGCTCGGTACAATCCCTCAGCAGCACAGCAAACTCATCGCCACCCATCCGCGCCAGAACAGACTTATAAGGCAGGATCTGCTCGATAATGGTCGCGGCAAATTTAATTGCCGAGTCACCCGCCTCATGACCTGCGGTATCATTCAGTACTTTTAGCTGGTCAAGATCGATATAGAGCATGGCGTGAGTGCGCAGCTGATCCCTGACTTCATTCAGAGACGCTTCCAGCTCAACTTCAAAGTGGTTGCGGTTAAATGCTTCGGTAAGGATGTCGTAGCGGGCCTGATATTCCAGTTGCTCATGCAGGCTGTGTATCTCTGTAATATCTTCCCCCACAATCAGCAATTGCCCTGTCGCTTCAAGAGGACGTATATTCTCCCGAATCCATAAGGTAGAGCCATCCTTATGCCGGTAGCGTATTTCCCGGCGCCAGACATCTTTCATCGCCTGCTTTGGATTCAGCAGCATCTGCCTTGCCGGAGCGGACTTCTCATCGAGATAAAAATGACTCAGATAATGACCAAGAATATCCATATCCCGGTAACCCAGCAGCTCTTCGGTAAAGCGGTTTGCCGCCTGAATACGGTTGGTTTCATCCAGGGTCATCATCATAACCGGCTGCTGTTCATAGTAAGCTCGCATATTGGACTCACGCTCAACCAGCTTCTGCTCTGCCAGTTTTTCCGCCGTGATATCACTGCCCTCCATCAGGTACTGAAGTTCCTGATTCGTTGAAGCCGGCAACGGGTTAATAATAATATCAAGCAGCCTGCTGCCTGCCTTCAGGTCAAAAATCTCTGTTTCAAAGCGGATGGAGTCCTGCGGAGCTGTTGTAGCAAAGTAGTCGCTCATCAGGCTGCCACAGGCCTGCTCCCAGTTTTTGTGCTGCCAGATAGGTCTGTCCAGATTCATACCGTGACCAACCAGCAGTTCATGGAATTTATTATTGCTGGATACCAGACGCCCGTGCTGATCCAGAATACAGATATACTGGTGGCTGTTATCAAAAATAGACTCAAGCAGGGACTGACTCTGCCGGGCTCTCTGCTCGCTCAGCTTTAATCGCTGCAGGTAATAAAGCAATGCCAGAATAATAATGATAAGAGCGAGCAGGGCTATAAATATATACTGAATCTTATCGGCAAAACTCTCTTTTAACGAGCCGGTATCATCAACAACACTATCGCCCCGGTTAATCCGCAGGTTCCACATTTTAACGGCTTTACTGCTGATTTTTAGCTCGGGAACGGTATTTCGAATCTCAGGTAACGCTGAGCCGGGGTTATGCAAAACTTCAACCAACAACTGACCTGCTGATTTGCCCTGAGCAACCCCGCTATTGATGTAGCCACCCACGACACCGCCACCAAAGCGCCTTTCGTGCAAAATATAAACAGGGTTATTGGCCGCACGAACGATTTCTTCACTGGTATCAGTAACGTTCTTTTGGCTGTCGTACCCCCAGAAAATAATAGCAGAATGTTCAGGAGTGGCAGAGACAAACTCTTTCAGCTGTTCATATGAACCCGGAATAAAGTGTTTTACCAGGCCCTTATCTAATGAACTCTGGTTAAGGTACTGATTGAAAGTGCTTCTTATCGCTTCGCCGGTCACAGTATCTTCGGTGATTACAAAAATTTTCTGCACATCCGGCTGCAGACGTTTAATCAGCTCAATATTTGATTTTATCTCTATCCTGGAACTCACCCCTGTCGCATTCAGGCTGGCATGCATTTCCGGGTGATAACCATTAATGCCACTGAAGATGACCGGAGTATTACCCAGTTGAGGAGCTAGCCGCTCCAGCAGGTTAAGCGCGTTATTGTCACTGGCGACAATGGCTGCAAATGATTCGCGCTCCAGTTTGACTTTATAGAGGGAGTAAAGTTGCTCGAGATATTCCGGGCTCTGATGCTGTTTGGTATCCAGATAAACGACACGGTGAGAGATATCATGCCGCTTCAGGACCCTTTCTAATCCTTCCTGAAATCCATCCGTCCAGTAATAGCCCTGATGATAGGAATGCATAACCAGCACATCTTTCTCTTTTGCCTGCAGCAGGCAACTGAAAAGAACAAGAATGAAGATGAAAAATCTGCGCACTGGATCTATCTCGCTGAATTAATGAGCAGAGTATAGTATCACTCTTATCATTAAAATATACTCTTGGGATTCAATATGTTTGAGAATGGCAGGCTAATAAATGGATACATCCGTACGTTTAGATGATCTCGACAGAGCGATTTTAAAAACGCTTCTGGAGGATGCACGCAGACCTTACGCTGAAATGGCAAAGCAATTTGATGTCAGCCCGGCCACGATTCACGTCCGTATTGAAAAGATGAAAGCGGCGGAAATCATTGAAGGAACAGAAGTTATCGTTAACCCGAAAAAGCTTGGTTACGATGTCTGCTGCTTTATCGGTATCAACCTTAACGCCGCAAGGGATTACCATTCCGCCCTGGAAAAACTGAATGCACTGGATGAGGTGGTTGAAGCCTACTACACCACAGGCGCTTACAATATTTTCGTCAAGCTTATGTGTAAATCCATTGAAGAACTGCAGTATGTGCTGATTGATAAGCTGCAGGCGATTGATGAGGTTCAGTCGACGGAGACGCTGATTTCGTTGCAGAATCCGATTAATAGGAATGTGAATCCGTAAATAAAGGCCCTGGGTTATTAGGCCCTGGGCCCTCGGACAGCAAATAGTTCAACACTCCCAGGGCCCATTAACCTAGGGCCCAGGGCCTTAACTAAGCTTTAATCCCCGAATGCCTCAACAAGGCATCAATCTCCGGCTCTCTGCCCCGGAAACGCTTAAACAATTCCATCGGCTCTTCGCTGCCACCCATTTCCAGGATGTTGTTCAGGAAGCTTTTGCCGGTTTCGGTGTTGAAGATACCTTCTTCTTCAAAGCGGGAGAAAGCATCTGCTGAAAGCACTTCGGCCCACAGGTAGCTGTAGTAACCGGCGCTGTAGCCACCGGCGAAGATATGGCTGAAGGAGTGCGAGAAACGGTTCCATTCAAGACTTGGCAGTACCGCGACTTTTTTCTTCACCTCTGCCAGTGTTTCCAGGATCTTCGCGCCTACTTCCGGGTCATATTCAGTGTGCAGCGTAAAGTCGAACAGGCCGAACTCCAGCTGGCGCAGAATAAACATGGCTGACTGGAAGTTTTTCGCTGCCAGCATTTTTTCCAGCATCTCTTTTGGCAGAGACTCGCCCGTTTCATAATGGCCTGAGATAAACTTCAGCGCCTCTTCTTCCCAGCACCAGTTTTCCAGAAACTGACTTGGCAGTTCAACCGCATCCCAAGGTACACCGTTAATGCCGGATACCGCCGCCACATCGACCTGAGTCAGCATATGGTGGATACCATGGCCAAACTCGTGGAACAGGGTGACCACTTCATCATGAGTAAAGAGTGCCGGCTTATCACCAACCGGTCTGTTGAAGTTACAGGTCAGATAAGCAACCGGGGTAATCAGCTCACCCTTGTCTGTTGTGCGGCGAACACGGCACTCATCCATCCAGGCACCGCCACGCTTATGTTCACGCGCGTACAGGTCCAGATAGAAACTTCCGCGCAGTGTGCCTTCTGCATCAAAAATATCGAAGAAGCGCACTGACTCATGCCAGGTATCAACACCTTCTTTCTCAACCACTTTCATGCCAAACACGCGGCCCAGCACTTCAAACAACCCGCCCACAGCCTTAGACTCAGGGAAATAAGGACGCAGCTGCTCATCTGAAATCTGGAACAGGTGCTGTTTCTGCTTCTCGCTGTAGTAAGCGATATCCCAAAGATTCAGCGCGATTACACCAAACTCTTTTTCTGCAAACTGTCTCAGCTCTTCCACCTCACGCTCACCCTGAGGTTTTGCTTTAACCGCCAGATCATTCAGGAAACCAAGCACCTGCTCCGGCGTTTCTGCCATCTTGGTTGCCAGAGATTTTTCGCTGTAAGTGTTAAAGCCAAGCATACGGGCAATCTCATGACGCAGTTTCATCTGCTCAACCATGATTTCGCTGTTGTCCCACTTACCGGCATTCGGGCCACGATCAGAAGCGCGGGTCACATAAGCTTCATACATCTCACGACGCAGTTCCTGATTATCACAGTAAGTCAGCACAGGAAGATAGGACGGAATATCCAGAGTCAGCAGCCAGCCTTCCAGCTCTTTTGCTTCAGCGGCGGCTTTAGCAGCAGCCATTGCAGATTCAGGCATACCCTTAAGCATGGCCTCATCAGTCACATGCTTGGTCCAGCCCATAGTGGCATCCAGCACATTGTTGGAGAACTTAGAACCCAGCTCAGACATACGCTTACTGATTTCACCGTATCTGTGCTGCTCATCGGCAGGCAGGCCAATACCAGAAAGCTCAAAATCACGCAGCGCATCGGTAATCGTCTTCTGCTGAGCCTGATTCAAGGCCGCAAAGGCTTCGCTCTCTTTAATGTGCTTATAAGCCTCATACAAGCCTTTATGCTGACCAACCCAGGTACCGTATTCAGACAGCAACGGCAGGCAACTTTCATATGCTTCACGCAGTTCCTGGCTATTCACCACAGAGTTCATATGACTAACCGGAGACCAGACACGGCTTAATCTGTCATCCACTTCCGTCAGTGGCGCACAGATATTGTCCCAGCTCGGCTTAGTATTATCCTGCAGTACCTCCTCCACCTTCAGGCGGCAGTCAGCAATACACTGCTCAACAGCAGGCTTTACATGCTCAGGTTTAATCTGAGAAAAGGGAGGTAAATCTGTAAAGGTAAGAAGCGGGTTGGACATAAATCATTCCTTTTAAAAAGCTTTATATGTAAATGTAGGTCGCTTATAGAATTTTCAATAGTGGCGTATAATCAAAAGATTCAAAAATCTGATTAATAGAGTATACATTGTTAAGTTACAGACACAGTTTTCATGCCGGCAACCATGCTGACGTGGTAAAACATATAGTACAGAGCCTGATACTGGACGCCCTGAAACAAAAAGAAAAACCATTTGTTTACCATGATACACATTCTGGTGTGGGCAGATACGATCTCACCCACGAATGGTCAGAAAAAACCGGTGAATACAAGCAGGGTATTGCCAGACTCTGGCAAAGCGGTGCTATTCCTTCTGAACTGGAAAGCTATCTTTCTGCTATCACAGCCCTGAATCAGGATAAGGAACTGCGCTACTACCCCGGCTCACCAAGAGTGGCAAGAGCTCAGCTCCGCCAGCAGGACCGCATGGTTTTAACTGAGCTGCATCCGAGCGACTACCCGCTTCTTGAACAGGAGTTCCACAGAGATCGTCAGGTAAAAATTTTTAAAGAAGATGGCTTTAAACGCCTGAAAGCAAGCCTTCCGCCGAAAGAGCGCAGGGGTCTGGTGCTGATTGACCCGCCTTATGAGCTGGCAAAAGAGTACCGGGATGTGGTGACTGCTATTGCTCAGAGCCATAAACGCTGGGCTACCGGCATCTACGCTATCTGGTATCCGGTGGTCAACCGGGCAGATATCGATGACATGGTAGAGGGCCTTGAGTCACTGGGCATTCGTAAGATACTGCAAATTGAGCTGGGCGTTTCACCGGACACCAATGAGCGTGGTATGACGGCTTCGGGCATGATTGTTGTCAACCCACCATGGAAACTGGAATCTCAAATGAAGGAAATCCTTCCGTTTCTTAAAGAAACTATTGCTCCGGTCACCGGTCACTATAAAGTGGAATGGATAGTACCGGAGTAAGATTAAACGAATACGGTTGAACTTATATTAGACAATCCCAATATACGTTTATATACCAAGCATAAAAACAAATTGGAGAAAGTAATGGCTAAACATTTTGATTATATCTGTATTGGCGGCGGCAGCGGCGGTATCGCTTCAGCTAACCGGGCAGCAATGCATGGCGCTAAAGTTGCGCTGATCGAAGCAAAGGATCTGGGCGGTACCTGTGTAAACGTCGGTTGTGTGCCGAAAAAAGTCATGTGGCACGGTGCTCAGGTTGCAGAAGCCATTAACTTATACTCTGAAGATTACGGCTTTGATGTAGACGTAAAAGGATTTAGCTGGAGCAAACTGATTGAAAACCGTCAGGCGTATATCGGCCGTATCCACCAGTCTTATGAGCGCGTGTTAGGCAATAACAAAATCGAAGTCATTAAAGGCTTCGCAAAGTTTATTGATGCTAAGACCCTTGAGGTTAACGGTGAACAATACACGGCGGATCATATCCTGATTGCCGTTGGTGGCCGCCCGTCCATTCCGAATGTTCCGGGCGCTGAGTACGGCATTGATTCAAACGGCTTCTTTGAACTGGCAGAGCAGCCAAAACGTGTTGCCGTTATTGGTGCGGGATACATTGCGGTAGAGATCGCCGGCGTGCTGAATGCTCTGGGTAGTGAAACTCACCTGTTCTGCCGTAAGCAGTCTCCAATCAGAAGCTTTGACCCTATGGTGATCGATACTCTGGTGGAAGTAATGGAGGCGGAAGGTCCGACACTTCATACTCACTCCGTTCCAAAAGAGATCGTCAAAGAAGAGGACGGCAGCCTGACTCTGCACCTTGAAAACGGCAACAGCCAGAACGTAGATACCCTTATCTGGGCTATCGGCCGTCATCCGGCTACCGATGCCATCAATCTGGACGTTACCGGCGTAGAGCTTAACGAGCGCGGCTACATCAAGGTAGATGAATATCAGCAAACCAACGTAAAAGGCATCTACTGTGTTGGCGATATCATGGAAGGCGGCATTGAGCTGACTCCGGTTGCCGTTAAAGCAGGCCGCCAGCTATCAGAAAGACTGTTTAACAATAAGCCGGAAGCTAAGATGGATTACGACTTAGTTCCGACTGTGGTATTCAGCCACCCGCCAATCGGCACCATTGGCCTGACCGAACCTGAAGCCATCGAAAAATACGGCGAAGAGAACGTAAAGGTCTACACCTCAGGCTTCACCGCTATGTACACCGCAGTTACCCAGCACCGCCAGCCATGCAAAATGAAACTGGTTTGCGCAGGTGACGATGAAAAAGTGGTTGGCCTGCACGGTATCGGCTTTGCGGTTGACGAAATGATTCAGGGATTTGGTGTAGCCATGAAGATGGGCGCGACAAAAGCAGACTTCGACAGTGTTGTGGCGATACATCCTACGGGGTCAGAGGAATTCGTTACCATGAGATGATGCGCCAATACAAGCATCAAACACATGGTAAAGCCGACAGAGAAAGCTCTGTCGGCTTTTTTGTTTCAAATTATGTTGAATTCATTCTTAATTAAGTTTAACTTTTTAGACGTCTATATAGCCAAATAAAAATAAGATAACGATAAAGAGGAAAGATATGTCAGACAAGCAAGCAATCACAATTCTTGATGGTGGCATGGGCCGGGAACTGGAACGACGGGGAGCGCCGTTTCGTCAGCCTGAATGGTCTGCACTGGCAATGATGGAAACACCTGAGCTTGTAGCGGATGTGCACAAATCTTTTATCCGCAGTGGTGCGCAACTTATTATGACTAACAGTTATGCTCTTGTGCCTTTTCATATCGGTGAGGAACGCTTTGCTGAGCAGGCGCAGACGCTGGCCGATCTTTCCGGCTCTGTTGCGCGAGAAGCCTCTGAGGCTGAAGGAAAGAACACGCTTGTGGCAGGTTCTATTCCTCCGCTATTTGGCTCTTACCGCGCGGACCTTTACCAACCGGAGCGAGCGGAAGAAATTGCCACACCACTTATTAACGGGCTTGCTCCTTATGTTGATGTCTGGATTGCTGAAACTCAGAGCCTGATTGAAGAATCTGTTGCAGTCCATAATCTGGTTAGCAAGCTGGATAAGGAGAAAAAGCCATTCTGGGTATCCTTTACTCTGGAAGACAGCATTGCAACTGAGCAACCTGTACTTCGCTCAGGTGAGTCTGTTGAGGACGCAGTTGAGAAAATGGTTGAGCTGAATGTCACAGCGATACTGTTTAACTGCAGCCAGCCGGAAGTGATCGAGGAGGGCTTAAAAGTCGCTCACCGGACACTTGCGAAGCTAGATGCTCTGCACATCGAACTAGGCGCTTATGCCAATGCCTTCCCGCCACAGTCTAAAGATGCCACCGCAAATGACGGGCTGGATGAGTTTCGTGACGATCTCAACGAAAACGCCTATCTGGAAATGGCAAAGAAATGGCAGAAGCAGGGAGCAACACTGATTGGTGGTTGCTGTGGCATTGGCCCGGAATATATCGAAAAGTTAAGTCAGCATTTTCACGCTGAATAGAACAACTCATAAATAACGCATATCAATGGCTGAGCAGAAATAACCTAATCTGCTCAGCCATTTTTTTATCTTTTGACTCTCCTCTAACCTTCTTCCTTCCGGCAAGTGGAATAATCACTCTCCGCAACCAATATGCGCACTGAGACATATAGAGTTAAAAGATGAAATATATTGCTATCCTTCCCAGCCTTACTCTTTTCACAGCAAATGTTCTGGCCGGAGAAGTAAAATCAAACAATGAAAAGCTGGCTGATGACCCCACTAAGATAACCACACAGCTAGGTATTTCCTATTCCGACTATTATGACTTCGGCGGTGAAACCATTTTTATTTCAGGCTCCCTGGCTTTAGATGAGGTAAGGAAGCTCAATGTCAGCGCAAACAGTAGCGGCTCTGAGTGGCGGGTCGGGGGGTCATGGCTGTTTGATATTGGTATCGTCAATTTCAATTTCGGCAAAAATGAATTTGAAGACGGCTCCACCCAGACCAATTACAGCATAGGCACATTTATGCCGCTGAGCTACTTTGGCTTTCAGCCTCTGGGAATTCAGATATTTCCGATGGCCGGTTACAGCTATAACGACGGCGAGAATAAGTGCTACGTAAATAACCCCGGCAGCCCGTGTTTCAATGAAACGCCGGAGATAAACGAAGATTACATAATGGTCTCCAATCAGGCCCACAGCGGTTATCTGGGCGCATTTGCGTTAAAGCCCCTTTCTGAAAGCTGGACATTGATGGCTATGGGTGGCGGATCAGCCGGTTCAAATGATTACAGCGGTTACTGGCTGGGAGGCGGCGTCGGTTACTCGCTCTCAGAGTCACACTCATTCAGCATTTTTACTTTCTTAGTGGATAACTCGTACGGAAGTGAAGAGAAGTTTGGGGTGTCTTATAAGTATCAGTTGTGAGGTGTTTTTATATGCCCGGCAACAACCGGGCATAATTCGTTTTACTGAACACAAACCACATTCAGCAAAGAAGTACCGGTAAGCTGAGTGACCTTACCACTAGTGAAAAGCCCACGCTTTCCAGCTCCCCAATAGGGCAAATGAAGCGGCCACTGCTTGCTGCTCATTACGCTGGAGCCGATCAGCAGTTTCCAGTTGCTTTCGTCGACCAGTGTCATATCCAGAGAGTGGCAAACCTCGTTCGCCTTCTGATAGCTTAAGCGGTTCCAGGCAATATTGTATTCCATATAAAACTGTTCATTGCTCTCCATCAGGAACGGAATAACAAATTTACGTCTCTGAATATTCACTTCCCGGCGAACAACTATGGATTTAGCGGCCGCAGGTTTAGCTTCTGGCTTAGGTGCCGGTTTTACTTGCTCAACGGGCTTAGGGGCTGCAACCGGTGCCTTTGCAACAACCTTTGCCACTTCGGCTTTTTTAGCTGTTGGAGCTACAGAAGCCGGCTTAACTTTTTTCTTTTTCTGCGGCTGATATTTAACTTTTGTATTCACCGCGCGGATAAATGCTTCCTCTAACCCCGGCAATTTTCTGACTTTAACCACCTCTTTTTTTGCCGCAGCATAATCTGCATACGGACCAATCAGGCAGCGATAACCGGAACCTTCCGGCTTCAGCCACACATCCACCGAAATATTTTGATAAATAGGCTTCGCCTCTTCCAGAGTCACAGGCTTAGGATAAATACCGCATTGAATCCAAAACAGATCATCCCCTCTTGCCGGTCTCGCTTTTCCCCATAGTCCCTTACCTACCGGGCACCCCTTTGAGAGAACAGGTAGTTCACTCTTTGAGTTTTGCCTTGCGTCACAGACGTATTCATCTTCTGCTGCAACAGAAAGCGAAATCTGGCTAAAAGACAGAAGAATAATGGCAAGAGCGGCCGACAATTTGCTTGTCAGATTTTTTTTCATACGTCCTTCTCTAAACTTCATATGCGCATCAATTATCTTAACAATAAAGAGTTACAAATTTTGAATGCAAAAAAAGAGCCGTATTTCATACGACTCTCATAGTTTAGAAAGGTTTCCGATTAGATTTCAATCGGTTTGGTCACCCTTTATAAATTTTCGGGTTAAATACATCACGAAGCCAGTCGCCAAGCAGGTTGATAACCAGCACCAGCGTCACTAATACGACGCCAGGAAAGGCAGTGATCCACCATGCACCAGAGAAAATATAGTTAAATCCGATGCTGATCAGTGCGCCCAGTGACGGTTGGTCCACCGGCAAACCCAAACCAAGGAAAGAAAGTGCCGCTTCTGACATGATGGCGTTTGCCACCTGAACCGTAGAGATAACCAGAATCGGAGACAGACAATTCGGCAGAATATGGCGGAACATGATTCTCGGCGCTTTAAAGCCCATTACCCGGGCCGCTTCCACATACTCTTTTTTCTTCTCAGCTAGCACAGAAGCACGGATAGTTCGGGCATACTGTGGCCACTCTGCCACACCGATAATCACCACCAGCATAACAACGGCATATTGACTGTAAAACTCACTGCCAAAGCTGGCCTTAAAGATAGCCGATACGATAATCGCCACCATCATGGTAGAGAAAGAGAGCTGAATATCAGCAAAACGCATCAGGAAGGTATCAATACGGCCACCAAAGTAACCCGCAGACAAACCAATGATAATGCCTAAAAACAGCTGAAGGCCTACCGCCAGAAAACCGATGGTCAGAGAAAGGCGGGAACCGTACAGAATGGTCGACAGAATGTCGCGCCCCTGCTCATCAGTACCCAGAACAAAACGCTCATCTCCCTCTTCCATCCATGACGGTGGAAGCTCTGAGTCCATAATATCGATAGAAGTTAAATCATAGGGATCCGTCGGCGAAAGAAGAGGTGCTGCAATGGAAACCAGCAAAAATGCCATAAATATGGCAAAGCTCGCCATTGCCACTTTGTCGCGCAGAAAATAGTACAGAAAATCGGATTGTTTAAAACGCTCCCAACGACTCGGAGCTGCATTTGTCTGACTCATGATTATGCTCCTTTGCCAGTTAGGTTAACAGTTGGGTTAATCAGACCGTACATAAGGTCAACTATGGTATTGGTCACAACAAATACCAGTCCGACAAAGATAACGTAAGCGGTAATCAGCGGAGTATCTACACGGTTAATCGCCTCAAGGAACAGGAAGCCGGTACCCGGCCACTGGAATACGGTTTCAGTCAGAATGGTGTAAGCCACCATGGTACCAATCTGAACACCACCGACTGTCAGTACAGGCAGCATGGTGTTCTTCAGCGCGTGCTGATAATAAATCTTGTTCATTGCCAGGCCTTTCGCCTTGGCAAACTTAATGTATTCCGAACTAAGCACTTCCAGCATTTCAGAACGTACTAAGCGGATAAACAGCGGCAGCATAATGGAGGCCAGTGCAATACTTGGCAGAATAAGGTGCGCCAGACCATCAAGGGTAAAGAACCCTGACTCCCAACCAAGCACATTCGCAGTTTCTCCCCGCCCGTAAGAAGGCAACCATTGCAGTTCAATGGAGAAGACATACATCAGCATAATTGCAGTCAGGAATACAGGAATGGAGATACCGATACTACTGAACGCCATCACCACTTTGGTAAAGATACTTTTCGGATGAATCGCAGAATAGACGCCAAGAGGTATCGATAAGCAGACAATGATTAGCGATGCACCAAACACCAGCTCTAGCGTTGCCACCAGTTTATCCAGAATCACTTCCGCAGCTGGCTTCTTAAAGAAGTAAGATGTTCCCAGATCACCATGAAGAGCGTTAGTTATAAAGCGAGTATATTTGGTGACAAACGGATCGTTCAGGCCAAGTTCATCACGAAGCGCCTGACGCTCTGCTTCTGAAACTGACTGACCAACCAGCTCCCGTAGTGGATCGCCTAAATTATCCTGGATAGAAAAGGCCACCAGGCTGATCACAAACATCACTATAATCGCCTGATACAGGCGCTTGACCAGAAACGATAACATTTCCTGCCCCTTAAAAATAAATCAATATTCAGTCTAAACGTTTATTCAAAAATAGAGCTAACCCCGACTGAAACAAGGATTAGCTCATAAATGCTCTGTCACTTCCGAATAAAGGAAATCTGATTTAAGCGCACTGCTGCGTTAACTCAGCAACACGCTGAAAACAGATCCCGGATAACCACCATGGCAGTTATCCGGGATGACTAGCTGAATTCCTTACTTAACAACAAGGTCGCCAAAGTAAGGGAAGTTCATAGCGTTAACGATAGGCTGGATGTCAACATTAGACTTCGCACCCCAAGCCAGGTTCTGCCAGTGCAGAGGAACAAACGCAGCTTCGTTATAAAGCGTTGCTTCTACCTGCTGAAGCATCTTATTACGCTTAGCGGTATCGGTTTCAACATTTGACTCTTCAACCAGGCGGTCTACGTCTGCATTTGAGTAGTGGCCACAGTTGTACTGACCTCGACCGGTTTCTTCGTTACGGGTCATTGTCAGGAACTCAGAGAAGTTTGCTGAATCTTCTGTATCTGAGTGCCAGCCAATCATCAGCATATCAGCTTCACACTTGTCAAACTCAGGCCAGTACTGAGCCTTAGGCATAGTCTTCAGATCAACCTTGATACCGATTTTAGATAGCATTGCAGCAACAGACTGAGCAATTTTTGCGTCATTCACGTAACGGTTGTTTGGTGCAATCATTGAAATCGCAAAACCATCAGCATAACCAGCTTCCTTCATCAGCTTCTTCGCTTTTTTCAGATCATAGCGTGGCTGAAGCTCTGCATCATAACCAGCATAACCTGAAGGCCCCTGCTGACCCGCCGGTGTAGCGAAGCCTTTCATGATCTTCTTAGCAATACCTTCATTGTTAATGGCATGAACAATAGCCTGACGAACGCGTACATCTTTAAACGCTGGCTGAGTGCTCTGGTTCATCTGGAAAGTGATGATACGGGTACCTGGCAGTGTTACTAAATCAATGCCTTTAGCCTGCTTAACACGCTTGTGATCATTTGGAGCAACCGGAGCAATCATATCGACATCACCAGAAAGCAGTGCTGCTACACGAGTCGCGTCTTCTTTGATTGGTACCAAAGTCAAGTTATCAACATTACCTTTTGATTCTGTATCCCAGTACCCATCAAAACGAGCGAAATCCAACTTGATACCTTGTTCACGATATACAACCTTGAATGGGCCTGTACCTGAAGTATTTGTTGATGCAAAAGTGTCCCCAGACTTAACAATTTCTGACTTGTCTTTACCATCTTCTGTTGTACCTGAGTAGAACTTGCTATCCATAGGGAAGATGTAAGTTGCAGTCTGAAGAACCAGCGGATATGCAATGTTAGATACCAGATCAACGGTATAGTCATCCACCTTTACCATCTTCTCATAAGGAGCAAAGATGGCTTTAAAGTCTGCAGATGACTTCAGGCGTTCAAAAGTCCATACCACATCATCAGCTGTCATTTCATTACCTGAGTGGAACTTAACACCCTTACGTAGGTTGAAACGGAAAGTTTTGTCATCTATCCGCTCCCAGCTAGTACTCCGACACATAAGTTCTGACATATTGAGCCTACGCTATTTCTTTCGTAGTTTGGCGTAGGCTTTGGTGAACTTTTCTCGTGCTGCTTCTATGTCAAACTGCCAGTTGATAGAAGCTTTTTCCTGATTCCTTCGCGTTTCCCACGCATCCAGTTCATTGCGTAATTTCTCCCATGTCGGGATCCTTTGATTCAGACATTGTCTGTTCATGACCCCTATTTCAATTTCCACTTTATTCAGCCAACTGGCATGCTTAGGGGTATAGTGAAATTCCAATTGGCTCAGAAGCCTCCGGGCCTCTGCTGGTTCAAATGCCTTATAGAGTGAAGCCTCTGTATGCGTGCCAAAGTTGTCCATCACGACATGAATTTTCTTAGCTTCAGGGTAGTGGATATCCACCAACTCCTTCATACATTGTGCAAAGTCCTCAGCCTTTTTATTTTCTGTTTCTTTGACTTTTCTCCACCCTCGGTGACAGTCATAAAACATGAACAGATTAGCCACCGCCACTCGCTTGTATTCATAGTCTTCTCTCGGAGGTTGCCCTGACTTAGCCTGAGTTGATGGCTTAATATCTGCCACCAATTGTTTCATCGCCTCATCAAAGTTGATTAGTGGTTCATCGGGAATAGCTGGACGACTGTACAAGTCAAGCACATGCTCCATGCGGGCAATATATTCGGCATTCATATCACCAACGCACCACATCTTTTTCTGCCAGGGTTTCAAATCGTTGCTCTTGAGCTGCCTTCGAATCGTCTCAACTGATATCGATTCTCCTTCCACCAAGGCCATAAATTCATCGGCGATTAGGTTTAATGTCCACCGGCCACAACCTTCTGGTGGCTCACTACAGGCAATGGCCGTCAACAATGCATCACTGACAGCATCGAGCTTGCGCGGGCAACCTGTTCTTCTTCCTTCATTCAAAGCTTCAGGCAAACCCTCTTCGACAAATCGTTTCTTGGTCCGGTAAATGGTTGATGTACTGATATGAAGCAGTTCGACAATGTCTTTGTCTTGCTTGCCGTCATCGGCAAGTAATAACAGTTGGGCTCTTTTGAGTTTTCTGGCGCTTTCCTTACCTTTTGACGTGAGTTTTATTAACGTATCTCGTTCTTCATTACTCAGCTCTACAACGTATTTGACATTCATGGCACAATCTCGGTATTGATAACCACCATACTTGATCACAAAAGGCTTGCTGTGTCGATCCCTGACCCTGAAAATTACGCATTTACGGAAAAAGAGCGAAAATATCTGACTTATATTCTCGAATACACACGATTGAGAGGGATCCCGCCAGCCTTCGCTGATATCCAGGCTTACTTCAAAGTCACCGCCCCTACAGTGAATCAAATGATAAAAAACCTAGAAAAGAAAAAGTGGATAATTAAGTCCCCCGGTGTTGCCCGAAGTCTCTTTGTTAATGTTCCAGCTGAACTATTGTTATCGCTACCGGAGCCGCCGGATATTCCGTACACGGAGAAACAAGGTCAATATCTGGCTTTTATTCATCAATACACCAAGATGCGTGGTTTTCCCCCGGCTTACGCCGAAATGGAGCACTACTTTAAAGTAACCGCTCCCACTGTTAATCAGATGATTAAAAATCTGGAGAAAAAAGGACTTATTGAAAAACAGCCGCGTAAACCGCGAAGTATTCGGGTGACTTTGCCTGACTCCCAGATACCGGTTATTTAATTATGCAGCTTTAGTGCACCAAAGAGGTGAGACACCACCTTGGTGTACTAAATTCAATCGATCATAACTTCTGTGTTTAGGTACTAGATGCAAGACGCGCTTCGAAGTCCAAGTCTTGTGTGTAGCGTACCAGTGGGTCAAACACCATGTGAGACATTTGCAATGTACCACCAGAAAGCTGTTCATGCGGATCCAGTGAGATTGGATCGGCATCATAAGCAACGGTGATATCTGCAGCAGCTGCGCTAAAGCTAAGCCCTGCTGCCATTAGAGCTACTGCCAGTTTGGTCTTTATGGTTTTCATGCATAACTCCTTATGCGGGAATCCGTATCCCTTAATTGTTGTATTTGCTTCTGTTACTGTTTTTTCCAGAGCGTTAGGCTCAAGAACTTTCTCTGCCGGAAGAGAAAACGGCTTTCTTCCGGCAAAATCTGGTTTTACTTTTATCAGGCAGTCAGATCTTCTCTTAAACCTGTAAATTCAGGCATCAGAGAAATCAGCTGCTTACTGTATTCGTGTTGTGGGTCGTTAAATAACTGTTCTGTAGGTGCTACTTCTAGCAAGGTTCCCATCTTCATTACACCGATTCGGTCACACATCTGGCGAATAACCGGCAAGTCATGACTGATAAACAGCATTGTCAGGTTCAACTCATCCTGCAGATCTTTCAGCAGGTTAAGAATCTGAGCCTGTACAGATACATCCAGTGCCGAAGTCGGCTCATCACAGATAAGCAGACGCGGACGGGTCGCAAGGGCGCGTGCAATAGAGATACGCTGACGCTGACCACCGGAGAATTCATGTGGATACTTCACACCCGCCATAACTCCCAACCCCACGTGTTCCAGCAGATCGTTCACAATCTGACGGGTTTCTGTTTCATTGCGGGTCAGTTTGTGGAAGCGAATAGGCTCTGCAATGATATCGAATATCTTCATTCGAGGGTTCATTGAGGTGTATGGGTTCTGGAATACCATCTGCATCTGACGGCGAAGCGGGCGACGCTCGTTTTCAGACTTCAGTGCTGTCAGGTCGATACCTTCAAAGCTAACCTTACCTGAGTTTGGCGCATAAAGGCCGGCAATAACCCGGGCAATGGTCGACTTACCAGAGCCGGACTCACCTACCAGGCCAAAGGTTTCACCCTCAAATACTTCAAAGCTTACATTGTTAGAAGCCTGAACGTATTCGCGGCGGCTTTCAAACAGAGAGTCCTTAGTAATAAAGCGCAGATTAACCTTCTCTACATTAAGCAGAGGGCCTGTATATGATCTCTGATCTTCACTCTGTCCTAACCAGTGGTTTTTAACATCAAGAGGCTCCATCTCGGTTGCTTCTTCGATATAGCTTACCAGCGGGAAACGGTCTAATTTAATATCTGAACGGGGAACGGCAGAAATCAGGCTTCGGGTGTAAGAATGATCCGGGTCACCAAGGACTTTCTCTGTCTTGCCGAACTCAACCAGATCACCGCGATACATGACCGCTACTTTGTCAGTCACGTTGGAAACCACACCCATATCGTGGGTTACCAGCATACAGCCCACGTTGTTCTTCACGCAAAGCTCACGAATCAGGTTCAGGATCTGATCCTGAATGGAAACGTCCAGTGCGGTTGTCGGTTCATCGGCAATAATCAGATCAGGCTCACCGGCCAGTGCGATTGCAATAACAACACGCTGGCGCATACCACCGGAAAACTGGTGCGGGAACTGCTTTAGTCTGTTTTCTGGCTGAGGAATACCAACCTGCTTCATCAGGTTCAGGGCGCGCTCATAAGCCTCTTCATCAGAGACCTTCATATTGGCGTGAATGGTTTCTTTTAACTGCTGTTCCACAGTAAATAGCGGATTTAGCGATGTCATCGGATCCTGGAAGATAAATCCAATCTTAGAACCACGTACCTTACGCATCTGTTCCGGTGATAATCCTGAGATTTTTTCACCATCCAGATAAACATCACCGCTGGCAATAAGACCCGGAGGGCTCAGAAGATCGATGACGGCATTACCAACTGTAGACTTACCGGCGCCAGACTCACCAACAACACCAACTATCTCACCTCGTTCTATAGAAAACGAAAGCTCTTTTACCGCAGCATGAACACCATGTCGTGACGGATATTCGATACGAAGGTTTTTAACTTCTAAAAGGGACATTACCAGACCTCTAATACTTGGGTTCCACCGCCCAGTATGCAAAATTGATTCCATTCACCAAACAGAACAAAACTCTGTTTAGTTATTAATCACCTAATTTGGCAATTAGTTCACAAGAAAGCAACAATAATAGGATAAAACACGGCTAATAACAATTTTTAAAGCATACAAACTCAATAAGTATGCGACATGAGCTATTTTCATTCATCTTGAACTTTTTAAGAAAAAAACCAAAAAAACCGCAAATAACAGCATTTTCATTGGAAAAAACCTTAAAAACCAAGTTCAATATATTGAAAAGCAAAAACACTCAAATGAATGATTATTCCAGGCAACCTGGTAAGAGCAGTAACATTTATCACAAACAAGCCAGATTTTAGACATAAAACCCAACTCGACGACCCACAACAGACATATAACTCCAAAACAGCTATAAGTGCGATTTATTACACTTGCCACTCTGACAAGCATATACATCCGAAAAAGGCTTTATATCCAGACCAGTATAGTCCAAATCTATAATTACAGTTTCAATATGGTGCAACAATCCGCACTATATCGGTGCGCAAATCTTGTAGTAAGAACGAATAGCCTAATACCAATCCCAGCAATTATCTGTTCATCCTTGCTTGTCAAAATCGCTAATAGCTAATTACTGGTATAACAGGGTGGTTTATTGAATAGAAAACAGAGAGCGGTGGTTTTATAGCAACCCCAGGATCGAAAAAGCCCCGTCGAACGACGAGGCTTTATATAGTGGTCGGTGAAGAGGGATTCGAACCCCCGACCCTCTGGTCCCAAACCAGATGCGCTACCAAACTGCGCTATTCACCGACAGAATAATGGGGTGGCTAACGAGACTTGAACTCGCGACAACTGGAATCACAATCCAGGGCTCTACCAACTGAGCTATAGCCACCACTGAGAGAAGTAAAAGCCTCGTCCTGTGACGAGGCTTTATTGTAGTGGTCGGTGAAGAGGGATTCGAACCCCCGACCCTCTGGTCCCAAACCAGATGCGCTACCAAACTGCGCTATTCACCGACTAAAGTTTCGTTTCGAATTTAATCAAAACCGGAAGCAATGCTACCGAAATAATGGGGTGGCTAACGAGACTTGAACTCGCGACAACTGGAATCACAATCCAGGGCTCTACCAACTGAGCTATAGCCACCAATGTTTTTTTGCCGCCCTGTTTACCTACCGGATGAAATGGCGCGCCCGAAAGGATTCGAACCTTCGACCTTTGGCTCCGGAGGCCAACGCTCTATCCAGCTGAGCTACGGGCGCATGCCCTATCGGCGGAGTGGAATAATACGTATATCATCATTCGCCGTCTAGCTTTTTTTGCAGTTTTTTTATCAATTGTTGTCTTTTTCAGCAATTAACGTGTGATAGAGCCCTTATCGTGAAGGTTTTTCTGTTTATCACTCTATTATTAAAGGATATAATCGCTCGATATTTACATTAAATTAACAGTTATTTATCATTTAAGACATTAAAGAAAAACAGTTTATCAATGAGCCTTGGTAAACGATGCAAAGAACAATTACCGTAAAGTGAGCTAATGGATATGTCTCAAAAAATCATTCGGATATTGGTTACAGCACTCGCCGCCTTTTCCACTGCATTATTTGCCTCAACCGCAAATAATAAAGACCATGATGCAATCGCGGAACGAATTAAACCCGTCGGTGATGTTTATCTTACAGGAGCAGAGCCAGTGGTTGAGGAACCCACCGGCCCACGGGATGCCACTACCATTTACAACACCTTCTGCACAGCCTGTCATGCAACCGGAGTTTCCGGAGCTCCACTAAAAGGTAACGCGGAACAATGGGCACCGCGTATTGCTCAGGGAATGGAGATTCTGACTGATCACGCCATAAACGGCTTTAATGCGATGCCGGTTAAAGGGTCTTGTATGGATTGTTCGGATGATGAGATTGTTGCGACTGTTGAGTATATGATTGAGGGGCTATAGGGCTATGGGTTAGATTTTTTGTCTAACCCTTTTCTTACTCTCAAGGAAAACGCTACTTCTTAAACATTGCCTTTAGATTCGCGATATGTGCCTGCCCTTTTGCCATTCGTTCTTCCTGAGTCTGGGGTTTCTTCACTCTTTCCCACTCAACATCATCAAAAGGCAGCTCATCCAGAAAACGGCTTTGTTGTGGCTTGATTAGCTCACCAAACTGACGACGCTCTTTGCACAGGGTAAAGGTCAGCTCTTTTTGCGCACGAGTAATCCCCACATACGCCAGGCGGCGCTCCTCTTCGACGTTTTCTTCATCGATACTGGTCTGGTGCGGAAGGATACCCTCTTCGGCTCCCATCAGGTAGACATAAGGAAACTCAAGACCTTTGGATGCATGCAGAGTCATCAACTGAACCTGATCGGCATCATCGTCGTCTTCCCCGCGCTCCATCATATCTCTGAGTGTCAGGCGCTGTACTACTTCTTTCAGGGTTTTCTCTTCCTGATCGTAGTTGTCACCTTCAAGGTCAGCCACAATCCAGCTATAAAGGTCGGAAACGTTCTTCATACGCATTTCTGCGGCTTTTGCACTGGCTGAGGTTTCGTACAACCAGTCTTCATAGTTGATATCACGAACCAGAGAACGAACCGCTTCAACCGTGTTACCACGCTCGGCATTATCGGAAATTGCCACGACCCACTGGGTAAACTTACGCAGGTTTTCCAGGCCACGCCCTTTCAGGTGCTGCTCCAGTCCAAGCTCAAAACTGGCTTCAAACAGACTTTTTCCGCGCATATTAGCGTAGCTGCCCAGCTTCTCCAGTGTAGCCGGGCCTATCTCTCGGCGTGGCGTATTCACGATTCTCAGGAAAGCATTATCATCATCCGGGTTCACCAGCACTTTCAGGTAAGCCATGATATCTTTAATCTCGGCTCTGGCGAAAAACGAGGTGCCACCGGAAATCTTGTAAGGAACCCGGTTCTGCATCAGCGACTTTTCTATCAGGCGGGACTGATGGTTGCCGCGGTACAGGACGGCGTAATCTTTATACTCGGTGCGATTCAGAAACTTGTGGGCAATAAGCTCACCCGTTATTCGCTCAGCTTCATGATCTTCATTTTTAGCAGTAAGAACCTTAAGCTTTTCACCTTCCGGGATCTCGGAAAAAAGCGTCTTCTCAAACACATGCGGATTATTGGCAATCAGAATATTCGCCGCACGAAGAATGCGGCTGGTTGAACGGTAGTTCTGCTCCAGCTTAATCACTTTCAGGTTAGGATAATCCTGGCTAAGCAGTACCAGATTCTGCGGTTTTGCTCCGCGCCATGAATAGATTGACTGATCATCATCCCCAACCACTGTCAGGCGGCCACGCTCACCGACAATCAGCTTCACCAGTTCGTACTGACTGGTGTTGGTATCCTGATACTCATCCACCAGAAGGTATCTGATTTTCGACTGCCAGCGCTGACGTACCTCTTCATTGGTTTTAAGCAGAAGTACCGGCATCAGGATCAGGTCGTCAAAATCCAGCGCGTTATAGGCCTTCATCTGGATCTGATACATCTCAAAACAGAAGGCGAACAGTTGCTCTTGCTCAGAACGGGCCTGAGCTTTTGCCTGATCCGGCGTCAGCATATCGTTCTTCCAGTTGGAGATGGTACTGAGAAGCTGTCTCAGCAAATCTTTGTCACCATCTAACTGCTTTTCTGTCAGTTCTTTTAATAGCGCCAGCTGATCCTGATCGTCAAAAAGGGAGAAACCAGCCTTGAGGCCCAGAGCCTTATACTCACGACGAATAATATTCAGACCAAGCGTGTGGAAAGTGGAAACCATCAGGCCTCTGGATTCCTTCTTGCCAAGAGTCTGACCCACACGCTCAGTCATCTCACGGGCGGCTTTGTTGGTAAAGGTTACCGCTGCGATATTTCTGGCTTTATAACCACACTGCTGAACCAAATAAGCGATTTTATTAGTGATAACACGCGTTTTACCCGAACCGGCACCAGCCAGTACCAGACATGGTCCTGAGACATATTTTACCGCTTCGTCTTGTCTTGGATTTAGCTTCATCGTGTTACCTGAATCACTCTTGGAAATGGGTGCCTATAATAATAGGCAATCTTGATTTTTACTACGCCGCAAGCAGTTCAAAGCCACTATTTTTATTTTCCATATGGGTAATTAATCATTGAAACGCCATGCTGTATTGTGATTCAATTAATGAATGAACGTTCATTCATTTTTGGTGACTATATGAATTCTGAGACAAAAGATAAAAGGACTCTCATTCTTAATGCCGTTGAAAAAATGATTGCTGAAGATGGCTTTGAAGGTTTGTCGATGCAAAAACTGGCTAACGAAGCCGGTGTTGCCGCGGGTACTATCTACCGCTATTTCGAAGACAAAAACCACCTTCTCAGAGAAACCCGTCTGCATGTGCTGGCTAAAACAGCCGAAATTATTCAGGCCGGTGTTACTGATGAGATGTCTCTGAAGGAGCAGTACAGAACATTCTGGCTCAATATCTGGAACTACTCAAAAACCCAGAACGCGGTAAAGAGCCACCTGCTTTATGAACAGCTAATTTCTGCTGACGTGGATGCCGAGCAGCTCCGGGAAGCGGAAAAGAAGCTGTTCTACAAAATGGATAAGATGTTTGAAACGGGTAAAAAGCAGGGGCTGTTCAAGCCTCTGGATAGCAAAATTCTGTCCGGAGTCAGTTTAGAGTCAAGCTCGACTCTGGCCAGGAAACAGAGAAATAACTGCGCAGAGCTAAGCCAGGAGGTTTTGGAGCAAGCCATCGAAGCTAGCTGGGATGCGTTAATTAACCATAAACACTAAGGTTCAGAAAACAATGAAAAAGTGGACTTTCTTTATGCTGCTGCTTGCACTACTGCTGTTTGGTAGTGTCATTGGCTTTAACATGTTTAAACAACAAAAAATTGCTGAGTTTATGGCAAATATGCCAGAGCCAGAGTTCCCGGTAACGGTCGCTAAAGTGACCCCCGTTGACTGGGTGCCGACCATCGAGGCTATCGGCTTTATCGAGCCCAATCAGGGGGTAACCCTGACCGCAGAATCCAGCGGTGTTATTAAGAAGATTCAGTTTGAATCCGGAAATACGGTGAAAAAAGGCCAGAAGCTGGTTGTGCTGGATGCTGAAGTTGAGAAGGCAAACCTGAACAGTGCAAAAGCGCGCTTGCCTGCTGCTGAGGCAAAATACAAGCGCTACAAAGGGCTGTATAAGAAAGGCTCGGTTTCAAAAGAGTCTTATGACTCAGCTGAAGCAGAGTACTACTCTCTGAAAGCCGATATCACCGCACTTGAGGCCTCTATCGATCGCCGTGAGATTTCAGCACCATTCGACGGCGTTGTGGGTATCCGGAATGTGTTCTTAGGCCAGTACCTGCAGCCGGGTACGGATGTTGTTCGCCTTGAAGACACCAGTGTTATGCGCCTTCGCTTTACTGTTCCTCAGACAGATATCTCTCGTATCTATATTGAGCAGCCGGTGGATATCCGCGTTGATTCTTACCCTCAGGATATCTTTAAGGGCACTATCTCTGCTATCGAACCAGCTGTAGATAACCAAAGTGGCCTGGTTCAGATTCAGGCTGATATCCCGAACAACGGCGGTAAGCTGCGCAGCGGTATGTTTGCCCGTGCAGATATTATCCTACCAACTATCGCAGAGCAGGTGGTTATTCCTCAGACGGCTATCTCATTTAACCTTTACGGCGACAATGTTTACATCATCTCTGAAGAAAACGGCGAAAAGCGTGTTAAGCAGTTAGTTGTTAAGGTGGGTGAGCGTAAAGGTCTGAGCGCCCATGTTCTGGAAGGTGTGGAACCAGGAAGTCAGATTGTCACTTCCGGCCAGGTTCGTCTGAGTAATGGTGCAAAAGTAAAAGTTGTTGAAAGTGATGCTCTTAACCCGCCAGCAGAAACACCAATGCTGTAACCGGAGGAAGTATGCGCTTTACTGATATTTTTATAAAACGTCCGGTTCTGGCTGTTTCAATCAGTTTTCTGATTGCACTGCTTGGCTTGCAGGCTGTGTTCAAGATGCAGGTTCGTCAGTATCCGGAAATGACAAATACCGTGGTGACTGTCACCACAGGGTATTACGGTGCCAGCGCCGATCTGATCCAGGGCTTTATTACTCAGCCGCTGGAACAGGCAATTGCGCAGGCAGACAATATTGATTACATGACTTCGCAGTCGGTGCTGGGCCGTTCAACCATTACCGTCACCATGAAGCTGAATACGGATCCGAATGCGGCTCTGTCAGATATTCTGGCAAAGACCAACTCGGTTCGTTCGCAGTTGCCTGGTGAGGCAGAAGATCCGTCTGTAACCATGTCTACAGGCTCAACCACTGCGGTTCTTTACCTTGGCTTTACCAGTGATGAGCTGGCTTCAAGTCAGGTTACCGACTATCTTGAGCGGGTTGTGGATCCTCAGTTGTTCTCTGTGAATGGTGTAGCCAGTATCGACCATTACGGTGGCTCTAAGTACGCAATGCGCATCTGGCTGGATCCGGCGAAAATGGCGGCTCTTGGCCTGACGGCAACGGATGTGATGGGCGTACTAAGCGCGAATAACTATCAGTCTGCAACAGGTCAGTCAATTGGTGAATTTGTACTTTATAACGGCAGTGCCGACACTCAAATCTCAAGCGTTGCAGAGCTTAAACGTCTGGTTATTAAGCAGGATAATGGCGAGCTAATCCGCCTGAGTGATATTGCCCGAGTCACCCGTGAAAAAAGCCACGATGTGGTACGTGCGAACGCTAACGGCCGCGAGGCTGTGGTTGCCGCGATCAACGCAACACCAAGTGCAAACCCGATTAACATCGCCAAAGATGTTCGTGACCTCTTGCCTGTCATCGAGAAAAACATGCCAAGCAATATGAAGATGAACATTCTTTATGACTCAACCATCGCGATTAACGAATCCATCAATGAGGTTATTAAAACCATTGTGGAGGCGGCGCTTATCGTTCTGGTGGTTATCACTCTGTTCCTTGGCTCACTGCGTGCGGTAATTATCCCTATTGTCACCATTCCTCTGTCTATGATTGGTGTGGCAATGGTAATGCAAACTATGGGCTTCTCATGGAACCTGATGACGCTGCTGGCTATGGTTCTGGCAATCGGTCTTGTGGTGGATGACGCCATCGTTGTTCTGGAGAACGTCGACCGTCATCTCAAACTGGGTGAATCACCTTTCCGTGCAGCTATCATTGGTACCCGTGAAATTGCTATTCCGGTTATTGCAATGACACTAACACTGGGCGCGGTATATGCACCAATCGCAATGATGGGCGGTATTACCGGCTCGCTGTTTAAGGAGTTTGCCCTGACCCTGGCTGGCGCCGTATTTGTTTCCGGTATTGTGGCACTGACTCTTTCACCGATGATGTGTTCAAAGATGCTGAAAGCAAATGAAAAGCCAAACCGCTTTGAGCAGGCCGTTCACTCTGTTCTGGACAGAATGACAAGCCGCTACAGCCGCATGCTTGCTGCGATTATGCAGCGTCGCCCAGTGGTTATCGGCTTTGCCCTGATCGTATTTATCAGCCTGCCATCGCTGTTTAAGTTTATCCCTAGTGAACTGGCACCTTCTGAGGATAACGGTATTGTGGTTCTGATGGGTACCGGCCCGTCAAACGCCAACCTGGATTATCTGCAGAACACCATGGCAGATGTGAACGAGATAATGGCAGAGCAGCCGGAAGTAGCCTACTCGCAAGTGTTTATGGGGGTACCTAACTCCAACCAGGCATTTGGTATCGCATCCATGGTGCCGTGGAGTGAACGCGAGGCAAGTCAGGCAGAGGTAACTAACCGTGTGGGCCAACTGGTTAAAGATATTCCGGGAATGGCGGTAACCGCCTTCCAGATGCCGGAGCTTCCGGGTGCAGGTTCAGGTCTTCCGATTCAGTTTGTTATTACTACACCGAATAACTTTGAAAGCCTGTATCAGATCGCGTTGGAAATCTTCACTGACGCAATGAAGAGCCCGTATTTTGTTTACTCCAATATCGATCTGAACTTCGACTCTGCAACCATGAAGATCAATATCGATAAGGATAAAGCAGGTGCTTATGGCGTTACCATGCAGGATATCGGCGTAACTCTGGCAACTATGATGGCAGACGGTTATGTAAACCGTATCGACCTGAGTGGCCGTTCTTACGAGGTGATTCCTCAGGTTGAACGTAAATACCGTTTAAATCCTGAGTCGATGAAGAACTTCTACGTTCGTGCAGCCAATGGCGCATCTATCCCACTTAGCAGCCTGATCAGCATTGATGTTGTCGCTGAACCTCGTTCACTGCCACACTTCAACCAGCTGAACTCTGCCACTATCGGTGCAGTACCGTCTCCGACTGTTGCTATGGGTGATGCGATTAACTGGTTTGAAGAGGTTGCTCAGACTAAGCTGCCAACCGGCTACACCTACGACTATATGGGTGAAGCAAGACAGTTTGTTACTGAGGGTAGCTCGCTGTTTACCACCTTTGGTCTGGCTCTGGCGATTATCTTCCTGGTTCTGGCGATTCAGTTTGAATCAGCTAAAGATCCTATTGTTATCATGGTATCTGTACCTCTGGCAATCTGTGGCGCTCTGATCGCACTGGCCTGGGGAGCTTCAACTATGAATATCTACTCTCAGGTGGGTCTGATTACTCTGGTTGGCCTGATTACCAAGCACGGTATTCTTATCTGTGAGGTAGCAAAAGAAGAGCAGCTTCATAACAAGAAGTCCCGAATGGATGCGGTAATGGAAGCAGCGAAGGTTCGTCTTCGTCCGATTCTGATGACGACAGCTGCGATGATTGCCGGTCTTATCCCGCTGATGTATGCAACGGGAGCAGGTGCCGCGCAGCGCTTTAGTATCGGTATTGTTATTGTTGCCGGTCTGGCAATCGGTACTCTGTTTACTCTGTTTGTACTTCCGGTTATCTATACTTATCTGGCAGAAAAACATAAGCCTCTTCCGGTTTTTGTTGAGGATAAAGATCTGGAAAAGCTGGCAAGAGTGGATGAAGCAAAAGCGGCACAACGCGAGTTAGCAAAACAGTAGTTACAGATTGTTATGGAAAGGTCACTTCGGTGGCCTTTTTTATTGCCTGATATAACGACTTTTGCCATTGATTTGCATAAAATGGTCACAAATAGAAAGGAGTTTCAGCCGATATGTTTGATGCAAAAAAACTAGAGCAAGTTGCTAAGCAGATTCACGAGTCTATGCCTGAGCCGGTAAAAGAGCTGGGTGCAGACGTAGATGCAAAAGTTCGCCAGGTAATTCAGGGGCAGCTAAACAAACTGGATGTAGTAAGCCGTGAGGAGTTCGATGTACAGACTCAGGTATTGCTGCGCACCCGTCAGAAGCTGACCGAAATGGAACAGAAGTTAGCGGATATTGAAGCTAAGCTGGCAGATAAAGAGTAAGTTTATTTGAGGTCAGGATTCCGGCGATTGGGTTACTGTTTCTCAGGCCGCCGTGAATACATCCCTGTAGGCTTGAATGCAGCTTCCCTGCTGCATACACCTGATAAACAGTAACCCAATCACCTCATTCATAAAATGATAAAGGGCCTGATTTGAAAAAATCAGGCCCTTTTAATATCTCTTTTTGGGGGATTAAATTACGCAGGGCTATTGACTGAGTTCAAGGAAAAGGCGCGCAGTTTACGATAGTAAATGAGCACCTTTGACGCCGAAATCAGCCGATAGAACCAGTAATTTAACCGCCAACAGCGATGCGCTTCATATCCGTCATGTAACCGCGTAGCTCTTCACCGATGTACTCAACAGGGTGATTACGGATTACTTCGTTCACTTCAATCAGAGTTGCGTTATCAACCTGGTTAGAAGTTTCGCCCAGACCTTTACCGATTACGTCAGTACCAACGTTAGGCATGAACTTCTCACGTAGAAGAGGAGTTGCAACGTTAGCGAACAGGTAGTTACCGTATTCAGCAGTGTCAGAGATTACTACGTTCATTTCGTACAGACGCTTACGTGCGATTGTGTTAGCAATCAGTGGAAGCTCGTGTAGTGATTCGTAGTATGCAGACTCGTCGATGATGCCAGATGCAGTCATTGCTTCGAATGCAAGCTCAACACCGGCGCGAACCATAGCAACCATAAGGATACCGTTGTCGAAGTATTCTTGCTCTGGGATCTCAACGTCTGATTCTGGGTAGTTTTCAAATGCTGTTTCGCCAGTCTCTTCACGCCATTTAAGCAGGTTAACATCGTCGTTTGCCCAGTCAGCCATCATAGTGCCTGAGAATTCACCTTCGATGATGTCATCCATGTGCTTGTTGTATAGAGGGCGCATTAGCTCTTTCAGCTCTTCAGAAAGCTCGAATGCTTTGATCTTAGCTGGGTTAGACAGACGGTCCATCATGTGAGTGATACCACCGAACTTCAGTGCTTCAGTTACTGTTTCCCAACCGTACTGAAGAAGCTTACCAGCGTAACCAGCGTCGATGCCGTCAGCAATCATCTTCTCGTAACATACGATAGAACCAGCCTGTAGCATGCCACAAAGGATAGTCTGCTCACCCATAAGGTCAGATTTAACTTCAGCAACGAAAGAAGACTCAAGACAACCAGCGCGGTGACCACCTGTAGCTGCAGCCCATGCTTTAGCGATATCCCAGCCTTCGCCCTTAGGATCGTTCTCTGGGTGTACAGCGATCAGTGTTGGAACACCGAAACCACGCTTGTACTCTTCACGTACTTCAGTACCAGGACACTTAGGTGCAACCATTACTACTGTAAGGTCTTTACGGATCTGCATACCTTCTTCAACAACGTTGAAGCCGTGTGAGTAACCCAGTGCAGCGCCTTCTTTCATTAGAGGCATTACTGTCTCAACAACGTTTGTGTGCTGCTTATCAGGAGTCAGGTTAACTACAAGGTCAGCCTGTGGAATAAGATCTTCGTAGCTACCTACGTTGAAGCCGTTTTCAGATGCGTTTTTGAAAGACTGACGCTTTTCATCGATAGCAGCCTGACGTAGAGCATAAGAAACGTCCAGACCAGAATCGCGCATGTTTAGACCCTGGTTAAGACCCTGAGCACCACAACCTACGATTACTACTTTCTTACCCTTCAGGTATTCTGCTTCATCCGCGAACTCTTCGCGATCCATGAAACGGCAACGACCAAGCTGGTCCAGCTGCTGACGTAGGTTTAGTGTGTTGAAATAGTTAGCCATTTTTAGAGACTCCTTTGAGAAACTTTCCGTTGGTCGACTCGTTTGTCGAATGTCCACATAGTAATGCAGGATTTAAATTGCTTAAAGTGATATATTCACAACATGTAATTGCAATTAATGCAACATGGATATTATGAACATCAAAAGCCTGCAGCTCTTTATACACCTCTGCGACAGTAAAAACTTTAGTAAAACTGCGACAGCTATGCACATTAGTCCTTCTGCCCTGAGCCGCCAGATTCAGAAGCTTGAAGAAGAGGTTGGGCAGAGCCTGTTTATCAGAGACAACAGAAGTGTAGACCTGACTAATGCAGGGAGAAAGTTATTACCTATCGCTTTGAGTATTACTAATAATTGGTATGACTATCAGTCGAGCCTGTCTGAGCAGACAAAAGAGCTTAAAGGGGAACTGCGTCTGTTTTGTTCGGTAACCGCCAGCTACAGCCATCTTCCTGACCTACTTAATGATTTTCGTCTTAACTACCCGCAGATAGAGCTTAAGCTTTCGACGGGCGATCCCGCTCAGGCGATCGATAAAATTCTTGAAGATGAGGCGGATATTGCGATCTCAGCAAAACCAGAACACCTACCAGCCCGTCTGGCCTTTGAAACAATCAGCACGATTCCTTTGTCTGTAATCGCTCCAACAGGTGTAAGCAGCTTTTCTCTGGAGCTTCAGAAAGAAACCCCAGACTGGAATCAGATTCCCTTCATCCTGCCAGAAGCAGGAACAGCAAGAGACAGGGCAAATCACTGGTTTAAGGCAATGAAGATAAAACCCAATATCTATGCTCAGGTATCGGGGCATGAAGCAATTGTGAGTATGGTAGCGCTTGGATGTGGTATTGGAATAGCACCAGACGTTGTTATCAACAACAGCCCGGTAAAAGATAAGATCCAGCGTCTAAAAGTAGAATCCATCAAACCTTTCGATCTGGGGATCTGCTGTAACCGCTCTAAGCTAAACGATCCGCTAGTAAAAGCGCTTTGGGAATTGGCTGAAGGGAAATTTATTACGCCGTAGGCTATGGGGCTATGGGGCTATGGGGCTATGGGGCTATGGGGCTATGGGGCTATGGAAGATTCTAGTCTTTTCCCTATTGCCTTCAAGGGCAAAGCCCGCCCCCATCACCTCATATCCCTAAGATCGAAAAAGCCCCAGTCTTTCGACTGAGGCTTCGGATATGAACCTGGCGATGTCCTACTCTCACATGGGGAAACCCCACACTACCATCGGCGCTATTGCGTTTCACTTCTGAGTTCGGCATGGAATCAGGTGGGTCCACAATGCTATGGTCGCCAAGTAAATTCTTTTAAGGCCCTCGACCCTGGGTTTATAGGCCCTGGGAAGGAGCACCTTATTAATTTAAAGCTAATTGTTTTGTACCCAGAGCCTATAGGACGAAGTTCGTTCCTAGGGCCCAAGGCCTTTATATTCTGGTGCTGATACCCAGACTCGAACTGGGGACCTCATCCTTACCAAGGATGCGCTCTACCACCTGAGCTATATCAGCGCAGTTTTCGCTCAGTGAAGAGCAAAAAACCCGTTCGTCGAACGGGTCCTTCATTTTCTTCTATCCAAAGTCTTACGCTTGACCGCTTTGGACGTTAAATTGTTTCTGTAACGCCGCAGATTTTGGCGTGAGAAGCGCAGTGTACGTTAGTACATGAGCATCGCAACGGCAAAAGATGCAAGTTACGGGAACAATTTATGTTCAAAGCCTGGCGATGTCCTACTCTCACATGGGGAAACCCCACACTACCATCGGCGCTATTGCGTTTCACTTCTGAGTTCGGCATGGAATCAGGTGGGTCCACAATGCTATGGTCGCCAAGCAAATTCTTTTTATAAGGCCCTGGGCCCTGGGTTTATAGGCCCTGGGACAAAGTACCTTATCAATTCGGAAAGCTGTCTTTTCTTTTCCCAGTGCCTGTAGGACGAAGTCCGTTCCCAGGGCCCAGGGCCAGATTCTCAATTCACATTCAAGTTTATTCGTTCTTGCTTTGAGTCCATCAAAACCCCTTGGGTGTTGTATGGTTAAGCCTCACGGGCAATTAGTACAGGTTAGCTCAACGCCTCACAACGCTTACACACCCTGCCTATCAACGTCGTAGTCTACGACAACCCTTTAGGACAGTTAAACTGCCAGGGAGAACTCATCTCAAGGCTCGCTTCCCGCTTAGATGCTTTCAGCGGTTATCGATTCCGAACTTAGCTACCGGGCAATGCCATTGGCATGACAACCCGAACACCAGAGGTTCGTCCACTCCGGTCCTCTCGTACTAGGAGCAGCCCCTTTCAATTCTCCAACGCCCACGGCAGATAGGGACCGAACTGTCTCACGACGTTCTAAACCCAGCTCGCGTACCACTTTAAATGGCGAACAGCCATACCCTTGGGACCGACTTCAGCCCCAGGATGTGATGAGCCGACATCGAGGTGCCAAACACCGCCGTCGATATGAACTCTTGGGCGGTATCAGCCTGTTATCCCCGGAGTACCTTTTATCCGTTGAGCGATGGCCCTTCCATTCAGAACCACCGGATCACTATGACCTGCTTTCGCACCTGCTCGAATTGTCATTCTCGCAGTCAAGCGGGCTTATGCCATTGCACTAACCTCACGATGTCCAACCGTGATTAGCCCACCTTCGTGCTCCTCCGTTACTCTTTGGGAGGAGACCGCCCCAGTCAAACTACCCACCAGGCACTGTCCTCACCCCAGATAATGGGGCTAAGTTAGAACATCAAACATACAAGGGTGGTATTTCAAGGATGGCTCCACCGTATCTGGCGACACGGGTTCAAAGCCTCCCACCTATCCTACACATGTAGGCTCAATGTTCAGTGCCAAGCTGTAGTAAAGGTTCACGGGGTCTTTCCGTCTAGCCGCGGGTACACTGCATCTTCACAGCGATTTCAATTTCACTGAGTCTCGGGTGGAGACAGCGTGGCCATCATTACGCCATTCGTGCAGGTCGGAACTTACCCGACAAGGAATTTCGCTACCTTAGGACCGTTATAGTTACGGCCGCCGTTTACCGGGGCTTCGATCAAGAGCTTCGTCCAAAGACTAACCCCATCAATTAACCTTCCGGCACCGGGCAGGCGTCACACCGTATACGTCATCTTACGATTTTGCACAGTGCTGTGTTTTTAATAAACAGTTGCAGCCACCTGGTATCTGCGACTCCTAATAGCTCCATCCGCTAGGGACTTCACCGTCAGGAGCGTACCTTCTCCCGAAGTTACGGTACCATTTTGCCTAGTTCCTTCACCCGAGTTCTCTCAAGCGCCTTGGTATTCTCTACCCGACCACCTGTGTCGGTTTGGGGTACGATTCCTTACAATCTGAAGCTTAGAGGCTTTTCCTGGAAGCATGGCATCAATGACTTCACTGCCGTAGCAGCTCGACGTCGTGTCTCAGCCTTAAAGAGAGCCGGATTTACCTAACTCTCAAGCCTACGCACTTGAACCTGGACAACCGTCGCCAGGCCCACCTAGCCTTCTCCGTCCCCCCATCGCAATTGTAAGAAGTACGGGAATATTAACCCGTTTCCCATCGACTACGCTTTTCAGCCTCGCCTTAGGGGTCGACTTACCCTGCCCCGATTAACGTTGGACAGGAACCCTTGGTCTTCCGGCGTGGAGGTTTTTCACCCCCATTATCGTTACTCATGTCAGCATTCGCACTTCTGATACCTCCAGCATACCTTACGATACACCTTCAACGGCTTACAGAACGCTCCCCTACCCCGCATACAAAGTATGCAGCCGCAGCTTCGGTTTATAGCTTAGCCCCGTTACATCTTCCGCGCAGGCCGACTCGACTAGTGAGCTATTACGCTTTCTTTAAATGATGGCTGCTTCTAAGCCAACATCCTAGCTGTTTTAGCCTTCCCACATCGTTTCCCACTTAGCTATAATTTGGGACCTTAGCTGGCGGTCTGGGTTGTTTCCCTCTCCACGACGGACGTTAGCACCCGCCGTGTGTCTCCCGGATAGTACTTACTGGTATTCGGAGTTTGCAAAGGGTTGGTAAGTCGGGATGACCCCCTAGCCTTAACAGTGCTCTACCCCCAGTAGTATTCGTCCGAGGCGCTACCTAAATAGCTTTCGGGGAGAACCAGCTATCTCCAGGTTTGATTGGCCTTTCACCCCTAGCCACAAGTCATCCGCTAATTTTTCAACATTAGTCGGTTCGGTCCTCCAGTTGATGTTACTCAACCTTCAACCTGCCCATGGCTAGATCACCTGGTTTCGGGTCTATATCCAGAGACTAAACGCCCAGTTAAGACTCGGTTTCCCTACGGCTCCCCTAAATGGTTAACCTTGCCACTGAATATAAGTCGCTGACCCATTATACAAAAGGTACGCAGTCACCCCACAAAGGAGGCTCCTACTGCTTGTACGTACACGGTTTCAGGTTCTATTTCACTCCCCTCACAGGGGTTCTTTTCGCCTTTCCCTCACGGTACTGGTTCACTATCGGTCAGTCAGTAGTATTTAGCCTTGGAGGATGGTCCCCCCATATTCAGACAGGATATCACGTGTCCCGCCTTACTCGATTTCACTTAAAATGACATGTCGGTTACGGGGCTATCACCCTGTATCGCGGCACTTTCCAGAGCCTTCACCTGTATCATTAAAAGCTTAAGGGCTAGTCCAATTTCGCTCGCCGCTACTTTCGGAATCTCGGTTGATTTCTTTTCCTCGGGGTACTTAGATGTTTCAGTTCCCCCGGTTCGCCTCCTTAACCTATGTATTCAGTTAAGGATACTTACTTATGTAAGTGGGTTTCCCCATTCGGAAATCCCAGACTCAAGTGGCTTTTACTGCCTAATCTGGGCTTATCGCAAGTTAATACGTCCTTCATCGCCTCTGACTGCCAAGGCATCCACCGTGTACGCTTAGTCACTTAACCATACAACCCCAAGAAGTTTCGAAGAAACGCTTAAGATTGTTTAATCAAACAACCAAAGTTTGTCTGCATTTTTATACATGTGCAGACACGATTTTGCCGGACTCAAATATGAACAACATAAATGTCATTCCCAAGAACACTTGAATGTGTTGTTTTGGTACTTAATCTTTCGATTAAGATTTGAGAACTTTTACAAATAACAATAATCAATTGTTATTTTGTCAGCTTTCCAAATTGTTAAAGAGCAAAGATTTCTTTCGAAACCATTTTTAAACATTCTCAGCGAAAACGCTTAAAGATGGTATCCCGTAGGGGAGTCGAACCCCTGTTACCGCCGTGAAAGGGCGGTGTCCTAGGCCTCTAGACGAACGGGACATCTTTCTAAATCTCTTTTACTTTCTAAACCTAATCAATCTGTGTGGACACTAATCAACAACAATCTATCGTTTAAGGAGGTGATCCAGCCCCAGGTTCCCCTAGGGCTACCTTGTTACGACTTCACCCCAGTCATGAACCACAAAGTGGTAAGCGTCCCCCCGAAGGTTAAACTACCTACTTCTTTTGCAGCCCACTCCCATGGTGTGACGGGCGGTGTGTACAAGGCCCGGGAACGTATTCACCGTGGCATTCTGATCCACGATTACTAGCGATTCCGACTTCATGGAGTCGAGTTGCAGACTCCAATCCGGACTACGACGCACTTTTTGGGATTCGCTAACTTTCGCAAGCTTGCCGCCCTCTGTATGCGCCATTGTAGCACGTGTGTAGCCCTACTCGTAAGGGCCATGATGACTTGACGTCGTCCCCACCTTCCTCCGGTTTATCACCGGCAGTCTCCCTGGAGTTCCCGACATTACTCGCTGGCAAACAAGGATAAGGGTTGCGCTCGTTGCGGGACTTAACCCAACATTTCACAACACGAGCTGACGACAGCCATGCAGCACCTGTCTCAGAGTTCCCGAAGGCACACTAAAATCTCTTCTAGCTTCTCTGGATGTCAAGAGTAGGTAAGGTTCTTCGCGTTGCATCGAATTAAACCACATGCTCCACCGCTTGTGCGGGCCCCCGTCAATTCATTTGAGTTTTAATCTTGCGACCGTACTCCCCAGGCGGTCTACTTAACGCGTTAGCTCCGAAAGCCACTCCTCAAGGGAACAACCTCCAAGTAGACATCGTTTACGGCGTGGACTACCAGGGTATCTAATCCTGTTTGCTCCCCACGCTTTCGCATCTGAGTGTCAGTATCTGTCCAGGGGGCCGCCTTCGCCACCGGTATTCCTTCAGATCTCTACGCATTTCACCGCTACACCTGAAATTCTACCCCCCTCTACAGTACTCTAGCTTGCCAGTTTCAAATGACCTTCCGAGGTTGAGCCCCGGGCTTTCACATCTGACTTAACAAACCACCTGCATGCGCTTTACGCCCAGTAATTCCGATTAACGCTCGCACCCTCCGTATTACCGCGGCTGCTGGCACGGAGTTAGCCGGTGCTTCTTCTGCAGCTAACGTCAAATAATAAGCGTATTAAACTTACTACCTTCCTCACTGCTGAAAGTGCTTTACAACCCGAAGGCCTTCTTCACACACGCGGCATGGCTGCATCAGGCTTGCGCCCATTGTGCAATATTCCCCACTGCTGCCTCCCGTAGGAGTCTGGACCGTGTCTCAGTTCCAGTGTGGCTGATCATCCTCTCAGACCAGCTAGAGATCGTCGCCTTGGTGAGCCTTTACCTCACCAACTAGCTAATCTCACTTAGGCGTATCCTATAGCGTGAGGCCCGAAGGTCCCCCACTTTACTCCGAAGAGGTTATGCGGTATTAGCCATCGTTTCCAATGGTTATCCCCCTCTACAGGGCAACTTCCTAAGCATTACTCACCCGTCCGCCGCTCGACGCCCATAAGCGCACCCGAAGGATTGTTTATGTCGTTTCCGCTCGACTTGCATGTGTTAGGCCTGCCGCCAGCGTTCAATCTGAGCCATGATCAAACTCTTCAATTTAAGATTTTGAGGCTCAATGAATACTGATAACATTACATGTAATGTTGAATTGACTGTGCCGATATTTCTATCGATTGGTCACTCAGTTCATTGAAACCAAATTGTTTCCGAAGAAACTATTTTGATTGTCATCAACGAGTGCCCACACAGATTGATAGGTTTAAATTGTTAAAGAGCTTTGCTTCGAGGCTTTCCCTCAAAGCGGACGTGCATTCTAGCGAGATAAATCACAGTGTCAAACACTTTTTTAAATCTTTTTGCTAGCCGCTGTTGCCAGCGGTTCGTCCAACTGATTTCGACGTTTCCTTTCGGTGTCCGCCGTGTCAGTGAGGGCGCATTATAGAGACATGCGTCACATTGGCAAGCCTTTTTTGAACTTTTTTTGAATTTTCTTTTCAACAGTAGAAAACTTGTTCAAAAAAGGCTAAAAACGGAGATTTTATCTACAATTCTTTAAATTTGCGGGCAAATATGGCAACTTTTTCCCAGTTGGTATATTCAATCTCTTTACTGGAATCTGTTTCTCCACCAGTAATCTTCATAATGAACTGAATACACAGACGATCAAACAACTTATATCTTGGATATAAAAGCGCACCGGCAAATACGCCTATCATATTTGGCGTCCATGGCGACTTTTTCAGAAACGTCTTAACGTACGCACTACCTTCCGGTGTATCTTTGCCCTGGTCTTCTTTTCTCGCAGTCAGGTTAACTAAGAAGAAAGCGGCATTAATACGTTCTAAGCGACTCTTGTTCGCAGTAACAAACTTGTAGAACTCTTTATGCAGGTGTCCGTAGCGGATAGAAGCCCCGATAAGCACCTTATCGTAATCTTCTAATTTAATGGACTGATTTTCGTGCAGACTAAGAATATCGCACTGATGGTCATCCAGCTCCTTACCAATAAACTCACTGATTTTTATCGTCTGACCATCCGTACTTGAATAGAGTATAAGCGCTTTTTTCACAACATATCCTTTAGCTACGCCAGAACGTAGGAGTAAATAAGATTAACAGGGTAAATATTTCCAGGCGGCCGAACAGCATGGAAACAACCAGCACCCACTTAGCTTTATCATTGATATCACCATAGTGAAGCGCCACATCCCCGAGTCCAGGCCCCAGGTTATTAAGAGTTGAAGCTACAGCAGAAAATGCACTTAGCTCATCAATACCTGTTGCTATCAATGCCAGCATACAGATAACAAATACCAGCGCATAAGCAGAGAAGAATCCCCATACCGCATCCACAACCCGCTGCGGAAGTGCTTTATCTCCAAGCTTGATTGTAAATACCGCTCTTGGGTGAATCAGGCGTTTAATTTCCCGCGAGCCCTGAAGAGTCAGCAAAAGAATACGGATAACCTTCATACCACCACCAGTAGAACCGGCACAGCCACCAATAAAAGAAGAGAACAGAAGCAGAACCGGCAAAAACAGCGGCCACTCAGCAAAACCTGTGGTAGTAAACCCGGCAGTAGTAGAAATCGATACTGTCTGGAACAGGGCCTGATCAAAAGCATCATAAACAGAGTCATAAGAGTGATGCTTAAGTAATAAGAGGAAACAGATGGCAAAGAGTACAAACTGAATAAAGAAGAAAGCCCTGAACTCTGGATCTTTGGTGTAGTACTGCGGATGCACCCCACCCGAGGCAAAAGCAGCAAAGTGCAGAGAGAAGTTACAACCGGATATCAGCAGGAAAACCACCGTAATCATATTGATGGCGGAGCTGTCAAAGTACCCCATACTTGCATCATGTGTAGAGAAGCCACCAATAGCAATAGTAGAGAAGCTGTGACAGATAGCATCAAACAGGCTCATCCCCGCCACCCAGAAGGCTCCGGCACAAGCAATAGTCAGCCCCAGATAGATATACCAAAGCACCTTGGCTGTCTCTGCAATCCTTGGGGTCATTTTACTGTCTTTAACCGGCCCCGGGATCTCCGCCCGGTACAGCTGCATACCACCGATACCCAGCACAGGCAGTATCGCTACCGCCAGCACAATAATACCCATACCACCAAACCACTGCAGGATCTGGCGATAGAACAATATCGCTTTAGGCAGTTCATCGAGCCCGACAATAACAGTAGCACCCGTTGTGGTTAAGGCAGAGAAGGATTCAAAGAAAGCATCTGTAATAGATATAGCCGGGTTCTCAGAAAGCAGAAACGGCAACGCGCCCGCACTGCCGATAACGGTCCAGAACAGAACCACAATAAGGAAGCCATCACGGGCCTTAAGATCTCTTTTATGGTAGCGGTTGGGAAACCAGCAGATACCGCCGCACACCAGAAGAACAAAAAAAGTAGTGACAAAGGGAACACCGGCACCATCACGAAAGATTAATGCGACAAAAGCTGGCGCAAGCATAGATACACTAAACAGTGCCAGAAGCAGTCCCACAATACGGGTTATTGAACGAAATTCCATGATTGTTGTTTTTAGATGAAGCCTGAGCCTCTTATTTCCTAATCCTTGTTATCGGAGACAATAACCTTTGCACCACTTTTATTGACTACAGACTGCTTAAACTCTTCAGCCACCAGCTTTTCCAGCTCAATAACCAACTCTATACGCTCACCATAGCTCGCATCAAGCTCTACAGCGTCATATTGGCTGACAAGTGACTGCGTTAACGGCATCAAAGCGTAGTCTAACGTCAGATGAAGTCTGGTTGTGATTTTTTTCTCAATAGTTTGAAGTAACTTAAGCGCCTGCTGAACACCGCCACCATAGGCTTTAACCAGTCCGCCGGTACCTAATTTAATACCACCGGAATAGCGGGTAACAACGGCGGTTATCTCTCCTACACCCGATCCGCTAAGCTGAGCAAGAATAGGTTTGCCAGCGGTTCCAGAAGGTTCACCGTCATCACTGAATCCCCACTTCATTGAATCTTCCGGCCTGCCTGCCACAAATCCCCAGCAGTTATGCCTTGCATCCGAGTGCTTTGCTTTTATCTGTTCAACAAAGGCTTTCGCTGACTCCACTGACGGAGTATGTGCCAGATAAGTAATAAAGACGCTCTTCTTTATTTCTTCTTCAAAAGTCACCGCTGCTTCGGGAATTAAATAGGGTTGGTCACTCATAACTTCATTTATATTTCTGCTGACCTGTTAGTGTATCACGCAACACACAATATGCAGATACGAATCTGGATCCCACAAATGTTAAACACTTGTTTGATTTTTGTTGTTATTAATGATTTTATCGTCCAAACTTAGCCAACAACTTGTACCAGTCGCAGATTGTCTCTCATGGAGGAAGATAATGATCTATAAAGCCGATACGCTACAGGTAAAGCAGCTAAGCAACGGACTTGCTGAGCTCTGCTTTTGTGCCCCTGCCTCTGTAAATAAGCTCGATCTTGCCACCCTGGACTCTCTGGATAAAGCGCTTGATGCCATACTGGCTAACGCTGAAATCAGCGGTCTTATGCTTACATCAGATAAAGACAGCTTTATTGTCGGGGCTGATATCACCGAGTTTTTGGGGCTGTTTGCTAAACCAGAAGCGGAACTGGACCACTGGCTGCAGTATGCCAACGCTATCTTTGATAAGCTGGAAGATCTGCCATTCCCTACTCTTTCCATGATCAAAGGATATGCGCTTGGAGGTGGATGTGAGTGTGTACTCGCTACCGACTTCCGCATTGGAGACAAAACCACCAGCATAGGATTACCTGAAACCTCTCTTGGCATTATGCCGGGCTTTGGCGGCTCAGTACGCATGCCCCGTATTATTGGCGCGGATCCGGCCATGGAGTTAATTGCCACCGGCAAGCCTCTGCGGGCAGAAGAGGCACTCAAGACCGGTTTACTGGATGCTGTGGTCGAGTCAGAGGCGCTTCAGGAATCAGCAATCAATACTCTTACTCTTGCTATCGGTCAGCTGCTTGACTGGCAGAGCAGACGCAAACAAAAAACAGCAGCTCTGACACTAAACAAAACCGAAGCCACCATGAGCTTTACCACGGCAAAAGGTCTGGTAATGCAAAAGGCCGGCCCGCACTATCCTGCCCCTGTCACTTCGGTTATTGCGATAGAAGAAGCGGCAACGATGGAACGCAATGCGGCACTGGACATTGAACGTAAGCACTTTATCAGACTGGCCAAGTCTGAAGAGGCTAAGTCTCTGGTGGGAATATTCCTTAATGATCAGTACATAAAGGGACTGGCCAAAAAGCGGGCCCAATCAGCCAATAAAGAGACTAAACAGGCAGCTGTTCTGGGGGCAGGAATTATGGGCGGAGGTATCGCCTATCAGTCAGCATTTAAAGGGACACCTGTTGTAATGAAAGATATCGCTCACTCTTCACTGAAACTGGGAATGAGCGAAGCTTCCAAGCTACTGAACAAGCAACTTGAACGCGGAAGAATTGACGGTCTGAAAATGGGACAGGTCCTTTCATCCATCACGCCTGCCATGAGCTATTCCGGCATAGAGCAGGCTGACATTATTGTAGAAGCCGTTGTTGAAAACCCGAAAATCAAGGCAGCAGTGCTGAGAGAAGTGGAAGGACATGTTCCGGAAGACACGGTAATAGCCTCAAACACCTCAACCATTCAAATCAACCTGCTGGCCAGTTCACTTGAGCGTCCGGAAAATTTCTGCGGGATGCACTTTTTCAACCCGGTACACAGAATGCCTCTGGTAGAAATCATCCGCGGAGAAAAAACTTCTGAAGAAACCATCAACCGGGTTGTCGCATACGCAACAAAAATGGGTAAATCTCCGGTAGTGGTTAACGACTGCCCCGGTTTCTTCGTCAATCGCGTGCTGTTTTCCTACTTTCGCGGGTTCAGTTCACTTATACGTTGTGGAGCTGACTTTACCGAGGTCGATAAAGTAATGGAGAAAAAATTTGGCTGGCCAATGGGGCCTGCCTACCTGCTTGATGTCGTGGGCATCGATACCGCTCACCACGCCAGAGCAGTTATCGCTGAAGGCTTCCCGGAAAGAATGGCAAAAAGAGGCCGCAGTGCTGTTGATGCTCTGTTTGAGGCTGAGCGCTTTGGGCAAAAAAACAATAAGGGCTTCTACTCTTATACCACTAACAAAAAAGGTCACCCGGTGAAAGCCTTTGATGAAAGCGTTCTGCCCCTCTTAAATGAAGTGCGCACAGGTTCCGGCAGTTTCGATGAAGAGACCATTATCCAGCACATGATGATTCCTATGATCAATGAAGTCGTACTCTGTCTGGAAGAGGGTATTGTTGCTTCACCCCAGGAGGCAGATATGGCACTGGTGTACGGGCTGGGCTTTCCTCCTTTCAGGGGCGGGGTTTTCCGTTACCTGGACAGTATTAGTATTAACAAATATATCGAACAAGCCACTAAATATCAGGATCTTGGCCCTCTGTACCAGATACCTCAGCTATTGCTGAATATGGCAAAAGACGGGCAGTCTTTTTACCTGTCACAGCAGAAAAGCTCTGTTTAGCTTCACTTTTGGATAAGGAATATCAGAAATGGATAATGCAGTGATCGTTGATTGTATCCGCACCCCAATGGGACGTTCCAAAGGTGGCGCATTCAGAAACATCCGGGCTGAAGACCTTTCTGCTCATCTGATGAAAGGTCTTCTTGCCCGCAACCCACAGGTAAACCCGAACCAGATCGAAGATATTTACTGGGGCTGCGTTCAGCAAACCCTTGAGCAGGGATTTAACATTGCCCGAAATGCAGCTCTGCTTGCTAATCTTCCCAAACAGATTGGCGCTGTAACCGTTAACCGGCTTTGCGGCTCTTCAATGCAGGCTCTTCACGATGCATCCAGGGCAATTATGGTGGGTGATGCAGAAATCTGTCTGATTGGCGGAGTGGAGCATATGGGACATGTACCCATGACTCACGGTGTGGACTTTCACCCCGGCTTATCCAAAAACCTTGCTAAAGCCGCCGCAATGATGGGGTTAACAGCAGAGATGCTCGGTAAACTTCACAGCATTTCCCGTGAACAGCAGGATGAATTTGCAGCCCGCTCTCATGCCCGCTCCTATACGGCCACCAAAGAAGGGCGCTTTGACAATGAAATTCTTCCAACAGAGGGGCATGATTCTGATGGGTCACTAATCTTACTGAGACACGATGAGGTTATCCGACCGGAAACTTCAGTTGAAGGACTATCCCAGCTAAAACCTGTTTTCGATCCTAAAAACGGTACCGTAACCGCCGGCTCATCATCGGCGCTTTCCGATGGCGCATCAGCCATGCTGGTGATGAGTGAAAGCAAAGCCAGAGATCTGGGTGTGCCTATCCGTGCGAAAGTGAAATCTATGGCCGTCGTCGGTTACGATCCCTCTATCATGGGATATGGTCCTGTCCCGGCAACTGAAAAAGCACTAAAACGCGCAGGCCTGTCTATTGAAGATATGGACTTAATTGAACTGAACGAAGCCTTTGCCGCTCAGGCCCTTCCCTGCGTAAAAGACTTAGGACTAATGGATATTATGGATAAAAAAGTAAACCTGAACGGCGGAGCCATAGCCCTGGGCCACCCGCTAGGTTGCTCAGGAGCCAGAATATCCACCACCCTAATCAATCTGATGGAATCCAAAGACGCACAATTTGGCCTGGCGACCATGTGTATCGGACTAGGCCAGGGCATAGCCACAATATTCGAACGCCCATAACCCCATAACCCCATAACCCCATAACCCAGAATAGGTGACCTTATTCACTAAGGCCACCTATTCCCGTATAGCTCAACCCTCGCACAATATGCACAAAATACATACTAAAAATGCGAAAGTTTCACTGTTATCATAAAATTTGAAAGATTAAACTAATCACATAATTTTTAATGCTTGTTCACTCAACTGGAGACTCCCCACATGTTTAAGGCTTTAGTTTTAAATCAAGAAGAAAAACGCACCATTTCAGCAATCGAACAGATCGACGAAGCACAGCTTCCTGAAGGCGAAGTTCTGGTTGCAGTAAATTACACCTCACTTAACTATAAAGATGGCCTGGCAATTACAGGTAAAGGCAAAATCATCCGTAACTTCCCTATGGTTCCGGGTATTGATATGGCTGGTAAAGTAGTGAGTTCTGATGATGAACGCTACAAAGAAGGCGATGAAGTTGTTCTGACTGGCTGGGGTGTTGGCGAAAACCACTGGGGTGGTATGGCTGAACGAGCAAAACTGAAAGCAGACTGGCTGGTTCCTCTGCCAAAGGGTTTAGATGCGAAAAAAGCAATGATGGTTGGTACTGCCGGCTTTACTGCAATGCTGTGTGTTCAGGCAATTGTAGACAGCGGTGTTAAACCTGAAGATGGTGAAATTCTGGTAACCGGTGCAAGTGGTGGCGTTGGTTCTGTATCTGTAACCCTGCTTGCTCAGCTTGGCTACAAGGTTGCTGCTGTAACAGGCCGTATTGAAGAGAACGGTCCGCTGCTGGAAAAACTGGGCGCTGCTCGCTGCATCGACCGTACTGTATTTGAAGAACCGGCTCGTCCGCTTGAAAAGCAGATCTGGGCAGGTGCTGTAGATACTGTTGGCAGCAAAGTACTTGCTAAGCTTCTTACACAAATGGACTACGGCCGCACTGTGGCAGCATGTGGTCTTGCCGGTGGTTTTGACCTTCCGACGACTGTTATGCCATTTATCCTGCGCAACGTATGTCTACAGGGTATCGACTCTGTTTCATGCCCGACCGAAAAACGTATCGCAGCATGGGAGAAACTGTCTGAGCTTCTGCCTGAAAGCTACTTCGAGCAGGCGTGTACTGAGATTGATCTGGAAGAAGCACCGAAATACGCTGAAGATATTACTAACGGTCAGGTAACTGGTCGTGTGGTGATTAAGCTTTAATACGGTGGAACCGGACACCAGGTGGAATTTACAGCTCAGGACGCCGTAAATACATCCATGTAGGCTTGAATGCAGCATCCCTGCTGCATACACCTGCTCTGCAAACACCACCTGATGTCCATTGAAACATCGGTACGCGCTAAAAGCTAAAATCACTTGGGCAGAAACGCCCAAGTTCAAATCAAGAGCTGTGCCTAATTACCCTTCCAGACCCAAGTCCTCTACCCGCTTAGCAATCAGCCTGCCACACTCTTCCTTAAGCAGCTTTCTTAACCACTCCTGCGCTGGTGAGTGCTCACATCTTTGATGCCAGATCATCGAATAATCAAACGGGGTAAATTCAAATGGCAGAGGTTTAATTACCAGGTCATATCTCTCTGCAACCAGATAAGCTAAGTCAGCTGGGACTGTAATGATAAGAGGAATAGTTTCAAAAACTGCCAGTGCCGCTTCAAGGTGGTAAGCCCGGATAAGCATCTTCCGCTCAGGCTGATCACGCAGAGCGTCATCTAATAAAGCCTTTACTCCGTCGCTGATAGCAATCATTGCATGTGGATACTCAAGGTAATCGTCCAGCGTCATCTCTTTATCAGCCAGAGGGTGGTTCCGCCCCAGCAGGCAGAAAACGCCAACTTTGCCAAGCACATCACTTCTTAGTGGTGCCACTGAAGAAGTAGGACGACAAATCGCTAAGTCCGCCCCCAGAGTTGTTAACTGATCAAGCAACTGATCATGCTGAAGCGGCAGAAAGTTCAGGGAAACATTTGGCGCTTCTTTATAAATTCGGGGAAGAGCAAAGGGCAGGATGGTCTGCATCGCGTAATCTGTGGTTGCTATGGTAAAAGTCTGATCGCAACTATGCGGCTCAAAGACCTTATCAGACAATACCGCTCTTATCGTCTCTAGAGGCTCACCCAGAGAGCGGTTCAGCTCAAGCGCTTTTTCTGTAGGGAGAAGTTTATGCCCCTGACGGGTGAACAGGGGATCATCAAGCAGTTCGCGAAGACGGCCAAGTACACGGCTCATTGCAGACTGGCTGAGGTTCAGCCTGAGCGCCGCCTTGCTGACACTTTCCTCTTCAATCATCACTCGCAGCGCCACCAGCAGATTAAGGTCCCGGCGGTATATTTCTTCTAATTCCACAGCAACTGGCTCTTTTAATTCCTAAAGATGCCCATATACTAAGCGATACCTGAAGATTTGGGGCAAAAAAATCCCGCCTTTCGACGGGTAAGCCCAAGAAAACTGAAGAATGTACCTGCACACAAAAGCAATGTTGCGCACTTGTTAATTAAATGTACGCGCAATTTTGCATTTTGCCAAGTATTATCTTCGTACTTTTCGTGCTACAAAGAGAACCAGACATAGCCTGACAACAAAACAGACTATGCCCACGATTTAACATTGAGAGCCATACCCATGACCTTTAATCCTGAATTGGCAACTAAAATACTGGAAGCGGAAGGACTACGCTGTCCGGAGCCGGTAATGATGGTCAGGAAGACAATTCGTACAATGCAGGATGGAGAAGTTTTGCTGATCAAAGCAGATGATCCATCAACAACCCGTGATATCCCAAGCTTCTGCCGCTTTATGGATCACCAGCTTATAGGATCACAGACAGAAACCCTTCCTTATCAGTACCTGATTAAGAAGGGGCTGGATTAACTCCACGGAACGGTAACGATCCTCGTTCCCGCGCTCCGCGTGGGAGTGAGGGGACAGCCTTACACCTGTCTACCCTAAAAACTTCAGATATACCTTTAAATAGATTCCTGCCTTCGCAGGAATGACGGCTAATTTGCCAAAAATCCACGAATACTGACTAAATAAACAAGATTAGCCCTACTCCCAAGAACAATATCTGGGTATACTTTAGCGTTATTTTTTATTCAATCAGACAGAAGAATCGCGCGAACCTGACTATGCAAAAATACGATATCAAAACCTTTCAAGGTATGATCCTCGCGCTGCAGGATTATTGGGCACAACAGGGCTGTACCATCGTTCAGCCATTAGACATGGAAGTGGGTGCAGGTACTTCTCACCCAATGACGTGCTTACGCGCTCTTGGCCCTGAGCCAATTGCAACCGCTTATGTACAGCCATCACGCCGTCCTACTGACGGTCGTTACGGTGAAAACCCGAACCGCCTGCAACACTACTACCAGTTCCAGGTAATTATTAAGCCATCTCCGGACAACATTCAGGAGCTATACCTTGGCTCTCTTGAAGCTCTGGGTATTGACCCTCAGGTACACGACATCCGTTTCGTGGAAGATAACTGGGAGAACCCGACTCTGGGCGCATGGGGCCTGGGCTGGGAAGTCTGGCTAAACGGCATGGAAGTAACTCAGTTTACTTACTTCCAGCAGGTTGGTGGTCTTGAGTGTAAGCCGGTTACCGGTGAAATCACTTACGGTATCGAACGTCTTGCAATGTACATTCAAGGTGTTGATTCTGTTTATGACCTAGTATGGTCTGACGGCCCGCTGGGCAAAACAACTTACGGTGATATCTTCCACCAGAACGAAGTTGAGCAGTCAACTTACAACTTCGAATACGCAGATGTAGACTTCCTGTTTACTTTCTTCGACCAGTGCGAGAAAGAGTGTAAAGAGCTTCTTGAACTTGAAAAGCCTCTTCCGCTACCGGCTTACGAGCGCATCCTGAAAGCAGGTCATGCATTTAACCTTCTTGATGCACGTAAAGCTATCTCAGTAACTGAGCGCCAGCGTTACATCCTTCGCATCCGCAACCTGACTAAAGGTGTTGCAGAAGCATACTACGCATCGCGTGAAGCTCTTGGCTTCCCAATGTGCAAAAAAGAAGGTGAGGAGAAGTAATCATGGCGAAGAATTTTCTAATTGAACTGGGTACGGAAGAGCTGCCACCAACACAGCTTCGCACTCTTGCTGAAGCATTTGCTGCTAACTTTGAAGCTGGCCTGAAAGATGCTGACTTAGCGCACGAAGGTGTTAAGTGGTATGCCGCTCCTCGTCGCCTTGCACTGAAAGTTGCTGCACTGGCTGACGGCCAGGCAGACAAGGTTGTTGAAAAGCGTGGCCCTGCAGTCTCTGTAGCATTTGATGCTGACGGTAATCCGACTAAAGCCGCACAAGGCTGGGCTCGTGGTAACGGCATTACTGTTGACCAGGCTGACCGCCTGAAAACAGACAAAGGCGAATGGCTTCTTTTCAAACAAGAAGTAAAAGGCAAGCCAGCTTCTGAGATTGTTGTAGACCTTGCAGCAAAAGCACTGGCTCACCTGCCAATCGCTAAGCCAATGCGCTGGGGTGACAAAGAGACTCAGTTTATCCGTCCGGTTAAAACCCTGACCATCCTTCTGGGTGACGAACTAATCGCGGGTGAAATCCTGGGTGTTGCGTCAGACCGCACTATCCGTGGCCACCGCTTTATGGGTGAGCAGGAATTTACTATCGATAACGCTGACCAGTACCCTGCGATTCTTGAAGAGCGCGGCAAAGTAATGGCGGATTACGAAGCTCGTAAAGCGATTATCATTGCTGATTCTCAGAAAGCTGCAGCCGCTGTTGGCGGTATCGCTGATCTTGAAGACGACCTTGTAGAAGAAGTTGCTTCTCTGGTTGAGTGGCCGGTTGTACTGACTGCAAAATTCGAAGAAGAGTTCCTGAAAGTACCAGCTGAAGCTCTGGTTTACACCATGAAAGGTGACCAGAAATACTTCCCTGTTTACGATGAGAACAAAAAGCTTCTTCCAAACTTTATCTTCGTATCTAACATCGAGTCTAAAGAGCCTCGCCACGTTATCGAAGGTAACGAGAAGGTTGTTCGTCCTCGCCTTGCTGACGCAGAGTTCTTCTTTAATACAGACCGTAAGCGTCCTCTGATTGACCGTCTTCCTGAACTGGAAAACGCTATCTTCCAGAAGCAGCTTGGTACTATCAAAGATAAAACAGATCGCATCGCAGTTCTTGCAGGCTTTATCGCTAAGCAGATCGGTGCTGATGTTGAGAAGTCTACCCGCGCAGGCCTTCTGGCTAAGTGTGACCTGATGACCTCTATGGTATTCGAATTTACCGATACTCAGGGCGTGATGGGTATGCACTACGCTCGCCACGACGGTGAAGACGAAGAAGTAGCACTGGCACTGAACGAGCAGTACATGCCGCGTTTTGCAGGTGATGAACTACCGAGCACAGCCGTTTCTACCGCTGTCGCTATGGCTGACAAGCTGGATACTATCGTTGGTATCTTCGGTATCGGTCAGGCACCAAAAGGTTCTGACCCGTTTGCACTACGCCGCGCATCACTGGGTGTTCTGCGTATGATCGTAGAAAACGGCTACAAGCTGGACCTTGTTGAGCTGATCGCAGAAGCTAAAACTCTGTTTGCCGACAAGCTGACTAACGAAAACGTAGAAAAAGACGTTATCGACTTTATGCTTGGCCGTTTCCGCGCATGGTATCAGGATGAAGGCTTCTCTGTTGACATCATTCAGGCAGTACTGGCACGTCGCCCTACTAAGCCTGCCGATTTCGATCAGCGTGTTAAGGCGGTATCTCACTTCCGTGGCCTGGACGCAGCAGAATCACTTGCAGCAGCGAACAAGCGTGTAGGTAACATTCTGGCTAAGTTCGACGGTGAACTGAGCGATGAAATTGATCTGGCTCTTCTTCAGGAAGATGCAGAAAAAGCTCTGGCTGAAAACGTTGAAGTAATGACAGAAGCACTTGAACCTGCATTTGCAACAGGTAACTACCAGGAAGCGCTAAGCAAACTGGCTGACCTGCGTGAGCCGGTAGATACTTTCTTCGACTCAGTAATGGTTATGGCTGATGATGAAGCGCTTAAGAAGAACCGCTTAACGCTTCTGAATAACCTGCGTAACCTGTTCCTGCAAATTGCGGATATTTCTCTTCTGCAGAAATAAAAAAGCAGCTATCAGAAAATGATAAATCGGGCCGAATAAAGGCCCGATTTTTTTTGCTCTATTATTCATTAATGTTGCTTATTTACACAGATTTCCTATAGCTTTCACGTTAGCATTGCGGTATGTTCTATGGCCTCTCCAAGGCCTGCACCATAGCAGGGCAGCAAATAATATAAATATCAGGTAACGTCGTAATGCAATTTTCTAAATTTGGTGAAAAATTTACTCAGTACTCAGGCATAACCCAGTTAATGGACGACCTAAATGACGGACTTCGTACGCCAGGCGCCATTATGCTCGGAGGTGGTAACCCAGCCGCCATTCCTGCCATGCTCGATTATTTTCATCAGGCCAGCAGCGATATGCTGGTAAACGGAAAATTGATAGAAGCCATGGCTAACTATGACGGCCCTCAGGGTAAAAATGCCTTTATTAAGGCTCTGGCAAATCTTCTGAAAGAAACCTTCGGCTGGAACGTTTCTGAAAAGAACATCAGTCTGACCAACGGTAGCCAGAGTGCCTTCTTTTATCTGTTCAATATGTTTGCTGGCGCACAGCCTGACGGCTCTCATAAAAAAATTCTGCTGCCACTGGCTCCGGAATATATCGGCTATGGCGACTCAGGATTAGACGAAGATATCTTTGTCTCATACAAGCCTGAAATCTCACTGCTGGATAACGGTATGTTTAAGTACCATGTCGATTTTGAAAACCTGAAAATCGATGATTCCATTGCGGCTATCTGTGCATCACGTCCGACAAACCCAACCGGTAATGTTCTGACCGATGAAGAGATCGTTAAGTTAGATGAACTGGCACGCGCGAATAATGTTCCTCTACTTATTGATAATGCCTACGGAACCCCTTTCCCGAATATTATTTTCGAAGATGTAAAACCCTTCTGGAATGAAAACACTATCCTGTGCATGAGCCTTTCCAAGCTCGGCCTGCCGGGGGTTCGCTGCGGTATTGTTATCGCCAACGAAGAAGTGACTCAGGCCATTACTAATATGAATGGCATTGTCAGCCTGGCTCCAAGCGGTATTGGTCCTGCACTGGGTGCACATATGATTGAGTCCGGTGATCTGCTTCAGCTAAGTCAGATGATTGTTAAGCCTTTCTATCAGCAAAAAGCCCAGCACGCTGTAGAGCTTCTGAAAGAGCATATTGACGATCCAAGGTTTAAAATCCATAAGCCGGAAGGCGCTATCTTCCTGTGGCTCTGGTTTGATGAGCTGCCGATCCCGACAATGGAACTGTATAAACGACTAAAAGCACGTGGCGTACTCATCGTTCCGGGTGAATACTTCTTTATAGGCCAGGATGCCGAGTGGGAACACACCCGCCAGTGCCTGCGTATGAACTATGTTCAGGATGAAAAAGCGATGCGTGACGGAATTAAGGTTATCGCTGAAGAAGTGAAGAAGGCTTATCAGGAATAACCTCTTACATGAAAAAAGCCCGCCCAACCCTTCAGGACATTGCAGATAAAGTCGGCGTAACCAAGATGACGGTTAGCCGCTATCTGCGAGATCCAGAAAAAGTATCCGAGCAAGTTGGGAAAAAAATAGCCTTAGCCGTTGAAGAGCTGGGCTATATTCCAAACCGGGCACCGGATCTGCTTTCCAATGCAAAAAGCTACTCTATTGGTGTATTGGTTCCCTCGCTGGGGAATCAGGTCTTTGAAGATGTGATTAAGGGAATAGAAAGTGTTATCGAGCCTCAGGGCTATCAGGCAATGCTTACTCATTACGGCTACAGCAAAACGGCTGAAGAAAAGCGAATCGAAACGCTTCTTTCCTATCATGTAGACGGCATCATTCTTTCAGAAAGCCTGCATACCGAACGCGCTACACGTATGTTGCAGGCTGCCGGCATTCCTATTGTCGAAATAATGGACTCAACCCTGACACCGATTCAGCAAGCGGTAGGATTCAATAACTACCGGGCCAGTCTGGATATGACAAATACCATGATTAAGTCAGGTAAGAAACATATCGTTTATCTGGCTGCTAAAATGGATGAGCGCGCAAAACAAAAGATTCAGGGCTACTCAGATGCAATGAAAAAGGCCGGTATTGAGCCTGTAATTTTATCATCTAAACAGGCTTCATCTTTTACTACAGGCGCATGTCTGCTTCAGGAAGTGATTAACCAACACCCAGATACCGACGGAATCTTCTGTACCAACGATGTCCTGGCAGCCGGAGCTCTTTTTGAGTGTACCCGCCAGCAGATAAGTGTTCCTGACAATATGGCGATTGCTGGTTTTCACGGAAATGATATTACTTCGGTAATGAGCCCAAAGCTGGCAACGGTAATCACCCCAAGAAAAGAGATTGGCAGAATTGCTGCAGAGCAGTTAATGAACCGGATAACAAATCCCAAAGAAGCAATTCAGAATCAGATCATAGAATTAAAAACTGAAATCTACAGGGGAGAAAGTCTCTAAGGCTTGCTACACCAAAGAACAATACCACTAAGCTTTTCACAACGAGTTAGAAATGAATCAAAAAGAGCGCCCAATCGGACGCTCTTACTATATTAACCGGGGTTTAGTTAATTACTTTCCCTCGATCAGGCTACCATTATTAATTTCAATCTTACGTGGCTTCATCGCTTCAGGGATTTCTCTTTCCAGATCCACATGAAGCAGGCCATTTTCCATTGAAGCACCGATAACTCTAACGTAGTCCGCTAGCTGGAATTTACGCTCAAAGTTGCGCTCAGCAATACCCTGATAAACATACTTTTTATTTTCATCGGATTTTTGTTCGCCACGAACAATCAGCATGTTTTCTTTCTGGGTGATATCCAGTTGTTCTTCAGCAAAACCTGCAACCGCCATAGTAATGCGGTACTTATTCTCGTCCTGCTGCTCAATGTTGTATGGAGGGTAGCCGTTAGACGCCGCTTTATTACCCGCTTCCATCATGTCAAAAAGACGATCAAAGCCGATAGCGTTACGGTATAGTGGTGTGAAATCTACAGTTCTCATGATTCTATCCTCATAAATAAGCAATAGCCTTAAAGTCACCAGATACATTTGTGGTGTTTAAGGTAGTCAGCCCAGTACACTCTTGTTAGACGTGTCTGTCTGATTGCGGTATTAAATTGTGTGCTTTCCTTTTTGCCTCTCGCTTAGCGACCAGGCTGGACAAGCGTTTCAGAGGTCCATTTGGCATCCCCTGTACTTTTAATATAGGTCCGTAAAATCGGGATTCAAGGGCTCAACGTAAAAAACTTTAATTTTTTTATAGCCTTTAAACCAAAGGCTTACGTGCCACTATCTGCACAACAGCGCTGTCACCCTGATGGAATTTACCTTCACTCATATGGCGCTCTGTTTCATGAGCAAGGATAAACTCAAGTCCGGATAGCTCTTGTTTCAGCTCTTCAAGGTCATAGAACATTTCTATCTGGGTTGCTGGCGGACCACCGGCTCCTTCCATCTCCAGATGCCTGGCTGTATAACCTTCAATAAGATAAATTCCACCCGGAGCCAGACCATTCACCACCTGCTCATGCACTCTTTTGCGAATAAAAGGCGGAACATGACCGGCAATAGAAATAATGCCACTCACACTTTCTGGTTCAATCTCAAACTCAGCCAGATCAGCCGCTTGGGTTTCAATCTCCACACCCAGCTTTTCTGCTAACTGCTCCGCTTTTTTCAGGCCAGACGTGGACTGATCCATAGCGGTAACCTGATACCCTTTTCCAGCCAGAAAAACAGCATTACGCCCTTCCCCTTCAGCCAGGCAAAGTACTTTACCCTGCGGAATTTCAGAATACTGCTCACGGACAAAGTCGTTTACTTCAGTACCATAAGCATAATCATCATCGCTATAGCGCTTATCCCACATCTCTTTCATCACAATCTCCGGACATATCATTGAAAGCTAATATACTTTATGCCTTCTATCTCTGTTTGTCATGCATAAAAAAAGCACCCCATAACCGGAGTGCTCTTTCCCAGGGCCAAGGGCCCAAAAACCCAGGGCCTTATACTATACGTCCAGGTTTGCTACTTTCAGCGCATTCTCTTCGATAAAGTTACGACGAGGCTCAACCTGATCACCCATCAGAGTGGTGAACAGCTGATCCGCACCTACCGCATCTTCGATAGTAACCTGCATCATACGGCGGGTATCAGGGTCCATGGTAGTTTCCCAAAGCTGATCCGGGTTCATCTCACCCAGACCTTTGTATCGCTGCAGGCTCAGACCACGACGAGACTCTTTAATCAGCCAGTTCAGTGCATCAACAAAGCTTGAAACAGGCTGAACACGCTCACCACGCTTGATGTAAGCGCCTTCTTCAATCAGGCCTTCAAGTGCTTCCGAAAGGCTTGCAAGCTTGCCGTACTCTTTAGAGTTAAGCAGATCAAGAGTAATCACATGCTCATGAGTCACACCGTGAGTACGAACAACAACCTTAACAAGGTTAACGTTCATCTCTTCATGCTTCTCAACTTCAAGGCTGTACTGGCTTGCGCCCACTTCTTTCGCGTTCAACTGTTCAACCAGCTGCTTACCCCATGCTTCAACAGCCGCTTCATCCTGACACATTTCAGCAGTCAGACGCGGAACATAAGCAAACTCATGAACCAGAGGACGAGGAAGGCGGCGGGACATACGGTCCACCAGCTTCATACCAGAGTTGTACTCCTGAACAAGCTGTTCAAGCGCTGAACCTGACATAGCCGGCGCATCAGCGTTAACATGAAGAGCAGCGTTATCCAGCGCCAGTGATACCTGATATTGGTCCATTGCATCTTCATCTTTGATGTACTGCTCTTGTTTACCCTTCTTCACTTTGTAAAGCGGTGGCTGAGCAATATAAACATAACCGCGCTCAATCAGTTCAGGCATCTGACGGTAGAAGAAGGTCAGAAGCAGAGTACGGATGTGAGAACCATCGACGTCCGCATCGGTCATGATAATGATATTGTGGTAACGCAACTTATCAGGGTTGTATTCGTCACGACCAATACCACAGCCAAGCGCAGTGATAAGGGTTGCCACTTCCTGAGAAGAGAGCATTTTATCAAAACGTGCTTTTTCTACGTTAAGAATCTTACCTTTCAGCGGAAGGATTGCCTGATTCTTACGGTTACGACCCTGCTTAGCACTACCGCCCGCAGAGTCACCCTCCACAATGTATAGTTCAGACAGTGCAGGATCTTTTTCCTGACAGTCAGCAAGTTTGCCCGGAAGACCAGCAAGGTCCAGCGCGCCCTTACGGCGAGTCATTTCACGAGCTTTACGCGCCGCTTCACGTGCACGTGCAGCGTCGATAATTTTGGTACAAACCGTCTTAGCTTCGTTTGGATGCTCAGCAAGGAAGTCTGTCAGTTTTTCACCCATTACAGATTCAACCGCAGATTTCACTTCAGAGGAAACCAGCTTGTCTTTTGTCTGGCTTGAGAACTTAGGATCAGGCACCTTAACAGAAACTACAGCTGTCAGACCTTCACGCGCATCGTCACCCGATGTAGAAGTCTTGGCTTTCTTAGAATAACCCTCTTTTTCCATGTAGTTATTCAGTGTACGTGTCAGTGCAGCACGGAAACCGGCAAGGTGAGTACCGCCATCCTTCTGAGGAATGTTGTTGGTGTAGCAGTAGATGTTTTCCTGGAAGCCATCGTTCCACTGCATAGCAACTTCAACAGAGATACCATCTTCGCGCTCAAAGTCGAAGTGGAATACTTTTGGATGAATAGGTGTTTTGTTGGTGTTCAGGTGCTCAACGAATGCCTGAATACCACCTTCATACATAAAGTGGTCTTCTTTACCTTCTTCACGCTCATCTTTCAGCTTGATAGATACGCCGGAGTTAAGGAAAGAAAGCTCGCGCAGACGCTTAGCCAGAATATCGTAGTGGAACTCTACGTTAGAGAAAGTCTCTTCGCTTGGCCAGAAACGAATGGTTGTACCCGTTGCTTCTGTTTTACCTGTTACCGCCAGCGGCGCTTTTGGTTCACCGTGTGCGTAAGTCTGCTCGTGGATTTCACCTGCGCGGTGAATCGTCAGGTCAACCTGCTTAGATAGTGCGTTTACAACCGAAACACCTACGCCGTGCAGACCACCGGAAACCTTGTAAGAGTTGTCATCGAACTTACCACCTGCGTGAAGAACCGTCATGATAACTTCCGCTGCGGATACGCCCTCTTCCGGGTGCATTTCAGTCGGAATACCACGACCGTCATCGCTAACAGAAACAGAGTTGTCTTCGTGAATAGTTATAACGATGTCATTACAGTGACCAGCTAACGCTTCATCGATGGAGTTATCTACTACCTCGAATACCATATGGTGAAGACCGGTACCGTCGTCGGTATCACCAATGTACATTCCCGGACGCTTACGTACCGCATCCAGACCCTTAAGTACTTTAATACTCGATGAATCGTAATTTTCTGCCATGAGTTACTCTCTTGTCCAAGCCCGAAAAAAGTTCGCAGGCCATTAATTTCTTTGCTCTATTTTACCATGTTCCACATGAAACATTGCGCAATTTTCGTCCTGCATATCCAATATCTGGTCAGCAGTAATAGAGCTAACAAAAACCTGAGCCCCCGTCTCTTTTAAACACCTTGCCAGGCGTTCACGACGTTGGCTGTCTAGTTCAGATGCAAAGTCATCAATCAAATAGATGCTCTGCTTTCCGGTCACCTTAGCCAGATGCTGCCCCTGAGCCAGTCTCAGTGCACATACCATCAGCTTTAGCTGACCTCGTGACAGAACGTCCTCAACCGGAGTTCCGTTCACTTTAATTCTCAGATCGGCTTTATTTGGTCCACTGAATGTGTAACCAAGCTGCTGATCCCGTTCGAAATTCTTCTCAAGAATCTCTTTGTAATCTGTATCTTTATCCCAGCCACGGTAGTAACCAAGGCGGATATCAAATTCAGGAAGAAAACCTTCACAGATTTCCTGCGCTACTTCCGTCAACTGAGCAACATAATCCGAACGCCAGCCACTGATAGTCTCAGCCAGCTGCGCCAGCTCCTGATCCCAGTAACTGAGTTCTCGGTAGCCGTTGGCTGTTTTTAACAGTGCATTTCTCTGTTTAGTGAGCCGCTTTAATCTGCCCCATGCGTCATAAAATCCGGGTTCGGTATGAAATACCCCCCAGTCTATAAATGCACGGCGATGCTTTGGTCCATCGGTTAGCAGATCAAAACCTTCAGGATGAATCAGTTGCAGTGGTAAAACCTGGGCTAATTGTGCCAGTTTTTGTCCGGACTGACCGCCTATTTTAACCTCTGTTGTGCCATCGCGCTGCTTATTTATTCCAATAGGCAGCTCAAATTGATCCGGATTCAAAAAACGGCCGTGAACAAACAGCTCAGAACACTCGTTCTGTATCACCCGGCTGGTCAGTGAACTTTTAAATGAGCGGCCGTGCCCCAACAGATAGATGGCTTCCAATACACTGGTTTTACCGCTTCCGTTAGGGCCAATAAGAAAGTTAAAGCCTGGTGATAGTTCAATATCACAGGCTTTAATATTTCTGAACTGCTGAACAATAAGACGCTTTAACGGCATTGCAGCTTACAGTCGAATCGGCATCACCACATACATGGCACTGTCATCCTGCGCATTCTCAATAAGCGCACTCGCATTAGCGTCAGACATTGAAATTCTTACCTGCTCGCACTTTAGCGTATTAAGCACATCGAGTACATAACTCACATTGAAGCCGATCTCGATATCCTCACCCTGGAAACTGACATCCAGCATCTCTTCTGCTTCTTCCTGCTCAGGGTTGTTTGCGGTAATACGCATTTCAGTGCCGGTCATATTAATTCTGACACCGCGGAATTTTTCATTGGACAGGATTGCAGCACGGGAAAAGGCTTGTCTTAATTCGTCACAACCTGCTTCCAGAGTTTTGGTGGTGCTTTGCGGCATCACCCGGCGATAGTCAGGGAAGCGGCCGTCAACCAGCTTAGAGGTATAGGTAAAGTTGTTCACATCTGCACGAACATTTGACTGACCAATCTGAAGCGTCACCGGATTTTCCGGAGCATCCAGCAATTTAACCAGTTCCTGAATACCTTTACGCGGAACAATCACCTGCTGCTTTTCAAACGCAGCACCAAGCGCAGTCTGCGCCACAGCCATACGGTGACCGTCAGTGGCAACGGCACGCAATGTCGTGTCATCCACCTCAAACAGCATACCATTCAGATAGTAACGAACATCCTGGTTTGCCATGGAAAACTGGGTTTTCTCAATAATGGAGCGCAGTTCAGCCTGAGAAAGTGTAATCTCGATTTCACTCTGCCAGTCTTCAATATTCGGGAAATCAGCAGCAGGAAGTGTCGCTAAGGTAAAGCGGCTTCTTCCGGAACGAACAATCACACGCTCGCCTTCCAGAACAACTGTAATTACAGAATCATCCGGCAGGCCACGGCAAATATCTAAAAACTTACGGGAAGGAACGGTAACACTACCGGTTTCAAAGTCGCCTTCCAGAGCAATTCTGGCAATCAGCTCGACTTCAAGATCGGTGGCAGTCAGTGACAAAGTGCCCTCTTCCACTTTTAAAAGCAGATTACCGAGAATAGGCAGCGTTGGACGTCCGCCCAGCGCGCCGGATACTTGTTGCAGAGGTTTAATAAGATGATTACGTTCGATGGTAAATTTCATATTGATCTCTTTGATATCAACAAGTCACTGAGTTAAGAGGAAAGCGTTCGGATCAGGTTCGAGTAGTCTTCTTTAATATCGTGACTCTCTTCCCTTAACTGCTCTATCTTACGACAAGCATGCAGAACCGTTGTATGGTCGCGGCCACCAAATGCATCACCAATTTCAGGTAAGCTGTGGTTGGTCAGCTCTTTAGCCAGAGCCATCGCCAGCTGTCTTGGACGGGCAACCGAACGGGAGCGTCGCTTAGAAAGCAGATCGGCTACTTTAATCTTGTAGTATTCCGCCACTGTCTTCTGGATATTATCGATAGTGACCAGTTTTTCCTGCAGCGCTAAAAGATCGCGCAGCGCTTCACGCACAAAGTCGATGGTAATCGGACGGCCGGTAAAGTTGGCATTAGCGATAACACGGTTCAGTGCGCCTTCCAGCTCACGAACATTGGAACGCAGGCGCTTGGCAATAAAGAAAGCCACTTCATCAGCCAGATGGATCTGATGATCTTCAGCTTTCTTCATTAATATAGCAACACGGGTTTCCAGCTCTGGCGGCTCAATAGCAACTGTTAAACCCCAGCCAAAGCGGGATTTCAGACGATCTTCTACACCGCTGATCTCTTTCGGATAACGGTCAGAAGTAAGAATAATCTGCTGGTTTCCTTCAAGCAGTGCGTTGAAGGTATGGAAGAACTCTTCCTGTGAACGCTCTTTATTGGCAAAGAACTGAATGTCATCGATAAGCAGTGCATCAACACTTCGGTAATAACGCTTAAATTCTTCGATGGCATTGTTCTGCAGTGCCTTAACCATATCCTGAACAAAACGCTCAGAGTGCATATAAACAACCTTTGCGTTCGGGTTGTTATCTATGATGGCATTACCTACTGCATGCAGAAGGTGAGTTTTACCCAGACCTGTTCCACCGTATAGAAACAGAGGGTTGTAGGAAACGCCCGGGTTATCAGAAACCTGTCTTGCCGCCGCCAGACCAAGCTGGTTGGATTTACCCTCAACAAAGTTAGTAAACTTATGCTTAAAGTTAACGTTAGATCGATAGGTAATATCTGCGGGTACTGACTCGTCATCCCAGGTTTTATGAACCGGTTTGGCAGCCTGCAGCTGTGCAGGAGCAGAAGACTCAGCAGCCACATCAGCTTTTGTTTTTTGAGGAGCAGGTACTGTCTGAGGCATTGAAACCGGCTTGCTGCCCACTTCAAATCTCAGGTTGGGAACATCATTACCGCAAAATTCATTTAATAAGCGGTTAATGTTGTTCAGGTACTTATCACGCACCCAGTCAAGTACAAAGCGGTTTGGCGCATAGAGCGTCAGGGTGTTGTCATTGAGCTCAGCCTGTAGCGGTCTGACCCACATACTAAATTCTGTAGCTGTAAGCTCTTCCTGAAGCTGTTGCAGACATTGCAACCAAAGCGAAGATGACAC